>JAJDDK010000008.1 GCA_029260345.1 Phycisphaerales bacterium | reverse complement strand
CGTGTCGAATCGTTCATCGGCCTCGGCGGCACCGCACTGCGTCAGGCACAGCCGCAGTTCCTGCTCGACCACCCGGACGGCGACCCGATTCATCGCCGCCTTGACCGCGGCGATCTGGGTGAGCAACTCGTCCGCGCAGCGTCGGTCCTCGACCATGCGTTTGACCGAGCTGACATGGCCCTCGATCCGGTTGAGAGCATTGACGAGCGACCGGACCTGTTCGTCATCGAGATAGACGTATTCGGGTGTGCGAGGAGGGCTCATATGAAAGTACAATATCCCCCCCGGGGGGATTATTCCAAGCAGCTACCTCTCGCTCAGCGATGCTCGTCCTCGTTTGGGTGGGACCCGGTCACAGAATGGCAGGAATGCTGGTCCTTATGGACAACTGGTCATTCGTTGGGAAGGAGTCTGCATCCGATGACGCAGAAGACTAAAGCCCGAATCGACCCCGTCTGCGGCATGAAGGTCTCCCCCGTCAACGAGGCAGACCGCTTCGAGCACGACGGCACCGAGTACCTCTTCTGCTCGACGAGCTGTGCCGAGAAGTTCCGCGCCGATCCGACTCGCTATCTGCATGAGCACGGCGAGGGAACGCACCACAGCGACCACTCCTGCTGCGATCACGAAGCAAGGGGGGACTCAGCAGCACGTCCCGACGGTCCGAAGGACGCCATCTACACCTGCCCCATGCACCCCGAAGTCCGCCAGGTCGGCTCTCCGTCGGCGTCATCGGGTGCTCCGGGACCGGTGGGCCAGTCGTCGAGCACTCGCCCGCCTCGGTGTTGGACGGCTGGTGCTCATCGACCCTGACCACGTCGGCGACGAGAACCTTCCCCGCATCCCGAACACGACCGCAGCGGATGCATCCGCGAGTGCGCTCAAGCTCGACGTGATGGCGCGGGCCGTTCGGTCAATGGGCTTGGGCACAGTTGTCGAGACCTACCCGGTGAACGTTGCCGACTCGCCGGAGGCGGTCTGTGCGTTGGCGGGGACGGACATCCTGATCGGGTGCGTCGATAGCGTCGAGGGTCGGCACGTTGCGAACCGAATCGCTGCGTTCTACAACCTCCCCTTTCTGGATGTCGGGGTGAAGCTCATCGCGGACGGCCGCGGCGCGATCCAGGAGGTATGCGGCGCGGTGTACTACATGCAGCCCGACGGCGCCTCGCTCATGGACCGGGGCGTGTACACGCCCGAACGACTCCGCGCCGAAGCGACAAAGCGCACCGACCCGGCGGCGTACGAAGACCTCCGCAAGTCCAAGTACATCGAGGGCGTCGATGAAGCGCGCCCGGCGGTCGTGTCCGTCAACACCCAGTTCGCGTCCATGCTCGTCAACGAACTGCTCGCGCGACTCCACCCGTACCGGCTGGAGAACAACAGCGAATACGCGATCATCCGCCACAGCCTGGCGCAGATGCACACCTACTACGAACCCGAGGCCGCCGATGGCCCCCGCTCGTTCGCGAGACTTGTCGGTCGTGGCGATGCGTCGCCGCTCCTCGACATGCCGTCGCTCTCGGTGAAGGAGGTGGCCGCATGAGATGGATCTCCAGCATCGGTCAATGGCTCCAGCGGCTCTGGCCGTGGGGACCAAAGCCGTACCGGGTCGAGCGCGTCGAAGACTTCCCCGACCGGCTCCGCGACCATCGCGTGTACATCGCGGGAGAAAACGGGCATGCGTGGGCCGCGGCGATGCGCTGTCCGTGCGGCTGCGGCGACGTGATCCACATGAACCTGCTCCCAGAGTCACGGCCGCGATGGACGGTCGAAGAGCGCCCGGATGGTGTGGTCACGCTGCATCCGTCGGTATGGCGCCGCAAGGGATGCCGGAGTCACTTCTTTGTCCGAGGCGGCGAGATCGTTAGGTGCGCAGAACAGGCCGGAGCACGGGTGGCGCAAGGCTGACAAGCGCCCTCCGGTTCGGATCGAGCCGGCAGGCGTGGTGAGGCGGAATCCACCGCCCGCGACCCTCCCCGCCGGGCCAGGCGTGGGCGAGCCCGACGGGGACGGTCGCAGACGGCAGGCGCAAATAAGCCCGGTGAGTGAAGAAACTCCCACCGGGCGAGGAAGTGCAAAGGGAGAGGCACGAGGATAGTCGCTTGCAGTCCCAACCACCGCCCATGCCCCTCGAAGTTGCTCAACACTGTTGTGCCCCGGCGACCCTGATGTGTTGCACATGGTGAACAACGCCCATCGAGCGGGCGACTTCCCCCACACGCACCGTCGTGCCCTCCCGAGACACTTCCGAGCACATCCGAGCCCGATCCTCATCGAGCTGCGAGGGACGGTCCCAGTACCCGCCGCGCACCAGATGCCAGAACAAGCCCATCGGGTTTCGTGTTGCCACACGAGCGGCGTATTGCGCGCATGACAGCACGGCGAGGCGAGCGGCCTCGCTCGCGGGAATCCGTCCGGACGAGGCGAGCTCACGAAACTGCCGCTCTCCAAAGCCCCGATCACGGAGACGCTCGCGCCCAGCAGCAATCGACGGTCGCGATGACTCTCGGGTCTTGGTTTCTAAAGGACAGCGAAGCTGATGCTTGTTCTTTGGGGGTGACAAACAGGCGCGAGAATCAGGGCGCGGGGGTGACATCTTCGGCTCGCACCCGCGTCCGGCCCTGACGCGGACAACCGCTCCGTGGCGGTTCAGGACGTGCTGCGAGACGGCCACCGACTCCAGCCATCCTTCGTCATGCAGCGACCTCTTCCCGCGCCGGATGCTCCGCAGGCTGACCCCGAGCTCATCCGCCATCGCGGACGCCTTGGCGGTGCCACCCGACACACAGGACTCCCCGCGCCAGTACATGCATCGCAGCAGATGTCCGATGGCCGCAGCGATTGTGGAGCGCGTGCCTTCAAGTGCGAGGTGCCGCGCGAGCCTCCGAGGCACCGGTATACGGCGTCGCAGATTGCGGAAGTAATCACTCTGAGTATCGACATCTTCTGATTCCAGTTGTGCCGCTATCGCAGAGACCCGAGCGCACAAGACCCTCGCGGAACGACGATCCCCCGTGAGCGCCCTGAGCCTCGCACCGGTGCCGCCGCTGCACAACTGCTTCTGGCGGAAGCGGGCCTCCGCGCGCAGCTCTGTGCTCGCGAACCAGAGCCGCAGGTCTCGAAGTTCGATCTCGTTGTTGGCGTACAGCCGCCACGCGGCCAGCAATTCGACTGCCCTCACGGGTGCGAAGCCGCCGCGCATGCGCCCGGCGACCACCGCGTGCTTGGGTCGATACGACCCGACTCTCTCTTGCATGACTCCCCCTCAGTGTCATCGAGAGCCGTGCGACTCCGACGCCATGGGGGATTGACGGCCGGCGCGCATGTATGGCACGCTTGCTCTGCAACGAACTCCCACAGTGCGTCGGACGGGCGGCCAGGCCCGTTCCGCGCGACTCCCTGCCACCCAGACAATCCCGGACGGCTGCATCCAACCCTACTGATGCACATCGCTGCGCGCAAGATGCAAAGTGACGCGTGCCCGCCTGCGCCCGTGCGCGCCTGACCGCCCGCGAGCGTTCGCTCTCTGGGGCGTCCCTTTGTGCTTGCGTGGAGTACGACAGGTGCGCTATGGGATGAACATGGACGCCGGCACGCCCGCCGGCGTTAGCGCCACAGGAGGAGGCATGCACATTGTTCAGAATCAACCGGTCGTCATCGCGATCGGGAACCAGAAGGGCGGCGTCGGGAAGACCACCACCGCCGTCAACCTCTCGGCCGCCCTCGGCATCAGGGGCCACCGGGTCCTGCTCATCGACCTCGACCCCGCCGCCGGCACCACCCGACACCTCGGCATCGACGGGGTCGAGTTCGAGGGCACGCTGGAACTTCTCTGCGGTGAATCGCAGCTCGAGCCGCTCGCCATCACAGATGGGATGCCCGCCGGGGTGTCACTCATCCCGGCCCGGCACGACCTGACGACTCTGAGCACCAAGACGCCACGGTTCGTTGACCACGCGGCACTCTTGCGGCCCGTGATCCAGCAGGCTCAGCGGTACGACTTCGTCATTCTCGACACCAGCCCGCATCCGGCCGACATCACCACGCTCGCCGCGTACGGCGGGGCCGACTGGTTCCTGCTCACCGCGTTGCCCCATTACCTCTCGCTCGCTGGGTTGACCGAGGCCTGCCGCGACATCAACGAAGTCCGACGGCACCGCAACCCGAATCTTGAGGTCCTCGGGGTGCTGCTCTGCTCGGTGGACGAGCGCGCTACACGAGCTCTCGCGGAGATTCGCTCGCTCGTCGACTCCGCGCTGCCAGGACAGTTCTTCAGCACACGTATCAGTCAGGCGACGGCGGTGCAACGCTGCGTCGCCGATGGTTGCTCGCTGCTGTGCCACACGCAGCACCGCCGCCACCCGGTCGCGCGACAGTTCCTGCGACTGGCCGTCGAAGTGGAACGCCGTGTCCAACACCGCGACATCTTCCTCGACTACTGCCGGTCTTGGTCAGGGGGCGGGGGTGAGACCGCCGGCTTCCTTGAGTACCTGGGCTCGTCCATACCACCAGACCTGACGCTCGCGCGACTCGCCGAGGCTCGCTGATGGCCAAGCTCCGCGCCGCGACCACAGAACGAGCATCCGTCGCGAGACTCCTCGACCCGTCTGCTTTCGTGTCGAACGACTCCGCCGCGTCCACACCGCAGCAAGCGAAGCACGGGCAATCGAAGTATCGCAAACGACAAGTGGTGCTCGACGACATCGCTGAATCAACCCTCGAACGTCTGACGACTGTGCTCCGAACGGTGACGGGAACTCGCCTGACGACGAGCCATGCGGTCCGTGGTCTCTTGACCGCCGTCGCTCCTGCAATTCCCGAGCTCTCGCTCCAACGTCCATCAGCCGAGGCGACCTACCTGCCCAACAACGCACCCCGGTTCGACTCGGAGCGAGTGCGATTCGAACGCGCGATTGCAGGCATGGTGCGCACGGCGCTCGTTCGCACGATGTAGACCACCACCCACGGGCTCGCCTTCGCTCCCCCTCCCGCCGGCTGCGGAGAGCGACGGCGCTCCGGCGTCCACCCAGCCACCCCAAAGGCCGCGGCCAGTCGCGGCTGCGCCGCTTGGTGTCACGGCCTTTGCCTTCGGCTCATCCGCCACGCCTGCGCACCGCCGCTCGCATTACTGGAGAACCTCGACCTGCCCTGCCCTCTCTTTGAGAGGGCAGGTCGAGGTTCTCTGTGTGGGGACCCACCTTCCTCTCAAGCGAAACACCGTCGAAGTGGCTTGCACGTCGGCGACTCCAACACGGAGGATCACCATGAACCTGATGACTGACGAACTGCGGCGGAAGCTCCCACCGCTCTACGACTGCGAAGGGCTGCCCTATGCATACACCTACGCGAAGTACTTCGCAGCATGGACCCCACATGTCTGGTGGGTGGCGGAGTTCGACGGAGAGGACACCCTCTACGGGTTCATCGAGGGGTTTCCGAACCGCTGGGGCACGTTCAGCCTCCGCAAGCTCGAATCCGAACGCGGCCCCGAAGGCGATGGGCTGCGGAAAACCGAGTTCCTCTCGCCCGTCATCCTGGCTCAGCCTTGGTCTGTCCGTCGATGGCTCCGTCGACGACTCCAGTCGATGTGGATGGCCTGGAACAACACCTCAGACGGCAGCGATGCGCGGTGAGCGTGCAAGCAATCTCTACCAACAACCCGCCGAGGTGGTTTGCACGTCGGCGGCTCCAACACGGAGGAATGACACATGCAACTGATGACAGACGAACTACGGCGGAATCTCCCGCCGCTCTACGGGACCGAGCACTTGCCGGATGCAGTAGCTCAGGTGAAGTACTTCACGCCGTGGACCAACTGGACGTGGTACGCCGTCGAGTTCGACGGTGAGGACGTGCTCTTCGGCCTCGTCGAAGGGTTCGAGCGAGAATGGGGATACTTCAGTCTGATGGAGCTGGAGTCAATCAAGGGGCCCGGAGGACTCCGCATCGAGCGAGACATCTTCTTCGAGCCACGGCCGCTTGGGAAGCGCGGTCGCACCGACGAGGTGTGCCTGCTTCATAGCCAAGAGGAGGTCGACCATGACTGAGCCGCGCATGCTCTTCGAGGCCGAGCTCGGGCCGTACATCATCACCGCAGAGACGCACGAACAGTTCGGATACGTCGCGTGCATCGCCGAGTTCGATAAGCACGAGCGACGCGTACGGCTCGTCGAGATGCCTGAGGACTTCCTGCGGGAGTTCATCAGCCTGCTCACGCACGCACAGACCGTGCTCCGGATGCGGCGAACCAACCCGTTCACCGAGGGCGGATACGGAGACGCACCCGGATGGCTTGCCGCCATCATGGGTCGTCTACGCAGTGCCGTCAGCGTCCAACCCGATCGGGAGGCCTGAAATGCATGGGAACACGAAACGCACGCACAAATGCGAAACAGGCACGGCATCGTGCCCGGCATATGGCAAGAGTGGCGTCCATC
Source organism: Phycisphaerales bacterium (assembly GCA_029260345.1). Classification (GTDB taxonomy): domain Bacteria; phylum Planctomycetota; class Phycisphaerae; order Phycisphaerales; family UBA1924; genus OFTM186. Next base: position 209,894 of record JAJDDK010000008.1, on the reverse strand, counting down.
GAGCGAGCGTACTACGACGCCATGGCGATGACTTCCATCGTCTCCGAGCCGCGGCGAAACCCGAACTGGGGCGACGCGGCGTTCCGGGGCAACTGTGACGGCACGCTCGTGAAAGACCTCATCCTTCGATACAGGGTGACAAGTGCCGCCGACCCGATGGAAGGGTCCGGCACGACGCGAGACGTGGTCCAGTGGCTGAACCAGGAGTACAAACTGGGCGTTACGTACTGGGGTGGAGACCTTCGGAGCGGATTCAATCTGCTCAAACAGCAGCTGCCCGGCAAGTACGACCTGGTTTGGGTGCACCCGCCGTACTGGGACATTGTCCGTTACTCCGACCACGGAGCGGACCTGAGTACATCGGAGGACTACACGCTCTTCCTCACTCGGCTCCGCCGCTGCCTGACCAACTGCGCCCAAGCAGTAGCTCCGGGAGGAAGACTCGCTGTCCTGGTCGGTGACGTTCGCAAGCGTGGGCGGTACTACTGCATCGCTCGCGACGTGATGAAGATGGAAGGCGAACTCGGCGAGCTCTCCACGGTCATCATCAAGGCACAGCACAACGTTCGGTCAAACGCCAAGCGGTACAACGGGCTCGTCGAGCCCCGAATCCTGCATGAGACCTGTGTCGTCTTCCGCCGTTCACCGGGGTGACACACCGAGGGGGCGGGCACGCCCCCTCATCCTCCCTCTTCGGCGGGGGGGGGCTTACTGGCAGGGGGCCGGGGTGAGACCACCGCTCGGCTCCCTGCCCTTCCAACGACCGTATTCCCCGCTCTCTCGTCAACAACCACGCACACCGTCCTGAGGAGGGTACCTCCCGCTGTCGATGGGGTGAAAGCAGCGACCGGGATGTGCTATGTACCACCACCCGACAGCCTGCGTTCAGCGGCACCCGCCGGGGGTGCGATAGCCTAACTGATGGTCTAACCAAGCCCTACATGACCAAGTCAGGCTCCGCCGAGAGCTTGGCGATGGTCAACTGCCTGCTGAGCAGGCAGTTGTGACTTTTCTTCTCGGCTTCGCCTGATGTCGCAAGACCAGAGCAAGTCAGGGGGCGGCAAGCCGCATCACGGTACCATGCAGGCATGGAGTCGGTCGGCGTAGAACTGACAGCCCGAGACCGGGAGATCCTGTCGACGGTGGCGGAGCGGGTCCGCGTCATCACGGCAGAGCAGTCTGCCCGCGCCTGGTGGTCCACTACGCAGAACCCGAGAGCCCTCGCTCTACGGCGCATGTCCCAGCTTCTGAGATCAGGGCACCTTGACATGGTGGAGCGCCTCACCCGACCCGAGACCGCGCTCGACGGCCCGCTCGCCGATTGGCGACCTGGCCGGCCTCAGCCCGACCTGACACGCGTCTCCACGTTCGCCCGTCGGCGCAGCCAGGGCCAGCCCAGGCTGACCCGTCTGTATTCCGCGTCGAAGGCCACGGCGACTCGCCTCGCAGGGGCTCGGATAAGGCCGGTGCGATCCTCCGAGACCACGCACGACGTTCAGTTAGCCGGGGTCTACCTCCTGATGCGAGACACCCAACCGCGTCGAGCGTCACAGTGGGCGGGCGAATGGCTCGTTCCCGAACTTCTCCGGGCAAGGCGGTCCGCCGCGGAGAAGCTCCCCGACGCTGTGCTCGTATCCGGCCCCCGGGTGACAGCGATCGAGTATGTCGGAACCTACAGCACACGGAAGCTTGAGGGATTCCATGCGTTCTGCGAAGAACGTGACTACGCGTATGAGCTTTGGTAAATGCCCGCACACCAGATGACTAAGCAGGAGCAGATCGACCGTGACCTGAGAATCCTCAGGCACGTCGGCCAATACCGGATGAGTTTGGCGTGCGTGATCGCTCGGGTCCACTTCGACCACAACGAGAACGCGTGCAAGCAGGTCATCAACCGCCTGATACGAGACCAGCGGCTTGTATCGCGAAAGGGCACCTGGGCTGGACCACGTGTCTACTACCAACTCACGCCGACCGGCGCCGCTTACGCGTCTATACCGAAGTCGTGGGCGAACCCGCTCGGCCCGGACCCGCTCCGCGAGTCGCTCCAGGTGCTCTGGTGGTGCTGCATGACGACAGGCCAACGGACACGTGTCGAACCACAGAGAGTCGCCGAGTTGCTTGGCAGACGACCCCCACGCGCGATTCACTGCGCCATTCGCCGACCCACCGGCGGCGGCACTCTGTATCGGATGTACCTGCCCGCACCCGAGACCGACAAGGACGAGATACTTAAACGCTGTGTCAGACTCGCGGCCGCGGTGGCCCGAGTTCCAGAGCTACTTCGTGCCGTGCACGCGAAGGAGTACGGCGTGCAGGTGCTCGTCACGTCGAAGCGGCACCAGCAGGTGCTCTACAAGAGGTTCCAGCACGCGGCACAACAGGGCGACGACGAGCTCTGGTCGCACGGCGTGATCCCATACGTAGCATTGACTGTCGGAATCGAGGACCTTCCGGCGATGGCCGCCCAGGCGACCAAGGACAACGAGAGGCGACTTCATGCAATGGCGCGAAGCAAATCGCAATGACATCGAACGGTGTGTCGCCTACGCGCCCGCCGCGACCCATGTGCCCCGTCACCCGATCGAGTACACACCGGGCTCCGCGACCGTGGTCAACGCCGCACGGCTCCCGTCTCGAAACGAGCTGGCAGGTATGGCGCTCGCCCACCGTGAGCGCGTCTCGGACAATGACCTCGCCGGCCGCGCCCTGTCGGTCGTCACGCTGCTGCCCTCCGGCCTGCTCCTGCTCGTCCTCGTGGGCTTCTCGCTGGCACGCTTTCTTCCGCCGGCATGGGCGATCATCGGGACCGCCGGCCTGAGCTTCGCCATGCTGATGCGAGTGGTTGTCAAAGGGCGATTGCAAACTTCGCGCATCGCCATCGCGCTCTTCGGACCTCCAGCAGTCGTGATTCTCGGCTATGCGCTCTCCAGCATCGTCGACAACCGTCTGCTCATCACCGGAATCCTCGGCGCGCTCTCGATCGGTTGCTTCCTTCTGATCGCCCGGAAGTTGACCGAGTTCTACTGGGGCTGGCTCAACGCTCACCCTCGCCTGATGAACACGCAGCGCGCCCAAGCACTTCGAGACAACCCCCTCAAGCCGACGCTCTGGGTCCCCTTTGCGGCGATCCTCATCGCTCTGTTCGTGCCCCTCGTGTCAACATCGTTGGCGATCATCGCCATCGTTGCACTGTGCCTCGGGTGGTGCCTTCGGACCCCCGGGCAGTGGCACACGCTCATGGGTGCGCCGAAGCTGCTGGGACTCTACTTGGCCTCCGGGGAACTGTCGTCGGGGACCCCAGGTGTTTGGATGCCGGATGACTCTCCGACGACCCGACGATGGCAGGTCCGAATCATGGCGGGGCTGTTGTTCTTCTCGCTCGGATTCGGGCTGCGCTACTACTTCCCGTCGGACCTCATCCGCGGCCCCGTGGCGGAACAGATCGCCCTTGCGGTGCCAAGCTATCCGCCGCTGCGCGGCGCGTTTCCAGGGGTGGACTGGACCAAGCTCCCCGCCCCGGCGCCTGCCGGCGCGACGATCCAGCCGCCCGAGCTTCGCCGTCCCTCCCATGACAGCGCCGAACGGCTGCCGGATGAGGAAGAACGGATCGCGCGGCTCAATCGCTGGCGTCTTGAGCAGTACTACCAAGCTCTCTCCGAGGACGCGAAGTTCAGAGAGCAGTACCGACTCGACGTCGCGTCGGAGTTCCTTGACAAGGAGATCGGCGACCGCCCGTACACATGGGTCATCGCGGCGGCTGCAGGCATCGTCAACAACCAGCCGCTATTCGCTTGGACTTTTCCGGCAGCCTTCGTGATCGCACTCATCGTGCCCAATCTCGTTCTCCTGGCGACCTACAGAGACGCCATCGTTCGAGGACAAGAGTACGACCGGAAGCTCAACGATGACTCGGCCGCGATGTGGATCGATGACAAACGCACTCCGTGGCAGTGGCGAGTCGACCGCCTGCTCCACTCGGAGCACGTCGCGCACGACCCGCTGACTGACCATCAGCAGATCCGGGAAGCAGGGCACATGTTCCTGGGCATCGAGCCCTACTGGTCGTTCCCGGTGCTTCTCGACCGGTCGCTCCTCAATCAGCACTGCTACATCGTGGGTGAGACCGGCTCAGGGAAGACCAGCCTGGGCATCATGCCGCTCTTGCTCCAACTGCTGCAGATCCCCGAGCCTTCTCAGGACTCCAAGTCAGATGAATCTGGCGAGCCAGCCCGCGACGAGCAGCCACCGATCATCATCCTCGACCTCAAGGGTGACCCGGCGCTCTTCAATCTCGCAAAGCAGGAAGCAGAGCGTCGTCGTGAACGGAACGGTGTGACAGACCCGAAGGACCCACGCTACGCCTTCCGGTACTTCACGCCGGAACCGAATCGAGCGACTCACTATTTCAATCCGTTCCGATCGATGCAGTCCAAGAACCGATCCGTGATGCAGCTCTGCGAGCTCCTCATGGAATCCTTGGCGCTCGCGCACGGCGAGGGATACGGCCGCAGTTACTACACACGCAAAGCCCGCGAGCAGCTCCTCTCTGCGCTCACTCGTGAACCAGCCCCGGCGAGCATTGGGGAACTCTACGAAGACCTCAAGGAGCGCAAAGGCAACTCCGAGACGTTCGAACTCGTTGCGACGCTCGCGGCGCTGAGCATGTACGAGAACCTGGCGACGGACGATAAACGTCTTCCGGAGACGGAAACGATCCACATGCCCACGGCTCTGGAGAATCGCCAGGTCGTGTACTTCTGGCTTCCCGCGGCGACGGAGAGTGTGAGCGTGCGCGAGATCGGCAAGCTTGCGCTGTACTCCCTGCTGACGGCCGCCATCGACCGCGACCGTGATTCGAGCGAGAAACGAGATACGTATCTCTTCATCGACGAGTTTCAGCGCCTCGCGGGTGAGAACTTCAAGATCGTGCTAGAGCAAGCACGGAGCTTCGGACTCCACGCAATCCTTGCGAATCAGAGCCTCAGCGACCTCAAGACGCAGAGCGCCGACCTCCGGCCCACCATTCAGACGAATACGCGGGTGAAGATGTACTTCTCCGTCACAGACCCGAACGTGATCAAGGACCTGTCGTTCGCCAGCGGCGAGGAGATGATGTACACGACGTCGGTCGGAAAAGGATTCCAGGGCAACTACTGGACTGTCGTCAGCGAGAATACGTCCCCGACCGTCAAGCCAAGAATGACGACCACAGACATCGTTCGTTCGAGCGACCACCCTCTCGAGTTCATTCTCAAAGTGTCTCAAGGCAGCGGCTACACGCAGTTCGCCGGCATGCCGATCCCCGTGCAGTGCCCGTGGCCGATCAGCTGGAACGAGTACACACGGCTCAGCGCGATTCCTTGGCCTGAGAGGGTGGCGCGCCAGCCGAAGATCACGAAGACGCCCAAGGACATCGACACCGCCGCGCAGACCGAGAAACAGACCCAACGTGGGTTGGACATCGCGAGTCTTGTGGACGAGCTGGCTGCGTGGTCGGGTGCTCAGAACACGCTTGACGACGCGTAGAGAACCTGCAAAAAAGACAAAAGAGCTCAAGGCTCTCTTGCCTCCCTGCACGTAGCGGATGAATCATCCGCCGGCGTCTCACATCAAGCCCTTCTGGGTCTAGTGAGCGCTCAACGTGCAGGCACCTACTCACGGTCGCATGCTTTTTCCCGCTCAACGCGGTGCACACTCCCGTTCCGGCCTCTTCTCCCTTCAGGGACGCACGGCCGGGATGCGAAACACAACCCGCTCACGACGCCGTGACCGTCGCACCCGCCCCTTGACGGGTCGTGCGCCAGTGTGGCATCGTCGAAAGGGAATGCTTGACCGCGAGGTCAAGCATTCTGAATGCGTTAGAGGATGAACTGGAACAGTCCGGCGATTGTCATTGTCAGCGCAGACCCTGACAACATGCCGAACTTGATCGGGTTGTGGGCGATGGTCTTCTGGTAGCGGCGCTCAATGTGCAGCACACGCTCCTTTGCACCGTTCGCTGTCCCGATGTACCAGACTTCACCCTTGGGCCAGAGGGTGAACGCATTCCCCATCGGGGAATACACTTCGACCCGGTCGAACCGGATAGGCGGTTCACCACGTGCCGAAAGCACGTGAAGTCGGTTCGATCCTCCTTTCGCCTTCTTGTGTTTGATGCTATGCATAGTCACTCCTATTTCGATTGCATCCGCCCCCCATGGGCGGATGAACAACAACCGAGCGGGCGTCTGCCCGCCATGCCGGGGACTCACCCCGTCTGGTGATGAGTCCAAGGCAAAAAACCACAAAGCGGAGCCTCGCCCTTCGGCGTGTCCCAGCGTCTCCCTGATTCTATTGCCGCGGGCTCACGGCGCGAAGGGTCTTTCCGCCAATACAATCCCTCGTATGCGCCCGCTACGCCTGTTTCTCGTCGCATTCCTGCTCACTGCGCCTCAGGCACACGCCCAGACCGCCGCCCAGCGCGATGCGATCGAGCGGCTGACCAAAGCTGTCAAACAGGACAGCGTCACGGGCGCAGACTTCGTGCTCGACCGAGAACCGAATCTGCTGCTGCTCGAAGATGGACGCGTCGGCGCCGACCTCCTGCTCAAGGCCCTGTCGAACGAGATGCTCGACAGGCTGATGCAGTCCGGGGCAAATCAATACTGCCCGACGGTCTTTGGTGGACCCGTCTCGCTCAGGATTCGACTTCCCTATCTCGAATCGCACACGCGAACGCTCAAGAAGTACGACCTGGTCGAGATGATGAAAGAAGACAGGGTGGGCGAGGCCCTTGAGGTGCTAGTCGATGCCCCCAACCTTGCGCACGCTTGGCAGGCGATCAACATGCGGAGCATGCTCCACGAAGCCGCCCGCTACGGCCACGTTGATCTGATCGATGCGATCATGGCGGAAGGCGTCGATACAACGCGGCTCGACAAACACGGCACCCCTCCCATCACCGCGGTCGCATGGGGAGTCCATACCGAAGCGTACCGCCGAATGGTCGACCATCACGGGATTGAACCTACGCTTCACGCCGCAGCAGCGTGCGCCCCTGTCGCCGAGGTGCGCCGGGTGATCAAGGCCCATCCGGAACAGCTCGACGCGGAGGGCGTTGACCGGGCGACACCGCTGCACTACGCGATTCAGGCGGACCGCCCCAATGTGGTTGCACTGCTTCTTGACTCAGGCGCGTCGCTCTTCCCGTCGATGGTCAACGGCGGCACACCTCTTGAGCGAGCTGTGCAACTCGACCGCCTTGAGTGCGCGAAGGTGCTCCTACGCAAGGGCGCAGACCCCAGAGTCCACATCACGGGCGGCAACGCCACGGGTGGTGCGCCCCATTCTTCGGCTCTGATCGAGGCGACCCAGTGGGGAAGCGCGGAGTGCGTCAGGCTGCTGCTTGAACACGACCCGACTCTTGTTGATGTCGTCGACGAGTTTAGAGGGCGTCGCCCCTTGGACGCCGCGGCCTCGGTCGAGATCGTTGAGCTCCTGCTCAAGGCGGGCGCAGACCCGATGCCTCGTTACGACCCGCGGTATCGCAAATGGCATTGGCGGCTCGCAGGAGCGGTGCGGATGGGCCACGAGCAACTTGTGCGCGTCATGCTCGAACACGGCGCTCCGGCTGAATGGCCGTCTCGCGAACAAGGGTCGTTGCTCGTGGCAGCCACCAACTCGGGATTCGCGAACGTCGTGGCTCTGCTGCTCGACCACGGAGCCGCCGAAACGATAAACGATGGCTCGGGCCATGAAGCGATGGCGATCGCCCTTGCCCGTGATGACGCGATCATCGCGGAACTGCTCGTTGCAGCGGGTTTCGAGGGCGCTCGCGACCGAACGGGCCATATCAACGCGGCGGCACTGACGAGCCCGGAGCGAGCGCCTCGGATTTGGGGCATGCTGAAGCGTCGGGCCGCGGCCGAGCGATAGCCCAGACTCAATTCGAGTGCGGTCCAGGTCGCGAGGATTCGCCGGGCGTGGCGAATCCACAGCACCCGAACCCCTCGGGCTCCGGTCGTCCGACTGGCCTGCGGCGGGGAGAGAGCAACCGTCGTCACGCCTCTGCCGTCGGGGCCGGGCGGGGCGAACCCCGACGGCGACGGCGAGCCGACAGGCGATTCTGGAGTCACATCACGATGCTCGCCAGGAAGAGGATGCCGTGCTCCGCACGCGTCTTGATCGCAGCGAGCTGACGCAAATCGAACCGACCTGCATGACCGTGAGTGCCGCTATTCAACTCGTTGAACAACTCGATGATGTTGTCGATGTCAGTCTGCACAAACTCCTCAAGAGACTCTGCCTCGACACCCTTGCGGCGAAGCACGTATCTGATCTTGGACCGTCGAGTCGGCTTGCCGGCTTGAGTCCGCTCGCAGGATGGATCGCTAGCAGTCACACTTTCGTCTGGAGCTGTGACCTCCAGGATTTGAGCAAAAACCTCCCTAGTGCTCGTGCAGAAATGCCGAGCCGCGTCCGGATTCTCTGGACTCAGTGAAAAGACTGCGCCACGCCACCGCTGGTCAAGATCGGGCGAGATGGCACGGAGCTGATCCTCAATCTCAGTCTGTCGTGGATCGACAGCAGCCTCGTCCGTCGCCGCTTCGTCGAGAAGGGCGTTCGCGACGGCTGCGCTGTTCGCACTTTCACGTTCGGCCAAATCCAGCCATGCCGCATGCCGAGGGTCCGCCGGTTCAGGGCCGACCTGTGACTCGTACCGCGTATATGCGTCGTAGACAGAGCGCACTGAAACCCGATAGGTCACGGTGCGAGTGTTGGCTGAGCGAGACGCAAGCCGATTCAACTCGCTCTTCAATCGCTGCCGGTTGGCCCGCACACGGGCGTTGTGCGCCCGAGCCTTGCTGTTGTATTGATTGATAGCGGAGTTGACCTTGCGCACAGCCCGGTTGTAGTCGTTGATCGCCTGACGCTGCTTGCTCTTGAGTTGATTCAGCTTGCTGCGTAGCTGGGATCTCGATATCCGCCGTGCCATGCCTATACCTCCGTCCGCCGAGCGTCCATGCTCTTGCCGTCATTCTACCCCGCTTGACTTTCTCGACGAACTCTGTCGGTAATGGACCGACGGCCACGCGGCCCGCTCATTGAACCAACTGACGCAGGGCAGAAGTGAGCCCCGGATCTGACCGGGCGGCATGTCTCTGCGCGCCGCACGACGAGACCCGGTGGTGCGGGAAGGTTCATTCACAGGTTCAACACGACAATAAGGAGTCGATTATGACGACGCTAACCGACGCAAGCAGCGAGCTGTTCGCGCGTAGTCCCGACGAGACATTCGAGAGCATGCAGGCGCTGTACGACGCCTGCCAGGAGTCTAAGTCCGAGTCCCAGGTGCAGTGGGTCCCGCCCGACGGCCTCGTGCCCGACGGCCATGACACACGGCTGCGCCTCGGAGTCGGAGGAGTCCAGCACGAGCTGACCGACTGGAGCTTCGGCCAGGTGTGCCGGCTGGCGGGCGTGTCCAAGGACACGATCAACCGGCTGTCACCCAGGACCGCTTCACACGCGCTCGCCGAGACGCTCCCGAGAGGCGGCAAGCCCCTCCAGGTGCTCTCGCGCGACCGCACGGTGCGGGCCGTCCACCCGGCAAGCTACACCCGGCTTCACGACATCGACCTGCTGTCGATGATCCGGGAGTTCGCGACGGACTTCGAGCCGCCGCAGAAGGGCATCGGCGGGGCCACCGGCCTCTACCGGGGCGAGCAGGACATGTTCATCTTCCTGATCGACCCGACCGGCTGGGTGGAGATCGACGGCGAGGCGTTCGCGCCCGGCTTCTTTCTCTGGAACTCGGAGGTCGGCAAGCGCTCCGTCGGCATCAAGACCTTCTGGTTCCAGGCTGTGTGCCAGAACCACATTGTCTGGGATGCGACAAAAGTCGTCGAGTACAGCCGCAAGCACACGGCCGGCGTCGAGGAGGCGCTGCCGGAAATGCGGCGACGCTTGCACGCGCTCGTCGAGAAGCGGGACGCCCGCCGCGACGGGTTCGTGGAGGTGATTCGCAAAGCGATGCGCGAGCGACTCGGCGAGGACCACGAAGACGCCCTCAAGGTGCTCGCCAAGCACGGCGTGACACGCAAGCTGGCCAAGGACGCGCTAGGCATCGCCGAGGCGGAAGGGCGGCTGACCATCTTCGCGGTGGTCGATGCGCTCACACGTCTCGCTGGGCGGATGAAGAACGTCGGCGACCGGACTGACGTGGACGAGAAGGCGAGCTCGTTGCTCGCCCTCGCGTCCTGATTGATTCCATCAACCAAGAAGGAGGTGCTCATGAGCACGACGAACGGAAAGACCAAGCCGGTCAACGAGATTCGGCTCGGCGCGATCAAGGCCGCTATCTGGGCCAACGAGACCCAGAACGGTGTCCGCCACAACGTCACCCTCTCTCGTCTCTACAAGGACGAGGACGAGTGGAAGTCATCCGACAGCTTCGGACGCGACGACCTGCCGGTCGTCGCCAAGGTTGCTGACTTGGCCCACACCTGGATCTACCAGGAGGGCAAGAACGGCAAGCCGAACGGCTCCTGACCGAGCGGTTCACATTGAGGTCCAACCGCACCACCGGGCCTCGACCACCCAACCCATCATGAACTGACACCAACTGATACTATTGGGGGATGCCCAGCGCCGGCGCCTCCAAGCGAAAGGCCGACCCGCCCGACGTGATGACCGTCGAGCAGCTCTGCGCCTATCTCCAGATCGCTAAGTCCACACTCTACAAGCTCGCCCAGGAGGGCAAAGTACCCGGCCAGAAGGTCGGGAAGCACTGGCGTTTCAGCAAGGATGCGATTGACCGTTGGCTGGAGCACCGCTCCGCAGGAGGCGAAGGATGAGCACAGGTGCAAAGAGCCAAGAGCTTGAGGCTACTCAAGCGGCCACCTTGGATGATGTCCTCCAGCAGTTCCGAGACGACGCGCGAAGCAATCGCGACCTCGGTGATCGCTTCGAGCGGATGATGCTCCGGTTCTTCGAACTCGACCCAATCTACGCCGACCGCTTCGACAAGGTTTGGATGTGGAACGACTGGCCGGACAAGGGCGCGGTCGGCGACATCGGTATCGATCTAGTCGCCCGTGAACACGCAAGTCGGGAATTCGTCGCTATTCAGTGCAAGTTCTTCCTCCCCGAGCACACCCTCGCAAAGGGTGATATCGACTCGTTCTTCACAGCGATGGGTCGTGAGCAGTTCACTTCCGGCATGATCGTCTCTACGACCGACAAGTGGGGCAAGAACGCAGATGATGCTCTGAACCACCAAACCAAGCCCGTTACGCGACTGAGCATTCATGACCTTGAAGCCAGCCCGATTGACTGGTCTCGCTTCGATGCACGACGCCCCCAGAAGCTCGATCGCTTGCCCAAGCATCAGCCGCGCCCTCACCAACAAGAAGCCATCCGAGACGTCATCAACGGGCTCAAGGACACGGACCGTGGCAAGCTCATCATGGCTTGCGGCACGGGTAAGACGTTCACCGCCCTCAAAATCGCAGAAGCGCAGGCTCCGGGCGGCAGCGTCCTCTTCTTTGTTCCATCGCTTTCCTTGCTCGCCCAGACACTGCGCGAATGGACAGCCCACGCCACACACGGCATTCACGCCTTGGCTGTCTGTTCCGATGTGAGCATTGGCAAACGCCGAACCAAGAAGCAGGACGACGCCGAGGACATTACTGTTCACGATCTCGCCTTCCCGGCGACCACCAACGACAAGCAGCTCGCCGCCCAGTACCGACACATGGCCAAGGTCGCTGCGAAGGAGGGCGGCGAGAAGATCACGGTGGTCTTCTCTACGTACCACTCGATTGAAGCCGTCGCGAAGGCACAGAAAGCGGGCCTTCCTGACTTCGACCTGGTGATCTGCGATGAAGCACATCGCACGACGGGGGTCACTCTTGTCGGCGAGGACGAGTCCCACTTCGTAAAGGTCCACGACTCAGACTTCATCAGGGCGAAGAAGCGGCTCTATATGACCGCAACGCCACGCATCTACGGCGACGACGCAAAGTCCAAGGCCAAGGACGCCTCTGCCGAAATCGCTTCAATGGACGACCCCGCCGTATTCGGCGAGGAACTGCACCGTCTCGGCTTCGGCGAAGCCGTCAAGCATGGCCTGCTCACCGACTACAAAGTCCTGGTTCTAGCGGTCGATGAGTCCTATGTCGCCAAGACGTTCCAGAAGCAACTCGCCAGCAAGAGCGAGCTAAATCTCGACGATGCCACGCGCATCACCGGCTGTTGGAATGGGCTTGAAAAGCGATTCGAGTCGGTCAAGGACGCTCCTGATTTGCAAGGCGATGCTCAGCCAATGCGGAGAGCCGTCGCCTTCTCTCGCACCATCAAGGACTCCAAGCAGTTCGTCGAGCAGTTCCATCAGATTGTCGAAGCGTACAAAGAGGACCATCCCGACCTCGACGTACTCGACATCGAGGCCGACCATGTCGATGGATCGTTTGATGCCCTTCGACGGAACGCCTTGCTCGACTGGATCAAGCAAGACGCTCCGGGAAAGACGGCACGCATTCTCTCTAACGCACGATGCCTCTCCGAAGGTGTAGATGTGCCTGCGCTCGATGCGGTGATGTTCCTCAATCCCCGCAACTCCGTTGTTGATGTGGTCCAGTCAGTGGGCCGTGTTATGCGCCTCGCCCCCGACAAGCGATTCGGCTACATCATCCTGCCCATCGGCATTCCTGCCGACAAGACGCCCGAAGAGGCCCTCAAGGACAACGAGAAGTACAAGGTCGTCTGGCAAGTTCTGCAGGCGCTCCGAGCCCACGACGACCGCTTCAACGCCACGATCAACCAGATCGAGCTCAACAAGAACAGGCCGGACAACATCCAGGTCATCGGCGTTGGAGGCGGAACCGGCGATGACGATGGCTCGACCTCCACCGGCGACTCCAAGCCGAAAGTACGGGAGGTCCAAGGGGCATTCGCTTTCCCGCAGCTTGATGAGTGGAAAGATGCCATCTACGCCAAGATGGTCAAGAAGGTCGGGGATCGGGCCTATTGGGCCACGTGGGCGTCGGACATCGCTCGCATCGCGGAACAGCACATCACGCGCATCAAGGCACTCGTCAAGGACAAGGACGCTCCCTACGCGGACGACTTCGCGAAGTTCCTGAAGAGCTTGCAGGACAGCCTCAACCCTGCCGTCACTGCCGACGAGGCCGTCGAGATGCTTGCCCAGCACCTCATCACCCGCCCGGTCTTTGACGCCCTCTTCGCCCACTACGCCTTCACAGAGCACAACCCGGTCTCGCAATCCATGCAGGCCATGCTGGACAAGCTCGACGAGCAAGCCCTCAGCAAGGAAGCCGAGACGCTGGAGAAGTTCTACGCATCCGTACGCGACCGGGCCGCAGGCCTCGACAACGCCGAAGCTCGTCAGCGAGTCATCATCGAACTATACGACGAGTTCTTCAAGAACGCCTTTCCCAAGATGGCCGAGCGACTCGGCATCGTCTACACACCCGTGGAGGTCGTTGACTTCATCATCCACTCGGTCCAAGACATCCTGCGCTCAGAGTTCGACTCCGCCCTTGGCGACAAGGACGTCCACATTATCGATCCGTTCGCAGGCACCGGCACATTCCTCGTGCGATTACTTCAGAGCGGACTGATTGGCCGCTCGGACCTCTCTCGTAAGTTCAAGGAGGAGCTTCACGCGAACGAGATCGTCCTGCTCGCCTACTACATCGCCGCCATCAACATCGAAGAGACCTACCACGGTCTGGTGAGCACCGAGAAGAAGGAGGCGGCATACCAGCCATTTGACGGCATCGTCCTCACTGACACTTTCCAGCTCTACGAGGCCACGCAAGGCAAGATCGAAGGCACATTTCCAGAGAACTCAAAGCGCGCGAAACGCCAGCAGCAAAGCCCGATCCGGGTGGTCATCGCGAATCCTCCTTACTCTGCGGGGCAAGAGAGCGAGAACGACAACAATCAAAACCTCAAGTACGAGGCGTTAGACGAACGCATCCGCACGACGTATGCCGCCAAATCCCGTTCCAAGCTCGTACGAATGCTCTATAGCAGTGAGGTCCGCGCACTGCGATGGGCAAGCGACCGAATCAGTGACCGCGGTGTTGTCGGTTTCGTCACCAACAATGCCTTCTTAGACAAGGGCCAGATGGACGGGCTTAGGGCGGTGCTGGCCGAGAGCTTCAGCTCGATCTACGTCTTCAATCTTCGCGGATACCAGCGGACATCCGGCGCCGTGTCGCGAGACGAGGGAGGCAAGATATTTGCGAGTGGGAGCCGCAACGGTATCGCCATCGTGTTTCTCGTCAAGAACAATGCTCGCCAATCACCGGGAAAGATCCACTATCGCGACATTGGCACCGGTCTCGATAGGGCAACAAAGCTGGCGGCGATCAAGAACTTCGGCAGTACCACAGGGATTGCTCGGGCAAGTGGGTGGGTGAGCATTCAACCCAATGCGGCCTACGATTGGATCAATCAAAGGGACCCTGCGTTCAGTTCGTTTCTTGAGCTTTCCAACAAGGATGACCCGGCCGCAAACACAGTATTTGAGACGAGTTCGTTCGGCCTTGTAAGCAACCGTGACGCATGGGTCTACAACGACTCCCGACGCCGCGCCAAGTCGGCTGTCGAACAGCTTGTCCAGAAGTACAACGAGGAGATGCAGCGGTACCAGGACGAGTGCATCGACCTTCCCAGGAACGAACATCCGAAACTTGAGGATGTTGTCGAATCAGACCCATCCCTCATCAGCTGGACACGATCGCTCAAGTCCTCGGCACGCCGAGGGAAGCCGATCGCATTCAGCGCGGACGCACTGACACCAGCGATGTACCGCCCATTCAACAAGCGTTGGCTGTACGTTGACAAGCGGCTCAACGAGATGCCGTCACTCACGCCACGTCTGTTTCCAACTCCTGATATCGACAACATCGCCATATGCACCACGGGAGTTGGCAATCGCGACGTCTTCTCGTGCATCATCTCTGACAAGCTGCCTGACTTGCACATGGCCGACAAGAGTGGTGCAACGCAGTGTTTCCCGCTGTACTTGTTCGAGAATGCGATTGAGGAAGGCGAGCTCAATCTGGGTGGCAACACCGAGGTGGTCGTCGACGGGTATCGCCGACACGAAGCGATTACAGACGCGACACTCCGGGCGTTCCGCGACGCATACGAGAAGAAGCTGAGCAAAGAGGACATCTTCTACTATGTCTACGGCATCTTGCACAGTCCGGAGTATCGGAGTCGATTTGCTGCTGACCTCAAGAAGATGCTACCCCGACTGCCACTCACCAAAAAGACCGCTGACTTCTGGGCCTTCTCCAAGGCTGGTCGCGACCTAGCCGGGTGGCACCTCAACTACGAGAGCGTTGAGCCGTGGCCGGTAGCCGAGAGTGACACCGGGCCGATGACTATGCCACCCGAGGAGAAGTTCAAGGTCAAGAAGATGGCCTTCGCCCGCCCGACAAAGGAACAGAAGGCCGATGGCTTGAAGTGGGACAAGACTCGCATCGTCTACAACAGCCATATCACGCTGACTGACATCCCGCTGGAGGCATACGACTACGTCGTGAACGGTAAGCCCGCGATCGAGTGGGTCATGGAGCGTTATCAGGTCACCGTTGACAAGAAGAGCGGCATCAAGAACGATCCCAACGACTGGTGTCGCGAGCACAACGATCCCCGCTACATCATCGATCTCGTGGCTCGTGTTGTCCGTGTGAGCATGGAGACCAGCCGCATCGTCGACTCCCTCCCGCCTCTGAACGAGAGGGTGGGATCGCCGTGATGCGGAACGCAAATCGACAAATTGCGGTGCTCGAGGACAGCTGTGATGGCTGATGCCACATCACCAAATCCGGATAACACGCTCGCCCACGGTGACCCCGGCGACGCGACTGCCGACCGCTATCGATTCCAGTACACCTGGGCCGCTGTAGTGTGCTGCATGCTGCTCGACGATACCGAGGATGTGGAGGAGGTGTTCTGCGAGCATCACGAAGACGTGCTGCTCAAGCACAAGGACGGCGATTTCACAGGGCACCAGGTCAAGACGCGTGCAGACGATCAGCTACCTTGGAAAACAGGCGACGAAGCTATTCGGGGAGCGTGCGCGCGATTCGCGAAGTTGGAGTCAGAGTATCCAGGGCGCTTCCGACGCTTCCAGTTTCTGACCAATCATCCGCTTCATACTGCAAACAACGGCCAGAGTCTTCCTTATGTGCTCCAATCCGTCAAAGACGTGGCAACGCTCGGAGACTTGCCATCCGTTGTCGGCCGCTGGATCAAGCGAGTTGCCTGTGATGCTGAGGTCACCGAGTCCACTGCCTTTGGAGCAATGAAGAAGACTTCGGCCAGGTCGGATCTTCCCAAGCTCCGGGATGCCACCATGCGCCTGATCGATACGCTCTCGCAATGCTGGGCTCCGGCGGGCGAGTGTTCCCACGATGCCGTCAAGCGGGCCGCCCGCGCTCTCATTGAAGAATGCGGAAGGGCGTCGTCATTTGACCACGAGCAACTTCTCCCGGCGTATGTCATCGCCACAGCGACTCCCGACGACGACGTGGGCGCACGTATCGAAGGAAAGCGGATGACGCTTGCCCGAGTTGAGACAGTACTCGAACAGGGTCGAGACTCTACGGCCACGCTTGAAAGCGATCCCGCACTGTTTGTGGAGCCGGGAGAAGGCAGTACTGAGCTTCTTCACAAGAAACTGGATGCCGGAGGTTTCTCCGCAGTGTCCAGAAACTCTGCAGAGGATCTGCGCGATAAGGCAGACTACCTGGGAATCAGCTGGACGAAGAAGCACGGACGAGACAAAGGACTCCAACAGTACAGCCATGTACGATCTCTCGTGCTGAGCGAAGCGGGCCGAGCTTTCGAGGCTACTCAATCAGCAGGTGATGGATTCGGCCCGTCGATGCGCGACGATCTTCGAAATCGCGTCCGTCAGCGTCGAGCGAATGGCGACCAACTATACGACGCGAGCGATGATCATCTTGAAGGTATTGCATTCTCTCTGACCGCTCAGTGTGAAGTCGTCTGGAGCCACGCACGGCCTTGGGAGTCGCAGTAATGGACTTGGTTCAGACGATCGCCGAGCTCGACGGTGAGCCAGATCTGCACGCGGCTCGCCTACTCGTGCTCATAGGGGCATTCGCTACCCAGGACGGAGCGGTTGTTGAAGGTCTCACGAAGTTAGCAAAGCTCGATTTCCTCCTCCGATACCCGGTCATGTTGGAGCGTGCTCTCGCTGCCAAGAAGCGCTCCACACGCGAAGTGCAGCTCGAAGATCATGAGCGGCTGAGTGTCGAATCCGAAATGGTGCGGTATCGGTTCGGCCCTTGGGACCATCGGTATCGTGAGTTCCTCAACATCCTTGTAGGCAAGGAGCTTGTCTCGGTTTCCGTGGAAGGTCGAAAAGTCGTCGTGAGCATGACGGAAACAGGACGAGCGCTAGCCGCTGAGCTGGGCTCAAGCTCGGCGTTCGATGACTACGCCAGACGTTCCTTGCTATTGAAGCGGCACTTTGATGTGCAAGCAACGACGCTGATGAAGTTCATCTACGAGACGTTTCCGGAGGTCGTGTCACTCCGCTCGAACGAGAGGATTCCGACATGAACATTCGGCTCAATCGGCTTGTAGTCAGAGCTCGGCAGTCGACGGAAGAGATTCGCTTCTCAGACACGGTAACGTTCCTCTACGGCCCGGTGGGTACCGGCAAGTCAACCGTCGCCCGCCTCATCGACTACTGCTTCGGCGGAGAACTGGAGCGCACACCAGCGATCCAGCAAGAGTTCGTATCCGTAGTCCTCTCTGCAATGCTCGGCGGGTACGAATGCACGCTAGAGAGAGCAGCCGACGATACACAGGGGGTTCGCGTCACGTGGAGTCGTGGAGAGGACGACATCGGGTCGGTCAATGCGCCGCTGGGAGCGGGTGAGACCAGGTTGGTGGATGCTGAGGTTTACAATCTCAGCGACCTGTTGTTCTGGCTCTGTGGCGTCGAGCCAATCAAGGTGCTGAAACGTAGTCGAGATCCCGACTCTCAGATGATCCGACTGAGCTTCCGTGACATCTGGTGGTACTGCTACTTGGACCAGACGCACCTGGACTCGTCGTTCTTTCGCCTCGAAGACCCATTCCGGGGCCGCAAGAGCCAGGACGCAATGCGTTTCTTCACGGGGCTGCATTCCGAGCGATTGAGTCAGTTGCAGGCCGAACTCTACAAGACAGTTTCTGAGCAACAGGGGGCCCGTGAGGCCGTCGTTCAGATTCGCCGCTTCATGGCACGCTTTGATCTGGGCTCTGAGTTGGAGTTGACCGCTCAGATCGAGGCGGCAGAGCAAGAGCTTCGAGATGCCGAGAACAGAAAGCAGGTGCTCGAAGCGGAGCGCACAACCAACATCCATCCGACGGACGAGCTTCGAAGTAGATTGCGCAAGCTCAGCGGCACAGTCTCGGATTTGCGAGAGGCTATTGGGCTCTCGCAGGACTCACTGGCTGAACAAGAGGCATTGCGGGCGGAGCTGATTACCGCGAAGGTCAAGGCAAACCGGGCTGAGCAAGCCGGCCGCATTCTTGAAGGAGTCGATTACTCGCGATGCCCCCAATGCGGCTCTGACATCTCCGAGCGTCCGGTCACGGACGAATGTCGCCTATGCGGCACACCCTCTGACATTGCATATAATCGTTCGGGAGCTCAGACTGATGCTTTCCGGCGCGAACTGAACGATCGAATTGACCAGATCACAGACTCAATGAGTCGTAGACGACAGGCTCTTGAGCGTTCCACGCGGGAACTGCAGAGAGCTGAGGTAGCGAAGCGCCAGCTGGATCGGCAGCTTCAAGATGAGCTACAGCGGTATGACTCTGCATTTATTGAGAGTGTACGCATTGTCGATCGAGAGGTCGCGACGCTTGAGGAACGCCTGCGATCACTTATCCAGCTACAAGAGATGCCACGAGCAATCAGCGAGCTTGAAGAGCAGGCCGGGGCCGCGCAAGGTCGCATTGATCGGCTGCGATCTACCATCGAGGAAGAGCGTCAACGACTCCGCGGTGCAGATGACAACGCTAGGGCTATCGCGGACCGTTTCAAAACAATCATGATCGATGTAGGCTTCCCCGGTGTGTCCGAGGATGATGACCTGGTCTTGGACCCTCGAAACTGGAAACCAGTCGTTGTCCACTCGGAGCAGGAATGGGGGTTTTGGGATACCGGCAGTGGAGGCAAGAAGACCCTCTTCAATGTGTGCTACGCCTTGGCCGTGCATGAGGTCGCGAGAGAACGCGACTTGCCGGTTCCGAACGTCTTGATTATTGACAGCCCGACGAAGAACATCAGCGATGATGAGAATCCAGAACTTGTTCAGTCCCTCTACCGAGAGATTTACCGGTTTGCGGCCACGAGGAATGGTGCTGGCACTCAGTTCCTGTTGATCGATTCAGACCTTGTCGAGCCAGCGGACGCCTTCGAAGACTTCGCGCAACGACGCATGGCGGGAGAGCTGGAGGCACCGAGTCTGATTTCATACTACGACGGTCCATAGTGTCACCCAAAGGGTTTAGCGATTCGTCGTCGAAATCGTAGCACCGTGTGCGGGATCTTAGGGTACGCCTGCTGCGTCCGAACCTTGTTCACGGCACGAAGCAGTTCGAGGAGTTGTCGCCGGATGGGTGCATAGGGCTCGAACGGCAGATCGGCGAGTTCCCGAGCGATCCGGTCGGTTGAAGGACGTAGTGCCAGTTGCCGGAAGTGCTGTTTGAGCGTCGCGAGCTGCGAGCGCTCGATCCGGACATGCGGATGGTACCTGGCGTCTTGGCCGCGCCGGTAGCTGATGCTGTAGCCGGCGTACTTGATGGGTGACTTTCTGGCGTCTCGCACTGACCCCTTCTCGTCGTCAAAGAAGCGGTGCGTCCCGTGGGTCGCCATGAGCAGGAATGTCCGCTCGTGCCGGATGTACTGCATTCGAGCGACACCGTTCTGAGCATCGACCGAACGACGCCACTTCGAGCGATCGACGGCGTACTTCTCGATGAGCTTCGCGTCCACCGTCTCGGGCGCCTTCCCCTCCGGCACGATCCCGCGAACGTAGAAGACGTAGCCGTTCACCAGGTAGCTGCACGCTACCTGCTGCACAAAGCCCTCGATTGATGTCGCGACGCACCGGTACATGCCCACCAATCAGGTGGACAAGGGCGAGTGCTTCACCGAACGAACGCTCGTTCCAAAGAGAGGGATGTTTGTGGCACATCCCTCAAAGCCATCCAACAACCGAGTACACACCTCCTTTGCATGTGCTCGCTCGGCCTGTCACTGACCAGGCGTACCGGCCTATCGGTTTCCCAATAGGCGGTGCCCAATCCATAGCAGGCCAGCGAGGCCAACCTGTGGCCGCACCCCGACAACCTTCAATCCAGTCGTCGAAGTGCAGGCCGCCCATCCGCCGCCACGCCCCACCAGTCTTCCCAAACTGGTCGGGCCTGGCCGCATTACCCGACTCGTCGATCGGCGCCGGGGGAGCTTCCTCCCCCGGGCGCCTGCGATCGCTGAAACGAGTCATCTCGTCGCTCCTTTCGTCGTCACCACGCGCACCGGCACCACCCGTATGCGCACGAACGACCCGCCACTGCCTTGCAGCGGACTTCGCCCGGCAAATGCCGGCTTCTACTTGGAGCACACTCCCCCTCTACGGCGTTTGAATCACCTGACTGACCTGCTCATACGAGCGTCAGGCACCGGGCATCACCCCGGAGGCCGCAGAGGTTCCCAGGTTAGTGATGGTCTTCGTGTTGACGTTCACGTCGCTAGCCGGTGTGACCCGGCGGGCTCTTGTCGCATGTCCGCGCTTCCGCAACGGCACAGTCTCCCGAGTCGATGACTCGGATTTCGAGGGGCAGAAACCGAAAGCTCCCCTCTACCCATCGACAACAGTTCTTCGCGGTTCGGCTCCGTCTCCGTCAGCACTCACTGGCAAGCCCTTTCGGGCCTCTCATGGTTGAGCTTTTCACCGTCGGCTGTTTCGGCCGATCGCCGCGTCCGGTCACGGACGCGGTCCCGACTGTCACCAGTTCGAGAGCTCCCCACGCCAGCCGCGTTGAACGGTCATAGGCAATACCCACAGACCGGACCCCACGGACGGGATTTGCACCCGCTTCGACCCACCACATCGAACAGCAGACGACGCCCCAACACGTCGTCCGCAATCCGAATGTCCCTGTCGCCCGGCATCGCCGGACCCCACATCGGATCGAACGCCAGGATTACTCCCTCTCGATTGCAGACAGGAATGTCGCACCGGGAGGGGATTACGCTGACGAGCCTCCGTCGAACCGGACAAGCGCGTCTCCACGCATCCGGCTCTACGAGAACAGCACGCCGAGGATGATGAACCCCTCGCCCTTAGCCAGTTGGTGAGACCGGTTTACCGGGTGTGCTGCCTCGTCTCAGCGACGCTGTAAGCGTCGGCGTCTGGACGACGCCGTCAGCCCTCCCGGGCAGACTTGGCGATCCTATCAAGTGCCGTACAAGAACTCCAGAGAGAACCCACTTGATTTTCACTGGCCGCACGTTAGCATGTGTGCGAACAGTGGAGCCCATCCTTGGCCAAGAGCACCCGACAGACCGCGCCAGAGCCCATCGGCGACCGCCTCCGACGCCAACGGACTGAGGTCCTCAAGCGGGGACTCCGTCAGACGGCGACGGACCTCGGCATCGCGCCCGCTCACCTTACGGATATCGAGAAGGGCCGCCGCTCGCCTTCCGACGACCTGCTGGTTCGGATCGCCAGGGTCTACAAGATGGATGAGCAGCAGCTGCGCAAGGCATGGGGCAAAATGAACTCGGTGGTGGGCGAAGTCTTCGCCGAGAGTGAAACCAATGCGACCAAGGTGCCCGAGTTCCTTCGGACCGCGCGCGACCTGACGTCGGAACAGTGGGACACGCTCATCGAGCAAGCGAAGTCCATGTCGAACAAGGGCGGCAGGAGGAAGCGCTGATGGATCTCGAGTTCGGCCCATTCCTTCAGCCTGTCTCTGCGGCCGCTCGTGCCGAACGATGTGCGCTACGTACGTTGGATCGGTGCATGAACGAGCTTGGGCTCGACGATGTTCCCCTCCCCATTCCGGTCGAGGAATGGATTGAACATCCCCTTGGCTATGAGTTCGGCGTTGAGGACCTCAGCCATCTCGGCGCGGGCGTGCTCGGCGCCACCTACGTTGATGAGCGTAGAATCGTCGTTGATCCGAGCGTGACCTCCCACGACGGACGGTTCAGGTTCACTGCTGCTCACGAACTCGGGCACATGCTTTTGCATGCGGATACCAGGCGGCGCTTTCAAGAGTCGGTCTCGCTTCGCGACGCCGGTGATCGCAGACTTGAGCGTCAAGCCGACCGCTTCGCCGCGGCCTTACTGATGCCCATCAAACTGGTCTTGCGAGAGCTCTTTGCAGTGTGCGATGAAAAGAGACTTGATCGCGGAGAGGCCTTCTCGCACCTGATGGCGGACACGCCTGAGAGCGAGTGGCTTTGGCGAACGTGGTGCCTGCCAGCGCTGACACGACGATTTGGCGTCTCGCGCGCAGCCGCGATGAATCGATTCCAAGACATCCGATTTCGGACCGACAAGTCCACTTTCCTGCCGGGTGCCGTCGCCCGTCGCATCATCCAACACAGAGCTTCTGAACGACCACGATTCCGCGTGATCGCCGGGAAGGTCCAAGCCGAGTCCGCTCCACAAAGCTCCCGGGCGCTCTTTCAGTGACCCTTTTTTTCTGCCGACTGTTCGCAGTCATGCGTACATGCGTACACTCAAGGAGGCCATTCTCGTGACCCACATCCCAGATGCCGGAACACGGCCGCTCGCACTCACCGCATCAGAAGTCGCCCAGTTACTCGGCGTGAGTCGAGCTCACGTTTGGCGGCTGCACAAGGCCGGCAAGCTCCCGGAGCCAGTTCGTCTTGGACGCGCCGTCCGCTGGTCCCGCACCGAGATCGAGTCTTGGCTCGCCGCCGGCGCTCCCGCACGACCTGCTTGGGAACGCCTCAACGGAGCGCGTCAGCTTGGGCGTGCCCCTCGGTTCACAGCGCATGGATCGGAGCCGAAATGACCGCTCACCACAAAATGGAGACCGGATCCGGGACGCCCGAGCCGCTCGCGGTCGGAAGGCGCGAAGCCGCTGCGATGCTCGGCATCAGCGAGCGGCTCCTGTGGACCTGGACCAATGCCAAGACCATTCCACACGTCCGAATCGGCACCAGAGTGCTCTATCCGGTGGAGGAACTCCGACGGTGGCTCGAAGACCACGCACGAAACAACACTCGGTGACAACCCGGCGTGTAGGATCGCGCCGAAAGGGAACAAGCTATGGCGACTGTGTTCAAGCGGAACGGCAAGGGCAATTGGATCGTGCAATGGTTTGATCACGAGGGCGCTCGCCGCGAGAAGTCGAGCCGGACAACGGACAAGCGGGCGGCTGAGCGGCTGGCGAACAAGCTCGAAAGCGAAGTGATGCTCCGTCGGGAGGGGATCATCGACCCGGCCGCCGACCGGATTGCCGAGCATTCGTCGTGCCCCCTCGCCGTGCTCCTTGAGGAATACTTGGACGATCTTCGTCACCGCGGATGCAACCCGCGGCACGTCAGGACCGTCGAGTGCCAGCTCAAGCGTATGTTCGAGGATGTCGAGGCGAAGCGGTTGAGCGACTTGGATGCTGTGCGCGTCCAGCGTCACCTGCGGGCGCTGCGGACGGTGCCGGTCAAGCAATTGCGCGACAGCGCTTCCGACGAGATGGACAAAGAAGTCCGTACGATCGGGCCGCGAACCATCAACGCCGTCCGTGCAGCGGTCATCGCGTTCCTGAACTGGAATGTTCGCACCGAGCGGTTGGGCTCAAACCCTTGCCAGCACATCCCGAAGGTCGATGAATCGCGCGACAAGCGAGTGAAGCGCCGTGCCTTGACCGAGGAGGAGCTCAAGCGACTCATTGCATCGTCAGGACCGCGGGCGACGTTCTACCTGGTCGCCGCGCTGACTGGTCTCCGGATGAACGAAATGGCCAGCTTGACCTGGGATGACGTTGACGTCGTCAATGAGGCGATCCTTGTACGAGCGAGTAAGGGCAAGGCAAAGCGAGATGACTGGATCGCGCTCAGTCCCGAGGTCACTGAGGCACTTCGCGAGATGCGGCCAATCGGGGCAACCCGGGCCGACCGCGTCTTCGAGACCTCGCCCACAACGCGCACGTTCTCCGCCGACCTGAAACGAGCGGGCATCGCCGAGTATGACGAGCTCGGCCGACGCGTTGACCGCCACGCTCTGCGGACGACAACGGGGACGCTCCTGGCCCAGTCGGGTGTCACACCGCAACAGGCGCAGCGCCAGATGCGGCACGCGGACATCAGCACCACCCTCCGCCACTACACCGACCTGCGACTCTCCGACCAGGCCAAGGCCGCAGCGAAGCTGCCCTCTGTTCGCACCGATCAGACGCTGAGCGAGACCGACGGGTCTGACATTGGCGATCAACCGTCCGATTCAACCCCAGCAGAACCCCAGCACTGGCCCCAGCAGTCGCTGCACGTAAGGGCACCTTCGGACGCCAATGCATGCGACTCAGTGCCAAACGGCGAGCAGAGAAGTGGAGGCTCGAAACCCCGCTCTCGTGCTGCAAAACGCGATGTTTTGCGACGCGGTGCGAGAGGTTTCCAGAAAGCGGGTGACCGGACTCGAACCGGCGACATTCAGCTTGGGAAGCTGACGTTCTACCACTGAACTACACCCGCAATAAGTTCGCCATGCGTGTCATGCCAACGAGCCTGTCTTCAAAATATACGGTGCGGCCGCTCCTTTGTCCGTGACGACATGTGATCGCCGTCGAGCCTCCCGCTTGAACATGAGGCCATTTGTGGATTTCGGGATGAGCTCCCGTCAACGCCTGCAACCGTCGGCCGAGTTCTCCCAATAATCTGCACAATGGCATCTCAGCAGATTAAAACCCGGCAACCTCAATCAGCTCCATCTCGGGCCGAGATCACCGATGCGGCGACGATCAACGCCCTTGCCGACCCGACCCGGTTCGCGATTCTGAGCGCGATCGCGTGGGGCGGGGCCCGCACCATCCGTGACGTCGCCGACCGCATCGGTCGCCGCCCGGGGTCGCTCTACCGTCATTTCGATGTGCTGGAGAGTCTCGGCCTCATCTCCCGCGCGGGGACGGTTGAAACCGCGCGCCGGGATGCGCGGCTCTACGAAGCGGATTCAGATCTGCGATTCGTATACGACGCGAAGAACCCAGACGTCACCGATGCGATCAACAACCTTGTGGCCAGTGCCGCACGAAACGCGGCTCGATCATTCGCGCGCGCCGCAAAATCAAATCCCGTTACACGCGGACCCTTGCGCGACACATTCATGGTGACCAAGAGCGGCTGGCTCAACGACGACGAACTCGAAACGTTCAACCACAAACTCGATGAGCTTCGGGACTTCCTGATGTCGCGCGAGCGACGCCCAGGCACGCAATTGATTCACGCGACCACGATCATGTCGCACGGTCCTCGCTGACGGGCGATTGCAGACGAAAGTCGTTGCATTGGTGCGGCGTCGTGGCTGCACAATTCGATTTGATTCGCCCGCGAGTCGAGGCAATCCCAATGACCGAATGGAAACGGAGCAATTGAATGAATGAGGGATCATGTTTCACAGCAATCGTTTGCTATGCGTCGGTTGCCACCTTCGCCAGCGCCGAGTTCAACGATCAAGCCGTCTCTTGGCCGGATCGCATTGAATGGACTGACGATGGTCCTGCGGCACGCGAACATCAGAGCTTAATGATCTTCGGTGATCAGGTGGTCATCTTTGGCGGATCTGGTTACGAGCCGCAGGGGGGGCCACTTGGAGATGCATGGGCGTTCGATCTCAAGTCCAAGGCGTGGAAGCCGCTCACGCTCGAGGGTGATGTGCCGAGCCCAGCCGGTTCAAGGCGCGTGGCACAGGCACGCGGCGCCGACCATGCGTACCTCTTCGGTGGTTATGGCGCGAATTTCGCGACGAACAACGAGCTTTTTTGTGCCGAACTTGACGGCGACATACTTGCGTTCACTCGCGTTGAGCAACTCAACCCGCCGGCGGCTCGAGCGCTGCACGCCTTCGCGTTCGATCCGAAGATCGGCGCGTTGATCGTCACCCATGGCGCCGCGCCGACCGGATTCCTCAGCGACACGTGGATCGGAACGTTTGATGATGAACATCGCGTTACGTGGACTGAGCTTGCAAGCGAAGCGCAACCCGGCCCGCGGTTCGGCTCCTCATATGGGTTCGATTCTGATCGCGGTGAACTGATCATGTTGAGTGGCCAGACGCCCGGTTCGGCAGAGAACCCGATGCCCATGTCGCAGGAGCTTTGGGCGCTTTCCGTTCGCGGCGAATCTCCGAAATGGAGATTGATTGAGATTGATGATCCCCCAATCGGCCGGCGGAACGCCATGTTCGCATTCGACGACGAAACCGATCGGCTCGTGATCTGGTGCGGCACCGCCGATGCGCGCACAAACGTGCCGGGACTTGTCACGGTTGTTCGTGATGAGACCGGCGCATGGACGGTGACGCAACAGTCTGATGAGAACGGACCGCCGCGCCGGTCGTCGGGCGTCGGATTCGCTGATCCGGATTCAAACCGGTTTTATCTGGGTTTCGGAAACTCGCGTGAAGGGCGGTACACCGACTGGGTCGTCCTTGATCTTTCATCCGCACAGAATTGAATTACTTCGGGAGCACTCAAATGAATGGAAAGTTTTGGTTGGCCGCGATCGTTTTCGGGGCGTCGTCTGCCACGGCGATGGCATCGGAGCCGATCACTGAGCAAGCCGTTGAGTCGGCGATTCGGGAATACGTCGATGCAAAGTACGCTGGCGATGTGGAAACGGTGCAGTCTCGCGCTCATCACGACATCGCGCGTCGCGCCGTGGCGAATACCTATTGGGGACGCCCGAGTGACGAATGGGTGCGCCCGTATGACCACGATCGGTTGCAGTTCTACGGCACGCGGCTCAACGAAACGAAGCGTGACCATCCTGAAAGTGGCCGATGCGACATCACTGTGTTTGACGTCGAGCAATGGTCCGCCGCGGCCGTCGTCGTCATGGAGGATGTCGTCGATTTCCTTCACCTCGCGCATTTTGACGGGCGCTGGCTGATTGCGGATTCGGCGGTCATCATTCTCGATGAAAATGGCGCTGCGCCGCCGGCGCCGACGCGAGAAGGCGAAGATGAGATTCGTCAGGTTGTCCGCGACTACTGCATCGGGTTCTACGAGGTCGATGGCGACAAAGTGCAGGCGACCTGTCACCCGAGCCTTTCGAAACGAACCGTCGAGCAGTGGCGTGAAGGCGAGGGGTTTGACTATTTTCGGCCGATCACGTGGGAAGAGATTCGAATTCTCGGCGAGACGTTCAATCGCGTGCTTGGCTTTGATCCGGGCAAAGCGCGGTGCGATATTGAGGTGTACGAGATTCGCGACAACGTTGCCATTGCGAAACTGACCGGCGCTGTGTGGTTTGACTACATGCAGCTCATGAGAGTCAATGGTGATTGGACGGTCGTGAACATTCTCTTTGAACCGCTGCCGGAGGATCGGTGCGAAGCGCCGTAAAGCTCGCAGCTCACATGTCCGAATCCGGTCAGGGATTTATGAACAAGCGCTTTGCCGCCGCCCTGTAAGTCCGTCGATTGTGGTTTTCTACATATACTGCCGCCGTCTGATTCAAGAATGATTCAGACGGCGACGCCCGGCGGAGAGCGCGCCGTTCTGAATGCCTCACGGAGATGGAAACCATGCGAATGTTCACCGCAGGTTGCCTGGCGGTCGCATCGATGCTCGTTTCATGCGCGCATGCGATGGCCCAGCAAACCGACAAACCAAACATCATCATGATTGTTTCTGATGACACCGGCTACGGCGATCTCGGGCCGTACGGCGGCGGCGTTGGGCGCGGCATGCCCACGCCGAACATTGATCGGCTCGCTGAAGAAGGCATGACCTTCTTCTCGTTCTATGCGCAGCCGAGTTGCACGCCCGGACGCGCGGCGATGCAGACCGGGCGCATTCCCAATCGCAGCGGCATGACCACCGTCGCCTTTCAGGGGCAAGGCGGCGGATTGCCCGCAGCGGAGTGGACGCTCGCCTCTGTTCTCAAGAAAGCGGGCTACAACACGTTCTTCACCGGCAAGTGGCACCTCGGCGAAGCGGATTACGCGCTCCCTAACGCGCAGGGCTATGACGAGATGAAGTACGTCGGCCTGTATCACCTGAACGCATACACCTATGCGGACCCGACGTGGTTCCCCGACATGAGTCCTGAATTGCGGGCGATGTTCAAGAAAGTGACGATTGGCGCTCTGTCCGGAAAGGCGGGCGAAAAGGCGGTTGAGGAATTCAAGATCAACGGCCAGTACGTGGACAAGCCCAACGAGAGCACGCCCGAGTATCCGATCGGCGTCGTCGGCATTCCGTTTTTTGATGGCTACGTCGAAAAGGCCGCGCTGGAGTATCTCGACTCTGCGGCGAAGTCGAAGGCGCCGTTCTTCATGAGTGTGAACTTCATGAAGCTGCACCAGCCGAACATGCCGCACCCGGATTACGAGCACAAGTCGATGTCCAAGTCCAAGTATGCCGACTCGGCCGTGGAGCTTGATTCGCGCATCGGCCGCATCATGGAGAAAGTGCGTTCGCTGGGTCTCGACAAGAACACACTGGTCATTTACACGACGGACAACGGCGCCTGGCAGGATGTGTATCCCGACGCCGGTTACACGCCGTTCCGCGGCACCAAGGGCACCGTTCGCGAAGGCGGCAACCGTGTGCCCGCCATCGCCTGGATGCCCGGCAAGATCAAAGCCAACACCAAGAACCATGACATCCTCGGCGGTCTCGATTTGATGGCCACCTTTGCGTCGGTCGCCGGAGTGGATCTTCCTGAGAACGATCGCGACGGCCAGCCGATCATTTTCGACAGCTACGACATGTCGCCGGTGCTGTTTGGCACTGGCAAGAGCGAGCGCGGCTCGTGGTTTTATTTCACCGAGAATGAGTTGACGCCGGGCGCGGCCCGCGTGGGCAACTACAAGGCGCTCTTCAATCTGCGCGGCGACGATGGTCAGGCGACCGGCGGCCTCGCGGTTGATTCCAACCTCGGATGGAAGGGTGCTGAGAAGTACGCCGCCACGGTGCCGCAAGTTTTTGATTTGTGGCAGGATCCGCAGGAACGCTACGACATCTTCATGAATAACTTCACGGAGCGCACTTGGGTCATGGTGACCATCAGCGAATCGATCAAGAAGAAGATGAAAACGTACATCGACTACCCGCCCCGTCCAATGCAAAGCGAGTCGTACACAGGGCCGATCGAGCTTTCAAACTACTTCCGCTTCATGCATATTCGTGAACAACTCGAGAAGGACGGCGTCAATATTCCGATCCCGACCGGCAACTAACGAGCAACATTCGTAATTGCCGCGAATACGTGGAGTAAAGACAATGCGCTGGATGCGGCTCATCAACAGTCGCATCCAGTCTTTTAATCAGAATCCGACTCTCGCGCAGCGATCGAATCGAACAAGGCGGCGCGGCGGGGATCGTCAGGCGGAAAGGAATCAAGCGCATCCTGTTCGAGGCGTGCGGCTTCGTCGAATCGCCCCAAGCCGCGCGTGGCCTGTGCTTTGCGCACGAGCAGCGGCGCCCGGTAGGTCGCCGGCGGCAGGTCGCGTTCTTCCACGGTGCGCAATGCGCCGTCGAGAATGAGAAGGGCTTCCTCGAAGCGTCCAGCCTGACACAGGACGATGCACTTGTTGTTGGCAAGAGTCACGAGATGCGGGTGATCTTCGCCCAGCAACCGCTCCATCAACACCAGCCCTTCGTCGTAATTCTCGAGCGATTCATCCACGCGGCCCTGCTGACCTTGTACTTCTGCGAGCGTCACAATCGCGATGGCCGTGCCGAAGTGCTCCTTGCCAAACAGGGCGATGTGCATGTCGACTGACTGGCGCACGATGTCCGCCGCTTCATCTGTTTTCTGCTGAACGATGAGGGCGCGCCCCAGGTTGTTCAGCATCGCCGCGACGCCGGGATCGGGGCGCGGATCAATGGATTGCCGAATCGCGAGCGCTCGCTTGTAGAGAAGTTCAGCCTCAGCAAATTCGTTTCGCTGCCGATGAATGAGCGCGAGTGAATTGGTGACATCCGCAAATTCGAGCGTGTTGTCGAGGCCGGCATCTTCATAGATAGAAAAGCTCGCGGCGTACTCCGCCGCAGCATCATCGAGGCGACCAAGATGCCGCAGTGCGTGCCCGCGAAGCGTCCGCACCCGTCCTTCATCAACGACATCGGTGTCGTTGTTGACGAGTGCAATCGCTTCATCGGCGTGATTCAACGCCTCTTCAAAGTCGCCCATGCCGATACAGATCTGGCCTCGTTCATGCAGAGAGTCAAAGAGGTCTTTGCTTTCAGTCACATTGTCGGCCTGGATGCGCAGCGCGTCGTCGATCACTGTTGCGGCGGATTCTAAGTCTCCAGCCAATCGGAGCGTGCCGCCAAGGGCATACATGGCTTGAAGCCGATCGGGCGAATCGGCGCCGTGCAATTCCTCAAGAAGCGCGATGGACCGCTCAAGGTATTCGACGGAAAGATCAAACTCGCTGATGCGCCCGTACGCGCGCCCGAACAGCGATAGCAATTGCGCATGAATCTCGGGTTGATCCTGAAGCTGTTCATCCACGCGCGCCGCGGCCCGATCAAGAATGGTGCGCATCAGCGCGGTGTCGAGCCCGGCCGCTTCGGTTGGCGTCACGCTCAAGAGTGTTGATTCCAGATATCCAAGAGCCGTGTTTGCTCGGAGGAGTTCGGCTTCGGCACGCGCCCGCTGACGCGATTCACGCGAAAGCGCGATTCCGGTGGCGCCAAATCCGACAGTGAGTGAAAGAATCACAATGGCGAGGCTCGACATGAGCAGCCGATTGCGCTTCGCGTATTTCTTAAGCTGATAGATCGCGCTTGGCGCATGCGCTGCGATCGGGAGGTCTTTCAAATACCGCCGGATATCCTCGGCAAGCTCGCCTGCGGATTGGTAACGCCTGTCTTTGTCCTTCTCAAGCGCTTTGGCGACGATCGTTTCGACATCGCCCCGCAATCGCGGGTCCGTGCGCCCGAGGAGCGCAGGAGTCGACTCTCGAATCGCGTTGAGCAGCTCAAGCAGCGAACCGCCCTGCGCCGAGTGCGGTGGTTTGCCGGAAAGCAATTCATACAAAATAGCGCCGAGCGCGTAGACATCGCTTCGTGTATCAATCTCCGCCGAATCTCCGGCGGCTTGTTCGGGGCTCATGTATGCGGCGGTGCCAACGACCTGACCGACTTCGGTCTCGCGCGTCAGGTTCATGTCATCCTGCGTGATGCGCGCGATTCCAAAGTCAAGAACTTTGGTTTGACCGGTTGGCTCGACGAGGATGTTGTCGGGTTTGAGGTCGCGGTGAATAACGCCGCGCTGGTGCGCGTGCTCCACGGCTGCACAAATCGTGGCAATGAGCTCGAGACACGCATCAGCGTCCAGCCCGTTCTTCCGCGCATAAGCGTTCAGCGGAAGCCCTTCGACGAGTTCCATGATGATGTACGGCGTGTCCTGTCCCGAACGCGTTTCAATGCCAAAGTCATAGATTTGAGCGACGCCGGGATGCTTGAGCATCGCCAGCGCTTCGGATTCTCGGCGAAAACGCCGCACGATGGATTCGGACGTGATCCAGCCGAGCACTTTGACTGCGACGCGCCGGTGCGGCTCAATTTGCTCCGCTTCCCAGACGATTCCCATGCCGCCCGAGCCGAGCCGCCGCAGAATGCGGCATCCGCCGATTTCATCGGGCATGTTTTCCGGTGACTGATTTGCGGATCGTCGCTCCGAGAGCGCCGCGAATTGTGCGCCGCTGGAAATGGCGCCATCGCTGAGCGGGTCGTTCTCTTGGTCGGCGAGGTTGAGGAGACTTTCAATCTCGAGTTTGAGCGCCTCGTCATCGGCGCATTCGCCTTGAAGAAACACTTCCCGCTCATCGATGGGCAATTCGCGCGCCGCGCGAAAAAGCGAATGCAAGCGCGCGTAACGATCTCGATCGGTCATGCGGCGTCCAGTGCAAGTCGTTTGCGAAGCCACGCCCGCGCGAAACTCCAGTCGTCATCGACGGTTCGTTTTGACACGTTCAGGTAGGTGGCCACTTGCTCAATGGTGAAGCCGGCGAAGAAGCGCAGTTCGACAATGGTCGCATGTCGCTCATTGAGTTCAGCAAGTTCGTGCAGAGCCGCGTCGATGTCGGCCGCGTCAAAGTCGGCTTCGCCAAGATCGGAGGCGAGACCGCTGAGTGTCACTCGGTCCTGCCCGCCGCCGCGCTTCAGGCGTCCCTTGGCGCGCGCATGATCGGCGAGCACATGGCGCATTGATTTCGCCGCGATGGCAAAGAAGTGATCCCGGTCTGTGACGCGAAGTTTTTCGTTGTTGGCGAGCCGCACATAGGCCTCATGGACGAGGGCTGTCGGCTGCAACGTGTGCCCCGGCGAGCGATCCCGCAAATACGAACCGGCGATCCGGCGCAGTTCGTCATAGATCACGGGAAGCAGCTCTGCGGCCGCTTCACTGTTCTCAAGTCCTTGCAGATTGACGAGTTGAGTGATGTCTTTCGTGCAATCGTCCACGCGGCCTCCACCCCGAGTCTAACGCACCGAAAAAGGAATTTGAAGAAATCTCTGCGCGAATCAGGAGCGGACGGCGAGGTCTGGGCAGCGGACCACCGGTTGAACAGATTTGGGCCAGTCGCCCATCCGGCTCCGCAGCATTCAGTTTCGGAGAGACATCATGTTCCATCCACGATCCGCCATCGCACTCCTCGCAGCAGCAGCCGCTTCCACCTGTGGCGCCGATATTCTCGGGCCCTTCAGCAGCGGCATTGAAGTGCTCAGTTCGCCTCCGGCCGATGTGGCCGTCGGCGCCTTGGAGAGCTCGGACTCATTTCGCGTTTTCCTTGAGTCACAGTTTGTGGTCTCGGGCGGATTTGATGTGGATCACGCCGCGGCCGGATTGATCGATTCAGAGGGCGCCTTGGTTCCCGCGCAGATCGCGGATGGTCAGCGTGTGAAGTCGTACTACGTTCACCTCGATCCAGTCGGCGATGGCGGGGGAGGCGCCACGCTCTCGGGCGCCATCACCTTTACCGCAGAGATTCTGGGCGTCCTGGTGCTGAATGAATCGATGAATGACACGGATGGCACGCTTGGCGCGGGCGGCACATTTTATGATGTTGATGGCGCTCTTGAACTCATGCCGGATTCGTTTGAAATCGCCGCCAATCGCCGCACGATCACGGTGAATGCGACCGCGTCGAGCAGTCGAGATCGCATGCGCGTGCTTGTCGCGAACCCCATTGAAGCGATGGTGCATGAGTACCAGTTTGAGGGTAACGGCATTGATAACGTGTCGGGCGCCGATGCGATTATTGGAATCAATACGGAGTTTCGCGATCACACCAACGGGGTGCCATTTCAGATGGGGCAGGTCCTGCGTGTTCAGGAGAATGCGGGTCAAAACGGCGCCGCTCACATTCCCGCGTCAGAGTTCTTCGAGCTTGGCACCAGCGACTTCACGATCGCATTCTCCATTCGGCGAGCGCAGGCCGACACCGGCGACAAGGACACCATTCTCGACGCCGCCAATCTCAGCGGAGGATGGAAAGTGCTCTTTGCGGCCGGCGGCAGTGTGCGCTTCAACGCCGTTGGGTGGAGTATGCAGTTCGATTCACCGGGACTCTCCCTCGGCTCATCGCCGGATGATTGGAATCACCTCGCCTTCACCTGCGATCGATCGGAAGTGGATGGCGCCCGCTGGTATCTGAACGGCGCGCTCGTTTCTGCCGATGACGCGACCGGGCTGGGATTCCTGAACGCCGTCGTCGATATTTGGATTGGACGGGATCCCAACGGGGTCAACAGCGATTCGATGGATGGCCTTTTGGGCCGCATGCAGGTGTACAACTACTCACTTCCCGCAGAGCACGTGCTTGCGATTGCACGCGAGGCCGGAGGCGTCGATGAAGGCGGGTGCGCGAGCGATCTGAATGGCGATGGCGAGGTCAACGGTTCTGATCTGGCGTCGATGCTCGCGGCGTGGGGTCTGTGCCCGTAAGTCGATCAATACCGATCAGCATCTCTACTTATCTTTCCGAGGGCCGTCAGGGGCGTAAGCGTCTGGCGGCTCTTGCTTGCGCGCGGGCCGCACTGCTTTGTTGCTGCCTCGTCACTGCGGCGCCGGGGTGCGTTTCCACATCATGGCGTTGAAGTCAATGTCTTCAACAGGATGGCCGAGTTGGCGCAGGATGGCCATGGCTTGTGATCGGTGGTGCACTTCGTGCAGGGCGAGCTGCGTGAAGAGGTCGGCGACGGAGGCGGTGACGCTCAGTCGTTGTCCGTTCTCGTCCGTGACGCGGTATTCGAAGCTCGTATACCAGTCATCGATTGATGCAATCACTTCACGCGTCGCGGCGGCTTGTGTTCGCCACGCATCTTCGATGGTCGCGAACGGCGGCGGGTCTTCGTATTTGACGGGCCAATTGGCATAGGGCGGCACGTCGTGCTGCTGCATGCGCTGCACGTAGTACCACTCGCTGATCATGATGTGTGTGAGGGTTTTGCCAAGATTGCCGGAGCCGATGGGGAACGACTGAGCGTACTGCGCGTTGTCGAGCTGCCGCACCTGTATGAGAACCTGCTCGCGAGATAACTCCAGATATTCGTATGTCCGGATGGCTTGTTTCTGCATGATCGTCCCTCACGTTGTCACAATTTGACACCTCAACGATATCCATTGTTCCGGCGCCGCCTCCTGATGATGAAAGGGCGACATGCAAGCCCCATTCCCCGAATTGAGTGATAAGGCGAGGAAGACTAGATTGGCGAAGGAGGGGCAACTCCAGGGCTCCGGATGGCGTGATGGGCCTGAATGTCCTGCGCCATACCTCGATGCGTCCCGCCGTTCGTGAACGTTGCACTCGAGTCACTGTTTTGGAGTTCAGGCCTGTGATCACTTCAACGAGAATTGTCTTCGGAATCAGCGCGATGGCGATGGCGTCGTGCATGTCGTGCCAGCACGCCAATGCGCAGCGGTATGAGAAAACACCCGAATCAATCACAACACCGGACAGGGTTGAGTCAAAGATCGGAATGCTCGAATTTGACGACGGGCTGCCGAACAAGGCGACGCTCGACAAGGTGTACGACCACATTGATTTCATGCATGCGCAGCGCGCCTTTTCCGACACCCTTCAAGGGGTGAGCATCCACGCGATTCGCAAAGGACTGGCGGACATCGGCGTGAAGGACAACGAGGTCGTCGTTTTTTCAGAATTGATGGACGCTCATTCGCTGTTTCTGACCGCCAACGCCGACACGGTTTATGTCATCGGCGGCTTTGACCTTTCTGATGGCCCGCTGGTGATTGAGGCGCCGCCGCAGGTGCTCGGCACGGTGCAGGATGCGTGGTTCCGCTGGGTCATTGACGTTGGTCTGCCGGGGCCGGATCGCGGCGAAGGCGGGAAGTATCTCATTGTGCCGCCCGGCTATGACGGTCCGCTTCCGCAAGGCGAGTTCAACATCGCGCATTGCAAGACGATGCACGGCGCCTGGTTCGCGCGCGCCTTCCTTGAAAACAACAACGATCCCAAGCCGGCGGTTGATCGGATTCGGAAGCACACGAAGATCTATCGCTACGAGCCGGGTGGCGTGGGCACGTCAATCGCCGAGTTCTTGTCCGGCAAATCCAAACTCGCCCGTCTTGAAACG
Organism: Phycisphaerales bacterium; assembly: GCA_029260345.1. GTDB lineage: Bacteria > Planctomycetota > Phycisphaerae > Phycisphaerales > UBA1924 > OFTM186. Next base: position 174,041 of record JAJDDK010000008.1, on the reverse strand, counting down.
GCGCCGCCCGCGGTGATCCATGAAGGCAGCGGCAAGTTCATGAACACGATTCCACCGAACGACTGGACCTACTTCGAAATGTTGGACGAAGTGGTGCAGCAGGAGCCGGCCACCTCGCTCGATCCTGAATTGATGGGTCCGATTGCGGCGATCGGCATCGTCAAAGGGAAGCCGTTCGCGCCCGATGCTCGCATGAAGCGAATCATGACTGATGCGCTGAAGGTCGCCAACGCCGCGTCGCGCAGCATTCTCATGAAGCCTCGCGATCGCTCGTGGTACTACTACGACAATTCGAACTGGCAAAACATGTTGTTCGCCACGGGATATGAGTTCGAAACACCGATCCCGATGATCACGCCGCAGGGCGTCAAGCCGTTTCCGACGACGGGCTACCGCCAGCTTGATGCGCGCCGGGCGTTCTTTTACGGCGTCACGGGGATTACGCCAGCCATGGCGATGCGGCTCACCGGGATTGGATCCACGTATCTGTGGACGATGATCGACGCGGATGGAAACTACTTCGACGGCGCCAAGACGTACAAAGTCACGCTGCCGAAAGACGTGCCGGCGGAACGGTTCTGGTCGTTCACCCTCTACGACACCATGACGCGATCGATGCTGCAAACGCCGCAGCGATACCCGCGCGCCGGCAGTCAGAGTTTCCCATCACCGGCAGCGGAACCGAATGCAGATGGATCGACGACGATCTATTTTGCTCCGGAGCAACCGTCAAGCGTCAAGCGTGGGAATTGGATTCAAACGATTCCCGGCAAGAGCTATTTCCCGGCGCTCCGTTTGTACAGCCCGCTCGAGCCATTCTTCAACAAGAAGTGGCGGCCGAGTGAGGTTGAACTGGTGAGTTGAAACAACCGCGCGTCTGGATGACGCCACTCTTGCTTCGACCGACAATCAGCCCAAAAACACAGCAGCCCTGACCTTTGCGGTCAGGGCTGTTGTGACTCATACGGAGCTAGGGAACAAGGGAACCAAGGGAGGGAGGAGCGAGCTTTCACCGGTGGTGCGAATCATCCGGTGAATGGTTCGTGGTGCGGAGCCTTTCTCTCCGCTTTTTTCTTAGCCGCGTTCGCGGAGGAACACGAAGCGGGTTCCGGCGCTGCTGCGAACGGTGAGACGAACACCGGACTTCAGGTCTTCTGACTTCAGCGCCTTCTGCAATTCAGGGAGCGATGCAATCGTCGTTGTGTTCGCGGCGATAATGACGTCGCCCGGACGAAGACCGGCGCGAGCTGCGGCGCCCATCGGTTCGACGGACTTCACGAGCACGCCGCTGGCGGTCGTCGGCAGTTCAAGCTGCTCAGCGGCTTCGGGCGTCAGCGTCGAAAGTTCCGCGCCGAACGATTTTGCGAGCGCATCCGATGCGGGACGTGCCGCTTCGGTCGCCTTGCCGGGCGCAGCGCCGATCGTCGCGTTGATCGTGGTCCACTTGCCATTTCTCATTGCCTTTATCGTTGCGGGTTCGCCGGGCTGAATGTCAGCCACGCGAAGCCGGAGGTCGGATGCGTTGGAGATTCGTCGTCCGTTCAGTTCTGAAATGATGTCGCCGGATTGCAGCCCGGCTTCCGCGGCGGGCATGCCTTCCTGAACGTCGGCGACGAGTGCGCCCGCAGTTCCGCGGTACCCGAACGATTGCGCCATGTCAGGCGTGAGATCCTGAATGACCACGCCGAGGTAGCCGCGTGTCACATACCCATCCGCGACCAGCGCATTCGTCACCGACTTGACCATGTTGATCGGAATCGCGAACCCGATGCCGTTGCTGCCGCCGCTGCGCGTGAGGATGGCGCTGTTTACGCCGATCACTTCGCCGCGCAGATTGGTGAGCGGCCCGCCGGAGTTGCCGGGATTGATCGCGGCGTCCGTTTGAATGAAGTTCTCGTAATCGTTGAGGCCGACGGCCGAGCGACCGGTCGCGCTCACGATGCCGGTGGTGATGGTGGAGGTGAGGCCGAACGGGCTGCCCGCCGCGACCACGAACTCGCCGACGCGCAGGTCGTCGGAGTCACCGAGATGCAGGACGGTTAGATCCGTCGCATCCACGCGCAACACCGCGATATCAGTTTGCGGGTCCGCGCCGATGAGTTCCGCTTGATATGTGCGCCCGTCGGTGAATTGCACGGTGATTTCGCTGGCGTCTTCGACGACGTGATTGTTTGTGACAATCAAACCGTTGTCGGAAAACACAAATCCGGAGCCGGAGCCTTGACGAAAACGAGGCTCGGGCGTGCTGTTCGGCCCATTGAATGGCAACTGATCGCCGAAGAAGCGGCGGAACTCATCAGGAATCTGCGGCGCCCGCATTTGGCGCGCTTTCACTTTCTGTGTGGTTCGAATGCTGACGACGCCGGGGCCGATCGCTTCGGCGACGTTTTCGAATGCGGTTGAAAGTGACTCCGCGACATTCAGTGCGCTTTGCGCTTCGGGCGACGCCGCCGGTTCGGCGTACGTCGCTGAGCCTGAAGCGTTTGGCGCAAGGGTCAGCGTAAGTGAAGTGACTGCGACGGCCGCGCCTGCGGATGCGATCCAGGCCATGGCTTTGTGACGATTCGATGTCCACTGCTGCATTTGGCGCCTCCTTCTATTGACACGAAGCCCGCGCTCATGGCGCACTGATAGCGCCGATGGTGAGACGACTTCGTTCGTATGACGCAGTTGAAGTCAAACCCGACGCACTGCGGGGCGCAATGCGCCGGGCGGAATGCGGCGATCCGAGAGGGGCGCCCGGATCGCCACGCTGACGGGGAGGGCGACACCGTTACGGCGTCTGCCCGTGTATACCCCGCCGCTTGGTCCAAACAGAGAGAAGAAAGGGGAGGAAAGGGAGAGAGAGGAGAGAAGAGTGTTCGTTGGCAGTCAGTAGATTTACGAGTCAGTCGGGGGGGTTTGTTCACCGTTGCCGGAAAAAATTTGGATTTTTCTTGACCGGCGGCCCGCGTCGGACTTGGGCAGCGTGACGTGCAGGACGCCGTGCTCAAGACGCGCTTCGACGGCGTCCACATTGATCTCGCCCGGCAGTGTGAGGGCGCGTTCGAACTCGCCTGCGCGCCGTTCGCGCACATGCGTTGTTGCGTTGTCGCGCGCTTGTTCGGTGCGCTCGCCGCGAATGGTGAGTGAATCAGTCGTTGCCGTCACGTCGATGCTTTCCATCGGAAGTCCGGGCAGTTCGGTCTCCACATGAAAGGCGTCTTCGGTTTCCCATACATTCATCGGCGCGGCGAAACGGCTGGAATTCCCGTTGGAATTGCTTGGTTGCAGCGCGCTGCCGCCAAGTGTTCCAAAGAGTCGGTCGAGATCGCGCGTCATGCGCGAGAAGGGATCGACCATTGCGATGGGTCGTGTGCGAGTGAGCATGTTGTGTTCCTCCAATCGAAGGGTTGCGTTGTGTTGGCACTGGCCGCGACGCATTCGACGAAATGAATACGCCGCGCACCAGTGGGGTTCTTCGTGGGTTCCGGTGGAAGAGATGCAAGCGCGGCGCCAAACCGAAGACGCCGTGCCAAAGCCCGTGGAAAGCCAAAAACGCGGGTTGTCATTGCCGGACTGACAACCGGACGCCTGCCAACTGCCAGAGTGGCGCCGGGAAGAGCAGGCATTACCCAGCTCCTCGCGTCTATCTCGATTCGAATTGGGCCTCAGCGATCAATGTAGATAGTGCTTCGACGGCAATTATTGAATGCACAATGGTCAGTCTGCAATCTGCTCGAAGAGTTCAATGAGTTGGTCCGTCAGTCGATTTGCAGCTTTGGCGCCAAGAGTCGCAGTTGCACCTTGGACAACTCCACGAATCGCCAGCTTTAGTAATCCAAACGTCTTCGCTTCTTTGAGTTGGTCTAGCATCTCCCGGACTTCAGCGATTTCACTAGCATTGCTTAGGGCGACATCTGAAGTGAGATTTATTTCATCATCAACTGCCTCAAGACGTTGTTCAATTGTGCTAATGCGCTTCGCCAATTCAGTCACTGAATGTTCACTTAGTTGGTTCAGGTCTGAATCGCTATTAATCGACAAAGCTTGATTTAGACGCTCTAAAGTTCCAAAGTAGTCTGGCGAAGTTTCGTCTTCCACAACTCTCTCGAGCCAATGACAAAACTCAGAGCTCAGTTGGCCGATAAGGCGTATACCCAACTGCGACTCCGCTGCCGGTCTGCCAGGGCGTGCGGTAATCGTAAAAATTGTGGAATGACTTGGAAACACAACGTCTTCTTCGCCTTCGGTGACAAGGAAATAGAAGTCGGTTCCCGCTAGCAAAATTAGTGTACCCGGTCCGTTGTACTTGCCTGCAATTGGTTCGGCGAAAAGCCGTGACGAATCAATATCAGTGTTTTCTTTGGCAATCTCGAATAATTGATCGAGCGTCACGGTTCTCAGTATGTGGCGTACTGACATTTGGGCGTCCTTGCCTCGATTTCGTCAAACTTGATTTGTCGGCCGCTTGAATGAGTTTACCAATGTTGCCGAAGAAATTTCTTCGGTGCCAATAGGCTGACAAAAAACTATCGCAATTCTTGGCGAATTGGAGCGGTCACTCGCCTAGATCGAGCCGTTTCGAGAGTCCGCTAGCGTATCATCTCGATTCGTGCGATTACCGACTTCATTCGTGCTACTTTCCGCGGTGTTCTTTCGCGGCGTTTTTCTTTCTTGCGCTTTTACTTGAGGTCGATTCTCTCCTGAGCGCCGCGCGTTCGCCGCCGGCGCTGCGCGCGGATTCGTATTGCTCAATGAACTTCTTCACCGGCACGCGTTTGATCGCCTGGCCCACGACATCGAGCGGCAAATCTTCAAGTATCTTGAAGCGGATGCAGCCTTTGCCCATGTCGAGTTTCTTGCCGCTCTTGATCCAGGCGTCGCGGAACCATGATTCGTGTTCGGGCACGCCGTAGATGCACATCACGTACAGCGACATGTAATTTTTCTGCGAGGCAAGGCCCGCGAACGGCAGGGGCTGTTTCGGATCGCAGTGGTAACCGGGCGGGTACACGTCGTGCGGCACGAAGTAGCCGATCATGCCGTACTGCATGCCTTCGGCGTAGCCCTTCGGGAGATTCTTCAGGATGACGGCGCGCACGGCTTCGATCGCGGCGCGCCGATCGGCCGGAAGTTCCTTCAGGTATGCCTCCACCGTCGCGGCTTTGCTTTGCATGGTGAAATGATAAGGAGGAAGGGCGTGCCGGCGCCGCGTGCGTTGAGCGGCGCGCGGGCGGCGTCGCCAGTACAGTGGCTCGCGATGTCAGTGCAAGAGAATTTGAATCACGATGCGTCCGCACGTCCGGTGATCATCGGCGTGGTGGGCGGCGTGGGCGCGGGGAAGTCCGCCGTCGCCGCGTGCCTGGAGCGGCTGGGGTGCGTGGTGATTGATTCGGACGCACGCGCAAAGGCCAAACTGAATCATCCGGCGGTGAAGGCGAAGCTCGTCTCGTGGTGGGGGGACGATGTGCTTGGCGTTGACGGCCGGCTCGATCGCGAATGGATCGCGTCCATCGTGTTTCAGGATGCTGCGGAGCGCCGGCGGCTTGAAGAGCTCATACATCCGATGCTCACGGATGATCGGGCGGCGACGATTGCGGATTCCGCGGCGACCGGCGCGCCGGGCGTGGTGATTGATGCGCCGCTCCTGATGGAAGCGGGTCTGGATGCGGATTGTGATGCGGTGATTTTTGTGGATGCCCCACGGGACGTGCGTTTGCGGCGGGTGTCCGAGGGGCGTGCCTGGGACGCGTCAGAGCTCGATCGTCGAGAATCCGCCCAGTTCTCGCTTGAAAAAAAGCGTGAAAGAGCCGACTATGTAGTGGTCAACGCGGGCACGACCGAAGAGCTTTGTGACGAGGTCCGCCGCGTATTCCGTGAGATTCTTGGAAAACTCTCGCGGAACTCGATAGAGTCTTGAGCATTCGTCTGTGCGGGCATCGGCCCGGCGCGGACGCTCCCCGCATGAGGATATAGGCCGATTGCCCCGTTAGGGGGGTGGTCGGTCAAACCCATCAACGGGGCTGCGTCACTGGCAGGCGATGATCCCTTTCGGCCGTTGCGTCCTTGGAATGCCTTTCGAGGACTCGGTTCAGTCTTTCTCACTCCTGGCGTCTCATTCGGCCCTGGCACGGGCGGTGCGGCGAACGCAGGTTCCTTTCCTTTTCAACGAGATCACGATGGCGAAGTCGACCTCGGTGGTCGCGGATTCTGATTCCGCGAGTGACTCCCCGAAGCCCAGGCGCAGAAAGAAGACGCGCACGTCTTCGACCGGCCGCAGCAAGTCTGAAGGCGCTGAAAGCACTTCGGCGGAGTCCAGCCCGAAACCAACCAGTGCGCCGTCCAAGCCTGCGGAGCCGTCCTCTGGCTCTTCGGGTGGCGGCGAGTCTGCGTCCCGCTCCGGCGGTGAGCAGCGCGAGCAGCGTTCCAGCGGCTCGGGTGGCGGAGATGGCAGTTCGCAGCAACAACAGCAGCAGAACCGGTACGCGAATTACCCCTCGCCTTCACGCACCAACAACAAACGCAAAAAGAACAAGAAGCGGAAGAATCGTCCCGGCGGCCCCGGTGGCGGCGGCGGCATGGCGTCCCTTCCCAGCGGCGCCGTCCCGACGGATGAGGACATCGCCCGCGAAGCCGAAGTGCTCCGCGAGATGCTCTCAGGCAAGAAGGGCGAGAAGGAACGAGCCAACGCGATTTCGATCGCGGAGCTTCAGGCCATGCCGCTGGCGGACCTGCACAAGCTCGCCGAGAAGGAAAAGCTTGAGGACTTCCACCAGCTCCATAAGTCAGAGCTGGTCTACCGCATCGCCAAGGCTCGCGCTGAGGCGGGCGGATTGGTCATCGCAGACGGCACACTCGAAATCATGCACGAAGGGTTCGGCTTCCTGCGCAGTGCGCAGAGCAGCTACCTCTCTGGGCCGGATGACATCTACGTGTCGCCATCCACGATTCGGCGACTGAAGCTGCGCAAGGGCATGGTCATTCGTGGCCCCGTCTGTGCGCCGCGTGATTCGCAGAAATATTTCGCGCTGATTGATGTGGATTCCGTCAACGGGCAGGATCCCAAGACGGTTGCCAACCTGGCAACGTTCGAAGACCTGACGCCGCTCCACCCAGAAGAGCGTTTGGTGCTTGAGACGGCGCCGCAGGAAATCGAAATGCGCGTGGTTGATCTGGTGTCGCCGATCGGCAAGGGCCAGCGCGGCCTGATCGTCGCTCCGCCGCGCACCGGTAAGACCGTGCTCCTCCAGAAGATGACGCGAGCCATCAGCCAGAACCACCCGGAAGCCAAGGTGCTGGTGCTGCTGATCGACGAACGTCCTGAAGAAGTGACGGACTTCCGTCGCAACACACCGGAGGCGGTTGAAGTCGTCGCCAGCACGTTTGATGAGAAGTCATCGCGCCACGTGCAGGTGGCAGAGATGGTGATTGAGAAGGCGAAGCGCGCCGTCGAATTCGGCGAGCACGTGATCATCCTGCTCGACTCCATCACGCGACTGGCTCGTGCGTACAACAACGAAATGCCGCACTCCGGCAAGATCATGACGGGCGGCATCGACTCCGGCGCTTTGCAGCGGCCGAAGAAGTTCTTCGGCGCGGCTCGCGCGATCGAGAACGGCGGCTCACTGACGATCCTTGCGACGGCGCTGGTGGACACCGGCTCCAAGGCGGACGAAGTGATTTTCGAAGAGTTCAAGGGCACGGGCAACAGCGAGCTTCACCTTGACCGTCGCCTTGTTGAGAAGCGCGTCTGGCCGGCGATCGACATCAACGCCTCCGGCACACGCCGCGAAGAGCTGCTGCTCGATCCGAAGGAGCTTGATCTCGTCTACCGCTTGCGCAAGGTGCTGGCGGATATGAACGTGGTCGAAGCGATGGAGCTTCTGAAGGGTCGACTCGGCAAGTCGAAGACCAACGCCGAATTCCTGATGACGATGAATCTCGGCTGATTCGCTGAGCCAACAAACACAATAAAAAAACGCCGGTCACTCGTGGCCGGCGTTTTCTATGCGCTGTTCTTGAAAAATCTATCAGTGGTCGTGACCGGTGTGATCGATCGGCGCTGACTGTGAAGCGGAATCCGGCCCGGGAAGGACAAGCGGTCGTCCCTGCATCAGGTCCATGCGAATCTGATACGGATTGGGGACGCCATTGGGACCGGCCGTTTGGGCGACCACGCGCCCGCCTCGAACGACGTAGCTCGTGGGAACGCCCGGCCACTGCCAGATCTGAATGTCGTGCTCATCCTGCAGTTCGAGCATCGAGATCGGAATGACCTTGACGTTCGGATCGTTCGGGACTTCTTCCATGAAGACTTCAAGCGATGCGAGGTGCTGAATACAGATCGGGCATTCCTCGTTGTAGACGTAGAGGAGATACACAGGCACATCAGCCGAGGCGTAGGCGATGTCGGCGTATTCAGGGAATGAAAGCACTTGCGCAATCGGGCCGACGGGGCGCGTTTCGCGCAGCGCTTGCGGCGCCATCACGTCTTCGCCCATGTAGCGCTGCACCACGTGGCCGCCGCGATACAGAATCGCTTGCGGTAGTTTCTCCCATGCCCATGCGGGCACGCCCGAAGCCTCTTCCGCTTCGGCGGCGGTGAAGAGACGGACGCGCAGCGCTTCGTCATTTGCATTCTCTTCCGCGTCATGGCGCATGGTCTCAAGCAGTGGAGACTCATCCGCGGCTTTCTCGTCGTAGATGTAAATCAGCCAGTCGGGATCGGTGTAATCAGCGCCGGCGACATCCGCATTGGCAGGAGCGCCCAGAAGCATCGCGACACGATCGCCGTGAAAGTCTGACGCGAGCGGCGTCGCCGTTAACACGGAGACACCGGCGCCCGCGACCGAGCCAATGCCCATCACCGTCAGCAGTGCGCCGACCAGCAGCACCGAGCGCGACAGCGCCAACGCGACCAGCGCGGTGAGCGCCGCCATGAATAGGTCAATGGAGAATGTCAGTGCCGGGGGCGTTTCGACGGAGCCGAAGCAGCCGCAACTGCCTTCGCCGCGCACCATGAGATACGCGGTGTATCCGGCGAACATCGAGAACACCGTCGTTGCGCCGACCCACGCCCACCATCGATTGCGAAACGCAATGAGCCCGGCGATGAACGCCAGTTCCAGCGCGCTGATGACGTAGTCAGCGCCGCCGGTCCCAAAGGAAAACTTCATGATGGCCGCGAAACCAAGCACCGCCGCGACCAGCGCCAGCGCCACATACTTCAGCAGCGTCACACCAGCCGCGGTGTGATCATCGGCCCGAAGCGGCGAAGCGAATGTATTCGCTGTCGTCATGGATCGACTCTCCCGTGAGTTCAGGCGCCGGTGCGCACAAACATGTACGCGGTCTGATCAACGTTGTCCGCACGCACCGTCAGTTTGGATCGAATCAGACCATTCGCATTCTGCGTCGCGGTGATGCGAATGGTCGCTTCCAGACCGCCGGCGATCGGGGTTTGATCAATCAGCTCCACCTTGAGCATGGGTGAATCCACATGGACGGATTGAATCTCTTGACCGCGCGTTTTGATCAGTTTGATGGTGCGTTCGTACGACTCGCCCGGCGCCAGTTCCGGCACGACGATGCGATCAGGCGCCAGCGTCCACGGACCCTGATTCTTCACCATCTCTTCGATCAATTTCGGATGCACCACACGCACTTCGACGAGGCGCGCTTCAGGGTGATCCGTTTCAATGATCCACCAAGGCTGAATGTCTTCGTCGGCAACGTCTGAGAAATCCCAGACCACGGAGTGCTTCAGTGCGGATTCGTTCTTGTCGCCGGGGGCAAGGACCGGCTTCTTGCCGCCGGCGGCGATGACCCTGAACGGGCGATCATCGACGGATTGCAATTCAATTGTTCCGGTGACCGGCAATTCGTTGCCATTCGGTCCTTGCACCGGCACGCCCATCATGATGAAGAATGGCTCCGCTTTGATCGGCAGCGTCACTTCCGCCGTCACCTGCACGGTCAGCGGCTTGCGGGCGCCGATGAACCACACCGTCAGGGTTTGATTGAGGGGGCCGATGTCGCGGCCTTCAATCGTGATGCGCAGCCGCGCCGCTTCACCGGGCGCCACGAGGTCGTCGAGCAGTTCACCTTGGGCGCACGTGCAAGTGGAAGACACGCGCGCAAACTGAATCGGCTCATCACCGATGTTCTTCAGCAGAACTTCGCGAACCATTTTTTGGCCCGGGCGCATGTAGCCGGCCTTCACTTCGCGCGGCTCAATCTCGATCATCTTTTCGATCGGGTTGGGGTCCACGACCGTCGCTTCCACATGAATCGGTAGCGGTCGCTTGAAGCCCTCGGCAAAGACGAACAGTTCTTTGGCCTGCACGCCGTCATTGATGATGGCCTGCATGGTGAGCGAAACCGTTGCAGACTCACCGGGCGCGATCGGGTCAGTCGAGACCGTGCCCTTGATGCATGAGCAACTGCCCATGGCGCGCTCAAGACGAATTGGCTTGTCGCTGTTGTTGGTCAGCTTCAGTTCGCGTGCGGCCGTCTCCTTCGGCGCCAGTTGCCCAAGATCGATCTGGGCGCCGCCTTCGACTGTGATTGGTGGCAGGGGAACGCCGTTCTGCGCTCGCGTCGCGTTTGGCGCGGCGCCAATCGCAACCATCGCCGCGGCAACAAGGGCGAAGAAGGGCTTCAAGCCGCGCGTCCGAAAACGCGGGCGACTGTGGCTCATCGAAATCATCAATCAATCCTCCGAATCCGCTGTGGACGCAAATCGTACGTCTGGAAGAGTATTCGGCCGCGACCCGGTTGAGGTGGCGGTCCGTGCTTAAAAAAACCGCGGACATTCTCAGCCCGCGGTCGGAAAGTTACTCGAATCAGGCGAATCCCACCCGAAAATCAGCCTCGGCGGCGTCGAATGCTTGCCAGGCCGGCAAGTCCGAAGATCGCCACGCCGGCGGGCGAGGGGATCGCCGAAAACCCGAAATCATCAATGACCGAGTAGCCGAACTCCGCTGGATTCGTCAGCGTGATGCGGGCGATCGGCCCCATGCCGCTCAGCACGATGTGCTGGAATGAGAAGGCGCTGCCCGTGAATTCGGCGATGACCGAGTCATCCGGGGCAAAAAAGGTCAGGGTGCTCGACGCTTGCGTGGACTGGTCGCGGAACCACAGATCCACCGTGCCGGCGTGCGTTTCGAACACGATCTCACCGGTGTCGCCCGGATTGATCATCCACGCATTGAGCCCGGACGTGTACAGCAGCGGGGCGCCGATGCTTTTCGCTTCACCGTCGATGAAAGCGACGGAATTCGGTGAGACGCCCAGCTCGAAAAAGCCGCTGGTGTCGGTGAATTCGAAGTCGGTAAAGAAATCCAGCGAGCCGGCGAGCGCCGGTGCGCTCGAGCACGCAGCCGCTAGCGCGGCAATGGTCACACAGCGATTCACGATGGGTCTCTCCTCAGGCACGCAGGGAATGCAAAAAATGCACTCGCCGCGTGCGGACGTGATTCTCTCTTCTCTCCAGCGCCGCCTCCGACGGCGCACGTCCAAAGTCTACTGGCGATCGGAGGCGGATCGAAGCGAAAACGCTGCGGGAGCCTTATTTGTCCGCAGAATCGGAGCGAACGACCGGGACGAGCTCTCGCATGTAGTCCCGCAATCCGGCCTCGCCGCGATCCAGCCCGACGCCGAGAATTTCTTTCGTTGCGCTGGGATCGAAGCGATTCTTCGCAGGTGGGGAGGTGTCCAGCTCCACACGATCCGGTGGCAGGTCGAGCGCTTCCGCCCCGTATTTCCCGAGAAGTGTGAACTTTGCGTAGCAGTCCGCGAGATTGAACGCCTTGCCCGCGGCATCGTCGCGTTCGACGGCTCGGACAGTCGCCAGGGCGACATCATCCACATGCACCCATTTGCCACCCCCAGGGAAATTCTCCGGCGTGATGCGATTGCCTCGCAGGAGTTCCCGGACCTGTTTGTAACCGTGGCTGCGCGCCAGTCGCACCGGCTCGACACCGTAGACGGCAGATGGTCGCAAGGAAACGGTGTGCATGCCCCGTGAGTAATGAGCGGACCAGAGATGTGCTTCGATTGCGGCTTTGCACGCGCCGTACAGCCCGCCGGGCCGCAATGGGTGATCTTCGTCCAGAACACCTCCCCAGCGATCGCTGATGCCGTGATGGACGGCGACGCTGGACATGAAGACGAATCGGTTCACATTGGCCTGGTGAGCCGCATCCAGCAGCATCAGGGCTGAATCAAGATTTGATGTGAGATGGCGTTTCAGATCCCCCGATTTCAGGGCCTCCCAATCGAAGGAGTTATGGACGATGGCGTCCGCCCCGTCGAGGAGATCCTTCCAGACGATGGGATCCGCCTGGTCTCCGCGAACGAACCTATGGACGACAGGTTCGATGTGAGCCGTTTCTGAGGTGGTTCGTACAAGGGCTGTCACGTGATGCCCGGCCTCGTTGAGGTGGGCCGCGACAGCCGCGCCGATGAAACCGCTTGCGCCGGTGAGTGCGACGATCATGGCCTATCCTACCGATTCAACCCGATATTCCCCTCGTCCCTCCTCATTGACACTGCCGAAGCAGGGTCATAGTTTGCCCGGCTCGCCCGGCACAGTGGGGCCCCGGAGGTCCATGAGCGTCAATCCCGCACAACCCGCCGGCGCCGACGGAGCAGACAAACTCAAGATGCCCGACGACACCGCTACGCCTGGTGCGAACGACGATTCAAAGTCGGGATCGAAGGGCGGCTCTAAATCAGGTTCAAGTCTTGACACCGTTCTCGGACGGCTTGTGGTTGAGCAGGGTCTCGCCACCAACGATGAAGTGCAGAAAGCGATTGAGCAGCGCCGTGGTCTGGATGACCCCAAAGGCAAGTCGCTCGCGCAAGTGCTCATCGAAAGCGATTACATCACTGAGCGTCAGCTCACGCGGCTGAAGTCGCAGCTCGAAGCAGAACGCTCCGGTCAGCAGATCCCCGGCTATCGCGTGCTCGGCAAACTCGGCGCCGGCGCGATGGCGACGGTCTTCAAAGCCAAACAGTTGAGCCTCGATCGTCTCGTGGCGATCAAGGTGCTGCCCCGCAAGTTCTCGCAGAACGCCGAGTTCATCGCGCGCTTTTACGCCGAAGGACGCATCGCAGCGCAGCTCAACCATCCGAATATTGTGCAGGCGTACGACGTTGGTCAGGCCGGTGAATTCCACTACTTCGTGATGGAGTACGTGGAAGGCGCCACGGTCTACGACCAGATTGTGCGCAGCAAACGATTCAAAGAATCCGAAGCGATTGACATCATCATTCAGGTCGCCGAGGCGCTCGAACACGCGCACGCCAAGGGCCTGATTCACCGCGACGTCAAGCCGAAGAACATCATGATGACGCCGCAGGGCGTCGCGAAACTGGCGGACATGGGCCTCGCACGCGCCGTCAGCGACAAGGAAGCCGCCGAGTCCGAAGCAGGCAAGGCTTACGGCACGCCGTATTACATCAGCCCCGAGCAGATTCGCGGCGAAAAAAACATCGGTCCGTCCGCCGACATCTATTCCCTCGGCGCCACGCTGTACCACATGGTCACCGGCTCCGTGCCGTTTGATGGCAAGAGTCCCTCGGCCGTAATGCACAAGCATTTGAAGGCGGACCTCGTTCCCGCGGACCATGTCAATCCGAAGCTGTCCGCTGGTGTGGGTCAGGTCATTGATCTGATGATGTCCAAGTCACCGCAGGGGCGGTACCAGAACTGCACGGACTTGCTCACCGATCTCCGCAACATTCGTCGCGGCGAGCAGCCCGTCATTGCGCGCCCGACCGTCGAAGTGCAGGACCTCACCCAACTCGCGCAGGCCGAAGCGTCAGCGCAAGGCGAGATACCCGAAGACAAGACGCGTCAGCCGTCCGTGTTCGGACACCCGCTGGTGCAGGGATTGATCGTTCTTGTGATTCTGAGCATTGTCCTGAACGTGATTCAGGTGCTTTGGCTCGGTTGATATTGAACGCCCGGCTTAGCCGGTCACTTCAAACATGAATTCGATTTCAACCGGCGTATTGAGCGGCAGCGCCACCGAGCCGACTGCCGCGCGAGCGTGCCGGCCTCGCTCGCCAAAGATGTCCTGCAGGAGCTCGCTCGCGCCGTTGGCCACTTTCGGCTGATCGCCGTACCCCGGCGCGGAGTTCACAAAGCAGCCGACGCGCACGACGCGCGAGATCTTGTCCAGCCCGCCGAGGTTCGCTTTGGCGACGGCGAGGCCATTCAGCACACACTGCCGCGCGCACGCCTGCGCCGTTTCAAGATCAACCTCTTTTTCGACCGTGCCTGTCGCCATGAGTTTGCCGCCCGCGAAGGGGAGCTGCCCGCTCACGATCAGGAGCGAGCCGGTGCGAATAGCCGGCACGTACGCCGCCACCGGCGCCGGCGCTTCAGGAAGAGTCAGTCCAAGTGCGGCGAGCCGTTCCTCAGCAGTGGGCATCCCAATCTCCAGGACCAAAAGGGGTGTTTGTCCCGCTGTTGCGTGTCCCCAAATTCCCATCGTCTGGGGAACCGCAACGCGTTGACAGGCGAAGAATGGCTCGTAGCATACGTTCTCGCTCGAGCGAGTGGTGCTTCGGGGATCCTGCAAGCGGCTTTCCAGCCGAACCATGCACTTATTTGGTGGGCTTCCCACCAGTCCTGATTTCTTCTGATCAGGGTTTCCGCCGCACCGACATCCTGACGCCGTCACCGGTTTCCCCTGCTGCGGATTCAATCCCCGCCAGGCCATTGAGCCGCTGATTCGGCACGTCGTGCAGCCAAATGGCTGCGTAGGTCCGGCGGCTCTGTCGTGGATTCACAACAGAGCAAATCAACCCGCTCAACAGAACATGTGTTCGTTGGGCCATGTCTTCAGGAGACATCAGTTATGCAGAAGCGAAAAGGCTTCACCCTCATCGAGCTGCTCGTGGTCATTTCGATCATCGCGCTGCTCATCGGCATCCTGCTTCCGGCCCTCGGCCGCGCCCGTCGTCAGGCGAACCTGCTCAAGGACGGCGCCAATCAGAAGCAGATCCTCACTGGTATGACGACGTTCGCTCAGGGCAACCGCGATCGGTATCCCCGTCCGTCCGAAATCGACGGCCGCGGCGCCACCGAAGGCGTCAACCTGATCGAGAACCCCGGTACGCCCGACGAGCAGTACCGACTGAAGGACCGCACCGGCGCCGCGATGGCGGTGCTCATCATCAACGGCAACATCAGCACGGACATCCTCTGGAGCCCGAGCGAGCCGAACGCGAACATTCAGCCGGACAAGGATTTCCGCACGTCGTTCGCCACCAACGAAACCATGATCGTCAACGAGCCGGCGCTCGCCCTGTGGGATCCCCGCTTCAAGGGCACGCCCCTCGCGGCTGGCCGCAACTCGCCGTCGTCCTACATCCAGCCGACGGCTGGTACCGACGGCGCTGTCGTCAATTCCGCTTCGGTCGGCAACGAAGGCAACATGAGCTACGCGCACTCCCCCATCTTCGGCGCTCGCGTCAACGGATGGCGCGCCAACTTCAACTCCACGGCTGCCGTCATCGGCAATCGTGGTCCGGTGTATTCGGATGTGCAGACCACCTCGACAGGTGGCGTTCAAATGCAATCCAATCCTCATCCCACGAGCGGTGTGTGGCGTTTGGTCGTCGGCCGTGAAGGCGCTGAGTCCGATGCGCTGCGCTTCGGTGGTTCCAGCCGCAGCTGGAGCGGCAACGTTGGCTTCTCTGACGGCCACGTCGAGCAGTTCAATGAGCCCAATCCCGCGCAGTTGGTGTACACGCCGCTCGCGAACGCTCAGGCCGATGAAATCATGCCCGCCCCGGACTGCCTCTTCGTTGACGAGAACGACGAGACGGCCATGGAGGGCAACGGTGATTCTCACCTGCGCGGCAATCGCTACATGCGTCTCTTCGCGACCGGTATTGACACCTCACAGGGCGCCACGGGCGAAGACTTCTTCGGCCAGATGACCGGCGCTGCCTGGTGGGATGGCAAGACCGTCGCTGGCGGCGGCATCTAACCCGTTCAACATGATCCGGCGCATTGCCGGTGAATGAGAAATTCAAAAGCCGGCCCTTTCGAGGGTCGGCTTTTTTCATTCATCGCATCGTTGGAAACTGGGGATCCAGGATTTGAACCTGGACTAACTGATTCAGAGTCAGTCGTGCTACCGTTACACCAATCCCCAAGTTGACTGACTCCATCGTATCAGGCGGGTAGGGGGAGGCAAGTCCGTATCATGTTGCGGAAACACCATCCCTGATGGTGAAAATCACCCGCCGCGCTCCACCGCTGAGATCGCCTGCATCACGTCGCGACAGATCGGAAAGAGCCGATCCAGCCGTGTCAGTTTGAAGAGATACGACACGCTCTGCCCCGCGTTGACCAGCGCGATGCGCCCGCCGGCGGTCTGAATGCGTGTCAAGAGTTCGACCATCACGCCGATGCACGCGGAGTCCATGTACGTGACGTTTTGAAGATCGAAGACGAAGTGGCGGACCCGCGCTTCGGCGAACTCATTGAGCAGGTCGCCCACGAGCCGCGACGCGTTGGCGCCGGTGAGTTCATTGACCGTGACCGTCGCAATCGCGGTCTTGCCCAGAAGCTCGAGTGTGGCGAGCGGCTCCTCCCCGGAACTGGATTCCGCCGGTGGAGCGTCGATCAGCGCACCCGTCGCCGAGCCGCCTGTGCGTGTGGATGTTGGACGCTTGGTGGATCGAAACAACATGATCGCCTCCGGATGCAATGCCCCAACCACGCCGGTCGATGGCCCACCCAGAAACCGCCTGCGTCAGCCGGCCCGACGCCCCAGCCCGTTGGCGCCCCCAGCGCCATTGGACTCAACACCATTGGACGCGCCGTTTTCGGCGGCCTCATTGTGCCGGTGCTCGTTCTCCTTCAGGCGCTTTTCCCGCGCCGAGTCGATGGAGTTGTCCAGCTTGCGAAGTATGTTTCGGATCTGCCCGAGTGAATCGCGCGAGATGCCCATGTCTCACTCCTCCTTGCGTCGTTCAGATATCGGCCGACTTCAGCCCTCACTTGGCCTGTCTGTCCGGAGCAATCAGGTCAACGTGGTCAACGGCGCCGGTTGTGCGGGCTGGGGAGAAGATGCACGCGGTCGCCGCCGAGTTATGCGTCTTTAGGCGGTCCCGTGGGCGGCTCGCCGCTACCATGTCGGGCGCGTTTTTCCGACGAATTTCCGCCCCTCGCGATTGAAAGAAACTTCGATGCCGCAACCCGCTGCCCCTGCGTCCGCCCAGTCACTCGCCATCAACGGCGGCGATCCTGTGTCGGCCGATCCGATTCCGATGATCTCCGTCGACGTCACCGACGCGGACATTGACGCGGCGGTCCGCACGCTGCGCAGCGGCATGCTCGCGCAAGGGGCGAACGTCGGCGCCTTCGAGAAACGCTTTGCGGACCTCACCGGCGCGGCTCACGCGATTGCGTGCGCCAACGGCACCTGCGCTCTTCAACTCGCGTACGAACCGCTCATCCAGCCGGGTGATGATGTTCTGTGCCCGAGCTGGACGTACATCGCAACCGCATCCATGATCGCGGCGCGCGGCGCCAACCCCGTCTTCTGCGACGCCGACCCGCACACGTACAACATTGACGTCAAAGACGCCGAACAGCGCATCACGCCAAACACGACCGCCATCGCCGTCACGCATCTCTACGGCAATCCCGTTGACATTGACGCCATTCAATCACTCGCCACACGCCACAACCTCAGCGTGATTTACGATGCGGCCCAGGCGCACCTGGCGACGTATCGCGGCGAAGGCCTCGGCGCCTTTGGCGACGCCGTCACGTACAGCTTTTATCCCACCAAGAACATGACCACCGGCGAAGGCGGCATGGTGACGGTGAACGCGACCGAACTGGATCGCGACGTCCGCCTGTTGCGCAGTCACGGCGAAACGACGAAGTACACGCACGAGCGCGTGGGTTACAACTATCGCATGACGGATGTGGAAGCCGCGATCGGCGTGAGCCAGCTTGATCGCATCGAAGCGGTGACGGCTAAACGCCGCGCCAACGCCGCGGCCCTCGATGCGATGATTGAGGCCATTCCCGGTTTGCATCCGCCGCGCGTCACCGAAGGCGCTCAACACTCGTATCACCTGTATGTGGTTCGCATGGACCTCGATGCGTTCGGCTGCGATCGCGATGCGTTTCTTGAGGCGCTTCGCGCAGAGGGCGTTCAGTGCGCCGTGCATTACCCGCGGCCGGCTCACCGCCAGCCCGTGTTCAGTGAGCACGGCAACGTCAAGCTGCCCGTCGCGGATCGTCTTGCAAAGACGCTCTTCTGCATCCCTGTGCACCCCGGCCTGACTCAATCGCAAGTCAACCAAATTGGGGAAGCGCTGGCGAAAGTCGCTGAGGCGTACGCTCGCTGAATCAGGGAATAGTGATTGCGAGGAGCGCGGCGTCACCGCGCGCCGTGCAGCGCTCCAGCGCCGCCGGAATCAACACCGTCTCACCGGCGTCTAATGACATGGCGTCGTGATCGGTGAAGTTCACGTTCGCCCCGCCACGCAGCGCCATGAGAATGAGTGGTGAGTTTCGCGTTTCCAGTTCGACCGCGCCGCCATTGCGCAGCACGTGTTGTTCGATTCGGAATGCTTCGGTCGAAACCACATCGCGGCTCGGCGCGGGAAGATCTAACGCGGCGATGGTCGGCCGGCCGGATTCGTCAAAGGCGCTGTCGAGCGCTGCATCGACATGAAGTTCGCGCCCGGTGCGCCCCCAGTCATCAAGCCGGTAGGTCGTGTCGCTCGGCGTCTGCACTTCCGCGACGAGTACGCCGGCGCCCAGTGCATGCACCACGCCACTGGGAAGGTGAATGATATTGCCGGGTGTCGCGGGAATGGCGATCATTGCGTCAGCGACGGAGCCGCTGGCAATACGCTGCGTAAGGGTTTCTCTGGTTTCTTTCGGCTGGAGGCCGCAATAGATGCTGGCGCCGGGCGCCGCGTCCACGACGCACCAGGCTTCGTGCTTCACGTAGGCGTCGGCGTGCTTTGCGGCGTATTCAACGCTCGGATGCACCTGCACAGAGAGGTTTTCGCCGGCGTCGAGGAACTTGATCAGCAAGGGAAAACCGCCGTCGTCTGCCGGCGCGGCGCCGCCAAGAAGCGCTTCGCCCCACTCATGCATCACCTCGTGAAGCGTCGCGCCGGCGCGCGGGCCACTCAGGATGATTGACCGAGCCGCATCGCCGCCGCCGCCAGAGACACTCGTGCGCGCCAGGTCCGCAATTTCCCAAGACTCGCCAACAAGCGCCTCCGGCCCGATGGCTTTGCCCAGCGCGGCGAGCCGTCGCCCACCCCAGACTTTCTCCTTGAGGATCGGTTCGAAGCGCAATGGATACGGGCGGGTCGTGCTCATCACCATCCTTCATCGGCGCAGAAAAAACCGGCGTCAAGGGACGCCGGCGTGATCGCGTTGCAAAACACTTGATTCAGAGCACCATGCCGGTGATGCGGGCTTCAAAGACCAGTCGATCATCGACCACGCCCTGAATGTCACTGACAAATCGGCGCGGCTGGTACTTCACTTCGCGGGCCAGCAGGTGCAGGTCCTGTCCCGGGACCACCTGCCCGCGGAACACCGCGTTCTCGATTCTCGTGAACCCGGCGAGGCAGTCATCGTTGCGCCGACCATGGAACAGGAAGCTGGCGAGCTGAGCGCCCGCTTCGACCATCAGGACACCGGGAAGGATCGGTCGATCCGGAAAATGCCCCGGCACCCAGAATTCATCATTGCGCACTCGCTTCAGCGCCACGCCCTGTGAAAAGTCCGGTCGGTACCAGACCACTTCATCCAGCAGCGCCATCTTGTCGCGATGAGGAATCCACTTCTCCAGATCTTCACGCGACAACATCCGCCCGCTGAGATCAACCTTGGAAAGGTCGACAATCAGCTTTGGCGCGGATCTGATCGGTCGTGTCTGGAGGGCGTCGGCGGAACTCATGGCGTCCCTGTGGGGTTAGTCGGTACGAAACTCCAACACCTTCTTACGGATGTCCTGCGCGAGATTCTTGATGTCCTGCATGGACTTTCTGACGCGAGTACCGGCGGCCTTGTTGCCGCCTTCGGCCTTCTTCAAGTCCTCGTCCACTTCCATGACGGCCTGCTTCAGCCGTTCGTATTCCTCCACGGTCGCCTCCGGATTCTCTTAAGGGGGATTGGTTGGCTCAGAACCCCCATATCTTCCCGATCCGGGCGGTTTTGGCAAGTAGACCGACCCGGAGTTCTCGGTCCAAACCCAGCGAGAACGCTCAAATCGAGCCTTCACCCCTCAAACAAGACCTCAGCATTGCCAGAACGTACTTGGTCTAACTATATGCAGAGAAACAATTTACGGTGTCCGTGGCGGGGCGTCACCATGCGGCCCAGCCGCGCCACAGGCCCGCTGAGCCCCCGGCCCGAACGTAATAAGGTTCTTGCCCTGCCGCTTTGATTGCAAGGCAAGCTGGTCCGCTCGCTGGAGCAGTTCATCCGCCGTGCCGCCATCCCACGGGAAGGTCGCCATGCCGCCCGAAATCGTGAGCGTTCCAGGCGCTTCTTCCGCCAGTTTTGGGAATCGATGATCACAAATCTGTCGCTGGAAACGCGCTGCCACCCCTGCAATGGAAGTCGGGTGATGAGCGCCGCCTTCACGCGGGCCGGTTGGATCGTCGAAGATCACCGCGAATTCATCGCCACCCATGCGGCACACACGATCCGTCGGGCGAATCACCGACACCATCAGCCGCACCGTTTCGCGAAGAATGTCGTCGCCCGCGGAATGCCCGTATCGATCGTTGTACGTCTTGAAATCATCAATGTCGTACACCATCAACGTGACGTCATGGCGGCGCTGGCGCGCCTCCTCAATGGAGCGCGGCATGAAGTAATCGAAATACCGGCGATTCCAGGCGCCGGTGAGTTGATCCGTAAACGCCGCGTTCTGAAGCTGCCTCTGCTGCTCGTGCAGCGCCAGCCAATTCGCCAGATCAGCGCTCAGCCGCTCAAGCGCGGCGCCATCAAGTCGATCCGAGATCAACGCGCCAAACCGCACGCCCCGTCGAGCGACATCAGCCATTTGAATCGAGCGACCCTTCGCCGCATCGGGATCAAGGTCTTTTTCAAATCGCAGCGAAGCGTCGCCGGTGGTCGCCTGCGCCTGTTTGATGAACGAATCAATCGGATTGCGCCCCGCCAGCAAGGCGCCAATGCACGATTCATCAACATCGCTCGTGCGGCAGGCGTCCGGCTTCGATGGGGAAGAGGCGGCCGGCGCCGGTTCATTCTTGGACGCTGGTTCGACGATCAGATCAAGCACCGCCGCGGCATCCCGTTGCGTGACGTCAAGAATTCGCGCGTGCGAATCCGTCGCGCGCAACGCGTTCTCGAGCTGCAGGCGCTCCGCGTCCGCCGCGACATCATCACCAATCAGCACCAGGTCGATCGGAGCGTTTTCGTCCTGCGCCAGAGCCAATTCGCCAATTGCGTCCGTGCCGGTTCGGGCTCGAAAAAGCTCGACATCTGCGCGGCCGCGTAAGGCGCGTTCCGCTTCGCTGCGCCCGACCAGCAGCAGCCGGCGACTTGCCGCCGCGGCGTCCTCGGGATGGGGAAGATCAGAACTCATGACGACGTCCGATCATACGAAGGCGGGTGGTCGTCAGGTTCGTCGAAATCCATTGATTCAGTGGGATCGCCGGGGTGTGGCGCGTCCGGCTCATCACGCCCGAGCAGCATCGCCAATTCCTCGTCCGTCAGAAGGGCGCCGCTCGCGGACGCCGATGGCTCGCCCCCGTTTTCAGCGGGACGCGCCTCTGATGCATTTGTTTCCGCGAATCCAGTCAGCCGCAAAGAGGGGGCGCCTTGAGCGCGCCGTATTGCATCACGGATGCCGTTCACTTTGGTGGGCGACGTCTCCGGCTCAATCCATTTCTGTAAGCGCGGCGCCCGCTTTCGCTCGTACATCCAACGCGCAGCGCGTCCGGTGTACTTCGCCGCCGATTGCATCAGTTGCGCGGCGCGGTCACCCGAAAACTGCGACGGCTCCACCACCACAAGCGCTAGCGGTCGTTTCGTATCGCGCGCCAAAGACACCATCAGCGCCATCGCTTCGAACGGGCCTAAACATTCCCGGACCTCAAGATTTCGGGCGGCGAACGCTTCGACCAAGTCCGCCGGTGGAACCGGCGATGACTCAGGTAAGGCGAGGATGCATCGCACCGCAGGCGACGCGTCGGCCGGGACCTCCGCCCGGGCGCCCTTCGTCTCCGTCGGGCGCGGCTCGTTCGTTCGGGATTCCATCCCACGCTGAGTCTATCACTCGCCTCAGCATTGGCGCGAACCAACCGTCGAATCACCGGGATTTCAATGTGTTTTCGGGCCTTCACCCAGCAGCAGGCCGGCCGCGACATTCGCCCCATCCGCCGGCCCGAGTGATTGCATGGCGCTTCGCATCGATTGGAGCCGCCCCGGCGCCAGCATTCCTTGCAGAGTCTCAGAGAGTCGTTCCGCGTTCACCCCCGCATCGATGGCGTCTTTCACGATCACCGCGCTGGCCCGATCGACCAGCGGCATCGCATTGGCCGCCTGATGGGAATCCCGGTGATACGGATAAGGGAGGAAGATTGCCGGCGTCCCGCTGGCCCAGGCTTCCGCGACCGTCCCCGCGCCGGCTCGCGCAATCGCCAGATCCGCCGCGCCCCACGCCGCGCCGACCTCATCAATAAATGGCCGCACCACCGCACGAACGCCCGCTGCTGAATACACCTCTGCCAACGATTCATCTCGCCCGGCGCCGCACTGATGAATGATCTGCCAGCGCCGCAGTAATTCAGGTTCCTGCATCGCCAACTCGGCCATCGCGTCATTGATCGTCCCCGCGCCTTGGCTCCCGCCCATGACTACAAGCGTCGCCATCTCCGGATCAAGCCCAAACACGGCGCGGCACATCCCCGCATCGCCCGGCGGCAGCGCGCCGGCGCGCACAATCGGCGGAATGCGCGTCGCCTGTTTCCATGCGGGAATCGTGTACGTCGTCAGAACGCGGCTCGACCTCTTGGCCATCCACTGATTCGCCAGCCCCGGCGTCGCATCCAGGTTGAACATCGTCAAAGGCGCGCGTGCCGCTCGCGCCGCTTGCGCTGCCGGAGGCGCAACGAATCCGCCCATCGCAACGACATGAACATTCCGCCCGTTGTTTCGCTTCTCGCGAATGAGCCGCCGCGTCGCGCGCACGCTCGGCCCCCACGAAGCGAGAAATCGCATCAACCGGCGCGGCTTCACCCCAAATGGCTGCGCCGGCTGTGTCACGAACTCGCGATTCGCACTCGTCAGAATTTCAGCGTCAATCGAACGCGTCGAGCAAAGAAAAATGAATTCTGCATTCGGATCGCGCTTGGCGATTTCTTCGGCGATCGCGATTCCGGGAAAGAGATGCCCGCCCGTGCCGCCCCCGGCGAAAAGAAACGTGCGCGCCGTCATGCCGGTTCGCACAATTCATCCATGGATGGCGTGATGCGTCGCGGTTCGTTCTCGCGCTCGGCGTCTTCGCGCATCGCAATGCGCCGGTCCATGCCCACCAGAATGCCAAGCGACGCCGCCGTCAGCACCCAGCCCGTCCCGCCGGATGACACCAATGGCAACGCAATGCCCTTCGTCGGGCCAAGCCCGGTGACCGCCGCGAGGTTGATGATCGCCTGAAATCCAACCGTCGCCAGCACGCCAAGGCCGACCAGTTGCATTGCGGCGGATCGTTCACGACGCACGATCGTCCACCCGCTCCAGAGCAGCCCGATGTACAGCGCCAGCACGAGCGTTGCGCCGACCAGTCCAAGCTCTTCGCAAATGATCGCGAAGATGAAGTCCGTTTGATCTTCCGGTAGGTAGCCAAACTTTTGCAAGCCAAAACCAAGCCCGCGACCAAATCCGCCGCCGCCCGCGACGGCCGCCATGGATTGGATCGCGTGGTACCCCGCACCTGCCGGATCGGCGAATGGATCGACAAACGCCGCGAGCCGGCGCATGCGGTACGGCTCAGCAAGCACACCGACAATCAGCACCAACCCTGCGACGGGCGCCAGCGCGAAGACATGCGACCAGCGGGCGCCACCCGCCACGAGCAAAATCACCGCCACTGCCCCGATCAGCGCGGCGGTGCCCAAGTCTTCAAGCAGCACGAGTCCCGAAATCAGCGCCACCGGCGCCAGCCCCATCGCCAGTCCGCCAACGAGTCGTTTGATCTCCGGCCCGCGCCACACTGCAAACCACGCGACGAAAAGAATCGCGCCCCATTTGGCAATTTCGCTCGGCTGAATGCTCAGGGCGCCAATTCCGGGGACGGTGACGCCAATCCATCGCGTTGCGCCGTTGACTTCACGTGAGATCCCCGGCGCATACACCAGAGCACACGCGCCAAGCGCCATCGGAATCATCCACACCGGCGACGCCACGATTCGCTTACTTTCAACGAACCGCTGCACCGGCGCCCACGACGCAATGAACATCGCAAACAGCGCCAGCCCCATGTACGCGGCTGGTCTGGAGAGCGCAATCGTCGAAAATGAAATCGGCTGCCCGGCGCCGATCGTCAGTCCGGTTGACTGGACCATGACCACGCCCAGACAGAGCAAGGCAATCGCGCACAGAATGACTAAGTGGCCGGGACGCACCGTCCCATGGCTATCGGAAGAAGCGTCCTGCGGCCTGCAATCGCCTCAGATTTCATCCACCGACGGACACACAAATTCTCTGCCGATCTGGCAGGACCGCCGTCCCGCGTTGACAAGTTGGTGCCCATCAGCCCGCCCACAGCCCCCGCAACGCAGATGTCCGGGCGCGGCGGCACTGGCGCGCGGCTTGCACCCTGATGAGGGCGGCGATCGCCTCCTCGGCGTTTCGCCGCTCAATGTCAATCAATTCACCTCAATCCATATGAGGCCATAAACATGTCCAAAATCATCGGAATCGACCTCGGCACCACGAACTCCGTCGTGGCCGTCATGGAAGGCGCCCAGCCCAAGGTGCTGGTCAACGCCTCCGGCAACCGCACGACACCTTCCGTGGTTGGCTTCACCGACAAGGGCGAGACCCTCGTCGGCCAGCCTGCCAAACATCAGCAGGTCACCAATCCCAAGAACACCGTCTTCTCCATCAAACGCTTCATGGGCCGCCGGCACAATGAAGTGAACTCGGAAGAGAAGCTCGTCCCTTATGAAATCACCGGCGGCGCCGAAGATTTCGTCAAGGTCAAGGTGCGCGACAAAGAGTTCACGCCCCAGCAGATCTCCGCGTTCATTCTTCAGGAACTGAAGAAGACCGCAGAGGACTACCTCGGCGAGAAGGTCGATCGCGCCGTCATCACCGTTCCTGCCTACTTCAATGACTCACAGCGTCAGGCCACCAAGGACGCTGGTGAGATCGCCGGCCTCAAGGTCGAGCGCATCATTAACGAGCCGACGGCCGCGGCGCTCGCCTACGGCCTCGAAAAGCAGAAGGCGGAAAAGATCGCCGTCTTCGACCTCGGTGGCGGCACGTTCGACGTTTCCATCCTCGACGTCGCCGACGGCGTCTTCGAAGTGCTCTCCACCAACGGCGACACGCACCTTGGCGGCGACGACTGGGATCAGCGCCTGATCAACCATCTCACGGACGAGTTCCGCAAGATGGAAGGCATCGATCTGTCGAAGGACGCCATGGCCATGCAGCGACTGAAAGAAGCCGCTGAGAAAGCCAAGTGCGAACTTTCCACGATGCAGGAGACGTCGATCAATCTGCCGTTTATTACGGCGGATCAGAACGGCCCCAAGCACTTGCAGATCACCATCTCGCGCAGCAAGTTCGAATCGCTGTGCGCCGATCTGTTCGATCGCATCAAGGAGCCGTGCAAGCAAGCAATCAAGGACGCCAAGCTCGACCCCAGCAAGATCGATGAAGTCATCCTCGTCGGCGGCTCCACCCGCATGCCCAAGGTGCAGGCAATCGCCAAGGAAATCTTCGGCAAAGAACCCAACAAGAGCGTCAACCCGGACGAAGTCGTCGCCATCGGCGCCGCGATCCAGGCCGGCGTGCTTCAGGGCGACGTCAAGGATGTTCTGCTGCTTGACGTCACGCCGCTCTCACTCGGCGTGGAAACGCTCGGCAGCGTGATGACCAAGCTCATCGAGAAGAACACCACGATCCCCACGTCGAAGAAGGAAACCTTCTCGACCGCGGCGGACAATCAGCCAAGCGTCACCATCCGTGTGTTGCAGGGCGAGCGCGAATTTGCGCAGGACAACCGTTTGCTCGGTCAGTTCGACCTCACCGGCATTCCGCCGGCGCCGCGCGGCGTGCCGCAAATCGAAGTTGAGTTCTCCCTCGACGCCAACGGCATCCTCACCGTCACCGCGACGGAGCTCAAGTCCGGCAAGAAGGCGGACATCAAGATCACCAACTCCGGCGGTCTCTCCAAGGAAGAGATCGAAACGATGCAGCGCGAGGCGGAGTCCCATGCCGCCGAAGACAAAGCCCGGCGCGAGCTGGTCGATGTCAAGAACCGCGCCGAGCAGCAGGTCTACCAGATCCGCAAGTCACTCGAAGAGTACGGCGAGAAAGTCGGCGCGGATGTGCGCTCCAACATCGAGTCGTCCATCACGAGCGTCGAAAACGCGCTCAAGGGCGACGACAAGACTGCGATCGAGCGTTCGCTGAGCGAACTCGAGAAAGCGTCCATCGAACTCGGCAAGGCGATGTATGAAGCCACCGGCGCCGAAGGCGCAGCAGGCGAAGGCGCCGAAGCGGAGTCCAGCAACGACGACGTCATCGACGCTGAATACGAAGTGAAAGACAGCGACAAGAGCTAACCAATCTTGTCAACCAATTTCCTCGCAAAGCCCATGGACGAAAATCCATGGGCTTTTTTTCTGAACCGCGCCCGTTAGGAAGCGGTTTCCATGCTCAGCCGCGAAAACGGGCTCCACACTCAGGACAATTCTTTGTGTCCTCGGACAAACCGCGCAAGTCATAGGCGCACTTCACACACAAATACTTTGGTCGCACTTTCTTACGGAATACAACAAGTGCAACTGGCGCGACCAGCAACACGAATGAGGCGATCGCCGCGAGTTCACCAAATCCGACGGTAGGTTCTAACCAGTGAGGATCCACACTCACGCTTGAGCTGCCCCAACCGCGATCAAATCCCTGCGGAAGGACAAATGCAATCGCAAGTCCGATTGGCAACCCGAAGAGTCCGACGCGTTGCAGCGGACTCAATCTTCGAATGAAAAAGTTCGCCGCGAGTCCAACGAGAGCGCCAATAGCGAGGAGCCAAACAAATCGATAACGCGCAGTCAGAAAGTCCGCGAGATGCCATGTGCCTAGTGGTGGCAAATACCTCCAAGTCTCGGAACGGTCAGAATCGTTCGGGCGAAG
Source organism: Phycisphaerales bacterium (assembly GCA_029260345.1). Lineage (GTDB taxonomy): Bacteria > Planctomycetota > Phycisphaerae > Phycisphaerales > UBA1924 > OFTM186. The sequence goes on along the minus strand of JAJDDK010000008.1, from coordinate 146,650 downwards.
CATGATCAACGCCCAATCATCACCTTTGCCATACTCGTCAATGCCATTCGCGCCGATGCTTCGAATGCTCTCACCGTCGTATACGAGAGGGCGACCATAGATGTCGAGTGGGAGCCCCGAAGTGCTTTGCCCAAAGCGCGTTAGTTGAGTGATCGACGGATCCTCAGTCGCGAGAACTCTGAACCACTCGCCCAAAGGTAGCGTTGGAAGTCGAGTGGACTTGTAGTACTCGTACGAAAAAATCGAATTGTAAAGCAGCTTCAAGTCGCTTCCTTGGCGACGAAGATTCGCGCCTCCGGGCGTAGAGTCCATGAAGCCCGCATGAATACCTGCAGGAATACATAGCAGAGCAATAAACAGGCAAATCAATCCGCATATAAGACGTGTGTTGCGTTGATCCATGAATGCATATCCGGCCCGGGAACGAAAGAGCACGCGGCATACATTTACGTTCCGAGCAATCAAACGGATCCCCAAACGCCCCAATAAGCGCGGCAAGTGCTGCGCACCCATGCCCACGCAGACGTGGGCATGCCACCCCTCCAACCCCTCCGTCTACTTCCGCGTTCATTCTTCCCAATTGTGCGCGCTCAATCAGTCGCATCACCCAACAACCGCCTCACAATCCCCCTTGAATACTCACTCGCCACTTGCTCAATAAACGCCGAAAAATCCACCGGCGCCGAATCATCCGCCGCATCCGAAATCGTCCGAATCACTGTCAGCGGCACGTCGTGTTCAAAGCACACCTGCGCCACCGCCGCGCCTTCCATCTCCACACACAGCGCATCCGGCAGCGCTGCGCGAATCGCATCGCGCGCCGCCGCGCTCGTGATGAACTGATCCCCGCTCGCGATCAACCCCGTACACACCCGCGGCGCCAACAAATTGAACCGATCCCGATCCGCTTGTTGAATCGACTCAACAAAGTCATCCGCCAAATACCGCCGTGCTGCATCCTCCGCCGCTTTCACGCGCGCCACCTCAACCCCAAACCGCGACACGCCTAGCAGCGGCGCCTCAAACTGCGGAAACAGCGGCCGCGCATCAAGGTCGTGCTGAATCAGTTCCGACGCGATCACCACATCCCCAACCTTCAGCTCCGGCGACATCGCCCCGGCCACACCGGTAAAGATGATCTCGCTGACGCCAAGCTCCAGGATCAGGTGCATTACCGTCGCCGCCGCCGCGACTTTGCCGACGCGCGACAGCGTCACCACGCACTCACGCCCGTGAAGACTGCCAACGTGGTACGTCCGCATACCGCGTTCCAGCACGCGGTCCGCGCGCACGTCCCGCACCACGTGCTCAATCTCCTGCGGCATGGCAGCCAAAATCCCAATCGTCATGGCGCCGAGTCTACCGGCTCCGGGCGCGAGGCCTTCGCCTCTCCCTGCCCTCGCGCCGTTCACAAAAATTTCACATCCGAATGCTGCCCGCAACGTTTGCGACGGCCAAACACAGGTCTACAATCCCCCGCCCATTCCTTCGGGATCAACCTCATGCGACGCTTTGTCGATCACAGAATGCACGCGGACATCCTTCGCCACTTTTGGCAAGCGCGCTGTCCTATGCATCCGACGAAACGCGCGATGAGCCTTCGCCCGCCAACCCCGGCCGGCCTCATCCACAACACAATCCGTTCGTAGGTGGAGGATGATCCGGCCCCAGAGCCGGACCTCGTGAATCGCTGATTCAGGAGGCGCCCGCCACCCGTTTGGCGAGGCGCCTTGTTCGTATGGGCTTCGCCAGTCCCGTTCGTTCCCGCGGCCACTTTTCGTGAGTTCCAGGTCATGCCGACCGACACCGCCACACTGCCCGCCATCCTCAGCGGCAACATCGCAAGCACATTGGAATCCCGCCTTGGGCAGGATGTTCCCGCGCACATCCCCAGCGACAACCGCGCAGCCGTTCGCTTCCTGCGCGAAGCCGCCCATGCTCTCGGTGTCTACGGCGCCTCGGCGAATCGCCTTGAAGATGCGCTCCGCTCCTGCGCCCGCGCTCTCGGTGTTGAGGCCGAATTTTTCGCGACGCCAACCGGCGTCTTCGTCACCGTCGCCTCTGACGACGGCGCGCAAACGCTGATCGTCCCGGTCAACTCATCCGAAGTGAACCTCGAACGCCTCAGCCTCCTCGACCGAGTGCTGAGCGACGTCGTCCTGCGCAATCTCGATCTTCCCGCCGCCGCTGAGCGCGTGCGTGAGATCGAACGCGCCCCCGCGCGTTACGGCGCCGCGACGACACTCCTCGCCTTTTCGCTCACCAGCGCCAACGCCGCCATGCTCTTCGGCGGCTCATGGATTGATGTCGCCACGTCCGGACTTCTCGGCGCCATCATCGGCATCGTCACACTCGGCGCGGCGTTCGGCCAAACTTCCATCCGCCTCCTCGAATTCGCATCCGGCGCGATTGCCGCCATCCTCGGCGCCCTCGCCGCGACAGCGCTTGGCGCTCATCCGGCCACGGTCGTTCTCGCGGGCCTCATTGTGCTCGTGCCCGGCCTGACCGTGACGACGGCCATGAATGAACTGGCCACGCGACACCTCGTCGCGGGCTCCGCACGACTCATGGGCGCGCTCGTCATCTTCGTCATGCTCGGTTTCGGCGTCGCAGTGGGGGAGCGCGTTGCTGACGCCGCCGGATGGGGACAACCATTGAACGCGGTGCTCGGCCCGGCGCCACCCGAATGGATGCTCGTCTTGCCTCTCACCATTTTGGTGTTCCCGCTGATGGTGCTGTTCAAGGCGGCGCCGCGCGACTGGATCTGGATTTTGCTGGCGACCTTGGTCGGATTCACCGGCGCCCGACTCGGCGCCGAATGGATCGGCCCCGGCATCGGCGCTGGTTTCGGCGCGTTGCTTGTTGGCCTCGCCGCAAACTCAACTGCGCGTCTCCTTGATCGACCCGCCGCGATCATGGCCGCGCCCGGCATTCTTTTGCTGGTGCCGGGTTCGTTCGGTTATCGCTCCATCGCTGCGCTCATGGACAACCAGGCCCTCGCCGGTGTCGAAACCGCATTCAACATGCTCCTCATCGCGGCGAGCATCGTCACCGGCCTGCTCATCGCGAGCCTCTTTGTGCCGCCCCGCAAGGCGCTTTAAGCGCGCGTCCCGCGCCACATCGAACCGGATTGTTCGCCGATCCGTAGCGTTATCCGATCGCCTCGCGATCAACAGGGAGCATTCGCGTGGATCCCGCCGCTGCCGTCGTTCTAGGTGTTCTTGTTCTCGTCCTCTTGATGCTCGCCTTCACCCGACTCGCGGCGGACGCCGTGCTTGTCGGTGGTTTGACGCTGCTTCTTGTCGCACCGATTCCTACGGATCAGGGCTGGCGCTTCGGCGTTCTGACCGCGCGCGAAGCATTTGCCGGCTTCGGCAACATCGGCCTCGCGACCGTCGCCGTGCTCTTTGTTGTCGTCGCCGGACTTCGTGAAACCGGCGCCATCGACTGGATCGCAACTCGCTTCCTCGGTCGTCCTCGCGGCGTGCGCTCCGCCACTGTTCGACTCTTCCTTCCCGTCTGGGGCATGAGCGCGTTCCTCAATAACACGCCCGTCGTCGCGATGCTCATCCCTGCCGTGCAGGACTGGTCCAAGCGACTCAAAATTCCGTCGTCGAAACTGCTGATACCTCTGAGCTACGCCGCGATCCTCGGCGGCACATGCACACTCATCGGCACCAGCACCAATCTCGTCGTGAACGGCCTTGTCGTTGACGCCGGTTTGCCGCCACTGAGCATGTTCGAGATCGCAAAGATTGGCGTCCCCAGCGCGATCCTCGGCTTTCTCTTCTTGCTTATCGCAGGCCCAAGACTCCTGCCAGATCGTAGTTCCGCCAAGAGCGCTTTCGCCAACCCGCGCGAATACACACTCGAACTCATCATCCCTAGCGGCAGCGTGCTCACAGGAAAAACCATCGAACAAGCCGGTCTGCGCAATCTCCCCGGCTGCTATCTCGTGGACATCGAGCGCTCCGGTGAATCCATCGGCGCCGTCAGTCCGACGCAAACACTCCGCGCTGATGACCGGCTCCTCTTCGCCGGCGTCGTGCAGGCCATCAAGGATGTCCAAAACCTGCGCGGCCTCACGCTCGCCACCGATCAAGTCTTCAAACTCGATTCGCCGCGCTACCGCCGTCGCCTGTTCGAAGCCGTCGTGAGCGACGCCAGCCCCATCGCCGGTCGCACGATCCGCGAGGGCCGTTTCCGCAATCGCTACCAAGGCGCCATCCTCGCCGTCGCCCGCAACGGCGAGCGTCTCATCGGCCGCATCGGCGACATTGAGTTGCAGCCCGGCGACACATTGCTCATCGAAGCTGATGAAGACTTCGCCGAGCGCTACGGCAATGCGCGCGACTTCCTGCTCGTCAGCTCGCTCGAAGATTCAGCCCCGCGCCGTCACACCCGCGCGCCAATCGCCATCGCCATCCTCATCGCCATGGTCGCGGTCGTCACCGCCGGCCTCCTCGATATGCTCGTCGCGGCGATGGTCGCTTCGGGCCTGATGATTGCGACGCGATGCTGCCGAATTTCCGAAGCCCGCCGCAGTGTGGACTGGTCCGTCCTCGTCGTCATCGGCGCCGCGCTCGGTGTCGGCGCTGCGATGGAAAAATCGGGCGCGGCGCAATCCGTCGTCACCGGCGCCCTCGGCGTCGTGGGCGCCGATCCGTGGATGGCGCTGATCGCGCTCTACATGGTGACTTCGATCTTGACGGAGGTCATCACCAACAACGGCGCCGTCGCGCTGCTCTTCCCAATTGCCCTCGGCATCGCCGAACGACTCAACGTGGACGTCATGCCGTTCATTTTCGCCTTGATGATGGCCGGCTCTGCCAGTTTTGCAACGCCCATCGGCTACCAAACCAATCTCATGGTTTACGGCCCCGGCGGCTATCGATTCACCGATTTTCTCAAGATCGGCGTTCCGATGAATCTGCTCATGGCGCTCGTGTCCGGACTACTCATCCCATTGATCTGGCCGTTTTAAGGATTTGCCGGTGCAACAGCGAAATGACTTCGGCAATGAGTTGAAGTCCAATTGGAACGGCCTTTACGGTCTCTACTGAATCGATCGCTCCGGATTTGACGGGCTATCGAGAAGTTCAACCTGGTCTCTCGCTCGTTTCGCCGCCGCACGGATTGAATCAATTGAATCCGAGACATCGTCAACAACGCTCGTCTGGTCCAGGGCCTGCAGCACGGCGTCACTCCGCACGATGCGCTGGAACGTTTCTCGCGTCAGCCCATCATCTTTGAGCATAGCAATGAGTTCCTTGTCCTGCTGCAAAATATCCATGGCGCGCTGAACGCTCGGCAGTTCGCGAACGCGTTGCACGTCCGGGTCATCCATGAAGAGTTCCATGGCGATCTCATCGTTGGCAATGTCGGAAAATTCCTGCACAATCGTGAAGACATCGGCGTCCGCGATCGGATTAAGCGGCGACACCGCGCGGGCCACCGCGCTTTCGCGCACTTTGCTGGCGAACCACACCACCCGTGCCGCGAGAGGATTGGACGCGGATCGTTCGTTCGATGCGCTCGCGGATGAAGCTCGCGTTCGCTGCCGGGCCGCGAGTTGGGCGCCCTGCGCCGTGGCCCCGCCGTCGTCTGATTGAATTGTTTGAGCGCTTGCCGTTGGTTGCTCAAGCTGCGCCGCGGCGATCGGTTGCAAGGCGATTGGAACCCAAAGAATGGCGAGTGAGATGAGAACGCCCTCAACGGCGCCGCACGCCGCACCGAGCACACGATCCACCCTCCGCCAGTGCGGCTTGCCGCGCAAAAGCCGCTTCAACCCGAAGGAGCCGCCAACTGTGGCTGCGACAATGATCACAACGCCAATCGTCGTGATGCTCAGCAGCCGATTCACGATGCCTGATGTGCCGAATAGCCCGATGAACACGCCTTCAAACGCCCGGCCAAGCAGCGGCGCCAGAAGGAACGCCAACAACAAACCACCGACGAAAGCGCCGATCCGCGCAAAGCCGAGCCACCACCCATATGCAATCGCAAGGGCGATGACGGTCGCGACAATCTTCATCGCGAGCCCGCCAAAGATGACGCCGACGAGAAGGATGAAGCCCGCCGCACCGAGCGTGACGTACATCGTCGTCCGGGAAAACGAGTCCGAGTCGACTGGCGCTGAACGCTCGGATTCCAAACGAGTGGGCGTATTCATGTCCTTGGCCCCTGTCTCAATGGTGTCTTGGCGAAATTGAGCACCACAACAATAACGGCTTGTGCCGCCCCTAATTCATTACATTCTCGAAATGGACGACGCGACGTCTCTCCATCCGTGCCCCGGCTGCGGCGCCATCGTTCCCACTATCGACGGCCCAACGCACCCATACATCGGCGCTTCGCCCGGCTGCTGGCGCGCCTATGGCGATGTTCTTGCGCGCGAATATGACGAACTCCGCAACCCGCCGTGCCATCGCCTCACCGTCGATGCGTACGCCGTGCAGCACCCCGGCGTCGAGTCGCGCCGATCAATTCAATCGGTGTGTGTCCACCTCGTGTCGCTGCACTTGATCTTCGAGCAAGGTCTGGACCCGATATACGCCACCCGGCGCATCGCCGGCATCGTGCGGCAAGCCGATGACTTCCGCTGGCTTACCCCGCCAAGCTTTGCCGGAGCGCTGACCGTATTGGACGTGACCCTATCCGCGACGCCGGCCGAACACGAGCAGGCAGTGCTGGCTTGGGCGACCGACGTGTGGCGGGCATGGGCGCCTCACCACGCCACGGTGAAACAATGGGCTGGCAAGGCGCCGATCTAAGCGGGGGAATGAAGGCCGCCGCGTTTTATTCGCCGTTCTGCGGATTCGATCCGGATTCCGCCGCGCGCCTTGATTGTCAGCGAGGATCGGCTATTTTTCCCCTCTCGCCCACGGACCCCGCGGTCCGCCGGACGAGCGAAAAACCCATTTTCCCCGATAGCTCAATGGTAGAGCGAGCGGCTGTTAACCGCTAGGTTGCAGGTTCGAGTCCTGCTCGGGGAGCTACCCGCCCGAAGCGAATCTGCTTCGGGCGTTTTTTGTGCGCGGGTGAAGTCGCGCAACTGATAGCCCTTCGCAAGCTTGGAACTCGGTTCCTCTTGAAAGGCCTCCGCGAACGACAATCACGTGTTCACAACGAGAGAGCGCAGGTCGCGCAAAGCGCTTGAGAACTCTCGCGCTCTCTTCGGAATGTGGACGCACTTGTGAACAGGTGAGATGCGATCGACATCGAGCAGTCCGAAACTTCGAATGCGAAACTCTTGCTGTGGCGCGCAAATATAGAGAAGTGGCCCCTCCTCCCCGGAGCCGCATCTCATGGACGTAGAGCACGTCACACCCGGCGCCCGGAGTTCGGCGGCATGAACCTTCTGCGCCGCGTCCGAGACCTCGAATCAAAGACCATGCAGGGGCGTTGCCATCACTGCGGCGGTCCCATCCGCTGGCTCGTCTCAATCGAAGAGCGAGAGGCGATGGAAGAGCGCGTCGCCAAGGGCGAGCGGCACTGCGAGGTCTGCGCTGAGCAGATGATCTACCGGGCCGTGGCCATGCCCCAGGACATCATCGACGGCGCGACGAACGCCAAAGGGCCGGAAGCATGAAGAGTGCCGTTTATCGTTGAAAGCGAGTTTGGCCTCGTGGGGCGATTGCGCAATGCCAATCAAGTAATACAGAGCGATTGACTCTGTGCCGTTTGCAGATCGAGAATGAACGAGTGCAATCTCAACGGCAATTTGGGCCACGCAAGTCCCATTCGTATGTGGCGCGAGTTGATCCAGCATTTCTCGTTTCGTCGATTAGCCGCAGCAAATTGGCGCTTTTGCGCTTTTGAGAGCGATGGATCCGGCTATTATTGAATGTATGGGCGCACTTCATATACATCTCGATGTAGTCCTGTTTGCCGCAATGCTTGGTCTTTCTGCGACATGTCTGGCAGACCCCGGATTGGCGGATTCAATCCAACCGCTCAGCGGTTCCGGTAGCGACCATTCCGCTCCGTACGCATCCGAGGAAGGTGTTCCGTTTATCGATGACTATTCAAGTTATCAATTGACGAATTACACGAATGTGCCGTTCTCGCTCGTGCCAATCGTCGGGCAGTTGAATCCACTTGGTTTCATTTACACGTCATCGGTCAGTGCGCCATGGTTTGGCGCCGCCAATGGAGCGGTGATGCAGGCTGCCGGCGGTTCCGTTCCTGGTGGGCAGTCCACGACGGGCGCCGATGTGAGCCACTTTCTTGCCGCAGCACGTGAAACAGGGCAATCGGGCTTTCTGTCGGGATTCGCCTCGATTGGAAACTATCACCATGGCGCCATCGCCCCGACCCCGGAATTGCCGATCGTTGTGGCGCAGGAGATCTATCTTTCCTCCCAGTCGGGTGAAGCGCGCACAGGGTTGTTCTGGAGTCCTGTGGATTTCGGCAACTCTATGGTGTTGCATCGCGTGTTCTTCGGCGGGACCAATTTCACAAGCCCCTCTTTGACATCATTCCTAAACAAAGATGGCGTGCTCGATCGATTCGTGAGTCTGGGGTTACCGATTGGGGCTGGCGTTGGCACGTTCTATGCGTTGCCGCCCAATCCGGACTTGCCAGCGCCGGTGAACGAATGGTTCACGATGATGATGATCGTCACGGTTGACGAAATTGGTGTTGAAGGAACCAGTCTTTGGGTCAAAACGCAGTCGTCCTTGGCCGCAAGTCCTCCCATTATTGACCCGCGGCTGGCAAATGGAGCGCTGCCAACTATCGATGGTAGACCCGCAGCATGGGTCAACATTTATCCCGGCCGCGAGGACGACCCGTTGACAACGTTTGTCAAAGAGGGCCTTGGGATTGCATTGAATGCGAGAGGTGTTGAGGCATTTACTTCAGGGCATTTCGAACAAGCGCCTCCAATTTTTGCAAACCTCTGGGACACCGTGCAGTATGGAATGTCTGCGGATGACATCACTGATCCATTCTTCGTCGCTGAAGATTACTTTTTCGGTTCATTTCGAATCTCCGGCGGCGGCTTGCCTCCGAATTGCAAGAGCGATTTCGACTCCAATGCTCTCGTGAACGGTGACGATCTCGCGACGCTTCTCGCCAGGTGGGGCACGGACGATATTGAGGCGGATTTCAATGGCGATGGCATCGTAAATGGCGATGACCTGGCGACACTGCTGGCGAACTGGGGGCCGTGTCTCTAAACCGGAACGGCGTGCTTGGGACAGGTGCAACTGGCCGTTGGCAGGTTCGGAATCGAGAGTGCCGCTTTGCGTGGAAAAGGGCACTCTCGATGATCAAGGAATCTTCAAGACTCTTTCCAGACTGGCCAAGAGAGGAGCGGCGAGAGCTTAAGGCTCAGGTCTGGAGTTCTAGATTCCGAATTGAATGCCTCGTCGAAGAAAGCACTCATGACTTTGAGTGTGTGCCCAGCACGCGGCGCCGGTCAGCGCAGGTCAATCGTCAATACCCGAGAGGCGTTCGAGTTTGCGAGCTTCCGCGCCTCTAAGAGAAGTTATCAGGGCATCAAGAGCAAAGCCTCGCCAGTGAGCCCGGGGCCGAAGGCAAGTACAACTGTCGGACCATCTAAGGGGCCATGATGAAGCTTGGATTCGAGCATTTTCAACACTGTTGGCGATGACATGTTGCCGTAGTCACGCAGCACGCATGTAGCCAATTCGCGTGCTTCGTGTGCTCGATTTGGTTCAAGCATTAATGATCGCAAGACACTCTCAACAATCCTCGGGCCGCCTGGGTGGATGATCCATTGTTCAATTTCATCGATCTTCATTTCTGAGCATTGCAGCCAGGAAGCAATCCAATCACGGACACTGCTCTCGAGAATCTTCGGCACCCTTGGAGACAATGTCATCTCGAATCCATGGTCGCCAATGCGCCAACCCATGCTGTCCGTTGTATCTGGCCAGAGATGTGAACCAAAACCAGCGAGTTGAGGACCTTCGCCTTGATGTGCCAGCACACACGATGCAGCACCGTCGCTGAAAATAGCATTGGCTGTTGCGCCACCATTTCGAGGAGCGTATTGGAAATGCAAAGAACAGAGTTCGACGCAGCACACCAGAGCAATGGCGTCGGACTTCATGTTGATCTGAGCATCCGCGACGCGCAGCGCATTGATAGCCGCGTGGCAACCCATGAAGCCGACGTGCGTGCGCGCGACCGTAGGATCCATGCCCAATGATTCGACAAGTGCGACATCGACACCTGGCGCGCTAAATCCGGTGCATGACGCGGTGACAAGATGTGTAATCTGCTTGGCTTGAATGTGCGCTCGCTCGAGCGCATCAAGACTTGACCGAATTGCCAACGGTGGGGCAAGGCGGTTGTACGCATCAAGTCTCTTTGCAGTGGTTGGTCCAAAGGGCGCCTCCTTGGTCCCGGGGGCGTAGAGCGCTGTATCGGTTTGGCTTTCATCAATGGATGTCCAGTGCACGTCCACACCACTGGCGCCGTAGAAGCGTTTGAGCGCACTAGCACGCCTGCTATCGGCGCGCATGAGTCGTGCTGCTATCTCCGCAGCGTCGTGTTGTGACAGGCTGTATGGGGGCGAGGCACTGGAGATCGATCGTATCCTCGTCATCTCGCCGTCCTCTCGCCGAGCGAGCGTGCGCCGATGAGCTTACGCAGAGTGGCTTGGCCGAGCGCTGGGTTTCGTGCCATTAGTGCATTGAAAAGGTGCGTCACGACTGGTCGCCGGACTGCTTTCGCTGTGAGAGCACATCTGAATCGCTTCACGCGAAGAGCACGTTTCAGTACCTGTGCCCATTGCTCTGCGATGTCGCCTCGATTCCCAACGAGCGCTTGGTCAATCACGTGTGATGCGAGAGACCCACTCTCCAGCGCCCAAGAGATGCCCTCGCCGGTGACAGGTTCAACGTATCCTGCGGCGTCGCCCACACGAACGATGCGCCCCTCACCTGGGTTGAGACTTCGAGTCAGGCAAGGAGTGCCACGCCAACCAACGGTCGGGAGCGCACCCGCTTCAACGCGCGCATGAACGAGTATTCTCCGGCAGGCCTCGTGGGGCGACGCAATGCTTCTCAGGAATCCTGGCTGGACTGCGGCTGCCCAAACTGTTCCACCTCTCTCAGTCTGAACACAACCGACATACCCATAGCGGGCGAACACCATTCTGAGCGTACCCTTGGGAAGCCAATCGGGTAGTTCGTCTGTAGTTGTTCCCAGCCCCATGAGTGAATGCTTTGTGGCTCGACCTGACGTAGCAACACCAGCGCGGCTGGTATTGAGCCCGCATGCAACGATGACGGACTCTGCGATCACCTCGTGCATTTCACCGTGTTCGATCCACTTCACCTTCGCCAAGCGATCGTGATTGCCTGCATCGACGACTCGAGCGATTGCCTTGTATCTCAATTCAGCCCCTGCCTTTACGGCTTCATTTGACAGGGCATAATCAAGTGCGGATCGCGAGATAACTCGTATGCCACAACCATCGATCTGAGTGGTGCGTCCATGGCAACACACTTCTGTCCTGCTCAGGTGGATGGCGCCAAGCCGATCGAGCATCCCTCCAAGACCCGCATCATCTAAAATCTTGGCGCCGGAACTCCCTAGGCAGGCGCCGCATACTTTCCATCGGGGGAACTCGTCGGCCTCAAGCAAGAGTGTGCGCCAGCCGCGCAGTGCAAGATTTCGAGCAGCAAATGACCCTGCGGGACCAGCCCCAATAACCACAGCGTCATACTTCTTCGACGGTAAATGGCTCCTCATGGGCGTTCCCAGATCAAGAGCATTCGTGATGGTGGCACTCGTTTGATTTCGACATTCCCAAGCCCTGCTTTGTGAGCGAGGTCGGCAAGTTCCATTCGTGTAAACGCAGCACGGGCCGAACGAAGTGCATCCGTGTGAACGACTCGAGAAGTCGTAACGAGTCGTGGCGCCGTTCGAGCCAGGATGTTGCCAAAGACGGTGCGACGAAGATCATTCGCCATCGCGAGAATGCGAGCAGATTCAGCCATAGACGCCAGCAAACTGGTTGTTGCTCGTTCATCAAGGTGATGCAAAAACAAGCTGCAAAGCGTTATGTCCGCCTCTGGCAAGGGATCACATGTGGCGTCTAACTGAAGGACACGCGATTCGATTCCCGCACGGGTGAATCGTCCTTGAGCTTCGCTAAGTGCCAGCGGACTGATGTCCGTGAGCGTGATTGTGCATCTATACCCGCAATGAATTGCGGCCCGAGCGAACGCAAGCGCAACGTCTCCACTCCCCGTCGCCACATCGAGGATTTCAATCGGGCGGGGGGAAAGGCGGGATGTGAGCGCGCGAAGAAGCGGATAAGAGGCGAAGGATAATTTGTTGAGCCTTGCGAGCCCCTGCAGTGCATGTCTATGAACTTCAGGATTGATAGCAGGGTCATCCATCAACTCAGGCCTGAGTTCCCGTGCTCGCATGGTTCAAGTATATCTGTCGTGAGCCTGCAGCTTCATATCAACTGGCGAAGAGATACACTCAAGCGGATCGAGCTGCGGAGCATCATCGTCCATGTCCTGGCGCCCGCGTCAAAGAGATCGGGCACGCCGCTATGACGCTGCAGACGAAGTCACTGGAGTTCAACTCGACGAGGCATTCAAAGTGCCGCTTTGTCGCGAAAGCGGCATTCTCAATGTTTTGTGTCGGGTCAAGCAATCACGTTTTGTCCCGATCAATTGCCCGAAACCAGATCGAGCACCGGCTTCATTGCAATCCTTGATGCTGCGAAGAGATCAATCACTTCACGCGATTGCACGCGCGGGCAGCCATACGAAAAAGTCATCGTGATTCCATCTGTATATTCGATCGCTTTCGCGTGATAAGCTGGTGCACATGAGTCAAAGAAATCTGGATTGCAGCGAACATTCTCGCGGCGCCAGCTGCCCTTCGCTTCCGCAAAGGCGAATCCCAATTCACAACCGGCGTTCAATCAACATCGAGTGCGCCGGCGAAGTGCTAGCCCACCAGCGAGAAGAAATGCGATGGCGCTGCCCGGCGTCGGGATAAGAGCCGCCGTCAATGTCGCTCCTGAATGAAGGAAGTCCTGACCAGAGACAAAGAACTCATTCAAGTTGAAATCGAAATACGATCCGTCGAGGAGCGTCGCTTCCAAGAGCGCGCCGCCGCGCTGGTCGATAAGGATCGACTCACCCGGAGTGAGGCTGATGAAGTCGCTATCGATCAAGAGTTCGAGCACCGTCAGATTGATCTCGCTGCCACTGACGGCGTAAATTCGATCACCGATTGAGCCGCCGGAAATGTTGGCGACGCTGTATTCGTCAAACTCAATGAAATCACCAATCGTTCCGCCTGACACATTGAGTGTTGATTGACCGTACAGGCCAAGCCCGTTGCCGACAGACCCGCTGCTGACGTTGAGTTCACCACCGTGGCCAATGCTGGCGGAGTGTTCAATCGAACCACCAAGAATATTGATCACAGCGCCTCCGTAGGCATACAGGTCGTCACCGATGGCGCCACCGTGAACATTGACCGTCGAGTTGTCGAACACCGTTAAGTGATCACCAATCGTTCCATCATGGAGAGACACAACACTTTCGCCGGCGACGTCCGTCCCAATTCCAATCGACCCACCTGATACGGTCAGTGTGCTGCCGCTGAAAATGCCGAGATCATGACCAATATTGCCGCCAGAGACGTGCAGTTCGCTGCCTCGATGAATACGAAACTTCTCGCCCACCAGTCCGCCGGTCATGGCGAACACACTTGATGCGCCCTCAAGACCATCGCCGATCGAGCCGCCGTGAACGTTCAACGTTGCGTTGACCACTGCGAAGTCATTGTGCAGCGACGCATCGCCGGAGATCGTGAGGCTTTGTCCTTGACGCAATCCGCCAAATGGGCCTTCGCCGGTCGTAATAAGCTGCGGCGTGAGATCCGGAGGGGTCAACGCCACCGTTGTCAGCGAGAGCGCACCTGCCGCGATGGAATCCTCACCATCCGAACTGAAAATAAACACGGAGCCGTCCGCGAGCGTTCCTGTCAGGATCGAGCCTATTGGTAGCCCACTCGTGAGGTCACTGATGGACGCCCCATTGAGTTCAAATTCACCGCCCGTTGTGTTCACGATGGCGCCGGCGCTGACTTCAAAGTGACGCCCAAAAACGCCGCCAGTGAGGTCGACCTGGCTTCCATTGCCTGCAGAGAAGAAAGAGCCGATCGAGCCCCCTGTAACTTGAACTTGGCTCCCGCTCAGCGCCTTGAAACTGCCGTTGATGGTCCCACCATGAACGTTCACCGTGCTGCCGGAAAGCGCCTGCAGTTCGTTTCCAATATCGCCGCCAGTGATGTTCACGACACTGCCGTCAAACACACGCAGTTCGCGTCCAACGACACCGCCCGAGATATAGAATTGACTTCCTTGCCGCGCTTCGGCATCGTCGCCAAGCTCACCGCCGGAAATGTTGATGATCGCGTTCAATGCCTCGAAGTTGCGGCGGATCTCGCCGCCGGTGAGCGTCACCATGCTGCCGGAGTGCGCCACAAAGTCTCGATCAATGGCGCCGCCGGAAACTAATATCTCGCTTCCGCCAAGCGCCCGCGCATCGCGCCCAACATAGCCGCCAGAAATGTGCACTTGGCTCCCAGCGTGAGCCTCAAACTCGCGACCGATCACGCCGTCAGACATCAGCACGGTGCTGCCCGCAAACGCGTCGAATCCTTCACCAACATCGCCACCGAAGATCTCGATCTGGGCGCCGGCGGATTCCAGATTGACGCCGACAATGCCGCCGTTGTGAACCTCAACAATGCTTCCAGCGCCAGCGTTGAAGTTGTCGTTGACGACACCGCCATCATCGACGATCAGCGACTGGCCATCACGAATGCCCAGAGGGAGTGGATCGATGGAAGCGACAAAAGTTTGATTCGAAACCGGGGGCAGCGTCCCGATCTGGAGCGTCAGAACCCCGTCGGCGATCGTGTCATGATCCGCCGATGAGAACGCGAAGGGCGTCCCGTCGAGAAATGTTCCTGTGAGCGTTCTGCCCTCCGGAAGATCGAAATTGAACACTCGACGTCGCTGCAGATCGCTCGCCAGTGCGACGCCATCAAGTTTGAAATCCGCACCGGACAGCGTCAATGCGGCGCCGGACGCCACATTGAAGAAATCGCCGTAGCTTCCGCCTGAAATGGCGATTTCGCTCGAATTAATGCCCACAAAGCCTTCGTCGAACGATCCACCAGAAATCGTCACATTGCTTCCAAGAAGTGCGCGAAAGCTCCGCCCAAACGTCCCGCCCGCGATTTCGACATGGCTTCCTTCATGGGCACGGAAAAAATCGCCAATCTCGCCGCCTGTCACAGTGACGGAGCTCTTCGAAAGACTCTCAAAGTCATCGCCGACGATTCCGTCGGAAATCGTGACGACGCTGTTTTCGTGCGCTCTAAAGTGATCGTAAACCTGACCGCCTGAAATCATTACGTTGCTGCCGGGCATTGCCTGAAATGACTGCCCGATAAAGCCACCGGTGAGTGTGACAACGCTTCCTTCATAGGCGCGAAATTGATTCCCAATGCCGCCATCGGAAATTGTGATCACGCTGCCAGCGAGGGCGTCCGAGCTATCTCCAATGACGCCTCCAGTAACATCGACAACGCTGCCGCCATGCGCGACAAAGTCGTCGCCGATTGTTCCACCAGAGAGGATCACATGACTGTCGGGATGCGCTTGGAATAATGTCTTGACCTCTCCGCCAGAGATTGTCACCAAACTGCCTTTGTGCGCATCAAAACGATGACCGATCACGCCCCCCGTGATTAGAACGTCAGCGCCATAGAACGCATCAAAATCGTTCGCGATTTGCCCACCACTGATGGTGACTTGCGCACCCGCGGCTTCAAAGTTCGCACCGACAACGCTCTGATCCATGATTTCAACGACGCTTCCTTCGCCCGCGTTGAAATGGTCCGGAATCACGCTGCCTGCATCAACGATTATGGTTTGACCTGATCGAACGCCCAAAGGCACCGGATCGATCGACGCAACAATCATTGACGGGACCGGATCAAGTGATCCGGCGACTTCGAGCGTCACGACACCATTGGCAATGAGGTCAAGATCAGCGGATGAAAAAGCGAACGGTGTTCCGTCGGAGAGCAATCCAGTGAAAGTGGAGCCCTCAGGCAGGTCAAACGCCAACTGATCGCCGAAAGAGTCGAGACCGGAAAGAGCCGACCCATCAATCTTGAAATCTTGTCCAATCAAGCGCACGTCGCTGCCGGAGTCGAGCTGAATCTCGCCTCCAAATGAACCGCCGGCAATATTGACCGTGCTCCCGCCCCACGCACGAAAAAAATTGCTGAATGATCCACCTGAGATGTCGGAGATTCCGCCATCGTGCGTTTCAAACTCTTCGCCAAATCGACCACCAAATACCTGCACGTGACTCCCGGCCCGGGTCGTGAACTCGTCACCGATCACGCCGGATTGAATCGTGACGAGACTCCCTTCATCGGCTTGGAATCGATCTGCAAGGACGCCACCAGTCATTGAGAATGTTGAATCGGTTATGCGGAACAATTGGCCAATTGATCCACCGGACATGACCATCGTGCTGCCGCCGTAGAGGTCGCCGAAAATCCCAATCGATCCCTCGATCATATTGACACTGCTGTGCGCGGCGCCGAACCCCGCATCGATTGTCCCGCCTGATATTGTGACAAGACTGTCCATTACGGTGATGTCAAATCCAATGGACCCTTCAATGAGATTGAGCGTGCTCCCTTCAAGAACACGGATGCGCTCGCCGGTGAAGCCACCATTTATGTTCAGTGTTCCACCGCTGAGAAACGCATAGTCTTCGATTTGGCCAAGCAGTGACAGATTGATCGTGGCATTGCGCAACAACGTCGGCGCCGACGACGAAGATCTGATCTTTCCAAAGGTCTTGACGTCAATGACACTCGCGTTGAAATCAAAGTATTGTTCATCACCATCCAAGGTCGGAAATGAGTCAGGCTCAAATCCAAGCGGCGCCAACATCCCATTTGATTGAACGTTGAATACTGTCTCGGCGCCCAACGAGAACATCTGTCCATTGAACTCGCCTGCCAGCAGGTCCGACTCCGTGAGCGTTTCGCCACTGTTCACATTGACCTGGCCTGAGGCGTCGATGGCGCACACAGACAGGGCGAAGCCCAAGGCTATGAGCCCTCGACCCAAACAAAAGGTGAGCATTCTCGACGACTCCTCTCAATTCCCTGCCATTTGAGGTGTGCCGCCCCAAACGCCAGTCGCTTCAAACCGATCTCTGCGATCCAAAGTTATGGCATCGACGAAGGAGCTGCAAGAGGAAAATCTCTGCCTTGGGAGGGGCTGATTCGAGAATTGGACAGACATATTGGACCGGGACGGTTTCCAGAGCGGAATAGCTCTTCAAATGGAGCGGCGACGGTCGTGCTGCTCGATCGATCCGTGTCGTGCGCGAATGGTTGAATCGGGTGGCCGTGACGACACTATTTATCGAGCCCGGCCCGCCGCAGGTGAACAGGTGGCTCGCGAGTCTCAACGGGAAGCAGTGCGATGAACTCTTGAATGGGGAAGTCATATGCACGCTGAAAGGAGCGAGGGTGATTATCGAGCAGCGGCGGGCCCACGACGACACGATTCAGCCACACAATCCCTGAGGCCATCAGACACCTGCGCCGTTGCCTAAGGCAAGCCTTCTGAGATGCTCGCCACGGCGCTAGCGCCGTCTCAACGGGCAATCAATGACATCGATGATCTAACATAGACCTTGGCACAAGACGTGGGGGCAGGTCAGTTCGGCGAAGGAGATAAACCGTCGCGACGAGATACAGAGCCGATGACCTCTTGAGCCGCTCAATCGCACGGCGTTGACGCGTTCGATTTCGCCCCCCACACACTCAGCAACTGGGCCAGATCGTCGCCATTGACAAAGCCATCGTTGTTGAAGTCCGCAGGGCCGTCGCTGCCCCATTGGGCGAGCAGGATCGCGAGGTCGCCGCCATCAACCAAACCGGTCATGTCGAGGTCGCCGGGAAGCGACCCATCCCGGTGATTCTTGATGAGCGTAAACAATTCATCGAGCACACCATGGCCGACGACGGCGCCCGTCATGCCGATGGTCAAATCACGATCTCCGTCTTGGTCGATGTCTCCGGTCGCTACGAACGCAGGCTCGCGTCCAACAGCGGATTCGCGCCGGACTCCGAACGTCCGGTCCTTATTGAGTTCCACAATGGCGACACGAGCCTCATTGCGCAAGCTGACCGCGAGACTGGGCGGCCCACTTGGTTTGGTGTCAACCACACCGATGCCGGATGGATAGTCACCGAACGCGCCGTCAAAGAGGACACCAAACTGATCTCCAGATGTTCCAAAATGGACTTCGACTCCAATGCGCACGTTGCTGGATCGAACGATTGGAGCCACGTCGAGCCGGCCATCGGAATTAAAATCGGCAATGTCAACAATGAGCTCTTTTGGCAAGGCCGTCTCGAAGAAATGACCAGGCTCAAAAGCGCCATTGCCTCGACCATTCCAGACGCCAATGTTTCGTTCACGCATGATGGAGATGAGATCGAGATGGCCATCACCATTCATATCAGCGAGTTTGGAGTCGTGCATCGTTGGCGGAATGACGTTGCCTAAGGCCGTCGCATGCTCCAGAGATCCGACAAAGGCGCCGCTGTTGTCTCCGAACAACGGGTACATGGTGTCGGGGCCGTCGGTTGACGTGTCAATGTTGAATCCAAGAATGTCAGCGGCGCCGTCTTGATTGAGATCGCCCGCCACGATGGTTCGTAGACGGAGCGGCGCGCCGGGTGATTCGATAATGAGGTGCTCTGAAAGTCCGGCGCCGTCATGAAGCACGGTGACCATCGGCGTCGAGGTTGTGTTTGGAAGAAAAGTCAGATCCATAAGGCCATCGCCATTGGCGTCGATGGCGACGGTGGCGTTGTATTCGATTGGCCCGTACGGCAAGAGCGCCGCCCTCAACGCATCAAGCGATCGAATCACTGGCGTCATCAGCGTTTGATCAAAGTCGACGAGCAGCAAGTCGCCGCCGTCAATCAGGAAGACCTCATCCTCCGGATCGTCATCCCAGTTCGCAGTGAGTGAATGGCGAGTATTGTTCTGCGGCAACGGCAATTCGATGATGGAGGCAATGGTTCCATCGCCGGCGCCTTCGGCAACTGTGACGATGTCCCCATCACCAAAACCGATGACCACATCGATTATGTCATCGCCAGTGACGTCCACCAACTGCATGGTTTGTGTCCGCCAGTATTGCTGTGCAAAGATGAACGATTCAGTTTGCTTGAATCGACCGCGCCCGTCATTCATCCATACATCAAGAGTCGATGACTCCAGTGCAATCACAATGTCAACATGCCCGTCCTGGTTGAGGTCGCCGGCACACATCCATTCAGGTTCAGCCATCGAATCCGGTGGCGTCGGGAGGTATTGCGGGCCGCGCAAACCCTCACCCGGTTCGGACCACAGCACCGTCAGGGAATCATCAAGTCCTGCGCCCACCGCGATGTCGATCAGGTCGTCTTGATCAAGATCCTCCACCAGCAGAGATGTCAGGGGGCCGCCGCACAAATGCTGAAATATGTCATGGAACTGACCGGCGCCATCATTCTCGGCCATGACAAGGACAGAGCGATCACTGAACTGATTCTGCGTCGTCACAAAAATGTCGACCAAGCCATCGCCTGTGCCCTCGCCGACACCAATGCCGGTGAGCGTTGTATTTGGCGGCAAGAAAGTGAGATCAAGAAGTTCTGACGGTCCAAAAGTTCGATTGCCGAGTCCTCGTCGGATGGCGACGATGTTGGTGCGCGACGCGACCACGATATCCAGGATGCCATCGTCGTCCACGTCAACGGATTCTGCGTCAAAGAGCGAAACACTCAGATCAGCGGGAAGCACAACTGTTGTGAATTGCATTCCGCCTTGGCCGTAATGAATGGAAATGGCCCCGGCGCTGCCGGTGGTGACGATGTCAGGAATGCCGTCGAGATCCATATCGGTGACATGGGCAATTCGGTGCCCATCCACGTCGAGCGGGACTGGGGTTTGATATTCACCATCGACGGCCAGGTGAATTTTCAGGCTTTGGGCATCGGTTGTGATGAAGTCGGGCACGCCTTCGCCATCCACATCGCCGTATGCAAATGCGGTGGTTTCGAAAACGTATTGCGGAGGCCGCGAGGAAAACCCGCCGTCGCCACATCCGTACGCGATCATGATGGCTGAGTTGGTGCCAAAATGTCGAAAACACACGAGGTCTGTGTGCAGATCACCATTGAGATCGGTCGTGATAAATCTTGTAAAAAGCGCGCTTGCAGTGGCAGGGATTGGCGGATCGAATCCAATCGCAGCGCCAGGGAAATAGAAATTCGAAAATTCACCATCAGCGACAAGATCAATCTTGCCGTCGTTATTGATATTGGCCGCGGAGATCTGGTTGAGATACTCATTGACTGTGAAGTCCGGTTGCGGCAGAAACGCTGTATTGATCGGGTGCGTCACAATCCTGAGCGTGCTCTGGTTTTGCAGCGGGCCATCAATGATGACTGGAATCTCGTAAACGCCATCGCCGTTCACGTCGACGGTCGTCATGCCGCGAATGTCAACGACGCCGACCTCGATACTGGAAATTGGCGAGAGTGAAAGCCCATCGAGCGCAATCGAAACATAGAGAACTCGTTGGTCGCCAAAATCAGCAAACACAACATCCTGCAACCCGTCGCCATTAATATCAGCTACCTCCATCCAGCTCATGAATGAGGTTGAACCCGTTTCGAGCGTAGTTGGGCCAAAGTGACCGTCGCCCTGATTGAGCGAGACACCGACGGCGCTGCCAAACAGCAACACCATGTCCGGCCAATTGTCGTAGTTGACATCTTTGAGTTCCACAAACTGCGGAGGGTTGGTGAAGTCAAAAGTCTGCTCAATGGTGAAGTTGCCAAAGGCGTCATTGAAGAAGACCTGGACCTCATGATTGTCTGGGTCGCCATTGCTATGGCCGGCGACAATGAGATCAAGGTCATTATCCAGATCAACATCGACGAGTTTGACGAGACGTTGTTCAAACTCCAACTCAAACTGAACAGAAACATAGCCCTGCTGCGCGTTCGGATCGGCAAACATGAGCAAGATGTGGGGTGTTGAAAATTGGTTTGGCTGTGCGGGCGCCGCGACCAAATCAATGAGACCGTCGCCATTGATGTCTCCCGCCGCCATTGATTCGGTGGGACTCCCAATATCGATCAGTTCACTCTCGAACATCGGCGCGCCGTTGGCGGTCGTGGCAGGCAACGGGAATAGAACGAGAGCCACAAGGCTCCAAAGTGTCCAGGTCTTGATTCCAGAATCGATTCTTCGTTTCATGCCTGTGAACTCCAGCGCGTCGTCGTAGGGCAGCAGCCCCAGCCTTTTTACAACGCAAATTTAGCCGATCGGCGTTCTTAGGGAAGCGCGAATCCACGAATCATCAATAGAGAATTCACCAACAGACGACGAGACTTTGATTTTTCGCATTTCGAGATTTCAGAACTGCAATACTTGTGGCGCCCCGCGCAAAGAGAGAAGTGGCCCCTCCTCCCCGGAGCCGCATCTTATGGACGAGAAACACGTCACACCCGGCGCCGCCAACACGCCCGAACATCCTCCAGACGAGTGTTGTGAGGCCAATTTTGATCGTCTCGCCGCCGACGGGCCCTTCGCTGTGGACGCGGGCGAACGCTTCGAGAGCGAGGCGACCGCAGACGAGAGGTCGGCACGCGTGCACGCACACAACTCACTGACGCATGATGTTCGCTCGCCTGATTGTGCTGCGCCTCCGCGGCGCCTGGGATCCAACAACTATGATGTCTCAGCATGTGCGGTCGATATGCCCTCATTGTCGAAGCGGAAGAGCTCGCGGCGATCTTTGGTTTGATCGCGCCGGGGGAGTTTGCGCCGCGGTTTAATGTCGCACCCTCACAATCAGCGCCGGTGGTGCGGCTCGACACTGACGGTGAACGCGAGTTCATCATGCTGCGCTGGGGGCTTATTCCGTCGTTCTCGCGCGATGGGATGGGGATGATCAACGCGCGCTCGGAGACGGTGAACGAAAAACGGTCATTCCGCAATGCTTTTCGCGAGCGGCGCTGCCTCGTGCCGGCGACGGGTTTTATTGAATGGCAAAAGAAACCGGGGCGCGGGCGCAAACAGCCGTTCCACATTCTGCTGAACAGCGGCGATCCGTTTTGCTTTGCGGGCATCTGGGAGCGATGGGGTGACATTGAAACGTACGCAATTCTGACGACCGAACCGAATGGTCTCGTCGCGCCGATTCATGATCGGATGCCGGTGATCCTGCCGCGGAATCAGTACGACGCGTGGCTCGATCCCCTGGCGGATCTCGATGACTTGCAACATCTGCTGCGCCCGTTCGATGCGGACGAGATGACGGCGCAACCGATCGGCACGCGCATCAACTCTCCAAAGAACGATGACGCAGCCTGCCTTGAACCTGTCGAGCCTGAGCCGGATTCACTCTTTGGGTGACGGTGAATCTGTCGTTGCGTCGTTGTGTGCTGACTCTTCAGGTGGCGGCGCGGCAGTGGTGTCGGCGCCACACTCCGGGCAGATTTTCGATGGCAGGCCTTTGGTGGAATAGCCGCAATGCGGGCAGATTCCTTTGGCGGCGGGTTGCATGAAGACGGCGATCGTCGCGCCGAGGCAAAGGCCGAGCCCCGCGCCGAGGGAAATGCCAAGTGAGACTCCGAGGCCGACGTTTCCCGTCGCGGCGCCGATGGCCGAGCCCAGGGCGACTCCGATGCCGCAGCCGAGAGCGAGTCCGAGTGCGATGATTCGTGCGTTCATGCCCCTCCATTCGTTGCGTCTGGCGTGCAGGAGGGTAGGGCCGCGCAGGACACGACCGGAGAAGGAAAACAGCCAATTTGAAGGTTCTCCGCTTGATCATTTGGACCCGACCGATACCCTAACAAAATGCGAACACGTGCCGCCCAATGTGTCCCGCGGCCTCAGCCCGCTCCGTCTCTGAGCGACCTTCGCGAGCGGATCAGTTGCATCGAAAGCGGGCGAGCGGATGGTGGCGCCGCCGCGCTGGGGACGGGGTGGAGAGAGATTGACGACGCGCTTCCCGATGGCGGGCTGCGTCTCGGCGCGATCCATGAATGGACGGCGGAGGCGCGCGGGGATCGATCGTGGTCGGCGCCTTTGCTGATCCTCGCGCACCTGGCGCGGCGGGCGATCAGCGCCAATGACGATGCACGCATCGTGTGCTGGATCGGGCGATCCGTCTGGCCGTACGGAACGGCGCTCGTCACCAGTGGCGATCGCGCCCTGATGCGCCGGTCGCTGTTCATCGATCCATCAAATGACGCCGAGCGCGTGTGGGCGATTGATCTGGCGTTGCGCTCCGGCGCCGTCGCGGCTGTCGTCGCCGATGGCTCGCGCCTCGCGCACACGGCGACGCGCCGTTTGCAGCTTGCTGCCGAGTCGAATGGCGCGCTGGGTGTGCTCGCGCGCCCACCGACGGACATCGCCAAAGGCTCGGCGGCGATGACGCGCTGGCGTGTGTCGCCTGCGCCGTCGGACCGGTTCGCTCCGCGATGGAATGTGGAGTGTGTGCGATGCAAAGGAGGCGAATTGAACGTGCAGACGCCGCGGCGCTGGACGGTGGAGTTGACCGATGCGGGCCATCTCGTTGTTCCTTCCAACCTGGCCGATCGACCTGACGCGGAAGCGGATGGCGCCGCGGAAACCAAGCGCCATCATGCTCTCAATACGCGACGGTCAGCGTGAATTGGTCGCGGCTCGCTGTCCGGTGTGCGCGCGGGCTGGCGTGCGGCTCGGCATGACGATGGCGCACGCGCGGGCTCTGGCGCCGCCGGATGTTCATGTTGAAGCGCATGATCCCGTTCGTGATGAGCGGGCTTTGAAGCGGCTGGCAGTGTGGGCGACGCGCCTGGCGCCGCGCGTCGCGCCCGACCCGCCGGACGGTCTGCTCATGGACGTCTCCGGTTGCGCCGCGATGTACGGCGGCGAGGAGCGACTGATCGAGGCAGTGCGCGACGCGGTTCATGGTCTGGACCTGCCGCACCGCTTGGCGCTGGCGCCGACGTTTGCGAGCGCGTGGGGGCTGGCGCGGCATGGCGCTTCGAACGGCGTGATTGTTCATGAAGGTGAAGTGCGTGATGCGCTGGCTTCACTGCCCATCGAAGCGCTGCGCCTCGAGAACAACATCATCGTCGCAATGCGCGACGTCGGGATTGAAACCGTCGGTGATGTGTGCGCTCTGCCGCGCACGACCGTTCCTGCTCGCTTCGGCGCTTCGGTTCTCTTGCGGCTGGACCAAGTCTTCGGCAGCGCGATGGAATCCATCGTTCCCGTGCGCCCCGCCCCGCCCGTGCGCGCCGAACGCGCCTTCGACGGCCCCACCGACCGCCTCGAAGCGATCACACTGACAGTCCGCGATCTGCTCGACATGCTCTGCGGCGAACTTTTGCGCCGGCAGAGCGGAACGCGCCGCCTGCTCGTCACGCTCTACCGCTCGGACCTGCCGCCGGAGAAGCTCACCGCACGCCTCAGCCGCCCGAGCCGCGACGCCGCGCATTTGTGGTCGCTCATCGAGCCGAAGATTGAATCCGCGCACCTCGGTTTCGGCGTCGAAGGCGTGCGTCTGACGGCGGGCAGCGTCGCCCGCATCGCGCACGAACAGCGCACGCAATGGACGGAGCGCGCCCGCAGCGAAGCCTCCGCCGAACTCGGCGCGCTGATCGACACGCTCGCCAGCCGCGTTGGTGAGGAATGCGTCCTGCGAATCAGCGCACACGAATCACACCTGCCCGAGCGCGCCTTCGTTCTGACACGAGCTGATGAAGCGCACCGCCCGCCCGACAGTGCCGCGCTGCCGGAGGCGCCGCGCCCTTCGCGACTGTTCGATCGCCCGCGTCCCATCGACGCCGCGCTCATGACGCCGGAAGGCCCGCTGATGATCCTGCGCGGGCGCGACGGTTCGCAGCGCGTGCGTCTCTCCATCGGTCCGGAGCGCATCGGCGCCGAATGGTGGCGCTGCGATGAGCCGGAGCGCGACTACTACCGCGCGCAACTCGAAGAAGGACGCTGGCTGTGGGTGTATCGCCGGCGCGGCGACGGGCGCTGGTTCCTGCACGGGGAATGGGCGTGAATCATGCCCGAGCCGCCAACCCCCAAAGCCCGTGCGCACCCGTGGACGACGCCGCGCTCAAGTGATGCGATTCTTCCGCCGCCGCGACATGGCCCCGGCTACGCGGAGTTGCAGGTCACGAGCAACTTCACATTCCTCACCGGCGCCAGCCACCCGGATGAGATGGTTCGACAAGCGGCGCAGCTCGGACACGCCGCCATTGCCGTCACGGATCGCAACACACTCGCGGGCGTGGTGCGCGCCCACGTCGCAGCCAAAGACTGCGGGATGCAATTCATCGTCGGCTCGCGACTGGAGCTGACTGATCCGCCGGGCGTATCAATGCTCGTCTACCCGACGGATCTCGATGCGTACGGACGTTTGTGCGAACTGCTCACACTCGGCAAGCGTCGTGCGCCCAAGGGCGAATGCGTCCTGTCGCTGCACGACGTGATCGACCACAGCGGCGGACTGATCGCGGCGCTGATCCCTCCCGCCATCATCGACGAATCCTTTATCGAAATCGCCCGCGGCTTGGGCCACGTCTTCAACAACGACCGCCTGTCCCTCGCCGCAAGCGTCACGTACAGCGCTGACGACGCCGATCGTCTGGAACGATTGCACGCACTCTCCGAACACGTCGCCATCCCCCTCGTCGCAACGAACGATGTGCATTGCCACATAGCGCAGCGCCGCCGCTTGCAGGATGTGCTCACATGCATCCGCCACGGCTGCTCGCTTGACCAGGCCGGGTATCGCCTGCTCGCCAATGCCGAGCGTCATCTGAAAACTCCCGATGAGATGCGCCGACTCTTCGCGGCTTGCCCCGACGCCATCGCGCGCACGGTCGAAATCGCCCAGCGCTGCGCCGGTTTCAGCCTCGATCAGCTCCGCTACGAATACCCGCACGAGATCGTCCCGCCGGGCGCCACACCCATCAGCCACCTCGCGGACCTCACATGGGCCGGCGCGAAAGATCGCTACCCCGACGGCCTTCCTGAAAAGGTGCGCCATCAGATCAATCACGAACTCGCGCTCATCGATGAACTCGCCTATGCGCCGTACTTCCTGACTTGCCATGACCTCGTGCGCTATGCGCGCTCGCGCGGCATCCTCTGCCAGGGGCGCGGGGCCGCGGCGAACTCCGCCGTGTGTTTCTGCCTCGGTGTCACCAGTGTTGATCCTGATCGCATTAGTCTGCTCTTCGAGCGCTTCATCAGCCGCGAGCGCAACGAGCCGCCCGACATCGATATTGATTTCGAACACGAACGCCGCGAAGAAGTGCTTCAGTACGTCTACACGAAGTACGGCCGCCATCGCGCCGCCCTCACCGCCGAAGTGATTTCCTATCGCGGGCGCAGCGCCATTCGTGAAGTCGGCAAAGCGTTCGGTCTTTCCCTGGATTGCGTGGACCGCCTCGCCAAGAGTCTTGATTGGTGGGACAACGGCGTCGCTGACGGCAAGCGCCTGCGCGAACTCGGCCTCAATCCTGATGATCCGACCATTCGGCAAGTCGCCGAACTCGCCGAAGAAATTCGCGGCTTCCCGCGCCACCTCTCGCAACATGTCGGCGGCATGGTGATGACGCAGACGCCGCTCTCGCGCCTTGTGCCCATCGAGAACGCGGCCATGGCGGACCGCACCGTCATCGAATGGGACAAGGACGACATCGATGCGCTGGGGATGCTCAAGGTGGACTGCCTCGGCCTCGGCATGCTCACGTGCATCCGCAAATGCCTCGATCTCATCGAAAAACATCATGGTCGCGCGCTCACACTCGCGACGATCCCGCCGGAAGACCCAAGCGTGTACGACATGATCTGCAAAGCGGACACAATCGGTGTGTTTCAGGTCGAGAGCCGCGCACAGATGGCGATGTCGCCGCGGCTGAAGCCGCGCTGTTACTACGACCTTGTTATCGAAGTGGCGATTGTGCGCCCGGGGCCGATTCAGGGCGGCATGGTGCATCCGTACCTGCGCCGGCGCGCCGGACAAGAAGCGGTGTCGTACCCGAGCGCCGAGGTTGAACGCGTGTTGGGCAAAACGCTGGGTGTGCCGCTCTTTCAGGAGCAGGCGATGGCGCTCTCCGTCGTCGCGGCCGGCTTCACACCCGATGAGGCGGACCGCCTCCGGCGCGCCATGGCCGCATGGAAGCGCAGCGGCGATGCGATCTTCGGCTTCCGCGACAAGCTCATCTCCGGAATGATTGCGCATGGGTACAGCCAGGAATTTTCGGAGCGCTGTTTCGAACAGATCAAAGGATTCAGCGGTTACGGCTTCCCCGAATCGCACGCGGCGAGCTTTGCGCTGCTCGTCTACGCCTCGGCGTGGCAAAAGAAGCATTACCCGGCCGCGTTCGCCGCAGCGCTTCTGAACAGTCTGCCGATGGGTTTCTACGCACCGGCGCAGATCGTCCGTGATGCGCAAGAGCACGGTGTCGAAGTGCGCTCCGTCGATGTCAATCACAGCCAGTGGGATTGCACGCTGGAGCCGCGGAGTGATGGCGTCGCATTGCGTCTCGGGATGCGCATGGTGAAAGGACTCAGCCGCGTTGATGCGGACAAGATCGCGCAGGCCGTGAATGAACATGGCGCCTTCACGTCCGTCGAGCGCTTGTGGCGCCTCAGCGGCGCCACCAGCGGCGCCATGCGAAGACTCGCCGATGCGGACGCGTTCAACTCAATGGGACTGACGCGCCAAACCGCGAAGTGGGACGTGCAGGCGCTCAAGGACGACGACCTGCCGCTGTTCGACGCCGCGCCATCGCCCGAAACAGAACTCATCACGCTCCCCGCAATCCCGCCCATGCGCGAAGTCGCGCGCGATTACGGCTCCGTCGGCCTGTCGCTCAAGGCGCATCCGGTCAGCTTCCTGCGCCCGCGCCTCGATGAACTTCGCGTCACGCGGTGCGCCGAACTTGCGGACGGGAATCGATGGCCGCAGGGACGCCGCCTCACCGTCGCCGGCGTCGTCCTCGTGCGCCAGCGCCCCGGAACCGCGAGCGGCATCGTGTTCATCACACTCGAAGATGAGACCGGCATCGCCAACCTGATCGTTCGTCCGGAGGTCTATCAGAGGTATCGAGCCGCAGCGCGGCACAGCGTCATCATTCTCTCCAGCGGACGTGTGGAGCGGCAAGGCATCGTCGTTCATGTGCAGACAACGCACATCGAAGGCATTGAGCACGGCGCCGCGCCGCTGCGAGCTTCATCGCGCGATTTTCATTGACAAAGATTCGCAAAGATCAACAAATCAGACAAATTCACTACGCAGAAATAGCCAGTGCATCGAAATCATTGCATCAACAACGGCCAAGGCGCTCGTCGTGAATAGCGCCGACACACTCAAACATTCTCGCCAGCCAGCGTATGAAGATACTCCTGGTACAAATACACACGGTCGCGCTGCTTGCCTGTCGTCTCACAAAGCACGCCTAAATCTTCAAGAAGTTCGATCGCTTTGCGCGCCGGGGGCGCAGTGAGATCAAGGAGTTCCGACGCTTTCGCCACGGTGACAAACGGATGCGTCGGCAGATGATCAAACAATTGGATAGCCGCGACCGTGGCGCGTTCGTGCCCGACGATGCGATCGCGGTCCCTCCGCAAAACAGCGTGAATCGCCTTCGCCGTGGCAATTCCATCCTCGGCGGCTTCGCTCACGCACTCAAGAAAAAATTGCGTCCATCGTTCCCAGTTGCCGCGCGTCCGCACCGCCATAAGGCGCTCGTAGTACTCCTGCTGGCGGCGTTTGAACGCAATGCTCAGATACAAAATCGGCTGATCGAGCAACCCCCATTTTTCAGCCAGGAGCGTAATAAGCAAGCGGCCGATTCGACCGTTTCCATCAAGAAATGGGTGAATGCTTTCGAATTGCACATGCGCCAGCCCCGCGCGCACAAGGGGCGGCAGTGAATCATCCGCGTCAATCCATTGTTCCAAGGCCTGAAGCGCATCGTTCACTTCATCGTGCGGCGGCGGCACATAAATCGCCTTGTCAGGCGTAGGCCCGCCGATCCAGTTCTGCGTCGAGCGGATTTGCCCCGGCGCCTTGTCCGCACCACGCGCGCCTTGCATGAGGCGCTTATGCACGCCGCTCAAAAATGCGGCGCCGATGGCGGGCGGATTCTTGCGCGCCAACTCGCGCCGCGCGTAGTTGAGCGCTTCGACATAGTTGCTGACTTCTTCAACGTCGTCGGGCCGTTCCGTTGATTGAGTGGCTTCGAACTCAAGCACGTCGCGAAGCGTGGCTTGCGTGCCTTCGATCTGCGACGTGATGACAGCCTCTTTGCGAACGAATCCATAAAGGAACCAGTCGGCGCTGGGGACCATGGCGCCCGCAAGTTCCAGCTTGGCCAGCGCAATGGCGGCGCCGGTGTGCAATTCCTCCGTCGCGGCGTCCAGCGTCAGCGGCGGGTCCGCAGGCGGCAGGGGGCTGGGCACGAACGCACGCGCCTCATTCCCATCGACCGTGACCGTTCGAAATTCGCCCGCAACGCGAGTCATGCCTGAGAAACGCTCCTTTCCGACTATCTAAGACTAGGAATCGATTGTTTCTTAGTCAAGATCGTTCAGAAACGATCGTTTCTTTGCATGCAAGGCCTCAAATCACCCGAAAAAACGCCTAAGTGAAGCAGGCCGCCTCCTTTATCGGGCGAGCCCATTTCACGGCGCCATCTCATACACCATCGGCGCCCCCGGCCCCACCGGCAGGCCAAGCGCAAACACCCAGATGTAAAACAGCGCCATCCACCCCAGCAAGAACACCACCGAATACGGCAGCATCGTGGCGATCATCGTCCCGATGCCGAGGTCGCGCTTGTACTTCGTCGCCACTGCCAGAATCAATCCGAAATAGCTCATCATGGGTGTGATGACGTTGGTTGAGGAATCGCCGATGCGGTACGCCGCCTGAATCACTTCCGGGCTGTAGCCGATCGTCATCAGCATCGGCACAAAGATCGGCGCTGTCACCGCCCACTGAGCGCTCGCGGAGCCGAGCATCAAGTTCACGAAGCAGCACATCAGGATGAACGGCACAAACACCAGCGGGTTGTCCAGATTCATCGCCACCAGCGCATCGGCGCCGAGCACCGCGAGGATTTGCCCAAGCCCCGAGTAGCCAAAGAACGCAACGAACTGAGCCGCGAAGAACACAAGCACGATGTACAGCCCCATGCTGCGCATCGCGCCGGCCATCGCATCGATCACATCGCGATCGTTCTTCACCGTGCCGACGACGCGCCCGTACACGAAGCCCGGCACCACGAAAAAGATGAAGATGATGGTCACAACACTTCGCAACAGCGGTCGAAACGCCTCCGGCCCGGTCGCGGCGGGATCGGGATTGCGCAGCACACCCCAGCCGGGAATCCAGCTCAGCGCCGAGGCGCCGAAGTTCGGCCCTGCAACGACGACGATGCCGAAGGTCACAAGCAGTGCGCTCAGGCCGGCGAACAGCAAGCCGCGTTTTTCTTTGCCGCTTAGCTTCGACATCGTCGCGCGTTCTTCGAGCGTCTCAGAGGCTTCGCTGTCGTCGTATTTCCCAAGGCGCGGCTCAACGATCTTCGCCGTCACGAACCACCCTGCAAAGGTGATGAAAAACGTGCTGGCAATCATGAAGTACCAGTTCACCGCCGGATGCACTTCGTACGACGGATCAATCAGCCGCGCCGCTTCCTGCGTAATGCCCGCCAGCAGCGGATCAACCGTTCCGATCAAGAGATTTGCTGAATACCCGCCCGACACACCCGCAAACGCCGCCGCCATTCCCGCGAACGGATGCCGCCCAAGCGAATGAAAGATCGCCATCGCGAGCGGAATCAGCACGACGTAGCCCATCTCGCTGGCCGTGTTGCTCATCACGCCCGCGAACACAATCACCACCGTGACGAGCTGTTTCGGCGCACCCAGCACCATCGCCCGCACCGCCGCAGTGAGCAGTCCTGATCGCTCCGCAACGCCGACACCCAGCAGCGCCACCAGCACCGTCCCCAGCGGCACGAACCCGGTGAAGTTCGTCACCAAATTCTCGCTCATCCAGCGAATGCCTTCGCCGCTCATCAGACTGCGCGCGACGAACAGTTCGCCCGCATTTCCGGGGCGGGGGTCTTCGACACTCAACCCCGTCGCTGCGGCAATCCAGGAGACGAAGACAACGCCCAGCGCAAAAAGCGCGAACAATGTGACCGGGTGTGGCAGCAAGTTCCCGAGCCATTCAACGACGCCGAGAAAGCGCTGAACGGCGCGGCTCGCACGTCCCTTGGAATCCTGCTCTTCCGCCTTGCGCACCGCCGCAGCATCCTCCGGCGCAAGTGGCTGTTCCTCCGGTCGAGGTTTTGAAGTTGAGTCGGGCCGGTCCGGCGTTGAGGGGTCCATGGCGCCATGCTAACGAAACGCCGTCAAAGTTTGGGTTGCGCCGTGTTTACGGCGAATCCGACCCCGCAGCGCGCGCGTTGGCGAGCCCTGAGTTCAAGTCCGCTCGAAGCTCGTCATGCGCGCCAGGCAATTGTTCACACAACGCCAGCGCTGCTTCAAAAGTCGCGACAGCGTCTCGATGCCGCCCCCCGAGCTGCAGCCCCTGCGCCAGGATTCTCAGCGCCGCCAGATGTTCAAATGAAAGCTCGCCGAAAGCGTCCTTCTGATCCGATGCGATGCGGGTCGCCAAAACAATCGCGTCGTCGTGTTGCCCGAGCTCCTGATGAATCTTGATCGCGAGAAACGCGCTCGACACAAAGCCGGGATGGCGCGTCCGCATGGTCGCGTCATCAAAACGAAGCAGCGGCTCCAGCGTTTCCTGCGCCTCCTCAAATCGCTCCACCATCGCAAGTGTCATGGCGAGTTGATGCCGGGAGCCCAACTGCCGCGTGCTGAAGCGCGAGCTCGTCTGCCGAGCCGCTTCCAGCGTGGCGCGTCGTACGGCGAGCTCCTCATCGAATCGACCACCCCGGCGGAGCATTCCCGCAAGTCCTTCCAATGCGAAATAGCGCACTTCAGCGTCGACTTTTTGTTGCGACAATCGCTCCAGCGTTGCCAGACGCTTTGCTTCATCCTTTTCATCGCGCGATGCGGCCAGCGCAATCCGATTGGTCACCGGGTGGGCTTCTCCGAGATCACGAGTGGCGTGCGCAAGCAGCGCCGCACGTGCCTCCGCTGCGTCCTCGCGGCTCAGATTGCGGTCCGCGCCGATCTCCGTGAGTTCGAGTTCCAAAATGCGTTCGATGGGCGCCGGCGACAATGTGCGGCCAACCACCAGGGCGGCTCGCGCCAGGCGCAACGCGTCATCTCGCCGCCGAAGCTGGCTGTGGGCAATGGCTGCGTGTGCAAGCAAATCAAATCTCATGCGGTGATCATTCAATTGCTCTTCGTTGACCGAGGTTTCAACCTCGGCGAGCAAATCCGCGACCGTCGGTTCGCGATCAATGGCGAAGTTCAACACCGGATCCGTTGCTGCGACCATGTCGCGCAAGATGAACTCCGAAACGCGCTCGGCTCGCTCGGCGGCGTCAACGGCTCGTCTTCGTGCTGCTTCCGCCTCTCGCTGGCCCTGAATCGCAACAACCAATGCAACGAGCACAATGACCATTGCGGCCGCAGCCCCGCTTACGCCAACCGGGTGCCGCCCGACAAATTTGCGAATCAAATACAAGCGTCGTGGCGGCGTCGCACGCACCGGTTCGCCGCGCAGAAATCGCTGAAGGTCTTCCGCAAGCGCTGCGGCGGAGTTGTACCGCTGCGCCGCATCCCGCGACGTTGCCTTGAGGACTATGCGATCAAGATCACCCCGCAGCTCGCTGGGGCGGCACGACGCCGGCGCCGCATGTTGGGCGCTGATGGCGCTTGGCTTCCATCCCGTTCGCAAAGTCGAGCGACGAGTCTTCGTGGAGGAGTCGGTGGCGCCGTCGCCCGGCAGACCGCCCGAGAGCACTTCACACAGCACCATGCCCAAGGCGTAGACATCGGCGCGAACGTCCGCGGGATGCGAGCCTTCAAACAACTCGGGGCTCATGTATTTCGGCGTTCCAAGACGATGGCCTTCGAGTGTCGCCTGCTCCGTGACGCCTTCGTCAATCAGCTTTGCAATGCCGAAGTCGATGACCTTTGGCGTTGGGGCGCCGTCGATGATCTGCACCAGAATATTCGCCGGTTTGATATCACGATGCAGCACGGCGCGCTGGTGCGCATGATGCACGGCGTCACACACGGCGGCCATGAGATGCACACGTTCGCGCACACTCGGACGATGCCTCGCGCAATACGCCGTAATCGGCTCGCCCCGGATGAGTTCAACCGCCAGATACGCCCGCCCAAGTGAATCGAAACCGGCGTCGAAGACACTCGCGATGCCCGAATGTTGCAGGCGCGCCAGCACGGCCGCTTCCATACGGAATCGCAAGGCGGTCGTGTCGGAGGCGACATCCGCACGCAACACCTTCACGGCGACATCACGCTGCACTGGTTGGCGCTGTTCCGCTTCGTACACAATCCCGAAGCCGCCTCGACCGATCTCGCTCCGAATCTCGTAACCCTCAATTTGTGGCGTCGGCAGGCTCGACCGCAATGCGGCGGTGTCGTCGAGCAAGTGTCCGGTCGCGCGCGAGTGCGCGTTCAAGAGCGCTTGTGCCGCCGCGCGAACGTGCGACGGCGCGTCCGCCAGCGCCTTCGTCGCGGCGGCTCTCAGCTTTTCGGAATCCGACGCATCATCGTCCGTGGCGTCGATCAAAAGACCGAAAAGCTCTTTCACGAGCACCGGGTCCGCCGGCGCGTGCTCTTCGTGCGAGTCAAGACGGGGCGCCCTCATCGCGGCTCAACTCGTTCGCGATTATCTAATATTTGTTGCAAGCGAGCTCGCGCATACTCCCAATCACGTTTCACGGTGCGTTCTGAGATATCTAATACTTCTGCAATCTCTGCGTTTTGGCGTCCCGCGTAAAAGCGCAACCGGACCACTTCGGCCGCTCGCTCGTCGTCGCGCTGAAGTTCGTCCATCGCTTCGTCCAGTGCGATCAAGTCCGCCGGGTCCGCATTGGCGGAGGCTTCAAGCAAATCCGCGCTAATGCGTTGGCGACCGGCTCGACGTTCAGCGCCGCCGCGCTTGGCTGCCAGTTTTGCCCGGGCATGATCAATCAGGATGCGACGCATCGCCGTTGTCGCGGCTTGATAAAACGCCTGGCGGCGCTCATAGGGTGTTGATGGTGCGCCGTCCGGCATAAAAAGGCGAAGGTACGCCTCGTTCACCAGTCCGGTCGCTCCCAGAGTGTGTTCGGGACGCTCGCCGACCATGTGCGAGGCGGCAATTCGTTTGAGTTCGTGATAGACCGTTTGAAGGAGTTCCTCCCGAGCGCCGGGAGTGTCCTTATTGGCGCTGCGCAGCAACCGTGTGATGTCACCGCCGTCGCTGGAAGCCGAATCTTGTGTACGGTCGTCGCTCATCGGGCCGCGGCGTCTCCTTCCGATGCCCAGACGCACGCGAGGTGCGTCGATCAACATCATACGCTGCGGCTGGCCCACGCCCCAAAGGCGATGCTCGG
The DNA here is from genome assembly GCA_029260345.1 of Phycisphaerales bacterium. Classification (GTDB taxonomy): domain Bacteria; phylum Planctomycetota; class Phycisphaerae; order Phycisphaerales; family UBA1924; genus OFTM186. Next base: position 111,958 of record JAJDDK010000008.1, on the reverse strand, counting down.
AATCCTCCAAAGACCATCGCGAAGCGTCCGAAAACGCACGGTGCGATGGCTCGAAATGAGATTCAGATCGACTTTGACACATCGTCATAAGAGAACGCTCACCTCCAGATCACTGACTCAGGCGAGAGAAACGCGAAGGAGAGGACACTCAATCCTCCCATATTGGCGCCATGCGAATGATTCAGGAGGGATACGGACGTGAGATGGCGCTGCCAAAGCGTGCTGCGAAGAAAATCAATGCCAAATGGCGAGTTGATTGTCCCGTGAGGATTCCGTTTGTCGCCTGAGTGGGTGAGGACCGTGTCGCATGAATGAAAGCGACGTGGATCGCCAGCAGCGCCGTCGCAGCGACGGACCTCAATCCCGAAAGTGAATCGACGAAAGGAACCTGCGGTGAATTTTCAAACAAAGCACATTTGTCGTCTCGCGGTGAGCCTGCTTGCCGCCGCTGGCGCTGCGACTTCAGTTGGCGCCGGCGTCATCATTCCTCCTCAGACCCCAACGGACGCGGCATACCGTGTTGTCGCATACACCGGCCAGGCCGCGCCGGGCGGCGGGGTCTGGACGAGTCTCGGCCCCCCGACCATCAGCAGAACGGGACGTGTCGCTTTTGTCGGCGAAGTGCAAGGGCTGTTCACCCAAACCGGCATTTGGTCGGAGGGTCATTCCGGCGCCGGCAATCTTGAACCGGTCGTGCGCCAGTTTCAAAGCGTGCCCTCGCTCACACCAATGACGTACGGTGAATTTCTAAGCATCTTTCATACACCTGTGATGTCGGATTCCGGAGACATCGCATTCGGTGCGCCTTTGGTCGGTGACTCGGTAAATGATGACACCGACATTGGCATCCTCCGGCACATCGGCGGCCAACTTGAAGTCGTCGCGCTGCCGTTCTGGCCTGCGCCTGGCGGTGGTTTGTATGGATCCATATCGAACCTGCCCGCCATGAACAACATTGGGGAAGTCGCGTTCCATTCACGCCTGATTGGCGGAGGCGTGCAACCGGCGAATGACTCCGGCGTCTATCGCGAAGGCGCTGGCCCGACGGAACTGGTGTTCCGCGAAGGCGATCCGATCGCTGGGATTCAAAACGGATTCATGGGCGGCATCGTAAGTTCGCTCGTGACCATCAATGACCATGGTGTTGTCGGCGTTCAAAATTCGTACAGCGACAACGGGCAGAATCTCTGGTCCGTTTGGCGTGCCGAGCCTGGCGGCATGAGTCTTTCCGATTTGATCGCACGTCAGAATGACGCAAGCCCGTTGGGCCCCGCCTATGGCGGTGGGCAGTTCGGGCTCGGTCAGGTCAACATCAACAATGCCGGCGACGCGATGTTCACGCAAACTGCGGATCTTGGAACACCAATTGAAACGGGCATATGGCTGGATCGAAACGGCGCAGAATCCGCCGTCGCATATTGGGGCATGCCCGGCCCATTCGGAAGCGAATTCAGAAATGTGGATCCGTTCGCCGGGGACATCAATGGCGCCGGGCGAATCGCGTTTCAATCCACCATTGAGGCGCCAGGGTTCCAGAATGGGGATTCGGGTTTGTTCTATCGCGATGGGATCGGCGCCGCTCAGATTGTTGCGATCGCCGGCCAGGATGCGCCGGGCATGCCCAATGGTGTGGACTTCGACCACGGGACGAATTTTACGACCGCGACCGTTAACAACACCGGCCGTATTGCGTTTATAGGGCGCATGACCGGCCCCGGGATTACCGACGACAACAACACCGCATTGTGGGTCTCGCGCGACGGCGGTCCGGCCGACCTCGTCCTGTACGAGGGCCAGAAAATGAGTATTGGGGGGCAACTCCGAACCGTCGAATTGTTTCTAATTCGCCAGGGCGCCGGGCCCGAGTCTGGTCGCCGCGCCTCTTTCAACGACAACAACCAAGTCGCCCTGCGGGTGAACTTCACGGATAACACGTCCGCCATCATCGTCGCCACCGTCGCCGCGCTGTGCTCGGGCGACCTCAACGGCGACGGCGTGATCAATGGCGCCGATCTCGCCACGCTCCTGGCTGTGTGGGGGGCGTGCGGCGACGAATTCTGCGCCGCCGACCTGAACCTTGACGGCGTCGTGAATGGCGCCGACTTGGCGACGCTGCTGGCCGTATGGGGATCGTGCCCGTAACGATTGAGCTTCCCTTGCCGCAACCTCAACATGCGAACCGACCGGCGAACCAACCGCCGGTCGGTTTTTCATTTGGTGAATATTGATGCCCCTCTGCCACTCTCAGTACGAATGAACAGTGGGAGAGCTGGTCGACAATTGACTTTGAGAAGTTGCGACCGATGATGGCTCCCACGTATGGCGTCACAACTCACCCAAAACATCGCGTGGCTCAATGAGCAGCTTGACAAAGTCGCAACTGCCGATGTCGATCTTGATTCCGTGCGCGGGATCGCCAAGCAGATGCTCGGGCATGAGGCGCTCGACGCCCAGCTCGCGGCACTGGCCAATGATGAAATCTACAACGCTCTGAAAGTGCTCACCACGCGCTTTCATCTGCGCAACAAGGCGGAGCAGGTCCACATCGTGCGCGTCAATCACCGGCGCGAGTGTGAAGCCACGCCTTCGTCGCCACGCCCGGAGTCGCTGGCCGAAGCAGTCGGCGCTATGAAGGCGGAGGGTATGTCGCTGGACGTGCTCTTGCGCGTGCTTGGCTGCATTGACATTTGCCCAACGCTGACCGCCCACCCGACCGAATCGCGCCGGCGCAGTGTGATCCAGAAACAGGCCCGCATCGCCGACCTGCTCAAGGAACACGATGCGCCGGACACCACGCCTTCGGCCCGCGCTCGTGTCGAAAGCGCGGTGCGTCAGACGCTCACGCTTCTCCTTGTCACCGATGAAGTGCGTTCGCGCCGCCTCGATGTCATTGATGAAGTGCGCAACGGCATCGGTTTTCTCGCTGGCGCGATCTGGGACGCCGTGCCGGGTCTCTACCGCGACCTCGCCGATTCGATAGAAGCCCAGTACGGCCAGCGGCCGGATCTGCCGGTCGTGCTGCGCTACCGAAGCTGGATCGGTGGCGATCGCGACGGCAACCCGAATGTCACTGCCGAATTGACTCGGCGCACATTTGACGAGTTGCGTGAAGCCGCAATTCGCCGCCACGCCGAGACGCTTGAGTCCTTGCGTTTCGAATTGAGTGTGTCGGATCGGCGCCGAGAAGTCTCGCCACTGCTGCACGCATCCATCGAGCACGATGAACAGACCGGGAAACTCGATCCAAGTCTTGTGCGGCATCTGCGGCACGAACCCTTCCGCGTCAAGATTCGCCACATGCAATCACGCCTCGGTGATCCGGCGTACACCGCCACCGAGTTCATCGATGATCTCGCGACCCTTCAGAATGCCTTGCGCGACATGGGGTTGATCGAAGTCGCCGAACGAGGGCTGCTCGCCGATGCGCTCGTCAATGCGCGCACGTTCGGCTTTCACCTCGCCGCACTCGATATTCGGCAACACAGTCGCGTTCACGAGGGCGCCGTTGCTGAGATGCTTCGATGCGCGGGCGTCGCCCCCGAGTACGACACGCTCGACGAATCGGCGAAAATGAAGATTCTTCAAGCGGAGCTTCAGTCGTCGCGACCCTTGCTGGCGCACGGGGCCAAACTTTCTGCCGAGACGCGTGAGCTGCTCGACTCGCTCAGTGTCATCGCCAAGGCAGTGCAAGATGAGCCGCACTCCGTTGGTTCCTACATCGTCAGCATGGCGCATCATGCGAGTGACATTCTCGAAGTGCTGGTGCTCCTGCGCGAAGTGGGGCTCTGGTCCATTCAAGATGGTCGCGTGCAGTGTCCGATTGATGTGGCGCCGCTCTTTGAAACGGTTGACGATCTCGCCGCTGCGGCGCGGGTCATGCACGAGCTGTTCGAAGATGCGGCATATGCAGCTCACCTCGAAGCACGATCCAGCTTTCAGGAGATCATGCTCGGGTATTCGGACAGCAACAAAGACGGCGGATACTGGGTGGCCAACTGGCGGCTTCATCGCGCCCAAGATGAACTGGCAAAGACCTGTCGCCAAGCAGGCATTGCGTTTCGCTTTTTCCATGGTCGAGGCGGCACCGTCGCCCGTGGTGGCGGCCGCGCTCATCGCGCGATTCTCGCCAGTCCAGAGTCCACCCGAAATGGGCGCATCCGGTTCACCGAACAGGGCGAAGTCATCTCGTTTCGTTACGCCATGCCGGCGCTGGCGCGGCGGCACCTTGAGCAAATCGTCAATGCCATGATCCTCGCCACCGCTGACGAAGCGACGGAAACGCCGCAATCTGATGAGATGGATGCGATCATGGACGCCGTCGCGGATCGATCCCGCATCGCCTACCGAGATTTGATTGACGATGATTCGTTCTGGCCGTGGTTCATCGAACAATCGCCGGTCTTGCACATCGGCGAATTGCCGATTGCGTCGCGCCCCGTGTCGCGGACAGGCGGTGAAATTCGATTTGAGAATCTCCGCGCCATTCCCTGGGTCTTTGCTTGGACGCAGATGCGCTACAACGTGCCGGGCTGGTACGGCATCGGCGCCGCGTTTGAAGAACTGGTCTTGAATGATGCGTCACGCGTGAATCTGTGCAAACTCGCGTACACAGCAGGGGGCTATTTCCGGGCCTTCATCGACAACGCCCAGCAGGAAATGGCTCGGGCGCGGCTCGACGTGGCGCACTGGTATGCCGGCTCGTCCGGCGCGGCGCTGCACAAGCGGCTTGCGGAAGAATTCGATCGCACGCAGCGCGTCATCCTCACGATCACCGGGCAAGTGGCGCTGCTCGATAACAATCCGGTCATTCAGCAATCCATCCGCGAACGCAATCCGGATACGGATGCGATTAATGCCTTGCAGGTGGAACTGCTGCGTCGCTGGCGACAAGCGGAAGAAGACGAAAAAGCAATCCTCCGTCCGCTGATCCTGCTCAGTGTGAATGCGCTCGCCGCAGCGATGCAAAGCACTGGTTGATGGATCGTGGCGGATTAATCGCCAAAGGTCATTTCGACCATCGTCCAGCGCGGGTCAGGATTGAAGTGCTTCATGGAAGCGCCCAAGTGGTCGGTGTTGGCGCCGAGATCACACTCGTACACAATGCCCTGGTGATTCATGATGAACGTCATGACGCCTGAGTTTCGATGGCGTGCGGGATAGGCGACAATCGCAAAGCCTTTGGTGAGCTGGTCTCCTTCGAGGTAGCTCATTTCGCCGCCGGCGGCGTACGGCCCTTGCGCCGTCAGAATGCGATAGTGATAACCGTTATATGGCCCGCCTTCGCCGGTCGCCTCGTATCCTTCTCGTATCGCTTCGGCGACAAGTTCACCCAGCGGGCTCAAGGCGTCGCTTTGCTCTGATGACCAGTAGAGACCATCGAGAGCACTTGGCGAGCTCAGGAACTTCGCAGCATAGGTCGGCGCAGTTTGCCCCATCGGGTTCATTGAAAGGTAATCGCGCTGGGCATCGCCAATGGCGCGGCAGGTTTCAATCGCAAAGAGCTCATTAAAGCCGATGCGCCGATTCAACATTTCTTCAAGACCGGCTTCCGTGTCAAAACGCCATCCCTTGGCGTCCTGCACAATCGGAATCGGCATCGGCCAGTCCTCTTGCCCGACGTGCAGAATCATGCTCGAGTCTGTGGCGCCGGGGACGATCTCATGATGCGCATCGTAAAGCGCGAGAAAATCCTCCCTCGCGTGGGCGTCCGCCACCGGATCACCGGACGACATGGCTTCATCCGCCTTCGGTCCGAGGATCTTCTTGAGTTCATCCGTGTTGTCGACACGAATTGCGGTGACAACGGATTCCACCGCCGCGCCGGGCGTTGGAAACGCCTTGGGTTTGGAGGAATTCGCGCACCCCGTGAGCAGGAGCGCAAGGAACGGCATGCACGCCAACGCGGCGGCGAATCTCATTTTCTTCCGACCGTTCTTCAGATGACGGGAAATGTGAGTCAACATTGATGCTCGTCCTTTGTGCACAGTTCGTGCGACTGGTTTGATTTGCGTGTCGCCTCAGCGCCGCCGACCGCCGCCGCCGCCGCCAAAGCTGCCTCGGCTGGCGCCGCCTCGACTGGCGCTGCCGCGAGAGCTCGCCTGTCGCGTTGAAGCGCCGCTGCGATTGGCGCCGCTGAAGGCATTGCCCTGCTGCGGCGCCGGTCGGGCTGTACTTGATCGCGAAGCGCCCGTCGGGCGATTCGTGGTGGACGGTCGGTTCGTCGTCGAAGGCCGGTTCGTCGTCGAAGGCCGGTTCGCTCGATTCTGGCCCATATCGGTGTTTGTCCGTTGGCCGGTGGTTGGTCGATTCGTGCCGGTTGGCCGCGTGGTTCCCGAAGGCCTCGCCGCGTTTCCGGTCCGGTTCAGACCAGTGTCCCCTTGATTGACACGCCCGCGATACGCCTCGCGCTGTTGCGTCACTTGCGCGGTGGAGCGGCCGCCGTATTGGCGCGCCACTTGACCGTTCTGATACGGAGCATTGCGCCGGTGCGCCGCGTCGTGCCGCCAGGCGCCATTGTTGATGTTCGTATAGTTGGAACGATTTATGTTCCGATTCAGATTGACGTTTTGATTGACATTGATGTTAATGTCGCCGCCATGCCAGTTGCAATGGCCCCACGCATACCCCCATGCCGCGCCGACGGCGACGCCAGCGCCAAAGGCCACGGCGGGACCGGCGGTGTATCTCGGCGGCGGATAGTAGTAGTACGGGGGATAAGATGGATAGGGCCAAGCCCCGTACACCACCGTCGGGTTGTATTGCGGCACATACACAACCTGCGGATTAGCCGACTCAATCACAATCGTCTGTGGTTCGGACTTCACCACGACCTGCGAATTGGATTCGAGATTCCCGGCCTCTTTCGCCTTGACTCGCAATGATTGCACCGTGTCCATCACTTGCTTTTGCTGTGCAAGAAACGCATCGCCAAGTTTGGAGGTCATGTCGAGTTTCTCGCTCATCATGGCGAGCACATCCGGAAAATTCACAAGGGACTTGACACTCGCATCCCAGTCCTGTTCCTCTAGCGCTTTGGCAAGCGCGTCGCCGGTTAAGCTGGCGTTGGCTTTTTGCCAGCGTTCCGCCTCCACAATCTCGAGTGGATACGTCGCCGCCATGAACATTTGGGCCAGCAGTGAATCCGGGTACAGCGCAATGGGCGCCAGCAATTGATCCAGTTCCTGTTGCGAGAGCGTTCCCTGACTGCTGCTGGCCGGCGCCGCCGCGGTCGTTTGCGCCGCGGCTGGGGCTCCTGAGAATGCCCCCAGGCTGGCGAGCGAAAGAACCAAGGTGCGAGCAATATGAATTTGCATCGAGATGACTCCTCGTTTTCGAGCGATCAGAGTACCCATATTATCCCCAATCGAAAAGATGGACGTGCGCCACACCGGTTCACTGGGGCTCATCATTCGTGTTCATCACGCGTCGCAACGTCGCCCGTTGCAGAGCCAGCGGCTGGTAGTTGGTCACGACGAGTTCATTCTCCCCTTCGCCGACAGAGGACTCAGCCGTCGCAGCGGTGGAGAAAATTGCGATCTCAAACGTGATGGTCTCGTCCGTCAGCACATAGGACGAGAACGCCAGCGTCTCGCGCATGGCGAAGGCGCAGTGCAGTGTGTCTCCCGCGAGCCGCGCATCGAGCTGAATGCCGTTCTTCTCGTCGATGTAGTACCGGTCAGCAGCGACACCCGGAATCAGTTCATAGTCGCGGACGTCTGCGTTGCGACCGTCGCCGTACGTAAGACGCCACGTCACACCAGGTCGGTCCTCAAGCGGGGCGATCTCAAGATGCATGGTCGTCAGCGGGTCATCTCCAACACGCTCCAGTGAACCGGACCACACGCCGTGCCATTCCGCCGGAAGCGTGTGCGTGCGCGGCGGGGGGGCTTCGTCAAGCGGCCCTGTCGTTGCAGCAAACATGAACAGCATCAACCAAAGCATGTCGTCCCCTTTCTCGCCGGCGAAGCCCCAGGGCCACATGGCGCTGACCGCACTATCATCGAGGATCGCGACGCAATGCACAATACGTTCCGAGGCGCCTGCGGATGTCGCTGGAATTCGAGCCGTGAATGAAGCGGCGTTCCCGATCGAAGTCGAAGCACGCCTCGTCGAGGCACTGCGGCGTTCCGACGCTTTCATCCCGGCACTCTCATTCGTTGCGGTCGAACACGAACTCGTGATCGGGCATTTACTCATGACACGGGCCTGGATTCGCTCCGCCGACGGCGACGTTCCAGTCTTGGCGCTGGCGCCGATGTGTGTGCTCCCGGAGCGGCAACGCCAGGGCGTCGGACATCGACTGGTTCGGGAAGCGATCGCGGCGGCCCGCTCGCTCGGCGAACATCACATCGTTGTCCTGGGCCATCCCGAGTACTACCCAAGATTCGGCTTTCGACGAGCGTCCGAACGAGGCGTCCAAGCTCCGTTTGACGTCCCCGATGAGGCTTTCATGGTCTTGTCCCTGAAAGATGATTCCGGCGACCCGATCCGGGGCGTCGTTGAGTATGCGCAGGCGTTTCGTGGCCTCTGTTAAAGCCGAGCGATGCTTGCAGGCGCTTAAGTATTGAATTTCTGGCGATCAGTGGCTTCCAGTGAAAACTTCTCAGATTCCGACGGTAGAGCTTTCGGCTTGCATCTGTTTCTTTTGAGCGGTTTCGCAAAACGGCGCCGCCGGCGCCTTTTTGTTGATCCCGAGTTCTCCGAGTCGCCTTGGCGACATCTCAAGGGGCATCCTATGAAAACGTCTCGTCTCGCACTTCAACTCAGCATGATGATGAGAATGACGGTCGCGATGACCCTCGTCCTGGCATCGGTCGCGACGGCGCAATCTGGAGAGCCGCTTGACGCCGCCGAACGGCAACAGGTGGTGGAGAAGATCAGCGAACTCCTCGTGGATCGATACGTTTTTCCTGACATTGCCGAATTGTGCCAGGCGGATTTGCTTGAACGACTGAACGCCGGCGAATTCGACAGTGTGTCGGATCCCGAGGCGTTTGCAGTGCTTCTCACAGAGAAGGTGCAAGCGATCAGCAACGACAAGCACATGCGCGTGCGGGTGCGGCAGCCGCGAACAAACGATGACGCGCCAGCAGCTCAGCCAAGCCCCGCCCGGCAGATCACCGAGCAGCGCGACGCCGCACGACGTGACAACTTTGGTTTCCGCAGTGTCGAGCGTCTTGAGGGCAACATTGGATATATCGATTTTCGGTACTTCGCGGGTCAGCCCGAGGCACGCGAAACTGCTGCGGCTGCAATGCGATTCCTGGCGAACAGTGATGCGCTCATCGTCGATCTTCGCAAGAACGGCGGCGGCAACCCTGGCATGGTGCGATTCATGTGCTCTTATTTCTTCGATGAGCCAACGCATCTCAACAGCCTGTACTGGCGCGCCGGTGATCGCACCGAAGAATTCTGGACGCTGGACGAACTGCCCGGTCCGCGGCTCGCCGAAGTTCCCATCTTTGTGTTGACGAGCAACTACACCTTTTCCGGCGCTGAGGAGTTTTGCTCCAATCTGCAGAACCGCAAACGCGCCACGATTGTCGGTGAGAACACCGGCGGCGGCGCCAATCCCGGCGGCGCGATGATGGCCAATGAGCGGTTTTCGATCTTTGTGCCCACCGGCCGCGCGATTAATCCGGTGACGGGCGGCAACTGGGAAGGCGTCGGCATTGTGCCGGATGTTGAGACCACGGCGGATGATGCATTTGATGTCGCCGTCGACCTTGCCGAGAGTGCGGCGGAGAAACGCCGCGAGCAATTGTCCAAGAATATGAATTCCACCTGGAGCGATTTTGATGCGTCGCTTCAACGAGTTGATGAGCTTGTGGAGAGCGGGCGCACCAAAGAGGCCGCAAAAATGATCACCACGGTGCTCGATGACGCGCTCGCGTCAGGGCTCCTCAGTGAAATGCTGGTCAATCAAATGGGATACCAACGGCTCGAGAATTCACAAATCGAACTGGCGATCGCTGTTTTTCAGGTGAATGCGACACGCTTTCCCGAATCCGCGAACGTGCACGACAGCCTTGGAGAGGCATTCATGAACGACGGCCAGATCGAACGAGCCATTCGCAGCTACCGCGAATCATTGCGGCTTGACCCAGACAACGAGAACGCGAAGTCGATGATTCAGAAAATGCAGAGTGAACATTCAAAGACTCAATAAGGCTGAATGCGTCAGGACACGAGTTTATTGAGCGCATTCTCGTTCTCAACCATCTTGAACAGCTTGTGGAGGTGCGTCATCTTGAACACCTCCATGATGTTGGGGCACACACCAAACAGCGCCACTTTGCGTTTGCCGCCGGTCGCGTTGCGGTGAATGGTGACGCAGGATCCGAGGCCACTACTGTTAATGAATTCGACATCGGTGAAGTCAAGAACAATGACTTTGACGGTCGGCTGTTCCTCCACGAATGTCTCAATCATCGAGGTGACAATCGGACCTTCACGCTCGCCAAAGTTCGGGCCGACCACGCGCACCCGGGCCGCAGAGTCTTGCCGTTCAATGCTGGCAAAAAGCTGTGACGATCCATCCGGTCCTCGACTCATCTGTTGCTCCCAATGTGTTCGTCGAAATTCACGATGACGCGAACCACGGCTTGTTCTTGTTCCCAGTCGGCTGGCTCAACAGCATAGAAATTTCCGTCAGGGCCCATGTCCCAGCTATCCCAGCGGCTCGCGGCATGAGGCCACGGCGTCGAAAAAAGCATGCGCTGTGGCCCGATCTCAGGACCACGAGGCGATTCGGTGATCGTGGCCGCAAACATCTGCTCCTCGGACACCCAGTACAGAGTGGATGAATCCGCAGACCAGAACGGTCCGAGCCACACCTCTTGATCGCTTCGAGAAACGTGCCATCGGCGGCCGGTCGGCGGAAACTCATGAATGATCAACTCAGGAGTGTCCGTCTCGTAGGAGATACATGCAAGCCACTGTCCGTTGGGAGAGACGCGAGGATAGCCGAGATAGTGGTCTACTTGAAACAAGGATTGCGGTTCGCTCGAGGCATCAATGGGCGCTTGGAGGAATTCAGTCGATTCGACTGACGGGTCTGTGGAATATTGAGTGATCAAAACAGAAGTCCCATCGCCAATCAATGACACGGGGGCTTGGTTCTTCGCCTTGCGAATGCGTCTCGGGCTCTCGCCCGAGTTCAAATCAAACATCATGATCTCAGACTGCTCATACCCCTGTGGTGTGTCATAAAAATTAAACAACAGCGTCTCACTGTCATGGGTCCAGCCGAACGAATACGCCTCGCCGGAGATTGAAATGCGACGCATCATGTCACGTTCGATGTCATAGAGATACGCCTCTTGGCCTCGGCGCATGGTGTTGACCGCTATGAATCGACCGTTGGGTGAGACGCGAATATCGGAATCATTCAAGACATCTGGTTGCCCAAGACGTTCAACGTCTCCTTGTTGATTGACGCGAACAATTCGGCGCCCTTTCCCCGATCGTTCCCCGGGGAGATAGGCGATCGTGCCGCTCCACGAAATATCGAGGTAGCTGCCGGAGCCCCATTCGGAAGATCGCACTGTCGGAATGGCAATCGTCGAGGCGCCAGTGACCTGCCCGGACGCAATGTCAAATGGCGCCGCAAAGAGTGTCGCATCGCGCGTGAAGTAGAGAACGCCGTTCGAGGTGACGTGAGGAAAGGCCGCGTTCTCCAGGACGGTGCGAACAGTTCCGTCTCGAAGTGAAACGGCGAGGATGCGGTAGGCGTCGATGGCGTTGTCAAAATACGCGTCGACTAAGGCATAATCCTCGCCCGGAACGACAAAGATGGATTCGAATCCGAGATGGCCCGGCGCATCGCCAACCTTGAGTATGGACTGTTGGGTCCAACCATCGGGGAGGAATCGGACAACTTCCGTGCCGACATCGGTGATGGCGTAAATCGAGCCATCATCACCCCATGTGCCCCATCCTCGAAATGCGGTCAAATCAAAGAGAGACATTGGCGGGCCGCCATGGCGTGAAACGCGATGCATGCGCCCCTGTTTCTTGTACGCGATGTGCTGCCCATCGGGAGAGAAGCGAGGGAGGTGGGCGTCATCGGTGCCTTCCAGAACACGAACCTCAAACGAATTCAGCTCACGCACGATCAGCGGGCCGTCTCCAACGGGATCAATGACGATCGCGGAACCGTCGGGAGTGATGCCCAATCGATCAGGCACATGTGTCAGATGGTCGCCGTTCATGGCGACCGTCCGAAGGGGAAGTTCAAAGTGCATCGGTTTCTTGGCGGCGACCTCTCGTTCGCCGCTTGGCGAAACGACAAGCACCGTTGCGATGGCGCCGATCGCAATGCCAATCGCCATCATGAACCAACCCGCATACCGAAACTTCCATCGCGCTTCGGAACCGCTCGAGCCTTTCTGCCGCAACCACTCACGATCGGCGAGCGCTTGTTCGAGTTCGAGCCGCGCATCGCCGATGTCGCGCAAGCGTCGTCCGCGATCCTTTTCAAGACAACGCACGATCAGTTCGCGCACGCGTCTGGGCGTTCTCTCTGGCAGCATTTCGAGCGATGTTTCACGCTCCAGTATTGCCGCGATGGAATCCGTCGCCGTTTCGCCCTGAAAAAGTCCGCGGCCGGTCAGGCATTCGTGCAGCACGACACCGAACGACCAGATGTCCGTGCGTTTGTCGATGGGACGGCCGCGAGCCTGTTCCGGACTCATGTACGGGGCGGTGCCGAGAATGGCGCCGGGAATGGTCGGAGAAACGGGGATGCTGAGCGTCGGCGATTCGCTGGCGCCGCTGTTCATCGTGCTGCCGGTGTCGGCCCGCGCCAATCCAAAGTCGAGAATCTTGACTTTGCCTTCGGGCGTGATTTTTACGTTGCCCGGTTTGAGATCGCGATGGATCACGCCCGCATCGTGCGCGGCTTCAAGCCCGTGCGCTATCTGCAACGCGATCTCCAGCGCTTCGTCAATCGAGAGACGCTCATTCGCCAGCCGTTCCTGAAGCGTCTCGCCCTCCACGAACTCCATCACGAGGTATTGCTGGCCGTCCTGGATTTCGAGACCGAAGAGCTGCGCAATATTCGGGTGATTGAGTGAGGCAAGGGTGCGGGCTTCGCGTTCGAAACGCTCGCGCCGATCGGCGTCAAGTGTGGCGCTTTCGGGAAGCGCTTTGATGGCGACGACGCGATCGAGGCGCGTATCGGTGGCGCGATAGACAATGCCCATCCCGCCGCGACCGACTTCGCAATCAACGATGTACGGTCCGATCGTGCTGCCGTGCCCCAGTGCCACGACGCCAATCTAGCACGAGGCGCGGCCTTGGCGCCATATAGACCAGATTCGGACCGGGATCACGACGCGATCAGTCCTCGTCGAGTTGTTCGAGCAGCACGCGAACAGCCGCGAGCACTTGCGTGTCCGTGCCTTCGGCAGCGGACTCGGGATCGAGCGGAACTTCAATGTCCGGCTCAAGCTGCATGTTCTCGAGATACTCGCCGGCGCGGCCCTTCGTGCCCACCTGTGGGATGCCGAAGATCAGATCGCCCGTGAAGAGCGTTTCCCACCACACGGCAGTCGCGGTGCCCGGCACCGGCATGCCGACCGTGGTTCCGATCTCGAGATCGTCATACGCCCACGGGAAGAAGTGCGCATCGGAGTAGTTGCTCTCGCTCATCACGACGGCGGAGGGCTTCGTCCAGCGCCACGAGGTGTCGCCGACGTAGCTCACATCAGGTGATTCATCATCGCGCGGGTGGAGGTCCACATAGCGCGTGCCCGTGAGGAACGTGACGAGGTCATCATGCAGCCAGCCGCCGCCGTTGAAGCGGGTGTCCACGATGAGGGCTTCTTTATCGAAGTGACGGCCCAGCGCTTCGGCGTAGAAGCTGCGGAAGCTCGGGTCATTCATGCCGCGCACGTGCATGTAGCCGATGCGGCCATTCGAAGCCTCATCAACAATCGCGCGGCGTGACCGCACCCAGCGCTGATAGCGCAGTTCATTCTCCGCGCCGAGACTGATCGGTTTGACGACTTCTTCGAGGACATCGCCATCGGCGTCGCGGACGGTGAGCCGCACACGCTCACCGGTCTTGCGATTCAGTGTTTGATAGAGGTTTTGCGAACCGCCCAAGGCCACACCGTCGATGTGCGTGATGATCATGCCTTCTTCGATGTCAACATCAGAGCGATCGAGCGGGCCATCTTCGATGATCTCGACGATGCGCACGCCGTCGCCGTTGTAGTCGTTGTCGTAGAACACACCGAGCGAAGCGGTGCGGGCAGCGCCATCTTCGGAGCCCGGTCGATAGCGGCCGCCGGTGTGCGAGGCATTAAGTTCGCCCAGAAACTCCGAAAGGACCTCCGCAAACTGCCGGTTTGTCTCGACGCCTTCGAGCTTCGGCTCATACTGGTCGCGGTAGAAGTCCCAGTCCACGCCGTGCATGTCATCACGGTAGAACTTCTGCTTGGTCTGGCGCCACACATGCTCAAGCAGGTGGGCGCGCTCGGCGTCGCCGTTGATTTCAAGCTCTGCGGTGAATGAGATGGACTTTTGATCGCCGCCATCCGTATCGATCTTCGAGAGCGACCCGCTCGCCAGCAGGAAGATCGTCTTGCCGTCGTCGGAAAGCTCCATGGAAGCGCTATTCGCACCAAGCTTCTTCAGCATGCTGGTCGATTCCTTGCGGAAATCGTGCACCCAGAGGTCGAAGCCCTTCTCGAATCGCGCGAGGTAGAAGAGCTTGTCGCCATCCGAGTTCAGCGCAAAGTCACCGAGGTCGGAGGCGTGAATGGTCAAACGTTCGATGCGATGCTCAAGACCGTCAAGTTCGATTTCGATCGGCTCGACCTCGTCGTCCTCTTCGTCTTCATCCTTGGCGTCATCGCCATTGTCGCCGTCCGTCTCTTCATCGTCGTCGGCGTCTTTTTCTTCCTTCTCTTTCTTCTCGTGCTTTTCCTTCAATTCTTTCTGAAGGTCGTACTCTTCCTTTGAGAGTCGGAATCGGTCGTACGCATCTTGCGTGAGGAACGCCGCGACGACGTCGAACTGCGCACCCCAGCTTCCATGGCTGCGCATGCCGTATCGGTCAGACGCCCACGCCAGCACGCCGCCATCCATCGCCCAGCGCGGCGAATTGTCGTCGTACCCGGAATTGGAAATATTGATCGGCCAGTCCTGCGAGCCATCCGCCCGCACCACGCCGACTTGTGACACAAACGCGCGGCTGCCGTTGTAGAAGTGCATCGCGAGCCATGCGCTATCGGGCGACCAGCGGAAGAGATAATCACCATCGCTATAGGAGTAGTACGCCGTGCCGGGCAGCGCCGTCACGATGTCGCCGCTCTCGATGTCGAGCACTTTGAGCGTTGAACGATTGTGCAGGTACGCGATCTTCTTGCCGTCCGGTGAATACTGCGGCTGGAATTCCTCCGCGCCTGTCTCAACCAGCGGCTCTTCATCAATCTTCGTGGCGCTGAAGAAATACAACTCGTCATCATCGGCAATCGTCGCCTGATAAATGTTCCACGAGCCATCGCGCTCACCGGCGTACACGATGGATCGACCGTCCGGCGCAAAGTCCACCGAACGCTCCTGCTCGGGCGTGTTCGTGATGCGGCGTGTCGTGCCGAACTCCACGGATGTGACGAAGACTTCGCCGCGAACGATGAACGCGACTTCCTTGCCGTTCTTAGCCACACTGAACTCCGTCGCGCCGGAACGCTTGGTCTCGGTGACCACGTCGCGCCGGCCGTCAATGCTGATTTCGATGGGAATTCGTGTGGCGCCGCCGTCGGCGGTGTACGTGTAGAGATCGCCGTGCCAGCTAAACGCTGCGGCGCCGTTGGATGCGACGGAAAGTTGCCGCACCGGGTGCGCCTGGAACGAAGTCAACTGCTCTGCTAGTGCTTCGGAACCGGCGCCGGCGGGCATGCGGTACAGGTTGAAATCGCCGTTGCGCTCCGAGAGAAACAGCACGTTTCGACCGTCAGGCGTCCAGTGCGGCTCGCGATCCTCGGCGGCGTGATCCGTCAGTTTCGTGTGTTCGCCGCTGCGGAGGTCCACCATCCACACATCGCGGGCAATGCTGGAGGTGTGGTGCTTGCGCAGTTCATCTTCGTAACCCTTGCGGTCTTCATAAATGAGCGCGTTGCCGGCGCGGTTGTATTTCGCATTGAGCGCCGGCGTTGTCAGCACCATGTCCGGCGTGCCGCCTTCGACGGAGACGAGGTACAGCTCCGCAAGGACGCCGGACGGGAACAGCGCACTGTCGACATCATCGAGGCGCGCGCTTTCAAACAGCACAGCGTCGCCGCCCGGCGTGAAGTCCGTCGGGAAGTCATCGGCTGAGTGAAACGTCAGGCGCGTCGCTTCGCCACCCGTCGCGGGCATGATGAACACGTCGTAATTGCCGAAGCGATCCGAGGCGAACGCGATCGTCGATCCGTCGCGCGACCACACCGGGCGCGTCTCATCACCAGGGTCGAGCGTCAGCGGCATCGCCCGCCCGCCCTCAACCGGCACGGAATACAGGTCGCCGCCGTGCGTGAAGACGATGGTCGAGCCGTCCGGCGAGATGGCCGGAGCGCGGAACCAGTTGGGCGACACCGGCTGGGCGATGGAGTTGTATGCGCATGAGCACATCAAGAACGCCGCGACGGAGAACGCACAGGAATGGACAAATCGACCATTGACGCGAGTAATGCCTGCCATTGACGAAACCTCAGTGGGGTGGCGTGAATGCGAGCGGCGCCGCGGAATGGCGGGCGCCGTTCCGGGAACGGGGTTGGGGGAGTGTACCGGCGACGGGAATTGGGGACGGCAAGGAACTTGAGGACCCAGCAGCCTTCGTACTTCGAAAATGCACCGTGACGGACCAACGGTTGGGTCATTTGGCCTTGCCGCGTGCCGCGCGCACGCGGGCGTTATGTCGCCGGTCCGCCGAAGAGCAGATCGATGAATGGTCGATCGTGCTGGTGGCAGAACAAATAGATGTGATCACCGGGTGTGAGCACGGTGCTGCCGCGGGCGGCGATGAGTGCGGCGCCGCGCATGACCAGCAGCACGGCGGAGCCTTCGGGAAGTCGAATTTTCGAAATCGGGACGCCGGCGACGGCGAGTGTTTCATCGATATAAAACAGCAGAATCTCGCCGTCGAGCAGTTGCGTTGAGTTGATCTCGATGACGGCGGGTGGGTCGGGCGGGAGCGTGCGCTCCAGGCCGAGCCATTTGGTGGCCCAGCGCAACGTCGCGCCCGGCAATATCGCATTCACGAACACCACGAAGAACACGATGTTGAAAACTTCCATTGCGGCGGGCGCGCCGGCCAGCACGGGGATGGTGGCGAGGATGATTGGCACGGCGCCGCGCAGGCCGGCCCAGGCGATGAAGGTGACGTGCTTGGTTGGATAGCGAAACGGCGCCAGGCAAAGGAATGTCGCGATGGGGCGCGCCACAAAGGCGAGAAAGAGCGCAATGCCGATTCCCATTGGCGCGACGCTGATGAGCTGCGATGGAAACACGAGCATGCCCAGAATCAGGAACATCGAGATCTGACCCAGCCACGCCAATGCATCGTGAATGCGTTTCAGGCCGTATCGATACGGGGTGCGGCTGTTTCCGATAACTACGCCCGCGGTATAAACAGCAAGAAACCCGCTGCCGAAAACGAGCGTCGCGGCGCCGAACGCGACCAGCGCAAAGCCAAGCGTCAGGACCGGGTACAGCCCACCAGCGCGAAGACGAATGCGCGCCAAGATGACCAGCCCAAGCCAGCCGACGAGAAGACCGACCAGCGCACCGATGACGAGTTGCAGCGGCGCTTGCCACACCAGGTGCCAAGACGGCGTCGCTCCTGTCGCGGCGACCTGCGTCAGAGCAGTCGTCAGGATCACGGCCATCGGATCGTTCAAACCGGATTCGAGTTCGAGCGTTACACCGGCGCGCTTCTGAAGATTGAGTCTGCTGCCACGCAGAACCGCAAAGACGGCGGCGGCGTCTGTTGAGGAAACGACCGCGCCAAGGAGAAGCGCTTCTGGCCATGGAAGTCCGAAGAGTCGTGCGGCACATGCCGTGAGGCCCGCCGCGCCGACAACGCCAAACGTCGCGAGCGAGGTCGCCGGCCCGATGCCGCCCTTCACAGAACGCCACGGCGTATTCAATCCGCCATCGAACAGAATCAGGATGAGCGCAAGAGCGCCAATGCGGAACGCGAACTGGTAGTTGTCGAATTCAATTCCGCCGATGCCTTCGGAGCCCGCCGCGATGCCGAGCAGAAGAAACAGCAGCAGGATCGGCACGCCCAGCTTTTCCAGCGCGCGGCTGAAGAGCACGCTCACGGCCATCAGCAAGCCGAACGTGAACACCAGCGCTGCGGTGGCAAAAGGCTCAGAGGTGACCATGAGTGGGAGTCGCTTTCCAATCGGATCGGAGTCCCGGGATCATATGAAGCCGCCACCGGAGAGTATTCGCGGCGAATTCAGCGATCGACCGACTTTCCTTCGATCGTGAGCGTCGCGCTTGTTTTCCGCGGCTTTGTCTTGCGGCGTCGCCATCGACCGCCGAAGGCGCGCCATCCGATGAAAAGCGCCGCGAGAAGCGCAATCACCGTCACGATCCAGAACTGACCGTTCGCAATGGGGAAAGGCTCGGGCGCAGTTGTGATTGCGGAGAAAAGCAAAGCCATCATGCCGCTCCCAGTGCAATGGCGATGTGGCGAGCGGCGAGGGCAGCGCCGTATGCGATCGCCGTCATCCAGGTGAATTGCAGAGCGGCCCACTTCCAGCTTCCCGTTTCTTTGGCCGTCACCACAAGAGTGGAAAAGCACTGCATCGCAAGCACATAGAAGACGAGCAATGACCACGATGCGGCGCGTGTAAATACGGGTGTGACGCGATCATCCCGCACGGCGGTTCTGGCCGCGTCAATCACACCCTCGCCCTCAGCCGCCGCTTCATCGCCGACAAACACAATCGCAATGGTGGAAACGAAAACTTCGCGAGCG
The DNA here is from genome assembly GCA_029260345.1 of Phycisphaerales bacterium. Classification (GTDB taxonomy): domain Bacteria; phylum Planctomycetota; class Phycisphaerae; order Phycisphaerales; family UBA1924; genus OFTM186. Next base: position 92,979 of record JAJDDK010000008.1, on the reverse strand, counting down.
GCGAAGGAAGTAACGACACCAATGTTGACGCGCCAGTCAAAGCCGAGCGGTGCAAAGATCGGTTCGAGCGATCGGCCCATACGTCCGGCATACGAATGAGCCAGCGCTGCTTTTGCTTCGACGCGATCCGCCTCATTGTTCAGTTCCTGCGATTGTTCTTCATTCTGAACGTGGGCAGCTTGATCCCGCAGCGCCACGGCATCGGGCGTTGTCGATGTCATTTGCGGGAAATTGGACACCCACCACAAGACAATCGAGAAGGCGAAAATGAAGACGCCGGCCTTGCGAATGAAGACAAATCCCCGGTCGTAGGCAGTGAATAGCGCGGTCCGGACACTAGGCGTTTTGTAGCTGGGGAGTTCGAGTGTCATGGGCGTGCTGGCGCCGCGGAGGACCGTGCCTCGGGCGACCAGAGCGCTGAGAATGCCGGCCGCCGCGCCCAGCGCATAACACGCGGCGAAGGCAATTGCCGCCTTTGATGGTGAATTCGCAAAAAGGAGCGAGACGAGCAGCGCATACACCGGAAGGCGGGCAGAGCACGTCATGAATGGTGCGACAAGGATTGTTGCGAGTCGTTCGCGCCGGTTGGGGATGCTTCGGGCTGCGAGAATGCCGGGGATCGCGCACGCATGGCTTGAAAGGAGCGGGATGAATGCCGTTCCCGGAAGACCGAAGCGGCGCAGCAAACGGTCGGCGACGAATGCCGCCCGCGCGAGATAACCCGTGTCTTCAAGTATGGAGAGCAGGAAGAACAGCAAACAGATCTGCGGCAGAAACACGACGGCGCCCGCAATGCCCGGCACGACGCCCCCGATGAGCAGGTCGCGCACAAAGCCTTCGGGTGTGAGCCGCCCGATGAGCTCGCCCGCAACGGCAAAAGTGGTCTCAATCCACTCCATCGGAAAGACGGCGATGCGAAACAGCAGCCAGAAAAGCGCGAACATGATGGCGCCGAAGACAAGCGCGCCGATCACGGGATGCGTAAATGCCCAGTCGAAGCGCTCCGAAATGCGATTGGGCCCGAGTTCAGTCGCGGGCGCCGGCGCTGAGGTTTCCTGAAGATCATCAATCCAGGCGCGAAAGCCAGCCTCATCGGCCGGTGGCGTGGTTCGCAGCACTTGCGCTGATGCGAGCGCCGTTTGCAATTCCGACACACCATCGCCGCGCCGGGGGTTGATCGGGCACACGGGGCAACCCAACTTTTCTTGCAGTGCTTTTGCGTCCACGCTGATGCCGCGCCTCTGTGCGACATCCAGCATGGTGATCGCAACGACGGTGGGGAGGCGATGCCTCGCCACTTCGCCGAGGAATCGCAAGCCCTGGCGCAGCGCGGTGGCATCCACGACCACGCACGCCGCATCCGGTGAAGGGAACGAATCTTTCAAAGGCGACGTTGCTTCGAGCGCTCGCCGGCAGGCGCGTGATTCGGCGCCGTCGAGATTCAGCGAATACACACCGGGAAGATCGAGGACGTGCAGATCACCGGCGACATGCTCAGGCGAGGCGCCCACCATCACGCGCGCAGGGATCACGCCGATGTGCGCTTCGATCGTGGTGCCGGGGAAGTTTGATGTTTTCTGGCGCAGCCCGGTGAGGCGATTGAACAGCGTGGACTTGCCCGTGTTCGGGTTGCCTAAGAGTGCAATGCACTTGAATGACGTCGCCGCGTCACCGGAAGGTGTCGCTTCGTCGCTGGGCGCCGCCGCATTCGTGGTGGTGGGGGGCATGTCCACGGGAGTGGGCGGGCGAAGAGTGTTTAGTCCTCGATGGCGACGATCAGTTCGCGGGCGGCACGGGCGCTGAGTCCGATGCGGCGGCCTCGCCACGTGCCAAGTGAGACAATCGTCGGCTCACCGGAACGATGCACGACGAGCACTTCGTCAGGAGTCACACCCATCGCGGCCAGTGCCGCGGATTGAGCCACATCCGCGCCCGCATCGAGCAGTCGAGCCCGCGATCCGCAGGGCGCGGCGGCCAGTGAAACGCGACGAATCTCCGCTTTTGGCGTGGTTTCTGAGGTTTCAAAAGGGGCCTGACGCATCCCGTGACTCCGTGCGGGGCGGCCAGCCAATTCCGGCCGCGCCCAAGGATAAATCATAGTAGGGCTACTGAGACTGAGTCGCAACAATCCACATCCTTCTCCGCGAATTGCTCAAATTCGGGCCATACCATGCGGAGATTCCTCACATCCTGCGGCGCCTCTCTTGGAAGGGCTTCATGTGATCTCCAGCGGAAAAACTGCTCGTCGATTGAGTCCGAAACTGGCGTTTCTCGCGGTCGCATTTTCCGGCCTTGCGTTTCTGGCGACGGCCGTGGCCCAAGACGGGCGAAAGCGGCTCGAAGAATCGCCTCGACACCACGAATGGGTGCGCATCGCCGCGCCGGGCGAACGCTCGGTGCATACGTGGGTTGTGTATCCGGAGGTTGCCGGGCCGGCGCCCGCTGTGGTCGTTATCCATGAGAATCGAGGATTGACGGATTGGGCGCGCAGCGTGGCGGACCGGCTTGCGGAAGAGGGCTACGTGGCGCTGGCGCCGGATCTTTTGAGCGGGTCGGGACCGGACGGCGGCGGGACAACGTCATTTGCGAGTTCTGATGACGCGCGAACCGCGATTTATGCGTTGCCGCCGGATCAGGTCATGGCTGATCTGGACGCGGTGATTGCGCACGCGCTGGCGATGAAGGCGACGACCGACACGATCTCCGTCGCGGGGTTCTGCTGGGGCGGCGCCAGATCATTTGAATTGGCGGCGCACAACGAAGACATCGACGCCGCATTTGTGTTCTACGGCTCAGCGCCCAGCGACGAAGCAGTCCTCAAACAGATTCGTGTCCCTGTATATGGCTTCTACGGCGGTGATGATTTTCGCATCACGGGCGCTGTGCCGGATGTGCAAAAGAAGATGGACGAGCTTGGGAAGAAATTCGACGCAAAGATCTACGAAGGCGCCGGCCATGCCTTCATGCGCCTCGGTGAAGCCCCGGACGCCTCGGCAGCGAACATCAATGTGTATGTGCATGGCTGGGATCGTTGGCTTGAGATTCTTGGAGCGATGAATTGAACGCAGCCGCAACACCGGGGATCGCGTTTCGACGAATCGGCATCGCCACGGCAGTGTGGGCGACCATCTTTGCAGTCTCGTTCGCGGCGCCGCTGGCGTCCGACGCGGCGAATGCTTTTGCGATCGCGATCACGCTCGATTTCGCCATCGTGGCGCCGCTAATTATCTATCTCATCTGGATGCGTGAAAAGCGCGCGCCGCTGCTCTCCATGGCGCCGCTGTTCATTGTTGGTTGCTTGCTTGCCATGGCCGTGTTGCCGAAGGATCAACAAGGCGCGGTCGAAACGATTCGTCTGCTTGCCATCCCGCTGGAAGTTCTGGTGGTGTTGTGCATCGCCGTGCTGGCCCGACGCGCGTATCGCGCGAGTCGTGCGGCGGATCAGGATGATTTCGTGGATCGCATTCGCGATGCCGCTCAACAGGTCGTGCATTCGCGTCTCGTCGCAGACATTCTTGCGACGGAGCTTTGCCTGTTGCGGTTCGCTTTTTCTGGTCGGAGCCGCACGAAGAAATCCGGTGGGCGTTTTGAGCATGAGCTTGGCGTGACGAGGCCGATTGTGATTGCGTTTATGGCGATCATTGTGATTGAGACCGTCGCGGTGCATCTGCTGCTGGCGCGATGGAGTCCGCTGGCCGCGTGGTTCGCCACGGCGCTGAGCGTGTACGCTGCGATCTGGCTGGCCGGCGATTACCGCGCTTTGCTCAGGCGACGCACCGAGATCGTCGGTCATTCGTTGCGGTTCTGCCTTGGCTTGCGGTTTGAGGCGATGATTCCGCTTTCGAATATCAGTGCGATTGAGTCATGCCGCACGTTTGAAAAATCGAAAGACGCCATCAAAGCGACGGCGATGCAGGAGCCGAATCTAGTGTTGCGGTTTGCCGAGCCGGTCGAGGTCACCGGCATGTACGGCGTGCGCCGAAAAGCGACGGCGCTCTTCATTCGAGCCGCACATCCGAAGCAGGTCCGAGCGGCGCTGATGGCGCCGGATGACGCCGACGTCCCGCGTGCCGACTAAGCGAAGGAATCATTTGTACATCGGGATCGGGCAACTTCCGCCGTTCTTCGCGTAGTAATTCTGGTGGTATTCCTCGGCGGGATAGAACGTCGGCGCGATGGTGACTTGCGTGACGATTTTCTTGCCTCGGAAGCGATCTCGTTTGCTCTGTTGCTCGATGAATTGTTTGGCAGCTTCCAGTTGTTTCTCGTCAACGCAGAAGATCGCGCTGCGATATTGCGTGCCGACGTCAGGGCCTTGGCGGTTGAGTTGCGTGGGGTCGTGGAAGCGAAAGAACGCCGCCAGCAGTTCGTCGTAGGTGATTTGTGTGGGGTCGTATAACACTCGCACCGCTTCTGCATGGCCGGTGTCTTCGTAGCACACTTCGCGATAGGTCGGGTCGTCAACCTGCCCGCCTTGGTAGCCGCTCACGGCGCTGACGACGCCGCTGAGGTTCTGGAATCGATCTTCAATGCCCCAGAAGCAGCCGCCGGCGAAGTAAGCCGTTTCCGTTTCAATCGGGCGCGACGCTTGCGGCAGTTCGGCGTCCGCGTCATGAAATTGCAGCGATGCAGAGTTCAGGCAATAGCGCAAGCCCGTCGGCTTGGGGCCGTCGTCAAAGACGTGGCCGAGATGGCCATCGCATCGTGCGCACACGATTTCAACTCGCTCCATGCCGTGGCTGCGATCGCGATGCATTCCGATATGGGCGGAGTCGACCGGCTTGTAAAAACTCGGCCAGCCGGTGCCGGAGATGAACTTCGAATCGGATGAAAAGAGCGGCAGCGCGCACAAGCGGCAGACGTATGTGCCTTCCTTCTTGTTGTCGAGGAGTGTGCCGCAGAACGCGGCTTCGGTGCCCTTGCGCAGCATGATGTGCGCTTCTTCAGCCGTCAGGTCTTGCGCCAGCTCAGCGATTTGCTCTTGCGATAACGGCGTGATGTCGTGCCCGGTCTCTGAGTACTTCGGGCCGTCGGTGGTCTGCATCGTGTCGGAAACTTCCATAGCGGTGTACTCCGGTCCGCGAACGTCGTGAGGCATGGCTCGCACAAAATAAATGACAAATGGCGCGGCAGCGGCGGCGACAAAAAGCAAGACGTTTCGAATAATCCTGGCGCTCATCAATTCCCTTCCGTGATAGTGGCGTTCATTCCTGGTCCAGGCGCGAGTCAGTCTCCTGCCGTCGTCGCTTGCCAAGTATGTACCTGCGAAGATCGGAAAGTATTCCCAAACGGGGTCCTCCCGGCGTCAGACTAGGGGGCAAAGGCCCTGAAATCGGACTGATTTCGAGCGTTGGTGGCCTCTGCACACCTTCAAGCGTATGGCTATACTCGTCGGTTCGCCGCCGGGCGGGGTTTGGATTCCACCCGAGGCGATCCCGAACTTTCAGCAGTGAGCATTGCGCTATGAAGCAGGACATCCATCCCAAGTACTACCCCGAGTGCAAGGTCTTTCACGGCGGCGAGCACGTGATGACGGTCGGCGCCACGGTGCCGGAGTTGCATGTCGAAGTGTGGTCGGGGTCGCACCCGTTCTTTACGGGTAAGCAGGCGTTTGTTGACGCCGCGGGCCGCGTTGAGAAGTTCCAGAAGAAATTCCAGGGCGACTACTTCAGCCGCAAGACGGATCCCAAGGCGAAGAAGAAGGCCCCGCGCCGTTAGTCGGCTCCAATTCGGATACAGCACACGAGCCCACGGATTTCGATCCGTGGGTTTTTCTTTGCCCCAAATTCTTCGGGCGCAAGCGAAGGCGATCCGATGCAAAGCGTGAACGACATCATGACTCCCGCCGTTCGCGCCAAGCTCGACGAGCTTGCAGCGCGCCGAGCCACGCTCGCGCAACAACTCGCAGATCCGGAAGTGATGGGCGACCACCACGCGGTGCGCGAACTTTCCATCGCGAAGGCGGCGCTCGATCGAATTGTCGATCGGTATCAATTGTTCACGTCGCTTGAAGCGGAACATGCTGATTTGCGCGCCGTGATCAAATCGGGCGAGGATGTGGAGCTCGCGTCGATGGCCCACGAGGAGCTGCCGCAGCTTGAAGATCGCGCCAGCGAACTCGCGGCTGAGCTGCTCGAGCAACTCGTCACGGCGGACGATCAATCTATCGGGTCGCTGATTCTTGAAATCCGCGCCGGCGTTGGCGGTGATGAAGCGGCGCTGTGGGCCGGTGATGTGCTGGAGATGTATCAAAAATTCGCGGCTCAAAGCGGCTGGTCGCTGGAAGTCATGGATCTGGCCGCCGGCGAAATGGGAGGCGTGCGCCACGCCATCGCGACGATTTCCGGCGAAGGCGCCTGGGCCGCGATGGCGCACGAGGCAGGCACGCACTGCGTGAAGCGCGTCCCGGCGACGGAGTCAGAAGGACGCGTACACACCAGCACAGCGACGGTCGCAGTGCTGCCCGAACCGACGGACGTGCAGATTGAGGTTGACCCCGCTGATGTTGAAGAACACATCACGACGTCGCAAGGCCCCGGCGGTCAGAATGTGAACAAAGTCGCAACGGCGGTGCATCTCGTGCACAAGCCGACCGGCATCGAAGTGCGCATGCAGGAAACGAAGAGCCAGCGCCAGAATCGCGAGAAGGCGTGGCGGCTCCTGCGCGCACGGCTGTATGAATTGGAACGTGAGCGCCAGGCCGCCGAGCGTGCCGAGGCGCGAGCATCACAAATCGGTGGGGCCGGGCGAGCTGAACGGATTCGCACGTACCGGTACAAGGACGGCATCGCAGTGGATCATCGGTTGGGGGAGTCGTTCAATTTAGACCGCACCTTGTCGGGCGATCTCCAACCGATCGCGGCGGAGTTGCAGCAGCAAGAAATTGCACGACGCCTCAGTGAACTCTGATGCAGGTCAGACCTCGCCGAACCCCTCACGCGTGCGCCGAACGGCATCACGGAGTGGCTCGGTTGGCGGCGTCATTGCAGAATTGCCGCTTGCATTTTCATGCCAGCGCATCGAGTTACGCGCTCTGGCAAAGACGGCCAAGTTGAGAAAGTGCATGACGCCGAGAACGAGCAAGACAAGCCCAATCTTGGTGCTGAGATATTCAATTGCGTTCTCGAGTGTGTGGGGCTTGTCGCCGAATTGCAACGCCAGGGCGACGTATCCAATGTTGACAAGGTAGAAGCCGACCACAAGCAAATGATTTACGGAATCGGCGAGTGCTTCATTGCCGCGAAACGCTTCGACAAGGAAGATGCGACCGTTCTTGTGGAGTGTGCGGGCAACCCACACCGTCAGACCGATGCTGATCAGCAAATAGGCGATGTACGCGAGAATGGTGGTCATGAATGGTGCTCCAAATCGTGGTGAGACGGTGGCGCTTTGCGAGATGGGACGTAACTGTCTGAATGTTCTGTCAAGACTGAAGTATTCATTGAAAAAAACTCAGCTTCCAAGGATCTTGTTGAGGCGGCCGCCCATCTTGAAGAATCGGATCATCAGTGGTTTGGGCAGCTTGCGCACGTTTGCATACCAGCTGTTGGTGGTCTCCATGAATTGCAGGAGTTCACCGATTTGTTTCTCTGCATGTGATTCCGGATTTGATTCACTCTTGAGCGCTTCGGCGCAGTCGCGCAGTACGGCGATGGAGGGGTCAATCTCGCGGCGTTTGCGCTCATCCATGACGATCAGAAACATGTCCCAAACGTCTTTCTCACTTTGAAAGTGATCGCGCCGATCGCCGAGCACATGCATTGATTTCACCAGCCCCCAGGACTGGAGCTCTTTCAAACTCGTGCTGACGTTGGAGCGTGCCACCTGCAGCGTCTCGGCGATTTCATCAGCCGGGAGCGGGCGGTCGGAGACCATCAACAGCGCGTGAATCTGCGCGACGGTTCGGTTGACGCCCCAGCGGGTTCCCATTTCACCCCAGTGCAGGATGAAGGTCTGGATTGGTTCGGAGAGTTCTGGCATACGGCTGTGTCTTTCTGTATCGACAGAACATACTGAATGAATCATTCGCTCGCAAGCCCGAAGGTCAAAAAGGCGCCGCGGCTCGCAAAAAGCGGCCTCTTAGGGCGTGACGTACGCTCTGGGGCATGTCAGGCCCTCACCAAGACGCCGATTCGGTCGATCTCGCCATCATCGGCGCCGGGGCCGCAGGGCTGATGGCGGCGATCTGGGCCGGGCGGTCGGCGCGAGAGGCTGGGATCACGCCGCGGATTGTGGCGCTCGATGGGGCGGCCAAGCTTGGCGCCAAGATCCTGGTCGCGGGGGGCGGGCGCTGCAATGTGACGCATCACGAAGTGGACGCCGCGGCGTACGCAGGCGGCTCGCGCAACGCTATTCGCAAAGTGATTCGACGTTTCGATGTGCCGCAGACGGTGGAGTTTTTTCGAAGACTCGGCGTTGAGCTTAAACGTGAAGACACGGGCAAGCTCTTTCCCGTGACGGATTCGGCGCGCACGGTGCTCGATGCGTTACTCAGCGCGGCGCAGTCAGTGGGGGTTGACCTTCGCACTCGTCATCGCGTGGATTCAATTGAACGCAATGGTGATGGTTTCGTCATTCGTGCGCCCGACAATGCATCGGACTGGCCGAACTGGGGCGAACTGCGAGCCAAACGCGTCATCATCGCCTGCGGCGGGATGAGCCTCCCCAAGACCGGCTCGGATGGTCACGGATACCGATTCGTGAAATCGCTCGGGCACACTGTGACGCCGCGCGTATTTCCATCGCTTGTGCCGCTCACGCTTCCCGAAGATCACTGGGCGCGCACACTCGCGGGTGTTGCAACCGATGCGACGCTGGAAGTGCGCACTTCAACGAACAAGCGCCTCGCATCGTTCACGAACGCACTGCTTTTTACGCACTTCGGGATCAGCGGCCCGGTCACGCTCGACATCAGCCGCTATTACCTCGATGAAGCCTCGAGCGGCGGCGCGAAACTCGTCGCCAACTGGCTTCCCGGCGAAACGGCGGAAACTGTGGATGCTGCCTTGCTGGAACTTGGCGGTCGCAGTGTGCACCGCTGGCTTTCGGAGAAACTCCCCGATCGACTAGCGCGGCAACTCATTGAACTCGCCGGTCTCGACATTGCCGCCACCGGCGCGACACTCACGCGCGAAAAGCGCCGTCTGCTTGTGCAAACACTGACGGCGCTCGAACTTGCCGTCACCGGTAGCCGCGGCTTTCGCCATGCGGAAGTCACCGCCGGGGGCGTGCCCCTGACCGAAGTGCGGCTCGAGACCATGGAATCCCGCGTCGTTCCCAGTCTTCATCTCGTCGGGGAAATTCTCGACGTGGACGGGCGCATCGGCGGTTTCAATTTTCAATGGGCGTGGGCGACGGGCTTTATTGCTGGTTCTGGAATTGACTGGTTGGCGACGCCGCGAAGCAATGCGGAGGCGTCGTCCAAACTACACTGCGACACGGATGACGTTTCTGTGCGCACCGATCACGGTTGAATCCCAACAACAGGCCATGGCCGAAGCGCTCGCAGCGCGCGCGGCAGGGGCTGATCTCGTCGAGTATCGCGTGGATGGATTCATCACGGAAGACGACGATACCGACCTGGCAAGTTCGATCTCGGATGTGGTCAACATCGTGGCGGACTCACCGTTGCCGTGCATTGTCACGTGCCGCATCGCTGCTGAAGGTGGGGCGTACGAGGGCGACGATGGTGTGCTTGCGCGGCTGTTGGAAGCGCTGATCAGCGCCGATCACCCACCGCAGTACATCGATGTTGAACTGGCGACGATTGAGCGGTCAACTGAGATCCGTTCGCTGGCGGCGAGGCTTGCGGAGGTGGAAGCGCCGCGACTTATCGTTTCGATGCATGACTTCAATCAGCGCCCCGCTGATCTGACGCGCCGGCAAGAGCGGGTCGCCGCCGTCAAGGGCGCTGCAGTGTTGAAGCTCGCTTTTCGTGCGCGCTCACTTCGCGACAATCTCGAGCTGTTTGAGATCCTTCAAACCCGTGACATACCCACCATCGCGCTGGGCATGGGTGAATTTGGCGTCATGTCGCGTGTGCTGGCGCCAAAGTTTGGCGCGTTCCTCACATTCGCGGCATTGCGCTCCGAAGCCGCCACCGCGCCGGGACAACCGACGATCGGCGAACTGACGACCACGTACCAATTCCGCTCGATCAATCGGAAAACGCAGGTCTTCGGCGTGATCGGCTGGCCGGTCTCGCAGTCCATGTCGCCCGCGATTCACAATGCAGGATTCGCGTCGATTGAATTCAATGGTGTGTATCTGCCGCTGCCGATCCCGCCGGAATGGGAGCACTTCAAGGCGACGCTCGGAGCGCTGATTGACGATCCGCGTCTCGACTTTCGCGGCGCCAGCGTCACGATCCCGCACAAGGAACATCTCGTGCGATTTGCACGCGAGCACGCGGAGGATGGCTGGCGCCTCGATTCGCTGGCTGAAGCGGCGGGCGCGGCGAACACGATTGTTCGTGACGACGAGAATTGGTTCGTGGTGAACACCGATGCGCCGGCCATCGCGCAATGCCTTCAGACCCGCCTGAGCAAACTTCGAGGCAAGCGAATCGCCATCATCGGCGCCGGCGGTGTGGCGCGGGCGGCGGCGGCCGGGCTCGTGGCGGAAGGATGCGAAGTTAAGCTCTTTAATCGAACACCAGAACGGGCGCAACGAATTGCCGACGATCTTTGTGACTTTGCCCAATCACATGGCGCCGCCATCGTCGCCCATCCAATGAAAGACATTCAGGATTGCGGTGCGGCCGTCATCATCAACGCAACGCCCCTCGGCATGACCGGCGGCCCGGCGCCGCTGGAGAGCCCCTTCGACCTGAGCACGCTTACACAGCTTCCGCGTGAATGCGTGGTCTTCGAAACGGTCTACAACCCCATCGAAACACCGCTCTTGAAGCAGGCGCGCGACCGCGGCTATCAAACCATCGATGGCGTCGAGATGTTCGTCCGCCAAGCCGCGTTGCAATTCAGCGCATGGACGGGCCAGACGCCGTCCAGCAATCTCTTTGATCGCATCGTCCGCGAGCGTCTCGTCGCGGCGCCCTAAGGCATCGCCTCACCGCAACTGCCGTACGTTTGACATCGGGTCGTCGATGATCATGAGCAGCGCATCGCCGTCTTCGGTGCGCACAAGGATGTCATTCGTTCCGTTCTGGAGCTGTGCGGAATACACATTGAGGCCGGCGTCGATGTTGTGCAGCGGCATGTCGAGGGAGTGAACCCGCGCTCGTCCCTCCGGCGCTTCAACGGTGAGCCGCCCTTGTGACCCCGGCACAATCGTCAGATAGACGTCGCCTTTGCCGGTGGTCAGCACAACGGGATCGGTCACGGGAACATTCGTTTTCATTTCGATGGAGCCGCGCACGCTTTCCGCCTGCACCGCGCCGGACACGCCCGCCAGGAGGATCACACCCGCCGCTCGCACACGCACGCCATCGCAGCGCGGCGTGGTGATTTCCAGCGCAACGCGCACATCGTCAACCAGAAACTCGTCCGACGACGCAATAATGGATGTGGTCAGGCGACCTTCGACGTCCTGCAGCGTTTCGGCGATGACCTCCACCTTGCGAACAACGGATTTCTTCTCTTTGCTTCCCGATCGCTTGGACCGAACCACATGCACGGTGATCTCATCAACCCACGGATCCACATACACCCGGACCGGCCCGTAGGGGTTCTCGATATCAAACGCAGACTCCATGCTCTTGGGCATGTCCAGCGTCAGGCGGCTCTTCGACTTGCAACCGGCAAGGCCGATCACCATCGCGATAAGCGCTGCGCCGATCAAGAGTCGATGTCCAAACGTTAATGCGGCGCCGGTGTGTGCCTTCATGGTGCGCGAAATCCTTTCTCAGTCGGTGTGACGACGACCCTCACAGTGACTCCATTCTAACGAACGACAGGGGATGATTCTGTATTGAAATCGTCACGGAATGCAGGCGTCCTTTGATGATTCTCGGACGCCGCCGGTACGATGGTCTTGGGCCCCGATCACATCAAAGGAGCCAAGCATGGCCACGAGCAATCCCGCGGACATTCTTCTGACGCACGATCGCTGGGCGACGGACAACATTCTGGATGCGTGCGCCAGTCTGCCGCAGGATGACTTCCACAAGTCGTTCGAGATGGGGCCGGGGTCGCTGCACGACACGCTGACGCACATGCTCGCCGCGATGCAGGCGTGGGGCGACATGCTTGCGGAACGCCCGATTCGTGAGCGGCTCGAAGGCGAAACGCGCACAATTGAACAGCTCAAGGCAATGCACGAAGAGATTGCCGAAGACTTCGCGGCAACGATCAAAGCGCATCCGCTTGATGGCAGCGTGACCGCCGAACGGCGCGGCCAATCTTTCACCTTCTTGCGCGGCGGCATCCTGACGCACGTCACCACGCACGGCATGCATCACCGCGCCCAATGCCTGAACATGCTGCGGCAGCTTGGGGTGGAGAAATTGCCGCCAAACAGTGTGGTGGAGTGGATGTTGATGGTGGATGGGCCGGCTTAAGGCGAGTGTTCGGACACCAATGTGCGCTTCGTCAGAGTGTCGCCGGAACCCGCGCCCTGCGGGGGACGAATGACTTTGAAACAAGTCGAGGTTCCCATGAGACGCACACGATGGTTCGGTCAAGTTGGTCTTGGAATTTTGGTCCTGGCCCTCGCGGCATCTTTCGCAAACGCATGCCTTTGGGATCGTGACACACTGCGCACAGAAGCCGCAGGAATCCCGGGGACCGTTGACGTCATCATCGGCTGGTTTGATCGTTGGCCGGCTGAGGTCTACGAAATGCGTCTGGAGCGCGTCGCGAGTGAACTCGAATCCGATCCAACGCGCCTTGATTTGTACGACGACGCGGCCGTCGCGAGCGATCGCGTCGGCAAGCACGATGAAGCAATTGAATGGATGCGGCTCAAGCGGGAGCAACTCGATGCGCTGCCGAACACTGAGCATGAGTATCGGTATCACGCCAACCTCGGCACGATGCTTGCGCATCGCTGGTTTGCCAATGGCGCGAATCGAGCTGAGATCGAAGAGCTCCGGGAAGGGGCGACGCACATTGAGAAAGCGCTTGAAAGCAATCCTGACGCGCACTTTGGACGAGAAAGACTTCAACTCAGGCTGATGCAGTGGATCATCGAAGCGCCGGTCCACATGGATCCGTGGTTTGATGGATTCGTTCCGCTTCGATCGGATGGGCAAGTCGCGTTCTGGGACAATCCGGGTTCTTTTATGTCGGCGGATGCGGCTGTAGAAGGATTAACTGGACTTGTCGTTCTCGGCAATGCATGGGAAAGCGTGGACGTGTTTACGGCAATCATGTCGGCGCTGAATTCGTTGGAACATGCGTCTATCGCCTACCTCGCTCAACTGCGAGTTGATGAATTGCTGGAGTCCGGAAAGAACTCAGCCAATTCGCGCGTTCGCATGACGATTGATGAGGACGAATTTAAAGAAGGGAATTTCGGCTTAGGTGCGAGAGATGGCGTCGAAATCAAAAAGTATTTCGAAAAGGCTCGCGCGAGTGCCGAAGTGCGGAACGAGCGTCGGCGCGACTTTATCTTGAACCGACTGGCCGAAGGACGCCATCCAGATTTGGAGTCTGAAGAGTCATTTTGGAATGGGTGGGTTGAGCCAGCATCAGTGGCCTTGCCGAACGGCGTCAACGGCGTTTCTCACTTTCAGGCTGGGGTCGACCGCGTATCTAGGATCGTTACAGCCGTCGTCATACTTATTGCGAGCGTCGCCATCTTCATATTTTTCGTGATCATCCGGTTTCTCGTGCGGTGGCTGAATTCCTCGCAGGCTGCCTGATCCCGTACAATGCGCCCGATCGCTCGGGGCGCCGCCCTCGCTTGTGAAGGACGGCTGAGACGCACCCGTAGAACCTGACCCGGTTCGCACCGGCGGAGGGAATGCGAACGAGCGCACCGCGAGCCGCGTCGCTGACGACTCGGTTTCAATTGTTTTCGCGATGCGCCCCGCTCCTTTGCACAGCCGGGCGAGCCTCCGCATGTGGAGACTCCGCCCATGATTCATCCGAACACCGACACGCCGCTCTCGCGCCTTCGCGCCCCGCTCCGCGGCGCCCATAACCCCTCAACTAATCGCGATGGCACCACGCCCGGCTCCTTCGCCAACGCGCCGGACATCGGCGGTCCGCTGACATATTCATCGCCCGACACCCCCGGCATGCCCACGCCATCAAGCAAGACGGCGTGGGACTTTCTGCCTGAAGGCTGGTCGGTTGAGACGCTGCCGGCAACGACGTGCGTCGAATCGACGCTCCGCGAATTCAAGCCCGGCGCTGGTGAAATCATCTTCAAGGATGCACGCGGTCATGTTCGTCGCGTGACCTTCCCATCGGATTTCAATCCCATCACCCAACTCGAACACGCCCGCCTCGGCGTCGTCACGCCCGAGATGCAGCACGTCGCGACGCGCGAGCCGCACCTGACCGCCGAGCAGATCCGCGATGAGATCGCCGCCGGGCGCATGATCCTGCCGAGCAACATCGTGCATCGCACGTACAACCTCGAGCCGATGGTCATCGGGCGCGCTTCGCTCACCAAGATCAACGCCAACATGGGCGCCTCGCCCGTCTCGTCCGGCACGGATAAGGAAGTGGAGAAGCTGCAGTGGGCCGAGCGCTGGGGCGCCGACACGGTGATGGATCTCTCCACCGGCGGCGATCTCGACGCCTGCCGCGAAGCGATCATCAAGGCGAGCCGCGTCCCCATCGGCACCGTGCCGATTTATTCCATGATCATCGGGCGCAAGCTCGAAGACCTCTCCTACGAGATCATCCTCGACACCATCGAAAAGCAGGCGAAGCAGGGCGTCGATTACATGACGGTTCACGCGGGCGTGCGCAAGGCGCACCTTCCGTTCGTGAAAGACCGCCTCATCGGCATCGTCTCGCGCGGCGGCTCCCTCCTCGCCAAGTGGATGCTCGTCCATGATCGCGAGAACCCGACCTACGACCTGTGGGATTCCATCTGCGACATTCTGCGCCGCTACGATGTCTCCTTCAGCATCGGCGACGGCCTGCGCCCCGGCGGCCTTGCAGATGCGACCGATGATGCGCAGCTGGCCGAACTCGAAACGCTCGGCGAACTCACCGAGCGCGCCTGGCGCCATGGCGTGCAGGTGATGGTGGAAGGCCCCGGCCACGTGCCGTTCGATCAGATCGAATTCAACATGAAGGCGCAACGCACGCTGTGCCACGGCGCGCCGTTCTATGTGCTCGGCCCGCTGGTGACGGACGTCTTCCCCGGTTACGACCACATCACAAGCTGCATCGGCGCGACGTCCGCCGCGTACCACGGCGCGAGCATGTTGTGCTATGTCACGCCCAAGGAGCATCTCGGCTTGCCGAAGAAGGACGACGTGAAGCAGGGGTGCATTGCGTACAAGATCGCCGCGCACGCCGCGGACGTGGCGCTGGGCATTCCGCACACGCGCGACTGGGATGATGATCTGACCAAGGCGCGAGCCGCGCTGAACTGGGACAAGCACTTCGACCTGGCGTTCGACACGGACACCGCGCGGGCCCTGCACGACGAGGATCTCGACGTCGATACGGATTTCTGCGCCATGTGCGGGCACGACTGGTGCTCCGTGCGCATCAGCAAGGAAATCCAGGACTTCGCGTCAGGCAAGGCCGAAGGTTTCGTCCGCCTCGGCGGCAAGGCCGGCGACATCCCGAACGCGCCCAAGATCACCGCCGCCCTCAGCGCCGAGCAGCAGGAAATCCTCAAACAGCGCGGCGTCCTCAGCCCCGAAGAAATCCACCGCCTCGCCGCGAAGACGAAGAAAAAGGTGGGGGCGGAGGAGGGGAAGGCTTCGTGCCATAGTGATTTTGTGGATGGGGATTCGGCGAAGAGGCTGCACGCACGAATCGATTCTGTGTGAGTGAAAATTTTTTTGACACCCCAGTTCGACTAGATACTTGGCCGAACAAAATACGAATATAGCGCATTCCCCGTCTTTTCGCCGTCAGTCGCCGCGCCGGGCGGGCTGCAATGGCAGTCGTAACTACTTGTCGAACAATGATTTATGATAACGGCGGCCGCCGCTCAGTGACGGGCCGCTAGATTGGCGGAAAAGCGCTGTCCTGTCAGCGTGTAAATCGCGTATCGGTCAAATCCGTTGATGGTCGTCAGCTTATCCACAGAAAAATTTTGAGTGTTCGACCCAATTTGGGCAAGCTTGGTACTATCCGGGCAGTTTTGGAGTGTTCCGAATGGTCGCTCCGGAAATGAGCTTCAAGTTCGCAAAGGAAAGACGACAATGGCAGCGAATCGAGAAACGTCTCGTCGAAAGGCCCCGGCGCAACCTCTTGGTGATGCGGTGGAAATGCTCGAGAGAGTTTTCGCCGGACTTGGTTCCGGACCGTTCAGCCGTGAGGCGGTAGCAGAAGCGCTAGGGCATCAAGGAATAACAGGGCCTGCCTCTCGGAAGATCGGCACGCTGATGCACTTTGGCTTGCTGGATCGTCGCGGGAGTCAATATCACGTATCCGATATCGGGAAGAGAATCATTCAGCCCACATCTCCGGACGAACGTGCAGACGCAATTGTAGACGCCGCGTTTGCACCGACCCTCTATCAGGAGATCTTTGAGGCGTTTTCTGAGGGCGCTCTCCCAACACTCTTTGCAAATGTGTTGTCCCGGCAGTTTGGTGTCTTTCGAAAATCAAGCGAGAGTGTCGCAAGCATTTTTAAAGAAAGCGCGGAATTCGCAGGATTGTTACGGAAAGGGATCTTGTGTCAGTCACGTGAACAGTCAACGGAACGGCAGCAGGTTCAATCGGGCAGCCCTGTCGATGCAACTCGCGAAAAAGAACCTCAGGTGTCGCAAACATCGTCCTCAATGAAAACGTCACACCTGCGCGAAAGCGAAGAGGAGTTCGCAATTCCGCTCACGCAAGGCCGGTCCGCGGTAATTCGGCTCATGAGACCGTTGCAAGCAACGGACGTTTCTCGTCTGCGAGCATGGATCGATTTGATGAGTGACGTGCTCGTAGAAGAAAAGCCCGAAGCCGATTGAGCCGGCTTCGGGCAAGTGCATTCCCCCCGCGTCAAAAGCGGTGCCGATGACGGGGGGCCGGACGGAAGTGTCCAGCATTGGAAACACATGCAATTCCAATCTTCGCTCTCCGCACGTGGCAGTCAAGGCGCGCCGCTGTACCTACAGCAAAGGAGCGAGCCATGCCATCGCGCAAGCCGCCCTTCCCGGCACCGCCCGGGTACCGCTGGATCTTTAGGCCTTGGTTCCGTCATTGGCGGACTGGCAAGAAGGTCTATCCGAAGCGTGCGAAGGTGTTTGCCTTCCTCGTCCGGACGCGGTGAATTAGGAGCGGCGAGCGTGAAAGCGCCCGTCGCTCTTTTTTCTTCTTCTGAAAGCGGACCCTCGAGAATCGTGAGTTGGGAGCCCAAATGGAGATCAAAGAATGGAATTTGGATTTTCCATCAAGGATTCGCGAACTGAAGCGCAGGTGGTCTGATGACGCGCTTGCGTGTGAGAGAGAAATCACATTCTTGCTGATGTGCGCGTGGCCAGTCGTGCTAGTACCGCTGGAACGGTTGGAGTTGATTGGACATGCCAAAGCGCATCCATCCAAAGACATACTCGACGCAAGATATTCTGCGATCAAGGCGGCTTATGTCGATTTTGGAAATCAGTCTGCAGTCAAAAAGCTTAGAGGGACTCATTGGCATGGTGAGATTGCACTCGAACACGTTGAGAATGGAAGCACACGCTGGGCAACCAATCTTCCGCCAGCAAATTCGAGTGATCCCAAAATCGCTGAGATCGCTTCAACACTCCGGCACGCACTTGCACATGGCAACGTTTTTAATTGGTCATCGCAGGATGGCGGCCCCATCGAAAAAGTGTGTTTCGGAAATCTATATCGTGGGAAATTGACTTGTTGGATCACAGATCCTGAAGGACTGACTGACTTTCTGGAGAAGTGGATTGACTTCTGGGCCGTGAAGGAGAGAGTGCCGACGGATATGGTGAACTTGGTTGTGCCAACGAGAAAAAATAGTCAAGTAATGCTCGTGGTTCAGCGTTGTCTTCAATCCGTTCGAAGGTACATATCGTGAACTGACTTGAAAGAGTGAATTTCATCGACTGATGTAGAATGACCAAAGTGCCTATTTGCGCGATTCGATTACGGCTTCAAGACGAGTTGGCTCAGACTCAGGCTTTTTATAGCGGAGTGCTCGGGCTGGTGGCACAAAATCAATCAGGCGGCGGAATAGAATTCGGGTGCCTAGGAAACAGTCCTAGTGCAACTCTCTACCACTTCGCCTTCAACATCTCCGAGAACAAGATCGACGCCGCGCGGGATTGGCTGGCGGAGCGTGTGGCGTTGATCGCCACGCCGCCGGAGTTTCGTGATCCAGCGCATGCGCCGGAGGTTCGCTGGTTCAAGAATTGGAACGCGCACGCGTTGTACTTCCTCGACCCTGCGGGCAATGTCGTCGAGTTCATCGCGCGGCACGACCTGCCCTCCGCCGCCGACGGCCCCTTCACGCCCGCCGACATTCTCGGGATCAGCGAGATCGCGCTGGCCGCGGACGATACGCTGGCGCTGGCGAACTGGATTCACGACGTCACCGGCTTTGAGCCCTATCGCAACCAGTCCGAAACGTTCCGCCCCATGGGCGACGAGCGCGGCATGTTCGTCATCTTCAAGACCGGCACGGAACTGATCGGCGGCATCACGGCGGAGCCGGTGCCGGTGAAGGTGACGATTCGCGGCGATAATCCCGGAATTTACCGGGCCGATACTTGCCCTCTTGAAATCCAAATTGTGCCCTCCGCGTTCGAATAATCATTGCGAAATTCCAATAATTGTCTCGATTTATCCCTACTGAGTCTAAATCGTGGAAGTAACATCTAGGCTTGCCGCGAACATCTACCAGGCTCGAATTGGCAATTAGCCTGTCAGAGTGAGGCGGCGCGATATCTGGAGATCGAAGATGATTTTGCGACTACTTTGCGTGATTGCTACTTTGCTTGCATGTTCAGCATTGATTCGTGCTGATGAAATTGAATTACATGATGGTCGCATTTTTATTGGACAAATTGTTGACGAAACCAATTCGCGCGTACGAATTGATACAATGGTTTCCAATATTCGATCAATATTGAGTTTTGGTCGCACCGACATTCTTCGGCTTCAGAAGAGCGAACTGCCCAAGGATTTCTTTGCAGCACCAAATATACCGCCGACAACGAACCCTCAAGCCACATCTGGAGCGATTGCAGATATTGAGTTCATTGAGGTGCCAGTCGTTGGTGAAATTGGGAGTGCAGTTTTGGCCGAGGGCTTAAAAAGCGCCTTGGAGGCGGCGGAGCGACGTAATATCACTCACATTGTCTTCCGAATAAATAGCTTCGGTGGTCAGGTTTCCGTGGCGCAAGAAATGGCACGTTTGCTCCGATCTAAGGCTGAATCATTGCACTATACAGCGGTTGTTGAGCGAGCAATAAGCGCTGCAATTTGGATCGTATTTTCGTGCGATGAGATTGTCTTGCGCCCCGGTGCCACGATTGGTGCGGCAACGGCATTTTATCAAGATTTCTCCACGGGAGAAATAGATGTTGATGCAAAGATGAATTCAGCGCTTGCGGCTGAGCTTTGCGCTATTGCGGAACAGCAAGGAATCAATCCTGCCCTTATTCGTGCAATGATTGTCCCAGATGCTGCGTGCTATTGGGTCCAAAGCGCTGAAGGCGATCTTGCAATTGTTGACACTCTTCAGGATGGCGACGTTTTGAAGCGAGTGCTCTCCGAGAATGGATCTGTCTTGACCCTTACATCAACTGAAGCGTCAGAAATTGGGTTGGCAAACATTTCAGAACTAGAAACAACCGCATTGCACCAAATACTTGGTCTCCCTAGATGGCGGATTCATGGCAAGATTGGGGAAATTGCCATGGAAAGCGCTCGCGAAAATAGAATGCGGATGCGCGTTCTCGAAGAAACGCGAGAGAGGCGAGCCAGTGAGGCCGAGCAACGTCGAATTAATCAGCTTGGTCAACAGATTCGTGAAATCGAAGCACTGGTTCGGTATATCAACGACGGAATAGATCGCGCGGAATCACTGCATCCGAATAATTACAACTACAGCTACAACATCCGCGATGGGCTGTTTACTCCTGAATCGCGGCGAGCTTGGATGCGGCATACCGACGAAGCAATCGTTGCATGGGAAAGAGTCGATGATGCACTCGGGAAACTCTTTCGAGCAGAAGGGCGCGCGAGGAAACTTGGATCAGAAGCAAATTTTCATGAGCTTGATATTCAGTCTCTGAGAGAACTTGCACGAGACTCAGTTCGAAACCTCCTTGCAAATAGAAAGCGTTCTGGGGTTTGACATCGAGTGTAATCAATTCAGATAGCGTTTGGTGAGGAGTCTAGAATCTGAAGCAATCTGAGACGTCATGGCATACAAGCGACTGTTGGAGTAGGAGGTCGTCATGGGCAAATTTCATTACTCCGTTCACATCAACGCCTCGCCTGAGGAAGTCTTTCAGGTCGCGTCGAACATTCCCAACGCCGCGAACATGATTGAGGGCATCACGAAAATCGAGATGCTCACGGACGGCCCCGTCGGCGTGGGCACGACGTGGAGTGAGACGCGCGTGATGTTCGGCAAGGAGCATTCCGAGACGATGGAGATCACCGGGTTTGATCCGCCGCGCTCGTACACGGTGGGCAGTGAATCCTGCGGCGCCCTATGGTCCAGCACGTTCAGCTTCACGCCGGAAGCGGGCGGCACGCGCGTTGATCTTGATTTTCTGACGAAGCCGCTGTCGGTTTGGGCGAAGATCATGAGCGTGGTCATGACGCCGCTCATGCGCGGCATGATGAAGAAGTGCGTCGGCGCTGACTTGCGGGATTTGAAGAAAGTGTGCGAAGGCGGCGCGGCTTCGGAAGGGCAACCCGCGGCGGTGTGATCACCAGCAAGGAAGAATGCGCTATGGCGGCGCGAATCAATGAGGGTGGACATGAGCACGTTTCCCAATGGCGATGAAACGGACCCGCGGAATTTTGAGGAAGAACTAGCGCTGGGGGCGAGGCAACCCCGTCGCGTCGAGGGGCGCTGGTGGTTGTTCGATTTGTATGTGCGCCCGACAACGTTTTTTCGAACATTTGCGAATGCGACGTGGCCCGCGCTCACGGTGTTATGCGCCTGGTTGCTCGGGATCAGAATCGCAGCGGATCGCATCGCGACATACCAAATGCGCACGAGCGGTTCCGGTCAACATTCGATAATCCCGGATGACTGGACGTTTTATTGGATCTTTGTTGTCGCGGTCGGCGCCATGAGCGGCGCCCTTTACTATGTGATCGGCGGGTGGTGGTATCGCGTGCGGGTGCGGTGGTCGGGCGGCGGCAGCGACACCGACCCGAAACTCGTTCGGCGAGTGTATTTGTACGCCTCGCTTGTAGCGTCGATCCCGTTTCTGATTTCTGAAATCTCAAACACACTGACGTATCAACGGCCATCTCAGACGTGGCTCGGCGTCTTCGATGTCTGGATGTGGGTCTTTATTGCATCGCTGCTGTGGTCGTATGTCGTCAGTTACCGGGGTGTGCGCGAAGTCTTTGGCGTGCGCCGAGTTCCAGGGATGATTTGGTTCGTCGCTCTGCCGTCAGCCCTGATCGTCGGCGGTTTCGTCCTTGGAGTTGTTCTTGCTCTGACTGGCTTGACTGGCACGGGCGCCCCGGCGGACACCACGGCGCCGCTCGTCCATCGCGGTTCAACCACGACGTTTTCGTATCCCGGCAACTGGCTCTTGCGCATTGATGAACCGGACTTTGATCCGGACTGGTATGTGCTGGTCGAAACGCAGCAGGATGGTTTCTTTGAATTGTCCAGACTCGAAAGTGACTTGTCTGAAGTTGAACTCTTCAACAATGCGCTGAGTGATTACAGCACGCGCGTGTTCAAGGATCTCCAAGTGGTGTCGCGCCATCGCGATCGATATGGCAAAGGCGATGTCGGCGCTTTGTGCCGCGGCAAAATCAGTGGCATGGATTACGACCTGCGTTTGACGATTCTTTGGATCGGCGCCGCGCAGTACGTGCAATTGGTGGAGCTGTGCCGGAGCGATCAGAGCGCGTACGCGCAGTCCGGGTTCGATCTCATTCAGCAATCCCTCAAGCTCGAAGCGATTGCTTATGTTCCTGGGTCAGGGGCGCCGCCGAATGTTTCGAAGCCGAAGTCCTTTCGCGGCGACATGATTCGGTTTGACTATCCCGCCAACTGGGAACTTGAACTGGATGAGATGAGCTTTGAGCCGGAGTCGTCAATGATGATTCAGGCGCCGCAGGATGCGGTGCTGATCTTGTCAAAATATCAATCGATCAATACGCCCGAGGAAGAGATTCAAAACACGCTGGACACGTATACATCAAATGGCTTTGTGTTTGCCGGTGAGCCGTCGTTGGTGCAGGATCGCACGTGGAAAGACTCCACGACGGGTGAGGCGACGGCGACGCTCGTCGGCGTTGAATATGTGTTTCGGATCACGGTTGCGCCCGTCGGTGGGGGCGCGTTCCTTGAGTGCGTTGAGTTGTGCCGCGCTGATGAGCGTGAATTTATCGAGTCCGGATTTGAACTTATGCTCGCGACGCTTGAAATGGAATCTCTGGAACGGACAGGTGCGGCCGCAACAAGGTGAAGTTGTGAGACTTGTATGACTGACCGATTCAGAGTCGCATTGAGACAGCACGCTCAGCTTTTCGTATAGTGGGGCCGCCCTCACGTGCGTATTTGACGTTGTGGGCGCACTTGACGGCGTGCTGATCGCGCGACGAATCAAGGTTGCTTGGGGCGGGGCGCCGGGGTGGTGCTCGCGCTGAGTCCATCTTTGGAGTGCGCATCATGGGCATGATTCAGGAATTCAAAGAGTTCGCGGTCAAGGGCAATGCGCTGGACATGGCCGTGGGCATCATTCTGGGCGCCGCGTTCAATAAGGTCGTGAACTCGCTGGTGAACGACATCATTATGCCTCCCATCGGCATGGCGATCGGCGGCGTCGATTTCAAGAATCTGGCGATTGTCTTGAAAGAGGCAAGCGTCACGGCGACCGGTGAAGAGATCGCAGCCGTCACTATCAATTATGGCATGTTCATCAACAACATCATTGATTTTCTGATTGTGGCGTTCTCTGTGTTCGTCATCGTGAAAGTCATGACTCGGGCGATAAGCAGTCGCAGCACGCCTGCGGAGGCCTAAGTCGTTGTTTCATTCTTCCTTGAATTGAGATCGGCGCCAAAAATGGCGGCGGCAAAGTTGTGTATGTGCGCTGCCTCCTGAGAGACACTGAGTGGTACGACAAACGAGGTGGCGTCGACTCTTTTCCAGGAGCAAACCATGCGTGCATCGCTGAATCGGCGTTCTTTCCTCACTGCGGCGCCCGGAGCGGGGGCGTTGACGCTTGCGTTTCTTGGCCTTTCGCAATCACAAGCGAAAGCGGAGGACGTGCCCACGGGCGCGAACGGGGCCGCGCCTCCGGGGTTTCCGCGACAGAATCCGGAGCTTGTGCAGTCGATCGTGGGCGCTTCGCATGCCAACGAGGAGCGCGTACGAGAGTTGCTTGCTGAGCGCCCGGAGCTTGCAAAGGCCGCATGGGATTGGGGGTTTGGCGACTGGGAGACAGCGCTTGGCGCGGCGTCGCACACCGGCCGGCGAGCAATTGCAGAATTGCTGATCGCCAATGGCGCCCGGCCTGACCTGTTCACATTCACCATGCTGGGTCAGGTGGATGTTGTAAGAGCGTATATCGAAGCGAACCCCGGAATACAGCGCATTCCGGGGCCGCACGGAATTACGCTCCTTTCGCACGCGAAGGCGGGCGGAGCCGAAGCGGAAGCGGTGCTGAGTTACCTCGACGCGCTTGGCGATGCCGATGTCGGCCCGCGCAATGACCCGCTGACTGATGAAGAACGCACTGCGCACGTCGGGGTGTATTCATTTGGGCCGGCTGAGAGTGATCAATTTGAAATTGTTGATCGGCGCGGCGCCCTTGGAATCACTCCGAGCGGTTCGTTCTATCGCGGCCTTTTCAATCAAGGTGAGGGCGTCTTCCATCCCGCAGGCGCCCCGAGCGTGCAGGTGATTTTTCAGTACCAAGGGGCGCAATCGATCGCCGCGACGATCTCCATCGGATCGGATCGAGTGCGAGCGAAACGCATCATGGGGTGACGGGGCGGTCAGCACATGGTGCGTCAAAAACCGGGCTCGACGAGCACGCGGGGTCGGTTGTCCAGCCCGCGGATGGAGATATTTGAAATGAGCACTCCACCGCCCCGCATGGAGGAAATCCATCCGGTGAATCCAAGTCCATTGCCAAACTCTTGTCTGACTTGGCCGCGATAGGGTCCGGCGAATCTCTTCTCGCCGTTCACCATGATGACGACCTCCTCTTCCCAGACCTGCGCGTGGATTTCGAAGGGCTGGTCATCAGCAACTTCAGCAGGCGCCTCCTGGCCCCCGTAATACATCCGGCGAAGAGAAACCTTATCCGCGCGCGGGCGAACGGCCATGGTGCGCCAATTCATTGGGTTGTCGATGAAATGGGAGATGATCCCGAAGTCCATTGATTGGCCAGACCGGGTCTGCGTCAGATCGATTGTGGCCTTCATCTCCCATTGATTCGATGTGTACGCTTCGCTGATCAATACGAGATTGCGCCGAAGATCGAAGTCCGCGCCAGGCACGCCTCGAATTGTTGTGTCATCGACGCGCGTCCATTCGCCTGCGATGGTGCGCCAACCGGTCAGCGTCTCGTCAAAGGTGACCGGTGTCCATTCATGGGATTGAAGCGCACGTTCGGTTTTGGCGAGCGCCAATCGCTGACGCAGCGCGGATTGCAACTGTTCATCCGCAGCGCGCTCGTCGTCGAGCAGCGCTTGATACTGCGCCGCCGCGAGTTCGAGTTCATCGTCCCAGTATGCATCTTCCGCCTCGCGAACTTCGTCCGCGAGAGGACTTCCATAAAGTTGAGATTCCTCGATGACGGTCCACACACGAACGCCCAAATGTAAATAGGGCACGGCTCGTTCATCAAACGCATCGCCCAACGTTGCGTATACATCGGCGGCGCGTTCATAATCCTCACTTGCCCACGCAATCGCGACCTCAAGCGAGCGGAGCCAGTCCAGGCGGTCGGCGCTGCTGGGATCTGCTGCCAAACCGTTGAGAACTTCATACGCCGTGCTCGCAGCGCCTGGGAAGTTCCAGAATTCGAGAGGGTCCCAATCCTTGAGTTCTTCTGAGATGTCGCGCATCGCCTCGATGAACTGGTACGGGACATTGGTGTCGTAGCGTTTGGTCTTCGCGCATTCGAGTCCGAACGAATAGAGTTCTTCCAGACTGCCACCCCATCGGGGCCTGAGCGACCAGCGATAGGAGCCATGTGCGCCTTCCCAATCAAAGACGATGCCTTTGGCTCGATTGAGCCAGAATCGCTCGTTTTCGCCAGGGTCCGCGTGGCCGGCCATCGCGACTTCAATCATGTGGCTGGCGCCGACCGGAAAATTCGGATTGAGTTCGAGTGATGTGACGTAGTGCTTTTTCGCCTCATTCATCAACTCGGCGAATTGACGCCACCCCTCATCATCAACGGTGTTGGCGAAACCACGGCCGCGCGCGTCCCACGCCTGCCGGCGTTTGAGCTGTCCGTACATCAGTTCAACGACGTAGGGCGGGACATGTTCCTTGTCAGCGGCGAGCCGGTCGATCAATATCGCGGCGGTGCCGACGGGGAGTGTCCGGTCAATCTGGGGGAGCGCAAAGTGAAGCAGGTCCGACGGCGCCGCATCAAACGCGCCAGTATTGACCGCGTCTACAAATGAATCGACAGCGAGTTGGTGCATCTCCGCCGCGCCATTGCCATTCTGACGCGCCTCCAGAAAACCGGCGTATTGGCTTGCTGCAAGTGCAACAATCTCAGGCGGGTATCCGTCTTCCTGAAGTCGTTCGACTGATGTTTTGAGAATCCCGCCAGCATTCCACTCGTGCTGAAGCACATCCCACAGGTACGCATAGCAGAAGTAGATGAGCGGATCCTGGGATCCGGAAGTCGTGTTCGTGAGGTCTGAAGCTTTGGCAAATGGTAGGCGGTCGCGCGTGCTGCAAAACCATGACGCCATCTCGGAGATGAGTTTGCGGCAATTGTCGTCGAGTTCTTCATGGTGTCGTCCGTGAGTGTTGTACGCGTCGAGCAATCGCGCGCGAAGCCGGTCACGCCGCGCAAAGGCATGGTCCCAGTACGTCGCAGGCGCCTGCTTCATGTATGGATCGGTCGCGACCGCGGTCGCTTCGTCCGCGTCCTGACTCGCCCATGTCACAGCGGTTGAGGCAAGCACGATGAGAATCGCTGTCGTTGCCTTCACGAGCATTTTCATAACCGGTCCTCCGGAACGCCAAGCGCGGGCCGAATCGCAACTCCAGCCGAAGCGCGGCGCCGAATTACGTTAGCAAATGAAGTTCCGGGGACGAAGTATGAAATCCGCAGTCAGGCGCGATCCACGCCTGTTTTTTCACTTGGCGGACTAAAGACGTCAAGGATGAGGGTGTCCTCAAGTGCCTCTGCCGAGTGGGGGGCGTGAGCTGGGATTTGCAGCACCTCGCCCGCTTCAAGAACAAGGCTGTCGGTCGTCGCGCCGGGCGCATCGGATTGGCTGACACCGAACCGGATCCGCCCACTGATCACCAATGCAAATTGCTCATTCTCATGGTGATGCGTGGGGACGTAACAGCCCGCCTTCAAGAGCACGTGCGAAATCATGGCTTTGTCACCGATGATGCGCTTGCGTTCGAGCAGCGGCATCGGTGTATCCGAGGCAATTTCGTTCCAGCGATGTTGTGTCGCGTGAGGCGTCATGCTGAATCCTCCACAGGCTCAACTTCTTCTTGCGACGGCGCGGTGATGACAAACCACCCGCGGTCCACCCGCGCGCCAGCTTCAATGGCGAGGCTCGGCGCTTCGCAGTCGCCGCGCCACACGGCGCTCTTTTTCAGTAGCACCGGTCCTCCACGGTAGGACTTGGCTTCGAGCCCGCCGCGCACTTCGATGCCGCCCTGGGCTTCGATCGTTTGGGCGACGAGTTTGCCGCGCGCCATGATGGTCACGCGTCCGCATGTTTTGAAGTGCGCCCACCCTTCGGTGGATTTGATCGTGACATCCTCGACCAGCAAACTCTTGGCGCACTTCGGGCAGGACACGCGTGAGGCGCGTGCGGCGATCACGTGCTCGTGCCCGCAGTGGTAGCACCGCACATCGCGTTGCGTGGGCGCTTTCTTCTTGGCCATGCCGCAGATCGAAGAGGGCGCGCGGCCGGATGCGTCATCCGGAGCCGCACGCAGTTCGAATCATTTCTTGACGGCCGCTTTGTCTTGCGGCGGAACAACGACTTTCGCTTCGGTTGTGGATGATTCACGCGACGCCCGGCCATTACGCGACGCATCGCCGCCCACCGTGACGTGCCCAGTGAACTCGGCGCCCTCGGCCACAACGAGTGTCGGGGCGACGAGGTCGCCCTTCATGCGCGCCTTGGCGTTCAGAACGAGCTTTTCATGCGCCGTCACGTTGCCCTCGACTTCGCCGTCAACGGAAACGGTCTTTGCTTCGATCGCGGCGCGACAGGTGGCGCCCTCCGCGACTTGAACTTCGCCTTTGGCTGTGATCGTGCCTTCAAACGTTCCCAGAACGCGAGCGGTGGAACCGAACGACATCTCTCCTTTGATGTGCGTGTCGGCGCCGATCACAGTGATCTCTCGATTTTCGGCCATCGCCTCTCCTTCGGATGGTGAAATGTTCATACGCCGCGCCGTCGTCCATTCAACACGTGTCCACCCGGACAACGCGCGGCGGGCGGGCAGTGTACGTAACGATGGCGCAGGACGGAACCGATTTGAGTGTTCGCACAGGAAAACTGCAGCCGAGTAAATCTACGTAGACTTTCGGACGTGTCCCGCGATTACGCGAAGCGCTGCTCGACCTGAATCAGGTGATAGCCAAACTGCGTCTTCACTGGGTCGGAAACCTCGCCAACGGGCAGGTCGCTGAAGATAACGGCGTCAAATTCCTTGACCATATCGCCTTGCTTAAAGCGGCCGAGGCTGCCACCCTGCTTGCCGCTGGGGCACTTGGAATGCTCCTTGGCGACATCGCCGAAATCAGCGCCTTCCGCGATCTGATCCTTGAGGTCCAAGGCCTGCTGCTCGGTGGCGACGAGAATGTGACGGGCGGCGGCTTGCGGCATGATGCTCTCCCTCGGATGGAGTTTGGTCGCGACGCGAGGCGCCGCGGAGATGGTCGTGAGAAACGACAAAGAGCGTAGCGGAGGATTGCGGAGATGTCCTGCAATGGGACAATCGAGCCGACCGACGAGGACGCACGATGGCGCTTGAGATGAAGGAACAGTGTGAGCGTTGTCAGTCCTCGCTGGCGCCGGATGGACGCGCATTCATTTGTGCTTTTGAATGCTCGTTTTGCGACGATTGTGCCGGCGCGATGAATCGGGTGTGTCCGAATTGTGGCGGCGAGCTCGTGCTTCGGCCGCGCCGGGTAACTCCGGCCGATCCAGTCGATGACCATGAACAATCCCGATCGTGGCTGTGTGCGACGGCACGCAGTCAAGGAATCACAGGTGAAGAATGATGTCAGCCAATGCTTCCACACCAAGCGTCGCCGCTCGCATCGGCGTCGATCACTTTCCCACGTTCATCACTATGGGTGGGAGGCACACGCTCACGGCGGATGAGCCGCGCGATGTGGGTGGCGCCGACAACGGGCCGAATCCGTACGAACTGCTGTTGGCGTCTCTTGCCGCGTGCAAGTTGATCACGCTGCGCATGTACGCCGATCGCAAAGGATGGCCGTTGACTGAAGCGCGAATTGAATTGACGCAGGAACGTGTGCACGCCGAGGATTGTGAGGATTGCGAATCGAAGGACGCGTTTGTCCATGTCATTCAGACGACTCTGCATCTCGATGGCGATCTCACGCCGGAGCAGCGCGCACGAATCTTTGAGATCGCGGACAAGTGCCCGGTGCATCGCACACTGACTGGTGAAATCAAAATTCGCAGCAAGCTAGCTGATATTGCGTAGCTGGAATCAAGTCCAAGCAGCAAGCAATGCCGCAAGGTCTGAGCCGTTGACGTCGCCGTCACCGTTGAGATCAGCGGGGCAGCCGGCGCACGGTCCCCAGGCGGCCAGCAGCGCCGCGAGATCGGCGCCGTTGACGAACCCGTCGCCATTGAGATCCGCGGGGGAACCCATGGAATACATCACGGTGAGAACGGGGTGAACCAGCGGGTCGATGTTGTCGTGCGTGTCATAGCGTTTGGCGCCGCCGAAACCGCTTTCGCCGCCAATGATGATCCAGCCGTAGTTTGAAGCGGGATCGTCGAGCCACATCTGAATGTCAGCGACCATCTCTGTGGTGCTTCCCCACGTGTAGAGGCCTTCCTGATCCACAATGATCGATGCGCTGGATGCCGCGACGAAATCTCCGCCTTGGGTCGCCCACAATTGAGGCGCATTCGCGTCGTAAAAGTTTTGCTCCCAAGTGGCGTCGCCTGGCATGGCCAAGGCGCCGCCGCCTTCCTCACCGAATGCGATCGAACCTGCTTCGCCCCAATCGGCAACAAGGCGATGCAGCGCATTGTTTCGAGGGCCAATGTTGGTGCGCGACATATTCAGCGTGAGCGTGACGCTGTCGATTGTCGCGCCCGCGGGCACGCTTCCAGCGACGTCAAAGCGGATCAGCGCTCGGCGCGGCAGACCATTGCCGCTGTTGCCCGCGAACATGTGCTGGCCGGCGCCGTTGCTGAGAGGGAGTCCGTCGAGATAAATCGTGTTGTCACGGTCTGATGTGAGGTCGACCGATTCCGCCAAAGCGCTGCCGGACGCCAAAATGATCGCCACGCCCGCCGCCAACACACACTTGCTTCCCATCGCACACTCCTCGCAGTTCAAAAACGAAACGCTCGGCAAGTATAGAACGGGAAGTGTGGGCGACGGGCGCCCTAATTTGAATGATTCCGCGATGAATTCTCGAAATAGGGTGGGGTTCTCACCGCTCCCGGTTGTATCCCCCTTGTCTACGATGCCGCGATGCCGATCAATCTTTCCCAAATCAACACGCTCTCCTTCGATTGCTATGGGACGCTGATCAATTGGGAGGCGGGTATCGTTGAGACCTTGCGGCCGTGGGCGATTCGTCAGCAGGTTGGCGCTTCGGACGCCGCGCTGCTGGCGGCGTTTGCGGAGTGTGAGCCTGCGGCCGAGGAGGAACATCCCGGCGCGCTTTACTCTGACGTGCTGAAGGACGTGATGAGTCGAATCGCGGACTCGTTTGGCGCGCCGTGTGATGAGAATGATCGACAAGCGCTGGCTTCGAGCGTCGGCGCATGGCCCGCCTTCGCCGACACGGCTGAAGCGCTGGCTCGACTCATGCGCCGTTGCCGACTGGTCGTCCTTTCAAATGTTGATCATGCGTCGTTGCGCGGCACGCTGCCACGATTGAAAGTTGAGTTCGATGCGATCGTGACGGCGGAGGATGTCGGCGCCTACAAGCCGGATCGGCGGATGTTTGATGCATTGCAAGCGGCGATTGAGAAGCTCGGTGTTTCATCGAGTTCGCATCTGCATGTGGCGCAGAGTCTGTATCACGACATCGCGCCGGCGGGGGCGATGGGCATTCGCACGTGCTGGGTGGATCGACGAGGGGGCCGCGGTGGGGGAGCAACACCGGCGGCGCCAGAAGGCGTGACGCCTGACCTGACGGTGCAGTCTCTCGCCGAACTTGCGTATCGGTTCGAGGACGCGAGCACTGCGTGACGACGCCGAGTCTGAGAGAAACGAAGGCTCGGATTGGACGTGGGAATCCTGACCTTCGCTTCGCTCAGATCAGGCGTCTGTTCGAAAGACGTCTTCTTCGCGTCTTGGTCTCGGTACGCTGTAGCGCATGCCGCACGCCGATCTGCCCAAAGCGAAATTCGTTCCTCTCCCGCCTCGTTATGTGCCGGATTCGACACCGGAAGAAGCGGCAAAACATTTTTTCGAGGTCATGCGGACGCGCCGAACGGTGCGCATGTTCAGCGACCGGCCCGTCTCGCAGGAAACGATTGAATGGATCGTCAAAGCGGCGACCACCGCGCCCAGCGGCGCCAACAAACAGCCGTGGCGATTCGTGTGCGTGCAGGATGCGGAGATCAAGCGGAAGATTCGGCACGCCGCGGAGGAGGAAGAGCGCGAGTTTTATTCACGGCGCGCCAGTCAGGAATGGCTGCGTGATCTGGCGCCGCTGGGCACCGATGAGAACAAGGAGTTCCTTGAAACGGCGCCGTGGCTCATCGTTGTCTTCAAACTCGCCAAGATGGATGACGATTCGCAGGTGTATTACCTGAATGAATCCGTCGGCCTCGCGTGCGGCCTGCTGCTGGCCGCGATCCATCATGCAGGGCTTGTGAGTGTGACGCACACGCCTAGTCCGATGGGATTTCTTGCGAAAGTCCTCAAGCGACCGGCGAATGAACGACCGTTCCTGTTGATCCCGGTTGGCTATCCATCGGATGATTGCCAAGTGCCGGCGAAAGCGCTGTTGCGCAAGCCGCTGGATGAGGTGATGGTGATCGATGCGGGCGGTGAGCCGCGCGGCGATTGATCGCAAACTTTGATTATTTGTGCGAATCGGCCCGCAGCCAGTCGGGCAATGGCTGTGGGCGCCCGTTCTGATCGACGCATGCCAGTGTGGTTAATGCGGTTGCGAGCAGCTCGCCGCGATCTTCACCGGGCGCGATTCGGCGGATTTCATACTCATGATCGATGCGAGCGCGGCCGCCGCCGCTGACCTTTGTGATGATCGTGACTTCATCGTCGTATCGCGCGGGGCTCTTGTATTTCAGTTCGAGCCGCGTGATCACGAGGAACACGTGTTCGGCCTCAAGATCGCGATACGCGATTCCGCTTTCGCGAAGTAATTCGGTGCGCCCCATTTCGAGCCAGGCGACGTATGAAGCGTGATGCGCGACGCCCATCGGGTCGCACTCGCAGTAGCGCACGCGCACGGTGTGTCGGCCTTCGCGCGGAATGGTTCGATCAGGCGTTGTTTGCACATTGGTTCGACGGGCCGCGTGTCCAGCTTTCATCGTGCCACCTCTCCGTCACGAGTGCGAAGGCGCAGGATCGCCGGAAGCAAGAACACTGTCGCGACCCACACGAGCGCCAACCCGATTGACATCACCATGCCCAGCGACCGGATGCCGCGATGTTCGGCGAACATCATGCAGGCAAAACCGATCACGGTGGTCAGGATAGTCAGCGTGACGGCGCGGCCGGAGCCGCCGACCAGTCCCGCCGGCCGATCGTGCGGCTGCTGGCGCCAGCGATGCGTCGTATGCACGCCCGCCGAAACACCAAGGCCGACGATGAGAGGCAGCACGATCATGTTTGCAAAGTTCAGATCGATCCCGAAGAGCCGCAGCGCCGCGGCGAGGAGCGCGGCGGCGACGATGACTGGAGCGAGGGCGGAAAGCGCATCGCCGATGTTTCGGAAATCCAGAAGCAGCAGCGCGAAGATCACCACCGCGGCGTAGATCGCCGAAAGCAGATACGCGCGCCCGATGAGTCTCGTGGATTCGTAAATCTGAATCGCCGGGCCGGTGGCGTTTGGCGCGGCGGCGAGCACGTCGCGTGCAAACGGATTCAACCGTTCCGGACTAAGCACGCTGGCGCCTTCGTCGCCGCCATGCGGATACACGCGGAGGAGGAGCGAGCCATCCTGGCCGATCCAGAGTGATCGCAACGCATTTGGAAGGTCGGCGGCGTCTGGCGCCGCCGCGGTGCGCAGCGCGTTGAATTGCGCGATCAACGCGGCGCGGTCCGCAGCGTATGCTTCGTTGAGATGTTCAACATCGTCGTCT
The DNA here is from genome assembly GCA_029260345.1 of Phycisphaerales bacterium. Lineage (GTDB taxonomy): Bacteria > Planctomycetota > Phycisphaerae > Phycisphaerales > UBA1924 > OFTM186. The sequence goes on along the minus strand of JAJDDK010000008.1, from coordinate 60,004 downwards.
GGGAGATCAGCAATTGCACGTGCGGCATCGGCAAGCGCCGGGTCATTGTCAGCCCATCGGTCCGCCAATTGTTGCGCCACGGCGCGAATGTCGCCACCACCGGGGGACGGATCGACGGCGTGCGGATCGGGCAGTGAGTTCAGGATCTGTTGTTTCTCGTCAAGCTCCGCCGGGAAAAGCATGCCTGCATCGCCGACTTCAGCAACCAGCGGCGATTCGCGCAGGCGATCCGCGAGCTGGTTGGCTTCATCAGCATCCTTGGCGACGACGACGGCATGCCACACTGATCGATCGTCACTCGCTTCGAGTTTGCGTTCCCAGATGACGCTCTCAATTGACTCGGGCATGAGTTTGAGAATGTCGGGGTCGTAGCGCACGCCGGAGCCGTACCACGCCGCGAGCAGCGTGACGGCGCCGCCGATGACGGCGAACCACAGTGCGTGCTGATCAACGATGTTCAACATTCCACCGGCGAACGGTTTCGCTTCACCGCCTTCGCGCGAACGAATGCGCTTTTCCGGTTTGGGGATGACTTCTAGCCCGGCGGGGAAGGCGGTCATCACACTGATCGCGCACAGCACCACGCCGCCCGCTGCGATGATGCCCATTTCGGCGACGCCTTTGAAATCCGTAAACGCGGTGGCGGCAAAGGCGGCGGCCGTCGTGAGCGCACTCGTCAGAATGCCGGGGCCGACGCCGCGGAATGTGCGCGCAACAGCCATCGGCATGTGGTCGTGGTCAGGATGGACGAGTTCGAGCCGCGCAATTAAATGGATCGCCGTATCGACGCCAAGCCCGAGCAGGATGACCGCAAACACGATGCTCAGGAGTTGCAAGTGCCCAACGGCGAGTGTCAGGTAGCCGAACGTCCATGCGACGCCGAGCAGGAGGGATGCAAGCGCGAGGAGCGGGATCGCTACGCCGCGGTACACGATGAAGAGCAAGAGCGCGATCAAGACGAAGGCGATCGACGTTGAAATTGACGCATCGGCGATGCTTTGTTTTGACTCATCGACCTCAAGGACGGGAACACCGGTGACGCCCGCTTGCATTGCTTGAAATTGTGGTTGTGCCTGCACGTCACGAAGGATGCGGCGAAGCAGCGCAATCTTCGTCTCGAGCGCCTTTGCATCTGGCGTCTCTTGTGCCGACGCGCTGTTCAGGGCCACGAGGACAAACGCAAGCTCGTCGTTTGAAGTCGTTAATCGCTGCACCGGCGCTGAGGCGCCAAGAACGCCGTCGTATGGAGCATCACCCATCGCGGCGTCGTGCAAGCGATGGAGGAGGCTGGTCAGTTCGTGCCGCGCTTTTTCGTTGAGCGACGGACTGATCAGAGGAAGTGCGAGCAGTTGCGCCGCCGTTGAAGCGCCAAGAATCGGCGCGGATTGGCGTAATGATGTCGCGACGTCTTGCACGCGCTCCGTCGATTCGCCGAGTAACAGCCCCGGCGGCGCTTCGGCGCTGGGAATGCCATCCGTGACGGCGGCGAACTCGCCAGTGGCGCGGAGGCGCTGGGCCAATTCATCAATGAATTGATCGCGCAGGCCGCTTCCACCTTCGGCCGGTCGCTCAATGACGACGACGGCGTCGTTCCATCGTGGGAATTGTTTCTTGAAGGCGGTATAGCGCTGTTGCCACGCGAGCGATTGATCCACGAGCTCATCGCGGTCGGTGTGGAACTGAAGATATTTGACGGCGACGCCAATGCCCGCAGCGGCGAACGCCAACGAAATGATCAGCACAAGCCACGGCCGGCCCGTCGCAAGGTTCGCCCATGCCGTCATGAACCGGTCGCGGCGTGTCATCGTTAAAACCGAAACACGACGGAGCCATAGATGCCCGCGAGCGCACCATTGAATTTCAGTTCATCCGACCCATCGCCGTCGCGCAAGTCCATGACGATCTGGCGCCACCCGAACTGGAGTCCAAGGTTGTTGGTCGGTTGCCACTGAAGACCGACGATGATGTCGAGTGATGACGAGGAGTGATCGCCAAATGGCATGAATCCACCATCGACGGCGAGGTCCAGCGTAAAGTTCTCCATGATGTCCGCCGTGAACTTCGCGCCGATGATTGGTTCGACCCAGCCATCGCTGCCGCCGGAGCTGTTCGCGCCGCTGGCGATGTTGATGTCCATGTCGTAGCCGCGCACGCCGCCGTAAACATCGAGTGAAAGCGTGACGGATTGCGGCGCTGTTTCAGGTGAGACGGTGTGTTCAATGACGCGCCACCCGACGGTTCCTTGCGCGGAGAACAGATCGAAATCGACGCTCGCCGGCCCGCCGGCGGGGATGGTCACGCCGCCAACGCTGCCTCCGGATGCGGGCGTCGCCGTTTCATCGAGTGAGAAACCAAAACCTGAAAACGCGAACGTCAGCTTGTTGTGCCGAAAGGTCAGTTCGCCGAATGGCGTGATCTCGGGATCATCAACGCCGAGGTTCTCGACGTCAGCGGTTCCCGTGCCGCCGGGAAGGCGGATGTCGCCGCCTAGCGCCGGCGCCCAGATGGAGGGTTCAAATTGAAGCGTCCACCGCTCCCGATGGACCAAATTCAACTCGGGTTCCGTTTCCATCACGGGCTGGGTTTCAGGCTCGAGGACTGGCGGGGCGGGATCGGATTGTTGCGCCAAGCCTGGCGCCGCCATCGCGAGCGCCGCGGCCAGCGCCGTAGTCCAAGTTCCTCTCCGAGATTCCAATTCAACCCAGTGCGGCACGTGTCGATCCCCTGTTGCGGTGCAAGGCGGCAAGGGTACCGGTCGATGAGAATCAATGTTGAAGTGCGACAAACCGCTCGTACGGCGCAACGGGGCGGACTGCCACTTTGGCGGGCTCGTTCCGCCTCCTGACCCGCGCTGGCAGCACATCCATGGCGGCGTCTTCCGCAAGTGGCCGATTCAGCCGAGTTTCCCCTGATTTCGCCGCGGCGCGCCCCTTGCACAATGTCTGGCGCCATGGTGTCGGTGCATGCACAATCCGGCGATGCGACGTCCCCGAACGGCGGGCGCCTCAATCTGCTGCTGACCAGCGGCGGATGGCGGTCCGAACCTTGGGTCGAGTCGCTGCCTGCGCTCATGAAGCCGATGGGCGTGCAGGCATATCGCGCTCGCACCGGCGATGAAGCCGCCCGTCTGATTCGGGAGATCCCGATCCATATTGCAGTCGTCGATCTGGCCCTCCCGTTGGCGGAATGCAATGAGCCTGCGACGGATGAGGGCGGCGCCCGGCTGCTCCAGCTTCTCGGTCGGCTCTCCACCCCGCCCCCGACCATCGTCGTGCCTCGGGCGCGCACTTCGCGCGACCGCTCGCGCGAGCTTGCCCAGGCGCTGAGCCTTGGCGTCTTTGCCGTCATGCACCGCCCGGTGCAGATGGAAGTTCTCCTCGACACCTTCCGGCGCGTGTTGCGCCGGCACTATCAGGATCGTTGGCCCGACGGGTGCGGCCCGCGCGACTCGTCGGCAGATTCATAAACGACGCGACGGCGCATGGGCGCCGCCCGCGACAAACAGATTCACAGTTCAGACAGAAGAAGAAGGAGCGATTCGAATCATGGCGACTGCAACAGCACCGCGATCCAAGACGAAAATCAACATCCGTCCCCTTGGTGATCGCGTCATCGTCAAGCGTGACGAAGCCGAAGAGCGCACCGAGGCCGGCATTTATCTGCCCGAGCGCGCCAAAGACACCCCGAAATCCGGCGTCGTGCTGGCCGTCGGCGACGGCGCGCTCAACACCGACACCGGCGAGCGAATCCCCCTCGACATCAAGAAGAACGACCGCGTGATCTTCAGTTCGTACGCCGGCACCGAGATCAAGCTCGACGGTCTCGAAGTCCTGATCATGGGCGAAGACGACATCCTCGCGGTGGTCGACTAACACCAACAACCGGGCGCCGTGGTACGGCCACCAAAGGTGGGAGTGCCACGCTTTCCCACTGTGAGCGAGCGCTCAACCGTCGCACTGGCTTCGCCCGTACGACGGCACCCCCACACAACGAACTCTTCCGGGCCTCCATGACCAACGACCAACTCCGACAAGCACTTCGCGAACTCAACACCGAGCGCGACGCCACGTTCGCCTTCGTTGATGCGGACCCGTGCGTCGTCCCCAACGCGATGCTCATTCCCGACGAGCCCGACCATCTGGTCAAAGTCTCCGACGGCAAGCACGTCTACATCATCGACGCCGAACGCGTCGCCTGGATACGCATCGGATAACGCACCTCCCTCTCCCCACGGGAGAGGGCCGGGGTGAGGGGTCTTCCTTCTCCCCCTGGGAGAAGGTGGCTCCGCGAAGCGGAGTCGGATGAGGGCCAAGTTTCTTTCCCAACGATTCACACGAACCAACAAAGACCCACTTCAAATAAAGAGGACTGCTCAAAAATGCCCGCCAAACAAATCGCATACGACACCGACGCACGCGAGCGCATCCTGCGCGGCGTCCAGAAGCTCGCCAAGGCCGTGAAGATCACGCTTGGCCCCTCCGGACGCGTCGCCGTCATCGAGAAGTCTTTCGGCAGCCCGACCGTCACCAAGGACGGCGTCACCGTCGCCAAGGAAATCGAACTCGAAGATCCCTACGAGAACCTCGGCGCCCAGATGGTCAAGGAAGTCGCTTCGAAGTCCAGCAAGGACGCGGGCGACGGCACCACCACCGCGACGGTCTACGCCGAGTCCATCTACAAGGAAGGCCTCAAGAACATCACCGCCGGCGCCAACGCAAATCAGGTGAAGCGCGGCATCGACCTCGCCGTCGAAGCCCTCGTCGCTGAGCTCAAGAAGATGTCCAAGCCCATCTCCAGCTCCGCCGAGATCGCGCAGGTCGGTTCCTGCAGCGCCAACCAGGACGAGACCATCGGCAAGATCATCGCGCAGGCGATGGACAAAGTCGGCAAGGACGGCGTCATCACCGTCGAAGAGGGCAAGAGCCTCGACACCGAAGTCGAACTCCTCGAAGGCATGCAGTTCGACAAGGGATACCTGTCGCCGCACTTCGTCACCGATCCCGCGAACATGACCGTCGAGCTTGAGGACGCCTACGTCCTCGTGCACGAGAAGAAGATCGACAGCGCCAAGGACCTGCTGCCCGTGCTGACCAAGGTCGCCGAGCAGGGCAAGGCGCTCGTCATCATCGCCGAGGACCTCGGCTCCGAAGCGCTCGCGACGCTCGTCGTCAACAAGCTGCGCGGCGTCCTCAAGGTCTGCGCCGTCAAGGCCCCGGGCTTTGGCGACCGCCGCAAGGCCATGCTCGAGGACATCGCCATCCTCACCGGCGCCACCGCCGTGATGGAAGAGCTCGGCATCAACCTTGAGAAGCTCACGATCAAGGACCTCGGCCGCGCCAAGAAGATCACGATCGACAAGGACAACACCACGATCGTCGAAGGCGCGGGCAAGACCTCCGACATCAAGGGCCGCATCGAACTCATCAAGAGCCAGATCGACGGCACGGACTCCGACTACGACCGCGAGAAGCTGCAGGAGCGCCTCGCGAAGCTCTCGGGCGGCGTGGCGCAGATCAACGTCGGCGCGGCGACCGAAGTCGAGATGAAAGAGAAGAAGGCCCGCGTGGAGGACGCCCTGCACGCCTGCCGCGCCGCGGTGGAGGAAGGCATCCTGCCCGGCGGCGGCACCGCCATCCTCAGAGCCCGCAAGGCGCTCGACAAGGTGCGCAAAACCGCCAAGTTCGATGAGCAGGTCGGTGTGGACATCGTCCACCGCGCCGTCAGCGCCCCGATCAAGCAGATCGCAGAGAACTGCGGCCTCGACGGCGCCGTCATCGCCAGCAAGGTCGAAGAGAACGACAAAGTCGGCTTCGGCTTCAACGCCGTCACCCGCGAATTCGGCGACCTGGTGAAGCAGGGCGTCATCGTCCCGACGAAGGTGGAGCGCGTGGCGCTCCAGAACGCCGCGAGCATCGCCGGCCTGCTTCTCACGACAGACTCGGCCATCGTCGAGCTGAAGGAGAAGAAGGACAAGGCGCCCGCGGGCGGGATGGATGATATGGATTATTGAGGCGGACTATGGCCCGTCGGTTCGGATAAGCACTCGCTGCCCACAAACCTTGTGGGCAGCGTTTTTTATATCCTAGGAGCGATATGGAAGGATTCCTTGCGACGTTGCATCGGCTTCAATACCCGGAGCAGTGGATAACTCGATCAGGTGGCTTGATATTTGTCGCATTTATTTCGACGGTATGGGGAGGAATTGTGCTTTCAACAGGTCCTCGGCCGTTGGGAGTCACACTTCTTCTTTTGCCACTCTTACCTGTATTGAGTGCAATTTTATGGTTTATTGGCAGGGCAATCTATTTTCATTCAGGTAATGGAATTCGCATTGGGATATCATATGGTCACTACGACATCCCTTTAGAAGACTGGGCTCGCGCCCGCAAGTATTTAAATGCTCTTGCCAACAGTGACGGCGGATGCCGCAAGATCGTCATAAAACTCATGCCTCAAGCATGGCTTGAGACAGATCCGAGCGATAAGCAATACCGCCGCGTAAAGCAGAAGTACAACCTTGACGTCGGTCTCTTTGTCTCAAAGGCTGACTCGAAGCAGCTTGAGATAAATGTTCCTGCGGTCGATGTTGAGCATATGAGTGACGGCTTTCAGAAGGCCACGTTTAAGCATGTGCAGGCCGCATTCGCAAGCGATACGGCGCCGCCAACGCCTGAAGATGCATTCAAATGGCATGCGAAAAGTATTTACGAATGTGTTCTCGCAGTTGCGTCAGCAATTGCTTTTACGCGAGAGCAATTCGATATTGCTTATCCAATTGCTGAAGAGTTGGATAGTAGATTAAAGGATCGTTTTAGGCCCAATCAAGAACCCCGTGTCGCTTTTCGTTGGTTGGCAATGCGCTCAAGAATTGCACGTTCCGTTTTCTCCGCATCGGATCCACCTGGTCCGATCGAGTTGGAAAAGGCCGTTGGTGAGGCGCGAGTCGCCGCCGAGCTTTATTCAAAAGACTTTCCTGAAGTCGTCGCTCACCAGGCGCGCGATGAATTCTTTTTGGGTCGGTTTGAAATCGCTCGACTTTTGAATAACGAATTGGGCGATCTTTGTGGGGATCACCCCGTTGCCAAAGCCGTGTGGTTGGTAAATGAGGGCGCTTTGAGTGTGCTTGAAGGACTGTGGACCAAGGGAACAGAGGCATTTGAATCGCTTCTCGAAGTGAACTATTGGAAGCTCTTGGATTGGGATGACCTTGTGCAGTTCGCGGACTGTGCCGATGAGCAAGGATATTCAAACGCAGTCTATTTACAGGGTCTGTATCGACGAATAAAGGGCAAAGATCATCTTAGCAAGGCTCTGGAGACGAAAGTTCTACGATGGGTAAATGATGACAAATCGCGTGGTGGGTTGCAGCGAGTATTCTGGAAAGCGCGACAATTACGATAGCTCATTACGCACGTGTCGGGAATGTCAACCCGCTGATAGGTCGCATCCCATTTGGCGCAGCCGCGCAGCCGCGAGGTCGCGAGATGTTGTTTATGAAATCATTGCTCGTCAAAAGCTTTGTCAACTGTTGGTTGTACATCTAAGCGGTTGTCTTGGTTAGGGCTTGTTGTCCGAGTTGGCGGTTGTGAACATGCAGGGTTTGTTGCGTCACGCAATCGATTCTTGGGATTGTCGATACAGCGATAATCTTTGTGATACCTGAACCCGACTATATCTCGAAAGACAAATCTGACGTCAATCGCGAGAACAGCCGAATGAAAAGATTTGGCGTATTGAAGGAAAATGATGCTTTTTTCTGGGGCGATGGCGACGCCAGGCGTGAAGCGGGCTAGCCAGAGGTCGGAAAAGCAGACGTCGTTCAGCACTTTGCACAATGTTGGTATCAATTCATCCTGATCTACAATTTGCTCATGCTCATTAGTGTTAAAAATAATGCGGTAACCTACGCTTTCAATAACAGCACGGCCAGCGCCGGCATTCACTATTGTCACTTCCCTCGTGAGCGGATTTGACGAGTCGTGAGCGGGCTGAGATGAATCCGCTGAAGGCGCTCGACGAAGATTCTGAAAAACCAAGAGTGGCTGTTGGGAGGACGCGAAATGGTATCGCGCAATTGCTAGCCCAAGCAGTGTGATTACCAAAGCAAGCGCGCTGTCCACACTCAGGATCTGAAAGTCTGCCAGGGTAGTGAGAAACGACATTGTTGCACTGTGTATTTGATGAGCAGTAACGACGTCTCTGAATTCTCCAAGATTTGCCCTAATCAGTGCTTGGCCCAACATCGCGAATGCAATAAGGATGAGTATCCAAAGTAATACTCCAGTGCAAGTCGGCGAAAAGTGTCGCGTTTGACTCTGTCCAAAGTTGTATCGCATTGTGGGTTCGTCGGCCTCTCGGCACCCGAAATTGCGCTATTGGTGATTAGCGACCTGGAGGAGGAGTGATCGGTTGACACATCGCACATTCAACTATTGCTTGCGTGTCGCCAATGTTGGTCAGTGCATGTTCAACACTTGACGGAATCAAAGCTTCGACATTGCGCTCAAGCAATTGTTCTTCGTCGCCAATTCGGATTCTGACCGAACCACTTAACAGGGTCGTTGTCGATGGAAATGAGTGCTCATGCACGAACGTTTCGCCTGGTGAGAGTGAAATCGTTGCCATGTATACGTTCTCCAGTCGAGATATGGAATTACTTCGATTATATGTCCATGAATATCCAGAAAGCAATTATCTATCAATTTGGGGTGAGTAGGGCGGGTGGCCGAGCTTTGGGCGGTCAATCACGGCCTTGCCTTTGGGCGGGTGGGCGGGTGGCCGGGCTTGAGTGGTGAGACATGGCCTCGCCGTTGGCGAGACCATGGCACGGGGAGCGTGGAAGAACGCGGCGGATTGTGCCATGGTCTGGGCGCAGCACAGGCCATGGGCTCCGTAGCCGAAATTGAACGGCATCATTGGGTGAAGAAAGCCCAGCTAGAGCAGTACGATCCGAACTAGAATCTCATGAACTTGATAGCTGTCATTTGTAGAAGGCTTCACTCTAAGCAATGCCTTTCCGTCGAGAACTGCGCGCTTTTCTCGATCTTTCGAAAAACCCTTCCGTTCAGTCTTGTCATTTCGGTCCCATGCCGTCGTCGTGGTCACAGTATATGTGTTGTTGGTGCGATCAAAAATTTCCCATTGCACGCCGGCATCATCCCAGCGAAGTGAATCCATGCAGTGCTCTTTTACGCCATTAATGTTGCAGAGTTCACTGTTGAAACTCAACTGTGAAGTATTGATGCCGACGAGCACGATCGAGATGTCGTTCTCGGTCAATCCATCGGGAATGTCGAATTGAACAGTCCAGCTCTTGGCTCCAGTTAAATCAGTGTCGAAGCTCTCAAGGTCTGTGAAGGAATACTCAAGTATCTTGTCGCTATTCGGATCTGGATCTGGCGTGTCGCCGCAAGAAGCGCAGCGAGAATGCGTGCAACCAATGAGCGCTGCAGCAGTGACGATCGCAATCGCACACATCGAAGGGATTACTTTCATGGCGACCTCCTATGTAGAAATGCGACTTTCTGTGTGCTGGCATGAGGGCGCGAGAAGACTCGGAGACAGAAACGCCCCGGTCTGGGCGCGGCACGCGCCGTGCGGGTGGCATTTCGTACTCAACAGAAAAGTCAGCCGCAAAGCTCAACCGGGCGTTCGTTTAAGGTCCGGCTTCATAGAACCCAATGGTTACGGTTGAGTTGTTCGTTGATGAGAAGCTATGGACCATCAACGGAGCGGCGACGACGAGACCACGCGGCGTGTATTCATTGCTGCCGATGATTTGGCCTGACCCATTGCTTAATGGCGTTGTGCTAACCCGAGCGACCGTATTGCCGAACCGATCGTTGATAAACACGCCTCCGGTATAAACATGGATTGAATCGAGTATGACAGTGCGTTCGCCGCCTTCTTCGAGTATCGGAGTTCGTCCGTTCGCATTGACAATGGCGGTGTCGAATGTGGGAATTGAACTCAAAAGTGAAACGCTCGATGAGAGGTCATCAACTGAATTCTGGAGCGTATCAAGCTTCTGGTACAACTCCTCCAAGGTGTGCCCAGTCCCTTCAACAGGCCCGGGTGGAGGATCGAGTGTGTCCGGCGCGGCCCACAATACGGCGGTGATAACTGCCCCAACACCTGCAACAGTGATGAACTGTCGGAATCCTTTGCTCGTGACCATGGAGCGTTCCTTTCTGGGCAACGAGGCCCATGTTGTTTGTGAACTATGTGATAGAGGGTAATCTCAAGAAAAACAATTGTAAATTTGTATAGTTTGAGTGTAGCGGAGCATAAGTGTCTGTCTATGTTGAAGTTGAAAAGATGACCGGAGTCAAAGATGTCATCACGCATTCCTGTCACCGCTCCGCCTCCAATCATTCACGAATCCTGGCGGGACGCCGCGGCGTCGATCGGGGGTTCGTTCGGCAGCTACTGGCCGAGTGATCCGGGCGGTCTGAGCGATCCGTGCGAGGCAAATGTGACCGCGCACTTTGCTCATGCGCTCCTCAGTCGCGGCGCCGCGGTGATGTGTGAGATTCCGTTTCCGCGCCAGCCGGGCGACAATGCCCAATCGCTTGATCTTCTCGGCATCGCGAGCGATCGGTCGTGGTTCGTCGCGGCGGAGTTCAAGCGACTCATGAATGGCGGGGGCACGTGGGGCGTCAACCATGATCTGGACCGACTCGCCGTGTTCACGATGAATTCGGCGATGCCGCAGGAGTGGTGCGACGCCGGCGCCGCCGAGCATGAAATTGAGAACTGATTCGACCCTCACCCGTCGACGCTGTGCGTCGCCACCCTCTCCCAGGGGGAGAGGGATGGGAGAGCCCCGAAGGGGCGGGGGATTGTTGCCACGAGTGAAGTCCCGGCCGCCGGGACGCAACTCGTGGAAAGCGACACATAAATTCTCTCTCTTTCCTTTGAATTCCCCAGCCCCAGAGGGGCGACGGAGCACATTTCAAGCGAAGATTTCCAGCGCCCCTTCAGGGCTTTCTTGAATAAGCACTGCTTCCCACGAGTTGCGCTCTCCCGCGTTGCGGGTTCGCTTCACTCGTGGCAACAATCGTTGCGCCCCTTCGGGGCGGTTGGACGCCGCGGCGGCTTTGAAGTGCGCGGTTCCGGGTGGCATGCCCACGTCTTCGTGGGCATGGTTGTGTGGTGGGATCGAGAAAGGGCGCTTGTTATTTGTTGACCATTGAATCTGCTGGCTCTGTTTTCGTTTGAGGCTTGGAGGGGGAGTAGATCAAGAGCCCTCACCTAACCTCTCCCAAAGGGAGAGGGATGGATCACAGCCCTCACCTGGCCTCTCCCAAGGGAGAGGGATTGATTCGGCCCTCATCCGTCTCGGCTGCGCCGAGCCACCTTCTCCCAGGGGGAGAAGGGTTTGTCTCCTCTCCCTTTGGGAGAGGATGTCTTCCCGACTCGTCGGGATGACAGGTGAGGGCCGAGTGTTGCGCTTGCGGACGACGAAAAGCGTGAAAATGAAAACAGATTCGGCCCTCACCCGGCGACGCTGCGCGTCGCCACCCTCTCCCAAGGGGAGAGGGAGATCTGGCCCTCATCCGTCTCGGCTGCGCCGAGCCACCTTCTCCCAGGGGGAGAAGGAGTTTTCGCTCTTTCGAGGCGGCGGGGTGTTGTGACATCCTCCACAATTCCGCCGCACTCTTGGATTTATTGAGCGGTATTGCGCCGCGCTTCTTTGCTTTGCGTTTCCATGTTGGTCGGACGTGGGGGTCACCGCCGCGCGTCGGTTCTGGGCGTTTTCGGCATCCGCGGCGGGGCCGCTGGTTCATTTGCGAAAGGCACATCGTGGACAACAGAGTGACGACGTTTGCGCGCCGGGCGGTTGCGGGTCGAGGTCGGCGAGCGCTGGGCTGCCTCGGCATCGGGTTCTGTCTGCTGTTTGTGGGGCAGCAATTGGCGCTTGCGGATTGCGGCGTGCAGGAAGTGGAGATCGTCGTTGGGTCCGAAGGGTTTACGTCGGACGACTTTGGGCGCAGTGTCGATATCGATGGTGACTACGCGATCGTCGGAACGTCGGACCATGATGAGGGGTTGGAATCCGGCGCGGTGTACTTTTACAAACGCACGGGTGGCGTGTGGAGTGAGCAGCAGAAGGCAAAGGGATCTGACATCGGCGCCGCCAGCCGGTTTGGCTCGGCCGTTGCGATTTCGGGCAATACGGCGGTTGTCGGCGCGAAGTCGCACAACATCGGACGAGGCGCGGCGTATGTCTTTGTGCGCATGGGCGACACATGGGTTGAGCAAGCGAAGCTCGTGGCCCCCAACGAAATGAACGGAGACGAGTTTGGCCGCTCCGTGGATATCGACGGCGACACGATAATCGTCGGCGCCTGGCTTGGCGATGTGACGGGCGCCGTCAATGGAGGAACAGCCTCGATCTTTGTGCGCAACGGCGTCACGTGGACGCATCAGCAGACGGTGACCGCGTCGGACATCATGGCGTTTCAAGGATTCGGAATCACGGTGGGGGTGTCCGGCGACACCGCGATCGCCGGCAATCCTGAAGACAATGCTTCCGGGAACGACAGCGGCGCGGTGTATGTCTTTCAGCGCAACGGCGGCGTGTGGAATCAAGTGCAAAAAATCAAAGCGCCCGACGCCTCTGCGGCGGACTATTTCGGGGAAGCCGCGGCGATCTCGAATGATCGATTGGTCGTCGGTTCTGCCCGCGATGATCAAGCGTGTCCGGGCGACGTCCATTGCAATTCAGGCTCCGCGTATGTGTATGTGCGTGTGGGCGGCGTGTGGCAGTTTGAGCAGTTGCTGACGGCGTCTGACGCCACGCCGGTCGCGTTCTTTGGCTATGCGGTGGCGATTGCGGATGATGTTGTGACGGTTGGTGCGCCGTTTGCGCCGGGAACGATCGGCGCGGCGTATGTGTTTGCTCGACGAGGCGGAACATGGGTGGAGCAGGAGCGCATGGGCGCCACGCCGAATCCGACCATGGTTTCACAATTTGGGTTTTTCGTGGGCACAGACGGTGAGTCGGCGATTGTGGGCGCACCGTACATGAGCACTTTGCATACCGGTGAGGCGTATATCTACGACTTGAATTGCGCCGGAACGGTTGGTGATTTGAACGGCGACGGTGTTGTTGACGGCGCTGATCTGGCAACGCTGCTCGCGAACTGGGGGCCGTGCGCGGGATGTCCTGCGGATCTCAATGGCGATGGTGTTGTTGATGGGGCGGACCTTGCGCAGCTCCTGGCGAACTGGACCTGACGCGAGATTTGTATTTCAGAAAAATGCTACGGAGCCTGGCGGATCGCAGGCCTTGGGCGCCGCAATGCTTCGCCGTTTCAAACCGGAGGGGCATTGTTTTGTTCGTTGCGTTAGACGCCGCTTGAAGGGGATTGTTGAACGATATTGCGCCGGGCATCTCTCTTTTGCGTTCTCGTTTGTGTTGGACGTTGTCGTTCTTTGCGATGCGGCAGCAAGCAAATCAATGAAAGGCACATCATGGACATCACACACTTCACATCCGTGCGCCGAATGAGCGCCATTCGCTGCCAGAGGTCGCAACGAGTTCTTGCGGCAGGGATTGCCGTGCTGTTGTTGGGACAGCAAGCCGTGTACGCAGCGTGCCCTGTTGAGGAGGTCGAGATCTTAGTCGGGTCCGAAGGTTTTCCTTCCGATGAGTTTGGCCAAGGCGTGGATATCCGCGGCGACTATGCGGTGGTGGGCGGGGAGGACCATGTCGCCGGCACCGAGGCCGGCGCGGCGTATTTCTTCCAGCGCATCGGCGACTCGTGGGTTGAAATGCACAAGGTCATCGGGTCCGACACGGACGGAAGTGATCGCTTTGGCGGCGCGGTTGCGATGTCGGGCGACACCGCCGTTATCGCGGCGCGGGCCTGGAATAACTCAGGAGCGGTGTATGTGTTTGTGCGCTCGGGCGATCAGTGGATCGAACAAGCGAAGCTCTTGGCGCCAGACATCGAGCCTGGGGATTTGTTTGGACAGTCGGTCGCCATTGACGGCGACACCATCATTGTGGGTTCCACCCAAAGCGATAGTCCGGGCGCTGTCAATGGCGGGGCGGCGTACATTTTTGTGCGGAATGGAACGACATGGTCGCATCAGCAGCGATTGATCGCGTCAGACGTTGCGGCGTTTCAGTCCTTTGGAATTTCGGTTGCGATTTCCGGCGACACGGCGCTCATCGGAAATTCGGATGACAATCACGCGGGGAACGATAGCGGCGCCGCGTATGTGTTCCAGCGCACGGGGACGAACTGGAGCCAGTTGCAAAAACTCGTCGCGCCGGATGCACAAGCGCAGGATTTCTTCGGTGAGGGGTTGGCGATCTCTGATGATTGCTTAATGATCGGCGCCTCTCGTGATGATCAGGCGTGTCCGACCAATGCAAATTGCAATTCCGGTTCGGCGTATGTGTTCACGCGGACGGGCGGCGTGTGGGCGTTTGACCAATTGCTGACCGCGTCAGATCAGGCATCGAACGACTTTTTCGGCTTGACGATTGCGATGTCGGGCAACATCGCTGTGATCGGCGCGCCGTTGGATGGACCGGCAGCGGGGTCTGCGTATGTGTTCGCCCGTATTGGCGGAAGCTGGACAGAGCAGGCGCAGATACAAGCGTCGGACACGCTGCTGAACACGCGATTCGGAACTTCTGTGGGTACGGATGGGGAGAGTGCGATTGCAGGCGCTGTGCGCATGAATCAGTCGCATCTGGGTGAGGCGTACGTGTTTGATTTGAACTGTGCCGCGGCGTTTGCTGACTTGACAGGCGATGGCGTTGTGGACGGCGCCGACCTTGCGAACCTGCTTTCGAACTGGGGGGCATGCCCGGGATGTCCCGCAGATTTGAATGGCGATGGGGTTGTGAATGGTGCCGATATGGCGCAGCTTCTGGCGAACTGGACGTAAGGCGAACGACGTGTTTCGATTACGTGAGCCAAGCTCGACGGCTGGCATGCTCACTTCTGAGTGGGCATGGTTGGGTCGAGGGTATGGAACAGGCGCCGGTGTACTGAGAACTCCTGAAATTGCTAGCGCTGATTTCGTTTGAGGCCTTGAGGAGAGAGTAGATGGGGAGCCCTCACCTAACCTCTCCCAGGGGGAGAGGGATGGGATGCGGCGCCTACCTCGTCGCTCCCAAGGGGAAAGGGATGAGGTGCGACGCCACCGCGAATTGACTTCGGTTTCTACCATGTGACGGCGGGGCTACAGATACGTTGAAGGAGCCGTCATGGTGGAACGATTCGTGAAGTTGTGTGGGTTGGCGATGCTGGTGTTTGCGTTCACCGTCGTGTCCCCGGCGCATGGCGCAATTGATGAGGCAGAGAGCAGCAGCCTCAGCCTGTCGTCGGCGATTCATGATCCGCTGGAAGATCCGGAATACGAAGAGCCGGTGTTTGATTTTTCGCCGCCGCCCCACAGTGGGTACTTCGTCCGCGTGTCCGGTCTTGTGCTTGACCCGGTCGGGAGCGGGATGGCGATCCCGAGTGGCGATCCGGTTGATCTCAACATTGGCGGCGGTGTGTCGGCGGCGATTGGCTATCGATTCCCTGGGGCGCCACTGACGTTTGAGTTTGAATATGCCTATCGCTATTTGGATGCGGACGGAACCGGCGGCATGAATGACGGCAGCGTGTCACTGAACACGTTGTCATGGAATGCAATGTTCGATTATCCGGATTTGATCGGCCCAGTCGGCGTGTATGCCGGCGGCGGCATCGGGTTTAACATCAGCTCGTTTTCATTTCGCAGTTCGGGTGGAGCGGGCTCCGCCGCGATTGATGGGACGGGTTTCTTCTGGCAGGCGATGGCGGGTGTGACGGTGTCGGTGCATCCGCAGGCACAGATTCTGGCGGGCATCCGCTGGTCCGATGCGGGCGACATGGGCGATGACACACTTGAGATTGACGGCGAAATGCTGAATTACGAGATCGGGTTTCGCATCTTCTTTTGAGCGGTGCGCACTTAGCCGTGCAGGTGAAACACTTTGCTGATGATTTTCCATTCGCCGTCGGTCTTCAAAAGTGTAAACATGTCCGTGAAGCGGTGACCGAGCCAGTCGTAGCATTCAATGCGCGCCGTGGCGATGGTGTCCGCGACGTCGATACTGACGACTTCATGGGTCAGGTTTGCGGAGCCACCGTTCTCTTCGAGCCAGTCGAAAAAGATTTGAATCGGGCCGGAGATGAAGTCCGGGCCGAGGTGACCGACGATGGTGGCGTTCTCAGCGAAGAGCGGTCGCTCGTCTTCAACGCGGCCGGAGACGCCGCCGTCGATGTAGCGCTGCATGAGGGTGGTAATGGCTGCGTGAGCTTTCGAGTCTTTTGTCGCCGTGGTCATTGAACAAATCCTTGCTGGAATGTGTTGAGCGGCGGCGATGCCGCCAAGTGCGAAGAATAGCAACCGCTTGCTTGGGCCGGGCGCCGATTCGCCCATGGCCGCGTTCGAAGCCTCCTTCGAGTTGGGTCCGCTGACGTATGATCGTTCGATGTCGTGAGTGAATGATCGAGTGCGCGAATCGTGCGATTCGCGTTGTCGGAGGGGAGATCGTTGGGGCTTGCGGAATTCCATATTAAGGCCACGGATCCTCGCTCGGCGCCGGCGATGGCGCTGCTGGAGCATCACTGGCGGTACACGAAGGCGCATTCGCCGCCGGAAAGTGTGCATGCGCTGAACATCGATGGGCTGACGAAGGCGGATGTCACGTTTTGGACGATTGGCGACGGGGAAGATGCGCTGGGGTGCATCGCTCTGAAAGAGCTTGATTCGGCGCACGGTGAGATCAAGTCCATGCATGTGCTCGAATCGGCGCGCGGGCGAGGTCTGGCGCGGCGGCTTGTGCACCATGTGTTGGATGAAGCCCATCGGCGCGGCTATGCGCGGCTCAGTCTCGAGACTGGATCAATGGAGGCGTACATTCCTGCACGAACGTTGTATGCGCAGTTTGGATTCGTGGTGTGCGCGCCGTTTGCGGATTATTGGGATGATCCGCTGAGCACGTGCATGACGATGGAGTTGTCACGGTGAAATGAGCGTCATGCTCTGTAGGCGCGCCTCAGCATTCGCGCACAAGAATCGTGCGGCTGAACAACAGCTCAAATCCTTGCTTCTGCACATTTTCTTGTGACTTCGACCCCGGCAGTGTGGTGATGACGGCGATGTCGCATCCGGCGGACGCGGCGTCGCGCAGGCGGGCGTCGAGCATGGCGTAATGGGCGCCGCGCCTGCGGTGTTCGGGGAGTGTTGAAGCACCGCACATCTGGGCGACGCCGTCAGTCAATCTCATGCTGGCGCCGCCGGCGATGGAGTCGCCACGGCGCGCGAGGTAACGGCGCATGCCGCTGACGGCAGTGAAATCACCGATCACGCGTTCGAGTGACTCGCGCATAAAGGCTTCGTGCGATGCGACGCCCTGTGTGTCGGCGGCGAGGAAGCCGGTGACGACTACATCAAGCCAGTTTGCATAATCCTCGTCCGGGCATGGCGACACTTGAATGTCTAACAGTCGCGACGGCGTCTCGTTTGCGAAAGGCAGGCGCAGGCCGAGGACGTTTTCGACGCCTTGCAGGACGTACCCGCGTTTCGTCAACATGGCGCCGACGGTCGGGTCGGCGAGGCTGGAGACTTCGGCTTGCACTGGACAGTCACGTTCAGCGAATGCACGTTCGATGGCGGTGAGTTTGTTCTCGTCGATCGGACCGGCAAAACCGAGTCCGGCGACTTTGTTCAGCGGCGAGTGGGGGCCTGTGAATGCCGCGACGCCGCCGGCGATAGGTGTGGCGAAGACATCATCGTCGGGGTGAAGCCGGCGCGCCGTGTCCACGCAAGCGGCGATCAGGGCGCCGTCGGCTCTCTCAATGCGGGCGGCTAATTCCTGGCTGGCGAAGAATCGGGAAGTCGTCATGGCGGTATCGTATTGAGTTTGAACTCGAAGCTCTTTGGTCACAGGCATTCCGTAGCGGTTGTCTGATGGAGAATTCATTGTGAGACGCGCTTTTCTTGCTGTGGTTGGAATGTTGGCGCTGCTGGGAATGAGCGGCGCGATTTTGGCGTGGGCGGCGCCCGGTGAGGCGGAAGGGCCGACGATTGTGTATCTCGTGCGCCATGCGGAAAAAGTGAACGATGGCATGCGCGATCCGCAGTTGTCCGAGGCCGGGCAACAGCGGGCGGAGCGGCTGGCGCACATGCTCGGTGAAGAATCGATTGCGGCGGTGTACTGCACGCCTACAAATCGTTCGCGCGAGACCGGCGCGCCGCTGGCGGCGGCGATGGGGATGGGGATTTCAGATTACGCGCCGATGGACGCGAACGGCCTTGCCGGTCGGATTCGTGAACTGCCGCAGGGGAAACGCGTGCTCATTGTCGCGCACTCGAACACAGTCCCGATGATTCTGGCCGCGCTTGGCGGACCGGAAGTGCCGGACTTGGTTGAAGCGACTGAGTACGACCGGCTGTTTGTGGTGATTCTCGATGACCCGCAAGAGAGCAGTGTGCTCAAGCTTCGTTTTTAACGAGCAAGCACAATGTGCGTTTGGCACGAAGTCTATGGCGCCGCATCACATCCACTTTGATGCGCCATAGAGCGCGGCGGCGCAGCCGGCGGCGATCAACCACATGACGGCGAGCGAGTGCCCGAAGAATGGGGCCACGCTCATCGCGATGCCGGCAAGGAGGCACTTGCCATCGCCGCGCTTCTTGCCATAGACGAGCATACCCATGCCAACGGAACCGATGAAAAGGCCGGAAAGCATCATGCCGGGGCTGAGATCCATGGTGATTCTCCTGCCAGCGTCCTTATTGAATGGCGCTCTTTCTTGATCGACTGGTTCATGCGTTTTGAATGGTGTGACGTTTGAGAATGAAGCGACAAAGTTCGAGGCGCCTCTACAATTGACCAATGGATTCCACGGCATTATCAGACCGCGTTGTGATCGCCGGTGGGAGCGGTTTTCTTGGTCAAAATTTGGCGCGGCGCCTGGCGGAAAATGGGCGTGAGGTGACAATCCTGTCGCGTCGAGCGCCCAGCGAGTCTGGGCCTTGGACGCATGTCGCGTGGGATGCGCGAACGACCGGTGCGTGGTGCGCCCAAATGAACGGCGCCGCAGCGATCATCAATCTCGCAGGGCGTTCGGTGGATTGCGTGAAGACGCCAGATCGCTGTGATGAAATACTTCGTTCGCGCGTTGAAGCCACACTGGCGCTCGGCGCGGCGGTGCGCGAACTGGATACGCCGCCGCCGGTTTGGGTGCAGATGAGCACGGCGCACATTTTCGGCGATCCGCCGGAGTGCGTGTGTGATGAGAATTCGGCGGTGGGGTATGGATTGGCGCCCCATGTCGGGCGCGAATGGGAAGCCGCATTTGAAGAATCGAAATTAGAAACAATGCGCGGCGTGGTGCTTCGCACGAGCTTTGTCCTTGGGCGGAGCGGCGGCGCGTTTCCGCGATTGGTGAAGCTGGCGAAGTTCGGTCTGGGCGGGCGCGTCGGGCATGGACGGCAGGGGATCAGTTGGATTCACGAAACGGATATGAACCGAATCTTTGTGCATGCCATCGTGGATGACTCAATGCGCGGGATGTATGTGGCGACGGCGCCGCAGCCAGTTTCGTATGCGGATTTCATGCGCGGCCTGCGCCGAAGGATTGGGATGCCCATCGGGTTGCCGACCCCGGCGTGGATGGTGCGGCTCGGCGCACCGCTGGTGATGCGGACGGATCCGGAACTGGTTTTATACGGGCGTTACTGCGTTTCGCAGCGACTCAAACACCAAGGGTTCGAATTCGCGTATGCGACGGTTGACGCGGCGATGGCGGATCTTCTGGGCGGAGAAGCGCCGGGAAGATGAAATTCAGGATGGGGAATTCGACTCATGAACAAGAATGAATCAGCGGCCTGGCCGAATGAGAAGGTCAATTTGGAGGGCAAGCTGGCGCTGTTTTCCGAGCAATGGTCGCCGCGCGTGGTAGGCGGGTTGAACGGGCAATTGCTGAAACTGGCGAAGCTGGAAGGGGAGTTCGTCTGGCATGCGCACGAGGCGGAGGATGAATTCTTCCTTGTGGTTCACGGTGCGCTCACGATCCGGTTGCGGGATCGGGACGTTGACCTGAAGTCGGGAGAGTTTTTCATTGTGCCGCGCGGCGTGGAACACTGCCCGTTCGCGGCGGAGGAGTGTCACGTCCTTCTCTTTGAGCCGGCGAACACAGCGCACACCGGAGAGACGAACACACCGCGGGCGGTTCCGCCCGAACGACAAGCACGCATCTAGCAAGAAAGATGAAGTGAACGCATGGTGCTTGCGCGCTCAATCACCTTCCGGCACGACGAGCCAGAGGATGATGTAAATCAATAACCCCGGGAACGCGGCGGACAGAAGCGAAATCAACACGTACAGCACGCGCACGAGTGTTGAATCAAGCCCCATCCATTTACCAAGCCCGCCGCACACACCGGCGAACATCCGGTCGGATCGCGATCGTGTCAGTGTTCCGTTCATGGGCGCCAATGTAGCGTTCCCTTGTTGGGGGCGAAGGCGGGGAGCAAATGCCCAGTTCTTGCGTATCTCGTGTTGGCGCACAACTTCGCGGGAACCGAACGAACTGATTTGCTCTATATATGCGGCGTCCGCAGCGGATCGGCGTTGCGGATTCTGATTGAGGAAGGCGACAAACGCCGACCTTTGGTTCACGCGACGGATCGGACGTTCGGACGCGGTTCACACAACACACGTTTGGAGGCAAGGACGCCATGGTTGTACCGGCGCTCGCTCTGGCGATTATCGCCGCAGACCTGAACCACGACGGAATCATCAACAGCGGCGATACGTCGATGATTTTCAACCAATGGGGCCAGCAAGGAGTCGCGGATCTCAATATGGATGGGATCGTTGATACGCATGATCTCCTGCGGATGCTTTCCGTATGGAAGTGCGGCTGGGGCGCCCACAGCACAGGCGATGGAAAGGATTGGTTCGTCGAGCCTGGCCAGGCAGTGTCCATCGGGCCATCCCCATTTTCAGGGTTGAGGCGGCTTCGATTCGTCAGTCCGAATGGTGACGTCGTCGCGATTGACATTGAGCCTGGCTACTGAGATTTCGTCGGCAATACGTCTCTGGAAACGTCGTGCGCGAAAGATCACTAAGATCGCCGCATGGCTACAACGACTGCTGGAATGTTGCGACTCATGGTCTCTCGTGCTGGAGTGGCCATTTGTCTCGCCGCGTTCGTGAGTGGATTTTCCGGTTGTGCGGGCCGCGCGCACAAGGCGACCAGCGTCGACCGGGACGATGTGATGGCGGTGTTCGCTGAGACGCCGCTGATTGACGGGCACAACGACGTTCCGTGGCAATACCGCGAGCGCGTCTCGAACGATCTTGACGCGATCGACATTGCTTCGGACACCTCAACACTTCAGCCGCCGATGCACACGGATTTGAATCGGTTGCGCCAGGGCGGCGTCGGCGCTCAGTTCTGGTCGGTTTACATTCCGGTGGATGAGGAAGGCGGCCGGCCCGGCGATGCGGCCATTGTGATTGATCAGATTGACCTGACGCACCGACTCATCGATCGATACCCCGATCTGGAGCTGGCGCTTTCGGCGAAGGACATTGAACGCATTCACCGTCAAGGGAAGATCGCCTCGCTCCTTGGTATGGAGGGCGGCCACTCCATCGAGAACTCCCTCGCGGTTCTGCGCGCGACGTATGACCTCGGCGCCCGGTACATGACCGTGACGCATTCGAGCAACATCCCGTGGGCGGATTCAGCGACGGATGAGCCGCTGATCGGTGGGCTCACGCCGTTTGGCGTTGAAGTGATTCGCGAGATGAACCGGCTCGGCATGTTCGTGGATTTGTCACACGTTTCGCCGGATGTGATGCATCAGACACTGGACATCACCGAATCGCCGATCATTTTCTCGCATTCCTCGGCCCGCGCCCTTTGCGATCATCCGCGCAATGTTCCCGACGATGTGCTGCTGCGATTGCCGGAGACTGATGGCGTCGTGATGGTCACGTTTGTTCAGTCCTACGTTTCTGAAGAGCTTCGCGTGTGGTACGAAGATCGTCAGGCGGAGCGGCGGCGCCAGCGTGAAGCGCATGGCGAGAATGAATCGGCCTATGACACGGCGATGGCGGCATGGGCGGAAGCTCGTCCACAGCCGCGAGCCACACTTGCGCAGGTGGCGGATCACATTGATCATATTCGGGACGTTGTCGGGATTGACTACATCGGCATTGGCGGCGACTTCGACGGCATCGGGCAGGGACCGATCGGCCTTGAAGATGTTTCAACGTACCCGGATCTCTTTCTCGAGCTCGCCAATCGCGGATACACCAACGCTGAACTCAAGAAGATCGCCGGCGAGAATCTCCTGCGTGTGATGCGCAAGATGGAAAAAGCCAGCAAACGGATTCAACAGGAGCGCGGCCCATCTGGTGCGCGTTTTGAAGTGCTTGACGCTGAGTTTATTGCTGAAGACTGAATCCGGCGGCATACATCAAGAACAAACAAAGCCCATGGAGTTTGTCCATGGGCTTTGTCAATTTCAATCGTGTGGTTTGGTTCGAACGTCGCTTACGGAAGCTCGACCAGCTCAACATCGAAGACCAACAGCGCCCTGGGCGGGATGGCGCCGGGGCGTCCGCGCTCACCGTAGGCGAGCTGATAGGGAATGATCAGTTTGCGCTTGCCGCCCACATTCATGGAGCCGACGCCTTCGGTCCAGCCAGGGATGACCTGATTCAGGCCGAAGGTCGCGGGCTGGCCACGATCGACGGAGCTGTCGAACTTGGTTCCGTCAACGAGGTATCCGGTGTAATGCACGGTGACGCGATCGGTGGAGCCTTCGGGCTTGGCGCCGACGCCTTCGACGATGTCGTAATACATCAGGCCGGTGTCGGTGGTGACGACGTCAACGTTTGATGGAATGTTCCAGCCGGGGATCGTGCTCTCTTCGAAGCGTGTGCCAGTGATCTCGCCGGTGGATGCATTGATGATCACGGTGTGCGTGGTTTCTTCGGTGACGACATCAACGGAATAGATCATGCCGCCGTTGCTGAATTCGAACGCCGCATTGCTGGCCTTGCCGCCAACTTTTTCCTCAGCGATGAGGATGGCGTCGGTGAGCGAGGCGCCGCACATGTTGAGCTTGGTCAACGTTTCTTTGGCGCTGGGGCGGAGTTGGGAATAGTCGATGTCTCCAACGCCCGCCACGGTGACCGTCGCGCCGATGATGCCCAAGGGAAGCAGCAATGAGCCGCCGGTGAATCGTCGCATGTGAAGATCCTTCTCTCTGAGTCAAGATTGGATGAACGTGGACGCCGCAAACTCTCAAAGCCGTGCGGCCGACACTCCACTGTAATGGAAATGAGGGCGGCATCGGACCGGCTCGCCCTCCGGCAAGAACGATAGGAGGGGAATTGTGGATGATTCCCCTCCTATGCCGGCGATTCAGATTGGTTTCGTCAAGACTTCAAAAACGCGGGGGCGTCACCTCGGGGCGGAGCCGGTCGGCGCTTCAATCGGGAGGCCGGCGGCCTTCCAATCTTCCTTGCCGTCTTCGTAGTCGAGCACCTCCGTGTACCCAAGCTCCTCCAAGCGTTGTGCCGCCTTGGCGGATGCGGGGCAATCCGCGTTCTTGCAATAGACGACGATGGTGTCGCTCGTGTCCGGCGCGAGGCTCGCAATGCGGTCGTCAAACTGGTCGTTGAACGGCACATTGCGGGCTCCGGGAAGATGGAATTCGTCGAATTCGTTCTGGTCGAGCACCTCAACGAGATGGAACGACGCATCGCCGTCGATCATGCTCTTGAGCTTGTTTCGTGAAATCGGTTGCATGGCATTCTCCTGTCATTTCATGTGGGTTCGTATTCGCGATCAACTTCAGATGCTGAGACGCGACACGTCATTGTGTTGTTTGGTTGCGTTTCAACATTGCACTCGCTCCGCGCTGCGGTGTGATCGCTACGCTCACACCATTGCAGGACCGAATGAAGAAGGAGTTCAACGCACATGAAAGAACGATCATGGCGGGTGTATCTCGCGGGCGAGATTCACAGCGACTGGCGAATGGAAATCGAGCGAGAGGCTTCAGAAGCAGGGCTTCCGGTGATTTTTCACGCTCCGGTGACGGATCACAGCGCCAGCGATGATTGCGGCGTCAACATCCTTGGCGCTGAACCCAGTTCATTCTGGAAGGACCACAAAGGGGCGATGATCAATGCAATTCGAACGCGCACATTGATTGAGAAATCTGACGTCGTGGTCGTGCGATTCGGCGAGAAATACAAGCAGTGGAATGCAGCGTTCGATGCGGGGTACGCCGCGGCGCTCGGGAAGCGGTTGATCACGCTGCATCCGGAGGAGCACGATCACGCGCTCAAGGAAGTGGATGCGGCAGCGCTGGCGGTGTGCCGCGAGCCGCAGCACGTGGTGGAGATTTTGAAGTACGTGCTCACGCAGAGGTAGCGCGACGGCCGTGTCGGAATCGAAGAATCAACGCGGCGGTGGAAGCGCCGACGAGATTGGCCACGAGATCCCATCCGGTGTTGGTGTAGCCGCCGACGTTGGTGTTCGGGATCAGCAGCACGGCGGCAAATTCGATGACTTCGTTTAAAGCGCCGAGACCCATGCTTGCTGCGGCGAGAAGTACGGCGACACCGGTCGAGATGCGACCATTGGCGGTCAGTCGCGGGCGCAGCGCTTCAGAGCAGACGAACGTCGTGACGAAGAAGCCGAAAGCGTGGACGATCTGATCGAATTTCAGATACGTCGGAATGATCCAAAGTGAATAGAGGACAGGTTTGCCGGATTCGTTCGCGAGTTCGGGCGGAATCGGCACGTTGCCGCCGGCCATGTGGAGGAGCCCCCAGATGGAGAGTCCCCAGAGGACGCCTTGGGAGAACCGAACGCGGAGATCAATCGCGACAACTATGGCGATCAAGGCCGCCATCACGACGCCATAGAAAATGAACTCCTGATTCCCTTGGAGGAGGATCGCGGCTCCGAATACCGCCATGTATGCGAGGGTGAAAGGCCCGACGAAGCGATATCGCCTGATCATGGCTGGAGAGTACCCGGCGGGGGCCTCGGCGTGAGGGGTCAGGATTGCAGCCGAAAATTGAAATTATCATTGACAGATAGAATTGTCGGACGTATTTTCAGCATCAATGGCAAGCGTGATTGGGAATTTGGCGGTGGTGGACGACGGCGAGCAAGCCGCGGCTTTGGCGAATCCGCTGCGGCTGAAGGTGCTTGAAGCGTTGTCCGAAGCGGATTCGGCAACTGGCGTGGCTCGGCGGCTTGACGAGCCTCGCCAGAAGGTGAATTTCCATTTGCGCGAGCTGGAGCGTGTGGGTCTCGTTGATTTCGTTGAGGAGCGAAAGCGAGGCAACTGCATCGAACGCATCGTTCGCGCTAAGGCGACGCACTTTGTGGTGAGCCCGAGTGCGCTGGGTCCGCTTGGGGACGTGGATCCGTCGCGTTGGCGCGATCGCTATTCGTGGGCGTACCTCGTTGCGGTGGCGGGGCGCGCGATTCGCGACCTTGCCACGTTGCGGCGCGGCGCCGACGAAGCGGGCAAGAAACTCCCCACATTCACTCTTGAGACGGAAGTTCGGTTTCGTGATCCGGTCGCGATGCATGCATTCGCCGAGGAGCTCGCTAGCGCCGTCGCCGAGTTGGTGTCGCGGCATCACGACGAGAACGCTGAGAACGGCAGGACGTTCCAGTTCTTCGTTGGCGGACATCCGGCGATCACGAAGCCGCACGAGGAATCAAATTCGAAAGGCACGAAGGAGGCCACCGGTGAGCAAGACGAGAAAGCCGATTGAGTCTGAGATTCAAGTTCACGCGACGCCTGAAGAGGTGTGGAAGGCGCTGACGGACGCGCAGGAACTCACGCGATGGTTCCCGCTGAAGTCCGAGGTCACGCCCGGCGTCGGCGGCACGATTCGCCTGCTCTGGGATGAGGTCTGGGATGGGAATTGCCCCATCGAAATCTGGGAGCCCAATGTCCATCTGCGAACACGGTGGTTCGAGAAGGCTCAGCCGTTCGAGGACATGAATCCGGCTACGCCGATCGCCGTTGATTACTACATCGAAGGGCAGTCAGGCGGCACAACGAAGTTGCGCGTGGTCACTTCGGGCTTCAGCGCCGACCAATCCTGGGACGCGATGTACGACAGCGTCTCGCGCGGCTGGCACTTTGAACTGCGCAGCATGCAGCGGTACTTCGAGCACCACAAGGGGAAGGACAGGGTCGTCGCGTGGTCACGCCGGCGCGCCAAGGTCAGCCCGGACGAGGCTTGGCGACGGCTGTGCGGTCCGGACTTCCTCAATCTTCCAGCAGACGTTACGGCGCGAAATCCGGGTGATGCACTCGACTTCACGACGGCGAGCGGCGAGCGATTCACCGGAGCGATCGAAGTGCTCTCCCGCCCAAAGGACTTCGCCATGCTCGCAACCAATCTTGATCACGCCATTTTGCGAATTCATCTTGATGAGTGGACTCACGATGAGGGCAAGCCATTCACCGAGGCGTTCCTCTGGCTGGCGCGATACGACGCTTCCGAGCGTGAAATGAAGGAGATCGAACAGCGTTGGAATGCGCGTTTCGATGAGCTCTTCCCGGAGCCGGTGGTCGCGGCGAGATAAATCGGCTCGCGGCGCGGCGGGCGGGATGCAGATGCATTCATACGTGTCTATACTCGTGTACGTTTCGATGGTTTGAATGCCACTTTGAATGTCCACGAGGAAAACACCATGTTGCAGTCTGAGATCACTCGGTTCGCCGAGGCGCTGTCGGCACTTGCGGAAGACAACCCCAAAGCGCGTGAGGTGATCGCCTCGTTTGGCGCGATTCTCACTGAGATCGCCGGTTCGTCGCGCGGCTCATCGCGTCGTCGCAGCGCGCCGCCTGAGCGTGCGCCGGCCGCAGCGAAAGCCGCGACGCCGGAGCAAGACTGGGACTCCAATGACGGTTCGGACGAGGGCGATGGAGATCGCGACGAGCAGCGCGATGTGTCGCTTGAATTGATCAGCCGACGCTGCCGCGTGAAGGCGGAGTCGTGCCGCTGGGCGATTGAGCGCCGCCAGATTATGGATTCCAGCGGTGAGAACGACGAGCGGATTGCGCCGCGCGATGCGGAATTGATCGAGCGCGCCCGCTCTTACGACAACTGCTTCGTGTGGGCGCTGCATCCGTACGCGGACCTCCCGGATGATCATCAACTGGAAGTCATCGCCGGGTGCTATGAATGTTTGGCGACGGCGGTGGAGTCGATGCTGGAGATTGATCGCCTCAACGGCAATCGTGAAATTCAGCAGGAAGCGATGCAGCTTGTCGCCGCGGCGCAGTCGGCGTTGCGTAAGTCGCTCTTCGATGGCGGTCGCCGCCAGCGCGATCCTGATCAGGAAGATGCGTTCCACTGGCTGAAAGATCAGACCGGTCGCCGGCGCATCTATGTTGCTCGTCACATGCGCCTCATGGACCCAGCCGACCCGGAAACGTGGGAGTCACGCATCGAAGCCGGCCAGCAACTGGTCGAGCAGCTCGAGACGGACAACGAAGAAGGCGGCGACAAGCAACGAATGCTGAATCGCATTCGCTACCACGCCGCCCGAATTGATTCAGGCGACGGCGGCACACACGACTGGGAACGTCTGGACGACATCGTGCGCACATTGCTGGAGCAGCACGACCTGGCGCCTTCGGACCCGGCGCTGCTCGAATCGCTCGAACTCGCCGTTGATCTCATGCCGGACGACTTCGAGCCGGGAACGCCGTTGCGCATCACGCTGAAGGAAACCGAGCAGTGGCTCGACTCGTTCGAAGATGAAGATGATGATTCGGAAGACGATTTCGAGGACGATGAGTCGGTGACGGCGGAAGAAACCGCCCGCTGAATTCATTCGTTCGTCGTTGACGTTGCCGTTTCCGGCGCCGCGCAGTGAAATCCGGCTGCGGTCAGCACGCGCACGAGCCCGGCGGCGTCCGTTTCGTCGAACGCGCCGGTTTCGAACGAATCGAGATCAAGCACGCCCCAGCCGGTGTTCGCATCCGGTGATTCAAAGAGCGGGATGACAATTTCGGACTGATCGCGCGGATCGCATGCGACGTAGTTCGGGCCGAGGTCGCGCACATCGCGCACAATTTGAATGCGCTTTGAGAGGTACGCGGCGCCGCACACGCCGTGCACGCCGATCGGTGAGCACGCGGGTTTGTCGCGGCGCGGTCCGAGGATGAGGCGCTGGTCTTCGGGGGCGCCTTCATCGGCAATATAAAACCCGCCCCAGGAAACCCCGGCGCCGCTGAGCGCTTCCCAGATTGCATCGCTGACGCACTGCATGCGCGCCGTGCGATCGTCGCCCGGCTTCAGTTGCGAGTGGACGGTCTTGGCGAGTTGTTCGTAATCACGCGTCGGCATCGATGAAACACTCCCCATTCTTGCGCTCCAAAGGAATCGCGCAAGGACCGCAAGAGTTATAGCCAACGCGCGGCGGCGGAGGACTGACGCATTTACATCCTTACGGTGTGATCACCGGGACCCGGCTCGGATGGGTGCGAAATGCCGCGCCGGTCCGGTCAAGGCAGGTCATGCAAGGCCCGATAGTCCTGCCATGCTGTCTGTCAATAAGCCAACGACTGATCGGCGCCGATTTCCGCCCGCCGCAATCACTGCGATTCTGAGCGTCTGGCTCATTGCAGTCGTTGCTGGGTTTGCGGTCATCGTGCAGTACAGCTTTGGGGCCGGTCCGGTGATGGCCGCCGCGGCTGACGGCGCGGCAGTCTTCACAAACAATAAGTCACGGCACACGCTCCTCGTGCTTGCCCATCCGAAGTGCCCCTGCACGCGGGCCACCATGAGTGAACTCGATCGATTGATGACGCTCATTCAGAACGATGTCGATCTTCGCGTGCTTGTGTACGTGCCAGGTGATGAGCCGGAGTCATGGGCGGAAGGCGACATTCTTCGTGCAGCTCGCCGCATGCCGAATACCGAAATCACCATTGATCGAAATGGCGAACTGGCCCGCTCGTTCGGCGCCGCCACTTCGGGCCATGTGATGTTGCTCTCGCCAACCGGCGAAGCGCAGTTTTCCGGCGGTGTGACGATCGCGCGTGGTCACGAAGGCGCCAGCGCCGGTCGGCGTGCGATTCTTGATTGGATTGAAACTGGTCATGGCGCGCCCGCGGCGCCGGTGTTTGGCTGCGCCCTGTTTGGCGATGAAACCGTGGTCATGAAAGGTGGCGAATGATGTTCGCAGACGTGCCAGCCCCCGTCGCCAAGCGCGCGACGCAGCTCTTTCAAGAATCCGTCGACGCGAACTATCGCTGGACAGACCGCCTGTTCGCAGCGCTCATGCTCGCGCAGTGGATCTTTGGCGTGATGATCGCCATCGTCGTTTCGCCTCGCACATGGATTGGTGACACGAGCCAGGTTCATATTCATGTCTGGGCGTCGATCATTCTGGGCGGCGTGATCACAGCGGCGCCGGTGGCGCTGGCGCTGCTCTATCCCGGACGCACAATCACGCGTCACGCTGTTGCGGCAGGTCAGATGCTGTTTGCCGCGCTGTTCATTCACATCACCGGCGGGCGTCTCGAATCGCACTTTTTTATCTTTGGCTCGCTCGCGTTTCTTGCGTTTTACCGGGACTGGAAAGTATTGATCACGGCGTCCGCCGTCGTCGCTATTGATCACTTGGTGCGCGGCGTGTACTGGCCGCAATCTGTATTTGGCGTCGTCCTTGCCGGCAACTGGCGTTGGGCCGAGCATGCCGGTTGGGTCATGTTTGAAGTCGCCTTTCTCACACGCTCCTGCCACCGCGCCATGCTGGAGATGCAAAACATCGCCTTGCGCCAGGCAGAGCTGGAAGATTCGAAAGAATCCACGGAGCGGCAAGTCGCCGAGCGCACGCGCGAGCTTGCGGAGGCGCGCGAAGTGGCGGACGCCGCAAATGTCGCCAAGAGCGAATTCCTCGCGAACATGAGCCACGAGATCCGCACGCCGATGACGTCGATTCTTGGGTATTTGGACCTGTTGCGCGATCCCGCCGCGGGCGAGGAAGAGCGACACGAATATGCTGAAGTGATCAACCGCAATGGTCGTCACCTGATGGCGATCATCAACGACATCCTTGATATGTCGAAAATCGAAGCGGGCAAGATGAGCATCGAGCGCATTCCTTGCTCGCCCGTGCAGATTCTCGAAGAGGTGTATTCCATGCTCGGTGAGCGAGCAGCGACCAAGCGCATCACACTGGAGCAGGAGCACGTCTGGCCATTGCCGGCAATGATTCAGAGCGATCCAGTGCGTTTGCGCCAGATCCTAATGAACTTGGTGTCGAACGCGGTGAAGTTCACGGAAACCGGCGGCGTGCGCGTCCGTTTGTCATACAGCGCCGAAACGCTTGTTGCGGAAGTGTCCGACACCGGCATCGGCATGACGCAGGAGCAAGTGGAAAAACTCTTCCAGCCGTTTACGCAGGCGGACACATCGATGACGCGCCGCTTCGGCGGCTCTGGCCTTGGGCTGCGCATCGCAAAGTCGCTCGCTGAAATGATCGGCGGCAACATCGTCGTGACCAGTGAACAAGGCAAGGGAAGCGTTTTCACACTCACCGTGAATGTCGGCGCTGTTGGTGAAGAAGATCAGGCGTGGTCACTGGATGACGTTGCCAAGGCAGCGCAGGCAAGCGTCGTGACGATGTCTCCCGAACAGGCGCCGGACGCCGCGGACCTGCGGCTCGATCATCGCATCCTGCTCGCCGAAGACGGCGTGGATAACCAACGGCTGATCAGCCATTTGCTTCGCAAGGCCGGCGCCGTGGTGGAAGTGGCGGAAAATGGCCGCGTCGCCGTGACGATGGCGATGCGCGCGATGGAGAGTGGTGACGCGTTTGATCTGATTCTGATGGATATGCAGATGCCGGAGATGGACGGCTACACGGCGACGTCGCTCCTGCGGCGCAGCGGGTATCGGCGCCCCATCGTGGCGCTGACGGCGCACGCCATGGACGACGCCCGCGAGGCGTGCATGCGCGCCGGGTGCGATGACTATGCATCCAAGCCGATCGACCGCGCGAAGCTGATTTCCGTCTGCCGCCACTGGGTGGAGAAGGGCGCAAGCCGGTTCGGGGAAGAGCCGGAGATCAAGGCGGCGTAAGTCAGATTTGAAGTATGCTCACGGTGTTTGCGGGGTTCTGACATCATCCCTCGAGCGCGTGGAGCATTGCCATGATTCGATCCATCATCGCCATTGCTGTTTCGTTCATCACAGTCAACCTGCTCATCATGGCGCTGTTTTTTGTGACGGTGCTCGCGCTCGGGATCCGCGGCACACTGCGCCCGGGTGAATACTGGACCTCGGACACGTTCAATATCATCGTGCTGATCGGCGGCGCCGTCATGAGCGCATTGAGCGGCGCACTGTGCGCGTTCATCGCGCGGTCGTGGCGGCCTGCCTTGGTGGTGGTTGGTGTGATCCTTGCGCTTGGGCTCCTCGGGGCCGTGCAGAACCTGCAAAAGGCTGATCCGCCGGCGCGCGGCGCCGCGGTGGAGGGGGAGAGCGAAAGCCAGTACGCGACGCGCATTTTTGAAGAGATGATGGAAGTCGGGAAAGAGCCGATCTGGTTCTCGTTTGCGACGCCGTTTGTTGGGGCGCTGGCGTTTCTTGGGGGAGCGCGGGTGGTTGGGGATCGGCGGACGAAAGCGCATCGCTATTCCGATGAAGAGCGTGCGAGAAACTCCTAGATGATGGGCGTCTAGGGCGTGAGCGCCCGAAGAAGAGCTTCTTGGGACGGGCACAGTGCGACGAGACTGTCTCGGCTGCCATGCTCATAGTCGTCGTAGTCGAATCCCGGCGACATCGTGACCCCTAAGAGTGCGAAGCGCCCTCCGGGTGCAAGGCGCGAGCCCTGCCACGTTCGACCCGGGACCACGACCTGCGGCCGCATGCCGGACTCCAAGTCGGTTCCGATCATGACCACTGATGACGTTCCATCCGGTGCGATCTGAAGCATTTCCACAGGATCCCCTGCATAGAAATGAAACATCTCGTCGCCGGGCAAGCGGTGCATCGCTGAGACCGCGTCGCCAATCAGCAGGTAATAGATCGCCGTCGAGAGGGAGCGAGATCCGGAATATGCATCCCCAATGACTCTCGGCGCCAGCAATTGTGGCGTGCGGTACGTCTCTCGAAAAAGTCCGCCTTCTTGAGGGAGTGGCGCCAGTCCGAGGATGTCGATGATTTGTTCAGCAGTCATTGGTGTTGATTTCTGCTTGCGATCAAGTTCCTTCGTTCGATTTGATGCTCTCCAGAAGAGTGGGCGATGTTCAGCGTATAGATCAGCGGATCATGGTGTAGAAGGAAGACTGGGTTTTTCTCGGATTTATGGTGGAACGCTCTTGTGGCGCATCGCAAGTTCAAGGGGTGAGCCAGCGCCACAAATCGGAATTTGGAATCAGGGGTTTGCGGCACGAGGAGGGGAATCCACTCCACAATGCGTAACAAGCACGTCGCGAATGCGTTGGTGTCTCCGAAGGGAATCGTCGAGGCACAAAGTGATCACGATCTTTGGCGTTATGTCACGAGTTCTTGCTGATTGAGTTGGCCGAGGTTTTGTGGAATCTTTGTTGAATTCGCGACCTCTGTGCCGCCGTCGATCGGCTGATTTCCTGAAGTCATCGTGAGCGACTCTGGAGGCCCGCCCGAAATGACGCCACGAATGGGGACGCGCTCGCTGGAACGCATTTTCAGGGCAGGAGTTTGACGGGAGGATGAATATAGACTAGTCTAAAAAACAGACTAATATTCAAAGGAGACTCGAATGCCCACGTCCCACGCCTTCAAATCCCTTCTCGGAGTCGCCATCGCCGCCGTTGTGGTTCCATCGCCGAGCTCGCAGGCAAATCAACCTGTAATTATGGACAGCCTGGCCAAGGCAACTCTGGAAGAGTGGACTGAACTGGAGTACCGGCCGTCCGTTGAGCAACTGCGTGGTGGTTCAGTCGTGTTGCGGGTTGACGGGAAATCGCGCGGTCAGAATCTCGAAGGTATGGCCATGTACGTTTGGGAATCGACTGAGCAGCAATCTTCAAGCAGTCTTGAGTGGAGGCCTGCGAAGCTTGGTCATCAAATGGCGACGGAAGGGTGGTCCAAAGAGATCATCGATCATCTGTTTCTCGTGACCGACGAATTTGCCAACTACGCTGACTGCACGCTGACTGCAAACGCTCAGGACGGGAACGTCATCATTTCTGTGAACGGACGGCCCTCCAATGGCGTTCGAACGATGACATTTGGCCCTACGGGTGTGCTTGCCAAAGTGGATTATGAGTTCAGGCAAGGTGGTCTAGATCTTCGGTATTCGGTCGAGCCAACTTTTGAAGAGCGCAGTGGCCGATTTGTCAAATCAAAAGAGATGTTCAAGATGAATATGGGTGGTGAGGTCGTTTCAACATCGATCTTCAGCTATGTGGAGATCGACGGAGTGCTTATGCCCAGCAAGGTGGAAGAGACGTCCACCTGGAATGGCTTTCCAAGCGGCTCAAAAACCATTACTTGGACCGATTGGATTATCATGAAATAGAGATCGGGTGTCGCGATG
Source organism: Phycisphaerales bacterium (assembly GCA_029260345.1). GTDB lineage: Bacteria > Planctomycetota > Phycisphaerae > Phycisphaerales > UBA1924 > OFTM186. The sequence goes on along the minus strand of JAJDDK010000008.1, from coordinate 26,393 downwards.
TGCATCGAGCGGACAACATGGCCGCAAACTCACCAGTCGCAGTGTTTGTGTGCAGCACACTGACGTTCAATGAAACGCATTGAGAAGGCGCAACGGCCACCGTCGGAGGAAATAATGGATGCGATCGCCGCGCAAAAAGATCTAGAATTCATCAAGAGCATCGTACGGATGACGAGCAATCGCGTCGACGCTCAAGCGTTTCATTTCATTCATTGGGGACTCATTGTTCTGGTGTGGTATCCATTGGGGAACTGGCTTTGGCTGGAAAATCGGCACGTCAGCTACATGGTTACGGGCGCTCTCGCATTTCTGATTGGAGCATGTCTGAGCATCGTTGGCGGGGTGCGATCAATGCGGCATTCGCGCTTGCCCGCGGGAAACACGGTTCTCACGAGACAGTTGTCGGCCATTACTCTTGCCAATGTGATCGCTGGCGCTTTGATCAGCTCATTGGCGCCTATCGCGGGCGTCATCCGACCTGAGGATATCCCCATTGTCTGGGGAGTGGTTTACGCCAACATGGCGTTCATGATTGGAGTGGCGTACAGTCGAGACTTTGCGATCAGCGGCGCGGCGATTTTTGTAGGATGCGTCATTGCAATGTTTGCTTCGAAGTACAACGGATTTGTGCTCGGCCCTTTTATGGGATTCGGAATGCTCATTCCGGGAGTTCGCGCCGAATTGCGGGTCCGCCGTCTTTTGGAACAATCCGATGCGCCCCTTATTGAATAGCCTGCCATCGCAATGGGACACGAAGTGACCGGTGAGCACCGATTTGACGCCGTCCTGCTATCGCAAGCGCGCCTGGGCGTCGTGACCGTCCTTATGGCCCGAAAGCAAGCGACATTCTCTGAACTCAAAGAATGCCTTGCTCTGACGCAGGGCAATCTCACGATTCATCTCCAAAAGCTCGAAGAAGCGAAATATATTTCAATACATAAGACATTTGCGGGGCGCAAACCGCGCACGACGTGCAAGATCACGTCGACCGGGAGAAAGGCATTTCTCAACCATTTGGATCAGCTTCGCGCCTGTGTTGACGAGAATGAATCTGGCACAAACAGTGAAATGTGAATGGGCAATGTTTTCGCAAAAAGCGGAGAGAGCGGGATTCGAACCCGCGGAGCCGCTTGACGCGACTCACCGGTTTAGCAAACCGGCGCCTTCAGCCACTCGGCCATCTCTCCGGCGTGGGCGTGGGCTTTGGTTGAGGCCCGGTCGCCGCTGGAAGGGGGAGTCTAGCAGGCGGGGCGGGAGTCTCAAGAGTGGTGCGCGATGGGGGCAGCCTTCTTTGGGGGCGCATCATCGTGGTACTGCCGCTTGCAGCGGCCGAACCACGGCGCCCGGTTGAATCTCAAAAGATGAATACGAGCGAGCCGGGCCGTCCACGGCCCGGTCGACGTTTGATTCAAGTTGATCGTTGGCAGACTCGGGGGGATGAGATTGGTTTGCGCTCAATGTCACATGGGCGTTGACCGGCTCGGGGACGAGCCGGCTCGCTTTTCAAAAAAAAGGAACGGCAGGGGGCGAAGCGACGATTCACCTCGTCACGCCGTCGTCCTGTCCTCTCGGATGGATCGACGCTTCGCCGCGCCTGCGTTCCTGACGGTTTCTCCTCCTGCCCGGTGGCAGTGCGGAGAAAGCAAGGGATGGGTTGTGTGAAACTCGTGGGTCAGTCGGCGCCTTCGCGCTCGTCGTCGGGACCCTCACGAAGAAGCTGGCGGAGGTACTGGTTCTCGCGGCGGGTCGCTTCGAGATCGAAGACGAGGTACTTGACGCTGAGCCGCAGATAATCGAGCGACTCCTGAAGCTGCGAAACCGACTCGCTCATGCGCTCGCGGCGCTCGCGGGTCTCATCAGCAAGCTCGCGAAGGCGATCACGCTCACCGTTGGGGAGGTGTTCGATTTGGTCGAGCAGTTCGGCAAGTCGAGTGTTGAAGTCCTGGTTACTCATCGGGCTCTCTCTCCTGATCTTGGTTTGTCTCGCGACGGTGCAGCCGCGTGAAAAGAGAGAGATCAATCCGCACGCCCGGAGTGGCGCCAATTGGCAAAGTGATCGCGAGGGCCGGGAATAACGCGGCGTTCGGTGCGGGATCGCAGATTGGCGTGAATTTGTGCGGGAGGCGCGTGTCCGGCGTCAGGTCCGCGCGTGCGGGATGTTGCTCTGAAGCATCATCGCCCGATGTAGCGCGACAACGCGCGCTTGCCGGCGGGCGGGGCTTTTTCGACCGCCGCGGCCAGATCGGCGGGGGAGAGATTTCGGACGTCATCCGAGAGGCGCTTCAGATGAGCGTCGCGGCGGCGTTCGAAGGCCCGGTAAAGGGCTTCGAGTTCGTGCCGGGTGAAGCGGGAGAGAGGGTCGGCGAGGCCGCTCTGTGTGGCGGCCCAGTCGATGATGGAGGCGCCGGTGGATTCGAAGCGGAAAAGACGGAGCGTCGCCGCGAGGCGGGATGGGACGCTTTCGAAGGGGTCTCGGGTCGCTTCGGGCAGGCCGGTCATGATTTCCGTGACTTCGTCGTCCGAAAGGCCTTGAAGGCGATCTGTTGGCGCCGCGGCTCGAGCGGGGTCGATTTGCTGATGAACGACGGCTGCGGGGGGCACGGACAGTGTCTTCAGCCCGGCCCGTTCGAAGCGGACGCGCAACCGCTGGGCGTCACTCCCTGGCTGGGAGGACAGCACAACTCCAACACCCCATTCGGGTCGGTCCTGATGGACCACCCGCTCACCAGATCGATAATCCACGGTGTGCGAAGCTCCCCGGTCTGCTGGCGCGGCCCGAATCCGCATGATTCGGGGCGTCGCGACGTTGCCTCGTCGAATCGTCAATGATACTCTTCCCCGTTCCGCTCCGCGAGCCAGCAGGCCGCGAGCAGGCCCCAAAGGAGCCGACCAGAAGATGATCGAAGCCTTGAAGGACGATGCGATTCTCTCGAAGTACGGCGGGCGTTTCAAGCTCTGCGCGCTGGTTCAGGCACGCTTGCGTGAATTGATGGACGGCGCCCGTCCGCTGGTAGAGCGCGATGGTCGATCAGACCTTGAGCTTGTCTTCGAAGAGATCATGCAGGACAAGATCACAATTGAGTTCGCGCCTGAAGAAGAAAGCGAACTCGCTGCTGACGCCGCGCTCTGACGCGCGCTTCGGCCGACGACGGCCGCACTGCCATGACTGAATCCGCCGCCAGCACGAACGTCCTCGACGGTCGGCGCTGTATTGTCGGCGTGACGGGCGGGATCGCGGCATACAAGGCCGCGTATCTCGTGAGCCGTCTTGCGCAATCTGGCGCGCAGGTGACGGTGTGCATGACGGACGCCGCGACAAAGTTTGTGGCGCCGCTGACGTTTCAATCGCTCTCCGGACGGCCCGTGTACACGAGCGCATGGGAGCACATCGAAGCGCACGATCCGCAGCACATCAGTCTGGCGACGAGCGCGGACATTGCGGTGGTGGCGCCGGCGTCGATGGATTTTCTGGCGAAGCTGGCGATGGGCATGGCGGATGATGTGGTGTCATTGGTGCTCAGCGCGGTTGATCGCGCGAAGACGCCGGTGCTGCTGGCGCCGGCGATGAATTCGGTGATGTGGTCGCAGCCGGCGACGCAGCGGAACATCAGTCAGCTTCAGACGGATGGTTTCAAGATGATTGGTCCGGATGATGGCTGGCAGGCGTGCCGCGCGGTGGGACCGGGGCGCATGAGCGAGCCGCAGGTGATCTTTGAGCGTGTTGTTGAAATGATCGGGGCGAATTCACGCTGATTCGGCGGACTTCGCTTCGAGTGATTCTTCCCAGTTCACAAAATCACCTTTGACGCGCTCGCCGGTCCACACGTAGTGGGCCACGCGATGGATGTCGCGCCCGATCATCAGGATGCACGGCAAGACAAGCAGCATGACGCCGGTGGCGGCGATGAGACCGAAGCTGATGGTGATCGCCATGGGAATTAAGAAGCGCGCCTGGAAGCTCTGTTCGAGCATCAGCGGGCTGAGGCCGAGGACGGTGGTCATCGTCGTGAGCAAAATGGCGCGCAAGCGCGCGCGGCCGGTCGCCATGAGCGCATCGTGCATTGACACATGCTCGGTGCGCTTCTGGTTGTAGAACTCCATCAGGATGAGTGAATCGTTTACGACGATGCCGGTCAGCGCGACAAAGCCGATCAGTGAAAGGATCGTCATGTCGAAGCCCATGATCAGGTGACCCCAAATGGCGCCGACGCTGGCGAATGGAACGGCGAGCAGCACCGCGAGCGGCTGCACGTAGCTGCTAAAGAGCCACGCAAGGATCACGTAGATCACGGCGACGGCCGCGAGCATCGCCATGGGCAATGAGCGGAATGAATCGACGAGGTCTTCCTGTCTGCCTCGGGGCACGATGCGCACACCCGGCGCGCCGGCGGCGAATTCCTTGAGCTCCGCCTGCATCGCGGCGGTGATTTCTTCTGGATTGGCGAAAGCGCGATCGACGTCGGCAGTCACGGTGACGGCGCGCTGGCGATCAAGCCGGCGCACAGTGGCGAATCCTTCGCCTTCGGTGATGCGGGCGACTTCCGCGAGCGGCACGGGCCGCCCCTCGGGTGTGTACACGTGCATCATTTCGAGCTTGGCGAGACTGCGCCGATACGGCTCAGTCAGCATGACGCGCACGTCGACGTCTTCACGATCACCGGCAAAGGTGTAGGCCTCCAAGCCGAACACGGAGGCGCGGAGTTGTGTGGCGAGATTCTGCGTGGTGAAGCCAAGCTCACTGGCGCCGGGGCGGAGTTCGAAGCGCAGTTCGCGTTGCCCGGCGTCGGCGTCATCGGAAATGCCGTAGACGCCTTCGAACTCGGTGAGTCGTTCCTTGATGCGATCGACCACGGACATGATGCGATCGGTTGAGCCGCCGACGATGGCGAAGGAAATGTCCGGACCGCCGGGGCCGCCTTGCGCTTCTTCGAAACGCAGACTTTTCACGCCGGGCACTTCGCCGAGCTGGCGGCGCAAGTCGTCAATGACTTCGCGGCTGGTTCGATCGCGGAATTCCACCTGTTTCAGTTCAAGGTAGAGCTGCGCCAGGTGGCTCTGCTGTGAGCCGCCGCCGCCTTCGAGGTCCTGGCGGGCGCCGACCGCTGCGAAGACGGAGTCAGTTTCGGGCAGCGCCAGTGACACTTCTTCGATGTGACGAATGATTTCGTCGGTGCGGTCCACCGGCGTGCCGATCGGCATGCGCAGGTCAACGAGGACCAGTTCGGCGTCCGCCGTCGTCAGGAATTCGAATCGCACGCGTCCGCCGGCGACGAGGGCGGCCGAACCGATCAAAATGCTGATTGTAAGCGCCATGGTCAGGTAGCGCCGGCGCAACGACCATTCAAGCGTTGCGGTGTACCACTTCAGTAGTGAGTTCTGAAAGAGGCGCTGGCGGGTGTCGGCGCCGCGCTTCGCGGTTTCCTTTGGTTGTTTCCGTTTGCGTCGTTCCGCTTTTTTCAGGCTGTGCCCCATGTGGCTGGGCAGAATCAGAAGTGATTCGAGCAGCGACATGGACAGGGCGCACGCCACCACGATGGGGATCGCTCCCATCATGTCGCCGATGCGCCCATCGATGGCGCGCAGCGGCGCGAACGCGGCAATCGTCGTCAGCACCGTCGCAACGACCGGCCACTCCACTTGTTTCGTGCCGGAGACCGCGGCGGCCAGCGCGGGCTCTCCCGCTTCGTATTTGCTGGTGATGTTCTCGGCGACCACGATCGCATCGTCAACGAGCAGGCCGATCACAATGATCAGGCCGAACATCGTGAGAAAATTGAGCGTGATGTCGAGCGCGTACATGAACGCGAGCGTGCCGCACAGCGCGATGATGAGTCCGACCGTCACCCAAATCGCGACGCGCGTCGCGAGCAAGAGCAGCAGCGTTCCAAATACGAGTATGCCGCCCCAGAAGGCGTTGCGTGACAGTAAGTCGAGTCGTTGTGAGACGAAGCGCGCCAAATCGCTGTGCGCCTGAATCTGGAGACCGGGGACGACGGGGTGTAGTTCACCGAGAGTGTGGGCGCGCACGCGTGGCGGCAATTCGGCGCCGGGTTGGTCCTGGGCTGCGACGAGGGCGAGTCGTTCGCGGAAGTTCAGTTTCAGTGGCTCGCGGATGCGCCCTGCGACGTAGGCCTTCACCAGACCTGCAATGTCGATGACATCCTGATCGCCAGTTGCGTAGATCGTGAGTGACGCCGCCGGGGCGCCGTTGAAACGCGTGCGCAGATCGACATCGGCGAAGGCGTCGGTGACGGAAGCGACTTCACCAACGGTCAGCGGGCGGCCTTCGGGGTCAAATTTGACGACGATGCCGCGCACTTCTTCGGCGCGTTCCTGAGCGCCGACGGTGCGGAGCGTGACGTTGCTGCTCGGCGTGCGCACGGCGCCGCCGGGTGTTTCGGTCATGCCTTCGCGGATGCGCTGCGCGATCAACGGCAGCGAGACGCGATGCTCGATCATGGTTTCGGGACTGACTTCGACGGAGATCTCGTCTACGCGCACGCCGGAGATGATCACGTCGCCCATGTCCGGCAACGTGAGGAGATCGTCGCGAATGTCGCGGACGGCGTCCTTCAAGACGCGCTCATCCGCGTTGCCGAAGAGCGTCACGCTGATGACGGGGATGTTTGGCTCGAATTCCGTGACGATGATGCGTTCAGCGCGTTCGGGGAGATCCTGCAGCGAATCCACTTCGCGTTTGACGCGGGCGACGGCTTCTTCAATGGGGATGCCGGGTTCAAACTCAATGCGAATTGTCGCGGCGCCTTCGACGGCAATGGTGTTGATCTCGACGACGTCATCGAGGTCCGCGATGCGATCTTCGATCTTGATCGCGAGGGATTCTTCAATTTCGTCAGGTGAGGCGCCGGGGTAGGGGGCGCTAATGATCACTTCGTTTGGTCGAATTTCGGGGAAGAATTCGCGGCGCAGATCAAGGCCGAGGATGATCCCCGCACCGAGAAGCGCAAACATGACAAGGTTTGCGGGAACAGGGCGTCGCACTCCGAACGCCGCAATGTTCATTGCTGCGCGCTCCCGCGTTCGGCATTAAGGACGCGGCGCTGTGCGGTTGGTGCGGCGGTGGAACTCGACGCTACCGGTCGAACCGTCAGGCCTTCTTCAAGGTCATCAAGATTGGAAACGATGATGCGCTCACCGGGGGCAAGTCCATCAGCGATCGCGGCCCATTGGGTGATGATCGGGTCCAGCTCCGGGAATCGTTCATCGAGATAGAACGCGATGCGCACGCGGCGTGTTTCAACGCGGCCTTCGTCGTTCATGATCGCCACATGATCGCTCACTACGGCGTGGCGCGGCACAATGATGCGATCGACCAGATGTCGAGACTGCGCCGTGCCCACCAGAAACTGACCGGGGAGCAGACGCCCGATTTCATCGGCGCCTCCGCTTTGTTCATATTCCGCAAATACGGTCAGCGTTCGATTGCCGGGGTCGGCTTCCGGCGCGATGCGGGTGATGCGGGCGCTCTTGTGAATTTCACTTGGCCCGTCAGAGGCGAGATCCATCGTGTCGCCAACGCGCAGGTCTTCACTGGCGGAGACGGGCATACGCATGGGCGCTTCGATGTGGCTGAGGTCGACGATTCGGGCGACGGGAGCGCCAACGCCGAGCCAATCCCCCACGTGCGCCTCGACGGTTTGCAACACGCCACTGATGGGCGCGGCAATCCGCGCCCGCTCAACGTCAATCTCAGCCAGACGCGCCTGCGCCCGCTGCTGCCGAATCTGCGATTCGATCTCCTGGCGGCGAATGGGGATCTGATCGCGTCGCTGGCGCAGGTCCACGCTGAGGCGATTCAGGACGGTGAGTTCCCGCTCGAGTCGTTCGATCTCGTTTTGTGTCGCGGCGCCGCGCTGCATCGCGTCCCTTGCGCGGGCCAATTCTCGATTGGAAAGCTCAACGGCTTCTTCCGAGAGTCGGACATTGTCTTCAAGCGAGAGGCGTTCAACATCAAGGCTTTCCAATTGGGCTTCGAGCGCCCGGATCAGTTCATTGGCGGCGACAAGACGTTCCTGAAACTCCGCAGCGTCAATGCGGACGAGGAGGTCGCCCGCTTCGACCGAGGCCCCCGCGTCGATGGTGGCCGGTCGTTCAACGACCTGGCCTGAGACTTGAGATGCGACGTTGGCTGAGTTCAACGCCCGGGCCGTTCCATACCCTCTCCATGCGCGCGCCACCGGCATTTCCGTTGCGGTGATGATGCGCACAGTCAGAGCGCGTTCGCCGGTCGGCGCCAGCTTCGGAGACGGCTTTGTTGTCACAAGAACGGCGGTCACACCGATCGCCAGCGCGAGCGCCAGTACGCCGAGACCCAGACGCACAGCGACTCGTCGCGCGGGCTCTCGACGCTGAGGTTGATCCGAATCAGTCACAGTCATTCCACAGACGGATGTGGGGTGAGAAGCGGTCTTGCATCCGTCGAGCGCGGCCGCCGAGGAAATCCGAACTTGCACGTGTTGTTCGCCGGGAGGTCAGCGCCGGATTCGGTCGCTCGCACACGTCAACACATCAAGCCGATAGGGGCATGATAGCCCCACAACGATTGGTCGGCGGGTGTTTGAGTGAGTCATCAGGGGGTTGAATCGACGCTATGGGGATGTTCCAATTGGCGATTCAGAGTTCAATCCGAAATCGTTGCGGCGACGGCTGACGGGCGTGCCCCATCTGGAGGGGATTCGGCAAGCGAGAGAGCTTCCCGTTGCCGCGCCGCCGTGGCGCGTTCGAGGCGGGCGAGCTTTGAAATGCGCCGCTGGGCATTCAGCATGAGGATGGCCCCCGCGACGGCGGTCAGGCCTCCGACCCATTGCATGAAGAGCAGTCGTTCTCCGAAAATGGCCAGCGACGCAATCGCGACAGCGAACGGTTGAAGTTGCAGGACGCCCGCAGTCACGGCGACGCCGAGTTTGGCGATGCTCGCGTAATAGAACACATGGCCGAGCGCAATGCCAAGCACCGCGGAAAGCAGCAGCAAACTGAACTGTGATCCCGAGAGCGCGAGAGCGCCAGCGCCAAAGTTGTGACCCAGTCCCAACATCAAGAGAACCATGATCGTCGCGGTGTACTGGCTGATCGCGGCGAATGCGATGACCGGATTGACGCCATGCATGTATTTGCGCACGGAAAGGCCGTACGCCGCGAAGAGGGCGCCGGATCCGATCGCAAGCAGCAGGCCTATGAGGCGTTCAGGCGCGAACGGATTCTCACCAAAGAAGGCGGCGCCAGCCGTTCCCGCGAGCACCATCACGAATCCAAAGATGAATCCCGGTGAGCGCACAATGCGTCGTTCTGATGGGAACATCATGTACGCGCCAATCGCCACAAACACGACCTGCACACGCAATCCAAACGTGAGCAGACCGGGGTCGATTTTGTAATGGGCCCACGTGAAGCAGATCTGCCCAGCGGCGTTGAGGAGGCTCGGGACAATGGCAAGTCGCCACAAGTTGGGCGGCGTCTTCCCGCGCTTTTGCGCGATGAGCACAACCGGCAGCCAGATCAACGCGGAGAAACCATAGCGCCAGCCGTTGCTGGTCCAGGCATCGATGCTCAGGGCGAAGTGGCGCAAAAACAGCGGCACCGCGGACCACCCCGCCAGCGTCATGAGAACCATCGTCGCCCCGAGCGCAACGCCGGATCGTTCATCACTCCCAGCGGATGTGGATATGTCTGTCTCCTCAGGAAATTGAATGCCCTGTCGTGGCTCAGCGCCATTCGCGCGGGAGCATAGCGCCCGAATGACTTACGAAACCCACCCGAAATCAGGCGATCGCCTTATCCACATTTCTTCCACATTGCGGAAATAGCTTGACGGCGCATGGGTCCGCAGAGTGTTATAACGCGGTTCAAGACTTGTCCGATCAATCGGGCTCGTGCGGGCCGAAGGAATGCACGGATGGCAAACCTTCGGGGCCGACCTCCACGATGTCCCGGCAGGAGTCCTGTGATGAGCGACATGGATGTCGCGGCCCTGCGCGAAGCGGTGCAGCAACTCACTTTGACACAACGACGCGTGCTCGTCCTCTACTACGCCGAGGAACTGACGATCCAGGAGATCGCCTTGGTGTTGGACATGCCGGAAGTCCAGGTGCAAACGACCTTGGTCGATTTGCAGAATCTGGCTCGAACCCGGGTGCACGGCGCCGAAATCGCGGACGAGGCGATCGCCGAAGAGGCGGTTGTCGCGGCGGAATAAGCGGTTTCGGGCATTGGTCTGGTCCGGCTGGAAGTGAGGCCATATCCTCCGGTGCGTGTTGGAGGCATCGCTGCGCTCTCTGACCTCACTCTCTCCGGGACTTTTCCGAGGCTGCTGTGTCCGAATCACGATCGTCGTTTCACGCTGTTTATGAACTCCTTGATCGCGCCAGAACGCGACAAATCACCGAGCCGGTGGCGCCCTACATCTCGGCGGACGAATTGCTCGACCGCATCGATTTTGATCTGAGCGAGACCGGTCAGTCAGAAGAACAAGTTCTTGAGCTGCTCGACCAGGTCGCCGCGGTCACGCCGCGCACGTCGAGCCGCCGGTTTCTGAATCAGCTCTTTGCCGGCAAGGACGACTCCGCGCTCGCGGCGGAACTTTTGACGGTCATCCTGAATACGTCGCTGTACACGTACAAAGCGGCCGGCGCCAACGCGATTATCGAACACACGATGACGCGCCACATGGCGAAGCTCATCGGATTTGAAAATGGCGAAGGCGTCTTTGCGCCGGGCGGGTCGATGTCCAACTTCACGGCCATTGTCATGGCACGCAACGAAGCGATGAAGACGATGCGCGAGGACGGGCACGACGGCGTTCCGATGATTCTCTACACGTCGGAAGTCAGTCACTATTCGATCACCAAGGGCGCCGCGATGGCGGGGCTTGGCCGATCCAATGTGCGTCCGGTGGCGTGCGATGACCGCGGCCGCATGATTCCAGCGAAATTGCAGGAAGCAATTGAGAAAGACATTGAGGCTGGAAACCGACCGTTCATGATCAATGCCACGGCGGGTACGACGGTGCTGGGGAGCTTTGATCCGATTCGCAGCATCTCGGCGATCGCGTCTGAGTTTGGCCTTTGGCTGCATGTCGATGGCGCGCTTGGCGGCACGATGATTCTTTCGGAAAAGCATCGACATCTGCTTGATGGCGTTGAGAATGCGAATTCCGTGACATGGGATGCGCACAAACTGATGACGGTGCCGCTGGTGTGCTCGGTCATTCTGGTGCGCCAGCCGGGCATGTTGGTGAAGCACTTCAATGAAGATGCGAGCTACTTGTTCCAGTCCGATGATGATGATCTGAACTTCGGCACGCGGGCTTTGCAGTGCGGCCGGCGCAATGACGCGCTGAAGGTCTGGGCGCTGTGGAAGCGCCACGGTGATAAGGGTCTTGGCGAACACATGGATTACCTCATGTCGATGGCGCAGCACGCGGCGTCGATCATTGATCGTGATCCCGAGATGACGCTGACCAAAACGCCGGAATCGGTGAATGTGTGTTTCGAATTTGACGGTGTCTCCAGTCCGGAGCTTTGCGAGGAGCTGCGCCGGCAGAGCCGCCTGATCGTTGGCTATGGCGATGTTGAAGGGCGTGACGTGATCCGTATTCCGTTTGTGAATCCCGATCTCACGTTTGATCACATCGAAGAAGCGCTGGAAGAGATTCGCACGGTCGGGCGCGAGCTTCGGTCGCGTCCTCAAACCGCTGCGTCTGAAGCCATGCGCGAGTCGTGCTGCTGACGAGTGTGGCCGGAGTCCGCTGATGCCAGAAACCATTCGCATCGCGGTGTGGTCCGGCCCTCGGAATATTTCAACGGCGATGATGCGTTCGTGGGAGGCGCGCGGCGACTGCGCCGTCGTTGATGAACCGCTGTATGCGCACTATCTCGCAGCGACGGGGCATGATCATCCCGGCGCGGCGGAGGTGATGGCGCAGCACGAAACGGACTGGCGAATCGTGGTTGATGCCTTGCTTGGGCCTGTGCCGGGCGAGAAGCCGTTGTTCTATCAAAAGCACATGGCGCATCATCTGCTGCCGGACATTGAACTCGACTGGATTGAGTCACTTCGCAATGTCTTGTTGATTCGTGAGCCGCGCGCGATGGTGACGTCGCTGGCGAAAGTGATTCCGAATCCGACGATTGAAGAAACCGGGCTTCCGCAGCAAGTGCGGCTTGCAGAGTGGTTGAGCGATCAAACGGGGCGTGCAGCGCCCGTGATTGACTCACGCGACGTGCTGATGAACCCCGAAGTGGCTTTGCGGGCCATGTGTGATGCTATTGCTGTGCCGTTCACGCAGCACATGCTGACGTGGGCGCCTGGGCCGCGCGCGACGGACGGTGTATGGGCGAAGCACTGGTATGCAAACGTCGAGAAAACCTCGGGATTCGAGCCGTATGTGCCTTCAACTGCGGAGCCGCCGGCGCGGCTGCGGTCGCTGGTGCGAGCGTGCGAGCGGTTGTACGAGCCGTTGCACGAACGGCGGCTGATTCCAGTGTGATCGCGAACCGGTGGTATTCTCTCAATCGCCATGCTCCAAAGCTACGACGACCGCAACCGTGATCTGATCGTCAACATCGGCGGGAAGCTCATTCACCGCGACGAGGCTGGAGTGAGTCCGTTTGATTCGACGGTGCAGAACGGCGACGGAGTCTGGGAGGGGCTGCGGCTCTACGACGGCAAGATCTTCCGTCTCACCGAACATCTCGCCCGGCTGCGCCATGGCGCTGAGCGCCTTCAGTACCAAGGCGTGCCCGGCGATGACGTGATTCGAAATGAACTGCGCCAGACGCTTGAGGCCAACAACATGCGCGACGGCGTGCATGTGCGTCTCACGCTGTCGCGCGGCCGCAAGTACACGAGCGGTCTTGATCCTCGATTAAACACCGAAGGGTGCATGCTCATCATTCTGGCGGAACACAAATCGCCGGTGTATGACAAGACCGGCTTGAGGCTCGTGACATCATCGTTGCGGCGTCCGCCGGAGGATGTGCTGGATCAGAAGATTCACAGTTGCAACCAGCTCACCTCCATTCTTGCGAAGCTTGAAGCGAACGCGGCGAACGCTGACGATGCGATTCTTCTCGATACGGCTGGGTGCATAGCCGAAACAAACGCGACGCACCTTTTCCTGGTGATTGAAGGCGTGGTGACGACGCCCACCACGCGAGCATGCCCGGAAGGGATCACGCGGGACGCTGTATTGAGTTTGTGCCGCGCCAATGGCATCGCTCACAAGGTGCGGCAGGTTCGGCCTGAAGAAATCTCCAGCGCCACCGAGATGTTTTGCACGGGGACGATGGGTGAGATCGCGCCTGTATTGACCGTGGACGGATACACGATTGGCGATGGTGAGGTCGGTCCGATGACCACGCGCTTGAGCGCACTATTCAGTGAGCTGGTGGCGCGCGAGGGCGAGCCAATTCTTTCCTGAATGGTTTGGCAGACTAATCAATCGCCAGAGACGCGATGGTGACATCGTCACTGAATTCATCGGTTGGCGCATGCGCGGCGAGCGCATCGATCAAGACGGGTAGATCGTCGTCAAGAAATTGCGATGAGGTCAGCGCTTCGAGGATGCGATTCACGCCGAAGAGCTGTCCGTTCTTGTTCGGCTGTTCGGGCACGCCGTCACTGAAGAGCACAACGCGATCGCCCGAAGAAATCTCTATTACCGTTTCGCCGAACTCGATGGATGGTTCAACGCCGATGGGCGGACCGCCTTCAAATGAGGGCATTTCCGGGCCAGAGCCGCGCCGAAGGATGGCGTACCCGTGCCCCGCGTCCACCGCATGAAGTGTGCGCTTCTGCGCATCAACTATGCCAATCCAAAGTGATGCAAATTCGTTTGAAGCGGACCGTCCGGAGATATATCGATTCAGTTCCGACACGATCTGCGGCAAAGTCTGATCAGTCCTCAGTAACGCATCCAAGTGAGACTGAATCGTTGCCATCAGAAGCGAGGCCGCGAGGCCCTTGCCCGCGACGTCACCGATGAACATCGCCGCCGACGTATCGCTGAGCTGACGCAGGCCGAAAAAGTCACCCGCCACGACGCGACCCGGCTGGAAGTGCATGGTGTATTGCAACGGGCCGACGCGCCCTGATTTCGGCGGCATCAAGCGGCCTTGTACGTCGCGTGCCGCGTTGAGATCGCGCATCAGGCGATCCTGCTGCACCTGCAAGGCATGCCGGCGCAAGTTGGCGAAGGCAAGGCCGCAAAGGTCAGCAATTGCCGCGGCAAAGGCGGCGGCGTCGGGCTGTGGCGCCGAGGGGTTCGTCGAATCGAGATAGGCGTAGGCGTCGATCTGATCGCCGACGGAAATGGGAGCGCACATGGCTTCCGTGACGCCGCTGGAGATGATGCTCATGGCGCCACGCATCGCGGAATCGTCTTCGAGTTTGACGATGGCGCCTTCGCTGGCGGCTTCAAGCAGCGTGCGGCTGGGAGTGATTGGCCGTTTGCTCGGCCCGGTGCGCATGGCGAGCACATCGAGGGAATCAAACCCGGCGACAGGGCGAATGAGCGCTGCTCGTTCGAAACCAGCGCCGGCGACGAGTGCATCAACGACGGCGTGCGCGACGGCGGATTCCTCAGCGGCGGTATGAATCGAACGCGCTGACTCGATGAGGAGTGTGAGACGTTTTTGGGCGAGGGCGCCGAGTTGATCGCGCGGGATGCGCGTGGCGCCGCGCTTGGTGGTGTCGTTGATCGATGCGAGTGTGGAAGGCTCGACGTCGCCGAGGCGAAAACGGAGCGTCCATGGCCCGATGAGAATGCGATCGCCGGAGGAGATCACCGCCGGGACTTGTGGTTCAAGCGGCACGCCATTGAGGCTGATGCCGTGACGGCTGCCCACGTCCATGATGGTCCAGCCATCGGGCGAACTTGCGATTTCAGCGTGCCGACGCGAGACGGCCGGGTCTTCCAGCCGGACTTCGCACTTCGACGATCGACCGAATACGAATGGACCCTTGCCGGTCAGTCGAATCGGCGGCAGCGGGGGGCCTGCGAGCACGGATAGGCTGGGATCGGGCATAAGGAGGTCTCGACGGAGAGTGCTGGGCCGCTCAGTGTACCTCGTCCGAGAATCGTGGCGGAGAGGCTGGCAGCGTCCCAAATTGGAAATTTGAAATCGGCTTTGCGCGTGATTCGAGTAATTCTTGTTCTCTTGGATGAACGGGAGAGCGCTGGGCGAGCCGCATGCTGCCGGCCTGGCAATCGTGAAACAGAGATACGAAGGATGCGATTCCAGATGCGAGATCGATTGAACGTCTTGGTTTCATTTGCTGTCTTGGCCGTGGTGTCGTCCGCGCCGGCCGCGACGATTGAGGTGCCGGCGGAGTCAGCGACAATCCAGGCGGCGATTCAGATTGCGGCGCCGGGCGATGTCATTCTCGTGGCGGCAGGGACGTACGTGGGGCTGATTGACACGCAGGGCAAGGCGATCGAGCTTCGCAGCGAGGACGGCCCGGAGACGACGATCCTTAGTGGCGGCGGTTTGGGGCGCGTCCTGCAAGTCGCCAATGGGGAAGGGCCGGACACGATCATTGATGGCTTTACGGTGACCAACGGCTTTATGACGTGGGGCGCCGGAATGATCAATTACAAGGGCGCCCACCCGACGGTGCGCAATTGCATCTTCGAAAACAATTCGGGTCAGTACGGCGCCGGCATGGCGAACTACATGGGTTCAAATCCGGTGGTTGAGAATTGCATCTTCCGAAACAACACGGCAGTCCTCGGCGCGGGGATGAATAATTTCTTTTCGAGCCCAACAGTTTCGGACTGTGTGTTCGATAGCAACGTCGCGGCTGATGAGGCGATCTTCACCGAGGGTGGCGGCGTCGCCGGGCGCGAAAGCATGGCGACGTTTCTCCGCTGTTCATTCCTCAATAATCATTCGCAGGGTTCGGGCGGCGGCATCCACCTCCGCAACAACACCTTCAATGTGCTCATTGATTGCGAGTTCTACGGAAACACGACGGGGACCAGCGACGGGGGCGCCCTCTATGCGACTCTTGGCAGTTCAGTCTCAGTGCTGAACTCGCGATTCGTTGGAAACAACGGTCACCGTTTCGGCGGCGCCGTCTCGGTCAGCCCCTTTGAGAAGGCATTCGCGGAGTTTGTGAATTGCGAGTTTGTGGGCAATCACAACACCATGTTCAGCGGCGGGGCGATTCATGCCAATGGCATTGACCTGACTGTTGTAAACTGTTCGTTCGTCAACAACACCAGCGCCAGTTCAATTGGTGGTGGCATTGCATTTCAAGGTGAAGATGGCAGCTTGACGGTGCTCAACTCGATTTTTCGCGGCAACGAGACGCTGAGCGGCGCCGCATTTGAGGAGCGATCACAGATTTCGAATCAGTTGTTTGTTCCCTTTACGGTTCACAACAACATCATCGATCAACTCGAACTCTTCACCGGCAATGGCAATTTTGATGCGGACCCGATGTTTGTCGATGTGGACGGGCCGGACGATGTACTGGGCACTCTGGATGACGACGTGAGCCTCATGCCGGGTTCACCGTGCATTGATGCGGGCGACAACAGCGCCCTGCCGTTCGATGATTTCGACCTCGACGAAGACGCCGATACGGCGGAACTACTGCCGATTGATCTTGCCGGGAACACGCGCCGATTCGACGATCCGGACACGCCCGATACGGGGCTGGGCGATGCGCCGATCGTCGACATCGGCGCGTATGAGTTCGTGATTCTGGCCCCGCCGTGCCCGTCGGATATCAATGGCGACGGTCAGGTCAACGGTGCGGACCTCGCCACGCTGCTCGGTTTGTGGGGCGGCGCCGGCGATGCAGACTTGAATGGCGATGGCATTGTGAACGGCGCCGATTTGGCGACGTTGCTGGGCAATTGGGGCCCGTGCGGCGTTCTGTAAACGCTATTTGCCTTCGAACCAGTTTGTCGAGATTGCCGACTCCACCACCAATGGCGCGGTCAGTGTCATGGCGTTTTCCATGCGATCAACAATGAGCTTGCGCGTTGCGTCGGCGGTGGCTTCGGGCGCTTCGAAGACCAGTTCGTCGTGAATCTGAATGAGCATCAGCACATCGTCGATTTCGGGCGCGGCGGAGCCGTTGTGCTCTGGGCGCCAAGGCGCGGCGTGCGGGCTGAGGCGCCGGTGAAGATCGACCATCGCGATTTTGATGAGATCCGCCGCGGAGCCTTGAACGACGGAGTTGATCGCGATGCGCTCGCCCAAGGCGCGCTGCTGACCATTGCGCGATTCAATCTGCGGCACGGCGCGGCGTCGCTTCAGAATTGTCTCGACGTAACCGAACTTACGGGCTTGATCGACGCATTCCGCAAGGAAGGTGGTGATGCCCGGGAATCGGGCCTTGTAGTCATTGATGATGGTCGTGGCTTCCTCGTTGGAAACGCCGAGCCGCCGCGCCAAGCCATAGGGCGTGACGCCGTAGATAATGCCAAAGTTGACCATCTTGGCGCCGTCGCGCTGTTCTCGGGTGATGTCTTCGGGCGCGACGCCGTGAATCTCCGCCGCGACGGCGCGGTGAATGTCCGCGCCCTCTTTGAAGGCGCGGATGAGCGCTTCATCGCGAGAGAGATGCGCGAGCATGCGCAGTTCGATCTGTGAATAGTCTGCAGAAATGAGAACCCGGCCGGGCGGCGCAATGAACGCCTTGCGAATGGCGCGGCCAAGCTCCGTGCGAATCGGGATGTTCTGCAAGTTTGGGTCGGAAGATGAAAGTCGCCCAGTCGCGGCGCCGGTCTGGTGAAAAGACGCGTGCACGCGGTGCGTGTGTGGATTGATCGCGTCCTTCAATGCGACGAGATAGGTCCCAACGAGTTTCGCCAGTTGCCGGTATTCCACAATGAGCTGCGGGATGGGCGACGTCACCGAGTCATCCGTCACCAATTTTTCGAGCACTTCGATGTCGGTCGAGTGGCCGGTGCGCGTTTTCTTCAGCGGCTTGATGCCCAGGCCCGGTTCATTTGGGTGGTCCGGTGGGTTGAAGAGCACGGCGCCGAGTTGCTTCGGCGAATCAGGGTTGAACGGGTGCGGCGCCTCGGTGTTGATCTCCTCGCGCAATTCGGCAAGCCGCTGGTTGAGCCGATCCGCTTGACGATCAAGTTCATCGGGATCCACAAGCACGCCATTCCATTCGAGTTCGGCGAGCACATCAACCAGTGGCATTTCGACATCATTGAATAGGCTTGCGAGTCCAAGGGCCTTGATTTGCGGCGCCATCTCGTCGTGAAGCCGCAATGAAATATCCGCGTCCTCGGCGGCGTACACCGTCGCGACGTCGAGCGAGACGGTGTCGAATGTGCACTGCTTCTTGCCGCTGCCGATCAGATCACGAATCGGGATGCAGGAATGGCCGAGGAGCGCGAGGGCCAAGGAATCAAGTCCGTGCGACGAGCGGGAGGAGTCAATGAGAAAACTGGCGATCATGGAATCGAACGCGACGCCGCGCAGTTCGACGCCGTTGGCGCGCAGGACGAGGAGGTCGTATTTGAGGTTGTGGCCGCACTTTGGGCGCGTGGGATCTTCGAGAATCGGGCGCAGCGCATCGAGAACGGTCTGTTCGTCCAGATGCGAAGACGGGTCAGGCGAGCGGACGGGGATGTAAACGGCTGTTTTTGGTTTGGTGGAGAGGCAGACGCCGCAAAGCTTGCATGTGAGTGGATCAAGACCGGTGGTCTCGGTGTCGATGGCGATGATGTCGGCGGCGCGAAGTTCGGTTAAGAGTTCATCGAGTTCTGTTTTCGTCTTGATGCAGCGGTAGTCTGCGTCCGTAGCGCGGACCGGCGCTTCGGACGCGGCCATGGCGAAGAGTGAATCCGGCGCAGGAGCCTCGTCATCATTGTTTGATGACTTCCCGGTTTCAGCGCTGGCTTTCACAATTCGGAGCAGATCATCTCGATGCCGGTTGAATCCGAGCTCGCGCAGGATGGGCTCGAGTTTGTGGAGCGGGAGTTGCTCGACGTCTGCGTTTGCGAGATCGAATGACACGTCGACGTTGTTGCGTAGAGTGACGAGTGAGCGCGACAGATCGAGCTTGGGCGCGGATTCGCGGAGTTTCTCGCCGCGCTTGCCTTTGATTTCGTCGGCGTGAGCGAGCAGATTATCCAAGGAGCCATATTCGTTGAGAAGTTTCGCGGCGGTCTTCTGACCAACACCCTCAACGCCGGGAACGTTGTCCACGGGGTCGCCGACGAGGGAAAGCAGGTCGATGATCTGGTGCGCGCCGACACCCATCAGTTCTTCGAGTGAATCGGACGTGATGAGCTCGTCCTTGTACGGGTCGTACATTTCGACGCGCCCGGGCTCCAGGAGTTGCATGAGGTCTTTGTCGCGCGACACGATGCGAACGAGGATGTCATCGCGATCGTGGCCAAGCTTTGTTGCAATGGTCGCGATGGTGTCGTCGGCTTCAACCTCCTCGATGGCGAGCACCGGTACGCCGGCGGCTTCGAGCAGGCTCATGCAGCGTTCCACCTGCGGACGCAGATCTTCCGGGGGTGGCGGCCGGTTGGCTTTGTAATCGGCGTAGAGCTGCGACCGAAAGGTGCCGCGATCGCCGGATGCATCAACGGCGACGGCGAGGTAGTTCGGTTTTTTCTCGCGCAGCAGTTTGAGGAGCATGCCGACGAAACCAAAAGTGGCATTTGTTGGTTCACCGGTGACGGGTGAACTCATCGGCGTGCGGATGGCGTGGTAGGCGCGGAAGAATTGCGCGTGGCCATCAACGAGATAGAGGACTTTCTTTGATTTGGCTTCTGGTGGTGCAGCTTCGGCCATGGCGCTTCACCGTCCTCGAGATCGAGTGCGAGGGCTTGCGGGCGCCGGTGAAGCAAAGCTGTGCACGATCATGACTCGTCCTGCGCGAAGAGCGATGTCAGTCGGTCGCGCAGCGCGGGGGTGATGGTGGCGTTGCGCCGCTCCATCATGCGCTCGGCTGCGTCGAAGAATCGATCAAGGCGGAAACGCGTTTCGCCTTTGTCGGTAAGCCAGGCGAATCGGCGAACGGCCGTGGGCGGGGCGGCGGTTGAGGCAATCATGGCGCCGGTTCCAATGATCGAGCCCGTCATCAGGCGCGTGCAGATCGCGGTCTTGACGTGATCGCCGAAGACCGTGCCAAAGAATGTCAGCCCCGTTCGTTCGCGGCGGGCGCTCGGCGATGTTGCGGCGGTGATTTCGCCATACGTATTGAGCAAGTTCGAATTGGTGGTGCCGGCGCCGAGGTTGACCCACTGGCCGACCCAGGAATCGCCAACGTGGCCATCGTGGCCTTTGTTGGAATGACTTTGGAAGATTGTGCCGCCGACTTCGCCCGCGACTTTGCACACCGGGCCGATAGCGGTGTTGGCCTTGATGAGCGCGTGTTCGAGGACAGCGCTGTGAGGACCGATGTACGCGGGACCGACGATGATGGCGCCGGGACGGACTGTGGCGCTGTCGTCGATCACTATGGCGCCATTAGTGGAATCAAGCACGACGCTCGGGGCGATGGTGGCGCCGCCGTGGACGCGGATCGGATGATCACCAATGGCGGTAACGCCGGCTGGAAGTGTTGAAACAGGCGAGGTCATCGAAGCGAGGTCCGCGCGAATCGCGGCGTCTCGAAAGCGAATGATGTCCCACGGTCGGTGCAGAAGGCATGGGTTCGGACTGTCGGTGACGATGATGGAGGCCGGGAGTTTGTTCGAACTCAGAAAAGCCTTGGCCGTGGCGCGGTCCACGTGGGCGGCGATGATCTCGCCCGAGTGCTTCTCGCGTATGGCGGTGTTCTGTGCGAGGTTCTTGAGTTCGTCCGGCGGAAGAACGCATCGTCCGCTGACGAGAAGGGCGGCAGCGCCGGTCGGCCACTCGTTGACGAGAGTCGTCGAAGTTTCGCGGACGAGCGGCGTCAGATCTGCGTGAACGAAGACGGCGTCCGTGGTGCGGCCGAGGTGATGTTCGAGCCGCTGACGTGTGGTGAAGCAGCCGGTGCGCACATCGAAGATGGCGCGCACATCAGCGACGACATCCAGCGCGGCGGAACGATCGTCGAACATGACGATGGAAGTCATGGGGCGAAGTCTATCGTCGGCACGCGCACAACGCAGCACAGCGATCATCGTGAGGAAGATCGCTGTGCGGATTGAGTATTTGGAGGTAGTGGTCGCGCCGGTCGTTTTCGTGAGCGGCTGGTGTCAATCTTCGAAGCTGTATTCGACGGTGGGAATCATGGCCTTGAGATTGGCGGCGGCTTCGGATCGGTCGCCGCGCTGAATGGCGTTGTCGATCGCGACGGAGGCGAGCTGGTCGTCCTGAATGAGGTAGCTCAGGGCGGCGAGCATGAAATCCGCATCGGGATTGCTCGAATTGTCGGCTTGCTTGGCGTAGCGTTCGGCGAGCTGATCGATGCGGCGGAGGAGTCGTTCGTCAAAGCGAACAACGTCGGCGCCGTACGGATCAACAATGAATGCGCGGCGCATCGCCCACGCGGCGCGTCGATCGTCTCCGAGCATGGCGGACGCGATGGCGTAGCCGATCTTCGGAATGCCATCATCGAGGTTTTGCGCTGCAAACTTGGAGAAGGTGCGGAAAGCCGAGCGTGCTGAGCCGGACGAAAGCTCTTTCCAGCCTTCTGCGTAAGGCATCTGGGAATAGGAACTCACGACTTCGTAGTACGGCGCGGAATCGACGACTTCGTAGTAGCCGGCGCCGATGTAATTGCGATACGTCACGTTGTAGTAGCTGCCGTAGTCGTAATAGGTGACGGGCGGGCAGTAGTCGTAGTAGCTGGAGTAGTAGCCGCCGTAGGTGTTGCAATACCCGTAGCCATATGAGTAGCGAGCGTAGCTGCCGTAGTATTTGGGCGGGCAGTAATAGGGGTAGTGGTTCGTGCCGAAACTGAAGCTGATTGAAAAGCCCGGTTTGTAGTGGCAGCCGTATCCGTAGCCATAGTGGTTGTTGTAGCTGAAGCCGTAGTGCGATGAATGGCCGGATTTGTACTTGTATCCGCCGTAGGAATAGGACTTCAATTTCGTGTAGCGGTCCGCTTGCTTGTACGCGAGGGATGCGTCGACGTAGACGTACGGCTCGGCAGCGGGCGTTTTTGTCGGGGCGCTGTGGTAGCGCTCGCGATTGCCGCGCTGCTCTGATGTAACGATGCCAGGGCCGGACGGATTGGTGACGCGCGGACGACGCGCTTCGGAAGGTCCGTCGATCGTGACTGGGGCAGGTGTTGTGACGCCGGCGTGACGTCTTGATTGGGGAGTCACGGTGGGCGATGGGCGCGCCTCGCGCGAGGGGATCGATGCAGTTTGATCAGATCCGGAGGGATTGATCGAGGGCCGCGCTGTGGGATATCGGCGTGACGTAGAAGTCGTGACGTTTGGCGCCGGAGTGTGCCTTCCGGTCGGCGGCGCGACGTCCGGCGCTGAAGACGGCGTCGAGAGGCGCGGCGTGTGCCGCCCGGTCATCGGCGCCGTGCGCGGCAGAACCTGGGGCGGACCGGAGGAGGTCAGTGATGGACGGCCCACGGTGGCCGGCGTTTGCGTGTTCGGTTGAGCCGCGTAGCGACGGGACGAGGGCATGGTTCGTGATGCAGGCGTTGTCGTGCGGCTTGGCGCGGGCGCGGCGGTGCGCGACGGGGGCGCTGTGCGCGACGGCGACGTGGCGCGCGAAGGGGGCGCAGATCGTGAAGGAGCGGCGGCACGGCGCGATGGTGTCGCGGAGGGTCGGGACGCGCTGGAATTGCGTGACGCCGCGGGCGCACTGCGGCGTGCCGGCGCCGAGGCGGCTGGCCGTGATGGCGCCGTGGTTTTTTGGGCGGCGCGACGGCGCGATGGAGCGTCATCGTCATCGGCAAGGGCGACGGAAGGCATTGTCAGGGCGCCAAGGGTCAGAAGGACACCCGCGGCGCTGGCGCCGAATAGGCCAAAGCTGATCTTTGATTGACGCATGTTCTCGCCTCCATGCGATCGGAAGCGGCTTCCGATCGGACGCACGAATCGACCGGTGTCTTGTGAGGCTCACTCCAAAGAAGAGTGAGGATCTTGGGAGGCCGGTCACTCAATAGTAGTACCGCTGGGAGGACAGACGGGTTCTGAAAACCAGCGCTTCTCTGACTTTTCGCATTGAAGTCCTGATTTGAATTTCAATCGATCAAACGCCAAAACAAGGCTCTGAACAGCCAGTTTCATTGAAAAATGGCTCAATTTGGCGCTCCAAGTCAAAAAATGCCGAAAAAAACAGTGATTTCGAGTGTGAATGGCTTGTGCGTTCCTCGAATGCTGAGTAAAAACCCTGCGAATACAGGCGAATCGGAACAGGGGCGCTCCGAAGTCCGGGCCCCGCCGAAACGCAGCACATCACGTGTCACGGAGGCTCAGATGGCGAAGAAGACGAAGAAGAAGACTGCGGCCCGCAAGACCACACGGAAGAAGGCCACTCGCGCCGCCGCGAAGGCGCCGGTTCGTAAGGCGAGAATCGCATCGACGGACACGCCCCGCACCAAGGGACAGGTCTTCCGCGAGATCGCGGAGAACACCGAACTTCCCCGCAAGAAGGTTCAGGAAGTCTTTGACGTGCTCGGCCAGATGATCGAGAAGGATCTGGGACGCAGCGGTCCGGGCGTGTTCAACGTCGCCGGCCTGATGAAGGTCCAGCTCCAGCGCAAGCCCGCCACCAAGGCGCGCAAGGGCACCAATCCGTTCACCGGTGAAGAAATGATGTTCAAGGCCAAGCCGGCCCGCAACGTTGTGAAGGTCCGCCCCCTCAAGGGCCTGAAGGACATGGTCTAAAAGCCAAACATTTGACCTATCTCAAAACGAAAACACCTCGGCCCAAAGAGCCGGGGTGTTTTTATTAGCAAGGGTTTACGCCGTGGCGGAGTGAGGCGTCCTGGCTTACAGATCGCGTAAGGAATGCCGGGATTCACCGGGAGCGAGTATCGTCGTGTGCGCCTTGGATCGATACTCGATGATCAGTTTCAGGGTGTCGGCGTAAGGCTCAAAACGCAGGTCGACCGTCGTGTGGGGCAGATCCCACGCCGCCGAAAGAATCAGATGCCCGAGCCCCAGCGCGTTTCCCCAGCGAATGGGGTCGTCTTTGAGGCGATCGTCCTTCCAGATCACGCGATCGCGCGCCGGTGACCCGTACTTCTGAGTCAGGAGAGACTTGATCGAGCCGTAATCGCTGATGTGGTAATACTTATCCGTATGGCGTTCGATGATGGTGTAGCGTGCGTTGGCGAGGGTCTGGTTGACGAAGCCGTAGGTGAGCGAGCAGCGTAGCCCGTCAAGGTAATCGCCGACCGTGAGGCTGAAATCGTCCTCGGCGATGATTTCCTGGTTTTCGGTCAACCGCACGGTCTGCCGATCATCTCCCCAAGTGACCCCACGAAATCGAAAGAAATTGGAGGCCGGCGCGCTCTTTGGAGCGGTAGACACAGGGTTTGAGGGCAAGGGGGTGGGGGGGGTAGTGGGGAGTGGGTTGGCGGTGGAGGGGAAGGGAGTGGGTTGGCGTTGTGGTAACACCGAGGTGGGTTGGTTGAAGGGGTCGATGAATGCCGACGAATCCGACGGGGTGGAAAGTGAACGGGTATCCACGGCGCCGCCGTCGTCACGCTGGGGTGTGCCGTAGCTGTTGAGGTAGGCGGCGGTGGCGGCTTGCGGCTCGGTTGTAAAGTAGATTGCAACGCAAGCCAGCAAGCATAGCGCGGTGACGAGGATCGAGGTTTTTGCGAAACGTTTCATGGTGCGTCATTCGTTCTCTTTGGGCCCAAGGCGGCGGTTTCCCTTCCGTCGATTGGGGCGGTGGTGTGGCTCAGGTGGTGACGTAAGCGTGTTCCTTGTCGGGTCGCTTGGTCTTTTTGTTACCTTCGCGCCGCGTGGTGGTGTGATCGAGCGGGGCGTCGGGGTTGATGCGTTTGTGCAGTTTTTTGAGGGCCAGGATCTCCAACTGGCGCACGCGTTCGCGGGTGAGGCCGACGTGCTGCCCGATTTCCTTGAGCGTCATGGGCTCTTGCCCGCCGAGCCCGTACCGCAGGCGCAGGATGGTCGCGTCGCGCTCGTCGATGATGTCCAGCAGTCGGTGGATCGATTCGATCTCCTCACGCAACTCCATCGGATGGTCGGGCGCTTTGGCGGTTTCGTCCTCGATGATGTCGGCGAGCGTGAGCCCGTCGCCGTGGTCCTTGTTGGTCGATTGGCTGGGGCGTTGGAAGACCTTCACCGCCTTGCGGATGACCCGCACCTTTTTCACGGGCAACTGCATCTCCTCGGCCAACTCGTTGATCGACGGCTGACGCCCCAGCTTGTCCTCCAGCTTGCGGTGGGCGCGCTTCCACTTGGCGATCAGCTCGACCATGTAGGCCGGCACGTGAATCGGCTGCACCGCGTTAATCAACGCACGCTTGATGGCCTGCTTGATCCACCACGACCCGTAGGTGCTGAAGCGGGCGCCCATATCGGGGTTGAAGTTCTCCACCGCCTTGCACAGACCGATGTTGCCCTCTTCGATCAGGTCCGTCAGCGCCAGCCCACGGTTGTTGTATCGCTTGGCGATCGCGACGACCAGGCGCAGGTTCGCGCGGATCATGGTATCGCGCGACTCCAGGCACCCCGCGTCGATGATGTTGCGCGCCAGGGACTTTTCCTCCTCGGCATTCAGCAGCGGCGTGCGGTTGATCTCCTTCAAATAAATCTGCAAGGAAGATTGAACAGCGTTGGATGCCATAGGTATCACCTCTCTCAAACGGTCGCGGACGGGTAAGCCCGCAACGTGTCGTACTCATTGTAGATCGGTCCAACCCGCCTGTAACTGAATTCAAATCCCCCGCTTGGAGGGGGGAAGGCCTCAGTAAGAAGAACGGGTGGTAGGGGTTGTAACGGTTGTACGGAGAGGGTTTTCGGCGCGCCTATAATCACCATTACCAAGGAGTACCCATAAAAGAGCGGCTCCGATAAGAACCGCTTGTCGTATGGTATGTGCCTTTTACGTCGGGAGGGTATGAGTGGGAGGGCGTGTGGGAGGGTGCCTGATCGACAACGTGGACGCTTCCGAATTTGGGCGGGTGATCGGTCTTCGATCGACGGGATCGAGGTGGATCACGCAAGGCCGAAGCCGCCGAGGGACGGGGAGGTGATCGGTCGTCTTCCGGATCGCCCAACCCCCGCGCGATCCGCGTTACAATACCTTTTTCATCCTCAGGAGCACGACCTTGAATCACCCGACCCGAGCCCTTGCCGCGGCTGTTTTTCTCATTCACGCCACCTTCTTTGTTTCTCAAACCCTCGGCGCCGACGATCGACCGAACATCGTCTACATCATGTCCGACGATCACGCCGCACACTTCGTCACCGGTCACGGGCTCGGCATCCTCGAAACCCCCAACATCGATCGCAT
>JAJDDK010000007.1 GCA_029260345.1 Phycisphaerales bacterium | reverse complement strand
TCCCAAGGGTTGGGCTGTTCGCCCATTAAAGCGGTACGCGAGCTGGGTTCAGACCGGCGTGAGCCAGGTCGGTCCCTATCTGTCGTGGGCGTTGCAGATTTGAGAGGATCTTTCCCTAGTACGAGAGGACTGGGAAGGACTCACCCCTGGTGATCCAGTTGGCGCGCTAGCGCCACCGCTGGGTAGCTAAGTGAGGCAGGGATAACCGCTGAAAGCATCTAAGCGGGAAGCCTTCCTTGAGATGAGATCTGCGTGTTCGCCTTGAGCGAACGAGAGACCCCTGGAAGACCACCAGGTTGATAGGCCGCGCGTGTAAGGGCTGAGAGGCCTTCAGCGGAGCGGTACTAACGGTCGAGTGCTTGATCGCGCCAACCAGGCGCCGCTGGAAATGCATCACGCACTTCCAGCGCCAACGATTCAATACACGACATCATTTCGCATCATCCGCTTTCCCAACCAGGAAAGCATCTCGATCAATCCATTCCGAAACCTCACATGTCGCGCTCGAAAGGGCGCGGCATGCTTTGTCGGTGATCAGAGGTTCGGGGCAACACCTGTTCCCATTCCGAACACAGCAGTTAAGCCCGGGCCGCCGATGATACTGCTTCGCGGGAAAGTAGGTCGTCGCCGACTTTCGGCCTCGTCGGGTTCATCCCTGACGAGGCCGCTTTTCTTTTTGAATGTTGCGAGCTCGATGCATCAGTCGACGACCGATGCCTGCCATTCCGCACGGCGCGTCCCATCAGCGTCATCAAGAATCACGATGTAATCGCCCCTCGACAGAAAGAGCGGCGGAAGCTTCGCCCCGTGCTCAACGACATATTGGTCATGCGGGATTGCATCCGGCTCTGCGTACTCTTCCGCACGAAACGCACGAATTAACAGCGGGCCGGATGCCGCAGCGAGTTGCTCCATCGCCGCCTCGGCGACCGGAACTTCCGTGCGGCCCTCGGTCGTGGCGAGCCACGATGGCCGCCCCCGTACATCGTTGGTTCGCGGCAAGAACAGGGTGACATCACGCCGGCCGCGCGTCAGTGTCCATGGCTCAAGGTCGTCATTGAGAAATATCGTCGGCGCCGTCAAAGCGCCGTCCTCCGTCAAACGGCGGTAGATCGGGTGTTCAAACTGTGGCGCCGAGCGCTCGGACATCACCGTCTGATCAATGGTCAATGGATCCGAACCAAGCATGGCGGCCAGCTCCTGCGCCATCGTCGCCGCGCCGGCAATATCGCCGGATTCGTCAATGTGCGCATAGCCCGCGTGGATGAGCAGCCTTGCATCAGGGTTCGCCTCAAAGACTCGGCGCATGAGATTCTCCGCCTGCCCACGCTCGCGCTGGCCATGGGCGGCGTCGCGCGCTTCGTACGGAACGACAACGAAACCGAGGCGCAAGGCTTCCCGAATCAGCGAGGCATACATCGGCTCAACGATGTAGGCGCCGCTCTGCGCCGTTGGAAATCCGCGTTCGTTCAAGTGGATATCAGATTCGTAGAGTGTCTCTGCGGCGAAGTGCGTGAAACCATCTTCGCGCAGCGCCCGAAGCAGCGCCAGCGTGACGGCGCGGTGTTGAGGCACATGGTGCGCCTCATTGATCATCACAACACGACGATTCGCTGAAAGAGATCGAATCGCCGGAATCGCGTTCATTGGGCGCCATTCGTCGAAGGGAAATTCCGGGAAGGCGCCGAGTTGCGGGACCGGCGCCGCGATATCCGCAGCAGCAAGCGCTTCCTCGTAATTCCCAAGCTCTGCTTCCGTCTGCATGAGCAGTGTGGCAATGGCTTGGTCCACCATCGGATCTTGCCCGAGGCGCTCGGCGGCCACGTCGCGCAAAGCAAGCAGTGCAGTGAGCGCATTGCCACGCGCTCGTGCTTCACGCATCGTGCGATCAATTTCGCGCGCGATCGTGTTGAACGCTTCAAGTTGCTCGCGCAGGTCATCGGGGATTGGCGCAGGGACGACCGCCTCGACGGGCGTGGCAACGTGATCCTGAGCCCAGTTCAAGCCCGACGTAGCGCCCAAACTCACAACACCGGCCAGTGCAAGCAGCATTCTCATGCAAGGTTCTCCGAAATGGCGACACGGACGAAGCTCCATTCTGGACGCGCCATAAATCGGGAACCGGCGCCAACACGCGCAAAGACCATCAATGCGGCGCCGGCGCCTCATCGTTCGCGTTCGTTCATCCGCCGAGGCGGATTTCGAAGAGGTCTTGCAGAATCGATTTGGGGGTGAGCGACCCGATAATCACAGAGAGCTTCAGTCCTCCCCCGGTGGCCTTTGCGATGAGTCGTCCAACTGCACGAAAGAAAAAGGTTCATTCTGCGGAGATGCAATTTGGGAGACCCCGCTGTTCCGGGTTCACCCTCAGGCGAGGCCGCTTTCTTTTTTGGATAATGCGCGGATCGAGGCGCCCATGAACTCCGTCCGAGCCTTTCTCCATCACCAACTCGAACGTCTCACGACCGTTCCGGCCGTCACGCAGATCTCACTGGGATATGCGCTGTACATGTTGTTTGGCTGGGTGTTGCTTTGCCTGCCCATCGCCATCGCTGCCGAGGCGCCGTCCGTCAACGCGCTCGACCATTTGTTCACCTCCGTCTCCGCCGTCTCGACGACGGGCCTGGTCACGACGTCAACACAGGGAACCTATTCGTTCTTTGGGGAGTTCGTGATTCTCGCCCTCATCCAGGCCGGCGGGCTGGGCTACATGACGCTCGGATCGTTTGTCGTGCTCACTCGAACCGGCGAGCTTCCTTCAGCACGCCGCGCCGTCGGGGAGAAGGCATTCACATTGCCGGCCGGATTTGATCTGGCGTCGTTCCTGCGCGCCGTCGTCGTGTTCTCGTTTGTCATCGAAGCGATCGGCGCCGCCGTGTTGTTTTTCGCATTTCGCCGCACCGGAGTCGAGGACGCTTGGTGGATCGCAATTTTTCACAGTGTCAGCGCGTTCTGCACCGCCGGGTTCGGACTTTTCGACACCAGCCTCGAAGCATTTCGCACGGACCCAGTTGTGAACCTCACGATCGCGGCGCTCAGTTACCTCGGCGCCATCGGGTTCATTGTCATGCTCGACCTTTGGCGCCGCCTGGTGGGGCGCAGCAAGCGAATGACCCTCACCAGCCGCTTGATCCTCGTGGTCACCATGTGGTTCACCGTCGGTGCGACCATGCTGATTTTTCTCAGCGATCCCCTCATCGGAGAGTTACCGCCCGCGGATCGTTTATTGACGTCGTTCTTTCAGGCAATGACGGCGATGACGACGGTCGGATTCAACACGTATCCGATTGCTGATTTCGGCCGCGGAGCGTTGATCATTCTCATGGTGCTGATGGTCATCGGCGCCTCACCGTCAGGAACGGGTGGCGGACTGAAGACGACGACGTTCACCGCGATGTGGGGCTTTGCGCGATGCCAGCTCCTGGGGCGCGAACGTGTGAGGTTCTGGGGACGGGAGGTTCCCGAGACACGCTTAAGGACCGCCGCCGCCGCGACCGGGCTCTACCTCGCCACGCTTACGATCGGCGTCTACTTGCTCGAACTCATCCTCCCAAAAGAGGCGGCTTTTGAGGATGTCTTGTTCGAAGCGGTGTCGGCTTTGGGAACGGTCGGACTCAGCCGAGGTCTGACGCCGGACCTCACCTCGCTGGGCGAGATCGTGGTGATCGGCCTGATGTTCGCGGGACGTGTCGGACCCCTGACGCTCGCGATGGCGCTGACGCTTCGACGCGCGCGACCGAGCGGGAATGATCTCGCGGTCTGATCTCGGCGCCCGAAACGTCGAATTCATCCTCAACGAGGCCGCCGCTCATTTTCGCATTGCATATTGGGATGAACTCCCTCCATTCCGTGGCGTTCTGCGCGGCTACGCTTTGACCTCAACGATTGGAGGCAGTCATGCCCGCCCTTCATCCGCCGGCGCCGGCACATTCGTTTCGCACCGCGCGACGCAGCCGCCGGCGTAAATCGCTCATCTTCGGCATGCTCGCGGCGCCGCTGATCCTTCTTTCCCATCACTCATGGAAGGAAGGCGCCTTTGACGAGTTTCTTGAACTCACCGGCCTCGCGCTCATCGTGCTGTGCATGATCGGCCGCATCTGGTCGTCGATGTTCATCGCCGGCTACAAGAATCAAAAACTCATTGACGTCGGCCCGTATTCGCTTGTGCGTCATCCGCTGTACGTGTGCAGTTTCCTCGGCGCCGTTGGATTAGGGTTGGCTTCTGAGAACCTGCTGCTCCTTGCCGTTCTCGTGGGGTTGTACCTCTTCTACTACCCATGGGTCGCCATCGGCGAAGAACGCGATCTTGCGGCTCGCCTGCCGCGCGGCGTATACGACGGATACACAGAACGCGTCCCGCGCTTCGTTCCAAACTTCGCGCATTTTCGTTCACCGGAGACCTACACGATCAACACACGAAAGCTCGTCCAGGCCCTCGGCGATGTAATCATGTTCCCCGCCCTCTACGTGCTCTTTGAAACGGTCGAAACGCTGCAAGTCGCCCATGCATGGCCAGTTCTGATCCGCCTCCCCTGAGGTTTGCGGCGTCACTCCGGCTGTGCGATAGACTGAATCGTGGCCACTAAGCCAAGGCCAGGAGGCGATTCCCATGACCGACCACGCGACCGAACAGGACATGAAACTCTACGACGACGAGGGCGATCTGCTGCTCCCCTCCGAACTTGCCGCCGACAAAGTCTCCCTCCTGCCGCAGGATCCCGCGGCGGAAGTCGAAGGGCGCCTGCGCATCCTCTGGGGCCAGAACATGCTCCGGGACATGCTCGAAGGCCGTTACCGCACCGTCATTTGCAGTGTCAACGACGAAGACAACAGCCACGGCATGGTCGCGCAGCTCGTCGAGCTGATCACCACAAGTCAGTGGACCGCGCGCTCCGTCACCAGTTACGCCAAGATGTTTCATGATTCGGTGACGATTCACGCCGCGATGGATCGCGAGCCGTACATCCTGAAGTACGACCTCGACAGCATCCTGGTCTTCGCGATGTTGCGCCCTAAAGGCCGCGATCACTTCACGCCCGACGACATCTCCCGCGGCTTCCAGACCATCGTCAAAATGCTCCGCGGCCGACGCGAACGACTCCCTGTCGCCAGCGTCGCATTCCTCGGCGCCCGCTCCAACCGACTCCTCGATCCGCGCACGAACGCCGAACCGAGTTTCGAATCCGTCCTGCGATTGATGTACGACGCCGGCTATCGCGGCGACGTCTACCCGGCGCCGCAAATGTGGCGCTTTGGAAACGTCGGCGTGTTCCCGAGCTACCCGTTCCCGTCATCACTGGACCGAATGCGCGCGGGCGGGTTCTGACGCGGCGAGCGCGATGGGGGCCGCTAAATTTCTACTTTGGTGTTTTCTCGGGTCATTGGCCGCTCTCGTCGGCATTGTTCTGTATTCGTTGATGTATCAGATTCCGCCTCGAGCAGATCTATTCCAAGTTTCATACCTCACGGCCTTGTATTCGTTGACTGGGCTTGGCTGTGTTTGGCTACGCGCCCGTGGCGGGCATCCAATGCTCGTTCTAGTGAACAGTGTCGTCATAGCGATTGCATTTCTATGCGGAATGCTCGAAGCATGGTTGTGGTCACCATGGGGCTCTCTCCACTATTTCGCCATTTATCGATTCATCAGCCCGGCATGGAACGTCGCCAACTTCGTTGGATACTTCCTTCTCGTTGCATCACTGTTGCGAACGCTCAAGGTTCGAAGCGGGCTTACGCGCGGTGTGCGTTCAGTGACAATTGTGTTCGGGCTGATCGCGGTCACAATTGGATGCGTCATTTCCGTTTTTGGTCTCACGATTGTTATGACAGACGCAGGTGAATTGGCAACGAAGCTTGCTACGGCGCTCGGCCTCTTCGCAATGCTTGGTGTGCCAGCGACCCTTTGTCTCCGATGGCTTGAGCACATCCGGCATGCGAACGAAGCAGAAACAGGTTTGCCGGTAAAGATTCGGATTCACTTGTCGTGTCCAAGATGCTCGCTCGCCCAAGACGTATTCACCGGTGAATGGGAATGCGCTGGGTGCGGGCTGCAGATTTTTCTGCAAGTCAAAGAGCCGGTCTGTGATGCTTGCGGATATTCGTTGGCTGGTTTGACGGGTGATGTGTGCCCTGAATGTGCGGCCGAAATCCCCGAGCCACAGCGAATGCTTGCCGCACGCGCCACTCGTTTTGAAGTTGGACGAGAGGATGCAACATGAACGCGATGGCAGTTTCGGACAAAATGAGGATGACACCTGCAGCAATCAGTGCGCTCATCGCCGTATTGTCTCAGGGCGATGCCCGCTGGCGCCCTGAGGGCAGCGGCTGGTCCATCCTCGAGATCATCAATCACATGGTGGACGAAGAGGTCGATGACTTCCGCACGCGCCTGCGCCTCACGCTCGAAGATCCGTCGCAACTGTGGCCCGGCATCAATCCCGAGGGTTGGGCGAGACAGCGCGACTACAACGAGCGAGATTTGTCTGAATCGATCAAACGATTTGAATCGGCGCGGGCCGAGAGCCTGACGTGGCTGGAGTCTTTACGCGATCCGGATTGGTCAAGGGCGCACGAGCATCCGAAGCTCGGCGTGATCCGCGCCGGTGACCTGCTCGCCGCGTGGTGCGCGCATGATGCGCTGCATCTGCGCCAAATCGCCAAGCGGCTCTATCAACTCACCCAGCGGGACGCCGGTGAGTACTCAACCAGCTACGCCGGCGTGTGGACCGCCTGACCCTTCTCCCTCCGGGAGAAGGTGGCATCCCGACTTGTCGGGATGACGGAGGAGGGGGTTCCGCGCTCGTATTGAGATATGAATCAATTCAACACAACTGTCTTGATTTACGTCCAGCGCCCCTCACCCGGGGGAGAGGGAGGAAGAGATCCGCATCACTCGCTCGCGTCGTCTCCACGCGCTCCACTTTCCTCGCCCGCATCCTCCTCAAACGCAATCCCCTCAACCTCCGCACGCACGCGCGGCAGCGAATCGGGATGCTCGCGCTGTAACCAACCAATCATTTTTTCCCGCACTTCGCAGCGCAGGTTCCATGCCGCCGACGAGTCCGGTGCGCTCATCAAACAGCGCAACGACATCGTGCGATCGGTCGAATCCGTCACCTGCAAACCCCACGATTCACCGTCCCAGTGTTCGGATTCGTCAAGCACGCGCTTAAGCTGCGCGCGGACATCCTCCACCGGCACGCGATAGTCACAATGCAGGAACACTGTGCCCAGCAGGTCCGCCGTCTTGCGCGTCCAATTCTCAAACGGATTCTCAACAAACCACCCGATCGGAATCACGAGCCGCCGCAAATCCCAAATGCGCACCACCACGTACGTCGACGTGATCTCTTCAATGCGGCCCCATTCGCCCTTGATCACCACCACGTCATCGAGCGTGAGCGTCTCTGTTAGCGCAATCTGAAGCCCCGCGAGCAAGTTCGAGAGCGTCGGCCGCGCCGCGATGCCGACCACAATCCCCGCAATCCCGGCTGACGCAAGTATGCCGGCGCCGAGCTGTCGCGCCGTCGGAAATGTCATCAGGATCGCCGCGGCGGCAAGGATGACGATCAGCACCGTCGCGATTTTTCGAAAAACACTGATCTTGGTGTAAATCTTTCGCGCATGGAGATTGTCCTTGACGGACATGTCGTACTTCGCGCGCACAATGTCATTCAGTACATACGTCAGCGCATGCAGCATCCACGCGACCGCGATAATCATCAGGATCACGATCATGTGCCGCGCCATGCCAACGATGGGCATGGCGTCTTTCGGTTGTGCGACAATCAGCGCAGCAACGGTCGGCAGAAGCAGCCATGCGGCGCCAGAAATACGATTGACGATCGACGTGTCCGTCTCACCCTCAGTGCGTTTTGTAACCCGTCGCAATATGAAGAAAATTATGACGTGCAGCGCCACGCCAATCAGAGCTGCAACACCAACGCCGCCGGCCCACAGTCCCGCCGCGCCCCATTCCGCGGTCGATATTTCAATCCCGAAAAGATCGTTCAACATGCGCCACGGAGTCTACCGCGCCGCGCTAAACCATTCATTTGAATGAAACATTCTTCATTACGCCGCGAAACTGCGCACATCTTCGGGCGTCATGCCGTCAGAGCCGCAGATCATGGCGCGATTCGGGCCGCTGGACTTCGCGGCATACAGCGCCGTGTCCGCGTGTCGCACCAGCACTTCAGCGGCGCCAGGACGGCTCACCGAAGCACACGCAATGCCGATGCACATGGAGCAGCTCGATTCAATGTCGAGGCGCTGTCGCAAGCGCGTTTCAAACTGCTGTTGCAATCGACGCGCCAGATTCATCGACGTCTGACTATTCGTGTGCGGCAACAGCACGATGAACTCATCACCGCCGTAGCGAGCCGCAACGTCGGACGAACGAATTTCCTCGCGAATCATCTCGCCCACGAGCGACAACACATGATCACCATACTGGTGCCCATGCGAGTCGTTGACGATCTTGAAATTATCGAGATCGATCATCATGCACGCGAGATCCGCGTCGTAGCGCGTCGCTTCTGCGAACATGGTGTCAAGACGCTGCTTCAGCCACCAGCGGTTGTAGAGACCGGTCAACGGGTCTGTTGAAGCCATCGTCTCCAGGCGTGCGGCGGTGTCAGTCAGATCCCGATTGCGCTGCACGAGTTCGGCGAGCGAGCGTGTCAGACCAGCGTGCAGTCGCAATGAATCCCGCTGCATGTTCGAAATGCTGATGCATTTGTGCAGGGCGAAGGCAATGGTTTCCGGCGTCCAGCCTTCGCGGGCGACGCAGTCGGCGGCGCCGCGCGTAATCAAGTCACGAAAGCGGCGCGGGCACGGGTCGTCCAGCATCATCACGATGGGCAACGAATGCCGGCGCTCGTGAATCAGTTCGATCGTCAGGCAGCCGTCCATGTCAGGCGGGACATCCGCGCAGAACGCGATGGACGTGGGACGAAGTGAGGTCGCTCGCAAACCGTCGCTGCTTTCGACATGCACGATGCGCACGTTTTCGAGCGCGCCTTCAGCGCACATCGTGAACGCCTGGGCGATGGCGCGATCGGGCTCGATAAGCAGGAGTTCAAGCGTTTCCACGAGAGCGACGCTTCCATCTGTAAGCCGGGGGGATAGATCGATATCGGCGTGACCGCAGCACAAGGTGCGTCGTCCGAACGTGTATCGGCATCGTGTCTAAGCGACTGGAGACACTTCACATTTATGGTGCAGGTATTCGCCCGATGGCGCGGTTATCGGCTCGAATTCTGGAATTGCAGCGCAGGGTCGAGAATCGTGACCTGGGCGCGCCGCCGCAGCCGTTCGGCGAGTTCAGACATGCGCCGGCGCTCTTCCTGAAGGCGCACGCGACGGCGAATCATTGTGCGGCTGTCATTCAGTGTGACTCCATCCGCCGGAATGATCTCCGTGAGCTGGACGATCGCGTATCCGTTGTCCACGACGAGCGGGGGGCTGGATTCACCGGGCTCCAGCCGAGTCAGCGCGGTCCGCACGGCCTGCGGATACGTGGGATCAAGCGGGCTGATGGGTTCGACGATGCCGCCCCGAGCGGCGCTGACGTCTGTTGATCGGCGCACCGCGACTTCCGAAAAATCGGTGCCGGCGCGCATGTCGTCGATGGCTCGCTGCGCGTCCGCCAGCGTTGCGGTCGCAATGATTCGGGCGCCGCGCTTTTCGCCGTGTTCAATCTCCCACGCCAGTGCGATCATCTCGTCCGTGACGAGAACGTCCTGACTCACGAGCGCACGCAGCGTCGCCGACCGTTTCAACAACGCATTGAATCGAACCGGCCCAAGCCCGCGCGCCCGGCGCACATTCAACAGCACCTCTTCTGCGGACTGATTTGGCCCGGCAAGTCCGGCGTCATAGATCGACTCAAGAAACAGTGTTCGCTCTGCGGCAATTTCCGCGTCGGTGATCGTGATCCCCGCGCGCCGCGCGTCTTCCGCAAGCACAAGATCCAGCGCCGCATCCTCAATCGCTTGGGCGCCGGCCGCTTCCTTGAGGGCCGGAAGAATCTGGTCCATTCGAATCGGCTGACCGTTCACCAGCGCGATCACGCCGTCGCTGGCGCGCGATTCCTGCGTCCGCCGCAGTGGCGCATTCGAATTCGTCGAAGCGCCAACACGCGAGTCCCGAAGAATCGTGTCGCCGGTTTGCGACGAGCCGCACGCGGCCACGATGCTGCATAGCGAAATGCACACGACACGCGGCAGGACGCCTCGCAACCTTCGATTCACGATGTCGAGTCGGAGGGGGTTCAAGTGAACGATCAGACGCGGCTCACCAGCGCCTGTCAAGGTGGGGGAGACGCGCCACCCGAACCGTCTCGCCTCTGGTGCGTATGGTGTACGCCATGCCCGGAACCTCCCCGAGTCAGTCTGAGGCCGGCCCCGCCGTCGCGGCGGAGCGCGTGATCCTCTGCCCCTATTGCGGGACATCCTCCTCAGGGAAGCGGTGTGCCGCCTGTGGCG
The DNA here is from genome assembly GCA_029260345.1 of Phycisphaerales bacterium. Classification (GTDB taxonomy): domain Bacteria; phylum Planctomycetota; class Phycisphaerae; order Phycisphaerales; family UBA1924; genus OFTM186. The sequence continues at coordinate 347,587 of JAJDDK010000007.1, read as the reverse complement.
GGTTGTTCGAGCCTCTTTCGATGCAGGCCACGCAGAACGAAATGGGCCCCTGGTTCATTCGTGACGCGGTCAACCCGTTTCGCCCCGGCTGCTCGCATCAGACGCTGCGCCGCCTCGCCGAACGAGGCAAGATCGGTCCTGAAACCGTCATGCGCGGTCCGACCACGCGCCAATTTTGGTCGCTGGCCCGCAACGTGCGCGGCGTGGCGCATCTGCTTGGTGAATGTCACAACTGCCATGGTCCCGCAAGCGCAGACGAATACATGTGCCGTAACTGCGGCGCCGTGTTCGAAGCGCCCAAGGATCGACAGCACTTCGGCGCCGGCCCGGTGAGACTGATTCCCGGGCAGGCGCCTCCTGAAGTCGTCGCACGCGCCACGATGCCGGCTCGCGCCGAATCAACCGCGCGCCCAGCGCCGAAACAACACATCGCGGCTGCCGCGCCGTCACGTTCGCCGGATCAGGCGTCGCAATCGGCCGTGCGCGCCATGCGCCGGCGACTCGCGCAAATGCGCCGCATCGTGACCATTTCGATCGCAGTGAATGTTGTTCTTTTCGCGGCCATCATCGCGACGAGCCTGGCGTCGAAGCTTTCCCTTCGCGGCGGAGCGCCGGAAGCGGAATTGCCGCAAAACACTGGAAATACAGCCCCAGTCGCTGTGCCGCCGACCTCGGACGGCATGCGCGCCGTCTTTGCAGAGGCGCAGCGGCTGGCGGCTTCGGATGATGCGGATGATTGGCGCCGTGCTGAAGGATTGCTGGTTGAGGCGATGCAAAACATCCCGACTGACCAGCGCCCGGAGGATGCCGTGGAGCTGCTCACACAGATTCGCGATCGCATCGACCAGCGCAGTCTGGAGCAATTCCTCCCGACCGAACCGGAAATCTAAATCGCACCAAAACCGGTGGGACGGGCGTCTCGCCAGTCTGTTGAGCGCCCAATAGAAACAGAACGCGGAGGAAGACGGAGTTTTCGAGGGTGGCATGCCCACGTCTGCGTGGGCATGGTTGTGCCTGTTCCCTGAATTGCGTCGCCGACTAAATTTCATCTTGAAGAGAGTCAACGCGGACGCCGAGTCTGAGCAAAGCGAAGGCTCGGATCGCTCAGCTTGATTGCAACAATGCTGATTCGGATCTTCACGTCGTTCAGATCCGGCGTCGATGGCGATTCGCCGGTTTGGCATTGACTGCATGATGCGATTGGTTTCGGAATCATCGAAACCGCTTCATGAGTTCCTCAACAATCGGCGCGTTCCCCGGCGGCAGCACGATCCCCGGCAACTCCGAAATCGTGACCCATCGATGGTCAGCCACCTCCAGATTTCGCGGCTCAGGCGACCCCTCCCTCAAACGGCACAACCACGGATGGAGGATGACCGAGGCGTGGTCATAGTCATGGGCCACGGCTGTCAAGGCCTCGGCCAGCTCCGCCTCGACGCCCAGCTCCTCCCGCAGCTCACGCACGACGCACGCCTCCACTGCCTCGCCCTTGTCGGCCTTGCCCCCCGGGAACTCCCAGGAGTCGGGGAAGACGGTGTCCGGACGCCGCCGCGTGACCAGAAGCTCGATCGAGCCGCGTTCAGAGGCCGCATCCGCCTCATTTTCGTGTTTTGTACGGGTGATGATCCCGAGGCCCACAACCACCCGGGGCGCCCCCGATTGGCCTGACATGTCTCTTTTTCTAAATCGTTTGTTTTCAGGCATTTAGAATTTTCATGCGGTCTTTTCATCGTCCTCGTGGATAGCCGACTTGGGGTGCGTACGCTACGCTATCGCGGCGTCGTCGAGCCCGCTCGGCGGCGTTCACCAAAACTATCTCGAAACCACGGTTCCACCGTGGCACGCAACCGATCGGGTCCTCGGAGCGCCCGATCGGTCTTTTTTTGGCGCGCACTATTGTGCGGTGCACAACTTGTCACTTGTGGTGCGCGAATGCGCAACGCGCAAGAAATGAAATTCACTTCACGGCGTCAGCGCGGCGTTCAAACCCTTGCGCGACTTCGCCGCGCGCAGCGCCACTTCGATCACCAGCCACACTTCCAAAAGAATCGTCACTCCCGCAACGCCCACCAGCACCCAGCGCCCCGATTGCACCCACGACTCATTGCTCTCGTTGCCAATGAAGCCCTGCCAGATGAGCGCCCACGCGGGAACGATCAGCATGAACACCGCCGGCAGCGCAATGAACCACCACGGGCGCTTCGTCGCAATCAGCCACGCGCCGATCACGAGGAATGCGAGCCCGCCCAAAAGCTGATTCGTCGCGCCAAACAGCGGCCACAAAATCAGCCCGCCCTGCCCGAAATTCGCAAGCGACCACGACTGCCCCGGCGCCGGAAGCCCGGCAAGCGCCGCGGCGGTAATCACCGCAAACAACGTCGCGCCGTGACGCGTCGCGAGCCATTTGAACGGATTCAGCGGCGACGCGTGTTTCTCAATCGCATCCCAGCCATGTGTTTCCGGCGCGCGTTCGTCTGGGTGACTCGCCGTTTCAAGATGCCAGCGATTGATGGCGCCACACTCCGGACAGCGGATGGTCTCCGAAGCCGAGTCTGAGCGCAGCGAAGGCTCGGATGGCTGGTCGTTGTCCGGCGCGACTTGATCCGGATCTTCGCTTCGCTCAGATCCGGCGTCATTCGGATGCCCTTCCCCGGCGCCATTGGAAAGTTCGCTTTCTAAACCTTTCAATTCATACCCACACCGATGACACGCCGAACTCGGCGGGCGGGGCAGGAACGTGCGCGCCAGCTCCTGAATCACATACCGCTGCAAACGACACGCCGTGTCCATCGTCGTCCCCGCGAACGACGCGACCAGAACGCCCATGAGCGCGACGGCGACAGCGCCGGAGATCCCGATGGATTTCACAAAGTTCGCCGCGCCTTCGACGAACGCGCCGACGGTGCTCACGAGACCTTGCGCGGATCCCCAGGTTTGATATTGAGCATCCCACGCGAGCGGGCCACGCAGTTGGAGTTCATCGTCGATAAATCCGCGCACTTCGCTATCACCGATCGCGAGCCATTGGTCATCGTTGATGCGCTGCTGCCCAATGGATTCAGCGCGCCGGCGTTCGCCGTCTAATTCGATGAACACCGCAGGCGAGCCGTCTGGTCCTAGGGCGGAATGCGCAAAATCCACGTCTGGCGGAATGCTGATGACATTCAAAATTCCGTCAATGCGGCTGTCGGGTTGACGGGTGACTGAGACGCCGCCTTCCGGGCCCGTTGCGCGCAGAGCACGAATTTCATCGCCGTTTCGTAATTGGATCGGCAGCTCGCGCATGGACCATGAACCGTAAGAAAGCATGCTGGCATCGAACGACTTTGCGATTCCCAGCCCAATCCCCGCCGCGCAAGCGGCGATGACGAGCGTCGCAAGAAACGCCTCCGTCAGCATCGACCCGTAACCAATCGCCTTCGCGTCAAGTTCGTTGGCGATCTGTTTGCTCGTCGTGCCGGAGCCGACGAGGCAGTGAAAACCTGACACGGCGCCGCACGCGATGGTGATGAACAGCACCGGCAACAGCGGCGGCGCGCCCTCCGGCTGCCAGTTCACCACCGGCGCGACAATTTCCAGTTTGGGACGGTCGGAAGTGAATGAATGGTCCCTTCCAACGGTGCCGTGGTCTTGACCGTCCTCGGTCAAGGCCACGCGTTCCGCGTATTCCGACGACTCTTCGTGGCCTTGCCTCAGAGCAGGCAAGACCAAGGCACCATCGGGATCGGCGCTCTCGAGTGGCATGCCCACGTCTTCGTGGGCATGGTTCGTCGCCAGGTCCGACGACCGATCCGGTTCTTCACTCGCGTTCGCTCGCTCAGATCCGGCGTCTTGATTCAGATCGCCACTCAGACCACCTCTTATCCCCTCTGTGATCTCTGCGTCTCTGTGGTTCACATTACGCGACGCAATTGGTTCTGCGGTCGTTGTTTCGTTGTGCGGCGCAACCGCGACCCCTCGCTCGCGCTCGGGGCTCTGACTTGGCGCACCACCAATCGTCGCCGCGACGATGAGGCCCACCACAATCAACCCCAGCGCCGAAATCAATTGCAGCGCATTGATGTAATCCCGCGGCTGCAGCAGCACCCACACCGGCAGCACACTCGCGATGTACGAGTACCCCAGCAGCCCCACGACCCACGCCCACATCGGCAGAGTCGCCAGCGCCGTATTGAACGTATGCAGCGGCCCCCAATCTCCCCAGATCACACTCGCGTACATCAGCCCTAGTGCAATGATCGAAGGAATCACGATGTTCTTGCCGCGCCGATGCACGAACAGCCCAATCGCAACCGCAAGCGGAATTTGCACCAGCACCGGAAAGATCGCGCCGGGGTACTGGCGCAGCACGCTTGCCACGACCAAACCAAAAATCGCCAGTACCACCCACAGCGCCATCACCAGAACAACAAGAAAAATCAATCGAACACGAGGCCCGAGCAGATCACCCGCGATGTCCCCAACGCTGCGCCCCTTGTTGCGCATCGAAACGACAAGCGAGCCAAGATCATGCACCGCGCCGATGAAAATCGACCCGATGAGCACCCACAGCACTGCGGGCAGCCATCCCCACATCACAGCGATCGCGGGCCCAACAATCGGCCCCGTGCCAGCGATGGATGTGAAGTGATGGCCGAAGACGATGGACTTCGGCGTCGGGCAATAATCGGTGTTGTCACAAAGAACAGTCGCTGGGGTGGCCGTGTCTTTTCGGAGCTGAAAGACACGAGCCGCAACCCAGCGACCGTAGGTGAAATACGCGATGATTAGCGCGACGCCGACGCCCAGTACAAGCAGCAATGCGTCCATACGCGATCCTCTTACTATACACCTCAACGTCAAGTTGAACCACTGTCAAGTCAGGAAACTGGAGAAGCGGCATGGCGCGCCTCGTTGACTGCTCGCGCATCATCACGGATGGCATGGTGACGGACCCGCGTTTGCCCACGCCGCGCGTGTCGGATGTGTGGTCGCGCGAGCGTTCCGCAGAGCATTACGCGCCGGGAGTTTCGTTCCAGATCGCGTCCATCGAATTCCCGCAAAACACGGGCACGTATCTGGATGCGCCGTTTCACCGGATCGCGGGCGCGGCGGGAGTGTGGGACACGCCAATTGAAGAAGTCACGCATTTGCCGGGCGTGCGCATTGATGTTCGGGGTCTGGTTCGTGACGGGCGGCGAGCGATTGAGCCGCGAGATTTTGCAGGGTCGGAAATTCGTCGCGCCGCCGTCCTTTTCTGGACCGGATTTGACGAAAAATGGGGGGACGCGGCGTACCGCGACAACAGCCATCCGTACTTTTCACACGCCGCCGCAGAGGCGCTGGTGGATGCGGGCGCGCAGCTTGTCGGGATCGACGCGATTAACGCGGACGACATGGCGGACGGCGAGCGCCCGGCGCACACCGTGCTGCTCGGTGCGGGGGTGCACATTGTCGAAAATCTCGTCAACCTCGGCGAGTTGCCTGAGCGTGGTTTTCGGTTCACCGCAGCGCCGGTGAAAGTGGAGGGGCTGGGAAGTTTCCCCGTGCGTGCGTTTGCGGTGGTGGAATAATCAGAGCCCCAAGCGCAAGCGAGGGGTCGCGGCGACGAAAGTGACTCTCTGTCGCCGGACACACTGCAAGAAGCCGCTTCCTCACGGGCGCGTCTCCGACCCCTCTCCACCTGGGAGAGGATGTCAATGCGAAGCATTGACAGGTGAGGGCCAAATAACTTCCCGTTCCTTCCCGCATAAAGCATGAACAGCACGCACAAACATCAATGTGCGAATCTGGTGTTGTGAAAGCAAAACTCGAAAACCGCTTCCTGACGGGCGCGGTTCGGATCCCTTCCCTCTCCCTCTGGGAGAGGCCAGGTGAGGGCCAAATATCTTCCCATTCCCTTTCCCTCAAGTGTGAACAGCGCACAACTAAAATCGAGGCTTGAAGAAGCGATAGATCAATAGCCCCCACCCGCCAACGCTGCGCGTCGCCACCCTCTCCCAACAGGAGAGGGATTAGCGCAACCCGTACTCTTTCAATTTCCGATACAGCGTGCGCTCACCAATCCCCAGCAGCTTCGCCGTCTGCTCGCGATTGCCGGCAGTCAGGCGCAACGTCTCACGAATAGCCCGCTTCTCAAGCTGTTCAAGGCTCGTGCCCGCCAGCGACCCGTCGCCGCCGTCGTGCTCCGCATCTTCGCCCTGCGTGATCTCCGCCGGCACGTGGCGAACGTCGAGCACATCGTCGCCGGCGCCCAGCGCCATCACGGTCATGTTCTGCACGACGTTGAGGAGTTGCCGCACGTTGCCCGGCCAGTGATACGCCGTGAGCCTCAGCATCGCGGCGTCCGTAATGTCCGGTGGCGGCTGATTCGGTCGCATCTCGGCGGCGTATTTCGCGATCGCGTGCCGCACGATGCGCGGGATGTCCTCGCGGCGTTCGCGCAGGGGCGGCAGATTGATGTGCGCCCCGTTGATGCGGAAGAAGAGATCCTCGCGGAAACGCCCTTCCTTCACCGCGGCGTCAAGATTCTGATTCGTCGCCGAAACAAACCGAACGTCCACCGTGCGGGCGTTGTTGGAGCCGAGCCGCACGACTTCCTTGTTCTCCAGCACGCGCAGCAGCTTCGCCTGCGCCGCCAGCGGCATGTCGCCAATTTCATCGAGGAAGACCGTCCCGCCGTCGGCGTATTCAAACACACCCTCGCGGTCCTTGTCCGCGCCGGTGAACGCGCCCTTCACATGCCCAAAGAGTTGGTCTTCCAGAAGTGATTCGCTTTGCCCGGCGCAGTTGAACGTGACGAAGCGTTTCTTGGCCCGAGGGCTGTTGCGATGCACGGCCTGAGCGATGAGTTCCTTGCCGACGCCGCTCTCGCCGGTGATGAGGATCGGCAGGCTGGACGCCGCGACCGTCTTGACGGTTTGCAAGATGCGCCGCATCGGCTCGGAGCCGGCGATGATGCCTTCGAAGCCATCGTGCTGGACGAGGTCAGCAAGTTCGCCCGACTGGTGCCGCAGCAGGACCGTCTCGGCGGCGCGATTGATGAGCGCACGGAACAGTTCAAGATCAAGAGGCTTTTCGATGAAGTCATACGCGCCGTGCTTGAAGGCATCGCGCGCCGTCTGCACATCGCCGTGCGCCGTGACCATGATCGTCTCGGCCTCTGGCTGCAGCGTCCGGGCGGCTTCCAACACCTTCATCCCGGCGTCGGCGCCGTCGGGCGCCACGCCATGCTGGCCGGCGCTCGACGGCATGCGCAGATCGGTGACGATCACGTCAAACGTGCCGCCCTTGAGTTCCTCCATGGCGCCGTCGACGGACTCGACGATCGTGGAAACGTGCCCCGGCTTGCGGAGGGCGTCGGCCATGACGTCGGCATGGTCGGGCTCGTCCTCGACGATAAGCACCTGGGCGCGGAGTGGCTGGTCTGATGATTCAGCGGACATGGGCAGCAGTGTACGCACAAACGACGATCAATCGGAGGGGGCGTGGGAGTCAGAACATCGACTCATCGAGCACTTCGATGCGATGGCCGTCGCGGAAGGTGAATCGGCGCATCGGAATCCCGGTGGCGTCTCGGGTCTTCTCCAAGACGCCGTCGTTCTTGTATTCAAACACAAGCCATGTCTCAGGGTTCCATGTGAGAAGGTGGATTCGGTGCGCCCGGTCGTCGTCGTCGAGGACATGCAGCCAGAGTTGCCGTCGGCTGTCAATGTCATCGCTGAGATCGTGACGAGACTGGACCAGAAATTCTTCAAATCCGACCGGGTACGCCGGATCGATTTTGAGATTCTTGGTCGGGACTTCAATTCGGTGATGTTGCCCAAACCATTTCAAGAAGGCGCGCGAACCGCTCACGAAGTACCGCCGATTCCACAGTGCCAAAGCGCCAATGAATAGTGCAGGTCCTGAAACGTAAAGCATCCATGGGACACTCCATGGACGCCATCCACGATTGAGATATGCCCAAGCGAGCGCGATTCCGAAAAGCGCGATCAGACATGCTGCAGTCGGCACGAGACGCGCCGCAAATCGAAACGGATTTCGCAGTGGGGTCAGCGATATGCAGTCCCTAGACTTCTTGAGTTGAAGGAACCCTTCGAAGCAATCGGAATGCTCAATTGCTTCGCGAATATCGCTTTCAGTCAATTCGCGGTCAGTTACGTGCCCATATTCGGCCATACGCAGTCTCTGTGCTTACGTCTGCACCACATTTGATGCATGTCGCCGCGCCCCCGTCAGCGCAATCGCAATCGCATCCGCCACATCCGGAGGGTTTGGCGGCTCCGGAAGGCCAAGCTGTGCCTGCACGGCAAGTTGCATCTGGATCTTGCTCGCGTGCCCGCCGCCAGTGAGAGATTTCTTCACTTCCGTCGCGCCAAGTTCGCCGAGTTCGACGCCGGCGCGCTGCAGGGTGAGCAGGACGACGCCGCGTGCGTGCCCCATGGTGATGGCGGTGGTCGGGTGCTTGTAGTGCGCGAAAAGTTTCTCGACGAAGGCGTGCGTGGGGGAGCATCGTTCGATCACGCCGCACAGGTCTTTCTCGAGTTCAACCAGTCGGCTGGCGATGGAGTCTGCTGCGCGCAGCCGGAAGCATCCGGCTTCGACCAGTTCCGGATCGCGATTCGGGTGAGCCGCGTCGGTGCGCACGCACGCGTAGCCCGTGATCTGCAAGCCGGGATCGATGCCGAGGATGACCATCGGGCGCAGCGTACCGCGCGGCATGCCGCTCAGTCAGACTGCGGCAAGAGTTCAAACGTGCCGCCGGGAGTTTGAGTGAGCGTGAGCATCTCGACCGACCCGTCCTCCGCAAACGTGAAGACAAGGTTCACGGTGACTTGCGGCGGCAATCCGCCCACTGCGAATTGGTCCTCTCCCGTGGCCAGCAACTCAAAGGGGGGCTGCCCGGGGAGTTGAGACCGGAGCTCGCCATCGGCGACAAAGATATTCACTTCGATGCCAAGCCCCACATGCACATACGTTCCGATGTAGCGGCGCATCTCTTCTTCGGAGATCTCGATGGATTCGTCCGCCTTCGGCTTCTCCGGTTCCTTCATCCACTCGTCGATGCCGAGCGCGACCACCTCGCGAACTTTGCCGTCGGCGCCGAGGATAAACGTCATCAATCCCAGGTCCGGCAGCGGCGCGCGGTTCTCAACTTCAAACGTGTCGTAGTGCCAGTGCGACAGATCGCCGACTAATTCGCCACGCTTCACGACCAGCGCGTCATCCTCAAATTCGATGACGATCTCGCCGTAGTAATCGTGCTTGTAGGTGCCGGCGTAATTTTCGAGTTCATGTGTCGGCGATGTGTCGGAGACGCGATCGGCAACCGCTTGTTCGTACGCCGCCTCCTGCGCGGCTTGGACGGTCGCCATCACGGCGGCGGCCTCGGCGCCCCAGTCGTGATCATCGAATCCGAGATACGCATCAAAGACTTCATTGACGACCACATTCGTCAGCGGCGTGCCATTGAGATTCGTCAGCACCACGACGCCAAGCTCATGCTCCGGCATCATCGCGACGAGCGCGCTCATGCCGTCAATGTTGCCACCGTGCTGCACGACGCGCTCGCCGCGATAGTCCTGCAGGAACCAGCCGAGGCCGTACAGCAGAAAGTGGCTCTCGGCGCGCAGCGCCCCGCCCGGGCCAACCGCCGTCGCCACCGACAGCGGCGTCCACATCACATCAATCGACCCCTTCGTAATGACTTGCTCGGCGTCTCGGCCTTCACCAATTCGGCCCTCATTCAGCAGCAGCGCAACCCACTTGGCCATGTCCGTCACGTTGGAGTTGATCGAGCCCGCCGGCGCCGCATTGTCAATGTTGCGATACGGCACGGCGAGCATTTCGCCGTCGATCTTCGCGTGCGGCGTCGCCACGTTATCGAGGCCGGAAAGCTCGATGATCGATGTATTGCTCTCCGACATTCCGAGCGGGGTGAAAATGCGCTCAACCACAAAGTCATCCCACGTCTGCTCGGTGATCTCTTCGATGATCAAACCGGCCGTGAGATACATGATGTTCTGATAGCCGAACCGGCTGCGGAACGAAGAGTCCGGCTCCAGTTCTGGCAGGCTCTCGACAATCTTTTTCCGGTCGACGCCAGAGCCGTACCACAACAAATCGCCGCGCGGCAGGCCGCTGCGGTGACTCAGCATGTCGCCAATTCGCAGCTCCGCCGTCGGATACGGATCGTGCATGCGGAACCACGGCAGATGCTTGGTGACGCGATCACTCCATCGCATGTCGCCCTGATCCACCAGCATTGCGATGCTCGCGCTGGTGAACGCCTTTGAGGCAGAACCGATCGCAAAGAGCGTGTGTGCGTCAACAGCGTCGCCCTCACCGAGCGTGCGTTCACCGAAACCCCGTGCATAGACCACTTCGCCATCCTGCACGATGGCGACCGCCATGCCCGGCGCTTCGAGCGCCTCGCGGGCGGCTTCGAGCGTTTCGGACAATGCGTCAAAGTCCGGCGACTGCAATGCAGCGTCGGCGATGCACGACGTCGTCGCGGCAAGAACACCGGCGACACCAAAAAAGAACCTGCTTTTCATAGAGTGACCCCACCATTGCGGCTTGCGCAGAACGCAAGCCTGTTGTTCATCGTTGATTCGGAATTGGCGCCGGCCAATTGCACGCCGCGACGACGCTCAGAGCCGGTGTTCGTTCAAAATATCGGTGTCGAGCAATCCGTCGCGCAGGCGAATCACACGCTGGCATCGGTCCGCAACGTCGTCATCGTGCGTCACCATGATGATGGTCATGCCGCCGGCGTGCAGGTCGTCGATGATTTGAAGAATCGCCTCGCCTGTGGTTGAGTCGAGGTTGCCCGTGGGTTCGTCCGCCATGAGCACGAGCGGGTCGCCAACCAACGCCCGCGCGATGGCCGCACGCTGCTGCTGACCGCCGGAAAGTTCACTGGGGCGGTGGCCGATGCGGTCGCCAAGTCCGACCAGCGTGAGGCTCTCGATCGCCCGCTCGCGTCGATCGCGCTTGCCGACGCCGCGGTAGAGCAATGGCGCTTCAACGTTCTCTTCAATCGTGAGCTGGCTGATGAGGTTGAACGACTGAAAAACGAAGCCAATCGTCTGCCCGCGAAACTGGCTGAGCGTCTCATCGTCCATCGTGGAGACGTTCTCATTGTTCAGGAGGAATTCGCCCTCGGTCGGCCGGTCGAGGCATCCGAGGATGTTCATCAGGGTCGATTTGCCCGATCCGGACGAGCCCATGATCGCGGTGTATTGCCCGCGTTTGAGCGAAAGGTCCAGGCCCTTGAGGGCTTCGACGAGGATCGAGCCGTCGGGCTTGTAATAGATTTTTCGCACGCCGCGAAGCTCCGCGACGGTGTCGCCAATGTCGGTGAGGCCCGGGCTGTTCTGCATGGTGGTCACGGTGAGACTGTACCGGTCTGATTCTCGTCAGTCGCGGATTCCCCATGATTTACCGCCTCATCCACCAGCGATTTGAGGTGTCGCCGCACCGCTTCCTCATGTTCGGTGTGGCCGGATTCACCGCCCTGTCGCGCGGCGAGCCGATGAATCGCCTCATCCCGTCCATACGCAATGATGGTTTGCCGCGCCCGCAATCGCGTATCGCGATTGGGCGTGGCATGGTATTTCCCATCTCGCGTCAAAACGGCGAGCACGTTGATGCCTTCATCATGAAGTTTCGCTTCCATCAGCGTTTTATCGACGAGCCAGGAGTCAGGCTCGATGAAGACTTCCGACACGCTGAAGCCGCGACGAATGCCGAGCAGCCGCTCGTAATCCAGCACTCGGACGACGCCGCTGCGCTCCAGCGTGGCGCGAACGATCCGATCAACGACGGTGTTGATGATGCGCAGTCGCCGCACGAAGTACAGGGCGATCAACACCGCAACGATCAGGCCCATTCGGCCCGGCACATCTTCGGGGTCGGAATTCACCAGCGTGGCGACGACCGAGCCAATGATCGAGAGAATGCCGATGTTCCCGATGATGATCAGGTCGCGAATAATGCGCCGGCGGGCCGGGTGATCAACGACCAGTTCCGATTCGCTGGTGGTAAAACCAACGCCAAAGAACGCAGACAGCGCCTGAAACCGGGCGACATCGCGCGACACCCCGGTCATCTCCAGCGCCATAGCAGCGGTGTGGATGATGATGTACGCCGCGACGGCGATCAGCGAGAGTGCGATGACCCATCCCATGGCGGGACAGCGTATCGGGCAGTGGCGTTGTGCAAAAGATTCCGGCCCCGCGTGCGGCGAGGCTCAGTCGTCCGCGCCTTCAGAAAGCTGGAGCGATGCAATGGCTGAGGCGGGATCCGGGGCAAAATTCAGCACTTTGTCCAGCCCCGTCAGCAGCATGATCGACCACACCTGATCGCCCAGTGAGCAGCACATAAGCTGCCGCCCTTGCTCCTGAAGGGTCGCCCTGAGCTTCAGAATTTGGGCGATGTTCGACGAGTTGAGGAACGTCACTGAGGAGAAATTCAGCACGACGTCGTGCGCCTCATCCCCCGCATCGCCGGCCACACGATCGTGCAGAGACGCGAGTTCATCGGACAACGCCGGCTCATCGGCCAGGTCGGAAATCAGGATGCGATCGGACCACTCTTTGGGCATGAGAAACGCTCTTCGACCAGTGGGAAGTTGAAGACCTCCCGCGGGGCGACAGCGTACCACGGTCCGCCTCGGCGCGCCGGTTCACTCATCCGGCGTCGCGGCGTCCTCTTCTTCATCTGATTCCGGAACACGCGCCACAGCGACGAGCTGATCACCCTCGCGCAAATTGACGACTCGCACGCCTTGCGTGGCTCGCCCGATGCGGCTGATGGAGTCCACGCGAATGCGCACCATCTGGCCCTGCTGCGTCATAAGCATCAGGCCTTCGCCGGGACGCACGGCCTTTACCGCGACAACCGGACCGTTGCGGCCTTCGGTGCGAATGTCGATGCGACCCTTGCCGCCGCGCGATTGCGGGCGAAGCTCGGCGCTGCCGTCTTCACGCTCGCTCTGCACGAGATACTCATCCACGTTCGTGCGTTTGCCGTAGCCGTGCTCCGTGACGGAGAGCAGGTCGAGTTCGTCATCGATCGTCTTTTGCGCACCGGATTCTTCGGGCTCGGTCATGAAAATGCGGGCCATGTCGATGACACGATCGCCCTTCTTGAGATTGATGCCCTTGACGCCCGCCGCACTGCGGCCCATCGGACGCGCATCGTCTTCTTTGAAGCGAATCGCCATGCCGCTGGCCGTGCCAAGCAGCAGGTGATCGTGCCCGGTCGTCCAAGTGACGGCGACGAGTGAGTCGTCGTCGTTCAATCGAACGGCGATCAGGCCGCCCTTGTGAACGTTTTGATAGAGCCGCAGGCTGGAGCGTTTGATCAGCCCCTGCGACGTAGAGAACACAAGGTAGTTCTCGCTGCGTTCAAAATCGGTGATCGGCATGAACTCGACGGCGCGTTCGCCCGGTTTCAGGTCAATCAGATTGATCAGCGACCGACCCTTGCTGGTGCGCCCCATCTGGGGGACTTCGTACACCTTGATCTTGAAAACGCGGCCCGTGTCCGTGAAACACAGCAGATCGTCATGTGTGCTGGCGACGAAGACATGCTCGATGAAATCGCCTTCCTTCGCGTCGGAGGCGATGATGCCGCGCCCGCCGCGCCCCTGTTCGCGGTACGTCTCAAGCGGCACGCGCTTGATGTAGCCCTCGTGAGAGATGGTGACCGCCATCTCTTCCTCTTGAATCAGGGCCTCGAAGTCGATGTCCGATTCGTGTTCCTCGATCGCCGTCAGGCGAGGCGTGGAATACCGCGCCTTCATGTCGGCGCAGTCCGCCTTGATGATGTCGAGCACCTGCTGACGGTCGGAAAGAATGAGTTCGTACCCTTCGATTTCCTCGACCAGCCCGGCGTAATCAGCGACGAGCTTCTCAATTTCGAGGCCGACAAGCTGGATGAGACGCATGGCGCCGATGGCTTCCGCCTGCACGCGGGTGAGTGCCAAGCCTTCCGTCGCAGCGTCCACGCGCGTCAGCAAACGGCTGGGAATGCGCCCGCGATGCTGGTGATCGCCCGCAATACGGAAGGCGCGCTCGGCCAGCTTCTGAATCGCTTCTTCACGGGTGCGCGAAGCGCGGATCAGCTTGATCACTTCATCAATGTCGCACACCGCAAGAATCATGCCCTCGAGAACGTGGGCTTTCTTCTGAGCATCGCGGAGCAAACGCTGCGTCCGCCGTGTGATGACTTCTTCGCGGTGGTCGATGTAGAGCTGGATCAATTCCTTGAGCGTCAACGTGCGCGGCTGGCGGTTCACCAGCGCGACATTCATCATTGAGAATGTCTGCTGGAGCGGTGTGAACTGATAGAGCTGGTTCTCAACGACGTTCGGATCGGCGCCCTTCTTCAGTTCGCACACGATGCGCGTGCGCGCGTTGCGGCCCGACTCGTTGCGCACATCGGAGATGTCTTTGATGCGCTCTGCCTTGATCGCATCGACAATGCGCTCCACCAGTGTGGACTGCACGAGGTTGTACGGAATCTCATCAACGACGATCTGTTCGCGACCGGCCTTGAACTCTTCGACATGCACGCGGCCGCGCACGCGAATGCGCCCGCGACCGGTGGCGTAGGACTCGAGGAAGCCGCGACGACCGCAGATCACGCCGCCGGTCGGGAAATCCGGACCTTTGACAATCTCGAGCAACTCCATCAGCTCGATCTCGGGGTTGTCCACCACGGCGACGATGGCGTCGAAGATCTCATCCGGATTGTGCGGCGCCAAACTCGTCGCCACGCCCACCGCAATGCCCATCGCGCCGTTAATCAACAAATTCGGGAAGCGCCCGGGCAGGACGGTCGGCTCTTGCAAACGGTCGTCATAGTTCGCTTGAAAATCGACGGTGTCGAGCTTGAGGTCCTCAAGCAGGTCCACCGCGGGGTGGGCCATGCGGGCTTCGGTGTATCGCATGGCCGCGGGCGGATCACCGTCGATGGAACCGAAGTTGCCCTGCGGATCGATCATCGGCGCGCGCATGCGCCACGGCTGAGCGAGGCCGACAAGCGTCGGATAGATGACGGATTCGCCGTGCGGGTGATAGTTGCCCGAGGTGTCGCCGGCGATTTTGGCGCACTTGAGGTGCTTGCGCCCGGGGCGCAAGTTGAGGTCGTTCATTGCGACAAGGATGCGCCGCTGCGATGGCTTCAGGCCGTCACGAACATCGGGCAGCGCCCGGTCCATGATCGTGCTCATCGCATAGGTCAGGTAGTTGTCGTGAAGTTCGCGCTCGATGTCACGGTCGATCACGCGGCCGCCGGGCATGGGCGCCTGGGCGATCGGAAGACCATTCGTGTCGGGCGTATTGGGATCGCTCGGATCGGGCATCCGTGGTCGGCTCCAGTGGTCGTCAAAACCTTCGGAAATCGCGGCGAAGGGGCATCCAACAGGGGCCCCGCCGAGACCACCATTCTAGGCGAAAATCAGACTTTTTGCCGAAATCGAAGGGGCTTCGAGGCGGCTCAAAATGACGTCTTAATCCCGGGCAAAACGGCGTGAAAGAACGGCCGGCGCCGCTAGCGGAATGGCGATCGCGATCGGAATGAGCCACCACATTTGCCCAAGGAAGCCAGCGACGAATAGCGGCGTCGCCGGGAGCTGGCTCCAGAGCCACACGCGCACGGCACGGTGGTGATCCCACCCGCGGGGGACCATCACAATCCACACATAGGATGGGAACGGCAAGGCGTACGCGAAGAGAAACATGTCATAGCCAAATCGAAAGCCGCGGACCGGCCACGGCAACGCCCACATGGCAAGGCCGGCCAGCACCACAAAAAATTCCAGTGGAACCGCGCGGGTGCGCAACTCGCGCCAGTGGGCGCCCATGGTGAAGGCGCTCTGAGCCGCAAAATGGAGTGCGATCCATGAACTGATCAATGCGAACCCAAGGAATGACGCCGCATAGAAAAAAGTGAAAAGGATCAATGCGAGGAAAAAGACGCAGAACCCGAAGATGAATGCGAGGTCTCCCGGGCGGCCCGGCGCCTCTTGGCGCGTTCGATGAAACGTCAGGTCGAGATGGGGGCAGAGGAGAAAGCCGAAGCACAGCGCGGGCGTCGCCCACACAAGGTCGCCGACGCCAAAAACACCGATCATCGTGGGTGCTTCGAGGGCGCTTCCGGTGGACCTGGTGAGCATGAGCGCGCCCGCGATGATTGAAATCGCAAAGGTCACGACGCTCGCAATCATCCAGCCGCGCTGCTTCAGCCGCGCGAGGGCCACTGCGATCAAGCCGACGACAAGCACGAAAGCGGGCGACCACCAGAGCGTCCCGATCCCATTGCCCTCGGGATGCATGACTCGCAGGATTTGCCCAAGAAAATAGAGGTGAAACGCGATGGTGATGATCGAAAACACGAACATCGCATTGGCGTGCCGCTCCACAATCGCGCGGCTGCGCTCCGGCGTCTTCACAATCAGTCCGACCGCCATGGCGCCGAACACATTGGGAATCGCAAACGCCACCCAGCCCCACACGCCGAAGTCCCCGATCAGGAACACCGGCAAGAACATCCCAATGCACCACGTCCACGAGCAGGCGAGGAACAGGGCACGCCCCAGGATGTTCAGTGCAGGCATACAGGAAAGATAATCGGGACCAGTCTCTGACGTAGTCCCTGCAACGGTGTGCCACTGCTCTTGAGCAGTGCCTTTTCCAGTTTGGTCGTGGATCAACGGTATTGATTCGTTCTGCACAGAGCTCACTGCTCAAGAGCAGTGGCACGCTTCTCAAATCTCAAATCTCAAGCTCCAAATTTCAATTCTCAAATTTCAAATCTGAAATCTCAGACCTCAGCAACTCACCCGCGCTTGCGGCGTTGATTCCGCTTCGCTTTCTTCTGCATCTTCGGCGTCGCATGAAACGTCGCATAGCAGCGGCCGACGCGTCGTTCCTTCAGCCCCGGCTTGTGCACCTGCTGAACGATGTCCAGCACCAGATCGATATTGAACTCACCGCCCTGCGCCACCAGCGCATCCAGATCATCACGTGGCGAGACGCGATACACCGCCGGGCCGAAGCAGGGGCGCAGGAATCGATATTCGAGGCGTTTGCACACACACTCGTAATCACCGCCGGCCACACCAAAAACGTACATGCCGCCCGCGATTTCGCTGTTGGCCAGCAGCGCGGCGCCCGCCATGGCGTTGTACCAGTTTCGATTGAATCGCCGGAATGGCAGCACCGCGGTGAATGTCTTCGAATCCACCCGCTTCATCCGAATGCCGGAGCGGAACGCCATCGGCAGCCAGATCAGAGAGCACACGCGCTGCCAGAAACGGTTCTTGGCGCTGAGCCGGCTGACCCACGCCTCGATGCGATCAATCCGCCGCGGACTCGGTTGGCGATAAGGAGAAACGACCAGCGCTTTCGTATCTGAAGCGCGAGGCGACGAAGTGGTCGATTTTGGAGGCGGCGCCACGCGCGTCGATCCCGCCAGTTCCGTCGGCGCAGCGACCACCGTCGCGGCGTCATCTGAGGTGGGTTCTGCGGTTCGAATGGTCACCAGGAATTACGCCTGCGAAACGATGGATCGAGTGATTGCGATGGCGACGCCGCGAGTGGGCGACAGCGATTGTATCGGGGTTCGCATGGTGGCGGCTCAGGGTTTCCCGGAATGACGCCACGGACCCGATTCAAGCACAAAAACGGGGGTCAACCCTCCGCAGGCGACAATCGAAACTGCCCCGGTCGGCTCTCATGCGGCGTCGCACGCACAATCGGGTCACCCGGTTCGTGGTCGAGCACAATCGTCCAGCTCCCTTTGAGGGCTCGCTCAAGAAATGCTTTCTTTTGAATCATGCTCTCGTACGGCAGCATGTCGTACGCCATCTGCGTCGCCAGCCCGGCGTGATGAATCGTCGGCATGAGATCCGCCGGGAACACGACCGTGCGGCTTTGATCATCTTCAAACCGAACCGCCTGCTGCCCCCATGTGTGTCCCGGAACCGGCATCACCGAAAGTCCCGGCAGGATTTCAGCGTCGCCTTCGACGAGCCGCAATTGTTCGCGAATCGGATCGAGATGATCGCGCAAGTACGTGCTGTGCATTGTGGACTTGTTCGCGAGCGCATCGTCCCATTCCTGGCGTTGCGCCACGATCGCTGCATTGGGAAAGCACGACGCCGCAATCCCGCTGCCGGCGCTGTGTGTCAGTCCGCCCGCGTGATCGAAATGAAGGTGGGTGACGATCACAGTGGTGATGTCTTTGGGGTCGCAATCGACTTCGTGCAGCGCATCAACGACGGTGCGTCGTTCCTGATCGTAAATATCTCGCAACTTGTCAGAGAGTTTGTCGCCGATGCCCGCTTCGATGAGGACGAGTTCGCCGTCGCGCTCCAGCAGCAAACAATTCTGTTGCAGCGGAATGCGGTTGCGATCATCCGGCGTGACGAGTCGCTGCCAAAGCGGCTTGGGTGTGAGGCCGAACATGGCGCCGCCGTCGAGCATGAAATGCCCGGCGCGAAGCAATTGCCATGACCATCCGGAGTTCGAAGTGCTCATGCAGAGAGGATAGGCGGATTGGTCCCTCTCCCTTTGGGAGAGAGGGATAAGGCACTCAATCGCTGTGCTTATTCGACTTCTGCTCGCCTTCGCCTGCGATGGACTGACGCATCGTGGTGTCCGCCATCACGTTCTTCATCTTGTAGTAATCCATGATGCCGAGATTGCCTTGACGGAACGCATCCGCCATGGCCTTGGGCACTTCGGATTCGGCGAGCACGACCAGCGCGCGATTCTTCTGAATCTCCGCCTTGTTCTCTTGCTCAAGCGCGACAGCGAGTGCGCGGCGCTTTTCGGCTTCCGCCTGGAATCGACGCTTGTCCGCCTCAGCCTGATCCGCCTGAAGCTTGGCGCCGATGTTCTCACCGACGTCAATGTCCGCAATGTCGATCGAAAGAATTTCGAACGCGGTGCCGGCGTCGAGGCCCTTCTCAAGCACGACCTTCGATATGCGGTCCGGGTTCTCAAGCACCTTCTTGTGCGTGATGGATGAGCCAATCGTGGTGACGATGCCTTCGCCAACGCGCGCGATGATGGTTTCTTCGGTGGCGCCGCCGACGAGGCGGGCGATGTTGGCTCGCACGGTCACGCGAGCGCGGGCCTTGAGCTGAATGCCGTCCTGGGCGACCGCGTCAATCGTCGGGCGCCCCATCGAAGGGTTTGGGCAATCAATCACTTTCGGGTTTACGCTCGTCTGCACGGCGTCGAGGATGTCACGCCCGGCGAGGTCAATGGCGCACGCCTGATTCCACGGCAGTTCGATGCGAGCGCGGTCCGCCGCGATGAGCGCCTGCACCACCGTCGGCACGCGGCCGCCGGAGAGGTAATGCGACTCAAGCTGCGCCGTCGAAATCTGGATGCCCGCCTTCACGGCTCGAATGCGAGAAAAGACGATCGTCCGCGGGTCGACTTTCCGCAGGCGCATGCCGATCAGTTCCCACAGCCCCACCTTGGCGCCGGAGACCAACGCCTGGATGTACAGATTCATGAACTGGGCCAGGACAAAGATGAACACCAGCACCACAATGCCGCCGAGAACCAACACGCCAATCAATGCAGGATGCATGAAATTCCTCACTCTCTGTGCAGACGTCCGGGCGGACGCCCTGCCGCCAAGTCCGAGGGAGTATACCGGGCAACGCCGCCGCGTCGGGCCGCGTCAGATCATGCAAGCGTTTATGCCGCCAATCAATTCCATTGGTGGCGACGAAAAACTGAATTGACCAAAAAAGTGATTATCACTTCGCCGCACGCACTCGAATGCGGTTGCCTTCGACGGCCGTGATGCGAACGTCTTCGCCGGCCGGAATCATCCCGCCTTCCGCGAGCGCTTCGACGCGTTCGCCTTCGATGCGCACCGTGCCGACCGGGCGCAGATCGGTCATCGCAACTCCGGTGGCGCCGATCAGCGCTTTGAGGATCTCTTCCTGGGCATCGCGCGGCGGCGGGGCTTCGTCATCCGGCTCATCGTCGGTGGATCCAAGTATCAGACGCCGTCCGACCGGTGTGTGTGGCCACACCTTCAGCGCAAATGCGAACGCGAAGGGGCTGACCACCACGAGAAATCCCAAACTCGACCAACCCCACGCTTGCGACGCGCGGAAAAAACTCACCACACCCGCGATCGCCGAGACGCCAACGAGCACGCCGATCAAGCCGCCCGTCGGAAGGAGCAGTTCAACGAGGAACAAGAGCACGGCCAGTCCAAACAGGCCGAAGCCCCACAGCAGGAACGCCTCATTCATGCCGTCGCCTCCGGACCTTCATCCGGCAGCGGCTCCACAGCAACGCGGAAGCGCCCGACACTGGTCACGCGCACCGCGCGCCCCGATTCAACAAAGCCGAAATCTGAAACGACATCAACGAGCGCATCATCAAACTCCGCCGTGCCCGCCGGGCGCAGCGGCGTCGTCGCCACTCCGACATCGCCAACGGTGACAGCGCTGCTCTCGGGCGAACCCATGGCGCCAAGCATGCCACCTGCGTCTTCAGCGCCGCCGATGTGATCCATGAGCACAAGTCGATTGAACAGCGGGATCGATCGGTAATGCTTGCCGATGAAATACATGCCGACACCGGCGGTGAAGAGCGCCAGCATCAAGGTCGCGGCGCCATAGACAATGTCCTCTTGCGCGCCAGGTCCGCTGAATCCGCCGGGCCCGACGATGACGCCGAGCAAGCCGAGCAGCAGCGCAATGACACCCGCGACGCCCGGAACGCCGAAGCCGGGGATCACAAAGAGTTCAACGCCGATGAGCAGTAGTCCTGCGAGAATCGCCGCGATGCCCCACCACGAAGCAGCGCCGACCAAAAACTGCGGCGCCACGAGCAGAGCAAGGCATCCAACCGCAATGCCGCCCGCCAGTCCGATGCCCGGCGCGGCCATTTCCATAAACAGCGCCAGCAGGAAAATCACAACGAGGAAACCCTTCACGGCAAAGCTGTCGAGGAAGCGCGCCAACGCCTCGGACCAGGTTCGATCCAATCGTGTGATGGTCTTGGCGCCGAAGAATTGCTTCATTTCTTCATCAGTTTTCACGACGCGTTCGGCGAATCCATAACGCTGCAGATCCTGCGTCGTGAGCGTGAGCAGTCCGCCATCCCATGCGTACCCAATCAGGCGATAGTCGCCCTGGTCGGCGCCGGAGAGAATCGGACGCCGGCTCTCTGAACCCTTGAACTCAAGGTCTTCAGCGATTTCGGATTCAAGCCCGCGCCCAAGATCAGGCGAGGCGAGCCGGATCGCATTGTCCGTCTCGGCGCCGGCGCTGGTGCGACCAGATGCGCTGGGGGGTTGATCGGCGCGGCTGATGTCAACGCGTCCGCGTTGCGGTTCGTCATCGAAGAGCAGGTTGTATTCGCGCTCATCAACGAACAACCGCTGGCCGGTCTTGGTGTTCTCAACCAGCCACAGTTCAACGCCGGTCGTCACGAATGCCTGTACGAGCAGTTCGTCGTATCCATTGCGGCGCGCAGAATCGATGAGTTCAGTGAGGAGCGGGCGGAGCAGTTTTTCTCGTTCCACGTCGCCGAGGTTCTGCAAACCCGTGACGGGGCTGACCGCGATCGGCGCCGCATCGCCCATGGTCGCTGGGTCGCTGATCACAATCTCTTTGCACGCCAGCGCGATGATCGCGCCGCCGGAATACGCCTGCCTGTTCACCCACGCGACGGTGTTTGGGATCGGCGAACCCTTGATGGCGTTGCAGATTTCGAGCACGGCGCCGATTTCACCGCCGGGCGTATCAAGATCGATGACGATGGCGTCTGCGCCCATTTGCTCGGCCGCTTTCAGCCGGCGCTGCACGCTGTAGGACGTCCACTTGTCAATGGGGCCGCGAATCGTGATCGCGACCACGTTTTCCGCATGGCGCGACGCTGGGACCGGCGCGGTCGTCGCGGCGGTCATGGGCGCCGCTTCTTCCTGGGCGGCGACAATCGTCGGAACGAATTGCAGCGCCAGCGCGATGAGCGACAGACCCGCCCACGCGCCTCGCGGCAGGCGACCTCGGGGGCGTCGGCGGGCGACACGTCTGGATCGTCGATCAGATTTCACGGCCAAGTATAGATCGGCCCTTCGGGGGGTCGCCTGCGGCGTTCGGGAAATAAAAGCCGCTTCGTCCTCAGGCGCCGAGGCGATGTTCCGTCGGCGCATGGCCCACAATGCGTCGGAACGTCGCATTGAAGTGCCCGTGGCTCGTAAATCCGACGAGCCGCGCGATCTCGCTAATCGGAATATGGCTGCGGCGGAGCAGTTCGCTGGAAATCTGCAATTGCTTGAGTTGCAAATATCGCTTGGGCGATTCGCCGACGAGCCGCGTGAACACGCGATGGAAGTGGAACGGGCTGACGTGCACCGCCGCCGCCATCTGCTCCAGCGAAGGATTCTCATGGAAATGGTCGTGAAGGAAGGCTAAAGCCTGAGCGATGCGCTCATCACTGACCACGCCGACGGGGGGAGGGGCCAGCTCGCCGACGGGGCGCAATTCGACGAGCAATTGCGCGGCTCGCGGCAAATCCACGGCTCGCGTGCGCCGGATGACGACCCAGAATTGCTCACCGCCCGCTTCGATGACCATGTCGTGCGTGACGTCGTCTTCGAGTTGCGGCCAGCGCTGCTCGCGAATGTCGCGCACGCGGCGCAGCAGCTCTCGCACCGGCATTCCGAGGCGCGATGTGGTCTGGTGAAACGCGAGATCCGTTGAAATTGGGCGGTCGTCATGCCCGGCAAGTGCGCTCGATCGCCCCGGTGATTCCGGCTGATTCATGGCGGTTTGAAGCTGGCGAAGCGCGATGTCGATGCTCTGACGCTCGGATTCGGTGAAGGCGCGGGCCCGTCGCGACACAATCGCCAGCCACCAGCGGTGTTGCGGATGTGACTCCGGCGCTGCGTGGACGGAGGCGTGTTCGCCCGCAGTGGCTTTGGTGCCGAGGCCGGTGTCAGGGAGCGTGCCTCCAGCCCGTCCGGCGACGAGAGCATCCGCTACGAGGCTCGCGTCGCGATGGGCGCCATTGCACCATGCCTGAATTTCGACAGGGCCGAAGCCGCGCTGGCCGAGCAGTTCGTCAGGGCTCGGTTGTTCCGGATTTAGGAGCCACACGCAGGCGCGATCGAACCAGACCTGACTGGTCAGCACGCTCATCGCCAGTTCGCGCAGCGGCATCCACTGCGCGGTCGCGCCGGAGGGATCCACCCGCTTTGTTGTCTGGGATTCGCGATTCGGCATTGAGCGCACTTTCAATGGTCAACGAAACATGCAAACGGAATACCCAATCGTACCTGCGCCTTGGCAAGAAATCATCAATTGGCGCCGAAAACAGGCGACGGGCGTTATTCAGCCCACATCTTTCCCATGATGGCGGAAGGACTCCTCCAATGTCCAGCAAATCTGCGGCCCAGTGCAATCAATATGGGCGGCGAAAAACCCGTCTTCATGGTCCCGAATCAGCGGCCAGATGACTTTGCGGTCCGTTTCCGGCATCGGGAGCGACTGTAACTCATCAAACTCGTGCCAGCGGAGGTCGCCTTCGCGGATTGTCGCTTCGTTGACTTGGACAGGGCCGATCGCCCGGTAAATGAACATGAGCCAGTGCGCCTGACCCAGATAGCCTTGCTCACTGATCATCCCCGCGAGCCGCAGTCGCTCGATCGGGACGATGATTCCGGCTTCTTCTTGAATCTCGCGCTGGGCGCATTGCGCCGGGCTTTCGCCGGTGGCGGTTTCGAGTTTGCCGCCGATGGGGGAGACCAAGCCCTTGTTCGGTTCCTTGGCGCGGTGAATAAGCAGCAGGCGCCCCGCCTCATCGCGCAGGTCGCACAGCACCGCGATTTTGTACGGAAGCGTGCTCATTCGCGGACACGATACCCGCCTGCCGCAATGAAGCGAGACACGTGCGCCGCTGTTGGTCCGCGATCGCTCGCTCTGCCGATACCCTCATGCAGCAATGAGCGCCCTACCAACGCCCGTCACACAAACTGACCTGAAGCACGACGCCACGACCGAGTTTGAGTTCGCCGGCGCGCGCTGTTTCTTCGTCGGTGTCGGCGGGTGCGGCATGTCGGGCCTGGCCCGCGAATTCGTCTCGCGCGGCGCCTCTGTGAGCGGTGTGGATCTCACCGCCTCCGACACCACCGCAGCGCTCATCCGAGACGGCATCGCGATGACGCTTGACGATGAATCGGCGGCTCTCCCTGATGCATGCGATCTTGTGGTCATCTCCGCCGCAGTGAAGCCGGAGCATTCGCTGGTGCGCGAAGCGCTTTCGCGGCGTCTTCCCATCTGGACTTACGCCCAGGCGCTCGGCCGCTGCATGACCGGACGCACCGGCGTCGCCATCGCGGGCGCCCACGGCAAGTCAACGACCGCCGCGATGCTCGCGGTTGCATTGACTGAAGCAGGGCTTGATCCTTCGGTCATCGTTGGCGCCACCGTGCCACAGCTTTCAAACGATACGAGCGGCCCGGCCGTCGGTCATCGCATCGGCGCCGCGGCGATTCCGCGCGGCGGGCGCGCTGGAGATCCCGGCGTCTTCATCGCCGAAGCGTGCGAATTCAATCGATCATTCCACAATCTGCATCCGACCATCGGCTCCATCGGCGTCGTCGAAGCGGATCACCTCGACATCTACGGCTCACTTGATGCGCTGGTCGAGGCGTACGCGCAGTTCGCTCAACAAATTGCGCCCGCCGACGAAGGTGGCAAGCTGATCATCGGCCACGAAAGCGCCCACCGGCGTGAAGTCGCCGCCAACGTGCGCTGCGATGTGGAAACCATCGGCTTCTCGCCCGAAGCGGACTGGCGCATTGAAGCGCGCGGCCCGCGTGAAGCGAGCCTGGTTCACGATGGCAAGCGCATCGCGCAATGGACGTGCCCGCTCCCCGGTGAGCACAACATGTTCAACAGCGCCATGGCGATGGCGCTGGCCATTTCACTCGGCGCTGATGCAAACGACGCCGCACGTGGGTTGTCCGGTTTCCGCGGCGTGCACCGGCGCACCGAATGCCTCGGCGATCGAGCGCTCACCGGTGGCGGCTCGGTGCGCGTGTACGACGATTACGGCCATCACCCGACCGAAGTGGACGCCACGCTTCGCGCCATTCGCGCCCACGAAAGTGTGAACGAATCCGACGCGCGGCTGATCTGTGTGTTTCAGCCCCACCAGCACAGCCGCACGCGGTTTCTGCTGAGCGAGTTTGCCCAGTCGTTCAGTCAGGCGGATCTCGTCATCGTGCCGCACATTTACTTTGTGCGCGATTCGGAGATTGAGAAAACACTGATCTCCGCGGCGGATCTTGTGGATCGCCTCCGCGAGCGCGGCGTCGCGGCCATGCACGTTTACCCGTTTGACGCCATTGTCGAACAACTTGAGATCGTGTGCCGCCCCGGCGACACGGTCGTCGTCATGGGCGCCGGCCCGGTTTGGAAAGTCGCGCGCGGCTTCATGGACGGGGCGCCCCAATGACCGTCGCCGCTCACGAACGCATTGTCCGCCAGGCGCCGATTGAGACCTGGTTTGGTATCGGTGGCGCCGCGGATGCGTACGCAGAGCCAGAGTCTCTTGATGAAGTGCGATCACTGATTGAGACATTCGAAGGCAACGTGCGCATACTCGGCGACGGCGCGAATCTGCTTGTGGATGACGAAGGCGTCGATGGCGTCGTGCTTTCGCTGAAGCACTTCAAACGCGTTGAGATTCACGACAATGGCGAGCGCGGCGTCACTGCGACAGTGGGCGCCGGCACGAATTTACCGCGCCTCATTGTGGATCTTGTTCGCGATGGGCTCGGCGGATTGGAGTGTCTTGGCGGCATTCCCGCAACGGTCGGCGGCGCGGTGCGTATGAACGCCGGCGGCGCGTTCGGTGAAATCAGCGCCAGCGTGATCGCGGTGCGCGGCGTCGCGCTCGATGGCCAGCCGTTTGAACGACTTCGCGACGAAATTCCGTTCGCCTATCGCCACAGCGGTTTGGAAAAACTGATCATCACCGAGGTGGACATTGAATTAACGCCGGGCGATGCGACGGCTCTACGATCGCGCCTCAAGGAAGTGATGAAATACAAGAAAGAATCACAGCCGATGGCTGAGAAGAGCGCGGGATGCGTGTTCCGCAATCCCGAACGCAACGGCGAGCGCATCAGCGCCGGTTTGCTGATCGATCGCGCCGGCTGCAAAGGAATGCGCATTGGCGGCGCCGAAGTGTCGCGCGTCCACGGGAACTTCATGATCACCCACCCCGGCGCTCGTGCGGCAGATGTCCTGCACCTGATCGAAGAAGTCGCCGAACGCGTGCAAGATCACAGCGGGATCGCGCTGGATACGGAAGTCGTCATCTGGCGGCGTCAGGGATCGAATTAGTCAGTTGCGCGGCGTCGACACGCCGTTTGGAAAGCTTCACGGAGGAACGATGACAACGGCGCTGGTGCTTGGAGGCGGAATCGGCGGAGAGCGCGACGTGAGCATCGCAGGCGCGACAGCCGTCGCTGACGCCATTGCCGCGAGCGGACGCTTCGAAGTTGAAAAGCGCATCGTTGAGACATTGACGCGCGAACAGCTTCGTGCCTTGCCCGGCGATGTCATTGTTCCGATCCTGCACGGCGCTTGGGGCGAGGGCGGGCCGATGCAGGATCTCCTCGTCGCGGACGGTCGCCCGTATGTTGGCTCCGGTCCGCGCGCCGCGCGCCTGTCGATGGACAAGATCGCGCTGAAATTCATCGCACAGCAGTGCCGCGTGCGCACCGCGGTCGCCGCCGTGCTGGATGAGAACGATTCCGTGTGCCCGTTGTCGTTGCCGGTTGTCGTCAAACCAATTCGCGATGGTTCGACGGTGGGGCTGCATATCTGCCGCACGGTCGATGAGTGGCGAGCGGCCCGTGCTGATTCGTTGCGATCCGAACGCACTTGCATGGTTGAGCCGCTCATTGACGGGCGCGAACTCACGGTCGGTGTTCTCGGCGATGAGGCGCTGCCGATTATCGAAATCATCCCGGCCGATGGGTTGTACGATTACGAAGCGAAATACACGCGCAACGACACGACCTATCTCATCAATCCGGAGCTACCCGCCGGTGTGGCGCCGCAACTCCTCGAAGATTCGTTGCGGCTGGCGCGGCAGGTTGGCGTGCGCCACCTGGCGCGCGTGGATTACATGCTGGATCGTTCCGGCACGCCGTGGCTGCTTGAACTGAACACGATGCCGGGATTCACGGATCACTCGCTCGTGCCGATGGCGGCGCGGGCCCGCACCAATGATCCGCTCGAAATGCCGGAGCTGTGCGCACGACTGGTGGAGATGGCGCTCGCAGACGCGCGTCAGGAGGTTCGCGTATGAGCGCCAAGAAGAAATCGAAGGCAAAATCAAAGAAGGCGGCGAAAATCAAGGAAGAAGCCACCCTTCTTTCGCGGCTGCCGTCTTTTTCCTTGGGAACGGCCGGTCGCTGGGTGAATCGGTCGCTCTTCGGCGCTCTGATCATTGGTGGGCTTGCGGGTGTCGCGTTTGGACTTGGTCCGCTGAAGAATCGCGTCGGCGAGATCCGCGCCGATCCGCTGATGCTTGAGTTCAACTGGCCGAAACTCTCCGGCGGCAAGACCGACGGCACGTGGCTCAACGCCGCGGAGCAGGATCGCATCCGCGCGGTGGCGCATGCGAATCTCACAACGGATCCATTCGATCTCGAATCACTCGAACGCACACAAGTGGCGCTCTTCGAAACCGGCTGGTTCAAGACAGCGCCGACATTGCAGCGCAAACCGGGTGGAGTGGTGGATGTTCACGGCGCCTGGCGCTCGCCCGCGGCGGTGGCGCGCTACAGCGGTTGGGATCATCTCGTTGCTCGCGATGGTTCATTGCTTCCCGTGCGTTACCCCATTGGCGCCGCCGATTCGCTCCCGATCATTCTGAATACATACACCGGCCCGCCGCGAGCGCGCGATGGTGGTCTTGGGTATGGCCTTTCATGGCCCGGCGGCGACATTCCGGCAGCGATCAAGCTCTTTGACCTCCTTCGCACAAAGAGCGGCCGGTACGGCAGCGTGCAATCCATTGATGTCAGCCGATACGTTTCTGAGGGGTTGTTGACGATCATCACGACCAATGGAGGGCGCATCGTGTGGGGCGCCGCGCCCGGCGCCGGCGCACCCGGTGAAGTGACCGACAGCGCCAAACTGGAACGCTTTGAAAATCTCTTTGCCGATCCGAGTTGGCTCGGCGCCAACCGCCCGCCCGTTGAAATTCACACCAGTGTGGTGCTGATTGACGAATCCGCCGGCTCATGAGCGGCGACGCCAATCAATCAGCGGGCGAGCGCGACGGCGCATCATTCGGCGCTCCGAAGCGCGAGGAAGAGCATCACCCCGCACGTCGACATCACGGAATTCTCGATCCCATGCTTGATTCCTCAGATGAGGGTCTGCTCGGCGGGCTGGGGGAGCGCAAAGGCGTTCGCCCGTCCAACGCAACCGATGATCGCTGGGCGCATCGTCGTGGTGAGCCGCGCATTTTTGCGCTGCTCCTATCGATTTATTTTCTCGCCAGCGCGATGCTGACGATCTTCTCCGCGCCGGCGATCGGCAATCCCAGCGCTGCAACATTTCAGGCGGCGTCGCGCACGTTGCTTGCATTGGTCGCCATTGGCGTGGTGGTTATCTGGCCGCTCACGCGTTTGAGTCAGGCGTCGCCGCGCCGGCCCATCACTGCGGCGCTGGCGGATGTGATCGTCGTCGCGCTGCTCGCGCAAGCGGTGATCTGGCCGATGACCGTGCTTCCCGGCGGCGCCACGATTCATCCATTGCCGTGGCTCGGGCTTTGGCCGTGGAGCGTCGCCTTTGGCATCGCCACCTTGTTTTTCACATGGAGCACGCTGGTTGGCGCCATCATCGCCAGCGCTGTTTCGCGCGTGCCGGGTTGGGGGCGAGCCGGATGGATGCTTGTCGTGGTGCTGGTCGTTGCTGGAGCGCCGCTGGCGCTCATGAGCGCGGGGCGATTCGGTGTGGCGCTTCCCGAGTGGCTCTCGCTGCTTTCGCCGATCACCGCGTCCGTCGAATTCATTGAGTCGCCCAGCGGTTTAACTGCACGGATGAACTCCATCGAATGGATTGCGGCTCTGGCGCCGCTCGCCGTCAGCATCCCGTTCTGGATCATCGCGCGCGGGCGCAGCCGCGATACCATGGCCACATGAGTTCCGCTCCCCGTGAATCCTCCGCTGACGATGCAGCGCCGTCGTATTTGGCCCCGTACCGCGCAGCCCTTGCATCGCACGGCGCTTCATTTGAAGCGACGGGCTGGAAGAATCGCGACATGCAGCTCGCGCGATTCGACATCATGATGGAGATGACGGATTTCACCGGCCGTGTCATTGTTGACGCCGGCAGCGGGCTTGGCGGAATGGCCGAACACCTCAACGAGCGCGGCGTGCAATACGGCCGATACATCGGCCTCGACGCCATGCCCGAGATGATCGATCAGTCGCGCACCAGAAACATCCCGGAGGCCGAGTTTGTTGTCAGCGATTTTGCAGGCGAAACGGATTCGTTTGATCGCTTCACGAAACGCGCCGGAGGGCCCGGCGCCGAACTCATCATTTTTTCGGGATCGCTGAACACGATGCACGAGGACGCCGCCCTCGAAGTGCTGGAGCGTGCCTGGGCCGCGGCGACCGAGGGCGTCCTATTCAATTTCCTGAGCGACCGCGCCGTGCCCAAACTCCTCGCCAAGGACGCCGCGCCGGCGCGACGTTTCAATACCATCCGGTTGCTCGATTGGGCGCTCACCAAGACGCCCGCTGTCCAGTTCCGGCAGGACTACTTCGCGGGGCACGACGCCACCATCGCCATGTTCCGGCTTGGCTGAGCCGCGACCACCAAAGAGCGTCCTTCCGGGTATTGTGCGTCCATGGCGATCATCGTTTTTCAGCATCACGACATCGGCGTTCCGGGGCGATTAGGCGTCACACTGCGCGATCACGCGCACCGGCTTGATATCCGAATGTTGCACGAAGGCGATTCAGTCCCGCCGGACTTCGACAACGTGTCCGGCGTGATTTCGCTTGGCGGGCCGCAGAGTGTCGGCGACCCGGAAGACAAAGCGCCGTGGATGGCGCGCGAATTGGAATTCTTGCGCGAGGCGCACGAGCGATCAATTCCAGTCGTCGGTGTCTGCCTCGGCGCTCAACTTGTCGCGGCGGCGCTCGGCGGCGAAGTGAGCCCGATGGATCAGCCGGAGATCGGCTTCCATTCCGTCAAGCTCGGACCGACCGGTCAAACCGAAACATTGCTGGCCGGCATCTCGTGGGATTCGATGCAGTTCTGCCATCACGGGCAGGAAATCACCAAGCTCCCCGAAGGCGCCGTGCCGCTCGCCTCGAGCAAACGCTGCAAGGTCCAGGCGTTCAAGGTCGGCATGCGCACGTACGGATTTCAATATCACTTCGAAGCGGATCAGCCGATCATTCGCAAGCTCGTCAATTCCGCACGCGATGATCTGCACCGGGCCGGCTACACCGAGGACGAGATCGATCAGCAGGTCGAAAATCAGTACGCGGCGTTTGCGCGCCTCGCAGACCGGCTGTGCGTCAACATTGCGGCAAACCTCTTGCCCACCGGCCGGCTCGCCGGAGTTTGAGCGCCGTGGGCTCTCGCGTCTCGATCACGCCGCCCGGTGATTTCCTGCTCAAGCGCGATGTTTGTTCGTACGGATATTTTCATCTGGCGCCGAATCACTGGTCGCCGGAGTCATTGACGCTCACGCGTGTTCTGTCGCTTTCGGGCGGCGTCTTGACGATGACGATCGCGCAGCCGGACGACAAGAAGGGCGCCGCACTGCAATTGAAGTGCGATCGCGCGCTCTCAGCAGGTGAGCGCCGTGAGGCCAAGGCGTTGGTCACGCGGATGCTGCGCCTGGATGATGAAGGCGTCGCGGCGTTTCACCGCGTCGATGCGCGCTGGAAGAAATCCGGACGCGCCCGCATCTTCCGCAGCCCCACATTCTTCGAAGATCTGGTCAAAACGGTCACCAGTTGCAACGTCACCTGGCCAAGCACGGTCAACATGAATCGGCGGCTGTGCGAGGTGGTGGCGCCCGCATTCCCATCACCGGAACAACTCGCGCGCAAGCGCGCCCAAACACTGCGCTCCCGGTGCGGCGTTGGCTATCGCGACGTGCGCCTCATTCAGCTCGCGAAGATGGCGGTCTCCGGTGAGATCGACGCCGCATGGTTTGAAGATTCTTCAAACCCGGACGAAGTCGTGCATAAAGCGCTGCTCAAGCTTCCCGGCATCGGCCCGTATGCCGCCGGCAACATGATGCAGCTCCTCGGTCGATACGGCTTTCTCGCGATCGACACCGAAACCATCAAACACGGTCGCGAGGCGCTGGGATTCGAAGGAACTGATCGCGAAGTGGAGAAGCAAGTGCGCGCGCACTACGAGCAATTCGGCGAACACCGATTCCGCAGTTACTGGATTGAATTGTGGGACCGCTACGAACAGAAAAACGGCCCGGCCTGGACATGGCCGCCCAAGCACAAGCTCTGAGTGAGCGACTGGATCAGCCGGGAATGCGGCCGAGCACGTTGCCGCGCCGGTCCTGGCTCTGGAACACGCCGCCTTCGGGCAGACCGATCATGATTCCAACAACGGTGCCGCCGCGATCGTGCGCGCCAACGATGCCGTTCCCGTCCTCACGTGACGTGATCGTCACCACGTCGCGTCCTTGGGCGTTCTTGATCGAGCTGAATCCGCCGTACTGATTGCCGCCTTGGCGCATCAGCAGCACGTTGTCGCTCGTCTTCACGTCCATGACACCCGTGTATTTCACATTCTCAATAATTTCGTTCTGCGAATTTCCCGTTGGCGCTGTTTGCCTCGCCACACCCATCGCGAGCACTTCCTTGCCATTTCGATCAAGAACCGTGATCAGACCGCCCATCTCAGTGGCGCGGAATTTCATGAACTCCTTGCGCCCGAGATAATCAGTCAGCGTGATTTCTTCAGCGCGAAGTTTGCCGAACTGGGCGTCACCGCCGCTCTGCTGGGTCATCCCTCCGAGCAGCATGCCGCCACCCATGAGAATGCCGCCGACCGTCATGCCCAGAACGAAATTCATCCTGCCGCTCTTCATCACAAACTCCCACCAGGTGTGCTGACCATCGAGACTGTGGCGTCGCCGCTTCGGCGCGGCTCGCTTCACTACCAATCGACCGATTTCCGGACGACCTTGGACCAACCGCCGGTCCCAGCGCCGAAACTACAACGAGAACCAGCCGGACGTTGTTCGCCCGGCCGGTTCAGATTGACGATTCAACCACAAGAATCGGGTTCAATGGCTCCTGCCATCGCGGCCTTCGGATGTTGGCTCCGTGCCGGATTCTTTCTTTCGGACCTCGGATCGAACCGGGCGGACCTTCCCAAACGCCGGCGGCAGATCGATCCCGGCCTGCTCCGCCAGATCATGGACGGCTGGCAAAGAGCCAATGAGGCCGGACAGGAATCCCGCCGTCGCGCCCTGTGCTCCGTCACCGGTGTTGCCACCGCCGGAATCCCACACCGTGATCTTGTCGATCTTCAGATTCTGAATCGCCTTCACCTGCTCAGCGACGATCTCTGGGAGTTTTTCGATCAGCAGCAGCGTCGGCGCGACGTGGATGTTCTCGCCGCACGCGGTGATCAGGCGCTGATAGCCCTGCGCCTTGGCTTCGAGCACCTTCTGGATGCCCTCCGCTTCGGCCATGTACTTGGCGAGGATCGCGTCCGCATCGCCTTTCGCCTCGCGCCGTGTGCGCTCGGCTTCCGCTTCAGCCGCGATCTCAATGCGCCGCTTCTCAATTTCCTGCGGCGCCAATTGCTCTTTCGAAAGGCGCGCCAGCTCTCGCTCGCGCTCCGCTTGCAGAATAAGTTCGTCCGCTTTGGCGGATGCCACGCCAGCTCGCTGACTCGCCGAGGCACGCACTTCCGCAAGGTTGGCGTTGTACTGCGCGATTTCTTCCTGCGATTTGTTCTCACCCTCGATCGCGCGGGCTTCGGCCGTCGCAACGGCGATGCGCTGGCCCTGTTCGGCGCGCTTCTGCGCCGCGACCGTTTCCGCCTCACGTTCCGCCGTGGCGATTTCTTGGTCGCGCTTGGAGCTGACTTCGCCAACCACCGCCTCGGCTTCAAACGCGGCGATCGCCACGCGCTGACTGCGTTCCGCCTGCTTCTTGCCTTCGATCGAGGTCGCGATTTCCTCGGCGACGCGCACGTTGCGTTCACGATCAGCGACCGCTTCGCCGACGTCACCCTCGCGAAGCTGCTGTGCCACTTCCACTTTGGCCCGGTTGATGGCTTCCGCTGCGGCTCGCTTGCCGATCGCCGAGATGTACCCGCTCTCGTCCGTGATGTCGCGGATGTTCACGTTGATCAGGTCGAGACCGATCTTGTTCACTTCCTGCGCGACGTTTTCGTTGATCAGCGCCATGAACTTCTCGCGATCCTTGTTGATCTCTTCGATCGACAAAGTCGCGATGACGAGACGAAGCTGGCCGAGAATGATGTCCTGCGCCTGATCGCGGATCTTGCGGTCATCCAACATCAAGAGTCGTTCCGCGGCGTTGTTCATCAGCACCGGATCGGTGGAGATGCCAACCGTGAACGTCGCAGGAACGTTGACGCGAATGTTGTTCAGCGAAAGCGCGCCTTCGAGCGGAATGTCAATGACCATCGGCTCGAGGCTGAGGAAGGCGTAGTCCTGAATCAGCGGCCACACCATGGCGCCGCCGCCGTGATGGCAGCGTGCAGCGCGGTTCGTGCCGACGCGGCCGAAGATCACGAGCACGCGGTTGCTGGGGCATCGCTTGTAGCGCGACGTCAGGTACAACAGCCCGAACAGCAGCAGCAGCCCGAGCGCGCCGAGGGGAATCAGTATCAGCCACGGATTTCCATCGCCCGCCGCACTTTGGGCCAGCAGAAGTCGATTCATCAACGCCGCTCCTTTTCTTGAATCAATCCGTCAGACGCGCGCGACGGTGACGGTGTTGTCGTCGTTCACTTGAACCACACGAATGCGCGTGCCGCTCTCAATGGTGTCGCCCTCGGTGAAGGCGGTGTACATCCGTTGACGACCTTGAATAATCAGCCGCACCTGACCGCGCCCCGCGCCTTTCTCGGGGATGCGTGTGTACACATCGCCTTCGAGCCCTTGCGCGCCGCGAATCGAAACGTTGCCGCTCGATTGCAGATCGTGAATTGCTTTGAGCATCAGCGCGAGCACCCAGACCAGGAACGCGCCGAACAGCACGCCAATCAGAATGCTGGACGCCAGCGGCCAATTGAAGCCTTCGCTCGCCGCGAACCCCGCCCAACCGAAGCCCATGAAAAAGGCAGCAAGGCTCTGGATGGAGAGCACCTCGAACGCATGACCTGAATCCGTGAGTTCGATGTCGCCATCGGCAAGGTCAAAATCGGCGTCGCCGCCATCCGCATCGCCGCCAATGAGCATCAACACCACGCGCAACGCGAACAACAGCGTGCCGAGGATGGCCGGCACGGTGAACCATGCGGCGCCATTGCTAAACAGGACATTCATCATGCGTTTGTTACCCCGTGTCGCGGCTCGACGGCCGGACACCATGGAATCATGACCGAATACACACGTCGGGACATGTCCGAAAGGGGGCCGCGTCCGACATGAAGGGCAGTCACCCCTTGATGACGATAAGCCTAGTGAATCTCACTCGATCTCGCCGGTCGATGAGCTTACCGACTTACGTAGTTTTACAAGGTCTGATCTGCACCTTGCCTTCAAGCATGAGGTTACATCCGCCTAGGCCATTATGGTGGCCACGCCGAGCAAAGCACGCAGCAAAGATGCCAATTGACCGTCGATTCGCAGTCGTCGGCGCGAATCGCCGCAGTTCAGTTCGAGGCGCTCGACAAATCAGCCAGATGTATGGCCGCTGTGCGGAACATGGCGCGCCATGGCGCGGGGCTCGCTTCGCCCAGATCAATGATGGCTTCGAGCAATTCATCGCCAGCGCGCGAACTGAGATTGACGTTGTGATATGCGAGCCCGGCGCTGACCGCCAGAAAGTACAAAGCGACGGCGACAACGTCGTTGCCATTCGCCTCGATTTGCCGCTTTGCCTGATCTTTGGCCGATCGCAACGACACAAGCGAGGCGCGGTCGTCAAGAATCTGATCAATCTCAAGGTCGAACGCAGCAGCCACGGCTTTCGCAATTGATGCAGCGCCGTTGGTTCGAGCCAATCGTTCAATGACAAGGTCGACGGGGCGCGCCGGGCCTGCCGCGCCCAGCGACAACAGATCCATTGCTTGCGATGGTGTGAGTGCGCGAGACGCGTCATCCATGCGGCATGATGAATCGGAAAGTTGGTGGTTGTGCAACGTCATGGGCGCAGTGACTCCTTTAATGCTTGAATCTCCAGCTCAATCTCCGTCGGGCTGCCGCCATCCCAAGCCAGCAGCCCGCGAATCGCGTCGCGCACTCGATTCGCTGCAGTGCGCTCCATGACAACGACGCGACTTTCACTGAACCCCGTTGACGCCGCGACGTCCCGGATGGACCGGTCGCGCAGGCGCCGCAACGTGAACACGCGCCAATGTTCGCGCAAGTCATCACGTTCGCAGCCGTCCTCAGCGATGACGAGCGCTCGGCGGACCACCGCGACCGCCGCATGTTGATTGAAGAGATGCTCGGCGGTCCGTTCCTCGACTTCGGATTCGGTGGCGCGAAAGGCGCGGCGTCGCCAACGCGCCCGTTCTCGAATCCGTTCGCGGCAGTAGTTCCGAAAAGCGCCGATCAACCACAGCCGCAGCGGTTGTGCGGAGTCCAGCCACGTCGCCAGGAACTGCTCTTTTCCCAGCCGATCCGCAAAGAAGCCGGACACCAGTTCCACCGGTTCACCCAGATCACGGAATCGCGATGTGCCGACATACGCCGCCAGCGGCTCGGCGTAGACCGCCATGATGTGCCGATGCGCCTGTTGCAGTTGGTCCGGCCCCGAGCGCGCCAGGCGTGACAAGAGCGTCACCTGCGTCGTGGGGAACCGATCCGCTGGCGAGTCCGGCTCAATCTCATGGCGAAGCGGGGCCTGATCCACGGTTGCAACTCCGACCAAAGATCTGGGGCAGCCGCAAATTGTAATGGCGCGGCTCACATGAGAATCTAAATAAGCAGAGGGCCGGTCCGCGATCGCGGCAAGAAACCGGCCCTCTGCCACGGAGTCACCCGCGCGGGAGCAGCAGCCTCACGCGGGCCTCCCCTTCACCAACGCGAGGAGAAGAGTTCCGTCACGATCCGTCGATTCTTTTGAAGCAAAAAAATCGAACACTTTGCCCCCCACACCCCGCACCATCGCGCGGCTCATTCGACAATTCCCCAGCTCGCCAGCAGCGAGGCGAGGTCAGCCCCGTTGACCACGCCGTCGCCGTTGAAGTCGGCTGGCGCTCCGGTTGTAAATGATGCGACTTCAGGTGATGCGATGGTGACGCCTGCCTGGTTGGTCGCCGTGACGCTCCAGTAATACGTGGTTGCGGCCTCAAGCACACCAAGCGGCATCGCGAAAGTGCGCTCGGCCAGATCGCCAGCGCCCGCGACGACATTGGTCATGCCGAAATCAGTCGCGATCGCGATTTCGTAGTCAACCGTGAAGCCGTTCGCACGCGTCCAGCGAAACGCGGCGTCGAGGTCCCATGACGCGAGTGATTCGGGCAAGGCTAAACCTGCCATCTTGTTTTGTGGAGTGAGAAGCGCAAACGCGCCAGGGGGGATGACATCCGTCAGATTCGAACGGTAGGAGACTCGTCCGGAAGAGCGCAGGCCTGCGATTAGATCCGGCGAGCCGTTTCCATCAATGTCTGCAAGAGCGACACAATTGACAGATCCGCCCATCGAAGTCGGAGAGAGAGCGGTGAAGCTTCCCGTTCCATTGTTGAGGAGAATGACGGCCGCTTGACCTGTATTGATGAGCGCCGCCGCGAGATCGATGTCGCCATCGCCATCGAGATCGGCGGCGACCACATCCTCCGACCAATCACCGAGCGGCACGGTC
Source organism: Phycisphaerales bacterium (assembly GCA_029260345.1). Lineage (GTDB taxonomy): Bacteria > Planctomycetota > Phycisphaerae > Phycisphaerales > UBA1924 > OFTM186. Next base: position 310,516 of record JAJDDK010000007.1, on the reverse strand, counting down.
TGATTCTGGGCGAATGCGCCGTTCCCGTCATTGAGCCAGATCCTCGCAGCTTGTCCGCCGCTTCGCGACACGCTAGCGATATCCATATCTCCATCGGAATCAAAGTCCTTGAGAATGACTTCCCATGGACTTGTTGGCGCCGCGTGTGATGACACAAGATCGAACCCGCCATTCCCATCATTCAAATGCACATGGATTGAATTGTTGTCAACGGTCGTGGTGACAAAGTCTGGGTGACCATCGCCGTCGAGGTCCGCGCTATCAATGCCGCGAGGGCTCGACCCGCCCGATGGTATGGACTCAGACGTATTGAATTGACCCGTCCCGTCATTCCATAGAACGGTCAGTGCGGATGCGTTCTCATTAACGACGATGAGGTCGACGTCGCCGTCGCCATCGATATCGAGTTGCGCGATATCGCTTGGACCAGCCCCAACACCAAAAAACGCCTGAGAGAATGCGCCCGAGCCATCGTTGATCAGGACTGCTACATCACTGAGGCCTCTTCGACTCGCCGCAATATCAGCGTTCCCATCCCCATTGAAGTCGCCGATGACAACACCTTCACCGGCCCCATTGATTGAAATCACATTGTGCGTAAAGCCGCCCCCTCCGTCGCCGAAAAAGAGCTCGATGCTGCCCCCTCCGACGGAGATGAGATCAAGGCGCCCGTCGCCGTCAAGATCTGCCTGAGTGATGTCACTCGGGCCATTTCCTCCGCTGTTTGCGAAAATTGTCGTGAGGGATCCAAATCCGCCGAATTGGCCTGTTCCGGCGCTCGCGATGGAGACACTGAACGCCAATACACTCGCACTCGCCAACGTTGAGTCGAGGCACTTCAACGAAAAAAATGTGACTTTCAATTTTGTCCTCCTTGTGCCCCTCTGTTTGAGTGGCATTCGTCCTTTGATTTCGAAAACTCGGTGTCTCCACAACACCGAGCAAGCGCAAAGCGCCCTCAATCGGCCGGACGCGATCTCTGCTCACTTGGACAAGGATTTTGGAGAGTCGCTTTTGCGCTGCGAATGTGTTCTTTTCAAATCACCGACTTTTTCAGCCGTCGATCGCAGAGAGCGCCGCTTCCGTTTGACGGATGTCTTCCGTCATCTCCGCCGGGTAGTGGCTTTCCCACTCCGGTAGCTCGCCGCGCTCGCGACGCTGAATCACCAATCCGAGCGCTTCCTTCGTCATGGCGAGACTCCGGCGATACAACCGGCGGCGCTCCGACGGCGCGATATCAGCGTTCTGCGCCATTTGCGTCAGGGCGCGTCCGGTCCACGCGAGAACAACCTCAAGACGCCGAATAGCGCGGCGATCCGTCGGATCCATTTCACACAGTTGACGGGCCAGGCGCACAGCCTCATCGGCCATTGCCTCCGTCTGCGGCTCGCCTCGCGACGCCCCAGCCAAAGACCGCGACGCCAAAGCGCTACTCAGCCGACTGAGAATTCGACGATCATCAGAATCACGGTGAAAGAGTTCGCGGTATCCAGCTATCGCACGGTCCAGATATGGGATCGCCTCACCGGAACGATCATGCAGGCGTAGCGCGCGCCCCTGATCGCTCGCAAGGTCAGCTTTTGCGGTGCGTGCTTCGTATGTGGTGGGATCATCGAGTGAATCCAACGTGCGCCAGGCGTCCTGGAAAAACTCCATGGCGTTCTTGGCGCTTGAGAGCGCGAACGCATACTGGGCCTGTCCTGCATTGATGACCGCTAGCGCGATGCGATCCGCATCGGTCGCCTCCGGTGAGTCCACGATTCGGCGCCACAACGCCGCCTCTCGGATCATTGCGGGGTTACGAGTCGCATAGATATGTTCACCGCTCTCGTCGTTCGTTCGCGATTGCCGCTCGCCGCGAACGGCTTGGGCCAAAACGCGAACACCCTTGATTGACAGCCACGCAGGATCGTGCTCGTGCGCCTCCAGCACTTCAAGCGCACGCGAAAAGGCCGCATGCGCCTCGTCCGACCGGCCAAGTCCAACTCCACCGTATCCATACAACGCGGCGCCGAGTTGAACGAATGAACGCGCGAGCTCTAACCGGAACATCGGATCGTCCGCAGGCGGATCGTTCGCCAGCCGGTCCATGTACTGAAGTGCGTTTTCCACCAGCATCGCTCGTGCCGCCGTTCCGCCAGGCAGGTCCGCGATGGCGTCATGAAGATCAAAGATCACAGTATTCGCCAGCGAGCGCACGTCATTGAATCGCTCGGTCGCTCGGCGTTCCGCATCACGCGCACGAATCACTTGCGTCGTTGCAATCACGAGTCCAATCATGAGTGCGAAAATCGTGGCGCCGGCGCCGAACACCAGCGCCCGATGCCGGCGCACATAGCGCGAAGCTCGATACAGCGGCGTCGGCGGCCGCGCTTCAATCGGCCGATGCTCCAGGTGGCGTTCGATGTCTTGCGCCAGCGCTCCTGCGGATTCGTATCGGCGGCTGGGTGATTTCTCCAATGTCTTGAGGAGGATCTGATCGATGTCGCCTCTGAGCGCGGCATTGTGCCGGCTCGGAACCATGGGCTGGGCATGTTCGATCGCGCGTGCTGCCCGGACCAGCGACCCCGTCGGCACTTCGATCGGTAGCGCCCTCGTGAGCATTTCATACAGCACGACGCCAAGCGAATAGACATCCGAGCGCACATCAATCGCCGCGTCCTGGCCCGTGGTCTGCTCCGGACTCATGTACGCCAATGTGCCGACAAATTGACCTGTTTGGGTGACGCGCTCGTCGGCGCCCTCCTCCACCAGTCGCGCAAGGCCGAAGTCCAGCACGATCGGCCGATTGTCGGTATCAACCAGAATATTTGCCGGTTTCAGATCGCGATGCACCACGCCGCGCAAGTGCGCGTGATCGACGGCGCGGCACACTTCGAGGAACAACCGCAAGGCGACCCGCACCGATCGCTCGGACGATGATTCAGTGATCGGTCGCCCATTCACCAATTCCATGACAATCCAAAAGCGGTCGCTTTCAGTGAAGGCGTCAATCACCGCCGCGATTCCGTGATGATCCAGGCGCGCAAGTGTTTCAGCTTCACGGCGCAGGCGATCAGCGCTTCCGGCGCGGGCGCTTGCGAGAAGGGTCTTGAGCGCAACGGGCCGCTGGAGATCTTCGCGAACGGCTTCGTAGACAATTCCCATCCCGCCCGAACCGATCTCGCCAACAATGCGATATCGCCCGACCATGGCGCCCGGTTCAAGCCTGCCGACCGTGGGGCAATCTTTGATGTCGAAGAACGGAGCAGAATCATCAGCGGCGCCAATGTGGTCATTGGAACCGTCGGTGTTGGACCGCTTCACTGATTGATGTTGCTTTTGTCCCATGCATGCCTTGGGGAGCGTTTGTGACGTTCACTCTACAAGGGGGCTATGAGATAATTCAAAATGAATCGTAAGATTGATAAGGGAACGACATCATGACATGGAATTTGGCGACCCAAGGCAACTGACGAATTCATCAGAGAGTCAATTGGCAGAGCGCATGACGCCGGAGACGAGGCTTCTCCTTGATCGCCGCCGTGGCCCCGAGACTCAAAGTTATTCGTGACGAGGCGTCTCCAAAGATTGCCGTGGAGGTGGGCATCCGAAGACGTGCCGACCTTCGTGGCATCGGCGCTGACCGAGCGGCAATGAAAAACCAAGCCCTGCCGAACGCTCGAAATCGTCGGTAAAGAAATGATCGCCGGAGAATTCGTGTAAGTGTTTGAAAATAAAGGCGCAATAAGCAGCGACGCAGAAGTTTGCACGTCGCTGCCGAATGAAAAAGTGACCCCAAGTGGGTCTGAACAACAGCAGTTTTCCCCGGGGAAGAGTGAAGTTTCTGATTCGCGCGGCGCAAAAAGCGGCGCGCTTGTGGACGCCATGGCGATGCTGGAGCGTTTGCCTCTCTCGGACCAGGAACGCGCGGAGGCCGTTCGCAAGCTGCTCGCAGGTGAATAGCGCCAGCCTTGAACGACGATTCATTCGAGCTGGAACGAATGGATCCGGAATCGGAAAAGCCAGCCTCAACGCACTTGGGCCCAATTTCGGATCCGGCCCCAGGATTTGTTGGTCGCCGGCCCGCATCCAGCAAAGGCCCACTCCTCATTTCCAAACCGAGTACCAATTCGCAGCCTGGGGCTACGTCGCTCGGCTTGCTCTTTCGATCTCGGACGCCAGTAGGCCACCGCGTGCCAAATCGATCTGTATACTTGCGGTGTCATATGGCCGTCGCTACTGAGAAACTCTCAATTTGCTGAGGCGGTCAACATGACGGGAGACTCGGATTCAACTTTGCTTTGGACCGCAATCTTGCTGAAGAGCATCGTGAATCCTCAAGATTGATTCGAGTAAACGAATGGCCGCAGAACGCCCTGGCAACTTGGAACCTGATTGGGCTCAGGTCGGAGTCCTCTTCGCCTGCGAACCGAGCGGCGAGTCCCCTGATTTAGAGCGACTGTTCCTTCGTACGGCGCGTCAATGCCATGAGAACTCGCGTCTACTCCCGTTGTCCGTGACGTGGCTGGTCTCGTACGGGCAGTTCGTAGCGCGGCATCGGCTCAAGCGTCTTGCCCTCGAAGAACTTGAACAGGAGTTTCAGGCGGTGCTCGGTTTGATCATCGAAGAAGCAGTTGCGAATGGCGCCTCGCGAGATCTACTGATCGTCTCCGAAGTTTGCGCGGGTATCGGAAAGCCTCAGCCTTTAGCCGTTATTCAACGCGATGGGGGAGCGCTTGCACAAATCGCCAAACGCCGAGCGTCAGAAATCTCAAAGCGCTGGGGATTGTGGGCTTCTCTCGTCACACCGAAGTTTGACGCACTGCGGCCTGTTGGTTGGTTGCTCAAGCGGAATCCGGATTTCAGAGAGCGAATTATTCGCAAAGGCGATCTTCGCGTTAGCGTCATCGAGAGCCTGCGTTTGGATTTCCCGGAAAACACTGCGCCATCTGAATCCGCGCTCACGAGACTCACAGGCGCCACGCGCACAGCAGTGCGAAAAGCACTCGTATCACTTGAGCTTGAGGGAATGGTTGTTGTGGGAATGGACCGAAGAAACGATCGAGACCATCCTGTGCGATTGCAACATGCAGCTTGATCAACTGGTTCTATCGTGATTGCTCGCAGATCATCTCTGTCGAACAAGTACTGCGTTTCGATCGAAACGCATGGCCGAAGGTTTGAGATTCATCGAATCAAGCATCAATTTTGAGCCTGAATCTCGCGGTCGCATGAAACTCTCAGCATTGCGCCGGCCCGATGGCAATTCATACAAAATCCAAAAAACCGAAATTGAACTGGCTCTGTCTCGGCAATATGGGGTTCTCACCAGGCCTCGCCGTATAGTGAGCACGCACTAACTCCTTGCTCGAGAATTTGATTTCCTGCCAATGGGTGGCTGTGTTACGCTCGGTAAAAGAGAGGTAAATCGATGATTCTGAACAGTTCGTTCCCTTATCTGCGCAATGCGCTTGTCATCGCCATCGGTGCTTCTTTTGGCGGTTCCGGATTCGATGCATTTGCTGACCCGGCGGCGCCAAATATTTCCGCATCTGTCATTGCCAGAACAAATGCTGAACAGGCGCCTGGAACCGGACCCGGAATTGTTTTCACGACGCTAGACCAAGTGGTGTCGAACAGTCTTGGTCAGGTTGGATTTCGCGGCCGCATCGGCGGCCCCACCGTGACCGGTGACACCGATCTGGGTCTTTGGTCGGATGTCTCAGGCGATCTCAGTCTTATTGTGCGCCACGGCGATCATGCGCCAGGATTCGCGCCAAGCGTGACGTTGACGGGGATTTCAGATACGTCAAGTGACATTTCGGGCAACCTGCGAATCAACAATCTTGGTGAACTGTCCTTTTATGCACAATTGGACGGCCCCTTAATCAATCCAACGGACGAACGAACAGTCTGGTTCTACGACAGCAATGGACTTGCGTTGGTGGCCAGAGAGGGCGCGAATCCGCCCGGTGCTGACCCGGCCGCAAACTTCACGCTTTTCATTCGGAATCAATTCGCTGACGACAGCGGAGTGGCATTTGCCGGCGAATTCGTCGATCTTGAGCAAACGGCTTTTGGAATCTTTAAGTCAATCAACGGCACACTGGCGTCCATCGCGCTTCCGGGTATGCAGGCGCCGGATGTGCCAGCCGGTGTTGAGTTCACGTCAATACCCAGTTTTCGAATGGATGAAAGTGGTTCCATTGCCTTCGCGGCTGGGCTTACAGGGCCGGGTTTAAATCAGTTCAACGCGCAAGGCATGTGGTCGGACCGCGGCGGCTCGCTCGAACTCCTGCTGCGGGGAGGCTCGCCGGCGCCCGGGGTTCAGCCGGGCTTCGTTTTTTCAGTCTTGCGGCAGCCATTTGTGAATCGCGATGGCTCAATCGTGTTCTACGCGGACATCTTTGGGCCAGGAGTGACGACTGACCAAGATCAAGGTTTTTGGAGTGACCGATCTGGAACTCTCGAACTTATTGCGCGCGAAAGCACGCAGATCCCCGGAATGGACCCCGGCGTTGTCATTGAAGATTTCGCCAGCGGATTCGCGTTTGGCGACAGCGGTCGATTCGTTTTCGAAGCCTTCATTACCGGCCCGGGAATCTCGTCTCAGACCGATCGTGTGTTGTTCGAAGACGCTGGATCAGGCATCACGGTGGTTTCACGTGAGCGCGATGTGGCGCCCGGGCCCGACAATCTCTTCTTTCGGACGTTTACAATCGCTGACATCGACGAAGCCGAACGGCTTGCATTCCAGGCGAGCCTCGGAACACCGTCGTTTGATTCAAATGGTGTTTTCGTTCGCTATCCGACGGACGTTATCCAACAGATTGTCAAAGGAAATCAGTACTTCGATGTCTCGGGCGACGGGACGGAGTACGTACCTGTTGAAAATGTCGAATTGCACTCAATTGTGAAGCTCGATTTGGAAGGCCAATCCGATGTGTCGCAGGTGATGGCGACACTCTTTCTTCCGGACTTCAATTCAGCAGTCGTCAAATTCTTGATCACGGACCCCGTCGATGTCGCTTGGGCCGCTGGCGACGGCCTCTTCGCGACGCCGGAAAACTGGAGCCAGGGGAGTGTTCCGACCAGTTCAAGTCGTGTGGTTTTTCCGCCGCAGGAATCGGGCCCATACACCGTCGAGTCACCGAATCCCGCGGCCGCAGTCGCCTTGCAGGCCACGGATGGCGCGGACGTCTCGCTCGATCTGTCAGCAGCGACGTTGTCGCTTCAATCTTCGTCAGGTTTTCGAACTCTCGAAGTCGAAGGTTCGCCTGGAAACCAAACGGCTTTGAACATCTTCGACGGGGATGTTCTTTGCTCAAATTCGAATGAGACCGCTCGGGTCGGGGCCTACTACAACGGAATCCTGACTATCAGCGGCGCGAGCGGCGCCTTGATCGGCGATGGCGAGGTCACAGCCGGGCGGTTTGGCGGTGATGGAAGCATCCTCGTGCAGCAAGGCGCCCTGCTCAGCGCTGACTCAATGTCGCTCGGCAGCGGTGCAGCTCTTGGCAATGGGGTTGGAACCCTCTCTGTCAATGACATGGACTCAATGGTCTCACTGACGTCATCACTTTTGATTGAGTCCGGAACGACGACTGTCACCGACGGTGGGCACTTGGATTCCGATGGAATCGTGCTTGGCCCACGATCAGCGACGCTCGAATTGAGTGGCGCTCAAAGCTCCGTGCAGTCAAATGGCGACGTGATTCTTGAACAGCCTGAAATCGGCCAAACCGTCAAACTGACCCTTCTTGATAGCGCAAGCATCACAGCGCCAAACATTGTGGTTCAGGGCGGTGTCGTAGAGGGCGAAGGAGTGATAAACGCATCAGTGACTGTTGTAGACGGAGACATGACTCCGGGTGATTCTGTCGGTGTGCTTTCCGTGGTTGGAGATGTGTCGCTTCAATCTGATTCGATGCTGGAAATCGAGATCCAGGGTTCGACTGCAGAAATCGATCTCCTCGATGTCAACGGCGCCATTGTGCGTGGCGGGCGACTCGAATTACGACTGCTCGATGCGCCGGTTGGCGGCGGACCACCGCTTTGGTTCTTGACAGCAACAAACGGGCTCAGCGGAACATTTGATCAAGTGCAGATCATCGGCGTGCCCACCGGAGTAAACGCATTCCTCTTGGTCGAGCCGACCATGATGGGCATTGCGTTTGCCTCCACTGGCGACTTCAACGGGGACGGCGTCATCAACGGTTCGGATTTGGCCGCGCTTCTCGCGCAATGGGGGCCTTGTGATGCTCCTCCGGCGTCGTGTTCCGCAGACCTGAACGCTGATGGTCAAGTGAACGGCTCAGATCTTGCAACGCTCTTGGCGAATTGGGGCTGAATCTATCTCAAGGGATTTCCAAATGAATTCTGCTGTTTCAAAGCCGCTCTCGCGCTGTTCCTTGACGGCCTTCATGGTGGCGTGCGTCCTGCACCTTGCTTTTCAGGCAGGAACTCTTGCGTCGCTTCCAGATTTCGATATTCGAATTGACAACCCAACAGTCGGGCAATTGCGAACGGAGAGACTCGAATCAAACCGGCAAGCAGCGCGAGAGAAGCTCGGCAGCGACATTGTTCAACGATTTCCAGTCGCGCGCATTGATTACAACTCGATTTGGGGAACACCGGATTTTCTTGGTTCGCTTGGACGTAGACTGACACAACCTCGCGTTGGCGATGAATCAAATCGCGCCATCGTTCGAAATTATCTTGATCGACACAGCGTCCTTTTTGGCGTGGATGGCGATGTCCTTCAGTCGACGATTGTTGCGCGAGACGCCGTGACAACGCACAATGGGGTCCGCACGATCTGGTTGCAACAGGTCATCAATGGCGCCCCTCTCATCGGATGTGACTTGCGAGCGAATTTCACACGTCAGGGAGAATTAATCTCCATCGGCAGTCGACTCCTACCAGTCGACTCCACCCCCCAGGCGGTCAGTTTACATCGACTGTCGGAATTCGATGCGCTCCGTAGCGCGGCATTGCATTCTGACACAGTGCCTGTAGAGGAGATGAACGCCACCAAATTGGATCGAACAAACGGGCGCGGCGCCGCGCTCTTCGACGCGCGTCCGCACGTTGCTGGAGTCTCAGAGGTCGAACGCGTCTATTTCCCAGTCTCCGAGTCGATCATTCGGCCCGCATACTTGGTGCATATTTCACCGGCCGGCCAGAATGAGCGGTATGAAATCATTGTCGATGCAGAATCAGGGGCGCTCTTGTCTCGCCATGCGCTTGGGCGCAGTGGCGCTGCCGAGGACGCCACGTTTCGAGTCTGGACTGATGACAGTCCGGCGCCGATGACGCCCGGCCCGGCGGCGCCAAACGGCGTCCAGCCGGCGGTGGTCTCGCGTGTGCTTCTGACTACTTCCAGCCTGGATCCGATGGCGAGTCCGGAGGGTTGGATTCCGCCTGGCGTGAATGAGCCGATCGGCAACAATGCCAATGCGCACACTGATCTTGATGCCGACAATTTTCCTGATTTGCCACGGCCGCAGGGTTCGCCATTTCGCGTCTTTGATTTTCCCGTCGATTTGATGAGCGCGCCATCCGTCAATCAGGACGCCGCGATCACGCAGGTGTTCTACATGGCCAATTGGTTCCACGATCGCTTGTATCAGCTTGGTTTCACACCGGCGTTCGGGAATTTTCAAATGAATAATTTCGGGCAGGGCGGCGCCCCCGGCGATGCGATTCAGATTGATATTCACGACAGCGAGATTTCGAACAACGCTCGATTCTTCAGCAGTGGGCTCGACGGCACGCTGGCACGAGCCGAGTTTGCGTTGTTTGACGGCCCGGATCCAGATCGGGATTCGGCGATTGACAACCAGATTGCTTTGCATGAGTTTCAGCATGGCGTTTCGAATCGACTGCACGGCGGGCTTTTCGGACCGCAGGCGGATGGTTTGAATGAAGGGTGGAGCGATTTTGTGTCATTGTCGCTTCTTGCCGAAACCAGCGATCCAGTGGATGGGATTTATCCGATGGGCGGCTATTCGACCTTCGAAGTGATCGGTTTGCCGTTCATCGACAATTACTATTTTGGCGTTCGCCGGTTGCCGTACGCGACCAGCTTCGACATCAATCCATTGACGTATGCGGACATTGATCCAGTCCAATTCGAAGTTGATGCGCGAGTGCCAATTTCGTACTCAATCGCGAACAAGAATCCCGGAAATTCTCACAACATGGGTGAGGTGTGGTGCAGCGCCCTTTGGGATTGTCGGGCGAGCCTGATTCAAAAGTTCGGGCCTGAGATCGGCAATGAGACCATGTTGCGTCTCGTCCTGGACGGAATGAAACTCACGACCACGTTTGCGCCGAACATGTTGCAGAGCCGCTTTGCAATTGTGCTGGCCGACGAAGTGACCAATGGTGGAGCGAATTCCTGTGATTTGTGGAATGCGTTCGCGGCGCGTGGATTCGGCTCCGGCGCAGTATCAATTGGAAATGATCTGTCGCTCGTAATCGAAGACTTTTCGGTTCCGGATCAGCTCAACTTCATCTATCTCGAAGGATCGCAGCCCACGGTGGCTCTTCCGGGGGAGCCGACTCCTTTTGAGTTCATCGTGTCGGAAATGGCGTGCACCGGAACGGTCATTGAAGACGAAGTGACGGTGTGGTTCTCGTTGAACGGTGGTGGATTTGCGGCTTTGCCAGCCTCCATTGTGTCACCGGGCATCTTTGCCAGCGCTCTTCCTCCAATGTCGTGCGATGACACGGCTGAGTTCTACATAGAAGCGATGACGACCGAGGGGGCGCAGTTTGATCCGCCGGCCGGGGCGGCGGCGCCATTTGACCTCAGCGTTGTGACCACGCCGTTTCAACAAGAGATCCGAGCAAGCGATGGCGCCAATCTCGATCACTTTGGAATTGCGATCGACATCGAAGGCGATGTGATGGCGGTCGGTTCGCCGCGCATTGACGACTTTGGCAACGCGTCCGGGGCCGTCTACGTCTACGAGCGCCTATCAAACGGTTCCTGGCTTGAGACTCAAAAGCTCGTGGCCAGTGACGCTGGTTCTGGTCGCGATTTCGGATGGCACGTTGATATCTCTGGTCCGCTACTTGCCGTTTCGGCTCCGAGAAACGGATCAAGCCCTGATGAAGAGGGAGTGGTTTACGTCTTCGAACGACAGTCAAATGGTGATTGGGTTGAAGAGGCGCGAATCGCGAACACTGACGTCAGTTATCGCTTTGGCGATGCGCTTGTGCTCGTCGACGATGTGCTACTTGCGGGAGCACAACTTCAATTTGTCGAGGAAACGGATGAGCAATCCGGTGCGGTGTATGTCTATCGTCGCGTGACGCCGGGGCAATGGAGTCTTGAAACGAAGCTGTATCCGGAGGATGCAGAGTTCGTTTCCCAATTTGGGACCTCTATTGCGTTCGATGGTGAACGAGCGGTCATTGGCGCCCCGGGTTCTGATATCACCATTGACAACAGCGGTTCGGCGCATTTCTTTACGCGTTCTTCAGGCGGATTGTGGAACGAAGATCAGATGGTGACGTTGGCCATGCCGTTTGAGGCCGACGCCTTCGGACAATCAGTGGCCATTCGAGGCGACACCGCCTTTGTGGCGGCCATGCAACCATCAGGATTCGGATCTGGAAAGGTTGAGATCTATGTGCGAAACATGGACGGCGTATGGGAGTCGCAATCTACCTTGACGCCATCAGACGGCTTCTTTGGTGATCTGTTCGGCGGAAACATGGCGCTCAGCGATGATGCCCTCGTCGTCGGCGCCGTTTTCCACACCGATGGCTTTGAGGTCTTCGGCGCTGCCTACATCTTTCGCGAGAGTGGAGTCGGCATGTGGAATGAGGAGTCAAAACTGACGCCAGAATCCGCCGTCGATGGCTCATACGTCGGCTCAGATGTCGCAATCAGGGGCGATCTGGTCGCAATCGGCGCCAAAGAGGCATTGACGAACACGATGGGTATCGGCCCGGGCGTCGTTTACACCTTTGGCTTCAACGGCATGGAATGGACCGCCGACGCCGGCGACTGCAACACGAATGGCGTGTTCGACACGTGTGACATCGCCTCCCGATTCTCATTTGATGTCAATGAGAACGGTGTGCCTGATGAGTGTGAGGATCTCTTGGTTGGAGATCTCAATGGAGACGGTTTGGTCAATGGCGCCGATTTGGCCGCCCTCTTGGCGCAGTGGGGTGGAAGTGGATCCGCCGATCTGAACAACAGCGGCACGGTGGATGGCGCCGACTTGGCGGCGCTGCTGGCAAACTGGAGTTCCTAGTAGAGCTCCAGAGAAAAGCTCAATTCATACCACTGGATGCGGCAGATCACGGCCCCCAAGCACTCAGAAGCGCCGCAAGATCAACGCCATTGACGACGCCGTCGAAATTGAGATCAGCGGGTCCGATGCCGCCCCATTGAGCAAGCAGAATCGCGAGATCAGAGCCGTTGACCTGTCCACTGTTGTTGATATCTGCGGGGCAAAGTCGATAGGCATAGACCGTGCCGGTTTGCATCCCATTCATTTCGCGAACTTGCTGGCCAACAATCAGGTAGTTGTCAACGACTCCAAGAGAATGTCCAAAAAGATCATCTTCGACGCCATCGTGCGTCAATATTTTGGCGACTTCTGTCCATTTCGTCGGTGACGTTCGTTCATAGACGTAGACGGCGCCAGCATCATTGCCATTCTCATTGTTGTCTGTATAAGCGCCAACAATGACCCGCCCATCAGATGCGGCGATTGACATTCCGAAGCCGCCGTCACCAAACGCCGAATCGCTGGCGGATAACTTGTCTAGTTCGTTCCAATTTCCCGGGCTGACGCGCTCAAAGACGTATGCCGCTCCAGCGCTGCCGAATCGCCCATCAACGCCAATAGCGCCGAATGCCGCTATTCCATCGCGATACGAGATCGACGAGCCAAAAACATCATTGAACATAGAGTCGGACGCCAACAATCGTGTTTCGAAAACCCAAGAGCTCTCGCCCTCATATCGAAATACGTACACGGCGCCTCCATTGTCCACAATTGGGTCTTGGGAACGCCGCGCTTGAACAAAAGCTAATCCTTCTTCCAGTTCAATTCGCGTTCCAATTCGATCAGATTCCAATGGGTCTTGAATCTCAAGTTTTCCCGTCTCAACCCATGTTCCCGATGTGTTCTGAGTAAAGACATAAACCGCGCCGGATGCTTCGCCGAATTCATCTCGTTCAGGAGCTCCCACCAAAATTGTGTCGCCGGAGATGGCGACATTGAATCCGAATTCATCACCACCCGCAGCATCGCTGGCCGTAAGTTTCTGCTGTTCAGTCCAGACACCTTGTCCATCACGAGCAAAGACATATGCGGAGCCTGAATTGCACAATGTGCTCCCCGGACAAGCGTCATCGTCATGAAACGCGCCGACGACGGCGACATCGCCATCGATAGCAACTGCGAATCCGAAACGGTCATTGAATGAACCATCACTCGCCAGGAGCTTGGCTTGTTGAGACCAGGTCCCGCCACCATCTCTGACAAATATGAATGCGGCGCCCGCGCCGACCCCGCTTTCGGATGTGCCGTCAGCGCTGATGATCGCAGTGTCGCCATCAACATCGACGTACTTGCCAAAACCATCAAAGGGATCGCTGTCTTGCGACATCAAATCTTGAACATGAACTGGCGACCCTGCTTGTGTCTGAATTGCCGGTAGCAAACTAGCAGCCGCGATCAATGGGAAGATGTGACGGGAATGGAACTTCAGGAGGATCGAATTAATGCGATCGTTCAGCGAATGCTTAGCATGTAGGAACACAATGTCACTCCTCAAGCTAGAAAACAGGTATAGACGTCCTTGAGATTTTACCGAGGCGCCGAAGCCAGAGAAAGTTTCAAATACTAAACGGCTGTGAAATTCCCGCAAGTGGCGAATGGCCAGCGTGTCGAGCCGTGCCGGCTTGAGAGTTGCTCTCAGGGCGCGCGATAGACGGCGATGACCGTGCCGCTCGTGACTCAACCGCCAATCAAATCGGTGAACCAATAAATCGCCATTGGCTCTCAGCGCGAAAGAGTGATTGCAGAATCAACCGCAATCATGGTTTCAGACTTTGGCGTTTCCGGAGGATTCCATCGTGTTGGGTCGCAAGATGCCCATCCTGAGGCGCATTGGTCGGCCGCAGTTGCTCATTGATGCGGGTTTTATCAATCTAAGGTCGTTGCAATTGAGGATCTTGAGTCAGCTCCGGTCGCGCGGCTTGGGCATTTTCCAACTCGGCGGATCACTGCGCCTGAATGTCAACAGAGTCGTCGCGGTTAACGACTTCCAAGCGGCTTGGGAGAAACCAGCCGATTGTCTCGAGATTCGTCTCCGAATGTCCTGACAGTCTGCCCGTCCGGAACTCACCGTCGCCAGCAAGCGCAAACGGAATCATCAACTGATCTGCCAAGTGTCGGCCAACTGGCGCTGTTGAACCCAAATAACGCCGCACGTCTTTGGCGGTCTCGGCTGCAATCCGCTCGGCCGCGACGCCGCGCTCGCCGAAGCCGGTAAAGACTTCGGTCACGTGCTCCGACTCGATCTCAATGCTGAGGATATTGCCCGGACCAATCGCATCCTTGATCTGTTCAATCTTCAGCGCCTCATCGGGGAAGCTGAGCTTTTGCTGAATGATGGCAAGCTCGCGCTTGGCGATATCGCCGGAAAGATTGGCGACCGTTGCCGTCGCGCTGCGGCGAACTTCATCTCCGCGCTCCAAGAGCGTCAACGGCGTCAACTTCTTGACCGGCTCAATGCGCGCGCAAATGCGCCCGCCACCAGCCGGATAGAAGCCGTGGCGCTCCAGCTCAATCGAAACGCGCGGCCCCATGCGTTCGACGAGGGGCAAGAACGCGCGCGTGAGAAAATGAACGCTCGGTGCATAGGCATTGTGCGTGCCGCCCTCGAGCGAGATTGTTGATGGCGCCTCTCCGAGCATGAGTGCTGGAAGAATCGTCTGAAGCACAAGCGTGGTGCTGCCAGCGGTGCCGATTGAAAAGTGATAATCGCCGCAGCGGAGTTCGTCCGGATGAAACTCAATACAGGTGGAGTTCACCGCGTCGCCGACAACACGGGCGCCCGAAATCGCCGTCGCCGCCTGCACCGCCGTCAAATGCTGGCGCAGCAAGCCCGGCTTCGATCGATTCGCGCGGATGTTCTCGATGCGGAATGGTCGGCCCGTTGCGACGGACAGCGCCAGCGACGTGCGCAGGATCTGTCCGCCGCCCTCGCCGAATGAACCGTCAATGTGGATGAGGTCTGAACTCATGAATGGCTGCCTTAATCATCCGCCTTGTCGCCGTCCTTGATCACAAAGCGCGCGTGCAGCCGCGCGACCTCACTCGCCAGCCCGGCCTGCTTCACGGACGTGAGCACCTCATCAAAGTTCTTATACGCCGCCGGCGCCTCGTCAATCGGATAGTTGCGGCAGTTCGTCAAGATGTCCGTGTCGTCAAACGACTGATTGATCTCCCTCTGATTGAGCGTCCGAGCCGCAGCGCGGCGGCCCATAATGCGACCGGCGCCGTGATTCACACTGAAGCAGGACTTGCGCGCATCGGGGTCCGCCACCATCACTGCGGAACCCGCCTGCGGATTGCCCGGCAGAAGGATCGGGTGACCCGTGTTCTCGAACGGCGTGCCATTGAGGCCCGGGTGTCCAGCCGGGAACGCGCGTGTGGCGCCCTTGCGATGCACCCACTCCATGCGATTGTCGATCGGCTCCCGCCGCGCGATGTTGTGACTGATGAAGTAGACAAGATCTCCATTGATGCCGGGGAAGACCTCCTGAAACGCTTCAAGCACAAGCGCATTGATAAGGAGGTGATTGACTGTCGCGAAGTTCGCGCCGAGCGCCATGTCATCGAGATACGCATTCGCCTCCGGCGAGCCAAGCGGCGCATGAACAAGCTGACGATCGCCACCCGGCAGCGGGATGCCCCACTGGGTGAAGTGCTCTTGGAGCGACTTGAAATGACCACTTGCCAGATCGTGCCCGAAGCCGCGCGAGCCGCAGTGGGAGAGGAATGCAACGCCGCCGTCGCGCAGACCAAACGTCTCGGCGACGGCGCGGGCGCGATCCGAAGGATCGACGCGCACAATTTCACACTCGCCAAAGTGATTGCCGCCACCATATGAGCCAAGCTGGCCCATCGTCGCGGGAATCCGCTGCTTGTTGCGGCCGCTTGAGGACAACCGCTCAAGCCGCGCGCGCAACGTGTCTGATGAGCCATCATGCCCGGTGTGCTGACTGTCCTCACAGCGTGACGCCCAGTGAACCGGAATGCCGAGCTGCTCGCACACATCCTGAGAGGCGCCCTCGGAGACCGCTTGCGTGCCAAGCGCCAGATCAACCGGGCGCGACTTCGCCACATTGCGCTGGCCACGACCAGTTCCCGTCGGCGTGCGCTCGCTGATCGCATCAATGAGCGCACGGCGCGTGCGCTTGTCACGCACGGCATCCTCATCGATATTAAACGCCAGCAAACTCATCGAGCACTTGATGTCCACGCCCACTGGGCCTGGATAAATGTGCGATGGGCTCGTCATCACGCAGCCGACCGGCGTGCCATAGCCGACGTGCGCATCCGGATTCAAAACGAGATTTGAAACCCCGGGCGCCATCGCCGAATTGATCGCCTGACGCATGCAGCCATCGTCAAACGTGCGGCGGATCGCGTCCGTTCCGATCACGGTGATCGGCTTCTGATCGTTTGGCAGCGGCAGAATCGCCGTCGCGTCGCCGGTCTCGATGAACGGATGAGTTGGTGAGTCAGACATGACGATCTCCGAGAGTAAGGAGAGAGTAGGAATGGCCCCGGCAGGATTCGAACCTGCGGCTTCCGCATTCGTAGCGCGGCGCTCTTCCAACTGAGCTACGGGGCAGTCGCGGCGACAAGGATTTGAGAAACACATGGCCTAGGGCCATCGATGCTCTACCAATTGAGCTACCCGGCAAGGCCGGAGCGGGACTCGAACCCGCAATGCACGAATCTGATGTAGTTCCTCAGGCATTCGCCGCAATGCTGAATGGATGATGTCTTGGTCACCCAGATTTGTCTTGAAAACGCAGGGTTGCGACAAGTGTTGATGAGACAATTACGCGCTCTACCAGCTGAGCTACCGCCCCAAGAGTGAATGAAGTGGGGCGAGCGGGATTCGAACCCGCGTCCACGAGGATGTTGACCTGTAGTCCCACCGGCATTCGCAAGGCCTGCGCTTATTCGTTCTCCTTCAGTGTGAGTTGGCCATCGGCCCCCGGCCCGATTGCCGGGGGCCGCGCCCAAACTCAAATCGCGATGCGTTCGATCACGTTCGTCCAGTGCCTCGCGTCATCGCTCCGCGTGGCGAACTTTCCAATGACCTTGAACACGGCGTCGGAAAAGCCGCCGATGTTCAAGACGTCCGCTTGATCCTTTGCAACGAGCGCCCCATACGGCTGCAAATCGATGCACACCATGCGCGCCTTCGGATTCCGCGCCTTGAATTCCTCCCAGGCTTTCGCGGTCCCGGATCCCTGACGCCACATCGTCGGAGTCGTGTCCATCCAGGATTGGTTGTCCGAGACATAGATCACCGTGTCCGCCTCCTTCTTGCGGCGGTTGAGTTCAAGAAGCGGCGCAGCGCAGTTGGTGCCGCCCGCCGGGAGCGACGAAAGCTTCTGGGCGTTCGTCATCACCGTGTCGCGCGGATTGAGCTTCGTCCACACCACATCGTTGCTGAACGGGATGACCTCAGCCGTCGGATTCCTGCGAAGCACGCACGCCGCGACAAGTGCGGCGACGTCCACACAGCTCACCTTCGAAGTCGCGCCCTTGCGATACCCCGTGATCGACGAGTGCATCGAACCGGAGACATCGACAAACACATACGTCTTCCCCGGAATCGACGGCACATTCGAACACGCGATCTCGAGTGCGGCCTCGAGCGCCGCGAGAATCTCCTGCGGAAGAGACGCATTCGCCATCGAATACGCCGTGAGGAGCTGGTACGGAAACACACGAGAGCGCTGAACGAGCGATCGATCAGAAAGCTTCGCGGCAACGACTGACACCACCTCCGGATCGTCAAACACACCGTGGCGCGCGTAGGTGTTCAAGTTCATACGCGTCGTCTGCCACGGCGAGCGCTTCGCGATGTCCTTCCACGCCGCGCCGTCAAGCTGAAGCGACGTGAGCAGCTGAAACGGAACGTCCGGAACGTCGGAAGTCGCACCCGCCCTAAAGGCTTCGTACGACTTCACGATCTCCGGGAGCGACTCCGCGCTGTGGTCGCGTCCAATCAAGTACGCGTACAACGCTTCACGGCTCGCTGTCGCCGGCTTCGGGTGAACCATCCTGATGACGTCCGCCAAGGACGGATCAGCGCCGATCGAACCGAAGAAGATCTGCTCATCGCTGCGGCTCTCAAGCCACTGACGAATCAAACGCTTCGGAAGTGTGCCGAGCGACTTGCGCCCAACCACGCCCGAACGCATGATCTGCACGAAGTTGCGGAGCATCTTCGGCGAGTCGATTACGCGATCGAAGACTTCGGCGAGCAGACCCGGCGATGACACTGACAGCCAGGCGCACAAGAGCGCCGGGAGATCCTTCATGTGGCCTTCGTTGCGGCAGTAGAGCGCCGTGCGAGCGACGAACTCCGGCTCAACTTGCGTGCACAACTTGAGCACCGTGTCGAGCTGAGTCGCGGCGCTCGCATAGAACGTGGAGTTCATGCACCCGGTCGCCGCGTACTGCGCGAGCTGGTGCTTCCCATCCATCGAGTACGACGCGCCGCCAGCCTCGTTGATCGAGTTCGCCGGCGCCGCCATGCGGCCACGAGTCGAATTGAAGAGGGTCTTGTTGGCCATGCCATGCGTCCTTTCGATTGCCGCGAACATCGCGGCCGAAGGGGGACATTGCAGAGGCCGTGCCAATCGAAGTCGGTGGACCGAGGAAAATCTGAAAATCGCTGTTCTTTGCCCGTGATCGCCGTTTATTGTCTCTGAAGTCGCCAGCGAGCGAGATCCGCATCCGGAAATAGTTGATATTTTGGTATCAGAAATGATTATTTTCGATATACATGTCGGCCGAGGAACAATCAATGGCGCACGAGTCTGAATCTCGAGACCGGCGGATGGTGGTGCTGGGACTGCTCGGCACGTCCCTCGACATGGGCAAAGGGCACAAGCGCTGGGAGCGCTGGCGGCCAACGGTGTCTTTGTGCCAGCACGAAGACTTCCTCGTCGATCGCCTTGATCTGCTGTGCGGCAAGCGCTGGTCCAAGCTCGCCGACGTCGTGACCGAAGACATCAAGTCGGTGTCACCCGAGACGGAAGTCATCCTCCATCAGGTCGACTTTCGAGACCCATGGGACTTTCAAGAGGTCTATGCGACGTTGCACGACTTCGTCGCGGCGTATCCCTTCGACACGGACAACGAGGACTACCTGCTTCACATCACGACCGGCACACACGTCGCGCAAATTTGTGAGTTCCTGCTGGCGGAGGCGCGGTATTTTCCGGGCAAATTGATTCAGACCGGCCCGCCGCGCGCCAAGGCCGATGGCGCAGGCGTCTTGCAGGTCATCGATCTCGACTTGTCAAAGTACGATCGCCTCGCATCACGATTCGAGCGCGAGCACGAAGACGCCATTGCTTCACTGAAAGACGGCATTGAAACGCGCAACAAGGCTTTTAATCGGCTCATCGAAGAAATCGAGCATGTCGCAGCGCGAACGACTGACCCAATTCTCGTCACTGGCCCGACGGGCGCCGGTAAGTCTCGCCTTGCGCGCCGTATTTTTGAGTTGCGAAAACACCGCCGCCTCGTTGAAGGCGAACTTGTCGAAGTCAATTGCGCCACGCTTCGCGGCGACGGCGCCATGTCCACACTGTTCGGCCATAAGAAGGGCGCTTTCACCGGCGCCACATCAGACCGGCAAGGTCTGCTGCGTAGCGCTAACCAAGGCATGCTCTTCCTCGATGAAATTGGCGAACTCGGTCTCGACGAACAAGCGATGCTCTTGCGCGCAGTCGAAGAGAAGCGCTTCCTTCCGCTGGGGTCGGACAAAGAGTCCAGCAGCGAGTTCCAATTACTCGCCGGCACCAATCGCGACTTATTGACCCAGGTCGAGAAAGGCGAGTTCCGCGAGGACTTGCTGGCGCGCATTAACCTGTGGACTTTCCAGTTGCCGTCGCTCCGCGATCGCCCGGAGGATATCGAGCCGAACATCGACTACGAGCTTGATGCCCACGCCAAACAGCGCGGCCAGCTCGTCCGCTTCAGCCGTGAGGCGCGGAGCCGCTACGTCACTTTCGCGACATCGTCGGATGCGTACTGGTCAGGCAACTTTCGCGATCTCAGCGCCTCGATCACCCGCATGGCGACGCTGGCGCCCGGCGGCCGCATCAACGACGACGTCGTCAAGTTGGAAATTGATCGACTCGGCGTCGCATGGAGAACCCGCGCACAGGGGAGCCACTTCAGCCTGCTCGAAGAAGTCCTGTCACCTGAGAAGCTTGAAACCATCGACCTCTTCGACCGCCCCCAGCTTGAGCTCGTCATTACCGTGTGCCGTGAGTCACGATCGCTCTCGGAAGCCGGTCGCAAATTATTCGCGGCCTCACGAATGCGTCGCAAGTCAACAAATGATTCAGATCGGGTGCGGAAATACCTTGCGCGGTTTGGCTTGGATTGGGATGCGCTATGCAGAATGGATGGAGGATGAATTTATGTCGATGCTTGGATTTGACACATGAGTCAAAACAGGATTTCTCGAATCGGCACGGGGCGACTAGACAAGTGCTGGGCGCGCCGAATTAGCAAGACCACAACGACTGGTCAAGTGATTGACAATGCGGTCTTTAGTTGGGCGAATAGCTCGTTAGATGGCAGTGATTCACTTCGATCCATGCGCACCCATACAGCGCCACAAATTAATCTGCACCGATGCGTGGAAGAGGTTTAGACGCAGCAGGAGTGGTCGAAGGTGCCGAAAATGATTCCGTAGCTAAGAACGTGAATCGTGCACGCTCTGTCATAGGCGAAGGCTATTCCACCTCAAAGTCAAAAGACTTGAATTTGAGCGTACGGCAGTTCTCTCCAATCGTGCGCATCAGTGCGGCCTCAAAGCCTTCAGGCACCGTGGCCTCGATCTCGACCCGAACCGTGACCTTCGCGCCCTTTTTCGCTGTGATGTGAGACAGTATCTCTTCAGTCACCCGCCCTGCGTCTCGGCCAAGGCGGGTAGCATCAAGTTCTGTACTTCCGAAGAAGCGAGTGGGCTTGCTCGGAGCAGAATCTCCGGTGGATGTCGACGTTGGACCTGTTGAGCTGCCACCGAATAGTGGCCCATCACCGGGCCCAGTGTTCGTCGTTTCAGTCGGTGCATGCCTGCTCAAGTCGGACTGTCGCTGGGCTGCAGCGATATTGGGATTCACAACGAGTGCTGAACCATCAAGCACAGGTCGAACAGATTCGCCGCATCGCAGTCCGGCGTATCGACCATCGTCATCTTTCGACTCTGCGTAAGCGAATGCCTCGGATTGCCAGGTAAGGAGGTTTACGCCGTCGGCAATCGCATCCACAAGCACACGAGGGCTCGTGAGTCGCGGCAGGTAGAGATACTGAGCGAAGTCTTCGGCGAGCTGTTTGACCGGGACGTCATCGCCGCGCCAAAGTGGAACACGGTCGAGCTCCATCCGGAGTCGCACCGCGCCGAGCTCCGGTATCAGAAGCTCGTCAGTCTGCATTCGCTTTGACGCCCGCTGTGCAAGCACATTCTGTCCTGATAGCCGGCGGGCTTGCCACTCGATATCTGCGTGTGGATCTGCTTGGCTCGGTACGATGAGCCAGCAGTATGCTTCAGGGATCCGCTGCTCAACAACGCCAGACCATTCGCGCTCCTTCGCTTCGGCCGTTCGACGTTGCGATTCATTTAGATCGAGGTCCGCCTTCTTTTCGTTAATGGCGTTCCACGCTAATTGCCAGCGCACGGCGT
Organism: Phycisphaerales bacterium; assembly: GCA_029260345.1. Taxonomy (GTDB): domain Bacteria; phylum Planctomycetota; class Phycisphaerae; order Phycisphaerales; family UBA1924; genus OFTM186. Next base: position 288,538 of record JAJDDK010000007.1, on the reverse strand, counting down.
CTTCTAACTCAACCAGCCGCCCTTTGTCTGCCGCGACAAATGCGAGTGTGTTGCGATAAATTCGTGGACCGGCACCACGCGAAGCGAGGAATTCGCCCGCAGCCTCGATTGCAGGACTCAACTGCTCGTTTGAGATATGGACTGACTCTGGGCCCAAAATGATCAACCGTGCATCGCGATCGTCACCGACGTCAGATGGTGACTGGGGGCACGCATGCACTCGCCCGAAGCTTCCCGCGTGCGATTCCTGCTTCTTGAGCATTAGTCGTAGAGCGTGCTTGACGTCGTCATCCAAAAAGCCTGTCTTCCGCGACTCGGCATCTCGATTGATGTTTTGGGCGGTGTCGTAGAACGTCCGCTCACCATCGGTGTTCAGATACGTCGCCTTGTTCTGAAGGCGTCGCAGCGCATCGCCAAAGGTTGCCAAGCTCTCGCCTGGCTGGATACAACCGAGGTTAATCTGTCGTATGTCTTTTCCGCGATTTGTGGTCCCTCGTAGAGGAGCTGTGCCCAAAAAGACTGTCCTGCTCACTCGGCGGCACGCCGAATAGCGGCCTAGGGTGCTGTTTTCCCGGTCAATCGCGAGCGGCGTCGATTCTGGACCGTCTACATCCGCTTCGACAACGGCGGACCATGAAGGTTCGAGGTATCTCGTGAGTTCCTTCCTCACCGAAGGCTCGTCCATCGGGACCATGCCTGGAAGAATCATCAAGTTGCGGTCCTGCTTCTCCCACAGCTCATGGATGACGGCTGCCATGAGGCGGAGAACGCCGCGCGTACGCTGGAACCGGTCGAGCGTTGACCACTCGGTATAGAGCCGATCGAACACTTCCGGGTGGATCGGGTACGCCGACTTCATCCTTCGTTCGTACTCGGCTGAGGCCGAGTCCGAGGGAAATTCCTTCGGGTTTGACCTGTAAGTTTCGATGAACGTGCGAATGACGTTGTCACGCTCTCGGAAAAAGTCATCGCCAGCGATCGGTTTGAACAGACGGCGCCGGACGATCTCGAATCCCTCTTCGGTGCTCGCGGGTTGCCAGGGGGCGTCCTTCCTTGCGACCACGTTCTCAAGGCGATTAAGTGCCTCTCGTCCCGCCGAGCCGCCAGTCTCGATATCGGATGCGGGGACGCTGACGACGAGCAGTACGTTCTTTGCCGCTGCCGCAGCTTCGGTGAGCGCTTGGGCGAACGTGAACTGGGCATCGAAGCTTCCCGCGGGGAGATCATGTTTTTCGTAGAGCTGCCGTGCATAGGCGACCCATTCATCGATCAGGATGATCGACGGTCCGACCTGCTTGAAGAGATCGACGAGGCGCTCTCCGGGGTTTGTGCCGGTCTTATCAGCCTGCTCAACGAGCTTGTAGCCCGCCTTCCCTCCAAGCTGCCACGCGAGTTCGCCCCAAAGCGTGTTCACCTTGCTGCCGTCGGGCATCGTGTGGACTTCGCCGGGCGAAATATATTGGCCGACGAGCACTGCGCGCTGGACGGAAGGGAGTGATTCCACTCCGAGTTCGGCAAGGAGTTCATCTGCATTCGGAAGCTCAGCAGATTTCACTTTCGGATCGAACAGGTGGTAAAGAGCGAGCATCGAGTGAGTCTTGCCGCCGCCGAAGTTCGTCTGGAGTGCGACAACAGGATCTCCCGCTTTCTGCGCGAGCCTCTTGATGGCATTACTCAGGAGGTCGCGGAGACCTTCGGTGAGATACGTGCGCCGGAAAAACTCGACCGGGTCGCCATACTCAGCAGTCGCAATGCCTCTCCAAACCTGGAATAAGTCGGCCGCAAACTCGGCTTGTTGGTAATTGCCGGAAGCAACATCATCATGGGGCTCAATGATCTCTCGCCATGGCTGAAGTCCGGCGGACGGTTTTCCTTCCGTCGCTTGGCTGGCGCGCTTGCGAGCGTCGAAGCGCGTCTGCTCCGAAAGCTTCAATCGCATGATCTCCATCTTCTGCTTGTCAAGTTCGATGGCCTGATCACCGGCGCTGATGGCGGCGAGCAACTGCGACATCTGATCAAGAGCGCGGTATGTGTCGTCTGATGAGAAGGACTTCTGGTGTGCCCATTCATTACGGACGTCGCGGATCAGGCTGACAAGACTGCGTTCACCGTGGCCCAGTGTGTTGCGGAACACGACATTCCACTGGTTCCACATAATGGACAACAGCGCCGACGCATCGAGTTCGTCGCTCTTTGGGGCGAATCGGAGATCCTCCGTTGCGTGCTTCAGCCAATCCTCGCCGTAGTAGGCCTTGAGTTCCCGCTCAACGAATGGCTGAAGTCCATCGCGCAGGACTTCGAGCGCATCTCCGATCTTGTCGCGGTTCGATTTCGCCATACGACTCTGGCCCTCTTACACTTCCACGGTTGACTTCGAAGAGCCAAGAGCCGTTCGAATGAGTTGATTGAGCCGCTCTCGCCGGTTGGAATAGAACAACTCAAAGTCCGACAGACTATCGGGAATCGCCCCCAAAGCATGTTGCTCGCAGTAGGCGTCTTTTTCTCCGGGCCTTGTGAACTCCCGATCAAGCCATGCGGCCGGCATTTCGCTTCCTTTGGACTGGTTCATTGCCCCCGGGAGAAGCTGCAGATTCGGGAGTAGATCTCGCTGCTCCTGCATGACATCCGCATCTACGCTGTCGACTCCGAGTTTCTTCAACTCTCGGCGGGTGACGCGCGACCGCGGAAAAACGTGATCAATGTGAAATTCATCCCGGAGGTTTACAAACGGGAACAGGATCGACAGCAGGGGGAAACAGCGCCGATCGCCATAAGAGACTTCGGTGAGATCCTCAATCTCTTCGTCTGAGAATTGAAGCCCTCGGCCTCGGCGCGCCATCTCGGCTTCGATCTCCTCCACCGGAAACCGTGACTCTCCGTGCTTGCCGAGCACGCTACGGATGGCGGTGAGGGTTGTGTCCAGACCTGAGCCCCAAACACCTGACTTCAGCAAAGAGCGAGTGAGCCATCCGCGAATCGCTTCGCGGTCCTCTTTGTGTTGGACGCTCGCGAGATACGAATCCGAGAGTCTTCGTTGATAGAGGGAATAGGCGATCGGTAGGAGTGCACTGTCGGCAGAGAGTGTGTGCTCGGAAAACCCAAACTGGGCTGCCAAACGGACGGTGAGATGCAGGGCGCTACTGATTCGGTCCCAATTGTCCTCAAGCGTGGCCATATTCTGCGCATTGAAATTGGTAACCTTGAATCCCACGCTGCTGATATCCGTAAGCATTAACCCGGCTTTGAGGACGAAGTCCTTGCTCAGCGCAAAGCCATCTCGAGTTTCATTGAGGTCGTCCACGAGATTGTGGATCGCATCGCGCGCATCAAGATCTTTCCAGGAGGCTGTCGCAATGCTCATCAACAAGTCGGAGTAGCTCAGCGGCGTGGCCCCACTGTTGACGCGTATGAAGATATTGAGAACCTTGTCGAGGTCCTGTTCTTTCTCCAAGAAATAGACAACAGTGGCATCGCGATTGAGCAGATCATACAAGCCTGCGAGTAATTCAAACGCCGTCTCATTATCAGAGATCCCCTCACGAATGAGGAATCTGTTAATCGCAGTGCTTGTGTTCTTCAGCTGCATGACATCGGGAACGGGGAACCAGAGCTGATTGCTGGTTCGCTCACGCGCGGCGTCTTCGGTGAGAAAGCGGAAGTCATACTTCAGGTTCGCTTCGTTCTCGCCCGCCTCACCCAGCAAATTGAGATGGAGTCGCTTCTTGGGGTATGCATTGGGATTGTTCCGCCGTTTTCGGGGGACTTTGGTCGCCATGCTTCCGCGAAACGCAATATTGAACGCCGTCAGGCGCTGCTGTCCATCAAGAACTGCAGTCAATGAGCGCGGCTGAGTGATCTCAAGCGGGTCGCAATGGCGATTTGTCCGTTCGTGATACTCCCGCATGAAGTCGTAGAACTTGAATTCGCGGCAATATTCCTCTTGCACGTGCCAGAACAGGAATGAGCCGATCGGGTACCCCCTCATCAGGCTGTCAAAGAGCGCGCAAATTTTCTCTGGAGGCCAGACGAATTCACGCTGAATGGCTGGAAGCGCATATTTGCGATCCTCAATGCATCCCAATGCGTCCCTAATAGTGATTGGTGTCTGAAACGCCATCTTGGGGTCTCCATTCAAACCCGGACGTCATCGCCTCTTTGACGTGTGGTCTGCGACTGCTCATCCATTAGAACATTTCTGACTGCGCTGCTGCCTCCGTGCGGGGCCGCTCGCGTGCCAGCTTTTCGATTTCGGGCCACGACACGACGAGGCCGTTGTAGCTGCGGGCCCAGTCGGCCCACTTCTTCCGCTCGCAGGTCTGGTATAGGCGGTAGGCGAGCTCGCGTGCGGTCTGTCCGGCTCCGGAGCCGACGCGACGGAGCAGGTCCGCGGCGGCCGGCTCGCCGCTCTGCTCAAGCTCGCGGATCAGGTGCTGGGACACCTCCCAGATCGTCAGGCGCGTGTCGGTCTGCGGGTCCCACGCGGGGTCGAGCTCGTCCGAACGCAGCAGACGAACCTTGCCGGCCCTGCTCACCGCCACACCCGACTCCACAACGCCCTGCACGCTCACCGCCATCGCCTTGGCGAGCGTCTCGGCGTCGCCGAAGGGGCCCTCCTTCACGCCGTACTGCTCGAACCACTTGAGGGCGAAGCGTGTCTCGGCGTCGAAGTCGCCTTCCTGTTCTGTGAGGGCTTCATCGAGCACATGGTTGATCAGTTGCAGCGCCTCGCGCACGCTCATGGGCGTGCCGTCTGCGTTGACGACCTTGCTGTAGCGGCTGAAGACGCTGACGCCGGGCCCGATCGAGGCCTGCGCTAGGTCCACCGGCGCCACATTGCCCGACTGAAGGTGGCGGATTGCTTCGGGCAGCTCGGCACGCAGGGCGTCGGCGAACTCACGCCGCGTCGCCATTGGTGAGCCACCTGGACGTGGTGAGCATGCCAGGACGATTGATGATGCCAATGCATTGGTGTCAATACCAACCTGACGATTATCGCCCTCGGTACGCATGGGCCAAGTCGCGTGGATTACCAATCCGCGATTGATGACTGCAGTGAGAAACGTTTCCCATCCTGTGCTGGCATCGCCAGTATCATCGGATTCCGACTGCTTAAATGCATAGAAGATCGTAATGCGGCCAAATGGATCGGCGTGCTCTCGCACGTGAAAGAACGCGTCTCCTAGTCGGCTCTCAAAGAACTGCCGAGCTTCCGCAGCGCCTCCGGCGTGTCGATACGGAGACGCGATGATCTCGTCAGACTTCGGAGTGAGAACTGTGGCAGACAAGTCAGGATAGACGTCCTTTAGCGACCTACGAAGCCAAATAAAGAAGAAGTCCGACAAGTCGGCATAGCCGACATTGTCGTAATAAGGAGGATCTGTACAGCACACATATTCACCCGACAGTGAAGGGCGAGATGCATCAGCCTGTGTTGCCGCCCCGGGGATCCCAGCTGGAAGAAGCTCGACGGCTGAAGCGACGACCTTGCATGCAGGGACACAGCCGCTGCTTGACTTTGCAAGTGGATTGGCCTCTGCAAAGTCCCAGACCATCGGAAGGGCTTGCTTTCCTATGGTCGATCGCATGGCGTTGTCCTTAGCCCGCCATGTAGCAAAAGCGCTGTTGTAATCAAGCATGCGGCTCACCGCAAACGCGAGATACGTCGCGACTGCGTCGGCATAGGCCCTGGGGTCGAGGTGTTGGGCGGCGGTGGCATTGGCGAGGGCCCTGGCCCGCGCCTCGCCCACCAGATCGCTGAACGTTACCGACGCCGTCAACTGCCGCGGGGTGAAGAGCTTCCAGTGCTGGTCCATGCCGTAGAGCTGGATGCGAAAGCCCAGTGCTTTCTCGGGCAGATCAGTGATGGGGTAGTCGTCCGCAATGACTTCCTGTGCGATCTGCTCCTGTTCCGGCAACGGATCCAAATAGATTCGCCCGCGATGACCTTCGCAGACGATGGCCATGAGCCGTTGCTGCATCCGACCCGCTTTCCCTTCTTCCCGAATGTGATCGAACGGCATCGGCGATTCACTGAGCAGACATGTGCCGCCCGCACGCTTCACCGTACCAGTTGATGGATCAAAGTTGTCGCTTGGCTTCCCGACCATGACTTTGAACGACCACGCTTTGCCTTCGCGATCGACCACGGGCTTGACCCACGCCTCTTTGCCCTTCTTCTTGCTGAGCCAGAACGAGGCGGCCAGCGGGACATGAACGCCTGCGAACGCGGGATTGGGGGACGTGACTGTCCGCGCCCATAGCCAGGCGATCACCGTGAGTTCCTGCCCCACATAGGGCTTCAGGTCCGGGCGGTCTTTCGTCATCGCTTCGGTGATCTTCACCTTGGGGTAGAAGCGCCCGATGCGTTGTTCGGCCTCATCGCGCATCCACTGGCCGTAGCGTCGGACATCCTCGGCCAGGCCCGACGCCCCCGACCAGCCGGTCTTGGTCTCGGCGTCCGGGTGCACCGGCGGCTGATCAGCGAACTTCGGCGGGATCTCGATCAGAGCCTTGTTTATGAGGACCGCGACGGGGTTGAGGTCGGACGCGTGGGCCCGCAGGCCGAGCCGCTGGGCTTCGAGGGGGATGGACCCGCCGCCGGCGAAGGGGTCGAGCACGAGCGGGGCGTAGGTCGCGAGGACGTGGTTGACGATCTCGGGCTTGGAGCGACGCAGCATGACCCGCCATGCCGTGCCGCCGTCGTCGGCCATCGGGCCGTCCGGGTGCGGCTTGCCCTCGCTCTTGCCGAAGACGATGGTGTCTTTCTGCAGCTCGCCGAGCTCGACCTTGCTGCTGACGACCGAGGCGGCGATCTCGGCGCGGGCGGCGTTGATGACGGCTGGGTTGTTGGAGTTTTCCCACAGGACGAGCTGCTCGATGAGATCAAAAAGCTCGGTGCGGCGGAGGCCGGCGCGATCTTCATCGACTGTGCCGTCGGCGTTGCGGAAGGCGGGGTCGGAGGATGGGTCGTCGACGAGCGAAGAGAAGATGACAGCTCTGCATGCAGCTACCGGGCGCTGGGCATACCACCAGTGCAGCGTCGTAGGATATCCCTTGGGTGCCTTGCGTTTGCGACGCGACGACTCCTCGCTGATGGCCTCGAGAGGGAGGGCGACCTCGATGAGCTTCTTGCGGCGGGGAGATGTGTCAGCCATTGTTGCTCGATTCCTTCGTGCTTGGAGTCGAGACAACGTGCACGACCTGTTCCAGCACCCAAATGGTACGGGCGAGTTGTGCGATAGCGAGGAACGTGAAAAACGCGCACCCGTACAGCCACGCCATCCACGGTTGCTTGTCTCGATCGAGTAGTAGTGCGATCAAGGCAGCGACTGTTGCCAAAGCGAGTGTCCGAATCGTCCAGCGGAAGACTCGCCAGAGCGTTGGGTAGTGCTTGCTGCTTCTGACTACAGAGAGCTTGTCGCTGCCGGACAGGCTGAGCACGATTGCTTCCGCCGCGATCGCGAAGCCAAGCAGTGAACCGAAGATGCCAGCGAGAACACCGTAGATCGTACCTCGACGGTCTGCCATGAAATCGATTAGCTGATCATGCCCGCCCCACCGGACGCCCCAGGCCACAAAGAGACCCCAGGCGATTGCGACAACAGCCAACTCGCACCAGAGGAAGTGGCTTGCCCAGAAGCTGCGCAGTGGCTTGTCCTTCTTCTTTGCCATCACTCCAACTCCGCTGCAGCAGCCGCCTGAAGCTGGTCGTGGAGTTCGTTGTATGCCTCCTGGACCGCGGCGTAGGCCGACTCGGTGTCGAGTGCTCGGGATCGCTGGCTCTGCTTGATGATGCGCTTTGTGCTCACGAGCTTGTCACTGAGCAGGTCGAGCGTTGCAGACCGCTGAGTCTCAGTGTCCAGGCCACTCATAGTGAATTGCATGGCGTTCTCGTGAAGGTCGTCTCGGCCCACCATCCGGCGAACAAATCCCATCAGCGAGTCGCCGAGGTGAGCTCTCTTCTTCCGACCAGCGGACAAAGAAAGGGCGACCTCCTCGGCCTGATCTGTAACCGCAGATTGCGCGGCAGCAAATGACTGGCCGAGACTCTCGTCCGCCTGAGCGATGGTCTCTGTATAGGACGGGCGGATCTTCAGATTGACGACCCTGAGAGTCTCGAAGCGGTCAAGCTCTTCAGTGATGTCCGTGCGAATGAGTGGATTGATCGTCAGGTCCAGCGGCGTGTTCGGAACCCGTGCCTTTAGATAGGCGGCCAAGCGCGTGGGACGCGGGCCGTAGAAGTTGAAGACGGCGCCGAGGATGTTGTTCGGGAAGAAGACCAGGTGGGTGATCTCGCTCAGGCCAGCGTTCGCAGCGATGTTCAGGGGAGACAAGGTGCCGCTCCCGTTCTCGACGAGAGGTAGGCTCGCCCGTCGAACCGTCGCGAAACGCATTTGCTGGTTGGCTTGACTGCGATCGACCCATGAACAGACAACGTCACCATCGGACGCTGGCTGATAGCGGCCTGTGTTGGTCCATGGCAGCCCATTGATGTGGTTCAACGCCGGACCTGGTGCGTAGGCGATCGGCGTTCCCGCATCATCGCGGCCGCAATCAATGCGATAGAACATGATGCGGCGCTCTGCGGTTGGTTGGGGGCGTGCCCGTCCGGTCTTCTTCTTTGTTCGCTTCTTCTTAGCCATACCTGATTACTCCGGTCGCCTCAGGCGGTATCGAGACGCGAACAACTCAAGAGACTCACCCTGGACCATGCGGAGCAAGGTCGTGCCCGGGAGGACAAGCGGTCGCTCGTCCTCGCTCAGCACGAAGGAGCAGTGCTCGGGGTGCTTACGGAGCATCTCCCAGACGTCCGAGCCGAGGTCGATGCCCGAGCGTGTCAGACTTTGTTCCGCGATCCAGAATCGCTGGATGACTCGGTCGCCGTCCTTGTGGACCCAAGGGAAGATGTCGCTCGTGTGCTCCAGGCGGCTCCCGTCTTGGTGGGCCCACTCGTTCTTGACTCCGGTTGGCCGGAACCCCTTGCTCTTGGCGAACCGAGCGATGAGCGGCCCTTGGCGAGGTGTTGGTGGTTTGCGGGTTGGTTCGGGCTGCGGATCGGCCTCGTCCGGGTCCGGCGGTTCTTCTTCACCTTGCTCGCCCGCGTCGTCGATATTGACTGGTTCGTCGACTGTCGAATCACCGGGGCTGGAATCTGGCTCGTCGGCTGCCTGATCGGTGGGATCCGCGTCGGTACTTGATGCGTTTGGATCGCTGACTTCCGGCGACTGGTTAGGCTGCTGGGGTGCCTCGCTCGTGGGCTCCCGCGGCGCTTCTGGCTTCTCCTCGCCCGATTGATCTGTGTCGGCTTCGGGGGTCTTGGGATCGAGAACGTCGTCAAACTCGAAGTGCTCGGCGAGGTAGTCGGCGATGAATGCAGCGTCTCGCTCGTAGCAGGAGCGAAGAGCACGCTGTACAGCCTCTGATGGGAAGCATCGAGAGAGCTCTGCGACGACGGCATCGCACACGCGAGCCGCCGATCCCTCCTTGACGTAGAGCGTGCGTTCGTCCCACAAGACGACTGGCTCATGGGCCTGGCCCGCAGGTGACCCATCGAGGTACGGGAGCACGCTTAGCAACTGGAACGACTGCCACGCGGTCTCTGCCAGCCTGCCGCCGCTCGCGCGTATCTGATCGCGGAGCGTCTCATCGTCGTTATGGAGTCGCGAGAAGAACTCCCCGGTCTCCCGGAGCCACTGCCGCTGCTCCGCGGGCGGCATGTCACCCTGGGACTCCGCAGGCCGGTAGGTCAGGCTCGCCGCAAGGTCGCGAAGCTCGGCGAAGCACTCATGGTGTCGTGCTTCAGACCTCAGTGAGCGGCAGTCTGCGGTCGCTGACTTGATTGGCGCGAAGAGCTCTCGAACGCGGACAGCGGCGTCATCGAAGAGCACCAGCTCCAGGTCGGACACCGGACGCCAGTTGCCGTCGAGCGCAAGCCAGTGGCCGCATTCATTCCAGATGCGCGAGGGCTGCTCCCGAAGGACAGCTCGGACACGCTTCAATTGGTTACCGTCGAGCTTCTGGCCGGAGTCGAAGCCGTCGACGTAATCGACAAGGAGGTCCGGGGATGGCCTCTCCGACACGCCGATGACGGACCAGATTGAGAGCTGCCGGAACTCTGGATGAACCGTCGGCAGGCCCGGCGGATCGTCCTCGTAGAGCCGCTGAAACACTTCGCCAAGGCAAGCCCATTCGCCCTGCTCGGTGAAGATGAGCGATTGATCGCTGAAGGCTTCGCGGATCAATTCCAAGTCATCTGGACGACGGCGCCCCAAGACCCGGTCGAGCGCGTCATACCACTTCCCGAGCTCCGTAAGAGGAGGGGTCTCCGCCTCTGAAAGCGCTCGGATGCGATTCAGAATCGAATCCGCCCCCGCAGGAGTTGCACGGGCGCCGAGAAGGAGCAGCAGCTCGCGGTTCGCCGGGGTATCGAGTTCCGCGGAGACGAACGCCTCTGCCCCCAACAGCGGCTCGGTGTCGGGCGACCGCAGCAGCAGCTGCGCGGGCTCACGCAGCTTTCCGTGCGTATCTGGGATACAGACGAGCCCGCGTAGAGACACCAGCCACTTGGCTGGAATGGTGCCGCATTGCACGCGACGTGTATACGCACCCCAGCACTCGTGCAGTTCGGCATACAGGACCTTCGCTCGCTCGTGCGGCGGCGCGAGCAGGATGCGTTCGAGAACGCGCGCCCAGATAGTCTGATCATTCAGTGCGAGCTTCTCCCAGAATGGTCTCAGCCTGCGATCGAAGTCGTGATCAGTAATCTGAAATGATGGCGTCCGGTAGTGATAGGTGCTCGGCCGACCGACGCCTCGCGACTCAAGGAACTGCTCGGCATCCCGCTTGGTCCAGTTCCATGGCGTCTGGGAGTTAGTCTCGAAGAATGAACCTGTGCTGAGGCCCGACTTCGTGCTCCGCGACCACGACGACCATTGGTCACGAGCGCAGTGAACGAACTCCGCCTCGTAGTCTTCGTGCAGGAATCGTTCGTCCGCCCAGGCCGGAGGGACGAGTTGCTCTAACGCCCCATCATCCACGAACAGGCTGTCATCTGACGTGCGTCGCACGTTGTCGCGCGTGACGAACTCAAAGCACTCGGGCGAAGTCGCATCAAGGGCCGCCAGCAGGTGAGCGAATCTGACGCACTCCTCGCGGTCAAGCTCCTCGCTGTCGAAGAAAGTCTCGGCGCGATGCCGAATCACGCGGTCAATTGGGGTAGGGTCGGCGAGACCCAGCTCGCCAAGCATGTCGCCAAGTCCGCCGAAGAGAGCATCCGTTTCGCTGGCACTCTGAACGGCCTCAATCCAATCGGGGTGCAACTGACAGAGCCCGTCGATGATGAATCGCCAATCATCGGTTCTCACACCTCGACGGGTGTCTGAGACGCGCACCACGTCGTTTGCCGGGGCCAGATCGTCGCTGTTGAGAACCGGGATGATCGCAAGCCGCCGGCGGGTCTTGCCACCATGGTCATATCGCACATGCCGCGAAATGAACTGCCACAACTCCGCCACGGCGGGCCATGAGTCGGGGCGCGAGGGTCGTGTCCCGCCCTCCAGCGCGTGAAGGATGTCCTGTCCGCTTGTGCGGTCCAGCCACCCCCACTCAGACAATCGGATGCGATGGGGGTCAGTGACGGCATGCGAGAGCAGGTCGCTTTGTGTGCCACCGAACGCTTCAAGCAGTTGCGTGGCGGTCCAGACACGATAGAGCGGCCTCGGTGGAGCAAAGCACTCCTTGGCCGGGAGAACTTCTCCATTCTCCGTGAGCAGGACTGGAGACTCTGAGAGTGAGTCGTCCATGCTGGAGCAGATGATCTCGGTCACGACTGAGTCAGTGTCATCACGTTCCTCGGACACTTCAGGCAGAAGTTCGTATGCCTTGGCCCGTTCTGAAAGTGGAATCGTCGCGTTGCCCAGCCACGTCGACATCGACTCGGCCGCCAGCGCACCAAGCCTGTCGAGGAGCCACCTGTTTGTCGGTGAGACAGACGGTTCCTTGATCCCGAGGCGAGCGGGGTCTTGAACAAAGGGAGCGTTGCAGCAGAATGGAACGTTCGGCTTGACGCCAGTCGGCAGTACCACGAACAGTCTTTGAGTGAACGGGAGGCCAAGGACAAGTTCAACTCGGCACGGTGGAAGTTCTACTTCCTCGCTGAACCGTTCCTTCCGAATCTCTGCGACTGCCTCTTCAGGAAAGTCCTCGTACTCCGACCAAACGACCAGTAGCGGGTTGTTTGGTATGGTTGAGAGTTCGACCCATTCGGATCGTGGGATAGGTCCTTTATCAATTGTCTTGCGCTCAATCCGTTGGCCGTCGATCTCGAGCGACCGGATGTTTGAGAAGAACAGCAGCGACGTTGGGCTCTCGGTCCAATCTTTCAGATTCTTCCGAAGCTCAGCCTCCCTGTGCTCGTCTTGAAGCCCGACCCTGATCTGCGTATCGGAAGACGGCTCACCGTCTGCGATCCACTCCGGCTTCGTGAACCGAGTTTGGTTGAAGCGAACGGCCAGCGACGGAGTGAGCACCGTCACATCTGGGCCCAAGCTAAACGTAGACTTGAATCCAATGCCACGAAATCCAATGGTGTGGAGATTTCGCTTGTTCGAGAATCCGAATCGGCAGAGGGAGATGAACTGCTGATGGGTGAAGTCGGATCCGCTATGGCGGAAGCAGAAACTGCCATCGTGTAGACTTGCTGACGCCTCCGTTGCACCGGCATCGTCGGCGTTCTGAAGCAGCTCTGACAGCACATGTCTTGGGCTCTGCACCTGACTGAACAGTTGCCGCCAAGGGCCCGCCAGAACAGGATCCTCGTCCAACTTACGCCAGAGTTCTGTTGCTTCCCGACACACCTGATCGAAATACGGCGGTGGACTTTGGCGAGTCTGTACTTTCGCCGATGCGGAGAACGTCATGCAGGATCCTCCGCATCCGCAAGTAGAGCATTGACATCGAAGTTCCGACCGACTTCAGCGAATGTTGGGGCCTGGTCGAATGGGCCGTGGAGATACTTCGGGCCAATGGCTGCCTCTCCGTCGACAAGGACTATTGCGAGTGTCCATTGGTCGCGAGCATTGCAGCAGCAACGAATCTGGCTCGCCGAGACGGTCACAGTATTCTTGCCGACCGCTTTGCCTTTGACTTCGATGAAACGCAGCCGGCCGGGCTCCAAAGGATCGCGAACTTCGATGTCGTATCCCTCGTTGTTGTGAGGCATGACCGTTGGTTCACGGCCGAATGACTTCTCAGTCTGGACAACTGTCTCGACTGCGATGCGGTCGATTCTCAGTCGCTCGGCAGGATCAACACCATCGTGGTCTGTGGACGTGCCTAGATATCTACTAACGAGGCCCAGCGGGATCACCAAAGCACCGCCAAATGCGACGGGAGGACTAGGCGAAATTTGTCTTTGCTGCTCAAGGAGATCCAGGCGCTTCTTGAGACGCGCTTCTAAGTCGTCAGCCCTCTGCCGAGCCATGCGGGAGTTCAACCGCGGTGAGTGACCAGCCTGTTCCCGCATCTTGAGCTCCTCGGCGCGGTGATCCCAGTAGGCGATCTCTCGCTTCAACCTTGAACGCACTGCGACCATGGATTTCTCAATGAGCTCCTCGCGTGGACTTTTCACTTCCTTGATGTGCTCGGGTACGATGTGCTCGACGGCATGGGCGAGAGCCATCGATTCCAGGTTGTCCATAAGCCAGGCTTGATCAAGCTCAGGCGCGAGCGCGGCGAATTCCACGCTTGATGCGGGTCGATAGTCGAGGTACGGGGCAGACCCCGCTGCACGGACATCTCCATTCTTCGAGATTTCAACGAACTGTAACCGTCGCGAGATGACGCGCTGCTGCCCATCACGTGTCTGCACCGAATCTCGAATGGCGTGATCCAGATAGAACAGCACTCTCGGTTCGACGCCGCCATCGCTCGGGTCGACGAGGACTGCTCCTTGTCTCAATAGCGGCTTGTACTGCTCTAGAACGACATCTACCACGCTATCGAGAAGGGGATGTCCTGGGCACACGAACGCAGCCGAGGGCTTCCCTAGGACATTGATCAGTTCTTTCTCGAATGTAACTCGTTCATAGCGATGAAGGACCGGAGCGCCTTGCCCAATCTGACGATCCCGGCTGCGGATTGAAGCCGGTACTCGGGTGATTTCGAAACGCCGAGGTTCGCGCTGGCTGATTTGACCGCCCACTCGTTTGAAAGAGTCCATAAACAGCGCCTCGATGAAGTGCGGCTGGAGTCGGCGGGCTTCCGCGCGCTCCATCTCCTCGCGGACCTCCTGCACTTTGCGGCTATCCATGGAGTCGCGTGCGAGAGCGTCCTCTTCGATCAGCTCGCGTAAATGGGCTCGATCTGTGGCATTGTCAATCGCCTGCTCGAGCCGCGCGCGAACCTCCGGTTGCTCGCCGTATCGGATTGCTTCGACGAGCAACTGCCGCAGCGACGTTCCGTGAAAGAGGCGTCCTAGGACATCAAACACGGCGTCCTCGCCGCCGAGGGCCGCTCTCTGGTTTTCAAGCTTCTCCAGCAAGCGTCGGTACACATCGCCTTCACGAGTCTCGTGCGCAACCAGATTCCAGCAATGGCAAACCTCGGTTTGTCCAATTCGGTGAATTCGACCAAAACGCTGCTCCAGGCGATTGGGGTTCCACGGCAGGTCATAGTTCACCATTAGGTGCGCACGCTGAAGGTTAATGCCCTCGCCGGCAGCATCGGTCGCGAGTAGCACCTGCACTTCTTTGTCGTGACGGAAAGACTCTTCGGCAGCTCTGCGCTGATCGCGCCCCATGCCACCGACAATCGAGACAATTGCCTCCGGCCTACCGAGGAGCGTGCCGATTCGATCCTTCAGGTATGAGAGCGTGTCGCGATGCTCTGTGAAAATGATGAGCTTGCGGCGATATCCAGCGGCGTCGAACATCTCGGGTTGGTCTTGAAGCAGCCGAGAGAGCTCGTCCCACTTTTTATCGACACCGCTTCGACGCAACGCGAGCGAGGAGGCCTCCAGCCGCTTCAGAATTTCAATCTCAATCTCAAGCTCTTCTATCGTACGGGCCGCGGTGGCTTCGTCGAGGACCGCCTCCTCGGTCTCCTCCCGCTCCTCAGCCGATTGTTCATCCGAAGAGTCGAGGTCTTCAAGTTCCTCTTCAGATAGTTGGCGGGTCTTGAGTTTCTCAAGGACCACCGATTTACCTCCACGGGCGAGAATCTGTGCTTCGCGCAGGTGACTTTCGAGACGCTCCCGCCGGCGTCGAAGACTCTGATAAATGGCCTCTGGCGACGAAGCGAGGCGGCGTTGCAGGACGGTGAGTGCGAATCCGACGGTGCCTTTCCGGCCGTCGTTCTCCAGTTGTTCCGCGCGATTAAACTCTTCGCGGACGTACTCGGTGACATCCTTGTAGAGTTGAGCTTCCCGGTCTGAGAATGTGAATCCGACGGTGTACGCCCGACGCTCTGGGAAAAGCGGTGTTCCATCGAACTTGCGCAGCTGCTCCTTAACGAGCCTGCGCATCAGGTCGGAGCAGTCCGTGGTGTGTACAGCGTCGCGGGGTCTTCCTTCAAACCGATCGCCGTCCAGCAACGCCATGAAGAGTTGAAAGTCCTCTTCCTTGCCGTTGTGCGGAGTCGCAGTCATCAGCAAGAAGTGTCGGGTCTGGCCGGAGAGCAGCTGCCCGAGCCGGTAGCGCTTCGTGTAGTTGACCTCGTTGCCATAAAAGCTCGCCGACATCTTGTGGGCTTCGTCGACAATGACCAGATCCCATTGATTCGCGCGGAGCTTCGGGTGGAGATCTTCGTCGCGGCTGAGTTTGTCCAGACGACCAATCGTGAGAGGATTCTCAAAGAACCAGTTCCCCGTCCGGGCCGCTTCGAGTTTGTCGTTAGTCGCGATCTCGAACGGCAGGTGGAATTTGCTGTCGAGCTCGTCTTGCCACTGTTCGACGAGGCTCCCCGGACACACGATGAGGCAGCGCTCAAGGTCGCCCCTTGCCATGAGCTCTTTGATTAGCAATCCAGCCATAATGGTCTTGCCAGCACCAGGGTCATCCGCGAGCAAGAATCGGAGTGGCTGACGGCTCAACATCTCCTTGTACACAGCGATGATCTGGTGCGGAAGTGGTTCAACGAGCGATGAATGAACTGCGAGCAATGGGTCAAAAAGCGCTGCAAGACGTATGCGTGTGGCTTCCGAGACCAATCGAAACAGGTCGCCTGGGGCATCGAATGACCAGGGACGAGTGGCCGCATGAATCTCAAGGCGAGACTCATCGTCTCGGTAGAGTAGCTTGTTATGGACGCGACCCTCGGCATCCTTAAATACAAGATCAATCGCACTCGTGCCAATCCAGTTTGCATTGACAACCGTCACTGGTTCCGTCGGCAAAATTCCTAAGACCGTTGCACCGGTGGTGAGGTCTTCAAGTCGAGTCATCGTGCGCACTCCGTATTCGTCTTGGTTGGACCGATGCGCGTTTGAACGACCTCAAGCCAACAATCAATGACGATTTCACAAAATCGCCAATGCGTTACAATCTTGTGGCTCAGAATTTGGAGGAGTTGCGCGAATCTGTTGGCCCTCAACTTGGGAAGTTGGAGAAAGGGGCAGAGCTGCTCATTCGTCATATCGGAGAGCAGCCGGTGCGCAATTGGTTCGTAGGCGATCGGATTTGGCACAACCAGATTATATTGGTTGATGTCGATTGGTGAGTAGAGTGGGTTGTTGAGATTCAGTCGTACACAATGACCCTCTCGATCCGAGCCGCGCGGTCTCGCGCCACTCTATTTGCTACTCTTACGCACTGGATGCACGTTTAGGCAATTGCGGCAAAGTTGACAAAGGTATGTGGATTCGAAGCTGTAGGAGTGATTCTAATTGCTCTCGTGCCCGTGGAGTCGGCAGGGATCAGATTGCAGCGGAGAGCACTCTTGATGTCGTTCAGCCCGAAATTGGCCTTGATAGCAGGCAGTTTGGTCTCGTGGATCGGCTAGGTCGTTCCATTCGTGACTATGGGCACATTCCTGCCTCTAATTCTTGTTGTTATTCAGATTACTCAGGTGGTGAGGGCAAGCAGTGGGCTGCCAGAGTCTCCCCTCGTCTTGTCAATCAGAATTCCTCCGACCCCGAGGCTATCAATCAGGGTGGGCTGGGTTCTGGGGGACAGATGACGGGTAGATCGGTCTCCCGCACTGAGGTAAGGTGGTAAACTTAGAGAGAATGGCTAGGTTACGTCGCGGGGCGAGAGTCAAATGGAAAATGTAAACTAATTGAGCACTAGTAAATCTAACCCTAGTAAATTGGAGCGTGCATGGCTAACACACGAACTGGTAGCCACATTCTCGTAGCCCTAATCGTGTTGCTTGGCTTGGTCGTTGCGGTGATTGTCTTTCGGCCGCCTCGGCAGTACGACATCCGCATCGTCACTCCTCCGTCGATTATCGCGTCTCTTCCGCATTGGATTGCTGAGGAACAAGGGCTGTACGAACGCAATCTACTCCGCGTAGAGACGATCGACGTTCAGAGTAGCCCTCTCATGGTAGAGGCATTGATCAACCACGATGCTGACATTCTTCCTGCGGTCTCATTGCCTGACTTGATCAACCGGGCTTCGTCCTTTCGCGAGGTCCCTTTGATCTTTTCGCACAGTCGAATGTTGAGAGATCCAGCGTTTGAATCTCTCATCGTCTTGCGAGATGGACCAATCGGCACGCTCAGAGACATTCCGGCCAGCGCCAGAGTCGCGGTTTACCCAGGCGTAACCTCTGAGGCACTTGTAGCTGCATTCTTAGAGGACAATTCCCTGGATACATCAACGTTTACATTCAATCCTCTGCCACCCCCTGAACACCTGCCAGCGCTGGATCGGGGTGACGTTGATGTAGTACACTTATACGAACCGTTTCGATCGCAGGCGCTAACAAGTCAGCGTTATCGCGAGCTCTCGGGTGGACTTTACCCGTGGTTGGCAGAGCCAAGTGCGATTGGCGTCAGTGCCGTCTCGCAGAACTTCTTGGCAGAGGATGAGGAAGCCGCCGAAGCTTTCTTTCGCGTCTGGAACGAGGCAATCGAATTCATAGCGGACAATCCAGAGTCAGCTCGTCGAATCTTGGCTGACAGGCTAGGGATCTCCGAGCAAACTGCTCAAGCGGCTACGTGGGTGGATGCAACCGGCACCGATGAGACGGATCGAGACACCATTATTCGAACCGCCCTTCGCCTTCAAGAGATTGGATTGATTCCAGATTCCGTGGACATCGTCGACATCGTTCGGGTACCGCAGTGAACGACGTACTCCTAACGCTCCAAGACCCAACTCCACCCGCAGAGTACGTGCGGCTTGCAGGCGCTCGCCTCCCCTCTATCACCCTCGAGCGCGGCAAGACCTACGCCCTTACGGGGCCGAACGGATCTGGAAAGTCGACTCTGCTGCGAATGAGCGCGGGACTCTTGCCGAGCGGTGCGAAAGCGCCCCGACTTGCGAATGGTACCCGTGTGCTGCTCGTCCCTACGGACCTACGCCAACTCTTGATGCCGTGGCACAGCATCGAACTCAATCTGTCGGTGTTCCTGGGATCTCGACATGGTGTGAGCAAGGGGGTGTCGAGGAGTGCGAGGCGCATTGGCGCTATTGAGATGGCTGAAAAGATACTTCCCTCGGCAAAACTGAAAGACTGCCTCACGAACCGACCCGGACAGTTGTCGAGTGGCCAACGGGCAGCGATATGTCTGGGCTTGGGCCTTGAGTTGAACCCGCCCGTGCTTCTGTTGGATGAGACACTCTCAAATCTTTCATTCGAGGGCACAGCAAACGCACTAGGCCTTCTTCAGGATCGGGCGCAGGAGGGTGCATGTACTGTAATGACCACACACAGCAGGGGGCTCATTGATGAGTACTCTCTCCATGAGATCCGGCTCAACTAGGGTCATCACTGCCGTGTTGGGTGTGCTCCTTCCTGTGGCGGTCGCATTGGGGATCTGGGAGCTCACGGCGCAGGCAGGTCTGCTAGGACCACGTTGGCCGAGCCTTGCAGACGTGGCTGCCGCCGTCCCACGTATCGGTTGGGGCGGCGTGGTTTCGATGGCAATTACGTTCAGAGAAGCGATCTTCGCAGTATTCATGGGAATTGTGGTTGGCGTTCCTGTCGGTGTGGTCATTGGGTTGATGTTCAAGCAACTCAGTGGGCTCTACCTGTTGCTCACTGGGATGCGCGCAGTGCCCGTGACGATACTCATTCCAGTTGCGCTGGTGCTCTTCGGGATTCGCGGCTTTCTCCTGCCATTGATCGGCCTCGCGGTATCACTTCTTGTGGCAACAGATCTTGCGCAATCTGTGAGACTGGCGAATCACCAGCGCTACCGACTAATGCGATTGTGGGGAATGAGTCGGCGGACGTATGTTCGTCATGTGCTGCTCTATGAAATCCTCGGATCAGTGCTGTCGAATCTCCGCATTGTCTTGCCCATGGCCCTCGCGCTCCATGTGGCGCTCGACTACTTCCTGAGCACCGGTGGTGGAATCGGCAGAGCAGTCGAACGGTTGTATAGCACAAATCAGCTTCCGGATATGTACGCTCACATTCTCGCGTTCGGCGCAGTTTCCGTGTGCTTTGTATTGGCTGTGGACATCATCGCGGGAAGGGCTTTGGCATGGCAACAAGAGACCTAGAGCTACAGCGGTTTGCTCGCAAGGCCGCTGGGTACAGAGCGGCTCTTACGTCATTTCCACACGCAAGAGCCATCGAATTGTCTGCGGTGATCGCGATAATCAACGCACTCTGTGAGAACCGTGGATGGGATCGAACCTCAGTGCAAATCATCGATCTGATGGCCGGTACCGGGATACTCTCCTCGAAATTGCGGGAGTCGGGCTATCTGAATCTCACCGCGATCGAGCTGTGTGATGAAATGCACGTCGATGCGACGCAGGCATCGCCTGTGGAATGGATAAAGGCTGAGAGCCTGGTTGCAGGATTAGAGGAGTGCCGCAAGAGAAGGCCGCAAGTGGTAGTTTCGCTGGCCGCGTTTCACCATCTTATCTCATATGTCGGCGACCGCGTGGATCGTCTGGCGAGTGCCGTGAAGCAGCACTCGTTGATCGGTCAAGTGTGTGACTGCATGGCGAGTGATGGTGTACTGCTCATCGTTGATTTGGCCGAGGAGAGCTTCCTGACAGCAGCCAAGCACGATCTTCAGATGCGGTTCGACAAGGGTGTGGGCGTACCGGCAGTGCACGCAAATGTGACCAAGGTGATTGCTCAGTGTCCCGGAACAATCATGCTTGAGAGCGCGATTGCCAACTGGCGTGGCAAGGTAGCGGTGAATCCATCTTTGCGGTGGTTTCGTGAAATCGTAGATGCCGAGACAGTGATTGGCCACAAAGATATGGCGCTGACGAAAGAACTGGTGAGTATGTGCGATGTGTTTTTTCGGACACGTTGCAGCACAATTCGATGTCCTTGGTTATTTAGTTCAGAGGCTGACCTCGAATCGTTTGTCATTCAGAAGTTCGGGTTTTTGGTGGAGCGCGCGCCACAAGAAATCGACCGGAACCAACTTGGAAAATCGATTAAACAGCACTTGGGATCAAAGGAGCACGATGGGGGAGGATGGTCATTGGATTGGCGGCTCGGAGTGCTGACGGTCGAAAAATCGAGCGTATCCAGTAAGACCACAGTTGATGAAGACATCTTATTGCTGGGGATCATTGTGTGCCTTTGTGGCTTATTGATCGGCCGGCTTGGTGTGATCGCATTGGCGCCAGGGGCGTTTGCGACCATCGAACCAGTGTTGTCACGCTTCACTTGGGTCTTCGCAGGAATGCTCCTTGCGAAATTGCTTCAGCTGTTCGTACAGCGTCGGTGGAAGCTGTGGCGATGACTCCTCGGACAGAATCAGTGGTGAGAACCCTGGCGGTGACTAGAGGGTTCAATACGCGTCGTGTAGTTGCAGCATTTATGCGATTTTTTTCTAGACACGCACCAAATCGCTTGGAGGTGACAGGGAAATGCACGGCCCTAACTCGAATCGCCGCCGGCAATTGCATATTTCAGATTCCAGCCATGGACAGCGCTTCGCAAACGTAAACTTTCTCGCATGGATTCAGACCAAAGCGAAGACGCGTCCCTAACGAGTGAAGCAGGAAATTCAGAGCAAACTGAGGCGGAAAAGGAGTTCAGAAAATTCCTTGTCAATGCGCTTGTCGATCACTCAGTCCAAAACGAGACGACGGGTTTTCACTTTGCATCGCTTGGCGAAGAGCGATTGTCACCAGACGCAAGCTCATTTGTTGAGCGATATCTAGAGGAGATGGCGCCGCGCAATCCGGTCGAGCAGATGCTGGCGATGCAGATGCTTTGGCAGCACTTGAGGATTGCGCGGCTGACGCGCGAGACATGCTCGGAGTTCTTGCCGGAGCTTCTCAAGCCCTACAACGAGGCGCTTGAGTCAGCGATGCGGACCTCCATCCGACAGGCAAAGGCATGGCAGGCGATTCGAGAGCCACAAGCGATCAATCTGATCAACGGCCGTCAGATCAACGTCGGGCAGCAACAAATCATCAATGGGCCCTCGGATGGCCGGCATGCGAGTGAGAATCAAAGCGGCGCAAACGAACAAGGATTGCTCAATGGCCACCAACAATCAGGGCAAGCGGCCTTACCGAATTACCCCCAAAGGGTTGGATTCGCTCCGCCGCGCGGCACAGCGCACGAGACCCTGGGATCACTCAACGGGTCCGAGGACTGAATTGGGCAAGGCTCGGTCGAGCCGCAATGCGCTGAAGCACGGGCTTCGGGACATGTCCAACAGGCGAATTGAGCGAGAGATAGAAAGACTCCTCCGGGCAGTGACTCGCTAAACACGGTCGTTCTGGGGGGGATCGCAATGATTTGTACTGATTAGCGCCCAGGCGGCCAGAGATGTCCTGCGGCGAACGCCACCCTAAAATGTGTCGATGATGAAATGGACTTCATCGACATATTCCAGAGACACGGCGGCCAGCAAGATTGAAAACGTCCTTGAGCGGATTGGTGCCTTTAGGGCGCTTTCCGATAAGGAAGCGCGCGGCCCTGCGCCGGCAAATTTCTTGGATGGAGAACCGTCAGCCAAGAATCTCGCCGCATTTCACAACGAAGGGCTCCGCGACGCCATTGGATCGGTTAGGCGGTACTTGTCTGAGAATATCAAGGCAATATGCCACGATAAAGCTGAGGAGCGCCTGATAGCGCAGTCAATTGACGCGTTAGGTTTCATGGTGGCGATTCTTCATCCAGCGCAATTCGGACCGGTTTGGCGCCCTGGGCGGATTCCGTGCCTCGAAGACGCAATCACCCCCTCTACTTTGCATGATCCTCAACCAACGTCGGATGATCGAGAGAGGGATCAAGGGCTGGGACAATTAGCTGGCGACGCAGTAGGCGGGTTGTCCACCTACGAATCAGAATTCCTGCAACGAATGCGTGAGGATTGGGTGGGTCACGCCCAGCAGTGGAATAGTGCAGAGAAGTGCTTGGTTGAGCTTCAGTCGATTCTTCGCTGTCCGCCAAAGCCGAGTCCAATCGACGAAAATTCAAAAACGCTCAAGTCCATTCATGAAGATCGCTCGTCAGAATCTTCGGAGCCCACTATTTCCGCAGCCGGTGAAGCTACTCCGGAAATCTTCGGAGAAAATGGAAGCGATCGAGCAACGGGGCAATTGGATCCTCGGGATTCTGGGCAATTTCGAACGGGGAAGTGGTTTGAGAATGCCACGGGTGAGTTGCTCAGCGCGAATACGCTTTGCCAACGCAAGCGTAAAGGCAAATTGCCAAGCACGTTCAAGAAGAATGAACGATTGTATTATTGCATTCAAGAGGTCTCAAATCTTTACCCAGAGCATGGTGATCGCATTCGCAGAGCTGTCAAACTTGAGGGTCGTGATTCCTGAGATTCTGAGTGAATCTGAGTGAATCTGAGTGATTTCGAGTGATTCGGAACGACGATTCGGCGATACCATCTTTCGCTCTTGGCCTTTTTGCGTAAACAGTGGTGTTGATGCATCAATGGGATGCTCAAAGCCACACCACCCCGAAGAGGGAAACGCAATGCAAGAGCTCAGAGACTCCGATCGCATCCTCGTTAAGCGAGAGGAAGCGGCGAGGCGACTTTCCATTTCTGTACGCAAGCTCGATGAGCTGCTCGCGACTGGTCGAATCCGCGCCGTCCGGATTGACCGTGCCGTTCGTATTCCGCTCACAGAGTTGGAACGCATTGCTGGCGATGCAGCATGACTCACCAGAGCGAAGCTTGACTCCTTCTCCAGAATTGGTCGTGCCCCCAGTCCCGGTGAGGATTGCAATGAGTCGTGTTCAGCCGCCGGCTCGTTAGCAATCTGAGAGCCATTCGAGTCAGACAATGCCTAATTCTGATTTGTCCTGAAGTCGCAATTGCCGCCGACGGGCTGTCACCTGCGCGGCGGCGGAGAAAATAGCAATGAGAACGATACCACAATCTCTTGGGCCGCTGTATGCCCCTCGTCCACTCGAGGCCGCCGCGCTTGCGGCGTTTGCTGACGATCGGTCCCTAATCCTTCGAGTGCTGAACTCAGGTCTCGGTCCCGACGAGCTCTTCGACGAATTGATATACCGTGAGCTTGGGCGGAGCTTATTTCTCCAGCTTGCGGCACCAACGCCCGAAGCAATCGCTGCACTTAGCCCATGCGCTGTAGATGCGATTGATGATCTTCAGAGATTCCGCGAGTCCGAACCGGTACGCCAATGCGCTGCCATCGATGCATTGATTGCATTGCGGGCCGAACAAGCGTTGGCTCACACTGTGCGATGGAGCGCAGATTACATCGAAGCCCGTGGTCTCAGTTCCTGCGTCGTTTTTGCGCTTAGAGAGGCGATTGATCGGCTTGTGCCAAAGGAGGCGCGATGACCGAGAACCTCGTCAATAGGACTTTGTCCCGGATTGAGCGGGAATGCAAACTGTCCGCGAGCTTGCAACCTCACTCCACCAGTGAACTCTTGAAAGTGGGAGATGAGCGCAAGAGCGCAGCTATGCGACTTCTCGAGATCGCCCGATCCGTTTTTACCATGCATCAAGATCAGGATGGAGCTCCTTTCCTGTTGCGGCGGGATGGACTGCGCATCGCCCTGCCACTGAGGGGCGGTCGGCATTCCGTTCGAGCGGAACTGGCGCGATTGTTCTTCGAGCGAGAGAATCGCGTTGCGAGCAATGCCGCGCTGGCAGATGCGCTCGGCGTGATCGAAGGCCATTGCCAGCAGCAGCAGCCGTGCGAACTGCATCTCAGGGTTGCCCGGCGCGATGACGCCATCCTCGTCGATTTAGGAGACAAATCTGGGCGCATCGTGCGGATCGATGCAGCAGGATGGCGAATCGAGGACTCATCACCAATTCTCTTTAGACGAACCGAGCTGACTTCAGCCATGCCGGCGCCGGAGCAAGACGGCGTCCTTGGCGAATTGAAGTCACTGGTGAACATCTCTCCTGAGGACTGGCCGCTGCTCAAGGCGTGGCTCGTCGCCGCGCTCATGCCCGACATCCCGCATCCGATTGCGTTCATCGCAGCCCAGCAGGGCGCCGGCAAGACCACCCTGATGAAGATGCTGCTACAGCTTATGGACCCATCGCCAGTGCCCATTCGCTCGTGCCCAAAGGACGCCGAAACATGGGCGGTGCAGGCGAGCGCAGGATGGGCGATCGGGATCGACAATGTCTCCGGCCTGCCTGCATGGTTCAGCGATGCGCTTTGTCGGGCTGTGAGCGGCGACGGATACTTGCGCCGGCGGCTCTACTCCGATTCAAATGTTTCCGTGCTCGCGTTTCGGAGGGTCATTGCGCTCACAACGATTGATGCGGGCGCCTTGCGCGGCGACCTCGGAGAGCGACTCCTTGTGATTGAGCTCCCCCCAATCGGCTCAGGAAAAAGGCGGTCGGAAGCCGAGATCTTGGCGGCGTTTGAAAAGATGCGTCCCCGACTACTCGGCGGCCTTTTCACGCTCGTTTCGAGGGCGCTCGCGGCACTTCCCAACGTGAAGCCCCGAAGCTGGCCGCGGATGGCGGACTTCGCGATGATCGTCGCCGCCCTCGATGATGCGAACGGGACTCGCGCACTCGAGCGATTTACCGAGCAGGCAAGCCGCGTTGCGGCGGACGTTGTTGATTCATCGCCGGTGGCGTCCGCGGTCCGCGATTTCATGGGTGGAAACCAAGCCGAGTGGGAAGGTAACGCGAGCGCCCTGCTTGAGCGTCTTGCCCCGATCGACTCGAAACCGCCACGAGGTTGGCCACGCAGTGCTCGTGGACTTTCTGGCGAACTCCGCCGTGTCGCCCCGGCGCTCTCGGCGTGCGGCGTGCACGTCGTGACTCCAGACCAGCAGAGCGCCTCCGAGAAATCGCGAAAGCGAGTCTTCACGTTAAGGAGATTAGAGGAACGGCGCGAGGAAGCGTGCGAACCGTCCGACAGTGCAAAGTCCTCTCTACAGGCGACTGAAGGGGGGCAACACCGAACGGACGCGCGCGGTTCGGGTCCTTCCGAGGCGCGCGACCGTATCCGCCAGAAGCCGCATTCAGATGCTGTCGTGGTCGGTGGCGCGCGGTCGAACGGTTGGAACGGTTCAATGCAATCCTTCTCTGAAGATGAGCCTGAGTTTGTGATAGTCGGGGAGGTCCCATGATCCGCGCCGCATCAGAGGTGTTGGATGCGCTGGCTTGCGCGGGGGGGTGGATCGAACCTCCTAACGAGAGTTCTGCCAAATGGCGTGTCTTCGAGCCGCGAAGTGGACTACCAGAAGGACTCCGCCAAGAGATTCGCGACCAATGGATCGACGTGAAGGCCGAAGCGCTGCGCCGGCAGCGTGAAGCATTCGAGGCGGCGCGCGCCGCAGCATTCCGTCATGGGCCGTTCAAATCGAGCGCCCGAGACAGGCAACGAGCGATCGACGTCGGGTGTATTCGCCTCCTTAAGGAGTGTCTCGACCGAGGCGTCGGCGTGCCGGAGGCCCCGTCCGAGATGTTGATCACCGCCAACGCGCTGCTTGGTGTCGGCCTGGCTGGGTGTCCGAGCGATGTCGCTGAAACGACTCAAACTGCAGATACTGGTGCAGCGACTTGCGCCTAGATGCGTCATTGTGCAAAATCGGCGACTCAAGATTGATCGATCACGAGGTTGAGAATGGCTGGACTCACAGTCGATAAGAATGGACTGAAGCGGATCACCTTCAACGATGGCGACGGTAAGCGAAGGTCCATCCGGATCGGTCGGCCGTCCAAGAAGGTCGCTGAGACGTTTCGGCTGCGCATCGCGGAATTGAATGCCGCCAAGATCGCTGGCATCCCGATCGACTCGGAGATGGCACGTTGGCTCGGTGCGTTGCCGGACAAGCCCTACAAACGCATTGCCGCAGTCGGGTTGGTCGAGGAACGCGAGCGGCGCGATTTGACGCTTGGGGCGCTGCTGGACACGTTCTTCGATCGGCTCACAGTCAAACGCGGCACTGAGACGACTTATCGCCAAACGGAGAAAGCGCTCCTTGATCAATTCAGCAGGGAGCGGCGTCTTGCTCTGATCAAGTCGGGGGACGCGGCGGAATGGAAACGCTCGATGCGCGATGGAGGGCTTGCCGACGCAACGGTCGCGAAGCGGGTAAAGACTGCGCGCATGATTTTTGCCAATGCCGTTCGCTGGAAGCTCATTGATGAGAATCCATTCTCCGGCATCAAGGCTGGTGTCCAGGCCAACGCGGACCGGCAGCGATTCGTAGATCGAGAGTCGGTCGCTCGGGTCATGGATGCGGCTCCAAACGCCGAATGGCGCCTCCTCATTGCACTTTCGAGGTTTGGCGGATTGCGCGTTCCCAGCGAAGCATTTGCATTGACGTGGGCGGATGTTGACTTTGAGCGGAATCGGATCCGAATTCGATCAATCAAGACTGATGGGCACGGCAAGTCCACTCGTTTCATTCCACTCTTCCCCGAGCTACGTCGACATGTCATGGAGATGTTCGATGCAGCAGAACCGGGTGAGGAATTCGTGCTGCCGTCAGTCAGAAAGCTCAGCAATCCGAACACTCAACTGCGCCGGATCGTTGAGCGCGCCGGATTGACGCCTTGGCCTCGAATCTGGCACAACATGCGAGCAACCCGTCAGACCGAGCTCGCTGCGGAGTACCCACTCCATACTGTTTGCTCGTGGATGGGAAACACGTCCGCGGTTGCCGCTGGGCACTACCTTCAGGTGACCGATGCCGACTTTGAACGGGCAGTGGCGGAAATCCAAAATGGCGACAAAAGCGGCGACCGAATGGCTACAAAAGCGGCGATGCACCCAGCGGCGCCCAAATGCAAGGACGCGAAGCAATCGATGCAAGTGTCTGGAAATAAAGGCTCAATGCGCTTCGACGCAAGTCGTCGCGACTTGTCGCAGAAACGAGAAATGACCCCAAGGGGATTCGAACCCCTGTCTTCACCGTGAAAGGGTGACGTCCTGGACCAGGCTAGACGATGGGGCCATCTGGCTGGTTGGCCGGTAGGCGGGGATTCTAGCGGCTCTGGCAGGCAGGACAAACCTCGGCCTCTTGAGCATCATTCTCGGACGCAACTCCTCCACGGATTCGGCCGATAGATCCTGCATGAAACTCCCTCGACCTGATGATGCGCCTCGCCCGTCACTTCGCGATGTGAAACCGGTCTTGATGCGTGTGGGGACGGCTCTGGCAGTGGCGCTTGGGTTTCTTTGGGTGACGAGCCGCATTGATCCGGAACCTTCCAACGCGGGGTTCAAAAATGAGGCGGCGTTGGCGTATTCGAAGGCAGACCTGCCATCGAGCCTTGGCTCGTTTGAAGGGCGCGACTATGTGCTGCGCGTCAGCGCAGGCGCCGATGGGCCGCGCTACACCGTGACGGATGCATCAGGTGCGATTCTTGCGGATGGTTTGACGCAGCAGCAGGTGTATGAGCGCTTCCCGGAATTGCAGCTTGAGACGATGACCGCAGGCCCGCTCATGCTGGCGCCTGAGTCGCGGCACGATCAATAAGCAGCGTTGTCACATCGCTTCTTTGCGATATCCATTCAATCAAGCCGAATGAAATCCACTTCCGCGGCGATCGCGCCAAACGCGGCGGGGTTTGCTTCCGCAACAATCTGCGCGAGAAGTTTGTTCGCTTCTTTCTTCTTGCCTGCAAAGTAATCATACATCGCGACGCCGTACGCACGCGTTGCCTGTTGCACTCCGGTCCCGGAATCGAAGTCCAAGACGTCTTCCGGCTCAACAACACCTTTGAACATCAAGAGCAGCTCGTGGTAATCGAAATTCTCGATGATGTCCATGGATTCGTACACACTGGCCACGATCTCCGCCGCGGCGCCATTTTCGCCGAGGCGTCGATTGGTCAAGTACAGCCAGTACATGGTCGCTATACGCATGTCATCGTTTTGCGATAAATCAAGGCATACCTGCCATGCATCGCGAGCCTGTTCGAAATCCCCGAGCAGGTAGTGCGCGAGCGCCAGGTGGTAATAGATGTTCGTTTGCGTCGTGCTTCGGGGAATGCCCAGTGCGTTGGGCGCGCCGTCCGGTTCAGTTTCGTCCGGATGGTCCGCCGCAAGGCGCGCTGCGCGGGAGAGATCATCCACGGCGCGGTCGAATTGCCGGACGGTGATGAACCGATGGCCGCGATGGCGCCGCAGTTTGAAGCTGTTCGGATGTGACGTCAGGCCGTCGGAGAATGTCGCAATTGCTTCGTGATAGAACCCGAGATACGCCTGACGTCGCCCCAGCCAAATGATCGCCATTTCATCGTTTGGTGATTCGTCATAAGCGCGCTCAGCGGCCGTCAGATTGTTGCGCAGCGCTGGCCATGCCGCGGCGGTCACCCAATCGGAATACGGATCATCAGCACGTGCTGTAAAGACTTCTTCCTGTGTCGCCACCGTCTGGAATTCGCGGTGCGACCAGTATGTGCAACTGGTCAGCAATGCGGCGAGGGGCATTAGCAGAAAGAGTGAGGTCAGCCGAGTCGTCATAGGTCGCTCCTTAGGGACTAGCGTATAGGCGGTGTTCGGCGATGTGTTGCAACACTGGGGCGGGGACGAGCCGCGCGAGGCTCGGTGACTGCGGCCCTTCCTCGCGCAGAATCTCCCGGACGCGCGTCGAACTCGCATTCCTGATTGGCATTTCGACGATTCGGTTTTCCCATTGCGTGAGTTCGTCGAGCGGCCAGTGGGCGCTGAGGCGATCCAGCAGCGTCTCGGCCGTTTCCTCCGGGGGCCGGAGCATCACGACCGGCTCAGCCAGTTCAATGACCTCCTCCGGCGATCGCCAGCGGTGGAACGATGCGGCCTGATCGGCGCCGATGAGGAGCCGTATGGCGATGTCGTCCGGGAGGCGGCCTCGCAGTTGCCGCAGCGTTTCGAGGGTGTAGCTCGTGCCGCCGCGGAAGAGCTCGGCGTCCGTCACGCTGGTGCGGCTCTGTCCGTCCAGTGCGCGATGGAGCATCGCGAGGCGATCGGCGCCGCTGGCGATTGGTCCTTTTTTCTTGAGCGGCGCGTGCGCTGCGGGCACGTAGAGTAGCCAGTCCGCATCGATCTCCTCCATCACGCGAGCGGGCAACTGCACATGCCCATTGTGCGGCGGGTCAAAGGCGCCGCCGAAGATAAGCAGCGTCATCACCTCGTCTGGAATTGGCGGTTCGATCGACCACGTTTTCTGCTGACCGGATGCGCGGTGCAAGGGATTCATGAAGGGGCGATCGTATCCGCGTCGGTGTTCAGGAGCGCGTCGAGACGGACTGAAGCCGCATCGAGCGCGCGAGAGGTTGATCGGCCGAGGCGCCTGACGCGCTGGAGCAGGGCAGGTCTCATGAGGAGATCTCGCGCGACTCGACCAGCACGCGTGCGTCCATCGTCGCCGACCCAGCCGCCGACGCAGGCAGGGAGCGATTCATCCGGGCCATCGCTGACGCCGCGAATGATGGCCCAGTTCCAGTGATGACTTGTGCAATGCGCTGCGAAGACGTGCGACTCGGTGTCGACGAGTTGTGCATTGGTGCGCTCATGCATGGCGCGTTTGTCGGTCGGGGTGAGCAGGGGAGTATCGACGCCGGCGACGGTGGCGCCGCTGGATGATGACAATGGCGACGTCCATCGCTCGCCGGTTGTGGGGTTCACGACATATGAAATCTCTGGCGAAGGCTCCGTTTCGC
This sequence comes from Phycisphaerales bacterium, assembly GCA_029260345.1. Classification (GTDB taxonomy): domain Bacteria; phylum Planctomycetota; class Phycisphaerae; order Phycisphaerales; family UBA1924; genus OFTM186. The sequence goes on along the minus strand of JAJDDK010000007.1, from coordinate 258,330 downwards.
ACAAGCCGCCGGCGACGCCGAACAAAATGATGCGGCGAAACGAACCGGATGGGACTTGATTCAACGTGCGGCGCATGCAGTTGGGACCGGGGCCGGTGGTCATGATCTTAGCGCGCCCGTTCGCTGCGCGCGTTGCAGCGCGGTGTTCAATCTCAAGCGGGCACACAATGATTGTGTCTATGGACAAGCCATCAGCGTACCGCGTGCGCGCAAAAAAAGACCCGCGACGTGAAGCCGCGGGCCAAGAGCGGTTTGCGTAGCGCCGCCTTAGTTCTGCTTTGTTTCGCTGGACTTCTCGTCCGCGACGACCGGCGTCGTTTCGCCGCCGGTATTTTCGATGGCGTTCGTGCGTTTGCGTTCACTGATGCGCTGGCCGCGCGAAACGGTCTCGGCAGGCCAGAAGGAATACCCGCCGAGCTGACGCTGGATGTAATCCGGAGCACGCACGAGCAGATTGCCCTGGTAGTACGTGATGGAGCCGCCGTCGCCGCCGTTGGCGCGCCACTGGTCAGGCTCGATGAACTGGATCACGAGGTTGATGATTGTTTCGGCTTCTTCTTCGGGCGTGCCGCGATCGCGGGGCGTCACCACGAATCCTCCACCGCCACCGCCGCCGCCCTGACCCTGAATGATCTGCCCAAGACCGAGGTCCGGCACATCGGTGAATGATTCAACTTGAAAGAGCAGATCGCGAATGTCGTACAGGCGCAGCTCTGCGTAAGCGTTCAGACGCGTCTTTGGTCCGATCTGCAATTCGCCTTCTTCACTGAACTGCCACGTCGCCGGCTCGAAGCCTTCGGACGTGCGCTCAAGCACGCGCTCAAGCACCGACAGCGCCGTCATGTCCGTGACGGAAAGTGACACGGTGCGATCCGGGTCGAGCCCATCGGCGTTGCGATCGTCGATCCACATCACGTCAAACTGTGCGCCGGTGAAATCCTGCAAGAACGTCATGACGTCCAGCAGCTTCGCGTCGGTGAAGTTCACCGTCATGGGCTTGAGCAGCGCTTCCGCCGTGGCGCGGCGGGGGTCGAGCGACCGGCGCACCTGCGCCGCAGCGTCAGTCGTGATAAGCAACGTCGGCGCCGCGAGCGCCAGGCACGCAATGAGGGGAGTGATCGGTCGCACAGAAATCTCCTTCCGAGACGTGTGACACTCACTCGTGTGAGCGTCTTCGGACCCAATTCATACGCACCTCAGCGGCGCCGGTTTCCGAACAGTTCGGCCTATCGAGACGCGCCAGTCATTTTTTCGACGGATTCCAGCGATTCCGCGACCAAAAGCAGGGCCAGCGCTGTGGAATCCACCGGTTGGCGCTGGTCCCACAAGGCCAGACGCACGCCGCCGAGGGCGCGATCCGGATTCGCAAACATGTGACATTCAGCCTCATCGACGGTGAGTTGCTGCACAAAGCGCAGCCCTTCCAGAAGCCGAACAAGATGCGCGGCTCGTTCATCCGGGGATGTCAGCCGTTCATCGCCAAGCATCGTTGCGAGAAAGATCAGCGGCCGGATGGACTGCCACGTCGGCAGCGCGGCGCCGCCACTGGTGAACACGATCCCACCGGCGAGGTCTTCATCGCCACTCGATGAAACATCAAGCAGCGAGAGTTGATGCTCTTCGACAAGATCACGAAACTCGCGCAGCGCAATCGCGGATGGCACGCGCTCTTCATCATCAAGCAAAGCAAGCTCAGCCCAGCCGAGCCACGGCATGAGTGACGGTAACTGCGCAGGCGGCGTGTTTTGAAACAATGCACGAATGCGATTGTTCGCATCCTCCGCAAGGCCTTCGTTGTTGTGCGCTCGCGCCGCCATTGCGACGGCATTCACGCGAATCGCTTCGACGACCGGCGGATTCGCCGCGCCGTTTTGAGGCGGCGCTGCGGACGCGGGCGCGCCCTGATTCGGCGCTGTCTGATTCGGATTCAAAAACGTGAGATACGCCATCGCCATCAGCGAACTTGCCACCGCGTCTTCATTGGGTGACGTTTCGCCCTCACCGACATCCGCGAGTTTCTGAAGCACCCACTGCGCCGCCGCGACGGAGGCCTCATGCATGTCTTCGCGATTGCGAGACACCTGCGCCCAGCGCGCCAGCGCCAGTGCCGCCAGCGCCTGATCCGCCGCATTTGCGGGCGCTGCATCTTCGAATTCGTCGAGCCACGGCTGATACGTGCCGAGCAGGCCGAATGGCTCTTCGCCGGGCCATTGCCTTCGCACGAGATTCGCCGCGAGCTGATCGCCGAAATCGCGCAGCGTCCGCGGCGTGATCTGCCGCGTTTTCACCGTGCGCCCGCCGCGCGTCAGAAAAATCGGCGGCTCGCCCGGCGCTGCCTGTGCCACATGCTGCACATCGAAGCGATAGAGGATCAACCCCGCATCGCGCTTCAGCACCGCCAAATCCTGCGGCGGCAGACCAAGCATCCCGAGAGCCGCAATCAAACCATCACCCGGCGTCATGTTCGTTGACAGCATGAACCCCGGAAACACCGCTTCGATGCGCTCGCCGGCGCGCACCGCGACGCCCTGTTTGCCCGGTGAAACATTCTGCGCCGCTTCCTGAAGCGACCCCGCCGTGATCGGCGTCATCGGTCCGGCGAGCTGCACATCAATCATCAGTTGCGGCGCCAAAGCGCGCAGATTTTCCTGACGCAGCGCATCGCGCTCCACGGGAAGGTTGGACGCCGCCTCCTGCCAAGCCCGCCGCGCCGCTTCCCATAACGATTGCCCGGCGGTTGTCGCCGTGGCGCGACCCATCACACGCCCGGACAGGCGCAACGTCACGCATGCGGCGGTCGTCTCCGGCGGGTCCAGAAGCTGCGCTTCGGCGGGCACATCCCACGCGCGAATCCAGCCTTCGACAGTCCGATACGCCTGCATCGTGTCCGCGGCGGAGGGTTGCCCAGCGGCCGGTAACGCGGCGAACGTGAGGAGCGCGAGAGCCGCAAGCGTCGTGCGAGCCAAACGTGTGTTGATTGCACGCAACGCGCTGTCGCGCCGGGGCAGCGCGCGGTTTCGGTTCTCGGACGGCCGACCCACTCTGGCGCTTCGCAAAGCGGGTTTGGCGCTTTCTTCACGGGTTTGGCACAGCGGTTGAACCATGTTTCTCAGACAACCCAAGAATCGGAGAGTGAGCATGATGACCGCCGTCCAAAACCTGAAGCCGCTGGCGATGACCGACAACCGATTCCGCATTCTGGTCCTGACGGTGCTGACGTTCATTGTCTTGTGCTGATTGAGATTGATCACTGACAGAAGCCTAGCCGAGCCTTCGAGGCGACGGCCCCACAAAAAAACCCGAGACGCCTTAGGGCGCCTCGGGCATTGTCATGCGCGATTCAGATGAACCAGTTGGTTCTTATTCCTGACCCGGCAGTTTGATCTTGTCGGTGCCAAGGGCGCCGTGTTCGTCCATGCCGCCGCGGGCGGGGGATGGGGTTCCCGAGTCGCGTGCGGGTTGTTGTTCGCCACCGCCACCGGCGGGTCGGTCGTCGCCGGCGCCCCACTGAGCGCGCTTGAGGCTGAGACCGATCTTGCGCTCGTCGGAATCGACGCGGAGGATCTTGACGTCCACCTCTTCGCCCGCCTTCACCACGTCCTGCGGATTGTCCACCTTGTGGTCGGCGAGTTCGGAGACGTGCAGCAGGCCCTCGAGATCATCTTCGAGTTCGACGAAGACGCCGAAGTTGGTGATCTTAGTGACCTTGCCGCGCACGACCATGCCGGGCTGGTACGCGCCGGGGATGGCGTTGACCCACGGATCTTCGTGAAGCTGCTTCATGCCGAGGCTGATGCGTTGCTTCTCCTGATCCACTTCGAGAACGACGCACTTGACGGCTTCGCTCTTGGTGAGCACTTCGTTGGGGTGCGCGACTTTCTTCGTCCAGGAAAGGTCGGAGACGTGCAGCAGGCCGTCGATGCCGGGCTCGATTTCGACGAACGCGCCGTAGTTCGTGAGGTTGCGCACTTCGCCTTCGATGACCGTGCCGGGGGGGTACTTCTCGCTGACGAGCTCCCACGGGTTGACCTCGATCTGCTTCATGCCGAGCGAGATTTCCTGCTTGTTCTTGTCGATGTCGAGGACGACGACTTCGACTTCGTCGCCGCCGTTGACCATCTCGGACGGATGATTCAGGCGGCGCGTCCATGACATCTCGGAGATGTGGACGAGGCCTTCGATGCCTTCCTCAAGCTGCACAAAGGCGCCGTAGGAGACGATGTTGACGACTTTGCCGTTGACGCGGGAGCCGACCGGGTACTTCCCTTCGATCTCTTCCCACGGGCTGACTTCCTTCTGCTTGAGGCCAAGCGCGATCTTCTCTTTCTCGAGATCGATGTTGAGGACTTTGACCTCGATGTCCTGGCCGTAGCGCACGACTTCGGACGGGTGATTCACGCGGCCCCACGACATATCCGTGATGTGCAAGAGGCCGTCGATGCCGCCGAGATCGACGAAGGCGCCGAAGTCCGCGATGTTCTTGACGACGCCCTTGACGATGTCGCCCTCGGTGAGCGTCGAGAGCAGACGCTTCTTCGCGTCCTCGCGCTCCGCTTCGATGAGCTTGCGGCGGGAGACGACGATGTTGCGCCGCTCTTCGTCGATCTTCAGGATTTCAGCGCGCACCTTGCGGCCGATGTATTCGCCGATGTCGTGCGGGCGACGGATGTCGACCTGCGACGCGGGAAGGAACGCCGGCACGCCGATGTCGACGAGCAAGCCGCCCTTGATCTTGCGGGTCGCGATGCCCTCGATGATGTCGCCTTCTTTGTGCGTTTCGAGGATCCGCTTCCAGTTGAGGATGCGATCCGCCTTGCGCTTGGAGAGCGAAATGCTGCCGTCTTCGTCGATGCTCTCGAGGAGCACCGTGATCTTTTCGCCGACTTTGATGTCTGCGGGGTCGTCGAACTCATCCTTGGGGATGAGGCCTTCGGACTTGAGACCTGCTTCAATGACCACATCATCGCCGGCGTAACCGACGATCTCGCCCTCAATGAGCGAGCCGGGCTCGAAGTCCTGAATCGCGCCTTCCAGCAGCGGGTCCATGTCGCCGGCGGCGATTTCGCTGCCGAACGCATCGCGCAGAAGCGCATCAACCTCAGACTCCGATGCGCCCAATGACGCAATCAGTGTTTCATCGATCATGTTTTCGTTGGCCTTTCCGGGGAACGGTTCGAGCCTTGCCCGCCCGCATCCCTGACGACAACCGGGAACTGCCGGCCGCCGGCCCCAATGGGGCGGTTCGAGTGTCACAGACGACCCGCGATCGAGCCACATGCCCGATTCGTTCGCAGACAGGCCGCCGGTTGTGGAGTCGCCGTCTCTTCAAGCGGCGAACCGCCCAGTCTACCTACACCAGAGCGATCGGCAAATCCTGCCTGAAAAAAGTTTGTTAGAGCTCAAGCAGAATGCGGCGGTGCGGGTTGGAGAGCGCGAGGCGTTCGATCTGGCGAGCGGTGCGCCAGTCGCCGGGCAGTGACGTGTCTTGTGACGTTTGTGGGCGCCAGATGCGGAATTTCACGCGCCGGTGGCTGGTGAGGTGTTCAAACGCCGCGACGCGGCTGACCGGGGCGCCGAGCCAGGTTTCGATTTGTTTTTTGGTGGCGGGTTTGCCGTTGCCTTCGAGCGTCGGCGGCTGCCACATGCCCGCCCAGAGACCGTCGTCTGATCGCTGCCGTACGAGACGGCGGCCGCGAGCGTCGACGAAGAGAAGGCAGTCATGGTGGATGGTGGTGACGCGGGCTGGTTTCTTTGTGGGCGGGATTGTGCCGGTGAGACCATCGCGGCGCGCGCGGCAGAGGGAGGCGACGGGGCACTGGCCGCACTTGGGCGAGCGCGGCGTGCAGATCGTGGCTCCGAGCTCCATCATGCCTTCGTTGAACGCGGCGACGTCCGAGGTGTGCGAAGCGCGCTGTGCGAGTTGCGCTGCGCGATTCCAGAGCCAGCGTGAGCCGTCAGTCGATCGCGGATCGATGGTGTTGCCTTCGATGCGGAGCAGCACGCGCGCGACGTTGCCATCCACGATCGGCGCGGGCTGGTCGAACACGATGCTGGCGATCGCGCCAGCGGTGTAGCGGCCGACACCGGGCAGCGCGATCAGGTCATCAATGTCGTGCGGCACTTGGCCTTGGTGGCTCTTCGCAATCTCTTTCGCAGCGCCGTGCAGATGACGAGCGCGCCGGTAATAGCCGAGGCCGGACCACGCCGCGAGGACTGATGATTCGCGGGCCCTTGCCAGTGATTCGATGGTAGGGAATCGCGTCGTGAACTCGTCGAATTTTTCGATGACGCGGGCGACTTGCGTTTGTTGCAGCATTGTTTCTGAAACAAGCGAGAAATACGGGTTGCGCCGGCCTTGTGCGTCAGTGGCGCGCCACGGCAGATCGCGCGCGGAGGCGCGGAACCACTGCGCGAGTCGTTCAACAAACGCATTGTCGCGTCGTGCGTCTGACATTGAGCCGCAGTGTACGGCGGGGCGCGAGCGCGGCGTCAGGAACCGAGCGACAGCGCCCATTTGTCGAGCGTGAACGCCATAAGTGTGATGAGCCCAATGCCGACGATGTTCAGGATGATGCCGGCTTTCATCATGTGCCCGATGCGAATGCGGTCTGAGCCAAACACGATCGCGTTGGGCGGCGTCGCGACGGGCATCATGAAGGCGCAGCTTGCCGCGATTGCGGCGGGGATGACCAGCGTCGTGACCTCCGCGCCGATCCCGACCGCGACTCCAGCGAGAATTGGTAGAAACGTTGCGGCGGTCGCGGTGTTGCTCGTGAGTTCAGTCAGAAAGATCACGAGTGTCACCACGGCGCCGACGATGACGACCATTGGTAGCGCTTCGAGGCCGGACACTTGCGACCCGATCCATGAGTCCAGGCCGGTGGCGCCAACGGCGCTTGCAAGGCTGAGCCCGCCGCCAAAGAGCAGTAGAACGCCCCACGGAAGTTTCGAAGCAGTCTTCCAGTCCAGCGCAAACACGCCCTTCTTCAGATCCACTGGAATCGCAAAGAGCAGGACCGCCGCGAAGATGGCGATGCCGGGATCGCTCCATCGCGTGATGAATGGCAGGCGATCGGTGAACCACACCCAGTTGGAAAGCGGCTCGCGCACGATCCACAGCGTCGCGGTGATCATGAAGACGGCGAAGGCGGTCCACTCGCCGCGGGAAATGGGGCCGAGGGCGCGCAGCTCATCGCGAATGAGTTCGCGCCCGCCGGGGATGCGGTCCATCGTGACCCGGTGCAGCACGCGCGTCAGCAAGACCCACGCGACGACCAGGAATACGGCGGAGAACGGGACGCCGATCATCATCCACGTGCCGAAGCCGATCTCGATGTCGTAGCGCTCTTCCAGAAACCCAACCATGAACACGTTGGGAGGTGTGCCGATGATGGTCGCCACGCCGCCAATGCTCGCGGCGTACGCCAGACCGAGCATCAGACAGACGCCGAAGCGATCGATGGATTTCTGCGCTTCGGCGCTGTGCGACTGTTCCTCGCGCATGCGCGCTTCGACGAGCGTGATCACGCTGGCGCCGATGGGCAGCATCATCACGGCCGTTGCGGAATTGCTGATCCACATGGACAGCACGGCGGAGGCGATCATGAAGCCGCCGATGAGGCGCGTTGGTTTGGTGCCGACGCATCGCACGATGAGCAGCGCAATGCGTTTGTGCAGATTCCAACGTTCCATTGCCAGCGCCAGCATGAACCCGCCCATGAAGAGGAAAATGAGTTCATTGGCGTATGGCGACGTGGCGTCGCGGATTGGCGCGACGTTGGCGAGCGGGAACAAGACGATTGGCAGCAGTGACGTCGCGGGAAGGGGGATGGCTTCGGTCATCCAAAGAATGGCCATGAGCACGCCGATCGCGGCGGTGGCGCGGGCCGGCTCTTCAAGCGACGACATTCCAAGAAGCAAATAAACAAGCAGCGCAAGCAGCGGCGCGCCCAGGCGCCCCGCCCAGCCGATGGCGAATTCGGCTCGTGACGGAGCGTGGATTGTGTCGGAAGAACCGGTCATGTGGTTGTTCGGTCAGCTTCAGCGAGAATCATCGCGCCATGGTGGAGGCGACGGAGACAGGCTCGGATTGCTCGGCGGCGGCGCGATACACGCGCGGCACACGAGCGCCGAGGCGCGACAGCATCTCATGCACACTGGACGTTGCGGCGCGAGCCAGCGCGGGCAGATGATTGGGCGCACTTGGGTCACGACCAATCAACTCGACGCGCGACCCAAGTGTGATGTCTTCGCGCGGCGTATCCGTCACATCAATTGTGATCTGATCCATACTGACACGTCCGGCGACGGGGCAATACGTGAGTGAGCCATCGGGGAGTTCAACACCAACGGCGCCGCGATTGGAGAGTCCGAGGGGATAGCCGTCCGCAAAGCCGACGGGAATCAGCGCCAGGCGTGTCGGTCGATCGGCGCGCCACGTGCCGCCGTAGCCGATGGGTTCACCTTCGGCGACGTCCATGAGGTGCACGATCTGGCTGGTCCAGCGCACGGCGGGCTCAAGGTCTCGGCAATCGTCGATGAGTTCGCAACTCTCGGGATCGCGGAATCGATCCGCCACGCCGCCGTAGAGCGCGAGGCCGACGCGCACCATGTCACGGTGAAGTGATTGATGACGAAACGTGGCGCAGCTGTTGGCGACGTGAACGATGCAGTCCGGCGCCGCGAACCGTTCGACGGCAGCGAGCCAATTGTCGAAACATGCAATTTGGCGCGCGACCTGATCGGGATCGCAATCGGCGCTGGCGAAATGGGTGGTGAGCCCTGCGACGCGCAGTCGCGGGTGTTCCGCCGCGATCTGGACGAGCTTGGCGGCTTCTTCCGGCATTGATCCGCCGCGATGGAGGCCGGAGTCCACTTCGAAATGCAGCGGGAGCATGATCCCGAGCTGATCTGAGAGGGCAGCCAGACTCATGAGCTGTTCGCGCTGATGGACCGTGAAATGCAGGCGCCCGGTGGACGCGGCCCGGAAGAGCGTGTCCACGCGGGTGACGCCGTTGGTGGGCATCAGAATGAGGATCGGGGTGCGGATAGCGGCTTCGATCAGAGATCGGGCCTGATCCGGCGTGTAGACGGCGATGAGGTCCACCGCGGCGATTTCAAGGCGTTTGGCGATTCTTGGGGCGCCCAGGCCGTAAGCGTCTGCTTTCAAAACAGCGCAGATTCCCACGTGTTTCCCCGGCGAACCGGCGGAAAGGGCCCGTCTGAGCGTCGTGACGTTGCGCTCGACCGCGGAGAGATCGATCTCGATGCGGCTTGTGGCGGTCATGGCTCTGAGGGCTCCCGGGGGTGAAGGGGGAAAGCGTACCGTCCACATTGATGGGACGATCTCTCTTGTATCGGCGAGCCGCCTGCGCTACGATCAACGGATAGGAGTGGTCGGGAAAGGCCACACTGTGGAGCCGCCAGATTGAGGAATTCGCGCGAGGCGCGGCGGCTCGCCTCGTGCATGGATCGCAGAATCGGCGCCGATCGCCCAAGGGCGCGGCGGGTCCGGATGTTTCGCGCCGGCGGCATGACGCTTCGTCCTGCCATCTACGCAAGTCATCCACCCGGGCTCGCGCCTGAGGAACCGTGGGCGCCACGAGTTGAGGATGGTTTCGCACATGTCCGATGAGACAGTCGCGTCAAGCGAAGCGGTTGAAGTGCAAGTTTCTGACAATCAAGAGTCAAATGAGTCCGGCGAGAAGCAGCCGCGCAAGCGGAAGCGTCGCCGGCGTCGTCGCAAGGGCGATGGTGAAGGCGGCACGCCCGAATCGAATTCACAAGCCAAGAGCGAAGGCGCTGCGCGCGATCCTCGGGATTCAACCCGTCGACGTGGCGGCGCCAAGGCGATTGATCCAAGTTCCGCGAAGCATCTCTTTTCAGAGTCTTCATTTGCGGAGCTTGGACTGCGCAACAGTGTGCTCAAGGGTGTGGAGGGGCAAGGCTACAAAGCGCCGACGCACATTCAGTCGCAATTGATTCCCGTGGTGCTTGAAGGCAACGACGTGCTGGGTCAGGCCCGCACCGGCAGCGGCAAGACCGCGGCGTTCGGTTTGCCGCTCTTTCATATGGCGCAGCGAGCCTTGGCGTTCCAGTCCATCGTGCTGGTGCCAACGCGCGAACTGGCGATTCAGATTGCCAACGAGCTGACAAACTTCGGCAAGCACACGCCGATTCGCGTGACTGCGATTTACGGCGGTGAATCCGTCCGCAAGCAGCAGGCGGAGCTTGCCAATGATCCCGAGATCATCGTGGCGACGCCCGGTCGATTGATGGACCTCGTTGAGCGCGGCGACCTGCACCTCAAGCACGTGCGATTCGTCGTGCTTGACGAAGTGGACCGCATGCTCGACATCGGTTTCCGCGATGACATTCGCAAGATCCTCGGACAGATCAAGACGGATCACCAGACCGTGTTTGTGTCCGCGACGATCAGCGATGAGATTGAAAAGCTCGCCAACCGGTTTATGGAAAACCCGGTGCGCATCACGTCCGTCGCCGGCGCCCTCACCGTTGAGATGGTGAAGCAGCATTACCTGCCGGTGGAACGGTGGGATAAGAAGCGGCTGCTCGTGCATTTGCTGACGCACGAAGACCCTGATTTGACGCTGGTTTTCTGCTCGACGAAGCGCATGGTGGATGACCTCGCGAAATTCCTGAACGACAAGGGAATTGACACGCGGGCGATTCACGGCGACATGCCGCAAAGCAAGCGCAATGCGGTGATGAAGCACTTCCGCTCCGGCACGCTGGGCGTGGTCGTCGCGTCAGACGTCGCGGCTCGCGGGCTGGATGTGGAAGGCATCAGTCACGTCGTGAATTACGACATTCCCGAAGACCCCGAAATTTACGTCCACCGCATCGGGCGCACGGCGCGCGCTGGTCAGGAAGGTGTCGCCTGGACGTTTGTGTCGTCCGAAGAAGGTCGCCTGCTCACCGCGGTTGAAAAGCTCGCCAACATTGAGATTCCGCGTCTTGAATACCCGGACTTCAAACCGGGCGACATTCCGCACAGCGTGCGCGAGAAGCAGGTGCGACGTGAGCAGCTTGCCGCGACTGCACCCAAGCCGACGTCAAAGAACATTGCGTCTTCGCCGCCGCCCTCGAGCGCGAAGGCGGACCCGAATCGTTTCCCGGGCGGATTGGTTCCGGCCAAGATGCCGCCCCGCACGATTGGCGGGCGCGTGCGCACGTCGCGATCGTCGCTCGGTGTGGCGCCGCTGCCGCCCGATGAAGACTGAGTCCGGCGCGCGGATACACAATCGAAAATGTTCAACGAACAGGACGGCTCATTGCCGTCCTGTTTTTTGGTTCATGAGCGCCCGGTGCGCTCGAGCCAGTGCGCCACGGTGCGCGCAAGAATGTCGGTCTCAAGATTGCATCGCATCCCGGCGCGCAGCTCGCCAAGTGTCGTCTCGCGCAACGTCGTCGGGATCAGCGCGATCTCAAACCAGTCGTCGCCGACTTCGGCAATTGTCAGCGACACGCCTTCGATGGCGATGGAGCCTTTGGGCGGGATCAGCGCGATCAGGTCCGCCGGGGGCTTCAGTCGCACGCGCCAGTCCTCGCCCTTGGTCACCGTGAGGACTTCCGCGACACCGTCGATATGTCCCTGGACGATGTGGCCGCCAAGCAGCGTGTCAGCTCGGGAGGCGTGTTCGAGATTGACGCAATCACCGGCCGCTCGCTCTCCCAGCGTCGTTCGGCGCAAAGTCTCGGTCACCACATCGAAGGCGAGATCTCCATTCTGCGGCGGCTCAGCGACGGTCAGGCAGCATCCCGACACCGAAATTGAGTCGCCGGCGCTGGGATGGTGGCTCCAGCCGGGGGCGTGGACGATCAATCGCCGCCCCGTCTCCGTAGGAGAAAGATCGCGGATTGAACCCATGGATTGCACCAATCCCGTAAACATGTCCCGAGCATAGGGGCGCACGGTTGACCGCGCCCATAGGGGCGCTGATACTCCCGCTCCCCGTCGGAGGCGGGAATTCGCCGAATTTCGCGGCGGGGTCGCCTCGACGATCGTTCCACGGCAGGATTGCACCAATGCTGAATTGCACGCGTTTGATTCGTTCCGACCGTTTCCGTCGCTCGCTGATTGGCGTGTCCGTCGCCCTTGTGGCGATCGCCATGGTCAATGGCTGCGGCTCGAAGCGCTCGTCCAGCGCCGGGACCGGCGCTTCATATGACACGCCGCGCCGATCTATTCAGGGCGGAATCAATCACGACGAATACGCGCGACTGGGTTACCGCTTGGTCTGGCAGGGTTTCCCCGTGCTGGGCGACAGCAGTTCGGTGCGCTTCTTTGATGTGTTCGACGAAGGCATCGTGGTCCATAGCATGTCGAATTCGATCACGTTTATGGAGCTCACCACCGGCGCCAATCGCTGGGTGCGTCAGATCGGTCAGCCGCTTGAGACATTCGTCGGCAACACGACAGACAACAGTCAGTTGATGGTGGCGAGCGACAACGAACTGTTCATCCTCGATCCGCGCACCGGCGAGATCACGGACAAGCATGGCCTGGCCGTGGTGGTGTCAACGCCGCCTCGCGTGATCTGGCCGATCGTGGTGTTCGGATCCGGCGGGGGCGAAGTGCTGGGTCACAACCTGCAGACCGGTTTCAAACTGTGGGGCTACAAACTGCGCGGCTCCATCACGGCTCGCCCGGTGCGCATCGGTCAGGACCTCGCCGGCGTCGTCAGCCAGAATGGCGACACCATCATCATTGACACACGCACCGGTTCATCCACCATGCGGGCGCGCATCTTTGGCGGCCTTTCGAATGTTCCCGTCGCCAGTGACGACGCCATGTACGTCGCTTCGCTTGATCAGTCGATTTACGGTTTCGCGACGCGCGGCTCTTCATGGGACTGGCGCGTGCGGGCGCAACAGCCGCTCTCGTCCCAACCGGCGCTGCTCGATGACGTGCTGTACGTGGATATTCCCGGTGAAGGCTTCGCCGCGCTGGATCCGGCGTACGGCGGCGAGCGGATATGGACGAGTGAGGACGTCTCAGGCGTACTCGTCGGTATGCAGAACGAAGAGCTGATCGTGTTCAGCCGCGAGCGCCAGAAGGCGTATCGCATTGATCCGGAGCGCGGCGACATCACCGCGACGATCGAACTCAACAATGTGGAGCGGATGCGCATGGTCCCGAACGTGGACGGCGATCTCTTCGCCGTGTCGCCACAAGGCGTGGTGGGCAAGTTCACTCCGCGATTCTGATGCGGCCAATCCGAACCCTTTCGATTCACTTCTTTCCAAGTCACCATTTTCTGAGCACGTCATGCCCGATCTCGTTTCCATCCGCCGCGCGCTTCTGAGTGTGTCCGACAAGACGGATCTGGCGCCGTTTGCGCGAGCGCTCGTCTCGCGGGGCGTGGAGATCATTTCCACCGGCGGAACCGCCGCGAAGCTCATCGAAGCCGGTGTGCCCGTCACCAGCATCGAGGATGTCACCGGCTTCCCCGAGATGCTCAGCGGTCGCGTCAAGACGCTGCACCCGAAGATTCACGGCGGTTTGCTCGGCTTGCGCGACGACCCCGGCCACGCGTCCGCGATGAAAGAGCACGACATCACGCCGATCGATTTGGTCTGCGTGAATCTCTATCCGTTTGAGCGCACGGTTTCGACGCCGGGTGTTGCCGAGCTTGAAGCGATTGAGCAGATCGACATTGGCGGGCCTTCGATGCTGCGCTCGGCGGCGAAGAACTTTGAGTTTGTGACGGTGGTGACGACGCCGCGCCAGTACGACAAGGTGATTACGAATTTGCAGGAGCACGACGGCGCAACGGACCGGCGCTTGCGCGCTGAGTTCGCGGCCGTCGCGTTCGCGCGCACGGCGGAGTATGACGCGGCGATTGCGTCGTTCCTTTCGCGCCGCACGGCGCCGGCTTTCCCCGACACGTTGCGCATCAACTACCTGAAGGTGGATGATTTGCGGTACGGCGAGAATCCGCATCAGGACGCCGCGCTGTATCGCGACCCGGCGTCCACCGGGCCGACAATCGTGAATGCGCAGCAGCTTCACGGAAAGCCGCTGAGCTACAACAACATCAATGACGCTTCCGCGGCCTTGGAACTGGTGAAGGACTTGCGCCGATTGGATGGCGAGCGCATCGGCGCCTGCGTCGTGAAGCACACCAATGCCTGCGGCGTTGCGGTGGCGGGCGAATGCGCGATGGCGGTGGATGCGGCTCTGGCGGGCGACCCGGTCGCGGCGTTTGGCGGCATTTTGGCGGTGAACCGTCCGATGGACGGCGTCGCGGCTCGGCGCATTTGCCGCGATGGTGTGTTTCTTGAAGTGATCATCGCGCCGAGCTTTGATGATGAAGCGCTGAATCATTTGAAAGAACGCTGGAGCAACGTTCGCTTGCTAGCCGTAGGGGATCGGGCGGGTTCGTCGGCGCGCAAAGTTGACTTCGCTTCAGTCCCCGGAGGCATGCTCGTGCAGGACCGAGACACGCGCACGGCGTCACCGGACCAGTGGACGTGCGCTGCGGGTCCGAAGCCGAGTGAAGCGTTGCTGAGTGAAGCGGGAATCGCGTGGACAATGGTGAAACATCTCAAGAGCAACGCGGTGGCGATTGCCGGGCGCGATGGCGCTGGCGAGGCGCCGGTGCGGCTCTTTGGCATGGGCGCGGGACTGGTCGATCGTGTGAGCGCCGCGCGGCTCGCGGCTGAGAAAGCCGGTGACAAAGCGAAGGGCGCCATTGCGGTGAGCGATGCGTTCTTCCCGTTCCCCGACGGGCCTGAGATTTTGATCAACGCCGGCGTGCGCGCGATCGTGCATCCCGGCGGCTCAAAACGCGATCAGGAAACGTCCGACCTCTGCGAAAAGCGCGGCGTCACCTGCCTGACCACCGGCGTGCGGCACTTCCGGCACTAAGACCGTATTGAATCAAAGGGACCGGATGGCGTGGTACGGCCGCTCCGGCAGTGCCACGGTTGAGCTTGTTACGGAATTCACTGTGTGCCACTGCTTTTGAGCATTGGAGTTTTGTATTTGCTTTGGAAACGCACTGCTCAAGAGCAGTGGCACACGTCCAAAGGCTCTCTTGTTCGGGCGCCGTGGTACGGGCCGCAGGCCAGTGCCACGATTGGGCGCGAATGGTGGAAACCGCTTCCTGAAGGGCGCGGTTCGGATCCCTTCCCTCCCGCCTTGCGGGAGGGGGTTGGGGGAGGGCTACTGATCTACTCCCTCCTCCGCGCCTCGTTGCGCTATTCACGTTCGAGGCATGAAGGAGAGGTAGGCGGAGTAGCCCCCTCCTGTTTCCGCCCCCGCGAGGCGGGGGAGGAGGGAAGGTGTGCCACTGCTCTCGAGCAGTGGAATCGGTGCATCACTTTGGAATCTCACTGCTCAAGAGCAGTGGCACACGTCAAACGACTCTTGTGCCGAGTGATGTAGTACGCCGACCGCAAGTCGGGGCGCCACTGTTGGCCGTGAATCACAATGTCAAATCGTGGCGCTGCCGCGGCGGCCGTACCACGCCACCCGCCGCTTGTGCGTTGTCACCCGATAACCGGGACTCTCGATTCTGTCCCCGTCCGGGAGTTTCCCAGCCCAGGCCCAATCGCGCAAGGAATTCGCCAAGACGATTGAAGCGCGGCGTTTGCGCCGATACTGTTGCATGACGATCCGGCGAGTCCGGGCGATTGGACGGTCCCGGGCCGGATCCTGAAGCGACATGCGTGCAGGAGCCGACCAACCCGAGCGGCGCGACTCGCGCCACACACCTGCGGAGGACGACCTCTCCGTGGCGGGGTTGAACTCGCTCAGCGGAGGCGCCGCGGCGCTGACGCTCGGCGGGGGGCTGGACGCCAAAGTCCTCGTTCTCAACAAGCTCTACATGGCGGTGCGCGTCATCTCCGCGCGGCGTGCTTTCAGCCTGCTCGTGCGCGAGCTCGCCGAAGTCATTCACATCGATAACGGCCAGTATCTGAATTACGACTTCGCATCGTGGACGGAGATCAGCGAATTGCAGCAGCAGTTCGAGCCGGAGCGCCACGACTGGGTGCGCACGGTGCGATTCTCCGTCGCGGTGCCGAAAGTGATTCGCTTGCTCGGGTATGACCGCCTGCCGCAACAGAGTGTGAAGCTGAACCGGCGGAACTTGTTCTCGCGCGATCGCAACCGCTGCCAATATTGCGGCAAATCGTTCTCGACGAGTGAACTGTCGATCGATCACGTGACGCCGCGCGCGCAAGGCGGGGGCGACACGTGGGAGAATCTCGTGTGCGCGTGCATCAAGTGCAACGCGCGCAAGGGCGGCAGAACGCCCGACCAGGCGCACATGAAACTCATCAAGAAGCCGGTGCGCCCACGCCGCCACCCACTGATCATGGCGCGGCTCGGGCAGGAGCGCTATCAGTCATGGAAGGCGTTCCTGGATGAGGCGTATTGGAGTGTGGAACTGAAGTGATCGATGTGAAGTCGATACCACTGAGGGAAGCATTTCCGCGTTCAGTCTTTATTGTTGCAGGTACATGTATTGCGATATTCGTCGCACTTATTTCACTCTCAACATTGTCCGCAATGGATCGATGGAGAGTCGAAGGTGTCATTGCTGAGTTAATGAATGAGCGGCGTGCGGACTACAAGGCGATTGGTGAATCACTCGAGTCAGCAAGAGAATTGCTTGGTCATTACCCGGATTCAATGGAACAGTGGTTGAGTGTTTCGCCGCAAGCAGGGGAACTCTTGGAGACGCCGCACGGTGCTTCGCGGCCATATGCGGTCAGATTTGACGCGTTCCAAAGTGAGACGCTCGTCATCCTCATTTTTGATCCGGGGCGCAAACTGCTGCGAATGCCAGAAGATATTCGCGAACGTGTGGGCGCGCACATGTCCTATTTCCCGGGTGGGAATTACCCGTTTCGGATGATGACGGAGGGTGAGCGATTGAATACATTTGGTGTTGTGAACAGTTCGGAACAGCCATTGTGATTTGTAATTGATCGCTCAGTGGAATCCGGGAACCGGGTGAGTAAGGGAGGCGAACAAATCGCGTGAATAGGTTTCTGATCGCATGCCGAACCGATCGCATCATCATTGTGGTGGTGTGCCTCCTGATCGTGTTTTTGCTCGCGCAGACATTCATTCCGATGTTCAAGCGATCTCGCACAAATGCGATCATGTTGACGCTTGTGGCCGAGCGGCGCGAGCACATGGATGAAATAGTTTTTTCTCTAATGCGAGTCAAGGAAGAATTAGGCCGTTTTCCGCAAGACAACGAGGAGTGGTTGCACACCGACATCAGCGCTGCAAATCTCCTGTTTCGCCCGAAGGGCGCTCAAAGAGCCTACTCAGTTGACTTTGAGGCGCTCAATAGTGGGGAGGTTGCTCTTGTCATCGTTGATCCAGGCATTGATCTGGATTCAGGCGAACTTCCAATCTGGGCACACTGGGAATGGTGGCCCGATTTTCTCATTCACATGCGTCTCGAACCAGAAAAAGAATCGATGCCTTTCTACCCGACCGATGACGACGACTTGAAGAATCTCGGAATAGAGATTCCATCGGTCGGCGTTGAATCGAATTGAAGAACTTGACCCGATCTTCTGGCGTCACTCACGCCGAATACATGTACTGCTCGAGGTAGCTGATCGTCTCCGTCATCACGCGGACATCGGCGGTGTTGAGATCGCCGATAGAGACCATGCCGACGACTCGGCCGTCTTCGACAACGGGGACGTGGCGGATGCGCTTCTCGCGCATGATCGCGCGCAGCTCTTCATTGGGTGTATCAGGGCGGCACGCGATGACCTGTTTCGTCATGACGTCGCCGACGCGGGTTTCGCGCGGGTTGCGCTCCTGGCCGACGACGCGCGTGAGGACGTCGCGTTCGGTGAACATGCCGACGAGTCGCCCGGAGTCGTCGAGCACCACCAGAGCGCCGATGTGCCGCTCGTTCATGAGCTTGGCGGCGTCAACCACCGTCGCAAGCGGATCAATCGTTGCGAGTTCGCCCTTGGAGTGACGTGACTTTTCGTTCAGGATGTCGTTGGCGCGTGGCATAGGAAGCCTCCGTGGCGATACCGATCGGACGCCGCGAATGCCGAACCAGTTCCGGCCACTTCCTTGACGACGTCCCTGCCGCCCTCTCCACCACGGGTGATTGTCCCATGGAATTGGTGGATTTCCAGAAAAATCGGGGTGAAAAAGTCGTAAGTATCTGCTAATGAGTGATTTAGAATGCCCGAGACGGGGTGGCGTGGTACGGCCGCCGCGGCAGTGCCACGGTTGGGCGTGGTAGGTGGAAACCGCTTCCTCACGGGCGCGGTTCGGATCCCTCCCCTCCCGCCTTGCGGGAGGGGGCTAGGGGGAGGGTGCTCCCACCTCTCCCTCTGGGAGAGGTCGGCGGAGCATAGCGCAGCCGGGTGAGGGTCGAATCCATCCGAAGTAGGGCCGGACAACACTCGGCCCTCATCCGTCATCGCTTACGCGATGCCACCTTCTCCCAGAGGGAGAAGGGATCCTTCCTCTCCCATTGGGAGAGGATGTCATGACGAAGTCATCACAGGTGAGGGTCGAATCCTCTCTGCAATTCTCGCGCGAAATACTCGGCCCTCACCCGACCTCGCTTCGCTCGGCCGCCCTCTCCCAGGGGGAGAGGGGTTATTTCCATCTTGTCACGTGCCAGGTTTTCTTGCCGCGCTTGAGGAGGGCGACGGAGTTGTGCAGGAGTTGAGTCGCGGTGAGGCGATCTTCTAGGCCGACTTTTTCTCCGTTCACGGAGACGCCGCCGTTGGAAAGAAACTCGCGCGCTTCGCGTTTGCTCTTGGCGAGTGAAGTCAAAGGAAGCAAGTCAACCAGCGCAACGCCTTCGCCGGCGAGTTCGTTCTTGCTGTGCTCAGTCGATGCGACATCGGCGAAGACTTCATTGAGCGTCGCTTCATCGAGGGATGACACATCGCCGGAGAAGAGCGCCTGCGTCGCGGCTTCGGCGCGCTGCAAACCATCCTCACCGTGAACGAGCTTCGTAATCTCCTGCGCGAGTCGGCGCTGCGCTTCGCGCGCGCCGGGGTTCTGCGTGTGCGCTTCGATGATCGACGCAATTTCATCCTGCGGCAACAGAGTGAACAGCTTCATGTATCGGTGCGCATCGTCGTCCGAAGCGTTCAGCCAGAACTGGTAGAAGGCGTACGGGCTGGTGCGATCCGCAGTGAGCCAGATGGCGCCGCTCTCGGTTTTGCCGAACTTGCCGCCGTCGGATTTGGTGACGAGTGGGGCGGTGAGGCCAAATGACACTTGTTGTGTCACGATCTGTTCACCAACCTCCACCTGATCACCATCTTTCGTCGTTCCAACAAGCGCGACGCGCGATACGTAGTGCGTTCGACGAATAAGGTCGTTGCCCGCAACAATATTCCCCCACTGATCCGACCCACCAACCTGCACCGTGACTTGTTCGTCTTCATACAAGCGCAAAAAGTCATACGCCTGCAAAATCATGTAGCTGAACTCGGTGTAGCTGATGCCCTGCTCGCGGCCTTCGAGTCGGTTCTTCACCGACTCCTTCTGAATCATCATGTTCACCGAGAAGTGTTTGCCGATGTCGCGCAGCGCCTCGATGTAGCTGAGCTTCCCGAGCCAGTCGTGGTTGTTCACGATCGTCGCGGCGTTCTCACCCTCGAAACTCAGAATCCCCTCGAAGATGGGCCGCTGCCCGGCGATGTTGGATTCGATCTCTTCGGGCGTGCGCAGCTGGCGCTCCGCCTCCTTGCCGGAGGGGTCGCCGATGAGGCCCGTCCCGCCGCCCATGACGACGACGGGCGTGTGCCCGGCTTGCTGGAAGTGCTTGAGCAGCATGATCGGCACGAGATTGCCGACGGTGAGGCTGTCCGCGGTGGGGTCGAACCCGGCGTAGACGCGTCGCGGCTGGGACAGGTGTTCGCGCAGCGCGTTTTCGTCCGTGGCCTGGTGGAAGAGGCCGCGCCATTTGAGTTCGTTGATGAGGTCGGGCATGGATAGGTGAGGATAGCGGGAGGCGTGATGTTCGCGGTCAGTTCCATCGTCCGCATTCGGGGCAGCGGTCGGTGTTAAGGCCGGTCAACTCGTAGTCGCACGACTTGCAACGACGCGCGAGCGTCCGGTCCTGCGGAGCGAGGGCGATCCGAAGGAGCCTTCCTTTAATAAGGCTGCAAGTTGCGGCACTTGCAATGGCCATGCCGGCCTGTCGGAAGCTGACGTTGAGTGGATCGCGAATGAGGATGGACTCGGAACCGACTTCAACGCGCAGGCCGAATCGAATCGGCCCGATGTTCATTAATTCGACTCGTGTGATTTCACCAATCGGGACGGAATACTTGGCGCCGAATGCGCTCTCGTATTCAAGGAGTTCCGATGTGATCCTGACTGATTGTCGGCCCGAGAGCCCGCGGCCGGACGCGAAGGCGCCGCGCACGATCCAATGAATGCTTTTGAAGAGCAATAGTCCGAGCAGGATGAAAACGAAATACGGGACCCAGCCTCGCGGGACGTTTTGGAAGAGCGGCGCGCCAAGAATCAACGCGCCAACGAATACAAAGGGGCCGGCGATGAGCCACATTGCGGCGATCGCGAGCGGTTTCCAGAGACTGAAGCGATAGATGATGTCGCTCATGGCGCATCATCGTAAGAAATATGATGAATGTGGAGATCGAGCGCTGAATCGTGGCCTTGCGGCAAGACCACGGCACCATCGGAAATGTGCTCTCTGATTATTCGAGTGCCGCGGCGCCGGAGATGATTTCGGTCAGCTCCGTCGTGATCATCGCCTGGCGGGCGCGGTTGAAGGTGCGCTTCAGGCGGTCGCCCATCTTGCCGGCGTTGTCCGTTGCGGACTTCATCGCGATCATGCGCGCGACGTGTTCGGACACTGCTGCCTCATTGAAGAGCTGGTTCAGCGTGGTCTTCACCGTCACGGGGAGAAGCTCGGAGAGCAGTTCTTCCGCGGGCGGGCTGAATTCGTATGACACGCCGGGGCCGGCGTTTTCCGTCGCGGGCGGCTTGAGCGGCAGAAGCTGAAGTGACTCAGCCTTCTGCTTGCCAGCCGAGATGTAGCGCATGGAGATGACGCGCACGCCGCTGATTTCACCGGCGATGAAGCGGTCCATGTATTGCTGCGCGAGGCGATCGACATCTTCGCGCTTCGGGTTGTCGCCGAATTCGGTGTGCCGCTTGGCGACGGGGATTTCCTTGAACTTCAGAAACGCGACGCCCTTCTTGCCGACGAGTTCGATCGTGGGGTTGGAGGGCGCGTTCTTGATCACTTCCATCGCGGCACGCAGCACGCCGCCGTTGTAGGGGCCGCAGAGGCCGCGATCAGAGGTGAGGATCAGGATGAGTTCGGGTTTGTCCGCGCCGGCGGGGACGCCCTGAATGAGCGGGTGCTCGACATCGCCGGCAGTGGCGGCCAGTTCGCGCACGAGATCGAAGACGCCCAGCGTGTAGGGGCGAGCCGCGACGGCTTTTTGCTCGGCGCGGGCGAATTTACTGGTCGCGATCATCTGCATCGTTTTGGTGATGCGGCGGATGTTCGCGACCGCCTTCATGCGGGTCTTAATCTCGCGGATCTGAGCCATGGGACGGAGAGTGTAGCGAGGGGACGGGGGGAGGCAAAAAAGGGGCGACGGAATGAAAAGTGGTGGGGGTGGCGTGGTACGTGCCGCAGGCCAGTGCCACGTAAGTGACTCCCCTCCCGCCTTGCGGGAGGGGGCAGGGGGAGGGCTATAGAGCTACTCCCTTCTACTTGACCTCATCCCACTGATCACGTTCGAGGCTTGGAGAAGAGGTAGCCGGAGTAGCCCCCTCCTGTGTCCTCCCCCGCGAGGCGGGGGAGGGGGAATGTGTGCCACTGCTCTTGAGCAGTGGAAACGGGAGGGGGCTTTGAATTCGCACTGCTCGAGGAGCAGTGGCACACGTCAACTGACTCATTGAATCGGATGGCGTGGTTCGGGCCGCAGGCCAGTGCCACGGTTAAGTGTGTTTCAACGATTCGTCGTGGCACTGCCGCTTTCAGCGGCCGTACCACGGCACCCGGTCTTTTGACATAGTCGCAGCTATTTCAATTCCATCCCATCGTACGCAAGGCTCATCCGCTCGGGTAACTCCGAATCCACCTCTGCATGAACCACTTCATGCCCCATGTGGATGAAGTAGGTCTGAGCCGCGCCGACTTCCTGGGCGACGCTGACGGCCTGGCCGATTGTGAAGTGCGTCGGGTGATGGCGGTGGCGGAGGGCGTCGAGGACGAGTGTGTTGACGCCGCTGAGTGTCGGCCATGTATCCGGCGGGATGGCGGACGTGTCCGTGCAGTACGCCAGCGGAAGCCACGGCGCCTGTGTTTTCTTCGACGTCGCGTCGATGCGGAAACCGAGGATCGGCAGTTTGCCGTGCATCACCGTGAACGGTGTGAAGCGCAGGCCGTGCAGGTCGATCGGTGAGCCGGGCCGGATCTCCTGCGCGATCAGCGTCGCGACGAAGGACTTGTTCACGTTCACGGCTGCGTCGAAGACGTGCTTGTAGACCCGCCGCAGTGATTCCATCGTGTGTGCATCAGCGAAAATGTCAATCGGCGCCTGCATGACGGCGTTGAAGCGGCGGACCTCATCCAGCCCGAAGATGTGATCGACGTGGTTGTGGGTGAAAAAGATCGCGTCGCAGCGCCGGAGGTTGTGCCGCAGTGCCTGGAGGCGCAGGTCGGGCGTCGCGTCGAGGAGGGCGATGCGTTCGTGCCCGTCGGGGTCAGTCCACTGAACCGCGGCGCCGGTGCGCGTGCGCCGATCGCGCGGGTCTGTAGAGGTGCACGCCGCGCAATCGCAGGCGATGACGGGAATGCCCGCACTGGTGCCGGTGCCGAGGAAGAGGAAACGCATTGGGGCAGAGGATAGGGGGGCGATTCCGGAGCGGCGTCAGCGCATGATTCGATCTCTGCGAACCGACCTCCGTCCCAAAGCGTAGAATCGGGCCGACTCGCGGTATCTCGGGCGTTTTCCCGGTCCGACGCCGCTCGTGTGATCTCTCTCGCACTTCCTCCACCAGACGACTCGGAGCCACAGCGGCATGACTAGCCTCGCCACCGAGCAGACACCGACCCTGCAGCCTCAGCCGCTGGAGCAATCCGCCGCCAGCGAGCGCAGCGAACGCCGGATCGAAAACTGGATCATGATCTACCTCACGTGTGGGGTTTTGATCCTGTCCACGACGATCATGAAGGCGTTCAATATTGTGCCGCGCGACCTGGCGATGGTGCCGGCGGCGATCGGCGCGTTTTTCCTGGGCTTGCCGCTGTTCATCAGTGCGGCCAGGGAGCTTCGCGTCGGAAAGCCGACCAACGCAACGCTGGCGGCTCTCGCGATCATCGCGGCGATGGCGACGGGGAATTATGAGACGGCCGGGTTCCTGGCGTTCATTCTGCTTCTGGCCGAGCAAGTCGTGCGGCGGACGGCGTGGGGCGCGCAGCGCGCGATCGAACAGCTCGTTCGGTTGACGCCAAAACGGGCCCGCCTGCTGGAGAATGGTTCCGAGCGCGAAGTTCCGATTGAGCAGGTCGCGGTCGGCATGGTCGTTCGCGTGCGCCCGGGTGAAAATCTCCCGGTTGACGGCACGGTGATCAGCGGCGAATCCACGGTGAATCAGGCGAGCCTGACGGGTGAGTCCGTTCCCGTTGAAGTGCAGTCGAAGTCGTCTGTTTATGCAGGCACGACGAACCTCACCGGCACACTCGAAGTGAAAGTGACGGGCGTCGGCGCTGAGTCCACGATCGGCAAGGTGACGGAACTGATTCGCGAGGCGGAGTCTTCCAAGTCGCCCAAGCAGATGCTCATCGAACAGGTCGCGGCGTACTTCGTGCCGCTGGCGATCACGGTTGCGGGTTTGGTGTGGTACTTCATGAGCCAGTCGCCGTCGGAAGAAGTCGCCAGCAACGCGACGATCACGGCGATTACGGTGCTCGTGGTGATGTGCCCGTCGGCGCTGTTGCTTTCCAGTCCGACGGCGATGGTTGCGGCGTTCGCGTCGGCGGCGCGCCTCGGCATCATGATCAAGCAGACGAATTACCTCGAAGCCGCCAGCAATATTGACACGGTTGTGCTTGATAAAACGGGCACGCTGACGACGGGTGTGTTTGCGGTGAGCCGTTTGGCGCCGGCTGATGGCATCGAAGGCGCGGTGCTTCTGCAAGCCGCGGCGGATGCGGAACAGCAATCAAATCACCCGCTGGCCCGATCGATCATGAAGACGGCGACGGATGCGCGCCTCAAGCCGGTGACGCTGACGTCGTTCGAAGAAGTGCACGGCCGCGGCGTGCGCGCCAAGAGCGCCAGTGGTGAAACGCTGGCCGGTCGTGCGGCATGGCTGATGGAGATGAATTCATCGATCAAGCCGCAGGTCGAAGCAGTAGAAGAAAAACTCGAAGGCATGACCGGCGTGCATGTGATGCGCGATGGCAAGTATCTCGGCGCTGTGGGCCTTGCTGATGCGCTGCGCCCCAACGCCAAGGGCGTGGTGGCGCGTTTGCGTGAACTTGGCGTGCGGCGTGTGGTCATCCTCACGGGCGACCGGCTTGAAGTGGCCAAACGCGTCGGCAAGACGGTTGGTGTGGACGTCGTCGAAGCGGAATGCCTGCCGGAAGAGAAGCACGAAATCGTGCGAGCCATGGGCGACCAGGGCCGGCGCGTGCTGATGGTCGGTGACGGCATCAACGACGGCCCGTCACTGGCCGTCGCAGATGTCGGCGTCGCGATGGGGCTGTCAGGGTCCGATATTGCGACGAACTCCGCCGGCGTGGCGCTCGTGAATGACGACCTGTCGCGCGTTCCGTTCCTGATTGAGCTTGCCCGCAAGACGCGCGGTGTGGTCGGCCAGAATCTGGCGGCGTCGATCATCATCGCGGCGATCGGGCTGGGGCTGGCCGCGACAGGGTCACTGGGGCTGCTTTTTGCGGCTTTTTATCACGTCATCGGCGATGTTTTCGTCATCGGAAACTCGTTCCGCCTGATCCGGTTTGGGGAGGATTTCTCAGCCACGCACACGCCTGTGAAGGCCGATGCGAAAGAGGCGGCGGCTCGCCCCGGTCGGGCGGTGGTCGCGGCGACGGCGTAGCTGACGTGTCCTACGCAAGGCGGGAAATGATCGGTCTTTAGGGACTGGGACGTTCAGCCGGGCGCGGAGAGAAGAGTTGGTGGCAATCTGGGTGGAATCGCGTTCCGAGTTGGCAGTTCGATGGGTAAGGTGGGTGTAGGAACCTCGTCGGGAGGGTCCTGTGCAGGGGAAAGATTCGCCGGGTCCGGTCGGCTCGGCATTGGTGAGTGAGGGGAGCAGCCAGTGGGTCCGATCGAACCCGATGATTTGAATGTGCAGTCGTCCCAGCGGTTCCGCCGCATGGTTGACAGTGTCGGCGTGAAGCGATTCGCGTCGGACATGGAATTGTCCACCCGCCAGATCAACCGGATGCTGTCCGGCGCTCAACCGAATCCGGTGGAGCGGATCATTCGCAGTCTGCAATGCTGTGAGGCGGAAATTGGCGATGAGACGCTGAGCTACATCTGCCAGGAAGCGGGCGGCTACTTCGTCAAGGAAGAAGGCGAACTGGACACTGCCGCCGCGACCGCCGTGCGCGAATCCGCCGAAGCGATCGCCGCGATCAGCGATGGCGAGATCACGGAAGTGGACGAGAACGAGGTGCGCGAAGCCATCAGCGCTCTCATCGGCCTCTTGCGCACCGTGCAGGACCGTCGTGGTGGCGAACCGCCGCGCGGCTTGATTGTGCGTACGCGACCGATCGCGCCCGCGCCGACGCACAGCGGTTGATCTAAGCTCGATATGAATGGTGTATTCACGGCGCCGGGCGCTCGAGCTTTGCCTTGCGCTCGACGGCTTCGATGCGGCGTTTGATGAGATCGCCGCCGAGGGTGTTGTCCTCCGCGCGCAGGCGTGCGATTTGTCGCGTGATGGATTCGCTGCGGGCGCCACCTTCGTTTTGATCCTCGAGAATTTCGAGCATTCCCGCCCAGGCCCGCCAGTAGAGATCGTCGCTGACGTCGAGCACGCGCGACGCATCCACTACATCGCGGCACGTCTGAAACGCGGCGGCATTGTCGCCGCTCGCGCGCAAGCCGGTGGCAAGTGCGATGCCGACGCCGCGCGTGACGCCGAAGGAGGTTGACCAGTCCTGCGCGATGGCCAGCAGTTCAGTCGCTTGATTCTTTGCGACCATCGCGTCGTTGAGGTCAATGGCAACGGCGTCGATCAATGCGCGATCCGCCTTTCGCGCCTTGATGCGATCGGCGAGTCGAATGCACAGCGGATCGAGCAGGGCGCCGATGGCAGCGGCTCGCTCCTCGTCACGAATTAACAGTGACTCTCGCAGCGCTTCACCGGCTCGCCGGCGCACGAGGTCAATGGCGTCCGGCTGCCCGGCGCCCCCCGCGTCGTCCCATGCGATTGCGGCTTCCGCCGCCGGCTCAAAACGGCGCAGCTCCGCGAGTGCGATCGCGCGGGCCTGATCGATGGAGGCGCCGAGTGAAGCAAATTCATCACCCGCTGATTGTTCGGCGGCAGCGCGGGCCTGATCGGCGAATTGAAGCATGGTGAATGCCTCGGCTTCGCGCTGCGCATCGCTCGGCGCTTTCGAAAGACTGGCGTACGTGAGCCACGCCAGCGCCAGGCGCGCCCGCGGGAATGCACCGCTGCGCGCCGTGATGGATTCCAAGAGATCACGCTGCTCAGCGCCACTGACAACATTGGCCAGTGCGAGTCGCCACTCATCGGCGGATTCAGTTTTGGGCCACTTGGCAAGACCGAGGCGCAGCGCCTGTCTCAGTGCGGCGCCAACATTGGAGCGATCGGCGCCTTGCTGCGCCAGCGCGCGGTCGGACCATTGCAGAAGTTGAATGGAGGATGCAAGCGCTTGTTCGGCGTTTGGCTCGTCGGGGAATTGTGCGAGTTCAAGCAGCACAGCGCCTGCGTCGGCGATGTCTTGCGGCGAGCCTCGTTCTCGCAAAGCGCGAGCGAGGTCCCAGCCGCAGAGGCGTTTGAATAGATGGTCGGATTCGGCGAGAGTCTCCCAGGAATCTTGCAATGCACTAATCGCGGCATCCCATTCCTGTGCATCAATTTTGTTTCGGCCGAGCGCGATGAGATCAACAGGATGTAGATTTACGGCATCTGAATTCTGATATGCCGTGCGGCGGCACTTTTCGATCACAAGCTCAGCGAGGGCGGAATTCGCTCGTGATGCATCGCTCATCAATATTGGAGCAATGCTACGCGGCCCTGCATAGGGGTTGCCAAATTGGCGCCACACAAGCATTTCTCGCGCCGCCATTTCGTTTAATGGGCTTGCAGATCCTTTTTCAATCAATTCGGTCTCCAGCAGCCTTCTTGCGTCAGTTGAATTCATTTCACGAGATCGCGCCAGTATGAGTTCGCGCCAAACATGCTCCGATTGTTCACGAATTTTCGAAGTCACGCTGTCGATTGCGAACTGATTGAGCTCATTCGCAGGCACACCGTCGATTCGGTGCGCGGCAAGAATATTGAATATTCGTGCTTGAATCATTGGAGACACCGGATCGATGCTTCGCGTTTGCTCGAATACTTGAACCTTGTTGTTTGGGGTTACCTCGACTTGTTGAGTAGCGTGAATGAGTGCTATCGCACGCGCGTGTGCGAGCGGACGGCGAATCATCATGTACTCGACCGCCAGTTGGCTTCGAAGATCCTGAAGCTCACGGTCGTCAGCAAATTCCGGAAGACTTGCGATCGTGTCAATTCCACGTGCAAGAACCGGTCTACTTCGCTGCGCGAGTGTCACCGCTTCCAAAGCAGTCTTGGTCACTCGAGCTTGTTGCGCATTCGTTGGAATGCCGTAAAGCACAGAAGTGTCAGCGCTGTCGACGCTCAACGTCGCGAGCAATTGCTCCGCGAGCTCCACCTGCCACGCGCCGAGTTCGTACGAATCGGGATTCGCGGCGATCTGTGCTTTGAGTTCGTCGATGCGCGGCGTTTGAGCGTGCGCTGCGATTGAGAAGCACAAGGCGAAAAGCGCCGGGATAAGCATCCGCGCTACAGACGGGCGAGTCGCCCGTCCCACCGGTCTCCGTGCATTCATCGCATGTTCGGGAACGGCGCCACTTCTCGGCTGGCATGCCCACGTCCCCGTGGGCATGGTTTCGCGCACACTTCGAAGAATCAATTCAATCCACTCCATCACGCCTCCGGCTCCAGCAGGTGCACGCGCAGGAGGCCGGCTCGTTTGATCGCATTCACCACCGCGAGCGCATGCTCCCAGTTCGTCGTCGTTGAAGGCTGAACCAAGAAAAGCTGATCCGTGCCGAGATGTGAGCCGCGCGCCTGTTCCGCCGCCGCAGCAAGCGCGTCAACAGACGGCGGCGATCCGATGACGGGATCGTCGGATTCGATCACTAGGTCCGTCGCGCCATTGCCGGTGGAATGCACACGCAGGCGAATCGGTTCGGACGGCAGCGCAAACGGATCAACCACCGTTTCGCTCTGTCCCTCGCGGGGCAGGTCAAGCTGGAACATCTCTTCTTTGGTTTTGAACTGCGCGACGAGCATGAAGTACAGCAGCAAGAGAAACACGATGTCGATCAGCGGCGTGAACGTGACGGTGAGCCGCGCCGGCCCGCGACGCAAGGCGCGTCGTCCACTCGTGATGGATTCGTTCTCATTCA
Source organism: Phycisphaerales bacterium (assembly GCA_029260345.1). Lineage (GTDB taxonomy): Bacteria > Planctomycetota > Phycisphaerae > Phycisphaerales > UBA1924 > OFTM186. Next base: position 229,647 of record JAJDDK010000007.1, on the reverse strand, counting down.
TCGCGCGACGTCCATGCGCTCGGCGATGAGGTTTACGCGGGCCATGCCAGCTTCGGCGCAAGCGCGCAGAGCGGTATGCACCCGGTCGTAATGCTCGACACGATCGGCGCGCACGGAGACGGAGATGCCGGGATCGCGCGCGCGGATGGCGCTGAGCCGGTCGATCAAGGCGCCGACGCCTGCATTGTCGTCTGCAAACACATCGCCGGACATCAGGAAGGCGCCGCCGATCTCAGCGATTTCCGCCTGCGGCACCACGTTCACCACAATGCGGCGTTCCTCACCCGGATCCACCGTGCGCGCTTCGAACAGTTTCGGGAGGATGAGCTCAAGCCGCTCATTCGTGGTGATCTGCGCGACAACGATGAAGAAAACGATGAGGAGAAACACCACGTCCACCATCGGCGTGAGGTTCGGTTGAATCCCTGGTTTGTGACGGGCGCGCGAGGCCATGCATTACTCCCGGCCGGAGCGCATGTGATTCACGAGATCGTCCACAAGCAGCGACGCTTCACTTGTCAGTGCATCAACGCCATTGCGAATGAAGGCGTATCCGGAGAGCGCCGGAATGGCGACGACCAATCCCCAGAAGGTGGTTGTCAGCGCTGTGCCGATGCCCGCCGCGAGTCCGACCGGATCCGGCGAGCCGCCGGACGCGACGATCTCGCTGAAGGCGAGAATCATGCCATACACCGTGCCGAAGAGGCCAATCATCGGCGCGACGGACCCGAAGATGTTCAGCGTCTCGACGCGGCGCAATCGTTCCGCCGTGTATTCCTCGCTGGACCGTTCGAGCGCGCGAAGCATCGCGGCACGACCGAATTCAGATTCAGCAAGCGTCGAACGCAACACTTTGGCAAGGTAGGAATTCTCTTCGCTTGAAAAGCGCAGCACCGCTTCCTTGTTCCCGCCTTTGGCCAGCGCCCGCACTTCTTTAACCAGGTGCGGCGGAATCACCGCTTCGCGCCGATTCTCGCGCAGGAACACACCGATGAGTGCGATCGAGGCGACGGACATCGCGAGCAAGAGCCAGACGATCAAGCTGCCCAGGATTTCGATTTCGCCGGACCGCGGATTGCGCTGGATGAAGAACGCTTGAAGGAGCGAGACGTTGGCGCCCCCGGCGGCGGCATCCTGAGCGCTGGCGATTGGCGTCCAGAGGAAAGCGCTCGATGCGGCGATCGCGATTATTGATCGATTCATGATGCGTGCGAAAATCGATTCGAAGACTTGCGACGGTCCGGCGCTCAATAAATCCGCGACTTCGCTTCGCTCAGGCGCGGCGTCCTCGATGATTCGCTTGCCCCAATCACCTGTAATTCTCTGCGCTTCCGTTTCAATCTTGGCGCTCAGCGCACAGCTCGGAGAACTGTGCCACCTCGGAAAGCGATTCCTTTGGGGATGCTCAACTGTGGCTCTCCCACTTTTGGCGGGCGAACCACGCCACCCGGTGCTTTTGTCTTCTTTTCGCTGCGTTCGTTCTTTCATCGGTCGCCATCCTGGCTAAAGCGCCGGGCGATCTCGTCCCGGCTGATGAACTTGTACCCCGATTCGCCGCCGTGCGCCTGTGCGATGCGGCGGAGCAAATCGATCGGGTCGGCCTCAAGCACTTGAATTGTTCGAATCACGACGCTGCGATCGCCACTGGCGTGACGCGGGTTGAGCTGATCCAGCCGCGACAGCGCGGCGTCGGGCGACATCCCCAAAAGCGCCGGGTCCGTCCCGCCGCTGGATAAGAGGAACACCGCGTCCGGGCGCAATCGAAGCGCCGCTTCCAAAGCCGGAATGATGTTGGACGCGCGCTGCGCAGGAATCGTGTTGAGCCAGTCATAGACGGCCTGTTTGTTCGCCCGTGTCGCGTCGATCAACACCGGGCGCTTCAGCCCCGGCGGGACGGTCGTCCAGGTGAACGCAGATTCTTTGCTCGCCGGATCGCGCGGCGACTGGATTAAGAGGACTTGAAAGCGCTGCACCGGGTGAAGCCGCGCGATGGACCGGCGCAACTCGTTCAGCACATCTGGCAGCGATGTGATCATTGAGCCGGAGGCATCGACGACGTACACGATGTCGCGGGCATCACTGGCGCCGAGGCCGGAGAACTCAACCTGAAGTGCGGACGTGTCTTCGAGCACGGGTTGCTCGAACGTCTGCGTCTCGGGAATGTCCAGTGGCGGCGGCTCCGGCATGGCCGGCAGCGCGGGCGCTTCAAAGGGCATTGCGTCAGTCGGTTGTGCGAGGATCTGATCCAGCGCTTCAGCGGGGTCCGGCTCCGGCAGTGGCGCCGGGGGCTTAGCCATGGCGGGCGCGATCGCGGGCTCTTCAAAACTCACCACCATGGGCGGCGTGTCCGTGTGCGATTCGCGAATGCGCCACACGATGAACGCGGCGCTGATGATGAGCGCCGCGTGCAGGGCGAGGGAGAACAGCCACGGAAGCGTGCGATGGGTGCGATCGCTTCGCCAAAGAGCGGTCGCAGCCCACCACGCGCGCTGCGTGCGTGAACCACGACGCCGACGAGTGCGCGATGTTCGGCGCTCCATACGGGCAGCTTAGTCGTCGAGGCCGTCGCCGTCGTCGTCATCTACTTCGACGACTGCGCCGGGCTTGCCGAAGGCGAAGCGATCGACGCTCAGTGGCCCGGCGCCGAGACAGACGAGTGAGAGCGAGCCCATGAGCATCGCGAACTGGAACATCCACGACTGCCACGCTTGAAAAGTCTGCATCGCTTGATCCGGCGATGAGTAATCAATCGCAGGAAGGATGTGCAGAAAGCTCGGCCAGCCCGGTTGATTGAAGATCATCACCGGCCCGATCGTGGTCATCCAGATCGCGCCGACCATGATGCCCGCCAGCATGAACGCCGCGAACCGCGTCAGCAGTCCAATCAGAATGAGAATGCCGCCGACGAGTTCGGTCATGCCGACCGCAAAGGCGATCCAGATCGGCCACTTTCCCTTCCCCATGAACGCCGGCAGCAATGCTTTGCCGTCTTCGTTCGGCCTCGCCATCGAATAGATGCTGATGGCGAGGCGATCCTGCCCCGTGCGTTTCTTCACGGTGTCAATGGGTGCGGCGTTCGCATCCGGCGCCGCGGCGGTGTCGTCATTCGCATCGCCATCCTGCGTGAGGATCACCTGAAAACCATCGCCAAGCGCGACCGGCTCGCCAATGGCGTCAATCTCTTCGGCGTCGGGATCTGGCGCCGCGTCGGCGGGCGTCTTGCCAGATTCAATCATTTGAATCGTGGCTTCTTCTTCGGGAGAGACGGCCATGGGTGCGAGGAACTTGCCTGAACCCGCCCAGATGAAGGTGGCCGCGATCGTGAGTCGGAGCAGCAGCGGCGGCACACCAAGTCCCATTCGTTCCCGTACGAGCATGTCTGATTCCTCCGCCGCCCTGTTGCAGGTCAAAGATCGTGATTGCGGCTCAGCCGCAGCTTCCCCGAATCTCTTTCCGATCCCGAGGGAAGGCCATTTCAAGACCTATCGTAACCGGCGAACGCTCCGAAGTGCGGAAATGGTCCGTTTTCGAACACCACACGCCATTTGTGTTGACCAACGGCCGCAACAGGGGGAGCATTCGCCGACTTACAACGCGGGCGTGGCGGAACTGGCAGACGCGCAGGATTTAGGTTCCTGTGTCCGAAAGGACGTGGAGGTTCGACCCCTCTCGCCCGCATTGGTGAAGGTCCGATACAAAGAAATAGTTCGCGACCGACCCTTGATCACGTGATACTCTTCCGGCCTCATGCAGATCACCGGTGGACCCAATCCGAGCCAGATCGCGCGCCTCTACGGCGCCGCCCAGCCTACGCGCCCGGCGCCGGTGCGGGCGACGGAATCCGCCGGCCGCATTGAGAAGGTCAATCAGACCGAGCGAACGCTCAATACGCGGGCGTCGCGCCTGGTCGCGGGCGTGGTTCCCGGCGGGATTGATTTTCAGGATGGCCAGGCGAAGCCAAGTGCAAACAGCCTGTCGTTCTACCGCCGCCCGGAAGACCAGAACGCCGCAGCGACAGTGATGCAGGTTGGCCGCCGCGTTGACGTGACCGGCTGATTCGGCTGAACCCTTATCCTTGCATTCATGACACAGACCCACACCGGCTCAGCGCTGGCGGCGCGGTGGTCGCTGGACCTTGACATCGCGCACCTCAACCACGGCTCCTTCGGCGGCGTCCCGTCCGATGTCCTCGCGGCTCAGCAGGAAATCCGCGCCCGCATGGAGCGGCAGCCCGTGCAGTTCTTCGCGCGCGACTGGGAAGGGTTGATGGATGAAGCGCGGGCGGAGGTGGGGGCGTTTCTCGGCGCTTCGCCGGATGACCTTGCGTTCCTGCATAACGCGACGGCGGGCGTGAACACCGTCCTGCGGTCGTTGCGGTTCGAGCCGGGCGATGAGCTGCTGACAACGAATCATGAATACAACGCGTGCGCCAATGCGCTGCGCTATGTCGCGGAGCGCAGCGGCGCCGTCCCGGTGATTGTCGATGTTCCGTTTCCGATCAATTCGCCAGATCAAGTTTTCGATGCGGTGATGGAACGGGTGACGCCGCGCACGAAGATTGCGCTGCTCGATCATGTGACCAGTCCGACGGCGCTGATTTTTCCAATTGAACGATTGGTGCGCGAGCTGCAATCCCGCGGTGTGGACGTGCTGGTCGACGGCGCGCACGCGCCGGGGATGCTTCCGCTTAACATCGATGCCCTCGGGGCGGCGTACTACACCGGCAATCTGCACAAGTGGGTGTGCGCGCCGAAGGGCGCCGCGTTCCTGCACGTGCGCCAAGATCGGCAGGATCGGATCGCGCCGCTCTCGATCAGTCACGGCGCCAATTCGATGCGCACGGATCGTTCACCATTTCGTCTGCTCTTTGACTGGACGGGGACGACGGATCCGAGCGCGTGGTTGAGTGTGCCGCACGCGATTCGGGTGGTTGGGTCGATGCTTCCCGGTGGCTGGACTGAAGTGATGCAGCGCAATCGTGAGCTTGCGCAGGCAGGGCGCGATGTGGTGCTGAGCGCTCTTGATCTGCCACAGCCCGCGCCGGATGACATGATCGGCTGCATGGCGTCGATTCCGCTTCCTGACGGATCCGACGAGCCGGGCGCTTCGGCGCTGTATGCCGATCCGATGCAGGAGAAACTGCTCGAGCGGTGGGGGATTGAAGTTCCCATTCCGCCGTGGCCGGCGCCTCCGAAGCGCCTCGTGCGGCTCAGCGCGCAACTTTACAACTCCATCGAACAGTACGAGCGACTGAGCGACGCAATCCGCACGCTGCTGAATGAGGGGGCGTAATCATGCGCGATCTTCAGCGAGTCGCGGTGCTCGGCGCCACTGGCGCGACGGGACGTGTGATGGTGAACGCGCTGCTTGATTTGGGCGCGCAGGTGCGCGTGGTGTCGCGCAACGCGGCGCATCTGGTCGACGCGTACGGCGAAGCGCCCGTCACGCACGTCGTAGCGGACGTTGCGAATCCGGATGAATGCCGCGCTGCGATGGCGGACTGCGACACGGTGTTCAATTGCATCGGCGTGCCGATGGCAAAGTTTGATCAGCACGTGACGATGGCGCGGTCGATTGCGGATGCGAGCCGCGCGACGGATGCGGGCGTTGTTCTGATTACGGGATACTGGTTCCTCGCAGGCCGCGATGAGGTGATGTCAAACCAGACAGAGCCGAATCCGTCGAATCCGAAGTCGAAGATTCGGCTGGAGCAGGAAACGATCATTCGCGATGCGGGCGGCGTGTCGGTCGTGTTGCCGGATTTCTACGGGCCGCGCACGCATGGTGTGCTGGACGATGCGCTCAAAGCGATTCTCAAAGGCGAGAAAGTCTTGTGGCCGGGGAACACCGAGCATTTGCGCGATTTTGTGTATGTGCCGGACGTTGCCGAACCCGTCGTGCGGCTGGCGCAGAACGAACGCGCGCTCGGCGGGCGGTGGATCATTGCAGGCTCCGGGGCGATGACGCCGGCGTCGCTGCTCACGGAAGCGGCGCGCCTGGCGGAAAAGCCACTGCGGCTCAAAATGATCACACCCTTTGCGATGAAGATGGCGGCGAAGCTGCGGCCGGACGTGCGCGAGTTTGCGCAGGTCTACCCGATTTACAATGCGCCGGCGACGTTTGATGATGTGGACACGCGAATGCTGGTCGGTGAGTGGCCGGTCACGTCGTATGATGTCGGTTTGGCGGAGTCGATCGCCTGGATTCGAGAGCATCAGCAATGACGCGGCGTTTGTTCGAACACATCGTGGGGCAGGATCACGCCATCGACGTGCAGGCCGGCGCGATTGATTCAGGCCGCCTGCATCATGCGTGGATTTTTCATGGGCCATTTGGTGTTGGCAAATTCACGACGGCGCGCGCGTTTGGCGAAGCGCTGCTGACGCCGGGAGTCAAGGTTGAAACCGGACAAGTCATCGGGCCGGATCGGGCGCCGGGGACGTTTCAGCATTCTGATCTGCACGTCATCACAAAGGAATTGGCGCGGCACTCCGAAGAAGCCCGCGTGCGCAATCAGAAACTTCAATCGATCCCGAAGGAAGTGATTGTTGAGCGGTTGCTGACGCCCGCCGCGCTGGCGCCGACGGTGAATGCGCCGTCGATCGCGAAAAAGGTTTTCATTGTCGATGAAGCGGAACTGCTCAACAACATCGCGCAGAACGCCGTGCTCAAGACACTGGAAGAGCCGCCTGCGGGGACGGTGATCATTCTGGTCACCTCGAGTGAGGATCGGTTGCTCGCGACGATTCGCAGTCGCTGCCAGCGCGTGGCGTTCGGCACGCTGGATGCAGAATCGATGCGCGACTGGGTGCGGCAGGAGGCGATTGAGGCGCCGCCGGCGGAATTGAACTGGTTGATCGATTTCTCGCGCGGCTCACCGGGGCTGCTGCTGCAAACGCGTGAAGCGGGATTCGCGGCGGGCGCGCAGAAGCTGGAGCCATTGCTCGTCGCGGCGGAGCGCGGCGTCTACGCCATCGAGCTTGGGCCGGCGCTCAATGAACTTGTGGATGCATGGGCCACCGGCTGGGTCGAGCGTCACAAAGACGACAACCCCAGCAAGGATGCAGCAAACAAAGTCGGCGCCGCCCGCGTGCTGGATCTTGTAAGTGAGCGGGCACGTCAGCGGCTGTGGCAAACTGAGCCGGGGTCCGCTGAGAGTGAACGCGCGATGCGCGACATTGATCTCATTGCGCAGACACAGTGGCATGTGAATGCCAATGTGAATTTGAAGCTGGCTTTTGAGAATTTGTCAGCGCAGCTTGCACGATAATCGGGTGGCGTCGTATAGCCCGAAGGGGAGTGCGACGGAGTGTCAATGGAATGTTCGCTTTTTCATGGTTCGCTCGCTGCGCGAGCGAACCATGGCACCCCGGATTTTTGGCGAACCATGGCGCCCGGTTGTGCTTAGCCTTCGACGCTGAGTGTGGACATCGCGTGCGGCTTCGGTTCGGCGCTGTTTGCAGAAACGGCGCCGCTCTTGCGCTCCTCGGCGAGTTTCTCGATGAGGAGAGTCCACGTCTCACGCTCGTAGTCGAGCAGCTTGATGACTTCGTCAATCATCTCCGGCGCTTTTTCGAGGTTAGCCTCGATGAGCCGCGTGTACATGAAGGTGTACAGCGAACTGAGGCGAGCGCACAGTTCCGCGTCGATCTCCGGGCGTAAGCCGTTGATCAACTCCATGATGATCGCCTTGGCCTGCGTGAGGCCTTCGAACGATTGTTCGTAGTTTTTGGTGGCGAGGCCTTCGCGCCCTTGCCCGCAAAAACGGATCGCGCCTTCGATGAGCATCAGCCGCAGCTCGGCGGGGCTGGCCGTCATCACCTTGGTCCGGAGATATTGGTTTGACGAATCTTGTTTCATGGCGATACGAGGTATCGGACGAACGGCGGCGACCCTTCACCCATGGTTGAAAGAATCAGCCGGCCAATCCTGCGCCCAGGGATCCGAGCGCCGATTGTTGCGCTTGCAGTTGCGCCAGCGCCTGCTCCATGGCGAAGAATTGCTGCTCGAGGCGGCCCCGCTTCTGCTCAAGCTGCACGTCGAATTGCGTGATGCGGCCTCGCTGGAGCTGAATCTGGCTGTCGAACGTCTGCTTGCGCCGGGTCAGCACGCCATCGATCGAATCGGTGAAGCTGCTGGTGAGCTGCGCGAGCACTTCCAGCACGCCGAGCTTGCTGAAGATTTCGTCGGTGTTCGCCACGGTCACGCCGGGGGAGAGCTCAGTCGGCTCGTTGGGCTCTTGCTTGAAGCCGGAGAAGAGTTCGGCGACGCCCGCGGGGTCTTGCTCGTAGGCGGTGCGGAACTTCTCGCTGTCGAACTCCACCTTGCCGCCATCGCCGATGCTGATGCCGGCCTGGAAGAGGAAACTGAATTCGCTCTGCACGTTCTGGCCTTCGCCCTGGATCGTGGTGCGCAGGGAGCGTTCGACGTTTTGCAGGAGACCATCGCCGAGCAGGGCGCCGCGCTCTTCCGTTTCGCGATTGAAACGGCCGTGGAATTTGACGCGATCGAGGACGTTGTTGAACGATTCGACGAATTCGGTGATCGCCGTCTCGATCGCGGCGGTGTCACGCGAAATGTTGACTTCGACGGGCTGCGTGCTCGTCGTGTTCAGGTTGATCGACACGCCGCTGATGACATTGTCGAGCGTGTTGCTGGAGCTGGTCAGCAGGATCGCGTCAGCAGGATTGGTCGAGCCAAAGAAGACGACCGAGTCCTGCGCGGCGGTGAGCTGCGTCAAACCGAGATCAAACCCCTGCGTGTCAATCGTCGTGCGCCCGATCGTGCCGGAGGATTGTGACGTGAAGACGAGACGGAACGGGTTGGCGCCGAAGCCATCGTTGATGATGGAGGCGCTGACGCCGACACCGGCGGAATTCACCTTGTCGGCGACCTGTTGAAGCGTGTCCGTCGCGTTGAACTCGACGGTGCGCTCGAACGAGCCGTCAACGCTGTTGTCGCCGAGAGGATCGCCTTCGCCGACGAGGTTCAGGTTGCGGGCCACGCGGCCGGAGGAGTCGGCGACTTTCAGGCCGAGCGAACCGCCGGCGACGTCTTCAAGCACGATGCCGTCGCCCGTGTCGTTGATGCGTGCGTTCACGCCGGAGATGTTGCTGAACTTTCGAATGATGTCGAAGACGGACTTGTCACCGCTGCCGATGTTGATCGTGGAAAGTGAGCCGTTGGAGTCGGTGACGGTGAACGAGCCGGTGCCGATGCCGTCGCCGCCGCGCAAGCTTGAGAGCAGTGTGGCTTCGGAGATGTAGCGCGACTGCAAGTTGCCGGAATCTGAGACACCGCCCGCAAATGTGCCGGTGAGGCTGAGGTCGTCCGCCGCGCCGCCGGAGACATTGAGTGAACCGGCGCCGACCGTGTTGTCTGTCAGCTTGATGCCATTGCCGGTTTTGTTGAGCGCCGCCGTAATGGCGCCTCCGGTGTCGGCGTTGATGGTGGCGATGAGATCGGAAAGCGAACCATCGGCGTCCAGCGTGATGTTGAACAGCGAGCCGTCGCGCGTGGTGATGTCAAGATCGGTGGCGGTGAGACCGCTGCCGCCGTTGAGGTTTGAGACAAGCGTGGAATTGAGGCCGGAAAGCAGGCGCGTACTTGTCAGCGTCGGCGCCGCGGGTTGTCCGAGCAAGCCGAGATGCGAGGCCGTGGGGCGATTTGAAGGTCCGGCCGTCACACTGACATCGCCGACCCCGCTGGTGAGTTCGATGCGCGTTCCGTCGGCGCTGATGGCGCCGGTCACTTCGCCGCCGCTCTTTGTTTCGATGATGTTGAAAATGTCGCCGAGCGTGGCGGCCGCATTCTGAGTGACGATGGTCGCTGTGGGCTCCGCTTCAGGATCGGGATCATCAACCGTGATCTCGCCGAGCACAATGGAGTGGCTTCCGCCGCCGGCGACATTGATCACAAAATCAGCAACCGTGCTTCCTTGAAGGCCAGCTTTCTCGACAAACGAAACGCCGTTCCCATCACGCAGCAACGACAGCGGCGTGTTCTCACTGAGCGCATGAATCTGATCGCCTTCGATCACATTGCCGACCGCCGTCTTCGCGATGCCAAGCGATGAAGCCGTTTCCGAACCAAACACGTTCGAGACGCTCTGCACGTTGTCAAGCTGCAGGCCGTAGCCATCGGCGCTGGCGGTGACGTTGATGGAGCCGGCGGAGTTGATCGCGTTGATCACGTCGTCCACGGTCGCAGCGGTCGAGAGATCCACGGTCGCGGTTTCGCCGTCGGCGTCTGTGATTTCGATCTTGCCGCGATCAATGCCGAGGCCGCCGTTGAGCGCGCTGAGCTTCGTCGAAGAGTCCACGCGTCCGCCGCCGACTTCGAATGTGAATTCGGTGGCGCCGACGCCGGAGGTGTCCTTGTTCGTGAAGCCCTTGCTGATCTGCTGATGCGTGCTGACGAGGCGGTTCACAATGAAGTTGAACGACCCAAGCGTGGCGTTGATGCCTGCGGTGGCGTTGAGGACATCACCGTTCGAGGTCGTCGCCTTGGCGGATTTGAAAATGTTGTTCTGGCGCAGCGATTTCGCGGCCGTGCCGAGGTTCAGCAGGCGCGTGTTGATGTCCAGCACTGCCGCCTGCTGATTCTGAAGCTGGGTGAGGCGGATCTGAGCCGCGGCCTTGGGGCGCGATTCGATCGCAATCAGCTGATTGATCAGCGATGCGGTGTCAATGCCGCTGAAGATGCCGATACCGGTGGTGATGCCGCTCATCGCGTGTCGTCCTCTCTCTCCTCTATCGGACGGAACGGGGAGCTACCCGCAAGCGAGGCGCCAGTCAGGCGTCACGCGGCATCGCGGAAAAACTGCTCGATCGCTTCGTCCTCATCGAGCGGCTCACGCCAGGTGGGCGTGTCCAGGCCATGCTTGCGCAGGTAAAGCGCATCCATGGCCCATCCGGTGAGGTAACGCTGGAACATGCCTCGCGCCTCGGCGAGGGCTCGTTCCGGTTCGAAGAGGATCGTGTAGTCATTCACGATTCGATGCTCCATCCCCGCGTGGACCCGCACGGGCGGGCTCTCTCCGGAGGGGTGCATCGGCGGCATTGGGGGGCGACTTTCGCAGGAGACGAGTTCTCGGAACAGATTTTCTTGCGGACGTTGGCGTGATCGGCGCATGAAAAAACCGCGGCTTCTTTGCCGCGGTCCTTCACAAATCGTCGTGGTCAGCAGCCTCAGGCGGCGCGACGGATCGCGCGGCCGCGGGTGTTGGCGCGACGCGTGGTCTTGCCGGAGCCGCCGACGAGGCGCAGCTTGGGCGAGCTGGTGCGCTTGGTGACGCGCTTCACGCTCTTGCGGGCCTTCGGGGCGGTCGTCTTCTTGGCGGTGGATCGCTTGCGGCTCGTCGTGCTCGTCCGCGTGTTCTTCTTCGCGGTCGTGCGCTTGGCCGGGCTCTTCTTGGCCGTCGTGCGCTTGCGAGCGGCGGTCTTGCTCGGCGTGCGCTTCGCGGTGCTCTTGCGAGCGGTCGTGCGCTTGCGGCCGGTCGTCTTGCTCGCGGCGCTCTTCTTGACGGTGGTGCGCTTGCGCGTGGCGGTGCGCTTCTTGGCCGTGCCGGTCGTGCCGGTCTTCTTGGCCGTGCTCTTGCGCGTCTTGGGACCCGTCGTCTTCTTGGCGGTCGTGCGCTTCTTGGGAGCGCTCTTGGTCGCCTTGGGCGTCGTGGTCTTCTTCGCCGTGGTGCGCTTACGACCGGTGGTCTTGCTCGGCGTGCGCTTTGCGGTGCTCTTGCGGACCGTGGTGCGCTTGCGGCCTGTGGACGACTTCTTGGCGGTCGTCTTGGGGCTCTTCTTCGCCGTTGTGCGCTTCGTGGTCTTGGCCTTGGCGCCGGTGGCCTTCTTGCGAGCGGTCGGCTTGGCCGTCTTCTTCGCGGTGCTCTTCTTGGCGGTGCGCTTCTTCGGTGTGGCGCTGCCGCCCGAGGCGCGGGCTGTCTTCTTGGGCTTGCGGGTCGACGCGCTGTGACGGACTGTCTTGCGCGTCTTGCTCTTGCGAGCACTCGAGGTGCTCTTACGCGGTGTGTTTCTCTTCGTGGGCATAAGTACTGACTCCATTTCCACAGAGGCGCAGGCCAGTCGCGGCCCGGGCCGGATTTCCGAAGGGGGTCGGACCGCCCTACGGCCGGCCTCCCAGACATGACCCTCCCGCCTCCATGCGGCGATATAGGGCCGTCCAACCGGTCCGCAATCGGACACGCACACCTTGCGCCTAAAGAACAGGTGGTACTTTTCGAAAAAAAGTTCAAATAGTGCTCAAGCGAACACGTTATTGGACCACTTTTGCGACATCATTCCAACATCTCGCGCTCGACGAAGCGCATGCATGTCGTAAGGTTCACTCGCGCGTGCGCACTGGCGCGCCGATGTTCGGAGTTCTCATGTCACTCGCCTCCTGGTCGCCTCAATCCTGGACGAAGCGCCCCGCCGCGCATCAGGCGCCGTACGACGACGCCGCGGCGCTGAACGCGGTGGTTGAGCGACTGCACGCGCTGCCGCCCTTGGTGACGTCGTGGGAGATTGAGCGGTTGCGCGGCATGCTGGCCGAAGCGCAGGAGGGGCGCCGGTTCGTCGTTCAGGGGGGCGACTGCGCTGAGACGCTGGCGGACTGCACGCCTCAGACCATCACGAACAAACTAAAAATCCTGCTCCAGATGTCGCTGGTGCTGGTCCACGGCGCCAAGCGCCCGGTCGTGCGCATCGGTCGGTTCGCCGGGCAATACGCCAAGCCGCGCTCGAGCCAGACGGAATCGCGACCGGGGCCGAACGGGCAGTCGGTCGAACTGCCGAGCTATTTCGGCGACCTTGTGAACCGGGCGGACTTCACGGCCGAAGCGCGCCGAGCCGACCCGGAACTGATGCTGATTGCGTACCAGCACGCCGCGATGACGCTGAATTTCATTCGTGCGCTCGTCGCGGGCGGCTTCGCGGATCTGCACCATCCCGAATACTGGGACTTGCAGTTCCTGCGCCATGCCGGACTGCCGGACCAGGTGCGTGCGGAATATCAGCAGGCCAGCGCGCAACTCGCCGAGGCCTTGCGATTCATGGAAGCGCTGGGCGAGACCAGCATTGACGAACTGACGCGCGTCGAGTTTTTCACCAGTCACGAAGGGCTGAATCTGCTGTACGAATCCGCCCAGACGCGCACCGTGCCCCGCCGTGAAGGGCACTATGACCTCACCACGCACATGCCGTGGATCGGTGAACGCACGCGCAATGTCGATGGCGCTCACGTCGAGTTCTTCCGCGGCGTGCGCAATCCGCTGGGCGTCAAAATCGGTCCTGACGCGAAGGCGGAGGACGTCGTCGATCTCGTGAAGATTCTCAACCCGGCCAACGAGTCGGGGCGCATCTCGCTGATTGTGCGCATGGGAGCGGATCGCATCGACGCTTCACTGCCGAAACTCATCGACGGTGTGCAGCAGGCCGGACCGCGCGTGCTCTGGATGTGCGACCCCATGCACGGCAACGGCATGCGCACCAAGAGCGGCATCAAGACACGCGACTTTGACGCGATTCTCGCCGAGCTCGAGCGCACGTTCGACATTCATAATCGGATGGGGACGTACCTCGGCGGCGTTCACTTCGAAATGACCGGCGAAGATGTGACGGAGTGCGTCGGCGGCGCTGCGGGCGTGCACGAGGATGACCTCACGCGGAACTACACATCGCTGTGCGATCCACGTTTGAATTACCAGCAGGCGATGGAGCTGGCGTTCCACATCGCGCGGCGTATCGGCGGCGCCTGAGCGCAGTCCACCTCGATTTTTTTCAGACTCTGACGATCGCGCAGTGAAGTCGGACCTTTGCAGGCCCGATACGGATGGTCGCCGCGCATGGATGCGTGGCACAATCAATGCAAAGGAGGGCGACATGAACGTCGTCTCCCGGTCGCAGAAACCCGCTTCGTTGCCCAAGGAACTGGCCGACCCGCCGGCGCCGCTCCGATTTGAGCGTCGTTCCTGCGAGCGTCATCCGGCCATTGGAACGCTCGAAGCGATGCAATGCGACGGCATGAAAGCGCCGGTCGTGGTGCGGCTGCACCTCTTGGATGAGAGCGCGGGGGGGCTCGCTGCTCTTTCCGATGCGCCGATGGCGCCAGGAGCGCACCTCCGAGTGCGCACTTGCCCGGCGACGGGCGTCTGGTGCGATGGACGAGTCGTCCGTTGCACGCCTGCCGGATGCGGATACCGCGTGGCGCTCGCATTTGAGCGCCGGCGCGCCGCCTGAAACTGACTTTCAAACCACAGGAATGCTTCCTTGCCTTGCTTCAACGCACGAGTGAATGCTCGTGCGTTGGTTCAGCGAGGTGGGGAAGCGCCGAGCCGCGCCCAGGTGTCGCGATAACGGCACGCCATCGTCTCCAGCGCGGACGGTATCACGCGCACGCGCCCGACCACGGCCATGAAATTCACATCACCGCCCCAGCGGGGAACGATGTGGACGTGCAAATGGCCGGGCAAACCGGCGCCGGCGGCCGACCCCTGATTCACGCCGAAATTCACACCTTGCGGCTCAAGCGTCTTCTCGACGAGTTGCACGGCGATGTCCGTCAGGCGCCACAGTGCGGCACGCTGGTCGGCTGAATAATCCAGCAATCGCGGGCGAGCTTCGCCCAGCGCCGCCATGAGATGACCACTGGCGTACGGATATTTGTTGAGGAGCACCATGCCGCCACAGTCGCCTTCACCGGCGCGCAGCACCACGAGATTCTTCTCATCGTCGTGCGGCTTCGACCAATAGTCGCTGAGAAAATCGGGGAGCGACACCGATTCAGAGCGTTTGCTCTCGTCGGAGAGATCCTGCATGTACTGATCGCGCCACGGCGCGTGCAGCGCCATGGGGTCCGTATCGCGCGGCGGTCGTTGCGATCCATCAGGCATGCAGACAGCGTAGCGGGATCAAACAACGCGGAGGAGCAGCGATCCCCACCTCTCCCCACGGGAGAGGTCGACGCCGCGCAGCGGTGGCGGGCGAGGGGTCTCCGGTGTTCCCTCATTCATTCGCTTGCATGTGTCGTTCACGTAGGCGCCGCGGAGTGTGTAGCCCCTCACCCCGGCCCTCTCCCGGTGGGAGAGCGAGTGAAGAAGATCCAAAAAGAGGGAGAAACGCGGCGCGGCGCACTCGGTACCCTCGCACATCAGACTACTGATCCAAAGGAGCCTCCCGAATGTTCGAATCCGTGCGTGTGTCGAGTCGTGGTGATGTGCAGGCGATGATTGTCGGCGTTTTCAAGCCAGAAAAGGGCGACGTGACGCCTGACGCCGCGACGAAGAAGCTCAAAGGCGGCAATGACATCGCCAAGGCGTGCAAGCGACCGGAATGCACGGGTGAATTCGGCTCCGTGGTTGAGACATTTGCCGGCGACGTGCGCATTTTGATCGTTGGGCTTGGCGACAAGAAGAAATTCAAAGCGCGCGGCGTGCGCAATGCGCTAGCCGGCGCCGCCAAGCGATTTGCGGCGACGAAGGACGAGCGCATTGCGATTGAACTTTCCGGGCCTCTCAAGGAAGCCAAAGCCGACGCCCTGCGCGCGGGCGTTGCAGCTGGCGAATGCTTCGGTCTGCTCGCATGGGATACGAAGACCTTCAAGGGCAGCGCCAACGGCAACGGCAAAGATCAGAAGAAGCCGAAGATTCAGCTTCGTTCCAGCGACAAGGCATTTGAAAAGGGTATGACGCGCGGGCTGGGACTTGCGGAGTCGGCGAACCTGTGCCGCACGTGGGCGAACACACCGCCGAATATTGCGACGCCGGAATGGATGGCAAGTGAAGCTCGGCGTATTTCGCGCGGCGTGGACACGCTCTCCGTGCGCGTCATCAAAGGCGCGGAACTCGAAAAAGAAAAACTCACCGGTCTGATCAATGTCGGCAAAGCGAGCGAGAACGCCGCGTGCCTCATTCGGATTGAATACAAGCCAAAGCAGGCGAAGAAGGGCGCGACGCCCGCCGTGATCGTTGGCAAGACGATCACGTATGACACCGGCGGCCTCTCACTGAAGCCGTCCAACTCGATGAAGGGCATGAAAGAGGACAAAGACGGTGGATGCGCGGCTCTCGCGGCGATGCACGCGATTGCAACGGTGGTCAAGCCAAAGCGCCCGGTCGTGTGCTTGCTCGCCGCGGCGGAGAACAGTGTGTCGAACAACGCGTACCGCCCGGACGACGTTCTCACCTTCCGTAACGGCGTGACGGTTGAAGTGACGAACACGGATGCGGAAGGCCGCCTTGTCATGGCCGATGCGCTGTGCTGGGCGTGCGACAAGGAAAAGCCGGGATTCATTGTGGATATGGCCACGCTGACCGGCGGCGTCGTGACGGCGCTCGGCTCGACGTATGCAGGTTTGTGGTGCGAAGACGACGCCCTGCGCGCCCGCTTCGAAACCGCGGCAGAGGAGAGCGGCGAGCGCGTTTGGCGCTTGCCGCACCATCCCGAATACTGCGACATGATGAAGAGCCCCATCGCGGACATCCTGAATTCGAACCCGAACCGCAAGGCGCACCCGATCCAGGGCGCGGCGTTCCTGAGCTACTTCGTGAAAGAGGGCACACCGTGGTGCCACCTCGACATCGCCGGCGTGCACAATTACGACTGTGAATCAGGCCCGTACGCAGGCAACCTCCCCAACGGCTGGGGCGTGCTGCTGATGGCGAGTTTGTTCGAGCAGGAATAACCCCTCTCCCTCTGGGAGAGGGTGGCGACGCAAAGCGTCGACGGGTGAGGGCCTGCATTCCCTTCTCCAATTGGGAGAAGGTGTCAATGCAAAGCATTGACGGATGAGGGCCAAATTTCCTTCTCCCCTTGGGAGAAGGTGGCGATGCGAAGCATCGACGGATGAGGGCCGAGTCTCTTCCTTCAATCATCTACAACATGATCCCCGCGCACAACACTCGGCCCTCACCTGTCATTGCTGCGCAATGACATCCTCTCCCAGAGGGAGAGGAGAATCAGAGCCCCAAGCGCAAGCGCGGGGTCGCGGCGACGCCATTCAACACCGTCGCAATCGACTGAATTAGAACGTGCGATTTCGATTGTTCGAGTTCGACGCGCGCCGTCAGTCCGGCGTTCACCGACTTGACACACACTGTCCCGACCGGTCGCTTGCGCTCGCGGCTCTGATCAGAGCACGAACACCAGGAAAAACGCGACCCCTCCAGCGATAAGGCCGGCGGTGATGACGGCGCCTTTGAAACCGCTGCGACTGGTCGCGTCATCAAGCACGAGGCCGCAGGACGGGCAGATGGACGCGTCGTCCCACACTTCGGTCTTGCAGGAGGGGCAGACGCGCGTTTCATCGCTGAAGCGATCGATATCCGCGTCGCTCGGGCCTTCAAAGTCAGGATCAAGATCGGGCGCATTCCGCGGCCCGCCGCAACAGGTCATGCGGAGATTGTAGGGGAAGCGGCGCCGCGATTGAACAACAATCGGGTGGCATGCCCATCCGCCGCAGGCGGACGTGGGCATGGTTCGTCGCTGGTCTGGGAGAGAGATTGAACGCGGAGGAAGACGGAGGTGGTGGAGTGGGGGGAGTGACGCCGGGCGCACTTAGTATTCAGTTCGGCGCGCAATTCTGCAATGGGCGCGCAACCATGCCCACGAAGACGTGGGCATGCCACCCTAAAGCGCACAGCGTATTACACGATTCATTCAATTGGCTTGTGTACAACATTCGTCGACTTGCCTTCGTTGTCAAAGACAATTTCGAACTCCCAGCCAAATGCGCCGGTATCAAATCGATACACGATTGAACTGGGATGATCGTGCCCGTAGAACGGAAAGGCGTATGAAGTATTCCAAGACTTCGGTTGTCCGACGACTTGCCGAACCTGATCAGAGGTCAAGCCGACAAGATTCCTTGTGTCGAAGAATTTCTTCGCTAATTCGACCGCGCGTTCCGTGGATGCAATCAAGTCATCGGCGCCAAGATCTTCGCGTGGCCCAAGATTCACTGTTTCCCACATCCCGCTTCCATAGATTGCGGGAGTTGGACCGCTGCTCGTCCAGCGGCTGAATGAATACAATCCGGCGGCGGTTCCAAGCAGGACAACCATGAACAAGATGGCCCACAAGCGTATATGGATCATTCGGCGAATTAGACGATCAAGGACCTGAATGGTTCGCGCGGGTTTGTGATAACTCTTAGATCCCCTCCGTCTACCTCCGCGTCCAAACCAGTCCCCTCACACCCCATGCGCCGGCGCCGGAGTTTCCTCCGTGATCTTCTCCTGCTTCGGCTGTTCGTCGGGGTCGGCGCAGGTGAAGAGGCGCTGGTCGTCGTCGATTCGGGCCTGGAGGTGGACGGGGCGGCCCCAGAGGAGGCGGAGGTTTTTCAGCACTTCGACCGCCGTTGCGATCTCCATGTCGAGGCCGTTCCATTGGTGGGCGAGGTAGAGCTCGCCGCGATTGAGGTAGTTGGCGTCGACGACGTAGAGGATCGGCTGGCCCATGTTGGAGAGGCGGTAGAGCAGCGTCTGCTTGATCTGCTCAAAGTCGCGGCTCGCGATCCGCTGCTCTCCCGTGGACCGGTCCGGGCGCGAGACGAAGAGTTTGTGTTCGTGCGCAAATTCTTCGGTGAGGAACTCATCGACGAAGTTGACGTCGTTGTAGATCCGCCGCACTTCGAAGATTTTGTCGCGCCCCTGCATAGACTTGTCGTCGTAGGCCATCTTGGCGCCGATGGAGTCCAGGCGCTCCCACTCGTGCCCGTGCTGGCCGGTGTTCCAGCGCCGTTCAATGTCTTTGAAGAGCTCGACGCCGATTTTGTACGGGTTGAAGCCGCCGGGCTGCATGGCGAGCACGCCGGAGTGCTGCTGCGCGTAGTCGATGATCTCGCTGGCGTGCAGGAAGTGGCTCGTCATGAGTTTGGAGTGCCAGTAGGTCGCCCAGCCCTCGTTCATGATCTTCGTCATGCCCTGCGGGGCGTAGTAGTACGCCTCATCGCGGATGATCGAGAGGATGTCCACCTGCCATGCTTCCAGCGGTGCGTGGCGCAGCAGAAAGAGCAGCACATCGCGCGCGGGTTCGTGCGGGAATTTCTGCCGTTTGGCTTCGGCGGCTTCGGCTTTGGCGCGTTTCTCTTCTTCGAGTTTTTCGCGCGGATTGATGAAAGGGTCCATGTAGGACTTCGCGGGATAGCGTTCGCCCTCGTAGCGATCCTGATCGGTGCGCCGGCGGTTGTGGGGTTCGGGCCCGCCGCGCCGGTCTTCGCGGCGCACGAACATGGAGTGCGGATCGATGAGATGTTCAACCGAAAGGCACAGATCAATGAAGCGTTCGACGTTCTCCGCGCCTTGGCGTTCGATGTGCCTCCGCACGCGCGTCGCGTGGTTGGCCATCTCGTCCATCATGCGCCGGTTGGTCTGGCTGAACCATGCGTTGCACTTGAAGAAATCCGAGTGGCCGTAGACGTGGGCCATGACCAGCTTCTGATCAGTGACGGAGTTGGATTCCTGGAGGTAGGCGTACGAGGGGTCGTTGTTGATGACCATCTCGTAAATGCGGCCCATGCCGTAGGCGTCGCGCTTGCGGAGTTTTTCGTACTCCATCCCCCAGCGCCAGTGCGGGTAGCGGATGGGGAAGCCCCCGAACGCCGCGATCTGGTTCATGGTGTCGAAGTCAAGAACTTCGAAGACGACCTCGAAGAAGTCGAGGCCATATTCGGTGGCCTTGGCCTTGATCGCGACCATGTGATCGCGAAGAACGGCGGACAGGTCCGTGTTGCTGCGGACGGTCATGGTCAATGGTATCGGTCAGAGGGGCGGGGGAGGGTTGAGACGTTGCGGAAATGGGTCGTTTGAAGAGGGGGAGAGATTGAACGCGGGGGAAGACGGAGGGGGGGTGGAGGAGGGAGAATTTGAATATCAGAGATGGGGTGGCGTGGTTCGTCCCGGCGCGCCGGGAAGAGCCACGGTTGTGCGTTAATTCTTGGATTGCGGCGATTCTTAGGAAATCCAGGCAATGGTGACCGCAACCAGCACGGCGAGCGCTACAACGACAGCGGTGACGGCGATCGTCCATTTTGCACTTCGCGGCAGTTCGGAAAATTGGTGCGGTCGGCGCTCGATCTGCAAGAGAAATCGGGTTGAGGCGATGCGAGCGAAGAGTGCGACTGCTACCGCGGCTCCGAATCCCCATACCGCAATTGTGGAAACACCCTTCCGCAGGAAGAATGCGATCAACATGAGGATGAACGCAAAGACCAGTTCAAGACTAATTAGTGACGCAATGCCTCGGATGACTTCGAGGCTCAGCTCCGTGGCGTCCATCGAGGCGTCATTTGGGCGCGGCAGGCCGCGTTTGACTTTCGTGTAGCTGAGGGGCTCGCCACACTCAGGGCAGGTGTCGGATTTGAGGCCACGAAGGTTGTATTCGCAGCGCGGGCAGGGAACGTCGCGATCTGCGAGATAGCGACGCAAGCGAGTTTGTTGAAACTCAGTCAGCCGACGCTTTCGGGTTGGATGGGTCGGTTTCACCAGGCAAGCCCAAACATCATCCACATCCATAGTGACTCAAATACGACGTAGGCGCCCACAAGAAGCGTCGCCCAAACCCATTGTCGGCGCCTGGGTCGGCGCAAAAACGCGCGCCGCCGAAAAAGAAGAAGGGGTAGTGTGATTGTGAAGGGAAGCGATCCAATCAAATACATGAACGAGTCGTCGAGCCAACTAAACGATCCCACATAGTAAAACAAGGCGCTGACGCTAAAAGAGATCAGCATAAGCCAATGGAAGCCGCCGAATGCGGCAGTGAATAGAAGTGCAAACAACCATGGAGCCAACCGCGGCCCGTAGGACTTTATTTCCAGTTCAATACGATCGCCACATTCAGGGCAAACGTGACCGTCAACGCCACGAAGCTGGTATTTGCAACTTGCGCAGTTTGCGTCGTGGCTGGCGAGGTATGCTCGGAGTAGTTCAGAGTCCGTCATGGCTTGTTGTTCGCTTCACTGAGGCTCGTGGTTCGCTCAGATTGCTTGCGTGGGCATGATGGATTGTCACTCAACGCGTGGCCTACCGGGGCGGTAGACCACGGCACCGTTGGAAACTCGGCGCCATTGGTTTAGCGCCCCTTTGCGCGCACTACGATCTTGATTTTTCGGATTGATGTCGTCGCTGAAGTGATTAACTCGTGTTCGCCGCCGGAGCGGAGCCAGCGGTCGAGTTCAAATCTTGTAGAGCTGTCGTCGGCGCTGATGGTGAGGACGCCGCGGGTCATGGAGACGACGGCGGTGCGCGCGAGGAGTTTGTCGGGGCAGCACGCCGCCCACGCGCGGCTGGCGCTGCCGATCGATCGCTTCGTGCGTTGCAGGTTTTTCGCCATCAGCGCGAAATCGCCGGCGAGATCGCGCACGCGGGGTTTGTAAACGCGGTAGCCGCGCAGGCGCTCGATGCGATCGCTCTGGACGTGTGATTCCTGATCGGGCGGCATGGGGGGAGTGTACCGCGCTCCCACCTCTCCCCTTGGGAGAGGTCGGCGGAGCGAAGCGGAGCCGGGTGAGGGCCGAAACTTTTTCGCTGAATCTGTTCCTCTGAAACTGCGCGAGAATCGATCAAGCGCCAAACCCTCGGCCCTCATCCGATCCGCCTGTGGCGGATCACCTTCTCCCATGGGGAGAAGGGATTTGGAAATGCGAACAAGCGTGAATTCAACGACGAAGGTGTGAAGCCACTCCCTTACGGTCGTAGTTCGGTTTTGCGGGCGCCGCGCCGCGGCCCTCGATGCATCGATGCCTTGATCCCTTGATGCCCCACAACGATGTTGTCGAACGCACTAGGCGCAATCACACAACCGCGACCCCTCGCTGGCGCTCGGGGCTCTGAAGCGGATCAATCCGGGTTCGCATCAAGCACGAGTGTTGCTTTGCCCGCGGTGATGAGGATGCGTCCGTCGAGCAGTGCGATGTCATCCGGCGCGGCGTTCAATTCGATCAAACGGCGCTGCATCAGCGCGCCGTCCGGGGCGCGGAAATAGAACAGGTCGTGCCATTTCGCTTCGTTGTCGACGAAGGCCGGCGCCATGGAAACCGTAATGAGATGCTCGGCGCCGAACGCGGCCGGCACGACATCCGAGTCATCGCCGCGACGATCGATGCCGACAAGTTCACCGTCGCCGTCCAGCACGATTAAGCCGGTGTAGGACGTGATCGCTACATGATCGCCGGACGCCTCGGCGCGAATGGGCAGGTTCATCGCCACCGTTGTCGCCAGCTTGCCTTCCGTGTTGAGTTCGCGCGATTCCGGTCGATCTTCGCCGAGCGAAATCTGCCACAGCCGGGCGTCCGCATCAAGAATGAGCACACGATCTGCGAAGGTCCATGCGTCAATCGTGCGCACTCCGGCGAGTTCATCGGCGACCCAGATTTGACGGTCGCGCAGCAGGTCGAACGCAAGCACGCCAAGATCACCACCGACGATGGCGAGCGCATCGGAGGTGAGCCGCGCCCAGCGGGCCTGCCCGACACTGAGGTCGTGCCTCTTGACCACATTGCCCGTGCGCAGATCAACCGCCCACATGGTTGGCGCCGGCACAAGCCCCGGAATCTGCGGATTTGGCGTGGTGCGATCGCCAACGATGAGCAGTGTTTCAGAATCGGCGGCGATGTCGGCGACGACCGGCAGAATTCTTTGCGACTTCCACAGCTCCTGACCTGTTTCCAAATCAAACGCCGCTGCGGCGCCATCGGTGCGCACGGCTGCGATCGTTCGATGGTCCATCGCGAGAAACGTTGCAAGGCCCTCGGCACGATCAGCGCCGGCGGGCATGATGTCGGTCAGTGGGGCGCTGCGCCATTGCAGACTGCCATCAGCGCGGTCGAGCCGCGCGAAGGTGCGCCCGATGGGCCCTGGCTCAAGCAAATAGATGGCGTCCCATGTGGTCGCGACCAGCAGCGTGCCTTCTTCGATGGCAGTGCGCCAGATTTCGCGTACGCCGCCCGCCGGGTTGATCTGCCAGAGACCGATCGCGCCGT
The DNA here is from genome assembly GCA_029260345.1 of Phycisphaerales bacterium. GTDB lineage: Bacteria > Planctomycetota > Phycisphaerae > Phycisphaerales > UBA1924 > OFTM186. The sequence continues at coordinate 206,676 of JAJDDK010000007.1, read as the reverse complement.
CGAATCGCATCACGATGGACTCGGTGGACATCTTGCTGTCTGCATGCAGCAGCGGTCGATCAAGTCGCCAACCGATGAGCAGTTGCGCGCCGGGATTGTCCCCAAGAAGACCGACGGTGGCTCGACGCTGCGCGACCGAAATCAGATCGCTGACCTGGGCTTCAAGTGTTTCATGCGCCAACGTTTGACCGGACCGCGTCAGAACGAGATTCGGTCTTTTCTCGCGGATCGAAGTGATCGCGCCGGCGGCGGTTTCAAGACGCCCGGCGTCAATCAGCGACGTAATAAGACGCCCCGCGAGTTCGCCGACGAGGGCTGGATCATCGACGAGTGCGTCGTCGGCAGCGGCGAGACCGTCCTCGAGAGCCGCGAGCGCCCGGCGCATGCGGCCCTGTCGTTCGAATCGTTCACCGGCGAGCAGCCACGCGCGAGCAGCGGTTTGCGAGACGGGGTAACGGCGCGCCAATTCCGCAAATGCGTTTGGGTCTTGCGAATCGGCGAGCGCGGCGAGCGCCCGCTGTGCCTGCGCATCCTGAATGTCGTACACGCGCGGCCCGAATCGGCGCACAATGCGCTTGAGTCCCTTGGTCGCTTCGATGTCGGCGTGGGCAGCGACCCCGGACGAATCAAATCGGGTTTGCGAGAGCGCCGTGCTGTCGAGTATTTGTTGATAGGAGTCCACGGCGCGGCGCGGCTCATCGATCGCTTCGTAATAGGAGCCTTCGGCGAGGAGGTGACGCACGCGCTCCTCGGGGGCGCCAGCGGCGCGCCCGAGGCGGTCAATGAGTTCGCCGCGCATCTCTCGGTCGATGGGGCGCGCTTCGGCGCGCCGGCGATCCATCGAGACGATGGTCCACAGGGAATTGAAAAGGCGCGATCGCACCTGCCGGTTGTGATCGCTGAGCGGATCGCGCTCGATCGCCGACAGAGCGGTGTCCACAGCGGGGATGATGCGCTCCGGGCGACCGGCCCGATAGGCGAGATCGACGAACGTCGCTGCAGGCGCCGGATCAAGCGGCGCCGCCTTCATGCGATCAGTCAGAACTTTTTCCGCTACGTCCCACAACAGATAAGTGTGCAGGTCCGATTCGTCGGCGACGATGAGTTCACTTTCGAGCGCCACAAGGTTGCCCGGGTGATCCAGCGAAGAAAGGGTGACGCTGGCGGAGTTCGCCGCGTTCACATTGGCGACGCGAACGCCGTCGGGCACGGGCGCAAGAACGCGATTGCCCGCGACGGCGACGCGACCGTCCAGCGACGTGTCGCCGGCGTCGAGGATGACCGTGGGAATTTCGCCGGGGTCGTCAAATGATGCGAAAGGAATCGCCGCGACGCGGGTCTCGGCGACGGAGACCAGATGATCCCCCGCGTTCAAGAGGTACTCCGGATCGCGAAAATCAACGGTGGAGCGCGATGCGACCAAGGCGCCCGTCTCGCCGTCGAGCGCATAGATGTTGCGCCGATCAGGCGTGATGAAGTACACGAGACCATCGCGCACAACGATGCTTGAGCCTTCCCACGTGCGCAGAGAGGGTGAAACAATGCTTTGCAACGGCATTCGGCGCAGCCACTGCACGCGGCCGGTGACCGTTTCGACCGCGCAGATGAAGCCGAGCGAATCGAGTTGGAAAATAAGGCCGTCAGAAATTGCGGGAATGTCCGCAATCTTGGGGTTGGCGCCATAAGGAAGCGTGCCGGAACTGGCGAGCGGGCGCGACCACAGCGGTTCGCCGGTGTGCAGATCGAGACCAGCGGCGTGAAAACTCAAGAGGCGGCGTTCTTTGATTGACTTGAGCACACCGACGACCACGACGCCTTCGTCAATGAGCGCCGGGCCTCGGAATGATCCTTCCGCAAACGTCGGATCAATCGCGGACAGGCGCATTGTCCAGCGCGGGACGCCGCTGGTTGCGTCCACCGCATGGACGCCATCGTCATCTTCGCGGGCGCCTGCGATCGCGATGCCGCCGACGCCGACGGCCCAGTGACCGCTGACCGAAATCGTGGCCAGATCCTCAATCGCGGTGCGACCGCTGGAGGTGTGCGACCGTCCGCTGGCGTCTTCCACATGCACGTAATGATGCGTCCAGACCGGTTGCAGTGTGAAACGCTCCCACGCGGAAAACGTTCGTCCATCATTCACATAGATCAGATCGCCCGCGACCGTCGGGAGCATGTAATTCAATGGCGTGCGCGCATTGGCGCGCTGCTGCTGGTTGCGGCTGTTGCGATTGCCGATCACGCGATCCACCGGCAGCACGATGGATTGCGACGCCAAAGGTTGAGCGACGAGTTCGTTGAGATTCACCGGCGGTCCGGGGTCGAGCGTGCTGCGCCCTTCGAGTGTGTTCGGGCCGTCGATTGGCGCTTCGGGGATTGGCGCGATGCCAAGCTCGACGCGCCATGATGCGGCGAGTTTTTCGGCGCCGATCGCGTTGGTGTACCGAAGAATGCGCACGAGGAGTCGCATGGCGCGCTCGGCGCGCGGGCCGCGCCGATCCGGATGGCGGTCGATCATGGCAAGCGTGCGCCACGCGGCGTTGAACTGCGCGCGCTCAAGACGACGTTCAGCGACCTGCAAGGTCGCTTCGAACCCGGCTTCGGTCAGGAGATAATCCCTTGCAACCATGGCCGCCGCGCCTTCATCAAGGCGGGCTTGCGCGACCGGGCCGAGCAGTTCGCGATAGCGGGCCAGCAATTGTTCGTTGCCCAAAAGAAACGCAAGCAGGCGATCCGCCGCGGTCACGAAGATTTCAGGGTCATCGACGGAAGCAAGCAGGCGGTGGCCGTCGGAGACGATCACATTCTGGATGAGTCGGACCGCTTCGCTGAGATCGTTTGAAAGAATGCGCGAGCGTGCTTGTGCGATGGCGTCCGCCGCGGCGGTGGAGTCATCCACGTAGACCGGGTTGGTCACATTCTGAGCGACGGCGGTGGGCGCCGCGACGATGACGACGGCGAAAGCGGCGACGCCGATCCAGAATGGTCCCGTTCGTCCGAGAACGGATGTGCGTCGCGCGTTCAATATGAGCCTCCTGCCATCCATGCGGGCCTCCTGATCTGGCGGCGCCGAACGTGCCGCCACCAAATGACTGTACGGCTTTGTGGTCCTTCAGAGGGCTTATGCCGACCGATTTCCCCGCCGATATGCGACTTCCGGAGGGCCGAACCCACGATGTCGCGATCCTTGAGTTTTATCGGCGGGATAGGCGCCGGGGTGCGATTTGGACGCGCTTCCGCTGCGGCGTGCGAATCTGAGGCGGATCGCCGCGCTCGCCGCGTCACGGTGCTGGTGCTGGCGACGGCGTTGCTGGGGCTGTTCGACCTCGCCTACACGCTGACGTATCTGCAATCGACGGGCATGGTGGAACTGAACCCACTGGCGCGATTCATGATCGCCGTCGGCGGCGCCGGGCAACTGGTGCGATTCAAGCTGCTCACGATCGCGCTCTCGAGCGGGCTGCTGTATTTGATTCGCCGGCGCCCGGGCGCCGAGCGCTGCGCCTGGATCAGCCTCGCGGCGCTGGTGCTGCTTAGTTTGCACTGGGTGAATTACATCCAGAACGCGGAGAAAATCGGCCCGACCATTTTGGCCGAGTCGGCGCTGATTGATCATCGATGGATAGCGATCACCGAGTGATCGTGGTCGCGTCCGCTTGCGCGCGACGTCCGAGCGTCATGCGAATTGCGAGATCCAGCGCGGCTCGCATGCTGGAATCATCAGCGACATTCTTCCCCGCAATATCAAATGCGGTCCCGTGATCAGGGCTGGTTCGCACAATGGGAAGACCGAGCGTGACGTTGACCGCGTCTTTCCACGCGAGCAGTTTCACCGGGATAAGACCCTGATCGTGGTACATCGCGGCGACGAGGTCGAATTCGCCATCCATCGCGCGATTGAAAATCGTGTCGGCGGCGTACGGGCCGCGTGCGTCGATGCCCGCTTCGTTGAGGGCGCGAATGGCCGGTTCAATGAGCCGCGTTTCTTCATCGCCGAAGAGGCCGCCCTCGCCGGCGTGCGGGTTCAAGCCGCAGACGCCGATACGCGGGTGCTCGAAACCAAGTTCCTTCATCGCATCGGCGCCGAGGTCGATGGGGTCGAAGATGCGCCCGATGGTGAGGATGTTGCGAAGCTCCATCAGCGGCACATGCGTGGAGACGAGCACGACGTTGAGCTTGGGCGAGACAAACATCATCGCAAAGCGGCGGGCGCGGAGGCGTGTCGCGAGCAGTTCGGTGTGCCCCGGATATTTGCCGCGACCGGCCATCGCCCATGATTGCTTGCTGATGGGCGCGGTGACGATCCCTTCGACGCGCATGGGATCAGTCGCGGGCCGGGTGGAGTCAATCAGCGCATCTTCGACAAAGCGGAATGAGGAATGACCGCCGAGGCGGCTGGGCCCGGACGCCGTCCGTCCGCCGGGCGCACCCGGCATGGTGTATTCGTCGTAATCGAGCACGGTCACGCCGGACCCGACGGCCGTGTCCGCGACGGGCGAATCATGCTGCACGCGCCGCCAGAAGGGGACGATTTCCGCAAGGTCGGCGGCGTAGTGCATGGGCTCGGCCATGCCGTACACGACGAATCGCGCCTGACGGCGAAGATTCGGGTCTGCCAGAGCCTTGACCACGATTTCCGGACCGATCCCCATCGGATCGCCCATGGAGACCGCGATCGTCGGCAGCGATTCGGGGTTCGAATTGGCGGGGTCGCCGCTCATAGGGCAATCCTAGCTCACCAGCCGCGATCGGCGCGGCTGGCGGTGAAACTTGCTGGGGCGAAACTCGAACAAGTGGGCGAGGACTCCCGAAGGGGTGGAGGTCCAGGTCTCTCACAACCGATGGCGAATGATGTCAGCGACCATGTTCAATCCCAATGCACAATCGCGACTCGTTGATGAATCAGCGAGTTCCGACGAACGCAACCGCGCCATGCTGGCGCACTTGCTGGGCATGCTCGGCCTGGTGGACATGTTCATTCTGGGGCTCATCGGAACGCTCGCCGTCTATCTGACCGGCCGCAACGATTCTGAATATGTCGCGGATCACGCCCGTGAGGCGGTGAACTTTCAGCTCAGCCTTCTCATCTACGCCGTGATCGCGGGGGTGACCCTGCTCATGACATTGGGGGTTGCCATTATCGTCATTGTGCCGCTTGCGATTGGGCTGTGGGTGGTGCGGCTGATCGTCGGCATCATGGCCAGCGTCGCGGCGAGCAAGGGCGAGTACTACCGTTATCCACTGTGCCTGAGGCTCTTGAGGTGACATCATGGTCGGGGCCGCGACAATGAATCCTGCGATGAACAAGACCGACTATCGCGTGCACGATCCTGGCGCTACGGAAAGCGAACGCACGTACACGATGTTCCTGCACCTCGTGGGATTGCTCTCCATGATGGAGTGGATCACGAGCATTATCTCGCTCATCGTCACGTGGATCATGTGGGCGAAGCGGAAAGATGAATCGCCATTCCTTGATGACCAGGGGAAAGAGGCGATGAATTTTCAGTTGTCGCTTTTGCTTTGGGCAGTGATTGGCGTGGTCACAGCCGGGCTTGGCGTCGGTGCGTTGATCCTTGGGTTCGGCATTCCGATCTTGCGCGTCGTCGGCTGCGTGCGCGGCGCCATCGCGGCGAACAAAGGCGAGTACTATCGCTACCCGATGACGTTCCGGTTTATTTCGTGACTGATTGAGGTCGCGAGATCACGCTCGTTTGATGTGAATCTGGCGCGAAACCGCTTCTTTACGGGCGCGGTTCGGATCCACTCCCTTCTCCCTCTGGGAGAAGGTGTCATCGCGCAGCGATGACGGATGAGGGTCGAGTGTTCCTTATAAGAAAATGGTTGACAGCGATTTCTTGAAGACAAATACGGCCCTCACCCGGCTTCGCTTCGCTGCGCCGACCTCTCCCAGTGGGAGAGGTGTGACAGATGAGGGCCGACTGTTCAATCTTCAACAACAAAAATGACGGGAACCGAAACGGGCAACGTCATACTGCCTGCGCGACACCGCTTCCTTACGGGCGCGGTTCGGATTCCTATACTTCACCAATGCCGCCGCTCCTCGAAGGCCGACACCTCAACAAGCGATACGGTGATCGCACCGTCGTGAACGATGTGTCCTACCACGTCGACCCCAACGAGATCGTTGGCCTTCTCGGACGCAACGGCGCCGGCAAGACGACCACCTTTCGTATGACGATTGGCATGATTGACGCCGACAGCGGCCGCGTGGTCTTTGACGGTCGCGATATCACCCGCCTCCCGATGTACCGAAGGGCGCGGCGGGGGATGGGGTACCTCTCGCAGGAGCCGAGCATCTTTCAGCGGCTCAGCGTTGAGGACAACCTGCTCGCGATTTTGGAGACACGCCGCATGCGCCGAAAGGTGCGCCGCGAACGCTGCGAAGAGTTGCTGAAGCGATACGACCTGATCAAGAAACGCAAAGACCACGCTCGCACCTGCTCCGGCGGTGAACGCCGCAAGCTGGAAATCGCCCGCGCGCTGGTCACCAACCCGCGGCTGCTGCTCCTCGACGAACCGTTCAGCGGCGTCGACCCACTGGCGGTTGAGGACCTGCAGCGCGAGATTCGCAATCTCAAGGACATGGGCATCGCCGTGCTCATCACCGATCACAACGTGCAGCAGACGCTGGCGGTGTGCGATCGTGCGTACGTGATAGACGAGGGCAAAGTGCTGCGGCAGGGCGGGCCGCGCGAACTCATCAACGACCCGATCGTGCGCCGCACGTACCTCGGTTCGCTGTTCAAGGGTGATGAATTTGACCATCTCCCCAGCGCCGCGACGGACGAAGGCGCCCGGGCGGCGCAGTCGGTATCGTGACGCGCGATGCTTCGCTTCCTGCGATATTCACCGATTCTCGCTTGCACGACCATCGCGCTGAGCGGTTGCGTGGAACGCAAACTCTTCATCACATCAGAGCCAACGGGCGCACTCGTTCACATCAATGATGTCGAAGTGGGTGTGACGCCGGTTGAGGTGAAGTACACGTGGTACGGCGAGTATGACGTGCTGATCGAGAAGGACGGGTTCGACCCGTTATCGACCAAGGCGGTGGCGAAAGCGCCGTTGCACGCCGCTCCCGGGCTGGACATTATTGCGGGCGTATGGCCTTCAACGATCAAAGATCATGTGTATTGGCACTTTGAATTGACGCCGACGGAATACGACCCGGATGGTGTGCTCGAACGGGCCCGGACCATGCGTGATGAAGTTTTTGAAGTTGAAGTGATTGAGCCCAGCGCGCCGCCCCAGTGAACCTATTCAAGGTCACGAGCAGGCACGCCGACCACGGTGCGCGACGATTCCACATCATGAATCACCGATGACCCGGCACCGACAATGCATCGGTCGCCGACATGCACGCCGGGCAGGACGGTCGAGCCGATGCCAACGAGTGTGTCATGCCCGATGGTGACGTCCCCGCCAAGTGTCGCGTTGGGCGCCACGTGCGAATTGACGCCGACGATGCAGTCGTGTTCGACGATCGCGCCGGAGTTGATGATCGCGTGATCGTCAATCCGCGCGCTGACATGCACGATCGCGCCGGGGCCGATGTAGACGCCGGCGCCGATGGTCGCGGTTTCAGAAACGATGGCGGTCGGGTGGATGACGGTGGCGAGCCGCGCTTCGAGACGACTGATCAGTTCACGGCGCATCGACAGGTCGCCGAGGCCAAGAATCATCGGGTGCTGCTGGCCGAGTTCACGCTGTTGAAGGAGGCTAAACCCGCCGACCCGCTGCAGGCGGTGGGTGAGCCGCGCATCGGGGCGATCATCAAGAAAGCCGGTCACCGGCATTCCCGCCACCAGTGCGGCGTCGGCCACGACCAGTGCGTGCCCGCCGCCCCCAACAATCAAGATTCCATCGTCTTGCGAAGCCATGTGGTGTGCCTGCATCGCATCATCACGGCGAAGGCGTCACGCGTCCAGCGTGCGCGCGGAGATGAGGCGGTCATGCGACCGAAACACGCTTTTCGGCGCAGATGTCTACGATTGCCATATGACCGCGACTGCAATGCAAGAGCCCGCCACTGAGACACGCCCGGTGCGAATCGGGGCGGTGAGCTATCTGAACACTCGTCCTCTCGTGGAGGGGCTGGAGAAGTGCCGCGACGTCGAATTGTCTTTTGACGTTCCGAGCCGACTGCTCGGCGCCTTGCTGGAGGAACGGGCGGATGTCGCTCTGGCGCCGATTCTTGATGCGATGCAATCCCCCGAGCCGCTCGCGGTCTTGCCGGTTGGCTGCATTGCGTCTGACGGCGCGACTCGCAGCGTCAAAGTGTTCAGCCGCGCGCCATTCAACAAGATTCGACATCTCGTCGCCGACCCGGACAGCAAGACAAGTGTGGCGCTGGCGACGGTTCTCTTGACGCGCGTTCACGGCGCTTCGCCCACAATCTCTCGTGCGGTGCAGTCGATCACTGCGATGTTGGAAGACGGGATCACCGAAGACGCAGTGCTGATGATCGGTGACAAAGTAGAGCGCCGAGCGCCCGATGCGAGCGAATTTCCGCATGTGCTCGATCTTGGCGGCGCCTGGAAAGAATGGACGGGCCTGCCGTTCGTGTTCGCCGCGTGGGTCTGTCAGTCGTCGCGCGCAGAGGCCGAGGTTGTGCGGCGCGCCGCGCGATTGCTCGATCGGCAGCGCCGGCACAACCGGTCGCGCATCGGCTGGGTGGCGCACCACTGCGCCGAGGCGCATGGCTGGACGCCACATGATGCGCAGGTGTATCTCGACAAAACGATTTGCACCGAGCTTTGCGAACACAAACGCGCTTCAATAGAGCGTTTTTGCGCCGAGTGCGCGGAATCCCGCCTGATCGAATGCGACCGTCACATCACATGGATGTCGTGACGTGCCGCGACTGAGCGCGCTGCGGCTGAGTGTCTTGAACGATCTCGCATCGCAATTGCGCTATGCGCCCAAGAAGCGCACAATCGAGCAGCTTGGACGCGCGATTGAACTCGCCGCAGAACTTGATGCATCGCAGCTCTACCCCGAAGAGTGGCTGATCCAGCGCATTACGGGATACCGGCCGGATATTGATGAACCAGCGGTCGTCGTCGGCGAAGCATTGCGCCGCGATCTTTCTGCATTTACCGAGCATGTCAGTGAACATGCCGGGCTTGATTCCGAATCGATCGAGATGTCGTTCCTTTCGCTTGGCGACCTCGAATCACGATGGTCGGTGAGCGCACGCACGATCGAGCGATACCGGCGCGCGGGATTGATCGCGCTGCGCGTGCGCGACAATGGCCGCACCAGGTTGGTGTTTCCGCTGGATTCGGTCGAGGCATACGAACGCACTCATACGCGTGAAATCGCATCCGCCGGCGCGGTCACGCGATTAAGCGTGTCCGATCGGGATCGACTTGTGCGGCTCGCCAATCGGGCTCGGCGACGATTCGGCTGGTCGCTGAATGAAGTGGCGCGGCGCATTGCTGAGCGCGAACATCGATCGCATGAGGGCGTGCGGCAAACGCTGCTCAAAGCCGGCGGCGCCAAGACCGCCATTGCGCGGCAGGATCGTGTCCGGCGCGTGGCGCTCCGTGCATCGCGCGCAGGGGCCACAGTCAGTCGACTTGCGGAAAAATACGAGAAATCACCGGCGACGATTCGGCGCATCCTGCGTCAGGAGCGAGCCGCGACGCTGCGAAACGGCATAGCGCAACTTGGGATTCAGCGCGATCAACTCATGCGCGCGTTCGACGAGCAGGCGCTGGAAGCGGACATTGTCCGATCGGGATTGCAGTGGCCGGTTGCGACGACGGCGGGGGAGTTTGTCGAGGCGGCGAAGAACACGGCGCCGCCCTCGCGTGAAGTGGAGCGCGCGATCAATGCCGCTCAGCGCGCACTGTTGACGCGCATCGTTGCCATCGGCGCCGACGAAAGTGCGACGCCCACCACCGAGTCGCTGGACCGGGCCGAAACGGACGCGCGATGGGTGACGCGGCTCATCGCGAAACTGGTCCGAATGCAGTGGCTGTTCATTTTGAACGCGATCGAAGCGCGCGTGGATCGGCCCCTCTTGGAATTGCCAGCTGGCCCGTTGCGCTCGCTGCACGCGACCGCTCTTGATGCCGCGGCCGAATCCGCATGGCGATTCAACAGCTCCAAAGGAGGGCGACTTGCCGCCGTCACGGGCATCGCGGTCGATCGGGCCGTGGTGTCATGGATGAATCGACAGGCGCAGGATTTGCCGACGACGGGTGGCCGGGCCAAGGCGGCTGGCGCCACGCTGTCCGATTGGACGCAGCGACTGGCGCCGTGGCAACCATGGATCGAATATCCGCCGCAAATGCTGCATGGGATGGATCGTCTCACCGAACTGGAGCGAGCGGTGATGGTGCGGCGCTGGGGCGCGGAAGGCGACGCTCCGATGACGATTCAGGACATCGCCGACCAGCTCGCGGTGACCGTGCGGCGTGTTGGGGCGGTCGAACGGACGGCGCTGCGGCGAATTCGCGAAACGTCTCCTCGCTGACCCGATCGCTCCGCGCGTGTACCTTCTCCATTCATGGCAGTGCGCTCGACGCAGCGGCTTCAGGGCCGCACGTCTGAAACTCGAGGCTGGGCATGGTCACGATTCGCGGCGGCGGTGGTTGCGGGCCTGGCGATCATTCTGCGCATTGGGTGGCATGAGCCGCTGCTGAGCGCTTCCTTCTTGGTGGCGGTAGAGATGGTGGGGCTGGTGGCGTACGCCGCCCTGCTCATCGTTCCAAACCGCATGGCCAAGCGAACGTTTGGTTCGCTCTTTCGGACGCACACATATGAATCGATCGTGCTGCTGCTCGGCCTCGTCCTCTTTTGGTCGCCATCGGCGCTGTCGATCATCGTTGGACTGTTGGTGCTGCACCAATTGCTTGAGCTGTACTTGCAGGTGGTCCAGACGGACATTTCCACAGGTTTGGTGTTTGTCGGTTCATTCGTGGTGTTGATCGCGGTTGGAACGGCGGGGCTGATGCTGCCGGCGGCGACGCCCCCAGACATGCCCATCGGTGTGCTGGACGCATCGTTCACGATCACGAGCGCCATCAGTCAGACCGGGCTGATCGTGCGTCCGACTGGTGAAGGATTCACACGATTCGGACAAATCATCATTCTGATCTGGATTCAGGTCGGGGCGCTGGGCATTTTGGTGTTCGGCGCGCTGCTCGCGCAAGTGATCGGGTCGTCATTCGGCCTGCGCGCGACGCAAACGATGGCGGAAAGCACTGAACAGGGATGGACGGGGCAGCTCTCGTTGCAGCGCCTCGTCGTGTTCATCATTGTCATTACGCATCTCGTGGAGGCGATCGGCGCGCTGGTGCTGTTCATCGGCTGGCCGGACAACTGGCCGGGGTCGCCGTGGGCGAACGACCCGACCCATACGCCGCTGGACCGCCTGTATCACGCGGTGTTTTTCTCGGTTTCATCCTTCTGCAACGCCGGGTTTTCGACGACGTCCAACAGCATGGAAGGGCTTCGATTCAACTGGACGAGCCAGATCGTGATTGTCGGGCTCATCGTGCTCGGAAGCATTGGTTTTCCGGTGCTCGACAATTTGCGGCGCGTGTTCTGGGCGAAAGTGCGCGGTATTCGTTCTTACAACGGTTCGCTGATCCGGCTCAGTCTGAACACCAAAATCGTGCTCTTCACCACAGTGGCGGTGTATCTGCTCGGATTCATTTTGATTCTGATTGGTGAAGGCACACAGACCAACCAGCCGCTGAATGCGGTGCTGCTCGATGCGCACTTCATGACGATTAACCGCACGTCGGGGTTTAACACCATCGCGCCGCAGGACATGGGTTTGTTGTCGCGATTGACGCTGATTTTGCTGATGTTCATCGGAGGCTCGCCGGCCTCGGTGGCGGGCGGCATCAAGATGATGGTGTTCGCGGTGCTCGCGCTGACGGTGTGGTCCACACTGCGCGGCAAGCCGCGGGTGGAAGCGTTTGGGCGCACGATTCCGGATGAACTGGTGCGCAAGAGCGCCACGCTGATTGTCATGTCGCTTGCGGTGGTCATGCTGGTGACGGGTGTGCTGGTGGCGACGGAAGGCAATGGTGAATCACCGACGCTCGGGCCGTACTTGTTTGAGGCGACCAGCGCATTTGGGACCACCGGGCTGTCCATGGGCATCACGTCGGATCTTGGCGTGCCGGGAAAGATCGCCATCGGAGTCGCGATGTTTCTTGGGCGCGTCGGTCCGCTGGCGGTGATGGCGGCGCTGTTCGCGATCGGCCGCGCCCGCCAGCCCAATTACGAATATCCGGTCGAGGATGTCGTGATCTACTGATGCGGAGGGCGCAACCAGCGCCGCTCCGGTAGGCTTGGGAGCGCAGATGGAAAGATTCGCAATCATCGGGTTGGGCCGCTTCGGCTCGCGACTGGCGCGCAACCTTTCCGCCAAAGGGGCGGAAGTCATCGCCATTGACCGTGACCGGCGCATCGTCGAGGAATTGCGCGATCAGGTCACACTTGCCGTTGCGCTTGATGCGACCGACGAGCAGGCGCTGCGATTGCAGGGTGTGGATCAGGTCGATTGCGCCGTGGTCTGCATGGGGCACGATTTTGAGGCGAACGCGCTTTCAACGGTGCTGCTGAAGAACTTGCGCGTCAACAAAGTGATTTCGCGGTCAGCGAATGACATGCAGGCGCGGATTTTGAGCCGCATCGGCGCCGACAACGTGGTGAACCCCGAGGATGAATCGTCGGATCGCTGGACGAACCGGCTCCTCTCGCCGTTCATCATCGATCACGTGGAGCTTGGCGAGGGGTACGCGATTGTGCAGATGCCGACGCCCGAGGCGTGGCGCGGCAGGACGCTCTCGGAACTCGACCTTCGCAACAAGCACAACGTGACCATCGTCGCGATCAAGCGGCGAACACCCTCCGCCAGCGCGTCCGGCGCCGAAGAGGTTGAAGAGCGCGTTGTGGATTTGCCCCAGCCGTCCAGCCGCCTGACGGCGGACGATGTTCTGGTGATCGCCGGGTTCGACAAAGACATCCGGCGCCTGCCGAACTGACAAGGCGAGGCATTCTTCAGCCCGGCGCTCCGGCGCTCAAATTCAGAAGAATTTCCGGAAGCGACCGGTCGAAAGCCCCTCGGGGCAGGACGTCATCCGCCCCGGCGTCGCGCGATTGCTGAAATAAATCCTTTGCAACGTGTGGCCCGAATGCGAGCACGCGGATGCGTGTGCCGCTCGTGGTTTGTTCGTATTCCCGGACGGCGCGGATCAGGTCAATTGCGACTTCGGGCAGGTCCAGGTCCACAATCAGGGCGCGGACGTCAGAGTCCTGAAGCCGGGCTTGCAGCATGTCGCGGGACCGCACCGGGCGGCAGGGGATGCCCAGCCCATCCGCCGTTCCTTTTATGCGCGTTGCCCAGATGAGATCGGCCGCTTCGTAGACTATCATCGTCGCTTCCACCTTCGCTCAAGGAGAGGGATGGTATGGCGGCGGCCAAGGTCGGTCGCGAAAGAATCAATTTCGTTCCCCGGCGCGGGTGGATCGCACTGGCGGAATTGCCCAATCTGCGACGTGATACCGCGAAGACGCTGAGTGCATCCGAAATGGCCAAAGCCAGCATCGCCGCCCCAACCGACCGCACCTCTGAAGAATTTCTGAAGAGCAGTGTCTTCGACGAATTGGGAATGCAGCGCGATCCCAACAATTTGTATTTGCAGGTGATCGATTCGGTGCTTCAAGCCGCGGAGCATCTGGAGATCCCGCATCACTTGCAGCTCATTCTCGCGCAGCCCAAGAACGAGATCATGGTGCACTTCCCGGTGCGCATGAACGATGGCGAGTATCGCCTGTTCAAGGGCTACCGCGTGCAGCACAACAACATCCTCGGGCCGTACAAGGGCGGCATCCGCTTTCATGCGGATGTGCACCTGGACGACGTTAAGGCGCTCGCGGCGCTGATGACGATGAAGTGCTCGCTGGTGCGTGTGCCGTATGGCGGCGCCAAGGGCGGCTGCAAGGTTGATCCGCGCGCCGTCGATCGCGATGAATTGATGCGCGTGTCGCGCCGATTCATCGCGGCGATCTCCAACGTCATCGGTCCGGATGTGGACATCCCCGCCCCGGACGTCGGCACCAACGCGCAAACCATGGCGTGGTTCGCCGACACCTACATGAACATCTCCGGTTCGGTCTCGCGTCAGGATGCGATGCGCGTCGTGACGGGCAAGCCGCTGGAAATGGGCGGCTCGCTCGGCCGCGAAAAAGCGACCGGTCAGGGCGTGGTCGATGTGCTCGTGGAATTGCTGCCGGACATGGGCATCCCGATCGAAGGCGCCAAAATCAGCCTGCTCGGCTACGGCAACGTGGGCTCCTGGACAGGCCGCCTCATCGCCGAAAAGGGCGCGACCGTGGTCGCCGTCATGGACCACACCGGCGCCATCCGCAATGACGAGGGCATCGACCCCGTCCGTCTGGCGGAGCATGTCGCGGAAACCGGTGGCGTCGCTGGCTTCGGCAGCGAACACGGATCGACGCGAACCGGGCGGCACACGCAGGCCGGCGCCGAGGCGATCAGCGAAGAAGAGTTCTATCGCACACCGGTGGACGTTTTCATTCCCGCCGCCCTCGAACAGATGATCAACGAGGAGAAGGCCGGCTGGCTGGAGTGCCGCGTCGTCGCGGAGGCGGCCAATGCGCCGACCACGCCGATGGGCGATCGCCTGCTCACGAAGCGCGGCATCGAAGTGCTGCCCGCGATTCTTTGCAACTCAGGCGGCGTGACCGTGTCCTACTTCGAATGGGTGCAGAACAAGCAGTCCATCCAATGGGACATTGAACGCGTTGACTCATCACTGAACAAACACATGGTGCTGGCGGCGCGGCGCACGCAACTCGCTCAGCATCGATTCGATTGCGACATGCGCACGGCGGCGTACATCGCGGCGCTCGACCAGATCGCCAAGGTCTACGCGCTGCGCGGCATCTTCCCGTAAACGCAAACCAAGCCGTCAAATTCCGAGACAGTTGCCCCAGCGAGCAAGCAGCATCGCGAGATCGGCGCCATTGACGAACCCGTCATCGTTCAGGTCTTCCGGTTGGTCTGGCTCCGCTGGCCCCCATGCGGCAAGAAGGATCGCGACGTCGACTTCCTTGACCTCGCCGTCGCCATTGAGATCGGGAACGTTGAGGCAATTCGTCAGATGCAGCAAGGCGTCGTAGGCGGACGGAAGCCCCGCGCCAAAGTCATTTTGACTTCCAAGTTGTTTGGCGGTTTCACCGATGGAGGCGGCGACCTCTTCGGGTGAGCTGAATGGATCTTGTGACCGCAGCAGGGCTGCAACGCCGGCGGCATACGGCGAGGCGAACGAGGTTCCCCATGCGTAGGTGTAATCGGTCGTCGTCCAGCCGTCGGGGCCGGTTCGATCCGTGGTGAGGATGGCCGCACCGGGGGCCGCGAACGCAATGTCACCTGAGTTGCTGAATGAAGACAGGTCGCCGTCGCTGTCAATCGATGAAATGGCGTGGACCGACGGGAGGTTGGCAGGGTAACCCGGCGTCGTCACCGCATCGTTTCCAGCGGAAGCGAAATGAATCATTCCGTCCTGGAGCGTTGACGCATATTTGTTGGCGATCGACGACGACGTGAATCCGTAGCCATTGCTGTTGTTCGTGATCCGTGAACCAGCGACTGAATACGCCCATTCCAGCGCCGTCACAGTCCACGAGACTTGTGTAGTCCAATTGCCGTTGGGATTGCTGCTGATGAATGGTCTCGCGGATGCCACGCGGCAATTCGGCGCGATTCCGGCAACGCCGAGATTATTGTTGAAGACCGCCGAGATGCATCCGGCGACGGGCGTGCCGTGATTGTCAAATGAATTCACGGGGCCGCCGGGATGACTCGAAAAATCACTGGTGAAATCAGCGCCTGGAATGAGGTTCAAGTCGGGATGATCGTGTTGAACCCCGGTGTCAATGACGACCACAATGACACTCGGATCACCGGTCTGAATATCCCACGCTTCAGGCGCATCCAGATCGACATTGGCGACGCCGGCGCCCTGACCGGTGTTGTGGAGCCCCCAGAGGTCGCCGGCAGTGAATGCGGGATCGTTTGGGAACAGTCCGCCGCGCCCGCTGAAAATGAAATCAGGCTCCGCAAAGAGCGTTTCGGGCAATTCGGCGAGTTCATTTGCGCATCGAAGTGTCTCAAGGCCGTCAATCTCAGTGCTTCGAATTCGGAACGCGTTGCGTAAACCGCCCCAGTCGTGGTCGACGATGTCACCGGCGCCGCACGCTTCGATCAAGTCGAGCGCTCGTTCATGCGGAATGTCGTCATGAAATCTGACAAGTATGTGCGGCGTGACAATCAATGGTTCGCCAAAATGATCGCGGAACACCGGCGTTGAAAAGCTCACGCGCGGGTCGATGCGCAAGCGCGCCAGTAAATCGTCGATCGTGTCTTGCGGAGATCGCGTCACGATTGCCCATGATCCAATCGCGTGAGCGCGAACGGTCTCAACGGCGACGCCTTCGGCCGGATCTTGCATGAATTCTGCAACGGTCGTTCCGTTGAGGTGAATCGCAACGAGTTCCGGATTCAATTCAATCGGACGCTGCTCATCGAAATAGAAATAATGCAACGGATCTGCGGCGGCGGAAAGCCCGCCGACGCCGCCCACAAGAGCGACCATGAATACGCGCATCAGCAAAAGAATCCTGGCTGCTCTGAACGCCATCGGTATTCTCCGTGTCTTTATTCAGATGTGAAGCGACACCGCCCCATCGCATGTCAATCGCACGCTCCAGAGTCTAAGTCTTGGAAGAGCGATCTTCATCCCAAATTATCGACAGCGCCAGTCGTTGACGCCAAAATCACCGCTCAATGACGATCAGCAGTCGCCCCACACAGAAAGCAGGGCGGCCAAGTCGGCTCCGTTGACCATGCCATCCCCGTTAAAGTCCGCGCCGCCCTTGGCCGGCCCCCAATTTGCGAGGAGCGATGCGAGGTCCGTGCCGTTGACGAAGCCATCGCCGTTCAAATCAGCCGCGCACCCGGTGGGCGAACCAAAAGCGATCGCGGCGACGTAGTTCGTCGGTTCGAAGCCCTCGAGTGAGGAGTTCGGACCGCTGCCGATGTACTCATCATTTGAAAACAAAATGACTTCGTCATCTTCGGTGCCGAACTCGCCGTCGGGGCCGACTCCGTAGAGATTGAGCGGGATGTTGCCGCCGCCGGCGTCCATGACGGAGCGCGTGGTGTTTGAGTTACTGGTGTGCACGCCGCCAATGTTGTGGCCGAGTTCGTGCGACGCGGTGATGCCGACGGCCTGGCCGATCGCATCGATGATGGAGAAGCCTTCGGCGCGTGGGATGTTGTTCACCGAGTTGCTGCTGGTCTCGCTGCTGATGATGTCGAGCAGGAGGAATGCAGTCTGATTCGGCGCGAAGTCTCCCACGTCAATGGACTCTGCGATGCCGATGACGCTGATGCCGAGCTCATCGCGCGTGCCGCCGATGATGAGGCGCGTCGTCCACGGCTCGCCGAACGTGTCCGCGTGGTCGCGGCTGTTGGTCAGGTTGTAGGCAAAGTTCGGGTTGAGGCGTTCGAGGTCGTCAATGCGCAACTGAATCTGCGCGATAATGGCGTCAATGACGGCGTCTTCGTCGCTGGCTTCGAGACCCCAGGCGGGAAGGAAGTCTGCCAGTGGTGAGATCGGGTCCGGGCCTGGCGCCGGGTTGTAAATGTCTCCCATCGTGATCATGGCGCCGTCGAAATCGAGGAAGACGGTGAGCGCGGTTCCCGGAGGGGCGCTTTCAATTGGGGAACGTACGGGCGTGACGTTGATGCGGTAGTCGCCGGTCTCTTCCGATCCAAACTCATCATCGGACGCAACACGAATCACCACATCGCGCGTTTCCTGCACGACCCAGATCAGTGAAGCGCTGAGGTCGGCAACGTCGTCGCCGGGCGATGTAATGAACGGCGCATTGGGCGCGACAAACACGGGCGCTGCGAGCACATCCGTGCGCGCGGTGAGGACGACGTTGTCCTTCGCGTCGTAAAGCTTGAGTTCGACGGAATGGTCCGGCGACAGTGATTCAACGTAGAACTGCACCACGTCGCCTCGCTCAAGCGAGAACGAATAGAAATCCACATCGCCCGCGGACTGAATGGCGCCGTCCACGGCGGTGCGTTCGTCCTTGTTCGCGAGGACGACTTGCGCCGTTTCGAGCGTGTCATTCATTTCCGATTCGAGGAATGTATTGGTGATTGGGAGCGGGCCGACTCCGCCGCCGCCTTCAAGGCCGTGGCCGACGATGCAGAACGGGACGAGGTCATCCGGGTGCGGCTCATCCGCCGTTGCAATTGACCCGACGGAAACAGCGACGCCGAAAAGCGCCAGCAACGACCACGGGGACAGGGAATCGGCGCGGCCGATGGCGGCTTCAAATCGGGGCATGTTCCACTCCATCTCAGGTTCAAATGTGCGGCAATCACCGCGCGGAAAAGCACATAATTCTGATTGATTACGGGGAACCAGTCAATGAAAAAAGGCGTGAGGAGGCCAGTTTGACGGCCTCTGCATTGCGATCGACGCCGATGGTGTCACGCGAGGCGCTGATTGCCGCGACGATGGTCGTACCGGACCCAAGGCACGGATCAAGGACCACGCCGCCCTCCGGGCAACACGCACGGACCAGAAGATCAAGGAGCGCAAGGGGCTTCTGCGTCGGCCAACCGACGCGTTCCTTCGCCATGTTGTTGATGGCGGGAATGTCGAGGACGTCCGTCGCTTTCTTCATTTGCCCGGAAAGACGACGGCTTGTGGCGGGCACGAGGGGTGGTTCAAACCAATACTTCTCCGGGTCGATGCAATAGAAGAGGATGTCATCATGCTTGCGCGCGAAACGCCGCGCTGATGAGCCGCCAAGTCCATACGACCAGATGAGATGATTCACAAAGCACTCAGCGCCGAGCAGATCGTCAAGTACGATCCGGGCCAGATGTGAAGCCCGCGCATCAAGGTGAAGCAGGATGGAGCCGGTGTCGCGGAGGAGGGGGATCGTGACCCCCAGCCGCACGCGGAGCCAATCGATGTAGTCATCCATCGTCGGCCATGCGTCGTCAAACGCGCCGGCGCGGTCTGTCCTTACGCGGCCGGTGTTGTAAGGCGGATCGACGTACACGAGATCGATCGAGCCGCGTTCGATGGCTTGAGCCGCGACGAACCAGTCCGCACAGGCGAGGCGGGCGCCGGGGACCGGTTCAGTCCAGGCGATCGGCGGTGCGGCGGGTTGTGTGAGTGTGGTCATGGGTCAGCGCTTTTCACTCTGTTCATCGGCGCACGTCCCGCTCGCACTTCATACACTCCGGATATGGCAACAGCGACGAAGAACAAAGGCGCATCCAAGCGACGAATGAAGCTCGAAAAGGCTCGCGGCGGCAAGAAGCCCAAGATCGCCGAAACGGCTGATCGGCACGATCTCTACCAACGCTCAGTGCAGAGTGTTGAAGATGAAGTCGTGTTCATTGCCGAGAAATTTCGCGAGATTCGCGGGCGCGAGCTCGGACTGATCCGCGAAGACTTCTGCGGCACCGCACAGATGGCATGCGCCTGGGTCGAGAGCGGCAAGAATCGAAGCGCCATTGGCGTGGACATCGATCCCGAAGTGCTCGGCTGGGGACGCGAACACAATCTCGCCAAGCTTTCCGACAAGGAGCAGCAGCGCGTGCGCCTCATCGAAGAGGACGTGTTCACCGTCCAGACCGAACCGGTTGACGCGGTTCTCGCCATGAACTTCAGCTACTGGCTGTTTCAGGAGCGGGCGAAGATGCTTGCGTACTTCAAGCAGCTTCGCGAAGTGCTCGCGGATGACGGGTTGCTGTTCCTCGACGCCTACGGCGGGTACGAGGCGCATCAGGTCATCGAAGAAGAGCGCGAGTGCGATGGCTTCACCTACATTTGGGATCAGGCGGAGTTTGATCCCATTACGCACCGGATGCAGTGCTATATCCACTTCAAGTTTCCGGACCGATCCAAAATCAAGAAGGCGTTCAGCTATGTCTGGCGTCTGTGGAGCCTGCCAGAACTGAAGGACATCCTCTTCGAAGCCGGCTTCAAGGACGTCCAGATCTGGTGGGAAGGAACGGATGAAGAGGGTGACGGCAACGGCGAGTTTGAACGCGTTGAATGTGGAGAAGCGGACGCGGGCTGGATCGCCTACCTGATCGCCGTGAAGTAAGCCGCGGCTGCCGAATCTGCCGCTATCGCCTATCCTTTCGGTCAAGCACGCGCCGCCCCGCGACGGCGCCATTTGGCCAAGGATCAGGAATCACATGAGCTGGCTTGACGAGTTCGGCGAACGGCACGGCGCGGTCGTCGGTGTGCTCGCATCGAGTCTGGCGCAGGTCGAGCGGCGCTTCAGTGAACAAATCGAATCGGACCTCGAATCCGTGCGTGAATTGTGCGCGCGCGTCGAGCGGTATCGCGGCAAGATGCTGCGACCTTCGCTGACGATGCTGGTCGGCATGGCGGCCAATGGTGATGAGCCGCCGCGGGACGAGCATGTCACGCTGGGCGCTGTGGTCGAGATGATCCACGTCGCGACGCTGGTGCATGACGATGTGCTTGATGAGGCGGAAGTACGCCGCCAGCGGCCGACGATCAGCAAGCTGCGCGGCAACGAAGCGGCGGTGATTCTCGGGGATTACCTGATTTCGTCGGCGTTTCATTTGTGCTCATCGCTGAACGATCAGCGCGTGGCGATGCGCATCGGCGAGATCACAACCCGAGTCTGCGAAGGTGAATTGCTGCAATTGCACCACCGGCAGGATCGTGACCTCGACGAAGAGACGTATTTCGAGATCATCGAGCGCAAGACGGCTTCACTCATCGGCGTCGCGTGCGAGCAGGGGGCGGCGTTCAGCGGCGCTTCGCTCGAGTTGCAGCGTGCGATGTACGACTTTGGCGTGCGCATCGGCGTCGCGTTCCAGATTCAGGATGATTTGCTGGATCTGTTGGGTGTGGAGCGCGTGGTTGGAAAGTCGCTCGGGAAAGATCTTGAGAAGGGCAAACTGACGCTGCCGCTGATTCATCACCTTGCGGTGGCGGATGCGGGCCGGCGGCGCGAATCGCTGAATCTGCTGGCTGGTTTGTGGCGCGGCGAGATTGCGGCGGAGTCGGACGGCCGCCCAGATGGGCCGACGGTCGTGGCGGAACTCACCGACGTGCGTCACGAGGTGCGGCTCGCCCTCGAAACCACTGGATCAATTGCGTACGCCGCCCAGACCGCCCAGCGAGCGGTCAGCGAAGCGAAGGAGCGGCTCCAGACGCTGCCGCCGGGCGATGCTCGGTTGTTGCTCGAAGACTTGGCGGACGCCGTCCTCAGCCGCGATCGGTGAGGAAAGACACTGAAAGATGATCTTGAGCAGGGCGCCGTGGTACGGCCCGAAGGGCAGTGCCACGGTTGAACTGTGAACTAGCGACTATTCGTGGCACTGCGGCTTTCAGCCGCCGTACCACGGCACCCGGACTCGGGCCATACCACGCCACCCGGCCCAAGAATGATCCGTATCACTCCTCCAGCGCCCGCTTGGCGCGGCTGGAATCCTCGGATACACTCCTCGGCTCGATTCCGGGGCCGCAGTGGTCTCGATGCAATCATCGGAGGTTGTGATTCCATGAGTCGTTTTAATCGATTTGGCGCCAGTTCCGGCGCGAGCGTCACTCAGAAAAGCGCCAAGGGCAAGCTGTTTGTGGATTGGAAGGACGCTGACGCCCTCCGCCGCATGATGAGCCCGAACGGGAAGATCTACGCCCGCAAGCGTTTGGGTCTTTCCGCACGCGAGCAGCGCATGGTGGCGCAGGCCGTCAAGCGAGCCCGCTACATGGGGCTTCTGCCGTATACCTCAGCGACGATGTGACACCAATCACATCCGTCTTTGCCTAGATTCTCATAGGTATTTTTACGAACCGGCCAATTTTGGCCGGTTTTTTTATTGCTTCACACAGTCTTTATCTATGACAATTGGGCTGGCGATGTTGGGCGGGGGCCTGCCATCGCCAAGCGGTTGAAGAAACACGTCAACGCCGCAACTGAGAGTTCGGGAAACCCTCACCTGCTTCGGCAGGAGGTGTCGTTGGCGTTGCTCACGATTTCGCTGTGCGCAAGGGGCTTGTTGCCGGTGCGTGCAGTGAGCAACACGTCGGCCAGAAATGGTCCTATGACGATGGAGGATGGAACATGAGAGTACGAGCAATGGCTGCACTGGCGATGGCTGCATTTCCTGCAGCGTTCGCAAGCGCAGGAGAAGTCAGCAATCTGATCACGTCTGTGCAGATGATTGCGCCGGCGCCGACTACCCAGCCGGTCGAAGGCGTTGGTTTCTTCGAAGATTTCGAAGGATTCGCGCTTGGTGGCGCTGGTCAGTTCGGCTGGCTCACCAACACTGGAACGATTGTGAATTCCGGTGTCGGCGGCTTTGGATCCCGCACGGCGTCTGCAAACGTGGCTGCTGGCGCCGTCGGATTCGTCGCCTCCCCCGACTTTGGCGCTTCGTCATTCGGGCTGATCGCGGCTGACCTTGTCGCCACCGTCGACGACGGAACGACATACGGATTTGAGACCGATCACATCGACAGCGGCACGATCAATACGCGTGTGTTGTTCCAGCCGGGCGGCGGCATTGACGTCGTTCAGATCGTCGCTGGAGCGGGCGCGGTCATCAGCACGAGCGGAAGCTGGGCTGCTGGCGTCTCCACGCAGATCGGCATCGAAGTGCTCGCCGGCAACATGCTGAATGTGTACCAGGATGGCTCGCTGATCTTCAGCGGTCACGACATCGTTCAGGAGCTCGCGGTTGGCGCCGGTGGCCTTGACCGCATCGTTGGAGGAAACTTCGGCGGTGGCAACGGTTCATTGCTTATCGACAACATCACCGACCAGCTCATCCCCGCCCCGGGCGCTTTGGCGCTCTTCGGCATGGCTGGTTTCGCGGCGACCCGTCGTCGTCGCTAATTTCGTTCAGATCTCTCAACGCTGAACGGGAAATTGTTTTCACACGATGCTCGCAGCGGTCCTCGGCATGCCGGGGACCGCTGTTCTTTTTGGTGCGTTACAAACTAGGACGCATCGTTTTCTTCAAGCAATTCATCCATCGCCTGCCGCGCGCGGCGTAGATGCGGGATGGTGATCGACCCGCCAACGACGAGAGCCACATTCAATGCGTCTTCGAGTTGCTCCTTCGTCCAGCCGAGCTTCATGCTTTGTTCGACGTGATACGCAATGCAGTCATCGCAGCGCAGCACGGCGGACGCAACGAGGCCGAGGAGTTCCTTGGTGCGATCATCAAGGCGACCTTCGGCTGAGCGATCGGTGTAGGCGTCGGAGTCGAGCCGCAGAAATCTTTTCAGGCCGAGATGATCAGTGTCGAGCAAGCGCTCGTGACCGGCGGCTCGGCGCGCTCGAAATTCATCGATGTAACGATCGGTCATCGGGTGTGCTCCTGCATAGATGTGCGCTGCACGACAGCGGCCGGTGCAGAATACGCCACCGGAACCAAATGGAGTGTGCCACTGCTCTTGAGCAGTGCATCTGGAGCAGTGGTGCAGGATGGAATCTCGAGGGAGGCACTGCTCAAAAGCAGTGGCACATATTGACTGACGATTTTAAATGAATCAGGAGCGTGTCGGCTGGACCGGGGATGGATCTTCGGCGGAATGCCGCGCGGCTCGCGTCGGGCGGGGCGGTAGCGGCGCCTGGGTGGCCCGCATCCGCGCTTCGGCGATCGCCTTGGCCTGCTCCTGAAAAATCTTCAGCCGAGCGATCTTCACGGCGGTGACACCGATGAATGCCGCAAGCACCAGTGCAAAGACATACGCCACGCGGGCGCGGCCCAGCGACACCAGAATCCCGAGAATCCCGAACACGGCGCCGATGCCATACAGCGTGAAGACGGCGCGGGTCACGCCGAACGATCTCTTCAGCAAGTGATGAATGTGCTGGTCGTCCGGTTCGCTCATCGGCTTGCCCGACATTTTGCGGCGAACGATCGCCAGCGTTGTATCCATGATCGGCACGGCGTAAATCAGGAGCCCCGCAACGACTAGTGGCGTTTTGCCAGTGTCACCCAGCGACAGAATCACGACGACCGTCATGAAGCCAAGCAGCATGGAGCCGCAATCGCCGAGGAAGATTGTCGCTGGTTTGAAGTTGTGGGGGAGGAATCCGAGGCACGAACCAAGCACCGCGAGGCAGATGACAACGCGAGCGCCATCGAGCGGTCCGTCACTGGCGAGGCCGAGGCCCAGCGCGATGATCAGCATGGCGGCGACGGCAATCGCCGTGACGCCGGTGAGCAGCCCGTCCAGACCGTCCAGAAGATTGCTCGCGTTGCACGCGCCGAGAATAAAGATCGCGATGATCCCCGTGCCCACCCAGTAGACCACGTCGATCTGTATCTGGGCGCCGAACATCGGGATCGAGAACGGAAGATCGAATGTAAAGAGGAGATTTTCTTGTACGCCGATGAGTCGAGCGAACGGCGTCAAAACGCCCGCCGCGACTTTGACCCCGACGTCGTCCATCGCCAGCGCAGCGGCGGCGAGAAGCTGCCCGGAAATCTTGATGCGCGGGCTGATGCCGATCATGTCATCCAGCAAACCGACGAACATGATGAGCGTCATGCCCAGCAGCACGGAGAACGGCACGGCGTGTTGTGTCACTTCCGACGGGTGCCGATCAAAGAAACCGCTTGGCGCAAAGAAGCTGTAGGCGAAGGCAAGCAGCAGCCCGATGTAAATCCCGACGCCGCCGAGGTAGGCGACGGGGAGTTTGTGCTCTTTGCGTTCGTAGTCGGGATGATCGATGACGCCGTTGGCGATGGCGAGTCGGCGCAGAATCGGCGTCACCAGGAGCGTCGCAAGGAACGCGACGACGAAGACGCCGATGTAGCCATGAAAAATCGAGAGCCGCGTCATCTCCTCGACCGCGAGGGGGTCGGCGGCGGACGGGGGCGGGGTGAAATCACCAAGCCCCGGGAAATCAAAGATGGGCGACTGCGTGTTCATCCACTTCCACTGGTGACGATGAAAGAATACGTCACGACGACGATGATCGCGCTTCGTCGCGCTGACGTGCTTCGCGCGCTTCGGCGAGGTCCTTGGCGAGGCCGTTCTGGTACTCGTGCGTGGCGCGGATGTTTCGCTTGAAGTAGCCGCCCGCCGCCGAGCGCACCGCGTTGATCACGACGCCGATCTGATCGGCACGGGTCTCATCAAGCTGATCGCGCACGCGCTGCACGAGGCCGCGCTTCTCGCCGTAGGCACGAACCACCAGCAGCGACGCATCGCAACGGTTCGCCAGCGCCATCGCGTCGCCCGCGACGATCGCCGGGGGCGAGTCCACGAGCACGAGGTCGTACCTCGCCCGTGCTTCATCGAGGACGCGGCTCATCGACGATGTGGTCAGCCGCTCGAAAATGCGATTGCCGGGAGCGCCGGCCGTGAGCACTTCCAGACCGGGCTCATCGGTGTGCTGAATGGCGTCTGCGAGTTGCGTTGTGCCGAGCAGCACTTCACCAAGGCCAGGTCCTTCCGCGACTCCGAAGATTTTGTGCATCGCCGGACGACGGAAATTGCCGTCAATGACGAGGACGCGCATGTCGATCGCGGCCAGGCTGGACGCCAGATTGCTAATGAGTGAACTGGCGCCTGATCCCGGCATGCCGCCCACGACCAGCAGCGCCTTGTGGCCGCGCTGAGTGAACGTCTTGATGAGGTTCGTGCGGACCTGACGAACAGATTCCGCGATGACGCCTGCGGGATTCTCGCGCACGGCTCGCTCGGCGGAGGTTGGTTGCGAGGGATCTTCGCCGGCGTCCGGAATCACACCGACCACGCGAGCACGCGGGATCAGCGAAATGTCCTGCGGCGTGCGGACGCGCTGTTCAAGCACTTCACGCAGCACAATCAGGCCGGCGGCAAGACCGCCGACCAGCAGTGTGATCGCCGGCACCATAATGACGATCTGCGGGAATGTAGGCTTGTCCGGCACCTGCGCGTCGTACATCACTTTGACGCGTTTGCTTGCGGCTCGTTCGACAATCGCACGCTGGTTGGAGATAGCGCCTTGGAGGTCGCCTTGTTCCTCGGAGCGCCGGACCAGCTCCATCTGAAGCTGGTTGTATTCCTCACCAACGCGTTTGAGATCGGCAAGACGGCGCTCGGCGGCCGTCACCGTGGTCTGGGTCTCGATCTCAGCGGCTTCGTAACTGCGAATCTGCGACCGCGTGAACTCGATGAGTTGAATAAAGATTTCATCAAGCAGACGGGATTCTTCGAGCGCCATTTGTTCGCGCACGGATTGAATGTTTTGCTGCAACGCTTTGACGGCGATGTGGTTGCGGCCCAATCGCTCAAGGCTGCCGCGCATCGCCGCTTCGAGGTCGGCGAGCTGCACTTCGAATCGCTGGATGATCGGATGCGTGGTCACCTGCGTGCGCACGATTTCGGGGAACGTGGCGCCGCCCGGCGCGGAAAGCTGCTCTTCGTACGCGGCGAGCTGATCGCGCGCGACTTTGAGGCCGCGCTTGATCTCGCCAAGCATCGGAAGCTGGAAGTTCAATTCCTGCGAAGCCAATGCCACGCGTTCGTCAAGACTGGTGACCTGATTGTCTTCGAGCAAGCGATCCATGCGCTCTTCGAGCAGACGCCGCTCTTCCTGCACGCCTGTGAGCTGGCTCGTGAGTGATTCAAGAATGTCCTGCGCTTCGGCGGTCTTATCCTGATCGAGCTGGCGCAGGTAGGCGTTCTTGACCGCTTTCACGATCGTCGTCGCGTCTTGCGGATTCTGCGTGGTGCAGCGAAGCACGACAATGTTCGAATCAGGAATTGAGCGCGCCGTGATGATGTCCTTCAGCGCGTCGAGCATGTCCTCGTAATTCGGAAGTCCTGTGGACTTGGAAATGTACTTCTTGGCCCAGTTGGTTTCATTGCGCAGCGTCGGGTCATTGGCCGCGCGCAGCAGCAACTGATCCGACGTCATCAGAAAGACCTGGCCGCCGATGAAACGTTCGATTTCGGCTTCGTTGTTGGTGACGGTGGTGACCTGATCCGTCGCGTCGATGATCTGAGAGGTCATCTCAAAATTGACTTCAGACGTATAGAACGGATAGAAGCGCAGCAACGCAAAGTGGCCCACGACGCCAAGCGCAATGCCGAGGAATCCTGCGGCGGCAAGCCACCAGAAGTATTGCTTGAAGAGCTTGACCGGATCGAGCGCCACACCCATGCCGGCGCTGCCAGCAGGGGAAGGCGCTTGTCGAGGCGGGGCTCCCCGCACGGGTCCATTGTTTGGTTGCATCGCCATGACTACTTGCTCGGGGTCAAATCTGGGTTCGTTTCATCGAAAGAGGCTTGGTTCGGCCGGTGTTCGTCATTCTCGGACGTTGCCGGTTGAGGTGATTGGCTAGCTCCCGACTCGTTCATTCGGACCGATTGAGCTTCTCCATAACCGCATCCAATTGAGGTCCGAACGACTGCTTCAGGGCGGGCGATCGTTCAATCATCTCACGGGCGGCTTCTGCATTGCGGAGGGCGCGGCTGTGCGAATCCGGCTGATTCTGCGCGAGGATGGTTTCTGAGAGGTGAAGGAGCGCCGGCACGCGCTCGGCCGCGTCACGTCCGTTTTGCAGCGCCTGATTTAAGGTCGCCTGCGCCTGGCTCAGGCGGCCAAGCTGGAAATACACCCAGCCCAGTGTGTCGAGGACGTTTGGGTCCACGGGCGCGAGCTGGGCGGCTTTCTCGGCGGGGGCCAACGCGCCTTGGGCGTCATTCAGGTGGTGAGCCAGCAGGTACGCGAGGTTGTTATTGAATTCGAGGTCTTCCGGCGCCAGGGCCACAGCGTCGCGGAAAACATCCGCCGCATCCTCGTACGAGCCATTGATATAGAGCAGACCGCCGACGATGCGATACAGATCCATGCGCGTGGCCGTATCCATCTGACGATCTTCGATGGCGCGAAGCTTGTCGATGACGGACGAGTGCATCGCAGAATCTTGCGCTTCAAGCCGCGACAGCAGCACGAGGTAGATCGGCTCCAGTTCGGCCTTAGGCGTCTGATTGCGAATGTAGTCAAGCAGCGCATCACGCGTCTCAAAGAGCAGACCGACGCCGCTGAACCAATCGCGAATATCCGCTGGTTTGTTCGCGGCATTGAATGAATCGGTCGCAAGCCGGCGCGCGACGGATGAGTTCCCCAGTTTTGCGTGCGCCTGCGATTGCAGGAGCAAGACGGTCGTGAGGTGATTTTCCTCATCCAGGTGCTTCGCAAGCAGGTCGATCGCATCCTGATATCGAGGCGGATCCACTTCAATCAGCGATTGTCCCATGCGGATGGCGACGCGCGCCGAAGGATCCAGGTCGTACGCCTGCGTGTAAAACCCGAGCGCTTCCTTCCAGCGTCGATCACGCGCGTGCAGATCACCAGCGGTCAGCAGCCAACCCGCATCGTCGGGGAACTGGCGCGAAGCGCTCGTCGCGGCAACGATCGCTTCGCCATTCTGCCCCATGCGCGTGAGCGATTCGATGAGCAATTGGCGCAGCTCCCGGTTGTCCGGATTGGCAGTGACGGCTTGCTGCAATTCACGCGACGCCTCAGCCATCCGATTGTTGCGGACAAGCACCGTCGCTTTCAACTGACGCGCGGGCACGGACGACGGCGCCAAACGAATGGCCTGGTTCAAGTCCTGCAACACATCTTCGAGACGCTGGCCTCGATCAGAATAGAACGACGCTCGCTCAATGAATGGCTCCGGACTGTTGGGTGAAGCGGCGACGGCGGCGTCGAGGTAATTGATCGCGGCCCGATCGTCCCCGTTCCCTGCGGCGGCGCGGGAGAGAAGGATGTTCGTGCGCGTGTTGCTTCGCGCTCTGTCTTTGAGGGCGAGCAGCGCTTGCTCCGCTTCGGAATACCGCTTCAATCGAATCAGCGCATCGGCGTATCGCCGGGCCACATCGCCGGACTCGGTGTCCTCATCGGCGCTGAGCGCCTCACGGAACAACGGAATGGCTTTGTCGTAGCGGTCCGTGCGAAAGTACAAGTCAGCGATCAGCAGTTCGACCACTTTCTGGCCACTGTCCTGCAGCGTGCGCGCCTGTTCAAGCGTCGTGACCGCCAGATCGTATTGGGCAAAGTCGGAGTAGTACTGCGCCAGTCGCACGGATCCGGCGAGGGTGTCTTCGTCACCGGTGAACCCTTGAAGGATCTTCGCGCCGTCCTCGATGTTTCCTTGATGCGCGTGCCAGTTCGCATCCAGCCGAGCGAGATCCGCGCTGTCGGGTTGTGCCTCGCGAATCGCATCAATCACGACGCGCGCCTTGGCCCATTGCTCGTCGTCCATCAGCATGCGGATCAAGGCGGCGGTGTTGTTCGTGTCATTCGGATTGGCGTCGTACCGCTTGGTGCGTTCCGCGAGCGCCAAGGCACGGTCACCGGCCATCTCCTCCAGCGCGAGCCATTGATTCATGAGCATGCGATCGACGCCGTTGAATTTGCGCGCTCGCTTCACGATCCGCAGCGCTTCATCGTGCCGCTGGAGCTGAATCAATGCCTGCACATAAAGTCGCGCCACCAGCACGCCGTCCGGCTTGTTTTCAAAGGCTTGCGCCAAGGCGTTCAACGCATCGTTGGCCCGCCCCATTTGCAGATACGTCTGGCCGAGCAATCGAAGCGCCAGAGGATCGAACGGCAAGCGCCCCGTCACCTGCTGAAGTGTCGCCAACGCCTGCTGGAAGTTTTCCTGCGCGAATTCGAGCCGCGCCTGATAAAGGAGGCCGTCCACACTGTCCAGGTTGAGTCGCGCCGCGGTCGCGGCGATGGACCGTGCCTGCGCGAAGTCTTCATGCTCCAGCGCTTGCATGAACTGTTTTTCGATGATGTCCGGATTGTTCGGCGCCAGCCTCTGCGCTTCGGCGAAAAATGCTTCGGCTTCGTCCGTGCGCCCCGCGCTGTTGAGCAGTGCGTATTTCTGAATGAGTTTCTCAATGGGTTCGGCGGTGGACTCATCAATGAGTCGCAGGCGATCGTCGATGGACAATCCCACTTCAAGCTGATCAAGGCGTCGCTTCCAGTCTGCAAAGCGCTGATCTTCGGGATACAGCGCAATGGCCTCATTGGCGACGGCCATCGCCTGCTCGGCGTTTCCTTCTTGATTGAAGTGCATGATCATCGCATTGAGGATCATGGGGTTGTCGCCGTTGTCACGACGCGCTTCGCGCAGAATGGCGAGCGCCTCGTCCGGCTCCGGCTCTTCCTGCTGCATGAGGGCCCGCCAGCGGATCAGTGAGACTCGAACCGGATCTACTCCTTGCACCGTTCCGCGGATGTCGATGATGCCCGTTTCCGCACGAATTGCGGCGATCTCGAGCCGCGCTTCCATGAATTCAGGCGTGAGCGCCAGCACTTCTTCAAAGCGCTGGATAGCCGCCGGATAATTCTGAAGACGCTTCTCGATGCTGGCGAGGGTGTACAGCGATTGAATGTCGCTCGGATTTGCTTCCACGAGCCGCGCGTACTGCTGCCGCGCGGCGCCGAGAATGTTTGCTTCAAGCAGCGCCCGGCCCAGCAACTTGATGACTTCGCTGTCGCGTCCACCAACGCGATCGTCCAGCGCTTTGAGTCGCTCGACGGCTTCGCTCGCGTTTCCTTCGGCCAGCGCCAGACGCCCATCGAGGAGCATCACGACGGGCGAGTTTTCACCACCCGTGATGTTCTCCGCAAGCTCATCACGAAACTGGTGGGCTTCCTTCAAGAGTTCCGCGCGCTTGGCCGGATCCTGCGTGGTTTCGCGCAGGTCGAGCACCGTGTCGCCTTGGCTGTACATCGCCGTGTAGCGCTGATTGGCGACCAGCATGAGGCCAGCCAGGCTCACCGGAAGGTCCGGCATTTCCGCCACTTGGCGCAACTGCTGCAGGGCGTCTTCCTGTCGATTGAGATCATTCAACACTTCGGCGCGCAGCAACATGAGACCGGCGTCATTTGGCTTGGCCTCAGACACGCGCGTCACGATGGGAAGCATGGTTGCGGCGTAGTTACTTGGTTGCAGCGGCTTTAAGGAGTTGTACGTGCGACGCAGCATGTTTTCGTCGATCGACTCGGGCGCCGTGGCCTCAATCGATTCGAGCAGCCGGTCCTCAAAGCCCTTCATGTTGTTGACCATGCGCACGCGAGCGGCCGGGTCGTCTTCGAGGTGCACAACGCGCTCGATCATGATTTGCAGTTCGGTCAGCAGGATCGGCGGCGAATTCGGGAACGACTCCTTCATCGCCACGACTTCGTCGCCGAGCGCCGTCCAAAGCTGATCGGCGGTTTGCGCCCGGCGCAACCGGTGCGCACGTTTCCATTCAATGAATCGCCACTTCAAGACGCCAACGGCGCACTCCACATCTGTTGGATCCGCCTCAATCGCAATGCGAAGGTCAGCGAGTGTTTGCTCGCGTTCTTCGTCACGCTCTTCGATTTGCTCCATGCGGGCGAGGCGCGCCAGGCCGCGATACCGATGAATCTGTTTGGTGACGACGTCATCCTCCGGCAAACGCTGGAGCATGTTGTTGACGTGGTCAATGAGTCGCTGCCAAGACTCGGCATTGGCGCCGCCTTTGACAAGCTGCTGGTAATACGGCTCAAGGTAAGCGCGCTGAGCGATGGGGTCTCTGTCCTGAAGCGCCGCGAGCTGATTCAGAATGCCCAAGTAGTAGTCTTGGTAGTACTTGACGTACTCGACTTGTGTTTCGGGAACGACTTTGAGAAGCGAGTCGCGCCATTTGGTCAGCCAGACGATGTTCGTGCGATCATGATTGACGGCGCGCCGGTACATGTCGGACGCTTCATCGAAATCGCCGACGGCCATCAGCGCATCGCCCTTCGCCTCGTATTCCTCACCGGAAGTGGTGAGCTTCTGATAGGCAACGAACGCAACGCCGCCGAACAGCACGGCGAGTGCGGCGGCGAGCACGATGACGAATTTCACATTGACTTTGGTGGCCATGGCCTCAGCATCCTCGGGGTCGTTCGGTCATCAGGGGAGTCAGCGCCGCCGTCCGGGCAGGTCGGGGGCATTGAAGTCTTCTTTCCACTCTTCGAATTCCTGTGTGCCGCGCCGGTCGCGCGTGTTCGCCTCCGCCACATCGTCCGGTGGGGGGTACGCGCCAACGATGACCTCGGTCCAGTCAGGCACACGCCGCATGATTTCGGGCATCAACTCGTTCAACAGGTCCGCGGCGATTTCGCTCAATTCCTGCGGAGACTCTACTTGATAGCTGGTGAATTGCACTTTGGCGTAGAACGCATAGTCCGCCGACAAGTCGAACGCCTGCTGGCGCACTTGCAGGGCGTCACTCACGCCCCAGCCATTGGCGATGAAGAAATAGCCGGCAAAGACACGTTGTGAGTCCGTTGCTTCATATTCAGTGACGCGCAGCTTGAGATCGTCAAACCCGAATGGCATGTGCACGCGGTTGCCCGGCGCTTCGGAGTAAGGCCCCATGCGGCCCTGACGCACGACGCCATAGATGTCTGGATCAATCTCACTGGTCTCGAGCATTTCATCCGGCGGGAATCGA
The DNA here is from genome assembly GCA_029260345.1 of Phycisphaerales bacterium. GTDB lineage: Bacteria > Planctomycetota > Phycisphaerae > Phycisphaerales > UBA1924 > OFTM186. Next base: position 174,076 of record JAJDDK010000007.1, on the reverse strand, counting down.
TTGAGATCAAATGGAATCGGAACCAGCGTCGCATTTGACACCAGCGTCATGCCGCCACCAACGAAGCAGGCTTCGGGGACGTGCGGCACCGTGTCCGGCATGCCCGTGTAATACGCGCAATGCAAGTTGATCACAATGGGCTCTCCCGCTTCCATCGAGCCCTTCTTGATGTAGTTGCGCGAGAAATAGTTCTGCGTGCCGAGGCTTTCAAGAATTTCGGCGGACAGCGGCGGGGGATCGGCGCCGAAGCGTTCCCATGTTTCTGTTTCTGCGGGAAGTGTCGGGAATCGAAGTCCGTCCGGCGGATTGATCGGTCGTTTGCGGAGTTGCGCACCGCTGACGGCGATCGCTGCGCTCAGTCCGACCGCGGCGGCGCCGAGAATGACGACGGAAGCGATGGCGCCCGGATGCAGGAGTCGTGCGCCGGTCATGTGGCGGCTCCCGGTTGCGGCTCATCGACCATGCGCTTCAGCGCCCACACACTGAACATCAGCAGCAAGAAGGCAGGCACCAGCCACAGCAGGCCAACGGCCATGTGCGCATTGCCCTTTGAGAATTCTTCGTCCCACAAGCTCAGGACGCCAAGCGACGCGACACGCAGCACGTTGACGAACACCGCGATCGGCCCGGCGAGCAAAAGGATCGCTATGCGCTGCCACCAGAGCCGTGTTGAGAGAAACGCGACGGCGGCGCCGAGCGCGTAAAACGCGATGACCATGCGCATGCCGCTGCATGCTTCGGCGACGTTGAGCGGGATCGTTTCGCCCGAACTCTTGTGGATCGTGAGTGTATTGCCCGCAATGTCCGTCGTAATTTGCATGACATTCAGAAGGACGTAGGCGCCCTTGGTGGCGATGAGTTGCAATTGGAACGTGACGCCCTGCATCACGCGTTCGGAAATCGTGACAGCGAACACGAGGTACGCGATCGGGAAGGTCAGCAGTGACGTGATGTTCGGGCCAAGATTCAGGAGCACGAGTCCGTATATGCACAACACAATCGAGAAGCCTTGCCCCATGTGATTGGGGAAGCCAAGCATGAAGAAGAAGTAGCACACAATGCCCAGCAGCAAAGGAAGCAAGCCGGGCCAAAACAGTTGCGGCGTCATGAGCGCTAAGCGGTCGCGCTCTTTCCAGATTGCATAGCCGGAAATCAGAGGCACGACGTAGGCGTGCGCCCAGTCATCGCTGCCCCAACTGAAGCGGTGTTGAAAGCCGAACCACTGATAGAAGAGGGCGAGGAATCCGAACAGCGTCAGGCCGGCAATGATGAGATTCGCCGGTGTCACCCAGCGCGCAAGGGCAGCGTCCGCTTGGACACCCTCCGCCGGGTTGGCGCCCGCCGTGCTCATCTGCGTCTTGACCCTCCGGTCTTCAGGCGGGTCCGCATTTCCACCGCGCGGACCGACCTCCCACCAACTCTCGTCCCTCCAGCGGAGCCTGTGCCGCCGGACACAACCGCTACTACGCCATTCGGCCAGCGAAGTTCGCGCCGAGTTCGGTTCGGATTCCGAGCCTCATCGTCAACCCCGGCCATGGCTTACTGACGGCTGAACGGCGGCGGTCCGAAGACGTCGTTACCGAAGTTTCGGTCCAGCAGGAAGCCGAAGCCGTACGTGGTTCGGAAGCCGTTTCGGGCGATCGCCAAGGGCTGGGCCCACCACGTCGTGCCGATGTTGATGACGTCGTCCGGTTTCAGAAAAACGTCCGGCTCGGTGCCTTCAAAGATGGCTTTCGCGTTCAGACGAATCGTCGCCTGGCGGTCGCGACCGACCATGCGGGTGAGGTCTGTACGGGCCGGAATACCGATCTGTGAGAGGCCGCCCGCGGCCATAATGGCTTTGGTCAGCGTCAGGCGACCTGCACCAGGAAGGTTGTACACACCCGGTCGTGCGATGCCGCGACCCGCGACGTAGACGAAGCCCTGTTCGGGGTTGGGCACGTGAACGGTGTCGCCGGGACGGATCACGATATTGAACGATGCGTTGCCTTGGAGGAGCGGCCGCGTCGGGACCTCGATGACGCGCTGGGTCACGAGATCTGCTGGGCTGCCCATGCTTTGGGCGAGCAGGTCCGGCCCATCGGCCAAACCGGTGGCTCCGTTGGGCTGATTCGATGCAACGCGCACCCATTCGCCATTGAGGAAGACCCACTGGCCATCCGTCGCTTCTTCAAGCGTGTTGTCGCCGGATTGTGGCTGTGCGGCGCTGTCGTCGTCCGGTAAGTCGATGAAATTCTGAAGTCGATTCTGTGACTGCGGCTGGCTCGACTGGCCCGACTGGAAGGCGCTGGAGAACGCCGCCGGCGAACCGTTGCCCTCGGGCTCGGTCAGTTGCTCGATCAAGTCCTCGAGATTGCGTCCCTCATTGTTCGGCGACTGCGGGTCTTGCGGTCGTCCGGGTTCGGCGGCGGGATCCACACCCAGCCCCATGGTGACTTCGTCAGAAAGCGGCACCTGACGAATCACGTACACGACCGGAATGGTTGGCGGAATGCCGCCTGCTTCCGTCATCGCGTCAAGCAGCCGGAAATTCGGCGCGGGGATGATGTAGCGACCGACACGCGGCACGGCGCCAAAGATGCTGTACGTCGCGTCACGCTGCGCCAGCGCCTGCACGGTCACGAGACCGTCCTGAATAATGCCTTGATTGCGCAATTCTTCGACCACTCGCATTTCAACTTGTCGTGCGGTCAACCCATTGACCGGAATGCGGCCGAGCTGCGGCAGATCGATGTTGCCGCGACCGTCTACAACGCGCTGAAGCTGCGAAGGCACGTTCGGCGCCATGAAGTCGAAAATTTCGATGAGGAGCTGGTCGCCCGGCGTGATTTCATATTCCACGGCTTCGGGGATCAGGTCTTCGGGGATGATCTCGCTTTTCTCGACGTACTCACCGGTGTCATCTTCGATGACGTCGATGCGTTCGAGAATGGGGACCACCGTTGGGGTGAACTCCCAGCGACCAACGATGCTCGGATCCCACCAGGAATCCAATTCGTTGGTGCAGCCGGAGAGGGCCATTCCGCCCAGCGCCAGGGCGCCGAGTATCGGCATCCAGCGTGTGCGTGTGGGTCGGCCAGCGCTTGCGCGATCGACATTACATCCAGCCACGGCTCACTCCTTGGTCGGGCAATTCTTCAGTTCGCCCTGCTCGGGGACTCGCTCGGTGTTCGGGTCGGCTCCCCGCGCGTGCCGACTCCGAGGTTCCCGCGGGCGAATCGGTCACGGTATCACCGGCCCCCGCGCTGTCAACGAATGCACTCTGAGGTGGCTCGGGACGCCCTTGCGCACGAATCACCCGACTGTGTGATCGACCGACACACGCCACGGGTTGACCCTGTTTGCCCAGTTTCACCCTCATCTCCGACCGGTACTATCGGTCTGAGGGCCGGGAAGTTCGCGCGAAAGCTCCGCTTCGGGGCATTCCTGACCGACTACACTTGCGGTCCCATGTCCACCCCGCCGCCCACTTCGACCCCCGCCACGCCCCGCACAAAGGGGATTCAGCGCCATCCGAGGCCTGCCGGCGGTGACCCGATGCGCCGCATCGACAAGCCCGCCTTCAGCCTGACCGGCATGGTGCTGAACAACGACGGCGGGGCCAAACAAATGCCGCAGGCCAAGCGCAAGCCCAAGTGGCTCCGCGCCCAGCTCCCCGGCGGCCCCGGCTACCACAACCTCCGCGCCATTCTCGGTGAGCACAAGCTCCACACCGTCTGCGAAGAGGCCGGCTGCCCCAACATGGGCGAATGCTGGGCCCGCGGCGTCGCGACGATCATGATCCTCGGCGACACCTGCACCCGCGCCTGCGGCTTCTGCAACGTGAAAACCGGCAAGCCGCCCGTGCTTGATCTTGATGAACCCAAACGCGTCGCGGAATCCGTAAGGCTCATGGTCGAAGGCGCTGGACTGCGCCACATCGTGATCACCAGTGTGAATCGTGATGAACTCAAAGACGGCGGCGCCGCGATCTGGGCCGAGACCGTCCTGCGCACGCGCGAAGCCTGCGACAACAATCTCTCCATCGAAGTGCTGATCCCGGACTTCGAAGGAAATTGGGAGGCGCTTCAGGATGTAATCGACGCGCGGCCGGAGATTCTCAATCACAACGTGGAGACGGTGCCGCGCATGTATCCCGCGGTGCGCCCTTCAGCGAAATATGACCGTTCGGTCGAGTTGTTGAAGCGTTGCAAAGACGCGGGAATGGTGACGAAGACCGGCATCATGGTCGGCATCGGCGAGCGCGATGATGAAGTGCTCGAACTGATGGACGATCTTCAGACTCGGGCGCAAACGGACATCCTCACAATCGGGCAATACCTCCAGCCCACGCCGAACCACTTACCGATTGACCGTTTCGTCGAGCCGGAAGTCTTCGACCGTTACCGCGACCAGGGCCTCGCCCGCGGCTTTGCGGTGGTTGAATCCGGCCCGATGGTGCGATCGAGTTACCACGCGGATATGCAAGTGGATCAATTGATCGGTCGCGATAAAGAAAGTTACAACCGCCTTCAGCAATTGCTCGGGCGCGACACGAACGCCTGACCCCAGTTTCACAACGCAAGTGTTTCTTCCGGAGAATCGTCGTGTGCGACCTTTCCGATGACGTGGTTTTCTGGCGACAGTTCAACCAGCGCGCCATTAGCGATCCGGACTTCGGCCACGAAGCGCACGTGCGCGCTGCGTACCTCGTCATCCAAAACCACGGCTTTGAAAACGCCCTCGCCCCCATGCGCGACGGCCTGCGCGAGCTCCTCGCCAATGCCCAGCTCGCCGGGTACGAACCCAGGACCGGGTACCACGAAACGATCACCGTCTTTTGGCTTCACACCGTGCGGCGGCACATGGCGGGGCGAACGTTCGCCAATTCGCAGGAATTCGTGCGCAGTTCGCCCGAGCTCCTCGACAAGCGGCTTATGCTGCGCCACTATTCCAAGGATCGGCTGATGTCGGATGAGGCCCGGGCACGCTTCATCGAGCCGGATCTGGCGCCGCTCCCGGACCAGGTGCCAACGGCGGGCTAAGCGACCATGAACACGTCGGAACTTGAGAAACTCGTGGCCGAGATCGAGAAGAAGGATCTCTCAACGGCGTCGCACACGTGGCGCGTGGTGCTGTACACGCGCGCTTTGGCGGAGCTCGCCGGCATGGATGATGAACTTTTGCCGCGCATCGCGCGTGGCGCCGCGCTGCATGATCTCGGCAAACTCGACATCCCGACGGACATACTTCAAAAGCCCGAAGCGCTTACCGACGAAGAGTTCGCGATCATCAAGACGCATCCCGTCGCCGGGTATGACCGGCTCATCGCGATGGGCGAGACGGACATGGTCGTCCTGAATCTTGTTCGCCATCACCACGAGCAGTGGGGAGGCGGCGGATACCCGGACAAACTGCGCGGCGAGGAGATTCCGCTCGGCGCGCGATTCTTTGCCGTGGTCGACTCGTTTGATGCGCTCACCAGCATGCGTCCATATCGCAAGGAAGTCGGCGCCGACGCCGCCGAACGGGCGCTGATCGAGATTCGAAAAGGCATCGGGACGCGCTACTGTGTTTCGAGTGTGCTGCTCTTTGAAGACCTGTACCGATCCGGGCGCGTGGACTGGGTGTTGTCGTACTACAACGACGAGAATGTTGAAGTTCCCCATGAGGCACTGGAAATTCCCTGAGGTGTTTTCATCGATTGTGGATTCGTGCCGCATTTGACAAATGACGTGCGCGGCTCTGGCATGTCTTTATGGCACAAACGGCTCGCGATGAATACTTCGGTGGATTGAGCGTCCGAGGGCGGGCGCTGCTGCTCACCGCGATCTTCTTCACGTTTGCCACGCTCGGACCGCTCTTTACGCTGGGGCGCGTCGAAATAAAGCACGAACCGTGGTGGACGGTGCTGGTGTGGTCACTTTTCAGCGGCGGGATCGCCATCGGGTGGGCGCTCTCGTTCATGTGGCGGATCTGGCTGCTGCCGATCGTGATCGCATTGCAGATCTTCGGGCCGGTGGTTCTGGGGCCGTCGCTGAACGCGCCCTGGGTCATCGATTCGCGCTCCACGCCGCTGGCGCTCTTTGCGATTCTCACACTGGTTGCGGGGTATGTCCTCATGGCGAGCTTTATCGCCAAGGAAGGCTCGCGTCAGTTGCGGTTGCGGACGGAGATGAATCTGGCGCAAGGCATTCATCGCAGTCTTGTGCCGCCCCTGATGATCGAGACGGAGTTCGCAGAAGCGGCGGCTCGTTCGGACGCCAGCTCAGAGATGGGCGGGGATCTCATCGACATCCTCACCAACGAACGCGGCCTCGATGCCTACCTCGCCGATGTGTCCGGGCATGGGGTGCGAGCTGGCGTCCTCATGGCGATGCTGAAGAGTTCGCTGCGGACGCGACTGCTGCATGACGACACGCTCGAAGACGTGGTGCCTGACTTGAACCGCGTCGTGTGCGACCTTGCCGAACCGGGCATGTTCGCGACGTTTGCGTGCATTCGACTTTCAAACGATGGTCGAGCCGTGTGCGCGCTCGCGGGGCATCATCCGATTCTGCATGTCGTCGCGGCGACGGGCGAAGTTAATCGCGTTGAGAATGAAGCGCTTCCGCTTGGTGTGGTTGCCGACGAAACATTCTCGACGCGAGAAATGACGCTGGCGCCGCAGGATTTGCTCGTGATCTACACGGATGGTCTGACGGAGACGCGCGGCGCCGACGGCGCGATGCTCGGCGAATCACCGCTGGTGGAAGTACTGCGGCGCCAACGGGGCGAACCGGTGGGGGAGATTCTTCAGTCGCTGCTGGGCGCCGCGCGGGCGCATGGCGCGCAGGACGATGACCAATCCGTCATCGTGATTCGCCGGCGATAAGACCGTTGCAATTTAGAGGCCGCACATCGTGCGCAAGGCTTTGTCCATCTTTGCAGGGACGGGCATCACGCTGAGACGCGTGTGCTTCACGAGCCACAGGTCGGCGAATCGTTTGTCCGATTTGATTTCGGCGAGCGTCACCGCCGTTTTGACTGGTTTCACCGGCTCAACATCGACGACGGCGAACTTGGGCTCGTCCTTTGCATTGCGGCCGGGCTTTTCCGGGTCTTCGTATGGTTCGCAGGCGATGCGCGCCAGCCCGACGATGCGCCGCTCTTTGCCAGTGTGATAAATAAAGACTTCATCGCCCGGGCGGCACGCGCGCAAGTGAATCAGCGCGGTGTTGTTGCTCACGCCGTTCCAGGGTTCGCGCCCGACACGCACAAGGTCATCCCAACTGAAATCATCCGGCTCGGTCTTGAAGAGAAAAGTCGCCATGGTGGCATTGTCCGCTGGAACACTGGCGAGCCGCAAGCGCAGAAAAAAGCCCATGACCAACGTCATGGGCTTTGAGTGATTCAGTGCATTTGAGAATCGATTACTCGCCGGGCTTGGACTTCTCAGCCAGCTTGTCCTTGCAGTCTTCGCCGCAATTCTCATCGCCGCAGCCTTCGCCACAGCTCTGTGCTTCGGCGGCGGGAATAATCATCGCGCCATCCAGGTTGGAGGCCAGCGTCACGACCATGGCGTCGCGATCGCTGTCGGCCATCTTGCCGGAAAAGCGAGACTGGCAACCGTTGCAGCAGAACGCGACGGCGTAGCCGCGATACAGCGAAACGATTTCGGCATCGACCGCTTCATCGCTGAACGGGCAGTTCTCATTCACGGGCGTGACGATCGACGCGATGTACGTGGTCTTGCCGGCGTCGTCCTTGGCGTCAAACGTGCCCTTGCAGTGATCATTGCAGAAACCAACGGCGAAACCGTTGTAGAGAGACGCCGACGTCTTTTTCGCCTTCATCGTCGGGCAGGTCGGGCACATCTCATTGACGAGCTTCGCGTTCATCACGATGTAGTCCGCCTTCTCGGCGTCGGCTCGCGCATCCCACTTGCGCTTGCAGCCGTTGCAGCAGAAGCCGACGGTGAAGCCTTCGTGCACCGAGGCGAGGCCCGGCGTGAGCGGCTCTTCCGTCAGCGGGCAGCTTGCGTTGACGGGCATGATTTCAATCGGGCTCGTCTGCATCGGCTCTTCGGCGCATTCATCCGTCAAGGCTTCGCATTCGCCCGTGGCGATCGCGACGTTCTCGACTTTCGTTTTCTCAGCGTCCTGGCAGCAAGCCTTGGTTTCGCCATCTTCATCGGAAACGAGAGCCGCGTTCACGACGACGGCCTCGGCGTTGTCGGCCGTCTTCTCGGCGTCGCAGCATCCGGCCTTGGACTCGGCGCATTCATCGGACGTCTCTGAAGCATGAACGACTTTGGCGCCGCCATCGCATGACGTTGCTGTCTCGCAATCGCTCACGACGGCAGCATTCACAACGTTGACATCCCCGGCGCACTCGGCCTTCGCTTCGCCTTCGCATTCACCGGCGTCCGATGAAGCGAGCGCCGCGGGAATGACGACGACCGCGTCATCGCTCATCGCCGCGGTCTCGACGACCGAAACGGCCGTCGCGTCGGTGTCGCAGGAGCCCAGAAGGCTGCACACGGATTCGCCGGTGGCGAACGTGTATCCCGCAGCGCCAGCGACCGCCAGACACGCGACGCCAACCAGCGTCGAAACCATTGCAGAACCAGTCCGAAGTTTCATTCTCAAATCTCCGTCAGTGTCAATTCGTGATGCGGCGTTGAATCGTCGCCGGGCTCACGCACCCTGCCGCCGGCGACCGAATCTTTACTTGTACCGCCCCAAGCACCACGATATTCGCAAAACCGCTTCAGGGCCACGATTTTCAGAGATTGCACGTCCGAAAGCCGCTTTTCATCCTCACAAGCCGTCATCACGCGGCGCGGCGTTCAACGGTGATCGCTCCGGCCATGGCCAGCACCGCGCGGGCCGCACCGGAAAGCGGTTCGCCCTGAATGAGGTCGCGCTGCACCGCATCGAGATTCAACTGGGAACGCAACAGCGCCAGGTCCGACAACTGCCAGAGCACCATGGCGCGGTCAAGATCATCCGGCGCTACTGCAAATGAACTCATCACGGGCATCGTCAACACGCAGAACATCGCGTGGACGGCTCGATCGAGCGACTCGGCGACTGTGTCTCTGTGTTCTCCTGTCAGCCCGGGGGAATCCAGCAGCATGGCCAGCGCTCGTATCGCCGCTGAGGTGCTGCAAATGCCTCCGAAGGCGCCTGAGGGGGCCTGAAGCGACCGCAACCGGTCAAGTGCTTCAAGCGATGGTGTCCCAGTCCACCCGCTGAGTTCGATGGATCGCTGAAGGCCGAAGGCGAGAGCCGCCGCTTCGATCGAGCCCGGCTCACCAAGCCGGAGCCGGGCTGCGATCGGCAGCGGGCGACCGTTGGCAAGCACCTCGTCGAGGAGGGCGTCCGCGTCGCCAAGTTGAATGAGCTTCGAGATTCGTCGGGGAGTCATCATGCTTGCGCCTCCATGCATCCGAGATCGAATGTACGGGTCTTGTTCGGTGGCGTCAAGGGACATGATCGTATTTTGTTCGGGTTTGAAGTCAGCGCGAAAAAAAACCGCCGGCGATCCACGAGGGAGGCGCCGGCGGCGGCTTGGTGAGAGCTATTCGATCCGGGCCTGAAGCGATTTCAGGTCCCAGTCAGTTTCAGATGCAGCTGCCCCATGCCGCGAGCATGGCAGCAAGGTCAGACCCGTTCACGACGCCGTCGCCGTTGAGGTCCGCCGCGGGGCTGCTGGTGTTCCACGCCGCAAGCATTGCAGCGAGGTCCGAGCCATTGACGGTCAGGTTGCCGTCGATGTCGCCGGGGCATGCCACGAAGAACAGATTCTCATGAATCTCGCCTTCGTTGATCGTCGTGTTTCGGATGATCACATCGGAGAGCTTCTGCGAATCGATCCACGACATCAGGCCTGAAAGGTCGGCGTCGTTCTCGTACCAGAAACGGTCTCCGTCACGGATGCGCGTGAACTGGTCGATCAGGATCGTGCGGATGGTTTCGCCGAGGCTGGAGCCGGGGACGAGGTCTTCGGCGATCATCGGGATCCAAGCGTCCATGTCGTTGATGTCCGGGTAGACCGAGGCGATGGCTGCCTGCAACGTCGCATCCGACGTGATGTCGGAATAGTTGACGACGGGCGCCAGGCCATAGGCAACACGGATGCTGTTGTAGTCCGGCAGACCGTGGTCGCGGCCGCGCTGGATGTTCAACGCCACGAGGTCCATCGCCGGAGGCGTTGAGCCGATTTCGTTGAACAGGAAGATGCGAACATCGTCGTTGACGAACCCGTCAACCTTCTGCATCTGACCGGCGGCAAGGCCGCGGAAGATGGGCTCCATGCCGCCCTCAAGCATGATCTTGTCAGGATCAAAGAACGAATCGCGAAGCGACAAGTTGCCGGAGCCGATCGGATCGCCGAATTCATCGAGGCGGAGGACGATCGGTGAAAGCATGGTGTGACCGACGCGATACGCGGCCGTCGAAAACTCCGTCGCGATGCTGGCATTGACGCTGTCGTCGTACCCGGAGTACGGCGCGAGCGCGCCTTCACCGAGCAGAGCAGGAAGGAATTCGTCGTAGGTGATCTTCTGGAGCAGGGCGCCAACGATCTTGCGGGCCCGCTGGTAGATTTCTTCGTCCGTCCACGTCGGGTTCGCCGCAGCGATTTCATCGGCGAGACGATTGTGCTCGCGCACCCAAAGCGTGTGCATGCACGAAAGTGAGGACGTTTCGTTTGCGCGAACGTCGCCGCCCACAAACAGTGTGACGTCATTGCCACCGGCGTTCGGGATGCTTCCGTCGTTGTACGGCATCATCATGCCATTGGTGACATCAGCAAACATCTTCAGCTGGCCGCCGGAATGCGTGCGCAGCCAGTCGGCGCGTGTTTCATCAGCGCCGTACACCGCAGACCCATCGAGGAACGCGGTGATGGCATTCTCCTGCTCGCGCGGATTGTTCACGTTCGTGCCGGTGGAAAAATCGATGCGCGAGCGGCGGAACGGAAGCAGGCCGCCGCCATCCGCCTCGGGGTCGTACCACGGATCACCCGTGGGGACTTGAATGAATGCGGTGCCGGGACCGTCCGTCGGTGTTTCGTCAAGGTCATGATCAACAAACTGACCCCATGCCCAGACGTAGTCCGTCAGGCCGCGCGGATCAGGAATGATCATGCCGTTGGAAGTGTCCTGGTGCACGACGGCGTTGCTGATGACGCGCGGGTTTTCCCGCAAGGCGCCGGCAAGCGTCGAAATGCCATCCGTGTAGTCGGCAAACGACATACGGACCAGATGAATGTCGGCGGCGCCCCAGGTCGGGTTTGCCACGTTGTTGCCCACACCGTCGATCGAACGGTCGTCCGCCGATGCGGACATTCCCACGACGGCGCACAGCGCAACCGCAAGAGGTGCGGCCATCGCGGCGCGCTTGGGCGTGAATGCTCTCGAATTAGCCATGTTTTCTCGTCCCCACGAGGTCAGATGAATTGTTCCCGAAACGCGCACTACAGCACGCTCCGCCTAAAAAAGTACCCGCTCACACGAAATTGAACAAGACAATTCCGCTATGCCGCAGTGAAATCGAGTTGTCTCCCCGTGTTTCTCGGACGTCACATTTCGCTCTGTGCCATTCAATAGCACGATCCCCAACCCGCCAGCAGTGCCGCAAGGTCTTGCCCGTCGACGATGCCGTCGTCAGTCAAATCAGCCGACTGACCGGATTCCTGCGAGCCCCAATTGGCCAGCAGAGCGGCAAGATCTACTCCATTAATAGCGCCGTTTCCGTCGAGATCGGGCGGACATGGAATTTGAAAAACATTTTCTTGAAGCTCGTCGACTTCAATCGGGGTGTTCGCCATGATCACGTCGCGAAGCGTGAGGCTCTCCAGCCACGGGAGCAAATCCGCGAGTTCAGGATCATTCTGGAACCAGAACCGGTCGCCATCGCGCAGTCGCGTGAATTGATCAATCCAGATCGCGCGAAGGGTTTCGCCCACGCTGGATCCGGGGTAGTGATCTTCCGCGAGCAAACCGACCCACAGGTCGATGTCGTTCACATCGGGGTATGACGCCTCAAGCCCGGCACGAATCTGCGAATCCGAAGAAATCTCACTGACGGTGAGCCGCGCCGGAAGTCCGAACGCCTGCCGCACGGTGTTGTAGTCCGCGAGTCCGTGATCGCGCCCGCGCTGAATATTCACCGACGCCAGATCAAGGGCCGCAGGCTCACCGGCGCCAGGAGAATTCAACAGAAAATTGCGCAAGTCATCGACAATGCGCGAATCAATCTGCTGCTGCTGAGACGCGGCAAGCCCGCGCAGGATCGGCTCAATGCCGCCCTCATCGGTCAGTCGTTCCGGTTTGAAGAACGACTCAAAGATGTGCAGATTCCCTTCGGGAATTGGCTGGCCCAGTTCATCAAGTCGCAAGACGTCCGTGCTCACCATGGTGTGGCCAACACGGAACGCCGCGGTGGAAAACTCATTCAGAATGGTTGGATCGATGGTGTCGTCGTAGCCGCTGTAAGGGGGAATGGCGCCCTTGCCCAGCAATGTGGGCAGAAATTGATGGTATGTAACCGCCTGCACTTCAGCGCCGACGATGCGCCGGGCGCGCTGGAAAATCTGCTCGTCCGTCCAGTCCGGATTCGCCAGCGCAATTTCATCCGCGAGACGATTATGCTCTCGCACAAAGAGCGTGTGCATCGACAAGAGCGTCAGTGTTTCGTTGGCGCGATCATCACCCGCCACGTGAAAACCGAGGCCGTTGCCGGAAAACGTCATCACCTGTGAGCCGTCGTTCAGCGGCGGGTACACGCCTGACGAAAGCACTTCCGTCTTCAGCTTCCCATCGGTAAACGTGCGAACCCAAGCGGCACGATCCGGTTCGGATCCGTACACCGTCGATGCGTCAATCCATGAGGAAAGCACATTGATCTGTTCACGCGGATTGCGTTCGCCTGTGCCAGTGGAGGTGTCAAAGTTCGAGCGGCGGAATGGCATCACCGAGAGGCCGAGGCCATCGGGGTCAAACCACGGATCGCCAATGGGAATTTGGATAAACGCGCTGCCAGCGGTGTCATCCGGCGAAAGGTTAGTGTCGTGGGCAAGGAATTGCCCCCATGCCCAGACGTAATCCGTCAATCCGCGCGGATCGGGAATGAATACACCCGACGGAAGCATGGTGTCCTGTGTTGCGACGTTGTTGCTGATGGTTCGTGGGCTCGGTCGATTCACACCGCCAAGCGACGAAATGCCGTCACCGTATTCCGGCGCCGCAGCGCGCCCCAGATTCGAGTGCGCACTGCCAATCGTCGGATGATTTATGTTGTTTCCGGAGCCATCGATGGTTCGATGCTCGGGATCACCGGCCAGCGCGATCGCACCAAGTCCTGCGGCGGCGAACACTGTCGCAACGCCTCGTGCGCCAATCTTCATATGCATCGTCCCCACGATGAGTTCCCGGCTGTACGCACCCGCGACAGCTCCACCTTCACTCTATTCCGTTTCTTACCCAAAGAGCCAGAAAAATGCCCAATTGAGCGTGTCCGGGTCGGGCTGACGCATTGAGTGAAACTGGGTAATACCCGGCGTTTCCCCAAGACCATTGCTCTGAAACACCCCGCCTGTAATATCGCTGGCTCGACCATTTCCCATGACCTCCTCCGAGATCAGAGGACCAGCCATGCTGAATACTCCCCGACGAGCGTTCTCCGCCTTACTTTTGTTCTTCCCGGCTGTGGCAGTCGCCCAGCCTTGCGAACCGGCGTGGGATCCCCTTCAGGACAAATCCACCGCCGATGGCGCCGTTCGCGCATTGGTCTTTCATGAATCCGAGAACGCCGCGTACGCCGCTGGCGCCTTCACGAGCATGGCCGGCGAGCCAGCGCCGTTTGTCGCCAAGTTCGATGGCGACGCCTGGGTTTCGCTCGGCGATGGCTTTGACGACGCCGCGTTCGCGTTGGCCGAACATCAGGGGGCAATCTTCGCCGGCGGAAAATTCACATCATCGGGCGCGGCGGTGCTCAATCGCATCGCACAATGGAATGGCGCTCAATGGGCGCCGCTCGGCGCCGGACTCGGTGGCGATGTTCTCGCGCTGGCTTCTTTTCATGATGGAAATAGTGAACGCCTCTACGCGGCGGGAACATTCCTGACAGCTGGCGGCGCCGGCGCCGCAGGGATCGCACAGTGGAATGGCGCGACATGGACTGCGCTGGCGACGGGTCTGCAGGGCGGCGCCAAGACCGGTGTTGCATTGCAACCACACAACGATGGCGCCGGTGAGGCGATCTTTGTGGGCGGATCGTTTCTCGGCGCCGGCGGGCAACCTTCGGCGAACATCGTGAAGTGGAATGGCGCCGCATGGTCGGCCGTTGGCGCCGGGTTGAATGGAATTGTGCGAGCGCTGGCGGAATACGAAGGCGATCTGATCGCTGGTGGCGACTTCACCATGTCCGGCGCCGCGGCCGCCGTGCATCTTGCGCGTTGGAACGGAACCACATGGACCACTTTTGCCGGAGGCGCCAATGGGCCGGTGCACACGATCAGCACGATCGACTCGGCGCAAGGCGCTCAACTGGTGGTCGGTGGCGAATTCACCACCATTGGCGGTCAGCCGGCCAACCGCATTGCGATCTTTGACGGCGATGCGTGGTCCGCGCTTGGCGATGGGTTGACGTCAGTGGCGCGAGCGACGGCGCCGTACGACAACGCACTGCTCGTCGGCGCGAATGCAACGACGCCCGGCGGCTCCAGCACAACGCCGCTGCGCCGATGGGAGCTTTGTGACGCTGCGATCGTTGGTGATTTGAACGGCGACGGGATGGTCAATGGCGCCGACCTCGCCCAACTGCTTTCGTTGTGGGGCGCGGATATTCCAGAAGACCTCAGCGGTGATGATGTGATCAACGGCGCTGATCTCGCGGCTCTCCTGAGCAACTGGACCTGACCACATCCCTTGCATCGCGCTGCGACGGCCACGCCAAGCGTGTGAGATGTCCCCTGCGCGCCTGAAAAGGACATGCAGCATGCGATCGCGAAATCAACGATGATGGGTGACGAAAAACGTTGACAGGTGGCGTCGCCCATGGGCTTGGCGCTGGGGCATTAAACGCTGAAAGGAGCGGACCCATGTGGACAATTGCTGTCATTCTGCTTGGATTTGTCATTGCGATCGGGATTCTCACGACGATCCCCAAACTGGCGCGCCCGTTGCGCCCGGTCGCCGCCGGCGGCGCCGTCGTCGTCGTGCTGCTGGCGTTTTTTATGGCGTCATTTCGGTACGTCGGTGAGAATCAGGTTGGCATCATCATCAAGAACGTTGGAAACAGCCTGCCTGCAGGTCAGATCATTGCGACGGACGGAGAGAAAGGTCCACAGGCGCGGGTGTTGCCGCCCGGATGGCATCCGTGGCTCTGGCCGGTGATCTATGACGTGCAGGTTGAGTCGATCATCGAGGTTGATCAGGACGAAGTCGGCATCATCACGACTACGGATGGTCAGCCGCTCCCCGACAGCCAGGTCTATGCGCCCGAGTGGTCGGATGAACACGTCAAGCGCATGCTCGATGCGGAGTATTTTCTGACGCAGGGCAGTGGATTCAAAGGTCCACAGACGACCGTGCTCACGCCTGGCAAGCATCGTTTGAATACACGCTTGTATCGCGTCGAGAAGCATCCCGTCACGAATATTGCGAAGGCCGAAGTTGGTGTTGTGAAATCCAACGTGGGTCGCGCACCGACGCGCGAGCAGCGCTCAGGTGAAGGACTTGTTCCTCGCGGAACGCGCGGCATCTGGAATGACCCGCTTGGCGAAGGCAAGTATTACCTCAACCCCAAGGCATACGAAGTGACCGTGGTTTCCACGCGCGAACGCACGATTCAATACACCAAAGGAAGCGCCGAAGGTGAAGAGCGCGAGATCAATGTGCGCTCTTCTGACGGATTCACCTTCCCCGTTGACGTGCGTGTCGAATACGAGATTCGTCCGGAGCATGCGCCGCTCATCGTGGCGAACTTCCAGGACGCAGAGAGCATTTCCTTCAAGAATCGCCTTCACTCCAGCGTGCGAAGTGTTTTTCGCAACAACGCCGAAAGTCTCAAAGCGCTGGACTATGTGAACAGTCGATCTCAACAAGAATCGCAGTCAAAGGATCGCCTTGTGCACGAGGTGAGCAGCTTTGGATTGTCGATCAACGGCGTGCGCATCGGCGACGTTGGCGATGAGCAGTCCCTCGGCACGTTGCTCAAAACGCAAACCGATCGCGAACTCGCGATTCAGCAGCAAATCACCTTCCAGGAGCAGCAGCGCGCCGCCGAGCAGAAAAAGGCGCTCACGCGCACTGAGCAGGAGGCCGAAGAAGAGCGCCGCCTCGCCACTGCGCAGTACGAAGTGCAGATCGCCGGCGAGCAGAAGCAGCAGCGCATCATCGGCGCCGAGGCGCAGGCCGAATCCATCCGCATTGAGGCCGAAGCTCAGGCTGAAGCGTTCCGCGTGATCGCCCAGCAGATCGGCGCCGGCAATGCCGCACTCATGGAGATGCTCAAAGTCATCGGCGAGCGCGGCATCGAGATTACGCCGCGCGTCATGGTCACCGGCGAGCGCAATGGCCAGTCGTCGACCGAAACGACGGCGCTCATCGGGACCATGCTCGACAGCATGGTCAGCCGCGAACAGGCGGCCGCCCAGAACTGAAGTCTCCATTCAATTCTCTTTCAGGCGCGCACAACAACAGCGGTCCGGACTCAACACCGGACCGCTGTTTTCGTGTCAATCACAAAAGAGGAGAGCCGTGCAGCGAATCAGGCAGCCTTGGCGACGTGCTCGCCGGTGATCGGCTGACCCGTGTACGGGTTGAAGCCGAACGGGACGCCGGGCGTGAAACCAAACGGAGCATTCACGGGCTTGCCGTTGTTCTCCGTGGTGTTCGGGTTGGTGGTGGGGAAGCCAAAGAACGGCGTGTTCCAGCCGCCGAAGAAATTCGGCGTGGCGCCGTTGCCCCAGCCATTCAAGCCGCCGAAACCGAACGACGTGCCTCCACCAAAGCCGTTCCACGGCGTGTTGAAACCATTCCACGGCGTCGAGAAACCGTTCGTTCCGCCGAAGGGCGTGTTCCAGCCGCCGAAGCCGCCGGTGTTGAACGCGTTCCAGTTCGAGCCACCGCTCCACGGCGTGTTGAAGCCACCGAAGGACGGCGTGCCGCCCCAGTTGCCCTGCGGCGTGAAACCGCCAAAGCCGTTCCAGTTCGAGCCGCCCCACGGCGTGTTCCAGCCACCGGAGAAGTTCGGCGTGGCGCCGCCGGTCCAGTTATTCCAGCCACCGCCGCCGAAGCCGCCGCCGCCGAAACCCTGACCGTTAAAGCCGGGATTGAAACCCGCGCCGCCGAAAGGATTGAACGAACCGCCGAACGGCGTGCTGAAAGGTGTATTGAAGGGGGGCGTGAAAGTGTTCATCTGATCCAGCTCCATTTCTCAGGCGAGGAGTGCAAACGCACGCGCGGAATCACAGCGATTGGCGCATGCCGAACGTTTCTCATTCGCGCCATCGGCGGCGCGATGAAGTCAGGTGATTGCTGCTACAGCGAAGACTCGTCATGAGCCCGGCTGAGCGATGTGCCATAGATCGGCGGGAAGTCATCGGGACTTCGCCCCGGACCATCGAAAAATTGAGCGATTCTGCTCTGCGGCGGGCGATCTCCGGCTTTGCGATACGCTTGGATCAATGGCGAAACGTCCATTGATTGCCCTCGGCGTCTTGTTCGCCGCTTTGTCCGGCGCGATCGCGCTGCGCTTCGCGGTCGGGCCGGAAGGGCTTGATCCGCCCCGAGATGCGCTTGAGTGGAGCCTTCGATTCGGACGCATCCTTGCCGGCGGCGCAGTGGGGGGCGCCCTCGCAGCGGCGGGGGTCATGCTTCAGTCACTCCTGCGCAATCCGCTGGCGGCGCCCTCGGTACTTGGCCTGACGGCCGGCGCCGGGTTCGGCGTGACGCTCGCGACGTTTCTCGGCTTTGCGACGGGCGGCGTCATCGGCGGACAAACCACCGCCGCGACGGGTTCGTTGCTGGGCGCGATCGGAGCGCTGCTTGTTGTTTATGGCCTCGCGCAAAAACGCGGCGTCATAGAACCCGTCACACTCATTCTCGTCGGCGTCGTCGTTAGTCTCATCTGCGGCGCCGCGACGGTGCTGCTTCAACACCTCATGCCCGAACAAGGCCTCGTCGCGACCACGCGCTGGTTGTTCGGATCATTGCGCGATGATGCGCCGCGCGGCTTGGTGCTCACCGTGCTTGCCGTGACGTGCATCGGCGTATTCATCGGAGCCTGGCTCGGTCCCGCGATGGATGCGGCGGCGCTCGATGACGACGAAGCGCTCAGTGTCGGTGTGCCGCTGCATCGCTTGCGATTGATCTTGCTGGCGCTGGCCGGTGCGCTCACCGCCGGAAGTGTGGTCATCGCCGGACCAATTGGATTTGTCGGACTGATCTGTCCGCATGCGGTTCGCCTGATCGCCGGACCATCCAATCGCATCGTCATGGTGGGTTCCGCGCTTCTCGGCGCCACTCTCATCATTCTTGCTGATTCATTGATTCGCGTGATCGACCTCGGCGCCGGTCGTATGCCCATCGGCGTGCTGACTGCGCTGCTTGGCGGCCCAACCTTTATCTGGCTCCTGCGCAGCCGGTGGGTGACGCCATGACGTTGCGCACGCACAATCTTTCGTTTGGCTATCGCACCGGCCAACCAGTCGTCGATGCCGTGAACTGCAAAGCGCCCATCGGCGCCGTCACCGCCATCATCGGCCCCAATGGTGCGGGCAAATCCACGCTGCTAAGGCTTCTTGCCGGTGTGCGCACGCCGTGGGCAGGCCATGTGTCGCTCGATGGAGATGACATCAAATCAATTACTCCGCGCCGCCGCGCCTCCCGCATCGCACTTGTCGCGCAGCGACCAACCATTGCCGGACCGTTTTCCGTCGAGCAAGTGATCGCGTTCGGCCGCTACGCGCGTTCCGCGTCACCGGAAGCCATCACCGCCGCGATCGAGGAATTCGAATTAGCGGATTCTCGATCGCGCATCGTCCATGAACTCTCGGTCGGTCAGCAACAGCGCGTCGCGATGGCTCGCGCCTTCGCGCAGCTTCAGATGGCGCCCAATGATGCAGCACCGTCTCGCGCACTCCTCGCCGATGAACCCATCGCCGCGATGGACCCTCGCCACGCCGCCCTCACCATGCGCCGGCTTCGAGCCATCAGCCGCGCAGGCGTCGCTGTCGTCGTCATCCTTCACGATCTCACCATGGCGCTGAACTGGTCCGACCGCGCCATCGTGATGGATCAAGGTGGCGTGTGCGCCGAGGGACCAACGCCCGAGACGCTCACGCCGCAACGACTCGAAACGGTCTTTGGCGCGCCATTCCTGCGTCTCGAGAGCGGCGCCACGCGGGCGCTGGCCATCGCAGAGGCTCCATCGCCTGAGAACGGCTAGACTTCTCTTACTCATGAGACCCAGTTGGATTTTCTGGATCATTCTCGGCGTGACTGTGCTTCAAGCGGTGTTCCGCAAAGCGCAGGAGCAGTCGGAAGTGTCGCGCGCCCGTAAAGAGCGCGAACGACGCCGCCAGAATGCGTTGCGCACCGGCGAAGGCGTGGCGCAGCACTCCGAGTCGCCCAATCGCCCGGTCGTGCAAACACAAGCGAATCCTGATTTGCAGGCCCGCCGTCAGGCGCAGTTGCGCGCCCTGCGCGAGCGTCAGCAGCAGCGCATGCAGCAATTGAAGAATCGCGGCGCCGCGAAACCAACTCCGCCAACGCGACCAGCGCCTCCGCCACGCGCTACGCAGGCGCCGATCCCTATTCCAACGCGGCAATCGACACAAGCATCCCAGGCGCCGATCCCTATTCCAACGCGGCAACCGACACAAGCGTCCCAGGCGCCGGCGCCGACGCCCGCGCAGCAAGCTGCGCGCCAGCGCCATATTCAAATGCAGCGCGAACAGCAGAGCCGCGCCGCACACCAGCGCGCCGACATTGAGCGTCGCCGCGCCGAGCAAGCCAAGAAGGAAGCCGCCCGGCCGCGCCCGAAAGCTCAAAAGGCCGCCGCTCCGGAACGCCCCATCCTTGGGACGATCAAAGTTCAGAAAGACGCGCCGGTCGAAAAGTTCGGCGCCAGCCCCGATGTGCCCCGCACGCCCGACGACTGGCGGCGCGCCATCATCGCGACCGAAATTCTCAGCCGCCCGATCTCAATGCGCGACGACGATTGAGTTGACCGCCAACGGCGCAAACTCTGCGCTTCCGAGCGTTATTCAGCCTCGGTGGTGAGCCTCTTCTATACTCCGCGGCTTATGCCCACCAAGGCGAGCCCTTCAAAATCCGAGAATGCGTTCGCGCCCCGACTCAAACGAGTCCGCGCGGCGATGCGCGATTCCGACCTGGAAGCGCTCCTCATCACCAATCCCAAAGACGTGGACTACCTCACCGGCTTTCACGGTGAAGACAGTTGGGCCATCGTCGCGCCGCGCGCCGTGTTCGTCGTCAGCGACTTCCGTTTTCAGGAAGAGCTTGATGCGATCAAGAACGCGAAGCTCATTATTCGCAAAGGCGCCATCGACGAAGCCGCCGCCGGCGCGCTGGAGTCATTCAAGGGCATCGGCGTGCAGGCGGAGCATCTCACCGTTGCGACCCGCGCCAAGCTCGCCAAAGCGCTCGGCGCCAAACGACTCGTCGACACAACCGGCCTGCTTTCAACCATTCGACTGCGCAAGGATGATTCAGAGATCAGCCTGATTCGCAAAGCGGTGCGCATTCAGCAGCAGGCGCTGGAAGAAACGCTCGCCGGCGTCGGCCCCGGACAAACCGAAGCCGACATCGCGGCGGAGCTCGAAATGCGCATGAAGCGCCTGGGCGCTTCCGGCCCAAGCTTCGGCACGATCGTCGCCGCACGCGCCAATGGCTCCAAGCCGCACTACCGCCCCGCGAAAACCAAGACCGCAAAGAATCAGCCGCTCCTGATCGACTGGGGCGCCGTCGTTGGCGGCTACTGCTCCGACATGACGCGCACCTTCACCTTTGGCCGCTGGCCCAAGCCGCTCGCCGACGTGTACCAGATTGTCCTCGAGGCCCACCTCGCCGCGATCGACGCCGTCGCGCCGGGTGTGAAGTGCCGCAAGGTGGACGCCGTCGCTCGCGACATCATCACCAAGTCGGGTTACGGCGAGCACTTCGGTCACGGCCTGGGCCACGGCATCGGGCTGGACATTCACGAGGGGCCGCGTCTCAGCAAGCAGTCCGAAGAGACGCTCGAACCGGGGATGGTGGTGACCATCGAACCCGGCATCTACCTTCCCGGAATCGGCGGCGTGCGGATCGAGGATGACGTCCTTGTCACCGACCGAGGCCGGCGCAACCTGTGTTCCCTCCCGAAAGCGATAGACTGGGCAACGCGATGATTGATCAGAAACGACTTGAACAACTCGTTCGTTTGATGGTTGACAACGACCTCTCCGAACTGGACATCCGGGACAAGGACCAGACCGTCGCTCTGAAGCGAAGTCTGGGCATGGTTCAGGCCCCCATGGTCACCCAGGCCGCGCCGGCCCTCGCAGCGCCAGCCGCGTCGGGCGGTGGGGCCGCGGCGCCCGCGAAAGACGACGGTCTCCTCACCGTCGAGTCGCCCATGGTCGGCACTTTCTATTCCAAACCCAATCCCGAATCAGACAACTTCGTCAAGGTCGGCGGCGCCGTCGGCCCGGACACCGTCGTATGCCTCATCGAAGCGATGAAGGTCTTCAACGAAGTGCAGGCGGGCGTCTCAGGCACGATCGAACGCGTCCTCGTCGAAAACGGCGACCCGGTCGAGTTCGGCCAGAAACTCTTCCTCGTCCGTCCGAACTGAACGTCGCCCACGGGGCCATCGACAAGGCATGTTCAACCGAATTCTGATTGCGAACCGTGGCGAAATCGCCCTCCGGATCATCCGCGCCTGCCGCGAACTCGGCATTGAGTGCGTCTGCGTCTATTCAACCGCAGATGCCGGCGCGCCGTACCTCCAGTATGCGGACCGCTCCGTTTGCATCGGCCCCGGTCCGGCGAACAAGAGCTACCTCGACATCGCGCGCATCATCTCCGCCGCCGAACAATCCGGCGCCGACGCGATCCACCCTGGGTACGGCTTCCTCTCCGAAAACGCACACTTCGCCGAAGTCTGCGGCGATTGCGGCATCGAGTTCATCGGCCCATCGCCCGAGGCCATGGGCAAACTCGGCGACAAGATCGAAGCCAAGAAACTTGCCCGCGAAGCCAAGGTCCCTGTCTTCCCCGGCTCCGAAGACGCCGTCGAAACCGAAGACGAAGCCATCGCCGAAGCGGACAAAATTGGCTACCCCGTCATCATCAAAGCTGCGGCCGGCGGCGGCGGGCGCGGCATGCGCATCGCACGCACCAAAGAAGAACTCATCAGTGGCGTCTCTCGCGCCAGCCAGGAAGCCGAAGCCGCCTTCGGTAATGGCGCCGTCTACATCGAGAAATTCCTCGAGGCGGCGCGGCACGTCGAAGTGCAGGTCATCGGCGACAAGCACGGTTCGGCGGTGCACCTCTTCGAGCGTGACTGCTCCATTCAGCGCCGGCACCAGAAGCTCATCGAGGAAGCCCCGGCGCCGGGCCTCGACCAGCGCCGCAAGGACGACGTTTGCAAGCGCGCCGCAGCACTGATTCGCAAAGCGAAGTACCACGGCGCGGCGACGGTTGAGTTTCTCGTCGATGAGAAGCAAAACTTTTACATGCTCGAGGTCAACACGCGCTTGCAGGTCGAGCATCCGGTGACGGAAATGATCACTGGCGTGGACATCGTCAAGACGATGATCCGCGTCGCCGCCGGCGAGCCGTTGCCGTTCAAGCAGCGTGACATCAAGCGCAATGGGCATGCGATGGAATGCCGCATCAATGCGGAGGACCCTGACCGCAACTTCATGCCCAGCCCCGGCGAGATCGAACGCTTTGACCCGCCTGGCGGCCCCGGCGTGCGCATGGACACGCATTGTGTCGCGGGCTACCGCGTGCCGCCGAATTACGACTCAATGATCGGGAAGCTCATCGTTCACGATGATGATCGCAACGCCTGCATGAACCGCATGGCCCGCGCGCTTCAGGAACTTAAGGTTGAGCCCATCGCGACCACGACGCCGCTGCAGCTCCGCCTGATGAGCAACGCCGCCTTCCGCAAGGGCGGCGTGGACATCCACTTCCTCGAACGCCTGCTCAAGAGTTAAATTTGCGATGAGTTTCATTCCGACGGTGCCGTGGTCTTGCCTGTCCTCAGGCAAGGCCACGATTGAGCGCTATTCCAACGCCTCTCCCTCCCGAGTGACGTTCGTCGAACGCACGGAAGAATTCTCATTCCCATCGAATTCAACCGGCCCCACACACCCATCAAACATCGTTAACAGCGCCCGCCACTCCATATACCGATACGGAATTCCAAATTCATAATGAATCGCGCGAACCCGCTCCACCGCGCGCTCCGCAACGTCATTCATCACCGGCGCCCACAACGGGTCACAAAAATACACGCGGCACCCCGCCGGTCGATGCGCATGCACGCCGCAGGCGTTGCCGATCTGAAATAAACATCCGGGTTCTTGCGCAAAGTCGTGAGCACTGCGCTGTGACGCATCTGGATTCGTTCCAACAATCGCGCCCGCATCAACCAGCGTCAATGCCGCTTCCAACCCCGTCACATACAACCGATGCCCATATTCCTCGAACTTGCAGCAGCGCCCTGACATGTCACAGCGCGGCGTCTGCGCCGCGATCGCGCGCCCAATTTCATCATGCACACCCGCAATCGCCGCACGCACATCATCGGACTCCAGCGCATCGATCCACAATGTCACCAGGCGCGCATCGCCCCCCGCCTCGCGGCCTCGATCCCTCGCTGCCTCGCTGCCTTCCCTCACGCCTTGTGCTGATCCCGCTGAATACGAATGTCTTCGATCTTCACAAGATTCCCGCGATTGACCCCTTCGCATTCCTTCGCCACCCGCGCCCATGACGCCTTCGTGCGCAAATTCTCCGGCCAGAACGGAAATGTGCGGCACTGCGTCGGCCGCAAATCATGAATCGAACACAGCGGCTTCCCCAAATCGTTGTCCCGATCAAGAAACACGCAGTCGTAGCCAAACTCCGACTTCACTTCAGCCAGCGACCGCCCAGCCGCGGTGTCGTGCGTGTACTTCTCATGAAACTCTTCAGGCGTGACGCCGATCCGCTCCGCAATCGCCGCGGCTTCCTCATCCGTAAACAACACAAACCCCGGACGGCCCGTGCAACAGTCGCCGCACTGCGTGCATTCGAAACGAAGTCCATCCGCATACCACTCGCGCTGAGCCATGACCCAAAGTGTAGGGGGTGGCATGATTCGTACAGATTCAGTTTTCCGGGTGCCGTGGTACGACCGCCAAAGGCGGCAGTGCCACGTTTCATCTCTGACCAGGATTTGTTGTGCAGCCCGAAGAATCGCCTCACAATAGACAGATGCCCACCTCCCTCACCCCAACCGACCGCGCCCTCCTCGACGCCGCCATCGAGCAAGCGGAAAAATCACTCCGCGAAGGCGGCATCCCCATCGGCGCCGCTCTGGCCGATCCTGCCGGAGTGATCATCGCCGCTGGCCACAACGAACGTGTTCAAACCGCCGACACCACGGCGCATGCCGAAGTCATCTGCATGCGGCACGCCGGTCGCCGTCGCGACTGGCCGCAACTCACCATGGCGACCACGCTGAGCCCGTGCGTAATGTGCACCGGCGCCGCGCTCCTGCATCGCATCCCGCGCATCATCATCGGCGAGAACGAGACGTTTATGGGCGCAGAGGAACTCCTCAACGCCGACGGCGTCGAGTTGATTCATGCTGACGATGAACGTTGCAAAACGCTCATGCGTCAATTCATCGCCGACCGCCCTGACCTCTGGAATGAGGACATCGGCCTCTAGCGGCCAACAAGATTTACGGCTTTTGCAATCGCTCCGCCATGATGGACGTGTTCTGCGCAATGCGGAACAGCGCCACGATGAGCTCCAGGTACACGCGCAGGCCAAGCACCCAGAGCGCCACGATCACCGGCGCCAGCAGCAGGGCGCCGATTCCCATGACGATGCCATTCTTAAAGCCCGTAATGATCATGGCCATCGCAACGATCGCAATCAGCGCCAATCCGATGACGTAGATCACCTTGACGAGTTGCACAGTGATGAACCGCGTGAAGTTCAGGTCCAGCAGATCGAAAAAATTCAGCGGTTTGTGGTCCGGCTGAACCGGCGCAGGTGAAGAAATGGTGTCCAACGATTGATCCTCTCAGGGTGTGCGAACAAACGTCCTGAAAGGGATATCGGTTGGCGACCGTCTTTTGCACTAGGTCAGACGGGGCGGCGCCGGACGGTCGCTGCGCCCATGTTGCACCTGCACGTCAAAGCCCGCCTGCTCCAGCGCATCGAACAGGCGCTTCACATGCTTGGGCCCACTGGTCTCCACGATGCATGCCACATCCACCGTCGCCAGGTCGCTGGTCGCGAACGCCCGGTCATGGAAGATGTCCTTCACCGAGGCGCCGATCGTCGCCAGCGTGTTCGTCAGGCGCGCCAGCCCGCCGGGTCGGTCGCTCACCGTGGTGACAAACCGCGTGAGTCGTCCGTCCGCCGCGAGACCGCGCTCAATCACGCGCCCGATCATCGCCGGATCGATGTTGCCGCCGCACAGGGGAAGAACAACGCACTTGCCCTTGAGACTCGGCAGCGACCCCGCCAGCAATCCGTCCTCCGGCTCCATGAGCATCGCGGCGAGCCCGGATGCGCCCGCGCCTTCCACCACCGCCTTTTCAAACTCCATGAGGCGCAAGACGGCAAGCGAGATCGACGCTTCCGAAACCATGACCAGCCCATCGATCAATGGGTCAGCCGTCTCAAACGCATTGCCGCCAACGTCCGGCGTCGCCAAGCCATCCGCCAGCGTCTTCTCAACATTCACGTGCACCGGTTTGCCCGCGTCGTGAGCCGCATGAAACGTCGCGGCTCGTTCCGGCTCAACACCAAAGATCTGCGTGCTCGGCGACAAGTGCTTCACGGCGACCGCAATGCCTGCGATCAAACCGCCGCCGCCAATCGGCACGACCAGCGCGTCCGGCGCCGCTCCATGGTCCGCCGTCACCTGTTCGATGATTTCGAGCCCCATCGTGCCCTGCCCGGCGATGATGGCAGGGTCGTCATATCCGTGGATGTATTGCAGCCCCTGTTCGGACGCGAGCCGTTTCGCTTCAGTGAACGCTTCGAAGAACGACTGTCCTTTCAGAATTACGTTCGCGCCAAACTGTTCGCACGTGGCCCGCTTCACGATCGGCGCCGACTCCGGCATGACCACCGTCACCGGCACGCCCAGCAGTTTGCCATGCCATGCCAGCCCGAGCGCATGGTTGCCCGCAGACGCGGCGATCACGCCGGTCTTCTTCTGTTCGTCCGTCAACTGAAGGAGTGCGTTCCGGGCGCCGCGTTCCTTGAAGGAACCGGTCCGCTGAAGGTGGTCCATTTTCACATAGACATCGCAGCTCAGCAGCTCGGACAAGGGCGTCGAGCGCAGGCAGGGGGTCACCGGAATGCCGCCCTTGCCGCCGATCCGGTCCCGCGCCGCCAAGACATCTTCAAAGGTGATGCGCATGGGCGCACTCTACCGATCCCGACGCCTCCGCCCAGCCCCGTAGAATCTCCACCCATGCAGCCGGCGCCAATCACGAAACCAGCGATTCCGGCGCCGCCCGCGACGATCGGAATCATCGCGGGCAGCGGCCGCCTGCCGTTCCTTGTCGCGGCGGGTCTGCGCGCCCAAGGGCGCAAGGTCGTCGCTATCGGTCTGGCCGGTCAATACGAGCCGGAGTTTCCGACGTTGTGCGATCGATTCCGGCCAGTTGGTCTCTTGCGGCTCGGGCAGTGGTCACGGACGCTCCGCCGCATGGGCGCCACCCACGCCATCATGGTGGGCGCCGTTGATAAAGCGAAACTCATGCACGACCCGTTGCGCCTGTTCCGGCGCATTCCCGACGTTCGCGCCGCGATGGTGTGGTACCGGCGTCTCCGCCACGATCGCCGCTCACCGGCGCTGCTGGCCGCCGTTGCGGAAGAACTCGCCCGAACCGGAGTCTTCATGATTGATTCTACGATGCCTATTCAAGACCACATGGCCCACGAAGGCGTCATGACCAAGCGCGAACCCGGCGCGACCCAGCGCGACGACATTGAATTCGCCTGGCCCGTACTGCTCGCCTCCGCCCGCCTCGGCGTCGGGCAGGCGATCGCCGTGCGAGAGAAGGACATCGTCGCCGTTGAAGCGTCCGAAGGCACCGCCGCCATGATCAAACGCGCCGGCGAACTTTGCCGGCGCGGCGGGTGGACGCTCCTCAAGGGCGCCGGGCCGACGCATGACCGGCGCGCCGACGTGCCCACCATCGGTCCTGACACCATCCGCGCGCTGGCGGACGCCGGCGCCGCGTGCGCCGCGCTCGAAGCCGGCGGCGTGATCATCCTCGACAAGCCCAAGACCGTGGCGCTTGCTGACGAACTTGGCGTCGCGCTGGTTGGCGTGCGCGCCGACGAAGTGAACAAAAATAAATTGTAAGGACGCGCTTTCTTTGTTGAACAAATTCAAAAACGTCGAGGTAAAATAAGGACGGTTGGACAGCGCCGAGCCCGAGGCGACAAACGCCCAGGCAGCGGGAGAGTTTCCCGCAAGCAGACGCCGCCCAGCCGCACCTATAGGAGGCCTCGCGAAGGCGAGGTCCAGCCATGTCCAACTCTCGTGGCGCCGCTCGTCCGGTCAAGTCCGCCGCTGCCCCCAAGCCGCAGCCCAAGCCTTCGACGACCAAACCCGGCAAGCCCGGCAAGTAATCGTCCCGCCGGGAAAGGATTCTCGGCACACATACGTTGAATGAGTAATCGCCGCCCCGGAGCTACATGTTTCGGGGCGGTTTTCATTTCTCAGACCTCTTCGCCATCACATGGCACAATGGCGTGCATGGCGGCGCGCGAGAAGATTCCATTTGTTGGTCGAGGAGGCTTGAAGCTTTCGCACGCACTCACCACGTTCGGCCTTGATGTCAAAGGAATGACGGGCTCCGATTTCGGCTGCAATGTCGGCGGCTTTACGGATTGTCTGTTGCAAGCCGGCGCCGCGCGGGTCTACGCCGTGGACACCGGTTACGGCGCCTTGGCGTACCCGCTTCGAATTGATCCGCGCGTGATCGTCATGGAGCGCACCAACGCGCTGCACGCCGACCCGCCTGACGAACCAATCGATCTCATCGTTATTGATCTCGCCTGGACACCGCAGTCGCACGCCATACCCGCGGCTCTGCGCTGGCTCCGCAACAACGACCACGCCCGCATCATCACACTCGTCAAGCCGCACTACGAAGCGGAACAGCACGGAATGAAAGATCGCCTCAAGGACGGCGTGCTTCCCGAAGCGGATGCTGAGATCGTCCTGTCCAAAGTGCTTGAAACATTGCCAGACCTCGGCGTTCACATGCTCGGATGCGTGCGCTCACCCCTCATCGGCGGCGCCGGCAAGGGGAAGAAGTCCGGGAACGTCGAATGGCTGGCGCTTCTGGCTCCGACCCACTGACTTTTTGAAAATTCCGCGCCGGATTCCGCCCGCCGGACCGCCATTCAACGCTCATCTTCTGTGAAGGGGAGGGGATCGAAGGCGGCGGACGGCTTGAGTCCCGTCGGTCGTCCGTCGCCGCGGTCCCGCGTGGTTCGGCGTCAGCGCCGCGATTGTGGGGTCGCGGCGGCGCCGAGTCCGCCACCTATGAGGAATTGAAAAATGAAGAATGGCAATGTTCGAGTATTGATGATCCTCGCCGCAACAATCGTCGCGGCTAGCGGCGCCGCCCAGTCATTCGCAGGCGCCAAGAGCGCCGAAGGCAGCAAGCAGCCGCAAGCGGAGCAAACCAAGATCAACGTCCCGGTGGTGATCAACGTCCTCAAGGGCATTGGCTGCACTGACGAGGAAATGTTTGACTTGGTGGAGGCGGCGCTGAAGCGCGCCAACGAAGTGCTCAAGCAGGCAGGCGTGACGCTCACGCGCGAATCAATCTATTACAACGTGAACGACGCCAGCAACGCGGATATGGATGCGATGTTGCAAGGCGATGAAGTCGAACAGGCGCACAACGAAGGCGTTGATGAAGTGACCGGTCTCGACGGCCTCGGAGGGCCGCGCACCGGATTGAAAATCACTTTTGCAAAGAGCATCGAGTACGGAGGCGTGACCGACGGGGCTGGTCTCGCACGCAAGTGCTCGCCGTGGGTCGGCATCGTGAAGTCAAACCCGGCGATCCCGCATGATGAGGGCGAAACGCTCGCGCACGAAGTCGGGCACGCACTGGGCTGGCTTGATGATCTCACCGATCCCGCCAGCGCTGACAACCTGATGTTCTGGGAAGCGAAGGACGGCAGTGATCTGAAACTCACGGACGAACAGAAAGAGATGATCCGCAAGGGCGCCGCGAAAGTTGGAACCGAAGTCGTCGCTGGTGAATCAGACGAAGAGCCGAAAAAAGAAAAGCCGCGCGGCATCGGTTCCGCCACTGGCCCCATCACGCAAGACCCTGGTCCAGACGGGCCTGCGAAAAGCCCAATCTGGGTTTCACTGCGCTGCACCGCCGATGATCTCGGCGATCCGACACAGCCGCCCGATCCCGAAATCGCAAAGAAATACGACCTCGGCGGCCTGCTGAAATGCTGGGATGAAGACGGCGATGAAGAATCGACCGAAGGCCCGTCGCTCTACTTCATCTATCACGCCATCAACGCGGACGATGATGACGCGACCGGCGTCAATGTCGGCCCGTTCGTCGGTGTCGAATGGCTCATCACGGTGGCGCTGGACACAACGCTCGCAACCGGCACGGCCACACTTTCCAATCTTGAGAACGGTGAAGAAACGCCGCTTAGCATTTCCGTCGGTCCGCCTGACTGGATGATCGACGGTTTCGAACTCGGTTCGCGGGTTTCCGCCGTCGCATCGTCGTCAAGTCTGAGCTACCAGGTCGAATTTGTTCACGGCCAGCCGGACCTCTTTAACATCCCCGGCGCCACCGGTCGCGGCGATCCACATCCGAAGGAACAGATTTCATTCTCGGTGTACGGCACGGATAGCCCGCAGTTTCCGCCGCCACCGCCAGGCCCGCTTGATTCATTCTTTGATGTCGTTTTCTGCATGGACAATGAGCGACCGACGATCACCGCACCCGGCGCCGCGCAGATCGGCGAAGTGATTCAGGTGGAAGGCGATCACTTCACGCCGGGTGAAACCATTGATCTGACCATCAACGACGATCCCGTCGCACAAATCATTGTGGACGGGGACGGCGCCTTCTCACTTGATTTGCCGCTTCCGCCCGGTGTCTTTGGCGCTGATGGTCATGGTTATGACTTCCTGAAGGCAAAGCACGACGCCAATCACGCGCCGGCGGTTTGGATCTCGGTGAACACCATCCCCGGCGACCTCAACAACGACGGCATCGTCAATGGCGCGGACCTCGCCGCGCTGCTCGCGGCATGGGGAAGCGGCAACGCCGCCGCGGACCTCAACGGCGATGGCATCGTGAACGGCGCCGACCTCGCCGCGCTGCTTGCGAACTGGAGCTGACCGCGTTCCTGCATTCGGATCAGTAAATAGAAGAGAAGTCAATCCAGTGGTCCGCCGGATTTCCCCCCGGCGGACCACTTCTTATCGAAGTCAATTCTGTACGATGGCCGGGTGAGTTTGTCCCCCGGCGCACAAATCGGCTCTGTTGTCATCGATCGAGAAATCGGTCGCGGCGGCATGGGCGTCGTCTACCTCGCCCGTGATACGCGTCTTGACCGGGCAGTGGCTATCAAGGCCATGCCTGAGCTCCTCGCCCACGATCCGGATCGTTTGGCGCGCTTTGAGCGCGAGGCTCGAACGCTCGCATCGCTCAATCATCCGAACATTGCCGGGATTTATGGTGTCGAAGAACTCGATGGCGCGCGATACCTCGTCCTGGAGTTCGTCGAAGGCGAGACCCTTGCAGATCGCATCGACCGTGGTTCGCTCCCCCTTGACGAAGCTCTGGAAATCGCCGTGCAGATTGCGTCAGGCGTGGAGGCCGCGCACGAAGCGGGCGTCATTCATCGTGATCTGAAGCCCGGCAACATCATCATCACGCCGGATGGTCAAGCGAAGGTTCTCGACTTTGGCTTGGCGCGCACAGATGAGGAATCAAGTTCCTCCGCAACGGCCTTGAGCCAGAGCCCGACGCTGACTTCACCGGCGCGTCATTCACCGACCATTCCCGGCGTGATCCTCGGCACCGCCGCCTACATGAGCCCCGAGCAGGCGCGCGGCAGGAAAGTCGACAAGCGAACCGATATCTGGTCCTTCGGCGTGGTGCTCTATGAGATGCTCACCGGCGTTTCGCCTTTTCACGGCGAAACGATCAGCGACTCGATCGGCGCTGTGCTTCATAAAGAAATTGATGTCGACCGTTTGCCGCCCGCAACACCGACGAATGTGCGCCGCGTGATTGAGCGATGCCTTGTGCGCGATCGGCGCGAGCGCCTCCAGGCAATAGGAGAAGCGCGCATTGAGTTGCAGCGACCTGCCGAGGCGCTCTTTGAAAACTCAGCCAGCCGCACTCCCGTCGTAGCGATGGTGGTTGTCGCATTCCTCGCTGCGGCGCTAGGTGTTGCCGGCGCGGTTGTCGCCACGCGGTTCATGAGGCCGGCGTCAATCGAAGACGTCGTCTTCGCATCACTTGAGCCCGCGCCTCAGACTCGGTTCATTGGCTATGGCGATCTGGCCGGCCCCGCCACAATTTCGCCGGATGGGTCGCGCATTGTTTTTGCCGCACGCGACGAATCGGGCGAACAATGGCTTTGGCTGCGCGACCTTCAGAGCGCGGACGCGCGGCGCCTCGCAGGCGCCAACCGTGCGATCTTTCCTTTCTGGTCCCCAGACAGCCGCTCCATTGCTTTTTTCGCTGAATCCCGGCTTTGCCGGCTCGATCTTGCGACCGGCATGGTTCGGACCCTGTGCGAAGCGAGCGGCGGTCGCGGCGGCGCGTGGCTCGACGGAGACACCATTGTCTTCAGTCCTTCCTATCAGACGGGCCTCTTCAAAGTCTCTGCCAGCGGCGGCGAGCCAACGCCCCTCACCCTCGTGGATGCAACTCGGCACACCAGCCATCGATGGCCCATGCCCATTGCTGGGACCGACCGCTTCATCTACATCGCGGTCAGCCATGACCCCGACCGCAGTGAGAGTGATGCGATCTATCTCGGTTCGCTCGATGGAACTGTGAACACCCAACTCATTTCATCGCCGTTCGGCGGACAGATCGTCGGCGACCAGCTTCTCTTCCTTCGCAACGACGCCATCGTCGCCGCGCCGGTTGACATTGACTCCGGCGTCATCACCGGTGATCCAGTCCCGATCGTGCATGGCGTCACGGGCGACCGCTCAACCTGGCACAACGCATTCAGCGCGTCGGAAACGGGGCGGCTCGTTCACATTGGAGTCGATCCGGCGCGACAAAGAGAGAATTCGGTGGCGCTCATACCTGGCATCGGCGAAGTCACCGGCGCAACAACCATCACGGCCGATGGACGCCCGCGACTGACATTCGTCGAGGACATGCTCCAGAACAGCCTTGCGATTTCACCCGATGGTCTCCGCGTCGCCATTAGCGGGCGGCGCCCCAACGACCAATCCGAATCGACGTTCGACATTTGGGTCTACCAGGTCTACACCGAAGAAACCGATTGGTCGACTCTGGACGGAGTAGTGCCAAGCACCGACCGCGCTGCTCGGCGCATCACCTTCGAGGCTGGCTCAGAGGTCTCTCCCGTCTGGTCGCCTGATGGGGAGCACATCGCGTATGGCCGACTCTTTGCGTCGGGTGGCAGAAATAGCGGGCTGCTCGTTCGTCGTGTCGCCGGTGGCGCCGAGCGATTACTAGTCCCTGCAACATCCGTTGAAACCAGCCTTCAGCCAACAGATTGGACACGCGACGGAAAGTGGATCATTTGCCATCGGGGATCGTTCATCTCTGCCGGCGAGGCCGACATCGTCGCCGTCCCTGCCGAAGGCGGCGAGATAGTTGAGCTCATCGTCGCGCCGAATGAGCAGGGATACGGTCGCGTCTCCCCCGACGGCAAATGGCTTGCGTACACGGGAATGGAATCGGGCCAGCGCCAGGTGTATGTCGTTCCCTTCCAGTTCGGATGGGAGCGCGAGCGTGCCGAGGGCCTTCCAGCGCCCGCGCCTGATGCGCGATGGCGCGTATCACTCTCAGGCGGACAGATGCCGCAATGGGGGGAACTCGGCGAAACGCTGTACTACGTCTCGAGCAGCAACAGCCTCATCGCCGTCACCTGGCGCGAAGAGCGCGGCGGCTTCGTGCACGACAGCGGACGAGCCCTCTTCGACTATCAGTACGACGAAAGCATGGAGTTCGATGTCTTTCCGAATGAGGAATCCTTCGCCGTCAACACCGAAGTTGCCGAGACGACCAGCTCCAGCGTTCGTCTCGTCTTGAATTGGCCTGCGCTGCTCAAAGCAAACTGAATTGCTGGAAGTGGCTCGCTTCGAATCCTGGGAAGCAGGCAAGGACGGCGAGACCATCGCATGCCGCGCGGCGCTGCACTTGATCGCCAAGTGGTCGCCGCAGATGTGCAAAAAATCCTCCCCGGAGCCATCCACGCTGATTCAATCAACGACCCCTGGCGGCGCTGCCGCGACCCCAACATCGAGAAATCTCCCGCTGGCTTCCCCCGGTCGGCCCGGTATACTTTCGCCCCCGGTCGGGCATACCCCCGCCCGGGACCATCAGGGCGATTGGCGCAGTTGGCTAGCGCGCCTCGTTGACATCGAGGAGGTCACTGGTTCAAGTCCAGTATCGCCCATTTCCTTTTTCTTGTGACACGTTCTTGTTGCCATCGCCGTGAGACACGGCTCACCCTTTCAACCATGCTTGCGCTTCACGGAGCTTCCCCTCATCGAAGAAGCGTGCTTCGAGTCGCAGAATGTGCTTTGCGGACGCCGCGAGGCGGCGTTGCCAGGTTCGATCGCCGACGATGGCCACGCGTTCGAGCTTGGCGCGCTGGCCGGCGATGAATCGGATGTGCTGCCAGAGGGCGCGCAGGTCGCTCCAGCCGTGGAAGTCTGACGCTTCCACCAGCACACGCACTTCGGCGGCGTCGCCGATGCCTGCTTTGACGGCGCTGATGAGTTCGTCCTCGGCTTTGCGATCGAGGGAGCCCTGCAGCTTGACGTGGATGTGCGCTGTGTCCCCGTCGCGTTCAACTTCAAGTTGAAATTCGTTTTTGATGTGGTCACTCACCCATGCCTTGGCGTCGTCGAGCGATTCATACTCAAATGTGCGCACGGGGCTTGGCGTCAATACGCCGAACGCGCGCACGGCATGTTCGATCCAGTCGCGATCGGTGACCACGGCGATGCGCTCGAAATCCGAGAAATGACTGAGCCCGACTTTGGCGTCTGCGAAAGCGGCGCCAATATCAAACCGCTCAAAAGACGGCCCCAGCACATACAGCAGGCGCGGTTGAACGCCGCTCTCGATGACGTGCTCGATCGCGGGCACAAGGTGCTCTTCGTAGTCCTTCGCCGTGACCACGCCTTCGGCTTCGAACCCAACAACATCTTCACCCAGGTCTTCGATTCGATTGAGCATGCGGCTCTCCTGTTTAGGGAAATGACTCTATGCCGACTCTCAGCTGCGTCGATTAGACTTTATAGATCGTTCACGCGATGTTCGATCGGAATCTTGATTGCGTGAAAAGCCAAGTGCGACGGCGCCATCGTGCGTTCGCCATGACGCGACAGTTCGGGGGGCGGTCCGAATCTTCGATTGAAAGGGAGCCCGGACGATGAAGCTGCAAAATCTTTTCATCAGCATCACCCTGACTTCAGGCATGTTCGCTGCGGCGGCCAACGCCCAATCGTTCAACATTGATTTCAGCAGTGCGGGCGCCGGGCCAAGCTCAACGTATGCAGGCGCCGCCGATCAGACCGGCTTCTGGAATTCAATGCATCCAGCGCACGGCGCGGGCAACTTCTCGCTCCTGGACCTCAATGGCAATCCCACATTGGTCGTCGTGAGCAACATCGGCGGCACTGCGCTGGAGTCCACCAACGACCCGGCGACCATCGGTGACGACGAGACGCTTCTTGATGACTACCTCGTGACCTTCAACGACGGTCTCGAAACGTGTCTGTTCTTCAAGCAACTTCAGCCCGGCACATACATCGTAACCCAGTACTGCTGGATTCCCGGCGCGCCAGCGACAATGTCGTATGCAACGGTGGATCAATCGGCCGAAGGCGCGCAGATCATCGGCGGCGCCTGGCCGGGCCAGCACGAAAAGTTCGTCACGTTCTCGCAGCACATCGCAGTGGTCGGCGCTGACGGTCGTTTGAATACGCACTCCGGCATCGTGCCCGGCGCTGATGAGCTTGACGGCGCCGCGCTCAATGGTGTGCAGCTTGAACTGATCGTTGGCGATTTCAACGGTGATGCGATTGTGAACGGTTCGGATCTTGCGACGATGCTCTCACAGTGGGGCGGCGCCGGAGTGACGGACCTCAACGGCGATGGTGTGGTGAACGGCTCGGACCTCGCGGCGCTTCTGGCGAACTGGAGCTGAGCCTCGCGCCGAAATTTCCACGAATAGATCCGCCGCGCCCTCAACCGGGGTACGATCGCACTCGGCATGAACGAGAGGCGTTCAGAATCGCCGGGGGAGTCTCATTCCGACACGGCGGCCGTGTACGAGGAGCTCCGCGCGCTCGCAGGCGCCATCTTTCAGAATCAGCACGCCAATCACACGCTGCAACCAACCGCCTTGGTGCACGAGGCGTACCTCAAGCTTGCCAACAAGCATGATTTTGTCGATCGCGAGCACTTCCTGGCGACGGCGGCCCGCGCCATGCGCCAAGTGCTGATCAATCACGCGAACGCCGCGCGAACGCACAAGCGGGGTGGCGACTACGCACGTGTCACACTCACCGGCGCGGCTCAAAGCGCAGCAGGGCTTGATGGCGCCGACGCCATCGATCTGGCTGATGCGCTTGCGGAACTCGAACGATTGAATGAGCGCCAGAGCCGCATTGTGGAATGCCGGTTCCTGGCCGGCATGACGGTCGAAGAAACGGCCCGCGCGCTGGACGTCTCTGCACGCACGGTGCAACTTGACTGGCGCATGGCGAGAGCGTGGCTGAAGCAGCGCTTGCACACTGGTGCAAACGAATGACGCCGGAACGCTACGAACAGATCCGCGCGATTTTTCATGAAGTCGCGGAATTGAACCCTTCGGACCAAGACGAAGCGTTGCAGCGACTCTGCGCCGGTGAAGAGTCGCTCCGGTTCGAGGTCGAAGAGCTTTTGCGCGAAGACTTCGAAACGCTTCAGACGCCGGGATTTCTGCAATCAACGTTTGAATCGCCGCCCGAACGCATCGGTGATTTTCAAATCGTCGGCGTGCTCGGCAGCGGGGGGATGGGTGTGGTGTACCGCGCCGAACAGCAACATCCGCGCCGTCTTGTTGCGCTGAAGGTCGTTTCGATGGGCTTCGGCTCCGAGGTCTCTGCGCGGCGGCTGGCGCGGGAGGCGGAGCTTCTCGCGCGCCTCCATCACCCGGGCATCGCGCAGATTTTCGATGCGGGAAGTGTTGAAGCGGAAGGCGTCACCCGACCGTTCTTTGCGATGGAGCTTGTCGACGGCGAACCAATCACGGAATTCGCCCAGCGCCATGAATTGTCCGTGACGCAGAGGTTGCGGCTCATCATCGAATTGTGCTCCGCCGTTCAGCATGCGCACGAACAGGGTGTGCTTCATCGCGATCTGAAGCCAAGCAATGTGTTTGTCACCAAAGATGGCCGCATCAAAGTGCTGGACTTCGGTGTTGGGCGACTGGTGGAGCCGGGCACTTCGGAATTTACGTTGCAAACACAGACCGGGCAGCTCGTGGGCACGATTGCGTACATGAGCCCGGAGCAGGCCACCGGTGATCCGCGCGCCGTTGATGAACGATCCGACGTGTACGCCCTCGGCGTCATCGCGTACGAACTACTGACCGGCGAGCTTCCGATCGATGTGCGCGGGAAGATGTTGCACGAAGCTGCGCGGCTTGTTCGTGAAGTCGAACCGACATCGCTGCGGACGCTCTCGCACACGATGAGCGCCGATATCGACACGATTGTGCGCACGGCGCTCGCGAAAGAGAAAGACCGGCGCTACGCGTCGGCTGCGGAACTTGGCGCCGATATCGAGCGGCATCTCAACAGCAAACCAATTTTGGCGAGGCCACCCAGCACGTGGGATCAGCTCGTCAAGTTTTCTCGCCGCAATCGAGCGCTGGTGTCGTCGGTCGCGATTGTGTTTGTGGTGCTCGTTGCAGCGCTCGCCGTGACGGGGGTGCTTCTAGATCGCGCCGTGGCGGCTCGGGCAGCGGCGGATGCGGAGCGCGCCGAGGCGCAGGAGATTCTGTCGATCTTGACCGAAGCCATGGCGGCGGCCAACCCTGTCGAGAACACCGAAGATGATTACACCGTGCGTGCGCTGCTCGATGACATCGCCGCTTCTCTTGGGACGGAACGCGAACTTCGTCCGAGCGCCGAAGCAACGGTTCGGAGAGTGCTTGGAGACGCGTACATCGGTCTCGGTCGCTACGAAGAAGCGCTTGTGGCTTTTGAACGCACGCAGGAATTGCTTCACGTCGTGAACGGGCCTGACGATCCGGCGACCCTTGAAGCTGAAACGCAGGTTGCGGCAGCCCTGCTTGATCTTGGCCGGTACGACGAGGGGCATGCGATGTTGGTGGGCCTCGTTGAGCGGAGTGAGCGAGTAGTCGGCGCGGAGGCGCCGCAGACACTTGATCGGATGCACTTTCTTGGCAACGCCGCGTATCGAATTGGCGATTTCGCGCAGGCGCGCGATTGTTTCGAGCAAGTGCTGGAGGCGCGTCGGCGAAATGACGCCTATGAATCTGAAGAGAATCTCGCGACCATCGCGAGCCTGGCGCTGACATTGCAATCGCTCGGCGACATGGAAGCGTCCCGCCACTTAACTGAAGAGTCCGTTGCATTGCACGAGCGCCAATTTGGCGCGGAGCATCCATACACGTTGACGGCGCGGTCGAATTACGGACTGGTGCTCACCCGAATGAATCAACCTGAGGACGCCGAACGTGTGCTCCGAGAAGTCCTCGCGATTCGGCGCCAGAACCTTGAGCCGAATCATCCGGAGATCGGCGTTTCCCTGTCGCTGCTCGCAGGCGCGCTGGCGCTTGAAGAGAGATACGACGAGGCGATCGAAGCAGCATCGGAAGGATTCGCCATTCTCGACGGCGCGCTCGGCCGCGAGCATCGGTACACCCAGACGACGGCGTCGCGGCTCGTGACGTATTGCGAGAAAGTCGGACGCTCCGAAGAAGCCGCCGCGTGGCGCGCCATGGCGCCGAACTCAAATCAGTAAGTATCCACATGTTGCGCAACGTGTCCCGGGCGCGATCGCGCGGCGTCATGAACGTTGTTTCATCGCGCCGTGTTTCTCAGTTTGCTCTTGGTGTCGAGCGCATCGCAGGTACACTGGGGCTGAAGCAATTTCATGTGAGCGCCCCGGTGAGGCGTTCAATTCATTCCTGCATCGCAATTGAGGAGCAGTGCAATGGGGCGCAATCTTAACTTTGGGATTCACACCGCAAGTCTCGTGGCGGTCGCGTTCACAACGGTCTCGACGGCATTTGCAGGCAGTTTCGCAGGCGTCATCAACGCCGCAATCAGGCTTGAAGGTGACAGCGTGCCGGGCGTCGGCCTTATCACGCGAATTGACAATGTCACGATCAACAACAACGGCGACTGGCTCATAGAAGCGGATACGGATTTTGCCAACACGGAGCAGGATACGGTGCTGTTGAACGCCGCTGGTGTTGTGTTGCGTGAGGGATTCGGTGGTTTGTCCGGTCCTCCGGGCGCACTGATTAATTCGTTCGACTCCGTCACGCTCAACAATTCAGGAGACGGCGGATTCAACCTCTTCCTCGAGATGCTGCCGAGCGATCAGGACACGGGTGTCTACTTCAATGCGGATCTCATTATTCAGGAAGGCGACTTCTCGACCGCATCGGGGTTCTCTCCCGACACGCCGTACGTCGGTTTTCTTGAAGTCCAGGTGAACAACAACAATCAGCTCATGGTCATCGCGTCCATGGATGATATTGCGCTCCCGTCCGGCGTGGACCGGGCGATCGTCGTGGTGAATGCGATGACGGGCGCCGAGATGGTGATTGCGAAGGAAGGCGATGTGCTCAGCGGGCAGGTCGAAGCCGTCGCCGACTTCGGAACCGGGCCGCACGATTCTGCTTTCAATGACAACGGCGATGTGCTGTTCTTTGCTGACCTTGCCGGAAACACGGCGACGGATGGTGTGATTTACATCAACAACACGCTCATCGCGCAAGAGGGCTCTCCCTCGCCGCTCGCCGGGCGCAATTACGAAATCCTTTCGAGCCGCGGACGTGACATGAACAACAGTGGCGTCGCGGTCTTCAAGGCGAACCTCGATGGTGATGCAGCCGACGACGAAGTGATCATCGCGAACGGTGCAGTCTTCATGCGGGAAGGCGACACCCCGCCGGGAATTCCAGGATTTGCTTTGACGTCATTTGGAACCGGCAGCGGCCCTGTGCAAATCAGTGACGCCGGCGACGTGCTGTGGTACGGTGACTGGGACGACCCCAACACTGACATCGACACCGGCCTATTCCTCAACGATCAAATATTGGTCCAGGAAGGCGTCACAATGATTGACGGTGTCATCATCGACACGATTGCCAGCGGACAAGACGCCTTCGTCATGAGCGACAACGGCAAGTGGATCATTTTCGAAGGCACGCTTGCCGACGGTCGTGATGGCGCCTTTTCGATTCAGATCGGCAATCCTGCGGATCTCAATGGCGATGGGTTCGTCAATGGCTCAGACCTTGCCACCTTGCTGGCGCAGTTCGGCGGACCGGGTTCAGCGGATTTGAACGGCGATGGCGTGGTGAACGGCTCGGACCTCGCGCAGTTGCTCGCTGCATGGACGGGCTAACGCGCCTCGAGCATTCACAACCGAGCGCGCGACATCGCAACGGCAAGATCGGCGCCGAGTCCGACGTTGGCTTTGACCAATGACAGGTTGGCGCGAAGTGTGGCGCCGTTCGAGATGTCGTGCAGCGCCTTGAGAATGCGCGGCGTGACATCGCGCCCAGTGGCGCCTTCATTTGCGACGCGTTCTTCCGCCCCATTGAGCCATCGATTCCAATCGTCGCGCACGATCGCGTCGTCAGCAGGAACCGGTTGGCACACGACCACGCCGCGCCCAGTTCTGACGAGTTCTGAAGACAGAAAAACTCCCAAGTCGCTCGCGTCGTCAAATCGAGCATCGACGGGAAGATTGGTGTCGCGCAGGTAAAACGCTGGAAAAACATCCGTCCCAAAACCGATAACCGGCACACCGAGGGTTTCGAGCGCTTCGCGCGTCGCGGCGACATCGAGCAAAGTCTTGCAACCGGAACACACCACCGCCATCGGGATTCGCGTGAGTGCGATCAGATCAGCGCTGATGTCCAGGTCGGCTCCGCGATGGACTCCGCCGATTCCGCCACTCGCCATGACTTGAATGCCTTGTTCGTGCGCCAGCTCGATCGTGGTGCTCACGGTGGTCGCGGCCGTGCGGCTCTGATGAATCAGGGCGCCAAGGTTGGAGCTGTTTGCTTTGGCGATTTCGGGTTGGGACAAGAAATCAGCGATCTGATCGTGGGACATTCCGATGAGTGGCTTGCCGCGCAGGACGCCGATGGTGTTCGGCGCCGCGCCTCGCGACCGGACCATTTCTTCAAGCTCGTGGGCAAATTCAAGGGCGCCGCTTCGGGGCACGCCGTGGGCGAGCAGCGTGGTTTCGAGGGCGACGCGTGCCTGATTGGAATGAGGTGTGGTCATGCGGCGGTCAGGCATTCAAGCATCGCGGTGATTCGAAGCCGGACGAACGTCTCATAATGGTTTTCAGCGAAGTAATGCGGGATTCTTGGTGTGTATGTCCCGCATAAGGCAGTTGATCGCTAGCGATCTTGATAGTCCGAGAATCGCTTTGAATTGTTCTTTCTGGGGATCAGTGATTGTACGAGGCAGGCCGTGTGTTAGGATGGTGTTGGAATACTAGATCATCCTGCGCGGACGGCATCGGTGCGGTTGGGCCTCGTCGCGGGGTAGACCATCGAGAACAATTGGAGAGAAATCGATGAAGAAGATGATTCGAATCGGAATGGCGGGAACGGCCGCCTTTGGGCTCGCGTTCACGGCGATGACGGCGACGGCTGAATCGTTGAGCACGCGCGCCCCGGTGGACGCCGAAGCCACCCCGGAAGGCATTGCATCGCCCGACGTGTGGGTTTGCACGCTGCCTGTGACGGCCTATTGGGCAACGAACAGCGGCAAGCGCGCGTTCTCCATCGCCACGACGTCCGCAAATGCAGGCAACATTAACTTGCAGTGGATTCAGAACGGCACGCAGCATCCGGTGATTTCTCAGGACATGTACCGTCTGAAGGACGGCATTCTTGAGCACATTGGTATGTCGTGGCTGAAGCACGGCTTCTGCGCTTTGCAACAGAACATTGGTGGTTGCGGAAACTGCCCCGGTGGCGGCGGCTGTCTCAGCTTCCTCCAGCCCGGTTGCGCTGACCCGTACAGCGCTGATCTCAATGCGAGCACCAATTTGCTTGGGCCGCGCTCTGAGGTGAATCCGAGCACCGGTGTCTTTGCATGGCCGCACTCGGTTGGCAGTGGCTCCGTTTCGTCCGCGATTCGATCACGTTTGCAGGTCGATATCAATGATCTTGATACGGCGATGAATCCGGGCGCTCGCTACTTCATGCAGGGCCAGTACGTGCACCCGCAGGACGCCGGCGCGGTTCCCGACAACAACCCGGCCACTTCGCTCGACAACAACAATGCGAGCTATCGCGAAGTCGCTCTTCAGAACTACAACTATGGTCCGAGCGCCGCAGTTCCCCCGATCGGCGGCACCGTCGGCATGCGCACGATTATTGAAGGCTGGGGCGACATCGACCCATCCGTGCAGGTCGAACACATTGACTTGCTCGGCACTGGCGGCGGTCGCTTCTTCATCGCGTCTCGCGCCGAAGAGCTCGGTGGCGGCTTCTGGTCGTATGAGTACGCCGTGTTCAATATGAATGCGGACCGCGCTGTGGGCAGCTTCAGTGTCCCGGTCGGAAACGGTGTGAACGCCACGAGCATTGGCTTCCATGACGTCGACTATCACTCCGGTGAAATCTACGACGGCACGGATTGGCCCGGTTCCGAAGGCGCCGGCGCCGTGACGTGGGCGACGACGAGCTTCGCGTCCAACCCGAACGCCAACGCGATTCGCTGGGCGACGATGTACAACTTCCGCTTCATCGCCAATGCCGCTCCGGTGCAGGCGAACGCCACGGTTGGCTTCTTCAAGCCAGGTTCGCCTTCGAACATGACGGTCGCGGTTCAGGCGCCCGGCGAAGGCATCTGTACGGGCGATCTCAATGGAGACGGCTTCGTGGATGGCTCCGACCTGGCGAACCTTCTGGCCCAGTTCGGCGGCCCCGGCTCAGCCGACTTCGACGGCAGCGGCACAGTCAATGGTGCTGACCTTGCTGCGCTCCTGGCCAACTGGGGCGGCTGCTAAACCGTCCGCAGAATCCTCGACTGAGGGTTTGAATTTCTGATTGATCGACACCGCCGGGACCAGTTCCCGGCGGTGTTTTTTTTACCCTCGCCAAATACGATCCGGTCGTAGGTCTAACTCCCTAATTTGACGAATGGGTCTATGTTTCTGGACTCCGCTCGTTTACGATAAGTGTCCTTGCGGCAGAGAGTTGGTCGTGCAACGGGGCGCCGAGTGCACGTCGCTGCGAAGTGATCGCATCGGGAGTGATTCATGATTCCTATGGGGCGAATGAGTGGAATAGCAGTCTTGGCCTGCGCGCTGGCGGCGATCTCGACCGCGGCCGGTCCGCGCGATGCATTGCCCGTGGCACATGCGCCGACGGAGGGCGGCGCCATGCCAGACGTCTGGGTGTGCTATCTGCCATCCACCGCCTACTGGGGCCAAGCCGACGGCATCCATGCTTTTTCGATCGCCACAACGTCGGCAAACGCCGGCAATGTCAATCTCAACTGGGTGGACACCAACAACCAGCACCCGGTGATTGCCCAGAACATGTACCGCCTCAAAGAGGGCG
The DNA here is from genome assembly GCA_029260345.1 of Phycisphaerales bacterium. Classification (GTDB taxonomy): domain Bacteria; phylum Planctomycetota; class Phycisphaerae; order Phycisphaerales; family UBA1924; genus OFTM186. Next base: position 130,776 of record JAJDDK010000007.1, on the reverse strand, counting down.
TGCTCGAGCAAGTGGGCATGTCATGGCTCAAGCATGGATTCTGCGCGGTGCAGCAAAACATTGGGTGCGGCGCCTGCGTGGTCTCCGGCGGCTGCCTGAGTTTCCTGAAGCCGGGGTGCTCCGATCCGTATGACGCTGCTCTGAATGCGACGACGTTTCGACTTGGCCCTCGTTCGGAAGTGAATCCCACAACTGGCGTCTTTCCGTTTCCGCATGCCGTGGGTGATCCGGGCGTCCCGGCGGTCATTCGATCGCGCCTTCAAGTGCGCGATGAATATGTGAATCCGGCGCAGAACGAAGGCGCCCGCTGGTTCGTCGAAGGCCAGTACGTCCACCCGCAGGATGCGCAGGCCAACGTTGACAACAACAACGCAAGCCACCGCGAATTCAACATCGGCGGGTTTTCGTTCACGCCCAACTCCTCCGTCAGTCCAATCGGCACAACGATCGGGATGAAGGCGATGATCGAAGGCTGGGCCGACATTGATCCGACCGTTCAGGTCGAACACATTGAGGTGTCAGGCGAAGGCGGCGGGCGATTGATCGTCGCTTCACGCGCCAGCGACAACGGCGATGGCACATGGCATTACGAATACGCCGTGTACAACATGAATGCGGATCGCGCCGCCGGCTCGTTCAGTGTGCCGGTCGGTGACGGCGCCAATCTCTCGAACGTCGGTTTCCATGACGCGGAATACCACTCCGGCGAGCTCTACGACGGCGCCGACTGGGCCGCGACCGAAGGCGATTCCGCCGTGACGTGGTCCACCACGAGTTTCGATATTGATCCGATGGCCAATGCGCTGCGCTGGTCGACCATGTACAACTTCCGTTTTGATGCGAACGCTGCTCCGGTCACGACAAATGCAACGATTGGACTGTTCAAGACAGGGTCACCAGTTGGTGTGACTGCTGCCGTCCAGGCGCCGGGCGAAGCGCCGTGCGCGGCGGACTTCAACGGCGATGGCATCGTTGACGGCGCGGACCTGGCCACCTTGCTGGCACTGTGGGGGATGGGCGGCGCGGCGGATCTCGACAGCAGCGGCGCGGTGGATGGCGCGGATCTCGCGCAACTGCTCGCCAATTGGGGCTCATGCTGAACGCGCTCCGTGCGCTCAGTGATTGAAGGAGCGAAAGATGAATGTGTTGATTCAACGGGCATTGCTCGCCGCGGCAGTCTTGTCACCGGCGGCCTTGGCGCCGGCTGGTGATGAAGGCGGATCGTTCGCCGACGTCTGGGTCTGCTCATTGCAAGCCAATGGCTACTGGGGCGCCAGTGGCGGCATTCATGCGTTCTCCGTCGGCACGACGGCAGGAAATGCAGGCGATGTCAATCTCGATTGGATTCAAGAAGGATTCCAGCACCCTGTCATTGCGCAGAACATGTATCGACTCAAAGATGGCGTGCTGCAGCAAGTCGGCATGGCGTGGGTGAAGCATGGGTTCTGCGCCGTTCAGCAGGACACGGGGTGCGGCGTTTGCCAGAATCCATTCCCTGTTTGTCTGAATTATCTCGCGCCGGGATGTTCCGATCCGTACAGCGTCAATCTCAATGCGAACTCGCAACTGCTCGGGCCGCGCTCGGAAGTGAACGCGACGACGGGCGCTTTTGCGTGGCCGCACAGCGTGGCGGAAGGATCGACCCCCTCCACAATTCGCTCGCGCATTCAGGTGGCGGAAACGGACATCCTGCCCGCCATGAATGCCGGTGCTCGCTGGTTTGTGGAAGGCCAGTACATTCATCCGCAGGACGCCGCCGCCGGCGCCGCGAACAACAATGTGTCGTATCGCGAACTCGATATTGCGAATTTCGGATTCATGCCAAATACGCCGGTCGATTTCGTCGGCTCGACGACGCCGATGACGACGATGATCGAAGGCTGGGCTGCGATTGACCCGAGCGTTTCGATGGCGCACGTTGACGCCACAGGCGAAGGTGGTGGCCGGTTCATCGTGGCGTCGCGAGTCAGCGACATCGGCGATGGCGACTGGCGCTATGACTACGCGGTGTACAACATGAATTGCGACCGCAGCGCCGGTTCATTCACCGTCCCGGTTCCGAGCGGCGTGCACGTCAGCGATCTCGGATTCCACGATGTGGATTATCACTCAGGGGAAGCGATCGACAGCGCCGACTGGGCCGGCGCCGAAGGCTCGGGCGCCGTGACATGGGCGACGGAAGACTTCGCGACGATGCCGAACGCCAACGCGATTCGTTGGGGCACGATGTACAACTTCAGTTTCATCGCAACGGCGCCGCCTGTCGAGGCGATGGGAACGATCGGACTGTTCAAACCCGGCGCTCTGGCGTCAGTCTCCGGCATGATCCAGGCGCCCGGTGAAGCGCCGTGCGTGGCGGACTTCAACGGCGACGGATTCGTCAACGGTGATGACCTTGCGACTTTGCTCGCGCAATGGGGAATGTCTGGGTCGGCAGACATCGATGGCAGCGGCTCCGTCAATGGCGAAGACCTCGCGCAACTGCTCGCCAATTGGGGCTCTTGCTGAACCGAATGCGCTACCGCGGCGCCGGCTCAAAGATCGACGGATCAATGCGTCGAGCGTCGTCCATGGCTTGCTGCGCTTCCGCTTGACGCCCGAGCTGCATCAGCATCTGGCCGAGGCGCACGTGCACAAGCGCATCGTTGGGTGACAGTCGCGCCGCTTCGCGCATGTGCTCGACGGCGGCGTCCCGGTCTCCGATGAGAAAGAGGGCCACGGCATAGTCGTTCTGAATCGACGCATCGTCCGGCGACAACTCAGACGCACGGCGCAGCGCCGGCGCCGCCTCATCCGCCTGATTCAATTGCAGTAGCAGCCCACCGAGCTGCGCATACGCCGCAGCTTGTCGCAGCGTATTACGGTCATTGGGATCAATGGCTTCACGCCGCGCGGTGATCGCGGCTTCGGTCTCGCCGCGTGAGAGACGCGCTGAAACCAGAAGATTGCGGCTGAGCGTGAAGGTTGGCTGGTCCTTGAGCACGTCCTCCAGATACGCCACCGCTTCCTCTTCGCGACCGTCAAACGCGAGGATAGAGGCGAGGTCGAGCGTGCGCGTATCGGCGTATCCGAATCGGTCATCCAAGTCCTGCAGCGTCTTGACCGCTTCATTTCGATCTCCCGCGACCAGGTGGAGCCACGCTGATCGCATTTGCACGCTCGGCGTCTCGGCCAGCGCTACGCCGCCATTCTGGAACCCGCTGGCGAGGTGGTAATGTTTCAGCGCTTCGCGGGCGCGCGATTTCATTTCATCAGAAACAGCATCAGGATCAGGATTGAAGGCGTCATTGCGCGCGACCAGCACCGTTGCGTCAATCAGATCACCGCGCCACCAGTGGTAGCGAACGAAAAGAGAATGCGCCGTCGCAACGAGAGCAAGCCCGGCCAGTGCCGCAAAGACGATGCCCGCGGGCTTGATTCGGCCAGCCCGTTTGAGCTGCGCGCCGATGATGCGCACATCGCGATCGCGCGCCATCCGCCACAATTTCCAGGCGATGAACGCGGTGATGCCGCTGATTCCTGCCGCCATGAGCATTGGCACCACGCCGTAGATGCCGCGCCATGCGAAGAACGACGCGATCAGAATGATGGCGCAGGCAATTTCTTCCGGCCAGGTCAGATCAAATTTTCGCTTTGGCGGCGCCGTTTTGGGAGGGCCCTTGATCACAGCAGGCTTCGCAAAGCCGAACGAGAGCGCGTCGTTTGGACATACACTCACGCAGTCCATGCACTTCATGCAGCCGGGGTCGACGACCATGCCGTACTCACGAATTTCTTCGTGAACGCGCACGTTTGAGGTGCAAACAGCGGTGCAATGGCCGCACTGGTGGCACTTGTCGTGATCAACAATGATGCGCCCCGGCGCGACTTTGTCAGCCGGCGCAAAGAATCCGCCGTACGGACATCCGTACGTGCAGAATCCCTTGGCGCCGAGGAAGTACACCGTGGCGAAGCCGCAGATCAGGAAGAACGGAATAGCGACCCAGATTGTCGGAAACGTCGCCCAGAAATCATCGGTGATGAGATCGTTGTGAAATCCGGGAAATGCGGGAGGCGCCCCGATGATCGCCAGCGCCTGATTCCATTCCAGATCGCGGAAGAGCGGTACAACGGCGACGCGCTTCACGGTCGGCCATACGAACATGTACAGCGCAAGCAGCAACGGAAAAATGATGAGCAGGCGCGAGCGAAACGGCTTCGGTCGCACACCGAGTTTCTTCATCATCCAGCCGCACAAGTCTTGCAGCGCGACGACGTGACACGCCCAGCCACAGAAAAAGCGGCCGAAGATAAGCGTCGAGAGAATGGCAACGGCGAAGAAAATGAAACCGGCGTTCACGAGGCCTTGCTCGAGCGTGTACATCGATTCCGATGGCTCGACCGGACTGACGGTGCTGCCCGTGAGTTTCCATTGAATGATGTGGGCCAGAATCAGCACATGCACGAGAATCAGGACTGCGGCACGGCGTGGCCCCATTTTCGATTTACGAATCTGATTCGGCCGCGAATCCGACGGCGCATCGGGCAGGACTTGCAGCGAGACCGATCGCGAATCGCGGTTCGTGTGTTTTCGGGCGTTATTTCGCGCGGGCTTTTTCGTCACGGGGTGTCTGCTGGGGTCGAAAGGGTGTTCAACGCATGTTCAATGCGTGAATGTGGCGAGGCGAGATGAAGAATAGGTCATCAGCCCTCGAATCGGCCCAATGGATGGATCTTGTTTCGCGCAACACGCGAAGTTCGCCATTTCCGGCTTTGCCGGCGCGAGGCCCGAGGCTACGCTCTGAGTCTAGAGGAGAGCGTTTCACGCCGATGACGTTCGCACGCGGTTGTTGTCATCAGTTCTCGGACTTGATCGAGAATGGAGTGACCAGGCCGTTTCGGGTGATAGCCCGGCGTCAACGAGGTGGAGTGGCCATCAGATACGCATATTCGCGGCGTCACCACGTCGCCGATGGAAGGAGATCAGTCGCATGATTCGTATGAGTGGGATCGTGGCCGCAGCGGCCTTGTGCATTGCTGGCTCGACGGCGATGGCGCAGTCCGCGCCGATCGGGAGAGTGACCTATGTGACCGGTCTCACCTCACCGCTGGAAATGGTGCAGCATCCGAATGACCCGGACATCCAGTTCGTCGTTCAGCAGAACGGCATCATTCGGATCATTCAAAATGGCGCGCTCGGCGGCACCTTCGCCTCACTCGCTGGCGTCATCGGCGACACCGCGAATGAACGAGGCCTCCTTGGCCTTGCGTTCGATCCGAACTACGGCCTCGAAGGCGCGACCAATTCCGATTGCCTGTACATCAGCCACACCAGCACGATCGGCGCCAGCACATCACAGGTTGCTCGGTATCAGCACATGCCTGGCAATCCGCTTCTGATCGACACGAGCACGCGTGAAGTGTTGCTCACGGTCAGCCAACCGTTTGCGAATCACAACGGTGGACACATTGAAATCGGCCCCGACGGCATGCTCTACATCGGCATGGGCGACGGCGGTCTCGCCAACGACCCATTCGAGAACGCGCAGTCGATCAACAGCCTCCTTGGCAAGATCCTGCGCATGGATGTCTCCGGCGGCGCCGGCTCCGGTTTCTCCGTACCTGCGGACAACCCCTTCGTCGGAACCGCCGGTGAAGATCTCATCTGGTCGTGGGGCATCCGCAATCCGTGGAAGTTCACCTTCGACGTCGGCCCTTGCGGCACAAACGCGATGCTGATCGGCGATGTCGGTCAGGACGCCCGGGAAGAGATCGATTACGAGCCTGCGGGCGCCAGCGGCCGCAACTATGGCTGGGACTGCAAAGAAGGCACGTTGTGCCTGACGAACGATGTCGGCTGCTCCTGCACCGACCCGACGTTGGTCGATCCGATTCACGTCGTGAATCAGCCGACGGCGCAGTCCATCACGGGCGGATACGTCTATCGCGGCCGCAGCATGCCGGCGAACCGCGGCCGCTATTTCTTCGGTGACTTCTCCACGGGCCGCACGTGGTCGCTCGGTTTGAACATTGATCAGGACGGCGAAGCGACCGTGGCAGACGTGGTTGATCACTCCGGCGAACTTGGTCAATTCAACATCTCAAGCTACGCGCGCGACGCTGACGGCGAGCTGTACATCATCAGCTACTTCCAGGGCACGATCTATCGCATCACCGGTGACAATCCGTCCGGAGACACGAATCAGGATGGCTTGGTGAACGGTTCTGATCTTGCCACGCTGCTCGCCCAGTGGCTCGACACGTCCTGCGGCCTCGGCGATCTGACCAATGACGGCATCGTCAACGGCTCCGATCTCGCCGAACTGCTGGCGCAATGGTCGAACTGATCGGCGCGTCGAAGAGCGATTGAAGCGAAACTGATCAAAGGCCCGGAGGTCATTCTTCCGGGCTTTTTTCATTGTGGAATCGCCGCCGCGAGACGAGGCACGCACCGCCCGCGATGCACCACGCCGGCGCCACGATCGAAAGGACCGAAGCCCATTCGGGCGCCGGCGACCAGGCGCCCGGGCGCGGATACCCGCTGGGAAGGAGTCCGAACCAAAATCCTTCGTCTCGCCTGGTTTCTCGAACCATGCCGTCGTCGTCCGCCCGAGCGATGTCGAGAAAATCATCCGTGTCAGGCGCACGTTCGATCTCGGTGATGCGCACGCGCTTTGTCAGGACTTCGCGTCCCGTGCGCACCCAAAGAAACGCGGAGGCGATGGTGAGCGTGAGCGCGAGAAAAACGAACGGCGCGCACAGTTTCATTCGTTCTCCTCAGCCGCGGCGTCGTACACGATCCGCCCGCCCATCCAGGTCTGAAGAACGACAACATTCTTGATGTCGTCCGCGTCGATGCTGAGCACATCGCGATCAATCACAATGAAGTCGGCAAAGTGATCGGGCTGAATCATGCCGGTTTGTCCCGGCGTGTGCAGCGCCCACGTTGCATTGACTGTGTAGCACCTCAGTGATTCTTCGATGGTGAGCGACTGCTCCGGCACGAATGAAGCGTCGCCAAGCGTTTGCGCCGTCACTGCCGCGTGCATGCCGAGGAACGGGTTGGACGAGACCACCGGCCAGTCGCTCCCGAAGGACAAATAGGCGCCGCTGTCATACAGGCTGCGGAACGCATAGCTGCTTTGAATGCGATCCGGGCCAAGACGCTCCTCGGCGTATCGACCGTCGTCCGCCTTGTGATACGGCTGCATGCTGGGAATCACACTCATGCGCACAAAGCGCGGAATGTCGGCTGGCGACAGGTGCTGCGCATGTTCGATGCGCGGCCGAATCAACCAGCGATTCGGCCCCATGAACTGGTACCAGTTGAGCAGCGTGTTGTTGGCTCGATCACCGATTGCATGAACAGCGGGCTGCAGATTCATTTTTGCGGCAAGTTTGATGAGCTCCGGCAATGTTCCATTCTCGGCTGCCGCCAGCGGGAAACCGACATTGTCGGGGTCATGTGGATCATCGAGAAACGGCTCGTTCATCCACGCCGTGCGCGAACCAAGAGCGCCGTCCATGTATCCCTTGAAACCGAGAATCGTCAATCGATCAGAAATGGTGCGCGTCTGATCTGCCCATTCGAGGATTGGAATCCACGAATCAAGATCATCGCCGCCGCCAGTGAGCGAGACACCGACGCGAATGGTCAGGTCGCCCGCATCATCCACGGGCTTGATGTGCGATTCGACGAATCTCTTTGTGTCAATGGCGCCAACCTGCGTGACGCCATTCTTGTTCAAATGATGAATCGCTTGCAAGAAAAGTTCGCGCACGCGCGCCTGGGACATTCGCGGCGCCTGGCTTCTGATGATTCCCATGGCCTGTTCATAGAACGCGCCGGTGAGCGCGCCGTCCGGGCTTCGACCGATCTTTCCTCCCGGGGGGTCAGCCGGGCTATCGCGTGTGACGTTGGCGAGCCGAATGGCCTCGGCGCCCGCGATGAGGCTGTGTCCGTCCATTCGAATGAAGAACGCCGGGCGCCCGCCTGCGGCTTCGTCGATCTCGTCTGGTGTGGGGGGGGTGGGGTCCGGCCACGATTCGGCGCTCCAACTGCGGCCGATGACCCAATCGTCCTCAGGCAATGTCAGCGCATACTCTCGCACCAACCGAAGAAAGTCCTCGCGGCTCACAGCGGGTCGCAGATCAAGCCAGCCAAAGCTCATCGAGCCGTTCATGAGGTGCACGTGGGTGTCGATGATGCCCGGCAGCACGCGGCGGCCCTGAGCGTCCTCCACGACCGTTTCCGGCCCGATCAGGTCCTGCATGTCCTCGTCGCTGCCGACACGAACAAACTTGCCGTCTCGAACCGCAAATGCCTGAGCCTGCGCCTGGGCTGATTCGCCCGTCCAGACGAGGCCATTTCGCACCACGAGATCCGCGGGTTGGGCCAAAGCCGCCGCCGCCGAAATCAGCGGGGCGAAGAAAATCGCCAGTCTTCGAGATATCTGCATCACAATCCTCCGAGGCGCCGCGAATTGGGCATTTTTGAATCGTACCTGCAAGTCCAAGGCAAGCCGCGGCGCGTCACGTATAGGATTGGATAGTGCAGTCAGAATCTCGCGTGATTATCGATGGGCTGCTCGCCGCGTACCGGCAGGGCGCGTTTCCGATGGCGGATCCGGACTCCGGGTTCATCGGGTTTTATCACGCGCCGCGCCGTGGGATTTTCCCGATTGAATTGGGCGATCCGGCCGGGAGTTTTCATGTGCCGCGCTCACTGCGACGGCGAGTGAATGCGCAATGGTTTGATATTCGGAGTGACACGGATTTTGCCGGAGTAGTGCGCGGCTGCGCGGCGCCACGCATGGATGATCCCGAAACGTGGATCAACGAAGACATCGCCCACTGGTTTCAAATTCTTCACGACGCCGGGCATGCGCACAGTGTGGAGGCATGGCGCACGGATCCGAATTCCAGCGAAGAGGTGCTGGTCGGCGGGATCTATGGGATCGCCATCGGCGGTCTCTTCTGCGGCGAGTCGATGTTCTCACGACCACTGGCGCGGCTCGCGGGCGGTGAACGCCATCCGCTTGACGGTACGGACGCCAGCAAGGTTTGCCTGATTCGACTCGCGCACCATTTGCAGCAGCGCGGATTCGTGCTCTTTGACACGCAGCTGCCAAATCCGCATCTCGATCGCTTCGGTTGTGCTGAGATTTCGCACAAGGCGTACATGCGTCGGCTTGAGCGGGCGCTCGCACAGCCCGTGACTTGGGGCGAATTCGCCGATTGACGCCGCACCGGTGGCGGCTACGCTCCCGCGTTCAATCACGCCGGAAGGAGCCCCCTCGGATGGAAGTTGGAATTGTCGGCCTGCCGTACGTCGGAAAAACGACGCTGTTTCGTGCGCTCACCAGCGGCGCCGGAGGCGTCGAGACGGGCGGCGGCGGAATGAAGGCTACCGTCGGCGTGGCAGATATCCCGGACCCCCGGCTTGACCTCATCGCGTCGTTCATTCCGACGCAGAAGCTCATTCCCGCGACGCTGCGCCTTGTCGATGCTCCCGGGTTGTCGCCAAGTGGCCCGGCGGGGGACAGCACCGCGGGCAAAGTGCTTGCGTGCGTGCGCGAAGTGGATGCGCTCTGCCACGTCGTGCGCTGCTTTGATCCGGGAGGCCAGCCCGCGGCGGCGATGAAGGACATGGAGGACTTCGAGACTGAACTCATCCTCGCGGATCTGCAAACGGTCGAGTCCGCGTTGCCCAAGGCGGAGCGCAACGCGCGCAGCAAGGAAAAGAAAGCGATCGACCGGCTGAACGTCTTGCAACAGATTGCGCCGGTGCTCGAGGACGGTCGACCGATTCGCGCCATGCTCGCGGCGGGGGAGTTGTCATCGCCGGATGAGCAGGCCGTGCTGCGCGAGCTTGGTATGGTGAGCGCCAAGAAGGTGCTCTACGTCGCCAACGTGAGTGAAGACGATGTGTCGGGCGAGGGGCCGCATGCGAAGGCGGTGCACGAAAAGGCGAAGGCCGACGGCATGGAAAGCGTCGTGCTTTCTGCGGAGATTGAAGCGGAACTGGTAGAGCTCGAAGATGCGGATCGCGCTGAAATGCTCGATGGACTCGGCATTTCCGAGCCCGCGCTGCCGGCGCTGGCGCGGGCGCTGTACCGCTTGCTCGGCTTGCAAAGCTTTTACACCGCGGGTCCGAAGGAAGTGCGCGCCTGGACGATTCGCATTGGTGAATCAGCGCCGGAAGCCGCGGGCACGATTCACAGCGACATCCAGCGGGGATTCATCCGCGCCGAGATTTACAAAGTGGATGAACTCGCGGCCCACAAGAGCGAGAAAGCGATCAAAGAAGCCGGCAAGATGCGTGCCGAAGGCAAGTCCTACATCATGCAGGATGGGGATGTGTGCCACTTCCTGTTTAATGTCTAATGAAATCGGGTGCCGTGGTCTTGTTCGTCTTCGGACAAGGCCACGACTTGATGTCAAAGTTCAATGAATGCGTGGCCTTGACTGAGGACAGTCAAGACCACGGCACCATTCTGCTGTGTGCCGGGCGCCGTGTTACGGCCCGAAGGGCAGTGCCACGTGGTGTACTTCATTGAACGACAAACCGTGGCTCTCTCACAGCACGAGCGAACCACGCCACCCGATCAAAAATCGACTTCAACCCCGCTCTGCCGCAGCAGCGTCCGAAACGAATCACTGAACACAAAGTTGTGCTCCGGGAATTGCACACCCGCAAGATTGCGATCGATATGGCTGAACATCAAATCAATGCGGCCAATTTCTTCGAATGGCGCGCACACGGGCGGGACGCCCGTGCCACCGCCTGCTGATGCTTCTCGACCCATCTCACACGGCCCGGGATCGGCAAGCTCCACCACGCCCTGCGTCGCCGCGCCCATGTCGTCCATGCGTTCAATCGTCGCGGTGTAGCGCAACGTGCAACCCGGTGTCGCATCGCGCCTGACTTCCGCGCGGCTCACCTTCGCCAGTATCACTTTTTCCTTGAAGCCACCCGCATGCCCGACCAGCACGCCAGCCGTCTGCGCCATGCCCTCGACGATGAGCGACGCGGGCATCAGGGGTTGCGCGGGAAGACCAGCCTGTTCGTCCGCCGCGAAGTGCTCGAACAGCGGCTCCATGCCGAGGCCGATGTGTTTGATAGCGACCAGACGTTGCCCCGGCGTCAGCGCGATGATTCGATCAATCCAGCACCAGCGCATCAGGCGGCGCCTCCATCACGCGTGGTCGCGGCTTAGCTCTCGACGGTCTGAAGCTTGCGGTCCACGAAGTTGACGACGGCGTTGACCGTGAAGATCTCCGCGACTTTGGTCACTTCCGGATTCTGCTCAAACTTCGAGAAATCCGCGTGCGGCAAGCGCTGCTTCAGCGCCGCAAGGCCCTTGTCCGTGACGCGACCGTCCTGAACGAATTCGGGGTTCTCCGTCACGTTCTCGGGGAACAGTTCACCCTGCTGAATCTTGAAACCGAAGGCCTGTTCGAGTTTGAAGACAATGTCCAGAAAGTCGATGGACTCGGCGCCAAGGTCCGCCGTCAGGCTGGCGTCCGGGGTGACTTCGTCATCATCCACACCCAGGGCGTCCACCAGGACTTCCTGCACCTTTTCAAAGATCTCATCGCGGCTCATTGGGCCCTCTCACGGGAAAAAGTCATCGAACTATGTGCCAAGTTCGACACGATACGGGACAGGCCGCACTCCGGCAAAGCGGAGGCTTTCGCCCATTGAGCGTTGCGGCGATCGGAAATCAGGCATTGTTCAAGGCGCCAACGCGAGGCGGGCGCAGGGCGAATCGGCCTGAGACGGCGTTTCGCGATTCGCCGGTGTCGTCGCGCACCACGCCGCTGCCTTTGAAGTCGTAGACACCGGGTTCGGATTCCTTGAGGAGGGTGACATCGACCGTCAGCGTCTGGCCGGGGCGCACCATGGCGCCGTACTTGAGCGCACGAACTTCGCCGAGCACATGCCGAACGGCGCCGGGCTCACGATCGCTCAGCAGCCGTCGCGCCGCCTGCACCATGGTCTCCAGCATCATCACACCGGGCAGCACGGCGAACGTCGGAAAGTGATCCTGAAGATATTCAACGGACGGATCGACCGTGTGCGAGGCCACGATGCGATCGCTGGAGCATTCCAGAACGTTGTTGATGAGGTGAAAGGTCACGGTGCCAGAATAGCGGCGTTGTGGCGGCGGCGGCTCATCGCGGTCCCGGTATGCTGGCGGCATCATGGCTTCCAAGAGCACCGGCGCCGGCCCTCAAAAAAAGAAAAACTCGACGCGCGACAAGGCGCGGCCGAAGAGCGAGTCGCCGCGCGGCTTGACCTACGCCGACAGCGGCGTCTCCATCGATGAGGGCGACCGCTTCGCCTCCATGATTCAGGCCATGGTGCGCCGCACGTACGGTCAGCGCGTGCTGCGAAACGATCTCGGCTTCGCCGGTCTGTTTCGATTGGATTACAACGAGAAGCTCTTCAAACGCAACTTCAAAGATCCGGTTCTGATCGCGTGCACGGACGGCGTCGGCACGAAAATCAAGCTGGCCCATGCGATGGACAAATGGGACACGATCGGGATCGACCTTGTTGCGATGTGCGTGAATGACCTCATCGTGCAGGGCGGCGAGCCGCTGATTTTTCTGGATTACATCGCTGCGGCCAAGGTGGTTCCGGAGCAACTCGCCGAGATCATCAAAGGCGTCACCGAAGGGTGCGTGCAGTCCGGCGCCGCCTTGCTCGGCGGCGAAACCGCCGAAATGCCCGGTGTGTATCCGCCCGGTGAAATCGATCTTGCAGGATTCTCTGTCGGCGTCGTGGAACTGGCCCGCGCGATTGACTCGACGCGCGTGGAGCCGGGCGACGTCGTGCTTGGTCTCGCTTCCAGCGGCGTGCACAGCAACGGCTATTCACTTGTCCGCGCGATTATTGAAAACTCCAAACTTGATCTCAACAAGTCTATGCCCGACTTCGGCGGGCGCACGATTGGTGAAGCGCTCCTTGAGCCGACGCGCATTTACGTCGAGCCGATTGTTCGCGTGCAGCGTGACTACCGCGTGAAGAAAGTCATCACGGGCATGGCGCACATCACCGGCGGCGGGCTGGCGGGCAATCTTGAGCGAGCGTTGCACGACAAGGTGGACGCCGTCATCAGCCGCAAGAGTTGGGACACCCCGGCGCTCTTCAAATTCCTGCAGAAAGAAGGTCGCATCAGCGATGAAGAGATGCGGCGCGTCTTTAACATGGGCGTCGGCTATGTGCTGATTGTGCGCCCGACTTTTGCGGATTCGATCGCGCAGAAACTTGCAAAGCACGGCGAGACTGTTTTTCACCTCGGCGAAATCACGCGCGGCGGCGGGCGCGTTCACCTGAAGTAAAGCGTTCGCGACGAGTTTACTTCTGCGGCGCCGCTGTCGTTCGCTGCTCCACCATCCGCCGGATGCGTTCGCGCAGTTGACTGGCGACGGTCTCCACGAGCGGATCGCCTGATTCGACGCACATCTCGAAGATTGGATCGTCGGGTGACGTCGTGCGCACAAAGAGATACGTCAGGCGCACGAAGCGGTTGTCATCCGCACGAAGCTCTTCCTCGATCGGCAAGAACTCTTCCGTGGTCGCGGTCGAAGGAAGCAATTGCGTCACGATGGAACGTTGGTACGCATCGAGCGAGGGGAGACGTCCGAGGAGCGCCGAGGTGTAGCCGTCAATCACGGTCTTGGCCAGTTCGTCGCCGCCCTGGCTTTGAACGAATTGCATCGCCGCAGGCGCGACGGTCAAGACCTTGGCCAGTTCGATGCCGGAGTACGTCTGCACCCATTGCGGCAATCGGATGGCGCCGCCCGGAGGAAGTTCGACGGGGGGACGTCGAATGATGCGGGAATCTGCCGCGAGCGAAAGGGGCGATGGAACAAAGCTGCCATCAGCCCCAACGACAAACCCCTCCACAGCGCGCCAGCGCAAGAGCGCTGATGAAAGCAACGCCTGATCATTCACGGCGCCGGTTTGGCCTTGTCCTGCCCAAATGGTCGCCTCGACTGATTGGCCGGGCAGAAGCCGCAATCGTTTGTTCAACGCCACGATCTCGGGCGTGATCTGTTCGATGACCTGGTTCGAACCAAGCGTGAGTCGTGGCGACAGCAGGAGCTCCGAGGAAATCGGGGCGCCGGGGCCGATGGCGAGAGGAATCGGACTGACATTGCGGATGCTCACGCGCACTTGCAGTCGTTCGAATGGCTTCAATTCCGGTCCGAGGTGCGAAACGTCGAGATGCATCATCGATCGCGGCTCGCGAATCATGCGATCGATTTCCTGCGGAAAATTGCGGCAATAATTCTCGAGCGCCAGCGCCGTGCCCGACCGCTCCAGCGTCTGGCCGAGCAATGTCTCAATGCGCGTGCGCGCCCAGATGCCGAGCATCGAGCCCGGGTCATTCAGCGCCACCGCGGCATATTCGCGCATGGCGCCTCGCAGGTCGCCGTCGCGCTCAAATGCGATTCCAAGGCCGACACGCGCCCGCGCGTCACTTGCCGCGAGGGGACTTAACAACGTCTTCGCAGTCTCGATGTCACCTCGCTGGGCGGCAAGAATTCCGCGAAACCGTTGCAAGGCTTCGGGTCGAATGAGACCAGCGTCGACTTCGGCGCGGACAAACTCAAGCGACGCTTCAGCGGCGTCAAGCTGCAAACCCGTCCAAAGTCGATTCCAAAGGAGACTGATGCGCCACTCGCGGGCCAAGTCGGCGAACTCTTCCGCTGACATCCCTTGACGCTCGTCCGGCGGCGCGGCTCGCAAACGTTCGAGTTCCGCAATGGCGGCGGACGTCATCAAGGTGAGTCGATCCAGCGCCTGTTGCGCCACCACATGATCGCCAATGGCGTGCCCGGCGGCGAGTTTGAGCGATTCGTTAATGGGGACGGGCGTAAAGGGTGGAACCTGGTCCGGATCTTGGCCAGCAAGCTCCGCCGCTTCGCGCTGCTTGATAACCGTGTAGCGCTCGAGGCGCTCACTTTCGGCAAGCGTGTCCAGCACGTTGCGGGAACCCTCAACGGCCCACGTCGACAACAGCACGCGAAGGAACAGTTCATTGGGCGGCTGCTGACCGCGCATCCGCATGAGCGCCGCCGCATGTTGGAAAAACCGGCGCGCGCTTTCGAACGCGCCATTGGAAATCAATTCGTTCGCCAGTCCGCTATGCGTGGCCGGGTCAAATGGATCGGCAAGCACGACGTTGGCGAGCATTTCCACACGCGCCAGCGGCTCGTCGAGTCGCTCCATGGTGTACGTCGCCGCGAGCATTGCCGCGGTCTTGTTCGTTGGGTCGAGCTGCGTCGCCATGGTCAAGCGCGACACAAACCGATCCTCATCGCCCAGTTCGCGCGCCAAGAGCGCGTCATCCAGGGCCAGCCGGCTTCGTACGGACGCGTCCAGCGCGTCGGCGCCTTCGACCAGCAAGCGGTTGTACGCCGCCTGGCGATCTTCGACGCTTTGAAACTGGCGCATCCGGTGGGAAATGAGACGCAATTGCGCCACCGTGTCGTCCGGATCCAGTTGAATAATTTTCTTGGTGACCTCGACGACCTTGGCGTCGTTGCCGGCGGCGTACCACGCCTCCTGAATTAATCGCAACAGTTCAAGGTCGTTCGTTCGGACGGAGGCGGCGACCTCCAACGTCAGCGCCACGGCGCGATAGTCCTCCGCCATTGGATCTTCGAGCCCGCGCACGAAGATCAAGGCATTGCGCGCGAGTCGATCCGCCGCGAGTTCCGCCACGCGCTGGGCTTCAGCCGAGTCCATGACGTCAGGAGTGATCGGCAACGCCGGGCCCGCTGTCGAGGTGTCATCCTGCGCGTTGGCGACCGCGCCAAGACCGCATGCCAGAAGCATCACCAATACGAGGCGCCCGAAGGCGGTCATACGCCCGACACCCAGACGAACACAGCCGCCGCCGTAAAGATCAGCATGAAAGCGCCCGAGAAAAGTTCGACGGAAAGCGTCAGTGGCCGTCGTGCTTTGGGGAAGAGTCGATCCGCGACGATGACCTCGAAGACGAAGACGCCCGCGGCGACGCCGGCCAGGCCCGCCAGCACAACGATCTTGCCTTTCCATGGCCCCAGCCCGGTTGGCGGTGAGACGGCCAGACTGGCGCCGCCCACGACCAGCAGCGTCGCCCACGCCCAGGACGTCGCCATGAGGACAAACATGTTCAAGCCGCGCAGCATCGTGCCACCGGATCTCCGTGGGAATCTCGACTCGTCTGGCGCAGCGTACCGTCACGTTTCCTCCTGCACGACCGATGGGCCTTGGGGATGGAGAATCAAGCATTTGGAGCAGTGATTCATTCATCGGCTTTGATTGACGCTCTCACTACCGGGTGCTACCGTCCGCCCGGAATTCTCGGTCGGCGACTTGTGGGGGTTCGCCCCGTTTTTCGTCCGATTGCCATGCCCTGCACAGCCATTCGCCCAACCCTGCGGCTCATGTCGGTGATCATGCTACGTCCACTTTCACTTCTGGTTTACCTGTTTGCGACGCTGTTTGCGTTTGCGGCGCCGTCGCTCGCCCAGTCGTCGCTGTCGGCGGCCGTTCTTTCCGCCCAGCCGCTGTCGTCTCAAGACCAGCAGACGATCTCCGCGTATGTCGACTCCTATGTCCGGAACATCGAATCCGGAGACGCGGCGTCGGCACAGGCCGCCCGCGATCGTCTGGTGGATCCGGCCCTCAGCGAGACATCGGTTGGGTTTCGTCTTTATTTCAGCCAGCAGGTGATGCCGACCATTCAGCGCATCGTTGGGCAGAATCCAGACGCGCAACAGATGCAGATTGTGATGTCGATTGCCGGCGCCATCGCGACGGATCCGGCGCGCACCATTTTGGTTGACGCCATTCAGGACCCGCGCGCCGCCGTGCGATTCGGCGCCGCTCGTGAGTTCGGAACACTGCTCAACCAGATTGACAAGGGCCAGGGATTCTCAGCCATCAATCAAGGCGCCGTCGATCCTTTGGTCGGATCTCTGGGTGACTGGCTGGCGAGCGAGCCCAACATTCTTATTGCCGCTGAGATCTCCAAAGCGTTGGGAACACCTTCACAGACGCGCGACCTCAAAGTTCGTTCGCTCACGGCGATGTGCAACGCGATGGCGACACAGGCGCAGCGCCGGTTGGCGAACGCCGCCAACAACGCCAATGTGTTTGAAGAAATTGTTGCAATGCTCCGCGTCGTTGGCGAAGTGCAGCCCAAGCTCATTCAATTGCAGATCGAGGGTGGAGCGCCGGCGCCGCTGAATGAAGCCGCTTCGAGGTTCGCTCAAGTCGCCGTTCGATTTGCGGATGAGGCGTCGAAGAATTCGGCGCTGAACGCTGACGGGCGCACGCTGGCGACTCAGCTCGCGACCGCGGCGAGCAATCTGCGCGATCTGGCCAATCCCTGATTGAAAGAAAATTCAATCGAGTTGAGGCGGCGATGTCGCATCGTCGTCGGGCGGCGCCGCGCCTTCGGCAATCGAGTCAGAAATCGCGTTCATCCGAGATTCCATCCGTGCAAGGGCATCGATCGCGCTCTGCAACCGGGTCGCGATGTCCAGGATCGCCTCGTTCAGTTCGTCGAGGCGTCGATCCAGAAAGAGTTGCGATTCCTGAAGCTGGGTGATGTCATCTTGCATGGTCATTGGCGTCTCGATGCTTGATCGTGTCGGTTGAGCGGTATTGCTTGAACGGTACACTTCCCGCCATGTCCAGACCCGTCCTGCGTTTTGCAATGCCAGCCTGGTTGTTTCTGTGCTCGTGCGCCGTCCAGCCACTTGTGGCGGATGTGGATCTCAATCGGGCGTCGTTGCGGCTGGACGATTCACTCTATCTCGATCAACCCGCGCTCGAGCCGGAAGTCGCCGAAGTCGCCGCGCTCACGACGTTCGGCGCCAAGGGCTCGTGGTGGTGGTCGATTGGCGCCGGCGCGGGGTTCGGCGAGTCTCCGCTCAATAGTGAATACAACGCCAGCTTCAGCCTTCACACATTTCTCGTTGACGACCTTGAAGTGGTCATGGAGTTCGGCGCCTGGTTTTTCGATCAAGAAATCGACGATGCGATTGCAGGCGCGTTCAACGTGATGCTTCGCTGGCACTTCATCAATCGTGATCGCTATTCCATTTTCGCTGAAGCCGGCGCGGGACTGATGCTCTCGAGCAATGATGTTCCGGTGGGCGGGACGGAGTTCAATTTTACGCCGCGCATCGGCGTGGGCATGACGTGGCGATACAGCGAAGGACCATCGCGTTTGATCTTCGGTGCGCGTTGGCAGCACTTCTCCAATGGTCGTCTCTTTGGCACCAGCGACAACCCGGGGCTTGAAACCGCGATGTTTTTTGGCGGCGTCATGATTCCGTTCTGAGGCCGTTGTTATCCCCACGACGCGAGAAGCGCCGCAAGGTCTTGCCCGTTGGTTATGCCATCGCCATTGACGTCGCCGAACGGACCGCCCCAACCGGCCAGCAGAATCGCGAGGTCCGACCCATTGACGACGCCGTCCTCGTTGAGGTCAGCAGGCGTGGTGAATGTCTCGCTCAGCGAAAGTCGATACATCCCGCGTCCGTGCGTGACGGCGATCACATACTTCATCCCCGCCATGGTGTTGAAGAAGAGTTCATCAACCACCGTGTTCGCCGGACCGACGTTGTCCGTGGTCCATGTCATCCCATCATCTTCTGACACAAAGACGCCAAGATCCGTTCCAACAAAAATGCGCTGGTCCACCTCCGGATCAACGCAAACGCTGTTCACCGGCAGCGCGGGCAAGTGCGCGGCGGGGGAGCCGGAGCGAATCTGCCATGTCGCGCCACCGTCGTCAGAAAAACGCACGTTGTTGTCGACGAAACCGCTGAACGTCACCCAGACCCGATTGTGGTCATCCGGCTCGATCGCAATGCTCGTGACAAAGCGATTGGGCAATCCCGGCGCATTCTGATCCATGCGCTGCCAGATAGGATTCGCGCTCGTTCCATTCAGCGTGCGATAGACATCCCCATTGCCATGGCCAACCCAGATCAAATCAGGATTGCCTTGCGCAATAGCGATGGCGCTGTGGTTTGAACCGACGTCCTCGTGCACGACCGTCCAGCCATCGCCGGTTTCGGTGCGTGCATTGTTTGTGCGCCACAGCCGGCTGCACCCGACGTACAGCCGATTGTTTCCATTCGGATCGAGTCGAATCGGCGAGATAAAATTCGTCGTGCCGGGATTGGCGTCGGTCAGGCTCGGAAAATAGATCGATGCGGCGGTGTCACCCACATCATCACTGCGATTGACACGGGCCCACTGTGTTTCGCCATACAGGAACTGAAGCTGGTTCTGGTCCGCCTGGGCGAACCCGCCATCACCGCCGAACATGCGTATCCATTGCGCCGTCGAGCCGCGATAGACGATGGTTCCGTTGTCCTGCGTGCCGCCGACGAGTGTGCCGAATCCGAGCGGATTCCCGCCGCCGCCGTAGAACTGCGTCACGCCGTAGTTGTTGTTGAGGGATTGCCAGCCGTTCGTATCAACGGCGCTGTAGACGTTGTTCGTGCGGTACAAGCCGCCATCATTGGCGAAATACACGACGCGATTGGTTGTGCCGTTGAACTGAGGATGTTCAATGATGTAGTGATGATCCGCGTGGGCTGAATCGGGCGCGAATTGCCACATGCTCATCTGCGTCCAGTCACCGCCGGCGTCGCGCGTGCGCCACAGATCAATGCCGCCGACGATCACCGTTTCCGAGTCCATCGGGTCAATCCAGATGGCGTTGTCGTACCACCCTTGGTCACCCATGTAGAACTGCGAGCCAATGAGCGCATACGTCTGACCGTGGTCCACGGACCGAAACACGCCAAAATCCTGCACCGAGGCATACACCGTCGCGGGATTGGACGGCGCCATCGCCACCTCGACGCGCCCGCCGCCCGCGCCGCCTGCGGCGACGTTCCACGTCACGCCGCCATCGTTTGACCACGCCGCATTGTTGCCCTGCCCGGCGACGGCGCGCATTGAGTCAATGGGCGAATATTCCACGTCAAGCGTGCGCGTCGCGTTCACCTGCGTGAATGATTGCCCGGCGTTCGTCGAGCGAAAGATGCCGTTGTTCGTCGCGACCAGCATGGTCGTGCTGCTGCCGGGCGCGAAAGCGATGCGGTTGACAAACTCGAAATTGGCCGTGTTCGTCGCCTGAATCTGCGTGAACGTGGCGCCGCCGTCAATCGTGCGAAATATGCCGGCGCCGGGAATGGCGTCGGAATTGAAAAAGCCTTCACCGGTGCCGACGTAGATCGTGTCAGGGTCGTTCGGGTCCATGGCCATGCAGCCGATGGCGATGGACGCGATAAAGTCCGTCAGGGGAGTCCAGTCCGAGCCGCCCGTGGTGGTCTTCCATACGCCGCCGCCAACACTTCCCGCGTACATCACGTCAGGGTTATCCGGGTTGATCAGGATCGAGCGCGTGCGCCCGCCGATGTTGCCGGGGCCGAGCCATTCCCACTGTGGCCCGGCGCCTTCGATGACTGCATTGTTTGCGATCAGCGCATCGCGCTGGGCTTTGGCAATCAATATGGCGTCGCGGGGGATGGTCCCGTCGGCGCCGGCGCGCTGGCGAAAGCGCCATTCCATGGCTTCTTCCGGCTCATCCGCCTCGGGCATAGTCAGCCGGTCCAGCGATTTCGCGACCATGTGCGGCCCCATGCGGAGCAGTTGCACGTTCGTCAGGTGTAGTCGCGACTGAAGCTCATGGAGCTGCGTTTCACTGAGGCCGAACATCGCGCAGGCGTCACCGTCGCTCAGTGTCGATGGGAACTCAATCGGCACGACGCCTTGCTCGGCATGCGCAGCGCTCAAGAATGCGCTTATTCCGGCTAGGCTCGCGACGGTGAGACAACGGCGAACATTCATACTTCGAGACCTCCACCCGCGGCGTCACTGGACGAACCGCCGCCAAACACCCGACCATCACCATGCGCTGGAGCAAACAACCAGCCGGAAAGGTCGGCCCATCCTAATCGGCACGCCCGCCGATCCACGAGGGAGTTTTTTCAGATGCGCGATATTCCGCTGGAATGGATTGCAGGCCGGTTCGCCGTCTGGCGCGCGGACTCGGTGTCCGATAAAGCCTCGATCGAGACTCTCTCAGGATCGTTCGTGTCAATCACTCGCACGCCGGAGGAGTGGTCCGTGGTCTCGCAAGAGAGTGACGTCCCCGCAGACGTAACCAGTGAGCAAGGCTGGGTCGGCCTGCGAGCCGCCGGAACCCTTTCCTTCGACATGGTCGGCGTATTGGCGCGCATCCTGGCGCCGCTGGCTGAGGCGAACATTTCCGTATTCGTCGTTTCGACACACGCGACGGATTATGTCCTGGTGAAGGAAGAACTCGCCGGGCGCGCTCATGAAGCGCTGTCTGCCGCGACTGGTCTTCAAGTCACAAACGCACCATCGGGCGCATCGTGACTGGCGCAATTCACATGCGATTGGTGAGCAGCGTGCCGACGCCTTCGCCCTGAATCACGCGCCGGATGTTGCCGGGTTTCTTGAAGTCAAAAACCACCACGGGCAGTCGACGCTCCTGGCACATGGTCAGCGCTGTGAGGTCCATCACCGCCAAGCGCTTCTCAAGCGCTTCGGCAAAGGTGAGATGGTCGTACCGCTTCGCGTTCGGGTTTGTGTTCGGATCGTCGGTGTAAACGCCGTCCACCTTGGTTGCTTTGAGGACAACGTCCATTTCTAGTTCAGTGGCTCGCAACGCCGCGCAGGTGTCGGTTGTGAAAAACGGGTTTCCGGTTCCGGCGACGAGGATGACGATGCGGCCATGTTCAAGGTGTCGCAATGCCCGGCCGCGAATGAACGGCTCCGACACGGCCGGAATATCGATCGCCGTCATGCAGCGCGCCGGCTGATCAAGCGTTTCCAGCGCTTCCTTCAGAGCCAGACCATTAATCACCGTGCCGAGCATGCCCATGTAGTCAGCGGTCGCCTGATGGACCAGTCCTTCACGGGCGAGTTCGGCGCCGCGCACCATGTTGCCGCCGCCGACCACCACCGCGATTGCGGCGCCGGTGGCGTGCGCTTCGCAAATCTCGCGAGCGATCACCTGGAGCTCCTCGGAGTCCACGCCGGAACCGCCAGGTTCGCAGAACGCCTCTCCGCTCAGTTTGAGGAGGACGCGCTTGTACGGTGTTCGCTCGGTGGGCATGGACGCTCCGGCGTGGCAATTGAAGTGGGGAAGGCCGCGGCGCGATTTCGAACGCAGGACGCACGTTCGTCGCGGCAGCATTGGACCCCGCGCGGCGGCGTCGGTCAAGGCGAAGCATTCTCCGCCTACACTCATGATCGTGCCTGACACAACGCCGCGACATGGCGAACCGATGAGTGAGACGTCGGACCACGCGACGAGCCGCCACGCTCGTGCGCACGAGGGGGGGCGCCCCGAGGTGCGACGGGCGCCCGCGCTGGGCATCGTCGCCTCCATCATTGTCCACATGCTGTTCCTGATCCTGGCGGCGTTCATTCTGCTGGATCGCCCCGGCGGGGGCGGCGCCGGCGGCGATGAAATCGAACTCGCGATCGTCACCGACGCCGAACTCACACAGATGCAGTCGGACGCGCTGCAGGAATCGCTCCCCGAAATTGATGCGGCCAGCTCGACTGAACTGGTCGACGCCACGCTCTTTGATTCGCCAATCTCAGAGATCAGCCTCGAGACTTCCGTGTCGGATATGACCGGCATGGACGGGGCGGGGAAGAGTCTGGGCGAAGGTATGGACATGGGCGGCGGCGCCGGTGGTGGCGCGGCGTCATTCTTCGGCGTCGAAGCGCGCGGCTCACGGTTCGCTTACATCGTTGACATTTCAGGTTCGATGACCGGTCCGAAGATCGAAACGCTTCGGCGCGAACTGACCGGGAGCCTTGAGAGTCTGAATGAACATGCGTCGTTCTTTGTTGTCTTGTATTCCCATGAGCCGCGCATCATTGGTGGAAAGCGCCAATGGGAGCGCGCGATTCGGCGCGCCAAAGACTTCGCCCAGCGCGACATCAGCGCCATCGCCGCCGGCGGAGCGACCAATCCATTGCCGGCATTCGAAATCGTTTTCGATATTCGACCGCGCCCCGATGCGATCTACTTCATGACGGACGGGCAGTTTCCTGACCTGGTGGCGCAGGAAGTCGCTCGCATGAACTCATCATGGATTGAGCCGACGCCCGTGCACACCATTTCATTTGTGAGTCGCGAAGCGGAAGAACAGCTTCGTCGCATCGCGAACTCATCCGGCGGGACGTACACCCACGTGGATGGGCCAAAACCATGAGCATGCGCCAATGCCTCGCCTTCCTTTTGTTATGCGTTCTAGTGACGCCGGTGTCAGCGCAAGTCCAGTTGCGCGGCGGGCGCCTCACGAATGACTCCATCGTCGCCATCACGCCCCAAGGGGTTGAAGTGGGCGGGACGGCGCCTCGCATCATCAGTTGGGATCGTGTGCAAACGGTCGAAGGCGAGTTCGCTGAAGACGCAGCCGCCTTTGCAAGTGTTTCCGATCTTGCATGGCGAGCGCGCACGCGCTTGGCGCGCGGCGACATCATGATGGCGCAGCCCTTGTTCGAGGAGCTGTTCGAACAGTATCGCGATTCGGACGGGCCACTTTCACTGATGATCGCCGAAGGGTTGTTGCAGTGCCGACTGGCGAATCTGGCGCAGTCGTCGGCGGTGGAGCCGTGGCTGGTCGCCATGCGCTTGCGGCGCGCCGGAGTCACCATTGCGGGCGAGCGACCCGACGCCAGCATGCTGGATGCGGAACTATTCCTGGCGCCTCAGTTGCCGCCGATCTGGCTCGAAGACACCGCTACATCAGCAATGGTGCTCGATGAGCCGGACGAAGCCGGGCCACGCGCTGCGCTCGCACGCTTGTATGCGCGAGCCCAAGGCGCGGACGTCGAAACGATCACATCTTCAGATGACGCCGCGGTTTCACTTGTGATTCAAATCATCGCCGCCGGCAGCGCCGAGGCATCGACGCGCGCCGATGCGCGGCAATGGCTGCGCGCCGGTCTGTCGCGCGACGAGGGCACGTGGAAAGAAGCGTGGCGCCGCGCAGCGATTGGACGGTCGTTTCTTCTGGAACGATCCAGCGCCGATCGCCGACGCGGCATGGTGCAGCTTCTGCATGTGCCCGCCCGATTCGGTGATTCCCAGCGGTACCTGGCCGGCGTGTGTCTGGCGCTGGTTGCCGACGCGCTGGAGCAAGATGGCGACACCCTCGGCGCCGCGGCGATTCACGATGAATTGGTGGAGTTTGACTCGACACATCCGGCGCTGCAATGGCTGAATCGCCGTCAGGTTCAGCGATCCGATGAAACCGGTGCGGCCTCAACGGCGCACAAGGAGAGATCATGACCGATTTCGGTATCAATTCGACACTACTCATCGGCTCTCAGAATGCTGATGGCGGCGTGTCGATTCTTCAACTCATCGGCGCCGGCGGCACGATTGCGTACATCATCATCGCCTTGTCCATCGCAGCGCTTGCGCTCGTCGTAATGCACGCCTTGCAACTGCGCGAAATTGCACTGGCGCCGCCCGAGGTGATTGATGAACTCGACGATGCGCTGTCCCGCGGCGATGTGGACGCGGCTCAAAAGTACTGTGAAGACGAAGACAACGACTGCTTCCTGACACGCGTCATGAATGCGGGTCTGACGCGATGCAAACGCTCCGTCTTCGGATGGCTGGAGCTGAAGGGCGCGCTCGAAGAGGCCGGGCAGGAGCAAGTGGCGCGGCTGTATCGCTCGACCGACGGGCTTGGATTGATCGCCGCAATCGCGCCGATGCTCGGACTGCTGGGAACGGTCGTCGGCATGGTCGGCGCGTTCGACACGATTAGTTCATCTGAGGGATTCGCTCGCCCGGACCAACTCGCCGGTGATATTTCCAAGGCGCTGGTGACGACGCTCATGGGATTGTCTCTCGCAATTCCCGCAACGGCGGCGTTCACGTTCTTTCGCAATCGCATCGATGCGCTGTCCAGCGATGTCGCCTCCACCATCGAAGAACTCGCGGCGCACCTCGATCAGGCGGGCGGCGCCTCCGGCTCGGATCAATCCGGACCCGCCGCATGAAGCTGCGTCCCAAGCAACCATCTTCGAATCTGCTCGACGTCGACATCACTGGCATGATCGACGTGGTGTTTCTGTTGATCATTTTCTTCATGACGACGGCGCAGTTTGCGCGCATGACGCGCGCGGATATTGATCTGCCTCAGGAAGCGGGGGAGGAACTGGACAGTCAGATGTCCGCCGGGATCATCGTCAATATCGCGGAAGATGGTTCGATCATCGTCGAGCAGCAGGTCATTGATCTGAACCGCCTTGTGCGCAAGGTCGCGGCGGAAGTCGCCCTTGCCGGTGACGATGCGTCAAACGTTGAGTTGACGGTGCGCGCTGATCGCAACCTTTCCGCCGGTGTGCTCAACGACATCGCGCGCGGGCTTGCCGAAGCCGGACTGCGCGGCGTACGACTGGCGACCGAGCCTCCACGAGGAGGCGGATCATGAAATTTCGAGCCAACACGGCGCCGCGATCCGTGGTGAATCGTCTGCAAGTGACGAGCATGATCGATGTGATCTTTCTGCTTCTCATTTTCTTCATGGCGACAACCACATTCTCGCAGCCCGAGGCGCACCTCACGCCCGGTCTGAAAGAACAACGTGCAGCCGGTCGCGCGTCTGATCTTGAGCCGCAGATAGTGGATGTGGTGCGCGACGGTGATCGCGATGTGTTCCGCCTTGGCGCGCGAGTGCTGATTGATAAAGCGTCACTGGTCGCGGCGCTGCGTGAGTTGCCGCTTGAGCCGGGCGTGTTTGTGCGGGTGTCGGACGACGTGCGCGTGGAGAGCGCCGCTGCGGCGGTACAGGCATGCCGCGATGCGGGGTTTGAGAAGGTGAGCTATGTGCCGGCGTCGTAAGCGAGGGCATCATGAAGTGGTGTGCGCGTTTGTCGCGGCGTTGTCGTTTGCGCTGACTGGCGCCGCACTGGCGCAGGAGTCACCCGACACGGTGGTCGAGTCCTTTCTCGAATCGCACAAATTGACCGCGCTGCTGGCCGAGCAGTTACACGATCGCCTCGTGCGCACGCCGCCATCAGAGCGAGGTCCAATCGCGGAGCGGCTCGCAGCGCTGTACGCCGAATTGATTGAGTCCACCGATGACGCAGCGACCCGTCAGGAATGGGAATCGCGCGCACGCGACCTTTTATCCGTCGCGCCGCCGAACGCCAGCGCCAGCCTGCGGCTCGACCTCGAACGGGCGCGCTACGCCCGCGCCGAACGCATCATCGAACGAGCGCGACTGCGTCTTGCCGATCGATCGGAAATTGAAGAAGCGATGCGCATTTTCGACAACGTGGCGCCGGTCTTTGAAACCATCGCTGCAGCAGCGCATCAGGATGTCCTGGCCATTCAACGGCAGGAAGAGTCCGGCCGCGAGTACGACCCGGAGCTGTTGTCTCGTGCCCTGCGCGATGCGCGGCGACGCCGCTCGCTCGGCTATTACCTTGCGGCATGGTCAAACACTTATCTCGCCGAATTCCAGAATGCGCCGGCGCGGGCGCAGGAGGCGCTGCGGCAGTTCGGCTGGTTGCTCGGCGCGGACGTGAATCAGGCCCCGGAACTGGATCGTGTTTCGGATTCTGCGTTGCAATTCGAACACGTCGCGCGCTCCGCAATTGGGGTCGCGGTGTGTCTGGCGGTCCTCGGCGACAGCGGCGGCGCGCTGGACTGGCTGGACCATATTGAAGCGCACAACGACGTCGCTGAGTCCGTGCGCGAGCAAGTCCCTGTACGCCGCCTGACCGTGTTGATTCGGCTCTCGCGCTGGGAGGATGTCGAGCGGTTTGTCGCCCAACGAAGGCGAGGGCCAAATGGCGTCACACAACCACTTCCGGCAAGTGTGGCGCGACTGCTGGCGGTGTCCGCTCTCGAAGGTGAAGGGCGCGGCGAAGAATCACGCCGAAAGTTGTCGCGGTTGGCGGTCGCCGACCTGGTGCAACAACAGGAAATCGCGCAACTGGTTGACCTGTGCACGCGATACGGCGCCGCGCCGATCGCCGATAGCGGTTTTATTGGCTCGCATGTGCGTGGCTTGGTGGCGTATGAATCGGCGCGCGACGCGCATCGCGCAGAATCTGGCGATCCCGATGCGCCGACCGGCAATGTCGCAACGACCGTCGCGTATCGGCAAGCGGCGGAACTCTTGCGCGCCGCGATTCGAAGTGTCGATGCCGCGGCCTATCCCGAGGCACGGGCCGTCACGACCATGTTGCTCGGTATGGCGCTGTACTTCGGGTCCGGGCAGGATGCACGGGCGGCGGCCGAAGCGGCGGAAGCCCTTGAGACGGCGTCGAATCAATTCAGTGATCGCCAGCGTGCGGCGGACGCGCTCTGGATGGCGCACCGCGCGGCACGCCGCGCCGGTTCCGGCGAGCACGCAACGGTGGAATCAGATGCGATCGCCGCACGTTTCATCGATCGTTTTCCTGATGACGAGCGCGCCGGTGTGCTTCGTGTGCAACTTGCGGCGGGTGGCGACCTCGCGCCGGAGGACGCGGTGGCGATTCTGATCGAAACGCCGCGCGAATCACCGGCGTATGAAGCTTCACAGCGACATGCGGCGCGATTGCTGTACGACATGTATCGCGAGACTCCATCGGCTCGGCGCGATTGGGCGGCGCTGCGATATGCGGCCGTGGCGGAGCCACTGCTGGCGCTGGATCGCTCGCGCGCTGCGGCAGGTGATCAGCGCGCTGCGGAACTTGCGATCACGCGCGCGCGGCGTCTTCTTGATGCGCTCCTCAGCGTGCAAACGCCCGATGCGGGCCGCGCGCAGGCGGCGCTCGATACCCTCGATGCGGTCATCGCGACCGGGCTGGCGTCGCCGCCCCCGGAGAATGAGATCACCTTCCGACGAATGCAGTTGGCTTTGGCGCAGCAGGATGAAGCGGGCGCCTCGCGCTACGCCGCAATGATCCGCCGAACCGGTGATGAACGCTACACCGGCTTTGCCGATCGCGCGATCTTCAATTTTGCGGTGGACCGATGGCGCGCTGCATCGTTGCAATCCGCCGATGCGAGCGCCACTGCCGCTACGGCGCGCGATGTTGTCGGTCGCGGCGCGCGGCTCCTGGTGGATGGCGAGGCCGCCGCGCAGGATCTGAGCCGTTCGCAAACGCTGGCGATTCAGGCGGCGGTGGCGCACGCCGCGTTTGATGTGTGGTCCGCGACCGGTGATGACGAGTCACTCGACCTTGCGTATCGGCGTCATGTTCTGGTGCTGCGTGATCAGCCGCGCGATCAGGCGGCGCTGCGACGACTCGCGGAATTGGCCGAGGCCAAGGGTGATCGTGAAACGGCGCTTTCGTGCTGGCGCACTTTGTCGTCTGGGCTTGATCCGAACACCGGCGCGTGGTTTGAATCACGCGTGCGGCTGATCGAATTGCTCGCAACGAACGACCCCGACCGCGCTCGCGAAGCGCTGCGCCAGCACATCGCGCTGCGCCCGGACCTTGGACCGGCGCCATGGAATGAACGATTCAGGGAATTGGCGGCACAACTCGGTGTCGAGTGGCGCGGCTCGTCGGGTGACGCCTCATGATGCAGCCGAACCCTATCCAGCGATTTCTTGGCTTGGCGCGCGGCGCCGATTCGCCGTTCGATCTCCTCGGGCTTTCTCCTGAGCAGTGTGACCCCGCTTCAGTGCGCGCAGCGCTGCAACGGCGCATGGAGCGGTTGCGACGGCATCCGGAATCGTTGTCCCACGAAGCCGACGAAGTGCGACTTGCATTGCACGCGGCGGCTGCGCAATTGAGCGATCCTGCGGTGCGCGATCAATTGGCGGCGCTCCTGCGCTCGCCACAGTCCGCCAGCGCGCCGGCCACCATGCGGCATGCGGCGTTTCGCGAACTGGCCACGCACGTTTTGGCGCGAGCGGGGGGCTGGAATCGGGAATCACGACAATGGCTTGGCTTGTTGTCACACGCGCACGGGCTTGGCGATCGCGAATTGCATCAGGAGTTGCGGCACATCGTTGCGAGCGCCAAACAGGGGAATGCGCCCATTGTGACAGCGCGACCTGTGGACGGTGCCTCGCGCTCAAATGGTCAAACGGTCTATGAGTCCATTCATAAGCCGCGCCGGCGCAAGCGCGGAATTTCAATTGGTGTGCCGTTTTGGGCCATTGTGTCAACGGCGACGGTCGCGGCGCTCTTGGGCGCCATTGTGCTGCGCGAGTCGGCAACACGCCGCGCGGCGCCGGCAACGTCCGAGCAAATCACCGAGCAAAATCCGCAAGCAGCACCGGGCCGGCAACCATCGGATCCAACTCCCGGCGTGTTGACGCCGGAAGTGGTCGTGCAGCAACTGTCATCGCCGGAGCAGATTCAGCGTTGGCTGGACTTGGCGCACGCAGAACTGTCGACCGACCCCGGACAGGCGGCATGGCGATTCGAACGCGCGACGGAAGCGCTGAGGCAGCGGTGGAATTTATTCAGCAGTTCAGCTTTGCTTGAATCGCAGCGAGACGTAATGAATTTTCTGCATCGCGCCGAGCCACGATCGTTGAGCGGTGAGCGCGCGGGCGCCGCGATTGAATCGGGGCTCGATACGGTAAATGCAGAGCATCAGTCGGTGACAGGCGCTGATGTGCGCACGGCAGTGTGGTCCGGAGCGACGCTGCTCATGATCGCATCAGATCGCAATGCAGATTCAACGATGCGCCGCCGCGCGATTGACGCGCTGCAAGCGGCACAGATTCATACTTCGGCTCGCACAAACTCCTTTGAGGATGGCGCGGAAGCAACGCTTCCGGTTATCGCTGAGCGACTGATTGCCTGGCAAGCACAACACCCCGCAACCGCGGCGGCGGAAGCATGGACCGTATGGAATTCGACCGTTGAAACTGTCACCAACGCAGACACGGCCGAAGGACGCCGACGCGCCGATCGAATCATTCTTCAAGCGGCGGAATCGTTGCTGTCGTCCGATGCGCACGTGGCGACGAGCGCACCGGCGCTGAACACACTTGCGTCGCTCCTTTCCACCGTTCGCTGGTCGGCTGATGGCGCAGGTCAGGCGCCGCCGTCGTGGGGCGCGGTGTTGTCGTGGTTCGATGAACCAACGATCCCGGTTCCAGATCTCGCCGTGGCGACGGAGTGGATCGTGTCACGATCCGGCGCGCCCGCCGTAACGTCGGAGATGACGCTGAGCCGGGGGTCGATTGTGGAAAGCCGCGTCGCGTTGCGCGAACGCTACGCCCGAGCATGGGACGCCGACATCGCGGCAGATTCAAAGGGATTCGCGGCGGTCTGGGCACGAACGGTGCGCGAAGTGCTCACGCCAACGCCACGCAATTCCATTTCCGAGAAACTTTCGCGCATGGCGCTGATAGCGCGGTTCAACGCCGCCGCCGCGCTGCGCTGGCGGGGCGATGTCAACGGCGCCGGCGCGATCGTGGTGGATCCGCTCTCGCCAGTTGCTGCGGCGGGGCGCACGGGCAATCAACCAATGGGCATCGTGCGCGAGGCGAGCAAGGAGCGCGATGGTCTGTGGGCGCTGCGTTTCCTTGCAGCGCGCAAGCGCGACCTCGAGACTCGATCAAATCTGCTGGCGGAGATTGGCCGCGCGCCGTGGCCGCTGGGGCCGGTTGATGCGGATGTTCTGGTCGGCGTTGCGCTGCAAAGCCCCGCGAATGAGTTGCGATCGCGGGCGCAAGAAGTGGCGCGCCGTCGCGCGGCGGAGCCAGGCATTGTGAGCGCGATGCTGGATGCCATCAGCAAGGCGCCGCGGAATGCGTCAACAACGGCGCTCGTCACTGACGTCACAGGTCGACGTGTTCCTTCGCCGGCCAATGACGCATGGGAACAAGCCGTGCGGCTCGCGCTTGCCGAGCGGCTCCTCGAAATGCTGGCGCCGATGAATGAATGGACCACGGTTGATCAGCTCAGCGACGTGGTTGCGGCGGCGTATGCCGAGCGCGCTGCCTTGCCGCAGACGCAGCGCGATGATGCAGACTTCGGCGCGGAGTTTGGCGGCGCATCATCACAGGATGGCGCCACCCCCGCGCATATTGCATCCGATGCGTTGTTCCGCGAGTGGCGGGACCGAGCCGCGATGCTTTCGCCCAATTCCCGCGCGCCGGTGTCGCTTGAGGAGATCGAGCGCCGTCACGTGGCTCGCCAGCGGCTGGCCGTTGGGCCGCTTCAGCGATTCGTGGGGGATCAGTCAAGCATCGCCGAGGCGATGGCATTCGTGATTTCAGCGGAGCGGCCGAGCCGTGCGGCGGCGGTCGCGAACGTGATGGAGCAGCTCGGCGCGGTGCGCGGCGGCGCGAATTCGATCGTGGATCAATCCGTCGCGGCGGAGCAGGCGATGCTTGCGCTCTGGGCGCTTCGGTATGGCTTGCGCGTGGAGGATGTGCTGGTCGAATCCGGCGCAGCGGCGCCACAAACGGCAACCGTCAATGCAAACCCGCGCGCCACGATGATCGACGTGAGCCAGATCGATGCGGCGTGGCTCGCAAGCACAACAGTGCGCGACCTCAAGGCGCGCCTGGAGGCGCTCTCACCGGACGACCCGATCGCGGCTTTCAACCTCGCGGAAGAACTGGCATACGAGAGCCAGTCACCAACAGGGCGGGACCTTGCGCGGCGGCTGTATGAACTGGCGTATGCGTGGGATGAGACGAGCAACTCGCCGCGCGGCATCGGCGCCAGTGTGCATCTGGCGCTTGCGGATCTTTCCACACGAAGTGATGAGCGGCGCTGGCTGCTGGCCGTAGCGCTTTCGATGGACCCGACACTGGCGCGCATCATCACACTGCCGGCGCAGGAGCGAGCGTCACTCGAAACGCGGCTCGCACTGGCCGAAGCGCTGGAGCTGTACCGACTCGGCGAATATGGCGACGCCCAGCGGAAGCTCAGCGCGCCCGAAGTGCGCCAATTGCTCGAGCATTACGAAGCCCTGCTCACCGGCGGCGCCCAGCGCATCCTGACGCAGATCGACGGAAGCCCATCCTGCCGCGAATGCCGCAACGACCGCACCGCCCCCGACCCGCGCACCCCCGGCGAGTCCCGCCTGTGCCCGACTTGCAACGGCGACCCCGGCCCGGACGTGACCGACGACCTCCTGCTCGAACAAGTGCGCCTGGAGCTGGCGATTCTGGAGGACGAGCCAAAGAGCTGGTCCGCCGCGCTGATGGCGACGCGAGGGGAGGGGATGCGGGAGGTTGGGGAGTGAATGGATGTTGTCAAGCAGCGCATCTGCAGTCCCAAACGATCACAGTAACCTCGCTGAATCTCAATCAAATAGATGCTCTCTGACGCGCGATCACTTATGAAATGATCATGTTGTCGACGTCGTTGAGGAAGTAGGCGAAGGAAGTGCGGTATTATTCATTCGATACAACTAAGTTGCTGTCGTCGTCGCTAACGCTCGGTATCCACTTGTATATTGAGGAGTAATGGACAGACATTTAGGATATTGCTCACATGCCACCGTTAATCCTGTTCATTCTCTAGCATCGATGCAAGATCGTGTTTCACAACCCTGAGGTGGGCTTTGCGCAGCTTCCATAATCGGCGCTCCTCAGGAGTATGCCGCGGCACGTCCGGGTAGGTGCCTTTGATCTTGACAGAGATCTGTCTGATGACCCGCCGAATCCACGGCTGGCGCTGAAAGTGAGTCTGCCATGTGGGCGCATCGAACTCTAGTCGCGCTGGGCTTCCAAAGGGTGATCGGGCACCGATCGCACGCATGAAGTCATAGATTTGATCACATTCGCCGTAGCAGAACGTGTCTGATTCATACGCCTTCTCTTTACCAAGCGACCCGTGCGACAAAGCGTCCCAATCTACGAAATACCGATGGATGCGTTCCGAAGGTATCCCCCACATTTCGGCGACGGCTTCAGAGTTGCCGGATTTCCAGGGTCGACTGTGTACACCTTCATAATCAAACGCAGCAACACGGGTACTGAAGCTCGCGATCAGTTCACCGGCTCGCCAAAGCTCGAAGTCCCAATGGTCGCCATCCTGTTGGCGCAATTCCATCAAAGGACATCCATATTTCTGCATCAGTGCCTGCGCCAACGGCCAGCCGCAATCCGGCACTACCAAGCTCGATAACACAGACATTGTTAGAACATCGCCACACCAATCATAGAGAAATCTGGTGGACGTCGGGTCGTATCGGTGATCCGTCCATTTGGACTGTCGTGGTGGCACTTTCATTAACTCGAAAGCTGCGTCAATCGCGGTGGCGGGGAATTCATCCCGAGGAACGCCACGCAGTATGCTGAAGCAGATACGCCCTTTCATCGCCTAACTCCCTGCGGCTCAGTCTACCACAAAGTCACTCTGCATCATGGGTTCTGGATCGCTGGCGAGATGTGTGTAGAACATCGTGAGAAATGCGAGTTGCGGAACGATGTCATCTGATGAAAAATTAGCAATATAAATGCGAACGGCCTCAAAAAAATTCATTGTTCGCATCTCCCTTTGGTTTACGGGAATCCCCGGCGCTGTCGCTAGTTCGTACGTCTTGGCGACTTCACGGAGATCATCCTCGAAATTAGCGGCATGAACAATAGCGTGTGCAGATGCACTTAAACCAACGATCGCAAAGTATTTCCACAATGTGCCGCCCTTGGGGTGCCATCCCCATCCACTTAGCAAGCGCCACCGTCGGTGAGGTGTCACGACCTTCCAGTTATTTGTGCCAAATATTTGATTTAGTTTCTGTCGTTTGAGCGGAGCAACTGCGCCGGTTGCGCTTGTTTTGATTTCATAGTTGTCGAGCACTTGATTCACATCCAAAAGTTCTCCGACCTGGGGTGTATAGCCAGGCTTCACTTTAAGAATGTCTATCTCGACGGAATTCGGCACAGATCCAGGAGAACTGCCTATTGAGAGAATAGTCCGCGTGTCCGGATCCACCCATACGCTCGCGTGCCAATTTGGCTGGCCGCCGAGGCTTTGAAAAACACGTGAGTGAAGTTCATTGCCGAAGGCACCTGGATTATTTGGATTTGTGCCGCCAGCCCAACCTTCGGCTTTCATCTGATTTGTATTATTAATCACTGCAGGGAACAACTTCTTATCGGCAGGCGTGACTGGATCGACTTTTGTTCTTTTACCTTTTCCCTGTGGGTTGTACTCCCATGCCACAGCAGTCGAGTCGGCTTCCATCAAGATCGGCGTTGCGGCGGGAGGAACGCCGACCGCGTTGGGTGGAAACGGAGGCGACAACACTACGAATTCAGGTGTTTCCCAGGTGCCCGCGACGCCGGCGCCACGCAACGGTAGGACATTTCCATCGAGTGTGAATTCCGTGCCCACGAGATCGCGAGGATCGTAGATACGATAGACGTAAGTCTGCCAAGCGCCTTCGGTCGTTCCCGGTGGGGGTGGGTCAGTCGCGTCGTGCAAATTGGTGGCGATCATTGCGCCAACGGGACGAAAACTTGCTTCGTCAATATTGCGGCCCAGGAGTTGAACTTGTACGGCAGTAAGCCGAACAATGTCGCTGGGGCCGAATCCCAATTCATCACTCGGGGCCAATTCGACTGAAATCTCTAAGTCGGCAGTCGAGTTACTTCGTTGCACTGCCTCAGCATAAAGCGTGATCGAATCTGAGCCATTTACAAATCCGAGATCGAGGAGTGAGTATTCTCCTGAAGCGACAAAGTCGCCGCCATCTAGGACAGGTAATGGATTTCGTTGGTCATCGCCATCTTCAGTCCAAATTCGAAGTTTACCCAACGGCAGCTGCCATCCATTGTCGTCGAGGGTCAATTGGGTGGGATCAGAATCAGAATAAGAAATTCGAAGTTGCGCTGTACTTAGGTCTGCACCCTCGATGCCAATCACGATTGGCGTGAACTGAACATTGTCAGACGAGTTATCATAGTCAGTCAGCGGATTAAGATTATATCCATCTGCAAAATCCTCAAGCCCATCATCATCGAAATCGAAATCGTTTACGACAATGATTTTACCCGGAGTAGCATCCTCATTCTCAATGTCTTCGATTTCTTCCTCGGCATCGCTTCCATCTGGTTGCCCGAAGCCATCGTCATTGTCACTATCAATATCAAGATCCACGCCAGCAATTTTGAACGTGTGCACGTCAAAGCATCGGATTTCGCCGTTCTCTGTGACAACTGCGGCGACGGCGACGGAACCTGGCTGGTCGCCAATCGAAAGGGCCAACCCACTGCCTTCGAAGGGGAATTCCATTGAGGGATCGAGCTCGAGCAGATATGAGCCGGCGAGGATTGTCCATTCGAGAATTGCGTCATTCGCTTGAGTCGGGAATGTGAAAATGGCATTCCCGCCAGCGGGCACAATCGTTGGACCACTGATTTCACAATCTGCGGATGGTGGTGGCGGTGGTGGCGGGGGATTTGAACCGTCGTCCTCGCCGCCGCTGCCTGGTTCAACACTTCCTCCATCATCATCATCTGGTCCCGGACCGTCATTACAGCCTTGGCCGGGTTGAAGGTGACCAATCAAGGGATTATCTGGACAGTCGTCGCACGCATCACCTAATCCGGCACCATCTGAATCTTGTTGATCAGGGTTGGCAACCATCCAGCAATTGTCGAGTTCGTTTGGCACTCCATCGCCGTCAATGTCATACGGGTTCGGAGGCGTAGGATGGGTTCCACCGCCATTGCTTCCGGGCCGGGTCGGTTCTTCGTCTTCATCAGAGGGCAGAGTTTCCAGATCATCGGGACCGCAAGGAATACATTCCAAGGTCATGTAGTCGAAGCAAAGATCTGGGTCTGGGCAAGGAGTTATCACCTCTTGTGATGGCGCCTCTCCAAAGGACTCAAGCAATATCGAAATGTCGAGCGCGTTGATTGACCCGTCGGCATTTAGATCAAACGGTGACACATTCGCCATCGGAAACGTGAATTGCAGTTTCTCAACTGGTGATGGGTCAGGAAATGGAAATGGCTCAGGAATTGGGTATGAACCCTGCGCCTGAATCAGCCGCGCGAGATCTGGGGTATCGACAATTCCATTGCGGTCAATGTCTGGCGATGGTGGCAACAGTACGATGTATTGGGCCATCGGAAGATGAGTGGCGCCGGAGTACACACGCAGCAAGCGCCATCCAAAGCCACCGTTTCGCGCGTCGATCGCCATTGCGGCGTCGCTTATTCCGTCGCCATCAAAGTCACGATGCTCGACTTCAATTCTCGGAAACGTCGAAGGGATGCTTTGCGCTTTGGCAATTGCCGTGCATGCTGCGGAAAAAATCGAAACAAGGAGAATTCGAGCAATCGTTGAACAACGAGATTGGTTGAGCATGTTCAGCACTCCATGGCTTGGAACAGGTCCATGCAAGGGCGCCGAACAACTCCTGCGTTGAAGGCGTCTTGCGTCCTACGCGAGCAATTACAAATAGAGAAAACACAGTCGCGATTCAATTCTCAATCTGAAAAAAGTTTGCGAGCGAGAGATTTCAGATTTGAAACTGGGTAGTTTAGGATGCGCGATCCACGCGTTGTGTCCCATAATGTCGTTGCGGACCCGAGCGTACGCCGCGCAACTCGACGGTATGTCAACTATTCCGCGTGCGCAAAAAAAGTTGTTCAGTGATATTCGAAAGACAAAGGCATGTTGTCGTCACGAATGTTCGAACGGCGAGTCTTACTGGCGCCGGCCAAGAAATTGAATCACGTTGCCTAATAAAGCCCGAACAACACGTCAGTCCCACATGATTTCAAACACTCGCATGCCAGGGGACAGGGGCGGCCCACCATCGGGGACGGAATTGTGTGGTGATCTGGTTATCTCAATGACCTCATTGCATTGCAATTCTTCGGCCATGTGCTCAAGTTCTGGCGCGTTGATGTCTCGCGCCCACACGAAGGCGCTCTCGCCGGCCATCCACATGTCATTGTCTTCTTCGTCTTCGGCGAATGGCCATTCGAGAATGCTGATGCGCACATCGAGGACTTCAGGCAGCGATTCAATGCGCTTCAGGATTTCTTCAAAAGTTCGGATTCCGGGATGCTGATGTCCGAGGTTTGGCGCAATGGAGTCGTCCTGGTCGTTGCCATCAAAGAATTCATCAAGCGAAAGCGTGATGGTGCGGTCCTCGCGCTGGCCAGTTGCCGCATTCAATCCCCACAGCTCGCAAGCAAGCCTTTCGGCACTCTTGCCGTAAAAGCGCTCGTATCGCGCATCACCCATGAGGGCCAGGCCGAGGCTAATGGTCCAATCATTGCCATTGCGCGGCAGCGCGGATGTGTCAACGACGATTGTGCCGGAATCGAATGGGTTTTGCAGGAGGTCGGACAACGCCGCATTGAGCAGATCGTCGTCGACGGGGAGCTTTACGAGCCGGTCATTGTCGATGATGGCACATGTCTGGGTGAGTGCGCCGTGTTCATCGAAGTCTAGGAGCAACGCATCGATGGGATTCCCTGCGGAATCGGTTAGGCGCTCTTTCTCAATCGGAGGGTGCTCTTCGATTCCGTCGAGATACTTTCGAATAACACGATTGCGTTTGTTCAGATCAATGGCCATTGCAAGACATCCGGATCACGAGTCGAATGTATATATGAGAACGCGCTGAAGAGAGATTCGTGGTGAAGAGACTTACGGGCTGGTCGCATGCTTCAGATTCAGAAAGGCCTCATCATATTAAAGTCTGATTGGTCCCTTCGACTTCGAACGCCAGTCAGAATGCATTGTGTCCATTCCTTGCCGAAGGACCGAGCGTTGTGGCCGCGACGACTCGGATTCGATCGGCAGGGGAACTCGTCGATCCATTCACGAGTCACCAGAATATGACTGGCAATCCATGTTGGACTCCAAGCCTCAGAATGTGGCGCATTGTTGAAACGCCATCAAGGAGCGCCCCCCATTCTTGCGTGTAACATTCCTCCCAGCCGGGCTCCCAACGCTGAAAATCTTCGCCCACGTCCAAATCGGCGCAAATTCGCTCTATCTCTTGAAGGGAGTCTGGTCCTGAATGCACTCGTGTATAGTCCGTGCCCCAAAACCTCTCTTCCGGCCAGATTTTGGTTTGCGCGTTCATTGAGCATGGGAGTGCGATGCTCATCACGTAACCAAGTCCGAACAACTGCGGATAAAGGGGCTTCCAGTTCTCGATCTGATTCACAAGACGCCAGCCCGGGCGTCCATCCTCGTACCGAAGAAGCTCATCGTACGGAGGGAGTTTGTCTTGGGATGATCGCCATGCAATGTACAAGTTCACGACATCGTCATGGTGAAACTGCGACTGGTAGGCAACCGGTCCGGAATCGGTCCAGGAAACTGTTTGGCCGGATTCCTGAGTAACACACTGTCGAAAGTGCTGAACTTTTCGCTTGGCGCGCCAGCGATCGATCATGCTGACTGAGCTTTTTGGCTTCTCAATCTTTGGTTCGGCGCCCAAAATGACTCGGCGCATATTGCCCTGCATTAATCGTTCGGTCGCCGTCGAGAAATCGCCAGCGAAGAAACGCCATAACGGCATGACAAAGCAGTCGATTGCCATTGGAATTAATTTACATCGGATTTTCTGTTTCTGCGATGCAATGCCGCATGCAGGCTAAGAACTCAAGGTCAGATTGTTTGACCTTCGTTCGTGAGCGATCAGAGAGCAAATATTATTGGGGTCACAGTGACGACATTTTCGTCAGTGCGCCGCGATTTGACCGAGTCGTGCGGATGGTCAGTTCCGCGCCATAATGAACTTGTGCTTGCGCTTCAGCAGCTCAACCACCAGATCCAAATGCGTCTTGTTCGTCACTTCCCACGCGACCCAGCGGGTGCCGGCGACGAGTCGGCCGGAATCCAGCCCTTCGCGGATGAACTTGCGGAGGCGGCTCATCGGGAGGGCTTCGATCATTTCCAGTGAGAGCGGCGTCGCGATCAGGGGTTTTTCGCGGTGGGGGACCAGGTACGCCCATGCCTGCGTCGGGTCATCAGGGCAGCGGTAGACCATCGTCCAGCGCCATGGCAGGCCCATCCACTCGAGTTCTTCCTTGACGCCTTGATAGCTCAGGAGTTTTTCGCGAGCAGAGGCGACCAACTGGTCGAGCTGGCGGTTGTAGTGGCTCCGCAGGTCCTCGAGGGAGGGCGTGCGGAACTGGTCTTCCCAAGGGATGCGGCTCAGCGGCTTGGCGTACACCATCAGAAGTGCCCTTTCCAGGCTGATAGTCGAAATATGGGGCCTTGGACGTGTAACTATACCAAAACGACACGATTTGGGTTCGGAAGAGGGCGCAGAAATCGCGTTTCAGGTCCGGGAACGCCGGTTTTTGGCTGTCTTGGGCCATCCGAAGGCTTCGCGGCCGATGGAAATCTGGTGACACGCCGCTCTGAGGCGCGGCTTCGATGGAACGCCTAGGATTGACGCTCGAATTCCTCGCAAGGACTTGCCGCATGGCTTCAGAATCTGAAACTCAATCGGCCGCGACGGCGGCGCCGGACCCCGCGACGCTGGACGACTCGGAGCTCAAGACCGCGTCGGTGCTCGTGGTGGACGACAACGAGCAGAATCTGGAGCTGGTGCAGGCGTACCTCGAGGACATCGGCTGCGATATTCAAGCCGCGTCTGACGGCGTCGAGGCGATGAAGAAGATCGAGTCGAATCCGCCGGATCTGATTTTGCTTGACGTGATGATGCCACGAATGAGCGGCTTTCAGGTGTGCGCCAAGATCAAACAGGACCCGCGTTTGCGCGAGATCCCGGTGGTCATGGTGACGGCTCTGAATGAAGTGAGCGATGTGGAGCGCGCGGTCGAATGCGGCGCCGATGACTTCCTCACGAAGCCGGTGCAGCGGATTGAGCTGGTGACGCGCGTGAAATCACTGTTGCGCGTGCGGCTGCTGAAGCGCAAGCTTGAGGCGGCGCTGGAGCAGATGAAGAAGCTGACCGGCGAGGGGTGAGCCGCACGCAGCGGAACGCAGAGGAAAACAGAGAGCTTTTGGGTGGCATGCCCACGTCTGCGTGGGCATGGATGTGTGCGTTTGCGCGTTTAGTGGAAAACCGCTTCCTGACGGGCGCGGTTCGGATTGGGCTTTGTGGGAGGGGGTAGATTTTGCCCTCACCCGTCATCGCTGCGCGATGACACCCTCTCCCTCAGGAGAGGGGCAAAAAAAAGACGGGCTCGAAGCCCGTCCCTACCGAGTGCGTTTGGTGTCGTGCAGGAGGATCGTTGCGCGTCGCTTCAGTCGCGGCACGAGCGTGAGACGATGGCGGGGGTGTCGGCCGGACGCGTCCAGATCGCGGTGCGGCCGCGAGGCTCGTGGCGTGTGCGCTGCAAGTGTTCGAGGTAGAGCTCGAGGGCCGAACGCCGGAAGCGGCCGAGGAACTCGCGCCCGGCTGATGGGTTCAACCCGCGTATTTCATCCACCAGCCGCGCCCGCTCCGGATCGATTGGCATGTCCTCTTCGAGGGTCCGCGAACGATCAGACATGAGCGAGGCGACGAAAGTGACCATGAAAAGGCTCCGGAATTCCCGGCGCGTGATTGCGCTGGACGGGTTTGATCGGACGCACTGGTTTCGCCGCCGCAATGCATAACCAATTGGGACTCGGATAAATCACCGGACGTTCGGACACGTCGCTAGACTGCGCACTGTCAGACATACAGTTGCGGTGGAACGGGCGTCTCGCCCGTTCGCGCGGCACGTTCAACAACGGGCGAGACGCCCGTTCCACCGAGCAATGTGGAGACACGCCAGATGGCGACCGCTTCGAAGCCGAATCTCGATCATCCGACCTTTGCGATTCTGAAGGAAGCGTTCCCCGCAATCACGCTGCGCGGCACGGAGTATCGCGGGCAGTCCACGCTGATTGTTGAGCCGCAGGATTTGCACAAGGTGATGACGTTCCTGAAGAACGACCCGCGCTGCGATTACAACTTTCTGTCGGACGTGGTCGGGATTGACTACCTCGGCTACCCGGCGCCGACGATCGGTCGCTTTGCGGTGGTCTACAACCTGTGCAGCTACGAGCGCGATGATCGATTCTTCGTGAAGGTGTTCCTCGACCCGAGCATCCCGACGGATGGCATTGAGGAAGACCCGGCGCTCTATGTCGACAGCGTGTGCGACCTGTGGCCCGGCGCGGAGTGGACCGAGCGCGAAGTCTTCGACATGTACGGCATCCGCTTCCGCAATCACCCGGACCTGCGCCGCATCCTCACGTGGAAAGAATTTCCGGCGCACCCGCTGCGGAAGGACTACCCGCTGCGCGGTCGCGGCGAGCGCGAAACGTATCGCGTCATTGATCGCACGGATGCGTAATCATTCTCGATTCGGCGAGGCCGTCGATGCATTTTCGGGACGGAATGGTTGCAGCCGCGGAATCCAGCATCGGACATGCGCTCGGTACTGAGTGAACGACTCGGAGAATCGATGCTTGAGGTCCGCTTCTTCCCACGGTCGAACGGCGAAGTGCCACACAGGCCCGCCGCACAGCGCATAAAGAATGACGAAGGGCGAGCCAACCATGAGGCCCACGGCGATGCCCTGCGTGAGCCCGCCGATCGCCATTGGATTTCGAACAACGGCGTAGGGTCCGGAAGTCACGAGATTTCGGGGCGCATCGAATGGAAGCGGCGTGCCTTGCCCGAATTGCGCCACGCACCATGCGCTCCAAAGGCCGAGCGTGCCGCCCGCCACGAAGAGCGCAGCGCCAAGAAGACGTGTAAGTTCAGCGCTCCAGCGCAGTGAATCAAGGCTGATTGCCTCTTCTCCACGCAGAATAATCCAAGGAATGATCGCGAGGAAAACACTCCAGAACGCAATGGTCTGAACGATCGTTTTGAGCGTGTTGCGCCGCACGGAGGCTGGCGCCGCGACTCGCGCACGGAGGGGATTCATTTCGATCTGCTCCGCCCAATGAACGCAGCGATCAAAGGAGTGACGACGAGTGAAGGCGCCATCAGCGCGCCTGCCGCCCATGACATAGAGCCTGCGGCGGAAAGTCCGATGGCGAGCAATGCCGCATACCACGCGGCGCCAAGATGCAACACGACCGCGGCGCGTTCCCAAGGCGCGCGGCGAGCGACGGCCCATGCGGCCGCCGCCGCAGATCCACAAAACACCAGCAAATCCGCCGGCGCCAGCGCGGCGAGCGATTGAGCAGTGAACTGATCTGACGTGAACACCGCTCGAACATCGGGTGAAATCGCAATGGCGATCCACCACAGGAGAGCCCCGATGCACTCGGAGGCCAGGAAGAGTGAGGCGAACGCGCGCATCGAAATCCCGGCGCTGGCATGGGAGCGATGGTCCGGTTGGTTCACATTGGTATCTTCCAACGCGATCAACCGCATCGCAACCTGCTGACGGATGGTTCGCGCCGGTTCGTCCCCGCCTAACATCATCCATGGCGCCGGGGCAGCCACAGTCTGAGAAGCCGCACGTCGTCATACTTGGGGGCGGGTTTGCTGGTTTGACCGCCGCGAAGGCGCTCAGGCGGGCGCCGGTGTCAATCACGATTATCGATCGGCGCAATCACCATTTGTTTCAGCCTTTGCTGTACCAGGTGGCGATGGCGGCGCTGTCGCCGGCGGACATCGCGGCGCCGATTCGCGGCGTTTTCTCTCGAAATAAGAACGTCAACGTCGAACTCGCCGAGGCGGAACGCATCGACGCCGAACACCGCCTTGTCGCGCTCGACCATGGTGAGACGATCGAATACGACTATCTGATCGTCGCGACGGGGATGACGCACTTCTATTTCGGGCATGATGACTGGGCGGAACATGCGCCCGGGCTGAAATCAGCGGCAGAGGCGCTCCAGATTCGCAACCGGTTCCTGCGCGCTTTCGAAATGGCGGAGCGCACGGATGATGAATATGACCGGCAGGCGTGGATGACGTTCGTCATTGTCGGCGCCGGACCGACGGGCGTGGAGCTTGCGGGCACAATGGCGGAAATTGCGCGGCGTGACCTGCCGGGTGACTTTCGACATTGCGACACGCGCCAGGCGCGCATCATTTTGATCGAAGCGCATGATCGAGTCCTGCACTCCATGGATGCGCCGCTCAGCGCTCGCGCCAAACGGGATCTCGAAGGATTCGGTGTTGAAGTGCGTCTCAGCTCAATGGTCACAGGCATTGATGATGATGGCGTCGACATCGGCGATGAGCGCATTGGCGCGAAGAATGTGATCTGGGCGGCG
Source organism: Phycisphaerales bacterium (assembly GCA_029260345.1). Taxonomy (GTDB): domain Bacteria; phylum Planctomycetota; class Phycisphaerae; order Phycisphaerales; family UBA1924; genus OFTM186. The sequence goes on along the minus strand of JAJDDK010000007.1, from coordinate 87,614 downwards.
GGTGTCAAGGCGACCAGCATCGGCGCGACGATCGGCGCCGCGACGGACAAGAGCGGGCGCGTCATCGTCGAGCCCGATCTTTCCGCGCCCGGACATCCCGAAATCTTTGTGGTGGGGGACCTGGCCAGTTTCACCGATCCTGAAACAGACGAAGCAGCGCCGGGGCTGGCGCCGGTGGCGATTCAGATGGGGCGTCATGCCGCCCGGATCATTGCTGCTGATGTGAAAGCCGGCGGATCGCAGAAGAAGCGACCGACGTTTCACTACCGCGATCGTGGCGAGTTGGCGACGATCGGCCGCGCACGCGCTGTCGGTGTAGTGTTCGGCAAGCACAGAGTCACCGGCTTGCTTGCGTGGTTGCTCTGGCTCGTGGTGCACATTTACTTTCTGATCGGGTTTCGTAATCGGCTGATGGTGTTGTTCGGCTGGGCGCAGGCGTATCTTCGCTTTGAGCGCGGAGCGCGGCTGATCACTGGCGAAGAAACGGACGCATCAAAGGAAGGGCCGATCATTCGCAACAATCCACGCGAACAATCGGCAGAATCGCTTGAGGAAATAGCGGAATAAATGTGTGCGGCAATTCAGCGCGCCAGCGCTGCGCTCGAAGCCCGCAAGCGCTGCACGGAATCCGCGACAATTTCAATCGCTTGATCGATTTCGTCAGCGGTCGTGTTGCGCGAGAGGCTGAAGCGCAGCGACCCGTGCGCGATTGCTTCGGGCACGCCCATGGCGAGCAGGACGGGCGATGGTTCGAGCGAGCCACTGGAGCAGGCGGCGCCGGCGGAGGCGCATACGCCGCGCTCGGAGAGGGCGATGAGGAGCGCTTCGGCTTCGAGTTTGGGGAAGCCGATGTTGGTCGTGTTCCACAGTCGGAAGTCGGGCGAGGTGTCCGTTCCACCGTTAGAAGTGCTTGCTTGGGTGGCATGCCCACGTCCGCGTGGGCATGTCCGAACGCCATTGATTACAGCATCCGGGATGCGCTCAAGCACGCCTTGTTCAAAACGATCACGCAGCGCCGCGACCTGCTCACGATTTGTTTCGTCTGCAAGCCATTCCGTCGCAAGCTCCGACGCGGCCGCGAAGCCGACAACGCCGGGAACATTTTCGGTGCCGCCTCGGCGACCCGCTTCCTGCGCGCCGTGCATCTGCGGCGGAAGCGTGAAGCCGCGCCGCAGCCACAGCGCGCCGATTCCTTTGGGTCCATGAAACTTGTGCGGCGCCACGGTGAGCGCATCAAACGGCGCCTGTTCAACGTTGGTCGGCATTTTGCCGACCCACTGCGCGCCGTCGCACAGGAAGGGCGCTCCTGCGTTGCGGCTGAGTTCGCCGATTTCGTGAATCGGCTGAATGGCGCCGGTTTCATTGTTCGCCCACTGCACGCAGACGAGTGCGACGGATTCATCGATGAGGTCTTGCAGTGCGTTCACATCGATCACGCCGTCGAGTGTCGCCGGCGCCCAGCGGATCTCCGCGCGGCCCTGTTCGGCGAGGTTTTCGGCAAGATCGCGCACGGCGTTGTGTTCGAGGCGTGAAGTGACGATCACGGTGCGGCCGCGCCTGGCGCCGACTTCGAGAAAGCCGCGCATGGCCCAGTCGATGGATTCCGTGCCACCGGAGGTGAATGCGATCTGACGCGGACGGACGCCAATGAGACGCGCGACACTGGCGCGGCTTTGCTCGACAAGCCGCCGTGCAGATTGGCCACCGCGATGAATCGACGATGGATTGTGCCAATGCTCGCGCAAGGCGTCGTTCATGGCGTCGATCACGGCGCCGGCCGGTTGCGTGGTCGCGTTGTTGTCGAGGTAGATCACAGAAAGCATGGTAGCGCCGCGGCGTGATTCGCGCGCAAAAGAAACCCCCGCGCGCGGGCCGCGACGCGAGGGCTCAATCGAATGAATCGCCGAAATTATCTGGTGCGGCTGGGCGGGAGTTCCGGCTCAACGGCGCCATTCATTTGTTCAATTGTTCAGACCGGGAAGCAGATCCCCCAGTTCGCCAGGAGGGTCGCAAGGTCGGCGCCGTTGACGATGCCATCTCCGTTCAGATCGCCAGGGCACAATTCGCAATCGGCCGGACCTTCGCCTTCATCGTCGTCGCCGAAACCGGGCAGTTCGGGCAGGGCGCCGGGCACGGGCCGAAGGATCACAACAATTTCATCGCCGGGTTGCAGCGGCACGGCGGGAATGAAGAACGATGATTCACCAAGGCAGGCACAGAACTGCTGGTTGTAGTCGTTCTCGGTGAGGCGGCAATCGAGGTCGGATTGTTGCCCGCCGCAGTTGGAGGTGCCGCAATCCGCGTCGCACGTGATGGTGCATTCGCTGTTCGGCGAGGCAATCCAGTCATTGCAGCCGACGACGTTCGGATTCACCGGGCTGCCGTTGATCAGAAGCATCGGTTGAGCGCCGAGGAAGAGCTGATGCTGAATGCCGAATGAGCTGTATTCGATGTCGAAGAAGACATCGAAGAAGCTGTCTCCGCCCGCGCCTTCCGTTGCGGATGGACTGGACGGCTGCATGGACACGTTTCGTACGGCTCGATTCCAACCGATTGAACTCCCGTTGTAGGGAACAAAGCGGGCATTATCCGCGGTGTTGGAATCCGGAACGGAGCCGGTCGCTGGAACGAGGATCACTTCGATGAAGTCCGACGGGTCCAGATTCGGGATCGGAATCGGCGCCGCGATCGGCGGGAACTGGCAGATTCCATCTATGCAGAGGAGTGCGGCTGCCATACCGTTGGTGGCGCCTTGGCCGCACGATCCGCCGCACGGCGTCAGGCTCAAGGGGTCAACGCTGATGTCAAACGGCACCGCGGCGATAGGCGTGCCATTGTGCATGACAAGAAGATTGGTTCCTACGTTCACGTTCGTCGTGCCGCCTTCGGGCGCGGGGTCCGTCGGGAGCGGTCGTATTTCAACTGTGAATACAACCGTTGCGACATGCTCATTCGGATTGGTTGAGCTTGGTGTAATGGCGACGGCGCGGATTGAGCGGTTGTAGGCCGCGGAGATTTGTGCGTGTGCGCTGGTTGACGCCATACATGCCGCGAACAGCGCGGCTGTGGTGGTGAGCGTTTTCATGATCCACCGTTTCCCTTCCCCGCCGCAGCGGGATTGCTGGGTCGGGCCGGACGCCGCCGTCGAAACGGGCGGCGGCATGCGAGACGCATCCGGCCCGATGTCATTGAGGGGAACGCTGAACGAGCGCGCATCCGGCGCAAAAAAGAGTTGCGTGTCCGTGACGCGTCAGAAGATCGCAAGAATCAAGGTGAAATGTGGTGCTTATACGTAATCAGGAAGCGCTGGAAAGCTCGGCTTGCGCGGCATTCACGATGCGCTCCGCCGTGTGGACGGCGGCGAAACCTGCTTCCGCATCGACAATCGGGCGCCGGCCTGAACGAATGGCATCGAGAAAGCTTTGCAATTGCATGCGCAGCGGTTCGGCGTCGTCGATTTCAAGATTTTCGAGCGCGACGAGTTCGCCGTAGTTCAAGTCGCTCAGGTCCTGGCCGTTGCGCAGCGCATCGCGCACCGCGTTGAGTTGCGGCTCGTTGGCGGTCTTGCGGATGACGACGCCGGCTTTCTTGGCGTAATCGATGCTGACGTAGGCGTCTTCGGCAATGATGCGAATTTTGCGTTCACTCTTCATGGCGAGGCGCGAGGCGGTGATGTTGGCGACGCAGACACCATTGGGTGTTTCGAAGCGCAGGCGCGCGTTGCAGACATCCGCGTGTTCGGTGATGACGGGAACGCCGGCGGCTTGCACATCGGTTGGCTCGGAGCCGCCGACGAGCATGAGCACGACGTCGAGATCGTGAATCATCATGTCGAAGACGACGGAGATGTCGAGACTGCGGAACGTCATCGGGCTGACGCGATGCACTTCGATGAAGCGCGGCGTGATGGTGAAGCCGGCTTCTTCGCGCAGTTTCGTGAGGGCACGCACGGCAGGGTTGAATCGTTCCGTGTGGCCGACTTGTAAGGCGGAGCCAGTCTCGGCGGCGAGGTCGGCAAGGCGACGCGCTTCGTCGACACTTTGCGCGAGTGGTTTTTCGATCAGGCATGCGACGCCGTCGCGCAGCAATGGTTCGGCGACGGCGAGGTGGTGGATCGTCGGCACGGCGATGACGACGGCGTCCACACCGGCGGCGTGCAATTCTTCGGGGGTGGCGAAAGCAGCGCAGTCGTGGCGAGCCGCGACGGAGGACCGGCGCTCATCGTCCTGATCCGACACGCCGACGAGGGTGACGCCGGGCATTTCAGAGCAGACGCGGGCGTGATGGCGACCCATGCGGCCGACGCCGATGACGCCCATGCGGATGGGGCTAATGGCGCCGGCGCTCTTCGAATTCATCTCCTCATTTGGCATCACGACAGAGTAGCGAACGACATCAGCATCTCCGGCGCAATCCGTATGGATTCCTACACTGTCCGCATGGCGAGCGCCCCGAGGCACAATGGGAAGAAAGATCGGCCGGTGGAGATCCGAGTGGAGAAGCTCCGCAAGGCGTTCCATGGGCGTCCGGTGCTGCAAGGCGTCGATCTGGAGGTCCGGCAGGGGGATATCGTCGCGATTGTGGGCGGGTCGGGTGCCGGCAAGACGGTGCTGCTCGATCACATGGTTGGGCTGTTGACTCCTGATGCCGGTCGCGTGATGGTCGCGGACCACAGCCGACGCGGCGCCCCGCTGGTTGAACTGGCGAAGCTCGACGCCGAGGAATTCGATCGCGTACGCACACACTGGGCGCTGGTGTTCCAGAAGAACGCGCTGCTCTCCGGCACGGTGTTTCAGAACATCGCGCTGTGGCTTCGCGAGCACACCAAACTCAGCTCAGTCGAGATTTTTGAGCGGGCTCGCGAAGCGCTGGATTCGGTCGGGTTCAAGGGCGATGACTCGATCATGAACAAACGCCGCGGAGAACTTTCCGGCGGCATGGCCAAGCGCGTCGCCGTGGCGCGGGCGATTGCGATGCGTCCGCGGATCATTTTTTATGACGAGCCGACGACGGGGCTTGATCCGCAGAACGCGGGGAAGATTCACGAGTTGATCTGCTCCACGCATGATGCGGCGTGGGAGGCAGGCGGCACACAGACAACAGTGATCATCACGCATGACAAGGATCTGCTGCATCGGCTGAAGCCGCGCATCGTGATGTTGTTTGAGGGGCGCGTGTTTTTCGATGGCTCGTACGATGAATTCGAGAAGTCGGACTCAGAGATTATCCGACCGTACTTCGAACTCATGCCGATGCTGCACCGCGTTCCCGCTGCTCAGCCGGAAGGCGAATAAGAGTTACCGCTTTTCGTGCCGGCGCAGGTTCTCCTGCTGTCGATCCGAATCACCAAGCATGAGCTGTTCGATGACTTCGCGGACGCGAACGCCGGAATCATCGCGCGCGTGACCGGGGATGTTCAGCGGCGCCAGAATGCCGTAGCCAAGACCAAGATGCATAAGCATCCATGCGGTGATGTCGGGTGAGAATCGTTTGCCGACAAAGCCGGACTCTTGCGCTCGGACGACTTCCTGCTTCATGAAGTCATGCAGGGCCGTGATGTGGCGCGACAGGGCCGTGTGGATTTCCTCATCCACAATTTCGGTCATGGCTTGCACGACCACGCGGTAGACGCCTTGGCCTCGATTGCTGACCATCGGGTTGGCGCCGACAAGGCGGCGGAGGCGTTCGGCCGGGTCATGCGCGTTGTGAAGCTGCTGCTGCCACAGCCGGAGTGTTTCCTCCCCGGTACGGTCGATCAGCGCGATGAAGAGATCTTTCTTCGACGCGAAATGTCGGTAGATGATGGGTTCGGTGACGCCGGCGGCTTTGGCAAGCTCGGAGGTGGTCGCGCGAGCATAGCCCCGTTCGGCGAATAGCACCGCCGCGGTGTCCAGGAGCTGCTGTCGGCGTTTGAGTGCGGGTAGTCGGCTCATGGCGGCGTGTGAAGTACGGTGTAAGTGTACGCTCACTTCGGCCGGACGCGACCCGAACAAAGAGCGAAAGCCGCGATTTTGTATGGGATTGACAGAAGTCTGATTATTGGCGGCGCGCCGGCGGGGGCGGGTCGTATCCGGAGCCGCCAAAAGGGTGGCAACGGAGCAGGCGCCGGGTCGTCAACAAGGTCGCATAGGCCGGGTTGTGGGTGCGGTACGCCATAAGGGCGTAGTGACTGCACGTCGGCTGGAAGCGGCAGTGCCCGCCGATCATCGGCGAGAGGGTGAGCTGGTACAGGCGGATGAGTCCGATGAAGGGCGCGGCAACGATGCGGCTGATCGGACCGCGCGGGTCGGACACATCGTTCGAGTCCGGCGACGCACTCACGCCGAAGGCTCCGCGTCCGAAGAGCGGCGGTATCGTTTCTTGTACGTGGCGTCAATCGCTTCCCACGCGCTGGCGAGCTGGTCCTTGTATCGCTGCATCGGAATCGTCGCGTGCGGTCGCACGATGATCACGAAGTCGTATCCGCCCGGCAGGTCGTGCTGAAGGAGTCGAAAGCTTTCGCGCAGTTTGCGTTTGATCGCATGCCGTGTGACCGCGTTGCCCACGCGTCGCGACACGCTGAGCCCGAGCCGGCAGTGGGGCAAGTCGTTTGGCATGCCAATCACGATGATCGGGCCGCGCGGCTTGCGGACGCCTTCGCGATGCACACGTGTGAACGCGCGTATTCCGGACAGACGATGACGCGCCCGAAACGTCAGCCGACGTTCCGCATTCGACATCGTGGTTGTCGCGGCGTCATCCATAGTGCACATGGTAGACCGAGCGGAACATTCGGCTGGTTAGTGCTCGGAAAGCGCTTGCTGGTAGCGGCTCATGAGGCGGCCACGGGTCAGGAGGCCCAGCACTTTGGTCGCGCCGTCGCTGCTGGCTTCGCGCACCATCGCGAGGCTCGAAACATCATGCTTGCTGAACTTGTCGAGCACACGATCAAGCGATTCATCCGGCGCGATGGTGGGAAGGTCCGTCCGGACAAGTTCTTCGACGAGGAGCAGGGGGATCGCTTCACTGGCGAGCAGCGCAGTGCGCAAGTCATCGGCCGTGAGCATGCCCGCGTACTTGCCGTCGTGATCGGTCACCACAAAATCGGCAACTTTGTAGCGCTCGTACAGATCGAGCACTTTCATGATCGGGTCTTCGGGGTGGACCGCGACGTGCGGCACAATCGGCACCTGGTCGGCCGTGATGCGCCGGAGGATGGTCATGTCCGCGGCGGTGCCGAGGAGCAAGCCGCGCCGGCGCAGCTTGAGTGTGTAAATCGAATCACGCAGGAGGACTTGCGCTGTCAACGTGGACATCACGGCCGCGAGCATAATTGGCAGCAATACATACACGTCTCGCGTGATCTCAAACACAATGAGGATGGCGGTGAGCGGCGCATGCGTGGTGCCGGCGACGACTGCGGCCATGCCGACGAGCGCATACGCCGCCGGTGAGCCCTCCGCGGGAATGAGACCGATTGATTCAAGCGCGACGCCAAACGAAGCGCCGGTCGCCGCGCCGAGGAACAGTGACGGCGCGAACACGCCGCCCGATCCGCCGGAGCCGAGCGTCAGGCAGGTGGCGACGCCTTTGAGCAGCACGAGCGACAAGAGCAGCATTAGTCCGATGGGCAATGCGTTCGCGGGAATTTCGATGCCGCTGGTGACTTCTGGCGTGACGGGCGCTGTGGGATACGACGCGGGTTCAATCAGGGCGGTGACGGTCTGGTAGCCGTTGCCGAAGAACGCGGGAAGATCCTCGTGGTATTCCTCCGAATTCACGACTGAGAGAAACGCAATGCCGAGGACACCGAGCAGCAAGGCGCCAACCACCGGTTTGATGATGGGATGCAGGCGGATGCGCTCGAAGAAATCTTCCGTCGCGTACAGCATGCGAATGAAGCCCACGGCGATGAAGCCGCAGATGAGGCCCATCACGAGGTAGGCGGGAAGTTCGGGCAGTGTGAAGAGGTACTGCTGCACTTCGTGCGCGAAGATTGCTTCATTCCGTCCGAGCACGGCTTGTGTGACGGCCGTTGAGAAAACGCTGGACACGACAATTGGTGTAAATGTGCGCAGGGAGAAATCGCGCAAGAGGATTTCGAGCACAAAGAAAACACCGGCGATGGGCGCGTTAAAGACCGAAGCAATGCCCGCCGCGGCGCCGCACCCAAGCAGCACGCCGGTTTGTTCACGCGAAATGCGCAGCGCCTGTGCAATGCCGGAGCCGATTGCCGAGCCGATCTGCACAATCGGGCCTTCAGCGCCGGCCGAACCGCCTGAGCCGATCGTCGCGGCGCTGGTGATGGCTTTGACGATTCCGACGCGCGGCTTGATCTTTCCGCCGTGCCGAAAGAGCGCGTTCATCACTTCCGGCACGCCGTGCCCACGTGATTCCGGAAGTACGAAAAATGCGAGCAGGCCGGTGACCAGCGCGCCCGCCATTGGCATCGCAGGCAACATCCACCATTGCCACCACTGGCGTTCCGTCAGTGAGCCGAATCCGTGCGCTGCATTCTCAATCAGCCAGGAGAAGCCAATCGCGCCGAACGCGGTGACCGTTCCGATGAAGGCTGCGAGAATGATGAGATACCAGTCGCGGCGCAACCCGAGCCGCTGTGCCATGCGGAGGAGTCGGGCTTGCAGCCGGGTGATCATGCGCTCAACATCAGGCGGCGGACTTGGCGTCTTCGGAGTCGTAGGAATCGCTGGCGTCGTCAGCGTCCTGCTCGGGCAACGGCTTGCCCTTGGCGTCCGTTAGCGCTTCGCCTTCGAGTGTGCGAATGATGGGGATGGGGTGCTGCTTCTCGTGTTCAGCGAGCGCCATTTCCCACTTTTCCTTCACATCGTCGGCGAGTTCTGACCATTTGCCGCGACCGCGGCATTTGGGATAGCGCGAACATGACAACCACGGGCCGCGCGCGCCATTTCGCAAGACGAGATGCGCGTCTTCGCACTTGGCGCATGGAAGATCGGTTTCAAGCGCCGGTGGTTGTGGCGCCAGTGGCTGGCCGGTTTTCTTGTCCGCTTTGAGGATGCCGTCGCACTCGGGATAGCTGCTGCATCCGTAGAACGGGCCAAAGCGGCCGGTGCGTTTGATCATCGGTGAGCCGCACTTGTGGCATGCGACGTTGGAATGCTGAATCGGTTGCGGCTTGCCTTCGCGATCGCACGGCACGGCAAAGTCACAGTCGGGATAACGCGAACAGGACAGGAATCGCCCGTTCTTTCCGAAGCGATAGACCAGTGACGCTTCGCATTTGTCGCAGGTGTATTCCTTGGGCGCCGGTTGTGTCTCGGCTTTGGCGTGCGTGAGGTCTTCGTACGCGCGTTCGAGTTTTTGCTTGAACGGGCCGTAGAAGCGGTTGAGCAGTTCAATCCAGTCGGTGTGCTCATCCTCAATGCGGTCGAGGTCTTTCTCGAGTTCACGTGTGTAGCCGACTTCCATGATCTCGGGAAAACCCTCGATCAGTTTGTCGGTGACCACTTCGCCGAGATCGGTCGCGTAGAACTTTCGTTCAAGCTGTTCCGCATACTTGCGATCCTGAATCACCTGAATGATGGAGGCGTACGTGGAAGGCCGGCCGATGCCCTCGGATTCGAGCATCTTGACGAGCGACGCTTCGGTGTAGCGTGCGGGCGGTGACGTGAACTTCTGCTCCGGCGAGATTGAGAACGGGCGGGCCGGTTGTTTTTCTTTCAATTGCGGGAGTGTCTGATCGTCCGACGACGCGGGCACACCCATCACGCGATAGAAACCGTCAAAGACGAGGATGCGGCCGGTGGCGCGGAAGGTCAGCGGGCGGGATTCATCGGCGCCGCCGGTGATGAGCACCGCGGTCGAATCCCACTGCGCCGGCGTCATCTGGCAGGCGACGAATCGATCCCAGATGAGTTTGTACAGGCGGTATTGATCGGACGAGAGTGAACCCTTCACCTTGTCCGGCGGGTATTCCAGCGAGGTTGGGCGCACGGCTTCGTGAGCCTCTTGCGCCTGCTTGTTCGTTGAACCGAAGAAGTTCGGCTTGTCCGGGAGGTACGTGTCGCCGAAGCGGCTCTTGATGTACGAACGCGCCATGTCGATCGCATCGCCGGACAAATGCGTCGAGTCCGTACGCATGTAAGTGATGAGGCCAACAGCGCCGACGCCGGGCACTTCAACACCTTCGTAGAGCTGCTGCGCCGTGCGCATCGTGCGCCGTGCGGCGAAGCCGATTCGTGATGATGCGGCTTGCTGCAACGTAGACGTGATGAACGGAGCGCTCGGTCGCGACGTCGTGCGCTTGGTTTCAATCGACGTCACGCGATAGGGGGTGGTCGGATCAACCGTTCCTGTGACTTCGCGGCGGAACTTCGCCGGGCCTTTGGCGTCTTCGACTTCGGTCAGCGATGACGTGACGTTGGTGAGGCCGGCGAGCGCCACGACGTCCATCACGTTCTTGGTGAGATCCTTTGGCTTTGAATCAACGGACCCGGTCTGTGCGATGTCGAACTTTTCACCACCAACGTCAACGAGGTCGGCTTTGATGGCGCCGCGCTCGGCGAGCCATGCCGCTTGCGCTTTGAGCGTCGGTGAAGCGCCCTTGTCGTCCTTCTCCTGCATGAAGGATTGCCATGACGCCGCCAGACTCTTTGCTTTGCCTTCATCCAGAGTGAAGCACGCGCCGACTTTCCAGTATTCGTCCGGGACGAAGGCGCGGATTTCGCGTTCGCGTTCAACGACGAGGCGCACGGCGACGGACTGGACGCGCCCGGCGCTGAGGCCGCGTGCGACTTTCTTCCACAAGAGTGGTGAAACCTGATAGCCGACGATTCGATCAAGAATGCGCCGGGCCTGCTGCGCATTGACTTTTGCGATGTCGATGCCGTGCGGTGTTGCGAAAGCGCGTTCTATTTCTGATTTGGTGATCGCGTTGAACACAACACGTTTGGCGCTGGCCGGATTGACGCCGAGTTCGTTGGCGAGATGCCATGCGATGGCCTCTCCTTCGCGGTCAAGGTCAGTCGCGAACCAGATGTCTTCCGCCTGCTTTGCAGCGCGCTTCAGTTCGGTGACGACCTTCTTCGAACCGGGAAGCACTTCGTAGGTTGGCGAGAAGTTGTCTTCAAGGTCAACACCGGGCACCGGACTCTTGACGCCCTTGGGGTTTTTGCTTGGCAGATCCCGCACATGCCCAACGGAGGCGCGGACCAGAAAACCGGGGCCGAGGTACCGGTTGATGGTCTTCGCCTTGGCGGGCGATTCGACGATCACCAGTTGTTTGCCGGCCGCAGAGCCGCCTTCGCCACTGGAGGCTCGTCTGGAGGTCTTCTTGCGGCCTCGGGTGGTGGTCTTCTTGGTGGTGCGCTTCTTCGCCATGGATGTTCACTAATTAAGGATGGGCGGCGGGGGCGCCGTGGCGGGGAGCAAAGGGAATTGAGAGCGGATTGTCAAGCGAGCGGGTCCGACGACCCCGCGCCGGCTTCCGTCGGTCCGATTATGGGGAATGATGATCGGCGCGACAGCCGCGACGTGGCTACAGGTCCGATGAATCGTTTGTAAGAACGTTTTCTGCAATGATTTGCGCTATTTCATCGGGGGCGGAATCGTCGGGTGATACTTCCAGCGGTTTTGGGGCATTTGGCGGGGGAATGAGGAGCCGACGCAACCAGGTGCGTTGGTTCTTTGCAAATCGCCGGGACTCGATCTTGATCCGTTCGATCGCGTCATCGAGGGTCGATCGAGCTTCGAAATGCTCGATGAGCTGACGATAGCCGATCGCCTCCCTTGCCTGTGGCCCCAGACGATTGTTTTTCCAGAGGGCGTAAGCCTCGTCGACAAGGCCTCGCTGCACCATCTCCTTCACACGGGCGTTGATGCGGCCGTTGATGAGTTCGGTCGGCCAGTGCAGAACGATGAGTTGTGCATCGTCGCGGCGAGTGGCGTCCCACTGGGTTTGCAGTTCGGATATTGGCGTGCCGGTCTGCCGGAAGATCTCAATCGCGCGAATGGTGCGTCGAGCATCGTTGGGATGGATGCGTGACGCCGCAATTGGGTCCACGCGCTCCAGTTCCGCTCTGAGGGACTCTGGCGGCTCCTGCTGGAGTGCGGCGCGGAGTTCGGCATCGGGCGCCGGTCCTTCGAACAGGCCCTCCAGCAAGGCCTTGACGTAGAGATGCGTGCCCCCAACGACGATCGGGACGCCGCCCCGCGACCGGATGTCTTTGATGTGGCTCTCGGCCAGGAGGAGCCACTGATCCACGGTAAATGATTCCGTCGGGTTGCAGATATCGATGAGGTGGTGGGGGACTGCCCCTTGCTCCTCCGCTGTTGGCTTGGCCGTCCCGATGTCCATGCCGCGATAGACCTGAAATGCGTCTGCAGAGATGATTTCGCCGAATTGCCGCCGCGCCGCGAGAATTTCAACGAGCGCCATCGCAACGGCGGACTTTCCACCTGCGGTCGGACCCACAATGACCGGAAATCGACGCATAAAATGAAACATACCGGCGTCTTTTCACAGCGACCGGGGGAGCCGGTAGCATGATCCGCCCAATGCCGCGGTCAATGGGACGCGGCGGAGAGATCAGGAGCCATTGGTGACCAAGAAAACAATCGAGCAGGTGGAGGTCTCAGGCCAGCGCGTGTTGACGCGTGTGGATTTCAACGTTCCGAAGAAGGACGGCGCGATCAGCGATGATCGGCGCATTCGCGAAGCGATCCCGACGATCAAGAACATTGCCGATCGCGGCGGGCGTGTGGTGCTGATGTCTCACTTGGGGCGCCCGTCAGGGAAAGGCTTCGAGGCGGAGTACAGCCTGAAGTCTCTGGCCGAACACCTGAGCGTGCTGTTGGGCAAACCCGTCGCGTTTCCTTCGACTGACTGCGTCGATGGCGCGGCCGCCAAGGCGGTGAGCGAAATGAACGATGGCGACGTTTTGCTGCTTGAGAATGTTCGCTTTCATGAGGGCGAAAAGACGGGCGACAGCGCATTTGCGGACAAGCTCGCGGCGTACGGCGATGTTTATTGCAACGATGCGTTTGGCACGTCGCACCGGTCGGACGCCTCTATGGTGGCCGTGCCGAAAGCAATGGCCGGCAAGCCCCACGTGTGCGGATTGCTCGTCAACAAGGAAATCAAACACCTGTCTGCGGCACTCAAAGATCCGGCCCGCCCATTCACGGCGGTTTTGGGTGGCGCCAAGGTGTCGGACAAGATCAAGGCCGTCGAGCACTTTATTCGCCATGCGGACAACGTCCTCATTGGCGGGGCGATGGCATACACCTTCCTCGAGGCATTGGGCAAAGGTGTCGGAAAGAGCCGCGTCGAGCGCGACCAGATCAGCGAAGCAAAGCGATTGATTGAACTGGCCAAGCTCGAGAAGAGCGATGTGCATCTTCCTGAGGATCATGTGTGTTCGACGGAATTCGCTGAAAGCAGCGGCGATATTGAAGTCTTTGAGGATGAAATTCCTGAGGGCTATTTGGGCCTCGACATCGGACCGGAGACGCAATCGCGTTTCGCGTCGATCATCGCCAAGTCAAAGACGGTGGTCTGGGCCGGTCCGATGGGTGTCTTTGAATGGCGACCGTTCCGGATCGGCACGATGGAAGTCGCCAATTCGCTTATCGATGCCACGGCCGCCGGCGCGACGACGGTTGTTGGTGGCGGCGACACCGCCGCCGCAGCAGAGCAGTTTGGCGCCGCCGACAAGGTGACGCACGTTTCAACCGGCGGGGGCGCGAGCCTCGCAATGCTTTCTGGTGATCCGATGCCGGGCATTGAAGTGCTCGACGACGCCTGATTCAACGACGTGTTTCGAGCCATGTGAATGAGCCAACCGCGCCGCCTTCGGGCGGCGTTTTTCTTTTTGCGCCACAATGAATGCCGCGCACGAAAAAAGCCTCGCCGGGATTGCTCCCGACGAGGCTTTGTCTTAGAGGGTCACGCTGAAATCAGCGTGCCCTTTGGAATCGTAGAGTCGCCAGTTACGGGCACGGGCCCCAGTTCGCGAGCAGGGTCGCGAGGTCGGAACCGTTCACGAAACCGTCACCGTTGTAGTCGGCAGGATTACCGAACGACATCGGGGGATTCGGTGCGGCGTTCCACACTGAAAGCAACTGAGCGAGGTCGGCGCCGTCAACGACGTTCGGGTCACCAGCGATGCTTGCGCAGGGCTGGCCGCCACCGGAGGTGGAGATACCGAGGTTGTCGATGAACCAGAGCTGACGCGGGAAGACACCCGGGAACGGATCAACGCCGAGGTTGGCGTCGCTGGTGTCAGAACCCCACTGCGCCAGAATGATCGGGCGCGGGGCGATCGTCGCCGGGTAGCCCGGGGGCTCGGCCGTCGGGTCGTTGTAGGAGTTGCTGACCATGTCCATGCCGGTCACAGCAGGACCGGAAGGACGAGTCAGACCACCAGCCGGGGCCGGCGTATTGATGCCGGCTTGGCCGACCTGACCCATGAGCGTCCAGCGACCGCTGAAGACCAGCGGGTTGGACGGGCCTTCAGACGTTCCGTCATACAAATCGAACGCATTGACGGGCGTCGTCAGGTTGATCGGGCAGTCCTCGAAGAGCGGCGGACCAGACACCGTGTTGGTGTTCGTGTCATACGCACGGTTGATCACCGCGATGACGTCCTGGTTGGCGCCGAGAGCGCGCTGCCCAGTGACGAGACCGGCGAGGGCCGTCTCGACGTCGGCGATCATCGCCTGATTGCCCGCATCTTCGAACTGAAGCAGGTTGGTGGAATAGAAGCAGTAGTCATCATCGGGGTCAGCATTGGACGGACCAATGGCGTCCCAGTTGCTGCCGGACGGGCCAGCAATCGTGCGAACGCGGTACGGCGTCGGGAGCGGCTCACCGCCTGAACCGAGGTCGAAGCCCGCATTGAACGCAACGAAGTCCACATCGTCGGTGTTCACGATGTTGCCATCGATGCCGACCATGCCGAGATCGATCGCGGTGCCGCTGGCGATCACGACCGGCGGATTCGGACCGTCACGGTCCTCGTCGATCGCGAACTCCCACGTGCCACCGTTGGAAAGCGTGAACAGACCACGGAACCACTTGTTGAGAAGTGTGCCCGAGATGCCGTTGCCGCCCGAGATGAGCGACACACCCGTCGACTCGTACTGCGTGTCATTGGGAGCGGCCAGGCCACTCTCGATGAGGTACGAGATTTCGTCGGCGGCGATGATCGGAATCGCAGGAACTTCGTTCTGCAACGCCTCAGTGTTGTTCACATTGGGACCACCGAACATGATGTTCGTGATGCGGCCACCGTTGCCCGTCCCGCCCGGAATCGAGACTTCGAAACGCGAGCGTGGGGCGAGGCTGTTGTCCGCATTGCCGACCATGTCCACGCTCTCAATGAAGAGCTCGAACTCAACCGTCAGATCGACGGCCGCGTTCGGGAACATCTGCGGCTCAGTCTCCGTGCGGGGCACGATTGCGTTGAATGCACCGAACATCGGGTTGTCGGTCAAAGAACCGTCAACGCCGAAGGTGCTTTCGATACGCACAACACGATCAGCGGCGCCTTCGGCCGGATCGTCGGTCACGAGGGCGACGTTGTCCACGCCGACCGCGGTGTAACGCGAGATCGTCGTGAAGCTGTAGGACATATCGATGTTGTCCGCGCTCATGGTGCCGGAATCGAACGCCACCGGAGCAGCATTCAGGAGCGTCCAGTCACCAGTCTCGATGCGCGGAGCGTTCTCGGCCGAGCGAACGACGTAGGGAGTCGCCGCTGCGGCAGCGCCCGGGCAGTCCGTGTTGGTCGCGAGGAACGTGTCGTACGGCTCCGCAAGAGCGTCGTGATTGAGGGCGACGACTTCGCCAACGGTCAGAAGACCGCTGGTGAGCTTCACCGTGTCAACCATGTAACGGCACACCATGACGCCATCGGTGATGGGGCTGGAGTTGCTGTCAAGCACGGTCAACTGACGGGCCGCGTCGGTGGCCGGGTTATCCGGAACCGAAGCAAGGCTCAAGAACCCGGAATCGGCCTGACCATCGATGGTCTGGGCCAGCGGGTACACGTTGAAATCGTCAAGGAACGGCGTCATATCGGCCGGACCAGCGGTTCGCGTGAACAGCGGGCCGTCGTAGCAGATGTCATCGACGTGCATGACGTCGAACTGACCCAACGCGTTGTTGGAGGACCAGAACTCAGCCTGGGTGGCTGCGATCGAGCCGCCAATAAAGCGCTGGCTGGAATCGCCATTCGGGAACAGCTCAACACCACCGTAGAACACGCGCAGGACGGCTTCGTCGAACAGGTTGTTCGGGTCCTGGTTGTTGTTCGGCTGCGCTTCGATGCGAATGAGACGGAACGAACCCGCCACGATCGCCTGACCAGCAGCGTTGCCCGACGCACCAGCGCGGACATTCACGAACTGCGTGTTGTAGATGGAGCCAGTGGAGTCCGGCGTGCCCTGCGGCGGGAACGCCCAATCACCTTCCGGAATCCAGTTGGCCTGGACCAGGTTGTTCTGGGCATCTTCGTTCTCGTTGTAGCCCGGAGCGGTGCCCCAGACGCCATCCGAGCCGACGTTCGGCTGACGGACCCAGACGCGGCCGTCGGCCTGCGCAAACGCGCCGGTCGGATCGGTGCCGCCGAGGATCACGGAGCCGACATAGTTGCCGAACTCAGCCGCTTCGAGCACGCGCATCGCGCGGCCGGTGCGGAGAGTCGGAGCCATGCGGACCTGCGCCGTCACGACCGCGGACGCTTCATTCGCATCACCATTGAACGGAATTCCGTCGTCGCCAGCCGAAGCCTGGACGCGGGTCGGGAAGTTCGGAAGCGCCGTGTTCCATTCCTGACGGAACAGATTGTCATTGTTGACGTTCTGCTGCGCCAGCGACTGGCCACCACCGGGGGTGGTGTTCTGCGTCACCGAAATGATGGAGTTCGAGCTCAGCGCGTCAAAGAAGCGATCCGACTGAATGCGGATCGGCTGACCGGCGTTGTAAAGCTCGAAGTCTTCCTTGTAGGGGATGATGAAATCGGGCAGCGGGCAGGGCGTCTCGAATTCAGAGCCCTTGAAGATGTAGTTGTCCCACAGGGCGTCCTGCGGAACGAACGACGGCTGACCGACGGGGTCGTTGCCTTCGCCGAACTGCGTGCCGCTGGCGGAAATGGCCGCGAGAATGTTCGCGAGACCAAACGCGCCGCTGGTTGGCGCGATTTCGCCGAACTGCGTCACGGCCAGGCCGATGCCTTCGACTTCAGCGGTGCCGATGTCATCCTCGATGCCCGGATAAGTGTTCAGCCAGCCGGCCATTTCCTTATCCGTCGGGATGATGTCGCCCGCGGCGATGCGCGGGTCGAGCACGTTGTTCGCAATCGTGTCCGGCGTCTTGATGAACATGCCGTAGCCGACGCCGCCGCCGGGGGCCTGTCCGAGGAAGGACATGACGCTGAACCACTTGTCGACCGGGAACGGGAACACCACGCTCTGCGGGTGGCCGTAGAACTGACCGATCGTGAAGTTACCGGCGAGAACGCCGAGGTTCACGAAACGATCAAGCCAGCCGTTCGCATTCTCGAACGCGCCGAGAACGCCGCCGAGCTCGCGACCGCCGAAGAACATGCGGTCAAACACGAAGCCTTCGGTGAACGAAACCGGGCTCCACCACTGGTTGGTGTGGATGCCGGGAACGCCATTGAAGACCTGGTTGTACAAATACCAATCGGTGCCCAAACGCAGGTGACCTGTGTTCGGATCCGGACCCGGAACGCCCAGCGCGTGGCGCTGGTTCATGCCGAGCGCGAACGCGGTCGTGACCGCGTCCTGGCCCGTACGACGCGCCATCGCAATGTACGGAGCGCCACCGGCCGGCTGGGACATCGGAGCCAAGCCACCAGGGGCGCCCACTCCGATGTTCGTCATGACTGCGTCATTGGCGGCGCCGATCCAGGGATCAGCGGCCAACACCTCGCCTGCGGGGTTCGACTGGCCGGCAAGGCCAATCATGCTCGCGGGCGGATTTGTGTAATTCGTGAGCTGGTACGTTGACGCATCATCGAAGAACAGGGCGTTGGAGCCCAATGCACCTTCGGTCTGCGATCCTTCGCCCGCGAGATTTGTGGTGTTCTTGCCGACTCCGGGGATCAGGTCCTCGGAAATGACAAAAACGACCGTTCGCGGGTCAACCGTACCGGCCGCGATATCCGCACGAAGCTGGGCAAGCACCACAGCTCGTTGCGGAGTCCCGGCCTCGCCGAGGATTGCATCTCGCATGCTCGCGAACGATGTCATGTCCGCGCGCATGTTGCGAGCGAGGCCAATGCCGTCTTCCGACGCCACGGCTACGCCCGTGAGAGCCAATCCAACGGCTCCAACCAGCATGCTCTTATTCATCTACCAATCTCCTCGCTGAGACACGCCTCTTGCGTGTCATCCACGTCGGTGCACCCACATGCACCTAAGAATTGAATCCACACCCTCGAATAGGGCTGGACACGCACGAAATCACCAGGGCCGAACACGTCGGTCCCAGAACGACACTGCCTTGACCCACCGACCTTGCCGGCGCTCAAGTGTTCCACATGTTTGAAAGGAAGCCAGTTTCATCTCCTTCCGAATCGCTCCGCCCCTGACATACACCCAAACACACCACCTGCGGGAGCGGACATTGCCCGCAGGGTCCGAAGAAAAGAACGGCGAGGGCTCTCAGGCGTTCGACTTTGTGATGAGCGTTTGAGTGCAATCAATCGCCTGGCAAACGGCTGACGCACAACGCTCGACCTCAATGATCGAAGCAGACAGACCTCACTCCTCCTCAGACCCTTCCTTGCCGGAAGGCAGGATTCCTTATCCCTCCAAACGGCAAAAATTGCAAGGAAAAACTCCGCGTTTTTCGGAGTGATGCAACCTTCCTCCGAACACCCCGTCACAAACCGACCAAGGGTGATGACGCCACCGTTTGAGGCGCGAATAATCCTATTTTCGGACCTGAAAACGATGAATCAGCGCAATCCTTGCCGAACACTTGGACCTACCAAATCCGGTGATTCCAGCGGCTCAATCGGAACTGTCATTGTTCTGCTATGGAGTGAACGCACTGTTAATTGCAAGCTTAAAAACTCGATTGTCTGAGGGGGCGCACAAACCAGGTGCGGCTCACTCCATGTCGTCATGAGTGGGGCTTTCACTCCTGCCTGTCGAGTCGAGCAGTGATTGCTGGAGCGAGTCCAACTGAGCCGCCTGGGCAGTCGAAAGTCCTAGCCCATCTTGACTTTGCAGCGCTAGCGCCAGGCGCCCTGCCGCTTCAGGATTTGGCTCCGAGAGACGCTCGATCGCTTCGATCCACTCCTCTGCCGTCGCTTGTGCACTCGTCGCCTCGTCGATGCGCTCGAGACAAAGAAGCGCCACGCGCACCGTGTGCTGATGCGGAAACACCGGAGGTTCGGCGCCGTTCGCCCCCGGCCGCCGCTCCGAGAGGATCTGCTCATAGCGGCGCAGGTCCAATAACGTTTGCATCCGAAGCGAAGCGCCTTCGACGACAACACTCGCCGCATACGTTTCCGTTCGGAGTCGTTCGACCGAAAAGCGGCTCAAAAGAATGATCCGCCGCGCATCACTCGTCTCGATCCTCGCCGTCGCAATCGTTTCGTGCGGCGGCATCGCATCGGCGACTCGCGTCAGATGCTGCTCCGTCACGCCTTCAATCACGGTCAACTGCGTCCACGTCACGCGCGTCGGCGACCATGCACAAGCCCCATTCACCACAAATCGAAGCAGCGCAGGATCACGCGAAACCTCTGCAAAAAGAGGCGAAAATCCAATTTGTCGAGAGGTCAGCGCCTCCGCGGCTGCGTCACGAATCGCCGCATCCGAAGCGCGCACCAGCGTCATGAGATTCAGAAATTCCGAACTTGGCGCCAATTGCCCGTACAACTGAATTCCCGCGGCTCCCAGCGAGGCACCGCAATCAGATTCCACCAATTGCCACGCCATGTTGCGGATGCGAGGCGAAAGAAGCACGCCGCGCTCGGCGCCCACGGCCAGCAGTCGCGCTGCGGCGGTCGTCGTCACGGAATTCCGCAGCCACGAAGACGCGACTTCCAGATCCCCCGGCGTCGGAATCGTGAACGCCAGCGCCTCAAGCATGGCCTTGGCTGCAAGCGCATTGCGTTCGCGCGTCAATGCTTGCGAAATATCCGCTGCCGCCCCGTTCACCCCTGCGGAGGCAAGAAAAATCGCCGATCCCGCTCGAACTTCCGAAGCGGGATCTCGGAGCAACCCCGCCGCCGCTGTGCTGACCTCTGGTGGCAGGGGAGTCGCATTCACGACCGCACGCGTTGCGAGTTCAAGCCCAAGGCGCCGAACATCAATCGCGCCGTCGCCCAGCATCCGAATCAAGATCGCTGATCTGGCGTCCGGCGCCGTCAAGGAGAAAAGCTCTCGATACAGCTCCGCTCGCCCGCGCTCCGCCGTGCGGGACCGATCCACGAGCCGCCGCGAACGCTCCGATTGCCAGCGGGTGACGCGCCGGAGCCATTCGGCCTCCGGAATCCATTCGTTTTCATTCCACCACGCCTGCCACGCGGCGACTTCCTCACCGAGATCTGACCGGCCGGTTTGCTCTACCAGCACCTGAAACACACGCCGGCGCGATTCGGGCGTCAGGTCCTGATCCAGCATCCCAAGCACGGCTCGCACCGCATCTCGCTCGTTTGAACGCCCAAGTGCAGTCAGAAAAACGACTTGGCTTCCGGCAGGGGCCTCAGCCAAGCGGCCTGCAATGGCCTTCGACACGCCGGAATCTGCACACAATCCCGAAAACTGCGGCTCGCTGATCGCGGCAATCGCCGTTTCGACCCAGACCCAGTCGGTGGTCGAGCGGATGGCTTCCGCCAGTGTCGAGGCGTCGCGGGCGACCAGAAGTCGGGCGAGGTCAGGTGTCCGAGAATTGTTTGGGGCTTCGGCGTTCTCCGGCGCCGTCGGCGCTGGATCCGGCTGAACCTCGTTCGGACTCTGCGCGGCGACCGGCCAAGGCGCGAACAAACAGACCACCAGAGCGATCGCGCTCAGCGTGCATCCTCCCCGTGGCATGATCGTCCTGTGCCGTCTCATGCGTCGCCCTTCGAGCCTGGTGGCGGTTTCTTTCGGTCGATCCTACGCTACTAGACGCGTCTCGCCGATAGAATTCGTCATCATCTCATCGGCGATTCGTGCAATTTGTCTCAACGGCGCCGGAAATAGTCCGGTAGAGGACATCGCCCCGGAATGAACGACTGGTTCGAAGCGGAACAACACGTCGAGCGCGCCCACGAGTTCTTTGAACTCAATCGGTGGGACGAGGCGGAGTCCGAACTGCGCGAGGCGATCGCTCTGAACCCGTTTCGCGCGGAGTGGCACTTCAATCTCGGTCTCACGCTCGAAGCCGCCGGTCGTCGGCGCGAAGCCGTCAACGCATTCCTCAGTGCGCACGAGCTGGAGCCGACCGAAGCGCAAACCGCGCTTCTCATCGGCGTCAATCTGCTCCGCACCGATGACGTCGCGACGACGGACGTGACCGACGCCGTGCGCTGGCTTGAAGAAGCCTCCAAATCAACTGATTGCCGCGCCGATGCGACCGTGCATCTCGTCGAGGCCTACACGCGCCTCAACGATCACGATCAAGCCGAAATCTCGTTCTATCTTGCGCTGCAACTCGAGCAGGCCGATCACGCGCTCGCCTACGTGAATATCTCCGATTCACTCATGGATCGCGGCGAACACGCCCGCGCCGGCGCTGCATTGCGCGAAGCCATTCAAATCGACCCCGGTATGCCTGGCGTGTACGCCCGACTTGCAGGCGCGTACGCCGCCCTCGGGAAGCGCGATCGCGCCCGCCGCCTGTACGTACGCGAACTGCGCGGCAATCCCGGCGACATCGACACGCTGCTCGACCTCGGCTGCCTTCTCGCAGAAATGAACCTCTGCGCCGAAGCCGCTGAGAAGTTTCGGCGCGTGCTCGAAATTGAAAACGACAACGCCGATGCGCACTACGAAATCGGCGTGCTGGCGTTGCGCGACGGCCGACTCGAAGAAGCCCGCCGCTCCTTGCGCCTTGTGCTCCGCCTTGATCCCAACGATCACCGCGCCCGTCGCCGCCTCGCCGAAGCGCACCGCCGCGCCGGCCGAATGCGTGAAGCGCAAGTGATCCTGGTCGAACAGGCCCGCACATTGCAAGATCGTCTTGCTGATTTCACGCTCGATGATCGCGAAGAACTCGGCCGCATGTTGATCGAGTCCGGCTGCCCGATGGAAGCGACCGGCATCCTCAAAGCGGTCCTCGAAGAGCGACCCGAAGATGCGTCCCTGTGGCGCGCCTACAGCGTGTCGCTGCTCCGTTCCGGTCAGCGCACCGCCGGCGTGCATGCGGCTCGTCGCGAACGACGCCTCGCCCGCGAGTCCGTTCACGCCATGCACAACATCGCGCTGGCGCTCCTTGAGGAAGGCCGCACCTATCGCGCTGGCGTCTGGCTGCATCACGCCTTGAGCGAAGCGCCTAACGATCCAGAACTGATGCGCTTGCGCCGACGCTTGCGCCTCGCGCGCTTCTTCAGCGCGTTCCGTCCCTAATTTCAATTGACCAGAATTCATCGGGTGGCATGCCCACGTCTGCGTGGGCATGGCGGCGCATTCAACTCGCTCACCGTGTCAAATCAGAGGTTGGTCAAGTGACGCCGCATCTGAGCAACGCGAAGATGCGGACCATGGAGCGCCGAAAAGCACGAGCAGCCCGCTTAAGAATCTGTCACTCGCTCCCGCAACAACCGATTCGCTTCATCAACGTCCTTATCGCCGCGCCCCGAGAGATTCACGACAAGAATCTGTTCGCGCGCCATCTCGCCTGCCAGTGTCACCGCGTGCGCAATCGCATGCGATGACTCCAGCGCCGGAATAATCCCCTCAGTGCGGCACAACAACTGAAATCCATCCAGCGCCTCATCGTCCGTCACATTCGTATACGCAACGCGCCCCGAATCCTTCCAGTAACTGTGCTCCGGCCCGACGCCCGGGTAATCCAGCCCCGCGCTGCACGAATGCACATCCGCAGTTTGCCCGGCGTCATCTTGCAACACATAGCTCAGCGAACCATGCAGTACGCCCGGTGAGCCAAAACACAATGGCGCTGCATGTTTCCCCGGCGCCGAACTGAACCCGCCCGCTTCAACGCCAATGAGTTTCACATCAGTGTCGTTGATGAACGGATAGAAAATCCCCGCCGCGTTCGAACCGCCGCCGACACACGCCACCACGGCGTCGGGCAATCGTCCAAATGCATCGCGCGCCTGCGCCTTCGTTTCCTCGCCGATCACCGACTGGAAGTCTCGAACCATCATCGGAAACGGGTGCGGCCCAACCACCGACCCAATGATGTAGTGCGTCGATTCGACCGACCCCATCCAGTCGCGCATCGCTTCATTCGTCGCGTCTTTGAGCGTGCGCGAGCCTGAATCCACTTCGATCACGCGCGCGCCGAGCAGATTCATGCGCACGACGTTGAGCCGCTGCCGCCGCGCATCTTCCGAACCCATGTAAACATCGCATTCCAGCCCGAGGTGCGCTGCCGCCGTCGCGGTCGCAACGCCATGCTGCCCCGCGCCCGTCTCCGCGATGATGCGCTTCTTGCCCATGCGCACCGCCAGCAGCGCTTGTCCGAGTGTGTTGTTGATCTTGTGCGCGCCCGTGTGCGCCAGATCCTCACGCTTCAGCCAGATCTGCGCGCCATTGCCGGAGGCGCACTGCGATCGCGCATGCTCAGTCAGCCGCGCCGCAAAGAACAGGGGGGTGGCCCGCCCGACAAACGTCTTCAAGAGCCCATCGAGTTTCGCCCGAAACGCCGCATCATTCTTCGCGCGCGCATACTCCTCCTTGAGCTGCTCGCACGCCGGCACCAGCGTCTCAGGAATATACGACCCACCAAAAGCGCCAAAGCGCCCTTCAGCCGTCGGAACCGTCATCATCGTTTGCGCATTCATCGCCTGCAGTCTACCGCCGCGCCCCACACCGAACGGCGCCCGTCAGGAAGCGGTTTCACACAGCAGATTTCAATTCAACAATGGTCGCCAGCCATAGGCGGCAGTCCCACGATCCCCATTCCGAACCGCGCCCGTCAGGAAGCGGTTTCACACAAACCGCCTCAAATCCACAACCCCTCAACCCCGCCCCAAAACCTGCGCCTCCGCCGCCTTCTCCATCGACTTCGACCACTCCCGCTCCGACCGCATCGCTGCGCGCACGCCCCGCGTCTCCTTCACCGTGAGCGTCCCGATGAACCCAACCACAAAAAACCCTGTCAGCACCAGCATCGAGGCAAAATCTCCCGCCGCCGCGCGCACCCACCCAAACACAAACACCCCAACCACACCCGACCCCTTGAACACCATGCCCCACAACCCAAAAAACTCCGCCGTCTTTTGCGCCGGCGTAAACCGCCCAACCAGCGAGCGGCTCGCCGTCCCGATCCCGCCAAGCCCAAACCCCACACCATTGCCGATCACCCAGAACACCCATTCCGGCGCATTGGGCGCCAAAATAAACGCCGCAAAACCAACTGTGCTCGCAATCCAGACGCCAAGAAATATCAGCGTCATCAAACGCGCGCCGATCCGATCCTGCACCACACCCGCAACCACCGCCGCCATCCCCGCCGTAATCGTGAGCTGCGCGATAAACGCCACCAGCTTCATGTTCGCATTGGGATCGTTGGCAAACACGACTTCTTTCGCGATCACCGCGCTAAAGAAAATCACCGTCTGCACGCCCATTCCGTAAACGAAAAACGCCATCAGAAACCGCACAAGCTGGCGATACTCTCCCGCATCTCGCACGGTGGCGCGCACGCGCGTGAACGCTTCTCGCACCGCCCCGCGCCGCCGCGCCGTCTCCGCCGCCGGAGGCTCGCGCAGCACGATCATCGGCGCAATAATTCCCAGCAAAAACCACACACCCGCAAACACAATGAGTGGCCGCCACGCGCTCGTATCCTCCCACCCAAACAGCGACATCGCCGCCAGCGCAATCACCAGAAGCACCAGCGCCCCGACGTACCCCATCGTCCACCCAATCGCGCTCACTCTCCCGATAGTGCGGCTCGTCGCGACAAACGGCAGAAACGACGCCAGAAAATTCTCCCCGAGTTGGAATGCAATGTTCGCCAGCATGTACACGCCAAACGCAATCCAAGCGGCGCCGCCCCCCAGCACCCCCAACGCACACGTCGCCGCCGCGCACACCACACCCGTCCCGATCAACATCTTCTTGCGCACGCCCCGCGCATCAGCAAACGCGCCAATGAACGGCGACACGATCACGACGATCAGCATGCTCGCCGCGACCATCCCCGACCACAGCCGATCCCCCAGCGCCGGCCGGTCCGCCCCGACCACGATCTCCCGGAAGAACACCGGAAACAGCAGCGTGTTGATCAGCAGCGTGAACGATTGATTCGCGAGGTCATACATGCCCCACGCCCACACCTCGACGGGGCGGGCCAGATTTCGAAACGGGTTGAGCCGCGAAAGTTTCACGCGCGAGCAGTATCGCGGGAAGTCGCAGACCATGCGCAAAGAAAAACCGGCGCCCGAAAGCGCCGGTCTTGGATCACTCAATTGATCAGTCGATGCTCAGTTCTCGGTTTCCTCAGGAATCGCCCGTTCTGGAACCGGCATATCAAACTCCGTCAGAATCGCGTTGATCTTCTCAACCTTGTCCTTCATCGGTTCCGCCGGGTGCAGGCCGCGGTGGCGGATCACGCCGTCCGGATCGATGATCACCACATGCGGAATGCCGCGCACGCCGTAGTCCGCGTTGAACACTTCCTGCTCGCTGAACGCGACGGTCCAGGTGATGTCCTTCGCCGGGATGTATTCCTTCATCTGGGCGTATTCGACATCGGCCGTCGGCGCTTCGACTTTGCCGCGCTCGCCGCCGAACCACGTTGCGCCTTGCAAACTTGTCACGCCGATCACTTCAACGGGATAGCCGTCGTAATGCGTCACGAGGTCGCGTACGTTCGGGAACGTGCCGACGCACGGGCCGCACCACGTCGCCCAGAAGTCCAGCACCAGCACCTTCCCCTGGCGATCCGCCAGCGTCGCCAGCGCTTCATCGCTGCTCGCCCACGTGAAGTTCAGCTCCGGCGCGGTGTTGCCAACCAGCTTCGCAATGCGCGGCGCCGCCTCAAGCGTCTTGTTCACCGACTTAAAATACGAATTCGAAGACGCCAATTCGCTGCCCTCGACCTCCGACATCTCAATCGCTTTTTCGGTGAGCGCCAGCAGCGCCTGCCGCGCTTGCTCCAGCTCCGCTTCGTCAAGCGAATCAAGCGCCGCCGCCCGCTCATAAATCACATCCGAATAGCGGATCATCTTCGGCGACGCCTTGCCAAGCTTCTTGAGATACGCGCCAAACTCATCCTTGAGTTCCGCACGAACGTCCGGATGCAGTTGGTATGCCAGCAAACTGTTCAGAATGACAAGATTGCCTTCCACGAGCGCGGCTTTCACACCCGGATGATTCACCGCGGCCCGAGCCATCGCCACGTCATCTTCAAGCGAAGACGTCGGCCCCATGGAAAGCACCGCATACAGCGACGCCGCGACCGCGCCCTCTGACGTCGGCTGCTCTTTCGCTTCGGTCACTACGGCCAGCGCTTCGTCGGTGTAATTGCGGCCTGCGTCACCAAGCCGCGTGTAGTTGAGTTGCCCGTGATCACTCAGCCACGCAATCTGCGACGGCTTCAAGTCAGCGATCGTGAGCTGATCCAGCATCTCGTTGTACAGCGCCACCATCGCATCGCGATCGCCGCCGCTGGAGCGCAACTCAGCGCTCTTCTCATCAAACGTTTCCGTCCATTCATCAAACGCCTGCTGCGGCATCGCCAAGGCGCCGCCGGCGCACAGTGACAACGCCAGCGCCGCGCCGAGAACTCGACTGGACATAGCTCGCAACATGGTGTGCTCCTTGATTATTCGTGCGGCGCCCGGATGCGCCTCAGAAGGGAAGTCGGCCCGCATCCGGACCCATCGACGTACGTCCTTTGTACCCCAAGACGCTCGAAAGGTGCTTGCCTGTCTTCAAAAAAGCCGCCGACGCGTCCCGGCGAACCCCTCGCTCATCACGCGTTTTCCACCAGCCAACGGCGAAAGAAATCTGTCTGCAAATTCTTCGCATCATTCGCCACCCGACCAAACCCCGCATGCTCGAACGGCGCCCCCGTCTCCGGCCACGTCACAAACTCAACGGCGTCCTGCGGCAGATCCGATTCGCGCGTGAGATCTTTGATCTTTGCCATAAACCTCTTCATCCCCTCAACCGGCGCCCACTCATCCTTCTCCGAATGCAGCGCCAAGAGCGGAATCGGCCGCCATCCATCCAAGTGCCGAATCGGATCCAGCCGCGCAATCATCTCCTCCGGGAAAGACTCCGCATACGGCATCACCGAAAAATCCCCAACTGTGGATTCCACTGCCGCGCACCTAAACCCGTGAGGCTCACACAACCTTCGCAACGTCGCCATCCCGCCCGCGCTCATTCCGCCGATGCCGATTCGATTCAGATCAAACGCATCGCCAAACTCCGACTTCAGCGCCTCAACAATCGAATCAATCTCATCAATCATCTGCTCAACGACATACAGCGTCTTCGACGGCGAATGCATCGAATCAATCAGCCGCTCGCCATGCCCCGGCAGGTCGACCGCGCAGGCGCCGACGCCGCTGCGAATCCACCGCAAATACCGCCCCGGATCAAGCGCCTTGTCCACCGTGCGCCCGTGCATCCACAGCACCACCGGCGCCGGCTCATCCCAGTTCGGCGACGCCACCAAAGCCGGCACATCATGCGCGCCCAGCCGCACAAACTTCGTCTGCTCTTCGAGCGCCCGAGGCAACTTCGCAAACCGCTCAATCATGCAAGAATCCTACCAGAGCCCCAAGCGCAAGCGAGGGGTCACTGCGACGACGCTCGCTCAAACAATTTCCCAACCAATCCAATCGAACGCGGAGGACGCGGAGGAAAACAGAGTGGGGGATCAGAAGCAGTGCCTCATCCCCATCGCTTCTCATTCTTCGCTTTCTCGTTCTCTCCTGTCTCCCTCCGTCTTCCTCCGCGTTCTTCCCATTTTCCTATCATCGCACCGTGCCGCGCAACCCCGCCCAAACTGCCGACCGCTTCCGCACCACGCGTGCCGCGCACCGCGATGAGACCGCCGAGGACTACGTCGAAGCCGTCGCGCAACTTATTGAAGAGCGCGACGAAGCCCGCGTCCGCGACCTCGCCCTGATGATGGGCGTCAGCCACGTCACCGTCACGCGCATCGTCACGCGTTTGCAAAGCGAAGGCCTCGTCGAAACCGAGCCTTACAAGCCAATCACGCTCACCACCAAAGGCCGCCGCCTCGCCAAACAGGTGCGCGAGCGCCACGAAACCGTTCTCGCCTTCCTCCTCGCCATCGGCGTCCCGCGCAAACAAGCCGAGATCGACGCCGAAGGCATCGAACACCACGTCAGCGACGCAACAATCCGCGCGATGAAACGCGTCGCAGATTCAACCTGACTCAAATCATCAGCGAGCCGGGCCGTCCCCGGCCCGGTCAACGTAAATCCAATTTGGACTTCAGCCGGCTCGGAGACGAGCCGGCTCGCCATAGCAATACGGAGTTAGCTTTTCACTCCCCGCGCACGAACGGATTCGTCCTCTTCTCCCGCCCAATCGTCGTCGTCGGCCCATGCCCCGGATACGCCGTCACGTCATCCGGCAACACATACAACTGTTCCTGTATTGACTTGAACAACGTCGGCCCATCACTCGTCGGAAAGTCATACCGACCAATCGAACCCGCAAACAACGTGTCGCCCACCAGCGCCTGCTTCGCCGCTTCGCAGTACAGCGTGATGCCACCCGGCGAGTGTCCCGGCGTGTGCAACACTTTCCATGAACTGTCGCCAAGCTCCAGCGTCTCGCCGCCCTTGAGCAGTCGATCCGCCTCGGGCGCCGTCATGGGCTCGCCATACCCGGCGCTTAAGTTCAAAACCGGATTCGTCAGAAAACTCGCTTCCGCCTCATGGATCAAGATCGGCGCCTCAGGGAACGCCGCCTTCACCTCCGCCAGCCCAGCAATATGGTCCGCATGCGCGTGCGTCAGGATGATCGCGCTGGGCGTGTCTCCGAGTTCCTGCACGCGCCGGATCATCGCCTGCGGCTCAAAACTCGCGTCCACAATCCAGCACGTCCCATTTCCATCGCGAACGATGTAGCAATTTGTTGCAAAAGGCCCCAGACAGAAGCCTTCAATCAATGCCGCAGTGGAGGAATCGCCCATGGCGGCCGATGGTAGAATCACGGAGGCAGGCCTGCGCCGCGTCAGCGCCAGGTCCGCATCACGGAGGACCCACGGTGCTGATCCGTAATCTCGCAGACGCCCAGCATCAGCCCGTCACCGCCAGCGGCGCCGAAAAGTGCCGCATGGCCGTCATGGTCGGCAAGGACGATGGGGCCCCGAATTTCGCCGTGCGTGAGATCGTCGTCGATCCCAGTGGCGTCACCCCCCGGCACAGCCACGATTACGAACACGAAGTCGTCGTCCTCGATGGCGCCGGCACGTTTTTCTTCGATGGCGAAGAACGCGCACTCAAACCCGGCGATGTGGTCTATGTCCCCGCCGGTCACGAGCATCAATTCCGCGCCGCAGCGCAGTCGCCTCTTCGATTTCTTTGCGTGACGCCAACGTCATCCAACTGCGGCGAAGCGATCCCCGGCACCTGAGTTTCATCAAACTCGCGGCGCCGCACACCGGAGCGATTCAATCATGGAAGGTGGACGCAAGGACAATTCGGATTCTCTGACCATTCCGCCCGCGGCGCGGAATCAGTCCAACCCCATGATCATGGTGATGCTGGTGTGGTATGGCGCGCTCGCCATCGCCGCGTCGTGTGTCATCGTCTGGCTTCCGGACTTTCGCGAAGTGGGCGCCCTGTCGCTCGCCGTCATTCTCGCCACCGTTCCAATCGCGATGCGTCAAGCCGCGGCAAAGTCACAAACCCGTCACGACGACCGCGCCCTCATTCGCGGCTTCGAGCAGCTCAGCAAACGCCTCGAGACCATGGTGCAAGAGGGGGGCCTCAGCGAAGCCGCCAAACGCGTGCTGCATCGTCGCGAAGAGCGCGATCTACTGACGCGCGCTATTGAGCAGGACATCACCGACGAAGACTGGGAAGCCGCGATGGTGCTCGTGCGCGAACTCGCCGAGCGCTTCGGGTACCGCGCTGACGCCGAAGAGTTCCGCTCGCGCATCGATCATGCCCGCGCCGAAACACTCGACCGCAACGTCGGCGAAGCCATGTCGCGGCTTGACTCCATGCTCGAGAATCGAAACTGGGCCGAGGCGTACCGCGAAGCCTCCCGCATCGAGCGCCTCTTCCCCGATTCGCCGCGCGTCGAGAATCTGCGCAATCACGTGGATCAGGCCCGCCGGCGCTACAAAGTCGATCTCGAACGCCAGTTCCTGCACGCCGCCGAGCGCGATGAAGTCGATCGCGCCATGAAGCTTCTCAAGCAGCTCGACGAGTACCTGTCCGAAGGCGAAGCCGAGCAGTTGCGCGAAGTCGCCCGCGGCGTTGTCAGCAAAGCCCGTGAAAACCTCGGCGCCCGTTTCAAACTCCTCATCGAGGACAAGGAATGGTCCGAAGCCGTGCGCGTTGGCGAACGCCTGATGAAGGAGTTCCCCAACACACGCATGGCCGAAGAAGTGCGCGACATGATCGACGGCCTGCGCACCCGCGCCGAACAAGCCACCGCCGCCCGCTAATCAATCCATTTCACTTGCAACCGCTTCAGGGTGGCATGCCCACGTCCCCGTGGGCATGATTCGCTTTTGTGTGCCATGCCCACGACTGCGTGGGCATGTCTGCGCGAATATCAAGTGTCCGCAGGCACACTCTTCGCCGGCGTCTCAATCCGCCACAAGTGAACCACGAGCAGCCCGATCCCGATCAGCAAGAGCGCATCCGCCACATTGCTCACCCACGGCCACACTTCCGTCGCTCCGCTTGGCCAGTGCCATCCGAACGGCAGGTTCACATTCGGCAGCGGATGCAGGAAGTCACGCACACAACCAAACATCAACCGGTCGTACAAATTCCCAAGTCCGCCGGCCAGAATCAAACCAAGCCCTACGTGCGACCAAAAGCTTCGCGGCGTCGTCCACTTCACAAACGCCCACAGCGCCATACAAATCGCAATCAATGTAAAGCCGACAAAAAACCACCGTTGCCCAGGCCCCACACCGAACACCGCGCCAGGATTCAGCACCAGCCGAAACTCGAGCACACGCGGAATCACTGTCACCGCTTCGTGCGGCGGAATCAATCCGCGAATCCCATTCGGCCCCGCCGCCAGCACATCACGCCGCGCCAGAACCACCGGCTGATCCGCCACTTCTGAAAACGCAATGGCCTTGGTGACCAAATCAAACAAAGCGCCAACCACCGTCACCGTGAGCAGAATCGCCCAGGCGCGAATGGAACGCGAAGTCCGACCAAGAGCGGGCGCCGCTGCATCTGGCGCTGCACCATTGTCAGGCGTCATGGTGTCGTTGGTCGCGTCAGTCACCGCGCCGTATAGCTGTCTTGCTGGCGTGCGCCTTCAAGGCTCACGCGTGCCCACGGCTGCGCTTCAAGTCGTTGACGCGAAATCGGAATGCCCAGCGATTCGCAAATGCCGTACGTGCCGTTTTCGATGCGATCCAGCGCCGCATCAATCTCAGCGAGCAATTTGCGCTGACTGGCCGCTAGGCCGAGCGCCAGCGACTGGTCGTATTCGTCAGAACCCTGATCGGCAAGATGCTGCGGGAAAGAACTGAGCGCGCCACTGCGCCCGCCCAGCGCTTCGTTCTCCATCTCCGTCACATCGCCCAGCACTTCAGAGCGCTTCTGCATCAGGATGAGACGGAACTCTTCGAGCTGCTCCGGTTTCACCGGGCTGCGCCGAACGCGCTTGGTCTTCGTTGTTTTTTCTTCCGCGAGCGTGCTGCGCTGCGTCAGAGGCCCAAGGCCTGCCGCGGCTGCGAGCTTCCGCGCCGCTTCCTGAGCGTCGCCAAGCGTCGCCAGAGGCGCCGGCGCCTTGTTCTTGCCGCCGCGCTTCGCCGTGGACGCGTCGCCATTGGAGGACGCCTTGCCGCTGGATTTCGACTTCGTCGAGGTCGAGGCCTTCTTCGCTGTGGTCTTCTTTTTGGAAGTGACCTTCTTGGCGGTGGTCTTTTTCGCGGTCGACTTCTTCGCCACCGGCTTCTTGGCGTTGGTCGCCTTCTTCGCGGCGGTTTTCTTCTTCGAAGTCGTCTTCTTGGCGGCGACCTTCTTTTTTGAGGTCTTCTTCGCCGTCGTCTTCTTTTTCACCGGCGCCTTCGAGGAGGCAGCCGTCTTCTTCTTCGCGCTGGAGGCGCGCGACCGCGAAGTCTTCTTCTTCGATCCTGAACGTGATTGAGAGGCCGACGACTTCTTGGCCACTGGTCTGCACCTCGCTCGCCTTGCCTCGGCGACCAGGAGCACGAGCGCGTTGCCCGTCCCTCCGAGTGCAAAGGTCGCGGAGTCTACCGAAGGTCGGCGCCCTCGTCAAAGCAGAATGTTCGGTTTTTGGCCGGGTTTTGAGCGTTCACTCGTCGCCTTCAAGGCTCACGAGCGAAGCGCCACCATCGGTCACGCCAAGTTTGCGGAATCGAAGTCGACGCCGCGCCGGAAGATTCGCCGGCTTGAATCGCTTCAACTCACGAAGTCGCTCCGTCAGCCAGTGCTGCAGATTCTCCGCCGCACTTTCAGGATCACGATGTGCGCCGCCGACCGGCTCCGGCACCACATCATCGACAATGCCCAGTGCCAAATTGTCGCGCGCCGTCAGTTTCAGCGCCCGCGCCGCTTCGCGATTCGTTTTTTCGTTGGCTTCTTTCCAAAGGATCGCCGCGCATCCTTCCGGGCTGATCACCGAATACCACGCGTGCTCAAGCATGCCCACGCGATCCGCCACCGCGATCGCCAGCGCGCCGCCCGACCCGCCCTCACCAATCACGACCGACACAATCGGCGTCTGCAAGCGGCTCATTTCCTTCATGCACACCGCAATCGCTTCCGCCTGGCCGCGCTGCTCCGCGCCAATGCCCGGAAACGCGCCGGGCGTATCCACCAGCGTCACAATCGGCAGACCAAACTTCTCCGCCAGCTTCATCTTCGCCAGCGCTTTGCGATACCCCTCCGGATGCGCGCACCCAAAGTGACACGCCACCTTCTCCGCCGTGTCTTTTCCTTTTTGATGACCCACGACGAGACATTTGATCGAGCCAACCCGCGCAAAGCCCGTCACGATCGCCGGGTCATCGCCAAAGCGACGATCGCCGTGCAACTCGCAAAAGTCCTTGAACATGAGCCGCACATAATCGCGCGTCTGAGGCCTGAGCGGATGCCGTGCAATGCGAACTGTTTCCCACGGCTCGAGATTCTCATAGATCTCCCGCAGCCGATCCTCGCGCTCCGCGCGCAGCCGAGCCAGTTCCTGCGCCTGATCCGAATCCGTCTCCGGCAGAACCGCCGCCTCCAGATCCCGGATCGATCGGTCCAGCTCCGCCAAAGGCTTCTCGAACGCCAGTTCATAATTCGTCGCAGCGCGGCTCATAAGCCCCAAGTCTACCCCTCACACGACGCCCGGGTCACGTCAGCCGCTCCGATCCCACTATCCTCGCCCCGTTCCCGCATGCCGAACCTACGGAGCCAACACATGACCAATCCGCGCCTCGCCGTCATCGGTGGGGGGAATATGGCCCAGGCGATCCTTCGCGGCGCCATCGACACCGGCGTCATCCAGCCCAACGAAATCCTCGTCGCCGATCCCGAACAGCCCAAACGCGACCTTTTTCAGTCGTGGGGCGCCAATGCCGTGACGAACGCGAGCGAACTCAATGACCATCTCGCAACGAACACGCAAATCATGCTCGCCGTGAAACCGCAATTTCTTGCCGATGCGGCACGCGATCTCGGTGGCGCCGCCAATGGCCGCACCGTGATTTCGATTCTTGCCGGTTCGACCAGCGCTCGTATACAAGACGCCGTCGGCCCCGAATCACGAATCATTCGCGTCATGCCGAATCTCCCGTCGCGCATTCGCGAAGGCATCACCGCCATGGCCCTCGGCGCCGGCGCGACGACCGGCGACGATAAATTCGCGCGCCAACTCTTCGAAAGCGTCGGCGACGTCGTCACGATCGACGAATCACTCATGGACGCCTTCACCGCCATTGCAGGCTCGGGCCCGGCGTACGTGTTCTATCTCGCCGAAGCCATGCACCGCGCCGCCTGCGACATCGGTTTCGACAACGCCACAGCGTTGCACATCGTGCGCAAAACGGTGAGCGGCGCAGCATCGCTACTGAACCAGTCCGACGAGACTCCCGCGGAACTGCGCGCCGCCGTCACCAGCAAGAAAGGCACGACCGACGCCGCGATTACGTCAATGGATCGCGCCGGTGTCATGGCCGCAGTGATGGCCGCCGCCGTCGCCGCCCGCGATCGCGGCGTCGAATTGTCTTCGCTTTAGGAAGCGCATACCGCACTCCCATGCCGCTACCAATCATCACCTACTGCACCAACATCCACCCCGCCCGAGGGATGGACGCCGTGCGCAATTCACTAGATCAATTCAGTTTGCCTCTGAAAAGCCGACTTTCACCAGATCGCCCGTTTCCTCTCGGCCTCCGCCTCTCCGACGAAGAATCACGCGAGCTGTGCATAGGCGATGAACTGCCGCGCTTCCGCGATTGGCTCACCGAGCGCGGCTTCACCATCGCCTGCATCAACGGCTTCCCCTTCGGCCCGTTCCACGGCGGCCCAGTCAAAGACGATGTCCACCGTCCCGATTGGCGCAATCAGGAACGCGTCGACTACACGATTCGACTCGCGCACATCCTGAGCCAGCTCCCGCACGCCGGCGCGCACGCAGGGATTTCCACCTCGCCTCTCTCCTACAAACCATGGGGCGAGACGACAAAGCACGATCGCACGCACATGACCGCCAACATCGCAACCGGCGCCATCGAATTCGCGCGGCTTTCCCAAACCAAAAACCTCGATCTTCACCTCGACATCGAACCCGAACCGGACGGCCTCCTTGAAACCGCCGCCGAACACATCGAGTGGTTCAATGACGAACTCGTGCCGCTGGCGACAAACGAAATGGCCCGACAACTTGGGCTTTCAACAAGCGACGCCGAGAACGAAGTCAGAAAGCGCATCGCCGTCTGCCTCGACACCTGCCATTCCGCCATCGAATTCGAAGAGCCGGAAGCGACGATCGACGCCTATATCAACGCCGGCGTCAGAATCGGACGCGTGCAGGTCAGCTCCGCATTGCTCGTGCCAATTCCGGCTGATCCCAAAGCGCGCGCCAGTGTCTGCGCCGCCCTCGAACCGTTCGCCGATTCAACCTACCTCCACCAAACCATCGGGCGACACTCGGATGGTTCCACGTTTCAATGGCCCGATCTGCCCGAAGCGCTCGCTCAACTCAACGAATCGCAAGCCGAAGAATGGCGCATCCACTTCCACGTCCCGATTTTTCACGCTGGTGAATCGCCGCTTCTCACCACGCAGCCGCAGACCGAACGACTCATCCGTTACGCGATCAAGCGAAACGCCTGCGACATCTTCGAAGCCGAAACCTACACGTGGTCCGTTCTGCCCAAATCGTTGCAATTCGAAATGGTTGATTCAATCGAACGCGAACTTCAATGGCTCCACTCCGTCATTGAGTCCGTCGCGGCGTCGCCAGACAAGTCACCATGAACTGCATCGCACTCATCAACGTCGTCGGCCTCGCCCCGCGTTTCCTCGATGAGCGCATGCCGCGTTTGCGCGCATTCGCAAGCTCCGGCCGCGCCGTGCCCATCGAGACCATCACGCCCGCCGTCACCTGCTCCGTGCAGTCCACCATGCTCACCGGCGCTTTGCCCAGCGAGCACGGCGTCGTAGCCAACGGCTGGTGGGATCGCGATTACGCCGAGCCTCGCTTCTGGAAGCAATCCAACCAACTTGTGCAAGGCGAAAAGCTTTGGGACATCGCGAAGCAGCGCGACGCTTCATTCACCTGCGCCAATCTCTTCTGGTGGTTCAACATGTATTCCGCGGCGGACATTGCCGTCACGCCCCGCCCCATGTACCCCGCCGACGGCCGCAAGATCCCCGATATCTGGACCAACCCGGCGCAACTGCGCACCGAACTCCAATCCGAACTCGGCCAATTCCCGCTCTTCAAATTCTGGGGACCCATGGCCGGCATCGAATCCAGCGCCTGGATTGCGAACTGCGCGAAGATTATCGAACAGCGCTTTTCGCCAACACTTTCACTCGTGTACCTGCCGCACCTGGATTACAACCTCCAGCGACTCGGTCCCGAAGACGCGCGCATCGACAACGACCTCCGCGCAATCGACACCGTCACCGGTGATCTTATTGACCACTACACCGCCCGCGGCGTCACACCCATCATCCTCAGCGAGTACGGCATCACGCCCGTCTCGCGACCAATCCACATCAACCGCGCTCTGCGCAAGGCTGGTCTGCTCGCGGTGCGCGACGAACTCAGCCGTGAAATTCCTGACTTCGCCGCCGGCGCCGCGTTCGCGATCGCAGACCACCAGATCGCGCACATCTACGTCAACGACGCGCAGCGCCTCAACGAAGTGCGCACATTCATCGCAACACTCCCCGGCGTCGAAGAAGTTTTTGACGCCGAAGGAAAGCGCGCCCGCGGCCTCGACCACGCCCGCAGCGGTGACCTCATCGCCATCAGCGCCGCCGACGCCTGGTTCACCTACGACTTCTGGCTCGACGACAACAAAGCCCCGGACTACGCCCGCACCGTCGACATCCACCGCAAACCCGGCTACGACCCGCGCGAACTCTTCATCGATCCAAAACTCACCGCGCCAAAAGCCCGCATCGCGTGGAAACTCCTGAAGAAAAAACTCGGCCTCCACACATTGCTCGACGTCATTCCACTCGACGCGACACTCGTCAAAGGCTCACACGGACGCCCGACGGATGATCCCAATGACGGACCAGTGCTCCTAACGCCACGCGCCGCACATATCGACGGCGAATCGATCCGTGCGGCAGCGATTTACGAGCTTTTGCTCACTTCTATTTTTGATTCATAGGCGAGTCGATCGGCGTGCTTAATCTCAATCTTGCTCCGTGCTCATTCGTGACTGCCCGATCGCTTCCCCCTCAATCAGAGGCGGCCACTCCCGAATCCGCACCCCGTTCGCACTTTGTCCGGGCGCCTTTGGTCGCGCATCAAACAACATCCCGCCGTCGAAGTCGTGCCGATCCCGCCCAGGATCAATATTCGCAAGCCAATGAAACAGCGCCTCATCCGAATTCCGCACGTCAACTTCCGCGCCAACCACAACAACAAACGCCACACGTGATCCCGATTCACGCACCGCATCAACAATCCCTCGCGGCGTCTCCTCATTCCCCGCCGCCGCGCTCACCACCAACCACCCAAAGTTATCCCCATCCAAAAACGCCACATCACAAACACCATCAATCTCTTTCACTAATTCAAGAACTCCCGCACCTTCTCCCTCTCTCTCGCTCCCTCGATGCCTCGATGCCTTGATCCCTCGCTCCCCCGCCCCCTCGATCCCTTCCCCAGACCACTTCCGCGTCGCATCAAACCCAATCTTGCTCCCCGCCCCCAGTTGCGGCGCCGCGTGATCCAAAATGTCCAGCGGTCCGACCGTCAACTCCACATCCGTCGCCGGGTCGCAGTGCTCCGTGATCGCGCGAAACACCGCGCGTGTGTCGTGCACATCCACATCGTCGTCCACAACAATCACACACTTCGTCCACGCCATCTGCCCCGCGCCCCAGACGGAGTGCATTAAACGCCGCCCCTGAAGCGGATACTCCTTCTTCACCTGCAACACCGCGCAGTTGTGGAAACACCCAAACAGCGGCAGGTCGTAATCAATCACATCCGGCACGATCGTCTTGAACAAGGGCAGGAACAGTCGCTCCACCGCCTTGCCCATGAAGTAATCCTCCTGCGGCGGCAATCCAACCACCGTCGCCGGAAACACCGCGTTCCGCCGCATCGTGATCGCCGTCACTTCCACAATCGGATACCGATCCGGCAGCGAATAGAACCCCGTGTGATCGCCAAACGGTCCTTCAAAGAACGCGCCCGGCCTAAGTTCGCCCGCGCCTTCTTCCCGCGGATCCCACCCCGGCATCCCCGCTTCGTGACTCACGAACCCCTCAATCACAATCTCCGCATTCGCCGGCACGCGCACGGGAACCGTTTTCCCCGGCGCCATGCGAATTCCCTTGCCGTTCAGAAATCCCGCAAACAACAGTTCCGAAATTCCCGGCGGCAGGGGAGCGATCGCACTGAACGGCAACACGCTCTCACCACCAAACACAATCGCAATCGGCATGCGCTCGCCGCGCTTTTTCCATGAGCGCCAGTGGCGCGCCCCATCGTGATGCATGTGCCAGTGCATCGCCATGTGCCGCTTGCCGATCAGTTGCACGCGATACATCCCGATGTTGTGCGACGGCGGCTTCGCCTTCCCTGCATCGTCCGCATGAATCGTGTGAATCCCGGCAAACGTGATGTATCGCCCTTGAAAATTCGAGTCGCCAACAAGGTCAGCGCCCGCAACGCCCGCATTCACATCCGCCGGATATCCAACCGACGCCAAATCTCCATCCTTTTCCCAACACTTGATCAGCGGCAGCCGCGTCAGATCAACTTCATCACCCGTGCGCACAACGTCCTGACACGCCGCCCGCTTCGCCTTCTTCGGCGGGATCTTCAAAAGCGGCGCGAACTGCTTCGCCTTCGCAATCAGGTCACGCAGCGACGACGGCGGCTCCGGCTTCGTCAGTGCTGCGATCTTCGCCGCGATCGCTTCGAACCCGCCGTCTTCGCACCCAATCGCCATCTCCATGCGCCGGTAGCTCCCCAGCGCATTGATCAGCACCGGAATGTCGCTCCCCTCAACATTTTCAAACAACAGCGCATGCCCGCCCAGCCCACTGAATCGTGGATCGAGCCGCCGCGCCGACTCACTCGGCAAATTCGCTGCGGGCTTCTTCGTCTCCGCATCCGCGAGAGCCGCGATTTCCAGCACTGGCGACACCCGCCGCGTGATGCGCGTGAGTTCGCCCGCCCGATCCAGTTCATCAATGAAGTCGCGTAAAGTGTGTTGCATGGCAGAGCAGGGGAGCGAAACCAAACCAGCGGCCCACGGCGCGGCCTACTACGCCCAGCGCCTCGACTGGACAGGCTACTACAACGCCATGGCCGGCATGCCCCCGCGCCCACTCCTCCTCGAAGCGCTTGAGCGATTTGAGTTGGAGTTGCGCTCAGGTGCGGCGACCAATTTCCTCCCCTCCCGCCCCGCGGGAGGGGGCAGGGGGAGGGCTACATCTCCTACCTCTTCTACTCCCCCTGATCCGAACCGCGCCCGTCAGGAAGCGGTTTCCAATGCAACCTCCCGACCATCAGCATCCCTCGCCATCGACCTCGCCTGCGGCGAAGGCCGCGACACCGCCGAACTCCTCCGCCGCGGCTGGCGCGTCCTCGCCATCGACGCTGAACCCGAAGCTATCGACCGCCTCCTCGCACGTGACGATCTCACCAATCAACACAACCTCACAACCCAGGTCACAACGTTCGATCGAGCCGAATTCCCAACCTGCGATCTCTTCAACGCCGCCTTCGCCTTGCCCTTCTGCGAGCCAGAGCATTTCGCTGACGTCTGGCGCCGCATCGTGAATTCAATTGCACCCGGCGGCCGCTTCATCGGTCAGTTCTTTGGCGACCGCGATGATTGGGCAAGCATTGCCGGCCGCTCGCACCACCGCCGCGCCGAACTGAATGGCCTTTTTTCGGAATTCATCCTCGAAAAATTCGAAGAAGAGGAGCGTGACGGAACCGACGCCCTCGATTTCGCCAAGCACTGGCACGTCTTCCACATCATCGCGCGAAAGCGCGGCTAACCCTTCAGTGTGCCACTGCTCTTAAGCAGTGCGTTGAGCATCAAATGTACGAAGGTCGGTGGGACGGGCGTCTCGCCCTTCATTCTCCAAAGGCGCTGAACAGGAACTTTTCCCCCAATGACCACCGCCCCAACCCCCGATCTCGCCATCAACCTCGCCAACGTCGAAAAGACGTACAAAGGCAAAGTCCGCGCCCTTCGCGGCGTCTCCATGCGCGTCCATCGCGGCGAGATCTTCGGCCTCCTTGGCCCCAACGGCGCCGGCAAGAGCACCCTCGTCAAAATCCTCATGACGATTGTGCGCCCCACCAAGTGCGAAGGAGCGCTTCTCGGCGCACCGATCGGCCAAAAAGACACACTGGCCCGCGTCGGCTACCTCCCCGAACACCTCCGCTTCCCCGGCTATCTCACCGGTGAACAAACGCTCGACTACATGGCCGCACTTGCCAAAGTGCCTTCCAAGGTGCGCAAGAAGCGCGCCGAAGAAATGCTCGAGCTGGTCGGCATGACCGCATGGCGCAAAAAGAAAATCGGCAGTTATTCCAAAGGCATGAAGCAGCGCCTCGGCATCGCGCAGTCACTCATGAACGACCCCGACATTGTCCTGCTTGACGAACCCACCGATGGCGTCGACCCCGTCGGCCGGCGCGACATCCGCAACGTCATGGTCGAAATGAAAGAGCGCGGCAAGAGCGTCCTCATCAACAGCCACCTCCTCGGCGAAGTCGAAATGGTCTGCGACCGCGTGTCGATCCTCGTGCAAGGCCAGGTCGCTGCGCAGGGCACGCTCGATGAACTCACCGATGGCGGCCGACGCTACGAGATCGAAATTGAACCGGCCACCGAACAAACGCCGCAGAAACTCTTCGAAGGCGTCGCCGCACTCACGCAAGCGGAACGCCCACCGATTGCGCCGCCGCCGCCTTCGAACGCGCCGCCCACCAAGCGCCCCGGCGCCGTGATTCCCGTCTGGCGCGGCGAGCTCACCACCGGCGAAGCCGCCGAATTCGACGGCCGCACACTGCGCATCAACACGATGGACGCCAAGCCCATCCAATCCATCATTGACGCCCTGCGCCAGCGCGGCGTCGTCATTCGATCGCTCCGACCCGTGCGCCCGTCGCTCGAAGATCTCTTCATTGAAGCGGTCGCAGACCCGGAAACGGGCAAAGCTCGTGCCGTCGGCGCGTCGCAGAGTTCGAAGAAGGAGGCGAAGTAATGCAAACGATCGCACTCCTGACCGATTCGTTTCGAATGATGGTCGCTCGCCGCATGTTCTGGGTTACGCTCGGCATCAACGTGCTCGTCGTCCTGGTGTATGGTTCGATCGGAACCAACGACGAAGGGCTGACCATGCTCTTCGGCCTGTTCGACATCGGCATTCCGATGTTCGCGAACGACTCGCCGGTTTACGACAGTCTGATGCAGGGCATTTTCTCCGGAATGTTGGTTCCGGTCTGGCTCGCCTGGATTGCCACCATTCTTGCATTGATATCGACGACGTCAGTCTTCCCTGATTTTCAGGAAGAAGGCGCCATCGACGTCGTGCTCTCCAAGCCCATCAGCCGATGGAAGATTTTCTTTGTCAAGTATCTCGGAAGCCTCGTCTTCGTTCTCTTACAAGTGGCAATTTTCTGCATCGGTGTCTTTCTGGTCGTCGGAATGCGAGTTGGCGACTGGAACTGGACCATTCTCGCAGGCATTCCAATTGTTCTTCTTTTCTACAGTTATCTCTATTCGTTTAACACATTGATTGGCGTCTTCACCCGATCCTCAATCGCGGCGCTGCTCTTTACAATTCTCTTCTGGTTCATGCTTTTTCTCGTGAACAGCGCCGAAAACACGCTGAACGTGTTTCGCTCGCAAAGCGAGATTTCGGTTCAACAGTTTGATCAGCGCATCGCTGCTGCTGAAACACGACTGGAACGCACCGAGCGCCCGCAGTCCTTGCTGGAATTGGGCACGACATCCTTCAATGATCCAGAATCCCTCCGACGTCGAATTGACTCATTGCAGGAGCAGCGAGCGTCAGAGCAGAAAACATACGAAGCGTTTTCGCGTTGGCACGGCGCTATCCGCACATCACTTGCCGTGCTTCCCAAAACGCGAGAAACAATCGGACTGCTGGATCGCTGGGTTCGCTCAGATTTGCCGTACACCTTGACCGAGATTTTCGAGGGTGATGCGCAGCGGGAATTCGATGGGGTTGCACCATCAACACCGGGACCAGTCACATCACAGATCGAGGAGGACGCGCTTGATCTGGATGAGACGGAAGAGCCAATCTCGAGAATGGAGCAATTGGAGAGCAATGATCAGCTTCACCGCGAAGTGACCGATCGCGTGCAAGAGGACTACGACAACCGTTCTCCATGGTTTGTCATCGGAACATCGCTCGGCTTCGAAGCGGTGATTCTGTTGATCGGCGGTTGGATCTTCGTTCGCCGCGACTACTAATTGAGGCGAATTTCGTATTCAATCAACCCCCGCCAAATCCTCAGCCCATCCCCCAACCCGCGGCGTCACAAACTTCGAACACTGCGACAAAAACGCCGCCTGATTCCCAAACACCATCCGCTGAATCAACGCTTCATCGTGCCCGCGCTTCCTCATCTCAAAGATGAAGTTCGGCACGCCCATCGGCGCGCTCTCGCCCCAGTCGCACGCGCTTGAAACGACGAGCCGCTCCGGTCCGTATTGCTCCACAAGGTCCGCCGCCCGCGCCGGCGTCGCCTTCGTCACCGGATACAGCGTCATCCCCGCCCAGAAGCCCGCATCCTGAATCATCTCGATCGTGTGTTCTTCAGCGTGATCGATCAGCACACGCGACGGGTCCACGCGCGGATCACTTTGCAGCGCTTCGATAATCAGCCGCGTGCCCTTCTTCTTATCCTCAAGGTGCGGCGTATGAATCAGGATGAGCTGCTCATGCTCCATCGCCAGATTCACATGATCGCGAAACGTCGCCAGCTCATTCTTCGTGTTCTTGTTGAGCCCGATCTCACCGATGCCAAGCACATCCGGATGATCGAGGAACTTCGGGATGCGCTCAATCACGCGCTGCGCCA
The DNA here is from genome assembly GCA_029260345.1 of Phycisphaerales bacterium. Lineage (GTDB taxonomy): Bacteria > Planctomycetota > Phycisphaerae > Phycisphaerales > UBA1924 > OFTM186. The sequence goes on along the minus strand of JAJDDK010000007.1, from coordinate 44,522 downwards.
TCGACCGGTCATGCCCTTCCTTTGGGTTAATGCACAACCACGCGTAATGCCGAATGCCGTACTCCGCCGCGCGCTTGGATTCAAAATCCGTGAGCTGCCGAAAGTAATCCTCAAATCCTTCGGGTGTCGATCGATCCCACCCCGCCCAAAATGCAGGTTCGGTGATCGCGACACACCCCGTCATCGCCATCTGGCGGTAGTCATCCGTCGTGCGCGACACCATGTGCGCGTGCATATCGATGTACGGAATCACGCGGCGCCTCCATCCCACGCGCCGAACGCGCCTTTTCCAGTGAGATGCTCCACGGGTTCGGTCGTCGGATCACTCAACATTTCCTGAATCCGCCGAGCGCGGCCGACCTCGCCTGCCTGCAACTCCTTTGCCGCTTCGATGAGCGCACGCACACGGTAATCATCACGCCCCGCGCCATCGCTCGAACGATCGAGACGATCGAGAAACGCGGCAAGATCAAGCAGCCGCGACCGCGCATCCAGAAAATATCGATCAACAATCTCTGAACCAGTCATCGGACAAGATTGGGACTGATCGGTGGCACGGTCGTCTCGCCCGTGTGATGAAACGTTCATGACATCTCCTCTGCAAGCGCACGCTCACGCAACATCGCAACCGCCTTATTCACCAGTTCAAAATCCATTTCATGCGCCTCAACGCCGCTGCCGATCGACTCCAGCAGCATGATCGTCAGTTCACCGCCCAGATGCTCGCGAAACTCATCCAGCCCTCGCATGAGCTCCGGTGACACATTCCCGCCCTCATCAATCAGCAGCGGCGAAAACAACTCAAACCCCGCCGCGCTCAGCGCATTCACTGCGCGCCGCCAATCCGCCCCCTCCAGCATTCCCACAAGCTTCGAATACGTCAGGTCCAGCGCCAGCCCGATCGCCACCGCTTCCCCATGCCGCAATTCATGATTGGACATCGACTCCAATCGATGCGCTGACCAGTGCCCGAAGTCCAGCGGGCGCGATGATCCAAGCTCAAACGGATCACCGCTTGTCGCGATGTGGTTCAAATGCAATTCCGCGGATCGCCGAATCAACTTCTCCATCGCATCAAGATCGCGCGCGTTCAATCGATCCATCGATCGCTCAAGCCACGCGAAATATTCCGCGTCCTTCAGCAGCGCCACTTTGATTGCTTCAGAAATCCCGCTCCGCCAGTCGCGATCATGCAGCGTCATCAAAAACTCCGCATCCATAATCACCGCACTTGGCGGCACAAAGGCGCCAACAAAGTTCTTCTTCCCAAACGCATTCACACCATTCTTCACGCCAACCGCAGAATCCCCCTGCGCCAGCGTCGTCGTCGGAATGCGCATATGCCGCACGCCCCGGTGCGCAATCGCCGCGGCGTACCCGGCCATATCCAGCACCGCACCGCCCCCGACCGCCACCACATAGGAGTGCCGGCACACGCCGCGCTGGTCAATCTCCCGCACGACCACATCCAGCCACTGCGTTTCGTTCTTGCAACGTTCCCCACCTGGCACAATCAGCGGCTCACCCGCGCTTTCGATATCGCGTCCGATGCAGTACGACTCAATCTGCTCGATCATTTCGGGATGGCACGCCGCAACGCCCGAATCCACCACAAACATCGCCCGTGCTGAATCCCCCGGCGTGCGCGGCTCCAGCGCCTTAAACAGCGCATCGTTGCTCGCCTCAAACACGCCGCGCGTAAAGATCACATCAAACGCAAACGGCACGGAAAACGATTGACGAATCACGTTAGCCATGGATGGATCAATTCAGGTGACGGCGAAACGACGGCCGAGCCACACACTCAGCGGCAGAAGAGCAAGCGTGACCAAACCATAGACCGCTCCGGCGAATCCCGCCGCGATCGCCGCATCGAGGGCGATCAGTCCGAGAACGCCCGCAATCACCGCCGCACGAACATTCGTCTGCTGCGGCGTGCGCCATGCCGCGATATATGCAGGCAGCGTCAGGAATCCGAAGCACACGAGAAACATGAAAAGCAGTATCGGGTCAACCCCGATTGTGAGAAACCCAGCGGCGACCCATCCGAAAATTGTCAACGTCGTCGCGGCAAGCGCAAGGGCGACGCCGCGCCGTCGGGGCTTGTCAACCGCTTCGCGCCGCGCCATCGCCGTCACACCCGCGATGTGCAACACGTGTAGCGCCGCCACCGGCCACCACACACCGAGCGCCACCGCAGAAGCGCTCACACCGAGCATCAGATTCAGCCCGCGGCACGCACCCATACCAATCGGACCCGTCAGCGCATGTCTCTTCAATACGACGTCATAAAGAACGATGGCGACCACGAGCGCGGCCGCGATCGGTCCCGCGTGTCGACTTGCTTCACTCATCATTGAGGCGGCAATCGCCAGCGCCACACCCAGCAGCAAGAGTCCGATCGACAAAGCCGCCGCCGCCTGCCGCGAGATCGCGCCGGAGGGAATCGGCCGCTCGGGGCGCTCCACGGCATCTATCTTTGCGTCGCACACATCGTTGAATGCAATCCCACCGGCGTAGAGCAGCATCGAGGCCGGCGCCAGAAGCGCAAGTGTCCGCCAGTCCGCCGCGCCCGCGATGCACCAACCTGCGGCGACATCCGCTGCCGCGGTCAGTGCGTTCGCAGGTCGACACAATCGCAAGATGGGTGACGAGATTGCCATGCAGTCGAATCGTGTGATGCTGGACGGTCGCCGTCACCACGACGGCGTTCGTGAGATTGTGGGGGAGTCTATCGGCGGCGTGTCCCGCGACTGACAATGACCACGTTTTCATTGAGCGCCGTCGCGAGCGACCATTACATTGGATATGCCCCGCCGCGCATTCGTCGTCGCCCAATCAGGAGTCTGCCCATGAAGCGCCATTTGCACTCCAGCCTCGCAGTCCTGTGCCTCGGCTCCATCGCAGGCCAGGCCTCGGCCTTGAATTGCCCCGCCGATCTCGACGGCAATCTCGTCGTGAACGGTTCAGACCTCGCCGCGCTGCTCGCGCAGTGGAATTCCGACGGCGCGGCGGACTTCAACGGCGATGGAATCGTGAACGGCGCCGATCTGGCCACACTTCTCGCGGCATGGGGCGCCTGCCCAGTTCTGGAATATCCCGCGCCCATCGTCGGCCAAGAAGCGCACCAAATCGCGCTCGAAACACTCGGCGCACTCGGCCCGCTCTTTCCATCTGAGGAAATGCAGCAGCGTGTCGAGCAGGACCTCGCCGCGATTCGCGCCTTCGAGCCATCACTCGCAGGCGAAGGTCACACCCCCGCTTGGGCCGCAACGCAGATCCTCGCGCAGCTCGACATGAAGGCGCCGCAAGAGACGTACCAGTGCCTGCTGACCTACTACAGCGCCGGCGAAGATGAGCTTGCCTTCGGCTTCTACATCATCGACTTCCCCGGGCGCATCAACGTCCTCGCCGCGGCGGAGAACTTCAACCACGCGCCCAACGTCTCCAACGCACAGCCCGACTCACTGCTCGGCGGCGAGAATTTCTACACCGTGCAGATTCTTCTGAATGGCAATTGGCGCTGGACCGTCGACGACGGCTCCATCGACTGCTTCGACGGCTGCGACTGCCACCGGATCTACGTCTTCGAGACCACGCCCGAAGGCGATGTCGAATTGATCAGCTTCAACCAGTTCGGGCCGTCGTACTGCGACTTCAAATAACGATCGGCGCGACTTACATTGCGGCCCCGATTTGATCGACGCCACAGCCCCGGTGTACGCTCCCGACCATGAGCCAGACACCCGCCGCGCCGCCGACTACTCCGACCACGCTCGACACTTCCGTTCATTGCATTCGGTGTGGATACGACCTCGTCGGCCTACCGATCAACGGCGTGTGCCCAGAGTGCGGCACGTTTGTCGAGGACTCACGGCGCGGCACATTGCTTGAGCATTCCGCGCCGGAATACCTCGAAAAACTCCATCGCGGCGTCTTCATCATCTTGGCGGCAATCGTCGCCTACTTTATTCTCTTCATCGGAACCATTGTCGGCTCAGTGATCTCCGGCGTTCTTGGATCAGGAGGTCTTGCCATTGCGTTCGTCGTCGTCATGGCAATTGTCGGTCTCGGAGCGTCAATTGCGGTTGTGTTTGGATGGTGGCTCTTTAGCGCGCCCGATCCCAAATACGCTGGCGTTGATAAGGGTGATAAACCGCGACAGATACTTCGAGCATCACTGATCGCTGTGGCGGTGCTTATCGCGGTCGGCACGCCGATTTCACTTTGGAATTTGGTGAACACCGCGCCGACGACAACGCCAACGGGTATGCCAACCACCACACAAACCGCGACGACGCTTATCGAATTGGTCCTCAATCTTGTTCAACTTGCGGCATACGCCACGTGGTACTTCACGTCGATGATGTACGTGAAGTGGATCGGTGCACGAATTCCAAATCTCAAAGTCGTGGACCGCTCGAAGCTTTTGATGTGGCTTGGGCCTGTTCTCATGACGGTCGGAGCGTGTGTCCTCATGATTGGACCCCTCATCGCCCTCGTCCTCTACTGGAACCTCCTCGATTGGGTCCGCAAAGACCTCAAAGCCATCCGCGGCGTCTAAATCCCACAACTTCCTCCGAGGCCGCCTTGACCCCGCCCCGAGTGCTGGGGAGGATCAGCCGCACGCGACGGTGGGATGGCGGAGTGGTTGAACGCGCCGGTCTTGAAAACCGGTAAACCCGTCAGGGTTTCGCGGGTTCGAATCCCGCTCCCACCGCTTCAGAATTGGGCCCATTCCTCGTCAACTCTTGACAGCGGCGGGGGGAAGGCTACATTTCCTGCCCCGACCCGGGCATACCCGGAACGGGTGATTTTCCCGTAAGGGGCGGTAGCTCAATTGGTTAGAGTTCCGGACTGTCGATCCGGAGGTTGCGGGTTCGAGTCCCGTCCGCCTCGTTTCCCTAAGATCCGAACGCCGAAGCGTTTGCGCTTCCTGCCGGCGTAAGGCAGAGCGGCCGACAAGTCACGCCAAACCGGTACATACCGGCTTGGCGAGCTTGGAGGAGCCGCTCATGCCCAGACTCTCAGCCCGTATTCCGAAGTACCGTTTCCACAAGGCCTCAGGTCAGGCCGTCGTGACCTTGGACGGCAAGGATTTTTACCTCGGAAAGCACGGGACTACGGAAAGTCAAAATCGGTATCACGAAGAAGTCGTTCAATGGCAATTGAAGCGACGATTGCCTGAACAGTTGGTCGGCAACCGTAGCGCTTTGACTATCAATGAGCTATTCGTCGCGTACTGGGAATTTGTTCAAGTTCACTACCGCAAGAATGGGTCACCGACGAGCGAAGTCGAAGATATTCGGCTCTCTGTTCGCGAAGTCCTAGACCTGCATGGATGCACGATCGTCGATGAGTTCGGGCCGCTGAGGCTGAAGGCTGTTCGGCAGGCCATGATTGACGGCGGGCTTTCACGCGGTGTCATCAATCAACGCATTGGTCGCATCAAACGCTTGTTCAAGTGGGGCGTCGAGAATGAGCTGGTGCGGGGCGAGACGCTGCACGCGCTTCAAGCGGTGGCCGGACTCCGAAAAGGCCGCACTGACGCACGTGAGGCCGATCCCATCGAGCCGGCGGACGAGCGGATCGTCGAACGCGTCCGGAATGTTTGCTCGCACCAGATCGCCGCGATGATCAAACTGCAGATCGCTACCGGTATGCGACCGGGGGAGGTCGTCCTACTCCGGCCCTGTGACGTAGAACGGTCGGGCCGGGTATGGGTGTACGAGCCGTCCGTCCACAAGACGGAGCATCACGGCAAGCGGCGGCGCATTTACATTGGACCGAAGGCGCAGGCAGCTCTAACGCCATTCTTGGATAGCCGTTCGCCGTTCACGTTCTGCTTCAGTCCGGCGGAAGCCGAGGCCGAGCGCCGGGCCAGACTATCTGAGCATCGGCGCACACCGCAGTCCTGCGGCAATCGACCGGGAACAAACCGTAAGCGCGCGCCGAAGAAGCAGCCCCGCGATCGCTACGACACGAATTCCTACCGCCGGGCCATTGATTACGCCTGCCGCAAGGCGTTCCAGCCGCCAAAATGCTTGAACGAACAAGGGTTGAAAGCGTGGCGTAAAGCACATCGCTTCCATCCCCATCAATTGCGCCATAACGCAGCGACGTTTCTTGCGAAGGAATTCGGCATCGAGGCGGCCCAGGTGGTCCTCGGCCATTCCAGCCTCGCCGTGACCCAGGTATACGCGGAGCGGGACTACGCCAAAGCGGCCGCGATCATGGGAGAAGTGGGATAAACACAGGGCAGGCTCTTGAAACGACACCGGCTCATCGCCGCGCGGCGCCCCGCACTGACAAGGGCGGGGCGCCGAGTTGCTTCTCCATCAATGGCGTTGTCGCCGGTCGAGAATGCGTTTTGCCTCCCGTGCAGCGGTGTCAATTTCCATCTGACGCCGCCGCGGCGTTGATTCGCGGGGAATGCCACGGTCGTTCATGGACAGGCGATCAACGAATCGCTGCAGCGCTTCAACGGATGTGTAACGCGTGCCGCCAATAAAAACGAAGTCGAGCTTTACACCACGAACGCCCTTTTGCATCCACCGATACACGGCGCTGATGTGGATGCGTTTGCCGCAGGGCTTCTTTGGCAAGCGTTTTGGGACTTCACGAATGGGGATGAGTTCATCGCAAGCAATGTCGATGAAGCATTGGGAGTGAATTGGTGAAAAGCTCTGTTCATCGGGTGTCGGTTCGCGCATCGCATGTCTCCTCGTCGAAATAGGCGATCTGAAGTAGCTGTTGAAGAGTCGGTGCCAAAATCACATGCCAGGACTTCTGCGGAATTCGCCGGGACGACGACCGCAGGAGGCGCACTGACCACAGCGGACACAACGGTGGCCATGGACGCACCACGAACAACTGGAAATGGGATTGATGGGGCAGCCGATCGGATTGTGAATGAGCCAGTTCATGTAACTGCAAGTCGGGCAGCGGCGCCGCCGATGACGCAATGCACCGAGTGCTTCCGCTTCGAATTCAATTTCAAGGTCGTGAGAATGATGATTGAAAGTGAGTTGCATAGTCGGTGTCTCATGCATCGAAGTAGAGGTGTGTAGGCGATCGTTGTTCAGCGTCATTCAGGGATCTCAGCGACGCCTTCAATGGCGCGCTCGGTCGGCTTGGCCGGATGCTTCGCAAGCGATTCGGACAGCCCGATCTGCTCAGATTCCTGGTCCTTGAGTTTCGAGATTCGCCAAGCGCTGGTCGTTGCGCCAACGAGTTGAATCGCGAAAAGACCAGGAAGTGCCATTAGAGGAATTGCAAAAGCGGCGATGGAGGCCATGCGGTTTTCGGCAGGCCATCGCCAGTCCGCCATTGCCGCGAAAGTCGCGATTGCGGCAAGGAGCACCGATTCGCCGAGCAGGACGGCGATCACATATCGCACGCGCAATCGAAGCGCGATACGCCACCACAGTTCTTGAAGATGGCGTCCGGGTTCGCCGCCGCTCAAGCCATGCACGTGCTCGACACTTGGCTGGAACACACGGACGATCGCCAGGATGACGTGGAAGATCCAGGCGAGTACGAGTACAGCCCACCACATGGAAATCACGTATGAACCTCCGCCATCGCCGATGGCAGCGCCGAGGCAGGCGAGCGTGAATACGCTCGGCAATCCAAACGCAAAGAGCGCCAGCAGTCCATGCCGTGTCCGCGCCAAGAGTGTGCTCCACCATGCTGCGGCAAATGCGAGCCAGAACGCAATGCGGAAGATGCCAGTCGCAAGATTGAAGGCCAGTCCAGCCAATCCCAACACTTCACGGCTGGTGGTCGCCCCCTTCTTGATTTCGCCGTAACTCTCAAGAACCCCTGGTGCCTGGCTGTCTGACATGGTTGTGTCTCCGTAGTTGAAACAGAAGCGGCGTCGTCAGTCCGTGATTTGACGGAACGCAACTTTGATTGAAGGCCTGCGCGTGGAGCGCCACGTGCGCCCCGAGACGGAACAGAACATCTCGACAATGAAGCCGTTTTCCGGGCCGCCGCGGCGGCATTTCTGAAATTCGATGGGGGGCACGTCGGGCTGGTAGTCCCGCGAAATGTTGGTGGAGCGTCCGCGTCCGCCCTTGCCCTTCGCCTTGTCGTTCGAGGACTCGTTGTCGCCGAAGCTGACGCGCGGCTGCAGGGTGGAAGAAAAGACCTCCGAGGCGAAGCGCATCGTTTCGGGATCCGTCGTGGCGCCGAAGAACTTGACGCCGCAGAGCCCGAGGAGCATGTCGGCGGCGGCCTTGGGGTCGCGGGCGGCGCTGCATGAATCGCGGATCGCGCCGACGCACTGGGATGCGATCGTCATGAACGCGCGGCGATCCCGCGCCGTTCGCATGAACTTGGCGTCGTCCTCGGGTTCAAGGAACTCCTGGTACTCGTCGATCAGCAGCATCACGGGGTGCGATGACGCCGCTACGTCGCGGCGCAGGATCTCCTGCTGGATCGCCGAGATGATGAGCCGCTGAACGATGGCGCCGACGCGGCCCCACTCCTGCAATGGCGCATCGAGGATCAGTATTGCAGGCGCGTCCAGCAGCGCGGTCGGATTGAGCGACGAGCGGTCGCCGTTCAAGGTGGCGCCGACTTCGCCGTGTACAAGCGGATCGAGGGCCGCGCACACCGTCGCGACGGTCGAGGCACGCGTCTTCTCCGGCGTCGTCGGGATGGTCTCAAGGTAGAAGCGGGCGGACTGTTCAAGATCCTCCCGGTCCGTCTGCTCGAAGACACGCTTCTTCGCCTCGACGATCGCCTCGAAGACTGCGGAGCTCTTCCGCCATTCAGGATCGCGCGTTTCTTCAACCGACCGTGGGAGGTTGAGAAGCGCGTCGTTGATGAGCCGAAAGGAGATAGTCACGCCCGCGAAGTTGAATATCGTCACCAGGTGGCGGACGTATCGGGCGCCATCGGCAAGCCAGAAAGCGTCGCCGCTTCCGCCTTCGCGGCGAAGGCGATGCACGGGGAGCATGATCGCGGCGGTGAGGTTCTCGGCGAGGTTGGCCGCCGTGCCGCTGCGCTGCGCAAACCCGATGGGATTGAAGTGGTCGCTCCCGATTCGGAAGACGTGCGGCGCATATCCAAAGCTTTTCGCGATTTTCGCATAGCGTTTGGCGTCCTGCGGTTTGACGGTCGGAATAACAACCGAAGCACGAGATACGAGTGCGGAAGCCAAAATCGTTCGTAAGGGGGCACTTGACTTTCCGCTACCACTGTCGGCGAGGACCAGAATGCCACCGCCGAGCGCATCGCGCCAGCTCACGCCGTCGCCTTGATGGTTGAATCGAATGAGCTTCCGATCGAGGTCAATCTCGATGTTGATCGGCTCGGGACGGCACTTGCGGCGCGGTCGCCAGCGCGGCGAATGCGACTTTCTTCGCGATGAGTGCATGGTCTAGCCCTTTAGTTTTTGGCGCCGCGGTTCATTCATGCGGCAACACCATTGGCGCGCAGAAAAAGCGGGCGAGGGTCGCGCAGTAGGCCCTCGCACCGCCTCAGAGAGAACGTCGAAGTCACTGATCACCGCGAAATCATGCTCAGATAGCCGAAGTAGGAATGAGTTGTGGCAGGTAGTGAGGCGATGAGTGCTTGACGTAATCTCGGGATATGGCTCGTTGCCGAGTCAACGGCAACGGACTCACCAAGATCAAGTCGGTTTATGACTTTCGAGTCGTGATGCCACCACGAACGTTCACAAGTGGTTTGCCCAACGTCGATTTCACGACGGATCCGCCTGAACGTCGAATCTGCTTGTTGGTATCTGTCCAGAAGCCTTGTTTGCGAGCATCGTTGGTGGATGATCCCGTTGAAGGATCTTTTTGGTAGGCCATGAGGGGGTCCTTTTGCATAGTGTGGTTGTCGCCTTCGCTTATGGACGAAACACTCATCGAATATCGAAAGCGACCGGTAGTGTCCTGATGTAGATCCTCATTCCAGTGAAGCGTGGACAAGCACGAGGCTGTTCTAAGGACAGTTACGTGCGCCGCCTCGTATCGGGAACAAAAACCGGAAAAATTGCCGCATTACTGTCCTGGAGCTTTTGCGCAGACATGTGCAGCGACCTAATTACACGTGTTGGACTTCGACAAAATCTGAGCAATCTTGCTCTTCCCTAAATCGATACCGGTTCGCCCCAAGATGTCGCTCCAGTGCCGCAAGCTCGCGAGTCAGCTTCTCAGTGCCGTCTTTCAGACAACCGCACCAGCCAAGAATGTCCCAAGTCTCGCCATCCATACCTGTACCGGAAATATCGAAACTCGCAGCCAAGTCGCAAAGCGTCTTGAAGACGACACGAAATATCCCAGGGCGCGCTTCCTCTCCATAAAACCCGAGAACGATGCGCCGAAGATCATTGTCACCCGCTCGCTCGACGTCTGATGGAATCAATGTCAATTCTGATTGAACCGGAACGGGATTGCCGAACAGCACTCCATCCTCAAGGTGGTCACGATAGCGCTGAAGAATTGCAGTCGAACCACTAACGACTAACTGCGCAGTAAATGAATTGTCGATCGGTTTGGCACGGAGATGGATTGACTGAATTGAGAGTCCATCCTCCTCAAGCCGTTCGAAGAGTTTGTCAAGACCGCGGAGATCTGATCGAGAAGCCAGATTGAGTTCCAACGAACCGCTATTCGGCAGTGGTTGAATGGACTCCATGATCGCTTTTATTGCCGACGACGAATTTGATTGAGTGATCAACTCCGTCGGCGACCCTTCCTCTTCGAGGCGAAAATACTCGCTCAAGACGTCGAGAGCTCCGATATCCGACAATTTCTTGAACGGATCCGGCTCGTGGCTATTTGAATCGATGTACATGATGGCGTCTCTCTTTGTGGCCAGCTATGTCAGTGAGGAGTCATCGAACCCATTCGCAAAACTCGACCATCAGTCGATCGATCATTTGGCGCGCTTCTGTCGGTTTCATGCCGTGTCGCCTTGCAAATGTTGGGATCACAAAGTTTCGAACCGAACTCCGACACGCCCGCAAATCTGATGTGCCACGCTTTGCTTCAGCCAACAACCGCAGTAGGTCGCGTTCTAACTGCGTTCTCGAAGCGATCCATTCGAACACGATTAGCCGAAGTTCGGCGTCATTGACTGTGGTTCCACATTGGTCAAGCCGTACGTTGTCACTGCGCTTCCGATCGCGTTTTATTCGAAGTTTGTCAATGAGTTTGTTTTCTACCGTACGACAGATTGTGTTGTACACATGCAAGGTGGTCATATTGGCCCATTTGTCCGGGCATTTTTTGAACGATTGAGTTATTTGCAGTGTCGCCTCCTGCGCTATGTCTTCATGGTCTATTCCGAGATGTCGCAGCCTATTTATGACGTCATAGCGGTTCACAATTCGCTCTGATGTCGCGGTGGCAATCCGAAGTGTGTGCTCTGCGAACAACTCGATCGCTTCATCCGGATTCTCTTGCACCAAAAGCGCAAATCCGACTCTTTCTGCGAAATCCGGTGTTCCTCGCGCCGACCGCTGCATGTCCTGGCCCATCTCACAACCCTCCTTGAATGCCCAGGTACTCCTCTGTCACGAATTACGAGGCTGCTGAGTGGAATACGAGGAAAAAAATCAAAAAATTGGAGAATTTCTCAAGCCATTCGTTGATATGGCAGAGAGAATTAACGTTCGTGATCCACCCATCGAGCAGCGTGAGCGCCCACTTCGGGTGTGAGCTTCAGACTTGTGACCGAGCCGTTGCCCAGAGATTGATCGAAATTGTCAATTCGATTGAGCGCATCGCAAAGGGCTGACAGAAGTTCTGGATTCTCTTGCGTACGCTCGAAGAAGCAGCGAAGTGGGTCATCGCTCCGCCGAGTGCCGCGCAACGAATTCTTCACAGTACGCGTTCTATTGCAGAATAGATTAATCATAATTGCAATATGGCATGCATTGAATGTTGCTGTCTATAGCTAATTTGTCTCCTAATTATCTTAATTAAGTATTTCTGAAGGTGTTTCCGGTCTGTATGGGCAATTTAAGTGTGTGTGAACGATAATTGCGCATTCGGTTGCGTGCCTACGAAACTACAAGAGCTGTCAACGCATTCTGGACTCCATTCGCTGAAATGTGATTAAACGTGTCGGGCCTTGCCGCCGTACTCGGCCGGGATCAAGCGGCCATCGGCTTCCGCGGCTACGCCTTGTGCAGCCGATCCCCCGGCTGTGCTCGGGCGGCTTTCGCTTGACCCGGCCTGCGACGCGGCGTCCTGACGGGTCCACGTTCAACCACAACACGAAAGGAGTTCCGCTATGACTGAGTTCTTAACCACCCATGGTTCATTCATGAACCATCGACCCCAGGTCCGCGACTGATGGCGGCGGATCAAACGCTCGGACAAACGTCCGAGCCATCGATTACGAACGCCGAGTTCGCCAGAAGGATCGTCAAAGAGTCGCTGGAACAACTGTCTCAACAACTGGAAGCGGGGAACTCCGCACAACTCACGTCCTATCTGGCGGCGATGAGTAGGTTTCGGGCTTACTCAATTTCCAATCTCTTCTTGATCATGGCTCAGCGACCAGACGCGACCCGTGTCGCCGGATTCCACACCTGGAAATCCATGGGCCGCACCGTCAAACGCGGCGAGAAGGGCATCTTCATCTTCGCTCCCATACGGTTCAAGTCCAAGCCGCAGGATGAAAAATCGGAACAGGATGATGACGCCGCGCCGGTGCTGCGGTTCCGGATTGTCCACGTGTTCGACATCAGCCAGACCGAAGGCAAGGCGTTGCCGGAGTTCGCGCAGGTTCAAGGTGATGCGAGCGAGGAGCTTGAACGTCTTGAAGCCGCGGTTCGAGCCGTCGGCGTCACGCTGGAGTATTCGGATGATCTCGGTGGCGCCTTCGGAATGTCTGCCGGCGGCAGGATCGTTCTTCTCAAAGGTCTTGCTTCAGCCGAACGGTTCTCGGTTCTGGTTCACGAATGGGCTCATGAAATGCTTCACAAAGTGGAGCCGTCCGAACGACCAGACAGAGCTGTACGCGAACTGGAAGCCGAAGCAGTCGCCTTCGTCGTCTGCTCTGCAGCGGGACTGGAGACGGGGACGGCCGCTGCGGACTACATACGTCTGTATGACGGCGACAAAGAGAAGCTCGCCGCTTCGCTGGACCGGATTCAGAAGACGGCGTGCGCAATCATCGAGGCTGTCACTGATGACCGCAAGATATCTGCTTCGCGCGCTGCGGCCCAAAAGTCGTCCGGACATCTTCGGTGAAACAGCGTCGAATGAGCTAGGCAATTTCTGTTGACGAAGACGATGACATTCGTATGCGGAGCTGCAAGCTGTTCGTTGACCTCATCGGATAGAACAGGAGGTCGCTGCGAACTCAGGTGCATTCAGAAGCGCCGTCCCGAATGTGAAAGAATTCGACGACCAATTCGCGCGCCGACGACGGATCCAGTAGATCGACGCCAATCGACCGATGCCGAAGTTGGTCGCTCAGCAGCCAGTCGAACTTTCGATTGATGGGTCGTGCGACATACGGCGCCAGTTCTTCCCCGGTTGGAAAATCCGACGTGAGTGACTTCAGTGCTGCTTCCACGGTTTTGGTCGCTGCTTTACAGCGAATGCCGATGTGCAAGTCAATCGTCTCGATGCCGCATCGACTCAGCGCCGCGAGGAGGGTTCGCTGCGTTCGGGTGCCGGACCAAGTCACAATGAGACATGAATCGTCCTTCGTTGGCATGAAGCCTCGTGTGAGCAGATGTGCCTCCCGCGCTGACGCGGCCGCAACCGAAAGTCGATCTTGTGCTTCCTCTGAGAGATAGGAAAGTGATGGTGGATCAATAAGCAATTCGCGCATTCGCTCGCGCACGCGATCCGGCACGTCGCCCGGCGCACCCAGGAATAAAGGCCGTTTCCTACCCCGCGCCGGCTTGACGTGGATTGTCTTGGAGGGCGCGTCGACGATCACCACAATCCAGCGACGACCGCCGAAGACAATATGGCTCTCAGGCTGCGGCAGCAGCGCCGCCGGAAGCGTGCCAAGATCTTTGCCGTCATGGACGAGTCGGTATTCCTCCGGGGTTTCAAACACGGCATAGAAGTCCCGCCCGCTTCGAATGCGCTCCCCAAGCAGCCCCAGAATAATGTCGCCTTCCGGAGCTTGATTGATGACGTCTTGCTGTCCAAGCTCACGAAGTAGGCACTCGAACAGTCCCTTGCCGATTGCTTCAAAAGGGCCTTCGGCACAGAGGCGATTGAACAGCGCGTCAGCGCGAATACCGCCCCATTCGGCAATCACACTGATCATCTGGTGGGTGAGCGTGCTCAGGTCACATTTCGGGGGCTGCGGCGGTTCGAGCCAATGATCGCGCAGCATGAGTTCGCACACGGCGACCGTTTGAAGGAGATCGAACGGAAGTCGATCGGTGGGGTCGCGCGCATCAGGATCGGAATCGTCTCTGACATACAGTCGCAAGCGCCGTGGCGCATCGTCTCGCCGTCCGCTGCGGCCCATTCTCTGCTTGAGCGACGTCACGGACCACGGCGCGCCGACTTGGCCGACGCAATACGCATCGCCGATGTCGATGCCCATCTCCAGCGTGCTTGAGCAAATCGTCGTGAACGGGCGAGATGAGCGCATGCGATCTTCTGTGTCCTCGCGGATTTCTTGAGAGAGTGAGCCGTGATGCACCAGGAATGAGCCGGGTAGCCCCTCGCCTTTGCACACTTCATTGCACTCATCAGCGATAATTTCGATTTCGCCTTTCGCATTACAAAAGACGAGGTTTGTGCGCCCGTGGCAATGCTCCACGAGATCGCACGCCATCAAATGGATCGCGGCGAAATGATCCGATTCTTCCGATTCTCGGCCGTTCGATTCGCTTCCTTCAGTCGGCCTGCGCTCTTGGTAGTAATGAAGCGCCATCCGGAGTTCCTTGGATTCATGCGGATCATCTATGACCTGAACAGCATCCGGGGCATGCTTATCCAAGTAGCGCTGCGCTTCAGAGGGATCACCGATCGTCGCCGATAAGCCGACGAGGCGCGGACGCGGCTCGCCAGCGGCGACATAGCGCCGCAATCGCGTGAGAACGCTCGCTAGGTGAATCCCGCGGCTGCTATCGAGGAAGGCGTGCAGCTCATCGATGACAATGGCGCGCAATCCCCCGAACATGTGGCCGAGGTGTGCGGATCGATTGATGAGGAGCGATTCGATTGACTCGGGCGTAATGAGAAGGACGCCGGCGGGATCCTTGGTCACACGAGCCTTCCGGCCCGCGTCCACATCGCCGTGCCAACGATGCACAGGCACATTGAGATTTTCACAAAGCTCTTCAAGCCGCCCAAACTGGTCGTTGATGAGCGCCTTGAGCGGGCCAACATAAAGAACCCGTATTGATCCGGGTGGCTCTTCAGCAATCGCCGAAAGAATCGGTAAGAATGCAGCCTCTGTCTTGCCGCCTGCGGTCTCGGCCATGATGACGGCGTGCGATGGCGAATCGGCGAACGCGCGAATTGTTCTTGCTTGAATAGGCCGGAGCTCTCGCCAGCCCATGTCCCACAATTGTCGCTGGACGCCGCGCGCCAGAAGGTCAAAGGCGTCGCATTCAGGTTTGGGCGTCAACTCCGGCACTCATAAACGGAACGAGGCAAGGCCGTCGTCGCCGTCTCCATCGCCATGTTCATCGTCACTTGCTGGGGCTGTTGTCTTGATCGCCGCAACAAGCTCATTCCAATCCGTACCAGGGTTTTGTTCAAGGACGTTGAGGAGTCCGACAAAATCACGCACGGTTTCGCGCGGGGTCTGGAAGTAGGCAGAGCCCATGCGCCGATTACAGTCTGCAAGGTACGCCGTGATGCCCTCATTCGGTAATTGGGCTTCCTCAGCTTTCCCACGCGCATGTACATGCCGCACATTATGGAGGAGGACATAGCAGTCCTCGGGCGTCAGATTCTGCAGGCGAATCACCGGGCCAGAAAGGTCAATGCGCGAATCGTCCGCAAAGCGATTGGGCGCTAGGCGGGTGGCAAGCGCCTCATAACTGCACAAGCCGCGTCGTGGATCCTCCAGGCAGGCATCGGTGGCGGCAAACAGCACGCTAAGTCCTTCCACCGACCCTTGCAGACAATCGTTCAAGATGCGCAATATGGCCTCATAATTACGATCGCGCGCCACACGATGATAGAGTCGGTGAGAAAGTACAGCCAGTTCATCTATGGAAACCAAGAGCCCTTTGTATCCGGCGATACGCGCGAAGGCGGCGAAGAGCTTGAGGTACTCGTAAATCGACTGGTCGTCGATGATCGATCGAACACCGAGATCCTGCCGTGCATCCGTCTTGGTGCCGTACTCGCCGCGCAGCCAGCGGATCGCAGATTCCTGACGATGCTCATCGCTCGATTCATATCCCGTGTAATACTGAGCAAGGACATCCGCGAAGTCGTAGCCGCTCACGAGATCCTGAACGGGACGCAAATCGCTCTGAATGCGTTTCTTGACATCCTCATGGTCACCGCCCGCATTCTTGATTTCATATGCGAGGTCGCCGATCCAGCGCTCCACGAGGTTTGCCAGCCCGCCGCCTTCGGGCTTGGATCGGGTGGCAAGATTACGCATTAGTTCGGCGTACAAACCGCGGGCATGACCGCCGGTCCCGTGCAAGCGGCGATCGGTCGTAATGTCAGCTTGGGCAACGACGAAGCCTCGCTCTAATGCGACGGTTCGCACCACATTCAAGAAGAATGTCTTTCCCGACCCATACCGACCGACGACGAATCGAATAGACGCCGCGCCGTTTTCCACCCGTTGCAAATCGGAGAGGATGGCGTCGAGCTCGGCCTTTCGGCCGACCTGAATGTGGTGGAGGCCGATATTGGGCACAACACCGGCGCCGAGAGAATTCAGGATGGCCCCACGTTCGCGTTCCGTAATTCGCATCGCTTACACCTCTTCGAGCAAACTGCGTTCCACGACAACAGTCTCCCCATCCTCAAATACGAGTGCCGCACCGATTGTTTCGAACGCCCATTCATTCACCTCTTCAAGTGCCCCACCCAGCATGAGCCCTTGATCGCGCGCCAACGCCTCCAGCTCGGTGCGCGGCCACGCGTCCTGTTCTATCAGCACAGCAAAGAACGCCGCATACCGACCAGATGGACCTGCAATTGTCGCAGCGGTGGCAGTTTTATCCGTTTGCGTCGGTTCTGCGTCAATCGCGTTTGCAGGAGGAGGAGGGGGGCTCTCCGATGACGATTGCTCCACACCCATCGCCTCGGCGAGCATGGATGCAACTTCCCTCGTTTCCAGCATGATGCGCTGGATGGCCGCTTGGTTGAGAACCACTTGGGCGTCGCTTTCGACTGGCGCCGGAATTGGTTCGCCTTGGGTTCGTGCGCCGCCACTCTTGACAGCGACCATATCTTCTGCCGCTGCCAAACTCAGCTCCGCGAGCGCCGTGTCGAGCTGATCGGGCGCAAGATCAAGCACGCGATAGCATCGGCGCAATGCCTTGCGTTCACCTGGGTGGATGACGCCGTCACTTGCCGCAATTGCAATCAGCAATCGACCAACCGCTGCGCGGCGTCGTGAATCAAGCGACTCGCGCAGTCGCTTGCCGATCGCTGCGATGTCGGAGCCTTGAACCAGAAGCAATTCTCGCAGCGCTTCGAGCCGTCGTTCTTCGTGCTCATTGAGATCGAAGGCTCGTTCCACCTCATTGGTTAGCAACGCCATTTCCTCGTCAGATACGTCTCCGTCAGCAGCCGCAATCGCGGTTCCCATGCGCAATATGCACGTCGCAGCGAGATATCGCTTCGGCGACGCTTGCAGGTCGAACATGCGCAGAAAGACGGATAAGCACTCGTCCGCCTTGTACGCGCTGCGCATCAATCGCGCATCGGGCTCCACCGCGTAGCCAGCGTGCTCCACGGTTTCGGCGATTCGGCAACTCTGCGCTAATGTGTAGCGATCCCGTGCCGCAATGCCCACGATGCCGGCGAAATCTTTGGCGCGAACAAATGCGCGCCCGGCCTCATTCGTGTGCTCTGCAATTGCCGCGCACACCGATTCCGCAAGCGGATGATCGATGCCTTTCCGAAGGTCCGGCGGCATGGCCTCCCAATTCTCTGGTGTCAGCTCTTCCGAGTCCGTCTTTGCCGCGAGCCGGCTGAGGCGCCTTAGATCCTCGACACAACTATTCCACATGGCGGCGAGCGACTTGAATTGACTTTGAATGCCGAACACATTCGGAATCTCGCATCGCTGCAGATCAAGGGCATTGCTCGCGGTTTGGTAGGTGCACGCCGTTGGCCGGGCTGCGGTCCGCAATTGCAATCCTTCACCAAATTGCTCGGTGAATCGCTTGTGGAAAAGGGCTTCGAATTCATCGGCTACTCGCGAGCGCACGACGCTGCGCGTGGCAAGTGGCGACTGCTCGGCAGCGACCATCGCCATCCACGAGGGGCATCGCTTGCTCATGGAGGCAAACCACGCCAGAGCGGACTTGAGACTCTCCTCACGCCATGAGTGCGTCCGAACGACAAGCGCTTGGATATCACGCTCCTGGAACCGATCTGGCTGACTTGCAACGAGAAACCAGAGGAACGATGTCGAGTAGTGCTGGAAACTCCAGCCGCGACCGTTTCCGGCCTCTGGGAGATGGAGCGCCTTCAGTCGTGCGACTTCGCGAACAATTTGCGGAAGATCAGCTTTATCAACGAGCGCTCGTCGCTCCAATCCGTAGAAATAAATAAAGAGAAAACCATCGGAAGGCGGCAAGGTCCTTCGGCCGCTCGCCATCCACGACAAATGAATCCATCGCTGTTCCGGGGTGAGCTGTTCGTACCATGGCCAATAGCTCAATCCATGCGGATCCGGTCCGCGCTTGACTGGAAGCCACGGCGCGATCTGTGACGGATCAGCGCATGACTTTCCCGAGTCACGGTTTGACGCCGTGTACGTAAGCGGGTTCTCTATATTGAATCCGGCAACCTCCAGGCTCGCGCCAAGTCCGAGCCACATCGGTTTGGCGGCAGTTCTTGAGTGCTCACCGAATCGACCGCTATTCGCACCGATGATTTCGACGGAAATTGCGGGTGCAACTTGAACACGACCACGACCGCTCTGCGATCGGCGACTCGACTGTTTGGATTGTTGATCAGCTCGCGACTTGCGCGCGATGTTGCGGAGCAGCAGAGCGCCAATAGCGCCGATCGCGATTATCAAGAGCCAACCCATCCTGGGGTCTCCCTAAAGTCGCAGGTATTGACAGTGACAAGTCAATCTAATGGATTCTGGTTGCGGAGGGAGCCTGTTGCATGGAGCCGAAGATGCTTCTGCGGGCTTCAGGTATTTGGTTGTCAACGCACTCTGGACTCCACCGCCGAAACGTGGTTGAACATTCCCGGACCCTGCCGTCGCTGCTCGGCCGGGATCAAGCGGCCGTCGGCTTCCGCGGCGTGCGCCTTGTGCAGCCGATGCCCCGGCTGCGCTCGGGCGGCTTCTCGCTTGACCCGTCCTGCGCGCGCCAACGAAACGGGTCCATGTTCAACCAACGACGACGAAAGGAGTCCAAACGATGACCACTTCAACCTCCAA
The DNA here is from genome assembly GCA_029260345.1 of Phycisphaerales bacterium. GTDB lineage: Bacteria > Planctomycetota > Phycisphaerae > Phycisphaerales > UBA1924 > OFTM186. The sequence continues at coordinate 24,974 of JAJDDK010000007.1, read as the reverse complement.
CCCTCCCGCGGACCATGTCCGCCTTGGATCGGTGCAGGCCGCCATCTGGCGCAACGCCGATTCCGAAGGACGCATCCGCTACAGCGCCACGCTTAAAAAGCGCTACAAAGACGCGAACGGCGACTGGCAATCGACCACATCGTTCAATCGCGATGAATTGCCAACTGCGGCCAAAGCCTTCGACATGGCTCACACTCGCATCTTCGAGCTGCAAGCCATTGATCGCGAGCAGGCGGCATCCAACGGCGCCGCCAAGTCCAAGGCCAAAAGCCGATGAGCAACGTTGCTCACACTCCGCGCGTGGTCGAGACGTTCCGTCTCGGCCACGCCGTGGCGCGGATCCTCGTGCGTGAGGCCGAGGATGTGCACCGGTACACGGTGGCCATCGCCATCGGTGTTGATAACGACGCTCCGTGCCTTGAATTCGAAGAGGATGAACTCGAAGACGTGACGCGCGCCTTGCAAGCCGCGCAGACGATTCTGAGCTATGTCGCCGGCCGGTCCAATCTCATGGAGTTGGCGCGGCGGGTTCGCGGATTTCCGCTGGAGGGCGTGTGAGCGCCCTTCTGACGGCGGAGCTGCGCCGCCGCCTTCCCTTGCTGTACGCCACCGAGGAGAAGACGGACCCCACCGTGCAGGCCAAGTTCTTCACGCCCTGGACCAACTGGACCTGGTATGCGATTGAATTTGACGGTGAGGATGTGTTCTTCGGTCTGGTTGATGGCCATGAGCTCGAGATGGGCTACTTCAGTCTCAGTGAGCTTGAGTCCATCCGCGGGCCGGGAGGATTGAAGATTGAGCGGGATCGGCATTTCGAGCCGGCGCCGCTGAGCAAAGTCAGACAGTCGATCGAACGGGGGCGGGCGCCGCCTCAGAGACACAGTCGAGAACGATGATCCGCGAGTGGCGACCCGCATTCTTATTCATTCGCGGATCGAGCTCTAAGTTGATACGTTTGTACTTCGCACACTAATGTGGATGCATATGGAGATTTGCACAGATATGGGTAAGAAACGTTCGACGCGGAAGAAGAAAGCTCATTCATCGACAGCGCGTCGCGGGACGCTCCTCAAAGACGCCTCGCTGGCGCAGCTTGAGAAAGAGATCGCCAAGCGCCGTGAGCAGGAGCTTGCCGCCCTCGAAATGGAGCGGGCCGAGCTTGAAGCGCGGATCGCCGCCGTTCGTGGGGGCGGGAAGAGGCCAAAGTCCGCTTCTGTGCGCAAATCATCGAAGGCGTCCCTAAACGGCCAGTACCGACCGCGCGAAGGCAGTCACGGCGACCTCGTCTTAAAAGCGCTCGCCGAAGGCGGTGAGTGGTCACTTGATGATCTGTCGAGCTACACCGGCGCTGGCAAACCGACGATTTCGGTCTCAGTGCTGCCGAAGCTGATTCGTGAAGGGCTCGCGGCCAAAGTGGGGCGGGGGACGTACAGCAAGGCCGACTAGGGCTCGATTGTTCATTTGCGAATATGTGCGACGTCATGACGACGTTCGATTGCTCGTTTACAAACCGTCGAAGAACCAGTCAGTCCTGACCAAGAGCTGTCTTGCGGCCAGGCACAACCAGCTCGCCGGGATGCGGGTCTCGCCGGATTCATATTTGCCGAATTGCGTCACCGTCATGCCGAGCACCTCGGCGACTTGATGTTCGGTGAGACCGAGCTCGGCGCGCCGCCGACGAAGCCTCGCGGCGATGGCGAGTTCGATGCGGCGTACTTCACGCCTTCGTGTCCTTGCAGATCGCATGGCGATCCTCCCTGGTGGCCGGGCGTAGTAACCCCACGAACACGAAGGGCGCAACGCTTTTAGGCTTTCGCCCTGGACATGGCGCCGCAACCCGGCCGCAAACAAGGCCAGGTGCTCGTGGGGTTACTACGCCCCTCTGTCATTACTCGTGCAAGGTGTCGCACAAACGAATCCGGTTCGTCAAGTGTTTTTGTGACGGCGATCGGACACCGGAATGTCGGGGGAGGGGGCTCCCCTTCCGCATTGGCTGCGCGGAAGGGTGCGATCATGAGGGGTGAGAACTGGCGTGGGCGCCAAGGCCGCTCAAACAGATCATCGTGATTGCAAGGCGTTGCGAGTGCATTGAGTCTAAGCAGAATGGTGCGTCATGTTCCGCGATGAAGCTTCGCACTCGCGGTTGGCACGTCGCCGCAACAAGATCGCATTCCAACATGGCCAAGCCACCGATTTTGAAAACGGGTCGTGATCAGGTTGTTGATTCGGATGAATTACGGAGTGGTCGAACGGCTCGTCATGCGTCCATGCTTGCAAATGTATTCAACATCGCCGCGGATTGAACTTCATTGACGTTTTTGCACTTGAATCGCCGGGCGGGTTGATCCCGACTCATTCTTCACTTTCAGATTCGAGTCACTGCGATCGGGAAGAAGTAGTACCGCCCCCGCCTTTGGCGTCAAGCCTGCTGCGCAGTCTCCTCCACTGCGTTGCGGCCCTCTGGGTGACACCTTCGGCTTGGGGGCGGTGAAGAGACCGCCATGAGCGGTATGTCCCGCCCCTAGCGGGCCACCGCTCATATTTAACCAACTCAACGAAAGGAGTACACATCATGAGCACTTCACCAACTCAACTATCCAGTCCGCAGCCCGCGGATCGTGTCAACCTCGGCGTCGTTCAAGCGGCTATTTGGCGAAACGTCGATCCTGAAGGGCGTGCTCGTTACAACGCGACTGTCGAGAAGCGCTTCAAGAATGGCGAAGGCGAGTGGCGTTCGACCGACTCGTTCAATCGCGATGAGTTGCCGATCGCGTCCAAGGCCTTGGACATGGCCCATACGCGAATCCTTGAGCTTCAGGCCGAGGAACGCAAAGCGGCTCGGGAGGCGGCGTCATGACGCCGAACTCCAGCTTCGGCCCGTTCCGCACCCACGTGCGGCGGGTCAAGCTCGCGGATCGCGAGCGGACATGCGTTCGTGTTGATCGTGTAAACGAAGAAGGGGAGTGGAGCACGCAGATGCTCGTCGATGCGGCGGACCTGTGGTGGCTCATCCCAGCTCTTCAAAACGCACAGACCGACGCGGTCGTGAATCGCTGACACAAGTGGACGGCGGCGTCGCGTCGCCGTCCATCAGCGGAGTCGTTCCCAATGAAATTCATTAATGAACTGAAAGGAGTATTGCAATGACCAACACACTCACAAACTCGACTTTGGCGGACTACATCGCCACCATGCCAAAGAATCTTCTCGGTGATTTCCGGATTGACGATGTGTATGTCCGGGCCACGCGACGTGAAGAGGGCGATGAGGCGGTGCGGTCCTACACGATCGCTCGTACGCGAAAGGGGCTCGACACCGGCCCCACGTTTGACGACACGGAGCTCTGGTTGCTCCGACAGACGATAAGCGTTGTCGGCTACATCGTTCACGTGTGCGTTGGCACCGACGACGTTCAAAATGATCAACTCGCCGAGTGGTTCATGGGCGACTCGGTGGAGTGGTTGACTTAGACGCGTCAATCGCTCCTGGCGAGGCGATGGAGCAATCCGTCTCACGCCGCCTATTCCGAACAGTCTTTGATTAAACCACGACTACAAAAGGAACTACAACATGAATGATCAAACTACGACAATCCAGTCGCTCGGCCCGATCCCGGTCGAGTTTATCTGCCGCCTCCGGTGGAAGGAGTGCTCCCTCAGCCTCCACTTGCACAACTCCGAGAACGACATCCGCACAATCATTGTGCGGATCGATTCCATTCCGTCGAGGAAGGACCGCTCGGCATGGTTCCCCGTAGGCCACTGCGACACCTCACCTGATCCGCACCACATCGAAGGCGATCCATGCGGATTCGACGTCGTCTTCGCGTCGTGGGCTCCGTCACTGCTTGAGGACGCAATGCCGAAGATGGACGGCCCGAACCGGATGGTGCAGGGGATCTTCGAGCTCATAGAACATCTCGTTCACTTGCGTCTGGCCCCGGATCGAAATTTCTACGAGATGGAGATCATCCACGAGCTGATCGATGTGCTCAACGTTCGACACGCCGAGGGCCTCTATTGAACAGTCATCGCTCTCTCACTCATCGGCGGGCCGACGACGAATCGCCGTCACCACCGGCCCGCCGTCTTTTTTCGAGAACATCGCTTCGGTCTCGCCCGCCGCCTTCAACTCGGCAAGGCGATGGTGGGCGATGGCTTTGTAAATCGACTCCAACCGATATCCCGTGATTGTCACCGTGTCGGTCGAATACTCCAATGTGACGCCCTTTGAGGAATCGAAGGTCGTTCGCAACAACGTCGCGTACGGCAACGCCACACGTGAGCCGTCGGCCAAATGCAGGTCGATCGCGGCGACGTAGCCTTCGGCCACGCCCGAACGCTTCGCTGTCGACGCATCGTCGCGGCTGCGCCGCTCCAACGGTGATTCATTGAAGTATTGATCAAGGAATGGCTCACCGCTCACGATGTCGCTCCTCCCGATCAAGTCCGCGATCGCGTTCGTCCTTCCGATGCTCACGCGTGCGGTCGCATTCTTCGCGGTCCGCTGTTCGCATTCGTTCATCGTGCTTGCGTCCCAGCCATCGTCCGATGGCTCCGCGGTTGAGAAGCCCGCGTTGCTTAGACGGCGTCATTGCTGCTCGCATCATTTCCGTCGCCGACATCCGCGAGGCGTCGCGTTCGATGGCTTTCAGCAATCGCTCACGGTCGTCAGTGATGATGGTCGCCGACTTGCGGCCGCGTGTGATCGACGTGTACCACTGCTGCAGGGAGCCCGCGAAGTTGGAGAGTGACGACTGGGAGAGGATCACGTTGTCAACGGTGCGTCCCTGCGCCGCGTCGCTGGTCACGCAATACCCATGCGTGAAATGTCCGAAGTCGGACGTGGTTCGCCACCCATTAGCGAAGGTGAGCGAGCCGTCGTTCCCGATTGATGACACCGGATACAGGGCGCCGTTGTTCAATGAGTGCCGCTTGTCAACCGTGCGGCCATTGCGAGTGATACGGACCACATCGCCGACGGCGACATTCAGCAAGTGCTTCTCAAAGACCTCGAAGTGGTTCGCTCGATTGAGCGGCAACGTTTTGTCAACGTATTCGCCTTGACGCCTGATGTTGACAATTCCGTCCTTCGCGTTGACAACGGCGGCCCGTTCACTCTTCCTGAACCCGGGCACGTTCTGATGGAAGACGATCACATCGCCCACGCGATGGCGTGCGGGATCGGCTCGCTCCGCTTTCGCGAGATGCCGGCTTCGCAACTGCTCGATCGTGTGTTCCGTCGTGCCGATCAGCCCTTGCTTGCGGAGCTCCCTTCGCACCGCCTCCGTGACTTTCCGTCCTTCAGCGTGCGTCGGTGACACGATCAGTGTCGAGCGTCCAGCGTTGACTGAGCGGCAATATTCATCGGCGACCGTCTTTGTCAACGCCTCGCGTCTTGTCTCTTTGATGGCGCCCATCGCGTCGAGCCTGTTGACACCCGTTGACAAGTCGCCCTTCGCTAATGCCTCCGCGGCCTCGCGGTACAAGCCTCTCTCCTGGCGCCGCACCGTTGACAACTCGGCGGCCTTCAATCCGGATTCGGTCTCCAGAAGTCGCAACGCGTCGCCGCGGATCACCGAGCGATGCTGACGCGTGTCGCCGGTGAGCAGCAAGCGGCACTTCGACTTTTCGCTGAGCTTTATGAGCTTCTGGAGGTCGGGGACGCTCAAAAGCCCAGCCTCATCCACCCACAGCACGCCGCCCTTGAGCTTTTTCTGAAGGTCCGCGTCTTTGAGCAGACGGGCAACCGTTTGAGCGTGGGAGAACCCTTCCTTTCGAAGCACGTCGTGCGTCGCCATCGCGGTCGGAGCGGCGACGGCGACATGACGGCCGGATCGTTGAATCGCCTCAACGACCTCCTTCATGAGTCGCGTCTTGCCGACGCCCGCACGTCCGCGAACGAGCATCACAGAGTCCGTGGATTCCAGCACATGTCGCACGGCGTTCCGCTGCTCCCTTGACAACGCCGCGTCATTGATCGCGTGCCCGGGCTTCAATGGGGAGTGCTGCCCGCGGCCTTCGCGGACCGTTGACAGCATCTTCTGCTCTTCTTCGAGCACTTTTGGCGTCGTGACCATCCGCTGCCGCTCGTGCATTGCATGGAGAAACGTGCGGCGATCGAGATGGGTTGACAACCTTTGTTTGATTGATTCGACCGTGATCCGGCCAACACCGTGCTGCAACGCCGCCGCGAGCAGTCGCTTGTCGGGGACGACGGAGGCTTTCTCAAACAATCGCTCTGAAGCGTGCTGAAGGCACGCATCAAGCGTGCGTTCGCACTTTGCGATGATGCGTTGGCGGGTCCGGTCCGCCTTCACGCGGATCGCCTTGATCGCGTCGCGTTGCGAATCGCTCATGCGTCCAAGCCACTCACGTCGCAATTCGATCATCGAAGCGACGGCGATCTTGCTGGCCCGCGTCTTGGCCCCGAGTGCGGCCTTGGTCGCGGCGTCCTCGATGCCGCGCTCCTTGGCCAGAGCCTCAATCTCCTCCGTCCGGCGGCTGAAGAGGCCGATCAGGGAGGGATCGACGCCCTCAATCTCCCACCATTCACCGCGGCGTTCGACGCCATAGCCGAGGTTGACGAGTTTCTCGGCAAGTCGAGCGTGAAAGGCGGCCTGGTGGTAAGGGGCGTCCCGATTGATGTCACCAAGGTCTAACGCCTTCCACCGCTTCTCTTCGGGATCCCACGTCTGGTTGGTCACAAAGACGTGCATGTGCAGGTGCGGATCGGGCACGCCATCCACCGGCCTCGCGGTGAAGTGCTCGAACTCCGCCCAGATGAGTTCCCCAGTCGTCCGCGTGTCGTTGGCCTTGTTCTTGCGGACACGTGTCTGAGCGTCGCGTTCCAGTTCCCGCATCGTCTCGCGAACCGACTCCACGAACGCCTCGCGGATCCGTTCGTCGCCGCCGAGCTCAAGCATGAGGCTGACGGATTTGGGCACGTGGAAGTTGAGGTCGTATCCGGCCCGCCGGTCGTCCCGCGTGCGGGGCGTCATCCGCGAGCCGGTGGTCGGGTTGACGTTGTCGCAGAGATTGTCGAACGCGGCCTGCTGGACGTGGCCTTCAAGGCCGAGCCGCCCTGCGGCTTTCCCGCCCCAGCGGCCGACGATCTCCTGATTCAGAATCTTGGCTTCGGTGTAGTACTCGCCGCGGCTGAGGGCCAGGCGGAAGTAGTCCTTCGCCGCCTCGGCCGAGACGCTGGGGGTGATCCTGAGCATGATGTCGATCCTCGTAGTTGCAAAGTAGTCACAGCGTTGACAACGCTGTGTTCGTTGAAGTTGACGCGGCCGTTGACACTTCTGTCAACGTCACACCTCTGTATGACCACTGCCGTTGACAATTGAATCCTCCTCATCAGCACCATGTTGATTGCTCCAATTCGGAAACGATCCTCACTTCGTACCGGAGCATTCAGATTCAAAAACAGTCAGCAGAAAAGTGTCAGACGTCTCTCCGAAGCGGAGCTTCGGTCGAATGTAGGACGCGCGCATCGCTGAAATCAAGATGGTGTTGACATTGAACTGTTGGTTGTTTTTGCGCGCACGATGAATGCGAAACGTGCGAAGAACACGAATCGCAAGAGTGATGCGAACTACGCGAATCGTGCAAAGAAGATGATGAGCACCAAGAACACGAAAGATGCGAAACACGCCAATCCTGCGAAACACGCGAGCGTATGCGCGTGATGGAAGAACGTCTTCGCGTGCGCGCCCTCCACAGACAGTCGCGCCAGCCATTCGCTTTAACGCGCATATTTCGACTCAACAAAACGCTTGACACGGCCGCCCAGCCTGTGCCATAGCAGGTGTGTGAAATCAGCAACAGAGGAGTGATGAAGACAATGGAGAGCAGATCACGCATGGAGGCCTGGGTGGCAGAAGAGCTGCACCAGGCGAAAAAGGATTTTGACGCAGCGCCCGAAGGGCGCCGACGGGGCATCCTTGAGAGGGCGCTCAAGGAGCTGTCCGACGCCTACGACAAGGAAATGGGGACCACCGATATCGCCCGGCGCAGCCGCGACAGCGTGGTGCTCGCAGCCAAGGCGTACATCGTCGGCGAGTGGACCGCAGCCGAGACGGCTGGGTTCCTCGACAAGGTGTCGTTCCTTCACGCGCACGAGGAAGTGAACGGCGCAGCGGGCGAACAACACATCCAAACAGACTGAAATGCGGACTGGCGTTCCTCGCCAGAGGCTACGACGGCTTGATCCGGCCTTCGACATCCTTTATGAGGCGGCTCGGCGAAACGCCGATCGCGGCGGCGATGGACCAGATCGCCTGCAGCGTGGCGTTCCGCTTACCCCGCTCCAGAAGGCTGACGTAGGTGGGATGGAGTTTGGCCAGCGCGGCGAGTTCCTCCTGCGTCAATCCGGCGCGGGCGCGGTGTTCGCGCAGCACGTTCCCAAGTTCTTGCGCCAGTCGTCGCGTTGCCACTTGACTGGCGAAGGTAGATCGGCGAGACTCTGAGTCTAGAGACTATAGTCTTAGTCTCCGAGAAACTCTGAAACAGAGGCTCGCGATGATCGTGGCTCCGATCACCCAACCGACAGCCCTAGGCCATTGGAGGCGGCCGTCCGATTGCCACACAAGAAATCAGTCATCGTTGCCGCAGGAACCGCTTCAAGCCGTCGAGCGGAGTTATTTCGCAGGCCTCGCACCACGCACAGAACTCGCCAACGTCCACGCGGCGATTCCCGGTCTCGCAGTTGTAGACCCACGATTGTGGACGACTGAGCCGCTCGCCGAGAGCGCGCTGCGTCAATTCGGCCTCGTCACGCAGATTCCGAAGCAATTGCGGCATCGATCGGTAGCGGCGGTCGTGCTGCGCCTTTGTGGCCATTTACACAGCATGCGATGAAACACTCTTGACACGATTTCAGTGTCAAGCGAGAATGCCGACAGGAACAACCATCGCATGAGGACGTGTGTCGGACATCTCGTCTCGGAACTTCGGGCTGCTGATCGCCTACCTGATCCCCGGATTCATCGTGATCTGGGGTCTGGGGCAGTGGTCCCCAGAGGTCGCGGCGTGGCTGGCCGGAGCGGACGGCGCCGGACCGTCGATCGGCGGGTTCCTCATCATCAGCGTCGCCTCGATCGCGGCGGGAATGACGGCGAGTGCACTCCGCTGGGCGATCATCGACACGATCCATCACGCCACAGGACTTCATCGTCCGGAGTGGAGCGATGTGTTCCTGCACGAACGCATCAAGGCATACCAGTGGCTCGTCGAGAACCATTATCGCTACTACCAGTTCCACGCCAACTCGCTGATCGCGCTCGCCGCCGCCCATGTGTTCTGGCGGATAGCAACGCCGTTCGGTCCATCGTCTCCATGGCTGATCGACGCGGGAATCATCTTCATAGATGTGGTTTTCTTTCTGACCTCGCGCAACACGCTGGAGCGGTATTACCGCCGCACGGCTGATCTTCTCAGTGAACCACGTTCGCAGCAGCACCCTCAATAATTGGAGAACTCTCATGTCCAACGGCGGCCACCATCCCGAAACCGACAAGCCCGACACCAAGACCGATCCGAAAAAGAACGACACCAAGTCCAAGACCGGGCGGCCAGTCGGCAAAGGAGCAGGAACTTCCAGCAAGCCGAGCCACTGACTGAACGCAATCCTGACGGTTTTCGGACGCCCTTGGCATAAACGCCACGGGCGTCTTTCTCATGAGAATTCTCCTAATGAGATCATGCGCGCCTTCGTGACGCTCGGATTGGCTATCGCTGACAAGATGGTTTGGAAATTGCGAAGACCGTGGAATTTTCAATATGAGCCGGGATCGGAATTCATGAAAAGACGGGCGAACAGATTGCGGGCATATGGACGCGTTCAATGGCGCCTGTAAACCGACTTGGGCGGTCCATTTTCCATCGCACCGAATACATTCAAATGGACATTCTCGTCTCCAGCGGGCCACCCTCGATTCTGACATCCTTTTGGTTGACTTCGACAACAACGTCGACAGCCGCCGAGGAGCGCTGTCAGTGATGATTATCGCAAATTGCACCGATTCAGGGAACAGTTCGAGCCGATCGCGGCAATAACCTAATGATGGGCCATGTCGGCCCGGGGGCCGGAGGTGTATGTGTCGTGTTCTCGATCTGATGTGAACTGCGGAATCTCGGGGCTTCTTGCGTTTGCGCTGATTGCAGGCGCGGTCGAGCGCGCCGGAGCGGGCGACGACGGCTTCGCCGGTTTCGAGGCAGCGGTCCTTTATGACCTCCCCTCCCCGGGTAATTCCATCCGCGCCGGAGACCTCGACGCCGACGGCGACGTTGATCTGGTCCTTGCACATCGCAGCGGCAACAGCCTCTCAGTCCTTTTCAATAATGGCGACGGCACGTTTGAATCCGGCCCCAACATGCTTGTGGCGGTCGCCATGGAGGATACGACGATCACAGACTTCGACGGCGACGGGATTGTGGACATCATCGCCGTCTCGCAGGGCTCTCCCATTGGCGAGCCGTTCGACAACGTTGGTCGTGTCGCCATTCTTCGCGGCCTCGGAGGTGGCAACTTTGATGAGCCGGAGTTCTATTTCGCGGGGACGCAGCCCGTCGGCGTCGCCTCGGGTGACCTCAACGGCGACGGGCGCCCCGACTTCGTTGTCACCAATCAACTCAGCGGCGATGTGGCGGTGTTCCTGAACAACGACGACAATGAACCGGGGAAGCCGGTGTTCCACCAAGTTGGAAGCGTGCCGCAACGAGTGGCGTTGGCCGATATGGATTTGGATGGCGACCTTGATGCTGTTGTTGTTAATTTGTTCAGCGACGACTTAGCTGTGCTCCTGAATGACGGCTCCGGTGCGTTGCAACTTATTCAGCAGATTGAACTGGCCGCAATTGCGTCAAGATTGGCGATCGGCGATATCAACAGTGACCAATTGCCTGACGTTGCGACACCGACAGGTGGACTTGCCGCGGTTTCCTTGCATTTAAACCAAGGCAATGGAACGCTTTCGGAAAGTGAATTGCATGATGTTGGCATTACCACCAGCGCCATCGGTCTGACTTCAATCAATGGTGGCAAAACCATTGACGCGACGCCGGCCGGAAGGAATCCTGCCCGAATGAACGTCGCCTCAATAAGGGCACTCTTCGGCGATGGAATGGGCGCATTTCCGACGATGTCATCAGTTGTCGCTCTTGATGACGGAAACGGTCCCTTGCTGGACTCCCCACCGCGCGATCAGGTCCAAGCGGATTTTGACAATGATGACGACATTGACCTCGCCATCGTTGTCAATCCCGCAACGATCGTTGCGCCGCAAGTCGCCATTCTTCTAAACGCGACCGCCGCTTCCCAATCGGACCTCACAGGCGACGGCCTTGTCAACAGCGCCGACCTCGCGGAGTTGTTGCGCGCCTGGGGTCAGCCCGGCGCGGCCGACTTCGACAAGTCCGGCGCGGTGGACGGACGCGATCTCGCGCATCTGCTGGCGAACTGGAGAGCGTCGCCATGATGAAAGACATGCCGCCAGCAGCGCACCTCTCAAAAGAGCTGTGCCACTTTCGGAACAACCCGGGGCATGGGGCCTCGGACAGCGTGAATGGACAGAATTGATGAGCAAGAGAATCTCGATGTGCTTCATGATGGCTCTTGTCGCTGGCGCTGCAGCGCCGGTGATGGCGCAGCCGGACGGGATCAACGGATTCCGCCGCGAGGCGGTCATGATCCCCGTCGGCGTGCGTCCCGCGGCGGTGCGCGCCATGGACTTCAACGGCGACGGATTCCCCGACTTCGCCGTCGCCAATGAAGGGCCGACGGACGTACGCTTTAATGGCGATGTGCGGGTCATCCTGAGTGACGGTCTCGGCGGTTACACCACGGGGCTGACCCTTTCCGATGTGCAGTTGAAGCGTCCCGGCTCGCTCGACCTCGCCGATGTCTCCGGCGACGGATTGCCTGACATTGTCGCAGGCGACCGTGCCGGGGATTCTGTGTACGTGTTCCGAGGTTCCTCGAACCCCGCACCTTTTGATCCGGCGGCTCCTGTCGGTGTGTTCCTCGCCTCCCAGCCCGTCGGCGGCCAAACGCTGGGCATCTCGACGCTTAAGCTCGGCGCGCTCGATACAACCGATCCGAACGCTTTCATCGACATCGTGACGGGAAGCGTCGTTATTGGAGGCGCCCCGGATGGGTTCATTTCATTTCTGGAGAACAGCAACGGCGCCGGCGCCTTCGGTGCGCCGCAGACCGTTGACCCGACTTTCAGCGCCGTGTGGGTCGATCTCGCCGACATCGACGGTGATGGACTTCTCGATGTCGTTCATACTACTGACGCCCACGACGGCGTTTTCAACATCAACCGCTATCTCGGCTCCGGTAACTTCTCGGGACGACTCTCTTTCCTTCAGAACGTCGAGCCGCGCGACTTCGTTCTCTCCGACGTGAACCTCGACGGCAAAGCCGACTTCCTGTGGACCGAGATTCCCGGAATTGAAGGCGTGCCGAACTTCGTCGGCCTCTTCCTTCGATACAACCAGAGTTCGATTGGAAATATTGGATTCAGCTGCGCCGGCGGCTTCTGCCCGGAAGTCTTCAACGGCAACGGCATGGAGGCCATCACGCTCGGCGCCGGCAATGTGGACGCCGACGGCGCGCCCGATGTCGGTCTCGGTCACGCCGACACTCTGAACACGATCTCGATCCTCCGAAACGTCAATTCGGGTGGTGACTTTCCCCTTGCGGACGAAGTCGCCCTCGGCGCCAGCTTGTTCGTGAAATCCATCTCCTTCGCAGATGTTGACGACGATGGCGACGACGACCTGATCGTCCTCGCCCGCCCCGGTGACGACTCGCAGAACGGCTACCTCGCCATCTTCGAGAACTTCACTTTTGGCGCTCCCCCCCCGACCAGTTTCGAACTTGTTGGCCCGACGGAGGAGACGATTTTTGGCTTTGATAGCGGCGCTGGATGTTTCACACCGATGATCGACATGCCATTTGAGTGGGACCCATCCTCAGTCCCTGAGCCGCTCACGGTCACATACACACTTCAAATCTCAAATGAGTCAACGTTCCCGCCTGGCGACACGCTCGAAATCTCTGGCATCACGGGAACGACGTACACCGTGGACGGCGGCCAACTCCAAGCATTCACAACAAACTTCCACCATTATTGGCGCGTCATTGCGACAAGCAATGCTGGAGGCGAGTTCATTTCCAGCATGTCTGCATTCAAAACGCGTAATCGTGCCGACTTCAACAATGATGGAGAGGTTGACGGTGCCGACCTTGCAACCTTGTTGAGTGTTTGGGGCAATAGTGTGAACGAATTACAATTCTGTGCTGATGTCGTTGAGAATGGCATTATTGATGGCGGAGACCTCGCGTTCCTTCTTTCAAATTGGACCGGTGAGGAACAAGCACTTATGGCCATGCCGTCATCCGGTGGCGATCTCGGCGGCGCTGCGCTCATCACCGAATCCGACAATGCGCAAGCCCTTCAGGGCGACGCCACACCGTGGATCATTCAGCACTTCGGCTTCAGCACAGTCGAGGACTATGTCACCTGGCTCGGCCTGCTCGACGATGAGCAGATGACGGTGCATGTTCTGGAGTTGATCGCGCTCATTCAGGGTGAATGATCTTTAAGGTTTCGCACAAGTGAAGGCGTCCGCCTCGGAACTTTGAATCCGCGGCGGGCGCCTTTCTTCTTTGTTCTCAGCAGAGTGTTCGTGCTTTGGATTACCCCGGCCGTCATGCGCCATCATTCATTTACCCTGAAGGAGTTTCACATCGTCTTCCAATGAAAAAGTGATCCAAATAGCGAAGAAAAAATCCACGAGCAAAAGGTCGTCCCGCAAGGCATCGCGAAGAGCGATTTCATGGGCAAGTCTCAAAGAAGCGACCATTGCGCAGCTCGAGCGCGAGCTTGAAAAGCGGCGGGAGAAGGAGGCGGCGGCGCTTGAGCGGCGGAAAGCCGAACTCGAAGCCCAGATCGCCGCGCTCCGCAACAGCAAGCCGTCGGTCCGCGCCTCTTCTGTCGGGCGATCATCGAACGGCGCCTACACGCCGCGGAAGGGGAGTCACGGCGATCTCGTGCTTCAGGCGCTGGGAGAAGGAGGGGACTGGTCGCTTGATGATCTCGCCCACTATTCCGGCGCCGGCAAGCCGACGTTGTCCGCCGCGGTGCTGCCGAAGCTCATCAGCGAAGGGCTCATCGTCAAAGCGTCGCGCGGGCGCTATCGCAAGGCTTGATTGCCGCGAAGTGTTCGGGCGCGCGTCACTATGATTTTCTGGTATGTGCGGCCGGTACGCCCTCAAGGTCGAGGCAGAGGAACTGGCGGTGATCTTCGGCGTGATTGTGCCGTCTATGACGTGAGCGGCGTTGAGCGCGATGTTGATGGCGACAGCGATCGTCAGCCGTTGATTGCCGACGTCAGTCTGGGCGGCGTGTTCGTGTGCAGCCATTGCGCTTCTCCTCCTCACAACGATTCGTCAGTCAGACGGGATCAGGCGTCATCACTTCTGTGCCGCAGAAGCCTGAGTCCATTAAAAATCACCGCCAAACTGGCGCCGAGATCGGCGATAATGGCCATCCAAAGAGTCGCCAGACCAGCCAACGCTAGGCCGAAGAAGACGACTTTCGTAATGATCGCTAGGGCGATGTTTTGCTTGAGCACCGCCGAGGTTCGCCGACTGAGTCGGATGAATTCCGGTACGCCTCTCAGGTCGTCTCGCATAAGCGCCACATCGGCGGTCTCGAGCGCCGTGTCCGTCCCCGCCGCGCCCATCGCAAAACCAATGCTCGCCTTGGCCAGAGCAGGGGCGTCGTTCACGCCGTCTCCGACCATTCCGACTCCTGTTATTCCCTGCCGGCGGCGAATTTCGTCAATCGCTGTAAGCTTGTCCTCGGGCAGCAGTGCGCCGCGTGCGTCGTCGATGCCGACAATGCGAGCGATTGTCTCGGTCGTGACTTGGTTGTCTCCCGAGAGCATTGCTGTTGTCAGGCCCAACTCATGGAGTTGTTGCACGGCTTTGACGCTGGTTTCCCGTGGTGTGTCCGCAACGGCAAGGACGCCCAGCGCTCGCTGCGAATCGGCGACAACCACCGCGGTGTTGCCCTGCGACTCAAACGTTGTAAGTTCGGCTTCGACCTTCGGCGTGGACACCTCTTGTTCTCTGGCAAGGCGATGACTGCCTATGTAATAGGTTGTTTCGCCAATGCGCCCCGTTACACCTCGACCGGTAAGCGATTGGAAATCATCGACGCGAAGTAGATCGCCCTGCCAGCCCTCAACGACAGCCCGGGCCACGGGGTGATCCGAGAGCGCATTCAGACTCGCCGCGATCTGCAACACTTCTTCTCGTTGGCGGCCTCCCGCTGGAATGACTTCAACGAGCCGCGGCCGGCCTTCAGTGATAGTCCCCGTCTTGTCCATGGCGATAACCTTTAGCAGGCGACCCTGCTCCAGATACACTCCGCCCTTTATGAGAATTCCCCGCCGCGCCGCCGCGGTGAGACCGCTCACGATCGTCACTGGAGTCGAGATCACGAGGGCGCAAGGACAGGCGATAACTAGCAGTACGAGCGCCCGATAGAGCCATGGGAGGAACGGCTCACCGAATGCGCCCCAGGGAACAACGGCAACCAACAGCGCGAGGACGCAAACAACCGGCGTATAGACGCGCGCGAATTGATCCACGAATCGCTGCGTCGGTGCGCGGCTTCCTTGGGCTTCCTGCACAGATCGGATGATGCGGGCGAGAGTCGTCTCATCCTTCCCGCCGGTCGTCGAGAATTCCAGCACACCGCTCTGATTGATCGTGCCCGCGAAGACCTGATCTCCCGGCGCTTTGTCCACCGGCACGCTCTCGCCGGTGATCGGCGATTGGTCCATCGCGGAATTTCCAGAGACGACCACTCCGTCCAAGGCCAATCGCTCACCCGGCTTCACGCGCACGATTGATCCTGCTGGCGTTTCGGCCGCCGGCGTTTCGCGCCACGATCCGTCCTGTTGTTTTTCAAGCGCGGTGTCAGGAGCCATGTCCATAAGCGAGCGCACCGCGTGCCGGGCGCGCTCCAGCGAGTGCTTCTCGATGAGTTCAGCTACCGCAAAGAGAAACACCACCACCGCCGCCTCGGGATATTCGCCGATTGCGAAGGCGCCGAGAACGGCGAGAGTCATCAGGAAGTTGATGTTGAGCGCGAACGTCCGAAGCGCAATAAGCCCCTTGCGGAGAATCGGAATGCCTCCGCACAGAATCGCCGTCGCGCTCAACAGCAGCACTGGCCAGAAGGCTTCGGCTTCACTTGTCCAGGCGACCACTTCCGCAGCGAATGCGAACGTGCCCGACACACCCAGCAGGATCAACTCCCGCCGCGACGCGACGGGCGCACCTCGCGTTGCTCCGGCAGCCGTTTCGATTGGCGCGTCAGTTTGGCGCTCGACCTCGGGCCAGACTGGACCATCGTCACTTGTGCCCGACTTGGAGGCGCTCGCGGTTTTCTGCGGCGCAAGGCGCGCTGGATCCATGCCGACCCGCTGGAGCGCCTTTACGATGGCAGCGTCATCAGCCAGACGGTGTGTCACGGTAAGCCGTCGGTTGAACAGATCGAACTGCAAGTCCTCCACGCCGGGCACGCCGCGCAGGCACTTCCGAATAATCGACTCCTCCGTCGGGCAGTCCATCTTCTCAATCACGTAGGCGCTGCGATGTTTCAAAATGTCTGTGTCCATGAGGAGAGTCCTATCGCCCGCGACATCCAATACGCGATCTCAGGCGTCTGCCGGACTGACAGAGGCAATGTCACGACCTGTGATAGTGATCACTTGCATGCCGAAAAATTCGGATCGGCTGCGAGGAGCATTTTCGCGTTTGATTGTCAACGCACGACGATGCCGGTCACCCGGTCGAGCAACAATGCGAGAATCACCCCATCGGTAAAGCCGTCGACAAGCCTCCAAGCGAAACCAAGAATGCTCTCCAGTCGAGAAATAATGTAGCCGCAATAGATGATGGCTAGGGATCCCCATTTGCTTTGTTAGTTTTGTTTCATCCATAGCAACCACTCCACCGCAGCAAAAGTTCCGACCACGCCATCAACCAGCAGGAGCCGAAGATCAAGATGCACGTGCCCATGCTGCCGAACGGTGCTTAGAACGCCCGTGAGCGTGAGCACGGCGGAAATCATGAATATCACGGACAAAAAGAGGGCGACCCGTATATTGCGATTCGTCGGCTTTGATCGGCTAACGCCGGCGCTCCGGCGAGCGCGTTTGCGGCGGCGCGATGCATCTCGTTTTATCTTGCGTGACATGTTGTATCTCGGGAATCATTACTTCATTTCAATGCAGATGCGCCGGTGTCGCCCGTTCGAATCCGGATCACCGAGTCGAGGCGGGCGACAATTATTTTTCCGTCGCCTGGGTGACCGGTCACCGCGTGGCTACGAATCACATTGACCACATCGTCCGCCATGCCGTCATCGACAATGCACTCGAGCTTCGACATCTCGATCGTGCCGAAGCCGGCGCCGCCGCCCTCTTTGTTGCGCCCGGTGACTTTTCCGAAGCCGCGAACAGTAGAGACCGTCACGCCGGGAAAGTCGGGATGCTCGTGAAGGGCGCGCAACACTGCGTCGAGCATGTTCGGTCTGATAAACGCCTTGATTTCCTTCACGCAAGTTCCTCCGGGTTAGACCACTACTTGTTGCTTGCGTCCACCGAACCACAAATAAAGGGTCGGCAGAACAAAGAGCGTCAGAATTGTGGAGCTGATTAATCCACCGATGACGACTGTCGCAAGTGGGCGCTGCACTTCGGCACCCATTCCCGTGTTGAGCGCCATGGGAACAAAGCCGAGGCTTGCGACAAGCGCCGTCATCAGCACAGGACGAAGACGGGCAAGGCTTCCATGCGTCACCGCATCGTGCATTGACTTGCCTTCATCACGGAGCTGATTGATGAATGTGATCATGACAACACCGTTGAGCACAGCGACTCCCGAGAGAGCAATGAATCCGACACCGGCGCTGATGCTGAAGGGCATGCCCCTCAGCCATAGCGCGACGATGCCGCCCGTTAGCGCGAGGGGAACTCCGGTGTACACGAGGATCGCGTGGCGGGCGTTGCCGAAGGCGGTAAAGAGCATGATGAAAATCAATGACAGCGCCAGCGGCACAACGATCAATAGTCGCTGCCGTGCCCGGGCGAGATTCTCAAACTGTCCGCCCCAAGTGATGAAGTACCCCTCGGGCAGAGTCACTTGCGCGTCAAGGCTCTCTTGTGCTTCGGCGACGAATGAGCCCATGTCACGGCCGCGTATATTGGCCTGAACGACGATCCGTCGTTTCGCGTTCTCGCGGCTGATTTGGTTTGGACCCTCGGCGACATTGACGGTCGCCACGGCTTCCAGAGGGACATACCGAATTTCCGTGCCCATTCCGACCATGCCGCCTGCGGTTGACGCGAGTCTGGCGTCCTGCCGCTCCGGGAGCGGAATCGGAAGTTGCCGCACCAGATCCACCTGACCGCGGAGGTCCTCCGGAAGTCGCACAACGATCGGAAATCGCCGGTCCCCTTCATAAAGCGTGCCCGCTTCCTCACCGCCGAAGGCGATCGAGACAACTTCCTGAACATCACTGACATTGAGGCCATATCGGGCGATTTTTTCGCGGTCGATATCAACGGTCAGCACGGAGAGTCCAGAGACCTGTTCAACTTTCACATCGGACGCGCCCTCGATCTGTTGCAGCACGGCGGCGACTTCGGCGCCAGTGGCGAGCAGAGCGTCAAGGTCGTCACCGAAAATCTTGACCGCAAGGTCACTCCGCACTCCGCTAATGAGCTCATTGAACCGAAGTTCGATCGGTTGCGATATCTCGTAATTCTGGCCTGGAATGGAGGCGATGAACTGCTCGATCTCTTCGGCGAGCTCCGCTTGTGTTGACGCCTTCGTCCACTCCTTTCGCGGCGTCAACATGAGATAGGTGTCACTGACGTTTGGTCCCATCGGATCGGTCGCAACTTCGGCCGTGCCGGTGCGAGCGAATATGCTCGCGATTTCATCAGGAAATGCGTCGCGTAGCTCGGCCTCTAGCGTCTTCTGCATTTCAACACTGGTTGAGATTCCAATGCTGGGGATTCGCGCTGGTTGAACAGCGAGGGCGCCCTCCCCGAGCTTGGGCACGAACTCGCTGCCAAGAGTTGCGGCGATCAGCCCAGAGATGGCGAGAATGACCGTGGCGATTCCAACCGTGATCCACCGCCATCGCAATGCTCGCGCGAGAGCGAACCGGTAGCCAGCCTTCGTCCAACGGATCGGAAAACTCTCCTTCTCGGAGAACTTCCCGCGAAGAAGCAACGCGCAGGCAGCCGGCACGAATGTAAATGTCAGAATGAGCGCGCCAGTGAGCGCAAGAAGCACGACGCCTGCCATCGGCCGGAACATTTTGCCCTCGATGCCGGTCAGTGTCAGGATTGGGATATAGACGATCATGATGATGAGCATGCCAAAGAGCGTGGGCTTGGCGACCTGTCGCCCCGCTTCACTGATGATCGACAGCCGCTCATCTTTGGAAAGCCTGCGCCCTTTGTGTTCCTGTTCCTCAGAGGCGCGCCGAACGATGTTTTCGACGAAGACGACGGCGCCATCGACGATAATTCCAAAATCAACGGCGCCGAGACTCAACAGATTCGCGCTGACTTCTTCTTGCACCATTCCCGTCACGGCGAACAGCATGGAGAGCGGAATCGCGCAGGCCACGATGATCGCCGCCCGAAAATTTCCAAGGAGAGCGAACAGCACAACGATGACGAGAACCGCGCCCTCAAAGAGATTTTTTTGGATCGTGTGCAGCGTTGCGTCGACGAGGTAAGTTCTGTTGTAGAGCGTCTTGACCTCCACATTTTGCGGAAGTGACTTCTCAATCTGCTGCATGCGGTCGTGTACATTCTCTGAGACGACGCGGCTGTTCGCGCCCAGCAGCATCATCGCGGTTCCGATGACGACTTCCTGGGCGTCATGGGTGGCTGCGCCGGTGCGAAGCTCATCGCCGACTGCAACGCTTGCCACGTCACGAATGCGAATAGGCACGCCGTCGTCCGACTTGAGAATGATGTTGCCGATGTCCTGCGTGTCTTTAATCAACCCCGTCGCACGAACCAGGTACGCCTCGCCTGCGTGCTCGATGTACCCGCCGCCCGCATTGGCATTGTTCTCGGCGATGGCCTGCATCAAATCGCGGAACGAAAGTCCAAATGCCATAAGTTTGGCGGGGTCGGGGGTCACATGGAACTGCTCTTCAAATCCACCAATGCTGTTGACCTCGGTAACGCCGGGCACAGTGCGAAGTTGCGGACGGATGATCCAGTCCTGAATGGTTCGCAGGTCCTGCGGCGTGTAGGAATCGCCTTGCGCATTGGGGCCGTTCGCTTCAACCGACCACATGTAGATCTCGCCAAGACCAGTGGAGATTGGTCCCATCTGCGGCTCCGCCAAACCAGGCGGGAGTGACTCTCGCGCTTCAGTCAGTCGTTCCCCGACCAGCTGACGGGCCCAGTAAATGTCCGTGCCCTCCTCGAACACAACAGTGACCTGGGACAATCCATAACGTGAAATCGACCTGATGTAGTCAATGTTCGGCAATCCTCCCATCGACCACTCGATCGGAAAGGTGACCTGCTGCTCGATCTCGACCGGCGACAGCGCCGGAACGTTGGTGTTGATCTGGACCTGGACATTTGTGATATCGGGCACTGCATCGATGGGGAGTTTGGTGAAGCTATAGGCGCCTACGCCCACGAGTGCGATCGTCGCCAGCAACACCAGCACGCGCTGACGGATCGAGAATTCAATGATCTTGCCAAGCATTGTTCGTCCTTTAGTGATCGTGGCCGGCGGCGCTCTTGCCGAGTTCGGCCTTCATCAGAAAGCTGTTCTTGACAACGACTAAGGCGCCGAGCGGAATGTCCTCGCCTATCAGTTCCACTGACACATCGTTGCGGCGTCCCAATTTGACAGGAGTCGGCGCGATACCGTCGTCGCGCTGGACAAAGACAACCTCTCGGCCTTCATAAGTCTGGATCGCTTCGATCGGAACGATGCGGGCGACGGGCGTTTCGCTTGTCTCGACCCGCGCAGTAACGAACTCGCCGGGCTTCCATGATCGGTCGAAATTCTCGATCACGACCCTCGCGGAAAGAGTGCGCGTTCCTTCGGACACCACGGCACTGATGTAATCAACAACTCCATTGGTTGTTCGATTGTCCGCGTGAACGACGACGGACTGACCCTCGCTGATCAGACGCGCATATTCGGAATAGACCGAAACATTGAGCCAAACGGTGTCAAGGTTTGCGATAGTGTAAACAGACTCCTCGTCGCCTAATTTTTCACCCGGCGTTATGTGCTTGTCGACGAGCCGACCGCTCGTCGGAGCGCGAAGTTCGTATCGTGCGACATACCGATCCGGTTCGTCAGCGATGTTCTTGACCTGTTCCTCGCTCAGGCCAAGGAGGTGCAGACGGCGTTCTGCATTGTCAACTGATGATGTCGCGACACTGGCGCGACGCTCCGCCTCTTGAAGCTTCAGCCGATAGGTGAATTCAATGTCTTCGAACGCGGCGAGATAGTCCGCTTGACTGCTGTTGAACGCTTCCTGCGCTGCGAGCAAATCCGCTTCCGTGGACAAGTTGCTTGTGCGAAGGTCGCGCTCGCGCGCGTAGTTCGCCTGAGCTGCCCTCAGCTTGGCGTATGCGGAAAGGAGGCGCCCCTTGTTCTCACCGATGCGGAGATCAGATGTTTTTGAACGGAGCTCATCGAGTTCATCCTCATTCTTGAGAAGATCCAGGAGCGTGGCTGTGTTTTTGCTGATTGTCTGCTGGCGTGAGAGCTCGGCGTCGGCGATCGCCATGGTCTGAATCGCCTGCAGATACATAATCTTCGCTTCGCCGAGTTCCGGGCTTTCAATGACAGCGAGTGGAGCGCCCACACTGACTTCGTCGCCCAGAAATGCGAGCACTTCTGTAACGATGCCAGGCACGCGTGGCGTCACATGAACGACAGTGTCCAGGTTTAGGCCGACTTCGGCTGGAAGTGTGATATGGGTTGTGATTACTCCTCCGCTCAATGGACTTATCACGACGCCAGCCCGTTCGAGTTGAGCAGGTGTCAGGCGGACGATTTCCTCACTGTGCTCATCGTGATCGCCTTCGTCTGCGTAGCCCTCTTCTTCATGCTCGACGTGAGCGCCAGATTCTGCGTCATGATCGTGTCCATCGCCTTCGGCGTGACCTGCGTCTGAACTCGGAGGGGATCCACCGGAATTGCCGCATCCTGCCGCCCCGAACAGGGCGAGCATGAGCAACGTGGCACATGAAAATTGCATCAGCTTCATCACTGAACTTCTCCGTTTATTTGACCTGTGGAGGAATCACGCCACGGCGCTTCAGTTTGTGCGAGTTCGCGCAGCGACGCCGCAGCCTCGTGGAGCCGTTGAAGCGCATCGACGAACGCGATCCGCGATTCGATGACAACCTGCTGGGCGTCCAAAAGGCGCAGATAATCGGCTTTTCCCCGCTCATACGCTTGACGCGTTAGATCAAGCGTTCGTTCGGCCTTCGGGAGAACACGCTCGTCGTAACGGGAGACTGCGACGCGTGCGGCTTGGTACGCGGCCCAAGCGTCGGAGATCTCGGCGATTAGATCGAGTTGGACCTCATGCAACGCCGCGGCGCTTGACAGCCGACCAGCCCGTGTCGCCAGAATGTCGCCTTGGTTGCGATCGAATAATGGGATTTCAATGCCTAAGCCAGCATCGATCGTCCATTCGTTATCCAAGTCGGAATATCGGGGGCCGATTGAGGCCACCACGTTCGGGATCGCTTGAGCCTGTGCAAGCGAATGGGCGCGGCGGGCGCGCTCGATCGCGAGTTCGGCGAGTTTCACTCGCCCGTTGGCTTCAAGTGCGGCTTCAAGGATCGCTTTCTCATCCGGCAGGGTTGGCAATTGCTGTGCTGAATTTGAAAGAGCTAGATCAACGGATTCTTCAATTCCCATGGCGGAGCCGAGACTTCGTTTCGCGGCTTCAAATTGGAGCTGCGCCGATTCAAATTCGATCTGAGCTTGCTCACGCACGACTTCGGCACGGAGCTGGTCCGGTTCGGTCGCCGCGCCTGCATCGACCTGTGCGGTCGCCGCGTTGAGCAGCCGATCTGCGAGTTCTATCAGTTGACGCCGGCTTTCAAGTCGCTCGCGCGCTGTGACCGCTGCGAAGTAGGCGCGAGAGACGCGTGCAGCAACCGCAAACTCCTCTGCTACAAATTCAGCTTGAGCTGCAAGGCGATCAGCCTCGGCCACTCCCTTCGCCTTGCCAACCTTCCCGCCTAGAACGATCTCCTGCTCAAGGAGATATGTCGTATCGCCGTTTGACCCGGCTTCGGCGCCGATTGCCTCCGCCTCAAAGGCGAACGCAGGGTTCGGATAGAGGCCCGCCTGAATGACGCGACCTGCGGCAATATCGACCTCGTATCCGGCCCGACGCAAACCAGGCGAGTTACCGATTGCGACGCGGATTGCGTCATTCACGGTAAGTTGATCCAGCCCTTGGAGGGTTCGTGGAACAGCGTTGAATTCACCGCGCGTATCGAGTCGGGCCGTTTCTACATCCGCGCGCTGGAATCGCTCTCGGTTATCGCGGTAGATCGGATCGTCCCATATGCGATCCATTGGCCCCGCGCATCCGGCGACCAGGAGACAGCCCATGAGGGCTGTCAGCTTCAATGTGAGCATGTGTATTCCTTGAGTGTGTTCAGACCGACAGTGAAGCCGCCATCTAGAAAGTGGCGGCAATTGTCTTGAACAAACTCAGGGAGCTAGATTATTAATATGGTTGAACGCAGCGCCGCGATTATTTGCACCGGTGGGCCGCATGGTGTTTTTCCCGTTGCGAGGAGTCGCTGACGGGCGGGTATCACATACACTGAATCCAGTAATCCAACCGACGACGACAAGGCGGTCGAAATATCCCGATCCGGCCGAAGATTGGGCGCATCGCCAATCGCTTTTAAAAGCGAAACGGGCTCATCGATGCAGAGGCCATCGGCGCACGTTGACGCATCAAATTCATCAATCGAGATTTCAGGCGCGGGTTTCTCTCGTGTTCTGTCATCTGCGATGGCGCAGCAACGCTCTATGAGCCATTCGAAATGGGACCTGCCGTCAGAATCCTGGCAAAGGAGCAATCCCGCCGGACCTGCGATCACAGTAGTCACATGCGCAGAGCAGAAAAGAACTGCCAGAAAGGATTGGAGGGCACGGATTCTCACACCTTTATGGTAGCTGAGAGACACTAGACACGCCATGTCTCAGGGGAGACGCGTTGACAGAATCGAGCGCCATGTTGCACTTCGGAAAGTCGCCAGGGTCGACCTGTCGGACCACGGGGTGCATGGGGCCGATGTAAAAGGCGTCCTTTGGACCCTTGCGATTGGAAGCGCGAGCCCTGGTGCTCGATGAGAGCAGCCTCGTCACCGGGGGCGACCGTCGTGCCGCAGGCCGGGTCTATTCGAGAATAAATACTCCGAATCATCGGATGCGGACTCCTTTCGAACGAACGACCATTCGTCCATAAAGACCAGCCTTCCTGCCATTTGCGATCGGGTCCCACCCAAACGAGAACAAGCATCTCTGAGCGAGAAATGCCGGCTTGAAAAATCCCCCCCTAGGGGATATTGTGAATTCGTATGAGTACACAGCGCGCACCCAAACAGGTTTATCTCGATGACGAACAGGCCCGGTCGCTGGTTAACGCCCTCAGCCGGATTGAGGGCCATGTCGGCTCGATCAAACGCATGGTCGAGGACCGCCGCTGCGCGGACGAGTTGCTCACCCAGATCGCCGCGGTCAAGGCGGCGATGAATCGGGTCGCCGTCCGGGTGGTCGAGCAGGAACTGCGGCTGTGCCTGACGCAGTGCGGTGCCGCCGAGGCCGATGAACGATTCGACACG
>JAJDDK010000006.1 GCA_029260345.1 Phycisphaerales bacterium | reverse complement strand
AGACCTCGGCGGGCTCGGCTCTTCGATGGACTGGCAGTGGTCCGACGATGTGGCGTTCCAGCTGGGCAATGATGAGACGATCACGCTCCTGATGTTCACGAGCGCCGCGAACATCGGCGAAGGCCTCGCCAACTTCATCGCCCCGCCAATTCAGGGCAGCGGTGTGGATCCGATCGCCAACGGCGCGCCGGTGCTCATCCCGATTGCAATTCCGAGCCCTGGAGCGATGGGCCTGGTTTTGGGAATAGGGCTGTTTTCGTCGAGGCGACGCCGCTAGATTGTCGAATATCTGTCGTAGTTCTGCTACTGCGCAGATATCGATGGGACCACGGACTGAGAAGAGAGATCAATCAAATGTTGAACGGCTCGTAAACGCCGCCGCCAATTCCGCGGAGGGGAAAGAAAGATTCGCGGAACGGTTCGAGTCGTTTGAGGAGTAGCAATGGCGTTTCAACAGATGATGGGATGTGTACGTCGAGCAGGGTGGGCAGTCGTTGGCGGGGTCGCGTTGGCGGCTCCAAGCTTTGGAGCGACGCCTCTCGATTTTCCATCGTTAAGCGAGATCAACTCCGGGCACACGTATGCGTGGCGCTGGGGCTCTTCATATTTGATGGAACAGCCGACTGCTGGGCCGTACACGTATACGTACGGCGTCAGTAGTGATTTCATGTCAAATCAAGCAAATATCACACCGTCCGTGGCGCGGGCAGTGATTGAACATTCATTGCATTCCTGGACCGTGGCGTCTCGCGCGCAGCTTCAATTTGAACGCGCGCCATGGAGCGCCGTGATGAATGACGGCGGAGCGCCACCGGACCAATGGGAAGGCCCTTCGATTCAGGAATGGTTGAATGGTGATTTCCCTGGCGTTTATCCGGGATGGGGCGCCAACTTCGAGTTCTTCAGTGTCCCGACCGGTTTCACGATTGCTTCTCAGGGCGTCCACTACATCATGAAGCCAACCAGTTTGGCCTTTACTGTGGTGAATCGGGTCGGAAGCACGCACATCACCTCCGTGGATATTTATTTCAATTCAAGCTTTAACTGGTTTGATGCGCACGAGACCGGAGAGCAAAGCAACGGCAGCAACAATGGCGGCAGCGCGATCGAAGCTCCGATGTACGACCTTGCGACTGTTTTGCTGCACGAACTTGGTCATGCGCTCGGATTGGATCACCCGAATGAGGCGCAGTCGAACGGTAGCGCGAATCTCAGTCCTTACACATTCGGCGCCGGGTACCCATGGTCCAGCGAAGTTCTGATGTATGGCGTGTACCAGGGCATCCGTAACCAGCCAACTTTTGACGAGGTTGGCGGCGTTGCATTCCTGTACGGGCTTCCGAGCCCACTCGATTTGGACAACAACGGCGTAGTCGGCGGCGCTGATCTTGCCAAGTTGCTCGCAAATTGGGGCGGGACAGAGCTCGGTCAGCAAGGCGACCTGAACTATGACGCCAAGGTCAACAGTGCCGATCTCAACATTTTGTTGAGCAATTTTGGGGCGCATGTGACGGCCGGGATGGTCGGCGAACCCATCGAGAGTGAGGACGCCGACCCATCAACGCCGAGTGAAACAAAGGCGCTCGTGCTGGATTGCTACCATGTCCCGCTCAATGGCGCGGGAACTACCGAATAAGATCAACGTTCTTCTCGTCGGTGGCGGCGGGCGCGAACACGCTTTGGCGTGGAAAATGCGCCAGTCGAAACGCCTCGGGAAGTTGTGGCTGTCTGACACCAAAAATGCCGCACTGCAGTCGCTGGGAACAGCGGTCGATGTGCCGGTGTCGGCCGCGCAGCCTTTTCGCGTTCAACGCTTCTGCGAGCAAAATGACATAGGTCTTGTTGTGATCGGGCCAGAGGATCCGCTCGCTGAGGGGCTCGCGGATGTCGTGCGCTCGGAAAAGTGCGCCGTGTTTGGCCCAAACAAAGACGGCGCCCGCCTCGAAGCCGACAAAGCATGGGCAAAGCAGCTCATGCGGGCCGCGTCGATCCCAACGGCGGAAAGCCGCACGTTTACGGACGCGACGGCTGCAAAACGCTTCCTGATTGAACGAAGTCGCTCTTCATTCACCAATGCGCTGACTCCGCCGTTCTACCTTGAGGAAGGCCGCAACGCATCGACCATGGCGGACGAACGCTTTTGGAGCGATCTTCAAGGCCGCATCCTTCGCGAAGGAGGGCCGAGTGAAGCGGCGAGTTCGAATCGACCAGAGTTCGAAATCGCATTTGAACATGCGCTGAGCAAACTTCGGCCGAATCATGTCGTCAAGGCGGCGGGGCTGGCCAAGGGCAAAGGTGTGTACGTCCCGTCAACGCTTGGTGAAGCGCTTCAAGCCATCGATGAAATCATGGTGCAGCGCGTTCACGGGGACGCCGGATCAACGGTGCTCATCGAAGAACAGCTCAGTGGCCCGGAAGTCTCCGTGCTGGCGCTCGTTGATGGTCGCACGATTTATGTGCTTGAGCCGTGTCAGGATCACAAACGGCTCCTCGACGGCGGACGCGGGCCCAACACCGGCGGCATGGGCGCCTACTGCCCGACGGACATCGTCGATGACGCCATGATGACCCGCATTCAGCGCGAGGTGTTGGTGCCGACCGTCGATGCGCTCCGGCGCGAAGGCATCGATTATCGCGGCGTGCTCTATGCAGGACTCATGCTCACGCACGGCGGGCCGAAAGTGCTCGAGTTCAATGTGCGCTTTGGAGATCCTGAATGTCAGCCACTCATGGCGCGGCTCAAGGGTGATCTCGTCGAAATCCTGTGGCGCACGGCGACGGGAACACTCAGTGAAGCATCGATCGACTGGGATTCACGCACGGCGTGTACGGTCGTTCTAGCGAGCCGCGGGTATCCGGAAAAGCCGGAGACGGGATTCGCGATCACCGGCCTCGACAATGCAGCGGCTGTCGGCGACGTGCAGGTCTTCCACGCGGGAACCACGAAGGACAAGACCGGAAAAGTCGTGACTTCGGGCGGACGCGTACTCGGAGTCACGGCGCTCGGGTCCGATCTGGCGACGGCGAGGGATCTCGCCAATCAGGCGTGCGAGGCCATTCATTTCGACGGTATGCAATACCGGCGCGATATCGGCTCGGAAGCGCTGGAAACAGCGAAGAGCGGCTCAGCGCGGCGGTGAGCGTTTCAGGGCAGGGTATTTGTTCGGCCCATCGGCGGGGGCTATTCTGAGGGGTCAGCGGGCGCCGTTGCGGTGTTTCTGCCGCTGTCGCGGACTCAATTTTCCACAAGCAACGCAGCGAGACGTCATGGCACATCAGACCTCATCCGACCCGAACGTGTTCATCCTGCCTGATCTCGGCGAGGGCGTGCATGAGGCCGAGCTGATCAAGTGGAAGGTGAAGCCTGGCGACACCGTCGAGGAGCACCAGACGCTCGCTGAGATGGAGACGGACAAGGCCCTCGTCGAGGTGCCCAGCCCTCGCGCGGGCGTTATCGAAACGCTGCATGGCAAAGAGGGCGAGATCCTCAATGTCGGTGAAGTCTTGGTGACGTATCAGGGCGGCAAGGGCGTCGCGCCGAAGAACGGCGGGGTGCAAGCCGCGAAGAAGGCTGAGCCCAAGGCTGCGGCTCCTGAAGAGCGTGAGGACGCTGGCACGGTCGTGGGCGCCGTTTCAAATGAACCTCTCTTCAAGAGCGACGGCAAGGCGCTCGCGACCCCGGCCGTGCGCCGGCTGGCGCGCGATCTTGGCGTTGACATCAATTCAATCAACGGTTCCGGACTTGCGGGGCGCGTGACGGAAAAAGATGTTCGATCCGCCGCACAGGGTGGAGGCGTGAAAGCAGCTCCTGCACCAAGCAGGGGCCCGTCACGCGCACCCGCACCTTCGACGAATGGCTCGACGGGAACATCAGCGCCGCCGGCCCGCATCCCGGCGCCGCGCGCGGGCGAAACGCAGCGCATTCCGTTCCGTGGAACACGCCGCACGATTGCACAGCGTTTGCGTCAGTCCATCGACACCGCCGTTCACTTCAACGTCATGGACGAGGCGGATGCGTCAGCGCTCGACCGCGTGCGCAAGCAGACAGCCGGCGCCAGCGGCGAAAAGCTTTCGTTCCTGCCGTTTGTGATGTCCGCCGTGTGCCGCGGGCTGAGGGAGTTCCCGTCACTCAACGCGACGGTTGATGACGAAGCCGGCGAGATCCTGCGGCACTCCTCCGTCCACCTTGGCATCGCGACGGACACCGAGCACGGCCTGAACGTGCCGGTGATCCCGGACTCCGATGCACTCGGCGTGCTCGAACTCGGCCGCCATGTGACTGAGCTCGCGCAGATGGCGCGCAACCGCTCCATCCCGCGCGAGCGCCTCGCGGGTTCAACATTCACCATCAGCAACGTTGGTTCGTATGCGGGCCGCTTCGCAACGCCGGTGATCAATTATCCGGAAGTCGCGATTCTCGCGGTCGGCCGCGTGCGCGAAGGCGTCGTCGTCCGCAACGGCGGCATGTTCGTCGGCAAACTCATGCCGCTGAGCCTGGCGTGTGACCACCGCGTGGTGGACGGCGCCGAAGGCGCGCGGTTCCTGCAGTATGTGATTGATCTGCTGCAGGGGGCGCCGGAGTCGCTGCTGGGGCCGGCGCGGGGGTGAGGGAATACAGAATTCAGAGCGCAGTGCTTCGAGTGGCGGGCGAGTTTGATGCCGATTCGCTTGCAGAAAATCTAGGCTTTGAGCTTTGTCGAGAATTTGCGAGAGGCGATGTTATTTTTGGGCGCGTGAATGATCGCCATCGAGCGAACATTCTCGTGTCGGACGGGTCGACACTCATTGACGCCTGCAGAGTGTTGGTTCAATCAGTTGAGAATCTTTCGCCCGAATACATGGTGATTTGGCGCCGGATCGAGAAAACTATCGACCTTGCAGTTCATATTAAACCTGAAGCCGCGGCAAGTTTTCTGCAGATTGACGCAGAGTCAGTAAAGAAATTGAGCAGCATTGGCGTTGGAGTAGAAGTCAGTTTTTACAGCTGTTCCGAATAAGTGATGAAGCAAGCCCCGAAGGAGCGTTGGATTGTTGCCACGAATGGAGTCTCGGCGCGCCGGGTCGGAACCCGTGGAATGCTTACATTAATCCTCTTTGTTTTTCATTGTATTTGAGCCCCGAAGGGGCGATGGAGTCGGCGATCGCGAAGCGTTCCTGCGCCCCTCCGGGGCTTGATTTCTCAATCGATCACATCCACGAGTTGCGCTCTCCCGGCGTTGCCGGGATCGCTTCACTCGTGGCAACGTTCCGGCGCCCCATTGGGGCGAGCCGGAAACACTGATAAGTTCGCAAAATACTCAAAATTTTCGTTGAGATTCCGACTCATCCTTTACCATTATTCAAGGTCAAACTGAACTTAGGAGAACGATCACGATGATCCGAACAATGATTGCAGCGGCCGGTTTGCTTGTGGCTGCTGCCTTGGCAAATGCGGATGAAATTTCAGCGCATACCGCCGATGCAGAGATTTACAGCACCGGCGATATCACTGGAACGCAAGCCGGGGGGACGTCGTATCAGGTCGGCATCAACGGTGGGATTTTGCGCTCGATAGTGATGCCGTTCGCGCTGCCGCCTCGACCGGAAGGGGCGGTGGTGATTGAGTCCGCACGTCTTGTCCTAGAGGCAACGCGGATAGCGTCAACATCGTTTATCGGAGTTGACCTGTACGGCCTCACGCCCCGCATTGAGCCGACTGTCCCCACTAGCGATTACTTCTCCGGCACACTCGATGAGAGAGATGGAGTGACGTTGCTTCAGAATGACTTCATGAGCAATGACAACACGCCATCGAATTTTCAGGTGACAGTCGAGACTTCGATGGCGGGGAGTGGGGCTCTGGCGGCGTATATGAACGACGCATACGACTCCATCGGTGAGGGAGGCTACGTCTTCCTTCGTTTGAGTCTCGACAACCCGTCAGCGCCGAACCTGGATTTTTATCTCGTCAATGCATCTGAGTTCTATCTCCTCTTTCCGCCGCCGACCGAACTGCTGCCGAAAATCGTCTTTGAGTTTGCTGAAATCGCAGCGTGCCCCGCAGACTTCAACGGCGATGGCATCGTTGATGGCTCGGATCTCGCGACGTTGCTTTCCAATTGGGGATCGGGCGCGGGCGTCGCGGATCTCACAGGCGATGATGTCGTTGACGGGGCGGATCTGGCATCGCTGCTCAGCACATGGGGAATGTGCGATTCTTGATACGATTAACACCCGGTCCTCCGGGAGGCCATGCGTTTAAAGGTTGTACGTGAAAACATGGCCCCACCCTTGGCGTGACCATGGCAAGAGAGTCGTGTGCCACTGCTCTCAAGTAGTGGTTGGGAATGATTCCGTTGTCAGGGGGGAGCACTGCTCAGGAGCAGTGGCACACACAATCACATCATCTCAAACGCACTGACCCCACGTCGCCAGCAATGCCGCGAGGTCGGCGCCGTCCACGACGCCATCGCTGTTCAGATCAGCGATCGCGTTGTTCGTGTTCCACACGGCGAGCATCTGGGCGAGGTCTTCGCCGTTTGTGACTCCGTCGTTGTTCAAGTCGCCTGCGCACGGAGCGACGACGCGTTCGAAGAGCATGCCGAAGGCGCGCATCGATATGAACGAGTTGGTCGTCGAGGTCTGGCGCACGGTGATCACGCCACCGGTGTAATTGATCGTGCCGAGAAGGACCCACGCGTTGCCGCGATTGTTCTGGTTGAGCGAAACGCTGAAGTTGTCACCCGGTGCGACAACGTCATAGGTCGTCAAGCCGCCTGACACGTTCTCGGTGAACGGCCACAGCGCGTACACGCGGTAGACGCCATTGCCGCCGCCGACCACGCCCGTGCCGAAGTTGCCTTCACCAAGAGGAGTCCCAAAAGGAATAACGAGATTGTCCGTGTGCGCGGGCGGGTTGTAGACGTAGACGTATGTGTCAGGCTGGCTGACGCCATCGCCGCCGAAGATGCTGTCGCCCGGCGTCGTGCCGAAGGCGGTCGCGGCGACCGAGGTCGATGTGTTCATCGTGTCGCCGCCGAAATTGAAGTTCGGGCTGAAGGTGATCGGGCCGTTGTCGGCGCCGTCGGTGTCGATTTGAATCAGGTAGCCGGCGCCGGCGGATGTGGTAAATGCAAGGGCGATGGCAAGGGAGGTCATGCGGAACATCGTTAGTCTCCGGCGCAATGGATCGCGGGGGACGCACCGCGATCAAGGGGCTGATGTCAGAGGTAAGCGATGTTTTGGGCGAGACCGTGCGGAGAAATCGTGAAGATTCTGGTTAGGAAGTAGGCTAATTGGCGCCTTCCTCGACTGAGAGGAATAGCGATTCCAACCTTTGCCGCCAGACCCCTCATCCGTCATCCCGACAAGTCGGGATGCCACCTTCTCCCGGGGGGAGAAGGGTTAGCTCGGCTCGGTCATGCTCATGGGGTCGAGCAGTGTTTCGAGTTCAGCCGCTGGCAGCACTTTTTTCTCGAGCGCCACTTCGCGCACGGTGCGGCCTTCCTTAAATGCCTGCTTTGCGAGAGCCGCAGCTTGGTCGTATCCGATCACCGGCGCCAGACTCGTACACATGGCAAGACTCAATTCGATGAGTTCCTTGCAGCGAGCCTCATCCGGTTCGAGGTCTTCGAGCAGGTTCTTCGTAAAGACGTCGCAGCCGTTGGCGAGGATTTGAATCGAGTACAGAAGATTGTCCGCCATCATCGGCATCGCGACGTTGAGTTCGAGCAGCGAACCAACGCCGCCGAGGCCGCCGGTCGTGATCGCGGCGTCATTGCCGATCACCTGACACGCGAGCATCATCACCGCTTCGCAGATCACCGGGTTCACTTTGCCCGGCATGATCGACGACCCCGGCTGCACGGCGGGAAGTTTGAGTTCGCCGATGCCGCAACGGGGGCCCATACCCATGAGGCGAATGTCGTTGGCGATTTTGGTGAGTGAAACGGCGATTGCTTTGAGGACGCCGGACGCTTCAACAAATGCGTCCTTCGTGTGCTGGGCTTCGCAATGATTCGCGGCTTCGCGGAACTTCGGCCCGTCGCCATTCTTTGAATACGCGGCGGTCAACTCCTTCGCGACGCGGGCACCAAAATCCGGGTGTGTGTTGATGCCGGTGCCGACGGCGGTGCCGCCAAGAGCGAGTTCAGCCAGTGATTCCATCGCGCGATGGAGTCGGCGCTCAGCGTGGCGCATCTGTGCCGCGTAGCCGCCGAATTCCTGCCCGAGACGAATCGGCGTGGCATCCTGCAGGTGCGTGCGCCCGATCTTGACGATGCGGTCCCACGACTTCGCGTGCGCTTCCAGCTTTGCGGCCATGCGCTGGACGGCTGGGAGCAACTCACGATGAATCGCCACGGCGGCCGCGACGTGCATGGCGGTGGGGAAAGTGTCGTTGGACGACTGCCCCATGTTGACGTGGTCGTTGGGATGGACGCCGCCGGCGTCGAGGTACGCGGCGTCCTTGGTGGAGCCGATCGGGGCGCCGCGCTCGAGGCAAATGAGGTTGGCGATGACCTCGTTAGCGTTCATGTTGGTGCTGGTGCCGGAGCCGGTCTGGAAAATGTCCACCGGAAAGTGCCGCGCCCAGCCGCCGTGTTCGGTGAGGCCGGCGCTGATGACATCGCAGGCGCGTTCGATTGAGTTCGCGCGGTCCCTGTCCAAGCGGTCGAGGTCAGAGTTCACCTTGGCCGCTGCCTTTTTGATCGCGGCGTACGCCTCCACGATGGCGAACGGGACGGGTCGCCCTGAGATCGGAAAATTCAGGACGGCCCGCTGGGTCGAGGCGCCATAGAGGGCGTCGGCGGGGACGGACATTTCGCCCATGGAGTCGCGTTCGGTGCGGGTGGGAGCGCTGGCGGTCGTGGGACTCATCGAATCGATCCTTTCGCTGCGGTGAACCGGCCAGATTATCGCGGACCTCTGCGGCGCGTGCGGCGCCGCAGCAAGAGCCCGATCGCGTCGTTGCGCTCCAGACGGGCGCCGGCCGGACCGATGGTTTTCTGGGACTCCCCGCAATGGGGAATGGCGGCCAGTGCGCCCATACAGGATCGACGATGAAACGACTCCGAAACATTCGACTCACGGTGAAGCTGGTGGCCACGATGGCCGCGCTGCTGGTGGCGACTGTCGCCATCGTGAGTTACGAATCGGCGCGCGAACATCGCGCCACGGCGGTTGAGTCAGCAGTCGACAAGGCGCGCATGATGACCACCGTCGCGGCGGAATCCATGGCCATGATGGAAGGGGCCAACGCCCGCGCGGGCCAGACGGTCGAAACCACGTCCACCGACTTTGCCGCGATACATTTTCGAGAATCGGCGCCGGTCATTCGCGAATCAATGCGCCGGCAGGAATGGGACTTCCAGATTGCAG
Organism: Phycisphaerales bacterium; assembly: GCA_029260345.1. Taxonomy (GTDB): domain Bacteria; phylum Planctomycetota; class Phycisphaerae; order Phycisphaerales; family UBA1924; genus OFTM186. Next base: position 801,450 of record JAJDDK010000006.1, on the reverse strand, counting down.
CGCTCATCGCTCGCAATGCGCGTCACCGGCCGTCGTCCGACCCTGATATTGCCCGCGGCCGATTTCGTGAAGACTTGCTTCGAGCGCTCGCGGCTCGCCGGCGCGCTGTCGGCGCCGATGAGCTTTACGCCGTCAACACGCGCACCAACACGGTGCACTACCTGCGCGCGATGAAGGTTGATGCATCGTGCTTGTCGTGTCACGGACAGGCCGGCGATCCGGTTAACGATGCCAACAGCGATGGGCTGGATCGATATGGCTTCGCGATGGAGGGGTGGTCCGTCGGAGAGGCGCCCGGCGCTTTTGAAGTGCAGATTCCGCTCGCCGCGCTGGATCAGCAGTCTGCATCGTTTCTCGCCAAGGGGGCCGTGATCGCGGCGCCGACGGTGGGCGGCTCGCTCTTGATCTATTTCCTGCTGGTTTCGCGGTTTGTCGGACGCCCGCTGAAAGCCATGCTGGAACGAGCCCGTCAGATCGCGGACGGGGATTTGAGCGGGACGCCGCTGAAGTCGCTTTCTGACGATGAACTTGGGCGATTGACAACGTCCATGAATGACATGCAGCAGTCTCTGGCGGAGCTGGTTGGATTGGTGAAGGGCGCCGCCAATGATGTCGCGTCCGCCTCCTCACAGATCGCGGCTTCGTCGGAAGAGATTGCACTGGGCATGGAGCACCAGCAGCGTCAGAGCGGCCAAGTTGCGGCTGCGGTTGACGAAATGGCTCGATCCGTTGGGGACGTTGCTTCGATGGCGTCGGAGGCTTCACGCAAGGCCACGGGTGCCGGGCGCGATGCGACGTCCGGTGGTGAAGTGGTCTCGCGGACGGTGACGGGCATGCGGGCGATCAGTTCACAGGTCGAAGAGACCGCCGCAGCCGTCACGGAGCTTTGCCGCCGTGGCGAAGAGATCGAGACCATCATTGGTGTCATCAATGAGATCGCAGACCAGACGAATCTCCTTGCACTGAACGCTTCCATTGAGGCGGCACGGGCGGGTGAGCACGGCCGCGGATTCGCGGTGGTCGCTGATGAGGTGCGCAAGCTCGCCGAACGAACGACTCGGGCGACAGAGGAGGTCGCAGATTCGATTCGCACAATTCAGCGCGACACGACGCGAGCGGTTGACCGAATGCAGGCTGGACAGCGAACTGTTGAGGAAGGCGTCTCGTTGGCGGAAGAGGCGGGGCGAGCGCTCGCGCAAATAGTGCAGGATTCTCAATCCATCGCGGGGATGATTCAGTCCATCGCGGCGGCGGCGGACCAGCAGTCCGCATCCAGCACGCAAGTTTCTCGCACGGTCGAGCAGATCAATTACGTGACGAACGAATCCGCCGTTGGCGCCCGTGAGGCTGCTTTGGCCGCAGCAAAATTGTCAGTGAAGAGCGATCGCCTCCAAGAGCTCGTCGGGCGATTCCGCCTTCGCTGACTCGTCGCGACACATTCTCAATTTGTGTTGAACCTGAAGTGGCGCCGCATCGACCGTGATGGCGGGGTGGTCTTCGTGCGCCGGCTCGGAATCACGAGTGATGAGGCGCCACGCCGATCTTCTCCGTGGCCTACAGTCTCCGGAGGTGGGGCCGGTGAAAGAGCCGTAACGCGAATCCCCACAAGACGACATGCCTGAGGACCCCCGGACGCAACCCGAACGGATGAGCCGGGTACCGATGGAGCAGGGCGCTGCGCCGAGTTTGAAGCGCTGCGGGAACACGGATTCATCAGATTGAGGTGGAAATGGGCGGCGTGTGGAAAGTCCTGAAGTGGATCCTCGGTTCATTCATTGTTCTGGCGCTGGTCATTGGCGGCGCCGGCTTGTTCTTGTACCCGCAGATCAAAGAGGTCATGCAAGCTTCGAACGGAGAGTTCGGAACTGAAGTCCGATTGCACACCGTTGAGCCTGGTCGACTTGTGCGCACGATCACGGCGCCCGGCGAGATTGAGCCCGTTCGACGGGTGCAGATTTCAGCCCGCATTTCGGCACAAATCATGGAGTTGCCATTTGAGGAGGGCGATCGCGTTGTCCCTGGCGACATTGTCGTCAAGCTGGACGATCGCGATCTTCGCGCGACGCTCGAATCGGCTCGTGCGAATCTTGGCGCCGCTATCGCGAGACTGGCGGGCGCTCGTGCGGCGTACACCAATACGGTCGTCGATTGGGAGCGAATGGAGTCGCTCTACAAGACCAGCGATGTGAGCAAGTCCGAACTGGATTCGGCGGATGCGCGCATGAAGGGCGCCGAGTCGGATCGCGACGCCGCCGAGCAGAACGTGGAGGCGGCGCGTGCGGAAGTGGCCCGTATCGAAGAGAACTTGCGGTATGCCGAAATTCGCTCGCCGATCAATGGATACGTCACGAAGCTGAATGCCGAAGTTGGCGAAGTGGTGGTGACCGGCACCATGAACAACGCGGGCACAGTGATTCTTGAAGTGGCCGACTTGTCGGAACTCATCGTCAAGACGGAAGTGGACGAAAGCGATGTGGCGCCCGTGCAAGAGGGACAGGCCGCTCGCATTTATATCAATGCGTATTCGAATGAAGTTTTCGAAGGCGTGGTTAAGAAAGTCGCACTCCAGCATTCCTTTGCGACCGACCGCTCGAAATTCTTTGAAACTGAAGTGCGGCTGATTCCGAAAGATGATCGCACGATCTTTTCGGGGCTGACGGCCAACGTGGATATTGAAGTCGAAACGATCGAGGACGTCATTCTGGCGCCAAGTCAGGCCGTGCTTGACATGCGCGTCGATGAATTGCCGGCGGGCCTTGAGAAATCGCCGGAAGTGGACCCGAATAAGACGTTCGTCCGAATCGTGTATCGAAACGTCAATGGCAAAGCGATCGCCACTCCGGTCACGATCGGATCCAGTGATCTGCGCAATACGGCGATCATCGGCGGGCTTTCTCCGGGCGATGTGCTGGTGGTTGGTCCGTGGGCGACGCTCCAGAATATCAAGCACGAAGAAGCGATCCGTGACATTTACGCGTCGAGCGCCACGGAAGAATCAGAGACAACCGTCGCTGATGAGGCAGAAGGCGACGCGGCTGACTCCAGCACAGACTCCACCGGCGACGTCGTAGCGACGCGCGCGTCGCAATGATGAACCCCATGACGAGTGCACGCATGTCCGCGATTGAGATTCGTCGACTGAAGAAGGTCTACAAGATGGGCGTCGAGCGCGTGCATGCGCTGCGCGGCGTCGACATGACCATTCAGAAGAACGAATTTGTCGCGATCATGGGGCCGTCCGGATCAGGCAAATCCACACTCATGAATGTGCTCGGATGCCTCGACCGACCCACAAGCGGCTCGTATTTGCTGAACGGCAAACCTGTTGAAAAGATGGGCGCAGGCGAACTCGCCAACGTGCGCAATGTCGAAATCGGGTTTGTATTTCAGACTTTTGAACTCTTGCCTCGTGCTTCAGCGTTGAAGAATGTCATGCTTCCGCTGCTGTATTCGAAGGCGAACTGGCTCGGCGCCCGCCGCGCCGCTAAACGCGCGCTCGACCGCGTGGGGCTCGCGGATCGGCAGCATCATCGGCCGAACCAGTTGTCCGGCGGCCAGCGCCAGCGCGTCGCCGTGGCGCGTGCCCTGGTGACGTCGCCGAGCATCCTGCTTGCGGATGAACCGACCGGCAACCTTGATTCCGTCACGAGCGACGAAATCATCGGACTCTTCCGGCAGCTTCACGACGAAGGGCAGACCATCGTCATCGTCACACATGAAGAAGATGTCGCTGGGCACGCGGCGCGAATCATTCGTTTATACGACGGCCGCATTCGTTCCGACCTTCCAACGGCGCAGGACCCAATTCACCGGGAGTGGGTCAATCAGGCGGCGGAGCGATTGAGCGACTTGGCCGATGAGGTCAGTCAACATCCCGTGGAGGCGACATCATGATGGTCTTCCGCGTGATCCTTCAAACCGTCGTGCTTGCGCTCGGGCAGATTTGGGCGAACAAAATGCGCGCGCTTCTGACGGCGCTCGGCATCATCATCGGTGTTGGCTCCGTGACGGCGGTGATCGCTGCACTCACGGGACTCCAGAATTACGTGCTGACTGAATTTGAGACCTTTGGCGCTCGAACCATGTTCCTTGATGGAACGGTGCCAGAGTCCATGCAAAACCGCATCAGCTGGCGACAAGTTCAGTTGACGATCCCTGAAATTGAGGCCATTCGCGAGCATTGCCCGGCCGTCGAGCGCATCACGCCGCGGTACTACAACAGCTATTCCATACGTGTCGGCGAGTTCGTGAAGGAAGGCGTGCTCGTCACGGGCATCTGGCCTGACTGGCACGACATTCAGGACCGTCACGTCATCATCGGCCGCCAGTTCAATCGCATCGATGAAGAAGAAATGCGATACGTCTGCATCGTCAACGATGAGGCGATCGAGGAATTGAATCTCGACCGTGACCCGGTGGGTGACTACATCCTCATCGACAACCTGCGGTTTTTGATCGTCGGCGTGGTGGAGACGAAGCAATTGTCGCCGATGTTTGGCGGCGGCGATGTCCGCAGCGAAGTGTTCACGCCGCTGTCCACATCTATGAAGATCGACAACGGTCTTTGGATTCGCGATGCGTTCGCCCAGATGACCAACCCGGACGAGGCAGACGAAGCCGAAGCGCAGATTCGATTTACCTTGCGCAATCTGCGCGGGCTTGAGCCGGGTGAAGACGACACGTTCTTCATCTTTGCCACACAACAGGCGATTGACCAATTCAAAGGCATCGCGGCGGGCATGACGGCCGTCGCCGGCGGCATTGTGAGCATTTCGCTTCTGGTCGGCGGCATCGGGATCATGAACATCATGCTTGTTTCGGTGAGTGAGCGCACACGCGAGATTGGTTTGCGCAAGGCGGTCGGCGCGCGACCGGGCATTATTCTGATGCAATTCCTTGTTGAAGCGGTCGTGCTTTGCATGGTCGGCGGATTGATTGGACTTGTCATTGGGCAGGCCCTGACATTGGCGCTGCAAAACATGCCGGATACACCGCTCGAACATGCAAACATTCCGCCATGGGCAATTGCGCTCGCATTTATCTTTTCTGCGGGCGTCGGTGTGATCTTTGGTATGTTCCCCGCCATCAAAGCTGCACGACTGGATCCGATCGAGGCCCTCCGACATGAATAAACTCACGTGGGCCGTGACCACGGCGGTGGTCGCGGCGACAGCGGCGCTCTCCGGCTGCAACAATCCGTTCCGCACCATCCCTGCGGACTACGGCCCGGAGATTCCCCGCAATTTGGTTCGAAATATTGAGCCGCTGGAGATCAACGCGCAGCGACTTCCCGAGGCGCCCCTCGCCGAAGGCGAGCGCCCTGAGCCGCCCAATCCGTTCGAAGGCTTGGCGACGATGCCGGTGACGATTGAACAAATCAGAGCCTGGACGCTGGAGAACAATCTCGACTTGCGCGTCGCGCTCATTGATCCGGCCATCGCCAATGAGAATGTCAGCGCTGAAGAAGCTCGCTGGGAAGCCGTCTTCTTTGCAAATTTGCAGTTCACCAACCTTGATCAGCCGACGGCGACTTCACTCGTCGGCAGCCAGGTTGACCAAATCAACGCCGATCTCGGCGTGCGAATTCCGCTGCGCACGGGCGGTGAAGTGACCGTACGACTGCCTTTCGACAAGACGGAAACGAACAATCAGTTTTCAACGCTGAATCCGTCGTTTACGGCTGACGCCGCGATTTCGATTTCGCAGCCATTGCTTCGAGGCGCCGGTCGGCGAGCGAATACCTACCAACTTCGCGTCGCCGCACTCAACGAAGGCATCTCCGAAGCGCGAACAAAGCTCGAAATCATTCGACAGGTCGCCACGTCGGATCGCGCGTACTGGCGTTTGTATGCCGCTCGTCAAGCGCTGCTTGTCACGCAGCAGCAATACGAACTCGCCATGGCGCAACTCGAGCGAGCCGAGAGACGCGTGCGTGCCGGTGATGTGGCGGAGATCGAAGTGCTCCGTGCTGAGGAAGGGCTGGCGCAGCGTCTTGAAGCCATCATCGTCGCTCAAAACGAAGTGCGGCTTCGCCAGCGCGAACTCAAGCGACTGATTCACTTGCCCGGGCTCAATCTTGATACGCCGATCATGCTGGAGACAGAGAGCCTCCCGGACCCGGGCCAATACGGGTTCGAAGCTGACGAACTTGTCACGCAAGGCATTGCAAACCGCATGGAAATGCTTGAGCTTGAACTCCAGCTCGCCATTGACGAAAGCACAATCGCATTTGAGCGCAATCGCGCCCTGCCTTTGTTCTCCGTGGATTACACCTATCGCCTCAACGGCCTTGGCAGTTCAACAAGCGCCGCGCTCGATCAGCTCCGAACCGCAGAGTTTGATGACTGGATCCTCGGTCTGACGGCGGAGATCCCGATCGGCAATATGGCCGCGAAGTCGCGTGTTCAACAGGCCATTCTCGTGCGGCTCCAGCGACTTGCGACGGTGGATGCGCGTGAACTTGCGATCACGCAAGAAGTGCTCGACGCCATTGACAACATCGATTCCGGCTGGCAGCGCATCATGGCCGCGTCCCAATCGGCGCTGCTCGCGGCTCGCACCCTCGAAGCCGAGCAACGTCAATTCGATGTCGGCCGCAGCACGAGCAATGATGTGCTCGAAGCTGCGACGCGCCTGGCCGATGCGCAGCTTTCTGAGATTCGCGCCATTGTGGAATACGAGGTCGGCAAAGTCGATCTCGCGTTCGCGACCGGAACGATGCTCGGCGCCGCGAGGGTCGATTGGCAACCGCTCGATCCGCGCGACGACAAATCCCCCGGGCCGATGGCGTACGGCGACAGCGGCGCGAATTAATCACTCTGAAGATGTGAAAGCGGTTCAGCTGGCGCCGGCATTGACCGCCGCGGCGTCCTCCGACTGATCTTCAGCGAGAATTTGCAACGCGATTTCTCGACGATGCACATCTACTTCGCGCGGAAAATCAAACGCGAGCCGCACACGATCGCCACGAATCCCGGCGATGCGAACAACGCCGACCGGATTCCGAGGATCACCGATGACCACCTCTTCGCCTTCGCGCCGTGTAATCACGAGCATGCGCAGGACCTCCTGTCCTTCCTAGGCCTATGCCTGGCCCCCACCGTAAGAAACCACCGCGCGTAGACTAGCAGAGTTTACGATCGGAAAGAAACAAAAAAAGTGCGTCCGAAAATGTGTTTGGCGCAGGACTTGCGCTGGTTCGCCAGGCCGCGCCAGACTTAGCGAACGCTAGTCGACGGCGATGACTTCCGTGACCCCGGCAATATTTTTCCTGAGGTTCTCTTCGATCCCGAGCTTCAACGTCATGTTGCTTGACGGGCAGCCAATGCAGGCGCCGTGAAAGCGAATTCGGACGACGCCATCATCACCGACGCTGACCAGTTCAATATCCCCGCCGTCGCTCTGAATCGCCGGGCGGATCAACTCCAGAACTCGCTCCACACGGGTCTGGAGATCGTCGGTCGATTTCGGTGTCGTGGCGGTCTGGGTCATCAGCGCTCCATGAGAAGGCGCAATCCTAGTCCAATCGAGGCCTGCGGCCAACAATCACCTCGGATTCAGTCATTGGCGCGGAGCGGCTATTCTTGGGGCATGAACGGATTCAACCACGCTCCCCGATTCTGGACCCTCACTATTGCAATGACCGTGTTCGTCGGCGGCTGCGAGACACACTCTTCTGTCTCGAACGATCCGGTTACCGCTTTGTCAGATCAGGAGCTCACGAAAAACGACCGGCGCCGCGCCATCGAGATCATCGTGACGCAAATGGACGACGGGACGATTTCCGTCGACGAGGGGCGAGAAGCGCTCAAGAAATATGCGTGGCGGCGGAGCGAGCCGAATGTCATTCGAATTGATGCAATCACGGCGCTTCTCGAATCAGATCCTGCGGACACCTCGCGGATGCTCGCGCTCATGCTTCCCACGGAGACGGACTGGGAAGTCATAGAGATCATTTCAGACTTGGCTGCCGAAGGGTCTTGGACGGAAATGGCGCCGGCCTTGGTCCGGAGCTGGTCACGGCCTGTTGTTGAGCCCACCGATGCCAATCGTCCGGAGCGCGCCGCCCTTGATGCGCTCTTCCCTGATGAAACGGTTGAAGCAACGGTGTATCGCGTCTTCTCGACGCCGCAGGAAGATCGTTTCTTCGGTGATCGTGCGCGGATGGACGCATGGGCATTGCTTCAGCGCATTGATACGGATGGTTCACAGTCACGTGCTCTGCTGGTGTCCGACACGTCAAGCGCGGACGGCGATGCGCTCCTCGAAGATCTCCTCGCGGGCGCCAATGACCTGATGATTGTGCCTCGCACATCGGAACAGCTCGATTGGCTGCGAACCATGCGCAAAGCTGAGAACGCCGAGTTTTGGACCGCGGCCGCCGCAGCGATCAACACGCTCAATGACCAACAACTTGAGGGCTTCGCAATTCGCCATGTCGTCGGCGTCTACTGGGCCACGGTGAATGAACCGTCCTGGATTCACGCATCCCGTGAGGAATTGTTGAGCCGACTGGATGCAGAACTCGAAAGCCGCAAGCACCATCAGCGCACAGACGGCTATGTCGATTTCAATGGCGATCAGCGAGAAACGCTCAGTGCCTGGCGCGATCGGCTCTCTTGGGGCGATGCGGTCCTGCTGCTCATCGCGGCCCGAGCGGTTGAAGATCCGAACATGGCAATCGATTTCTTTGAGCAGACAGCGCGCGATCAGGGCGACACGACGACGGAATACGGCGGTGTGATCGATTCCGTCGGCAATGGTTTCGTCGCGATTCTGTATCCGCCCCGACCGACGCAGCGCATCAACGACACACGTTTTGTGGCGTCACCAGAAATGCTCGAAGCCGGCGCGATCAGCCTGTTTCACTACCACTTCCATGTGCAGAAATCGCGCAACAGCCAGTATGCCGGCCCCGGTCATGGCGATCTTGAGTACGCCGATCGATTCGGCAGGTCGTGCATTGTCCTGACAACAATTTCGAATAACACGCTCAACGCCGATTACTACCAGCCAGGCGGCGCCCGCATTGATCTGGGCGAGATTTCGCGGCCACGCTGATGCTGCATCCGCTGGTCCTCATCATTGTTCTGAGCTTGGTCGGATATGACGCGTTTGGTGCGCTCGAGCGCACCACTCATGCGACGTTCGCCCTCGTTGGCGGAGCCCTCCTGGGCGCTTTGGCGATTATCGCCATCATGGTTCACATAGCGCTGATTTGTTTCGGACGACAGCTTGATCGCACCGGCAGTATGCGCGCCATGCGCCGCGCCGATATCACGGTGAGCCTCTCCAGGATCTTCATTGGTTTGATCTTCGTCGCCTTCGTTTTTGCCTTCGACTGGATCGGCGCTGTGCGAACCGCCATTGGCGACTGGATCGGACTTGATGAGATCATTGTGTGCGCGCCGCCGATCCTTGCCTACGCCGCGACATGGTGGTCGTTCTATCCCATCGATCGTCGCCTTCATGAGGCATCCATGCTTCGTTCGCTCGACACCGGGCGGCCGATCCACGCCTTCCCGCGGCGTGCGGCGTACACGTGGGAAAAACTCCGATATTCCATGTTTGCGGCGCTGCTCCCTATTGCGCTCATTCTGCTGTGGGGGGAGACGGTCAGTTTCGCGGTGGACCGTTGGGATCTGTTTCCGTGGCCCGAGGACAGCGAATCCACCATGCTCGCGCTTGCGGGGCTTCAGCTCTGCGGCGCCGCGCTCGTACTGATCTGCTCACCGCCGATATTGCTGGCGCTGTGGGAAACGACACCGCTTCCGCCCGGCGAGTTGCGGGATCGGCTCACGGCGATGTGCAATCGTCATCGCGTTCGCACGGGCGGCATTCGCGTGTGGCACACGCGCGGCGTGATTCTGAACGGCGCCGTGATCGGCGTGATTCCGAGGCTACGGTACGTCCTTCTGACCGACGCGCTGATCGAGCGATTGCCGGCGAATGAACTCGATGCGGTGATGGCGCATGAAGTTGGCCATGTGCGAAAGCGACATTTGCCGTGGCTGCTTGGGGCGCTCATCGCATCGCTGGGGCTTGCCACGTGGGGAATGAGCTGGGCGATGCAATGGCTTCATGGACGTGAAATGCTTTCAGGAGGCCTCGCCGATGCTTTCGACATCGGGGCGTTTCTCATTGCAATCACGTTCGCGTTCATGATGTTTGGATTTGCCAGCCGCACGTTTGAACGCGAGGCAGACGCCTTCGCCGTGCAGGACGCCAGCGGATTGACGCGTGCAGCGCCCCATCCTTCGCTCGAGGTAACAACCACAGCCGCCGAAGGGATGGCCGGCGCCCTTGAAAAGGTCGCTCGCCTGAACCACATTCCGCAGGGAAAGTTCAGTTGGCGGCACGGGAGCATCGCGGATCGGTGCCGGCGCATTCGGCGCATCATCGGGTTGCCGGTCGACAAGGTCCCCGCCAGTCGATCGGGCCGATTCGTTCGACTCACCATCGCTGCCGGGCTTCTCGCGTTCGGCGCGGCTACTCTATTTGACGTCTGGGTCTGGACGCAGACGCCTTTAGAGCCGGGCATCGAATTCATCTCAACACCAACGGCGCACATTGATGATTCGTTTCACGAAAATGCACGGCATCGGGAATGATTACCTCTACCTCGATGCGTTTGCCGAGCCGGCTCTGGCGATCCGCACTGATTTGCCTGAGTTGTCAGAGCGCATGAGCGATCGCCATCGCGGTGTTGGTTCGGACGGCTTGATTCTCGTCAGTGCGCCAACTCCGGAGGGCGCCGGGCGCAGCGCGCAGGCGCGCATGCGCATGTTCAATGCGGACGGATCCGAAGGCGAAATGTGCGGCAACGGCGTGCGCTGCGTTGCTAAGCTCGCGGTGGATCGTGAGCACGTGCGACCGATCGATGGCAAGATTCACGTCGAGACCGGCGCGGGGGTGCTGCCGATTCAGGTTCACAGCGAGGGCGGCATCGTGACCCATGCGACGGTCAACATGGGCGCGCCGATTCTTGAGCTCGCGAAGATCCCGGTGGATCAGTCCAAAGTTACGGCTGGCGGCCAAGTGGCGGACGCGACTGAATGGCGCGTTGATGACTTCAATGCGATCTTCGTCTCAATGGGTAATCCGCACATGGTGGTGTTCTTTGATGAAGATCCGGGTGATGAGCTCCTGCTGAAGCATGGCCCGCGTCTGGAGCGGCACAGCGCTTTCCCGCGCCGCGTGAACGCCCATTTTGTCCACACGCAATCGCCAACTGAGGGCACGATGCGGACGTGGGAGCGGGGGAGTGGTCGCACGCTCGCCTGCGGCACCGGCGCGTGCGCTGTGCTGGTCGCGGGCGCTCTGTCCGGTCGACTTTCAAGAGACGCAACGCTCCACCTTCCCGGCGGCGATTTACGCATCCGCTGGGAAGAAGCGTCGAATCACGTTTTCATGACTGGTCCCGCTGAGGAGATCTTCTCGGGCGACTGGCCGGAGTGACGTCGCCATGAATGCGCCAGAGATTCTCACGCCGCGACTACAACTGTGCGAACCAACCGCGCGCCATATTGCGCAGCTCCCCGCCGTTTTGAACGACCCGGAGATCGCAGCGAACACGCTGACGATCCCGCACCCGTACACGCGGGATGATGCGATCGCGGCGATAAAACGATTCGCGACAACGCATGCGGATGACACGGGCTTCGTTCGTTTCATCGAGCGGCGTGATGACGGCACGCTCGTCGGGTCAATCGGATTTGCGTTTCATGATGACGGCGCCCGAGGCGAGCTTGGTTACGCGATTGGGCGTCAGTGGTGGGGCGCCGGGTATGCGACGGAAGCCGCAGGGGCGATGGTGACCTATGGGTTTCTATCGCTTGGGTTTGAGCGCATCACGGCGCATGCGATGCTGCGCAATCCGGCGTCATCGCGCGTGCTTCAGAAGCTTGAGTTTGAGTCGCTTGGCGTGGTGTGCGGCGCCTGCCGCAAGAATGATGAGGACATCGATGCGGATGGGTACATTCTCACCCGAGAACAGTGGCAGGAGCGTTCACGTGAACAGGCTTGAGATTCAGACCGAGCGATTGTTGCTGCGCCCGCCGACGCTGAATGACGTCGCGGCCATTCACGCCTTTTGCGATTCGCCGGAGATGGCGTGGTGCATGGTGGGCATCCCGGCGCCGTATCCGATTGAATACGCCGAGAAATGGGTGCGCGACTGTGCGATCGGACTTGATGAAGAGACGAAGTACGCGTTCGTGATCTGCCTGGCTGAGAGTGGCGAGGTCATCGGCGACACCATGCTCAAACGCGATCAGCGCGACAACCGCGCGGAGCTGGGGTATGCCATGGGAAAGCAATATCGCGGAAATGGATATGCGTTCGAGGCCACGAGCGCTTTGGTGCGATTCGGATTCGAATCGATGCTGGTCAACAAGATTTTCGCCGGGTGCTGGACGACGAACACGGCGTCAGTCAAACTGCTGGAGAAGCTCGGGTTCACTCGGGAAGGAGTGCTGCGTAAGCATGATCTGAAGTGGGGGCAGTATCACGATGATGCGCGGTACGGGCTGCTGAGGTCGGAGTGGATGAATCATTAATGACGACGACCGGTATCAGGCGTGACACTGGCAATCTGCGGAGAGAACGATGACACGACGAATCATGGCGGCAGCAACAATCATTTGTTCATTGGGCTTCATTGGCGCTGCAACGGCAGAACCGACCGAAGTCTCCTTCGACACCTTTGACGGCGTCACCATCCACGGCGATCTCTACGAAGCCGACGCACCGAAGGACGCCCCGATCATTCTGCTGTTCCACCAGGGCGCCAGCAATGCGCGCGGCGAGTACAGCGATTTCATCGCGCCGAAGCTGGTGGAATCCGGCTACCACGTCCTTGCCATCGACCAGCGCAATGGTGGCGACACGTACGGATCATCCAATCGCACGGCGAGTGCTATCGAGAACAACGAATACGGCTACTGCGATGCACTGCCGGATCTTGACGCCGCGGTGACGTACGCGCGCGATCAGGGCTTCACCGGCAAGCTCGCGGCGTGGGGGAGCAGTTACTCCGGCGCGCTAGTGTTCCAACTTGCCGCGAATCGGCCGGATGACGTCAACGCGATTCTCGCGTTTTCGCCGGCGTCGGGCGGGCCCGTTCTCGAGTGCCAGCCTGAGGACTCCATTGAGAATGTGAGCGTTCCGATTTTCGCGGCTCGCCCCGCCATTGAAATGCGCCGACCCGCGGTGCAGGAGCAGTCGTTCATGTTCATCGACCATGATGTGTACTTCATGGTGGCGCCGCGGGGTGTGCATGGGTCGTCGATGCTGCACCCGGAGCGGGCCGAAATGACCGAGATGATGTGGGGCGGCGTGCTAGCGTGGCTGGATTACGCGCTGCGCGATGGTAAGAAGCCGGAGGCGCAGCCGCGACCGAAGATGCCGGGGCGATGAGTCATGCTTGTAGCGATGGCATCCGCTTCAGCCGCTCTATGCGCCTGTCAGGAACCAGCCAATCATTGCCATGGCAACATAGATTGCAATGGAAATTCATGGGGTCACCCACGCCAGCAGAGTCGTTGCGGGGTAGCAAACCACGGACGCCTTTCCTTTGAGGATCGTCCCGTGCGGGACTCGAAACTCCAGCACCATGATCGTGATGACAATGGCGGTGACGGCGTCGCTGAAGGCTTCGAGTCGGATGGTGGACATAGGGGGTGGCCCCAAAGCAGGCGGCAAGTCGGGTGTTCGATGGTTGCCGTAGTCTTCTGACATGAGCCAGAACACCATCGAGGGAATCGTGCCGCGGCGCGTGCTGCTTATTGGCGCCACCGGCATGCTCGGGCGGCCGGTGGCCCGTGCCTGTGTCGCGGACGAATGTCTGAAGACGACTGCATTCGTTCGTGATATCGATCGCGCCCGTCGATTGCTTCCCGGCTCAATTCAACTGATCCATGGCAATCTTCACGATGAAGAATCGCTGGTGCGCGCCATGGACGGCGCCGACTCGGTGTATGTCAATCTCAACACACCATTTTCGCAACGCGTGAATTTTGATCCTGACCGTGACGGAACGGCGCTTGTTCTCCGTGCGGCAAGGCGCGCGGGCGTTCCTCACATCTTGCGGCTTTCCGCCATTGAAGTGAACGACCCCGCCCACCAGTGGTGGTCGCTTCGTCGCAAAGAGGAAACGGATCAACGGGTTCGCGAGAGTGGGTTGGATTGGACCATTTTCAAACCAACGTGGTTTATGGAGAATCTGGCCCTGTTTGTGCAGTGGCGATTCATCTCGTTGTTGGCGGCGCCGACCGATCCGTTGTGGTGGATCGCTGGCGCAGATTTCGGCAATCAAGTGGCGGCTGCGATGAAATGCAGCGCCGCTCGCAATCGACAATTCATTGTGCAAGGGCCGGAAGGGGTTTCCTTGGGAGAAGCGACCAAGCGGTTTGCTCGGGCCCATTCACCCAAGCTTCTCCCGGCTCCAATGCCTCGACTCGCATTGCGCGCGGCAGGTCTCCTGTTTGCTCAACCTCGATATGGAGCAGATCTGCTTCAGGCGACCTTCGAACGCACCGCCGGTTTTGAGGCGACCGAAACCTGGGACATTTTAGGGAAGCCAACAATGCGCATCGAGGACTATGCCCAATCGATCGAACAAACCGGTGATCGCCCACGCAAGCCGCTGTGGTCCGTATCATGAGGCCACGATGAAGAATCGATTGTTCGGCGCATTCCGCGACATGTGGTGGCTGCTCGCGATCTTCACGGTCGCGACATTTGTTGTCGGGTACATCATCGGCGTTGGATTCGGCATCGCCGTCGCGCTCGTGCTGTATGGCACGTTCGCGTATTTCGCCTGGGTGCGCTACGACGATGACGGCAACGAGCGGCCGGACATGAGCTGATTGCCACCGGCGCGTTACGCCGCGCGGATGCGGCCGACGCGTTCGATGAAGAATCCCATTAAGCCGCGCGTGATCAGGTCGGGCGTCATGCCGGGGCAATGATTCAGGAATTCGCGGATCGTTCGAAATTCCTGCTGCGACGCGGCGGGGGTGTCGCCGAAGCTGCACAATTCAAGGCCATAATCCGCAAAGATGCGCTGCTCGACAATATCTCGCTGAAGCACATCAATGAATGCGTGTCTGGGATCGGCGCTGATCTTCTCAAAAAGATCATCAACGACGTAGGCTGGACCTTCGATCACCTGAAGAAAGTTGCCGCCATTAAACGCCATGGCGCCGGTGATGTTCGTGGCTCGGTTGCGCGTGCAGATGTCGTCTGAGAACGCCTGCAACGATTGAGGCGTGTAGCTCTCCATCGCCGTGCTCAAATACACAATGCGCAGCAATGGAGGTTCGGGGGCGTTCATCAGTCGTGCGCTCCACTGGGGGCCGGAAGAGGTCAGAATCGGCAGGGTTCCGAATGGCCTTGAACCCCTCGGCGCCTGTATTCGACCCAGCCGCGGTGTAATCCGACCGGGACTACGATTTGCAAGCTGGAAAGGGCGGAAGCGAGAAAAACAACCCGCTACCGTCGTCCCAAAACCATTCCGGTCAGCCCATAACAGAATCCGCGTCGGAGGTGCAGCAATGGTGATTGGATTCAGGCTGAAGGCGGTTGTTCGAATGACATTCGCACTGGCCGTCGCCGCGGCGCCGTTTGGTTGTGTCTCGACGCTTTCGCCGCAGCAGATCGAGGGGGCGTCCGATCAGAAACTCTTTGAGCAGATGCGATGGGTGAATCGCGGCCCGGATTCGGCGTTCGACGCTGGCGGGCGCGCTGCCTATGTCGACGAGCTGCGGGAGGAAATTTTAAAGCGCCATCCGAGCTGGCCGCAGAAAGTCGTTGAAGCCATTCGTGAGCAGCAGGTTCAACTTCGCATGACAATGCCGCAGGTCGTTGCGGCGATCGGTTGGCCGCGCGAGTATCCGTGGTGGGATACGCAGTTCCCGCCGATCGGAATGGACGGCGACAGCTTTGATTATTGGTCGGCGCTGCAGGATGCGAATCGCTGGACCTACGGTCATGGCGACACTTCGTTGCGTGTCTGGTTCTACGAAGGCTATGTGTATCGAATCATGGATCAAGCTACCGGACGGATTGAATCCACCAACTGAATTTGGTGTTCGCAGTTTTGCGAAGGTGATTCGCGGAATAGTCGATGCGGCGTTTCAGCGGCGAATTCGTACGCCGCAGGATCACGACCGGTAACTGCCAATGGGTGGTTTGACGCTCGCACGAATCCAGATGGGGCCAGAGATCCATGATGCATCTCGTCCGACTGCTCTATGTGTCCACCGCGCTGGAAGCGTTCACGTCCGACTCACTTGAAGAGTTGGGGCAAGCGGCGGCGCGCGCGAATCTTGTGCGCGGCGTGACCGGGGTTCTTCTCTATTCGGACGGTTCGTTTCTGCAAGTGATAGAAGGGCGACGCCTCGAAATCGACGCGCTGTACCGATCAATTACACAGGATCCGCGGCATGCGTGCATCGAGCGGCTGCTGTACGAGCAAGACACTCGGCGCGTGTTTCCGGATTGGACGATGGCGCTCCATAATCTGGATATGGCTGAGGCAATGGCGCCGAACGAATTCCGGCCTATCCGTGAGTTTCTGGATAGATTCGCCGAAACGACGAGCGCAGAGGTCACCCACAAGAGCCTGGTTGAATTTCAATCGCAGCTTGCGGTGTGCGCCGGCGCTTAGCGTTCGTCGGCGACTGGCGATGGTGACTTCTTCTTCCACGCCAGGACGATTGAAATGGCGATCGCGGTGACCATCCACGCGAGCGTCTCTTCCGCAAGGGACGCGATCGTGAAGTCAGCGGGGAAGTGGTACCAATTCCAGTGCGGCGCGCTGATGGTGAGCCAGGAGATTGGACCGAGCAGCGTCAGGATCAAGAACCTTCGGCCAAATCCCTTGACGATACGTTGCGCAATGAAGGCGCCGAGCGTCGCCGCGAGCGCGTTCGTGATGAACTCGATCAGCAATTGCATGGGCGACATGGGCGTCTGCCCGGCTGGGTCATAGATGACAACGCCGATGGGGCCCGCCTTCATGCGAGTCGTCCACTCTTTCAGCGCCTCCGGGTCTTTCTCCAGCCCGGGCTCTGTTGCCGGAAAAACATAGAAGCCGTGTTCGAGACCTGCACCCCTGATTGGCGTGGTCAGCTCCGCATCATTCGGTAATGAATGGACGCCGAACATCGTCGCGGGAAGCGTTAAATGCGTTGCGGCGCCGAAGATGAACATGGCGACGCCGCCGATCAAGCCGGCGAGCAAAATGCGAGTGAACATGTTGAACCCCTGTGCGGAAAAGCGGGTGCAGACACCTCCGGGGCGTCTGTGAAAAGCCGGGCTGACGATATCTTGGTCGGCTGATCTGACTTTCCCACTTGATTCTGGAGTGGCGCTGAGGTGATCATGCCAATCGCGGCGATTCATACGGCGAATTGAACTTCAAATGGTGAGGAGATGGTTTCGATGAATGCCAACCTGGTTGACCTTCTCCTTCGCTCCTGGTCACAACACCGCGATTACGCCGCGCGCATGACCGCCGATCTTTCCGATCCAGACATGGTCGCGCAACCGGTTCGTGGCGTGGTCATGAATCATCCGGCGTGGGTGCTCGGGCATCTATCGGCGTATCCGCCCGTGCTGACGGCGATGCTCTCGCGTTTCAAACCGGACGATCCGAAGGACCACCCGTTCGGAAAGGATTCGAAGCCGCTGAGCGACATGTCGGTGTATGGCACGAAGGAATCGATCGTTGGCGACTATTTTCGCGTGCACGATGAACTGGCAGCAACGATGGGGCGCGTCGATCCGGTGGTCTTGCACGATCCGATCGGCGTTGATCGATGGCGCGAGCGCTTCCCGACGGTGGCGCATGCCGCTTTCTATCTCATGACGACGCACGAGGCGACGCATCTGGGGCAGCTTTCGGCATGGCGCCGCGCCGGCGGGCGTCCAGCAGTTTGAGAGCCGCGTGATACGCTTGAGTCGACATGGAACCGACCAGCCTTCTCAATATTGTCGCTGCGTTCGCGTCACTGCTAGCGCTTGAAGTCATCCTCGGCATAGACAACATCGTCGTGATTGCCGTGGTGACGGCAAAGCTCCCTCCAGAGCGCCAGTCGTTTGCGCGCCGACTGGGGCTCGGGCTGGCGATGTTCATGCGCATCGCAATGCTTTTCGGCATCGCGTGGCTGACCAAGCTTGAAGGCGCGCTCTTCGAACTCTTTGGCCGTGAGATTTCAACGAAAGACATCATTCTGCTCGTCGGTGGCGCGTTTCTCATCGCCAAGGCGACGAAGGAGCTGCACGAGAAAGTCGAAGGAAAGATTCTGGAGTCGAAAGAACCTCGCGTAGCGTCCATGGCGAGCGCGATTGCGCAGATACTTCTGTTCGACGCCATCTTTTCGCTGGATTCAATCTTGACCGCGGTTGGACTGACGGACATTCTCTGGATCATGGTCGCTGCGATCGTCATCGCCGTGCTGATCATGATGCTCTTCGCGGACTGGATCAGCAATTTCCTTGAGAAACACCCGACGACGAAGGTTTTGGCGCTGGCATTTATGCTGCTGGTCGGCGTGCTGCTGGTGGCGGATGGGCTGGGTGAGCACATCCCGCGCGGTTACGTCTATTTCGCCCTCGCGTTCTCGCTCGCCGTCGAGATTGTGAACATCCGAGTGCGTGCCCGCGAGGTCCGCCGCAAAAAAGAGAAGGCAAAGATTTCGGCTGAATAGCGACGATCCGCATTTGACCTCGCCGATACAGTGTCCACTATGACCACTCGCGGCTTCGCGCTGACTGAATCCGAAATCCGACTCTGTCAGGACATCAGCGCGCGGCATGATGCCATGCTGCACGATCTCACGCGCTACGTCGCCATTCCGACGGGGTGGAATCACACGCCCGGGCTTGACGAGTTTCGTGGGCTTGTGCTGGATCGGCTGCGTCCGATGGGTGTGGATGTGCGCACGGTTCCCGGTGATCCGTCGCCGGATTGGCTCTGGCACGGCGGGCGCACGACGGAGCCAAACGCCGCGATTCCGGCGAGTGTGGTGTGCAGCCGCGCGGTTGGAGAGTTGCCGCGCATACTTCTGGCGTCACACCTCGACACAGTCTTTGATCCTGAAGGCAATTTTCGTGAGCTGAGCATGGCCCCTGACGGAAAGTCCGCCGTTGGCCCAGGCGTGGTGGACATGAAGGGCGGCATTGTCATCGCGCTGCACGCGCTTGAAGCGCTCGAAGCCGCCGGCATCCGCGTGTCATGGACGTATTTCTTCAACAGCGATGAAGAGACAGGCTCGTACCACAGCGAGAGCGCTCTGAGCGCCGCCGCGGCTGAGCACGACATCGGGCTTTGCACGGAGCCGGCCCTTCCCGGTGGAGAACTCGCGATTGAGCGCGGCGGGAGCGGGCAATTTCTCATCGAAGCATTCGGACGGTCTTCGCACGTTGGTCGGGCGCCGGAGAAGGGCGTGTCCGCGGTGACGGCGCTGGCGAAGACGCTGGTCGAAATCTCGAAAATGCCGGATTACTCAAAGGGTCGCGTCGTTTCGGTTGGTCCTGTGCGAGGTGGCGACGCGACGAACGCCGTGCCCGATCACGCCCGTGCCTGGGGGAACGTCCGGTATCCGACGCCGGAGATTGCGGACGAGTTGAGCGCCATGATCGACGCCCTCGCGACGGCGCCCAACACAATGCCCGCTATTGAAATTAAACGCAGCTTCAATCGCCCGGCGAAGCCCCTGACGGAGGCCGTCGAGCGGCTGGCCGGACTGGCCCGGGAATGCGCCAACTCGTTGGATCAGGATCTGCCGTTTGCGCGCACCGGAGGCGTCTGCGATGGCAACATCCTGCAACAGGCGGGCCTGCCTACGATCGATACACTTGGGGTGCGCGGCGGGGGACTGCATACCCCCGACGAATGGATAGATCTCTCCAGCCTCGTACAGCGGTGCCAGTTGTTCGCCCTTTTGCTTTCACGAATCGCGTCGGGCGCGCTGGCCGGGTGATGGTTCGCGCCGCCCGCGTGCGGCACAATCGAAGGACGGTGCGTGATGGCGAACGGAACGGCGGCGTCGATGGAACAACTCGCAGGCGAGACATTGCGCTCCAATACGACGATTCGCGATTCAATCAACAACATCGTTGATGAACTGAAATCGGCGCAGTCGGAGCTGACCGGTGTTCGTCCGGCTCGTGCGGATCGCAAAATTGAATACGACCAGCTACTGGCGGATGCCTCTGAAGTGCGCGGGCGCGGCTTGTACTACCCGTACGTTGGCTCCGGCATTGGCAATGGCCCGCTGGTCGAACTGGCCGATGGCTCGGTGAAGTTTGACATGATTTCCGGCATCGGGGTGCAGTTCTTTGGGCACTCTGATCCCGATCTCGTCGGCGTTGCGCTCGAAGGCGCCATGGCGGACACCGTGATGCAGGGCAACCTGCAGATGAACGAAGAAGCGATCCGGTTCGCTGAGGCGCTCGTCGCGCAGGCGTCGCGCAGCAGCAAACTCAAGCATGCGTTTCTTTGCAATTCCGGCGCAATGGCGAACGAAAACGCCTTGAAGGTGGCGTTTCAGAAGCACAGTCCGGCGAGCCGTGTGATCGCGTTCCAGGATTGCTTCATGGGCCGCACGTGGACGATGGCGCAGATCGGCGATTCCGCGGCAGGGCGTGTTGGCCTCCCGCTCAACGCCATGGTGGACTACATGCCGTTCTATGATGCGGCGGCAGCGAAGCGTTTGAGCGCCGGTGATGTTTCCGGTGAAACGCGCTACATCGATATGTGCCTCTGGCATCTCGAGCAGTACATCAATCGCTACCCCAAGCAACACGCATGCTTCATCTTTGAGCTCGTGCAGGGTGAAGGCGGATTCCGCACGGCGCCGCGAGCGTTCCACAAGGCGCTCATGGAAGTGTGCAAGGCGAATGAGATTGCTGTGTGGGCGGATGAAGTGCAGACTTTTGGACGCACGGATCAGATGTTCGCGTTTGAGACGCTGGAACTCGGCGACTACATCAATCTGTGCACGGTCGGCAAGATGACGCAAGTGTGCGCTGCGCTGTACACAGCGGATTACAACCCGAAGCCGGGATTGTTGTCAGGCACGTTCCTCGGTTCATCCGTCGGTCTGCGCGTTGGTCACCGCATAATCGAGCGGCTGCGCGACGGTGATTACTACGGTGAGAATGGCAGCAACGCGCGACATCACAAGCTTTTCCGGGATGGCATTCGCGCTATCGCTGTAAAGCATCCCGAGTGGTTCCCGCAGAATGATCGAATTCTGGACATCGTGGATGGCTGCGGCGGCATGATGCGCTTCACGCCGTTCGGCGGAAAGAAGGATCCGATCGTGAACCTGTGCCGCACGCTGTATGACGAGGGCGTGATCACGTTCTACTGCGGCCATGATCCGTACCACGTGCGCATGTTGCCGCCGCTTGGCGTGATGCGTGAAGATCAGTGGGCCCCCGTGTTTGAAGTCGTCGAACGCGCCATGGCCAAGCAGGCCGCGCAACTTTGAATGAATGATCGGAGCCGTGTGGCATGTTCCTCATCAGGCAGGGAAAGCCGAGCGATCTGGATGTCCTGCTGAAGCTGGCGAAGATGGTTCATTTCATCAATTTGCCGGCGGACCGCGATGTCATTAACGACAAACTTCGCTGGAGCCGCCAATCTTTCGAAATGGTGCGCAATGGGGAACCGCCGCGCAGTGCGGAGGATGATCCGGAACTGGCGTCGCTTGGCGGCGCGGCCGGTTCGGCGCCGCAATTCATGTTTGTGTCGGAGGATCTCGACACCGGCAACATCATCGGCACGTCTGGACTTGTGGCGCAGATGGGCGGCCCCGGCAAGCCGAATGTCTCGATGCGCCTCAGCAAGCGCGAGTTTTTCAGTCAGGATTTGCAGGGCGGCGCGACGCACGTGACGGCGCAGCTCATTCTTGATGAATCCGGTCCGACAGAAATCGGCGGCCTCATTGTCGGCCCGAGTTTCCGGCGCCATCCAGAGAAAGTCGGCAAGCAGCTCAGCCTGGTGCGATTCCACTACGTCGGATTGCATCGCGAGCGCTTTCAGGATCGCATCCTCGCAGAAATGATGGCGCCGCTGACGCCCGATGGACGCAACACTTTTTGGGAGTATTTCGGGCGCCGGTTCATCAACCTCACGTACGACGAAGCGGATCGATTCTGCCAGAAGTCGCGCGAGTTCATGACGTCGCTGCTTCCGAAAGAAGAGATTTACCTGACACTGTTGCCGCCGGAAGCGCGGGCGCTCGTGGGGAAGGTCGGCACGGACACCATCCCGGCGCGGAAGATGCTTGAGCGTCTCGGCTTTGCGTATCGCAACATTGTGGACCCGTTTGATGCCGGGCCGCACCTTGAAGCCAAGACGGATGCGATTGCGTTGGTTCGAGACACGCGTCGTCTTCCATTCGGAAAGCCGTTGGACGGCGCTGCCGATGGCGTCGGGTTTGTGAGCTATGACGAGTCATCGCCCGGGCCGAATGAATTCCGCTGCTTTTGGACGGATTACGCGCTCGATGGCGAAACGCTGCGTGTGCCGCTCGCCGTTCTGGAAGCGCTCGGCGCCAGACCCGGAGACGAAGCCGGATTCACGCCGGTTGGCGCGCCTTCGGGCGGCGCGAAGAAATCGAAATCAGCCGCGAAGAAGCCTGCACGTTCTGCAAAGAAATCAAAAGCGAGGTCCTGACCGTGACGATTCGTCACCCTTCTCTTACACACGATCCATGTGACCTGATTGCTGGTGAGTTTGTGCCGCTCCGTGGTGATTCGCTGCGGTCGCACAACCCTGCACGCCCGGCGGAGACCGTGTGGGCGGGCACGCCGAACGTGGCACATGTTGATCGCGCTGTCGCGGCGGCCCGTGCGGCATTGCCTGCGTGGTCACGGACGCCGATTGAGAAACGCATCGAAGCGCTGCGCGAGTACCAGAAGATTTGCGCTGCTCGCGTGGACGCCATTACGGCGCTCATTCGCGACGAGGTTGGCAAAGCAGAATGGGAATCGAAGCAGGAAGCCGGCATCCTCGGCGGCAAGGTGGACATCACGCTGGATGATTCGCCGACGGGCGCCTTGAAGCGTGTATCGGAATTCGACCTGCGGCTCACGGATACGCGGCGCGGGGTCTGCCGGTTTCGGCCGCACGGCGTGATGGCCGTCATCGGGCCGTTTAATTTCCCGGCGCACTTGCCGAACGGCCACATTGTGCCGGCGCTGCTGCTGGGCAACACGATTGTGCTGAAGCCGAGTGACAAGACGCCGGCGGTGGGGCAGCTTCTTGGAGAATTGTTTCAGGAGGCGCTGGATTCGATCGGCGCGCCGAAGGGCGTGGTGAATGTGGTTCAGGGCGCTGTTGAGCCTTCGGTTGCACTCACCACGCATCCCGACATTGATGGTGTTTTGTTCACCGGATCGTGGCCGGTCGGGCGAAAGATTCTCGAAGCGAATCTGGATCTGCCGGGTCGGATTGTCGCGCTGGAGCTCGGCGGCAGCAATCCGGCGATCGTGATGGATGACGCTGACATTCGGCAGGCGGTGCTCGAGTGCGGACGCGCGGCATTTAACACGACCGGACAGCGCTGCACGTGCACGCGGCGGATCATTGTGCACGAGAAGGTTGCGGATCGATTTCTTGATGCGCTGGTAAAGATTGGCAGCAATGTGAGCATCGGGGCGCCGGATGCGGACCCGCCGGTGTTCATTGGGCCGATTATTCGCGAAGAGGCGCGGCAGGCGGCGCTTCGATTCGCTGACGATCTCGACAAAGCTGGCGGGGAACTGTTGCTGGCGCCGCGCGCCATTGATGATGTGCCCAACGGTGAGGGCGGATACTTCATTTCACCGGGCGTGGTGCGTGTTGATCGATTTACGAGTGAGACTTGGGGAACCCCTCACGCCGGCCCTCTCCCGGGGGGAGAGGGAGCAGGCAAAGACGCAGGCTGCGACATTGAAGTCTTCGGGCCGGTGGTGCGCGTTTCCGTTGTGTCGAGCTACGACGATGCAATCAAGCAGGCCAACGCGACGCGATACGGGCTTGCGGCGTCCATCTTCACACGCAATGCTGAACTTGCCGAGCGATTTCTTGTTGACGCGAAGGCGGGCTGCGTGAATGTGAACACGGGCACGGCGGGCGCCAGCGGCAAGCTGCCGTTCGGCGGGCTGGGGATCTCGGGCAATCATCGCCCGGCGGGCGCGTTCAGTGTGGATTACTGCGCGTATCCGGTGGCGAGCATGATTGAGAATTCCGCGGCGGCGGCGGTGAGCCCGGGGATGACGTTTGAGGATTCGTGGGTAGACTGAATCATGTCATGAAACACAAGACATGGTTTCGGTTGATGCTCAAGATTGTTGGAGTGCTATTTATTGGATTTTCGATTCCTGATTTGGCTCAATTGGTTGGATACATAGTCCAAACAAATTTTCAATTAAGGGCTGTAGGCGCAGCCGGGATGGGTCAAGGATTTTGGACGATGTTCGGAGTGCACGGGATTGGATATTTGATTCAGTTTGTGCTTGGACTCTACCTACTCTTCTCGGGTGAAGCATTGGTAAACCTATGCATTCCAAGCAATCGTCCATATTGTCCTGAGTGCGGCTATGAACTTTCAGAATCATCACAAGAGCGCTGCCCAGAATGCGGCGTTAATCTCACACATCTTTTCGCCGAGCAAATGAAATTGATGCGGATCAAAGGATCAGAGGCTTCAGACGACGCCGGCGATCAGCGCGACGCCGATCAACCCGAGCATGGCGGCGATAAACCGCTGCAATGATTCAATCGTGATCTTCTTCACGAGCCGCGCACCAACGACGGACCCGACAAACGCAGCGAACATCGCCCCCAGGATCAACCACAACGCGCCGCTATTTCGTAGTGAAGCCCAATCCTGCTGCACAAACGTGGCGCTGTAGACCGCCGTTCGAGCAAGATCGACCGCCAGCGAGCACACGGCCATCGTGCCGATGAGCTGTTCCTTGCTAAGATTCGCACGCACGAGAAACGCCGTGCGCAAGGCGCCTTGGTGGCCGGAGACGCCACCGAAGAAACCAGACAGAGCGCCGCCGAGGGGCATCCATTTCAGTGGGATTGCGAGTCGCTTTACGGCCGGCGCCGCTTCGATCACGGTGAAAGCAAGAATGAGAACGCCGATGACAATCTTGACGATGGTCACCTGCGCTTCGCGCGGCCCGAGTTGATACGTCGCCAGCGGTCCAACATCAGAAATGAGGCCGAGGAGCCAGGCGCCGATGAACGCCGCGATGATGGCGGGCGGCGCGAATCGTGCGACAACGCGCCAATCGGCCCATTTGCCGACCAGAACCAATTTGAAAACGTTGTTTGCGAGATGCACGACAGCGGTCGCAGCGATCGCAATTTCGACCGGGTACACGAGTGCGAACGCCGGCATTAAGAGCGTGCCAAGGCCAAAGCCGCTGAAAAGTGTCAGACACGCGGCAATCAGCGCGACCGCAATGACAATGGCTTCGGTCATCGCGTGGCGCCGTTGACTCCCGCCACCAATCGAGGCGACCAAATGTTCACGTGCAATTCGTCCGCGTAATGCACAACCGGTTGAGTTTGCGGCTCCGGCGCTCCAATCGCCTGAATCATGGTGGATGAATACGAATGCAGTGTTGCATTCTGCAATGGCCACGGTTTGTGCCAGATTTGTGCACGCACGATGCCGCGGCGGCTTTGGGCGTACAGGCAATAGCGCTCTGTCAGGAAAAACTCGAGCGAATCCGGCTGCGCTTCGGGCAGTGGATCGCCAATGGTCCAGCGAGCGTTGAAGGTTGCCTCTGGGGCGCCGCGATGGATTCGCTTTGACGAATAGTCAATCGTGTCGCCATTACGCTTCAACGAGAGCTGAGACAAATAGTAAGGAAGCGAGAACGCGGCCCGCGCCACTTTCACCGGAATGCGTTTGGGCGCATCAAGCGAAAAGAACCACACGCCCGGCACACCGTCCCGATGCACATACGTGCGCACGTTGAGTTCGTGGAACGCGCTCAGGCCGGGGATGGCGGGCATTCGTGCTTTTCGTATGCCCCACATGGTGAACGGCACGACGCCGATCCAAGCCGTGCCATCAAACTCGTCGATCTCAACGCCATCCGGCAGGAGGGGGCGCAATGCCGATGCGTCGATCGGCCAGTGCATGAAGAGCAATGATCCCCACGATTGATACATCGTCGGACGCGTTTGCGGCGCCGCGCGGATGGAGAGTCGATCAATCGAGGCCGTTGCCGACATACTCCGATCGTATCGCGTTGTGGCGCGGTCTACAGGCTGTCGCGCAACAGGCTTGTATAAATATCAGCGTCGATGAGGCAGTTTTCGACGGCGGGCAAGGCCCAGTTGTCCTGCTCGACGAAGTAAATCGTGTCTTCCATGGGTCGGCGGAGGTCATCCACGATCCCGTTGGCGATGATGTTCTGGTGCACGGGCATGGCATGGCCCCAGCGCGTCATGCGCACGCGATCAATGTCGCGTGGCTGGAGGCCAAGCACATTCAGCATGTAGTGAATTTGCGGCGCCAGATTCGCGGCGTAGTCCTGCCATGCGGTGTCAACAATCAGCGAGAATCGTGCGCCATCCCATGGCAACGGGTAGAAGATGGAAATGACACCTTGTGATTGCACTTCGGGCTGGGCGTACATGCCGTTGAGCACATCGCTCGCCAGATTTTGCGCTTCCGCTTCGAGCGGCTCCGTTGGGAAGTTCCCATCGCGAAGCAGGAATACGTCATATTGATCGCGCGGCAACGGCACATTCATCAGCACATTGGCGACCACGTAGGAGCGGTAGTGCAGCGAATGAAAAGCGAACTGTTTGTCTTCGTCGTTTGGCAGATCCGCAAGGAAATACTTCGCCACATACTTCGGGCATGAAACGATGACTTTCTTCGCCGAGATGGTGTAAATTCCGCCAACTTCATCTTCGTATGACACGAGCGCCCCGCGAGCCGTCAAGCGGACATCGAAGACCTTGCAGCCGGCTCGGAGCATGCACTTGCCCTGATCGATAGACCGCTTCGCGAGCGCTTTCCAGAGCTGGCGTGCGATGAATGCGTTGCCACCGGGCATGACCCAGCGGCCGTATTCTTCAGCCGCGAGGAAGTTCCAGCCGCCTACCGCGGAGATCTCTTCCATGCCGGCGCCGAATGAGGAATAGCAATACGCCTGCACCGCGCCCGCGAGCAATGGTGGAAGCGGGCCACCCATGCGCATTTCAATGTCTTGCTGAAACGTGCGTGTGTCCATGTCAAGGATGAACGGCGGGAGCGGACCATTATTTGGGCGCGGGATATCGGGATACATTCCAAATGCAATGGAGTCCACGACATCCGCGAACTGCGCATACAACGCGGCTTCTTTGGGTGACTTCGCGGATCCCGTCCAGAAGTCGTAGAGAATCTGGCCCGCGACTTCGATCGGATCATCGACTCCGGCCTGGAAGCGGTGCGCCACATCCATCCCGAGTTCGCTGTACAGGTTGCCGAGGAACGAACCTTGGTCTGGTGTGATGACGTAGGCGCTTCCGATCGGGTACTGCGCCTGCTTCCACTGTTCGCCTTGGGCCTGGCCGCCGAAACGATGATTGTATTCGAGCACCACCGGGTTGAGATCGCGAAGCAGATAGGCCGACGTCAATCCTGAAAGTCCGCCGCCAATCACGACGACATCGACCTCTTCGGTTGACGATGGCGTGCGATTCAGAAGCCCGTACGTTGGATGCGGCAAGCGATCGCCGCTCCAGTCGCGCTCAAACGGAATGCCGTCAAATTCGAAACCGGGCACTTGGGTTGCGACACGGCGTACAGGGTCTGTCAGTCTGAGTGGATTGGCGCCGGTCCCATCGCATGGTGAATTCGCGGCGTACACCCGCTTACCAAGCATTCCGAGCGCGACGGCGCTCATACCCGTGCCAAGAAACTCACGTCGTGTCGCCATGTCGCCTCCCGGTTCAAGGCCGTACGTTGTGCTGGAGCACCATCACATGGTACTTGGCAGATTCATCGAAAAAAGCCCCAATCTCAGAATGGGTGGACTCCCATTCCATCAATCGTCTGGGTAGATTGCACCGTATGACTGATCGAAAAACCGTCCTTCCGGACGCTCGAAAGTTTCCTCGCTTTGCCGGTGTCTCCACGTTTTGCCGCTATCCGCTCATTTCAGAGGTGAACAACGCCAACCAGCCAGTTGATTGGGTGATTTATGGGGTGCCGTATGACGGCGGCGTCACGTATCGCCCCGGCGCCCGATTCGGACCGCGCGCGGTTCGTGATGCTTCGCAGTATGTGAAGCCGCACCATGTTGAGCATGGGGTCACGCTGACGGACGTGATGAGTCTTGCTGATGCGGGTGATGCGCCGGTGCGGCCGTACTCCTGCAAAGAAACGCAAGACACCGTTTGTGAATGGGCGGAGCAGCTCGGCGAACCGAAATCGACCAAGCTGATGGCGGTGGGGGGCGATCATTCGATTGCGCTGGCGAACCTGCGCGCCACGTGGCGTCGTCGCGGCAAGCCGAACGGAGGGCTTGCGCTCATTCACTTCGACAGCCACATTGACACGGTCGATGAGATCTGGGGCGAGAAGCATCAGCACGGTTCGGTGTTTCGGCGCGCCTTTGAGGAAGGCATTGTCGATCCGCAGCGCATGATTTCGATTGGCGTCAAGGGGCCGCTGAATCGCGCGGATGATTTGCATTACGCGATTGATCAAGGCGTGCGCGTGGTGACGTACTCGGATTGGCGGAATGATGGCCCGGTTCGTCTCAAGGATTTCTTGAGCGAAATTGCGGCGGAGGAGGCGTACGTCTCATTCGATATCGATGTCGTCGATCCCGCGTTTGCGCCCGGGACGGGGACGCCCAGCGTCGGGGG
Source organism: Phycisphaerales bacterium (assembly GCA_029260345.1). GTDB lineage: Bacteria > Planctomycetota > Phycisphaerae > Phycisphaerales > UBA1924 > OFTM186. Next base: position 772,559 of record JAJDDK010000006.1, on the reverse strand, counting down.
CTTTACATCCGCTGAAATCCTTGACGCGCTGCGGATGCTTCGTGGGGTCAACCTGGTCGGCGCCGATGTGGTGGAGGTGCTCCCGGATCGCGATCCGACGGGCATTACGGCTCTGCTCGCAGCGCACGTCATGTTTGAACTGCTGTGCCTGGACGCCGCCCGTGGAGACCGCTGAAAGACCCGAAACGATTCCCGGAATGAGGGGATACACCGACTTGAGGAGGCATGCGATGAAACGGGTGACGATGGGACGAAATGGAGTGCGTCTGGCGGGGCTGGCCGCACTGGCGACGTTGACGACGCTCTCGAGCTGCACCGGCTGGGGCCCACTCTATGAAGAGACTCGGGTGCTTCAGGCGGAGCACTTCGACGGTATGGGGATCAAGGTCAAGACGCACAACGGCAAGATCGCTGTCGAGAAGGCCGACGTCCCGGATGTTCAGATCACGGCCATCGTGAAGGCTCGCTCGGAAGAGCGGCTTCAGGCGACGCGCATCATCGCAGAACATGACGATACGGGATTGCTCGTGGTTCGAGTTGAGTGGCCGGAAGGCAAGCGCATGAATCGCGAAGGGTGCTCCTTCGAGATCGTGACGCCGGGCGCCTACGGCATCGTGCTGGATTCGAGCAATGGGTCACTCAAGATCAAGGGTCTTGAGGGTGAAGCCGTGCTTGATACCTCGAATGGCGCCATCACGATCGTTGATCATGCCGGTGATGTGCATGCGGACACCAGCAATGGGGCACTGACGTTTGAACGAATTGATGGCTCCGTCGTTGCGGATACGAGCAATGGCCGCATTCGCGTCATTGATGTCACCGGCTCCGTTGACGTCGATACGTCCAACGGCGGTGTGAACATTGAGCTTTCCGACCGCTCGCGCGGACCGGTGCGCGTGGATACGTCCAACGGCGGCGTTCGCTTGGTGATCAATGAGCACTTTGAAGGTGAACTGGTGCTCGATACGAGCAACGGTCGCATCTCGATGGACACGCCGTCAAACGTCAAGCACCTCAGCTCGCGGAAGAATCATGCGGTTCTTCGATTCACCGATCACGGACCGAAGTCGGTTGTTTCGACGAGCAACGGAAGCATCGAAGTGCGTTCAACGTCCGGCGAATGAACGATCAGTTCTCGCGAAGCGCCAGAATCAATTCGACTTTGCCGACGCCTTCGGACAGGCGCTGCGCGATTTCGATTGACGCAAGACCTTCGTCGGCCAGTCGATACACATCGCGGCTGATGGAATCGACGATCTTGCTCTCGAAGTGCGGCGAGGAATCGTGCCGTTGCGACTTCGGCGAGGGGGCAGGCTCTGCTCCGTGACTTTCCAGACGCGCCAATCGCTCGTCGGCCTGGCGGATGAGAGTTTCGAGTCGTGCGGACTTGGCGTCCAAGTGGGCCGCCAGACGCCGCACGAGGGCCTCAGCCTCGACAACCACGGATTCGATGGACTGACGAGCGGCGTGCTCTTCAGTGACCACCTCGCGGCGTCGGTCGCTGTTGGCGCGGGCAATCGCGGGGCGGCGGCTGTGTTTCTTCAGTTTCTTGCGGAGCATGCTGAAGACGCAGACGGTGATGATCAGCACCCCGCCGACCATGAGCATGTCGGGAAAGAAACCAGCGCCGGCGTCTCCTGAAGGCGCCATGGACAGTGTCAGCATCGGATTTGTTGACCCCACGGGCGGCACAAGCTCCTCCATCAGCGCGCATGATCAGCGACCGTTGTGCCATTCTGCATCGGTATGATTTGGGCATGACGGCCAATTTTGCCCATTCCGGCGACGTGCAGGCTGTCGACGGCATTGATCTGGACGGGATTCGGGCCGACGGCGCGGCCAAAGCCGTCGTCAGCGCTTGGCGTTCGCTTTCGGGCGCCGGCCGCACGCTCGTCGCCTGTTCCGGCGGGGCTGATTCTGCGGCATTAGCGCTGGCCCTCGCGTCAAAGGCTTCGTCACAGATTGTCCTTGGCCATGTCGTGCACGACATGCGACCGGCGGCTGACTCCCATGCTGATCGGGATGCGGTCAAGACGCTTGCGGATGGCTTGCAACTGCCGTGTGTCATTCGTGATGTCGTGATTCCCAGCGGCAATACAGAATCGGGGGCGAGGTCCGTTCGGTACGCAGCGCTTGAAGCCATGGCGATGGAATGCAAGTGTGCGTTCGTCGCCACGGGACACCATGCCGACGATCAACTCGAATCGATCCTTCTGGCGCTTGGGCGCGGCGCCGGGCTGAAGGGCCTTCGTGGCGCCGCGTCATTGCGACTGCTGGGCAATGGGGGCGTCAGGCTCATTCGCCCGATGCTCGCGGTCAGTCACGCGGACGCTCGCCGGATTTGCCGCGTTGCCGGCATTGTGCCAAGCGAAGATGCGACCAACTTTGATGACTCGCGCCGGCGTGCCGCCGTGCGATTGCATGTGCTGCCCGAGTTGAGGCGCATTGTGCCGAACGTGAGCCGCAAGTCGGCTGATGCGGCGTCGATCATCGCTGACGCCGCCCGGGTGGTGGAAGACCGGGCGCGACTCGTCTTTGGTGACGAGTTTGCATGGCCTCGAAGGAATTTGACCTGCGAACGTCGCATTGTGATTGGGGAAGGTCTTCGAGCCGCATTTCGCCGGCTTGCGGGAGATGCGGGCGCCGATCGCCTTCCGCGCCGCGAGATTGAGAAAGCGATCGACGCGGTTTGTGATCACCATCAACATGTCCGCGAGTTCCACTGGCCAGAAGAGGTTTCCGTGGTCGTCGGCGCTGGACTTGTGACGATGTTGAAGGAGAGCGAAAGGGATTCGGAATGAGCGCAAAACCGCTGGTGCTGCTGGTCGGTCATTGCATGGCGGATTCATTCAGCCTTTCGCGGCTGGTGAAACAAGCGGCGTCAGGCGCCGAGGTTGAACGAGTCAATTCAGACAGGGCCCTTCAAAAACATCTCAACGAATCGAATTTGCTCCTGGTGAATCGCGTGCTGGACGGTCGCTTTGAATTTGCTGAAGGCGTTCCGTTGTTGGCGTCGCTGCGAGCCAAAGGGATCACGGCGCCGATCATGCTTATCAGCAATTATGCCGATGCGCAGGAGTCCGCCGTGCAAGCCGGGGCGGCGCCGGGATTTGGCAAACGCGACATTCGTGATCCTGCGACGATGGATAAAGTGCGAACTGCGCTTGGAATTGACACTGCTTCGAGCGCATAAAAAACGCCCGAATTGCTTCGGGCGTGGTGAGTCGTTTGAATTGAAGAATCTGGCTTAGTTCAGGCCGTAGCCAGTGATCATCGCGTCGTCGTCCTTGAGCGTCTCATCGCGCTTCGGCCCTTCTTCGACCTCGAGCAGTTGCTCGCGAATCTTGGTGAGCGCCTTGTTCTGGATCTGGCGAACGCGTTCCTTGGTTACACCGATCATCTTGCCGATCTGCTCAAGGGTGAGCGGCTTGTCGTTCTGCAACGGCTGTTCGATGCCGAACCGATGTTCGATCACCGTGCGCTCGATTTCCGACAATTCGGCCTTGTTCTCCGTCACGATGCGACGGACTTCTGCCGCGTCATCGCGAACGCGCTCGCGTCGTCGCGTCTCCAGGTAATCCGACTTCTGAAGCTTCGGATCAAATTCCGCGGGGAATCGCTGGCGATGCTTCGTCTGCTTCATACCCTGACGGCTGAACGCCTTGAGAATGGCGCGGCAGGCATACGTCGAAAACTTGAAGCCGCGCTCCGCGTCGAACTTATCGACGGCGCGAAGCAGGGCCATGTTGCCTTCCGAGACCATTTCGGCGAAATCGACTTCACTCAAACGTGTGCGCTTGGCCATGGCGAGCACGAGCGCCAAGTTGGTGTTGGCGATCTGTTCGCGCATGCGCTCGGCGACTTCGTTCCAGCGAAGCAGTTCGCGAGCCTGGTCTTCGGTCGGCGTGCGATCCGGCGTGGCCCAGATGTCCTTCTGGATCTCGCGAATGCGATACCGCGAGTAATTGAACTGGAGGAACAGCACGCGCTCTTCGGCCGCGGTCAGCAGCACCTGCGAATTCGAGGAGTTCCGCGGGCGCTCGCCGCCGGAGAGGTCATCCATCACCGGGTGGTACCAACTGGTGTCCGGCTTCTGGACATCCGGAGCGTCGTCATAAATGACTTGCTCGGCGTCGGCCTGCAGGAAGACATCACTGGGGATGTAGTCCTGCTCCTTCTCCATAATCCGCTTGAGCGCGGCTTCGTCAGCGGGGCTGAACGACCGACTGGTGCGGCTGCGCGTGGAAGCGCGCTTCACGCCCACACGTCGGCGGTTGGCCTGAGACAAGGGAGATCGAGATGTGCGATCCTGTGAGATCATGATGCTTCTCGTCCTGCAAGGACGTTGTTTCGTCGTTTCGTGAGGGGTCAGATGCGTCCGGTCCCGCGATTAGGCGGTTCAAGCCTCGGTTGCATCAAGTTTCGGAGCGGTTGGCGGCTGAAAGGAATCGGCCCACCTCAGCGATCAGGACCACAAAGGCTCCAGCCGTCGGAGAATCCCTGATTGGGTGCGTGGTCTGTTCATCTGTCATCTTTGATACGTCAAAGTGGGGAAAGTGTTTCCGATATTGGAACGATTCTAACAAAATCACGAGGATGCTTATGTGACTGTGTAAATCTTGCTACTTATCGGGACGTTCATCCGTGTTTTTCGGGGTTCTGGTGCGGGGTCTCGGGTTGGACCCCCGCAGGGCTTCGCTTTGGGTGGAAATACCGGCCGTTCACTGCTTTTGGACCCAAATCTGGTGTTGACGCCGCACGTGGATATGCTCCCCTCAGTTCCGGGATTGGGCCCCTTGAGATTGCACGGGTCGGGGCCATCCGGGACGGTGACCATTGACCCTTTTTCCAACGGAGAGGAGCTGCTGCCATGGCTTTTACGCTTCCCGATCTGCCGTATCCCAAGAATGCACTTGAGCCGCACATCGACGCCAAGACGATGGAGATCCATCACGACAAGCACCATGCGGGGTACGTCGCGAAGGCGAATGCCGCCTTGGAAGGCACGAAATTCGCGGACATGAAGCCGGAGGACGTCGCCCGGAATCTAGGTGATGTTTCGGCCGACAAGCGAACGGCCGTTCGCAACAACATCGGTGGGCATGTGAACCACAGTTTGTTCTGGACGGTCATGGCGCCGCCGTCCAAGGGCGGTGGTGGCAAGCCGAGTGGTGATCTGGCCGCCGCGATCGACAAGGCGTTCGGATCGTTCGACAAATTCAAGGAAGAGTTTGCCAACGCCGCGGCAAATCGGTTCGGCTCCGGCTGGGCGTGGTTGTGCGTCAAAGATGGCGGGGTCAAGGTTTGCTCAACGGCGAATCAGGACAGCCCGCTCATGGCCGGCGCGATTGGTGACGAAGCTGGTTGCGGCGGGACACCGATCCTCGGTCTCGACGTGTGGGAGCACGCGTATTACCTGAACTATCAGAACAAGCGCCCTGATTACATCAGCGCTTTCTGGAACGTCGTGAACTGGGATCAGGTGGGGAAAAACTTTGCGAAGGCGAAGGCCTGACGCAAAGCGAATTTGTTGAATCAACAATGAAAGCCCGGGAGCCGTTGCTTCCGGGCTTTTTTTGTGGATCAAGAGATCAACGGTGGGGTCACCAATTGAGGCGCTTCATGCGCTCCACCGCTTCGGTGATGCGTTCAGCCTCAACGGTCAGCGCGATGCGGAACCAGTTCCCTGTGTGCTTGCTGAAGCCGGCGCCCGGAATCACCACCACGTTGGCTTCTTCGAGGCAGCGGGTCGCAAAGGACATTGAATCCACACCCTGCGGGCACTTGGCCCAGCAGAAAAATCCGGCGCGGGGCGGATCGACTTCGCAGCCCATGGCGCGCAGACCCGGCGTCAGCGCATCGCGCCGCTCGCGGTAGACCTCACGCATCGCGACGACGTCCGGGTGGTCGTACTGGTTGAGCGCTTCCGCTCCGGCGAGTTGCACGGCGCCAAAGACGCCGGAATCGTGGTTGTCTTTCGCTGCGGCGAGGGCGCTGATCACTTCGGGATGGCCGACGGCGAACGCGATGCGCCAGCCGGTCATGTTGAACGTCTTGGAAAGCGAGTGGAACTCAATGGCGTGAGTTTCATCGAGATTCACGTGCTTCGACTGCCAGAACGACGGCGGGGCTTCCTCGAAATAGACCTCGCTGTAGGCGTGGTCGGAGCAGGCGATGATGTCGTGCTCATTGCAGAACTGCGCCATGGTGTCGAAGAACGACAATTCGACCGTCGCGCCGGTCGGGTTGTTCGGATAGTTCGCCCAAAGAAGTCGGGCGCGGTCGCGCACGTCGGCAGGAATGTCTTCGAAGACGGGGGTCCATCCGGTCTTAGCGGTCAGCGGCATGTGGTGCGTTTCGGCGCCATTGAAGAGGGCGCCGCTGGAATAGACGGGATAGCCGGGGTCCGGCGCACAAATGACATCACCGGGGTTCAGCACGGCGGCGGGCAAATGCGAGATGCCGTCCTTGGAGCCGAGCAATGTTGTGATGTGCTTGTCAGCGTCCGCATCGACGCCGAAGCGCTTCTTCATAAACGTCGCGGCGGCCTGGCGGAATTCGGGATAGCCACGCCCGGGGGAGTAGGGGTGCGTGCGCGGGTCCATCGCGGCTTTCTGGAGCGCTTCGATAATGAACGTGGGCGTGGGGCGATCGGGATCACCAACACCGAGATTGATGACATCCGCGCCGGCGGCAATCTTCGCTCGCTTTTTGCGGTCGATCTCGGCAAAGAGGTATGGCGGCAGAGCGCCGAGACGCTCAGATCGAATCGGGCGTTTCGTGGTCGTGGTCATTCGCACAAAATAGCGACTGCGACTGTGCGCGAGCGGAGCACCAGATGCGCACCAGATAAGCCACGCCGAACATAAACAAGATGGCGCCGCTAATCACAAGCACCCATCCGCCGATTCGCTCAAGCGGCATCGCCGGCTTCCAAATCAAAGCAACCCCGGAGCCAATGAACAGTGCATCAAACCCCAGAAAAGAGGCGACGAGCACCCATGTCTTCGGACCTGGCAAGCGCGCTTGCGCCAATCGCTCTTGCTCACTTGATGGCCGGGCGGCGGAGCCTCCTCCTGCGAAGTGTGATGAGCCACCCCACATGATCAAATCCTCAGCAGATCGGCACGAAGGTTGCGCGCCGCCGTTGCGGTTCTCGCATTCGAAGCGTTGCTGGCTCTTGGAGCCGTCAGCACTTCAACATCAAAGCTTTACAGCCTACTTGGACCGGTCGGTTAGAACAAAATCATTTTCCAACCGTCGGCTTCGCCCTAACCCTTCCCTTTTTCCTTGCGGCGACGCATCAATTCTGCGTCAATAAATCCCTGCAAGTGCCCATCAAGCACGACCTGCGGATTGCCCACTTCGTACCCGGTGCGATGGTCCTTCACTCGATTGTCATAGATGACGTACGAGCGAATCTGCGTGCCCCAGCCACGATCCACCGCGCCGCCCGTCACGTCGGCCAATTCCTTGGCGCGCTTTTCTTCCTCGATCTGCTCAAGCTTCGCCATCAGGATGTTCATCGCCTGACGTTTGTTCTGCGGCTGATCTCGGTATGTGCTCGCCACCACCGCGATGCCGGTCGGCTTGTGCGTCACGCGGCAGGCGGACGCCACCTTGTTGACGTTCTGCCCGCCTGGTCCGCTCGACCGCGCGAAGTACATGATGTCGAGGTCTTTGTCCGGGATCTCCAGCGCCGTGTCTTCAAACTCGGGCGTGATGTCCACCGTGGCGAACGACGTCTGGCGTTTGCCTTGGGCATTGAATGGGCTGACGCGGGCTAGGCGGTGCGTGCCGCGCTCGGTGGAGAGGTAGCCGTAAGCGAACGGGCCGGTGACGTGCAGCGTGACGGAGTCAATGCCGACTTCCGTCGCATGCTGCATGGCGAGTTCTTCGATTTTCCACTCGGGGTGCTTGTCGAAGAATTTGAGGTACATGCGAAAGAGCATTTCGGCCCAGTCGTTGGCCTCGGTCCCGCCGTCGCCGGCGCTGATGGTCATGAAGCAATCACGATGATCGTGCTTGCCGGAGAGAAGCGAGCGGATTTCAAGAGAATCCATCGTCTCTTGAAGGGTGTAAAGCTGCTCGTCGGCTTCGGTAAGCAGATCGGCGTCGCCTGATTCCTTGGAGAGTTCGTAGGCGACTTTGGCCTCGTCGAGCGTGTCGGACGCCTCGCGGAGCGGGGTGAGTTGGGCCTTGATGATCTTCAACTCTTTGACGACATCCTGAGCGTCATCCGGTGAATCCCAGAAGTCCGCGGCGCCCATGCGCGCTTCAAGCTCAGCCAAGCGGGAGGTCTTGGTGTCCCAGTTAAAGAGAGTCGCGGATTGTCAAGATCCGCGCCTCAAGGTCTTCAATGACGGTTTTGTGTGAGTCAAAGTGCATAGGGGGGGAGTATAGAGATGTCGGCCCCAGCCGCGAGCCCCACGCGGGCGAATTCAAAACTCAAATTCGCGCGAAATTTTGAGACTGGCGCCGTTCAACTTCTTGGTGAGGGCGGGCGTCGTCCTCCGGCCGCACTTTGAATTGGAGTTCACTCATGCTCACACGTCGCCACTTGGCAAAGATCTTTGTCCTTGTCTCAATCGCTTCTGCATGCGCGGCGCCTTTGTTTGCCCAAGCGCCCGGACAGGACGGCCGGCAACCGACGAATTCGCCGCCCCTGTTCAATCTGGACTTTCCCGGCGGTGAGTTGAACGCGTTTCTCGAGGCCGTTCGCACCGCACACCCTGGCGCCAATGTCGTGTCGCCACAGGATGCGGCGTCATTCCCGATCCCGCCCATGCAGCTCCGCAACATCACACTGGAGGCGGCGATGCGACTTCTCGAAGGAACCGCTGAGCTGCCCGATGGCCGAGAAGCGCGAATTGGAATTGCTCCCATCGGTGTGTCCGGCTCATGGGATCCGGCAGTTCGGGTCAAGTATGAGGTGTCCACGCGCAGCCGCTGGGGCGAACTGCAAAGTTCGGTTTGGAGTCTGACTGAAACAATCTCCTCAAACCGAAGCGCCGACGATGTCCTTGGCGCGGTTCAAGTCGCGCTGGCGACGTTCCCTGTGGAATCAACCATTCGGTTTCACGAGCCCACATCGCTTCTCATCGTTCGCGGCACCGAAGCGCAGCTTCAACTCGTGGACAAGACGCTTGGACAACTGCGTGGTGACACCAGCCGATCCTCCTCCGAGGCCGACTCATTCGGCGCTCTGATTCGATCGCTTGAATCACAATTGATCGAGACTCAGGCGCGGCTTCGCGTCGCACAGAAACGCGAAGAAGTCGCTCGAAAGGCGTTTGTGGCCAAGTCGGACGATGCGCAGGCGCAGCTCAAATCGGGCGCCATGTCGCCGGTCGCCGCAGAATCCTGGATAGGCGAGGCGGAATTGGAACTGGTGGAGGCGGAGGCCGAGCATCAGATCGCCCAAGAGGAATTGCGGCAGCTTTCCATGCGTTTGAAGGACGCCCGGGACTATCTCTCGAAGATCACTGGCGGCGGCAAATAAAGTGATGGGGAACGCATCGAACTTTTCGCCGGCTTGTGGGAGCGCCCATTGCACGACGTGTATGAGATTACTTCAGCGATCGCGTCGGCTTCGTCCGATACGAACGCGCATGTGGAGGCGTTTGGGCGTCTCTACGACGCAAAGTTCGATGAGGTGTATCGAAAGCTCCGCCGGCGCACGGGAGTGGATGAGGCGACGGCGCTCGATCTCGTTCAGGACACGATGATGCGCGTGATTCGTCACATCAAACCGATGCGCACCGAGGACGAACTCGACGCGTGGCTGAGCCGCGTCGCCATGACGACGGCCTACGACTACTTGCGGATGGAGCGTCGCCGACGTCTTCGTGAACTGCGTGTCGCGGCAGACGCATCATCCGATGTGCGTGGCGCCGTTGAATTGAATGATCTCGTTGAGTCAATGCGAAATGAAATCGCCTCACTTGATCATGGTGCCTTTGATCTTCTGAATGTTCGATTTCGTACTGGAATGAAACTAAATGCGATCGGGCGGCGATTCGGGATTGGACCGGGCGCCGCGGACGGCCGATTGCGGCGCACGATGCAGACGCTTCGCGCCCAGCTTGAGGAGCGACATGATGCCCCTGAATGAACTCGATCGGCTTTCTGCAGAAGGGGAGGCGCGGCGCGACGCGATGCGCCAGCAGCTCGCGCAGGTCGTAGTTCGACGGGCGCATCGTCGTCGCGTGCAGCGGCGTGCAATGGTTGCTTCTGTCCTTCTTGCGGTTGGCGCTGCTGGAATCTGGGTCGGAAGCCAAAGTTTGTTGGCGCCACGGCCGGCGCCGACCTCGATTGCTTCTGGTCCGACGTCCACCGTCGAAGCCAATGATGCAATCAACCGACGCGTTCAGGTTGAGATATTTACTGGCAATCCGCCGCTGACGCTGGCGTCTATCCAAACCGTTCGCGTTGCGTCCGCAGAGGTTCGAATGTCAGATGACGAGTTGTTGCGTGCGCTCGATGAAATTGGGCGCCCGGCGGGTCTGGCGAGCATTGGCGACAGGACGATTATTACGTCACCGGTCACCGATGAAGACCTTCGACTTCAAGAAATAGAACGGCAAGCGCCGAGCACGTCCGGTTAGCGCAGCCCTTCGATAAACGCTTCGAGTCGATCCATGCCCGCTTCAATCTGTTCTTCGGAGCACGCGAAACTGAACCGTACGCAGCGGCGACCGCAGCCGAGGAAATCCTCACCCGGAACGGCTGCGAGGTGATGCTCCAAGAGAAGCGCTTCGGCGAAATCCAGGGCGGATTCAAGTCTACGTCCGCCAGCGCTCGAGCGACCAAAATGTGCTGACACATCTGGGAAGACATAAAACGCGCCGGTTGGTTTCGGGCACACGAGGCCAGGTATGTTCTTGATCCGGGCATCGATCAGATCAGCGCGGCGTTCAAACGCAAGCCGCATCGTTTCCACTTCGTCATGGCATTCTTCCAATGCGACACGGATTGTCGGATAGATAAACGCAGGAATGCAAGTCGTCGTCTGACTCTGCATCTTGGCGACGGCGGACGCCGCAGTGCGGCCAAACTCACCAGAGCCAGCGATGTATCCAACACGCCAGCCAGTCATGGCGTACGCCTTGGACAGCCCATTCACGGTGATGGTTTGCTCGGACACACCGGCGCAGGCGCCGAAGGAGCGATGCGTCATGCCGCCGTAAATCAGCTTCTCGTAGATCTCATCTGTAATCACAACAAGATTTGGCGCCGTGCGCGCGGTCTCTCGCGCGACGACGGCGGCGAGCGCTTCGACTTCTTCGGGGGTGTAGGTGACGCCGCACGGGTTGCTCGGTGAATTGAATACAAGGATTCGCGAATTCGGCGTTATGGAAGCTTCCAATTGCGCCGGCGTCATCTTGAATCCGGATTCCGGCGTGGTCGGAATTTCAACTACTCGACCGCCAGCAAGGCGAATTTGCGGGGCGTAGCTCACCCATGCCGGTGTCGGGAGCAGCACATCAGGCGCTTCCTGCCCGGCGAGTGGCGGATCCAGAAGGCTCTGAAAAAGCAAATAGAGCGCATGCTTGCCGCCAGTGGAGATGACGACATGGTCGCTCGTGACATCCGGGATGTGGTTCTCGCGCGTGATCTTGTGGGCGATGGCGCTGCGGGCGTCCGGGTCGCCGGGGACAGGGGCATATCGCGTGCGGCCCGTCTCCATGGCCACTTCAGCGGCCTTGATGATGCTTGCCGGGGTGTCAAAATCCGGTTCGCCTGCCGCGAACGTCAATACGTCCACGCCCTCTGCCCGCAACTGGCGGGCCCGCCCGAGGACGGCGAGGGTGGAGGAACTCGGCAGTGATCGAACGCGTCGGGATAGCTCCATGAGGCCCAGAGAGTACCGTCCGGAATCGCGGCTGGAGGATCGTGTCTTAAGGCATGGCCAAGTTGAAGTCCCCGATCGGACGCCTTAGACTTGCCGATTCGGTCGCTGGGTTCGGTCCCTCGGCGGCTGATTGAATCACCCAAGGACTCGAAGGCAGAAGAACGCATGGCATTGGCTCTTGAAGAGCGCGCCGAAATCATCGCCGCGCACCGCAAGCACGATTCCGACACGGGTTCCCCCGAAGTTCAGATCGCGCTGCTCACCGAACGCATCAATCACCTATCAGGTCACCTGAAAGATCACAAGCACGACTTCAGCAGCCGCCGCGGTTTGCTGAAGATGGTCGGACAGCGCAATCGCCTGCTCCGCTATCTCGCCAAGAATGATCAGAGCCGCTACCAGGGCTTGATCAAGCAGCTTGGCCTGCGAAAGTAATTCATCGAACGGAGGCGTCAGCGCGCCTCCGTTTCGTTTTTGTATCTGACGGCTGGTCACCGGACGAGTCGAATTCCGTGGCGGCAGCAGGCCAAGGGCACAGCAATTGTTTTGCCTTCGGCCTCCTGCCTCTTGCGATGATTCGACATCATCCATGACATCTCCGCGTCCTTGGCTTGAGTGCCGTCCGAGCCATGCGTTGGGCGCATCCCATTTTGCAGGAGCAATCCAATATGAAATCGATCCGCGTTGAAAAGGAAATCGGCGGACGCACGCTGAGTTTTGAAACCGGTCGCATCGCAAGACTCGCCTCGAGCGCCGTGATGGCGAGCTATGGCGGCAGCACGGTTCTGGCGACTGTCGTGCGTGCTGAGCCCCGCGAAGGGCTGGACTTCTTCCCCATGCAGGTGGACTACCGCGAGCGCACCAGCGCCGCGGGCAAGTTCCCCGGCGGTTTCCGCAAGCGAGAAGGCGCGCCGAATGAGAAGGAAATTCTCACGATGCGTCTGATCGATCGCCCGATCCGGCCGCTCTTTCCCGACGGATTTGTCGATGAAGTGCAGATCCAGTGCTGGGTGATGAGCCACGACGGCGAGAACGACACTGATGTGCTCGCCGGCACCGCGGCTTCAGCGGCTTTGGCCCTTTCCAACGCGCCGTTTGACGGGCCGATTGCAACGATTCGCGTCGGCCGCATCTTCACGGACGACGGCCCGCAGTTCGTTCTGAACCCGACGGTGTCGCAGCTCGCCTATTCCGATTTTGATCTCGTGCTTTCCGGCCACAAGGACGGGATCAACATGATCGAAGTCGGCGCGGCGGAAGTGCCTGAAGATGTGCTGCTCGAAGCCATCGAATTTGGTCAGAAGCACATCGCTGAAATCCTCGAACTCATTGACGAACTGCAGAAGCAGGCCGGTCAGGAAAAAGTTCCCGGCACGCTTCTGCTTCCCGACGACGACATTGTTGAACTGACTCGCAAGGAGTGCGAGAAAGCGATGCTCGAAGCGCGGCAGATCCCCGGCAAGGATGATCGAAGCACGCGCATCTCGGAACTCCGCAAACAATTCCTTGACGACCACTTCCCCGAAGTGATGGACCAAGGTGTGGAGATTTGGCGAACGTCCGTCAAGCGCCGCGCGATGGCCAAGGAAGCGTTCCGCACGCTCGAAAAGAAGGCTTCACGCAAGCTGCTCGTTGAGAAGAGCATTCGCGCCGATGGCCGTTCGTTTGATGAAATCCGCCCGCTTGAAATGGAAGTCAATCTCTTCGAGCGCACGCACGGCTCGGCGTTCTTCCAGCGCGGCGAGACGCAGTCCATCGTCACGTGCACGCTTGGCACGGGCCGCGATGAGCAGATCGTTGACGGATTGACGCCGGAATACGCCAAGAAGTTTTTCCTGCACTACAACTTCCCGCCGTTCTGCGTCGGTGAAGCTCGGCGCATCATGGGTCCGGGCCGTCGCGAGATTGGTCACGGCGCGCTCGCAGAACGTTCACTTCAGGGCATCCTGCCTGACGTGGCGGATTTCCCGTACACCGTTCGACTAGTCAGCGACATTACAGAATCCAACGGTTCGTCGTCGATGGCTTCGGTCTGCGGCGGCTGCCTGGCGCTAATGGACGCTGGTGTGCCGATTCGTGCGACCGTCGCCGGCATTTCGGTCGGTCGATTCAGTGACGACAGCGGCAAAGTGATTCACGTCACCGACATCATTGGTGAAGAAGACTTCTTCGGCGATATGGACTTCAAGGTGTCCGGTTCGCGCGACGGCATCACCGGCATTCAGCTCGATCTGAAAGCCCGCGGGTTGAAGATCGACGAAATTCGAGACACGTTCGAACGAGCCAAGAAGGCGCGTATTCAGATCATTGATCAGATGGAAGCCGTCATTGCGTCGCCGCGTGAGCAGATCAGCCCGCTGGCGCCGCGCCTTGAGACCGTCCGTATTGACCCGGAGAAGATCGGCAAGCTCATCGGCCCCGGTGGCAAGACGATCCGCTCGATTCAGGAGCGCTGGGGCGTCACGATCGATGTGGACGACGACGGCGCCGTCACCATCGCCGGCGCGAACGGCCCGTCGCTCGAAGGCGCCAAGTCCGAGGTCGAAGCGCTGGGCGCTGAAGTGAAAGTCGGCTCGATTTACACCGGTAAAGTCGTGTCGGTCAAAGACTTCGGTGCATTCGTCGAGATCGCGCCGGGCACCGACGGCATGTGCCACATTTCCGAACTTGCGGATGGGTACGTGAAAAACGTCGGTGACGTCGTCAAGGTGGGCGATGAGGTCACGGTCAAGGTCATCAATGTGGACGATCAGGGTCGTATCAAGTTGAGCCGCAAGGCGTTGCTCGAAAAGAAGGAATCAGAGCCACAAACGGCAGACACCTCCGCCTGAGTCGACGTGTCGCGTCGATTGCGGAAATTTGTTGACGCCCTCTCTGAGGACTGATAACGTGACGGCGATCGGGATTGAACCGATCGCCGTTTTTTCGTCGTCAGTGCCGTATTTTTCCGGACGACCGACGACTAACGGCGCTGCGCCAACGGAGCGGGCGCACGTGGGTTTGGACTGGAACGGCGACTCGCAGCGCCGCCTTCACGGATGAGCGCGCATCGCCAAATCGACGCACGTCGGTTGCGGGCGCGCGACGGCGGCGGCGGGACTCGCACCGGGGCGCACCATGGCAAGTGAATCAGAGAAACGGATCGAAAACGTCGAAGGCGTTGTCAAGTGGTTCGATCCGCGAAAAGGCTTTGGATTTATCATCGGTCCTGATGGTCAGGATATTTTTATCCACTACACCAAGATCGAAGGTGATGGTTACCGCGTGCTGAAAGACGGTTCAACCGTCGAGTATGACGCGGAATTCACGGACAAAGGCTGGCTCGCCACCAGAGCCATTCGGCGCGACGATGCGCCCGAAGTGACGGTGCGCCCGAAGCCTGGGTACGCCAGAAGCCCGCGCCGCTGAATACGGATGCGGGATGAACGCCGCCGGACTGGTATTCTCCATCCCTGATGTATCTCGGAATACTTCTTGGAGTCATTCTGACGCTTGTGCTGTGCGCTCCGATCGGGTGGGCGCTCATGCGCCGGTTCTCCGATCGCGCCCGGCGGGCCGAACGTCGCCAACAGGAATCGGAACGCCTCGCACAGCTTGGTTCGATGACCGGGGGCCTCGCGCACGAGATTAAGAATCCTCTCTCGACGATCGGACTCAATGCGCAGCTCATCGCCGAATCGATCAATGAGCTTCCCATTGATGCGAATGAGCGATCGCGCCTTGCGCGCCGCATTGATGCGTTGCGGCGCGAGGTGGATCGACTTCGCGACATCCTTGAAGACTTTTTGCGGCTTGCGGGTTCGATCCAATTAGAGCCGCGTTCGACGGATCTGAATCTGCTCGCCGAGGAATTGGCGGATTTCTATTCGCCGCAGGCCGCCAGCGAAGGTGTGCGGCTGCGGCTGGAATTAGAGGGAAGCGCCGTCAATGCGTTTGCGGACCCGAAGCATTTGAAGCAGGCAGTTCTCAATCTCATGCTGAATGCGGTGCAGGTGATGGGCGCAGCGCGCAGTGAATCAAATGCGCCGAAGCACGAACTCATCCTTCGGACTGAGAACCGAATCGAGAGCGGCGAGCCCGTTGCGGTGCTGCATGTGATCGACACCGGGCCGGGCATCGACAAGGACAAACTTGCGCAGATCTTCAGTCCTTATTTCTCCACGCGATCGGGCGGCGCCGGCCTTGGCCTGGCGATCACGCGCCGGCTCGTAGCCGAGCATGGCGGGCGCATCGAAGTGCATAGTGAAGTTGGAAAAGGGAGCGATTTCGCCATCGTTCTTCCCACACGCGACATTCGGTGATCAGGACTGCGGCGGCGCTTCACCGAGGAGCGTGCGCACATCGAACAGCTCCGGGAAGAACCGATGATCCACCATGTGGCGCAAGTAGTTCACGCCGGAGGTGCCGCCTGTGCCTCGCTTGAAGCCGATGATGCGCTCGACCGTTTTCATGTGGCGGAAGCGCCAAAGCTGCATGCTCTCTTCGATATCAACGAGCTTTTCCGCCATCTCATACGAGTCCCAGAATTCCTCCGGACGCTCATAGATGGTCTTGATCACGTCAACCACGCGCGCATCGGGCGGTCGAATCTCCGAGAAGTCTCGATCCGCGACGTCAGTCGGGATCGGAAGGCCGCGACGATGCAAATGGCGAAGAAATTCGTCATACAAGCTTGGCGCATGCAGGAATTCAGTGAGCTCTTGCAGCGCCGCTTGGTCATGCTGGTGAACGGCCAACATGGCTTCCTGCTTGTTGCCCAGAAGGAATTCAATTGCGCGATACTGCGCCGATTGAAAACCGCTCGCGGGCCCCAGAACGTGACGGAACTGGAGGTATTCAGTCGGAGTCAGCGTCGCCAGGACGGACCACTGATTGAAGAGTTGTGACTGAATGTGCTTGACGCGCGCCAAGATTTTGAAACTCGGCTCGAGCTCATCGTCGCGGATGAACGCAATCGCCGCCTTGAGCTCATGGATGATCAGTTTCATCCAGAGCTCTGACGTCTGATGTTGAATAATGAACAACAGTTCGTCGTGGTGCGGCGGATTCGAGAGCGGTCGTTGCGCCGACAGCAGTTCGTCAAGCGCAAGGTAACGCGAATAGGTGAGTTTTCCGGCGAGGTCCGTGTGGACGCCGGGTTCAAGATTGTGGTGCGTCATGCCAGTCCCCGCGTGGTAGCGCCCCCGCGGGCAGGTCGCGTTGTTCAGCCACCCATCGTGGCGGAACGACGCGCCGGCATCAACCCGGCTTCCATGGCGAGGATGGCGATCTCAGCGCGATTGCTGACGTTGAGTTTTCGATAGATCGAGTCACGATGGCCTTCAATCGTCTTCTCGCTGCGGCCAAGTGATTCCGCGACCTGCTTGATCGTCATGCCGCTCGCAAGAAGTCCGAAGACTTCACGCTCACGCTTGCTCAAGCTCTGAACGCGGTTCGACGCTTCCGCGGCACCGCCGACGAGTTCAGGCTGCGGCAGACGTGTGGGCCACGAAGAACGATCAAAACCGGTGGCAGAGCTAAGCAGCATCACATCGGCGCTGGCCAGTGGCACAACGGCGGTTTCGACGCGTCGTCCGTCGTGTTGCTCATGGAACAGAATGGCGACACCGGTCGTGCGAGCACGATTGATCATGCTGACGCGCTCGTTGGCGTCGTCGGCCGGCCAGCAGCGCATTGCGGGTGTGCCTGCGGCAGAAGCCATATCAAGGTTGTGATCTCGGAGCCATCGTTCATTCGCCTGCTTCAACGAATTGGACTGATCAAAGACCGCCATATTCACGGCGGCGATATCGCACGCAAGGCGACATGCTTCGTCTGGGAGAATCGAGTGGCTGGTTCCGCTGAATGTCATGGGGCTCTCCAAAGCAAAAGGTGTGAAGGGGAGGCAAGTGACGGGGGGCGAACAAATGAACCCAATCAGTTCGACACCCTCACTATCGGGAACTATACGCAAAGAGTGGGGCGAAGTCCTCCCGATTGATGCCCCTTTTTTAGGGCGATCAACGGTCGTATCTCTGCTGACAATAGGCGCCTTCTGCGCATCGGACAAGGCAAATGTACTGGTGCAGGTCCGAAAACCTCGCGTCCAAGCCCCTATTCTATTGAAAATCAAGGATTTACAACGACATACAGCCTTCACAATGATCTTGTCGATTCCAAATTTTTCGTTCAATGCCCCCCCTCAAAGAGGGCGAGGAGCCCCGAATCGAGATGGGAAATCTCGGGAGAAATGGGCATATGATCCGAGTTCATGATCGATCGATTTGATGTCATTGTGGTCGGTGGGGGGCATGCAGGCGCCGAAGCAGCCTGGGCCGCCGCCAATACCGGCGCCAGTGTTGCGCTGGTCACGCTTGACCCGTCCAAGATGGGCGCGATGCCGTGTAATCCATCAATTGGCGGCCTTGCCAAGGGGCAGATTGTTCGAGAGATCGACGCCCTGGGCGGACTCATGGGGCTTGCCGCAGACGCCACCGGCATCATGTTCAAAATGTTGAACACGTCGCGCGGCCCGGCGGTGCGCGGGCCACGATGCCAGTGCGATAAGCACGCCTATGCCGAAGTCATTCAGTCCATGCTTTACCGTCGCGATGAAATCACCGTCATCGCCGGCAGCGTTGAGTCCATCCTCCATACCGAGGCGCGGGTGCGAGGCGTCACCGTTCGTATCAGTAATGGGTCCGATGACATGCGCACACTTGAAGCGCCGGCCGTGGTCCTGACCACCGGCACCTTTATGCGCGGCTTAATGCATTGCGGCGAGGAACGCACCGCAGGAGGTCGACATGGTGAAGCCGCTTCGAACACCATGTCGGAGACGCTTCGGGATCTTGGATTTGTGTTGTCACGACTCAAGACTGGCACCCCGCCCCGATTGCGCCGCAGCACCATTGATTGGGAATCACTCGATCAGCAGCTCGGCGATGCGGCGCCACAGCCATTCAGTGATTTGACTCTGGAAGGCTTGAATTCTGCGGCCACGCAATTTCCAATGATCGAACAAGTTGAGTGCCGCATCACATCGACGAATGCAGAGATTCATGATCTCATCCGTGACAATCTTCACCTGGCGCCGATGTACAACGGCCAGATCGATTCGGCGGGCCCGCGATACTGCCCATCAATTGAAGACAAGGTGGTTCGATTCGAGGATCGGCACAGTCATCACGTGTTCCTTGAGCCCGAGTCACACCGCGATGAGTCGGTGTATTGCAATGGCATTTCGACGTCTCTTCCGGCCGCCGTGCAAGCTGAGATCGTTCGTCGGTTGCCCGGGTGTGAGCGCGCGGAGATTCTCCGCCCCGGGTACGCCGTTGAATATGACATGGTCCCGCCGCACCAGATTGATGCGACGTGCATGACCAAACGCATCGCAGGTCTGTTTCTTGCAGGCCAGATCAACGGCACCAGCGGCTATGAAGAAGCCGCCGGCCAGGGCGTTCTGGCTGGATTGAATGCATCCCGTTTGGCGCGAGGCGAGTCGCCTGTGTTGCTTGGGCGCGATGAAGCATTCATTGGCGTCATGATGGACGATTTGGTGACGAAGACGCCGGTCGAGCCGTATCGCATGTTCACCAGCCGCGCGGAGCACCGCCTCTCCTTGCGAGCGGACAATGCAGCGGATCGATTGACGCCACTCGGCCGGGAACTCGGACTGATTGATGATGCTCGATGGGATGTTTGGACGCGTCGCCACAAAGAGATGAACGAGATCAATGGGCTGATTGATTCGACCAAGATTGAAGGTGAACGTCTCTCGGCGCTCGTCAAGCGTCCTGGTTTCTCACCGGAAGATCTGGTGGAATCAATTGGTGGGCAATACCGCGCAGCATCGCTTTTTACAGCGCTGACGGAGCGGCAGTACGAAGGCTATCTCGTGCGGCAGCGGGCTGAAGTGCGCCGCCACGCGGAGATGGAGCATCGCCGCATCCCAGTCGGACTGGATTTCTCCCGCGTCGTTGGTCTTCGCACGGAAGCTCGCGAAGCACTGACTCGATTTCAACCGCACACGTTTGGACAGGCCAGCCGTCTCGAGGGCGTCACACCCTCGGATTTGTCGTTGATTCTGCTTGAATCACGCCGGTCGTGAAGCGAACGTGCGCGGGTTTGTTGAAATCAATAAAAAAAGCAGGCAGACCTTCGTCAGAAGATCGCCTGCTGGGGAGAAAGTGAACCAAGCTTCCCGATCAATCAGCAGTTCATGTTCCAGAGTGCGAGAAGAGACGCGAGGTCAGCGCCGTCGACAATGCCATCGCCGTTCAGGTCGGCGGGGGAATTTGAGGCATTCCACGACGCGAGAAGAGACGCGAGATCAGCGCCGTTGACGACGCCGTCGCCATTGAGGTCCGCCGCGCAGGCCGGGGACAATTCGATATCGATGATCCAGGCGCCGGGACCAGCCGTGTGACCGATGATCCTGGAACCGTCGGGCGTAATCGCCTGTGGCACGTGCAACTGCGTACCGCCAGGAATCGTGCCGCCATGAGTCTGGACGAACGTCACCAGTTGGATCAGGTCTCCCTCGCCTTGGGGCTGGATCCATGCAAGTCGATTTCCAAGGAAGAAATCGAATCCAACAATGGTGCCATCGTTTGCGATGTCCATGGCGTTGCCGGACCACGCGCTAATCCAAGAGCCATTGCCAATTTGCTCAAAGCCATTGGCGGTGGTCCATTTTACGGCGCGCGTGGAGCCATTCTTTGGGTCGATCGCGGCCGTGCCGAGGAGAATTGACCCATCTTCTTTCATGCCGAGGATCTCACCGACGATGTCACCGCTCGGCGGGTCCAGAAGCTGGCCCTGCATCGATGAATTCCAAATCGTTGGCGTGCGCGAGAATGATCCCTGAGAAAATCCCCCGATGACACTGCCGTCGTCGGAAATCACCGAAGCGCGATTGCCGCCGTTGGCCATTGGCTGAAGCTCAACCATTCCTGTGTCTTCGGTCCACACAAATCCGCGACCGCTGCATCCATCCCACGACAATCCAACGGCCGTTTGACCGTCACCCGTAAGCTCGTAGCCGTTGCTGATGCTCGGGCATTGGCCGGCGTTCGGAAGGGCGCCGATGGACTCCCATTGGTTCGTCGACGCGCGCCAAATCGCGGCGACTTCAGCGCCGACGACCGGATCAGGCATGCTTCCGAGAATGATCGTGCCATCATCGGAAATGGCCCGGGCCGAAAGGCCTTCGGGAGGAAGCAGCTGAAGGACATCGTTCAATGCGTCATAGCGATACGTTCCGCCGATTTCGATCGGTCGCTCGCCAACGATCCAGCGACCATCCGGCGTAATGTCGTTGGCCGAGCCGGCGCCTTCAATGAGTCGAAACGAGGCGGTCTGACCGATTGCAGTGTGTCCAATCGCAAATGCACACAGTGCCGCGATTCCGGATGCGCGACAAATATTCATGCGCATTTCTCCTTACGTCTTTGGGGTGAAGCAACAGAGGGTGGTTGAATTGCTCCGACCTGGGAGGCGCGATCGGATGCACGAGTAAACGGCTTCAACGAAGCAGGAATTCCCGGTCAACCCTTGTCCGGGATCCCGCATGATGAGCGACTTAGCGACGACGGCGAAGGCCGACGAGCGCGGCGATTCCGAACAGGCCGGCTGAACCGGGCGCCGGAACGGCGTTCCAGGAAAGATTGTCAACAAACGTAAATGCGGGCAAGCCGAAACCGAGGATCCGGATCTCGTCAAAGACCATGCCGCCACTGGTGGTCACGTTGAACCACGAGTCACCAATGCCGCCGAAGGCAGGGTTGATGCCGAATAGATTGGCGACTTCAACGCCATCATTCAGCAAGAAGATGCCGGCGCCTCCACCGAAGGGGGACGGCGGTCCAGAGGAGTCCCACATTTCAAAGGCCAACTCGGTCACGTCGTAGTCGAACGTCATGAAGACGCCGAAGTTTCCGAAGAATGAGTTGCCATCGCCGAGTCCCCAGCCGCCCTGCGTCGCATCGTTGTCGTCAACGAAGGAAATGCCGTCGCCGGCGCCGATGTTGACGCCATGGCTGACTTCCCACGTGTTCGCGGGCACCACGCCGGTCGGCGTGCCGGGCTCATCAAAGTTGAGCGTGAAACCGCTGTAGGTGGTTGCGGTCGAGCTCTGTGTGATGTTGAACGCAGCGAACGAAGAAGTCGCGGCCGCACCAACCATCCCCAAGGCCAAAAGCTGCTTGCTGAACATGTCTCGTCTCCTCTTATTGAGAGTTCTGTGACTGGCGCCCTCGGCCAGCAAGACTCAAAAGTAGCTTGGCCTCATTGTCATGTCAAACGTCAAATTTGACATTTTTTTAGTCATTCTTGCTGATGACAAATGCAAATGCGGCTATCCTAGAAGTTGTCGACCCCGCGCAACCGATTCCTGGGAAGGCGCATGCGCGTCGCCAGGGGGCGGAAATCGGGGATTCACTTCGCCTAGAGGCGGATTTTGCAGATCGGGAAGCACGTTGGAAACGAAAGCCGCAGTCACACCGACGAACCATCGCCCTGAGCCTCAATCGATCGATCAGGTGATCAGATCCTTTCACGGCGTCAGGATGGCGCTATCGGACCTTCTGGTCGCGTCTGGCGCTGACCCGAACAAAACCCGTGACTCAGCTCGGTTCCTTGGATTGAATCGCGGCCTCGCATGGCGTGTTTCGCGCGTCATCCGCTCCGAAGACATGAGCGCCGCCGTCAGCGATGTGCCCGCGACGGCAAGCATGAACAAGTTCATCCAGGCATGCGCTGACAAAGGCGCTTCCAAAGAACAAGTCCAAACGGCAAAGCAAGCCATTCGCGAGTTTGAGTCCGCGGTGCGGCGATGCACCGGTGATCGCAAGACGCTCGCGATGCTCATGGCCAACCGCAACGAAGGCCCATCCGCCGGCGAAGTCGAGCGTGCTCGACGCAAGCTCTTTGAAGGCGCCTGTTCCGTGTGGGGAGTTCAAGCGGCGGTTCGATTTGTCTCTGTCTTTCTTTTTCCGGCGGCAGATGACCCGTCCATGCTCGATGTCGGGCACACGACGGGATACATCGGGTTTCGCCGCTTGCGTGAAATTCCCTGGCCTCTGAGCTATGAGACAGTTCAGGACAAAGAAGGGGCGCCGCGGAAATTCATAAAGGAGCCGCTGGATCCCAACGAATCTGACTCCGAGGGTGAGCGGCAACTGATCGCTCGTTTCTGCTCGCCGGATGATTTGCAAATCGATGTCGTCGAAGCGGGCGCCATCAAGCGGTTCGAACTCGCCGCCGGTCCGGTCGGCAATCAGGGACGCACGAACTGTGTCTTTGGCTCGTACTTGCATCATCTCTTCTCGCGATATGCCTCGCCCGCGGATGACTTTGCGACGTTTTACGTGCAGCTCGAGACGCCGGTAGAGCGCGTGATCTTCGACATGTTCATCCACGAAGACATCCGAACCGAGGATCTGCCGGACACATTTCTTTGTGATCGGCTGACGCATCGGCACATTGCGCGAGAGTCTGATCTTGAGTTCGAGGCGCTCCCAATCACCGAGCAACCATTCGCGCTCGGGCAGGGCGCCGCCGGCGCCGTGACGCCGCACATTCCGTTCTATTCCAAGCTGATCGATTTCATTGGTGAGCGCATCGGACACTCGCCCGAAGAATTCCGCGGCTCGCGCATTGACATGAAATACCCGCCGATTTCAACGGCGCTTGCTCGGCGAATGCGGCTCGAAATCAAAGATTAAAACCTGGAACGCGACGAACGAGACGTCGTGCCTCTGAGCAATCTCAAAAAAAGAAAAAGGGGCGGATCAACACGTGATCCGCCCCTTTGTTTGTCACTGAGAACTTGAAGCGATCACGGGCAGGAATTGCCCCACGCAGCAAGCAGACCTGCGAGGTCAGTGCCGTTCACAATCCCGTCGCCATTGAGATCAGCGATGGACAATGAACCACCCCAGTTCGCAAGCAGCGTCGCGAGGTCCGAACCATTGATCATGCCGTCGCCGTTGAGGTCGCCTGGGCAGATCGCCGTGCCGAGGAAGTACGTGAGCGCGTGATTCCAGCCATTGGGTCCAATCTCAAGACCCATGAGGCGTCCTGGGATGTCATCCTGCGGCGGGTGAATACCACCGTAGATGCGTGACAAGCTGCACTCGTCAGCCGCGTCAGCGTACTTCGCCCACTGCAATTCGATGTCAACGCTCGGACCTTCCTCGAAAACGAGGAATTCGTTTTGCGGCGCATCAAAGACGCCCATGCCTCCGGGGAAGAACTCTGAACCGGTGAAGCGTGACATCATTTCCGCAGCCGCGCGGCTGTACGTGCTGTGACCGGAAACATAGCCGGGGAACGGCGGCGAAACGAAGCTCGGTCGCTGATAGGGCCACCAGTTTTCGGCGAGAATCCAGTCCACGCCAGCGGTGTCAAACATCGGATTGCCGATGAAGTCCGGACCCTTCCATGCATAGATGGCAATCTTGCCTTCTTCACCAGCGAGATGCTCGTGACGCTCACCGGGTGCTGTCGTCGCCGAAGTGACGACCTCAACCAGATCAGTGACGAGCGGAATGCCGCCGGGGTGATAGGACGGTCCCATCGGGTCCGATGATTGACCAAGATCAGCCATGAATCGAATGGCGGATACGGGACGAATGTAGTCGTACCAGCCCTTGACGCCCCACGCGGCGATCGCCACATCGTGCATCGTGCCACCGAGCGTCAAATAAAGCTTTACGTCCCACTCGAGGTCATCAAGAACTGGCCCTTGGCCATTGAGTTGCTTCACGACCAGCGGGTGATCCGATACGTAATTCGCGATGGTGAACCAGTGACCGGGGGGTGTCTCTGACGCCGGTCCGTCCGCCCAGAACTCTGCGAGGACGCGGAAATAGTCACCTTCAGGAACAACATTCGGGGTGTATGGCATGCCCGTCACCGGGTTCATGTCGTAGCCGTTGCCGTCATTGGTGCCAGGAGTATTGTTGCCGCGCGCGCCCGGGCCGATGTCGATCGTCTGGCCGCTCGCCGGATCCAGCTTGCTGGAATACTCCACAACTCGGACGAAGCCGTCCTTGTATTCCTGCTCCGTCGCCGTGCCGTGGTACGGCGGATCACCCGGATCGTAATAGACCCAATAGTCGAATCCGTCGCGGTGGTAAATCGTCAGATCCTCAGGCTCAAGTCCGAACGGAGAAACGATGCCCCATTCCGGGCTGAGCGCTTCCGGGAAGCCGCCGATGATGACGTTGCCGGATTGATCGACGAAAAAGTCGAGCGCCAGCGGCTGCCAGCGATTCGGGTCAGTGATGTCCGGGTTGCCCGGCAATGGCGGAACCAGCGGCTCATTGACGGGCGCATAGAACTGATTCACGAAGCCATTGGCTTCGTTTGAGTTATCAGCCGCGCCAAACGCGAGCACGGCCGTCGCGCAACGATTGCCAACGGCTGCCGGCGAATCGCCGACCGTCGAAGTAAAGTTCTTGTCGTAGCCAAGGCTGTCCATCATCGCGTCAAACGCGGGCAACGACGTTGCGGCGCCGGGCGAGTTCTGGAAACGGAATTTCAGCACACGGTAAGCCGCAAAGCTGATGGCTTCCTCTCGCGCCGCCTGCACGTCCTTGACGGTCTGACGTTCCTCGATCAGGAATGGATCAGCGATCGTGTCGTACACCGCCCATGCATCCCACATGGCGACAGAGATATGGAACAGGTTGCGTGCGTGAACGGTCGGTCGGGCGAAATCCTTGCGGATCGCCGCGAGCAGTTGTTCATTCCATTCGCGAGCCACACTGTGACCGCCAGCAAGCGCCGGCGTAGCACACGTGACCGCGGTGACAGCGGCCACAGCCGCCGACAGGGCAAATTTCGGTCTCATGATTTGATCCCCACGTTTCTCTCGGACTCTTCCTCGACGACAGTCTGGGTCGAAAGCCCAGCATCTACATCTTGAGAATCTACCCGAGGTTTCAGGATGAGAGAAGAGAGAAATACCGGATTCGGCCAAATGGCCCATCAAGAATGGAGCCAAAGCCCTGTTCTGTGTGAGGCTTGAATCAAATGGAAGGGGACCCTACGTCGAAGCGCGAGGAGGGCTGATACGTCCGAATATGCTCATGCGAGCGCAATCGAGTCCTTCACACCCAGATTGGCGTAGATCTCTCGCGTCGCCGTCGAAGAATTCAGGGTGTAAAAGTGGATGCCCCGAACGTTGTTATCAAGCAGGTCACGACACTGCTCCGTCGCCCAGTGCAGGCCAACGCGCTTCACGCCGTCTTCGTCACCGTCGCAGCGATTAATGGCTCGCAACAGGGACGCCGGATATCGGGCGCCCAAGGCGAGTTCCGCCATGCGTCTTAAGTTCTTGCCGGAAGAGATCGGCATGATGCCGGCGATGATCGGCACGGTGATTCCCGCAAGTTCGCAGCGCTCACGGAAGTCGTAAAAGTCGCGGTTGTCAAAGAAGAGTTGCGTGACAACATAATCCGCCCCGGCGTCGACTTTTCGCTTGAGATGTTCAATCTCAAGGAGCCGGTTTGGCGTTGCGGGATGCCCTTCCGGGAAGCCGGCGACACCGATGCCGAAGCCGCGCTGATCGGCGATGTCTTGCCCGCCGTGGCGATTGTGAAATTGCCGCAGAAATTCGACGAGGGTGGAAGCGTATCGAAACGCATCGTGCGAACGGTTATAGTTTGGCGCGGACCCTGGCGGGTCACCGCCCAGCGCCAGAATATTCGAGACGCCCGCCTTCGCGTAGTCCTCAATCAGGTCGTAAATCTCTGCTTCGGTGTGCCCGACGCACGTCAAGTGCGGTGTCACCTCAAGCTCCGTCTCGCGCATGATGCGCAGCACCAGTCGGCGCGTCACATCGCGCGTCGTCCCGCCGGCGCCGTACGTGACACTGACGAATGAGGGGCGCAGCGGCTGCAATTCGCTGATGGTCGCAAACAGCTTCTCGGCGCCGGCGTCGGTCTTCGGAGGGAAGAACTCGAAGCTGAACGTGGTCGGTCGCTTTTTGAAGATGTCGTTGATGTGCATGGGCGTTGCCGAACTTGAGTCGACGGAAAAAGACACGGAGGCTTTCGCCCCCGAGTCTTTCGGTTCATTTCGACTCGATCAATAGCGGTAGTGATCGCTCTTGAACGGTCCATCCACCGGCACGCCGATGTAATCGGCCTGCTCTTTAGACAGTGTCGTCAGCGTCGCGCCGAGTTGGTCGAGGTGCAGGCGCGCGACTTGCTCATCAAGGTGCTTCGGCAAACGATAGACCTTGTTCTCATAGCCGTTGGCGTTCTTCCACAGTTCAATCTGCGCCAATGTCTGGTTGGTGAAGCTGTTGGACATCACGAACGACGGGTGACCGGTTGCGCAGCCGAGGTTCAGCAATCGACCTTCGGCCAAGACAAGAACGCTGTGCGCCTTGATGCCCTTGCCGGGGTCTGCTTTGAACACGAACTCATCAACTTGCGGCTTGATGTTGATGCGCGTCACGCGCCCATCGGCAACCCATTCCTCAAGGCCGGCCATGTCGATCTCATTGTCGAAGTGGCCGATGTTGCCAATGATCGCCTTGTCCTTCATCTTTGCCATGTGATCGACGGTGATGAGGTCCTTGTTGCCCGTCGCCGTGATGAAGACATCGCCGATCTCAAGGAATTTCTCGATCGTCGTGACTTCATACCCATCCATGCATGCCTGCAGTGCACAGATCGGGTCAATCTCAGTGACGTAAACACGCGCCTTCTGGCCAACAAACGCCTGCGCGCAGCCCTTGCCCACGTCGCCGTAGCCGAGCACCATGCACTTCTTGCCGGAAAGCAGGACGTCCGTGGCGCGGCTGATGCCATCGACGAGCGAGTGGCGGCAACCGTAGATGTTGTCGAACTTCGCCTTGGTGACGGAGTCGTTCACATTGATCGCGGGGAAAGGGAGCTGGCCCTTTTGCTCATATTGGTAGAGGCGCAGCACACCGGTTGTGGTCTCTTCACTGACGCCGCGAATGTACGGCGCCATGCGCGACCAGAACGTCGGGTCTTCCTGAAGCTTCTCACGCAGAACGGAGAGCACAACCTTGAATTCCGCATTCTTCGTCGAAGACGGATCGGGCAGCGTTCCGTCCTTCTCGAATGCCTTTTCAGCCTTGACGCCTTCCATGATCAGCAGCGTTGCATCGCCACCATCATCGACGATGGTGTACGGCCCGTTGGAGCCGTTCTCATCCGCCGGGAACGTCAGCGCCTGAAGCGTGCACCACCAATATTCCTCGAGCGTTTCGCCCTTCCAGGCGAACACGGGAACGCCGGTCTCGGCGATCGCAGCCGCGGCGTGATCCTGCGTGCTGAAGATGTTGCATGACGCCCATCGCACATCAGCGCCCAAGGCCGTCAGCGTTTCGATCAGAACTGCGGTCTGCACCGTCATGTGCAGCGAGCCCATGATGCGGTCGCCCTTGAGCGGCTTTGTTCCGCCATGTTCGGCGCGGCAAGCCATCAGGCCCGGCATCTCATGCTCAGCGAGGCGAATTTCCTTGCGACCCCAATCGGCGAGAGAAAGATCTTTTACCTTGTGAGGCGGTGTTTTCGGTTCAGTCTTTGGCGTGGCCATCGTCGTCACGTTTCTGGCTCCTCTGTGTGAGTAAATTCGAGAGTGTTGTCAGTGAATGGTCTTGCTTAACGAACAGCGCGACGCCCGGTCGCAACGAACAGGCCGGGGCCTTTGGCGTCGGTCTGGCTTGGAAGTGAATGCACGCGGACATCACGGAAACCTGCGGTGGTCATGAAACTGGTGATCTCAGCACTCGAAAAACCAAGGTGCTTGTGGCCCATCGTGCGCCGAAAATCCGTGCGATCGTGTGCCGCCATGTCAACGATGAGCACCACGCCGCCCGGCTTCAACACACGATGCGATTCCGCGATCGCGTCTGTCGGGTCTTCAATGTGGTGAAGCACGAGCGTGGTCACCGTTGCGTCCGCAGTCATGTCTTCAATCGGAAGTGATTCAAGATCGCCGGCGCGAAAATCAATGTTCGAGAATCGCGCCAGACGTTTTCGGGCCGCGTCGATCATCGGCGCCGATTGATCCACCGCGATGACCTGCTTCACAAACGGCGCCAAATGTTCGGCGGCGTTTCCTGTGCCGCAACCGAGGTCGGCGACGGTCCATGTTGAATTGAGCAATCCCAGCAGCGCGACTGGCGTAAAGCCGCGACCAAACATTTCGCGGCGCACGTCATCCCATTCGCCAGCCACACGCCCGAAGAATGAGCGGCTGTCGAGTCGACGTTCATCAAGAACGGCTTCCAGTCGCCGGTCATCCTGCGCCGCTTGTTCGGTCGTGCAGACTTGGTCGCGCACCGCAAGCCACAGGGGGCGCGATTCGCCGCTGAGGTCATCAATGAGCAATTGGTACATCGTCGCGGTGCCTTCACTGCGGCGGGTCAGCCAAGCGGACTGCGAAAGCACCTTCAGATGGCGGCTGACAGTCGATTGCGGCGTTTGCAGCACTTTCGCCAGTTCACCAACCGTCAGTTCGCGATTTTCCAAGAGGCGAAGCAAGCGCAGCCGCAATGGCTCTGCAAGCGCACCCAGACGGTCAGCCGTTGAAAGGCTGCTGTTTCCGGTCGCCGAATTGGAGTGGCCGTTCTGCTTCATCCGTTCATCCGGATGAAGTGTAGAAAGTCTTCGCGGGGCGGCAACCCGCCTCAGGACCAATTTTGAGCGATTCAGCCCTCTTCGGGGGTCAACGCGAAGCTCGGGCCGGGAATTTCACCCATGGCCCGAATCTTCCGCTTCACATCCTCATTGTCCTGATCAATGCCCAGGGCCATGCGGAGTCGCCGCATTGCGGCCGCCCGGTCACCGGCCGCCAGGTAGAAATCCGCCAATGCGAGTTGCGGTTCGACCGTTGTGCCGCCGTCCAATCTCGCCGCCGTCAGCAAGGCCCGCTGCGCCAGATCCGCATCGCCAGTTTCAATGGCGTACCAACCGAGCCGCAAATAGTCGTTGACCGCCTGCGTGTCTTCGGCACGACGCTGCAAAAACGAGATCAATCGATCCATATCGCCGGATTCGTACATTGATTGCGCGAAACGCTCGACGATCGCATCATCTTGCGGCCGCATGCCTTGCAGCACCGCAAATTGCTCTTGCGCCTGCTTTGGCAGATCCAAAACCATGAGCGTGTTTGCGAGCCGCAAGCGGTATTCCCAGTCATTCGGGGCTCGATCGACGACTTCCTGATAGTCGGCCTTGGCGACTTCATAGCGCCCGTAGTCAAAGGCACGATCGCCGTCCGCTCTGACCACGGGAAGCGCCCGCTGGCTTGCGCAGCCAATCGGCGCCAAGGAAATGACAATGAGTGCAAGAGTGATCAGCGTTCGCATCGGACAGGACTCCATTCAAGTCCGGGTGGTGTCGGGCGGCCCGGGCCGCCGCAGGAGATTCCGCTCCCCATCGAGTCTACCGATCCGGCTCGCGGCGACCAGCCCGGAACTCCCGGATACCGTAATCACATGCGTCGAGCGGTCATTCTTCACCATCGGCTCCCTGACCCCGACAGCCCGCATTTCGATTGGCTGATCGAGCGCCACGCTGGGGAAAATCCGGAGGAGCGAGCGCTCATCGCATTTCGAATCCCGATCGATGTCGATGTGCGCCAAGCCAAAGCATTTGCGGCAGAGCGAATTCAGGATCACCGGCGGCACTACCTCATATTCGAGGGGGACCTGTCCGACAATCGCGGATCAGTCGAACGCATCGCGACCGGCCGCGTCATCGAAGCGGTGATCGAATTGACGCACATGAAATTGACCATCGCCTGGGAGCAGTCCACGTGCACCTATCGAGGGGAGCAGTCCGCTTCGTCGGGGTTCTGGAGTTTCACCGCCGCCGACGGTGCGAACCGATAGCACACCCATGTGCGGACTTCTGGGAATTCTTGCTCGTTCCGGAACGTGTCCATCGGTCACGGATGCTCAGATGATCGCCATGCGCGATCAATTGGCGCATCGTGGCCCGGACGGCGCCGGCCTTTGGCGCCACGAGAACGCGATCCTCGCGCATCGCCGTCTTGCTGTGCGCCACCTCGGCGATGAGGCGCTCCAGCCCATGCTCTCCAATTGCGGCCTCCGCGCGCTGGTCTACAACGGCGAGCTCTACAACGACGAAGAACTGCGGCGCGAAATCCTCACCTTTGATCGTCGCCCGTTTCGAACGCAGTGCGACACCGAAACAGTGTTTCGTGCGCTGGAGTTGTGGGGGGAGCGTGCCATCGAACGATTTCGAGGCATGTTTGCCCTCGCATGGTGGGACAGTCCGCGAAAACGATTGACACTTGCGCGCGATCCACTGGGGATCAAGCCGCTGTACTTCGGCCACGTTGCTGGTGAATTCGTATATGCCAGCGAACCAACCGCCATCCTCGCACACCCGCAATGGTCCGCGCAGCCGAACCTCGCCATGGTCAGCGCGTATCTCACGACGATTCGCACCGTGATCGGCGCCGATACCTTGTTTGAAGGTATATTCGCAGTTGAGCCGGGACAAATCATTTCAATCGACAGCGCCGGCGATGAGTTGCAATTGAGTTCACGATCGTTTTGGAGCGCCCCGGAATCGAGCGAATCTGATTGCTCTGATGAATTGGTTCGACGTGCGATTGAATCGTCCGTCGAATCTCACCTTTGCGCGGACGTCCCAGTCTGCGCATTGCTCTCCGGCGGCCTCGACAGCACGATCACTACGTCAATCGCGCATCAGCACATCCAACAGTTGCGAACGTACTGCGCCGGGGCCCGCACCGACGGCGAGGACACCGATCTCGCGTGCGCTCGCACAATCGCCGAAGAACTCAAGGTCTCACATGACCAGGCCGTTCTCACTCAAGACTATTTCTGCGAACACTGGCCTGCGATGATTCACGCGCTGGGTGTGCCACTCTCCACACCCAATGAGGTCGCCATTCATGCCGTCGCGGCGCGGCTCCGCGCTGACGGCTGCATTGTCACCATCAGTGGAGAAGGCGCAGACGAGTTTTTTGCCGGCTACGACGCGCCGATGCTCGCCGCGTGGCAATTTTCGCGCATGGATGAATCACGCTCCATCGGTGGGCGCTTTCAACTTGAATCCAACGCGTGGGCGCCGAGCCGCGCTAAATCGATTCTGTTTCACTCCAACGTTTGGTCAGCAGTCGAGCAGGACGCACATCTCGGAGCGGTGTACGACAACATCTTTGCCACGTGCGAACAAGAGGCAGGCCCGTTTGCTGATCCGGCCGAAGCGCATTTACGGTTTCTACAGAAAGTAAACCTCGCCGGTTTGCTCCAGCGCCTCGACACCGCCACCATGCTCGCCGGCGTGGAAGGGCGCACCCCGCTGGCGGATGTTCGCGTCGCCGAATTGGCATGCGCACTGCCCATGAATCGCAAGTTCATTCCTGATGACCAGTCGTCGGACGCTGGCGGCGGCGTCGCCGTTCACGCCGGTGTGCAAGCAAAGATTGCACTGCGATCAGCGTTTGCCGGCCGTATTCCGGAATTGGCATTGCACCGACCAAAAGCGAGTTTTCCATTGCCGTTTCAGAGCTGGATTGCGGAAATGGCGCCCCAGCTTCGAGATTCGCCATTGGCGCAAGCCTTATTCACAACGGACGCAATCGAAACCGTCGCGGCGGCTCCCACAGAACAATGGCGCCTGGCCTGGCCGATGATCAACATCGCATTGTGGGGGGATCGGTGGTGGGGATGAGTTGCCCTTTCGGGACTCCGATGGTCTAGAATCGCGTCGAGGCATCATGGCAAAAGATCCCAATGCGCCTGTGGTCGTTGCGACCGCGCTCACTGATGCAGAAGCGGGGCTGATTGCCTCAACACTGCGCGAACGCGGCATCGAAGCTCGTGTGTTCGACGCAGTCGGATCCGTGCTGTCGATTTACGGGCCGGCGCTGAATCAGCCCATTCAAATCGTCGTGCGGCGTTGCGAAGCGGATCGCGCTGCGGCCGCGCTGCGCGACGTGCGGGAAGAATCTATTGACATCGACTGGTCGCAGGTGGACACGGGTGATCCGTCGACGCCGGGCGGCCCCGAATTTCAATTGCCCAAGTCGCGCATCCCGGCGCCGCTCCTGTTAGCCATCGGCATCGTTATCCTTGCCGTGCCGATCATGATGTGGAATTGGAATGATGGAGATGTCTATGTTGACACATCATCACTCCTCACGATCGCGCTGGCCGCCATCGTGATCGGCGGTCCCATGATTTTTATGGCGTTGCTGGCGCTTCTAAAGTCGGACAAATAATCGGTTGCCTGACAGTTCACAGACCGGGTGCAAGATGCACCATCGCCTCTACCCGATTGGTGAGTTGTAATAGCTGGCCCTCGATAGCGAATTTCGTTTTGACCTGTGCAAGCGCAATCGTCTGTTCGTCGATTGAATTCGCTGCGCTGGTGATCACGCCGATCGCATCCGCCTCCGCGGCGCCCTTGGGATAGAGCTTGTCGCCGCGATGTATTGTGTCCTGCGTGCCAATCCGCAACGCAACACACTTCTGTTTCGGCTGCCCAAGCGACTGCATTCGCGCCACAACTTCCTGCCCAAGAAAGCACCCTTTGGTGAACGAAACGCGCGACTGTAACACTCCCGTCTCATGGGGAAGCGACGTCGTGCCGTAGTCAATCAAAAACATCGGCTTGGCCATTTCGGTGCGCCGTTCATCGAACGCATCCCAGCCCACCATGCGGCAAGCGCGCGTCGCATCGCTATTCAATGAAGCCCCGACTTCATTGAGATGTCGGTGCACGGCCAGCACGTGATCGCTAGGGATGAGCAGTCGAAATCCCGGTGACCCATAGGCATCATCGAAATCCACCATGACTTCGGCGCCGGCAAGGTGCACGATTCGCCAGGCGCCGGGCGCAGCGTCCATCCATTTCTCATTCGTCGCCGCGGTCAGCCAATCGTGCGCCCGCGGCCCTGCAAGCGCAAGTGTCCGCCACTGGCTTGCAGCGCTTTGGAGTTCGACATCCTCAATGATGACGAATGACGACAACGTCGAGAGCGCGTTGTCGAGTATCGGAGCGTCAACTTCCAGCCACGTTTCCTGCTCTGCGTGGAGCAGTCGAATATCCGCTTCGATTCGACCTTTGCGATTCAACCAGAATGCGTTGGACGCCTGACCTGGCCGCATGCCTTTGAGTTCCTGCGTCAGCATTCGATTGAGAAAATCCAGCCGATCGTCCCCCGTCGCATGAATAACGCGTTTCCACGAGAGGTCGATCAATGCCCCGCCAAGACGCAATGCGGCACGTTCCGCGTCGGGATCGCCAAATCCAGCCACGACATGATTCGCACTTTCGCTCGACGCGAAGACCGAGTCCGGCGGAGGGAACTCCGTAAACGCGGCTTCGGCTTCGCGATGCATCGTGCGTAGCGGATCAGACCGCTCAGTCATGCCATTTCTCCTCTCGGCGAAAAATGATAGGGTTCGCGGCTCGCCGCACGCGCGGCCACCACCGAATCAGGAGACGGACGTGAACATCGACCTGCTGAAGCGATTGTGTGAAACCCCCGGAATCCCCGGCCGCGAGGAGCGCGTCCGTGAACTCATCGAGGGGGAAATAAAGGGGCTCTTCGATGAGGTCCGGACCGACCCGATGGGCTCGCTGGTCTGCACGCGCCACCCGCGCCTTGATGGCAAGGCTGCGAAAGACTCGGATGACGCCACTCGCGTCATGCTGCTGAGCCACATGGATGAGATCGGGTTCTACGTCAAGCACATTGACGATCGCGGCTTCATCCGTGTGAATCCTGCCGGTGGCTTCGACACCCGCAACCTGTTCAGCCGGCGAGTTCTGGTTTGCACGCGCAAGAACGGTGACCTCCTCGGCGTTATGAACCCCGGCGGCAAGCCTGTTCACATCGCATCGGAAGAGGACAAGAAAAAAGTCCCCGAAATCAGTGAGTTCTTTATCGATCTGGGATTGCCCGGCGACAAAGTGAAAAAGATGGTCACGATCGGCGACATGGTCGTGCTCAACGAACCGTTCGCCGAAGTGGGGGACAAGCTCGTCTCCAAAGCGCTCGACAACCGCATTGCGTGCTGGCTTGGTATTGAATCCGTTCGCGCCATTGACAAAGCAAAGACGGCGCATCAGTGCCAGATCACGGTGGCGTTCACGGTGCAGGAAGAAATCGGCCTGCGCGGCGCTCGCACCGCGAGCTTTGGTGTGATGCCGCATATTGGCATCGGCCTCGACGTCTCACTTGCCTGCGATACACCCGGCGTGCCGGAAGAAGAACGCGTCACCAAGCAAGGCGACGGCGCCGGCCTTCACATGATGGATGCATCCATCGTCAGCGACTACCGCTTAATCAACGACCTCGAAGACGTCGCGAAAAAGAACAAGATCGACGTCCAGCGCACCATCCTTCCGCGTGGCGGACAGGATGGCGCTGCCGCCCAACAAGCGGGCGCCGGCGCACGCGCAGCGGGCGTGATTGTTGGCACGCGCTACATCCACACCGTCACGGAGATGATCGACAAGCACGACCTGAAGTCGGCGCGTGATCTCCTCGCCGCGTGGATGCCCACGGTGAAATAACACTTGTGATTCAGTGAATGATCGAGCTGGCTTTCTCGATCGCATCCACCACCTGGCGCAACTGGAACGGCTTCTTCAGCACGCTATCGAAGCCCTGGCTCCGAAGCTGCGCAATCTGGCCGTCCGTCAGTCGGCTGGTCATGGCGATGATGCGCGTAAGTTGCAGGTCGTCCGTGGAACGCACGAGCTCAGCGATGTGTTTCGCGTCCCCGCCTTCAAGGTGGAGATCGAGCAGCAACACGTGCGGCTTCACACGCTGGCAAAGCAGACCCGCTTCAAAGCCGCCGCAGGCGACGCCCACGTCATAGCTCGTCTGCTCCTTCAGGAGCTGCTTCATCGTGGTCAGAATCTCCTGATCCTGGTCCACAATGAGCACTCGGATCTGACCCGTGCTCAGCCCATCGAGCGGGATCTTGTGATCCTTCATGAACCGGACGAGTTGCGACACCGGAATGCGGCGGTCCTTCGATCCGGGAATCCGATAGCCCTTGAGCTGGCCGGAGTCGAACCATTTGCTGACCGTACGCGGGGCGACATTGCAGATCTTGGCGACTTCGCCCGTCGTGAGAACTTCTTTTTCGTGCTGCATCGATCGCCTCCGGTTGTCCCAGACGCGGCTCGCGTCGTGGGCTTGTGACGAATCGGCGGATCGCGCAGGCGACTGAAGCCGCCACACACTGACTGGCGCACAAATCGCGCTATCGGGACGTGTTATGCCGGTCCTTCCGAGAACTCATCGTCAATCACCACATGGGCCGAGCCGGTGAGACCGTGAATTGACCGTTCTCTCGCAGGCCCGGTACAGTGCCTAGCCGCATGATTTGCGGGATCCATCGCCGTCCGCCGGGCGTATAGCTCGGCATCGGCGTCCGCCGCAGGGTGTCGGTGCGTCCCATAGGCGACGTCTCGACCGTGTAATTGCCTCCCGAGCCTCGAATCGAAGAAGAGGAACCAACCGTGCCGAGCCTTCTGCGACCGATTCTTCTCGGCCTGTTTGCGATGCTGGCGATCCTGTCGCCGGCGGCGCTCGGGCAAGACCGCCAACCGACCAATAACGAATTGCTGGATGACTTCCGGCATTACGTCATCACCCGTCAGGACACACTCGCCGATGCGTCCGGCGCCGCGCTCATCGCGCGCAGCCTGACCCCGGAAGAATTCGTTGGCCTTGTCGAAGACTCACGCTTCGGCGTTGAAGGCTTCGAGAACGCCGTCCGCAAAGGTCTCTTTATTGACGGCGTTGAATCCGTCGCGGCTCAGCTTGAGCAGCTCTACCAGCAGGGCCGCAAAGACAAAGCCCGCAACCCGGACGAGATCGCACGCAACATCAACATGTTGTCCGGCAATCAGCGCGGACGCATCCTCGCGCGTCAGCGCCTTCAGTTCGCTGGTGAATACGCAACGCCGCAACTCATGCAGGTGCTGGTCGCCAAAAGCAACCCGGCGCTGGAAGCCGAAGTCGAACGCGTCTTCGTCAGCATGGGGGCCGATGGTGTCGCACCGCTGTCCGCCGTGCTGCTCTCGGTTGATCCGGTGCTGCAGGAACGACTCGCTGCAATCCTCGGTCAGATTCAACATCCTTCGGCGCTGGCCCCGCTCTACGAACTCGCATACACGACCGAAGCGTCCGCGACGCGTGTCGCTGCCGAGCGCGCCATCGCGCGCATCAGCGGCTCATTCAATCCCAATCTTCAATTGAGCGACCTCTATCTCCTGCTCGCAGAAGACTATTACGACCATTCGCGAAGCCTCACCCGATTCCCCAACGAGCAGCATCAGCTCGATTGGACGTTCGACCCAGCGCTCGGCCTCTATGCAACGCCGATTCGCACCGAAGTGTTCCACGAAACCCGCGCCATGCAGTTGGCGGAAACGGCCCTCGAATTGGATCCGACCAACAGCCGCGCTGTTTCGCTCTGGATCGCCGCGAATTTCTCACGAGAGATTGACACTCCGGACGGCTACGAAAATCCGGTGTATTCCTCCGACCGTCGCGACGCCCTCTACTTTGCCGTCGCAGCCGGTCCGCGCGTCACGCAGGATGTGCTCGCCATGGCGCTTGAAGATCGCGATACGCCCTTGGCCCGCCGCGCCATTCAAGCGCTGCGCCGCAGCGCCGGTGGCGCCGGTCTTTGGGAAGGTCTCGGCGCCAGCAAGCCATTGATCGATGCGCTGTCCTATCCCGATCGTCGCGTGCAATACGAAGCGGCCTTGGCCCTTGGCGCCGCCAATCCGGTCGAACCTTTCCCCGGCGCCGACCGCGTCACGCCGCTGCTGGCATCCGCCATTCGCGATGCCTCTACGCAGTACGCGGTGGTCATTGCATCAAATGTCGAACGGCAACAGGCAATTGCAACACTGCTCCAGGGCGAAGGCTACGAAGTGCTTCCGCCTGCGGCGTCCCTTGCCGGCGTGGCCTCGGCCATTGCCGAAGCGCCCGGCGTCGATCTCGTCGTCGTCGATGGCCTGACCACACTCGTTGACTCAACAATCACCGAATCACGATCGCATCCGAAACTTCGCGCGACGCCAGTTCTCGGTGTGCTTCCTGCCTCCGGCTGGAGTGAACTCCACTTCCGATTCGAGAATGAGCCACTGACCGAAGTCCGCCGCGAAGGAATCTCCGACGATCAACTCGTCGAAGCGACCATGCAGCTCGTGCTCGAAGGCTCCGGCCCGCTGATCTCCGAAGACCAGGCGCGGCAGTACGCGCTCGACTCTCTCGCCGTCCTCCGCGACCTTGCCATCAGTGGAAGTTCATCGCTCTCAGTCAGCGACGCCGCTCTTCCGTTGATCGGCGCGCTCGAATCAACGGATGGGGATGTGCAACTTGAGGTCGCCGATGTGCTGGCCCGAATCGGTCAGCGCCGTGCCCAGATCGCATTGATGGACGCGGCTCTCGCCGCTGACGGCGAAACTGAAGTTCTTCTTCTGGAGAAGGTCACAAGGTCGGCGAAAGCATTCGGAAATCTGCTTGAGCGCCGCCACATCCAGCGACTCGTTGAACTCACAACCAGTGACGACACGCAGGTCGCCACGGCCGCAGCAGCACTTATGGGCGCTCTAAACCTCCAGGGCGGCGAGATCCTCGACTTGATCCTCGTGACCCGATAAGTCGGAATTCACCATCGAAACTATTCAATGACAGCGCCGTAGTTCACTGCGGCGTTTGTCTTTATGCATTGATCCGTTTGTAACGACCGGGGGAAAGTTCGGATATCGACGGCGATCAAGCCGCCACAGGTCCCCGCCGACGATGAATGCGGCCCGCGCCGTGCCGCGGGCGCGATCCGTCGGCTGTGGAGGCCGCGGATATTCGTGCCGAAGGGAACGGCGCCGAGCCAATTGTCAGTGAGGAGTGAAGCCGATGCAGAAGCCACGGAACAAGGGATTCACACTGGTCGAGATTCTGATTGTCGTCGTGATCCTCGGGATCCTGGCGGCAATCGTCGTGCCCCAGTTCACAAACGCCAGCCAGCAAGCCGTCAAGGGTGCGCTTGCCAGCCAGCTCCAGACCATCAATGCACAGGTCGAGCTTTATCGTGTGCAAGAGACAGGCACACTGCCGCACGACGATGCAGACAGCCCGCTTGGCGGCGCCGATCACAGCGGCTGGGGCGTCCTCGTTGAGGAGGACTTCCTGAAGGACGAGCCCAACAACGGCTACACCCGTTCCACGGCCGTCGAAGTTGATGCCTACGAAGGCGACCCGGTGACTGATGGTACGGCTGCAGGTTGGGGTTATGACTCCAACTCCGGTGAAGTCTTTGCCTGTGGCTACAACAACGCCACCAACCTGCTCGCCAACGAACAGGATGAAGACGGCAATGATTATGTTGCACTTGATCCGTTCGACGCCGGCGGCGGCGGCTAAGTCTAGGTTTTCGATTCAAACTGTCTGAATCCAACGGCCGAGGTCTACCGATCTCGGCCGTTTTTTATTGCGCTGAACACAACGCGAAGTTCTTCATCCGAAAACTCGCAAGATCGCGCATTCGACAAGGTTGAACCCGTTCCCGCACACCGCACCGGCGTTGCCGCTATCCCCGCTTGCCATCACGCCGATGACTCCACATGCCCGCGAAGGTGGAGGAAGCAGGAGCGTGTTCAATCCCATCTCAAAATTGACCGGCCTCGTCGGCCAGAACGTTGCTGCGGCGTCCGTCATCGCCATCGGCAGCGCTGTTGGATTGACCGCCCTTGGTTTCGTCGTCCGCCCCAACACGGTTCTGTCCATGGATGCGACTGACGATGACGATCAAACCAACTTTGCCTCGCTCTCGGAAGAACGCGCTCGCATCGTCGATGCCCTGAAGAGGCTCATTCAATCGTCCCACGCGGTCATTGACGTCCGAGAGGTCAGTGGCGCCACCGAACTCCTTCTCTGGACCGGCGACCAACGCAACCGAGGCGTCGTCAACGACAGTGAAGTTCTGATTATCAGTCACGCGCCGCTGCTCGAAGCCGTCATCGCCATGCGAGCAATCGTTGAGACAGATGATGCAATGCCGCTCCCGTCAGCCGCACTGTTTTCGGACACGTTCGCGCTGGATTGGAGGCGACGCCCCGATGTGGAGCAGACGGTGGTCACGACAAATGTGACGGCCATGCGGATCACGTCGGTCAGGCGAGATGACGGAACCGCCGCCCTCTCCGTGGCTCTCACCTTTGCCCCGGATAACCCCGAAGAAATTGAAGCGTCTCACGTTGAGGCGATGTTTGTGGTCACGCTGCCCGCCGTTTCTCGATCGCGGTGATCGACCAGGGCTCAGGCAGGAGAAGTAGTCATGTCGAAGGCCCGTACCGGAATTGAGTCACGACGAGCAACGGGAGCCCTTCTCACGCTCAACGCGGTGTTGATCGCCGCCGTCATGTTTCAGTGGACGCCGCCGTCACCGGCCACGGCCGGACCCAGCCAGGCGCACCGTCCGCAGGGTGTCGTGAACCCGGCTGATCAGCGCAATGACATGATCAAGGAATTGCGCCGAGTGAATCTGAAACTCGATGCGCTCAACGAAAAACTGAGTCGACCGTTCGAAGTGAAGGTCATTCAGATGCCGGCTGGCCAGGAAGACTAAGCCGCGCTCGTCAACGTCCGGGGGATCGGAGCAACGTTCCATGCCCGCAACGCGAATCGACAATCTGACCGGCGCCTCCCGCGCGCCACGACGCGGCGTCACCCTCATCGAGGTGCTGATCGTCGTCGTCATCCTCGGCATTGCCGGAGTCATGGTGATTCCGTCAATGGCGAATGTCGGTGTGCTGCGCATTCAGGCGTCCGTCCGCACGCTCGTCGGTGACGTGACGTACATCCAGTCCGAAGCGCTGGCGAACCAGTCGCGCTTCGTGATGGCGTTCGGTCGCGTCGCCCAGCAGGATGAAGATGGCGCGTGGACCGTCGTGGAAGGCAACGGCTACACGATCTTCGCGCCGCCTCCGGGCGCTGCGGCGATCGACATCGCCAGCCCCGTTGACGTGCTCTTCGATCCGCTTGACCACGGTCGCCCGATGTCGCGGAACTTCAATGACGAGCAGTTTGCCGGCGCTCAGATCGACCAGGTGAATTTCAACAACGGCGCGCTGCTCATCTTCGATGAGCTTGGCGGACCAGTGCTGAATCTGACCAGTGATGAACCCGGAGCCGGAGGATCGCTCCGCATTGTTGGAACGGATTCAGCGTTTCAGGTTTCGGTCGAGCCGTTCACAGGGCGTGTGGAGGTTGTTCGCGTCGATCCGTGACAACGGACCGCCGCCGCGCACGGACGTGAGAGAGGGAAGATGAAGACGCCGAGTTGGATGACATCCTCATACCTTCCGATCGGTCTGGACCTGTCCGCAACGGGCGCCAAGCTGCTTCAGTTGCGCACGCAAGGTGAAGGGCTCGCGGTCGTGGATGCCATGCGCATCGAAGCGCCCGCGGCGCTAGATGAGGAGCGGCCGCAGGATCGGCTCGGTCCGATCATGGAGGCGCTCCGGCGCCGATGGTCCGTTGGAGGATTTCACGGTCGTCGATGTGTGATCGGACTCGGGCAGGATCTGCTTCGCATCCGATCAATCCGACAGCCGCGCATGCCAGTTGAGGAAGCGGACGCGGCAGTTGCTCTTGAGGCGCGCGACCGACTCGGCTTTGCACCCGAACAGCAATCAGAAATTGGTTGGATTCGAGCCGGCGAAGTGCGCCAGAGCGATCAGCTTCGCGATGAAGTGATTGTGGTTGGAGCGCTCACCGAAGCGCTCGAATGGCTCATCGAAGGCGTGTCCGATATGGGATTCCGACCTGTCGCTGTTGAGCCGTCCTTCGTCGCCAGCGCTCGCTGTTTTGAGCGGGCAGGTCGGCGCTCGTCCGATTCCACGGTCACTCGTTTGCTAATCGACATTGGTTACGGCTCGACGGACCTGCTCATTCTGCGCGGCTCCACCATTGCCTTCTACAAGACGCTGACACTCGGTGGTCGGCGCATGAATGAACTGGTCGCTGAACGCCTCGGGCTTGACGCGCAAGCCGCCTGGGACTTGCGCCGGCAGCGCATTCAACCCGGCCGGCGCCAAATCGACGGCATACTTGACGATCGCACTGAACAGGCAATTTTCGAAGCGATTCGTCCCGTCGTGGATGAACTCTCCCGCGAGATCGCCATGTGCGTGCGCTATTACGCCGTGAGCTTTACTGGCGCCCGTCCGCAGTTTGCGCTGATCGTCGGTGGAGAAGCCGGCGAACCGCACCTGGTGTCACACATGCAGCGCGGCATCGGGTTGCCGACGTACGCGGGCGAATCACTCGAAGGCATCAGCCTTGGGGGAACCCTTCAGGGTCAAGACAAATCGCTGTTTCCGGAATGGTCCGCGGCGGCCGGGCTCTCCCTGCGAGATTCAAACGTTTCGATTGAGCGACGCTTGGTGGTCGCTTCGGAGAAGGGCCGAGAAGCCGCGCCAACGGAAGCTCCCGAACAAGATGTCGAAGGGAGGCAGGCGGCATGATTCCGCTGATCGACCTGACACCCGAGTCATGCCGGCAGAGCCTTCACCGGCGTCGCCGCATCCAGCTCTGGATCTCGAGCTATGTCGTGACCTGCGCCGTGCTCATCGCGGTGATTGCCGTCCTGTCAATCGCCAATCAGCGGTCGCAGCGCCGTGTTGACTATCTCCTGCAGCAAGTGCAGCTTGATGCGGACCAGCAGCGCCAGGCGCAAGCTATCACGCAAGACATCGATCGCTATGAGTCACTCATTGCGCGGCATGACCGGCTCGCGTGGCCGGTGCGCATTGGCGACATCATTCGTTCGATGGGAGAAGTTGCCCCGGAAACGGTGACGCTGACCTCTATTTCCGTGACGCCCCGTGCCGACGGCTCACGCGGTTCCAGGCGGTCCGGTGGCGCCGGTGTTCTGTACGACGTGATGTACATCGAAATCGCCGGCATCGCTCCGGACGATCTCGACGTGGCCTCATTCGTCGCCGGACTTCAATCGCACAAGCTGTTCGCCACCATCACGGTGGACTACGCCCGAAAAGCACAGATCGGCGACACGTCGGCGCGCGAGTTCGGCGTCACCTGCCAAGTCGACCTTGATGCCACGTATGAAATCAATCGCGATGAGGAGGGCGCATGAGCCGGTCACATCGCATCTGGTTGCCAGTTGGCTTTGTGCTGCTCGTCGTGATGGGCGTCCTTGTGGGCGTCTTGCCTCGCGTCAGCGCCATAGGTGAACTGAAAGACGAAGCGGAGTCATTGCGTGATCGAGCCCAACGCGCCGACAACGGCGCCGCCGAGATCGCCCGACTTGAAGAGCGCCTCGGTGCGGCTCAGGTCATCGCGACGTCTGCCATCAAGGAAATTCCCACCAGAAACGACATTGCCGGACTTATCCGTCAATTGACGTCGCGACTCGATCTTCTCGGCATGACCGAGCGTGAAATCACGACGGGCGGGGTCGAGGACGTCGGCAACGCGATGTCCGCGCCCATGACGGTCCGCATGAAGGGGCCGTTTCTGGGTGTGCAGGACGCCATCGAGTGGCTGGAGTCACTCCCGCGACTCGTGCGCATTCTGCGCGTGAAGATCGAGACCCCGCGCCGCACGGCTGCCGACCGGCTTGCCTCCCACGAAGCGACGGTCGAGGCCGAACTGATTCTCAACGTGTTCTTCGATGCCAATCGTTTTGGCGAAACGACCGAGGTCGCCAGCGCCGGCGAGGAGGATCCGTCATGAAGAACCAACTGCTGGAAGCATGGGCGATTCTCACCTCGGATCGCAAGAAAGCGTCGGTCCTCGGGTCGTTGGTCCTGGTCGCTGGGGGCCTATGGCTGCGAG
Source organism: Phycisphaerales bacterium (assembly GCA_029260345.1). Taxonomy (GTDB): domain Bacteria; phylum Planctomycetota; class Phycisphaerae; order Phycisphaerales; family UBA1924; genus OFTM186. Next base: position 728,839 of record JAJDDK010000006.1, on the reverse strand, counting down.
CCGCGATCACCTCCGGACCAAAAAGCGCAAACGCGTCAAGCAAAACGCGCATGACGGAATCCGGGAAAAAACGCGCCGAAAAAAGCGCAAAGGCCGAGAAAGATGCGCCGCGTTTAACGCGCACGCGTGTCGTTGAAATGGCGCCTCCGCCCGAACTGCAGCGTGACTTGTTCATGCTCTCGGACGCACTGCTTGCCTCGTCCCCCCAGACCGAACCGAACGATATGGGGACCCCAAAGTCCGCTGGCGGAAAAGTCGACAAATCCCTGCGTCCAGCCGTGATAGCGGCGCAGACCATCGAAGAGCGTGTCGCAAGTGAAGCGGCGCGGCTTCAGTTGAGGAGCACCATGATCGGAGCGAATCCAACCGCAGTGATCGAATCGGACGACACGTCGCGCAGCGGCGCCACGGTCGTGCGTGTTGGAAACACCGTTGCAGGATTCACCGTGATCGCCATCCGCGCTCGCGAAGTGGAGCTCGAGAAGGAACACGTGCGCGTGACAATCGCGCGATCGAATTGAACGAACGAATGAGGCGATGAACGCATCACCCCGTCGCTCGCATGCACAGGCGACGGATGGAGGAGTCGAGGTTATGAGCTGCACCACAACAACGCGTCCCGGACTTCTGGCCGCTTGCGCCGGCCGCGCCTGCGCCTGTGCCCTCGCCGGCGTGATCGCTTCCGGCGCGATCGCCCAGGAGCGCGATCCGTTCAACACCGCCCAGTCGACCGCGACCAGTGGCGTTGAGGTCTCCGAATACCTGACCGTGGATCTCCACGTGCAGGACGAAAGCCTCGGCAACGTGTTGCAGATGCTCTCGATTCAGAGCGAGCGCAACATCGTCATGAGCAGCGACGTTTCGGCGACCGTCACAGCCGACCTTTACAACGTCACGTTTCATGAAGCGCTCGAAGCGATCTTGAACATCAACGGCTACGGATACCTCGAGCGAGGCAACTTTATTTATGTCTACACGCTCGAAGAGATCGCTCAGATCGAGCAAGCCAACCGCATTCCCGTTTCCAAAGTTGTGCAGCTCAATTATCTCAACGCAAATGACGCCGCAGAGTTCTGCTCGCCGCTCCTTTCGGAAATTGGTCAGATCAAGACCAACGGCGATGTGGACCTCTTCAATGTCCCCGATGACAACCCAATCGGCGATGAGCAGTTTGCGCTCTCGGCGACCATGGTGCTCTTTGATTACCCCGAGCACGTTGAGGAAATCGAGAAGCTGATCAAGCAGCTCGACACCAAGCCGTCGCAGGTCCTTGTTGAAGCGACCATTCTCCAGACGGCTCTGACGGAAGCCAATGCGTTCGGCGTGGACTTCTCCTTCCTCAACGACATCAACTTCACGGACTTCATCACCGCAGGCGGTCCGCTCGGTGTCGCGAACGCTCTAATTCGGGGTGGTACGGGCGCTGCGGGTGAAGGCGTCAGCCCCGCCAACAACCAGGCCATTGGTGGCGCGTCCACCGTCGGCAACACCGCCGGCCCCGGCGGCTTCAAGGTCGCCGTTATCGAAGATGACTTCGCTCTCTTCGTGAAGCTGCTGGATGAAGTCTCGGACACGACCGTGCTCTCGAATCCGAAAATTCTCGCCGTGAACCGTGCCCCGGCGCGCGTTCTCGTCGGTGAGCGAGTCGGCTACCTGAACACGACCAGCACCGAAACGTCAACGACGCAGTCCGTCGAGTTTCTTGACACGGGTACTCAGCTTTCCTTCCGCCCGTTCATCTCGACGAACGGCGACATCCGCATGGAGCTGAATCCGTCTGTCTCCGAAGGCGTCATTCGCCAGGCGACTGATTCGAACGGCGCCAATGTCACCATTCCTGATGAAATCACGCAGGAGTTGACCACCAACGTCATCGTGCGTGACGGCGCCACCATCGTTCTCGGTGGCCTCTTTAAAGAGACCACCGTCGTTGGTCGTCGTCAGGTGCCGTGGATCGGCGACCTGCCGATCATCGGCGCGGCTTTCCGCGGCCACGATGACTCAACCGATCGCGCTGAGATCATCTTCATGGTCACACCCACGATCATGAATGACGAAGTGCTCATTGCGCAGGGTGACGCCGCGACGCAGGCGCTTGATCGTGTTCGCACCGGCACCCGCACCGGCTTGCTCCCTTGGAGCCGCGATCGCATGACCGCCAAACTCAATGTTGAGGCCGAGCGACTGGTGCAGGAAGGCGATACGGAGAAGGCGCTGTGGAAGCTCCGCCGTTCGCTGAACCTGAATCCGAACCAGCCTGAAGCCATCGAACTCCGTGAAGATCTTCTGGGCAAGCAGGAGCACTGGCCGTCGCGCAGCATCCTCGACCGCGTGATGGATCGTGAGTACGAAACGTCGCCGATGAACATGGGCTTCTCGCCGAAGAGCGTTGTGCCGCCCCAGACGCCCAAGGAAACGAAGGACGCAAAGACCACGTCAGCAACAAAGGCCGCGCCCTCGGCCACCACGACCGACGCAGAAGATGATTCCGTGGCGCAAACGCCGACGTCACCCTTCCTTCCTTTCCTCGACCTGCCGGTCGCGGGTGAAAGCAGCCCTCACGCGGCGGAAGTGAACGACTTGCAGCTCACGCTGACGATGACGCCAACCGAGAATGATGCCGTTGACACACCTGTCGATGAAGGTCCGGTTGAATTCGCCCCAATCGAGATGTCCAAGCCTGCTCCGCCCCGGCGCGAATTCGAAACCGCGCTTCTGGACAAATTGATCAGCGCGTCCTCTCACCCTGGACCGCACAAGCCGAACACAACGACCGAGTTCAGCACTGATGCACCTCAGCACGTGGACACCACGACGAATGACTTCCCGTCGCCTGCCAGCAACTGGTTCCTCGATCCAATGTCGCTGGCCGACTCGGCCAAGTCGAAAGCGACGTCGAGCGCCAATACGTCGATGAATGTTGAGGGTCCCGAGGCGACGAATCCGGAGATCGAATCTCCGCTTCGCAGTGAACCGCTGATGACCGTGGACACGACGCCGCTGCGTCAGCAGTCCACGCCCGCCGAAATGTCATTCCTTGTCGGCGATGGTCCGATCCCGCCGCGCTACAGCGGCGTCACGCTGACCAGCGGGTGGCGAACGCTGCAGGACATCTTCGGTCGCATGGATCAGCCTGTGATTCTCCCCGGCGCCGTGGACACCACGATCGTGGAAGTGGATCCGGAGAAGAACTAAACCAAGCAAGCCCGTCTGCGAGTCTTGGAATTTTGAGAGAAGTAGAGAGAGGCGAACATGAAGTGCGCTCGGAATGCAATCGGATTTGGACTCGCAGCTGGCCTCGCGGCGACCGCCTTGATCGGATGTTCCTCCGGTCATGGGAAGTACACGACCGATGGGCTGAATGCGGCTCAAGACCGCATGGCCACCATCAAGTCGGGCACGCAGTGGGACATGGCGCGCCAGCAGTTCCTTGTTGGAGACTTGAGCAAGGCGCTCAAGTCCGTCGACCAGTCCATTTCGATCAAAGACTCTGTGGCAAAGAGCCACAATCTACGCGGTCGAATCCTGGTTGAATTGGGCCAACTGGAAAGCGCCTCAGAATCGTTCAAGCGGGCGCTGGTGATTGATCCCTCATTTGTAGAATCGCACTACTACCTTGGTGTTCTCTACGAACGCTTCGGCGAGTTGGATCAGGCATTGGAAAAGTTTCAGGCGGCTGTAGCGCTGGATCCATCCAATGCGCAGTACACCATCGCGGCGGCAGAGATGTGCATCGAGACCGGCCAGCTCGACAAGGCCGAGGCTCTGCTTCGCACAGATCGCTCGTACTTCGAGCACAACGCCGGCGTGCGTCAAACGCTCGGGCACATCGCCTTGATGCGCAACGACGCGGAGAAGGCCGTTGAACTCTTTAATGAAGCACAGCTGCTCGCACCAGAAGACACTTCAATCAATGAAGACCTCGCGCTGGCACAAATGAAGGCCGGTGATCACGTGGAAGCGGAATACACGCTTCGCCGTCTTTTGAAGTCGAAGGAATTGTCCGATCGTCGTGACCTCAAGCAACTGCACGCTCGTTGCCTGGTCGCACTTGATCGCCCCGTCGAAGCACGCACGATCCTGACAGGCATCACCAGCGATGAGCGCGGCGTCAATGACGTTGACGCCTGGATCGATCTCGGCCAGGTCGCAGTCTTGCTCGGTGACTTTCAGCGTGTTCGCATTGCAGCGGGCCGATTGACCGCCATCGCGCCCGGCCGATTCGAGGGCCCATTGCTCGCCGCATTCTGGATGCGCGACAAGGGCGATCTCGCCGGGGCTCTCAAGAGCGCTGAAGCGGCGCGCAAGCTCGCCCAAAATCGCGATCCGATGCCGTCCATTGTTCGCGGCTTGATTCTGAGCGAAATGGGACGCACGTCCGAAGCCGAAGCAAGTTTCGCCGAAGCGTATTCAATCGCACCCAATGACAAGCAAGCGAAGCGATTTGTCGCCGCCGTGGGCACGGATTAACACCATCGACGGACGACACGCCCCAGAGAGAGAGGGTCTGCGGTGAAGCTTGGAACAACATTCATCCTGTGGTCAGCAGCCGGCGCGGCCGTCGCCGTGGGCGCGGCGCCACTTGCCCTCGGCGCCATTGGAGCGTCCAACGCAAGCGTGTTTGGAGTGGCCGGCGTCACTGCAGGCCTCGGCTTGCTCCTTGGAGCGCCTTTGGCGTGGCTACTCAACCGTGACAACGACCGACTCAACAGCGCGGTCCAGCGGATGAACGACGAAGGCCTGGCGTTTATGCCGCGGACGTCACCGTTTTTCGAGGGCGTGCTTTCCCCGCTGCGTGTGGCGATGGATCAGAGCGTCAGCGACGCTGAATCAGTCAAAGCACGGGTCCGTGAGCTTGAGATCCGCAGCCGCATCACTGAAGGCGAGCGTGGCAGGCTCGAAGAAGTGCTCCAGAGTCTTCAGGACGCCGTCCTCGTGACGAATCAGTTTGCCGAGCTGCGCATCGCGAATCCAGTCGTCGCAAACGTGCTCGGTTTGTCCATCCCTGATGACCTCAATCGTTCAATCGATCAGGTCATTGGCGACGAGACCATTCGAAAGCTGCTGCACGAGGCGCATGGCACTGGCATGGCGTCTCATCGGAAGCGCATCGAAATTGAACTTCCAAATGCGGGAAGCAACACCGAAGGCGCCGTTCGAACGTATGAAGCGACGCTGGCGTGTTTGCCCGATCCCAACGAGGCCATTGGCGGCGTGGTGCTCATCCTGCGCGATATTCAGCGCGAGCGCGAAATCAGTCAGATGAAATCTGAGTTCGTGTCCAAAGCGTCACACGAACTTCGCACGCCGCTCTCATCGATTCACGCCTACATTGAGATGCTCTTGGATGGCGAGGCTGGTGACGAGAAGGCGCAGCACGAGTTCTATCAGATCATCAAGAATGAGGCGGATCGCCTCGGTCGACTCATCGACAACATGCTCAACATCAGCCGCATCGAGGCTGGCATTGTCAAAGCGAAGTTTGAAGAGATCGACTTTGTGAAGGCCGCCAACGCCGCTGTTGAGGTCATTGAGCCGCAAGCGAAGATGAAAGACATCACGGTGCGCGTGAAGTCCGGCCCGCTGCTCTACAGCGCCGAAGCCGACCGCGACATGTTGCACCAGATCTTTCTCAATCTTTTGAGCAACGCGGTGAAGTACACGCCCGAAGGCGGGCGCGTGACGGTCACTGTTGAGAACGACGAAACGAGCGGCTCCGTGATGGCGACGATTGCTGACACAGGTCTCGGCATTCCGCCGGATGCATTGCCACGATTGTTCGAGAAGTTCTATCGGATCGAGAACTACAAGCGCGTCGCCAAGGGCACGGGCCTCGGTCTCAACCTCGTCAAACACATTGTTGAGACGGTTCATCACGGCCAGATCAATGTCACCAGTGAACTGGGCATGGGAAGCCAGTTCATCTTCACCGTGCCCTACACGCGTCAAGGCGCCATGGGGATTGCAGCATGACAAACACACCAGCGAAAATTCTGGTCATTGATGATGAGTCCCACATTACGCATGTGGTCTCGCTGAAACTGCGCAATGCTGGGTACGACGTGGTGACCGCAGGTGATGGCGAGGAAGGCTTCGAAGCCGCCGTGGCCAACAATCCTGATCTCATCATCACCGACTTGCAAATGCCATATCTGACCGGCCTCGAACTGAGCCGCAAACTGAAAGAGACCAAAGCGACCTCGGGCACGCCCGTGGTCATGCTCACGGCTCGCGGCTTCGGTCTGACGCAGGACGACATGGCCGGAACCAACATCATCGCGATGCTGAGCAAGCCATTCAGTCCGCGCGAAGTGCTTGAACAAGTGGAAACGATTCTCGCCGGTGACGGCGCTACCGGGAACGCGAAGGCAGCATGAGCCAGGAGTCCGCTCAATCCGTTTCGACCAGCATCGAACAGACGCGGTGGCGATGCCGCAGTCTCCAGATGCCGACCATCCTCATTGGTCTTGAGGGTGAGTTGCGCGGCGACAACGCGATTGATGCGCTCGATTGCACCGAACTCGGAACGGCGCTTGCATCGGCCATGTGCAGCGCCCGATTGCGCGAGTTGGCTCTGGCATGGAAATCACAGGATGTCCCCGAGCCAATGTCCTGGTGTGACGGACTCGTGGCCCTTCCGGTGGTCGTCGCCGAGCGGCGCCGCCGTCAGGGATATCTGGTCGTCCTGCTTCGCATGAGCGATGTGGAATCCACCATGATCGCCGACGGTCTTTGCGGCGGTGGGGCGCCGGCAACGCTCGTCTCAACCCTTGATCAACTCGCGTCGTACAGGCCGACGAGCGTTCGCGCCATCGGCGCCTTGCTGCACTGGTTGCAGGATGACGCAGCCGAGATCGAATCAAAGGACGAAGCCCTCGAGAGCTTCAGCGACAAGCTGACTGAGAGTTACGAGGAAATCAGTCTCCTCTACAAGCTTGGCCATTTCATGACCGAGCTTGCCGCGCCGGAACGCTTTGTCGAGCAAACCTGTGAGGCCCTGCACGCCACGCTCAGTTTTCAATGGATCAGCGCGGCGTTCCTGTCAGATCATCAGCTCGCGCGGCACATGGCCGGCGCCCGCGTGATTCACGGCATTGAAGGCGCCGCACGCTCCGTCGTTCGTGATGTGGTTGACTACACGCTTGATCAAACCATTGGTCAGCAGTTGAACACCATTCCGGCGGAGCGTCTGAACACGGAACTCGGTCTGCATTTGACGACGGACATCGCCATCGGCCGCGTGCAGCGCGGCGATCAGACCATCGGCATCATCGTCGCTGGCGACAAGGACGGCGCTGACCATGACATCAGCAGCGCCGATCTGAAGCTTATTGACGCCGCCGCCGGCCTCATGGGCATCTTTCTTGAGAATGCCTGCCTCTACGACGATCAGCAGGCCATGTTCCTCGGCATGCTCGAGGCGCTCACCGCCGCGATCGACGCCAAGGACCGTTACACCTGTGGTCATTCGGAGCGCGTCGCCCACCTTGCCGTGCAACTGGCTCAAGCGGTTGGACTCGACGATGAATCCTGCGAACGCATTCGCATCACCGGGCTGGTCCATGACATTGGCAAAATCGGAGTTCCCGAGTCCGTGCTCGCCAAGCCCGGGCGGCTGACCGACGGCGAATTTGAACTGATCAAGCGCCATCCGGAGATTGGGGTGCGCATTCTGCGCGACATCCCACAGTTGTCAGACGTTCTTCCCGGTGTGCTTCATCACCATGAGCGCTGGGACGGAAGCGGATATCCGTACAAGCTCGCGGGAGAAAACATTCCGATGTTCGCCCGCCTGCTCTGTCTTGCGGATTCCTTTGACGCCATGAGCTCAACCCGCACGTATCGCGCCGCGATGCCCCGCGCCACCGTGCTGGACGAGATTCGAAAAGGCGCCGGCACGCAGTTCGATCCGAAGTTCGCCGAGATCTTCATCAATCTGGACTTTTCAGAGTTCGATCGCATGGTCGAATCTCATCTGCGCCGAGATCCGGCCGTAAGGCAATCCGGGAGCGCCGCGGCATGAAGCTGAGCTATCACGAGTATGAGCACATTTGCGTGCTGACCCTGTCCGGCGAATACACCGCCGAAGATGTGGATTCGTTCCGCCGCGCGGTGGGGGATCGCATTGAGGGCGGCGCCCGGCACATGTTGCTCGATTGCGAACATCTTGAGTTCATCGATTCCGCCGGTATGGAGAGCTGGCTGCGCTTGCGCGAACTGCTCGGCCAGGCCAGCGGTCAGGTGCGGCTCATCAAACCGGACGAGAACGTGCAGAAGATTCTTGAAATCACTCGACTCCAGAAAGCGTTCGAGACGCATACCTCGCTCGAAGCCGCGGTCAGGAGCGTGCGGTAATGATTACCCACGGCGGAACAGGTTTGGTTGGCGCCGCGATGCCTCTCGGCGATCTCCTGATTCACAAAGGTGTGATGAATCAGGCGCAGCTTGAGGATGCGCTCGAAGAACAGCGTCGGTCCGGGCACACGAAGCTGCTCGGTGAAGTTATTGTCGACCTCGGATTCGCGACCAATGAACAGGTCATGGAGGCGCTTGCTGAGGGCTACGGCGTGCCATTTGCGCGCATCTCAGCGCGCATTGCTGACCCGCGCGTGACCGAAGCATTGCCGCGCGATTTCATCGAAAGTCACTGCGTCTTGCCGCTTTTCCTCATCGACGGCGTTATGACCGTCGCGGTGACGGAGCCGGCGAATCTCTTCCTCACCGAGGAGATCGAACGCATCACCGGGCACCAGGTGCAGATCGTCGCGGCGACGTCCGCTGATATCCGCGCCACACTTCAGGCCTATCTGCCTAATGCCAACGTCTTTGTCATTGACGATATTTATGAAGACGTTGAAGTCACTGACTTCTCAATTGTTGAATCCCAGGTCACCGACCTTGGCAACCTTGAGGAAGTCTCCGGGCAGTCGCCGGTCATCAAACTGGTCAACTTTCTGGTGTATCAGGCGGTGCAGGATCGCGCTTCTGACATTCACGTGGAAGTGGACGACCACATGTGCCGCGTGCGCTATCGCATCGATGGTCGCATGGTGACGAAACTGGCGCCGCCGCACCAGATGCATCCGGCCATCGTGTCGCGCATCAAGATCATGGCGAACCTCGATATTTCCGAGCGTCGATTGCCGCAGGATGGCGACATCCACGTGATGGTGGACGGTCGGCCGATCGACTTGCGTGTGTCGACCATGCCTGGCAAGCACGGCGAGAAGGCTGTGATTCGAATCATCGACAGTCGCAGCGCGATTGTGCCGCTTGAAAAGATCGGCTTCGGGCCGGAGCTGCTCTCCGAGTGGCGACGCATCATCGATTCATCCAACGGAGTGATCCTGGTGACCGGCCCGACGGGCTCTGGCAAGTCGACAACGCTCTACAGCGTGCTTGCGGAACTGTCCTCTGATGAACTCAACATTTCGACGGTCGAGGATCCCGTCGAAGTAAACATTTCGGGCGTGAATCAGTTCCCAGTGCATGAAAAGGCGGGCTTCACGTTTTCGTCAGCCCTGCGATCATTGCTGCGCCAGGATCCCGACATTCTCATGGTTGGTGAAATCCGTGATACGGACACCGCGCGCATCGCCACGCAAGCCGCGTTAACTGGCCATGTGGTCTTCAGCACGCTTCACACCAACGACGCGATGTCCGCCGTCACACGACTGGTGAACATGGGGATCGAACCGTATCTCGTCGCGGCCATCATGCGCGGCGTGCTCGCCCAGCGACTCGTCCGCAAAATTTGCCCGCATTGCAAATCACTGCATGAGCCGGATGATCGATCACGCAAGCTGCTTGAGGAATACCTCGGCGAGTGCGTTGAGGTCTACCGCGGCGAAGGGTGCTCGCGTTGTCACGGAAAGGGCTACGCCGGCCGACTCGGAATCTTTGAACTCTTCGTTCCAAGCGGTCATCTCCTTGATGCGATCTCGCAGGGTATGAACGCACAAGAACTACGCTCGCTGGCGATCGAGTCCGGATTCAAACCGCTCCGCCATGATGGATTTTCGAAGGTTGCCGCGGGACTAACCACTATCGAAGAAGTCATCCGCGTTTCCTCCATGTGATCGCTCGCTGACGAAGGACCACGGCCATGCCGACGTATGCATACAAAGCGCGTGATTCTCGCGGCTCGATTCGCACCAACACGATCGAGGCGGAAAGCGAACATCATGTCGTTCAGGCTCTGCGCGGCGAGGGTCTCACCGTCACCGAAGTGCGTCTCGCCAAGAGCGTCATTGATGTCGAGGAAGTGCAGCGCCGGCAAGCCGCCAAGTCCGTCAAGCGCGAGGAAGTGATCGCATTCAGTTCGCAGATGTCGGTCATGCTTGAAACAGGTGTGCCGATCTCCGAAGCGCTCGATGCCTACATGACGCAATCGCGCGGCGGCAATCTAAATCGCATTGTTGAAGTGGTCGCTGACCGCATTCGCAGCGGTGTCTCATTCTCAGCGGCGATCGGTGAGTTTCCTCGGGTGTTCCCGACGCTCATGGTCAGTTTGGTGCGCGCCTCGGAGGCATCCGGCGCCCTCGGATCAATGCTGGGTCGCATTTCGACCTATCTGAGCAAGGACCGCCGCACGCTGAAGCAGATTCGCGGCGCCCTGACGTACCCAATCGTCATGATCGGCATGGCGCTGACCGTCACGATGTTTCTGGTGACATGGGTATTGCCGCGATTTGCGAAAGTGTACGAGAGCCGATCCGCGGCGCTGCCGGCCCCGACGCGATTCCTCTTGAATACATCCGAAACGATCCTCAGCAACATCCCGTTGATTGTCACATTGATCGTCGCCAGCGTCGTTGGCTCCATGCTCTTCCGTGCTTCCAATCGCGGGCGTGAGTTCATCGATTGGTGCAAACTCAATATCCCGATCATCGGACCGATTTTTCGAAATTTCTATCTCGCCCGCGCATCGCGGACGCTCGGCACGCTTCTCGCCGCTGGCGTATCTCTGCCACACGCGGTTCGAATTGTTCGAGGCGTCACGCACAATCGCGTCTGGTGGCGAATGTGGGATGAGATGGATCGCGCGATGACAACGGGACATACGATTGGCGAAGTCGTTCTCGCTTCGGAAATCATGGCCCCGTCCTACGCTCAGATGATCGCCGCCGGTGAACGCACCGGTCGGTTGCCCGACGTATTGCAGCGCGTCGCCAACGTCAGCGAAGAAGACCTCGACGAGCAGATCAAGGCATCAACGCAGATGATCGAGCCAATCGTGATCACCGTGATGGGCGCCATGATCGGCGGCATAGCAATCGCGCTTCTGATGCCCGTCTTCTCCATGGGCTCGATGATGTCGCAGTGAGGTCAGGCCGGCGCCACGTCAAGGAGATGCGGCTCCACCGAGACGACGCCGCGCCATGTATTCAGCTTTGGTTCAATCAGCACATCAACCGTTGAGCCAAGTCGGAACGCATCACGTCGCTCTCCCCAGCCCCACGCAAGCGTTTTCAGTGTGACGTCGCCTTGGCGCAGCCGAATCGCGAGATGCCGCCCCTGCGCGCCGAGTGGCTGTGGCGGCGCATCCACGATCGCCCCGCACGCCCGGAACGCAGGGTGAGGATTGGAACGCCCATGCGGCCCGAGTGATTCGATGGACTTCACCGTCTTCGTGGTCAGTTCATCAAATCGCACATCGCAATCAAAGGAGATTGAAGGGGTCAACTGGTCAATCGTGATCGCTTGATTTGCAATGTCTTTGAACCGCTTCGCAAAAGCCGGCAATTGTTCCGTGCGAATCCGCAAGCCTGCGGCCATCGGATGGCCGCCAAATGACTCAAGCAAATCCGCACAGGAACACAGCGCCGCGTGAATGTCGAATCCTTCCACGCTGCGGCACGATCCGGAACACTCGTCTCCGTCCCGGTTCAGCAAGATCGTGGGTCGACCAAAGCGTTCCACAAGACGCGAGCACACAATTCCGATCACGCCCGGATGCCACGCTTCCTGGGCGAGCACAATGGCGCGGTGGTCGTCGGCTGACATTCCACTGCCTTCAGCCAGCGCTGCGGCCTCTTCAGCGATGCGACGCTCCGTCGCTCGGCGTTCATCGTTCATTTGTGAGAGCTGTTGCGCGATCTCAGCTGCCCGGCGCGGTGAATCGGTCGTCAAAAGTTCAAGCGCCTCTCGCGCGTGCCCCATGCGCCCGCACGCATTCAGACGAGGCCCCAGACGAAAACCGACATCTTCTGAATTGACGTTTTCACCGGCCAGGCCAGATGCTTCGATCAAAGCTCGAAGCCCGATATTGGGCGTCGATTTGATGCGCGACAAACCAAATCGAGCGATGACACGATTCTCATCGAGCAGCGGGACAACATCGGCAATTGTTCCCAGGGCCGTCAGCGCGAGATGATCAACAAGCAATTGACGGATCGGTTCCGCCACGCGTTCGGAGCCGGCGGCGATTGTCGCGACTCGCCATGCGAGTTTGTAGGCAACACCGGCGCCGCACAAATCGGGAAATGGATAGCTGGAATCCGGCCGGCCCGGATGCACAACGGCAAATGCTTTTGGCAAGGCATCGATGGTGGCAGGGGGCGAATGGTGATCCGTGATAATGAGATCGACGCCGAGGGATTGCGCGTTTGCGGCTGGCCCAACGGCCGTCACGCCACAATCGACCGAGATGATGAGTCGTACACCATCGGAGGCGAGCTGCGTGACGCCTTCATCGTTAAGGCCATAGCCTTCGTCGATTCGGTGCGGGATGTACGTTTGGATTTGCGCATTCGGGGCCACGGCGCGAATGGTGTGATAGAGGATCGCCGCGGCCGTCACACCGTCCACGTCGTAGTCGCCCCAAATGGCGATTGACTCTCCCGCTTGAGCGGCGCTCCAGATTCGTTCGGCTGCCCGATCAAGGTCTGGGATAAGTGAAGGATCGTGAAGGTCCGTCAGCTTGGGATTCATGAACGCGTCAGCGTTGGCTGTCAGACCTCGAGCGGTGAGGATGCGCAGGGGCAGGGGCGTGCCTTCAGGGGCGACCCCGCCCGAAGGTGGACATCGCAGGATCCATCGACGGGTGAGTCCTCGCATGGGTCCGAATATAGACGTGCGAATCTGGGCGGTGTGATGCGGCTTCCCAAGCCTGACTCAGTTGCCCCTTGGGACGGGCCGATTAGGATGACGTAAAGACTGGCGGTCACTGTCGTCCGCCGCCCGGGCCAGACGCCCTTGAGGGGGAGACCAGCGACGGATGACCGACCGATCACGCCAAGCGGTGCTGCTGTTCGGCGCCCCCGGAGTGGGCAAGGGAACACAAGGGAAAGCACTTGGATGCATTCCCGGCTTCTTCCATTTTTCAATGGGAGACGCCTTTCGTTCGCTTGAGCCGGATTCTGAATTGGGCCAAAAGGTCAGCAGCTATACCTCCCGCGGCGAGCTCGTCCCGGATGAAGTGACGGTTCAGTTGTGGAAGCAGACGCTCGAAGAAATCGAAGAATCAGACGCCTACCGGCCTGAGACTGACCTTCTGGTTCTCGACGGCATTCCTCGCAGCGTGCGTCAAGTGCAGCTACTCAGCCCACATGTGGAAGTTCTTCGCGTCCTTCACCTTGCGTGCGGCGACGAGCGGACCAAGGAGCATCTGGTCGAGCGGCTTCGCAAGCGGGCCCTCCGCGAGAACCGCGCGGACGACGCCAAAGTTGAAGTCATCCGGCGTCGCTTCGAGGTGTACCGGGCTGAGACTCAGCCTGTGGTTGAGGAGTATGGGCCAGGCGTCGTGGTCGATTTTGACCCGCTCGGCACTCCGGCGGAAGTGCTCCAGCGAATCCTGTCTGTCGTCGCGCCGATTCAGCGAGATCTGACGCACAAAGCCGCAGCGGCGACCTGATTCACGTCTGGGTTTGACCAGGCTGCCAGCAATATTTTGCAAATACGAATTGAGCCGGACAAGCGTCTTGATCGCTGTCGGCCGGTATGCCATTCTTGGAAGGACGGTTGAAGAACACGATTCGGGGGAATCACCATGAAATTGCACGTTTTGACTGTAGTGGTTGGCGCCGCTGCCCTTGTGGGGACGACCGCGCAAGCTGATCAGATTGTCCAAATGGGAAGCCTTGCCGGCGGAACCGGGCAGCAGATGCAAGACATCGTGCTCGACCAGTTCGACACGGCCGGCGGGACGCTCCAATTGAATTTCATTCAGCTTGACGTCCTCACCTCGATTATCGGAGGTGGAACGGCAAACGGAACTGGACAGCCGACAGACATCTTTGCCTCGCTCAGCGTCGACTATTTCCTTGGCGCCGATTTGCTCGCTGAGACGCACGCGCTGATCGACACGCAGATTTCGAATGGCTCATCTGCCAGTTTCACTGTATTCAACACAGACACCGCGCAATCGGTGATCAACAACCCGGCACTGTTCGCACCGTGGACCGGAAACGGAAGCGTCATTCTGACCGCGCTGAGTGAATTCATTCTCAGTGAAACGCCCGCCGGAAGTGTTGATTTCAGCGCCGGAGGCACGGTTCAGTACACGCTCACCTATGACTTTTCACCGATACCCGCACCGGCCTCATGCATGACCATCGGACTTGGCGTCATCGTTTGCGGTCGGCGCCGGCGCTGATGGGCCATTGCTTGGAATCGGACGATCGTGCGGATCGATCGTCGCCTCAACACGCGGCATGAGGCGGCTCCCCGTTTGCGCATCGCGCACGTGCTCTAGCCGCATGGCGGTGTCGTGAACGTGGTCCGGGCGCAGACCCAGCACATCGACCAAATACGACTCCCACAATCGGTGGCTACGGATGAGTGATTGCGCAATGGTGCGTCCCTTCGCCGTCAGTTCAACCAAGCCGTTGCGTGAATTCACTTCCCCACGTTGGCTGGCGCGGCGGGATGCAACTTGCGCCGCCAACCATGGGCCGACCGCCGCCGCCACTTGCCGGCGCGGCATTCCGGGAGCGCCGTGTTCCTCAAGCCGGTAGAGCAAACCGAGCAAATCCTCGCGCGCCACGCTGACGGAGAGTCGGAACCGCCGCATGGATCGGGCAATGATGCCATGTGATGGAGAGAAAAAGATCGCCATCGCAAGCAAGCCGCCGAGCGTGACCGTCACCATGCCCGCCGCGTTGACCGATTGGTCAAGCCCGATCCAAAGCGGCCCGCGCGTTCCGAGCATGTATCCGCCCACGCTCGCAATGATCGCGATGATCACGGTCAATCCAATTTGTGTGAAGTATCGATCCGTCAGAAGCCGCGCGGTGGCGGCGGGGCAGATCAGGAGCGCAATCACAAGAATGGAGCCTACGGCTTCGAACGCCGCGACCGCCGCCGCTGCGACGAAGATCATCAGCGCATAGTGCATGACTTGCGGCCTGAAGCCCAGCGTTTTCCCAAGGCCGGGATCAAACGCTGCGATACGCAACTCTTTGTAGAACAGTGTCGTAAAAATGATCACCGCGAAGGCGATAAATGCCAGCGTGCTCACCTGCCGCGGCATTTCGGCGATGCCGCTCCATGAGAAATAGCTGGCCGTTGGGTCTGTCGGAAGCCACATGACGCTTTCAAGCTGGCCGTACAACACGCAGTCTGCATCCAGGTCCACCTGTCGGGCGGCCGCCTGTTCCAAGAGCAGCACGCCCAGCGCGAACATCACGCTGAACGCCACGCCCATCGCGGCGCCTTTTTCAACCTTGCCAAGTCGCTGAATCAATTCGACGAGCACCACCGTCACAATGCCGGACAACGCGGCGCCACCCATCATGAGCAGTGGATCTCGCGCATGTTCGGGATATCCAAATGCGGCGGTGACCAGAAACGCGAGCACGAGGCCGGGCAGCACCGCGTGAGCGATTGCATCGCCCATCAAACTCATGCGCCGAAGTACGAGAAAGTTTCCGAGTAAGCCGCACGAAACGGACGCAAGAACCACGGCGAGCAGCGCCGGGAAATCAAGCGACATAAATTCTGTGAGGCCGGGGCTCATGCGGCGCCCTCTGCAACCGGTGCGGCGGGGCGCTTTGCGCGCTCAAGCGAACGCTCAAGTCGGGTGACCATTTCGGGAGAAAGCACGTGCTCGACGAGATCGGCCGACCAATCCACATGGGACGGCGCCACATCGGCGTATTGCACGAGGTACTGCTCCCAGAGCCGACGCGTCCGCGCAACACGCGTTGCGGCGTCTTGACCTTCTTCAGTCAGAGACACTGCATTGCCACTTTTGCGGAGCAACCCGCGTCGCTGTAGTGAATACGCGATCAACGTTGCTTCGATAAGAGACCAGCTCCGACGCTTACGAATTGAGCCAATGGAAACAGAGGCTCCCTCTGTTGCCTCGGAGTGTTGAAGGTCCTTGTGCAAAATCTCAAGAAGCATGTGATCTTGTGCGATCTTCAGGCGAAGCCGCGCTGCCCGGCTGAGATTGGCGACCACACCACGCCGTGGAGCAAACGTCAGGCTGAGAAAGAACACAACGCCAGCCGCGAGCACTATCACTGAGCCTGCAGGCAAGCGCGGCAGGAGCGCCGACGCCGAAGCGCCGATGTAACCGCTTGCGCCGCCGATGATTCCTGCGATAATCGTCATCCGTCCCAAACGCTCGGTCCAGAATCGTGCCGCAGCAGGAGGGATAATGAGCATGGCGACAACAAGAATCAGGCCAACCGCCTGCAAGCCAACGACCGTGACAAGCACGACGAGCGTCATCATTACCAGATCGATGAATGTCACCGGCCAACCTTGCACGGCGGCGAAGTCCTCATCGAAACAAACCAGCGCGAACTCTTTCAAGAGAGCGACTGCGGCAATGATGGCAATTAACGCAATCGTCCCCATCAGGAACACATCGCGCACATTCATCGCGGCGGTCTGGCCGTAGATAAACGTCGCCAATCCGGCCTGATCGCCTGAACTCATGTTTTGCACATACGACAGCAATACGACGCCCGCGCCAAAGAACACGCTGAGCGAAACTCCAATGGCGGTGTCTTCAGATAGGCGCGTCTGCCGGATGATGAATTGGGTGGCGACAATGGCGAGCACTCCGGTGATGGCTGCGCCCGGCAAAAGTATTAGCAGACTCTTTCCAGCCACGCCGAAGAGTGTGGCGACAATAAACGCCATGGCAATACCGGGCAGCGTCGCATGCGAGAGCGCATCACCCATGAGCGCACGCTTACGAAGGAGCGCAAACGCGCCAACGATGCCCGCTGCGACGCCAAGCAGCGTGGTCCCGGCGAGCACAACCGAAGTGTTGTAGCCGGCCTGAAACGTCATCGTTTGGAACACGTCCTGAACCGAAGGCCATTCGATCGAAACGTCCGTAATGGAGGTTTGGGCGCGGTGCATGGCTCAGCCGCCTCGCTCCGCCCGGGCGACCGCTTCCGCCGCTTCAGCCAGAAGCGTCAGACGACCACCGTAGGTCTTGACCAAATTGTCTTGCGTAAACGTGTCGCTGACCGGCCCTTCGGCGACGACACGCATGTTCAAAAGCATGACTTCGTCAAAATACTCTGCGACCGTCTGAAGGTCGTGGTGAACAACAATCACGGTCGCGCCGCCCGCTTTCAACTCGCGCAGCACTTGCACGATTGCGCGCTCCGTCGCTGCGTCCACGCCGGCGAATGGCTCGTCCATGAAATACAGGTCCGCCTCCTGAGCGAGCGCCCGCGCCAGAAACACGCGCTGCTGCTGCCCGCCGGAAAGTTGGCTGATTTGCCGCGACGCGTAATCTGCAAGACCAACGCGATCGATGCATTCCATCGCCGCCGCACGGTGTTGACGTGAAACAGGTTTGCACCAACCGATCTTGCCGTAGCGTCCCATGGCGACAACATCGAGGGCGCTGACCGGAAAATCCCAATCCACACTCTCGCGCTGTGGCACATACCCGATGCGCTTTCGCACGGCGCGATACGGCTGACCCCAAAACTCGACACGCCCCGCCGCCTTTGGCGCGAGCCCAAGACACGCCTTGATGATCGTGCTCTTTCCTGCGCCATTCGGGCCGACAATGGCCACGAGTGACTGCGGCGGCGCATCGTAATCCACGTCCCACACCACGGGCTTGCGGTGATAGGCAACGGTGAGCGCATGAATCGACACCGGGCTTTCGGCGCTGTGTTCCGGTCGCGCTGAAAGGGGAGTCGCTGATTTTCGATCAGGTTTCGAAAGGATCGGCGTCATCGACCGTCCTCAGGGGAGGCCAGTTTGCCCTGCATGCCGCGCGCGGGCGCTTCACCACCAAGGGCGCGAACAATGGTCGTCACGTTGTGATCGATCATGCCGATGTACGTGCCCTCGTATGTGCCGGGGGCGCCCATGGCGTCGGAAAACAGCTTGCCACCGATGCGGACTTGATGCCCGCGAGCGGCGCTGCCGGCCACCAGCGCTTCGACGTTTCGAGTCGCGATGGTTGTTTCGACGAAGACCGCCTCAATTTTTCGATCCACCAGCACGCCCACGATGCGTTCAATGTCTTTCACGCCGGCTTCAGATTGAGTGCTCAGTCCTTGAATGCCAATCACTTCGTAGTCGAATCGGCGTCCGAAATAGTTGAATGCGTCATGCGCCGTCACCAGCACGCGCTGATTCTCGTCCACGGTTTGCAAAATCTGTTCGCAGTAGATCGACAACTCCCGCATGGTCGTGAGGTATTTATTTGCATTGTCTCGATACGTCGTGGCGCCGTCCGGATCGAATTCGATGAGTTTGTCGCGCACAACCTCAACGGCCTGCGCCCACGCATCAGGGTCCATCCAGACGTGCGGGTCGTAGAGGCCTTGAAACTCCGCCGGCTCCAGAAGGAACTGCTCGTCCAGGAGTTCGGTGACGGCGTACACCTTCTTGCCGGAGACGGCGACGCGTATGAGCGCATCCGTCATTTTTCCTTCAAGGAGTAGCCCGTTGTAAAAGACGACGTCGGCTCGCATCAGCGCGCCAATGTCGGTGCGCGTCGGCTTGTAGAGGTGCGGGTCCACGCCTTCGCCCATCAGGCCTTTGATCTCGGCCCGGTCGCCTGCCACATTTCGCACGATGTCCGTAATCATGCCGGTCGTGCACACCACGCGATAGTGCGGCGCCGCCTGACAAGCCACGGGCGTCAACAGGACGAACGAGACAACGCTGAGCAGCACCAAGAACAACCCTTGCTGACGACCTCGAAACATGGCCGATGCCTCCTTTGAGCGGCGCCGCGTGGCGGCTCTGTCAAAATGTAGCATAGGTTACATTTTGGCCCGAATCAACTTTGGGAATCCCTCGGCACATCGGATTTGCCCTTTAGCCGCCGAGGTCTTCGGCGCCGCCATCCGCCCCAGCGACGAGCGCGAGGTTCTCGACCAGCCAGCCGTCCGCCACGCGAACCACGGCTTCATGGAAGCTCTTCACACGGGCGATCGGGATCTTGTGCTGTGGGATGTCATTCACGAGCACACTGAAAACCAGCGACCGACCGGTTTTTTCATCGATGATGTATCCCGACAAGCATGATACGCCGCGGATGTAACCGCTCTTGGCCCGCACCAGAGATTTTGGCGTGTTCCGCTGGAATCGATTCGAGAGCGTGCCTTCCTCGCCGGCGACCGGCAGGGACGTCACGAATACATCACCGAACTCTTGATTTTGTGCCAACGCCCGCAACCAACGCCCGACAGCGCGCGGCGAGACACGATTCTCTCGTGAAAGACCCGAGCCATCAGCAATGATCGTGGGCGCCGTGTCCGCGGGGCCGACGATGTCCTGCATGACCATCCGAAGCACGGCGCCGCCATTGTTAAATGAACCGGGCTGACCGGTCACGTCGTAGCCGATGCGTTTCAGGAGCGCTTCGGCGTAGAGGTTGTGCGATTCCGCATTGCAGCGATCCACCACTGTTTGCAGCGGCGTCTGCACGCGTGCGATCACGTCGCCTGCGGGAAGGCGCTCATCCAGCAATGCCTGGCGAACCGCAGGACGCGGCAATCCCGCCGCCTCCATACGCGTCGAGAGCAAGCGGCCGACGTACGCGGGCGGATCGTGAAGGCTCACGCGAATCGGTGCGGCAAGTGTCTGCCGCAGATCGCCGAAGATCGTCATCTGATTGCTGGTCGCGGGTCTCGCCACCCACACCGTGTTTTGTCCGCGATCCACGGTGCGAGCGCGATTGGTGATATCAAGCCACGGCGTCGACGGCTCGAGCACGATGCGTGGCGGCACATTCAGGCCTTCTTTGGACAAGTAGAACGCGATGACGTTGGTGTAGAAGTTCAAGCCCGCAACTTCCGCCGCGTACCAGCGATTGAGTTGATCCGCTGGCCACGTGGGGTGAACGAATTCCTCGTCAAATACACGAGCATCCACAATCAATTCGGACGGCGGACGATCGCCGGACTGTCGAATCGCATCGACCCAGCTTCCGAGCAGATCCTCAACACCCAAATCCATTTGCGCCAACAAATCCGGATCGGCGAGGGCCGGATCACCGGACGCACGCAGTACGACCGTATCACCCGACCTCTGCAAATCAGTTCGGAACACAAAGTCCGGGCCCAGCACCGCAAGCGCAGCGCCGGTCGTCAGCAATTTCATGTTTGACGCAGGAATGAAAGGGTCGGTCGAGTTGATCTCGGCCAGCACTTCGCCGGTCTGCACGTCCTGGACGTAGACTCCGACGTTGCTGTCTCCCAGGTTGGCATGGGCGAGCAGAATCTCGATCTGATTCTCGAGCGCTTGCGCCAAGGCCGGCGCCGCGGCCAACAGCATGACGCTGAACGCGACGGCGAAGCCGAGGGCTCGCCTCGGAGTGCCAAATATCGATCGGTCCGTACTCACGGTGAACGCCTCCTTGCATTCTGGGTGGTGGCCTACAGCGTATCGGCGACGGCGTGATTGTGGCTTCACCGATCAATGTACAGGCCTGCTACACTCGCCTTCCGATCCCCAGAAACCCAGCAGGCAAGGAGAGATGCGTGGCCGACGCCAAGCCGATCATCGAATTTGAGGACTTTGCGAAGGTCGACCTCCGGGTCGCCAGGATCACGCAAGCGGAACCTCACCCGAACGCGGATCGCCTGATCAGGATTCAGGTGGATGATGGATCGGGCGAGCCTCGCCAGATCTGTGCCGGGATCAAGGGTTACTACAACCCGGAGGAACTGGTCGGTCGGCACATCGTGATCGTGGCCAACCTGAAACCACGCACGATCCGGGGTGAAGAGAGCCGAGGCATGTTGCTGGCCGCCAGTGACGCTCCGAAAGATGATCCGTCAGCCGAAAGGAATGTGATCCTGCTCACGCCGATGAGTGAGATCGCAGCGGGCTCGGTCGTTTCCTGAATTGGTGAAAGCGAAGGTGCGCGGTGTGCCACTGCTCTCGAGCAGTGGAGTGCGGAGTTACGCACGAGAAGAGACGGCACTGCTCAAGAGCAGTGGCACACGGTCTCTTGGATTTGAGTCACGGTCCTATTTCCCTGTCAACAGCAGCACGCCCACGAGGATGCTGGCGACGCCCAGCGCTTTCTTCGTGGTCATTGGCTCCTTGAGCACGAGCCAGCCGATCAAGACCGCCGTCGCTGGCGCCAGCGCAAATGCCACGGGTTTCACGCGAGACACTTCGCCGAGACTCAGCGCCACATAGAACGCGATGAGTGCGACTGCCCCTGCAATCAACCCGGACCCAAAGATCAGTTTCAGCAGCACCGCACGATCGGCCTGCATCCAGTTCAGCGGCTCTGATCGAACTCGGTAGAGCGCGACCCACGCCGCGATAATGATCAGCGGCGTCGCGATCAACACCCGCACAGCCAGCGCCGTCATCGGTCCGATCTGCTTCGAATGAAGGACGGATTTGGTAAAGACCTCGCCGACGCCCCAGCACACACCGGCGATCGCCGCAAAGAGCAGTGCTTTCATAGGGTCGAATCGTACCGTGCGGATCAACATTTGAAGGCGGCGCTTCGTCTCATGTGCTCCGCCCGACTAGGCTCCAGCATTGAACACGACCTCCCGAAGGAGACCACATGGCCGCAACCCCTTCAACGATGCTTCCGCTCGGCACCAAAGCGCCCGACTTTGATCTGCCGGACACCACGCAGCCAGGCCGCCGCATTTCACTGAGTCATTTTGATGACGCCAAACTCTTGGTCGTCGCATTTCTTTGCAATCACTGTCCGTTCGTGAAGCACCTACAGGAAGAGTTCGCGGCGATGGCGCAGGACTATCAGCCAAAGGGCGCGTCATTCGTTGGAATCAGTTCGAACGACATCGAAAACTACCCCGATGACACGCCGGACAAGATGACGATTGAGGCGAAGACCGCCGGCTACACGTTTCCGTACCTCTACGACGAATCGCAGGCCGTCGCCAAAGCCTACCGCGCGGCGTGCACGCCGGACTTCTACGTCTTCGATGCGGATCGCAAGCTGATCTACCGCGGCCAGATGGATGACAGCCGTCCGAATTCGGACACTCCGGTGACCGGAAAGGATCTGCGCGCGGCGATCGAGGCCGGGCTGGCGGGCCAAGCGCCGGCGGCGGAGCAGCGGCCGAGCATTGGGTGCAATATCAAGTGGAAAATGGGCAATGCGCCGGAGTATGCGAGCTAGCTGGAGACTGCGGCCACGGTCTGAGTCTAACCGCTCACGCCGTTTCGCGGCTCGACGCGCATCATCGTCGCTTGCATGAGTGCGACCAGAGTCTCCTGTTCCTCCTTGGAATACGCAACGACTTCACACGTCGCGACACCGATGGTCCGACCGACTCGGACCACGCGACCTTTCGCGACGAATCGTTTGCCAATCACGGGCGCCAGCATGTTGATCTTGAATTCGACGCTTAGCACGGCTGAGTTTTCCGGCATGCGAGTGAGGCAGGCATAGCCGCAGGCGGAGTCGGCGATCATGGCAATGGCGCCCGCATGAACGAAACCGTGTTGCTGCTGAATCGCATGCGAACCAGCAAGTTCAATGTCAACTTCGCCGTCAGCAACGTGCCGCAGTTTGGCGCCAAGGGTGGCCAACAATCGTTGCCGTTGAAACGATTCAGAAATTCGATCGAAGAGGGTCGTCACTGATGGTCCTCAATCACTGGCGCAGTGAACGAGCACGCGCCGAGAGTGCGGCGCTCGCCGATGCTCCCAGAGATAAATACCCTGCCACGTTCCGAGACCGAGTTCGCCATTGACGATCGGGATTGAAAGGCTCGTCGCCGTCAGCGCTGCTTTGATGTGGGACGGCATGTCGTCCGGGCCTTCGGCGGTGTGGGTGAAGTTTGGATCATTCTCGGGGACGAGTCGGTCGAGCCAGTCGTGAAGGTCACGTCTTGCTGATGGGTCCGCGGATTCCTGAATCGTCAGACTCGCGGACGTGTGCCTGATAAAGAGTGTGCAAAGGCCTTCACGCACATTCGCTATGCGGACGACGTCCCGCACCTGATCGGTGAAGTCGTGAAGGCCCTTGCCGGGGGTCTTGATGGTGAGTTCTTCAATCACACAAGCTCCCGAAGGCTTCCCATGGTGGCACAGCTCTCCGAGCTGTGCGTTCGTCGCATTTGCACGTGCTGATCCGGACCTTCGCTTCGCTCAGATCCGGCGTCTTTTGGACCGTCCATTCGAACCCATCTCGTGCTCGTTCATGCAACCACTGCTCATAGAGCAGTGGCACACGTTTTCTTACTGCCTGGCGCTGACGCTGAGTTTGGCGAGTTTTCGTTCCGAAATATGCGCATCCTTGATGACCTTCGTGTCCGCCAGCGTTGACGCCGGTCCGATTGATTCGATCAGCTTGCGTAGCTCGTCGGAAGCCTCACCACCAGCAAGCTCCAGTTCGAAACCGGCGTCCTGCACCATGCGAACGGTGTCGATCGCGTCCGTGCCGCGCGTGAGGAGGTAGCCCTCGATGAAGAGCGAGTTTGCAGGCTCCAGCGCCATTGATTGCAGCGAGCGCAAGTGAATCTCTCGTCCGGCGGCCATGCGAATCTCGGCGGTCGGATTGATCAGGCGCATGACGCACAACAGGCGGACACAGAATGTCGGCGTCAGCGGCTCGCCATTGCAAACTGGATTGATCACGTCATTGCCGGGGATTGGCACGAGGAAATTGACGGGGATGGATTCTGACCCGAGTTCACGTAGTTCGTACGCGACATCCAGCAAGTCTTCGTGCGATTCGCCCATGCCGACGATCAGGCCTGAGCAAATCGAAAGCCCCGCCGTACGAGCCGCGCGCAGCGTTTGCACACGATCGTCATACGTGTGCGTGGAGCAGATCGACGGGTAGTGATCCTCGGAGGTGTTCAGATTGTGATTCAGGCGATCCAGACCCGCCGCCTTGAGCCGCTTTGCTTTCGCCTCGTCCATCAGGCCTGAGCTCAAACAGGTCTGGAGGCCGAAACGGTCCTTCACTTCGCGGATGCACTCGACCATGTGGTCGATGTCGCGATCGTCCGGCCCGCGCCCAGAGAGGACCATGCAGTACCGAAACGCGCCGTTGGCCTTCGCCTTCGCGGCCTCGGAGATGATCTCGTCGCGGCTCTTGAGCTTATATGCCTGAATCGGCGCATCAGACGTTTTGGCCTGTCCGCAGTAGCCGCAATCTTCCGGGCAGGCGCCGCACTGCACGTTGTGCAGCATGTGGACTTGCACGCGGTTGCCAAAGTGATGTCGCCGGATCAGGCCCGCCGCATGGACCAGCGCCGTCAGCGGGATTGATGAATCAGAAAGCGCCTGTGCCGCGAATTCGCGCGGCGCCGCATCGCCCGCTATGCCTCGCGCGACAAGCTGTTCCACGGCCAGTTCCGCAAGCTCATGCTGCATCGTCTGAGGAAGGAAAGTCATGACGCAAAGCGTACCGTGAAGCGGTCCGGCCGGTGGAGCGAATGAGCCGACGCATCGCCGCGTGTCCGCCGCCTATCATGCGCGTCTGACCCGGCAGGAGGAGACGCGTGCCGCCCAAGCGGACCACTGAAGCTATTCGATCGATTCGTGTCCGCGGCGCCCGAGAGCACAACCTCAAGGGCGTGGACGTGGATATTCCGCGCGATCAGTTGGTCGTCGTGACGGGGCTGTCCGGCTCCGGCAAGTCGTCGCTGGCGTTCGATACGATTTTTGCAGAGGGCCAGCGCAAGTACATGGAGTCGCTGTCGTCGTACGCACGGCAGTTCCTGGATGTACTGCGCAAGCCGGATGTTGAGGACATTGAAGGGCTGCCGCCAACGATTGCGATCGAGCAGCGGTCGGGCGTGCACAACCCGCGGTCGACCGTGGCCACGAGCACGGAGATTTACGACTACCTGCGGCTCCTCTTCGCCCGCTGTGGCTCGCCGACGTGCTGGGCGCCGATGAAGACGAAAAAACGCACGGACGAGGTCATCGCCCGGTGCGGCAAGCCGATCACGGCGACGAGCGCAACGCAGATTGTGGACGCGGTCATGGGGTTCGGTGAAGGGACACGACTTTTGATCCTCGCGCCGGTCGTGAAGGGGCGAAAGGGGTTCCACGTCGATGTGCTTCAGCGTTTGCAGCGAGAAGGGTTTGTGCGGGCGCGCGTGAATGGCGCCGTGCTGGACCTGCGCGAAGCGCTGAAAGAGGGAGGCGAAAATCCGCTGAATCTTGGGCGGTATGAGCGTCACACGATTGAGGCGGTGGTCGATCGCATCGTTGTGAAACCGGATGTGCATCAGCGGCTTGCGGAGTCCATCGAAACGTCGCTCGAGCTTGGCGATGGGATGGCGGTCGTTGCAACGCAAGAAGGAGGGGAGTCCAGCGAGAGTTGGACGGATCACGTTTACAGCGATCGGCTTGCATGTGCAGATCACCCCGAGTGTGCGATTGAGGGTCTTGAGCCACGGCTGTTTTCGTTCAATTCGCCGTATGGCGCCTGCCCGGATTGCAACGGCCTCGGCATGAAAGCGCAGTTCGATGAAGCGCTGGTCATTCCCGATGAGGACAAAGCCATCGCCCGCGGCGCCATCGAGCCGTGGTGGAAAGCGCGCGTCTGGTTCAACAAACACACGCGACGGTTTCTGCGAATCTTTGGTGTGAGCCAGTCCGCGAAAGTAAAGGACCTTGATCCGGATCTGCGGCGGATTCTCTTGCACGGCGCCAGCGACGCCGATCTCAAGAAATACGGCGCCAAAGACAAAAAGGGCTGGCGCGGCGTGCTGCCGATTCTCCAGCGTTGGTTCGAGACGACCGAATCCATGGCCATGCGCGAATGGCTCGGCAAGTACACCACGGAAACTCCGTGTCCATCGTGCCATGGCGACCGGCTGCGCATTGAATCGCTTTCGGTGTTCATTGATACGACGACTGATGCGCCGGGTGAGATTGTGAAGGCGCGCGAAGCGCACGGGCTTCCGACCGATCAGAGCCGTGTCAACATTGCGGACTTCACGCGGCTCAGCATCGGTGAAGCGGAAAAGCTGATCGGCTCACTCAAGCTGACGAAGGAACAGCAATCGATCGCTGAGCCGATTGTGCGCGAGATTGGGAATCGGCTTGGATTTCTTGCAAGTGTTGGATTGGAGTATCTCACGCTGGACCGCCGCATGGGAACACTGTCCGGCGGTGAAGCACAGCGCATTCGACTGGGGACGCAGGTTGGGTCAAAGCTGGTCGGATCGTGCTACGTGCTGGATGAGCCGACGATTGGTCTGCACCCGCGTGACAATGAACGGCTCATTGGCACGCTTCGTCACCTGACGGATATTGGCAACACGGTGATTGTCGTCGAGCACGATGAAGAGATGATCCGTGCTGCGGACCATGTGCTCGATATAGGTCCGGGTCCGGGTGTTCATGGCGGGCAAGTGGTGGCGCAGGGCACGCCGCAGGAAGTGATGGCTTCGAAGACATCGCTCACTGGGCAGTACCTGTCCGGCGCAAAATCAATTGAGGCGCCGAAGAAGCGGCGCGATGTGAGCGAGAAGCGCGCTGTCACGGTGAAAGGCGCCAAGCAGAACAATTTGAAGACGATCGACGTCGCGTTCCCCCTCGGCGGCGTGGTGTGCGTGACGGGTGTCTCCGGTTCCGGCAAATCCACGCTCGTGAATGACATCCTGCTGCAAGCCTGCAAGCTGCATTTGCACGGCTCGCGAGTGAAGCCGGGGGCGCACTCACGCGTAACTGGTTTGCCAAAGGTTGATCGCGTGATTGAGGTGGATCAATCGCCGATCGGACGCACGCCGCGCTCGAACCCGGCGACGTATACGAAAGTCTTTGATGAGATTCGGCGCGTATTTGCCCAGACGAAGGAAGCGAAGATTCGCGGCTACAAGCTCGGCCGCTTCTCCTTCAACGTGAAGGGTGGGCGCTGCGAGGCGTGCCAGGGGCAGGGCGTCAAGAAGATTGAGATGCATTTCCTTCCCGATGTGTTCGTGGAGTGCGAGATCTGCCGCGGCACGCGCTACAACCGGGAAACGCTCGAAATTCACTATCGCGGCAAATCAATCGCTGATGTGCTCGATATGACCATCGAAGAAGCGTGTGAATTCTTTGAAAACCATCCGAAGATTATTCGCTTCCTCACGTGCCTGCGCGATGTTGGTTTGGACTACGTGCGGCTTGGTCAACCTTCCCCGACGCTTTCTGGTGGCGAAGCGCAACGTGTGAAACTTGCTTCGGAGCTTGGCAAGGGCGCGGGAGAGCTCGCGTCACTCGGGCACACGCTGTACATCCTGGATGAACCAACCACGGGCTTGCACTTCGAGGACATCCGCAAGCTGCTGGATGTGCTGCAGCGCCTCGCCGACGCCGGCAATACACTCGTCGTCATCGAGCACAATCTCGACGTCATCAAGTGCGCCGACTGGATTATTGATCTTGGTCCGGAAGGCGGCGATGGGGGAGGCGAGGTCGTCGCGTGCGGCGTGCCGGAGGACATCGCCAAAGTGAAGCGATCCTACACTGGCCAGTTCCTGAAGCCGCTCCTTGCGAAGAAGCCCGCACGTCGGCGCAAAGCGGGGTGAGTGTTCATGGACGATCGCGTCGAATCTATTCCTGATCGGCTCGCGCCCGCGAAGGGGACGGCGGTTTCGATGGGTGTCGTCATCGCCGTCTTTCTCATTGTTGACACTTTCGTCGTGGTGGCGCTGGTGAGCGCGCTGGCGCCTCATGCGCTCCTTTGGGTCATCCTGTTGTGTATTGGGTCGCCGCTCCTTGCATTCTGGTTGATTCAAATGCTCGGCTGGCGACCATGGCAAAGGAGCTTCCCGGCAAAGCCACAGCACACGGACGCCGTTGTACGGCTGAATCAATCGTTTCAACTGGGCGCCTGGATGCGGCTGAACAATTGCTTGCATATCGCCGCTGACGATGAACATCTGCACCTCATCCCCTTTTGTGTGCTTCGATGGGTTGGGGCGGGCGTCATCAGTCTTCCGTGGATCGCCGTGACGGACGTCAAGGCGACGCGATGGAAATCAATGATGCGTGGGCGCGTCGACGGGCGCACGATCTCCGGCCCGTCGTGGTGCCTTGCGCTCGCGACTCCAATCGAACCGGAATCAACCAGCGAAGACGATTAGGCGACGCGTCGCTGGCGTCGCTGGATTTCACTTAACAGTTGAAGCAACGGTTGAATTGCCAGCGTGTGTTCACGCTGATTCGGCCACGTCACGGTCAAGAGACCAAGTCGCGTGGCGCCGATGTTTGGGATCTCGCGGATCTGCCGCGTCTCGACAAGCAGCTCAAGCCGATGCGACGTGTCGGGCACAGCAAATTTCAGAAAGAACGTGTCGTAAAGTTTGATTTTGCTCGGCGGCGTATTCGGAAGATTGATGCCAAACCCCGTCGGTGACCCATCGACCAATGTGCCGGTCAGCGGCGGCTCGCCAATGCGGCACTGGATTGGGTCAATCGAAGTCACCAGGCGAAGGGTCCCGTTAATCGGTTTGTCCGACAACAGCGACGTGCGGAAATACGATCGGCGCTGGCCGAGCCGAATCTCGGTTGGCTGCGACAGGGCATAGCCAAGAACCTTCTTTTTCTCGTTGAGCCGAATGGTCGCATGCAGTGATTCAATCGTGGACGTGAAGCAATGGATGACGCCGTTGACGTTGAAGAAGCCTTCGACCGCCATTCCCTTGACGAGACGTGAGTCGCGTCCGATGACCTGCGGCTCCGCGACGAACAGGAGATCGTCCTTGATCATGAGCATCCGGCCGCGCGCGGCGGGGATGTTCTGGTGATTGTCCTGCCGGTGCAATTCAATCACGGCATTGCGGGCGCACGCGTCATCCAGTGCCTGGAACGCTTCTTCGGCCGCCTGTGATTGTGGTGGTGTGCCTGAGCCCATGTATTCGATCCAGCGATGGAATCACTTATCACTCCCTCGATCGGCAGGGCAGACGCCCGACTCAATCGCGATTGCTTCTTGGGATTGAACGACTTTGAGGCCGTATGCCCCAAGGCTCATGACCGACGCTTTTTCTTTGTTCTTCTCGGACGTGATCCGGGGGCGCCTGGGGCGTCCATGCTTCGGCCGGCGCCGCTGGCGTCGAGATCGGATCGACGAACGAGTCCGGACTGGCCACCGACCTTGCCCGACTTCACCATGCGGATCTGATCCCGGAGTCGAGCAGCTGTCTCAAACTCCAGCTTTTCGGCAGCTTCAAGCATTTCGGATTCCAGCATGCGCACGAGCTCGGTTTGTTCAAATTCCGGTTCGGTCGCTTCGACGGCTTCACGTGCGCGGCGTTGGCCGGCAAGTTCCGTTTCCAGCCCGCGTCGAATGGCCTTCTTGATCTGGGTCGGGGTGATCCCATGTTCCTCGTTGTACTGCACCTGTTTGGCGCGGCGGCGATCAGTTTCATCAATGGCGGCTTGCATCGATGGTGTGACGGTGTCGGCGTACATCACGACGCGGCCGTTCAAATGGCGAGCCGCGCGTCCCATGGTTTGAATCAAGCTGGTGCGGCTGCGAAGAAATCCCTCCTTGTCCGCATCAAGGATGGCGACGAGCGCCACTTCGGGGAGGTCGAGACCTTCGCGCAGAAGATTCACGCCGACCAGCACATCGAATTCGCCGGTGCGCAAATCTCGGAGGATTTCCAGGCGGTCCAGCGTGTCGACCTCGCTATGCAGGTAGCGCACGCGCAAGTCCTGGTCGGCGAGATAACGTGTGAGCTGCTCGCATAACTTTTTGGTTAGCGCGGTGACAAGCGTTCGGTTGCCCGCGGCGGCGCACGCCTTGCACTTCTCAATGAGATCCGGCACTTGACCGCGGGCAGGCAAGATCTCGATCGCGGGATCGACCAAACCGGTCGGGCGAATGACCTGCTCGGCAACTTCGCCTTCAGCTCGCTCAAGTTCATACGGACCGGGCGTAGCGCTGACGAACACCAGTTGAGGCACGAGTTCTTCGAATTCGGCAAATTGCAGTGGACGATTGTCCAGTGCGCTTGGCAGACGAAAGCCATGCTCCACGAGCGTGCGCTTTCGGTGCTGATCACCGTGATACATGGCGTGAATCTGCGGGATCGTGACGTGGCTCTCGTCGATGAAGCATTGCCACTTCCGGTCGGGAACATCACCTTCCGGCTGACGGAAGAAGTAATCGAGGAGGGTGTATGGTCGTTCGCCCGGTTGGCGACGATCGAAGTGGCGCGAATAGTTTTCGACTCCGGAGCAGTAACCGACCTCTTGAATCATTTCGAGGTCGTACTGGGTGCGGGCCGCGAGCCGTTGGGCTTCGAGTAGTTTGCCTTCGTGTCGCATGACGAGCAGGCGTTCATCGAGTTCAGCGCGGATGGACTCAAGAGCGGATCCGATCGAATCTTCCCCGAGGACATAGTGAACCGCAGGAAAAATGAGCGTTTGCCGCTCTTCGGCGATCGTTTCGCCAGTGACCGGGTGAATCAGGTGAATGGCGTCGACTTCGTCACCAAAGAGTTCGAGTCGTATGCCGTGCTGCTCGTATGCCGGGTAAACATCGATGGTGTCGCCGCGTACACGATAGGCGCCGCGCGCGAACTCGATGTCGTTGCGCTGGTATTGAAGTTCATTGAGCGCCATCAAAAAGCCGCGACGATCGAGCGTCTGACCGCGTGTGACGCTGACAACTTTGCGTCCGTATTCATCAGGTGAGCCGAGGCCAAAAATGCAAGAGACTGAAGACACGACGATGACGTCGTTGCGGCTCAGAAGGTTGCTCGTCGCGGCGAGGCGCAGCCGATCCAGGTCGTCGTTGCGAGCCGAATCTTTTTCGATGTAAATGTCCCGCTGGGGGATGTACGCCTCCGGCTGGTAGTAGTCGTAGTAGCTCACGAAATAGCAGACAGCGTTGTTGGGGAACAACTCTCGCATTTCTTCGTAGAGCTGTGCGGCGAGTGTCTTGTTGTGGCTGATGATGAGCGTCGGGCGCTGGAGTCGCTCGATGACGTTGGCCATCGTAAAAGTCTTGCCGGTGCCGGTGGCGCCGAGCAGGCACGCCGCCGAGGCGTCACGATTGCCGATGCGATCAACAATGGAGTCGATCGCGCCGGGCTGATCGCCGGTTGGCTTCAGCGGGCTGACGATTTCGAATGGGCGATCAATGACAAGCACGAGGTGATCAAAGCTTATTCGCCGCGGGCCGTCAATTCGAGAAACACCATCATTTATTCGCGGGAGGCGAGAAGTTCGCGCGGCTTGCGGCGTGAAAGTCTCCATGCTGGAGGCAGCGCCGCCGCAACAGCGAAAAAGACGACGATCGCACATCCGACAAGAATGGGAAAGAGGTGAAGTTCAAGATCGAGGTCGAGACCCGCGAGACGCCGGTAGAGCTGAAGCTCGTTCCACGCGCCCTGCAAACCCAACCCGATTCCAAGAATGCAGGCGGTGATCGCCATGACGATCGCTTCAGCGAGCACGAGTCGTCCGAGGAGGCCGCCACTGGCGCCGACAGCGCGCAAGACTCCGAACTCAAATCGGCGCGCTTCGACCCCGGCGATGATCACATTGCCGACGCCCATGCACGCAATGATGATCGCGGCGACCGCCACACTGGAGATGACCAGAAACGTGCCATTCGCGATCGTGTTGATCGCCTTTTTGATTTCGCGCCCGGATCCGACCGAGACTGTTGTGCCCGCGAAGAGGCGGCGGAGCTGACGGATGGCTTCGTCGTCGGAAACCTTGTCAGAGAGATCAATTTGAATGAGTTGCACTTCGTCGACGCCAAAGGTCGATTGCAGGTCGGCGCGGGTGCCGAAGACAGCGCTGATGGCCTGGTTTCGATAGAGTTTTCCAATGTCAAAGTAGCGGCTCACAATCTCCAGCCCCGGCGAAGCGATGACGCCGGCAATTTCAAAAGTGTGCTCGCGGTCGTTGAGCGATAGCGTGATTGAGTCGCCGACGCCAAGTCCTTTCGCGACCTTGAACTCTTGAGCGACAAGCACGGCGCCGCCTTCATCAAGTCTGCGGCGGGCGACTTCGGGATCACCCTCAATCCACGCAATTCGGGTGAGGCGAAAGAATGGTTCCGGTTCGAACGCGACGAAGGTGGTGCCAATGTTGTGAACGCCGGTGACGCCGAAGGCGCCGTTGTTTTCCACTTCGAGAATGGTTACGGCGTTTGTGCCTTCGACGAAAGGCAAATCTTCGATGCGATCTCGGTCCTCCGAGGTCAGGCCGAGCCATCCGTGGACAAAAGCGTCGGGAAATTCGACAGCGCCGAGCCATTGCCCGACAACGGCGCCGCCGGAGGTCCAGATGACGATCATCATGGAGAGGCCGACCATTAGCGATGCGCTTGTCATGCCGTGGCGGAACGGCGTGGCCGTGATGGCGCCGCGCAGGAGCGCGGGCGGTACGCGCACCAATCTTGCGAGCGCTGGGCCGAAGAGAACGCTCACCAGGAGCATCAACGGGGCGCCCAGGAGGAAATAGCCGACGAACATGCCTTGCACGCCGCCGCCGACATAGGTGTAAAAGGTCGCGTCGCCGGAAGAGATGGCGAGCATCATCGCAAGCTGCCCTGCGATGAGTGTGAGTCCGACCACAAGCGCCGTGATGATGGCGGATTGTTTCGGCTTTCGTGCTCGTGATGCGAGGGCTTCGAGCGGTGAAACGCGCGACGCCATGATCGCGGGCCATGCGGCGCCAGCGCAACCCGTCAGCACCGCGCCGGCTGAAGCGAGCAGAATCCCAAGGGGTGGAATGACCAGTCCGGCCTGCAAGTGTTCGCGAAACACGGTGACGCCGGCCCACGCGACGGCAATGCCGAGCGGAACGCCAACCAGCGCGCCAAACCCACCGACGATGGCGCCGACAAGCACCTCGGCAATTGCAATCTGGCCTCGTGAGCCACCGATGCAGCGCACGATGGCGAGTTCGCGCTGTCGCTGCACGACGTTGGTGGTCAGACCGGTCAGAATGATGAACGCGGCGGCGATGAAACCGAGAATCGAAAGAATCAACAGACCGATTTGCTGTGAACGGATGTTACGATCAATGCCGGAGGTAATACGCTCGGTTGGCTGGAGAATGAGCGCTTCGGGAAGATCGTCCTTATGGGTGTCAGTGAATTCAATCGCATCGACGCCGCGAGCGAGCACAATGTCGATGGAGCGGACGCGGTTCGGTTCGCCGGTGATCTCGCCGAGCGTTTTGAGATCAAGCGAGGCAAATGGCCGTGAGAGCGCCCAGAATGCACTCTTCTCGATCACGCCGACGACCTTCAGCTCAGGCGGACCTCCAAAGAAACTTTCCACATGAACGGAATCGCCAACGGCGAGACCGAGCTCGTCAGCGATGCGTTCTTCGATTGCGATCTCGTCAGGTGCGGCAGGGGAACGGCCCGCGAGAAGGCGAAGCGGCCGTGTTTTGTATTCGACCAGGACATCGACACCGCTCGACACCGCGACCGTTTCGGTTGTGCCGTTTGAGAGCGTGATCGGTCCGGCCGCACGCGGCAGCGCCGTCGCGACTTCTGGCCAGGCGAGGGCGGTCTCAAGTGCTGCGAGATCAAAGGCGCTATCGCCAATGCGCGTGATTCGTGCGTCGGCGACACCGATGGTGCGGGCAATGCGATCGGTGAGCGCCGCATTGACGGACGCGACGCCGCACGAGACGGCGACGATCAAGCTGGCGGACAGAGCGACGGCGGCAACCAGGAGCGCCGTGCGCAGCTGTCTACCGGCCAAACTGTTGGTAGCGAGCCGCCACGCCGCTGGCATCGAGTCCTTCCGTTTCAATCGTCCCAAGAATTCGGCCGTCGCCCAGCACGTGAGCCACCTGGCAGTGCATGGCCGCCGCGGGTTCGTGCGTCACCATGAGAACGATCATGTCTTGATCGCGCGCAAGTTCGCTGAGCAGCGCCCACAAGGTGGCGCTGGTGTGTGAATCGAGCGCGCCCGTAGGTTCATCAGCGAAGAGAACGGGCGGTCGAAACAGCAGCGCACGGGCGATGGCAATGCGTTGTTGCTCGCCGCCGGAAAGGGCATCCGGGCGGTGTTCGGCGCGTTCGGTAAGACCCAGACGCGAAAGAAGTTCATCGCTTCGCTGCCGCATGAATGTGTGTGATTCACCGGCGAGCACCGCAGGCAATTCAACATTCTCACGCGCCGTCAGCGTGGGAATCAGATTGAATTGCTGGAAGACGATTCCGATCTCGCGTCGCCGAAATCGAGTCAGCGAACGTTCATCCAATTGATCGATGCGTTTGCCTGAAACGATCAATTCGCCCGCATCAGGTACGTCGAGTGCGGCAAGCAAATGAAGCAGCGTGGATTTGCCGCTGCCTGAGGCGCCCATCACCGCATAGAAACCTGGGTCCGCGATTTCGAGGTCGATGCCTCGGAGCGCATGGACGGTCTCACCGCCCTGGCGGTATGACTTCTGGACGCCGGCGCAGCGAATCATGCCGCGGCTCGCATCAATGAATCAGAGTCTTGCACGTCAGCTTGTTTGGTGTTTGGACGAATATGTTGCAGCGTCCATCAAAGATTTCAGCGGCGCCGTGTCGGTGACGCGGAGCTTCACCAGCCAGCCGTCCATGTACGGATTCGAATTGAGGACGGACGGGTCGCTCTCCAGCGCCGGATTGACCTCGACGATCTCGCCGCCAACCGCGCTGTAGACGTCAGCCGTCGCCTTTACGGATTCGATCTCGCCGATGCTTCCGCCTGCTTCGATGACCGTGCCAGCGGGCTTCATTTCGGCGTAGGTAATGTCCGTCAACTCATCGACAGCGAATTTGGTCACGCCGAGCGTCACTATGTCGCCGTCAAGTTTGTGCCACTCGTGCGAATCTGAGTAGGTACGATCGTCCGGGGGATTCATCGGGGCTCCTTCAAGGCTTCGCGAGCGACCAAGGTGAACGGAGGCGTCTCCTCGTGGCGTCCATTCGACACTGAGACGGGCGGACGATGGTACCCGCTGGCGCCGATGGCTCGCAACGCGCCGCATCGCGCGTGTTGCGGGCGGCGGGGGAACCACTACAGTGCGGCGGAACCGGTCTTATGCTGCTTATTCTCTCTGCCAGCTCGTTCCGCTCGCAGCTCACCGGGCGGCACGTATCGCTCGATTTGCTGGATTTGCCGCGCATTGCCCACGAAGAACTTGAACTGCATGGGTTAGCCATCCCCGCTGATTTCTTGAAGGGTTGGTCCGCCGCAAAGATTGAGGAATTGCGTCGCGGCGCCGACAAAGCGGCGTGTCCGGCCCTTTTGCTGCACGAACCGGATTTACAGCCGCTCGGCAGCCCCTCCTACAGCCCGGGCGCGATTGATCGGCTTCGCCGCGTGTTTCAGGCCGCGGAACGGCTTGGATGTAGTTCGGCGGGCTTCGGCATCAAGGCGCAGGACAACGACACTGATTTTGAACGCGTGGTGGAATCACTCAAGAAGGTGATGGAGATTGCGGAACGCCTCGGCCTGAACATGCTGATTCAGCCAGCGGCGGGCCTCACGGAAACGCCTGATCGCGTCACGGAGTTGATCAAGCGTGTTGGCGGATTTCGCATCGGTTCATTGCCGGATTTCGAAGCCGCAGCGGCGACGGGAGACCCAGCCCATTATTTGCGGCGGCTCGCGCCCTACGCGCCTGTTTTATTTGGATCAACAGTTGAGTTCTTCAAAAAGGGTACGCATAAGGCGTTTGATCTGGGCGCTTGCGCCGGGGCGCTTCTTGAGGTTGGGTACGATGCGACCGTGGCCATTGAATATCGCGGCGACGATGACATCAAACAGGGCGTTGCACAGACGCGCGATGAACTTCGCCGGTTGATTGAAGAGGGCAAAGGATGAGCGTCGCCGGCAGTCATTCTGGCCAACCGCTCATCGTCACCATTGACGGTCCGGCCGGCACGGGCAAATCCACGGTCGGGCGCGAACTAGCGCGCCGGCTTGGGCTTGAGTTTCTCGACACCGGCGCGATGTATCGCGGCGCCACAGCGTTAGTCCTTGATCGCGGAATTGACCCGGAAAACGACCACGCGGTTGCGGCGGCCGTCGCGGCGGCGAAACTGCGATTTGATTGGACGGCCGATCCGCCAACGCTGATTTGTCACGAGAAGCCTTTGACTGATCGTTTGCGTCAAACTGATGTGGCGGATTTGATCTCGGCCCTCGCCGCCCAGGCGCAGCTTCGCGCCGTCATGGTTGAATTGCAGCGCGCGATCGGTCGAGCGCACCCGCGGCTTGTGACTGAGGGCCGTGATCAGGGATCGGTCGTGTTTCCGGATGCGCAGGTCAAGATCTATTTGCATGCTTCGCCGCGCGTTCGCGCGGAGCGACGCGCCGGACAGTTCGAAAGCGCCGGACAGGTTGTGGATGTCAATGAGATTGAGCAGGAGCTCATACGTCGTGACGAGCGGGATGCGAATCGCGCTGTGGGTCCACTTGTGAGACCTGATGGGGCCATTGATGTTGATACGTCAGAACTGACGTTTGACGAATCGCTGGATGTGCTTGAATCCATCGTGCGTGACCAGGCGCCGCACGGGGCGCTGGAAGGCGCCGCCAATCGCCATGGCTGATCGTGCATTGAATCCGAAACGAAGGTCTGTTTTTCAGATCGTTGTCTATGCGTCGATCTGGCTGTTCACGCTGGTGGCACTGAAGTCGCTTTTTGGGCTGCGTCGTTACGGCCGGCGCCATATCCCGAAGCGCGGCGCCTTGCTGCTCGTCGCCAATCATCAGTCGTATCTTGATCCGCCGGCGATCGGAGTGTGCATCCACCGGCAGTTTCACCCAGTGGCGCGAGCGGGCTTGTTTCATTCAGCGCATTTTGGCGGCATGATTCGCATGCTCAATGCGATTCCGATTCGCGAGGACGGGCGCGGCGACACCGCCGCCATGCGTACGGCAATTGATTTACTCAATTCCGGCGAAGTTGTGCTGGTGTTTCCTGAAGGCAGCCGCTCTGAAACAGGCGAAATCGAAGAATTCAAACGGGGCGTCAGCCTGCTGCTGAAGCGCACGAATTGCCCGGTGGCGCCGGTGGCGATTGATGGCGCGTTTGAGGCATGGCCACGGTCGCGGAAGCGCCCCAAGTTGTTCACGCGCATCGGTGTTTTGATTGGCGAACCAATCGCACACGAAGCGCTGTTGGTTGATGGCGCGGAGCCAGCGCTTGAGCGCTTGCGCGCTGATGTCATGCGGCTTCGCGACGAGCTTCGGGCGAAGCTGGGGCGAGCGCCGATACGCGCTGTCGCCGAGTAGCGTCAAGGCGAATTGAGTTCAGGAGACGCCAACGGCTTCGGCGTCGCGATCACTGAGCATGCCGCCGTCGGATCGTTCCTTCACGGTTCCATCGCGCTTCCACGAGCGTTCGCAGCGTGGCTCAGTGCGCAGGTCGAGAACCTCCGGCTCCGTAATGTCGGCTTTGATGGCGACGCGGCTGACGCCGAGCAAATCAGCGAGGTCGACCGGATCGAAGCCGTTGAGGGCGCCGCCGGGGCTTGGCAGCGTCAGCCCTGCGTCCAACGGGTTTTCGACGCCGCCAGCGGCGCGCACACGCTCGAGCGCGGCCATTGCGTCATCGCGGACGCGCAAGACATCCTGCCACGCCGTCGCGGCTTCGACGGGAAGGTTGGGCAGGAATTCCTTGACGTGAATCGTGGTTGCGTCGTCCGTCGCCTTCAGGAGCGCGCGATACGCTTCATCCGCCGTGTGCGGCACGATGGGCGCCAGCAGTCGGCACAATCCATCGCACAACTCCCACAAAGCATTCTGCGTCTGACGACGTCGCGGGCTGTCGAGCCGATCGCAGTACAGGCGATCTTTGACGGCCGCGAGATACACCGAACTCAGTGTGTCGTTGCAGAAATTGAAGATGGCAGTGCTGGCCGTGCGGAAGTCGAATCGTGCGTAGGCTTCGCGCACTTTCTTTGCGAGCACGTTGAACTGATCAAGGATCCACGCGTCGATGCTGGTCGGAGACATCGTGCTGAGATTCATGCACATACCCTGGCCACACGAGGCGTCTTTGCCGGGGGGTGATGGCTCGAAGTCGTCGAGATTGCTGAGCATGAATCGCAGCGTGTTGCGCAGTTTGCGATACGACTCGCCGGCTGTTTCGAAGAAGGACACATCGGCTTTGATGTCGTTTTCGTAGGCGAGTGTTGCGACCCACCAGCGCGCCACGTCGGCGCCGAATTGCTGCATCAGCGAATCGACTTCGAGTGTGTTGCCGATGCTCTTGGACATCTTGCGGCCGTCTTTGTCCACCATGAAGCCGTGCGTGAGCAGGGTTCGGTAGGGGGGCACGCCGATGGCGCCGAGGCAAGTAAGAAGCGACACCTGGAACCAGCCGCGATGTTGATCGGAGCCTTCGAGGTAGAGATCAACGGGTGAACCTTCGGTGTGGACAGTGCCGCGCTGTCGCATGACGGCGGCCCACGACGAGCCGGATTCGAACCAGACGTCGAAGATGTCGTTCATTGCGCGCAGCGAAGAGATGTCAAGCCCTGCGGGAGCTTCGGGGTCTTTCTTCGCGTCGTAACCCGCGAGAAGTTCCGCCGGCGAGAGTGTGATCCAGCAGCCGGAGCCATTTTTTCGCACGACTTCTGAGATTGCGCGCACTGAAGCTGCAGTGACGAATGGCTCACCTGAGGGCGTCATGAATGCGGGGATCGGCAGGCCCCATGATCGTTGCCGCGAGAGGCACCAGTCAGGGCGGGACTCGAGCATGCCGCGCATGCGGTTGCGTCCCCATGCGGGGATGAAGTCGATGGTGTCGGAAGCTTCGAGGGCGAGATCGCGCAATGAGCGATCGTCGCGCTTGGTTGGTTTGTTGACATCGACGAACCACTGTTCGGTGGCGCGGAAGATGACGGGCGACTTGCCGCGCCAGTCGTGGGGATAAGAGTGGTTGATTTCAAGTTTGTGGAAGAGCCTGCCTGATTCATCGAGGTGTTTGACGATGATGGGATTGGCGTCCCAGATCAGCTTGCCGCGGACCCAGTCGGGAACGGTTTCGTCGTACGTACCGTCCGCCTGAACGGGACAATAGATCGGCGTCTTGTTTGTGACGCCGGTGTTGTAGTCGTCCTGACCGTGGCCGGGCGCTGTGTGCACCAATCCCGTGCCGTCTTCGAGCGTGACGTACTCGGCAGCGACGATGTGCAGGATGTCACCAGATGCATCGGAATCGCCACGAATTGCCGCCTTGTGTGCGGCTTCATCTTCGATGAACGGATGACGATATTTCAGTCCGACCAGGCGCTCGCCGGGGGCGATGGACAGTGTGCGCACGTTGTCGGCGCCTGCGGTCGCCGCAACTTTGGAGAGCAATTCCTCAGCGATGACGGTCACGGTGCCATCGATTTCTGCGAGTGCATAGTTGTGGCGTGGGTGAACGGCGATGAGCAGGTTCGCCGGCAGCGTCCATGGCGTCGTCGTCCAGATCATGAATGTCGGAGTGCGATCGAGTGATTCGGGCTGCATGCCGAAGGCGGCTTCGACGGCGCGAGCGTCCGCCGCGTCGAACTCGACGAAGACGGACGGGTCTTTACGGTCGTAGTACTCGAGTTCGGCCTCCGCGAGCGCGGTTTGGTTGGCGATCGACCAGTGAACGGCTTTAAGCTTTCGATAGACGAGACCCTGTTCGATCATGTCCGCGAAGACATCGAGCGCCGCGGCTTCGTATTCCGGCGCCATCGTCAAGTAGGGATGCGCGTAATCAGCGAGCGTCATCAGACGCTGCATTTGGCCGGTCTGGAGTTTGATGAATTTCTCGGCGTACTTCTGGCAATCGCGGCGAATGGCTGTTCGCCGCGCATCGTCCTCCAGCGATTCAAGCTTCTTCATTTTGCCGGACTCGATCGCCTCGGTCATCACCTTGTGTTCGATTGGCAGACCGTGGCAGTCCCAGCCGGGAATGTAAGGGCACGCCATGCCCGCCATGGATTTGGTCCGGACGACGAAGTCCTTCAGGCACTTGTTCAGCAGGTGACCGAGATGGATGGAGCCGTTGGCGTACGGGGGGCCATCGTGAAAGTGGTATGGCTCAGAGCCAGCGCGGGCTTCCTGGATGCGATCGTAAAGACCGATCTTCTCCCAGCGTTTGATGCTTGCCGGCTCGTTCTGGACCAGATTCGCCTTCATCGGGAACGAGGTCTTGGGCAGATTGAGCGTCTTTTTGTAGTTCGGTTTGGATGTGCTGGTGGAGTCGGTCATGGCTGTGGCGGGTTCTCAACGGGAGGTTCGGTCGAATTGCGTTCGAATATAGAGCGATGGCTGAGGAAGGGGTGGGCGCCGCGGCTTGGATGAGGGCAAAGAAAAACCCTGCCTGAATCAGGCAGGGTTGAAGAATGATCGTTGATCTCCGGCCCTGGAGGCTCAGGCGTGCTCGAAAATAGTCTGGCTTCGAATCACGATGCCGCCGGCGGCGAGGAGATGATAGCTCTGGGCGTGGACTTCCTTGCGCCAGCGCTGTGAATCGAGGATCGACACGCACGGACCGAAATCATCATTCCAGAAGTGCATGAGCGCCTCAGATTCCTGACCGAACTCCACCAATTCCTCATACGTCGAGGCGTAGAGGTTCTCGGGGAGCGTTTCGGTCTGGATGGTCGTCATGTAGTTGACGTCATCCGAGAAGGGGTGATCGTGGTCCTTTTCGCCGGCGCATGGCATGGCCGTCACCAGCCCCCGCTGGGGGAGTTGGAGATCGCCACTCGTGATGAGCTCGGTGGCGCACACGGTGTCGCGCTGAAAACGCATCACGTGCTGCCCGGGCATGACCCATGCCTCGAACTCATATTCTCCATGCGTCAGCACCCGACGACTCTTGATGTTGAAGAGTTCCGGGTGAAGCGCCCGTCGGTACAGGATAAGTCTGTACGCCTGAAGGCTCGCTGATTTCAGCGGTGTAGTCATGGCCGTTCCCTAGCTGTGAAAACACGTGCCCCGAACCGTCCAAATCCGGGGGCGGAGACTGTAGCGCCCTCCTCCCGGTTGGCAAGGGCATTGTCCGAGTTCTTACGTAGACAGCAAGAAAAAAGTTCAAGAAAGATGTGGTACTTTTTGCGCTAGTTGAGCCGATGTTCCACTAGGTGTCGTGGTGTCTCTGTTTCCACCGGCAGTCACCCCCCGTTGAAGTGGACCAATGCCAAGCTTGCCCAACCTCATTCGTAGATTCAAAGTCGGCCCGATTTCGAGACCAGGACGCGTGGCCCGCGCTTTGGCGGCTCTTGATTTGGAACCCGCTGAAGACTCGGAAGCTCGGCTCCTGACAGAAGTTCGGCGACTTGCCGCGTCCCGCTCGAAACCAATCAGCCCGCTCCACCGCTGGATGATGCGGGTGGGCTGGATGCCAACCGAGGGCGAAATCGCGCTCTTGTTGCTCCAAAATTGGCCGGCTCTCTCCCCGCCGGCGAAGAAATTAATTGGCCGCTCCATGCCCCAGGCGTTGGTCACAGCGTCCGACCTGTGGGTCCAGTCCGGGAGGACTGATGAGCTCGATCGGGTCTTTGACGCGATCGGCCACTGCCCGCCACCGGATTCTCTCAGGCTGGTCGATCGCCTTTTGCGGCATACGTCTCAGGACGTTCACCAACGAGCAGCGGAAGTCTTTGCGACCATTCTTTCCTCCTGCGGCTCATCCGATGGTTTCGCGAACGACATTGTCGCGGGTGTCTTGAACGATGGTCCACAATTGCCAGACCGTCGCGTGTTGCTCGCGACGTTGCCTCGATTGCACAGAGCGGGCGCCACCATTCGAACATTTCTTCTGGACGATGGGCATCCGACGCACATGTTGCTTCGTTCAGTCATTCGAACGCATGCGCAGGCCATTGAGCCGCGAACGCTCATTGAACTCTTGGCGGTCAATTCAGTGAGCGCGGCGGCGCGCGATGCGATTGAGCGGCGCACGGATCCAGATTTTGTCGCGGCCATCGCCGATTCATCGCACCTGCTTCTCAACCCGCGGCGTCGGCGCAAACTTGGCGGCGGATCGGGTATGCGAAAATGGATTCAAGCGATTGCTTCGGTTCAGAGTGGCGGCGCAGCCCAACGCCATTTGCCGCGACTGTTATGCCAATGCGGCTCCTTTGACGGGGAGCAGACGGCGAGCAATTTCACTGAGCATGCGATCTCGCAAGAGCGAACAGCGCGGGCAGGAGTTGTGTTGCACGCCGCGAAGCACATCCGACCTGATCACCGAATCAGCGACGCCTTGCGCGATCTCAACTTTGATTCCGACCCTCGCATTGCGCGGCGCGCGCTCTTTGCGATTCAGGAATCAGAATGTTCATCACTCTCGACGACCGTTCGGCGCCAGCGAAAGTCGCCTCATGGGGCGTGCCGCGCGGCGGCAGAACAGTGGCTTGCGCGGCACGATGTCGATCGATCGCTTCGGCGATTCGATTCGAGCGGTGGGGGCGTGGCTTTGCGTTCAGCGATGCACCATCGTCGTGAAGAAACGTTGAATCTCTTGCGCGACACCATGCTCTCGGGCGAAACAGACGCGAAGATTTCCGTGATACTTTGG
This sequence comes from Phycisphaerales bacterium, assembly GCA_029260345.1. Taxonomy (GTDB): domain Bacteria; phylum Planctomycetota; class Phycisphaerae; order Phycisphaerales; family UBA1924; genus OFTM186. Next base: position 685,978 of record JAJDDK010000006.1, on the reverse strand, counting down.
GCGCGTCGTCTTGAGATCGAGTCAGAATGCGAACTTGAGCTGCTTGCAGCCCTGGCCGGTACGGAGCCTCGCGTCATTGCGGCCGCGACCAGCGCGCTAGCCGGCGTGGGCACGAATGCGGCATCCGATGCGCTTGTGGCTTGTCTGAATCATGCGGACATGCGCGTGCGCGCCAATGCGATCGAAGCCATTGCGTGGCGAGGTGAGGTGGCGCGATTGAATCCTGAGATTGGCTCGAGTCCGGACCCTCGTGTGCGAGCCAATGCGTGCCGCGCTTTTCTTCGAACGAAGAGTGAACCCGGACTCCAACGTGAAGGCATTCGCATTCTGAATGAAATGGTTCAAGACATCAGGCCGGGGCATCGGCGTTCTGCCATGTGGCTGACGGAACGACTTGCGCGAACAGAATCCGCACAAGCTGTTGCGACCATTGCGAGCAGTGATCCGGAGCTCATCGTTCGACGGCGCGCTCGTCAAGCCGCTCGGCGTCTTCTGGCGGAAATGCGGGCAGATATCACAGTGAGGATCGCGCCTCTTTCACGTCATCGCGCCGCCCAGTCGGCGGGCGCGTGAGACTTTCGCTCGCACGGCCTATCCTGATGATGTGAATGATCAAAACATTTTCGGCTTGATGAGTGGTGCAGAGAGGCGTGGCGGCGCTCTCCGTGTTGTTTGTGCTTTCGTTCTCGCCATAGCGATTGCGATCGCCGTCGCCATATTCGTTGTAGTTCGCGGCGCCACGAGCGTTGATCAATGGGTGGTGCGCCAAGTGGTGCTGATCACCAACTCATACCTCGTGCCGGATATTGATTTTCAGGGAGCAAAGTTTGAATACCCCGGCACGCTTCGTCTTCGTGAGGTCACGCTGACGGCGCCAACGGGGGAGAAGATCATTGAAGCTGGTTCGCTCGTGATCACGCTGGCGGAGACGCCGCGTCGTGGACAACCGATTCGAATTGAATCTGTGGAGTTTCGTGACACGGTGTTGCGCATTTTGGAGGACGCTCAAACGGGAGAGATCAAAGGGCTTGTGCCGTTTGTTCGGAAACAAGCAATTCGCTCACCCGATTCGGTTCCTGAAGACGTGCGGTTGAGCAATGTGCTTCAAATTAAGCGCATTGAGCTGCGCAACGGTTCAATTGAATACAACGATGGATCCGGGCGTCCACCAATGCTTCTCGATCAAATCGAATTGCTCCTCGATGTTGATCGCCAACAGGCGGCGAGCAGCGGCCCGCTCATGCATCGCCTTGATTTTTCACTTGATCGGCCCCCAATTTTTTCGCTGGATGTGCTTGGCGCGGCGAGCCTGGACAACTTTGATCTTCGATTGGATCGCCTCGACTTGAGCATGAAGATGGGTGAGGACTCCTACGGTGCGTTGCCACCTGCGCTCCAGGCTTTCGTCCGAGCGCACGAAGCCCAAGGGCAACTTCGTGTGCTGATGACCGGTGAGGGCGCCCTGACCGATCTCGCCAAGGCACGGGCGGAAGCGACTCTGAAACTCGATCAATTCAGCGTAGCGTCGGGTGACACCCGATTTTCGATTGATCAAGCGACGATGGAAGTGCACACCGAAGATGGCGTTGCGGCCATTGGTCCGTGTCGTGTTGATCTTCTCAATGGTGTCTTCAATCTGGCGGCGAATGCACAGCTCATCCAGCCTGGTGTTCCCGCCGTGGCGACGTGGAATCTCACTGGAGCGCAACTTGCGGAGCTCATGCGCAAACAGAGCGCCGGTGACAAGACACCGTCGTTGTCAGGTGTGATTGTCTCGCAAGGTGAATTGTCTGTGAACCTTGCCGAAATGCCGGAATCCGTCAATGGCAAAGGAACGCTTGCCATTACCGAGGCGCGGCTGATCAAAATCCCGGTTGTCGCTCAACTCGCCAATGTGGTGAACGCCTTCGGCGTTCTTGGGGGTGATGTTCGAAGCTCAAGCGTCGATTCGTCATTCCAGTTGAACGGCCAAGGCATCTTGTTTGACAAATTGCTGTTTACAAACGCCGTGGCCGCAGCGGACGCCACCGGACTGGTCGGCTATGACGGCTCACTCGATCTGACGGCGTCGGCGGGCCCGCTCAAGAAGATCACGGGAATGCTCGGCCAAGTCGGCAACATCGTCGGGGCCATCACCGGACAGGTGATCAAATACCGGGTTCGTGGCACGATCGAGAAACCAACCATCTCGACACGTCCGCTGGGAATCGGCGCATAATACGCCCATGGCGACACGAGCCGTACGAAAGAACGAACCACCGATCGCGGACGACGTGGCGCCGAACGTCTTGTTGATCGGTCTGCGCGGCTCCGGGAAGTCGACCATCGGCCCGATGCTCGCGGAAACGCTGAAACATCAGTTCATTGACTTGGACGTCGTGACGCTTTGGCGATTGCGCTGTGGAACGGTGACGGAAGCATGGAGTGAATACGGCGTGCCCCGATTCCGCGCCGCAGAGGTGGAGGGCATGACGGCCGCGCTCGATAATCCGGAGCGGGTCATCGCGGCGGGCGGCGGCACACCGACCGCTCCGGGAGCCGCTGAACTCATTCGAACGCATCAGGAGCGTGAAGATTTGTTGGTGGTGTATTTGCGCGGCACGCCGACGCAGTTGCGCGAGCGTTTGAGCGCGGTGTCGAATGACGCCAATCGCCCAAGCCTCACCGGCGCGGGGACCATTGATGAAGTCGACGACGTGTTTGGTGATCGCGATCCGCTGTATCGCGACCTGGCGGACATGACGCTCGATATGACCGAGCCGCTCGATCTCTTGATTGAATCAATCATCGAACGTTTGCGCGCCGGCGGCGCCCGGATCGGCGGTTCTGATTAAGCAGCGATCGCGTAACGGCCGCTGGCGATGCGGCGGAGCAGCAATTCTTCGTCTTCTGGTTGTTCAAACCGGGAAAAGACGGCGGCCATCTTGTACGGGCCGGGCTGATCGTCGTCTTCGAGCCACACAATGATGCCAAAGACGAAGACGCTGCGAGCTTCGGTGCTCCGTTCGATTGGCGAGCGCGGCAGATCAATCCGCATCACGACCTGTGAGCCGGGCTCAAAGCTTTTGTCCGCTTCAAAGCGAACGCCGCCCCGACTGATGTCATAGGCGTGGCCGTCCCATTCGAATTCGTTGTGATCGAGCGCTCGAATCGCGATCCGTGTGTACATCGCGGGAAGCTCGAACCGGTCAAAACGTCTGCGATCCATCGCCGTCGTCATGGCTCATCTCCAAATCGATGTCCCCGGCGGCGTGCGATCCTTCCGGACCACCAACGCCGTCCCAGAACCGATCGACCGAAAAAGAGACTCACTCAAGCGGTGAATGATTCAGTGCGCAGAAATTGACTGCCCGTTTTCGGACGTCACCGGCTCACCCAATAAATCAATTGAAACGCGCCGAATCCGGACTCCGGTGCGACGCTCGACTTCGTTCAAGATGGACCGAGGCAGACTGTTCAGGAGCTGAACGCCCAATTCCTCGGGAACATCTCGCACGCCACCATCCGTCGTGGTGATGTGCATGTGCTCGCGAAGGTCAGCGTCGTATCGAGCGCCGCCGCAGGAGGGGAGCTTGCGGCATAGACCAACGTTGCAGAAAGCCTCGAGCGTGTTGTAGACCGTCGCGAGGCTCAACCCATCGATCTTGGCGCGAACGACGCCGAAAAGTTCTTCTGCGGTGGGGTGTTCGTGGGATTCAGCGAGCGAATCAAAAAGCAGAACACGCTGTCGGGTGCATCGCAGCCCATGTCTGGCAAAAAGTGTCCTCGTCTCGCACATTCGATTCTGATCCTCTCGCTCGTGACGTGTCCCGTTGGAAGTATTGCGAGGCCAACGTCGTAAGACCAGCGGCGGATGAAAAATCCTTTATTCTGGGGCGGACGCCATGAGCAGCTCAATCGACCTTCTTTGCGAACGATGTGGGTACGTCATTTCCGGACTGCCGCGCGAAGGCGCGTGTCCGGAATGCGGGCGGCCGATTCCCGATTCTCATCCGGATCATCGCACAGGCTCTCGCTGGCAGCGGAGGCCGGGGATCTTGGCGATCTTTTGCGGCATCGGATCGGCGCTTCGTCATCCGCGTTCTTCGTGGGAATACGTCGCAATTGACCTGCCATCAGGGTCCGGCGCTCTCTGGGCGCATTGCGCCTGTGCAGCATTGATATTTCCCGGCGTCGCCTTTGTCGGGTCCGCCATGCACCATGTTGCGGCCATTGGGCCGGCGATATTGACCTCATTTGTGTGGTTCGTGTTGCTGCTCGTGCTCTCGTTTGTTGAATCGCTCGGGGTTCGCACGATCGGGAAATTTCGGAAGCTGCGCATTTCGAAGGGCGTCGCGTTTGTGATTGTGGGGCATGCCGCGGCGGGCTGGGGAATCGGCGCCGTCGTGGGAACGATCACGACCATGGTGCTGATTTGGACGGACGCATTCTGGACGCGGCTCCCGGCCCTGGGCGTTGGCGCCGCGACTGCGTTTGTAGTGGGTTTGCTGGCGTTCGAAGTGTTGACTTTCTTCGGGTTGCGTCGATTGCGATTTGCCAATCCACCGGTCGAGATCGCCGCTGAGCCCGCGTTGACTGCTGGCTCGACCTCCTGACCCCGCGTACCATCCGAGTTATGACGCCAAGACGATCAACACGACAGGTCCGGGTGGGGGATGAGCGCACAGGAGTTGTGCTTATTGGTGGCGGCAAACCCGCGATCGACGGGACGCCGACGACGCCCGCTCCGGTCGCCGTTCAGACGATGACGGCCGGATACACGTACGACGTTGATCGTTGCGTCGCCGAAATCAACAAACTTGCCGCCGGCGGCGCCGACATTGTTCGCGTCGCGGTGCCGCAGCGAAAAGACACTGAAGCGCTGAAAGAGATTCTGAATCAGACGCGCGTGCCCATCGTTGCGGATGTGCACTTTCACTTTCAGCGGGCGCTGGAAGCGATCGAAGCGGGCGTTCACAAGATTCGACTGAATCCCGGCAACATCAATGATCGTGATCAGGTGAATTCCGTTATCGACGCCTGCAAAGAGCGTGGCCTGCCCATTCGCATCGGCGTGAATGAAGGCTCAATCATTGAGCGCAAAGACAAACAGCGCCGGATGACGGAACTTGGCAAATTTTTCTCGGAGCGCAAGCAAGGGCATCTGCTGGCGCTGATGGTCGTCAAGCTCGAGGAATACCTCGACATTTTTCACGAGCGCGAGTTCTTTGACGTGGTGATCAGCGCCAAGTTGATGGACGCCGCCAGCGTGATTGAGGTGTATCGCGAAATCAGTGAGCGATTCGACTATCCGCTTCATCTCGGCGTCACGCATGCCGGGCCGCGCGAGACGGGCGCCATCCGGTCGATCGCGGCGCTTTCGGCGCTGCTCGCTGAAGGCATTGGCGACACGCTTCGCATCAGTTATGCCAATGATCCGATCTTCGAAGTGGAAGATGGCCTGGAACTCCTCTACAGCCTCGACCTGCGCGAGCGCAAGGGCATTGATCTCATCGCATGTCCAACCTGCGGCCGCATTCAGGTCGATCTCTTCACGCTCGTCCAGAACGTGCGTGAAAAGCTGTGTGACGAGATCACTGTCCCGATGAAGGTGGCGGTGATGGGCTGCGTCGTGAACGGTCCTGGGGAGGCTGAGGGGGCCGATGTCGCCGTTTTTGCCGGCGACCGGCGCGGCATCATCTACGTCCAGGGTGAACGAGTCGCCAACGTCACCGAGGAGGAGATTCTGGATCGCCTTCTGAAGGAATGCCGCGACTTCCAGAGCCGTGTTTTAGGCGGCAAAGCCAAACTGGGCGAGAAGCGGGTCGAGATCGTTCCGCCGGACCCGATCGGTGAACTTGGTTCAGGTTTCGAGAAGATCGCGTCAGGAGACGTGGAGAAAACCTCCACTGTCACCATTGGGCGGACCTAGCCGATAGCATTTCCGGATTCACCCTCCCTGCAGCGACATCCGCGGGCGGATTCCGGAGTTCCGACATGTCCACGAGCGCGTACAACAAAGCAAACGCACCCAAACCGGGGCATCCCAGCGCCCTCAACGAAGAAATTGACCGCCTGAGCCGCCGCCTCCAAAGCGAAGCGGTGCTTGCCGTCGAGCTGGTGGAGCAGTCGATCCACGCCCTCCGGAATTGCGACCATGAGGCCGCATCCGAAGTGCGCCGTCGCGACACCGAGGTCGATCAGGAAGAGGTCCAGATCGAAGAAGAGTGCATTCGCCTGATTGCGCTGCATCAACCGGTCGCTCGTGATCTCCGCGCGCTCATGATTGTCATCAAGGCCAATGGCGACATCGAACGCATCGCTGACCACGCCTCCGGTGTCGCCAAAGCGGTCAGCTATCTCGGTGACGAAAGCGCCCCGACGTGGCCGACCTCGCTCATCGAATTGGCCGAGCGCATTATCCCGCTGTGCCATGACACCGTTCGAGCGCTGGGTCAGCGCGATGAAGCGACGGCGAACCGAATCATTGACGGTGACGCCATGATTGACCGCCTCACACGCCAAGTGGTCGAAGAGGTCGAAGAAGCGATCGGCAATGGGGCGCTTACGCGCCGAGCCGGGCTGCTCGCCTATCGCGCCAGCCGCGATCTCGAACGCATCGGCGATCTGTGTGCGAACATCTGCGAGGACATTTTGTACGTCCGCTCCGGCAAGATCATGCGCCATGCCAAGCGGGCAAATTCCGAACCGTCCTGAGCGACAGCCCGTGTCGGCACTTCGCCAAACGGTCAACCTGCATACACTTGGCTTGAATTGACTCCGTCACCGGAGCGTTGTGCAATTGGCGCAACCGCTCCTTGAATGTCTGTTGCTTCAAAAGGATCCTCTCATGCGAATTCGTTTGATCGGCCTCACTGTTGCACTTGCCATCGGCGCCCACGTTGGTCTTGCGCAGCCGACCGCTTTTTCAGGTGGCGTGGTCGCGGCGGATCATGAACTCGCATCGACCGCCGGCGCCGCGATGCTTGCCAAGGGCGGCAATGCCGTGGACGCAGCGATCGCCACGAGCTTTGCGTTGTCGGTTGTACGCCCAATGTCGTGCGGCATAGGCGGCGGGGGATTCATGTTGATTTATGATCCGAATGCCCCTGAGGGTGAGCAGGCTCAAGCGTTCAATTATCGGGAAACGGCGCCGCTCGCCGTCGGGCCGGAGTTTTTCAGCACGCGAAATGATCCCGATGCAAGCCGCACCTCCGGCGCTGCCGTGGGAGTTCCCGGAACAGTCGCGGGGCTGTGGGCGGCGCATCAAGCGTATGGATCGCTGCCGTGGCGCGATCTCCTACAGCCTGCCATTGAAGCCGCCGAGCACGGTTTTCCTGCAAACGATGACTACATCGCCTCCGCGAAGGAGATCATGGCGTGGTACGCCGCTGATCCGGCCCGGGAAAAGACGCACCCATTTGTATGGCATCGCTTTCTGCGTGAAGGAATGGTCGAAGTTGGCGACGTGATCACCAATCCTGAGCAAGGCAAAGCGTTGCGTTTGATCGCTGAGCATGGTCCGGAGGGCTTCTACGAAGGGCCTGTCGCAAAAGCGATTGTGAAGGCTTCTGAGAAGCTTGGAGGGGTGATCACGCAGAATGATCTGGAGTCCTATGAACCTCGACGCGAAACGCCACTCACCGGTGCGTTCTTCGGTCGCGAAGTGTTCACCATGCCACCTCCATCATCCGGCGGGATCGCCACCATTCAGGCGCTTGGCGCTCTTGAGCAGTTTTCACTATTGCACGATCTGTCTCTGGGTGAACTCGCGCACAATCAGGCTGAGTACATCCATGTTGTCGCAGAGATCATGAAGCACGTCTTTGCTGATCGTGCGGCGTTCCTTGCAGACACCGCTTTTGTTGAAGTGCCGGTGGATCAATTACTCAGCCCGGCTTCAATTCAATCCATCGCGCAGCGCATTGATCGAGAGCGCGTGCTCAAAGGGAATACGTATGGTTTGCAGGGCGCCACGGCGGCGATACCGGATGATGCGGGCACCAGTCATATTTCTGTGATTGACGCGTCCGGCATGGCCGTCGCGTGCACGGAGACAATCAATCTCACCTTTGGTTCACGTATTGCCGTCGATGAGTACGGCTTCTGTTTGAACAACGAGATGGATGATTTCACCACGGCGCCAGGCGCTGTCAATGCGTTCGGACTTCGACAATCAGAGCGCAATTTGCCACGTCCGGGGATGCGGCCGCTTTCCAGCATGTCGCCGACCATCATCGTGAATGATCGCGGCGACGTGGAGCTCATCACCGGCGCCCGAGGCGGGCCGCGCATTATCACGGCGACCATTCAGACCATCCTCAACGCGCTCGTTTTTGGAATGAGCGCCACGGACGCCGTTGCGGCGCCGCGATTCCATCACCAGTGGTCGCCGCCATTCCTCGCAATGGAGCCGCCATTCATTCTCAATTCCGACACTGAGGTCGAAGCCGACCCAGAAGCGCTCATGAAACTCTTTCAGAGCGTCACCGATCTCAAAGCGCTTTCCGCAGGGCTTCAGCGCCGAGGCCATCTGGTCGGTGAAATCCCCACCGTGGGAGTTGTGGAACTCATCCTTCGAAGCCCCGATGGATATGTTCCCGCGGCGGACCCGCGCGGCGGGGGCGCGCCGGCTGCGGTCGATGACACTGGAACGGTGGTCACCGTCGTTCGCGAGTGAGCGTCAGTCCTTGGGCCAATCGGCGAGCTCGAATTTCTTCTTCACGCTCGTATGGTGCTTGCCGTAGTGCGTCTCCATCAATGAATACAAACCATCAAGCGACTTGAAGAATGCGGGGTAGCGCTCTTCGGTGGGATCAACATCGACGAGTAAATACGCAAACCGCTCTGTGAAATCGCCGGTGCGGCGAAGATGATTCGCTTCTTCGGATGCAGTCCAGTCCGGATTGCCGGGGGAATAATCCGCGGGTTGCTGGGCCGGCGTCACCCGGATCAGCGGCACGGATTCATCCGAGTCCTTGAACACCATCGACATAAAGAAGATCTCAGCGCCGGCGGTGTGTTCGCCGTTCCATCGCACGGTGTGCGTGCCGTCAGACGGCTTGTGATCCAGTTGGTTGGTGCTCAGAGATTCGATGGTGGCGGCAAGTGCGGATCGAGATTCGCGCATCTTGGCGAGGCCATCTTTGATGTACTCAGGCGCTTCCCAAGGGGTGTATTGGAGCACGGCGACGGTTGGAACGGTCGTTTCACCTTCGACAGCGGCGGCGACAGCAAACGTGTTTCCAACTTCGATGCGCTCGGTCCAATCATCGCCAAGCGCTGCGAGGAATGGATCAACCGTGGCAAGATCAAATTTGAGCGCAGGCGTTTTGTAGTGAATCGGGATCACATTTCGTGGGGCCAACTGAGCCGCGATCTGCGCCGCTGCGGCGCCATCCACGGTGTATGTTCCGCCGACCGGAAGGAGCAGCACATCAAGCTGACCGATGGCGGCGACTTGCTCCGATGTCAATTCGGTTTGCCCGAGATCGCCACAGTGCAATATGCGAACGCCGTCCACTTCGATCAGGAACATTGCGTTGGCGCCACGTTCGGCGCCGCCCACCGCATCGTGCCATGACTTGATCGATTCGATACGAATCGGATGCGGCCCGACCTTGCCACGTTCGCTGGTCTTTGCGAGTTTGACGGCGGACTCGTTGGGCAACCGATCGAGCGTGAGATTCAGCGGTCGGAAGTCGCCGTCGTCGGTCAAGCCACGCACGACGAATGGGCCGCCTTCCACAATGCTGGGGTTGTCATGGTCGAAATGACCGTGCGTCACCAGCACAAGGTCCGCGCTCACATCAGGATTGGTGTATCCGGTCTGCTCGGGGCTGAAGGGATCAATGGCGACGGTGAGACCCCACCATGTTTCGATGGTGACGAATCCCTGTCCCCACCAGCGTACGGCGACGGGCGCCTGGGCCGGGTCCAAGGCTCGCGCTGTTGATGCGGCCCATGAGCAGACCACGGCGATCGCAGCGAAAACAAAGCAGGAGGAACTAATTTTTTTCATTCGCGGACGCATGAGATCCACCTCGTGATTCAAGGGTGATCGGCGGGAGGGGCGGGAAAATACGTTGGAACAGCGCACTGTACCGAAGCGCCGCCCGAAAGTGGCAATCAGCGAATCGCCTCTTTGAAGGCGGAGGCAATTGCATGACAACGGGCCGAATCAAGGTCTCCACTCCAAACCCCGTTTTGCTTGAGCGATGAACCGACGATCACCCCATCGGCGTGCTCAAGCAGGGCAGGCAACTGTTCGGGCGTGGCGCCTGATCCGACCAGCACGGGGAGATGGGTCGCGTTTCGCACTTCGAGGAGATCGCGCTCAGCGACTGGGGCGCCGGTTGAGGCGCCGGAGACGACCAAGCCATCGGCGAGGAAAAACTCTGAAGTCTTCGCCGCTTCAGTGAGCGAAATGTCCGCCGTGATCGCATGGCTTGCATGTTTCTTTTTGATATCAGCGAAGATCGCCACTGACTCGGCGTTGATTGCGCGGCGATAGCGAAGTAATTCGCCCGCCTCGGCGGTCGCCATGAGGCCTTCATCGGCGACATGCGCCATTGCAAAATTTTCGATGCGCACAAACTGAGCGTTGATGCTGGTTGCGATCGCAAGCGTTTGTTTGCCGGAGAGACTCAGCACTTGAACACCGAGTGTGAGTTGAGGCGCTGCGTCTTTGACGGCGAGACCAATGCGTGTCATGGCCGCCACCGTTTCCGGTCCGACGTTCATCACGTAGGGCCGGTCGTGCATGTTTTCGATGATGGCGCCATCGAAGCCTGCGCTGGCGAGGAGCGCGGCCTCGTGCGCTGCGATCGCGGAGATCTCTTCAAGCGTTTGGTTTGATTGAGGGACGCCGGGGAGCGCACGCACATGAATCATGCCGATGAGCGCTTTCGGGCGGCCAAATATGGTTTGCATCGTTGTGGTCATCGTTCGCCGAAAGCGAAGATACCAGACGCGCCAAAAAGAGAACCAGGTCGACCGGAGCTGATTGTCGGAGTCTCCTCCACTCGCCGACAATCTGCATCGAACGATCGACCTGGTGCAGACGCGCTCGTCGGCGGAAAAACAGCGGACGAGCGGGTCATATTGATTTGGTGGGGCTCACACAAGGAGCGAAGCGTAAAGCTACCAAAGTTGCGCGAAGCGCAAACCGGTTTTCCCAGAATTCGCACAACTTTGTGCGCCCATTCACGATGCGATGCGCGAGCAATGTGAAGATAGGCAAATTGCGATGTGGCTCAGGGACGCCTGATTCGTTCTAGGACGGGAGCTTCGGCAGCGGTTTGCCATCAATGACGGACTGAGCGACATCCACCAGCGGCGCCCGAGTGTTGCGGGCCACGCTTTGGAGGTAGTGATGCGCTTCCGGTTCGTCGATTCCCTTTTCCTGTACGAGCTTCCACTTGGCTTGTTCAACGACGCGCCGATTCGCGAGATTGCGCTCGAGTTGATCCACCCGATGAATCGCCTGCGCCAAAGCGGAACCGCGGTGCACGGCTGCGGTGAACGCCGCATCGACATCAAGCGTGTCACTATCGACGTGCAACACCCCAAAGGCGCCGGCGACCGTCGCATCGTGGAAAAAGGCGCCTTCGCTGGCGTCGGTCATCACTACGACAGGCACTCGAAAATCGTGCCAGATCTTCTGGATGATTGAAAGCCCAGCGGCGTCCGAATCGTCAATCCGAAGCGCCACGGCGTCGGGCTTTTCGACGCGCAATAATTCGAACGCGCCTTCTCCGATGGGCGCCGGTCCGATGATGTCAAAACCGAGCTCTTGCATTTGTGGCAACAAGGTGCCCGAAGGCTGACTGTCAGCCGCGAATGCAACAAGCGTTCGGAATCGATCCAACCGTCGAAGCTCTTTGCTGGTGAGCCCTATCTCAGCCGGGCTCATACCAACTCTCGTCGTTGCAGAACTCATGAAACGGGGCCTCCACAGCAACCACAAGGGCGACCGATCGAGTACAGGCAATGCACGAACCCAGACGCGTGGTCCCGCGTCCAGGCGGGTGCGAGCACAGCTCGATGGGCTCAAATGCAGGCCCAACCAACGGAGCGTATACACCAGTGCGGACCGTCCCGCAATGGGTGTATCACATCATAACACCGAATCGATTTCAAATGGCGCGACCGGGGCGACATACCTGCGGGAATACTACCTAATCGAGCCAGTCTTCGTCGCGCAGCTTGCGCGGCAGGTACGTCTCCGTGATAAAGCTGAAATCCTTGCTGGAGAGCGCTTCGAGTTCCAGTTTGACGCCGAGTTTCAGCATCCGATCAATCTCTTTCTGCCATTCTTTTTTCTGAAACCACGGGTACCCACGAATCTCTTTGGCCCGGCGGACATCGCGCTCGTTGACTCGAATGGTGACGGCGTCAGGGATGTCAAACTTCTCCGCATCGAAGCTGGACATACCGATGAACTTTGCGTCCGGGACCGCCATGCGCTGGCTCTCGAAGGCGAGGCTGATCGACCCCTGTTTGACCACGGAATAGATGTAGTAGCCCCATGGGTCGTTATCCACGAGGACAAATACGGGGAGGCCATGCTCGTGGTGGAGCCTCCAGAGGAGACGGCGCACGCCGCGGGGCGGCTGACCTCCGCCGTGAACAATCACGCAATTGTGCCGCTTCCAGAAACGGTCTTCGTTGAAGCGTCTCCAGACAGCGCCCTTCTCGATCAAGACGACAAAGTCCGCCGTGCATTTCTTGATGCGGATCACGTCCTCTTCCACGATGGAAGGGACGGCGTACCCGCCGGAACCCATGCGCGTGAGATCGATCGTGTCGCCCTTGTCTTCAATCACCATCGGCCCGACGAGAGCGCCTTTTGGCTCGGCAAACAGACCAAGCTCTTCGCGCAACGATTCCAGCGCGACTTCAAGGTCTTCAATCACGACGTCGGATTCGGTCTGCTCGTCAAACGTGTTCTCTCGAGTGCCCTCAATGGTGTGTTTGCAGTGATAGAACAAGTCACGAATCGACGTCGTTTTTTCCTGGCGGAGCAATTCGCGGCAACCGGCGCCGACCAGTGTGGTCTGCATGAATTTCTTGGCTTGCCCGAGATTGAAGAAACTGCGCGTCTGCGTCGCATCGCCCATTTCGATGATGCGGCTCCGCGCGTTAAACGCGACGTTTGAAAGCGCCCGCGTAGGAATATCAAGCGAGGGGTCCTCTCCCTTGAGAGCCGCGGCTGCCACTTTGGAAGCGAAGGCGTCAATCTGCGACGCGGCGTGGGCCGGGCCTGACGCCGACGACTTCTTCCGCTTGGTTCGCTTCTTGGGCGCAGGCGATGACGCGCCGCTCGGCTTGGCGTCCGTTTTCCGCTTCACTTTCTTCTTGCGCAAGACTTTCTTCTTCGCCATTCTGTCCTACTTCTTGAATGCAGTCGGCCTGGGATCTCGCTGGTCTGACGAGTCAATTCCAACCGTCAAAACAATGATTCCGACGCCGTGGCGCGCCGCGAGCGCGAGGCGCCTCGTGATTTCTTTCGTGGTCGTTTCTTGCCGCCGCCGCGCGGCTTGCTCATTTGCTGTGCCGACGACGGTTTCGCATCGGTTTCTGCGGATTCGCCAGCCCCGGTCGGGCCATTCGGATCACGATCGATCACGATGGTGTCTTCGCCAAAGCCATCGTCGTCGCCGCGCGAGCGAGGCTTCTTGATGGGTTTGCCCTCTTCGTCGAACTCCTGATCTGCAAACGCAGTGAGTCGCTCGGCCGTTTGCATGAGATGGTCGCGCACATTCTCAGCACTGATGTCCGGATCAATCGCATGCACTGCTTTGGCAATCTCGCCAATATAGCGCTCGTAAACATTGCGCCGTTCGCCTTCGCGCTTGGCGCGTTGGCGTCGGCGCAAGTATGCGCCGAGTTTGCGGCCGCACTCCTGCAAGGCGAGCCGCATTTCCTTGCGGATCTCGTCATAGTCGGCGATGGCTTCTTTGCTTTCGCTGGTGAATGGCACCCAGACGCTCGCCATGTGAATCATGACCACGAGCGGACCTTCCGGCGCCGAATTACGACCTTGGCTCAACCCGTAGTTCTTCCAGCTCGTCTCAACGACGGCCTTGAATGAACTGCATGCAGACTGCTGGTAGAGCAGGGGGACTCGGTTGGCGAAGCGGATGACCCGCGCGGACTGATCGGACGAAAGGTCGCCGCCGAACGCGACACCAACTTCAATCTGAAAAGGATTTCCGCGATAAACGGAAGGCGGGCGCGTGGACGCGGTGTAAAATTCCGCGCGCACGCCCTTGAGCAGTCCGGCCAAAATCTGCTTGGCGCCAATGGGGGCGAGGCAATCCAGCGGCGGCGCAATGATCGAAACTTTCTGAATTGCTTTGTAAATCGCTTCGGCTTCGGCGTGGCCAACATTCTTGACCCACGTGCGCGTCGTTATCCCTGCCTTGTCGCAGATCTCTTTCGATTTCCCCGGTCCCACGCGACAGAACTCGTTCTGCAAGAACGGTCCGATGTTCTTTTCTTCCGTTTGCTTGAGCATCCGCATGAGCGTGCCGATTTCAACGCCGCGCGGATGCGGTTTGATCTCTTGCGGCTCCGGCGGCAATTCGTCCACAGTCCGCGGAAACACGATCGCATCGCCGATTTGCGTAGTTGCCTCAAGGGTGGCGAGCTCGGACTCATCAACACCTGGCACATGAATGGACGGGCTCGGCGTCAGATCCTCGGATTCTTCAAGCGTGGACTGTTCATCGTCTGGACCGCTCTTGCTCGGCGGGATGTAGATGAATCGCGCATGCGGATTCGCGATCGCCGTTTGTTCCAAATACTCATCAACGCTGGTGCGGCCTTTGGTGTAACGACCTTCCAGTTCGATCGTGACGCGTGTTCCAGTGTGTTTCGGAAAGTCCTCAGTTTCGACATCAACCGTGACTTCCGGACGGTTCTTGGTCGTGTCCATCGCGAGTTCAACGTGATGCGCTGGTTTGTTTTTTCGCGAGCGCGTCACGATGACCATCGGCTTGCCAGTCGTCATCAGGCCGTACATGCCGGCGGCGGAAATACCGATTCCCTGCTGGCCTCTCGACATCTTCATGCGATGAAACTTGGAGCCGTACAGCAGCTTTCCAAAGATGTTGTCGATCTGTTTGCGCACAACACCGGGACCATTGTCTTGCACCGTGATGCGAAAACGGTTCTCGTCGATGTCGGTGAGATGCTCAATTCGGACGAGGATCTCCGGCAAGGCGCCGGTTTCTTCGCATGCGTCCAGCGCATTGTCCACCGCTTCTTTCACCGTGGTGAGCAGCGCCTTGCGCGGGTTATCAAAACCGAGCAAGTGCCGGTTCTTCGCAAAGAACTCAGAAACGGAGATTTCGCGCTGCTTGCCAGCGAGCGACTCGGCGGATCGATCCTCGGTCTTCGCCCCAGTCTGCTTCGCTGACTTCTTCTTGGCGCCACCGCTTGATGCGGCGGCGGTTCGCTTCCGTGCGTTGGCCATGGGAAAAAGACTATCCAGTAGATGGAAGATGCGCCTCTTTGGAATCTTGTCGTTTCTCGACGAGGTCCAAGAGCCAACTGGCGAAAGCGTCCTTTGAGATTGGGCCCGGTGTTTGCTCAGCCGGAGCGTCACGCCAGATCAGGCTGGCCTCAATCGTGTCGGCGCCCATGGTTTCGAGTGGGTTGGCCACGATGCCGTCGACGCCTTTTCGAGCCAGCTTCTCACGAGCGGAGACCTCAAGCAGATCCCGGGACTCAAGAGCAAAACCGATGATGAGTTGTCCCGGGCGACGAGAAGCCGCAAATTCGGCGAGAAGATCGGGTGTTGACTCCAGCACTAGGTTGATCGTCCCGTCAGAACGGCGGATTTTTGTGCCCTGCGAAGTCGATGGGGGGCGAAAGTCAGCGACGGCCGCAGCCATGATGAGGACATCGCAGGTCTTTGCCTCGGTCATCAAGAGCGCTTGAAGATCAGCAGCCGTTGTAAACCGCTTGATACGAACCTGCGTATAGTTCGGGCTGAGCTCGACCGGTCCGAGGAGGAGTGTCACGTCCCATGCACGACGTTCCGCTTCCGCCGCCAGAGCGATGCCCAGCCGTCCTGAGGAGCGGTTGGCGAGATAACGCACGGCGTCGATCGGCTCGTGAGTCGGGCCCGCTGTGATCACAACTCGTCGTAGTGGATGGTGTTCTGTCATACCATTTCTGCGGCGCTCGCCATTCGTTCTTTATCGAGGATTGCCGGGGTCTCCGGTCGTCAGCATAATGCCCGAGGCGTTCGGCCTCTGGGTGATGTGCAGGTTTTCCAGCGTCGGATGGCGCCTGGGATTGGGTGGATTTCGCCGGTGCGGGTGGCCCGCGGCGGACATGGATCAAACAGCACGGGATGGTCGCCGCATGGCACGAAGTCGCAAGAAGATCGGTGAAATCCTGGTGGAGATGGGCGCCGCAACGCCGGACGCCGTCGAAAAGGGCCTCAAGCTCGCCAAAGGATCAGGAAAGCGCATCGGCGAGGCGATGGTCGAAGCGGAGCTTTGCAAAGAAGAGGACGTCGCCAAAGCCCTCGCCAAGCAGTTTGGGCTGCCATTCGTGGACCCGAACGACGTTGCCGAGGAGGTTGATGCGAAGCTGATCCCTGAAGATCTCATCCGCAAGCACCTGATTCTGCCGCTTTCAAAGACCAATGGCCGGCTGCAACTGGTCGTTCACGATCCGCTGAATCTCGAATTGCTCGACATGCTGCGATTCCGCCTTAACGCTGAGGTTGAGCCGCGCATTGCGTCCAAAGGACGCATCAAGCAGTTTCTGGATACGAAGCTCGGCCAGCCGCGCATGGTGGAGGCGGACGAGTCGCTGGTGACGGAGTCAATCGACCGGTCGGTGGATAAATCCGTTGATGCTTCGATTGACCGAACAGCCACTGATGCGCCGATCGTCAAGCTCGTGAACCGCATGATCATCGAAGCGGTGAAGATGCGCGCTTCGGATATTCACCTTGAGCCGATGAATGATCGCGTGCGTTTGCGCTACCGCATTGACGGTGTCTGTATTGAACGCGATAACCTTCCCAAGCGCATGCAGAATGCCATTCTCGCGCGTATGAAGCTGATGGCCGGCATCAATATCTCCGAGCGCCGTATTCCACAGGACGGCCGCATCAAGATGCCCGTCGATCAGGACACGATTGACTTTCGTGTGTCATCTTGCCCGGCGTACCACGGCGAATCCGTGGTGCTGCGTATTCTGCGGCCGGACTCCGTGCGCATCGGCCTCGAGAATCTCGGGTTTGAGCCGGAGAACCTTGAAGCCTTCAACAAGATCATTCGCCGTCCCAACGGCATCTTTTTGGTGACCGGCCCGACCGGTTCGGGTAAGACGACCACGTTGTATTCGGCGCTCGACGTGTTGAATCGCCCGGACAAGAAGATCATTACCGCTGAAGATCCGATTGAATACGCGTTTGCCGGCATCAATCAGTGCCAGGTGCGCGAGGACATCGGCCTTTCATTCCCGTTGATTCTTCGCGCCATGCTGCGTCAGGCGCCGAACATCATTCTGGTTGGTGAAATTCGAGACAAGGAAGTCGCGGAAGTCGCGATTCAGGCCGCGCTGACGGGCCACCTTGTGTTCAGCACGCTTCACACCAACGATGCGCCCAGTGCGATTACGCGACTGGTGGACATGGGCATGAAGCCATTCCTGGTTGCTTCATCCATTCAGGCGGTCATGGCACAGCGTCTTATTCGTGTGCTTTGTCCGAAGTGCAAGGCGCCGGATGACTCGCCAGATCAAAAGTTCCTGCGGCTCACTGGCATCACCGCAGAAGATGTAAAAAACCACACGATTATGAAGCCGGTCGGCTGTGACGCGTGCAATGGCTCCGGTTATCGCGGGCGAAAAGCAATCTTCGAAATGATGATCATGAATCAGAAGATTCGTGAGTTGGCGTTTGATCAGCGGCCGGTGAACGAGCTTCGTGCCGCCGCGATTGCTTCAGGCATGAAACCGCTGCTCTACGACGGCAAGGTGAAGATCCTGAAGGGCACGACCTCGCCTGCTGAAATCGCCCGCATCGTTCAGGTCGAAGGCTTGACGGCGCTGGCTGATGAAAAGGAAACCGCAGACGCCGTTTGAGGTCTGCCGCATTCACTGAGATTTCTTCCATCGACGCGATAGGGGAGCCGCCCGATGTCCACGATTCAAATTGACCGACTGCTCGACACCGTGATCAAGACGGGCGCGAGCGACTTGCACCTCACCGTCGGGCGTCCACCGACGCTTCGATTGCACGGGGAGATGCGCAACCTTCAAACCAAGGTGCTGGACCCTGACGACCTGGTCACGCTGATGAAAGCGATCACGCCAGAGCGCTCGCAACAGGAACTTCAGGAAGTGGGTGGGTGCGACTTCGGTTTCGCCTACGGATCGGCGGCTCGATTCCGCGTGTCGGTCTTCCGGCAGAAGGGCAATCTCGCGATTGTCTGCCGCCAGATTCCGAACAAACTGCTCACCTTCGAGCAGATCGGCCTTCCCGGCGCTGTCTCTGAGCTCGTTCGTCGTCCGCGAGGTCTGTTCCTTGTCACCGGCCCGACCGGGTCAGGCAAGACCACCACGTTGGCGAGCATGATCAACTTCATCAATCTGACGTACGACCGGCACATCATCACGATGGAAGACCCCATCGAGTACTACCACGAGCACAAGAAATCAGTGGTCAATCAGCGCGAGATCGGGACGGACGTGCCTGACTTCGCTGAGGGCCTGCGGCGTGCTCTCCGTCAGGACCCTGACGTCATCCTCGTTGGTGAAATGCGAGATCTTGAAACGATCGAATCCGCCATTCGAGCGGCTGAGACGGGCCACTTGGTGTTCGGGACTCTCCACACCACCGGCGCCGCCAAGACGATCGACCGTGTGATTGACGCCTTCCCGGTCACTCAGCAGAATCAGGTGCGAGTGCAGCTCTCGACGGTGCTTTTGGCGATCCTCAGCCAGGCCCTGCTGCCGCGTATGGACACCAAGGGCATGGTCGCGGCGTACGAGTTCCTCCTCATCACGCCCGCCATCTCCAACCTCATCCGAGACAACAAGACCTTCCGAATCGACTCCTCGATTCAGACCGGGAAGAAGTTCGGAATGCAGCTCCTCGACGACCATCTTTGGAGCCTCTACTCCCGCGGCATGATCTCCGCCGAGGAGATGGTAGACAAGTCGAAGAACCCACAAGCACTCACCGATAAGGTCCATAAGGCGGGCGGACGGATTGGCCGAACTGAGCTCGATGAGGCCGAACCAGAAGCCGCGACTAAGGAGGAGTGAGCACGTGATTGGGTCTTACAGCCCACCAGTGCGGCCTCCATATAGCATAAAAATCCATTTGTCGCATCTAATTGAAGCGACAAATATCGCTTTTCCATGTGAACAGGTCGGCCCTCAGCCGCGAAGATTGTTGCACCGGACGGTCCGGGGACAGGTTCTCGGTCAGGGGGGCGGCAGCCTCCCGAGGTAGCCATGGCCACACAGGCAATCAATAAGATGAACCTGAATGAACTGAAGGGCCGCAAGCTCGGCCGTGTCCTCACCAAGATGGGCAAGGTCACGCGCGAACAGGTCCATGAGGCGCTGGGCATCCAAAAGACCCGCAAGGCGCCGATTGGCCAATTGCTTGTCGAGCTTGGCTATATCTCTGAACGCGACGTCCAGGAGGCCCTTGCAGGCCAGGCAGGCATGGGCTTCATCGATCTCGACGAAATTGAGATTGAGGATGAAACCGCCCACTCGATCCCGGCGGAGACCGCTCAGGCGTACCAAGTCATTCCTTTCGAATACGACGCCGCAACCAAACGGCTCAAGGTCGCCCTGAAGAGCCCGGACAACTTCCGCGCCGTCGACGACCTCCGCCTCTTGATGGGGTTCAAAGTCGAAGCCTTCGTCGCCGACGCGACCAAAGTCGACGCTCTCGTCAAGAAGTTCTACGCCAAAGCCGAGTCCGTCACGGACCTCGTCAGCGACATCGCGTCCGACGAAAAGTTCATGTCCCTCGAAGGGCGCGGCGACTCCATCGACCTCGACGCCGTCATGGACGCGGCCGAAGACAACAAGGTCATCAAACTCCTGAACCTCGTTCTGCTTCAGGCTATCAAAGACAAAGCCTCGGACATCCACTTCGAACCCTTCGAAGACGAATTCAAGATGCGGTACCGCATCGACGGCGTGCTTTATGAAATGGTCCCGCCGCCTCGGTATCTCGCGCCCGCGATTGTGAGCCGCGTCAAAGTCATGGCGAGTCTCGACATCGCCGAACGGCGCATGCCGCAGGACGGTCGCATCGAACTCGTCGTCGCCGGCAATCCAATTGACTTGCGCGTCAGCGTGCTTCCAACCATGCACGGGGAATCCGTGGTCATGCGTGTGCTCGACCGTTCAAACGTCGAACTCGCCATTGACCGCGTCGGTTTCGGTGAGAAAGACCTCGCCACTGTCGAAACGCTGATGCACAAGCCCAACGGCATTGTCATCGTGACCGGGCCGACCGGCTCCGGCAAGACGACGACGCTGTACGCCGCACTTGCATCGCTCAACACCGTTGACACCAAAATCCTGACGGCCGAGGATCCGGTCGAATACGATATCGATGGTCTGTGCCAGTGCCAGATCAACACGGATGTCGGCCTGACCTATGCAAAATGCTTGCGCAGCTTCCTTCGTCAGGACCCCGACATCATTCTCGTCGGTGAGATTCGCGACCTTGAAACTGCGCAGATCGCCGTGCAGGCGTCGCTCACAGGTCACCTTGTGTTCAGCACGTTGCACACCAACGATGCGCCAAGCTCCATTGTTCGACTGATAGATCTTGGCCTTGAGACCTTCCTTCTGACCGCCACCATCGAAGGCATCGTGGCGCAGCGTCTCGTGCGAATGATTTGCCCGAAGTGCAAGGAAGCATACGAGCCAACCGAGCAGCAGCTCATGGAGCTCAGCCTCACGCCGGAACATGTCGCCGGTCGCCAGCTGTATCGCGGGCGCGGCTGCGATCATTGCCACGGCTCGGGCTACAAGGGCCGCATGGGCATCTTCGAGATTCTGGTGCTCGATGACGGCCTGCGCGACATGATCATGAACGAAACCAGCATGTCCGTCTTTAAGGCGGAAGCGAAGAAGCGCGGCATGCGCACGCTTCGCGAATGCGGACTGGAAGCCATTTACAACGGACAAACCACCATCGACGAAGTCGTTCGCGAGACGATCGAAGAGGAATGAGCCTCCCCAAGGCTCGCTCAGCCGGAGCGCCACTATGCCGACTTTTCAATACGAAGCGTTGAATGCATCCGGGAAACCGGAAAAAGGCACGATTGAAGCTGCCTCCAACGAAGAAGCGCTGCAGCGCATTCGCATGCAGGGGCATTTCCCAACGGCGGTGCGCGAACAGAAAGTGAAGAAGTCCGCGACGTCCGGCGCGGCCGCGTCATCCAAAAAGAAAAAGAAGAAGGGCGGCGGCGGTATCTCGCTTGGCGGCGTCAGCAAGAAGCAGCTCACGCTCTTCACACGACAGCTCTCCACGCTGCAGGACGCCGGCCTTCCGCTCTTGCGCTCCATTCAGATTCTGGAGGCCCAGCTCAAACCGTCGAAATTGAAGACGGTGCTTCAATCCGTCGCGGACGATGTCGAAGGCGGCATGTCGTTGTCCGAAGCGTTCAGCAAGCACCCGCGCACTTACGACCGTCTGTACACCAAGATGGTGCTCGCCGGCGAGGCGGGCGGCGTGCTTGACGTCATCCTGCAGCGACTTGCGGATTTCATGGAAAAATCGCAACGGCTCAAGAGCAAAGTCGTCGGCGCCATGATTTATCCCGTCGCGGTGCTCTCGGTCGCCGTGCTGATCGTGACGGGCATCATGTACTTCATCATTCCGCAGTTTGAGGAAATCTTCCTCGACTTCGGCATTGAGCTTCCGAAACTCACGATGGGGTTGATCGTGTTCAGCCGCTGGGTCGCTGGCAATGAGCCGGACCAGGCGTTCCCCGGCGCCATCATTCTGCTGGCGTCGCCGATCGTTGCGTTCGTGCTCTTCAAGTTGATTCGAAAAACCAAACCCGGCCGCGCTGCGTTTGACTGGACCTTCCTGAAGTTCCCGGTCTTTGGCGGCCTGATTCGCAAGACCGTCATCGCTCGGTTCACGCGCACGCTTGGAACGCTCATCAGCGCCGGCGTTCCCATCCTGGAAGCGATCCAGATCACCCGCGACACCTGCGGCAACTGGGTCTACGAACGCGCCCTCAATAAAGTCCACGACTCCATCCGCGAAGGCGAATCATTCGCCGGTCCGCTCCGCGAAACCAAAGTGTGCGATGCGCTGGTCGTCAACATGATCGACGTCGGCGAAGAGACCGGCGACATGGACTCCATGCTGTCCAAGATCGCGGACAACTACGACGAAGAAGTCGACGTCGCGATCGGCTCACTCGTCAAACTCATTGAACCCTTCATGGTCATTCTGCTCGGCGGCATGGTCGGCACCATCGTCGTCGCGATGTTCCTTCCCATGGTCGCGATGATCAACTCCCTGAACCAGTAATGAAAAGCCGCATGCAATCCAACTCGTTCATCGCACGCCGCGCCTTCACGCTGATTGAGCTGCTGGTGACCATCGCGATCCTCGCACTGCTGATTGGTCTCTTGGTGGTGGCGTTCAGCGGCGCCTTGAGCGCAGGCAAAAACTCCGCCACGGAGAGCCTGATGCGCAACGTTATGACCGGCTTGCAGCAATTCGAGCAGGACTTCAATAGCCCGCCGCCGCTGATCGACGGTCACAAGCATTCGCTCGATTCAATCCCCGACCCAACCGAACGCGCTGAAGAACTCAAGCTCCACCGTTACTCAAGCGCGTATTCACTTTCGGTGTATTTGCTCGGCATCGGAGATCTCGCGCCCAACCCGGATGAGTATGCAGTCGGCGAAGCGCCGGATCGGCATGACGGCGCTGAGGGCCCTGGCATTCGCCACCCCGGCGATGATCTTTCGTGGGGCGGCGCTCGCGAACGTGATGATCACAAGGCCACCACGACCGGTCGCACCTATGGGCCTTACATCGATATCGGCGACGGCACGGACGTCGTGCGGCGGGCCCGACTCTCAGATTTTCCGTTCCTTCTCTCGCCCACCGTTCCTATGACGTCCGCGTTCCCGACAGCGATTCCAGAGTTCTTTCCTTACGAGTACGCCATGGTGGATGGCGCCACGACTGCATTCAAGGCCGAAGGCGATCTCTACGTGATCGTTGATCCGTGGGACAACCCGATTCGTTACTACAAAGGTTGGCCGACGCGCGCTCAGATCGGTCCGGATTTTCAACAATCACCCAATCGCATTCCCGTCGAATTGCGAAGCTACGACAGCGTGCTCCAGCATCTCACCTCACCGCTCTCAGGGAGTCGTGGCGGTGACCCGCTGCTGGACCCCGATGTGCTTCGCGCGCCGTATGGCCTGCTCTCGGCGGGAAGAGATTCGATGTTCGGCGACCAAGACGAATCGAACACCGACATGGTCAATGTCGGCCGTATTGACGAGGACACCTTCTTCACCCCCGGCGGCGTCACCGATCCCGCCGAACTCAAGAAGATCGCGCCCATCAAAGACAACATCAGGACGCTGCCATGACCCGTGCCTTCCGCACAACACGACGCGCGCTGACGCTCCTCGAATTGCTCGTGGTGATCAGCATCCTTCTGCTCCTGCTTGGCTTGTTTATTGGCGTGGGTGTGAACGTGACCCGCAACCAGAAGGCCAGCCAGACGCGCGGCGTGCTTGAAGCGCTCAATCGTGCGCTCGATGAATACATGATCGCCAACAGCAACAACCTGCCGCGCTTCGACGCGACGTTGTATGCCGGGGTTCCCGGTTACGACGGGCCCAATGCTGATCCCGCAGGACCAAACGCGTACCTCGCCAGCCATGCCAGTTCCGAACCGCAGATGCCGCAACGCCCTGACGCGTCCGTGTTCATCCGTCAGGCCCGCGGCATCGGTGATGTTGATTCAATCCTGAACCAGATTCCCGAACGATTCCTGATTCTGACCACCGCCCCGCCCTCCGCGGCGCCGGCGGCGCCGCTCGTGCTCCGGCAAAACATGCTGAACACGGCGCCGTCCGTGATTGACGCCTGGTCTGATCCTGAATGGCGCGACATGCGCGGCGACACGACCATGGCCGGCATGATGGTGGCGTGGCCGATCCGCGAACAATCGCTCATCTATTACGTGCATCCCAACAACCGGCGCGATCGCACCGGCTCGCCGAACGAATTCCCCGACGCTCAGGAGCTGTACGGCGCCTGCGTCAATGGTCGCCCGTATTTCCTGTCCGCCGGCCCTGACGGTTTCTATGGGCACCCCTCGGAAATTTCCGAGATCGAAACGCACTACGACATGACGGCGCGTGACGGCGAATCACCGGTGGACTACTTCAATCGTGTGTTGCGCCAGGCGCGGCTTGACAACCTGTATTCCGCACCGGTCGACATCGATTTTCGTGTTTCGATTGACGTCATCAGCGAATTTCCGCAGCCATGAATACACCACAGCACATCATGATTGAACCGCGCAAACGCGGCGGCTTCACCTTGGTGGAGCTGCTGGTGGTCGTCGCTCTCATTGTCATCGTGCTGGGCGCGGTGGTGCCCTCCGTGGCGCGCATCATGCAGAGCACGAACTACGCCTCGGCCGTGAATGCCGTGACCGCGACGCTCGGGCGCGCTCGCGCCGCCGCGATGGAGTCCGGCCGGCCGACCGCAGTGGCATTCATGTTCGACATCGAGAGCAAGGTGTACACCATGCAGGTGCTCGAGCTGGCGCCCAGTGGTGAATCCGCAACGATCGAAATGGGACCGCCGCAAGGGAACCTGAGCAACGAGCCGGATTGCAGTGAAGATCTTCGCCCAACCGGTGTAGGGACCAGCGCCGTTGCCTATCACCCGCTTCGTTTCAGCGCGCCGATCGAGTTGCCTCCGGGAACGGCGGTGTTCGGTTTGTCGCATCAGATTCCGGAGATCGATCTTGACGGCTCGACCCCGCCGATTCTGGATCAAAACACCGACAACAAGGTCGATGCGATTGCCGAGTCAAACAGCGGCGTCGAGTTTGATCTACAACGCTGGTACGCCGGCGAAATCATCATGGATGGTGATGGAGATCTGAGCAACAATGTCATCCCGTGGATCTTCCCGCGAAATGATCCGCGCCTCTTCATCAACAACGGCGACAACCCGTGGCGCGTGATGAACGGTGAAGACACCAATGGTGAATTGGACGAAGCCCGCGCCGCCGTGCGTCATGCCATGACGTTTGCGATCGCCTTCCGTCCGGACGGCTCCATCAGCGCCAACTTCGGCTCCGGGTACGGCGCCGGCGTGCAGGATGCTTACATCGAATGGCCGAACGAGCCGCTGGATGATTCCGGCGCCGTCGTGCGCCCGTACGACCATGCGGACCGCTTCGATCCAGCCTGCCTGCACCCGACAAATGACGAGTTCACACGCCCGAATCCGGAAGTGCGGCTGCGAACGGCGAGTTTGCTCGCGGTCGTCGATCTCCGCGCCTTGCAGGCGGGCGCCAAGATCAACAGTCCCTGGCTTGCCCGGCCAGATTCTTCACTGCCTCCCAAGCCTTCAAGTTCGTCAGATCCGAAACTGCGTTTCATCGACGATGCATTCATTCTCGCGATGAGCGAATGGATTGATCAGAACGCGCAGATCATCGGATTCAATCGGTACACGGGAGCAACGGTGAAACGATGATCCAGCTTCGCAATCAATTCGTGACCCATCACAGTCAAAACTCAGCGGCGCGGATCAGCGCCTGGCGCCCTGGGGAGGCTGCGCCGGCGCCCCGCCCGCTGAGTGTGCGCGGCTTCAGTCTGCTCGAAGTGATGCTCGCCGTCGTCATTCTCGGCCTCGGCATCCTCGGCATCAGCGCCGTCTTTGCGGGCGCCGCGAAACAGCAGCAGACGTCGTCCGAGATTCAGCGTTCCGTCGCCATCGGTTTGAACGCAAAGGCGTCGTTGAATCGCAAGCTTGGCAGCATTGTCGGCTTGAATCCAGGGGATCTACCGGATCGTCAATGGCGTTGGCTGCGCTTCTTTGACCAGGACATCATGAATGCGAATCCGAGTCCCACTCTTGATGTGCGAACGATTATTGATGGTTCAAATCAAAGCAGCCAGCGTCCGTTTTTTCGCGTCGAAGCTCCGGGTGTCAACCTCTTCGAAAACCAGAGCGCGGATCTCTTTTCTGCGGCAGGCCAAGGGACCTATACCAACGGTTCGAATTCACCTCCATTCGACGAAATTCCTTCGCTTCCTCACAACCTCATTATCCCCGGCTCCCTTGCATTTTCGGTGACCGTCGAAAGCGCCATTGGCGGTTCAGGAACAGCCCCGCCTGTCGTGCTGACGCCCGTCTCAACTCCTCCAGACGAGGATGATATTGGGCAGAATGCGACGTACGACTTTCAGGGTGGCGGTGGGATGATTCGCGTTGTCTTCAACCCCAACGGAGGCGGCGGCGTCTACATCGATAGTTTTGATTTGACTCCGCTTTTTGGTGGTGATCCGAATCTGTATATCCAAAGCATCACGGCTCTTCCTTACGAATGGAAGAACCACAAACTCCTCTCCCTCAACGAACGCCTGCTCTACGTCGTCGATGATCGCTTCCCGCCCGCGGGTTCGCGCCCCGAAAACGGATTCGTCCTCTTCTTTCGAAAGCTGGATGAGATCAGCGAAGCGATGGTGATGACCTATGCGCTGCTGCCGCAGTCGCGTCCTCAACTGGACGATGACCAGTTCCCGGTGATCACGCCCGAATTCGGTGACCCGACGAGCAACAGCGACGGAAGCATGGTGCGCGAAGCGGACGCTCAGATTCGCTGGGACAACGCGCGCCAGCAGTACTACGTCTATGTCGAGATGGGGTCTGACGAGGCGTGGCTCGCAACGCCGGGCCAGCTCCTCCTGATGAAGGAATGCCCGAGCTGCTCGTCGTTCCCCGAGCGCGGCGCCGACAACGTCGTCAAGGTCATCAGCCAACTCCCGGACGACCTCAACCCCATGTTTGTGCGCGGCTATCTCGACGATGTGCCGCGCGTGAATCTGACCGCCGTCGTGCCCCAGCGCAACAACGTCAATGAAACGGTGACGTTCTACGCGCTCTATCCCGAATTTCGCAACGCGGATCAGAACGACGACACACTTTGGAAAGTGCGCCCCGTCGATGCGCGGCTCATTCCGATCATCCTCCGCTGAGGTTCACGAAAGCTCCACATGATCCGTTACCGATTCATGCTGAATTCCTACCGCCGGCGACGCCGCGCCAATCGTCGCGCGTTTACGCTGGTCGAACTGCTCGTCGCGATTGGTGTGATCTCGTTCCTGATCGTCGGGATCGGGCAGATCTTCCGCAGCGTCGGCGGTTTGGTGAGCGTCGGCACCGCCGTCGCCGAAGTCGAACAGATGGCCCGCGCGATCGAGCGGCAGCTTCGCGATGACTTTGCCGCCCTGTCGGCCATGCGCTCGGAAGACACCTTCATCGCGATTCGCATGCGCGAGATTGGCGATCTGAATCGGAACGACGAACGGGATGGCGACGAGAAGGCGGTCTACCTGAATGAGGACGACCGGAACGCCGACATCCGTGACATCTCCGATGGAGTTTTCGACGATTCGTACAACGATGGCAGCCGCGCCGTCACGGTGCGCCTCGACGAGATCATGTTCCTTGCGGTGGCGCCGGTCGGCGGCACGTACACCTCTTTCGAACAAAGTCGCTACGGCAACATGACGGCGACGGCGCCGGTGGCGCGAATTTATTACGGGCATTCACTGCGTCCGCCGCGCGATCCCAATTGGCCCTCAACGGAGAGCGATGCGCCGCGCGTCCCACAACGCATCTTCATTCCCGATGGCGATTTTGCCGAGGGCATTCCTGATCCTGACGCGATGATGTCTGAGGAAGAGAATCGGTTCTTTACCGTATTCATGAGCGAGTATGACGCCGCGACGGATGCGGACTTTGGTGATGCGACCGGCCGCAACGAACACGCTTCAAGTTGGATGCTCAGCCGGCAAGCGCTCCTCTTGGTGGGTGGCAACGCGGCGGGCAATGGCGACAGCCCCTACGGCCCGAGCCTGTTTCAAAACGAGCGCGAATATGCGCCGTTCATACGTGACCTCGAATCCATTGATCGTTTCTGGCAAAGCTCAGGAGCCGGCCCGGGTGTTTACGGCTACGGCTTAGACCACCAGGGACCGCGCAGCGGCGCCGTCAACCAGACCGCAGGCATTTTCGAACCGCCGGGCATGCGGCTTATTCATCACGGCCGCACGGACATGATCGCGCAGGATCTCGAAGACGTGCAGCGCTGGCTCGAAGGCGAACCGTGGCCCATCGGCGGCAGCAATGTCGCTCCGCTTGGCGAGCAAGAGTCCTACGCGTTCAGCGACGGGCGATTCGGCATCGGCGTCTATCAGGATGCCTATCTGAACGCGTCGCCGTCGTCCGGCATTAGCGAAGCGGCTTTCGGTAATTTGTCGAACACGACATTCACGCCAACGGTGCGCGGGCTTCTGTGGCAGCAGCCTGATCCGACGCTATCGAACAATGAAGGCTTCTATCTGACGCGACGCGGCGTGCGCGGCGCCATCGCAGGCGCCTTTACGCGACTGCTCGCAGATGACGAGCCGGCGCACTTTGATCGCATTCGTGATTTTTCCACAGTCACGTACCCGAATCCAATGAATTTTGAGCCGCCGAGCGACCCCGAAGATGTGTACATGGATGCGCACACCATCCTCGCGGAGCATTGCAGCAATTTCGAAATCGCCTGGCGCTACGCCGATCCGGACTGGCCTGTGGCCAACGAGGACATCGATATCGACAATGACGGGACGCCTGAGTTTCGCATTGGCGATCGCATCTGGTTTGATATTTCGTTCCTTGATCCGACGAATCCGAATTCGCGATCGACGCTGCAGAATTGGCTGAACTACAACCCCATGCGCGGGTTTGACATCGGTCGCGCCCCTTCGTTTGGCGCGACGCCGACGAATGCGTTCACCAATTCGCCGTTCATCGGCGCTGAAAGTGCCCAGCAGCCAGAGGTTGGCTACGCGCACTTCCGCGCTCCGACGGTTCAGCCCTTTGATCGATTCTTTACGCCAAACAACGGCGGCCCCGTCGCCAGCGGCGCGACGACGGTGCATTCAAACTTTGGAAATCTCAACAGCGGGAACGGTTTCCCGGCTGTGTACAACCCGGACATCACCGGCGGCGCCCCGGAAGGCGTCTCCGAATACCTGGCCATCTGGCCGTTCCGCACGCCGAGCCTCTCCGGCGGTTTCACGGACGAAGCGTTCCCGAAGAAACTGCAAATCCGCGTGCGCCTGACGCTTCATGATTCACAGAACCGCATCAAGGGTGGGCGCACGTTCGAATTTGTGTTCGACGTGTCGCCCCAGCAGTAATCGCAGGAGAGGATCGCGGCGCCGCATGGGTGGCGCTGCACGGAGGTGTGACGCAATGTTCCACATGAATCACAAACGAACTCGCAATGCAGGCGCCTCCCCGGCTCGCCGCACCAAGCGCGGCAGCATTCTTGTCCTCGTCGTCGCCATTCTCGCCGTGCTCGCGGCGCTGGCGGTGTCCTATGTCACTGTCGTGCGCGTGGATCGACGCAGCACCGATGCGTATCAGGAGCAGGAAAACCTGCAACAGCAGGTAGGCGTCGTCACGGCGTACTTGCAGTCATTGATCGCAGCGGATTTGTATGGCAATCGCAATGTCAATTCGGCGACGCCTCGGCAGTATCAGAACCAGTCCGATCAGCCGAATTGGCCGAAGGCGTTTGAAGACGGCGAGTTCATGGACATGCCGTGGACGGACGTCGCGCAGAATTTTGGGTCGTCCTTTACACAGGGATCAACGTTGACTGGCGCCGCGTACACGTGGGACTTTTCTGGCCCGAATAGTGATCCTTCGTCAAACTCATGGTTGCGGCCTTTGCTCGGCGAGCGCGCGTTCGGTGACGATGCGTGGCTCGCGCCGATTGAACCGATTGACACGGGCACGATCGGCGGCGCCTCGGACGGACCGGAATGGGACACCTGGACGCAGATCACCAATCTGCGCAGCATGTATCGCTACCACAACAGGCTTTCCCAACAAAACGGAACGCCGATCTGGACGCGCGATCATGGTCGCTATGTCGATCTCGGCCAGTTTCTTCTTCAAGACCCGCCAAACTTCACGTCGGGCGACCGGCCCGGATATCCCGGCGCGAATCTTTCGCTGAACAGTTTTCAAACCGGTCCTTGGACTGACCCGACGAGCAACAACCAAAGCAATGGCCCAAACCTCGGCGTGAATCAGCGCATCTTCGATCTGCAAATGGCGGATCTGCAGGATGTGTTCTACTGGCCGGGGAGTGGGGGACCGGCGCCGCAAGCCGGACTGCGCCAACTCGACCCTGCTGACGAACGCTTTTGGGCGGACGCCGATGGCGACGGGCGCCCCGATTCCCGCTGGCAGGAACTTGATCTGCTTGGCAATGCGTACGGACTGCGCTGGGTCGTTGCGGCTCGCATCATTGATAACTCGGGCCTCGTCAATGTGAACAGTCACCTGACATTCGGTTACCCGCAAGGCACGAACGGCATCCCGGCGGATGAACAATACGGCGATGGGCGCACACCGGCAGACGTTGACTTCTTCCGTTTACTGGCTTCGCAGGTGTACGATGCGCGCGGGCTCAATCCCGCAACGGGCGCTGTTGATTTCTCAGCACATCCGGACGTTCGCTCGACGACGCTCTTCAACTACAACCAGTCGGGACAGGTCGACAGCGCGCTGGAGCGCTCCTGGCAGTTGCACCTGAATCGCGGCCTGCGCGTGCCCAACATTCTCGAGCAGCTCGACACGTTCAGCGACAACGGTCACCTCACGCTCGGCGCCCCGAACGACTTCCTCAACGTCTGGCCCGGCGGCACGCTGTATGGCGACCCCGATGCTCCGAATCCGGAGTTGATTCAGCCGCTGGATTTGAAAGCCTCAGAACGCGCGCACGTGTGGCGCTACTTCGGTTCGAATCCGAACAACCCGTTCGCCTCGACCGGGCTTTCCTATCCACTGCGCGATGACATCGATCTGCGCGCGTACAACGGTTACAACATGCTGTCGTACGTGTCGCGGCTTGAGCAGCGCATCGACGGCGGCGCGGGAGCGGGCAACTTCGGGTTCCTTCCCGGCACGGGCCCGCTGTACACGGACTTTGTGAACGGCCCCGGACTCGGCGCCATGCGCGCCAAGGAATGGGATCTGATTTCAGAATCCGTCCGCACCTTCGGCAATCAGTTCGCGCTGCTGCCGGCGGCCGGGCTGTATACGAACCAGCTCAAATTGGAGCGCCTCCGCAGGGACATCCGTCACTTGCTGACGACGATCAGCGGCGAAGGCTCCATCGGACCGGTCCCCGTGCTGAATCCGGCGGATGCGTTTGATCGCGTCTACCTCACCCGCAAGGTGGACCTGAATCGCTTCGTCACGCCCGATTTCACGATCGATCCGGATCGGGTTCGCGAACCGCTCGAGCGCGCGTTCGAAGCGTTTGTCTGGGCGCTGGCGCCGCTGGCGACGAACCAGGCGCTCATGAGCCCGCTGGATCAAATCGACCCAATGACGTACGCCCAACTGGCGCGCGATGCAGACCTGCATTACGGCGGTGGTGTGAATGGGCCGGCATCGGCGGTGGCGCCGCTGTATGGATTAGGACTAAATACGATGGGTCCCGACCCATCTGGCGCTTCGTATGCATTGCTTCGCGCCGCTTCACTGGCACTGAATGTCACTGACGCCATTGATGGAGAGACTCCTCCGGACACTTCAACGGCGACCGCAGAATCACCCACGCTGGTGCGACTCTTCAATCAGTCTGACATCGATCTCTTTTTCTCGAACAATCCTACGGCAAGGGACTCCGTCGCCGACACGAGGTCGATCGCCCTTGGCGTTCGATTCCCGCAGGGTGATGTGACGTCGGATCTCATTAGCTTCCCGCCGTCACCGGATCTTGCGGCGCTTCCTCCCGATATTGTCGGCAACGAAGACAGCGGCGTCACGCTGATCGGGCTTGATCGACAGCCCTTCCTTGTGCATGCGATGTCAATCTCGGTGTACGCAAACGACAACGCCAATATGCAGGCCAACGTCGAAACAGTGGAAGGCATTGAGCCGGCGCTGCCGAATCATCAACTCGGGTCCTTCTTCGCGATCGAGCTTGGAAATCCGTGGTCCGAGCCTCTTGATTTGGCCGGGTACTCCGTTCGTCTTTACAACGGAACGGACGATCTGAACTTTGACTTTTCCGCAACCATTGACGGCGGCGCAATCATTCCTGCAGGTCGGCGCGTCGTCTTTTATCACTTCCGCGGACCGATCAATCCGATCGGTAACGCGCAAGCTGAATGGGATGAAACCAAAGCAGAAATCCTCGCTCAGTTTGAGGCCAACGGAAATGGCGCTCCGATCGATGTTCGAGAATACCTCGATGCCCCGCTTGGATCGGCGCTTGTGGCCAACGAAGCGGACATGTTCCGGGCGTTCGCTGGTGAATCGCTTCCCGTGCTTCTCGTTCGCAGCGTGCCTGGCGGCGCCAGCACGATCGAAGTGCTCGTCGATCGACTCTCGTCCTTGAGCGGCGATCCTTTCCCGGCGTCGCTCGACGATGACGTCGACTTTTCCTCACTCCTCCCTCCGCCGGGCATTGGAACGGGGATTCAGCCGTCAATTGCGGCGCGCGTCGCAACACAAGCCAGTTTGCGCCGTCCGGTGGCGAACTCGGCAACAGGCTTCCCCGCCTATGTTGTCGAACGCCCCATTGACAATATTCATGAAACGCAACTCAATGACACCGTTTCTCACGCATGGGTTGTCGGTCCGAATGGTGATCCTCCACTTCTCGTATCTGAGATTTACCAAGGGATCATCGATTTGGAGGAAGTCGAACTCCTCGCAGGTGAACCCACCGACAAGGGTTCGTTGAATCTTCCGAACTTTGAATTGTTCGTCCCGAATGGTCCATTGTTCGCGACCAGTGAACTCGGTCAGATTTGTGCTTTCAGCCATATGTACATCCACCCCGATCAAGGCATTCCGAGCATTGCGAATGCGCACACGGTCGGTGTGAACTATGGGCCTGACCAATCCAACGAGAATCAGTGGA
Source organism: Phycisphaerales bacterium (assembly GCA_029260345.1). Classification (GTDB taxonomy): domain Bacteria; phylum Planctomycetota; class Phycisphaerae; order Phycisphaerales; family UBA1924; genus OFTM186. Next base: position 652,754 of record JAJDDK010000006.1, on the reverse strand, counting down.
TCACTATTTCGGAGCAACTTGGATGGGATGCTCATTATCAGTATGACCCGATGAGCGGCGTTCTCAATCCGTACCTCGGTGTTCTCGATCCTTCTCGCTTCATTCTCGGCGTGAACGGCGATCTAGACGCGTCATTGACGCCGGTCGGAACGCTCCTGCCGGATGCGCTCGCCGTGCCGCTGGCGACTCGTGTGTTTGACGCCTTTGAAGCGCTTCCGACTCCTGATGGCGTGGTGCGTGGACGGATCAACGTCAATACGGCGCCGCGCCGTGTGCTTGAATTGCTGCCGTTTGTGGATCCGCGTGATCCGTTCAACGGATTCCCATTGACCAATATCAATGGCTGGAATCCGTCAGCGTCAATGCTGACGGCGCAAACTGCCGGTGACACGCGCGTTGACTGGCTGGAGCGTTATCGTCGCCGCGACCCGGATGTTCCTGGGATTTCACTCAACACAACACCAAATGATGTGTTCAATACATCGCTACCGGGGTACGACAGCACGTCCATTCGTTCAAGACTGGGAATTTTCACGGGTTTGCTCGGGCTGCGAGCGCCTGGGCTTAGTTCTCCTGATATGACTCCGGCGTTATCGCTGGGCTTTGTGAGCAAAGGCGAGCTGGCAATAATGGGGTTGTGGGGCGCTAACGGACAAGTTGATGCGGCAAGTCCGATTTTCCTTGAATTGGGCGCAAATAGCGCCATCAATGATCAGGCGCCGCTCGACCTGCGCCGACTCACCAACGGTTTCGAAGCGCAGGACGATCCCGAAGAACGTCTTGCGATCTTCCGCGCCATCAGCAACATTGTCTCGACGCGCAGTGACATCTTCACCGCGTGGTTCATCATTCGTGCGTACGACCCGAAGGACATCGAAGCGATCACGATTCCCAACGGCATGACGAACGAACAAGAGATCGTCTCACTCATGAATCCCGGCAACCCGCTCGGGCTGTCAAACGTGTCCGACGAAAATCCGGGCTTGCTCCCCGCATTTGAGCGGCGTGTACTCGTGATCTTTGATCGCTCCAACGTGCAGCGCCCGTCGGACCGGCCGCGCGTGCTGCTGCAAGTAGAGTTGCCGATGAATTGATCCTGCTCCCTCTCCCTCCGGGAGAGGGCCGGGGTGAGGGGGTCCCGAGTTTCGCTCCACGATTCGAGCGCACGATCACAATCAAGCCAACCCAGGCCGTCCCGTCACGCCCATCCAGGCGCGGGGCGGCTTTTTTCTTTCATATCAGAGCCCTGAGCGCGAGCGAGGGGTTGCTAATGCGCTCGTCCCAACATTGATATTCGGCTGAACAGGATTCAGCGAATCTGTGCAAGAGCAGCAATCACAGGTGCGATACCGCGTCGCTTTTTCGTATGCATCGTCGCGAGTCAGGACAACAACCAAGGCGGCGACTGAGCAACCGTGACCCCTCGCTCGCGCTCGGGGCTCGGATGCGCCCATCCAGGCGCGGGGCGGCTTTTTTTCAGAGCCCCGCGCGCCATCAAGGGGTCGCGGTGGCGAAAGTGTTGGCGAGGTCGTCACGCTGGAATGCCGCGCTCGAATTGTCACTCAGTCGGGCATCATTCGCGCGAACCACGCAGCCGTGACCCCTCGCTCGCACTCGGGGCTCGGATGCGCTGTCGCGGTTCGGATCAATACCTGGGCACGGATTGATCGATGTCAATCGACCACACATCAATGCCGCCAGCCATGGACTTCACGTCTTTGAATCCGGCTTGGCGCAGGAACGCCGCGACCCAGAGGCTGCGCCGACCGGTGTGGCAATAAACCACAACCTCTTTGTCCTTGATCGGTGAGAGTTCTTTGAGCCGCGACCATGTTTCGTGCATGGGCACGAGCCGCTGGTGCGGCGCCTCAATGCGGCAATGCTCGTGCTCTTCAGGTCGGCGGCAGTCGATCAAAACGAACGAGTCACTGCCGGCGTCGAGTTTGCTTTTCACCTCGCGCGGCGTCGTTTCCCATTCGGGTTTGAATGGGCGACCGCCGACGGGCAAGCCGCGATCGTCAAGCTCTATGTTCGCAGCGGCGCCGCTCATAGTTCTTCCTCGAGCAGTGGCTCTGCCATCACCCCTTCACCATCGCGCCATCGCTGGTATGGAACGATTTGCGGCGACTTCGTGCGGAAGGGGATCAGGATCACATCAAGCCCGGCGACGAACGGCTCAAGCAGCATTTCCGAGATGAGACCCTTTTCGGAATAATCCCGCTCGACCGCGCTCATGGCCCGCGGCCATTCGTTGCGCTGGCGCGGCGAATTCTTCGCGAGGCGCGGGTTGCTCGTGAATCGCGCGAGCGTTGTGGTCTGATCATTGGGCGCGAGGATCATGATCTCGGCCCAATCGGTGCGGTCGAAGACATCGGCGGTCGCAACGCCAACTGGTTCGGCCCGCTCGATGAACTCAAAGGCTTCGAGCGTGACGACGCCGCCAAGTGTGTCCTGCTCGGTTCGCGCATGAATGCAGCCGGAGAGCAGAACGGCAACGGCGCCGAAGACCAACAACGGAATGATTCGCGAAAGAGAATTCATCGAGCGTAAGCGTATCCGGGCGCCCAAATCGACGCCAGAGCCGCATCAGGTGACCATCATCTGAATGAGGGCTCGGCAGAAAGCGGGGAGGTCATCCGGGCGGCGCGACGTGATCTGGTTGCGATCCACCACGACTTCCTGATCGACCCATGTGGCGCCGGCGTTGACGAGGTCATCCCGAATGCCGGGCGTGCTGGTCACCGTAAAACCCTTCACGATGCCGGCACTGATCGGAATCCATCCGCCGTGGCAGATGTGCGCGACTGGTTTGCCCGCGGCGTGCATGGCGCTAGTGATTCGCTTCACATCATCGTCGCGGCGCAACTGGTCGGGCATGAAGCCGCCGGGGACGACGAGCGCGTCGAACTGATCGGTGTCGATGTCGCGCACGCAGGCATCGGACTTGATCGGGTATCCGTGCTTGCCACGGTAGTTCGTGCCTTTGGTGTCCAGCCCGGCGAGGACGACTTCGGCGCCTTCCTCGATCAAGCGGTAGCGTGGGTACAGCAACTCAAGATCTTCGTAGATGTCGCCTACGAAGACCACGATGCGCTTGCCTTGCAATGAACCGGACATGGTCGCGGCTTACTTCAGCGGCTCGTCAGCATTGGCTTCCTGGAAACCGACGCCCGGATCAACCACATTCGGCTGAGCGAGCATGTCACCGGTGGCCGTGCTGCGGACGAGGAAGATCTCAACGCGACGATTCGCCGCCGCGCCGCCGCTGGACGGATTCGACACGACCGGACGGAACTCACCCCAGCCGGCGACCTGCACGCGGGCGCCGGGCACACCGGAATTCGCCAGCACATCGCGAACGGCGATGGCGCGGTGCACGGAAAGGTGAACGTTCGTTGGGTGCTGACGACGCGTCTCGGGACGGCCGATCGGGACATTGTCCGTGTGGCCGACGATTCGAGCGTCATATTGCGCCGCTTCATCGCTGGAGAGCACCTGAGCAACGCGAGACAGCGCCTGTTGAGCGTCGGTGGTGACATCCGCGGAGCCCAGCGCGAAGGTGAGATCGCTCGTGAGCTGGATCATGCCCTGGCTGGCGTCATAGCGCATCAGGCCGGGATTCGCCGCGGCAAGCTTGCGGAGGGCTTCGTCCGTGACCGGATCGAGCGGTGTCACCGCGATGTTGTTCAGTCGGCCTTCGAGCTGCCGGTAGCCCTCGCGAAGGCGGAGGAGCTGGCTCTGCAGGTCGGTGTTGCGATTTTTTGCCTCAGCAAGGGCCTGGTCAGCCGTCAGAACGCGGTCGCGCAGTAGGCCAGCGGCCGTTTGCTCTGCGTCTAACTCTTGCTGCAACATGACATTACGTTCTTCAAGTGAACGGTTCGTCTGGTACAGGTTGTCGTACGCCTGCTGATTGACGCAACCGCCGAGGCCAGCAGCGATCGTGGTCGCCGCAGCCAGCATGATCATTCGACCGGCCATTTGATGCTCCTTCATCCTTGGATCGACGTATCCAGTGCGGCGTCTCCCGCCGCGCGCCGAGAGCATACCCTACCGCGTCCGGCGGCGCGCACGGGCCTCACTCCTCATTCGGACACGCGCCGATTCTGTCATGAATGGATCGATCACCCTTTTTCTTGCGGATGCGATTGCAGATGAGCGCGGCGTTCTCGCGGCGCCGGGCGCAATCCTCGCGCGGTGGAACGACCCGTGGCCGAGCGTTGACATCATCGCGGCAGGCGACCCGAAACGAGTCGGCGATCACGACGAAGCGAATCGGGCCACGGTGTGCGAATTGCCCGGTTGCCTAATCACGCCCGGCTTTGTCAACGCACACGCGCATCTTGATTTGACGTCGGTCGGTCCACGTCCGTTTGGTCGGGGTGCGGAATTTGCGCATTGGCTTGCTGATATTCGGCAGCGAAGGCCGCAAACGGAAACTGCGATTCGTGAGAGCGTTCGGCTGGGTGTGGAGCGAAGCCTTCAAGGCGGGGTGGTGGCCATTGGTGACATTGCCGGCGCGTGGTCGGTGATTCCGATCGATGAGCTTCGAAACTCGCCCTTGAAGGGTATTTCGTTTTTCGAAGTGTTTGGTCTGGGTGAGGCAACGGAAGCTGTCTCACGACTCGACGACATGCTCCCGTCGGTCGATCTCGATGTGAATGGCGTGCGCTTTGGCGTTCAGCCTCATGCGCCGTATTCCGCAGGAATTCGCTTGTATGAGCGGGCCAATTCACTGAACCGCGAACAAGGGCTGGCGCTTTGCACACATCTGGGGGAGTCCATCGCGGAATCTGATTTGATCGTGCGCCGTGAAGGCCCAATCCGTTCATTTCTTGAATCGCTGGGACTTTGGACCAATGAGGCGGCCGGTGACTTCGGGCAGGCGCCGACGTCAGTCGCGCATTGCGAGCGGATCCTTCAAGGCGCGCCGTGGCTGGTCGCGCATGTGAATGACTGTTCAGATGACGATTTGCAGCGGCTTCGAGCGACCGGCGCGTCCTTGGCGTATTGCCCGCGCGCCAGCGCCTATTTCGGTCACGAGCGGGATTTTGGTCCTCATCGGTATCGCGACATGGTTGCAAGCGGCATCCCAGTCGCACTTGGGACTGATTCGGTCGTGGGCCTGCCGCCCGCCGAATCTGATCGCCTGAGCGTGCTTGATGAAATGCGATTCCTGTGGCGGCGCGATGGCGCTGACCCCACGATGCTCTTGGGCATGGCCACGACCAACGGCGCCGCAGCGCTGGGGCTTCCGCCGGACGACTTTCGATTGTCGCTCGGGGCGACGGCGGGATTGGTGGCGATTCCCATGGCGGAAAAATGGGACAGCGATCCCCTGGAAGCCGCGCTTGAGAGCGATGAAGCACCTAAACTCTTGAGAGACGAGAGCGGCTCTCGTCTGACAGCAACGCAAGGCCGTCATTGACGTCGGGCCGACGCACTTTCTCGACCGGACAGCCCCAGCACTCATGAGCGCCAAGTGGCAACGCAGCAAGCGGTGGGATGACGAGTTCTTCCCGCCATGGGCATGGCCCGCAAAGGCATTGTTGCGCGCGTTCAGTTCAATCTCACTTGCGGTCGTGCTGCTTTCATTTGTTCTTCTGTACGGGGTGCTGGCGAGCATTCCCATAGGACTACTTGCGCAGATTCCAACGTGGCTCATCATCGTCGGGACACTTTTGGCGACCAAGGCCGCGTTTCTCGGTGTGGCGCTGTTGCTCGTGCGGCGCGGGCTTCTCGGCTCTCGCCGATCGGTTCGATTTGCCGCAACGTTTGGTGTGATTCTTGTCGTCGGGGCCGGCGCCATCGCGTTATGGCTTGAATTCATTTGGCCTGCATTGCGACACGATCCGATCTCCGGGCGCGGCATTCAGCTCTTCCCAGCATTTGTCGAATCGTACAAGGCAACGACGTTGCGACGGTTGCCGGCATTCGAGATGACGGAAGGGGAGTTCTACGCGTGGTGGCCGCTGCGCCTCGTGCTTTTCCTGTTCGTGGCCAACATGATCACAGCGACGGTGCGCCGCATTGAGTTTAAATTTGTCAATCTTGGCGTGCTGACGGTTCACACCGGCATCATCATTCTCACACTCGGTTCAATTCATTATCAAAACCTGAAGGAAGAAGGGGACGTCCTACTTCTTGCGTCATCGACGCCGAACACGCCCGGCCCGGCGGTGGCGCAGTTCATGGATCGCACGAAGCCCGCGCTGTGGGCCAAGCTCGATGATCGCGGCTGGTCAGCGATGCCGATTCAAGGGCTGCCGCGCTACAACGAGTACGGCGCGGACATTGGCGCCCGAGCCTTTGACCTTGATTTACCAGATATTCCGCCGGTCAATGGCGATGATCCGCTTGATCTTCGAATCATCGGGTTCGGCAGTTATGTCGAGATGCACGATGGATGGACGCCGCAATTGACGGCTCCCGATAATGTTCGCGCTGCGCCGCTGGTTGATCTTGAAATCATCAGTTCCATTCCGGATGATGATGGCGTTTCCGAGCCACGCGTGGTGGCGGAATTGCATTTGCCGTCCTCAAGCCCTGTGGATCGCGCGATCGACATCGGCGGCGCGCTGAATGTTGAGCATGTGCCGCAAGATGATCGTCGGTGGGCATGGCTCGATGTTGAATTGCCAGAGGAGACATTATTTGCGCTGGCGACACCCGATGGAAACGGAGGCTTTTCCGCGACACCGGTTGCGCCCGGCGCCGTCGTCCAGAGCGGCGACTATTCCATCAGAGTTCGTTCAATCCATCCAACGCCGCCGTTTCCGATCATTACGCCGGGGTATGAAGGCGCCACCAGTTCCGTCGCCATTCTCGATGTGACCGGTTCGGATGGTGAAACGTTCGAACGGTGGGTGTTTCATCGCTACCCCGAACTCAACCAGGACATTCACGGAACGCGAGATGATGGTCGGCCCAATCGCACGCCAGCGGATCCATCGCTTCAGATCGGGCTGATCGACGCGAACATGATGCAGGTCTTTGTGCGCCCGGGAGAGGCGCTGGTGCGTCTGCCGGGCGGCTCCGTGGAGCGATTCAAGAAACTTGAACCAGGCGCGACCGTGCCGCTGGCGCCGATGGTGTCGTTGCGAATGGCGGAAACGTGGGCGCATGCGGAGCGTGTGGAGCGTCCGATTGTCGTCCCGGCGGTCGATCGACAAAAAGATTTTGTTGGAACGCACGATCGTGCGGCGGTGCAGATTGAGCTCTCAGACTCGTCCGGCTGGCGCGAGACGGTGTGGCTCCCGTTCAGCCGCTTTATGAATGTCGCGATGGGCACGGATCGCACAATTGAGCTGCCCGATGGCCGATCGTTGCAGCTTGCATTCAGCCGGGCGCCGCGCCCGCTGCCGGGCATGACGATGCAGCTCGTCGACTTTGAAATGGTTCCTTACCCGCACAGCGACATCCCGCGCGATTACATGTCGAAAGTGCGCGTTCATGATGGTGTGCGCCAGGATTCATACACACAGGTCACGCGCCTGAATCGACCGCTGATTCATCGCGTGCCGTATCGTTGGGATGATGAGCGGCCAGCCGTCGCCAATCTTCTGGCGACAATCGTCAATGTGATCGCGCCGAATCGGTACAAGTTCAGCCAGGCCGGATGGGATGCAGAGGGCTGGCGCGAGACCGCAGCGCTTGCAGCGGCGGGCCAGCAGGATCGCCCGCGCGCTTCATTCACGATTCTTGGCGTTGGAAATAATCCGGGCATTCACATCATTGCGCTGGGCGGCGTGCTGGTGTGCCTCGGGACTCCGTGGGCTTTTTACGTCAAGCCGTGGCTTCTGCGACGCAAACGTGATCGCCTTAAGAGCGAACACGCCGCCCGCCTTGAAACCGTTGCTTCGTCTGCGTCCGCTGTCGCCATCGATACTCCGGAACTTGTAAGGACATCGTCATGAGCCACCAGCGATTGACACTTCGATGGTTCTTCCTGATCGCCACCATCGTTGGTGGTATGGCGAACTATTGCATTGCGCAATCCGGCCCGGCAGGAAACGCGCATCCAGCGCCGCCGGAAGTTGACGAACGCGCGTGGGGCAACCCGCTCGGCCTGGCGACGGAGCCAAGCACCATGTCGCCGGCCGAGAAGCACGAGTTTGCTGATGCGGTCGATCTGTCGCCGCTGCGGACCATCGCCGTGTACCACAATGGCCGCGTCAAAATTCTTGAAACGCTTGCGCAAGAAACGGTCCGCACGATCACCGGCCGGCCTGATTACATTGATGTCGTTCCCGAATACGACCGTGACGGCGCCGTGAGCGGCGTGACCAAACTGCATTACAACCCGCTCTTCACGCTTGTCGATCTCACAGCCTCACCGACGTACTACTTCGATAAGCCGCTGGTGCATGTGGCGTATCTCCCCGCGCGCCAGGCGATGATCAACGCAACGGTTGATGATCCCACCATCGCCGAGCGATGGATGAAGCTCACACGCCTCAGCCCGGCCATGATCAATGCGGGATTTCGCCCGGTTGCAGAAACCTACGGGACAGATGCCGAAGTTGCGGCGTCCCTCGGAAAGCTCAATCAGATTGCCGATCTGCTTCGATTTGGGCACAACAATCTGCTTCTCGTCGCACCCGCGCCTGGGACCGATCGTTGGCGGCATATTTCTGAATTGCCGGCGGACGCGCCCGTGCGACTCGCGCTCATTGAATTCGGCGACGCGTGGCGGGCCGGCGACGCAGCGACCGTCAACGCGCGTGCCGTCACGATCGCTGACGAATTGGAATCTCTGAATGACGGCGCGACCAGTTCATCGCGGCGGCGCATTGAATCGCTCTACAACGCCATCAATCCCTTCGAATTTGGCGCCTGGCTTTACCTCGTTTCTTTCATCGCGCTGCTGCTTGCCTTTGGCACCGAGTGGCGCGCGGCGTATGCGATCGGTCTTGCGGCTTTGGCCGGCGCAGTTCTCGCGCACGCGCTCGGGTTCGGGGCGCGGTGGTTTATTGCAGAGCGCCTGCCAATTCAGAACCAGTTTGAATCCATGACGGGCCTGGCCCTTGGTGGGGCGCTGGTCGGCCTGACCATCATGATTGTGAAGCGGCAGTGGCTTTTCGGCGCTGCGAGCGCCGCGGTCGGGTTTCTCATACTGCTCGCCGCGACGCAAACCGGCGTGCCCGGCGCGACGATCGGCCGCGAAGCTGCGATTCTGAACACGTCGTGGCTGCTCAAGTATCACGTTTCGACGGTGCTCATCAGCTACGGATTAATCACACTGGCCGCCGTCATGAGTTCGTTCTACCTCGCGCTGCACTATTTCGGTGGTCGCGGGCGATCGAGTTCCGATGATGTCGCCGCGTTTACGGCCAGTGGCTTGAATCTGGACGAAAACCAGCAGTCAGGGCGCAATCGCTTGCTCAGTGACCTCGATCGGGCGCAGATGACGGTCTTGCAGCTCGCCTTTTGGACGCTTGCTGTGGGCATTCTGCTCGGCGCGTGGTGGGCGGATCATTCTTGGGGTCGCTGGTGGGCATTCGACCCGAAGGAAACGTGGGCGCTACTGACGTGGATCGTGTACCTCATCGTCATCCACGTGCGCCTCGTCAGTGGCGGCAATCGCGGACTCATCACCGCGTGGCTGTCCGTCGTTGGCTTCGTGGTCATGCTCTGGACGTACTTCGGCGTGAATCTCTTGCTGCCCGGGCTTCATGCCTACGCATGAGTGTCAACAAGACTGAGAACGGCATACGTCTCGGACGAGATCAGTTCGCGCATGATCCGGTCACCATGGCGAAGGCGCTGCTGGGCGCGACGCTTGTGCGCATTCTTGATTCCGGTGACCGCCTCAGTGGCGTCATCGTCGAAACCGAAGCCTATCTCGGCGCCGAAGACAAAGCCGCCCATTCGTTCGGCGGTCGGCGCACGGCGCGCAACGAAGTGATGTACGGCCCGCCGGGAATGGCGTACATCTATTTCACGTACGGCATGCATCACTGCGTGAATGTCGTGTGTGGTTCAGAAGGCGAACCGGTGGCGGTTCTTCTTCGAGCGATCGCCCCGATTGATGGCGTCTCCGTGATGCATGAAAATCGCCGATCTCCTCGCCGCCGCACAGAGTTACGGCTGACAGATCTTTGCTCGGGACCAGCAAAATTATGCCAGGCGATGCAAATCGACCGGTCGCTGAATGGTGTCGATCTTGTGAAGAACAACCGCCTCTTTATCGAACCATCTTCTTCGGGACACGTCGCCGCGAAAGAAATTCGGCGGTCAGCGCGCATCGGAGTCGCGTATGCGGGCGATTGGGCGGAGCGGCCGCTCCGTTTTCATCTGGCGAATTCTCCTCATGTCAGCCGAAAGTGATTGGTGATTCGAGGTTGGGCCGAATAGGATAAAAGCACGCGGCGAGGTTCCGCCGCGATTTGTGGAGAGTGTCGTGGACGACCAATTGCTACACGACTGGAAGCGCATCCGAGACGCCGCCGGACCGTATCCGCCCGACGCCTACGCCTTCGTTCAGGAAGGCCTGCGTCACACGGTGGAGAATCGAAAGCCATCTGACGACGTCGCCGGCGGCGATCGCCATGTCTCCGGGCAGGAGTTGTGCGAAGGCCTTCGCCAGTACGCACGTAAGCAGTTCGGCCTCTTGGCGCGCGATGTGCTTTGCCACTGGCGGGTGCGCACCACCGAAGACTTCGGCAAGATCGTCTTCGCGATGGTGGACGCCGGCCTGCTGCGCAAGTCGGACGATGATTCGCTGCGCGACTTCACCGGTGTGTACTCATTCGAAGAGGCGTTCAGCGGCTTCGAGCACACTGAGCCAGTTGACTCGGCGTGACGCCGCGTTGGAACCCAGCGGCAAGCACACAACTCAATCCACCGGTAGCCTGTCCCCCGCATGAGCGACAACGCCCCGCGCCCGGACACGTCTTCGACACGCCGCTGGCCTGATCGCCACTTGTGGGAGATCCAGCCGATCCGCGATCTCGGTGTGATCGCCATCGGAATCGGGTTGGTCTACCTCGGCCATGCGCTCAGCGTGGTGACGGTGCCTCTCCTCTTGGCGCTGTTGCTGGCGTATTTGCTTGAGCCGATCGTGCACCGGATGGTGACGCGATTTAAGTTTTCGCGAGCCGCCGCAGCCGTCACCCTCATCATCGCCACTGCCATTCTGATTGTGATTCCGCTGATTGTGGCGCTCGTCTTTGCGATCGTGCAGGGCATCCAATTCATCGGCGAACTTCCGCGATTGCTGCAAAGCGCGGCGGACACCATTGTCCCTTTGCTTGGCATTGACCAAACCCAAGCCGACAACGTGATCGCAAGTGTCACCACGTGGGTTGAAAATAATCTTGGCTGGATCGCACAGGGCGCCGCGACCAAAGGCGTAGGAATTGCCGAATACGTTTTTGGCTTGATCGGCTCGACGATTTCGCTTGGTTTGCTGATGTTTCTCGTGCCGTTCTTCTTCTTTTTCTTCTCGACGTCCTATGCGAATGTGCTGGAGTTCGGTCGTCATCTCATTCCTTCGGCGCATCGCGATCGCACGATTGGCTTGATCAAACGCATGGACGCCATTGTGTCCGCGTTTATTCGCGGGCAGGTGGTGATCGCCGCCATCCTCGGAACGTTTCACGCCATTGGCTGGCTGATTGTTGGCGTGCCGGCCGCGATCCTGCTGGGCATCGTCGCGGGCATTTTGTCGCTCGTGCCGTATGTCATCGGGATCACGCTTCCCATCTCGATTGGACTGCTGTGGTTTGATCAACGCGGCGCCGACGAGCCAATGAGCATCTGGTTGATCATCCTCGGGCCGACGATTGTCTATGTCATCGCGCAGCTTCTCGAGGGTTACGTCCTCCAGCCGCTGATACATGGCAAGTCCACAAACCTCGACGCCGCGACGATCGTCGCTGCCGTCATTGCCTGTGCGTCCATTGCCGGCGTGTACGGCGCCCTCATCGCGATTCCGCTGACGGCCTGCCTGAAGATCGTGATCACCGATGTCATCTGGCCGCGTGTGCAAGACTGGCTCGAGGGACGGGCGGACGACCCGCTTCCGATCGGGAGACGCGGCAATCGCGACTGAATCGGATCCCGCCTTGATTCGACAGCGCCAGTTTTTGCACAACCTTGGCGACAATTGCCGATGGTCTTGACAGCGCAGTCTCTGCGCTGTGGCATCTGTAATGAGCGGGCGCCCTCGAATTGAGCGCCGCCGATCCGCCGGAGGCGGGCCGGTTAATCCAAACCGTAGGATGACAGGAGGTTGTGCATGTCGGTGGCGAAGATTCGATGGAGTGTGGCGCTGACGCTGCTGGCGGTTGCCCTCGGCGGCTGCTCGCATGGCGCCAAGGACCGGGCGGCGTTGCTGGAAGATGAGAATTTCGAACTTCGTTCACAGAATCAGCAACTCCGAGCCTCGCTGAACCAGACCGAGCAGGCCCGCAATCTGCTTGACCAGGAGCTTCGTGCGGCACAGGCCGAGAAGGCCCGTCTCGAACTTGAAGCCTCACGCATGGGCCCTGCCTATGCCAACGCCAACACCGGATTCGAAGGCATGGCCGGCGTCTCCACATCGACCAACGCCGCCGGCGAAGTCGTCGTCGCAGTCGCGGGCGATGTGCTCTTCGATTCGGGCAAGGTCGATTTGAAGTCCACGGCCAAGAAGACGCTCGACGACATCGCGAGTGTGCTAAACAACCGCTACGGCGGCCGCATGATCCGCATCGCGGGCCACACAGACTCCGACCCGATCCGCAAGAGCAAGTGGGGCACCAATGAGCGCCTCAGCGCGGAACGCGCCCTTGCCGTCGAGGCCTACCTCGCACAGCGCGGCGTGAACGAGAATCGCATGTATGCCGCGGCGTTTGGCCCAGCCCAGCCGAAGGGATCGAAGAAGGACAGCCGACGCGTCGAGATCGTCGTGCTGAACCTCCCCGCAAGCTGAATCGCTCAGCGACGACAACCTTGATTGATTTCACCAGCCCAGGGACGCCGTTCCCTGGGCTTTTTTCGTCCGCGACTCCGCCGGCCGCACGCGACGCTAGGATTTCCCGCCATGTTTGAACGACTTCAGGACGCCTTTTCCGGAGCATTTCGCAAGCTTTCCGGTAAAGGCACAATCTCCGAATCCAACATCCGCGAAGCCGCCGACGAAGTCCGCACGGCGCTGCTCGAGGCGGATGTCAATTACGACGTCGTCAATCGCTTCTGCGAGCAGGTCATCGCTGATGCTCTGGGCGCCGAGGTCACGAAAAGCCTGAAGCCCGGTCAGGAATTCATTGGCGTCGTCCAGAAGCGGCTGGTTGAGTTCCTCAGCCCGCCTGATGACTCGAAGCCCGGTGTGATTCACGTCGCGCCGCCGCCGACCATCATCATGATGTGCGGCTTGCAGGGCTCGGGGAAAACCACGTCATGCGGCAAGCTCGCGGCGTACCTCAAGAAGCGCGGCCGCTCATGCATGCTCGTCGCGGCCGATCTTCAACGACCCGCTGCCGTGGATCAGCTCCAGATCGTCGCCCAGCAGGTTCAGAAAGAAGCTCCCGGCGGCGCCCGCGTCGAGTTCTATGCCGAGCCTGACAAAGTCGCGGCGTACGGCGAAGCCGTCGGCGTCGCGGTGGGGGTGTGCCAGCGCGCCGTCAAGCAGGCGATGCGCGACAAGGTGGACACGGTCATCCTCGACACCGCCGGTCGCCTGCACGTCAACGACGACCTGATGAAGGAATTGCAGAGCGTCCACAAGATGCTGACGCCGCATCAGGTATTTCTGGTTGTGGATGCGATGACAGGGCAGGACGCGGTGAACTCCGCAAAGGAGTTCCACGAGCGCCTGCACGTTGACGGTGTGATCCTGACCAAGTTCGACAGCGACACGCGCGGTGGCGCGGCGATCTCCATCAAAGAAGTCACTGGCGCGCCGATCCGATTTATCGGCACCGGCGAAAAGATCGATGCGATCGAAGAGTTTCATCCGGAGCGCATCGCGAGCCGCATTCTCGGCATGGGTGATGTGGTATCGCTCGTTGAAAAGGCACAACAGGAAGTCTCCGAGGAGGAGGCCGAAGAGCTTCAGGAAAAACTCGCTCGCGGCGAGATGACGATGGACGACTTTCTGAAGCAGCTTCGCGCGATCCGTCGCATGGGTCCGATGAAGCAGCTACTCGGCATGCTGCCCGGCGTCGGCTCCGCGCTCAAAGATGCGGACATCGATGACAAACAGCTCAACCGCGTCGAGGGCATGATCAATTCGATGACGGAGCGCGAGCGCAAGGATGTTTCGCTGCTGAATAATTCGCGCCGCCGTCGCATTTCCAAGGGCTCCGCCGCGAGCATTAATGAAGTCGGCCGTCTGGTGAAGCAGTTCGAGACGGTCTCCAAGATGGCCCAGCAAATGGCCGGCCTCGGCGCTATGGGCAAGATGAAGGCGCTCCGACAGATGCAGGGTCAGGCGCAGCAGATGACTGCGGGCGCCGGCGGCGGCATGTTCAAGCCCAAAGTCGGGACGAAGACGGTGAGCCCGAAGGCGGGGTACAAGAAGCGGAAGCCGAAGAAGCGGTGAGCGTAAATGCTCATCGCACGGGCGCGGACGCTACGTAAAATGAACATATGATTTTCGCCAAGCGGAAGCAGATCGCCATCCTCGACGATGCCGACCAACCGTGTGAATTGCAGGTGAATTCGTATCACACGACTTCTGCATGGCGCGATCCGCGCGCTCGAAGGGCGCTTTCGCAAGTCACCATGCTCGTGGCGCCACGCTCAGTGCTTTGGGTCAGCATGATCTTTATGCTTGTCGTGGGAGTCGTCATCGTTGCGCTTCCGCTTCAGTTCTCAATTCCGATTGCGGCGCTTTGCATTGTTCTTATTGCGAGCCTCTCGCTTTCGGGCCGGTCGATTATGGCGAAGCACTTGGCGAAGAATCGCGACGCCATTTTGGACGCTGCGTTGTGCGTTTCGGTATGCCCCGGATGCGCGTACGACCTTTCAGGGGTTGCGACAAGTAATGACGCCGAAGCAATCATTGACTGTCCGGAATGTGGCGCTGCATGGAGTGCTGGTCGGCTGATCGTGCGAAAAGGAATCATCGAGCGCCCTGAAAGTGAAGCTCGCTCCGTCCTTCGATATTTGCTTCCGCTGGAAGGACATCCCCAAACGACGCGCATGATTCAAGATGACCGAGGCGCCGAACGGCGACTCCTCAATCGCACGATCCCGGAATATGTGGCGGAACGGATGCCTGAGCTTTCGAGTGAAGACCGCCTGCTCTGCCGCGCTGTGGATGCGGATGTGCGCTCTCGCAGCGCCATTTTGCGTCTCGTCGTATGCGGTGTGATCGGGTTTGTTTGGCTTGGCATACTCCTTGGAGCTGCGTTTAATACGTCGGTGATCCTGAATGCTCTGCGAAACGGGAGCTTTCAAATTCTCGAACTTGCAACTGTTGCCTTTTATACTTGGATCATCATTTGGCTTTTCCTCATGATCCGCCACGTCTGGCGCTCGCCAATGTTTGTCGGCCTTGAGGCGCGCGAAACGATGCTCTATCACCGCTTCTGCCCGTCGTGCAGTGAAGATTTGCGAAATCAGAAGCCGGATTTGACCGACGGCCTCACCGTGTGCCCTTTTTGTTCTGCAGCGTGGCGAATTGCTCCGGGCTAAATGTCAACCATCAAACTCATCTCGATATCCTTTAGCAGTGAACACAGCGTCGACAAAACTCTCGCTGACCTCCCCAATCGAAAGCGTCCCCGGCGTCGGGCCGCAGAAGGGGAAAGTATTGCGTGCGCTTGGGGCGCCGTCGGTGGCGCATCTCGTTCACTATTTGCCGTTCCGGCATGAGCGGGAAGAGGCCGAAGAAACGATTCAGAAAATTGTTCCGGGTCAGAATGTCGCCGCGCGGGGGGAGATCACGGCGACGCGCGTTGCGGGCCGCGGGCGGAAGGGGCGATTCGAAGCCGTCCTGATGGATGAAACCGGGCGACTCGATCTCGTCTGGTTCAATCAGGCGTACCTCCACAAGAAAATTCACCCCGGTATGCGGCTGCTCGTGCAAGGCGAAGCGCGCCGGCGCGGGCCGTACATCCAAATCGCCAACGCGGAATGGAAAGCGCTCGACGAAGACTTGAGCGAGCCGTCGCGCCGTGACGCCCGCATGCGCCCCGTTTATCACGCCAGCGAGCAGATGCCCAGCGCTGAGATCGCACGGGCAATCGAAGCCGTGCTCGATGATGCGCTGCCGCAGATTGAAGATCACTTGCCGGAGGCGTTCCGCACCGAGCGCGATCTGCCGTCGCTCGCTGAGGCGTATCGCATGATGCACCGGCCGGAGGATGAGCGCGAAGTTTCACGCGCGCGCCGGCGTCTTGCGTATGACGAACTGTTGTTTCTTCAACTTGCCATTCTCAAACAGCGCGTCGAACGCAGTGAACTTGCCGCGCCGGCGCTGCCGTGGACGAAACAAATTGATGAACGCATCCGCGCACGCATTCCGTTTGAACTGACTTCCGGCCAGAATGAGGCTGTCGCGGATATCGCAAAGGATTTGCAGCTTGAACATCCTGCGAATCGGCTCGTGCAAGGCGATGTCGGCTCAGGCAAGACAGTTGTCGCGCTGTACGCCATGCTCATGGCCGTGGCGGGGGGCAAGCAAGCCGCGATGATGGCGCCGACAGAGCTTCTTGCCGAACAGCACTTCGATTCGATCAGCCGATTGCTTGAGGGCAGCAAGGTGCGCGTCGAGCTGCTCACCGCAAGTCTTCCTCCGGCGGATCGCGAGCGCATTGAGAGTGACATCACATCCGGCGACGTCGGCATTGTGATCGGAACGCATGCCCTGCTCACGGAAAGTGTGAAGTTTGACGATCTCGCCGTCGCGATCATTGATGAGCAGCATCGCTTCGGCGTGCATCAGCGCATTGGCCTGCGCGGCAAAGCGGAAGGCTCGTCGCCGCACGTCTTGGTGATGACGGCGACACCGATCCCGCGGTCGCTGACGCAAACGATCTTCGGTGATCTTGACATCTCCACCATTCGCGGCTTGCCGCCGGGTCGAGGCGTGATCGAAACACAAGTGCGCACACCGGCCGACCGCGCCGAGATCGACGCGGCGCTTGCCGAGCGCATCGCCAAGGGCGAGCAGGCGTACATCGTGCTGCCGGCGATTGAATCCGGCGATCGGCTGCGCGATGTGCGCTCAACGCTTGAGCGTCTCGAAACGGGGCCACTTGCGGGGCGTCGCCTCGCCGCGGTGCATGGAAGGCTGAAGCGTGACACTCGCCGCAAAATCATGGAACAGTTTCGACTCGGCAAAATCGATGCTCTGGTCGCGACCACTGTGATCGAAGTTGGCGTCGATGTGCCGAATGCATCGCTGATGGTCATCGAACATGCAGATCGTTTCGGACTGGCGCAGCTTCACCAGTTGCGCGGGCGCGTCGGTCGCGGCGCCAACGATGCGCTGTGTATCCTTGTCGCTGAACCAGTGACGCCGGACGGCGCCGCGCGGATTGAAGCGATTGCGTCCACCACGGACGGATTCGAACTTGCCGAGAAAGACCTGATGATCCGCGGCCCCGGCGACCTCGCCGGCGTGCGCCAATCCGGCGCGCCGCCGATGCGCGTGGCGGACCTGCTGCGCGATGTGAAACTGCTCGCGCTTGCGCGGCGTGACGCCAAGGATTGGCTTCAGCGATCACCCAAGCTTGATAAACCCGAAGAGGCGCTGCTGTCGCGCCGATTGAGCAAAGCATTTCGGGAATCGGGGGATTGAACGCGGTGGTAGACGGAGGGGAGCAGGAGAGGGGAGAAATCATTGGATCAGAAAAAGCGAACGTCTATTTCAGTTGTCTGATTTACTTCTGATTTGAACTCTCTGACTTCCTCTGTTTTCCTCCGCGTTCAAAATATTCGGGGCGTCAGTGGAAAACCGCTTCCTTACGGGCGCGGTTCGGTTTTAGGGGAGCGAGATGGTTTGTCCGAAGATCAAACTCAGTGCCCAGGCAACTTGTGGCTTTGCGTAAATCACCACGAGTGTCGCCGCCGCGAGGTGCGGGCCATATGGCAGCGCTGTCCCGCCGCCGTTCTTGAAACGGCTTGCCGCCGCAGCGCTAAGCGTCCAGGCAATTCCGAAAAACGGTGCGAGAAAGAACGCGATGATCGGGTCAACCCAGCCGAGCACGGCGCCGACCGCCGCCATCAGGTGAACATCGCCAAGACCCATCGCTTCTTTGCCGAATGCAAGCGAACCGAGAATGCGAATCGCCCAGATGACGCCGCCGCCCGCGAAAAGTCCGGCGAGCGAACCGGTCAGTGCCTTGATCCACAGTGGCGGCTCGCTCCCAAACTTTGCGGCAATGACGTAGCCCACGGCGCCAAGCAGCAGCGCCGGCGCCAGGAAAAGAATCTCCCACAGCATCTCACGGCGCGCATGCGGGTACTGCACCCAGATTGGGTCGCCGGAGTCTTCAGCGTCAGACGGACCAAATCGTCGCAGCACCAATCCCACGACGAGCCCGATCGCCATGCCGGCAAGCATGCCGCGAATAGGGATGTTGAATTGCAGACCAATCGAGAAGCCGACGGCCATGAGCGCGATCGCCGGCCCGGTGAGCAAGAGTGTGCGCACCAGGACAGGGCCGAGAGATTCCGCAGAGGTTGGCGCCGCATTCTCTTCGTGGTGCGTCGCGGCTTTCGCTTCCGCTTCGCGCTCCCATTCTTCGAAGTCCGCAAAGCTTCTCGGCAAGAGACCGGCGCGCAGCAGGAAGAGCGAAGCGCCAATGCCCAGCACACCCCCGACGACCATTCCGGTGACAGACCAGTCATTGAATGTCCAGATCGTCCAATCGAATTGACCGTGCAACACATTGCTGAAACGCGACTGCGTCCAGAGCGCCATCACCGGGTGCGCCACCACGGCGACCCCAACAACCAGCCAGGGAATGCTCAGCGGGATCAGATACGTCTTGGCGTCGATCAACGTCATCGCGACGAGCGCACCGATGAGCAGGAGGACGAGCACAAACATCGGCCACGTTTCGCTGAAGCCGCCCATCGTCCATTCGGGGCGTATCTCCGTCAGCGGAATCCCCAGCGACCGCACCAATCCGGCGTCGAGATACCACAGCGTGAAAAGCCCGCCGAACAGAACGGCGACAACGAACTCAACGATCGGATACTCCGGCGAAATCGGCGATTTGCAAAAGCGGCACCGCCCGCGGAGCAGAATCCAACCAATGATTGGAAGGTTTTCGCGCCAGGAGAGTTTGGTGCCACACGCCGGGCAGGCTGATGAAGGGCGGACAATGTCCATGCCCTTGGGGAGTCGATACGCAACGACATTGAGGAACGATCCAACTGTGGCGCCAAAAGCAAAGAAAAAGGCGACACCAAGAAAACTCGGCGCCCACATCAGCCACGGGGGAGGGCCGCTCACTCGGGTGCGCCCGGTTTGGAGGCATTCGCCGCGCCAAGCTCTTCGATGCGCTGCTCGACGGTGTTCAGGATGTCCTTGCAACGACCCACGAGCTTTACGCCTCGTTCGTATTCGGTCAGGGCTCGTTCAATGCCGACCTTGCCCTGTTCGACGCGTTCGATGATTTCTTCAAGGTGACCGATCGCCTCTTCGAAGGTCATTTTCGCGAGGTCGTCGCTGTCTTTCGGTGTTTTCTTGGTGGTCACGGGCATGAAAGCTACCGGAGGCGCGCGAAGGCGTCTACATCGCGTGATCGCTCACGAATTCTCGAAAAGGTCAGCGTCGTCATCCTGAACGGGATGCTGGTCCGGCGCTGATGCAGCGTAATCCCCGACGGTGGACACGATTTGACCATCGGCAAGGCGCGTCTCGATGAGTTCACCGGGCGCCACATCGGTATGAGATTGCACCACGCGGCCGTCGGATCGCACCGTGACGGAATACCCGCGGCGCAGGACATTCACCGGTCCGGTGGCTTCAAGTGTGCGCTCCCGTTCACGAAGTTCCGCTCGGCGTCGTTCAAGGAGGGCGCCCAGCGATCCGGAGAGCCGCCGGTGAGCCTCGCGCACGCGTGCGGCTCGGTCCGCCAGCACGGCCTCGGGTCGCGTGCGCACAAAAGCGCTTGTGGTGTTCGCCAGTGATAATCGCGATTGATGAAGTCGCGAAGTCACCGCATTTCCCAGTGCATTGTTCGTCGCTTCCAGCTTTGATCGTGACTCGCGCACAACAGCGCCTGGATCGGAGAGGATCGCGTGGCGCACCACGGCCCGGAGTCGCTGCTGTTCGTGCGCCAACATCCGCGCCAGCGAAACTTGGGATCGACCCCGCAACTGTTCAACCTGTTCGAGCAGCGCTTCCCGATCAGGTGACAATCGCATGGCGGCCTGCGTCGGCGTCGCGGCTCGCTCATCGGCGACAAGCTCTGCAATCGTCGTATCCGTTTCGTGACCGATCGCCGCGACGACTGGTATTGAACACTCAACAATCGCTTCCGCGACCACTCGTTCATTGAAGGCCCACAGGTCTTCCATCGAGCCGCCGCCGCGCGTGAGTATGACCGCGTCCAGCCCGAGCGCTTCACGCTCGCTGCTTAGCCGCCGCAACATGGCCGCGATCTCCGGCGCCGCCCGCTCGCCCTGCACACGTACGTCAGCGACGAGCAGTGGGATAAACGGCGACCGCCGCCGAAATGTGTCCAGCACATCCTGCACGGCAGCGCTGGTCTTCGAGGTGACAATCGCCACACGCCGCGGAAAACGCGGCAGCGGCCGCTTCCGCTTAATCGCAAACCAACCACGCTCGCGCAGCTCGTCGCACAGTTCGCGAAACTTCAGTTCGAGCGCCCCGGCGCCGATCGGTTCGATTCGATCAGCGTAGAGCTGCGTGCGCCCCTGTCGGGCGAAGTGCTCGATTCGTCCTCGAGCTGCGACCTCCTCGCCATCGCGCGGCGTGAACTTCTGCTTTCGAACCGACGACGCGAACATCACGCAATCAACCACCGCTTCGGCGTCCTTCAGTCGGAAGTACCAATGCGTCTGGTCCTTGAGGCCGCTGACTTCGCCGACGACGGTCACCCGCGCGGGAAGAGATGTCTTCAAGGCGTGGTCAATGAGCGCGGCGAGCTGCGAAACGGTGTAGCGCTCTGGAGACGAAGCCGCGGCTTGCTTTTCCGGCGCCGCTGGTTCACTCGGAGTGTCATCCGATTTCGCATCGAAGAGCGATTCCGCCACGCGCATCTGCTTGGGGTTGAATGGCTTTCGCCCGCCGCTCTTTCGTCGTTTGCCGCTCACGTTCCTATCATCCACGCGATGACCACTTCGAGCCAGCGCACCGTTCTGCATCGCGGCCGACGCTTCGATTTCGAGCTTGTGACGCAAGTCCTTCCCGACGGGTCGGAGACCACGCGGGAAGTGGTCCGCCACCCGGGCGCCATCGTCGTTCTTGGTGTGACCGACGATGCCCACATCACGCTGATTCGCAATTTCCGAGTCGCCCTTGAGGAGTGGATCTGGGAATTGCCCGCTGGAACGATGGAGCCGCCGGAGCCGCCCATTAAGTGCGCCGCACGTGAACTGGAGGAGGAAGCAGGCTTCCGCCCCGGACGTGTCTCGCCGATCGGCGAATTCTTCACGACTCCGGGGATGACCGATGAGCGAATGCACGCGTATCTTGCGACGGAACTCAAGGCATCATCTCAACATCTTGATCTGGACGAACGAATCGAAGTGCATCTAACACCGGTAAACCAAGTGATGCGGATGATCGATTCCGGCGAACTGATTGACGCCAAATCCGTGCTGGCGATTCTGCTCGCCGTTCGCAAGGGAATGCTCTCGATCAATCCGGCCTGATTTCGTATGACGCCGACACGCTCTCATCCCGAATTTCCGGACAGCGACTCAGCGGATCGCGGGCGCGGCTTCCGCGCGATGATGGCTCGCATCTTCGGCGATGCGGAACACCCGCTGTCGTGGTCGATTCCCGCCGGATCGATCGCCGGGATTCGAATACGCATTCACATCCTGTTCATGGTGTACGCCGTCGCGCAGATGTTGTGGTCGATCAACAAGGACTTTTTCGGTCCGGGGTACACCGCCATTGCGATGGCCGTGCTCTTCACCATTGTGCTGCTGCACGAGTTCGGCCATTGCCTGGCGTGCCGCATGGTGGGGGGGGACGCGGATGAAATTCTGATGTGGCCGCTTGGCGGTCTTGCCTCTTGTCATCCACCGAACAACTGGCGTGCGCACCTGGTCACGACCGTGGGCGGGCCCGCGGTCAATGTGGCCATTTTGCCGATCACGTCGCTTGCGCTGTGGGCCGCAGGACGACCCCAAACGATCCTGTTCAATCCGTTCAACCTCGGCGTTTTTTACGAACTGAACTCCTGGTGGCTGGTCACGCTCTGGCTGCTTCATGCGGTCAATCTGCTCATCCTTGCATTCAATGTTCTTTTGCCGATTTTTCCGCTAGACGGCGGGCGCATCATGCAGGCGCTGCTCTGGCGATCCGTCGGGCGGCGCCAATCCATGGAGACCTCGACCTTCGTCGGTCTCATCGCCGCCGGGGTGCTGGCGGTGTTTGCGCTCGTCGCGGACACCGTCCTCGTGCTCGGTGTGGCGCTCTTCTGTGCGCTGGTGTGCTGGTCGGAGCGACAGCGGATGCGGGCGCCGGAAGTCCTCGGCAGTGACTTTGACCTTTTCGATGAGGACATGGACGACCAGACCCGCGAACGTGAGGCCCGGCAATCGGCTCGCCGTCACAAACGCGACGCCGAGGAGCAGCAGGAACTGGATCGGGTGCTCGCCAAGATCGCCAATTCAGGCATGGACAGCCTGACCGGGCGTGAAAAGCGAACGCTCCGACGGGCAACAAGCAAGAAGCGGCAAGACGGCTGACGGCCATCGCCTTGCCAGCAGCCGCGAAACTCGCCATGTTTGGCCCTCAGACCCGTTCGCAGCCGACTTGGAATCTTCATGGGCATCTATGACCGCGAATACATTCGGGGCGGGCCGCGATCGGCCAGCGGCTTTGGCGCCATGCGGATGTGGTCCGTCAACACCTGGATCATCGTGATCAATGTCGCGGTCTTCGTGATTGACGCGATGCTCGCGTCCAGCGGCGTCTACATCAACGTCAATATGGGCGACGCCCCCCTCCAGAATGTGTCCCATGAAGTGCTTCGCGAGGCCGTCCCCAGGGTTGACGGTCAAGGACGCGAAATCGTGCGGCGTACCGGGCAGTACCCCGGGTCACTTCAAGTGGAACTCGTCAATCCGCGGACTGGCGAGGTCGTCGGGAAGCGACGCTACGACCGCATGGCGCCACTCCAGGCCATGTTCCACTTTTCGACCGGGAAAGGGTTCTTTGGCCTCGAAGTCTGGCGGCTCGTGGGTTTCCAGTTCCTCCACGGAAACCTCATGCACATTTTCTTCAACATGCTCGGGCTCTATTTCTTCGGAGGGCTGGTCGAAAACTATCTGGGAGGGAAACGCTATCTCGCGTTTTACCTTGCCTGCGGCGTGTTCGGCGGATTGTGTTACCTCCTCCTGAATCTGCTTGGGAACATTGTGCCCATCCAGATGCAGGTGCCCGGCCTGCTCATCAATGACATCTACACGCCATTAATAGGCGCCAGCGCCGGTGTCTTTGGTGTCTTGATGGCCGCTGCGTTTGTCGCACCCAACGCCGTCGTTCTGTTCATGTTTATCATTCCGATGAAGCTGTGGCAGTTGGCGTACGGCTTTGTCATTCTGGCCGTCATTAATCTCCTGATGACGGGTGTGAATGCAGGGGGCGACGCCGCGCATATCGGCGGTGCTCTGGCCGGCTGGTATTTCATCCGGCACACGCATCTTCTGCGTGATTTCTTTGATTTCTTCGCGCCGCGGAAGAACAGCCGGAGCCGTCCAAAGAAGCAAGCCAAAGGAGCGCCCTTTAACGGTCGGCGCACGCCGGACGACTCAGAGATTGATCGCATCCTCTCCAAGATCGCGACCGAAGGCCTGCACAGTCTGTCCGCTGCCGAAAAACGAAAACTGCGCCAGGCGACGGAGTCCCGAAAGAACTGAGTGCGGCCGGCAGGCTGTTTCGGCTTCACCGCCCTACATTGCTCGCTCATGGCGATTTCGTTCGAAATTCTGGGGAAGTCCGCGGCGTGTTCAGCACGTGCCGGTCGAGTCACGACGCCGCATGGCGCGTTTGATACACCGGCGTTCATGCCGGTCGGGACGCGCGGCGCTCTCAAGGGGCTCCTGCCAAGCGATGTCGCGGCGACCGGCAGCCAGATCATTCTCGGCAACACATATCACCTGCTGCTCAGGCCGGGGCCGGAACTCGTGGCCCAATTGGGCGGGCTTCACGGATTCATGAATTGGCCCGGACCGATCCTCACCGATTCGGGGGGCTATCAGGTCTATTCGCTCGGCGATACGAACACCGTGACGGATGACGGTGTCATCTTTAAATCCATCGTTGATGGCTCGCGCATTGAACTGACGCCGGAACGTTCGATGGATATTCAGCACCAGCTCGGCGCCGACATCATTATGGCGTTCGATGATTGCCCGCCCAGCGTGGATCCGCGCACATCGAACGAGACTCACCGCCGATTGAGCGCCAAACGCTCCAAGAGGTCAGCCGAGTACGACCACAACCAGCGGCTGGACCTCGCCAACGAGCGCACCATCCGCTGGCTGAACCGATGCGCCGAGTTCCACGCCGCTTCCGGGAGGTCTGACCGCCAGGCTCTGTTCGGAATCGTGCAAGGTGGGACTGACCTCGAGAAACGCACATGGTCCGCCGAGCATGTGTGCGCGGTTGATCTTCCCGGCTACGCCATCGGCGGAGTCGCCGTCGGTGAGGGGTTCGCCGAAATCGTTTCGGTGGTTGAGCACACGGCGCCGCTCCTGCCTCCTGACCGGCCCCGCTACCTCATGGGAGTCGGGTACGAGCGTGATCTGGTCGCCGCAGTGCGGGCCGGGTGCGATATGTTCGATTGTGTGCTGCCCACGAGAAACGGTCGCAACGCCAATGCGTTCACGCCAACCGGTCAGTTGAGGCTTCGAAACGCCCAGCACGCCGCTGATGAGCGTCCGATCGATCCCACCTGTGACTGCCCGGCCTGCGCCGGGTGGGGGGCGGAGCCAAAACCCTTCAGTCGGGCGTATCTCCGGCACCTCTTTCAGGCAGGGGAAATGCTGGGGCCGATTCTCGTCAGTCTCCACAACGTCAGGCACTTTCAGCAGCTCATGTTGGACATCCGGGCCTGCATCCGCGAAGATGCTTGGTCTGACCTTGCCAGCCGATGGCCGGTGGTTCGTCCCGATGCGGATCGGAGCGCGCCCGAAGGCGGCGGCGGCGAGTGATTCCAGGCGTCGCCTGAACACAGGGTTCATGGAATGGTGGACGCAACCGCTCGCAACCACGCTGTAGGAAGCCCGATGACCGATTCGCTATTCACCCTCTCGCCACACGCCTTCACACTTGCGCAAGATGCGCCCACACAGGCGCCGCCCATTGCTGGCCCCGGCGGCGATGGCTCAGATGGCATTCCAACGCAAGGCGCTCCCGGCAATGGTTTGGGCGGTCAAGCGCCGCAAGGCCAGGCGCAGCCATCACCTTTCGGCAACATCATCTGGCTCTTCCTCGGATTGTTCCTTGTGATGATTGTGATGCAGGTCTTTTCCGGGCGCAAGGAAAAGAAACGGCGCTCTGAAATGCTCG
The DNA here is from genome assembly GCA_029260345.1 of Phycisphaerales bacterium. Classification (GTDB taxonomy): domain Bacteria; phylum Planctomycetota; class Phycisphaerae; order Phycisphaerales; family UBA1924; genus OFTM186. The sequence continues at coordinate 627,097 of JAJDDK010000006.1, read as the reverse complement.
GCGGCATCGCGCGGCATGATCGTGTGCAAACCGTCGGCGGCATCATCGGCACGGTCGCTGAAGTCAAAGGCGATGAAATCGTCGTCAAGGTCGATGAATCAACGAACACCAAAGTTCGTGTTATTCGCTCAGCCATTCAGCAGGTGTTGAAGAAGTCGGGCGAAGCCGAACCAACCGAGTCCATCCCGACTCCGGAAAAAATCGCTTCCTGATCCAAATACAACGTACGGCGCACGCCGCGCCGGTGAGATGAATAACAACCATGCAGCATCTGGTTCGCAACACGCTCTTCATCATTCTGGTCCTCACGCTTTGCGGCGTGTCGATTTTTCCGCCCTCTAAGAACCTGCGCAAGGGTCGCGATCTGGTCGGCGGCGTCAGCCTGACGTACTCCGTCGATGTCGAGCCGGGCGAGGACTCCGGACGCGTCATCGACAGCACGATCGATGTGCTCAAACGCCGCGTCGATCCGCAGGGTCTGTACGAAATCAGTTTCGTGCGTCAGGGTCAGGATCGCATCGAAGTCACGATGCCGCTTCCGACGGACCGCGTGCGCGAGCTGCGGGCCGCTTACGAAGACGCGCTCATTCATCTTTCCGACCAGGCCATTGACGCCAACGAACTTGATCGCGCGCTGCGGCTTCCCTCGGAAGAACGCACGGCTCAATTGGCCCGTCTGGCGGACGGCAATCAAACACGCCTCGAATTGCTCCAGGCTGCCGCCTTTGCATTTGATGAATCGCAACAGGCCCGCGCCGCCTACGCCGAAGCGATGGAGTCCGGCGCTGATCAGGAAGTGCTCAACGCACTCATCACCGACGCCGGCGCTGCGGTGACGCTCGCCGACGAAGCGCGCGACGCCGTTCTCGATGCAACGGTTTCCCCCGGCGATGTGCAATTCGCGATGGAGCTCCCAGATCAGGGACGCACCATCACGGCCGGCGACGATGTGGTGCGAACCGAAAGCCCGCGCGAAAAAGCGCTGAATAGACTGCGTGAGTCGCACCCCGGCGCCGTTGAGCAAATCAATCGCGTCATCGAGGCGTACAACGCCTACCGCGCCGAGAGTCGCGGCCTCGACGATCCTGCCGACCTGATCCGTCTCTTGCAGGGCGCCGGCGTCCTGACGTTCCGCATCACTCCCAAGCCGGGCGACATCCCAAACGAGCAGCAGATTCGCCTGGACCTGGTCGAAAAAGGCCCCCGCGCCGCGACCGGAACCAATGCACGCTGGTTCGAAATCGATGACATTTCGACGTGGTACAACTCCGTCGGCCAGCAGGAGAATCTTGAGCGCGATCCCGTTGGTTTCTTCCGCAATCAGCGGATGATCGGCGCCGAGCGCGACGGCCTGTATTACGTGTTGCTGTACGACTCCCCGAACCTGCGCATGACCCGCGCTGAGGGGAATTGGAGTCTGACCAACGCGTTCGCCACGGTTGATGATCTTGGCCGTCCCGCCGTCGGTTTCCAGATGGACGCCCTCGGCGCCAGAATCCTCGGCAATTTGACCGAGGCACACACCGGCGAATCAATGGCGATTCTGCTCGATGACAAGGTCTACAGCGCGCCCAATCTCAATTCGCGCATTTCCAGCAACGGCATTATTCAGGGCGATTTCACTCAGCAGGACATCACGTACCTCACCCGTACGTTGTCCGCCGGTTCGTTGCAGGCGAAATTGAGCTCGAAGCCCTTGAGCCAGAACATCATTGGGCCGCAACTCGGCGCCGACAACGTTCGTCAAGGCTTCACCGCATCCGTCATCGCGCTGGTCGCTGTCGCGATCTTCATGGTGATGTATTACTTCGGCGCCGGCCTTGTGGCGGTGATCGCGCTGCTCTCCAACGCCATCATCATTCTCGGCGTCATGAGTCTCGCGCGGGCGGCGTTCACTCTTCCCGGCATTGCCGGTGTCGTGCTGACGTTCGGTATGGCGGTGGACGCCAACGTGCTGATCTACGAACGCATCCGTGAAGAACTCGATGCAGGGGCCGACCTTCGCACCGCTGTTCGACTTGGCTATCAGAAGGTCGTCTCGACCATTCTCGACGCCAATATCACCAACCTCATCGTGTGCGGCGTGCTCTATTACACCGCCACGCAGGAAATCAAGGGCTTCGCGATCACGCTGGCCATCGGCATCGTGGCGACGCTGTTCAGCACCTTGTTTATCACGCGTGTGATCTTCGCCATTCTGATTGACAAAGTGAAGATCCGCAGCCTGCGTCAACTCCCGATGATGATCCCGGGGCTTCAGCGCCTCATTACGCCAAACATCAACTGGTTGCGGCTACGTCCGGTCTTCATTGTGATCTCGACGCTCTACGTCGGTCTCGGTGTGGTCATGATCTACACCCAGCGCGGCGAGATGCTCGACACCGAGTTCCGCGGCGGCACCGCCGTCACCGTCCAGCTCAAGGCGGACGAAGGCGTGCAGCTCACGCAAACGCGGCAGGAAATCGAAGATCGCATTCACCAGATCGGCGAAGAAGCGCCTCCGGATTCCCCGCTCATCGCGTTGCGCAACGCGGAAATCGTTCCCATGAATCCGCAGGGCGACGGCGTCACGAGCGATCAGTTCGTCATCAAGACGACGGCGACCGAACAGGACGAAATTGTCGATTCAATCGTCCGCACTCTTTCGGATCTGATTGATACTCGTCCGCCGCTGCAATTTGTCGGGATGGACATCGAAACGCTCGACGGAGCGCCGGTGTACCGGCTCGTGGATGCGCGGCTCGGTGAAAACTTCAATCAGCCCGGGATTCGCAACGATGTTTCGCCCTACGTCGGCGGCGTCGCGATCGTGCTGGAGAACCTCGATCCGCGCCCGCGCAAAGAAAACATTGAACGCCGCCTCGATCAAATGCGATCGCAGGCGGACTTCGCGGACCTGCTTGGCCGGCCGCATGAACTCATTGTGACCAAAGGCACGCCCGAGGCGGTCGAGTCCGCGGTGCTGGTGGTGCTCGATCCGCAGGTCAGCGTGTTCGAAGACGCCGGTCGCTGGCGAACGGAAGTGGCCGAACAGGAATGGCTGCTCACCCGCGCCGCCATCACCGAAACCACCACCCTCGCCGGTGTCCAGAGCTTTAGCGCCGCGATCGCCCAAACCTTTAAGGCCAAAGCGATCGTCGCCGTCACGCTCAGCTTCCTCGGCATCATGCTCTATATCTGGGTGCGATTCGGCTCGGTGCGATACTCACTCGCGGCCGTGCTCGCGCTTATGCACGACGTCATCACGGTGGTCGGTCTCATCGCCGTTGCCGAGATCCTCTACAACGCGGCGCCCGCATTCGCCGGCGCCCTGTTGATCGAGCCGTTCAAAATCAACCTTGGTCTGATCGCGGCGCTGCTCACAATCATCGGGTATTCGCTCAACGACACGATCGTCATCCTTGACCGCATTCGCGAGAATCGTGGCAAGCTGGCCTACGCCAGCGCTGAGGTCGTGAACAAGTCGATCAATCAGACGTTCAGCCGCACGATCATCACGTCCGGCACCACGTTGATCGCCGTGTTGATCATGTACGTCTTCGGTGGTTCCGGCATTCGCGACTTCACCTACGCTCTGCTCTGCGGCGTGATCGTCGGTACGTACTCCACCGTCGCCATCGCGGCACCACTGGTGTACACCAAGAAAGTTCCGACGAAACATCACCATCGCGTGGGCGAAAGCAACGAAGCCGCCGCCGCGCGCGAGGCGATGACCACGTCCTGATCACGGAGGCGCGTGCGCATGCGTGACGGGTCCGCCAAACTCATCCTCGCCGCCGCCGGTCTGGTCGGTGTCTGGATCGTCACGTACTGGCTGTGGCCTGAAAAGGACCACGCACCCGCGATCACATTCGACGAGACCACAGAGTTGTTTGAGGAAGCGCCCGTCGAAGACGAAGTGCTGCCGGTCGAAGCCGCACCGACGTCAGAGCCCGAGCCCAAACTTTCGACCTCGACGAACACGATCGGCTCGACTCTTCCGCCGGCGCCGACGCCCGAATTTCCCGTCGTTACGCCGCCAGAGTTTGACGAACACATCGTCGCCGAGAACGAAACCATTTGGTCGATCGCTGAGGCGCGATGGAACAACGCGAATCTCGGCAGCGTCATCGCTCGCGCCAATCCGACTGTGGACCCCAAAGCGCTGCGCGCCGGGATGCGGCTTCTGATTCCGAAAGACCCGCGCAACATTCAGGGAACGCCGGTCGGCGCCAAGCCGCCCGCGCCAAAGCCCGAGATCACCGAATACACCGTCGAGCAAGGCGACACGCTCGGCGGCATTTCCATGCAGTTTTATGGAACGACGCGCCTCTGGACGCGCATTCGCGATGCGAACCCCAGCGTCGTCGGCGCCGATGGCGACGTGCGCGTCGGCGCCAAACTCTTGATTCCACCTCCGCCTCCTGGTGATGAAGGAACGTGATGCCTGATGCGCCTTGTTTTGTCGTGACCGGCGCCGCCGGATTCATTGGCTCCAATCTCGTCGGCGAACTCTTGCGCCGCTTTCCGGAGTCGCGGATCATCGCGATTGATGATTTTCGATCGGGCTCGTTCGCTAATCTGGTTGAAGCGTGTGATCGCCTGACGCATGCTTCGTACAACGGTGATTTTCTTGCCGCCGACACCGGAACATTGGACTGGCCCACACTCCTAGAAGACCTCAAGCCGGACGCGGTCTTTCATCTCGCGGCGATCACCGACACGACCGTCGCCGACGAGCGGGCCATGATTGAATCCAACGTCGAAGGGTTCCGACCGATTCTGGTCGCGTGCGTCGAGACTGAAACGCCGCTGGTGTACGCGTCATCCGCCGGAACCTACGGATCGCCACGCGAAGGCGACGACCGAGAGCCTTTTCCGGAAACGGCCGCCGGCCAGCCCAACAACGTGTACGGCTTCAGCAAGTGGCTCATGGAGAACGCGCACCGAAGCGTTGCGGAGGATTGTCTTGAGGCGGGCGTCTCCGAGCCGCACGTGGTGGGCTTGCGCTACTTTAACGTTTTCGGTCCCGGCGAATCACGAAAAGGCCCGATGGCGTCGCTGGCGTTCAAACTGACGCAGCAGATCCTCGACGGCGGTCGACCGCGGCTCTTCACGGACGGTGAGCAAGCTCGGGATCAGGTGTTCGTGATGGACGTCGTGGAATGCACGCTCGCGGCGGCGTCACCCGAAGCGACACCCGGCGTGTACAACTGCGGCTACGGAACGCCGACATCCTTCAACGACATTGCGGACGCCGTGCGGGCCGGTCTTGGCGCCACGGCGAAGGATTCGGCGACCGAATATTTCGAAATGCCACCTGAGATTCGCGCGTTTTATCAGGATTTCACCTGTGCCGATTTGTCGGAGGCGACGAATGCACTGGGCTGGTCGCCGCGGTTTGAGCCAAAGAAAGCAATTGCGGATTACAGCGCTTACCTCGCCACGGCGCGGAGTCGATAAACTCGCTCCCATGACGACGCATACGGTGGTGATGATTCCCGGTGACGGCATCGGTCCTGAAGTGACCGCATCCGCACGACGCATTCTCGAGGCCGCAGAAGCCCCGGTCACATTTGTTGAGCGGCACGCCGGTGTCGCCGCGCTCGAGCGCGGCGCCGATCACGTCCTTCCGCAGGACACGATCGAGGCGGTCCGCGAGCATGGTGTTGCCCTCAAGGGCCCTTGCACGACCCCTGTCGGCGGCGGATTCAGCTCCGTCAATGTCGCGCTGCGAAAGAAACTAAATCTTTATGCCGCCGTGCGACCGGTGCGTAGTTTGCCCGGCGTAAAGACACGTTTTGAAAATGTTGATTTGATTGTCGTCCGTGAAAATACGGAAGGCCTTTACAGCGGCATCGAGAATCGCATCACGGAAGATGTGATCGTTTCAATGAAGGTGGCGACGCGCGAAGCATGCTTACGCATCGCCCAGTGGGCGTTCCGGTATGCCACGGATAGAGGACGCGAAAAAGTCACTTCGTTCCACAAGGCCAACATCATGAAGCTGTCTGACGGCCTCTTCATCGAGCAATCCAGGTTGGTTCACGAACGCGATTATCGCAATATCCGGTATGAAGAAGTCATCATTGACGCCGGATCCATGCGGATCGTTCAGGATCCGTCGCAGTTCGACATCATTCTTTGCGAGAACCTGTACGGCGACATCATGTCGGACCTGTGCGCCGGGCTGGTGGGGGGGCTTGGCGTCACACCGGGCGCCAACATCGGTGACACGGACGCCGTCTTTGAGGCGGTCCACGGATCAGCGCCGGACATCGCCGGTCAGGATGTCGCCAATCCGCTGGCCATCGTGATGTCCGCCGCGATGATGCTGAATCATATCTCCGAGTCCCGGAACGACGAAAATGCCCGGAAGTCCGCCAAGCGCATCAAGGGCGCTTACAATTCCGCGCTTGAAGATGGCCAGAAAACGCGCGATCTCGGTGGCGATCTCGGCACCCGCGCGTTTACTGATGCAGTGATTGAGCGGCTCTGACATACGCTTTCGCCCCGCGACGAAGCCTCGATGCTCAACGTGATGGCGACTTGTTCTGCGAGCAAGTCAGTGAAGACCCACAACTGGACACTTAACGGCGCCGAGGGTGAAACGATCCTGGTGTCGTCTGACTGCGCCACCGACGATGGCGGCATTCGCGCGAATGTTATCTTCGCGCACGGTTTTAAAGGATACAAGGACTACGGATTCATCCCGGTGCTGTCGGCGCAGCTCGCCAATGCGCTGCCCATTGTGGTGCACCGATTCAATTTTTCTCACTCGGGCATGACTGATGATGTCTCAACATTCGCTCGGCCTGATCTCTTCGAGAAAGACACGTGGAACAAACAGGTCTTCGATCTCAGCGCCATGCTTCGCGCCGTCGCCACCGGCGAGGCGCCGGGAAGCGCCGCCGATGTACCGATCATCTTGATGGGACATAGCCGAGGTGGCTCAGCATGCCTGCTGACCGCAGGCCGGCGCTTTCGTGATGGAGTGTCGCCACAACCCACCGGCGTCATCACCATCGCAGCGCCGGATTCAACCTGCAATCTGTCACCAGATGCGATCGAAATGTTCGAAACCGAAGGCGCGATTGTCTCTCCGTCCGTTCGCACCGGGCAATCGCTCAGAGTCGATTCGGCATGGTTGACCGAACAGCGCGATGAACCCGAGAATCACGACCTGATTGAGCTCTGCACCCAAATCCTCTGCCCCGTGTTCGTGGCGCACGGCGCCGACGACCCGACCGTTCCTGCTGAATCAGCCGAACGCATTGCACGCGCGTGCCCGATCGCCGAGACACTGATTCTCCCGGAAACCAATCACATCATGAATACGGTGAATCCTGCTGATCCGGACGCCGCGCTATCTCCAGCGCTGAAGACGCTCGTGGATCACACCATTCGATTCATCAGTGATGTCGCGATTCCGTCAAGTAGTTGACGTTGCATCCACCGCCAGCGATTCGTGCGAGGGGTCTTCGACTTCGATGGGCGCCTTGTTCTCGCGCATGGCCGCAAGTGAACGCCGCGATTTAGCGCGCATCGGCTTTGGCGCGGCTTCTGTCTCGTCGTCACCTGTGGCTCGGATTTCGCCGTTGTCGCCGACCTGGTCGAGCGACACGCTTACGCGCTTCGACACGCCGCGCTCCTGCATCGTGACGCCGTAAAGTCGATCGGCGAATTGCATCGTTCGCCGATTGTGCGTCACCACAATGAAGTGGCTGCGATCAAGGAACTCCTGCATGATGCCGCAGAATCGCTCAACGTTGGCGTCATCCAATGCCGCGTCCACTTCGTCCAGCAGACAGAACGGCGACACTTTGCTCTCGAAGATGCTCATCAGCAGCGCGACGGCGGTCATCGTTTTTTCACCACCGGACAACTGATTGATCGAGCGCGGCCGCTTGCCGGGAGGCGATGCGATAATTTCAACCCCGCTCTCGAGCCAGTCCACTTCGCCCGTCCCGTCGTTCGGCATCAGGCGGATTTCCGCATTGCCGCCGCCGAAGAGTTTGCGGAACATGCCCTGATCACCCGCAAAGTTCTCGCGGATGGTCTCGAACACATCACGGAAGCGATCGCGCGACGCATTGTTGAGGTGCGTGATGAGCGTCTCAAGGCGCTCACGCGCGGCGTCAATGTCCGCGACCTGTTGCGCCAGATCTTCGTTGCGGTCCTCTAAACGCGTTTCCTCATCAATGGCGTCGAGATTGACATTGCCAAGGCGGCGAATTTCGTCGCGGAGCGCCTCAACCTCAGTTGCCGCTTCGTCTTCGCGAATCGGGATGACCTCGTCGTCGGTCAGCAATTCGCGATAGGCGAGGAGTTCGGAGGGTAGTTCGATCTCCAGTTCGTCAACGGCGCGCTGCTCCAGCCCTTCGCGCTTCACTTCGATTTCACGGCGCGAAAGCTCAACGGCGTTCCAGTCGCGTTCGAGATGCCGCACGCGATCGCGTGAAGCGCCGACGCTCTCCGCCAACCGATCACATTGCTCCTGAGCATCCGTGAGTTCGCCTTCGAGTTCGTCAAGAGAGGCGGTCGCAGTCTCGGCCGCTTCCTTTGCGATGCGCTGCGCTTCTGTGGACTGGGCAATGACGTCTCGAAGCTCAGTCAATCGCGCTTCGCGGGACTCAATGTGGGTTCGGCTCGATTCCAACTCGCGTGCGATTTCTTCTGATCGCACCGCCGCGCGACGAAGCTCGCCGCGCACCCCTTGTAATTTTTCACTTCGCTGCGTGACGAGCACCCGTGCGGCGCTCACGCTTTCTGCCGCTTCCTCCATGGCACGCTGCCGCGCTTCGTAGGACGCTCGCATCTCCGTAGCTTCCGCCTCGAGTTCATCGTGAAGGCGCTGCAGCTTTCCGATGCGCTGCTCAAGCTCTGCGCACTCGGCGTGTATGCGATCGAGTCGTTCCCGACTTTGTTCCTGCTCGGCGCGGAGCCGCGGCATTTCACGATCCAATCGGCCAAGATCCGTGCGAATGCGCTCCATGCGGCTCTCTTCCGCAATCATCGAGCGCTCAAGATCGGCCAAACGCTGACGTGACTCCGACCGAGCCAAATCCAGGCTCGCGGCGCGTGCATCAACGCCTTGAAGCTCCTGCTGTCCTTCTCCGATTGCGGCGTCGAGCGTCGAGATCTCAGCGTCGAGACTCTGCAATTCGGCGCGGCGTTGCAGCAACCCGCCCGCTTCGCCTTCGCCGGTCACACCGGCGACCAGGCGCCCGCTTGATTCATAGATCTCGCCGGATGATGTGACGAATCGAGCGCCACGCAACGGTCCGGAGGAGAGCATCATCGCCGCGTCGAGATCGCGCACGAGATACGAATTGTGGAGAAGCCGCGCGATGACGCCTTCGATCCGCGCATCACATCGAACGAGGTGGGTGACTGGTGTGACCCCATTTGGAATGTCCAGGTCGCTGTCGGGCGGCGCTGTCGTCGCCGCATCAAGAAACACGACGCGACCGGTGAGCGATTCGAGCGCGCCGGAATCTATCAGGCCGGTCATTGATTGGGCGACAAGCGCTTGAAGATTCGTCCCCAGCGCGGCCTCCACGGCTCGGGCGTCACTGGCGTTCGTCTCAATGAGATCCGCAAGTGGCGCCAGTACGCCGGCGAATGGTCCTTCCGCGTCGCCGGTGTCGCGACGCTGCAACACATCGAGAGCGGCATCGCCCAAGCCCACATGCGATTCGACCATCTCACGCAACGTTTGACGTCGGCTGTCCAGACCGATGCGGCGTTGTTCAAGCGCGTTGAGCCGATCTCCCAGACGCCGCTGATCGTCGGTCAGCAGCGCCGATCGCTCATCGAAATCGTTGAGTTCTGTCTGAACCTGCGTCATGCGCCGGGAAAGATCGGCGCCATTGGATTCCGACGCCGCGAATGCGGACTCAAGACCGGCGCGTTCCTCTTCAAGCGTGGTGATGGCGCCGGCGTGCTGTTCGATCTGCTCCGTCATTGACTCGATTCGACCGCGTTCAGAATCAAGCCGCGCTGTCAGGCCGGCGTGTTCGCGGGCGATCTTCGCGACGGACGCTTCTTTCTCCGATACCCGATGCCGCTGATCAATCTGTTCGGACTGCAACGCAGCGCGGCGCTCTGTCTGGGCCGAAAGTTCTTGTTCCGCAGTCGCCACTTCAGCTTCGAGACTGGAGACTTCATTCGTATGCGAGGTGATCTCATCGGCGATTTCAGCCGCGGCTCGATCGAGTTCATCCAGGCGTGCGCGATCCGACTGAAGCTGCGACGCTGTTTCTTCCTGCGATCGCCGGGTGAGCTGTTCACGCTGAAGGGCATGCTGTGCTTCGTGCTCAGCCTGTTGGCGGGCGGTGTCCAGTTCGCGCTGGCGCGATATGAGATCGTGCCGCGTGAGTTCCGAATCCTGCTTTTCGGATTCGAGCGATTCAAGCTGTTCTGCGGCGCGGCGGCGCTCGGATTCGAGCCCATGCAATCGCGACGTCAATCCATCAAGCCGCTGTCGCAATTCGTCGTACTGCACAAGCATCAGCCCGAGTCGCAAACCGCGATAGCGCGCATCAAGCTCTTTGAATCGGCGCGCCTTGGCGGCCTGATTGCGCACGGTGCGCAAACGGCGCTCCGTGGAATCCAGTTGCTCTCGGGCCCGCACCAGATTGACTTCTGCGCGTTCGAGCTTGCGCTGCGCTTCGATGCGTCGCACCTTGAACTTGGCGACGCCTGCGGCCTCCTCGAAGACCGTTCGCCGCTCCACTGGAGACGAGAGCAGCATCGCATCGACTTTGCCCTGTTCGATGATGGAATAGGCATCTGCGCCGACGCCGGTGTCGAGGAACAGCTCGCGGATGTCGCGCAGCCGGGCTTTCTTGTTGTTGATCAGATATTGGCTGCCGCCATCGCGGTAAAGACGCCGCTCGACGTCCACGATCTCGGTGTCAATCGGCAGGGGGCGCCGGCGAAGGCCGGATCGCTGGATCAGACTGTCACCGCCGTCATCGTCCGAACCATCGGAGATTGCTTCGTCTTCGGCGGTCGGCTCTATGGGCTTCTCGAGCAGTGGATTCTCGAAAGTGAGCGTGACGCTCGACATACCGCTGGGGGCGCGTCCGGCGCTGCCGGCGAAGATGACGTCGGCCATCTCCTTGGAACGCAGCGATTTCGCGGAGCGCTCACCGAGCACCCACTTGATCGCATCCACAATGTTGGACTTTCCGCACCCATTGGGCCCGACGACGCAGGTCACCGCGTCATCAAAGGTGAATTCGGTGCGGTCTGCGAACGATTTAAATCCGCAGAGCGTGACTTTGGCGAGTCGCATCACGATGGCGGCCTCCATGCCGATGACGCCGGGCCCGACCGTTGGCGGCCGTCCTGCCCGACAAGCCCCATCCATGGGGCTGAGGGAGTGTATCGACCGATCGCAGCGACTGCCGCCAACCGCCCCGGCCAGCCGGAGTTGAGGCCACAGATGCACCAATCAGATTGCCGCGGAAAACACATCATTCAGTCAGGAGGATTGGCGTTGGTCTGCGATGCTCGCTTGAGAGGCACCACGTAGCTTCGGGGTTGATCACTCAATCTCGGGCCCTGCCCCTGACCGGGAAGCGCCATTGTGGGCTCATAAATTTCTGGATCGTCGCCGCTGGTCTCTGGGCGTTCCTTAGCCGCAATGGTCTGCGAAGACCGCAAGAGCTCCGCAATGAGACGATCCTGTTCAGCGACAAAGACCCCGGGAATCGCGTCGGCACGCCAGACTTCGTACAAGGCGCCGACGACCTCTGAATAGGTCATGTTCAGTCCCGGCGCCGGCGCTTCGGGAGTCGTCTTGTGCTCAAAGAACTCAATCAACTCCGGGACGGACGGCTTCACTGAAGCAGTGGTCGATCGGTTGGAACGATAGTCGAGGTAGTACACCCGCAGGTTTGATTCCGGATCGTCCGCCGTGAGCATGAGACGGTCATCCCATGCGGCGACGAACGCTGGACGCTCAACCTCGGTGTTGGCTCCGAAGAGGACAATGCGCGGCTGGCCCTGCTGGTTGATGTAGATCATGGGGTCGCCGAACGGGACGACGTCCATCATGAATTTGCCGTCAAAGTGCGTGCGCTCAATGGCTGGATCAAACCGTTGGTGCAACGCTTCGTACGCCGCGACCCGAACGTCCATCTCCTCAGCGCTCAGCAGTCGCCGCAGCGCCAGATTGGCCGACGGATCCGGCTTCAATTCACCCAACATCTCGATCGCGCGCGTGCGCAACGCTGGCGGCCCTTCTTCCGCGAGCTCAATCAGGTGAGGTTCGACGAGTGGATCCTTCAAACCAGCCCCGGCTTCGAGCGCCGCAAGTCGAGGCGTCAACTCCGAGTAGTCATACAGTTCGCGAATCTGCGGCAGCGCAATGGCGCCAAGCGATTGCAGTCCCCACATGATCTGTTGCGCCAGTGCGGGCTGCTCGCGGAGCGCTCGGGTATAGCGCACGGCGTATTCCTGCGCAAACGCCATTTCAACTCGCGTGTGCAAGACCAACTGAATAAATCGAATCGTGTCCTTGCGATACTTGTACGGAACATTGAGTTCAATGACTTCTTCGCTGCGCCCGGACGCGGCGGCAAGACGATCTTCTGACGCCTGAGGAAATTTCGAGTTGATCGCGGCAACGATTGAACGTGCCCGCGCATGCGATGGGTTATCAAGCACGAGCAAGAGGTCCAGCGCTTCAATGACCTCGCCGCCATTGAGAATGCGCCCGGCATTGCTGGAGAACGCCGTCTCGCTGGCTTCCGCGGGGTCAACAAATGGATTGATGAACACCTGCCCATTGGCTTCAGCGAGCGGCTCGGTGGCTGGTCCGCCGGGCACAAAGTTGCCCCGGAACAAACTGGTGGTCCAGAGGCGCCCGCCTTCCAGGCTGGTCGTTGAGGTGCCCGGCAAGGCGCGCACAAGCACGTCGAATCTTGTTCCGTCTGGGGCGCCCGGGGGAATCGCCGCCTGCACCAAAACGACGGCTGTGTTGGGATCGTTGAGAAGTTCCGACGGAGACATTTCCCCGAATCCACGAGACACCTGACCGACGCCACGAAGCGCCATTTCACGTTCCATGTACGAACGAACGTTGACCGGCATGTCTGACGAACCCGTGCCATTCAACCCAACAACAATGCCATAGCCCGAGACCATCATGGGTTCGCGGCCGCGAAGCGAGGTCATCGACCCCACAAGGCCACGAAGAATCGGGTCCACATCTCGGGTGATGGGGGTGGCGCCAGCCTGTGATCGTTTTCGCGGGGCGGCGCCACAACCGCTCACGATGGCGCTGAGCAGGAGCGCCAGACAAGCGGTCGCCAGAGCGGCCTTGACTGCCCCAGTTGTTTTCCACGATATCGCGCGTCGATTCACTTCAACCCTCGTCATACGTTTCGTCGGCGGGTTGTTCGGCTGCCGCCGTCATGCGGTTGCCTGACAATGAAGATTCTAGCCGCCTTGGCGTGTGGCTCTCTCGATTTTGCCCGAATCGAGGCCCCCGTGTACAAGCCCTGCCAGAGCGGACGGAAGCCTCCAATTCAATTCAGGAGCGTGCATGACTCGCATCACAGTGCTTGGCGCCGGCATGGTGGGTTCTCTGATCGCCAAGGATCTGGCCCAGGAAAACGGTTTCGACGTCCTGGCGGTGGACAGCCGCGCCGCCAATCTCGAACGACTTGAGCGTTCCGGCGCAAGCATTTCAACGCGACGGATTGATCTCTCAGCGCCGGGGGCCATCAGCGCGATCGCCCGCGAGTCAGACCTGGTCTGCGGCGCCCTTGCCAGCGGTTTGGGCTTTCAGGCGCTCGGGGAGATCATCGAAGCGGGCAAACCGTATTGCGACATTTCGTTCATGTCCGAAGATGCGCTACAGCTTGATAAACAGGCGCGAGCCGCCGGTGTCACCGCCATCGTCGATTGCGGCGTCGCGCCGGGCATGAGCAACCTGCTCGCCGGGTATGCCGCGCATCTGCTGGACCCATGCGAACGAATTGAAATCTACGTCGGTGGTCTTCCGCGAAGGCGCCACTGGCCCTTTGAATACAAAGCGGGTTTCAGCCCGGCGGATGTCATCGAGGAATACACGCGCCCCGCGCGATACGTCGAGGACGGCAAGTTGATCGTGCGTGAAGCGCTTTCAGAACCGGAGCTCATCAACCTGCCCGGTGTGGACACGCTGGAGGCATTCAATACGGACGGCTTGCGCAGTCTCGCGGACACACTCTCCGTGCCGAATATGAAGGAGAAGACGCTGCGCTATCCCGGTCATATTGAACTGATGCGCGTGTTTCGCGACACGGGCTTGTTCGAAAAAAATCCGATCACTGTCGGCGACGCCACCGTGCGTCCGCTTGACGTCACCAGTGCGCTGATGTTCCCGAAATGGACGTACGAGGATGGCGAAGAGGATCTCACCGTCATGCGCGTCTTTGCGGACGGGGAACGAAACGGCCGGCGGGTTCGCCTGACATGGGATTTGCTGGATTTCTACGACGCCAACCAACGAGCGACGAGCATGGCGAGAACGACCGCATTTCCCTGTGCTATCGCAGCGCGGCTTCTCCTTGAAGGCAGGATTTCTCAGTCCGGCGTCTTGCCACCGGAGCGACTGGCGTCGGATTCGTCACTCGTTGAAGACATGCTCAGTGCTTTGCAACAGCGCGGCGTGCAATACCAATTTGATGAATCACCGCTCTAGTTAATTTCGTCCCACGCCGCTTTTGTTCGCCTGATGAGCGCATCAACGTGCGCTTGATCAAGCCCGTTGATGAGCGAAATGATTTCCGCGCTTGGCCCAACCAGAATGAAGTGGGAGGGATGCGAGATGTTGCTCATCTGACCGCCGCCTTCAAGGTTGATGGGCTGATTCGCATTTTCGGTCGGCGCGGCAAGCAGGAGTCCCTCGGTCAAGATTTTTGTAACTTCGGCTCGATCCCCGGTCGCGAAGCGCCAGCGATCAGTGTTCGCGCCGAGTTCATCTGCGTATTCACGAAGCCGCTCGGGAGTGTCATGCTCGGGGTCAACGGAGATGCTCAGCAGCCGCACTCCGGTGTCCGCAAGCTCGTCCTGGCATCGCTTCATGTGGCGCGACATCGGCGGGCAGATGAACGGGCAATTGGAGAAGAAAAAGTCGACAATCGTGATCTTGCCAAGAAAGTGATCGCGCGTGAACGGCTCACCGTCTTGATCCACCAGTTCGAACGTCGGGATGGATAACAGATCCATGTTTGGATCCGGCGTTAATGCGCTTGGACGCTCGGGCCGCAACATGCTCAGCACACCAACAGCCGCCGTCGCAAGGACAGCCGAAATCAGCACGATTGGAATGACGACACGAGCCATACTCCAGAATCCTCCGAACGATTGCATCAATATCACGAACGAGTCGAGCGCGCCATCACTGCGGTTGCAAACGTGACCGCCGCGACAAGAAACCCCACTGATCCAAGCGCTGTCCAGCCCGGTGGCGATCCGCTCAACGCGTCACGCACAGTTTCTGTTGCCCAGAAAAGTGGATTCACGAGCATCACGGGGCGAAGCCACGACGCGGCGCCATCAATCGGAAACATAGCGCCGCTGAGCAGCCACATCGGCATGAGCACTGCATTCATGACGCCATGAAACCCTTCGCTTGAGTTCACAACCCACGCCAGTGCCAAACCGAGTGACGTGAGCGCCGCAGCAGCCACGCTAAGCCACACCAGCGCCAGAAGAAGTCCCGGCCAGATGAACTGTGCGCCGACCAGGGGCGCCGCGAGCAGCACTATGCTCGCCTGAAGTGTGGCCACAGCGCTGCCGGCGCCGGCTTTGGCGCCGACGATGGCCCATCGCGGCGCCGGACTCGCGAGCGCCGCTCGAAGAAACCCTTCGCGGCGATCTTCAATTAATGACATCGCAGCGAAAATTGACGCAAACATCGCGACGAGTGTCGCCGCCCCGGGAATGAGATAAGCGGTGTATGAGCCATCGCTTTCCTCGGCGCCGGGAAAAACCGATGACGCAAAGCCGGACGCCATAAACCCCCAGAAAAGCAGGGGTGTTCCTACGGCGGCAATGATGCGGCTCGGCTGGCGCACAAAGCGTTTGAACTCCCGACTCATCAGTCCAAGCAGCGCACGCCGCCCAATCACAGTGGATGATGTGGATGCACTCACGCGCCGCTCCGATCGGTGCGCAGCACATGGCCGGTCCGGGCTACAAACACATCTTCAAGTGTCGGGGCGCCGATGCGCGCCGTAAAGCCTGCTGCGGCAAGTTCGCGAAGAGCGCTTGCGATATCCCTCTCGTCATCCCCAAAGAACATGGCGATAATTCCATCGCTGGAATCGATGACGCGAAACCCTCGGTCGCGCAAGAGTGACGCTGATTCAATCGAGGAATGGATTGCAAATTCGTTCTTCGAAGCCAATTCACTCCTGAGGTCTTGTGGCGCCCCATCGGCGACGATCGCGCCTTGATCCATCATGATGACGCGATCCGCGCGTTCTGCCTCTTCGATGAGATGTGTCGTCATAAGGACCGTCATGTCCGAATCGATGCGGCGGCGTGCAATGGCGTCAAGAAATTCATTTCGCGCCGGCGGGTCGAGTCCGGCCGTCGCTTCATCCAATAGGAGCAGTTCAGGATTGGTGAGCAGCGCCCGTGCGAGATCAACGCGCCGCGCCAGCCCGCCGGACAAGGCGCCAACGCGATCATTCAACCGGTCTGCAATGGCAAGTTCCACCGCGACGTCATCTATGCGCGATGCGCACATGGCGCGATCCATTCCGAACACGGCGCCTTGCAGTGACAAGTTTTCTCGCGCCGTCAGCAGCGGATCAAGCGATGTCGTTTGCAGAACGACGCCAATTCGCGATTGACGCTGCCGCGACGTTGCATCTGCATCACCAAACCATCGGACACTTCCCTGCGTTGGACGGTCCATGGCGCCGACAATGCGCAACATGGTCGATTTTCCTGAGCCATTTGGCCCAAGGATGGCGACCCAGGCGCCGCGCTCAATGGTGAGGGAGATCGAGTCGAGCGCGGTCCGCGGAGGCGTGCGTCGGGCGCCGGCATAGATTCGGCCGACATGCTCCAGTTGCACGGCGTAGGATGGCATCGCTTCGCTCGCTTGCGGCATCAAAGAAGAAACGTGGTGATGATCGCGTCAACCACCATGGCGCCGAGAAGCAATGGCAGGTAGATGATCGATGCAAAAAAGACGCGACGTGCGCTGGCGTCGTCACGCGTTGTTGCAAACGAAATCGCCGGACGCAGGAAGAACGCACCGAGCAGCACCGCCACAATGGCGTATCCCCAGCCGAGCCGATCCGGCATGGCGACAATGGGCGTCAGCGAGATTGGAATCAAAGCGCACAGCCAGGCGATCGTCGCGTTCGCCGTGCGGCGTCCATCAGGATCCACGAGCGGCAGCACTCGGAAACCGCCGGCGGCGTATCCCTCGCGATGCATCCACGCGATCGCGAGGAAGTGGGGGATCTGCCAGATGAACATGATTGCAAAGAGCGACCAAGGAGCCGCATGCGTAAGCGTTGACCAGCCCGCGCCATCACTTGTCACCGCCGCCCAGCCAATCACTGGCGGCAACGCGCCGGGTACAGCGCCGATGATCGTCGATGTCGTCGTCATCGGTTTCGACGGTGTGTACAGCAAGACATAAATCAAGATGGTCGCCAGCGCGACGGCTGCGGCTGCAAGTGAAACAAACAACGCAAGCGCCAGAACGCCCGCCAAGCCACAACCCAGTCCGAAGGTCAGCGCCACTCGGGGTGACACCCGTTCCGTCGGCAATGGCCGGGCGCACGTGCGCGGCATCAGCGCATCACGTCGACGTTCCCACCACTGGTTCAGTGAATTTGCGCTCGAAGCGCTCAGCGCGGTCCCGATCAAGCAAACGATGCCGGTCACGATCAGGTCAACAGCGCCGAGCCCGCCACCGATTGCCGCCAGTGCAAAACCGACGCCGGTCGTCACGACCACGAGTTTGGTGATGCGTGGCTTGGTGAGTTCGATCAGCGTCCCGATCGAGACGCGAGGGCGCCCACCACCGACAGATGACAACTCGCGCCGTTCGGGCGTCGCAATGGAATCGATCCGGCTCACCGTCGTCTCCGCTCAGGCCAACTCCCGTCCGACCGGAAGGATTCCCGCGAAACAGGAGGAGAAGGGACCCGAAGCATAGCCGGGAACCGCGCATTCATCCTTGACGCGGCGCATGCATTTCTCGATCACGAAATCCTTCACGAGCAGCGTCGATGACCCGCCGCGCCTCATCGAGCCCGCGCCACCCCAGCGAGGCAGTTTTCTTGGCTTCAAGGTCTTTGTAAACCATGAAGAAGTGCTCCATCTCGCGGATGATGTGGGCCGGAAGATCATCTAGGGTCTTCACGTCCTGCCACAGCGGCTCTCCCAGCGGAACGCCCAGCACCTTGTGATCCGGCTGCCCCTGGTCCTCCATCAGGAAGAGCCCGATGGGGCGAATGCGGATGCGGCATCCGGGGAAGGTCGGCTCGGAGACGAGGGCGAGCGAGTCCAGCGGATCGCCATCTTCCGCAAAGGTGTTCTCGATGAACCCATAGTCTGCCGGATAGTGCGTCGCCGTGAAGAGCGTGCGATCGAGGTAGATCTCCCCGGTCGCTTCGTTGCGTTCATATTTGTTGCGGCTGCCCTTGGGCACTTCAACAAACATCGTCACGATCTCGTCTCGCGCCATGCCTGGCCACCCTCTTGATTCGCAATTGACGTGTTCGCCGACGCCGCGCGCTAGCGTATCGTTCCGGTGTGCCGTTGTCCGCTCATTCAGGACGGGATACGCTCGATGCCAAGCCCCGGTAGCTCAGCTGGACAGAGCAGCGGTCTTCTAAATCGCAGGTCGCAGGTTCGAGTCCTGCCCGGGGCGTTTTTTTGGTTCATCGGCGTGCATGTCTGGGGTCGGGCCACGTCCCCTGACTCCGATAACCTCGAAAGTTTCCAATTTTACATTTCGAAGTGGCGAATCCGCGCAATTCTTGCACACTTGGGTGACGTGTATCAGTGCCAACCAAAGAAATGTCGTTCGCGCTGGCGCCGTGGCGCCGGCCTCACCGCGCTTGCGTTGTTGAGCGCCGCCGCAACATTGAGTGGCTGCGCTCGCGGCACGCATCGCGTGGTGGATCGCTCAGTCCCTGTTTCCGTGCGCTCGGGCGCGCTCGTCTTTGACGGGCCAACCATGCGAAAAGAGCTGGAAAAACAGGGCTATTCTGCGGATGTCATGCGATGGGAATATGCGCGCAACAACAACGCCGTCGGCGTTGAGACCCAGCAGCGCGAGTTCGAAGCGAACCTGTACCGCGACTCGGAGTTCTACGGTCAGCCCGCGCCGATCCTGCCATACCTGGCGCCGTATGGCGTTTGGCGCGGCGCCATCCTGGATCGCACGATCCCCGTACTTTCACCGGCCCGCGAGCGTTGGTTCAACCAGCCCTACGTCCGCTGAACCGGCCTTCACCACAATTACTTTCCCCAACAGCGGTCAGGTCCGCACTTCATCATTGACCTGTCCCGGCGTTTCCACCATACTGGGCGTTGGGCGTCCATCGCCCAGCCGTAAAAGTCATCATCGAAGTCAGGGCGCGACGACGATGCATGACCATCCATTCTGATTCCTTCGCGGATTATCGGGGCATCCGGCGATGGCGACTGTGACAAAAAAAGACCTGATTGAGCAGGTGGCGCGCGACACTGGCATGAAGCGCGTCATCGTCAAACGGCTCGTTCAAAGTCTGCTCGACAACATGATTCTCGAACTTGGTCGCGGCAATCGCCTCGAGTTCAGAGATTTTGGTGTCTTCGAGACGAAAGAACGAGCGCCACGCGTGGCCCAAAATCCGCGCACGCTGGAGCGCGTCAAAGTGCCGGCGAAAAAGGTTGTCAAATTCAAAGTCGGACGGCTCATGCAGAAGTCCGTCGAGGATCTTGACAGCGTTCTCGAAAATCTCGATGTCTCGACCGACCGCGTCGTCCCCGACGACACGTTCGCCGATATGTCTCACTGACGCCCGCTTGCCCGAACGCCATACTGCTTCGCATGCCCGACCCCGGATGGCTGCGCGCCCTTTCTCATCGCCTTGAAACGCGCAAGCGCGAAGACCTCGCGCGATCGCTCCGCACGCCCAATCCGAATCTCATCGATCTTGGCACAAACGACTACCTCGGATTGCGCACACATCCGCATCTCGTGGAAGCAGTGCAGCAGGCGGCAGCACAGTGGGGGGTCGGCGCCGGCGCTTCGCGTCTCATCGGCGGAACCACCGAACAGCAGCGACGCGTCGAAGCGCGGCTCGCATCATTCAAGAGCGCCGAAGCCGCGCTGATTCTGCCAACCGGCTACATGGCAAATCTCGCACTGCTCAGCGCGCTGCCGCAACCCGGCGATCTCTTTCTGATGGATCGTCTCAATCACGCAAGCCTCATCGACGCCGGAACCGGCGGCGTCGGCGGGATGGGCATCTCGCCCGTCCAGACGGCGACGCCGCGAACTTCTTTCCGCCGCTACGCCCACCGAGACTTTCACCACGCGCGAGTCCTGGCGGAACGCCATCTGGGCCGCAACCCCAATTCCACGATCTGGCTCGTCTCCGACAGCGTCTTCTCCATGGACGGCAACCTCGCCCCAATCGCGGCCCTCGCCGCCCTCCGCAATGAACTGTGCCCCAAAGTTTCTTCCCAACTCCCTCTCCCCCCGGGAGAGGGCCGGGGCGAGGGGACCCAAATCAAACCTCGCGCCAGCGCTCCTTCTTCCTCCCAACTCCCTCTCCCTACGGGAGAGGGCCGGGGTGAGGGGTCTGAATCAAACCCTCGCGCAAGCGAATCCCTTCCCTCCTCCTCTTCCTCCTCCGCCTGCCTCATCCTCGACGAAGCCCACGCCACCGGCCTCCTCGGCGGGACTGGCAGCGGCGCCGATGAATCCGCGAACCACGCCGCTGACATCTGCGTCTCCACTGCAAGTAAAGCCCTCGGCTCACTCGGCGGCGTCATCACCGGACCCCAACTCGTCATCGACGCCGTCACCAACTTCGCGCGCCAGTTCATTTTCACTACCGCCGTCCCGCCAACACAGGTCGCCGCCATCGACGCGGCGCTCGACGTCATTCGCGACGAGCCGCACCGGCGAAAGCGCGTTGCCGAACTCGCACAACGATTGCGCGCAGCGCTCATCGAAAAGAACTGGCCGCGCGAAACACTCGGCGACGATCCGATCCCGATCATCCCGCTCGTTGTCGGCGAGCCACACGAAGCATTGCAACTCGCGCAGCGCCTCGAATCCGCGACGTTCTATGCGCCCGCGATCCGACCGCCAAGTGTGCCGCAAGGCACAAGCCGCGTGCGTATTTCACTTCACGCGGATCTCACCGATGCACAGCTCGCGCGGCTCATCGATGCGATTCCAGTTCAGTGAGGAAATGCAACATGGTCGGTGGGACGGGCGTCTCGCCCGTCCGGAGGTTCACCACAGAGGCGCAGAGATCACTGAGAGAAAGATTTGAATTTGAGGAGAGAAGGATCGAGACTTGCCGCAGGCCACAGTATTCCAGCGATTCTGGACCACTGCCCAATTCTCATCTCCGCGCCCTCTGCGCCTCTGCGGTGAGCTAGACTGCGACCGCCCCAGAGAAGGAGCCGCACCATGCCCATGCGACACGTCGAAGTCCTCCGTGCCGCCTGCTGCGTCGCCGGAATCGACGGCGAAGTCTGCGGCGCCGAGCACCCGCTCCTCAAACGACTCGCCGAAAACGCCGGCGTCGGCGGCGCCTCGCTGCAAGCCATGATCAACCGCGCCAGCGAAGACCCGTCTTTCTTTCAAACCCAGTTCGACATCTTCAAGACCGACCCCGACGAGACCATGAAGGCCCTCTTCCAGGTCGCCATCGCCGACGGCGTGCTGACTCAATCCGAACGCGTCGTCCTCCAACACTTCGCCGACAAACTCGGCCTGCCGCAGGAGCGGTACGAGAAAATGCTGACTGCGGCGGAGAAGCATGCGCGGGCTGAACAATGAAATCACGATTCCTAGAATGGCCTTCAAATACGCGATGAGCTTTGTCTTTTTTCCAAGTATACCTCCAAGCTTTTACAAACATGCTCAGCAAGATCTGCCTTCTCACACGACAAGCAGCGCCCTTATTCTCTGAAATAGCTCATCTAGACTCTGCGTATTCTCGATTACTTCATCTGCAACATAACGCGCTCCCCTTGCTTCATCGTCAAACAGTGAATACTCGTTCCATTTCAAAATAGCTTCAGAAACTGGTAACCCATTTCTTGTCAGCGCGCTCAATTTGCGTTCTTTCCGCTCCTTGTCATCGGCATGCACATATAATGTCCGGCATTTGATCGCCTTTTTACATTCACTCAAAGTATTCGGCAGCCGCACACCATCAACAATCACATCTTCTTTCTGGCGTACTTTCGCTATGATCGGAAAATGTATTGAATCCCGCCCGAATTGTTTAATAAATTTTGGGCCAATTTCGGAACGATGCTCGCACAAAACTCCTTCACCCGCCAGCGCTTCGCGAAGGACATCGCCCACATCTACAACTGGAGCACTGGTCAGCCTGCTTAAATGCTTCGCGACTGTAGTCTTGCCTGACGCAGGCAAGCCTGAGATAAACCATCGACTCGTCATCAAACGACCTCCGCTAATACCCAAGTCATCGAATGTTCGTGTAACTCACCCGCCCCATGGCGCTCTTGAATAGTGCCAGTTTCAGTACAGTGAACCGTCATTCCGCCAAAACTAGAGAGCACTCTCTCGCGAGAACGCAAGTATAGCGCACCAGTCCCATGCTCTTTAGGTATCGGCAAGCCATCGTCAAATGATGCATAGGCGACAATTGTCCCATGCGTTGCATTCGATCGGATATTATTCCATAAGCTAAGATATTTTCTTTCATCAAGACAATGACAAAGTCCATACATTATGATTAATTTATACTGCTGTAAATTTATTGGCGCACTCACCACGTCATTACAAAGCAAATTCCCCGACAACAAGCCGCAGTGAGTCGCTATTCGCTCACGAGCTTTTGCCAGTGCTATTTGACTGATGTCGACCCCATCTACGCACCATCCCATTTCTTGAAGATAAACGAGATGCTTGCCATCACCGCAACCCAAATCGAGCGCCCGACCAGGACTAGCGATCTCAACTGCACGCTTGACCATTCGCCCGGGCCTCAGCGGCCAAAGATACTGCGTCGCGCTGTACAAATGATCATACGGACCCTGTAGAAGGTTTGATTCTTTAGTTCTCTTCATCGCAGCGCACCTGATTCATCGTCCTCGCGAGACTACAAAGAAGATAGGCTTTGTTCACATCACCGGGAAGCGAAGTCAACCCATTCATTAGCATTGCTAAACCTCGCCTGTACTGTAAAATTGTTGAACTCGCCCCAGACGTAAGAGCATGATGCCGAATTGCCCGCACCGCTCTAGCAATTGATTCAAGACGTTCACCATAGCGACATTCATTTAGGCGAACAAAATCAATCATTGATCCCGCCTCAACAACGTCATCAAGCAATAACAAATCATTGATGTCAACGTAATTCGGTGCGACGAGAAATTTGAGTGAGCACTCTAACATTAAAAAATCAATTGCCCTCCAACGAAAACTGGTCCATCCATAATCAATTACCTGAATTTGATCATAGGAATCCAAAAGTATATTCTGTGCATGAAGATCCCCATGCACTGGCCCCATGGGAAATGTATCGGCCAAGCTCGCCAACCGCCCAAGTTCATGCTGTAATGAGTCAATTGAAAAGCCAAATTTTTCACCCAGCAGTTTTTCAATACTAGACTTTCCAACGCTTTCTGCGGCCTCATTGATATTAGCTCGACTAACCCACCAATCCAACGCCTCCGCATATGTACTTGGAGGCGTGCCTTCGTCGTGATTATGCTGTGCCGACTTCACTTCATAATGCCATGCATGAAGTCGCTCGGAATATAATTTGTTAATCACGCCTTCTGCTTCGGATGGTTTGGCACGAGCAAAATATGACTTGAGATTCCTGACAGCACCGTCGGAAGTTCCGACGAATTCCTGGAGCAACAATGCAAGATCAAGTTCATCGTTTTCGGATTGAATGAACTCTACATTTGGAAAACCTTTTTCAATGCGTGAAACAATCTTTACAATAGCATCATGCTCTCGGGTTAATTTTGAAGCTGGTCCAATTTTAAACACATGATACTTCGATTGGATAGATGGATGAACAGGCCATCGCGCGAGCCAAACCGATGAACCGCTAAGTCCCTTGTCTAACGCGGCCAAGAAGACGTGCTGCGAAGGGTCAATGGCTTTGGATATGAGGGTTCGACTTGCATCATTGAGATTTAGATGATCAAACACGACAGTTTTCATGGTCGAAGCTCGTCTGTGAAGGGCGGAATAGACTTTCAAATAATCTAGCAATTCCTTTCCAAGCTCACCTCGCGTCAAGGTTTCCAGACGCATGATTAGGCCTGGGCGAGCAAACTGCTTCCGCTAAAGCCGTAATTCACAAGCATTAAAGCCTTTCATGACGCACAAGGCTTAGGCAGGTGGCCGGGTTTGATCACTAGGGAGCACCGAGTCTATGTGCCATGGTCCGGTCGCAGACCGGGTCGTGCGTTGCGTGTGCAGCCACCTTCATCGCCTCGCCTTCAGCGAGACCACGGCACATCGAACCTCGACAGCCAAAAACAAAACCCAATCACCCGCATTCATCCCTCACGAAGACCAATCACCGCGTTTTCCCCTCGAGTTGTCCCCCCAGCCCGCCCCCAGTATTTTTAGGATTCAGACGGTTCACACTGATGTGTTCGACCCCAATCCTGCGAGGGGCGGGATGCACACGGTTATTTAAGGGGACTGAGAATCATGAAACTGCACTTCGCCGCGCGTGCTGCGGCAGCCGCGGTGCTTGTCGGCGCCACGTTTTCTGCGTGCGCGCAGAACAAACAACAAACGACCGGCGAGCCCGGTTCTCCAAGCGCCACGACCACGATTGACGGCAGCTATCTCCCGGCGCCGGCGCCGCCCTTTGGCGGCAAGATTGGTCTGGACGCGAAAGACTCCAAACCGTTCTGGCCGGCGAACATCGTCCCGCCGGAGGGCGCGCCCAACGTGCTCCTGATCATGACCGACGATCAGGGCTACGGCATTTACGACACCTTCGGCGGCGTCATCCCGACACCGACGATGGATCGCATCGCGAAGATGGGTTTGCGCTACACGCAGATGCACTCCACCGCGCTGTGTTCGCCGTCGCGCGCCGCGCTCATCACCGGGCGCAATCACCATTCGGTTGGTTTCGGTGTGATTTCGGAACAGGCCACCGGCTACCCCGGCTACGACTCCATCATCGGGCCGGACAACGCCACCATCGGCAACATCCTCCGCGAGAATGGTTACGCGACCTCATGGTTCGGCAAGAACCACAACACGCCGGACTATCAGTACAGCGTGGCAGGGCCGTTCGATCAGTGGCCCAGCGGCATGGGCTTTGACTACTTCTACGGCTTCATGGGCGGCGAGACCGACCAGTGGACGCCGTGGCTCTTCCGCGGCCACACGCAGATCCATCCGTGGCGCGAAGACCCGAACTTCAACCTCATCACCGGCATGGCGGACGATGCGATTCAGTACCTGAATCAACTCAACGCAACCGCACCTGACAAGCCGTTCTTCTGCTACTACGTGCCCGGCGCGACGCACGCCCCGCACCAGCCCACGCAGGAGTGGATCGACAAGTTCAAGGGCAAGTTCGACATGGGCTGGAACGAACTGCGCGAGCAGATCTTCGCCAACCAGAAAAAACTCGGCGTGATCCCGCCCGGCACTCAGCTCACTCCGTGGCCGGACGGACAGCCCGAATTCAACGGCGCCAAACTTTCCAAGTGGGACACGCTCACCGCGCAGGAGAAGAAACTCTTCGCGCGCCAGGCTGAAGTCTTCGCGGCGTACGTCGCCTACACCGATTACGAAATCGGCCGCGTCATTCAAGCGGTCGAAGACATGGGCAAGCTCGACAACACGTTGATCATCTACATCAGTGGTGACAACGGTTCGAGCGCCGAGGGCTCAACGATCGGCACGCCGTTCGATATGGCCGCGATTCAGGGCATTGATGTCCCGGTTGAAGAGCAGATGAAGTTCTACGACGTGTGGGGTTCGCCGGAAACGACGCCGCACATGTCGGTCGCATGGTCGTGGGCGTTTGACACGCCGTTCAAGTGGACCAAGCAGGTCGCCTCGCACTTCGGCGGCACCCGCCAGGGCATGACGATGGCGTGGCCGAAGCGCATCAAGGACGTGGGCGGCATCCGCACGCAGTTCCACCACTTCATCGACGTCGTCCCGACGATCCTCGAAGCGACCGGCATCCCGGCGCCCGACATGGTGGACGGCATCAAGCAGAAACCGATCGAAGGCGTTTCGATGGTGTACACGTGGGACAAAGAAAACGCGAAGGCGCCGTCCCATCGCACGACGCAGTACTTCGAAATGTTCGGCAACCGCGCGCTGTATCACGAAGGCTGGGTCGCGACGACGACCCCGCCGGCGCCGCCGTGGCTCATGGGCCTGGCGAAGTTCCCCAACGTCGTGAGCGGCTACAACTGGGAGCTGTACAACATTGACGACGACTTCTCCCAGATGAACGACCTTGCGAAGAAGAACCCGGACAAGCTGCGCGAATTGCAGGACCTCTTCTGGGTGGAAGCGTCGAAGTACAACGTGCTTCCGCTGGACAATTCAATCCTGCCGCGCATTCTTTCGCCCAAACCGAGCTACACCGCCGGCCTCTCTGAGTTCACCTACACGACGGAGATGAACGGCATTCCCAACAGCGCCGCGCCGAACATTCTCGCCCGATCCTTCACGATCACCGCTGACATCACCGTCCCCAATGGCGGCGGCGAGGGCATGATCGTCACATGCGGCGGACGATTCGGCGGATACGGGATGTATCTGCTCGAAGGCAAGCCGGTGTTCTCGTACAACCTGCTCGGCCTGCATCACTTCCGATGGGAAGGCGCCAGCGCCCTCTCGCGCGGCAAGCACACAATCGAGTTTGACTTCACCTACGACGGCCCCGGCATGGGCAAGGGCGGCACGGGTGTCTTCAAGGTGGACGGCAAGACCGTGGACACCGTCAAGATGCCGGGCTCAATTCCCGCCATTCTCACGATTGATGAATCGCTCGACGTCGGCATGGACACGCGCACGCCGTTGAACGACGACTACAAGCTGCCGTTCAAGTTCACCGGACAACTTGGCAAGGTTCATTTCAAACTCGGACCGAGCCAGATGGCGCCGGCTGATGAAGCGAAGAAAGCCGCGATGATTCGGACGATGAACAACTGATCGTCTGACGTGATTTGAATGACCAACTCAAAGCGCCGTGGAGGCTCCGCGGCGCTTTTTTGCGCGCTTTTCCAAAGGCGCCGTGGTCTTGTCGGCCGATGGCAAGACCACGGCGCCGTTGGAAGGTGCGTCGCTGCCTCTACTCCACCTTCACCACCACAAACGTCAAATCATCATCCGGAGCGGATTCACCTCGGTGCCGCGCCAGCGCATCACGGATGGCTTCGCTGATCTCGCGTGACTTCTTCTTTGCATTGGCGCGAATCAATTTGTGCACGCGCTCCATGCCGTAGAGCTCGTTCTCTTCATTCTTCGCTTCCCACAGCCCGTCCGTCGCGGCGAGGATGATGCAGCCCTTTCCAACGCCGGTCTCTTCGTATTCCTCGTAATCCTCGCCTTCCATCACGCCGAGGGGAAGCCCGCCGCCTTCGTATTCCGGGAAGGAATCCGTCTTTGGCTCGTAGACGATCGGCGGCCCGTGCCCGGCGCTGGCCCAGCGCATCACATGGCGGCTCGAAGAGATGGTCAGGAGCTGCATCGTCATAAAACGCTGACCGGCGGTGTCATGCACGAGCATTTCATTGAGATGACCGAGGAAGTCCGCGAGTGACCCTGCCGTGGTGCAGCGACTGCGCAGCACGCCCCGCGCCGTCGCCATCAGCATCGCCGCGGCGACGCCGTGCCCCATGACGTCGCCCATCGCGACGACGACGGAGTCATCGTCAACATCGCTGACGTCGAGGTAGTCGTAGTAATCACCGCCGGTTTCATCGCAATACGTGCTGTGCCCAGCGACGTCGAGGCCTTTGATCTTCGGCTCACTGGCAGGAAGCAAATTCTTCTGCACTTCCATCGCCAGCGAAAGCGATTCGCGCATGCGCAGGCGGTCTTGCAAACCGATCGCCATTTCGTTGATTTCGTCAGCAAGGTTGGTGTATTCCGGCGCATGCCGCATTTCGACGCGCGTGTCGAGATCGCCCTGTCCGATGCGGCGCACCGCGGTCACCAGCGTGAGCAGGGGGCCAACCAGCCACCGAGCCGCCATGAATCCGACCATGACGGCAAGCCCGACCGCGACAATAGACGCGATTGAGCTTCGCCGCAGACTCGCTTCGATCCCGCCGACAAAGTCGCTTTCGGGAACAATCGTCGCGAGCGACCAGTTCAGCCCAATGTCGTGACCGATTGGGGCGATGTGAATGAGGTGCGTTTCGCCTTCAATTTCCATGGTCGAAAGGCGATCAGCTTCGTGATCAGCGCCGGCCGCATATTCCGAAGTCGCCGCGATAAGCGCGTGCTCTGATTCGCTTGCATGCAGGCGCTCGCCTTCAGATGTTGCGATGTCGTGATGGGACGAAGTGGCCAGAAGGTGGCCGCCATCATCGAACAGCGCCGCGACGCCGGTCTTTCCAATTTCAATGGTCTGCAAGAACGCTGACAAGTCATTGAGGGAAAAGTCCGCATCGATCACGCCGACGAACTCACCGTCCATGCCATAAATCGGAATGCCGTAAGCAATGCCAAGCGTTGTCTCGGCGCCTTCGCCTCCAACCCACACAAACGGCTCACTCCACGTCGCCCCACCCGCATCGCGCGGCGCGGTGAACCACGGCCGCGTCGTCACATCAAACTCAAACTCGCTCGAAGTCCGCAGCGGAATGGCGCCGGTCTCGTCAACGCGCCACTCGTACATCATCGGGGAGGAAGGATCATTCTTGAGCGCCCAGTAGATGGAGCCATCCGGGTAGCGGCTGATCCAGGCGGCTCGCCCGTCCGGAGCGCCCCACGAAATCGCGCTGAGGGCGTCAAACGAATGACCAATCCGTGCAAACGTCGGTCGCCATGATTCAAGGTCTTCAGGATCGAGCGCGCCAATGCGGATCAAGTGCGCGTTGACTTCGCAAATGCGCAAAGGGATCGAAAGCACATCGCCGACTTTGGACGACGCATACGCGTGAATCTGCAGAATCTCGTTGTCGGCCAGCTCGCGCACCGCGCGGTGGGATTGTCCATTCCACATTGCGGACAACCCAACCCCAACCGCAAGAACGGGCAGGCCGATGATCAGTGGCGCAGAGACCTTGATGGGGATGCGTGAGAGCATTGCTAAGTGATATCGGATTTCCGGCCGCGCTCACCGGCGCGCAATGATCTCGTTCGTTATTTCGTTTGAATTCACACGGCCGCCGCATGCTTGCCGTAATACGCCGGCAACGGCTCGCCCTGCTTTTTCCAGTGTTTGATGACGTCATCCGCCTTGCCGGCGCTGTTGAGCACATGCAGTTTGCGCTTCACCATGTCCAGAATCGCGTCACGGGCAGGGCCGAGATACTTGCGGGGATCGAATTCGGCGGGTTTGGTCGCGAAGACTTCGCGGATCTTGGCGGTCATTGCAAGGCGCAGGTCTGTGTCGATGTTCACTTTGCAGACGCCGTACTTGCGCACAGCCATCGCGATCTGCTCCTCCGGGACGCCCATCGCGTTGGGCATGTCGCCGCCGTACTTGTTCACAAGGTCGATGAATTCTTTCGGAACGCTGCTCGAACCATGCATCACCAGCGGCACGCCGGGGCACGTCTTCATGATCTGCTCGATGCGATCGAACGCCAGCTTTGGCTCCTTCGCAAACTTGAAGGCGCCGTGGCTCGTTCCGATGGCGACCGCAAGCGAATCCAGACCGGTGCGTGAGACAAAGTCCTTCGCCTCATCAGGGTCGGTCAGGAATTTTTCGATGTTCTTCTGATACTCGTGCGCATCAAGGCCGACGACGTCTTCCTCGATCCCTCCCAGCATCCCGAGCTCCGCCTCAACCACCACGCCCGCGGCGTGGGCCACGTCCACCGCTTCCTTCGTCAGCCGCACGTTTTCCTCGTACGGGTGATGCGAGCCGTCAATCATGACGGACGTATATCCGTCCTCGACGCAGTCGCGGATGAGTTCGACCGTGTCGCCGTGATCGCAGTGAATTGCGATCGGGACATCGGGATACTCCTCGACGCAGGCATCGATGATGTGCTTGAGGAAGCGGATGTTCGCGTATTGCCGCGCGCCCTTGGAGATCTGGAGAATGCACGGGCTTTTCTCCGCGGCACAGGCCTCGATGATGCCCTGCGTGATCTCCATATTGTTGACGTTGAAGGCGCCGACGCCGAAACCGCCGTCGTAGGCCAGATCGAACATGGGTTTGGTGGTCATCAGCATGGCGTTCGCTCCCTCGATTCGCAGTGGCGGAAATGCAGACGTCAGGCCTTTCAGGATTCCCGGAATACGGTCTTTCCCGGCAGGCAGACCGATCATACTGTCCTGCGTCGATGGCGAGTTTTCGAACCGGATCAATCCTGTTGCTGGCGATGAGCCTCCCGCTCTTGGCAGGATCGTGCGCTCACACCGGCGAATGGACCCCCGAGCCGCAAAGCGTTGAGGCGCCGGCGGACTACTGCCGCGCGGAGTTGAGATCGTGGGTCGTCGCGGGCCGGGGGCGGCACATGTTCCTGGAGATCGATTGCCCGGCCGGGCACAATGAGCTCGACGGAATTGTCGAATTCGCCAACACTGCGATGCGCAGCGATTTTGATTGGACACTCGACCCCGGTGGCGCCGCCCGAATCGCCCGAATGGAAAAAGGAATTCGCGTGCTGCCGGCGCTCGGTTCGACGAAGGAGCGACTCGAAGAAGTCTTCCTCTTGTCTCCGGCCACGGCGCGATGCCTTCAGCGCGATCGCTTGTTTGAAGAAGCGTATTTTCTTCTGGGTCCGAACAGCAATAGCGCCATGCGAGCCGCATGCGAATCGTGCGAAGTGCCGCTGCCACAACAGGTGACGAACGGCGCCGGCGTGTTCGGCGAATTTCCCGGCGTCGATTTTTCGCCGGGCGACGAGATCCCGCAGGCGCAGTGGAAGGAATACGGCTGGAGATTGATGTCGCCGTAATCCACACCTTTTCCACGGCGGGTCGAAAGCTCCGCGATTTCAATTTAGCCTGCGCCTCACTTCAAAGATGAAGGAGGCACGCCATGTCGCGGCTACATCGAGGCGTCACATTCGTTGAAATCCTGATCGGTATTTCGCTCGTTTCCCTGTTTATGGGATTGACGGTGCCGGCGCTCTTGAATGCGAAGAGCTCCGCCCGCAGCGCTGTGTGCGCCAGTACACAGAAGCGGCTGCATCATGCGGCGCTTGCCTACAGCGTGAATGACAACGAATGGATTCCCGGTGTCAATCGCACGGGGCTGAGGTACCACCAAACGGTGAACGCCGCGTTGCTTCTTGAAGGAAACACGACGCCATCGACGCCGACCACGACGTACGACTGGATCAGCCCCGTCATCGGCGAAGACGCCAAGCTTTCACCGAATCGAGCGGAGCGCACCAAACAGATCTTCGAGGAACTGGGGTGCCCGGAGGCCACACGTCTGAACGACAAAACGTGGGGGTATTCGAATGACCTCCATTCCGATTTCGTTCCTTTGCTGGAGCGGGAAGGGATTCGGCAGATCAGTTATCTCGCGCCGGCGCCGTTTCATTTTGCGGGGCCGGGATACTCACCCACGGAATACCGGCGCTATCCGTTTCCGGGGCCCGCCGTGCCGCCCAGGAAGTATCTGCCGCGCCTCGAGAACGTTGGCAAACAACATTCAACCAAAGTGTTCATGGCTGATGGCACTCGCTTCCTCACTGCCGGTGGGGTGCTGGATTTCGATGTGAGTCCGAAGCCGGAGTATTACGGTTCATTCACCACGTCAACGCCGATTTATGTTGGTTCGACCGCGTATGGAACCGGTCCGTCGTCGCCGGGCTTTGATATCGGCGGGTTTGGCCATGCCGTTCATGCTGAGCGCCGACGTCTTTCCTACCGGCACGGTGGCGCAATCAACGTCACGTATTTCGATGGCCACGTCGCGCCGATGACGGAGCGCGACTCAAAGACTGATGCGTCGCCGTGGTACCCAACGGGCAGCAAGTTCACCGGCGAGAAAGCGACACCGGAATCCATCGAGTTTCATGGCGAGGACTCGATCCTCAATTGATCAGATCGGGATTCCGTCAATGTCCGCGTCATAGGCGTCATCCGGCCCGCCGCCATCGCGATGATCTTCCGCCGGCCCGGTCTTCGGTCGCGAGGAGAACGAACTTCCCGGCTGGAAGGGGGCATTGACGGCGGCGCTGGCCGCGGGCGTTGTCACCACACGCGCCGGAGGCGCTGATGAACGCCATTCGCGCTGATTGAATCGCGTCGTCTTCGCGTCCCATTCAAGCTCAACCACTCCGGTTGGGCCGTTTCGCTGCTTGGCAATGATCAGTTCAGACAGATTCTCACGGTCCGGGTTGTCCGCATGCCAGTCGTCATCGCCAACGTGGTAGTACGCCTCGCGATGCAGCAGAATGATGACGTCCGCATCCTGCTCAATACTTCCTGATTCGCGCAGATCACTCATGCGCGGCCGGTGCCCTTCGCGCTGTTCAGCGCCACGATTGAGCTGTGACAAACACACGATTGGCACGTTGAGTTCACGCGCCAGCGCCTTGATGCCGCGACTGATCGCCGACACTTCCACTTGGCGGCTTTCGCGCCCGGACCCCGGCGCCGTCAGCAACTGAAGGTAATCCACAAAAATGCTCTTGATGCCGTGTTGCGCCGCCATGCGCCTCGCGCGGGCGCGAAGTTGCGTCACGGTCATGCCCGGGGTGTCATCAATAAACAGTGGCGCATCGCCAAGCTCGCCGCATGCGCCCATGAGGCGCTGAAAATCGTCGTCATTCAGAATATTGCGGCGGAGACGCTGCGAATCCACTCCCGAGCGTGAACACATGAGGCGCTGCGTCACCGCTTGGCGGCTCATTTCCAAACTGAAGAAGAGCGTTGGTGACGGCGCCCCGCCCGGACCACCGCCGAGTGCAACATTCTCCGCAAGGTTCAGCGCCATTGCCGTCTTGCCCATGGAAGGCCGCGCCGCAAGGATGACGAGTTCGCCTGCCTGCAAGCCGCTCATCATCTCATCGAGATCAACGTACCCGCTGGAAATGCCCGTGACGGAGCGACCTTCGTTTGCCTCCAGCATCTCCATCGTTTGATGCAGCAAATCCTTGAGCTGCTGCGCCGTGGACATCTGCGCTTCTTCGGCCACGTCAAAGACGAGGCGCTCCGCCTTATCCAGCACGTCACGGGCGCCATCGGGGCCGAGTTCACCCGCGTGATACGCGTCGTACACAATCTGACCCGCGGCTTCGATCAACCGGCGCAGTTTGTGCTTCTCCGCAACGATGCGCGCGTAGTGGGGGGCGTTGACGGCGGATGGCGCGGATTCGGCGAGCCGCACGAGATACTCCGTCCCGCCGACCTGTTCGAGCGATTCCTTGTCCTTCAGAACTTCAATGAGCAGCGCCAGATCGCCTGACTGGTGCATGTCGTAATGCTGCACCAGCGCATCAAAGATGACTTTGTTCGAGTCCTGGTAAAACGATTCGCCGGAGCGGACGTAGTGCAGCACTTCGCTGATCACGGCGGGGTCAAGGATCATCGACCCAAGCAGTGACATCTCCGCTTCGACGGACGCCGGCGGCAACTGCTCAAACAGTTTCGCGAGATCGACCGTGATTCCGGACCGCCCCCGATCGCGCCGGCCTCGTTCCCGTCCTCCGTTTTCACCCGCGCCGTTCTCCATGCCGATCAGCGTGCCTCCATGCACTCGAAAAATGTGAGCCGCACCAATATATCCACACGATCCCAACCCCAGAATTGGGCCGTGCGGCCTACTCTACCCGCGTGACGATGCCCTACGAGATCGAACATGCGCTTCCTGATCCGCTGCCGGCCGATCCGATGCCGCTGTTTCACGCATGGCTCGATGAGGCGTTCGCCCAGCGGATTCAACCCAATCCCAACGCGATGACGCTCGCAACGGTAGATGCGGACGGTCAGCCATCCGCACGCACCGTCTTGTGCAAGGGCATCGATGAATCACTGGGACGCGTGACGTTCTACACGAATCGCCAGAGCCGCAAAGGGATGGCCCTTAAACATGAGCCGCGAGTCGCGCTGCTTTTTCATTGGGATGCATTCGATCGGCAGGTGCGCATTGAGGGCCGTGTGACACAAACAACGGATCAGGAAAGTGACGCGTACTTTCAATCACGCCGCATTGAAAGCCGCCTTGGCGCGTGGGCGAGCGACCAAAGCAAACCGATCGCATCGCGAGACGAACTGCTTTCAAAAGTTGTTGATGCAATGGCGCGATTCAAAGTGAGTCTCGACGACATGGAAGCCGAAGAGATTCCCCGCCCGCCGCACTGGGGTGGCTACCACGTCTGGGCGAATCGCGTTGAATTGTGGGTTGGCGGACCCGGCCGAGTGCACGACCGGGCGCGTTGGGAACGAACGCTCAACACGAGCGGCGACGGCTTCTCGGGCGGTCCGTGGTCGGTCACGAGATTGCAGCCCTAACCGCGCACCCGACGTTTTCGTCAATGCGCTCCATCGATTCGTTCACCGAATCGATCCAGCAATTCACACGGGACACCGATGTCCGCCGCGAGAGCAGCGCCGGAATACGCGCGTGATGCGGGCGCCAACAGGCCTCGCTTCCAACCCGCGAGCGTCACCGTCACATCGGCATGAACGACTGCGCCCTCATCTAGCGGCGTGCCCACATCGCAATCCAGCCCGCTCGGGAGATCGACGGCGAGAGTGGCCGCCTGGCCCGTTGACCGCTGCGCATTCATCCATGTGATCGCCACATCGAACGGCGAGCGCGGCGGTTCGGTCAGCCCCGTCCCAAACAACGCGTCAACCAACAAGCCGCATTCCCCAAGCGATGACCATGCCGCTTCGAGTTCATTCGTCACATCTCTCGATGATGAAAAACTGATCGGCAGCTTCATGCGCTCAACAATGTTGAGATTCACTGCCGCATCGCCTTTGTATTTCTGCCGAGGGCACAGTGAAACGAGGCGCACGAATGCGCCGAGGTTCGACAGTTTGCGCGCCAGAGCAAACCCATCGCCGCCATTATTCCCCGGCCCGCACACGATGAGCACGTTCGACCCCACGACGCCGCACATGGCATGCGCCACATGCGCCAGCGCCGTCGCGGCGTTTTCCATCAAGACGATTCCGGGAATGGCAAACTCGTCAATCGCCGCACGATCGAGCGCTCGCACCGATTCGCAATCAAAGACATAGCGATCTGCGGCGCCCGCCAGCGCGGCAGGCAACACAATCGAAGCAAAGCGATCTGCAGACACAGCGTTCGTTATCGAGCTTCAGCGGCAGTCGCCACCGAGAGAATTCCGCTGTCCGAATCCGCACGCACATGCACGACCGGCGGCTCAGGTCCGCGACGCGGCGCCGACAGGTGATCAATGCCGAGGCAGCGGAGCGTGTCGCGCTCAACGATGGATCGAAGGAACTCGCGAGGCGCCGTCGGCAGCGACGAGCCCTGGCGAATCGAGTTGATCGAATAGATCCGCTCGATGACGGTCTCCGGCGATTCACGCGGGAAGCCCGAACCAAACAGCAGCTTGTGCGTGACGCGCCGTTCCAGCGCCGTCTGTAAGGCGTTGTACAGCGACCACACATTGGGCGCGACGCCCGAGATCTCAGCGAACACGCGTTCGTGGCGCGCCACCATCAGCAGAGCTTCGTCCACCCATGCCGAACCGAGATCGCCGAGCACCAGCGTGAGTGACGGAAGATCGCGCAGCACTTCATCCCACAAAGCCGGGCGTGCAAACTCCAGAACACTTCGCCGATCAGTCAGCCACGGGTTCGCGGCGAGCACCGGCATCTGTCGACGCGCGCACCAATCAAGAACCTCGATGGCGCGATCATTCGTCGGTCGGCATCCCTGATCAGCCGGGCTGATGGTGATACCGGACAGCCCGAGTTCACGGGCGCGGCACAGATCGTCCAGCGCTGAATCAGCCAGCGGATCGATGCCGGCGAACCCGACACGATGCGCCGGGTCATCATTTACATAGGACGCGATCGTCTCCGGGGGCGTGTCCACGCCGAGACGTTCAGATCTCCAACCAAGAATCACCGCGACATCCACGCACTGCATCGCGTCCGCCTGAGCGCCGGGCGACAGGCAGCACGCGTCCGATTCGGGATCGGCCGTGGGATGAAGCTGTGTTCGAAAATCAACGATCATGCGGTGGCTCCGCGAAAGATGAAGACTTGGGGGTTGTCGGTTGTAGAATCAGATATCGTAGATTCCACTGATCTGGCCGCAATAGGAGGCGAATTTCGCCCTCCAATTCCACGCAGGAGTGGCCCATGACGCCGGACAAATCCCAAACGAGGCTAGATATTCGTTTCGTCGGCTGGCTCGGTTTCACCGCTCTGGCCTTGGCGATGTTGAATAGTACTGGGGTGGCGGTCGCTCAGACGGAGAATGACGCGGAGCCGGACAAGGTGAATAACCCGTCCCCGCCGACAACGCCTCCGGCCAATCCGGGGGGCACAATAGGCGCGCCCACGACCCCGAGTGGGCCGGTCCTCAACCCCGCAAATGGATTGCCGCAGGGCGCCCCAAACGTGCCTCATTTGTCGCTGAATACACCGGCGACGACAGATCAGTTTTACCCGCTTTGGAATCCGTTCCAAGGCTACAGCTACGGCACGTGGGAATTCGGTCCCGGCATCAGCTACAACAACAGCTATTACTTTTACCCGCCGATTGCAGGCGTCTACCGAAAAATCGATCCCAATCTGATCATCTATCCGCCGCAGGATCTCAATGACATTCCGCCGGCGCCGCTCACTGCACCGGAGTTGGTTTTCCAGGGCGCGTACGCAGAAGCCATCGACTTATTGAACTCCGAATTGCGGTCGAATCCCCGCGATGTGGAACGAAAGCGATTGCTCGGCCTGGCCCACGCCGCTGAGCTCGATTTCGCCACCGCCGCAGACATCCTCCTTGAGGTCTATGCCAGCGATCCTGAAATCGCCGTTTTTCCGCTCGATGGCAAGGCGCTTTTCGCCTCGCCGCTGGAATTGCGCGATCTCGTAGTCGGAGCCGTTCGTGTTGCTCAAAAAACCGGCACCGCCAGAGGCTGGCTCCTCGTCGCGATCCTGATTCAGGCCGAAGGGCGCGACGACATCGCCTTCAAGATGCTCCAGCGAGCCGGCGGCTTAGGGCTGGATCCCGCCATCGTCACCGCCTGGCCCGACCCGGCCGCCTGAGGATCCGCTTGAATACATTTTTAGGTTCGCTACACTGCTCGGCTCTTCGCGGCGGGCGGTCTTCTGTGATCTTCCGCCGCACAAACTGAAACCGCGTGCACCACCCAGAAAAGGCGCTCTTCGCCCTTCGCGCCGGGTGGGAGGTGGAGATCAATGGCGAAGAAGGAAATTGTTAAACAGTTCAAGCTGACCGCGCCCGGCGGGAAGGCCACACCGGCCCCGCCGCTTGGTCCGATTCTCGGCGGCAACGGCGTGAATCCGGGTCAGTTCATTCAACAGTTCAATGCAGCGACCGCGCAGCTCAACGGCAAGATCGTCGGCTGCGTGGTGAAGGTCTATGCGGACCGCTCCTTTGAATTCGAGATCAAATCTTCGCCGGCCTCCGTGCTGATTCGCGAAGCCGCCGGCATCGAAAAAGGCTCAGGCGAGCCGCAGACGATCGTCGGCAAGATCACGCGGACGCAGGCCAAGGCGATCGCTCAGGAAAAAATCAACGACCTGAACGCTGTGGACATCGACGCCGCGGCGCGCATGGTCGAAGGCACCGCCCGTTCCATGGGCGTCTCTGTGGTGGAGGGCTGATCCATGGCGAAGACTGCTGCACCACATCGTTCGCTTCGCGGCTATGGCCGACGCATGCGTGAGAACATTGAAAAATCACCGACCGAACGTCTGTCGCCGGAAGCGGCGGTCAAGTCGCTTCGGAAGTTCAAAGCGCCCAAGTTCGACCAGACGGTCGAAGTGTGCATGCACTTGAACATTGATCCGAAGCACGCTGATCAGGCGATTCGCGGCTCGATCGCGCTGCCCAAGGGCATCGGCAAAAGCAAGCGCGTCATTGCGTTCTGCACGCCCGATGTCATCAAGGACGCGCTCGCTGCCGGCGCCGTCAAAGCCGGTGGCGAAGAACTCGTTGCGGAACTCGAGAAGGGTTTCCTCGACTTCGACGTCGCCATCGCCAGCCCCGACATGATGCGCGTCATCAGTAAGCTCGGTCGCGTCCTCGGCCCCAAGGGTTTGATGCCCTCGCCGAAAGCGGGCACGGTGACGCAGGATGTAGTCAAGGCCGTCGGCGAATTCGCCGCAGGCAAGCTTGAATATCGCAATGACAAGGGCGGCAACGTTCACGCCGTCGTTGGCAAGATGAGCTTCAAGGACGACGACCTCGTCGAAAATCTGACGCACTTCATCGGCGCGATTGAGAAGTCGAAGCCCAGCAGCGTCAAGGGACAGTTTGTCAAAAGGATCACCCTCAAAGGCACCATGACGCCGGGCGTTCCCGTCACCTTCGCGATGACGAGCGAATAAACCGCCTCGCCACAAGAGACACAGCCATGAGCAAAGCAGTCAAAGATCTGCTGATGCAGGATTATCGCGAGCGACTCGACGGCGTGGACAACGCGCTGCTCGTTTCCATTCGCGGCATTTCCGCGAACGACAACAACCGCCTGCGCACCGAGCTGGCCGGCAAGGAAATCCGCATCACCGTGGTGCGCAACAACCTTGCCAAGCGCGCCTTCTCGGAAGGTTCACTCGCTGGGCTTGAGACACTGCTCGAAGGACCGTCCGCGCTGGCGTACGGCTCCGAAAGCGTGGTCGACGTCGCCCGTGAACTCGTGAAGTGGGCCAAGCAAGTCAAGAGTCTTGAACTCAAGGGCGCCGTGCTGGACGGCCAGCTCTTTGAAGGCGCCGCTGGCGTCGAGGCCCTGAGCAAATTCCCGACGCGCGATGAAGCCATCGCCCAGGCAGTCACGCTGGTCCTCAGCCCTGGACGCAATCTCATGGGCCAGGTCAAGGGCCCGGGCGGGCGCCTTGCAGGCATCATCAAAGCGATCGAAGAAAAGCTCGAGAAGGGGGAGACCATCGCCAAGGTCGGTTGACCAATGGCGGTGTGATTCAAATCAACAGGCACCCGGCTCGAACTGGCCCACGGGTTAAAGGTTGGACGTCCAGCCCCTCTTCGAGTCGCCGAACCGGATCGCGGCAGGGCCGCCCCGGAAGACAACGATAAAGGCAGAATCCAATGTCCGACACAGCAGTGAAAGAATTCGACGCCAAGATCAGCAAGCTCGGTGATGACCTCGCGGGTCTCACCCTCAAGGAAGCCGTTGATCTCGGTGATTACATGAAGGACACCTACAACATCGAGGCGGCCGCCGGTGGCGCTGTCATGATGGCCGGCCCGGCTGCGGGCGGCGACGGTGGCGGCGGCGAAGAAGAGAAGACGACGTTCGACGTCGTCCTCGCAGGCGCCGGCGACAAGAAGATTGGCGTCATCAAGGTCGTTCGCGAGATCACTTCGCTCGGCCTCAAGGAAGCCAAGGACCTCGTGGACAACGCTCCCAAGGCCGTCAAAGAAGGCGTTTCGAAGGAAGAAGCCGAAGAGCTCAAGACCAAGCTCGAGGAAGCCGGCGCCACCATCGAGATCAAGTAACCACCCTGCACCTCGAAAAAACAGGCCCTTCACCCCGGCCACTCAACCGGCCGGGGTGTTTTTGGGCGTGCCCGTACTTGCAAGATTGGCGCCAACGGCCTAACCTGATGGGCTCGACTCGTTCAGATCCACCCAGCGGCGACCACTTTCATTTTCGTGCCTCATCCGAACCAGCGGCTTCGCGCCAGCGAGGCTGCGACTTCCATCGCGAGGAGATCGATGGCTGCGACCAAAGTGCGCGATTTCTCCAAACGCGGCGACGCGATCCCCGTCCCTGACCTCACCACCGTTCAAAGCAACGCTTACGAGCGATTCCTACAACTGGATCTCAAGCCTGACCAGCGCGATGTCAACACCGGGCTGGAATCGCTGATGCGCGAGATGTTCCCGATCGTTTCATACGACGGGACCATGTCGCTCGAATACATCCAGTATTCGCTCGAAGAGCCGCGCTACACGCCTGATGAGTGCCGCGAACTCCGTCTCACCTACGGACGCCCGTTCCGCGTGCGCGTCCGGCTTGACCGGAAAGATCATCCCGATCTCGTGGACGAGGACATCTACCTCGGCGAGATCCCGATTCTTCTCGGCGGTGGTGAGTTCGTTGTCAATGGCGCCGAGCGCGTGATTGTCAATCAGCTGCACCGTTCACCGGGCGTTGATTTCTCAATCATCTCCGCTGAGGCGGACCGGCCGCTCCATTCCGCGCGCATCATCCCAGAGCGCGGCTCATGGATCGAGCTTGAAGTCACCAAGAAAGACGTGCTGGTCATGCGCATTGACCAGTCCACCAAGCTCGCCGCGACCACGTTCCTGCGATGCCTGGACGAGTCAATCGCTTCCACCGAAGCGATCCTCAGCCTTTTCTACGAGATCAACGAAATCTCCGTGGAGAAGCTCGCGCCCGAGCATTGGGCCGCGCAGTCCATCATCGATACGGAAACCGGCGAAGAGCTGGTCCACGTCGGTCGTCAGATCGGCGAAGCGTTC
Organism: Phycisphaerales bacterium; assembly: GCA_029260345.1. GTDB lineage: Bacteria > Planctomycetota > Phycisphaerae > Phycisphaerales > UBA1924 > OFTM186. Next base: position 586,112 of record JAJDDK010000006.1, on the reverse strand, counting down.
GAAGCGATTCAGAATTCTTCGCTGAAGAAGATTCGCGTCATTCAGAATCCGTCCGACCCGCTCATTCTCAATTCCGTCGCAGAAGAGAAGCTCGAGCAGTTTGACGAGATCGCGAAGAACGAATACGAAGCCGCGCTCCTGAAGATCTACACGCGCTTGCGCCCCGGCAATCCGCCACAGGTGGACAAGGCAAAGCAGCTCTTCCAGGAGAAGTTCTACGACGATGCGCGCTACCGCCTCGGCAAGGTCGGCCGCTTCCGCATCAATCGCAAGTTCGATCTGAACGTGCCGGAAGATCACATGTTCATCCGCGCTGAGGATTTCCTCCGCGTCGTGCAGTACATGCTTGATCTGCGCAGCAAGCGACCGGACCCGAACACGGGTCGCCCGATCGCGCAGCTCGACGACATCGACCATCTGGGCAACCGCCGCTTGCGCACGCTCGATGAGCTCGCCGTCGAAGAGATGCGCAAGGGCTTCCTTAAGCTCCGTCGCACCGTGCAGGAGCGCATGAGCGTCAAGGACCCGGACGAGCTCACAAAGATCGCTGATCTGGTGAACTCCAAGGCGATCTCGTCGGCGATCGATTTCTTCTTCGGTCGCTCCGAGTTGTCGCAGGTCGTTGACCAGACGAATCCGCTTTCGAGCCTCGTGCACGAGCGCCGTTTGTCCGCGCTCGGTCCCGGCGGTCTCAACCGCAAGCGCGCCGGCTTCGAAGTGCGTGACGTTCACATTTCGCACTACGGCCGCATTTGCCCGATCGAAACGCCGGAAGGCACGAACATCGGTCTCATCTGCTCGCTCGGCATCTATTCGTCGATCGACGAGTACGGCTTCCTGCTGACGCCGTACCGCGTCGTCAAGGGCGGCGACCTTGTTGACGAAGTCGTTCATCTTCGCGCTGACGAAGAAATGAAAGCGATCCTGACGCCGTGCGATTCGCTCGACGAGAAGGGCCGCCTCATGAAGGGGTCGGTGCTCGCTCGCGTCGACGGTGAATTGGCCCAGGTCGATTCATCGCAGGTGCAGTACGTCGACATCGCCCCCAAGCAGATCGTCGGCGTCTCCGCCTCGTTGATTCCGTTCCTCGAGCATGACGACGCCAACCGCGCCCTCATGGGTTCGAACATGCAGCGCCAGGCCGTGCCGCTCGTCAAGATCGAGCCGCCACTGGTGGCGACCGGCATGGAAAAGGTCGTCGGCGGCAACTCCGGCATGATCGTCCGCGCTCGCCGCTCCGGCGTCGTCTCCTTTGTCGATGCGACCCGCATCATCATCGACGACACGGACGAGTACGAGCTTCGCAAGTTCGCCAAGCTCAACGAGCGCACCTGCCTCAACCAGCGCCCGATTGTCGAAATCGGCGACAAGGTTGAGAAGGGTCAGATCATTGCGGACGGCGCTTCTACGAAGCAGGGCGAACTCGCTCTCGGCAAGAACGCGCTCGTCGCGTTCATGACCTTCGACGGCTACAACTTCGAAGACGCGATCGTCATCTCCGAGCGCCTCGTGAAGCGCGACGAAATGACGAGCATTCACATCGACGAATTCGATGTTGAAATTCGCGAGACGAAGCTCGGTCGCGAAGAGTTCACACGTGACATCCCCAACGTCTCCGAAAAGGCGCTTGGCAATCTCGATGAGCACGGCGTGATTCGTCTCGGCGCCCGCGTTGGCCCTGGCGACATCCTCGTCGGCAAGGTCTCGCCGAAGTCCAAGTCTGAACTCACGCCGGAAGAGAAACTGCTTCACGCCATCTTCGGCCGCGCCGGCGAAGACGTGAAGAACGATTCGCTTGAAGTCCCCGCCGGCTCCGAAGGCATCGTCATCGGCGCCCGCCGCTTCGCCCGCCGCGCTCACTTCACGGAAGAGCAGAAGAAGCGCCTCCAGTCCGAGATGGACGCGTACTCCGCGGAGATGGACGCCAAGGCGATCGAAACGTTCCGCCAGATGGTGGCGCGCATCAACGACGTCGTCGGCTCCGAAATGGTCGACCCGTCCACGCGTCAGAAGGTCGGCGCCTCGGACATTCCGGAAGTCATCATCGAGCAGATCCAGAACTTCGACTTGAAGTGGATCAAGGGCTCGAAGGAAGCGAAGGACGAAGGCGAGCGCCTGTACAACCAGTTCTGGCCGCGCATTCAGGCTGTCGAAACTGAGAAGCAGCGCAAGTTGTCGCACATGAAGCGCGGCGACGAACTGCCCTCCGGCGTCCTCGAGATGGTCAAGATTTATCTCGCGACCAAACGCCGCCTCTCGGTCGGTGACAAGCTCGCCGGTCGTCACGGCAACAAGGGCGTCATCGCCCGAATCGTGCCGGAAGAGGACATGCCGTTCATGGAAGACGGCACGCCGGTTGACGTGCTGCTGAATCCGCTCGGCGTGCCCAGCCGCATGAACGTCGGTCAGATTCTCGAGACGCATCTCGGGTGGGCCGGTCAGGTGCTCGGCTTCCAGGCCGTCACACCCGTGTTCGACGGTGCGACGGAAGACGAAGTCCACGCCTGCATCGAAGACGCGAACAGTCACGTGCGCGCCCGATGGAAGGATTGCGAGGACAACGGCACGCACCCATCGCCGGATGAACTCCTCGCGGAAATGCCGCGCGGCGGCAAGGTGCAGCTCTACGACGGTCGCACCGGTGAGAAGTTCCACCAGCGCACCACCGTGGGCTACATGTACCTGCTCAAGCTTCACCACTTGGTGGATGACAAGATCCACGCCCGCGCCACGGGGCCATACTCACTCATCACGCAGCAGCCACTTGGCGGCAAGAGCCGCACCGGTGGTCAGCGCTTCGGTGAGATGGAAGTGTGGGGTCTTGAGGCATACGGCGCGGCGTACATCCTGCAAGAACTCCTCACCGTCAAGAGCGACGACGTGGAGGGTCGCACCAAAATCTACGAGTCCATGGTCAAGGGCGCCAACACGCTTGAGGCCGGCATGCCCGTCGCTTTCGACGTGCTCTGCAATGAACTCAAGGGCCTCGGCATGAACATTTCGCTTGAGAAGAAGCGTCTCGAAGGCGGCTCACTTCTTTGAGGTCAGTTCGTCAGTGTCCGGCGCGACGAAGGCGCCAACTTGCCAGGAGAAACGCTCCGTGAAGACTGCGATTCACATCTTGAAGCTCACCACGGCGCTTGCCGCGGCCATGACGCTCTCCGCGTGTGGCGGCAGTGAAACGCCTGAGAATGACAGCGCCACCGAGACCGCGGCGCCCTCCTCCGCGCCGTCGTCAACATCGAAGGCGCCACAGGAATCAGCGCCGCCTCCGGCGGCTCAACCCGCCGGCCTGACGGTGAAAGATGACACCGCCGACGAAGCGCTCGAGACCTATATCGAGGGCGTCAAGCAAGGCAAACTTGATGTCGCCATCGCCGTGCTCGTTCCCGACGCGCCCGGCACCGAGAAGCTCTACCAGATGAAAGAAGGTTGGGATCGCGCGGCTGAGGCCGGCGCCCCAATCGCGATGGCGCAAGCCGCGCTCGCCGGAGAAATCGGCGCTCTCTCTTATGAGAAAGTGTCAGACGACGGCGCGTTTGCGACCTTCCAGTTTTCAAAGCCCACGAGCGACAAGACGTGGGACATTCAGGCCATCAAGACGCCCGAAGGTTGGCGCATTACGCCTCCGCCTTCCGGCCTTCCCCAGGGCTGATTCCAAAGCTCTGACGTTCAGACTTACGACCTCGCCGCGATTCATCGCGTTGATCACCACCAGCTGGGAGCTGCATCCCGATGCCCGAAAGCGTGTACGACCGGATCAACGATTACGCCCGTGTGAAGATCACTCTGGCCAGCCCGAGCGACATCCGCTCGTGGTCCTATGGCGAAGTGAAGAAGCCGGAAACGATCAACTACCGCACGTACCGACCTGAAAAGGACGGTCTGTTCTGTGAGCGCATCTTCGGCCCCGAACGCGACTATGAGTGCGCGTGCGGCAAGTACAAAGGCACGAAGTACAAAGGCATCATCTGCGATCGCTGCGGCGTCAAGGTGACGCACTCGCGCGTGCGCCGCAAGCGCATGGGCCACATCAATCTGGCCGCGCCGATTGTGCACATCTGGTTCTTCAAGGCCATTCCGAGCCGCCTCGGCAACTTGCTTGGCATGAAGACCTCCGATCTTGAGAAAGTCATCTACTTCCAGGATTACGTCGTCCTCGAACCCGGCGAGACGGAGCTGACGTTCCAGCAGGTCCTCACCGAAGACGAGTACCGCGCCAACCTCGATAAGTACGGCTACACGTTCAAAGCGCTCATGGGCGCCGAGGCGATCCGTGAACTCATCGAGAAGACGGACTTCGACGCCGTTGCCGACACCCTTCGCCAGCAGCTTCGCGAAACGCGCAGCAAGCAGAAGATCAAAGATCTTTCGAAGCGATTGAAGCTCGTTGAACAAATTCGTAGCAGCGACAACAACGCCGGCTGGCTCGTCATGGACGTGATCCCCGTGATCCCGCCCGACCTGCGCCCGCTCGTGCTGCTCGAATCCGGCAACTTCGCCACGAGCGATCTGAACGATCTCTATCGACGCATCATCAACCGCAACAACCGCCTCAAGAAGCTGATGGACCTCAACGCTCCCGAGGTCATCATCCGCAACGAGAAGCGCATGTTGCAGCAGGCGGTTGATGCGCTCTTCGACAATGGCCGCTGCCGCCGCCCGGTGCTCGGCTCGTCGAACCGTCCGCTCAAGTCGCTCACCGACATGATCAAGGGCAAGCAGGGGCGCTTCCGCGAAAACCTGCTCGGCAAGCGCGTCGATTATTCCGCGCGTTCGGTCATCGTCGTGGGTCCGAATCTCAAGCTCAATCAGTGCGGCCTTCCTAAGAAGATCGCTCTTGAGTTGTACCAGCCGTTCATCATCCGCCGCCTCAAGGAGCACGGACTCGCTGACACGATCAAGAGCGCCAAGCGCATGCTTGAGCGCCGCGATCCCGAAGTGTGGGACATCCTCGAAGAGGTGATCTATCAGCATCCGGTGCTGTTGAATCGCGCCCCAACCCTTCACCGCATGGGTATTCAGGCCTTCGAGCCGGTGCTCGTTGAAGGCAACGCGATTCGTGTGCATCCGCTCGTTTGCACGGGCTTCAATGCGGACTTCGACGGCGACCAGATGGCCGTTCACCTGCCGCTCTCAGTGGAAGCGCAAGCCGAAGCGCATTGCCTCATGTTGTCCACGCACAACATTTTCAGCCCGGCCAACGGCAAGCCCATCATTTCGCCGAGCCAGGACATCGTGATGGGAATCTATTTCATCACGCTGGAGCCGACCGACGACACACCGGTCGATCCAAAGACGCTGCCGGTCTTCAAAGATCGGCGCGAAGTCGTCCTCGCGCACGATTGCGGCACGCTCAATGTCCACGACCGCATCCGCGTTCGCCTCGACGGCTTCACCGAGCAGGTCACCAAGGAAACCGGTCCGGTGTCGAGTTTGCCGAAGAACAAACTGGTCGCCACGACGGTTGGTCGCGTGATCTTCTCCGACATCCTTCAGCCCGGCATGCCGTTCTACAACTGCCCGCTTGGCAAGAAGGGCGCCGCCCGCGCGATCGATGATTGCTACATGTACTGCGGCCGCGCAAAGACCATCGATTTCCTCGATCGAATCAAGGAAATTGGTTTCCATCAATCCACGCTCGGCGGCCTTTCGTTCGGCATCACGGATCTTCGCATTCCGGAAGCCAAGGAAACGCTCATCGCCGATGCGCAGAAGCGCGTTGATCGCGTCGAGAAGAACTACGACCGCGGCATCATCACCCAGCGCGAGCGCTACAACCAGTTGCTCGACATCTGGGCGCACTGCCGCGAACAGGTCACCAAGAAGCTGGTGGAAACGCTGAAGAACGACCGTCGCGACGCCGCGACGGACGAGTACGCCTCCATCGAAGCGATGGCTGGCACGCCCTACCTCAACCCGGTCTACCTCATGGCGGACTCCGGCGCTCGAGGCAACGTTTCACAGATGCAGCAGCTCGCCGGCATGCGAGGCCTCATGGCCAAGCCGTCCGGTGAAATCATTGAGACGCCGATTCGCGCCAACTTCCGCGAAGGCCTGAACGTGCTCGAGTACTTCTCTTCAACGCACGGCGCCCGTAAGGGTCTGGCCGACACCGCGCTGAAGACGGCGGACTCCGGCTACCTCACGCGTAAGCTCTGCGACGTCGCACAGTCCACCATTGTGAACGAGCCCGATTGCGGCGCCATCAACGGCGTCACCAAGCGAGCCACGTACAAGGGTGAAGAAGTCGACGTGCCGCTGCGTGACCAGATCGTCGGCCGCACCAGCATGCAGGCAATTGCGAACCCCGTCACCGATGAAGTCATCGTTGAGCGTTCGCAGATGATCACCCCTGATGCAGCTCGCAAGATTGAAGACCTCGGCATCGAAGGCGTGCTCGTGCGTTCGCCGCTGACCTGCCAGTCCGAACGAGGCATCTGCGCCACGTGCTACGGCATGGATATGTCGACCGGCGACGTGGTCGAGCGCGGCATGGCCGTCGGCATTATCGCCGCACAGTCCATCGGTGAACCGGGCACGCAGCTCACGATGCGTACGTTCCACACCGGCGGCATCGCAACGACCAAGCTCGTCGAGACGGGCGCCATTGCCCAGCACGACGGCACGATCGAACTGCGTGACTGCAACGAAGTCCCCGTCAAGGACGAAGACGGCAACGACACGCTCGTTGCGCTGAAGCGCACCGGCGAAATCGCGATTCTTGATCCCAAGGGTCGCGAGCTTGAGAAGTACAAGGTGCCTTACGCCGCCTTCCTGCTCGCCAAAACCGGCGACAAGGTCAAACGAGGGCAGCAGCTCGTCGCATGGGATCCGCACCGTCTGCCCATCCTTGCCGAAAAATCCGGTAAGGCGAAGTTCGTTGACATCGAAATCGGCGAGACCGTCCGTGAAGAGGACGCCGGTCGCGGCCAGACCGCGCTCGTCGTCATCGAGCACAAGGGCGAGAAGCACCCGCAGGTCGTCGTCGAAGATGAAAACGGCAAGATTCTCGACTTCCACTTCCTGCCCGCCAAGGCCCGCATCGAAGTGACCGACGGTCAGGAGATCAAAGCCGGTGAAATGCTTGCTCGTCAGCCGCGCTCGGCGTCGGGTTCGCAGGACATCGTCGGTGGTCTTCCCCGCGTCACCGAGATCTTCGAAGCGCGCAAGCCGAAGGATCCCGCGATCCTCGCTGAAATCTCCGGCGTGGTTGAGCTGCTCTCCGACAAGCGCAAGGGCAAGATGACCATTCGCGTCATCACCGACGCTGGCATCGAAAAGGATCACCACGTTCCGCAGGACCGTCACCTCCTCGTGCATGCGGGCGACCGTGTGAACGCCGGCGACCCATTGATCGACGGCCCGCTCGTGCCGCACGACATCCTGCGCATTAAGGGTGAAGAAGCGCTCTACAACTACATGATCGAAGAGATCCAGAACGTCTACCGCGCTCAGGGCGTGCCGATCAACGACAAGCACATCGAAGTCATCGTCGGTCAGATGCTTCGCAAGGTGCGCGTCGAAGGTCCCGGCGATACGCACTTCCTGCCGCACGACATCATCGACAAGCAGCACTTCCGCCGCGTCAACCTGGACATCGCCCAGATGGGACGCGTCTCCGAAGCTGGCGGCACAAGCCTCGCCGTTGGCGCCCTCGTCAGCAAGGACGAACTCAAGGAAGCCAACGCCAAGGCGGAGCTCGAAGGCAAGGAGCCAGCCAAGGCGAAGAAGGCCAAGCCCGCCACCGGTCGAACTCTGCTCCTTGGCATCACCAAGGCGTCGCTCCAGTCCGAGTCGTTCCTCTCCGGCGCCTCCTTCCAGGAGACGACGAAGGTGCTCACCGAAGCCGCACTCCGCGGCGCCGAGGACGAACTCATCGGCCTCAAGGAAAACGTCCTGCTCGGCCACCTCATCCCGGCCGGCACTGGTTTCCGCGAGTACCAAAACATCCGTGTGCAGCGACTTGCCGAGCCGCCCGTCACGGAAGAGATCGACGAAGAGATGATGCTCGCCGAAGCCGCCCAGCGCGCCGAAGCGCTCGGCGCCAGCCGCGACGAACCGACCAAGCTCCCCGTCGAACTTGGCGACGCCCTCATCGGCGAGTCATCGACAGTCGGCAAGGAATGAGTTGATTCCAGAGGGAAAGTGAATTCCCTCAGTCATCTGAAAACACTCCAACGCCCGTCGGGATTCCGGCGGGCGTTTTTTCATTAGGCTTTTCGATCATGCATCGAAGATTGGATCGATTCTGTCGCGCCCTGGTGCGCCCGACCCGGCGTCACGCATCGTCGAGCGCCGAAATGCGTCGATTCGTGTTGAGAACGTGCGCTGAGTGGGGGGCTGCCGGCATCTTTTTGCTGCTCGTCATTTCGTGGCTGCTGTACATTGATTTTCTCAGTCTGTTCGACTGGTGGCTTTTCGCATTGCTCGCATGCGCAATGGCTACGTACTTTGCTGCAAAAATCGCCATGTCAGATCTCTGCATCGCAGCGCCTGAAATGTGCCGGCACTGCGGCTACCCGTTTGTCATGAACGAAAAAGCCAGAGCCTGTCCGGAATGTGGCGAGCCATACGATGCGCCCGGCGGAGTCGTCCCGTGGCGTTCGTGGCGACCAAAGGAAAGACGAATTGTTTTTGCGGGTCTTGGCGCGACCACGACGGTAATCATGCTGCTTGCATTATTTTCGTGAACGCCAATCCAATAAAAGCTGGACTGGTTGTCACTTCCCCTGGAAGAACCGCTTGATCCCATGGATCGTCGCCGCGCGTCCAACCGCAGCGATTGCATCCGTCAGCGGGATTTCCTTCGGGCACACCTTCACGCAGTTCTGCGCGTTGCCGCACTCACTCACACCGCCCGCGGCCGTCATCGCGTCCAGCCGCTCCGGCGCCAGTTCTTTGGCCGTCGGGTGCTCATTGAAGAGTTGCACCTGGCCAATGGCGTTGGCGCCGACAAACGAAGTGTCCCATTTCGACGCATCCGGTTCCTGCTGAAACTGCGGACACGCTTCAAGGCAGCAGCCACACGTCATGCAGGTTGAGTAGATATATCGCTCTTGCTGACGCTCGGGCGTTTCTTTCGGCCCGGGGCCGGTGGCGTACAGACCATCAATCGGCGTCCACGCCTTGACGCGCTTCAGCGTCTCAAACATGCGCGACCGATCGACCCAGAGATCGCGAACGATCGGAAACTTCTGCATGGGCTCAAGCACGACCTCATCGCCGTCATTCGGCGCGCACGTGTCGATCAGGCAGGAACACGCCTGACGCACTTTCCCGTTGACGTTCATCGTGCAAGCGCCGCACACTTCTTCGAGGCAGCCCGCGTCCCACACGACCGGCGTCGTCTTGGCGCCGTCCGCCGTGACCGGATTCGCGGCTATGCGCTCCAGGCACGCCAGCACATTGGCGCCTTCGCCGCGCGTCACTTTGACCTTGAACCGCTCCCATCGCGTCGCTTTGCCCGGGCCATCGCACCGCTTGATTCGGAAATACACCGATCGCTCAGCGCCGAGTTCGTGCTTCGCGGAATCCTGAGATACGGGAGTGGGGGAGGTCATGAATGAATCCGTTCAATGATGATCGTGTTGAATGGCGTCTTAGCTCGTTGCCTCGGCCGCAACTGTTTCGCGTGGCTCCGGCGCCGGATCGCTGCTCTTCTCGACCTTGCCATAGGTACGTGCACGAGGCTTCACGAGCGGCGTGATCACTTCACGGAAGCTGATCTTCGGACGCCCAGTCGCCGCGTCGTATTCCGCGACGGTGGTCTTCAGGAATTGATCGTCATCCCGATCCGGGTAATCCAGCCGGAAGTGCGAACCGCGGCTCTCTCGGCGCTCGATGCCGCCGGCGAGAATGACTTCCGCGAGTTTGACCATGTCCGACAGTGACCGCGTGAACGCCATGTTCTGATTCGTCCACAGCGACGCGTCCGCAAGCGTCGCCCGTGAGCATCGCTCGCCAAGCTCCTGAATCTTGTTCAGCGCCTTCTCCAGCCGCTCGCCCGTCTTGACGACGGTCGAAGCGTCCGTCATTTCCTTGCCAAGCTCCTGCGCAATCACGTATGGATTGACCGCAGGATCAGTAAGCCCTTGCTGAGCGCGACTGCGCAGCGATTCCACTTTGGCTTCTTCCTGTTTGACCGCCGCATCAAACGGCGCCGATGACACCGCTTCTTCGTCCGGGGCGTCATCACGCACGTAATTCGCAATGCCGACGCCGGCGAACAAACCATCAAAGATGCACGACAAGAGCGCGTTGGCGCCGAGCCGCGTCGCGCCGTGATACGCAAAGTTCACCTCACCGAGCGCATAGAGCCCGGGGATATTCGTGCTCATGGTGTTCTTGGCGTCAATCTGCATGCCGATGACGCGCTCGCGATTGGAGTCGCGATCCATCACCGAGTCTGCGGTGCGCTCTTCCGGTGTAAACGTGGTCCACAGCCCGCCCATGGTGTAATGCATGGCGGGGAAGATTTTCATGGGCACATCGCGCGGGTCTTCACCGGCGAATTTCTCGTAGATCTCGAGAATGCCGCGCAGCTTGCGGTCCAATTCCTCGCGCGACTTGTGCGTGAGATCGAGGTACACCATGTTCTCGGCGCCAATCCCCATGCCCTGGTTCACACAGACATCAAAGATCTCGCGGCTTGCAATATCGCGCGGCACCAGATTCCCGTACTTCGGATACTTCTCTTCAAGGAAGTACCACCGCTCCGGGACTGGAATATCGCGCGGGTCTCGCTTGTCACCCTTCGTGCGCGGCACCCACACGCGACCGCCCTCGCCACGCGCCGATTCACTCATCAATCGGCATTTGTCCGCGCCGGGAATGGCCGTCGGATGCACCTGAATCATCTCGCCGTTGGCGTACCAAGCGCCCGCTTGATAGCAGCGCGCCGCCGCAGCGCCGGTGCACGAGACTGAATTCGTCGATTTGCCGAAGACCAGCCCGCAGCCACCAGTGGCGATGACGACTGCGCCAGCGCGGAAAGCGCGAACCTGCATGGTGCGCAGATCCTGGGCGACCATGCCGACGCAACGGCGCTCGCCATCAACCTCCTCCGTCACCGGCCAGAGGAACTCCCAGAATTCGTACTTGGTGACCATGCCGTCTTGCTCAGCGCGGCGGACCTGTTCATCCAGCGCATAAAGCAATTGCTGCCCGGTCGTGGCGCCCGCAAAGTGTGTGCGCTTGAAGAGCGAACCGCCGAAGAGCCGCAAGTCGCGATACCCCTCGAACGTGCGATTAAACGGAACGCCCATGCGATCGAGGAGATCAATGATCTTCGGCGCCCAGTGCGTCATCTCATAGACGGGCGGCTGATCGGCAAGAAAATCCCCGCCGTACAGCGTCTCGTCCATGTGCGCCCACTCAGAGAAACCCTGCTGACGAGCGACTTCGTTGCATGCATTGATGCCGCCTTGCGCGCACACGGAGTGCGACCGCTTCACCGGCGCGATCGAAAACAAATCAACTTGAATGCCTTGCTCTGCGAGGCGCGCCGACGCCGCAAGTCCGGCCAGACCGCCGCCGATCACAATCACGCGTTTCTCTGATCCGCTGCCTGCGGCCATCGTCACTCCTCATTCCCAGAAGTCGTCATCGCAACATTTGAATCAACGTGAGCTGGTTCAACGCCGTGCCCGCGATTCACATGCTCTTCCGCAAGCTGCGCTTCGGCAGGATCAAGCGTTGCAAAGCCAATCACGGCGGACCATGCGAGGGCCATCAGCCCGGCGCCAAGACCAGCGCACACAAGGCCCCATCGGCGCTGCGCTTTGTCTGAAACGGTGAGACCCCATGTAATCGCAGCGGTCCACAGTCCATTGGCCAAGTGAAACACCAGCAATGACACGCCGATCATGTAGCACAGCGAGACGAACAGCCCCGCGGTGGTCATGCCGTCCGTTCCACCTTGCAAAGCGCTGGCCATGGTTGACGCGGCAAACTCGCCATCCCATTTCGTGCCGCCGGGGATCAGGAAGGTCCAGCCCCAGCGCAGCGTCGCGACGTGATAGAAAATAAACAGCACGCCGACGTACCCACTGATGCGCTGCAACGAGTATCGCCAGTTGTCCTGATACGGATACCGCGTCAGATTCGATCGACCGGTCGTCGCGTAATAGATGCCAAGGATTGAATGGAAAGCGATCGGGAGCCACAGCCCGAAGATTTCGATGAGAATCAGAAACGGCAGGCTGTGAATGAAATTGACTTCGTGCTGAAACGTCGCGGCGCCGCCGTGCAATCCGTCGTACTTGGAGCTGTTCACCATGCCCCACACGACGCTGGCGTTTGTCGTGAGGTGAACTATCAGAAACACGCCGATCGGCACAATGCCGCTCAACGAGTGAAGCCGACGGAGCAGGAAATGGTGCCGTTGCAGGAAGGAGCCGGTCTGCGTCACGTGAAGAGTCCCCATTCCATTGATGACTCGATCTGATGGGCGGCTCGGACAGGGCCGCCCAAAGTCTCAATCGGCTCAATACACCGATTGGCGGCAGTTCCTGACCTTACGCCTCAGGCATCGGCGCTCCGCCCTGTCCCTGAGCTTCTTCCTCTGCAGCCGCCGCAGCGACACCCTGCACGATCTGGACAAATCGCACGCGAAGCTCATGAAGGACGCCGGTCAGTTCCTTGTCCTCTTCTTCTGTGAGATTGCCCTTCGTCTTTTCTTCGATCACACCGAGCAGTTCGATGTAGTGACGTGCATATTCTGGAGCGAAAATTGCCCGTCCCTGTTCGTCCGGGAACGCGCCCAGATACATCATGGCTTGCGTCGCCATGGCGCCGATGAGCCCACGGAAATCCGCATCAGGCAAACCGCCGGGGGCGCCTTCACTGGCGGATTGCGTCTCCGCCTCGGAAAGGCGCTCTTTTTCCTTCTGGGCTTCCGCTTTCCAGTCGCTGTCGACGATGATCTTGGGCTTTTCGCCGCCGTCATCGCCGCCTGTTGGGTCGATCAACTTCGCCATCCGGCGCACCTCGTCTTGTGTCCTGAAAATAGGGTCGAATTACCGCCAGTGTAGGCCAAGCTTGGCGGATGCGTCGCGACGCCGTAGCATCGGTCATTGGATGGTCCCGGGCGTTCGCCGCGACACCTGCAGGAGGCAATTGATGGCGCGGAGCTCCGAATTTAGTAGCGTAGGACTGTGCCTATTTCTGGCGGCCAGCGTTCTTGTAGCCGGCTGCGGCTTGCGATCGGTTGATCGAGTCGAACTCCCACCGGCGCCGGACACCATTGACAAGCAAACGCTGCCCGAACCGGAAGTGGTCACGCTCGCGCCAGCCTTTCAGCGGCCAGTTTCCCGCCCGACGCCCGCGACGCCATCAGCCGCGAACAATTCGTCTGCCCGAGCGACGGAGTCCGCGCCGCCGACCGAAACCATGGATGTCGTCGAAGCGGAAGTCGTTGAAGAATTGCACGACAAGAACGCCAGGAACCGCACTGAGCGGGTTCGCGTTGATGCGATGGTCGGACAGATCAACGGGCGACCGCTCTTTGCTTCCGATTTTTTCAGCACCATGGATGCACGTCTCCGGGCCGAGGCGGAACGCATGCCTCCTGAGGAATGGCTGCAATTTGCACAGAGTGAAATTCGTCTGGCCTTGCGCGACCGCATTCGCGATGAATTGCTTCTTTCCGAAGTGGAATCATCTCTCACGCCCGAGCAGCGCGCCGGCGTCGTCAACTTCGTCCGTTCGCTCCGTGAAAATCTCATCAGCGAATCGCGCGGCAGCGAACAGTTTGCGCAGCGCAAGTTCCTCGAAGAGCAGGGAATCACGCTGGAAGAAGCGGTCAAGGCGAAGCGTGACGAAGAGCTCATCCGGTCCTGGCTTCGGCGCATTTTGCAGAACAAAGTGCATGTGCCGTGGCGCGACATCCGTTTGCGCTACGAACGCGACCGCGCCATCTACAACCCGCCCGCGACCGCCATCTTTCGAGTGATTCGCATTCGATACTCCAGTGATGTGGCCAAAGAAAGTGTGGAAGCCGCGCTCGCTCAAGGTGAGCCTTTCCGAGACATTGCCGCTCAGTACAGCAACTACGAAACGGAGAATGAGAATAAACTGGAAATCGCGCTCTCCGGGCCCGATTACAAATCAACGACATTCTTCGGCCCCGCCGCAATGAATGAAGCCGCGAAGAATCTCACGCCGGGGCAATCCGCCGGGCCATTTGAAGTCGGCTCCAGCCTGTGGTGGATCAGGCTCGACGAAGTCCGTCGCATCAGCGAATCGCTCTACGACGTGCAGACCTCGATTTATCAGCAGATCTTCAACGAACGAGTGCGCCTCGCGGAGAACGAATACTTCTTGTCGCTCCTGGATCGAAGCGGGCTTGGCGGCGCCAACCGCGAGATCGAACTCATGGAAATCCGCCTGTACGAGATCGCGGCGGAGCGCTACTTGCTTTCGCAACTCAATTGAGGCTCGCGTGGCACTCCTTCGACGAATTCCACGCCGGCCCGCTGGAACCCAGCGCCTCGGGCGCGCAGGTGAGAAACACGCCGCCCGCCACCTGCGCCGCAGTCGTTACCGCATTCTTGCCCGTAATCTGCGCACGCGAGTGGGGGAGCTGGACATTGTCGCCCTGGCGCCCGACCGCACCACGCTCGTGTTTGTTGAGGTCAAAACGAAAGCATTCAATCCCGCGGCGCCGCCGCCCGAAGCGCAGATCACGCACAAAAAGCAGCGCAAGCTCATTCAACTGGTCGAGCAGTTCGCGGCGCAACGCGGCTGGCGCGATCGCCCGCTGCGCATCGACGTCATCGCTATTGACTGGCCCGAGCAAGGTCAGCCGACACTGCGGCACCTCGAGAATGCAATTCGCCGTTAAGACGATGTTTTCTGCGGCAGCCGTGGCGGTTCATCAACCGGTTCGGCATCAATTACCGGTGAACCATCGCCCGACTTTGCTTTCCCAGCCAGTCGCAGCGTCATGTCCGCCGCTGACTCCGGATCCATCCGCATTGGAACAATGAGACTGAACATCGAGCCGCGCCCGGATTCACTCACCAATTGAATTTCGCCCTGAATCATTTGCGTCAGTTCGCGCGCAATGGCAAGGCCAAGACCGGTGCCCGCGTGCAGCCGCGTATGGCCGCTCTCGATTTGCGTGAACTTTTCGAAGATTCGCTCCTGATCCGTTTTGGCGATGCCCGGGCCAGTGTCGATCACGCTCACGCGCACACGTGATTCGCCGTCCCCGCCGATGAGCCGCTCACTTCGCAGCGTGACCGTCCCATTCTCCGGTGTAAATTTGACCGCGTTCGACAGGAAGTTGAACACGATTTGTTGAAATTTTCGGGGATCAGTCTCGATGATCGGAGCGCCGTCGGCGCCCTCGTCGGCGAGGCGTCCAGCCGCCGTTTCATAGATCAGTGTGATGCGCTTCCGTTCGGCCTGCGGTCGGATCAGCGCCATCAGACCATCGCACGCTTCCGACACGCTCATGAGTTCAACGTGCAAGTCCATCTTGCCTGCTTCGATCTTGGCCATATCGAGCAGTTCATTGATCATTTCAAGCAGGCTGCGCCCCGCCGCGACGATGTTGTCGAGGTAGCGTTTGCGTTTGAGCCATTCATCCTGATCGCGCACCAGACCCGCGTCCTGGTCGCGCTCGGCGATTTCCTGAAGCAATTCAGCAAAACCGATAATCGAATTCAACGGCGTGCGAAGTTCATGGCTGACCGCCGCAATGAAGTCGCCTTTGAGTTTGGCCGCTTCGTGCAGCGCGAGGTTGGCCTGTTCGAGCCGTGACACTTTCAAGTCAAGCGACTGGTTCGCTGCGCGAAGCTGCTCGCGCTTCTCTTCGAGGCCGGAGAGCATGCCGTTGAATGCATCGGCAAGCTGCTCAAACTCGTCACCGGTCCTGATTTCGGCCCGCGCATCCGGATCGCCTTCGATGATGCGTTCCGCGGTGTCTTTCAGAGAACGCACCGGCGAAAGAATCAGGCGTGTGGTGATCAGATAGAACACAAGCACCGCCAGCCCGCCCGCCATCAGTCCGGCGCTCAGAAGGAACAAACGGTTCACAAAGAGTCGGCCCGCCGCACGCGGCGCCCGGTGACGCACCATCACAATGGATTCGACCGTGCCGTCTTCCGCCCGAACCGGCCGCGCAAAGCGATACACACGGTCACCGGAATCCCAAATGGCTTCACTATGCTCCGCCCGCTCGGGATCCTCACGAAACCGCTCAAACGCGGACTCAATGAACTCATCGCGAGAAATGGCGTCCACGGCGCCGGCCGAAATGCGCTGCACGAGCAAGTCACCCGGCGCTTGCGCTTCGACCGCGGCAAAGTCACGCAAGGCGCCAAGCTCGCTTTGATCAATAATGGAGCCGACGCGCAGCCACGGTCCGAAGAGCGCCGCCGTGACAATCAGCACGACCGCGGCGCCAAACAGGAGCTGACACTTGTTGGCGAGTGAAATCCCGCGGGCCATGCGCCAAGTGTAGCTGGCCCCGCCGCAAGAGCGCTCTCAGTCAGCCGCCCGTGGCGCCGTTGATGGATTCCGATTTCCAGTCAATCCGATAACCATCGCCCCAGAGCATTTCAAGGTCGTAATGCGACCGCATGCCGGGCTCAAACACATGCACGACGACGTCGATGAAGTCCAGCACGATCCACGTCGACGACGGATCCTTGGCGCTGCGGAAGACGTCTTCGCCAAGTTCCTTGACGGCGTCTTCCGCCTTGTGGATCGCCGTGCGCATCTGACGGTCGCTGGTGCCTGACCCGATGACGATGTAGTCCGTCACCTGGCTGACATCGCGCACATCAATGACGATGATTTCTTCGCACTTGCCTTCGTCGAGTCCGCGCGCCGCCGCGATAGCGACGCGTCGCGCAGACTCATTCAGCCGCTCAGATGTAGCGTCCGCCGCAACCATCAGCCAAGTCCGAGCATCGAACCGAAGATCGGCCCGAACTTCACGACCAACCCGGCGAAGACCACCGAGACGATCGAGATCAGCTTGATCAGAATGTTGAGCGAGGGGCCGGAGGTGTCCTTGAACGGATCACCGACGGTGTCGCCGACGACAGTCGCCTTGTGGTCGTCGGAGCCCTTGCCGTAGACGTATGCCTCGCCTTTGCCCGCCGCAACGTATTCCTGTGCGCGAATGTCAATTGCATCGCGAATCTCGTGAGGAACGATCTGGCGCTTGGCGTCGTCGTTGACGAACTGGTTCGCGGTGATGCGCCCGTAGCTCTCGATGAGCTTCTTGGCGTTGTCCCACGCGCCGCCTGCGTTGGCCATGAAGATGGCGACCGCGAAGCCCGCCGTCAGACCGCCCGCCAGCATGCCGATCACACCAGGCACGTTCAGCACCAGACCAACAAGGATCGGAATGATGATCGCCAAAAGGGCGGGCCGCACCATTTCACGCTGCGCCGCAGCGGTCGAGATCGAAACGCACTCGGCGTAGTCGGGGTACGTCATGCCTTCGAATTCGACCAGTTTCGGCCACTGCTCAGGATTGGCGATCTGCTCTTCGCTCATGTGCTGTGAGCGGAACGCTTCGCGCATCTTGCCGAACTGGCGACGCGCTTCCTTCATCATTTCGTTGGCGGCGCGACCCACCGCGTTCATCGTCAAAGCGCAGAACAGGAAGGCCAGCATCACGCCAAGGAACAATCCGCCAAGCACGCGCGGATTCAAGAGCGTCACATCGTAAAACGCGAGCACATCGCTGATCGTGGCGTTGCTCGTCGAGACCACACGGAAGTCGAGTTCAGGAAGTTCTTCAGGTGCGAAACCTTCGATCGGAATCGTGCCTGCGACACGGAACTCCGGCGCCACACGAATCTGATCAATGTTGACGTCGTCGCCGTGCGGGTTGATCGGGAATGCGCGAAAAGTCTGGCCCACCTGCATGGCGCGGAACTGACCGGACGAAATTTCATCTCGATCGACGAGAATGGCGCCGCTGTAATACGTGCCGCCATCGGCCGCCTGACCGTCCGCCACAACGGCGAATCGGCCGTAGCCCTGATAAATCACGTACGGGCTGCCGGAATTGTCCGGCGCCTCAATAGTCGTCGCATTCTTCTGCGCGTACGTCACAGCCTGGCTGTTGAGCTGCGTTTGAACGATCTGCACGTATGCCGCGAAAAGCGCCAGCGCCGTCAGCGCCGCTGAACCAATCGCAAAGCCCTTGCCGGTCGCGGCGGTCGTGTTGCCGAGCGAATCAAGCATGTCCGTGCGCTCACGCACGTGGGGGGGCTGACCGGTCATTTCGGCGTTGCCGCCCGCGTTGTCAGCGATCGGGCCGTAGGCGTCCGTCGCCAGCGTGATGCCGAGCGTCGCGAGCATACCGACGGCAGCGATGCCCACGCCGTACAGACCCATCAGGAAGTTGTCTCCGCCGCCGCTGAACGCGAACGCCGCGGAAATTGCAACGACCACCGTCACCAGCGCCGCCCACGTGGACTTCATGCCCTCAGCGATGCCCGCGATAATGACCGTCGCCGGACCGGTGATGGCTTGCAACGCAATCTTTCTCGTGGGCGGATGCTCGTAGCTCGTGTAGTACTCAGTCGCATAAGCGATCACCAAACCGGCGATCAAGCCAGACGCGATTGAAAGTCCGATGCCCCACCATGTGATGGTGGTGTGCTCCGCGAGTGCGGCTCCAAGATCAGATCCCGGCGATAGCAGTGCGAACAGAATGCCGAACGCCGCGACGCCGATCAGCGCCGAAGCGACCCACACACCCGTATGCAGGCTCTTCAGCAACTGCGCAAACGTCGCGCCTTCCTTCGCCTTGACGGCGAAGATGCCGACGATCGAACAGAAAATGCCCATGCCGGCAATCGCGATCGGCGCAACGGCCAAAGCCATCGCGAGCAGAGCGCGGTTGGCGCCTTCAATACCGGGAATCGTGAACGCCGCGGCGGCGCCAAGCGCCATCGTCGCGAGCATCGATCCGTAGTACGACTCGTAGAGGTCAGCGCCCATGCCGGCGACGTCGCCGACGTTGTCACCAACGTTGTCTGCGATGGTGGCGGGGTTGCGCGCATCATCTTCGGGAATGCCGGCTTCAACTTTACCGACGAGGTCGGCGCCAACGTCCGCGGCTTTGGTGTAGATACCGCCGCCGACGCGAGCGAAAAGCGCCTGCGTCGAAGCGCCCATGCCGTAGCTGAGCATCACGGTGGTGAGAATGCGAAGGTCATCACCGCCAAAGTCCAACGCATTGAGCGCCAGGAACCATGCGGAGACGTCCAGCAGCGCAAAACCGACGACGACCAGACCCATCACGGCGCCGGAGCGGAACGCGACGCGAAGGCCGTCATTGAGCGACTCCTTCGCGGCAGCCGCGGTTCTTGCCGAGGCATTCGTCGCCATCTTCATGCCGAACCAGCCGCACAGACCGGACAACAAACCGGCGATCGGCACGCCAAGGATCGTCAATCTCGGCTGAAGGTGCAGGCCAAAGCTCATGATGGCGAGCACCACCACAAGTCCGACGAAGACCATCGCGACCACGCGGTACTGACGCGTGAGGTACGCCATCGCGCCGTCGCGCACCGCCTGAGCGATGCGAATCATTTCGCTATCGCCTTCAGACTTGCTCATGACGCTGCGCGAAAAGACGAACGCCATAATCAGCGCTGTGATGGCGCCAGCAGGTCCAAGGAAATACCACACCGGAAGATCAGCGATTGACGCAAGCGTCAACACGTGCAACGTGTCCACGGTCGGAGGCTCCTGGTCACGAGAAATGGTTTCAATGAAGAAGCGGGAGGGAGTCCACGACAGCGCGGCCCCATGTTCGCTTCACCGGCAAACGGTGAATCACGCCGCGACACGACCACCCGGTCGCGCCTGACGATGCACAAATATCGAGGAATTCAGGAAATGGGATCGCGTCGCTTGTCGCTCTTGCGAGCGCGACGACGGCGGCGCTCCGAGGGCTTCTCGAAGAACTGCTTCCGCTTGACGTCCTTGTTCAAGCCTTCTTTTTCGCAAAGCTTCTTGAACCGACGCATCATCTGCTCCACCGGTTCGCCACTGCGCGCTTTGATTCGAATCGCCATACGTTCTGTCGCCTCGATTCCTGTCCTGATTCTGAAAAGCGGGATCGACGGTCCAGCTCCGATTGGGGCTGGATCGACCCGTTTGAACTCCACACACGTTGCGTTCCCGTCGGCTCGAAAAGTTCGCGACTGGGGCGCTTCAACCCACACGGTCGCCTCTGGATGGAAGGATCGCCCTCCCGGCCGCAGGACCCGTGGGAGCGAAGTATGGCGGGTGTTGCGCCGAATCGCAAACCGCCGAAAGACCTGAAGGCCCGGCCTTCCTACCAATCCGCCTCCTATGCCCAGACCTCGACGGCTCATCGTGGATGCCTACAACGTTCTGCACGTCACGGGTGTCCTTGCGCCGGAGCACGCCGGGCCTGATCTCATTGGCCTGGCCGAGCTTATCCACTTCAGCCGGTTTTCCTCTCTCCAAACCACTCTGGTCTGCGATGGCGACTCTCCAGAGCGGCTGAAACTGCCGGGCCGAGTCGAAACTCACTACGCGGGGAAGGGCCAGGACGCGGATTCTGTCATCGAAGCCATGCTGGAGCGTGATTCCGCCCCGCGAAGTGTCCGCGTCGTCAGTTCCGACCGGCGGCTCCGCATCGCCGCCAAAAAACGCCGCGCGAGTTGGATGGCCAGCGATGAGTTCCTCCGCTGCCTCAACCTCGACGCCGGCCGCGGCAAACGCGAAACCGCCGCATTCTCAAAGCCGGACGTCCCCCTTGACGGCGTCGGTGTTGAAGGCTGGCTCAAGAAATTCGGTGTCGCCGACCAGGATCCGCTTCGCCGCATCAAGTCCGCGGCGGGCAACGAGGACGGCCAAACCAAGCCGTCGCGCCAAAAACGTTCGCATCCCGACCGAGCCCTGCCGCACGTCGAACACGACCCCGCCATCGAACAAGCCCTTCATGAGTGGCGAGATCAGCTCACTCCTGACGATTTAGATATGAGCCGATGGATTTCCGGAGTCGAACCAATTCGCAAGCCCGACGAGCCGCCCTCACCGTCGCACTGACACTTGCGCTGGGGCAAGCGGCGTGCAAGCCAAGTCTGGCTGTGCATGGGCAATCACGCACGCCTGCAACGTACAACTGGATTTCCCTGAGCGCGTCCGTCCCGATGGAATACGACGTCTTGACGGTCGCGGCCGCCGGTGAAGCCGCCTTGCTTGAGCGCGGGTACGTCATCTCTCGAAAAGAAGGCACGCAAGGGAGCGCCACGATCATCGCGGACACGCCAAGCGCCGGCGCGCGGCAACTCATCGCGCGGAGCGTCGTCTTCAAAGCGATCCAGCGCAATCAGTCCGTCAAGATCGAAGTGCAGGTCAAGCCGTTCCCAAATGAAGCGGAGCCACGCGCCGTCATGGACGCGACCCTTGCCCGCCTCGGTTTGTGATTCGCTTTATCGCTTGTCCATCGACACATACGGCTTGTCGTGCGGCCCGACGTAATCCGCCTTTGGACGAATCAGGCGATTCGCATCGAGCTGCTCCAGCGCGTGCCCGGTCCATCCCGCGATGCGAGAGAGCGCAAACATCGGTGTGAAGAGATCTAGCTTCAGACCGATGGAGTGGTACGTCGTCGCGGAATAGAAATCGACGTTCGGGTAGATGCCCTTGGCCGCGACTTCGCGCTCCATAATCTGCTCAACGCGGCTGGACTTTTCGTACAACTCCGCATTGCCCGTGTCTTCGGCAAGCTGCTTCGCGAGCGTCTTGAGATATGTCGCGCGGGGATCGTATGCCTTATACACACGGTGCCCGAAGCCCATGATGCGCTCCTTGCGCTTGAGCTTGCCCATCACAAAGTCTTCGACTTCGCCAACACTGCCAACTTCATTTAGCGCGACCATGACGCCTTCGTTGGCGCCGCCGTGCAGCGGACCGCGAAGGGCGCCAATGGCGCCGGTGATCGCAGAATAAATATCGCTCAGCGTCGAGATGATCACGCGGCAGGCGAACGTCGACGCGTTCAGCCCGTGGTCGGCGTGGAGAATCATGCACGCATCAAACGCGCGTTCCATGGTGTCCGTCGGCTTCTCGCCGTTGAGCAGCCAGAGGAAATTCGCGGCGAACGAAAGTGACGAGTCCGGCTCAATGATCTCCAGCCCGCGCCGGTGTCGGTCGAACGCCGCGACAATGGCGGGCGCCTGGGCCAGAATGCGAAGCCCCTTGGCCTGCACCGCGGATCGATCCGTGCTGTTGGGATCCGGATCGTCAAGAGCCAGTGACGAGACGATGGTGCGCAGCACATGCATCGGCTGCGCCGAGGTGGGCATCAAAGCAATGAGCCTCTTGGTCTCTTTGCTCAGGCCATAGTTGCTGCGAAGGTCCTTCGAAAACGCGGCAAGCTCATCCGCCTTCGGAAGCCGCTTGTTCCACAACAGGAACACCGTCTCCTCAAAAGTTGAATGACGCGCCAGCGGGTCGATGGCGATGCCGACATATTCCAAGACGCCCTTCTCACCGTCGATGAATGACATCTCGGTTTCGGCGGCGACGACACCCTCTAGGCCCTTCGCGGCGGTGGACATGGCCGGTCCAATCCTCTCTCAACTTGGTTGGTCAATTCCGGATGACGTTGGAGCGGCGCCGATATGCCAAGCCCATCGAGGGGCCGCTCCATGACTCCCAGAGTGAAGTCGAACGACTATACGGGGCGGCCTCGAACCCAGCAAGATTCGGCAATCATTGCATCTAATTGGGGATACAGGTTCGTGCGGCAAACCACCGGTACCCTGCCTCCACCCAATTCACAGCCCTCGACCGCCACTTTGGACCATCATGATTGTCAGCGGAATGCTACTGACCGATCCGGACCGACCTCCCGCACCGGGATGGTTGCGGATTCACGACGGACGGATCGCAGAGCTCCACGAGACCGGCGATCGCCCTCCGGACGACCAACAGCATGTTGGCGGCCCAAACCGACTCATCGTCCCCGGCTTCATCGACGCCCACAATCATCCGCCGCAATTCGATGTGATCGGCTGCGATGGTCTTTCGCTCCTCGAATGGCTCGACCGGGTGGTCTATCCCGTCGAAATCTGGTGGGGGAGGGGCGCCGCGGCACAAATGATGCGCCATGCGATCAGCGCGATGCTGAGCCAAGGCACTGTCGGATTCGCGGGCCTCTTTACCAGTCATGGTCAATCCGCGCATGAAGCGGTGAACCAGATCCTTCGTAGGCCGCGTCTTCGAGCACTCGTCGGCCGCATTGCGATGGACCGGAACGCCCCCGATGCATTGACCGCCGAAGACCACTGGCGCGCCAACCACACGCCGCGACCAAGCGTCACGCTCCCTGACGCGGAAAATGATCGCGTCGGCATTTCGGTGAATCCCCGATTCGCGCCGGCCTGCAGCGAAGAATTGCTCGCTGAGACCGGCTGGTTCCTTCAGGAGAATCCTGGCGCCTTTCTCCAAACACATCTCGCGGAAACCGGCCCCGAATGCGAACTCGTGAAAACACTGTTCCCGGAGGATCGCGATTACACCTCCGTCTACGACCGATTCGGACTGCTGACGCCGCGATCCTTGCTTGCGCACTGCGTTCAACTCACTGATCCGGAATGGGACCTCATCGCCGAGCGGGGTTCCGTCGTCGTTCACTGCCCGACTGCGAATCACTTTCTGGGCGCCGGCCTGTTCAATTTCGATGCGGTTCGCGAGCGTGAGATTCGGTTCGCGTTGGGTTCGGACATCGCCGCCGGGCCGGATGTCTCGATGCCGCGCGTCGCCTGCGCCATGATCGACACCACCAAAATGCGGCAAGCCACGGTCGCGCCCCACGCACACATTCCGACGCCCGCCGAAGCATGGCGCCAGATCACCGAGGGGAATGCTGACGCGCTTGGGTGGACGGACAGCGGCCGACTGCGCACTAACGCCTGGGCCGATCTGCTCCTGCTTCGCGTGCCGGAGTCCTGGTACGACGAATTCCTCGTCGGACGGCTCATCTACAACTGGTCGCCGGCGATCATTGAGCATCGCATCGTCGCGGGCGACCTCGCAGACCCCGCTACGATCTAATCACGTGTTCATCCCACTCGGCACAGACCGTCCGCTGAAACGCCCGACACTGATCAACCATGTCTTGATTGGCGTGAGTGTGGCGACATTTATTGCCGACGTATTCCTTCAGCGATTTGCGCCCGATGCCTACGGGGCCATTCAGGAGGCGCTCTGGCTGCACGGAGATCGCTTCAAGCCCTGGACGCTTATCACGTATCAATTTCTGCACGGCGGTTTCTTGCACCTCGCCGGGAACATGTTGTTCCTTTTCGTCTTCGGACCAAATCTCGAAGACCGGCTGGGCCGCTGGTGGTATCTGCTCTTCTATCTCGTGGGCGGGATGGCGGCCGGCGGGCTGCATGCATTGTGGACACCCGAATCACCAGTCGTCGGCGCCAGCGGCGCCATCTCCGCCGTCACCGGCGCCTTTCTGGTGTTCTTTCCACGCACCATCGTGCGCGTCTTTATTTTCATCTTCATCATCGGCGTCATTGAAATCCCAGCCGCATGGTTCATCGGCTTTCAGATTTTCCTCAATGTGATGTATCAGGGCTTCGGAAGTGATTCGAACGTCGCGTATTTGGCTCATCTGGGTGGCTACGTCTATGGAGCTGCGGTTGCGTTAGCGCTTCTGGCGACCGGCATTGTGCCGCGCGAACCGTACGACCTCTTCAGTCTTGGTCGACAAGCCAAGCGCCGTCGCGCTTTTCGCGAACTCACGTCACGAGGGAACGACCCCTGGGCTGCGAACAAACCTGGCCAGCGAGGTCCGCGCCGCACGCCAAAGGAAGACCCAAGACAAGAGGAATTGGCGCGGCGACGTGCGGAGATCAGCGCCTTCGTCGCGGATGAGAACCTCGACGGCGCCGCCGATGCGTACCAGTCCTTGCGCGCTGATTTTGATCGACCGGCCATGAATCGGGACGTGCAGTTGGCGCTCGCGAACTTCTACATGCAGCGCGGCGATCACGCCGACGCCGCCGAGTCGTACTCCATATTCCTGCAAAAACATCCGCGCGATTCAGAAACGCCTCGCATCCGCCTGCTGCTTGCGCTCTTGTACACCAGGTATCTGGACAAGCCTGCTGCGGCGCGCCCGCTCCTTCATGAATTGCGCGACAAACTCACCGGCGACGATCAAAAGCAACTCGCCGAGGCGCTCCTCACCGAAACCGAGGATGCGATGAAAGATCAACCATGAATCGTCCTGCACGAACTCGAATCAAGATCTGCGGCGTGCGCGACACGGCCACCGCGACGTGCGCCATCAACGCCGGCGCCGATGCGCTCGGCTTTGTTTTTCACCCTCCGTCGCCTCGCTTCATTGAACCATCAAACGCATGGGAGATCATTCGATCGCTTCCACCGTTCGTCACAACGGTCGGCCTGACCGTTGACCTTTCAATCGAGGCGTTTGGCGAACTGGAGCAAATCTGCCCGACTGACTATTCCCAGCTCCACGGAAATGAATCGATCGATTTGGCAGTGCAGTGCGGTCCGCGACTCATCAAAGCAGTTCAATTTCACGCGGATTCAATCGCTGAAACACTTTCACAGTGGAACGAAGTCGCCGAAGTCGATGCGATCCTGGTCGATGGGTCAGCAGGGGGGATGGGCGCCGCATTTGATTGGAGTGCGCTCGCCGCGCCTATGCAGTCCATTCAAAAGCCCATCATCCTTGCGGGCGGACTCACCCCTGAGAATGTCGGCGACGCCATTCGCGCGGTGCAACCGTTCGCAGTTGATGTGTCCAGTGGAATCGAAAGCGCACGCGGCGTGAAAGACCATGACCTCATTCGAGCGTTTTGCAGCGCGGTACGTGGCGCTGACGCCGAGCGATCGGACTGAACGCCGCGCTATTCCGACTGCCAGAATTCAAGTTCCGGCGGAATGTGACGCCAGAATTCGCTCAGTCGAGCCATTGACGCCGGAGCGCGATCAAAGCGCATCGGTCCGCTGTAAATGAGAAACAACCAACCGTCCATCAATCGCCACGATGCGGAGGTTTTGGACAGAATGTGGCGCTGCAATTCCGGAGAAAGCATTGTGATGGCGAAGTTCGGATCGGTCGTGGCCACGCGCATGTGC
Organism: Phycisphaerales bacterium; assembly: GCA_029260345.1. GTDB lineage: Bacteria > Planctomycetota > Phycisphaerae > Phycisphaerales > UBA1924 > OFTM186. Next base: position 559,967 of record JAJDDK010000006.1, on the reverse strand, counting down.
CGATTGAATTCGGGCAGATCAAATTGAAGATCGGTCTTCCCGAAGACTCGTCGAAAAAGCCGTCCAACGCTGCTTGTTCGCTTGATGTCCACGCGCGGCCAAGCGGGTGTCTCAATCGCGTAGACTGTCTTCTGCACGGGGATGACGGCGTTGCCGGTGTTCACGACATGCATGTGCTCGAAGCCATACATCGTGCGGCCGTCGAGCTCCCCCTCGATGACGTGCTTGATCTTTCCGCTGTTCCGGATCTCCGGCAACTGTCGAAACCGGCGTTTGAGTTCGCCGGCATCTGATTTGCGGATGATGACCGGGTGTTCGGAAGCAAATTCGATTCGCGCTTGGCGTTGTTTCTCGCGCCCGTGCCGCGCCGTACTGAACACCCACACCAGCACGACCGCGACTGTGACGATGGCGGCCGTCACCACGAGGGCAGCGATGCCGCCGCGACGCAGTGACCCCGATTGCGCCATCGCAACCACAATGCCGGCGCCAATCGCAATCAGAAGCAAAATGATTCGCCACCACATCGACGGACGCAACGGCTTCGTTTCCGTTGGTTCTTCGATGGTGGACGGACGATCCTCAAACATCACATCTGCGGCTCAAATCGGGCTCCCGGCTCCACGTCAAAGCTGACCATCTGATCCACCTTGAAATTGCCGGCCTTCTGCAAGCCATTGGTGCGGCACACCATCGGAATGACCGCCTTCACCGTGATCGAATCATTCACTTCGTCGACGGAGATCACGCGTCCCTGCACCCGGCGAGGCCGTCCTTCAACCGGTTCGATGTATCGCCCGCCGGCGGCGATAACGTCAATCCGCCGCGCCGTCGCTCGCACGCGCCCGCGCACTTTCGATCCGACCGCCGGGTGAAACCCGTCCGGAGGAATCAGGTGCAGCCTGTAATTGGTCCCGGAGATGGAAAGAGAAATCCACTCTTCATTCACATCGAAGACAATGCCTTCAACAACGGCTCGATCCAGTCCAGCGGTCGCAGTCTCGGACACAGGCAATCACTCCTTGAAGTCGCGTCAGTCGCAAAGAATCAGAATCGTCGCATGGGGGTCCGAGATACGCAACGCCGTTGTTGTCGTCAGCTGCTGGTGTGATCGGCCGGAATCGCTGCGGCTCGTTCTCTCGGAACACCGAGAAAGTTCGCAAGCAGGAGGGGGCCTTCGGTGGTCAGGAAACTTTCCGGGTGAAACTGCACCCCTTCGAGCGGCGCCGCATCGCTGCCTACGCCCCAATTGCGGCGAAGCCCCATGACTACCTCAACCGTCTCTCCCGATTCGAGCGTGTCGGATGTCCATGCGGAAACCTCCCACCCTTCGGCCGGCACCGAATCACGCAGCACGACGAGGCTGTGATACCGCGTCGCCGTGAATGGATTGCTCAATCCTTGAAACAGGCCGCGACCATCGTTGTGCACCTGACTAGTCTTGCCGTGCATGATGCGGCTGTGCCGCAGAACCGTCATGCCATGCGAAAATCCGATGCACTGGTGCCCGAGGCAGACGCCCAAAATCGGGATGCGTCCGGCGAATCTCGACACAATGTCATTGGACACGCCTGCCTCCGTCGGCGTGCACGGCCCCGGTGAAATCAAAATCCGCTCAGGCCGCATCGACTCGATGTCATCCGGTTTGATTTTGTCGTTGCGGACAACCTGCACATCGAGTGAAGCGTCAAGCTCCCCGATGCGCTGCACCAGATTCCATGTGAACGAGTCGTAATTGTCGATGAGGAGGATCATGGCGCCACGAAGGCCAGCTCCTCTTCCGAAGGACCATACGCTTCCACGATGGCCGTCCAGGTGTCCTCGAGTTGTGCCACGAGTGACTCCCATGCTTCGCGCTCAGCCGCATTGCGAGTCTTTTCAACTGCCTGACGCGAGTTCCATGCATTCGTTAATCGATCCGACGCCTCCGTCGCTTCGGCCAAACCGTAGATGAACCCGGTTCGCGTATCGATGAATGCGGCAGACGCAGTGGTCGTCACCTGCGCCTCGCGTGCTGGGAAGACACCGAGCGAGAATGTTTCAAGCGCCGGCAACACGCGCTCGCTGCCAAACTTTGTGTCGAAGGTGTAAATCAGAAGGATGTCAGCATGAACATTCGCCGCGGCCAGACGCAAATCTTTCAAGTTGGTGATCTTTTCCGTGATGACGAGTCGATTCAACGGCGCAATGCCGTGAAGCTGAGGCAACTCCGTCAGCCGCTCAAAATCGGTGTCTTTCTCGACATCGCGAAGCGTGACGACGGTGTATTCACCGACGCCATAGGCATTGTGAACGGAGTACGACGAATAGGCGCGTCCCTGCAATCGAACGACCGCAAGCGCGGCGGGAAACGATGCGACGGGCTTCCGATCCATCACTTCGATGATCGACGCATCAGACAGGCTCCGAGCTTCCTCGGGCGTCACGCCGAGCGCTCTGAAATCGGCCGGCGCTCCGGGCGTGGTGTAGGTCGCGCAACCGACTGACATCAACCCGGCGACAAAAACCAGAAGCACGAATGCGATGAACTTGCTCATTGCCCACTCCTTTGGATCGAGTGCAAAATTCGACCTGCGGAGTGTACCGAGTGGCCGGGCAAGGCTCTCCAGTTTGGATCTCTTTAGGCCGCCCGCGTGCCGGCGATCCCGTCGAGCGTCACGTAGAAAAAGTCCGTGGTGATCGGGTACGGCAGCCGCTTGAACTCCTTCAGCACCCGCCGCTGGACTTTTTCAACAAACGGAGAGGGATCGGGAGCGATAGCCACGAACCGATCCCGCGCCGGCGTCGCGACGAGGAAATCGCCGCCGAACTCGGGCGCCAGATTGGAATACAAGTCAGTCAACAGCAGTCGCGCGGCGTCATACCCATCGCGCTCCGCCAGAAGCGCGGCTCGTCCGCCCTCATCTGTCTCAATAATGCGCAATTCAACTTCGCGGCTGCTCTCTTCAAGATTATTCCGCGCGAGGATTTCGAGTTCCTCAGGATTCGTGCGCCACCGAACCATCTGCTCAACCGTCACACTCACGGTGCAGTGGGGAAGATCGGTCACAAACACGATGACCGTGTCATTCACAAATGGCACGTGCGCCACTTGCTCTTCAGACAAACGCTCGAAAATCGACACCGGATGAATCCGGGGCATGACGAGTCGTTTTGCAAATTCAAACGGGAGCAGTTCCGCTTCGACCGCTTCACCACCGAGCATCTGTTCGAGGTAGTCCTCAACAATGTCGGAGCCCCGATCCCCAGCCTGCGCGACGAGCCGGCGCAGGTTTTCCAGGTCGATGCGCCGGCCATCCACCAGCAATTCGCCCGGGCCGACGAGTTCAAGCGTCAGATCGGGGTGATGCCGCGCGAGCATCTTCAGGACTTGCTCAGCGAAAGCCTCGGGTTCTTTCGGCATGTTGGCCAACGGAACAAATCCTCCTTCACGCCGCCAACAGCCCGGTCAGCGACGCCTGTGCAAAGCGTCCTATCGGCTGAATCGTACGCGTCCCAAGGCGTTCGGTTCCGAGCGGTTCCGACCGTGCCGCGCCGTCCGGGAAATTCGCAGGACGCCTTCGCTGCGACCGCCTCACTACACTTCAAATATGACGCGTATCTGCCGCATTGGCGACATCGAGATTGGTCCGGAAAGACCGCTCGCGATCATTGCGGGGCCTTGCACCCTGGAATCGCGCGAACTGGCGCTTGAGATCGGCGCCGCGCTGCAGGACGCCTGCGCCACGCATCACTTGACCTACATCTTCAAAGCCAGCTTCGACAAAGCCAATCGAACCAGCGCGGATTCGCCGCGCGGCCCGGGCCTTGATCGCGGCCTCGATGACCTGAACGCCGTGCGCGAGCGCCTCGGCGCGCCAATCACCACGGATGTTCACGATCCGGCACAAGCGGAACCGGTCGCCCGCGTCGTTGACGCACTGCAAATTCCTGCATTCCTTTGCCGACAGACGGATTTGCTGAATGCCTGCGCAATCGCAGCTTCAACCAATGGGCGCGCCGTTAACGTCAAGAAGGGCCAATTTGTCTCCCCGGCGGAGATGGTCGGACCCGTCCGCAAACTCGCCGCCGCAGGATGTAACAATGTCATCCTCACCGAGCGCGGCACCTTTTTCGGCTACCACCGCCTCGTGAACGACTTTGTCGGCATCGGCGATCTCATCGAGCAGGATCCCGGCGGGGGACCTTGCCCCGTCTGTTTCGATTGCACCCATTCCACGCAGCACCCTGGCGCCGGCGCCACCTCCGGCGGTCGGCCAGAACGCGCGGGAATGCTCGCGAAGGCCGCCGTCGCGGCTGGGGTCCACGCGGTCTTTCTCGAATGTCATCCTGAGCCATCCAAGGCCCTCAGCGACGCCGCCACCATGTTGCCGCTCCAGGAAGCGGTGACCCTCATCGCCGAGCTTGCGGCGCTCCGTTCCGCTCTGGTCCCGACGACCGCACGCCCCTAAAGTGATTTGTGACCATGAAATGCGATCGATGTGACAACGAGGCGACGGTTCACGAGGTCACAATCCATAAAGGCCAGAAGGTCGAAAAACACCTGTGTGAGCAGTGCGCGCAAGAGGATGGGATCGCGATTCAGTCGGCGCAATCCATCCCGCCGTCGCTCATGCAGCAATTCACAGTTGGAATAGGCCAGCAAGCCCAAAAAGCCAATCGCTCGCCATCTTGCACCAATTGTGGCATGTCCTACACCGAGTTTCGCCAGCACGGCCTGCTCGGTTGCCCGGACTGCTACCACACATTTGAAAAACAACTCCTCCCGCTTCTTGAGCGGGCGCAAGAGGGCGGCACGGACCACATCGGCAAAACGCCCAACCGGTCTGTCGGCGCCTTGAAACGTCAACGGCAACTCACGGTGCTTCGCAAGCAACTCGCCGATGCGCTCGCGTCCGAACACTACGAAAGAGCCGCTGAATTGCGCGATGAGTTGCGCGATGCAGGCGTTGATCTTTCCTCCGCCACCGCTGATGCAGACGAGGACGCCGCCACATGAACGGCATCGACGCAAACATCGGCGACGTCTGGAAGGAACCGTCGGGCGAAGCGACGGACGTCGTCCTTTCATCACGTGTGCGGCTCGCCCGCAATCTGGCAGGATTCAATTTCTTGTCCCGCGCCACGCGCGATGACCGCCGACAAATCACGCGCATCGTGCAGTCGCGCCTCGTGCAAAGCGGATTGATTGATTCGCTCGTCTGGGTTGATCTCGACAAGTCCGAGTCACTGGATCGGCTTGTTATGGTCGAGCGCCGATTGATCTCCAAGCAACACGCCAAAGGTGATGAACCGCGCGCTGTCATTCTTTCTGAACCGGACGAGCGCCTTTCGATCATGGTGAATGAGGAAGACCACCTGCGCATTCAAATGATGCGCGGCGGCATGGCGCTCGAGGACGCCTACGACGAAATTGACGCGATCGACGACAAAATCGAATCCGTCATCGAATACGCGTTTTGCCCGCGTTTTGGCTACCTGACCGCCTGCCCGACCAATGTCGGCGCGGGCATCCGTGTCTCAGCCATGCTGCACTTGCCGGCGCTCAAGCTGATCGGGGAAATCGACAAAGTTCGCCGCGCCGCCAAGAGTATGAATCTCGCCGTGCGCGGCTTCTATGGGGAAGGCTCCGAAGCCATCGGCGAGATCTATCAGATCAGCAATCAAACCACGCTGGGCAAAACAGAACGCGACATCCTCGCAAGTTTCTCAACCGGCATCATGCCGAAGATCATTGAGTACGAACGTCATGCGCGCCGGCGCCTCATGGAAAATCGGCGTGAAATCGTCGAGGACCGCGTGAATCGTGCGCTCGGAACACTGCGTTATGCACGATTGCTCAACGCGGACGAGGCCATTCGGCTCCTGAGCCAGGTGCGACTCGGCGTGGTGCTGGGGATGATCGAAGATCTGGATTTGTCGACCGTCGCCGAACTCATGCTGATTTCGCAACCGGCGCATTTGCAGAAAGTCATCGGGACGGAGCTGAATCAGGCACAACGACGTGCCGCGCGAGCGGCGCTGATGCGCGATCGCGTCGCGTCACATTGAGGCCAGCACATGTCGGACGACGGCGCCAACGCTACCGGACAACGATCGTTTGTCTGGCCGCCGCGCCCGGTTGTTGAGACGGCATCAGTTGAACAACCAATTTCTGAACCGCGCTCCGCGCGCCGACCTCGCGCCATATGTAACGCCATCGCATCATGCGAAATGTATTGGCTGGCGCCGACGGCAATCCCGCTGCGCCGGCGCATGGCAGAATTGGCGTGGGCTCCAAATCCGTTTGACGCTTATTGCAATCGTTGCGGCGCCTCGATCGGCCCTTTCGAATCCGATGATTTTGGCTGCGCTGAGTGCCGCGGCGAACCAATTCCGTGGACGCGTTTTACACGGCTTGATGCGTATCAAGATGAATTCGCGGAGTGGATACGAGACCTGAAGTTTCGCGGTCGGCGCGACGTGGCGCACGCACTCGGCGCGCAACTCGCCATGTCAGTTCAACGCGCCGGATTGCCTCAGAAGAACATCGCCGTGACACCGGTCGCCATGGCGCCATCGCGGCGTTTTCTGCGGCCCTTTGATCATGCGCACGAGATTGCGCACCCTGCAGCGCGGCTACTCAAAGCGCCGCTGGTCAATGCGTTTCGGCGCAAGCGACGCCCGAGCCAGCGTTCCGTTCCCGCAAGTCAGCGCCGCGCGAATGTGCGCGGCTCGTTCCTGCCGCGGCGCGGCGTCGACTTCACGGGCTGGACCGTCTTGCTGATTGACGACGTGCGAACCACCGGCGCGACGCTGGCCGAGGCCTCTCGCACGCTCCGCCGGATGGGCGCCTCCGAGATTTGGGTGGGGGTGCTGGGCGTCACGCCGGGGCGAAATCGCCGGTCGCCCGAAGGGGACGAGTGAGCCGACCGAACCCGGGGCGGGGGGCCGTCGTACGAGCTTTGGTCAGGTTCCGAAAAGATCTTGTGAATTCAGGCTTCACATCGGCTTGACATGCCGTTTGGCGTTGGTACAGTTGCCGCCCCGGCTGGCGACAAACAGCCGCTGACCGGGCAGGGTGTCTTTCGCCCTGTAGATTCTTTGAAAAGTAAACAGTTGGGTACTGTCACGAGAATGTGCAGTTCTGACAGGCGTGCACGCGCCGTCCCTCCACGGGACACGTCAGGGCTGATGAAACAGTGGCGTCGGCTATCACAGTAGTCGGCGTGCTGACATTCTCGTGCCTTTGAGAATGTCCAGCAAATTCCGCGGTCAAGCCGACCGCGGAACCACGTTTGGTCTTCGGACCACTCGTGGGCGACCCTCGTCGGCCTTGATCTTCGGATCGACTGCCGACGAGTTTACAGGTCGAATCTTCAACACCGATACGAGCCATGTTGTTCATCTTCGGATGAATGGCGTGGATATCACCGGAATTCAATTGAAGAGTTTGATCCTGGCTCAGATTGAACGCTGGCGGCATGGTTAAAGCATGCAAGTCGAACGAGAACCCGCCTTCGGGCGGGGGACAGTGGCGAAAGGGCGAGTAATGCGCTTCTTATGTGCCCCGAGGTGGGGGATAGGTCGGGGAAACCCGGCATAATACCCCATGTGCTCTACGGAGGAAAGGTTTTCCGCCTCGGGAGCAGGGAGCGTCCTATCAGGTTGTTGGTGAGGTAACGGCTCACCAAGCCAGAGACGGGTAGCGGGTGTGAGAGCATGACCCGCCGCATCGGGACTGAGACACTGCCCGGACTCCTACGGGAGGCTGCAGCGACGAATCTTCCGCAATGCGCGAAAGCGTGACGGAGCAATGCCGCGTGCGGGATGAAGCGGCTCCGCCGTGTAAACCGCTGTCAGGGGCTAGAAATATTGATCAACCCCAAAGGAAGGGCCGGCTAACCTCGTGCCAGCAGCCGCGGTAATACGAGGGGCCCGAGCGTTAATCGGAATCACTGGGCTTAAAGGGTGCGCAGGCGGATGCGCAAGCGTCCTGTGAAATACCTCAGCTCAACTGAGGAATTGCAGGGCGAACTGCGTGTCTTGAGACAGGTATGGGCCGTCGGAACGTTCGGTGGAGCGGTGAAATGCATAGATATCGAACGGAACGCCGAAGGAGAAGTCGGGCGGCTGGGCCTGTTCTGACGCTGAGGCACGAAAGCGTGGGGAGCAAACAGGATTAGATACCCTGGTAGTCCACGCCCTAAACGATGCGCACTAGATCGAGGCCGTTTCGAAGCGGTCTCGGTCGTAGAGAAATCATTAAGTGCGCCGCCTGGGGAGTACGGTCGCAAGGCTAAAACTCAAAGGAATTGACGGGGGCTCACACAAGCGGTGGAGCATGTTGCTTAATTCGAAGCAACGCGAAGAACCTTACCTGGGTTTGACATGCATGGATTAGTTTCTGGAAACAGGAATGACGCCTTCGGGTGGAACATGCACAGGTGCTGCATGGCTGTCGTCAGCTCGTGCTGTGAAGTGTCGGGTTAAGTCCCTTAACGAGCGCAACCCCTATCGCTAGTTGCCAGCACTTCGGGTGGGGACTCTAGCGAGACTGCCGGTGTTAAACCGGAGGAAGGTGGGGATGACGTCAAGTCCTCATGGCCTTTATATCCAGGGTTGCAAACGTGCTACAATGGCGCGTACAGAGCGATGCGATGTCGCGAGGCGGAGCAAATCGCAAAAAGCGCGCCCCAGTTCGGATTGGAGTCTGCAACTCGACTCCATGAAGTCGGAATCGCTAGTAATCGGAGATCAGCTACGCTCCGGTGAATACGTTCCTGAGCCTTGTACACACCGCCCGTCAAGTCATGGAAGCCGGGAGCGCCCGAAGTCGCCACATCTCAGTGGCGCCCACGGCGAGTTCGGTGACTGGGACTAAGTCGTAACAAGGTAGCCGTAGGAGAACCTGCGGCTGGATCACCTCCTTTCTAAGGGATTTCCTTAGACCACGAGACAGAGCGATCTGGATCGGGGAAATTTCGACGCACTCTCGTCCGCCTCGGCGGATAGCTGATCGGTGACGATCAGCAAAGACGGACCCAACTGTTTGCAATACACACAACGCCCGTTGCTTCGGCAGCGGGCGTTGTTGCTTTTTGGGCATTTTGTTTCTTATGCGCTCATCAGGGGAGGGATTGAACGCGGAGGAAGACGGAGGGGGAGGTGAGGCGAGCAGGGGCAAGATCGGTTGAAGTGAGTGCGTCAACGCAAGACGACGAACCATTTGCTCGGCATCCAATCATTGGCTTCAAGTGAATGCTTGACCCAATCGACGACATCGTTCGAATGCACATACTCGGGCGAAATGTCTGGATCACTTCCATCTTCGAATAGGAATTCGATGCCAATTATGCGGAGCTTGGATAAGAGCAACTCAGCCCAAGCCATCACAGATTGAACAAAGTCGACAATTACTGGCTTCGTCGCTTCCCAATCGCCTGCCCACGGGTTGAGCAGTTCCGTCGAAGTGTCACACGCTGTGGATTCCGCCAGGAGAAACACTTCATACCCCACATCCAGGTCGGAGCCATGATCCTTCGCCATGCTTTCAAAAGTGCTATCAGGAATCTGTTCCCTCGTAAGTGCAACGAATCGCTGAGTCTTCGTAGCCTCCGACACCACAACCTCTCGAATGGCTGAGGGTTTGAGCGTGTCAGTCTGAGACAAATCAATAATGACGAACAGAAAGTCGCTCAAGAAGTGACCTTTCAGTGATGCACTAAGCGGCTGTTCGATAGTACGTCAAACGGGTTCTTGACTTCAATGGCAACGGGGAGGGGATTGCACGCGGAGGAAGGACGAGAAAAAGTCGACTTCTGATCGGGATCTCGATTGTCGAATCAGGTGCCCGGCATCATTCCTTGATAGATGATCCATTCAGATCTGCTTGAGCTTCAAACATAAACTCGAAGTATTTGAATTCGTCCTCAACGAGTTTCGCAATCGTCCCGTCGGGTCGAACTACAACGATCCGAGTCACGCGCGGCCTCGGTGAAACAAACCAATTGCGATCCAATCGAGCAACGGACCCATCCATCAACCCATCCACAATATCCGTCATATATCCATCGTCCATCCATATGGCAATTGCTATTCTTTTCGTTGCGTCCTGTTCCCAAGGAGAAATATTCCAAAATCGCGCCAATGGCGACGCAAAGAGACTCTTCACGCCGAGGCTCTTTCTCCCATCCTCGGTTTCAAAATGATCCGAACAATAGTCAGGTGGACCAATCCTCGAAATCAACTCGCTTAATTTCTGGTCGCCAGTACGGCTCAGTGAAGAAGCAATCAATGATGCGATCACGCCACACAAAATGAGGGACACGATCAGAGCCATTCGCTGAGATCTTGGCATGCACGTCGTGATTAGCACAGGCAATTACCATTTGAGTTGAGTCATGAAATAGAATTCTGCATGGCGCATCACATTGCAGAAAAATATTCCTGTGATCGTCACCACCGATGATGCCATCATCATAATTCTCCAGCCGCTTCGCCCAGTGGAGAAGATCTCCTCCCTCCGTTTCCCTCCGTCTTCCTCCGCGTTCAATCCCTCTCCCCGTTCAGCCCCGGCTGGTATCCTGCCCCCATGCTCGACAAGGTCTGTGAATCTCCGAAAGCCGTCATGGACGTCCTCCGCGAGAGGGGCGTCCTCAGGAACGACATCACCATCATGGCCGGCGGGTTCGGTCTGTGCGGCATCCCCGAACAGCTCCTCATCGCCCTCCGCGACTCCGGCGTCACCGGCCTTACCGCCATCAGCAACAACGCCGGCGTGGACGACTGGGGCCTCGGCCTGCTGCTCCAGACCCGCCAGATCAAGAAAATGGTCTCGTCCTATGTGGGTGAAAACGCCGAGTTCGAACGCCAGTACCTGGCCGGTGAACTCGAGATCGAATTCAATCCGCAGGGCACACTCGCCGAGCGCATCCGCGCGGGCGGCGCCGGCATCCCCGCTTTCTTCACCGCCACCGGCGTCGGCACACCCGTCGCCGAAGGCAAAGAAACGCGCGATTTCGGCGACCAGCCCTATCTCATGGAGACATGGCTCCGTTCCGACCTGTCACTCGTCAAAGCTTGGAAAGCGGACACGACCGGCAACCTCGTCTATCGCAAGACCGCGCGCAATTTCAATCCGATGATGGCCCAGGCCGGCGCCGTCACCGTCGCTGAAGTTGAAGAACTGGTCGAAACCGGCGACATCGATCCGGATCAGGTCCACACGCCGGGCGCTTACGTTGACTTCATCGTCGTGACGAAGAGTGAAAAGCGCATCGAGCAGCGCACCGTCCGACAGGCCTGATTGTGGTTGATCCGAACAACATTCAAGACCTGTTCGAGAAATTCATCCTCATTGGCGGTCCGATCGCCTCAGTGGTTCTTGCTTGGTGGTTCGCCGACAATCGATCTGAATTCGCCCTCTATCTCGTGGTCGGCATAGCGCTGACTGGCGCCATGTGGGCGCGATTCCGATGGTGGACCGGATAGCGCGAATTGGCGCAACATCGACATCTGAAGGGGCCAAATCATGAAAAAGAACGCTCGCCTCATCGTCGCCGCGATCATTGCGATTCTCGTGATCATCATCGTGATGCAGAATCTCGATCAGGCGCCGACGCGCATCCTGTTCTTCACGATCACGATGCCGCGGGCGCTGCTCCTCTTCATCACCCTTGTGATCGGTTTTGTTCTTGGCTTGCTGTTTGCCGCCAAGCCAAAACGCGCCGCAAAAACGAACGACTAGTCAATTACAGCAGCGGGCTGAACAGCGCCGCCAGATTGCGCGTCAGATTCAGCACGAACGACTCGCGCCCCCAGGCGTCAGCGTCCAGCAATCTTGACTGTGCGATGTATCGCTCCTGCTCAACGCGCAGCTTTCTCGTGATCGGCTCGCCGTACAAGAGCACACTCAGTTCAAAATTTAGAAAGAACGAGCGAAAATCAAGATTGCCCGAACCGATCATCGCGAACGACTCATCCACACACAGCGTCTTTGCATGCAGCAGTCCGTCCTGGTGCAAATGCACATGCACACCCGCCTCGAGCAGAGGTTTGTAATACGCCTGTGCCGCGGCGCCGACGATGCGCTGGTCGCAGCGATCTGGAATGATCAGATCCACGCGCACGCCCCGCAGCACGGCGAGGTGCAGGGAAAGCAACAGTGATTCATCCGGGATGAAATAGGGCGTCGTCATCAGAATGCGGCTTTGCGATTCATTGATCGCCGCGATCGTCACGTTGCGAAACGTGTCGGCGACGTCGTTCGGACCGCTGGGAACGATGTGGACAGGAATGTCACCCGAGGTGTCCGGCGACGGAAAAAGACCATCCTCTTCGAGGGCCACGCCCGATTCAGCGCACCAATCTTCAAGAAACACAATCTGAAGCCCGTGCACGGCCGGCCCGACGATGCGAAGCGTCAAGTCGCGCCAGGCGCCAACGCGTTTGTGCCCATAATGCGCGTCCACAATGTTTTGTGATCCCGTGTACCCAATCTTTCCGTCGATGACCGCCAATTTGCGGTGATTGCGAAGGTCGATTCGACGGAATCGCCGGCGCAGGATGCCCGAAGGAAGCGCTTCAGACACTTCAACTCCGGCCGAACGCAACTCCGCCGCGAGTGACTGAAAAAGCAGTTTCGATCCGACGCTGTCCGCCAGCACGCGGCATCGGACGCCTCGCGCTGCCGCCTTGGCCAGCGCGTGCGCCACGCGCCGGCCGGTCGCATCATCCTGAAAGATGTAGAAGAGAACGTGTACGTGCTGCTCGGCGCGATCGATGTCGGCGACCAGCGCCTCAATCATGTCGTTGGCGCCGCTGAGGAACTCGACGGAATTGCCTCCGACGATCGGCAATCCGCTCAGCCGTTCGCACAGCAGCACCAAATCATCCTGTTCGGCCGGCACCTTGGGATGCACAACGTGCGGCTCATACAACGCCTGAAATGATGGCGACTCAATGCGACTTTTGGCGTCCGCGTATCGTCCCTGGCGCCGTCGCCCTAAATGACGCTGTCCGACCAGCAGGTACAGAAACAACCCGATCCACGGAATGAAATAGATTCCGGCGAGCCATGCCAGCGCGTTGGACGAACGCCGGTTGCGCATCACGACCGGCGTCATGCCGATTCGGATGGCCCACTCGCTCAGGAAAAACAACACCGGAATCAAGGCGCGCCAATCGATCATGGGCGAGGAAGGCTCCGGGCGTTCAAGGTTTTAGACGCGGACGAGCGACGCATGGTGCGTCAATGTATCCGAGGCGCACCACGCGCCACGAGGGTCGCGCGCGGCCCGGCTGACGATGTGCCGCGACCCAGTATCATGGCGCCATGCCGCTTTCACGAGATGAAATCACGAAACGGGCCGCGAAAGAGCTTCGCGACGGGATGGTCGTCAATCTGGGGATCGGGATGCCGACCCTCGTCGCCAACCACATCCCGGACGGGATGAAGGTGTGGCTGCAATCCGAGAACGGCCTGCTTGGCATCGGCCCGTTCCCGACCGAAGACCATGTCGATCCGGATCTGATCAATGCGGGCAAACAGACGATCACCGCAGTGCCCGGCGCCGCGTATTTCTCGTCGGCAGATTCCTTCGAAATGATTCGCGGCGGACACGTCGGCCTCGCCATCCTCGGCGCCATGCAGATCAGTCAGGAAGGGGACATCGCCAACTGGATGATCCCCGGCAAGATGGTCAAAGGCATGGGTGGCGCCATGGACCTCGTCGCCGGCGTCAAGAAAGTCGTCGTCGCCATGGAGCACGTCACAAAGAAAGGCGACCCGAAGATTCTCAAGGAATGCAATCTGCCGCTGACCGGTCAGAAGTGCATCGACATGATCATCACGGATTTGTGCGTGCTGGTGATGGATCCGGAGAAGCGGCGATTCCGATTGACGGAGCTGGCGCCAGGTGTGACGAAGGAAGAGGTCGTCGAGAAAACTGAGGCGGAGATTTTGACGGATCAGGCGCCGGTTGCAATCAGCGTGTGAAGCAATTGAAACAGCGAGCCCATCAATTATCGCTCATTGCTCTTCGTCTGGAAGTCGCCCAATCACGTTCTGCTGATACGCCGGTCTATCTCGCGCCAGCGAGGCTCGCACACTTGGCGGGTAGTCCTTCTCCAGCGCCTTGTTAATGCGGTCAATTCGTGTTTCGGGATAGGGGTGTGTACTCAAAAATTCAGGAGGTCGTCCGCCGCTGCCGGCGCTGCCGGAACCTCCGCCCGATGCTTCCTTCAAAACCACCATCACATCGCGCTGCGCCGCCGGATCGTACCCAGCGCGACTCATGTAACGCATGCCGAGTGAATCCGCTTGCAACTCATCGCCGCGCCCGAATTTCAGCAGGAATCCTTGCCCGCCGACACCAACCAGCAGCGGCACTCCGACTTGGACAAGATCGTCATCCGAGAAGCCCGCCGCGACGGAGGCGCCGATGAGGATCCCGGAAAAGATCATTTGATTCGAAACCTGTTTGTCGGCGTGTTCCGCCGTGACGTGCCCAATCTCGTGACCAAGCACACCCGCGAGCATCGCCTCGTCTTCAAGCTCAACGAGCAAGCCGCGCGTGATGAACACTTTCCCGCCGGGAAGCGCGAACGCATTGATCACATCCGAATCGAGCACGATGAATTCCCACGGAAGCTCGCCGTAGTCGCCCTCGATAAATGGCACCATGCGCATGCCGACTTCAGTCACATACGCTTGCATGTACGCATCATCAATGCGCCCCCCGTACTGGTCGATGAGTTGGGGTTTCGCCTCTTCACCCAACTTGATCTCGTCTTCGCGAGACATCATGTTGAATTGGCTCTTCCCCGTGGCGGCGTTGGTCGTGCAGCCGACGAGCCCTGAGCAAACCAGGGTGAGCGTCAGTGTGAACAGGATGAATGACGGCCATGGCCGGAATGTGCGAGTACGCATGCGTGTCTCCAATCGTTTCTGCATCAATCATCACCGCGGAAAACCCGGGAGTCCACCTCGCACCGTTCCGAAGCTAGGATCAGCCCGGATGCCGACGATTCAGTCCAAACCGACCGACGCTCGTGAGCCTGTCGCGCCGTCCGCACCGGCGCCGGCGTGGTCGTCAGATGAACTCGCCGAGAATCCGCATACTCGCGAGGACAAGCCCGCCCGCGTGCGCCAGATGTTCGCGGCGATCGCTCCAAAGTATGACCTGAACAATCGATTGCATTCTTTCGGCCGCGATCAGGCATGGCGCCGCGCCGCGGTGCGAATCGCGGAGCCCCGACTTGGTGAAACCGTTCTCGACGTTGCCTGCGGCACCGGCGACCTGACGCGCCTTTTCGCAAAATCCGCGGCTTCGCGGGTGATCGGCGCTGACTTTTGTCGCGAAATGCTGGGTGTGGCCGGTTCGAAGACGCCCGGCGGCAAGATCGGCGCCACGCCGGTGAACTATCTCGAAGCGGACGCCATGGCCCTGCCGTTTGGCGACAACTCCGTCGACATCGTGTCCATTGCGTTCGGCATTCGGAACGTGGCGGTCCCCGCGACAGCAATCAGTGAATTCGCTCGAGTGCTCCGCCCGGGCGGGCGACTGGTCATTCTGGAATTCAGCCAGCCCCGCAATCCTCTCATCCGGCGACTGAATGATCTTTACACAGGTCGCATCATGCCGTGGAGCGCCACGAAGATTAGTGGCGACCGTTCCGGGGCGTATCACTACCTGCCGCGCTCGATTGACACTTTTCTCGATCGCGAACAGCTCGCGCAACTGCTGCGCGACGCGGGCTTCACGGCGATCACTCAGAAGTCGCTGACGTTTGGCGTTTGCACGTGTCATCGCGGTGTCGTGTCCTAATTGACCGTTATCGGTCTGTGAATTCCATATTCGGACCTGCGTGAATGTTTCCTCATCTCAGATTCGCGGCTTCAGCGATGGCCTCCCGATACACCGCTCGCCGACGTGATGGGCGTCGGACCGAACCGGACGCGGGTGGCCCCGGGCAACGAATCACCATCGCCAGCAGGCGACACGGACGAGCGAGGACACAACGAGTGAGCCAGGAAATCCTTATCGAACGGCTGTTTGACGCACTGACCAGTGGCGATCGTGGCGCGGCCCGCGAAATCGTCGCCCAGACCCTCTCAAGCGGCTGCACCGCCGAACAGGTCGTCACCGACCTCTTCTGGCCAACCTACGAACGCATCGAAACGTTTCACCGCAACGACCACCTCGCGACGCTGAGCCATCACCTGGCGACGCGCCTCCTGCGGACGCTGCTCGATCAAACGACGCTCCAGCTGAAGCGACAGGCCTCAAACGGACGCACCGTCTTCGCTGCATGCGGCCCGACAGACGCCGATGAACTCGCCGCGCAGATGTCGGTCGATCTGCTCGAAGCTGCAGGATTCACCGTGCAGTTCTGCGGTGGCGGCATCGCTATGGATGAGATCCTCTCACGCGTTCAGATGCAGAAGCCGGACCACCTGTTGCTCTTCGCGTCGGCGCCGCAAGATCTGCCTGAGATTCGCGGCTTGATCGACAAGCTCAACGAAATCGGCGCCTGCTCGCCCGCGTCAGGACGACTCCAGGTCGTCGTTGGCGGCGGCGTCTTCAACCGGGCAGACGGCCTCGCGGAAGAAATCGGCGCGGACCTTTGGGCGACGGCGCCGTCGGACCTCGTCTATGAAATGGTCGAGTTTCCTGACCGCCGCGCCAGCGAAGATCAGCGCACCGTCGGCAAGAACAAGGTCATGAAGCGAAGCAAAGCGGCCTGAGTTCGATTCGCAAAGTCAGAACACGAATACCAACGGAACACGGGTGATCGACGATCGCCCGTGTTTCGCGCGCCGGCGCCATCCGCTACGCTGCTGATATGCCCGACACGGACGTCGCCGGCCCCGCCCCAACAACAGACGATGCGCCCGTCGCGGCGCTTCGTGTGCTTGCCAGTGGCAGCGCCGGCAACTGCTCAGTCTTGATGCTTCGCGAAGGAACGCGCCGGCGCGTGTGCCTGATCGACCTCGGGCTTTCGCCCAAACGCACGAAACGCGAATTGCAATACGCCGGCCTCTCGATGGAGGACGTCGAGCACGTCTTCATCACGCACTTCGATTCGGATCATTTCAAGCGGACATGGTCGTCGATGCTGCATGACCGAGTGACTGTTCATGTGCATGAAAGCCATGTCACTGAGGCATGCCGGCTAGGCCTTCGCAATAGCCAGATCGATGCGCTCGGCCCGGATGAAACACCGGTGGGGGAGGCGCGGCTCTTCACCACGCTGATGGCTCACGATGACGAAGGCGTCGCGGCGTTTCGATTCGAACACGCCGGCGCCATTGCGGGATTCGCCACGGATGTGGGCGCTCTGACTGGACCGCTCATCGACCATCTCAGCGGTTCTGATCTTCTCGCCGTCGAATCGAACTACTGCCCGGAAATGCAGGCCGCATCGAATCGTCCGGCGTTCCTGAAAGCGCGAATCATGGGCGGCAAAGGCCATCTCAGCAATCAGCAGTGTGCGACGCTGGTCCGCCGCGCCAAACCACGACAGAACGTCGTGTTGCTGCACCTTTCGCGTCAGTGCAATCGCCCGGACCTCGCCGCGCGCGAGCATCAGGATGCTTCGTATGAATTGACGATTTCCGCGCAGCATGAAGCGACGCGATGGGTTTCCGTCTCTGCGTCCGGATCGCCGTCAATTACGACGTTGCCCGGTCGTGTGGTGACCCGGCCGGCTCAACCATCGATGTTGTTTTCGCCGGATTGAGTCACCGCCAGCGCTTCCGCCGCATCGCGCAGAAGCAGTCCGACTTCACTCGGAAGATCGCCTTCCCAGACCTTCGCCAGCGCCTCGGTTTCGCGTTCGATCAGCAACGTTGCCCGGTCGATGGCCACCGCTTGTTCGTCCCGTGGCAGAGTCGGAACCTCACCGAGCGCCAGCGTCACCGCCTGGAGAGTGATGATGGGGGAGATTGACGCCCGCCAGCGATCGCCCTGGGCATCCGACGGCAGCGCCACGGCGGCTCGGGCAAAATCCATCCAGCGAGCCAGCAAAGCGGCCCAATCAAGGGCGGCTGGCGTTTCTTGCGATTTGCTCAGGTTCTCGGACATCTGGCTCCATCTGGGGCGAACGTCCGGCTCAAAAGCCGAATAATATTGGAATGAAACCGTAACGGGATGGGTTTCGAAAGACTAGGCAGAAGAGACCGTTTCTGCGGCGGGCTTTCCGTGCAACCAGGCGGGGTCAGTCCGCTACCATTGACGCAAGAGAGGTTGGTATGACACGAGCTGCTGAACAACGTTTGATCGAGAAAGCCGCCCGCGGCGACAAAGACGCCGCCGGAAAGCTGATCAAGGCTCACCAACCATCCCTTTACGCATACATGCTTCGACTTTCCGGCCGTCCCGATGTCGCGGAAGACATCGTGCAGGACGCCTTTGTTCGAGTGCTCACGCACCTTGATCGATTTGACCCTCGCTACCGATTTTCGACGTGGCTCTTCACGATCGCCAAGCGTCTCTATGTGAACGCGTGCCAGAAGCACAAGCCACGTTATGACAGCGAGATCGTGGATGCGTGGAAGGGTGATGGCGAACACCGCGCCGCGGACGCCGCGATCGGTGATGAAGTCCGCGCCAATGTGCACGTCGCGTTGCAACAGTCGCTTGAGACGTTGACCGATGTGCAAAAGGAAGTCGTCCTGCTGTTCCATCAGCAGGGCTGGAGCATCGCGCTCATCGCCGAGCATCTGGACATGCCCGAAGGAACGGTCAAGAGTCATTTGCACCGAGGTCGCCAGCGTTTGCGCCGGGCGCTTTCGAGTTGCGATCGCAGCAAGGCCGCTGTGGATGAGGTCTGGGCTTGAAGCGACAGGATGAAACCAACCCGAATGCGTCTCACCAACTCGAGGAGTTGTTGAACGCCTACTTCGACCGCGAGCTTCCTCCCGAGGAAGAGGCGGCGCTGGCTCGCTTGCTTGAGCAAGACGCGCGAGCTGCGAGGTTCTTTGGCGAGTCCGAATCCGCGATCGACGCGCTTCGTTCTCCCGTGAAAGCGCCGGATCTTTCGTCGCGCATTCTTACCGAGGTCGGTCGTCGGCGCGGCTGGCTGGGCGCCCGTTTGCAGCGATTTGTCGCGGTGGGCCGCGTGGCCATCGCGGCGTGCCTGCTGCTCGCCCTCGCAGTGACACTCACAGCAAAACGGTTTGCGCCGGACGCCGCCATTTTCCCGCAAGGCCCATCGACCATCACCGACGTCGCCCAGTGCGCCGCCGACGATACGAAATGCAGCATGAGCGACTTTCTTGCCGCGTTTGACCAGGTCGGCGAAGTCACGCGGCTGAATGACGTTCGCAATGCGATCCCGCAAATGGCCGAAGGGGCCAATCACGCCGGCTTGTTCTCGCTGATTTCGAATCGGCAGGAGCAGGTCGAATGGCGCGGCCGCACGTTCAGTTCCAATGTTCGACCCGAGTTGATCGAACTGACGATCGCGGTCGCCCGTGACGGCTCCCTGAAGCAATTGACCACGCAGCAGCAGGTTGGCGCGATCGTGTACATCGCTCGCCCGTCCACTCCGGCGCCCAAGACCGAAGATTCAGAATCCACCGTCGGCGGATGGTGAATCCTCGTCCCACCCTGTCCACTACATTGCAGAGACCAATGTTTCGCACCCTGATCAATCTGTGCCTGTGCGCATCTGTCGCCGCTCAAACGCCGGCGGGGGACATGTGGTCGGAAGTGGCCACCCGGGCGCCTGAGAACATTGACGTGCTCGTTGTCGTCCGCGACGCGGCAGAACTCGGCAAGGGCGCTTCAGGCGAAACCCTGACGACGCTACTCACGACCATCATTCCCCCCAAAACGACGCTGGTCGCATGGCGCGCTCTGGCGGGCGAACTGCACATTCCTCCTGACGAAGCGTTCCGGTTGCTGCTTGGGAACCGCGTCATGTTTATTGGGCGCAGCGGCAAAGACGATCGTTTTGAGTGGGCGTTCGAGAGTGAGGTCGATGCCGGCGTCGCCAAGAAACTGCTTTCGGATCTGGGCGCCAAGCCGCAGGACATTCGACACCACAAAGCAATCGCACTGATTGAAAACGGTCGTTATCAGATCACGTCGGAAAGGCGTAGCGATGGTGCAACGCTGCTCTTTGCGCCGACTGAAAGCCATGCGCTCTTCGGCGAATTGCTCGCGCGAATGACGAAAAACAGGCTTCCTTCGCTCGCGGATTGCACGGGGTTCAAAGCGGCTGCGACACGGGCGCCGGCAGACTCGCACGCTTTTGTCTTCGTCCGGTCTTCCACCGCAGAAACCGAATGGCTGAGCATCTCAGCTTCAGTCGACGGCGCCATGGTCGAATCAAACCTGACCGCCGCGGTGTGCGAAGAGGACTTGCCGAAAACGCCTTTCAGCGAAGCGCAGTGGAAGATGCTTTCGCATGATCGCCTGGTCGCCATCGTGGAGCCGCTGAAATCGCTGGATCTGCCAATGTCGTGGCTGTTCAACCACCTCCGCAAAGGGGCGATTGAGCAACTGTCGCTGCCGATCGACGGCCGCATGGCTCTCACCGTTGCGGAGGCGCCCGAGGGCGGCATCACGGTCGGGCTAGCCGTCGAGACGTCAGACGTCGATCGAATGGCGATGATTGGCGACGCCATGGTTGCCGGCATTGCACGCGAGATTGCCACGGCGAATCGAACCGGGGTCAGCGACGAATCGTTCACGACGCTGGACGGTCAATTCCCTGGGGCCGCGAGGACCATCGCCCTGAGCGGTCGTGATCCCGATGGTCGCGCCCAGCGAAACCCGCTGAGCCAGGCTGAACTGCTCCTGACCTGGAGCTACCAATCAACACGGAAAGCCCCGGATCGCAGTGGCTGGTGGGTGCTCGCGAGCGATCGAGATACACATGATCAGACGGTCCAAGCGCTGTTCGTGCCTCCACCATGGAATCTTGGAGTGGATGAGCCCATTTCCTATTTCCACATGAAGCCACGCGAGCTTCAAGGCGCCTTGGCCGACGCCGGTCTTCTCACGGAGGCCACCGAGACGCTGTCCCGAATTCTGTCGCTGATCGAGTCCATCGACGGGCACACCGCCTTCGCCGATGGACTTCTCCGCGGAGAAATCACGGTGAAGCTGTCCGGCGTCCGATCACGCTAAATCCATAGATTCATCGAAAGTTGCAGCGCGACGAGCATTGTGGCGGCTATGATCTCCGCCTTGATTCGTCGCCGGTGGCTTCGGTCCCGCCGCGCTCGCACGAATCCTCCAATTCTGAGAACGCCATGCCCGCTCCCGCAGCCATCCGAAACGTCGCCATCATCGCGCACGTCGATCACGGCAAAACCACCTTGGTGGACCACTTGCTCATGCAGTCGGGCATGTTCCGCACGGGCGAACTCGACAAGCTCGCCGGCGGGCAGCACAACCTCATCATGGACTCCAACCCGCTCGAACGTGAGCGCGGCATCACCATCCTCTCCAAGAATTGCGCCGTTGACTACGTCGGCGCCGACGGCGAGCACGTTCGAATCAACGTCATCGACACACCCGGTCACGCCGATTTCGGCGGCGAGGTCGAACGCGTCCTGCGCATGGCGGACGGCGCCATCCTGCTGGTGGATGCTTTCGAAGGCCCGATGCCGCAGACGCGTTTTGTCGTGAGCAAGGCGCTGGAAGCCGGTCTTCGATTCGTGCTGGTCGTGAACAAGTGCGACCGTCCCGACGCTCGCGCGCACGAAGTCGTTGATGAAGTGCTTGACCTGTTCATCGAACTTGGCGCCGATGACGATGCGCTTGAGTTCCCGGTGATCTACGCCTCCGCCCGTGCCGGCTGGGCAGGTGATGATCCCGATCAGCCTGGCGAGAACTTGCGTCCGGTGTTTGATTCCATTGTGAAGCACATCCCGGCGCCCGGCGGCGACCGCAAAGCGCCGCTCCAGATGCTGATCACCACGCTGGATTACAGCGAATACCTCGGACGCATCGGCATCGGCCGCGTCTACGAGGGAACCATTCGCAAGGGTCAGCGCATTGCCCAGCTCCGGCGGAAACATCCGCGTGTGGACACCGCCATCAGCGGATTGTGGCGATTTCAGGGTCTCGGTCGCGTCGAAGTTGACGAAGTGAGCGCCGGCGATCTGTGCGCCGTCGTGTGCGGCGAGCAAGTCGAAATCGGCGACACGCTTGCCGACCCGGAAAATGCCAAAGCGCTCACGGCCGTGACGATCGACGAGCCCACGCTGTCGATGACGTTCATCGTCAATGGTTCACCTTTCGCCGGACGCGAAGGCAAATTCGTAACCAGCCGCCAGATTCGCGATCGCCTCACGCGCGAGCTTGAAAAGAACGTCGCACTGCGCGTCGAGCCGGGCGAATCCATGGATGAGTTCAGCGTCTCCGGGCGCGGCCTGCTCCACTTGGGCGTCCTGATCGAGACCATGCGCCGCGAAGGCTACGAGATTGCAGTTGGCAAACCCGAAGTGGTCACCAAGTACGTTGACAGTGTCCTTCACGAACCCATCGAGCGATTGGTGATTGACTGCCCGACCGAGTTTGTCGGACCGGTCATGGAGCTGGTGGGGGGTCGACGTGCAGAGCTTCAGCACATGGAGCCGCGCGGCACAGACTTCACGCACATGGTGTTCGACATCACAGCGCGTGGACTCATCGGCTTGCGCAGCCGCGTGCTGACCGCGACGCAAGGCAATGCGATCATGCACCATAATTTCAGCCGCTATGAACCCACGATCGGTGATCTGCCGCGTCGCGGCAACGGCGTGATCATCGCGACCGAAGCCGGTCGTGTGACGGCGTACGCCTTGGAGCAACTCTCGGACCGCGGCATCATGTTCGTGAAACCCGGCGATGAGGTGTACGGCGGACAGATTGTCGGTGAGCACAATCGCGAGACTGACATCATTGCGAACGTGGTGCGCATGAAGCACCTGACTAATATTCGTTCCGCGACCAAAGAGGCGTTTGTCGGCCTGAAGGCGCCGCGCACGCTCTCGCTGGAAGCCGCCCTCGAGTACATCGAGTCCGATGAGCTGGTGGAGGTCACGCCGGCCTCGATCCGACTGAGAAAACGGGTGCTGGAAGAATCCCAGCGCCGCCGCACTGAGCGCGCAGCCCGTGATCGCACCGCATCAGCCACGTGATCGCGGAGTCCGTCGGGAATTCGATACATTGCACTTTGTTCGGGCCGCCGTCGGCCTCACTCCCTGAGATGCCACGCTGGAGCATGTCGTGGGCTTGATTGTTCAGAAATTCGGTGGTTCAAGCGTCGCAGAGGTCGAAAAGATTCGCCTCTGCGCCAAGCGCGCCCGTGATGCGCGCGAAGCTGGGCATGACGTTGTGGTCGTCGTTTCCGCGATGGGCAAGACGACCGACCGACTCATCGAACTCGCGCGCGAGGCCAACCCGGACCTTCCCAAGCGCGAACTCGACATGTTGCTGTCCACCGGCGAAGTCCTCTCCGCCGCGCTCATGAGCATGGCGCTTCAGGCGATGGATTTGCCCGCGATTTCCTTCACCGGTCAACAGGTCGGCGTTTCAACCACGGATTCACACACCCGCGCCCGCATCGCTTCGATCGACGCCAACCGCATGCGCACTCACCTTGATGAAGGCAAAGTGGTTGTCGTCGCGGGTTTCCAAGGCGTGAACCGTACTGGTGACATCACGACCCTCGGTCGCGGCGGATCGGACCTCACCGCCGTCGCCCTCGCCGCGGCTCTCAAAGCCGATGTTTGTGAAATCTACACCGATGTGGACGGTGTCTATACAACCGACACGCGCATTGTTCCCGAAGCGCGCAAGCTCGATCGCATCAGTTACGAACAAATGCTCGAACTCGCCTCGCTCGGCGCCAAAGTCATGCACCCGCGCGCCGTCCTCTGCGGGCGAAACTTCAACGTGCCCATTCACGTGCGGCACAGCCACCGCCCCGATGAGGGCACCATGATTGTTGCGGAGACCCCCGAGATGGAACAGATCGTTGTGTCCGGCGCTGCGCTGAAGTCCGACATTGGTCGTGTCACGCTCGCAGGCGTGCCCAACACGCCGCGCACTGCGGAGACGATTTTCCGCCGAGTGGCCGAGGATGAAATCTTCGTCGACGACATCATCCAGAACGAAATCGGCTCGGGCCTGGTGACCATTTCATTCACTGTTGAGCACGCCGAACTCGCCGACGCCGGCCCGTGCGCCCAGCGCATCGTGGATGAACTCGGGAACGGCACCGTCCACATTGATGTCGGCCTCGCCAAAGTTTCCGTCGTTGGTGTCGGCATGCGGAGCCACACCGGCGTCGCGGCGACGATGTTCCGCGCGCTGGGCGACGCAGACGTGAACATCCGCAACATCACGACGTCGGAGATCAAGATCTCCTGCATCATCGATAAGGCGGATGGCGAAAAAGCGCTGCGCACGGTGCATGAAGCGTTTGAGTTATCCCAGGCGCCGAATCAGACGGCTGCAGCGCGCTGATGACTTTCGTGCAAGCGACAATCTCAAGACGCCGGATCTGAGCGAGCGACCGCGAGCGAAGGTCCGGACAGCACAGCTCTGAAGCCCGAGCCTTCGCGGCGCTCAGACTCAGCGTCTACGACACACCAGATTCCACATCAACTCTTGCAGATGAATCGTTGGGGGCACTTGGCTCGGGGACCCGCGTCACCCGGTACACTCCGCCCTCCATGAGCACGAAAACGCACACCCATTCCCTCGCGGCGCCCCATCGCGGCGACATCCAGCGCTGGACGCGCACGTTCATCCCGACCAGCAAGGAACCGCCCGCAGACGCCGAGGCGATCAGCCACAAATTGCTGGTCCGCGCGGGCTACATCCGACGCGTCGGCGCGGGCATTTACGACTACCTTCCGCTGGCGTGGCGCACGCTCCAGAAGATCTGCGCCATCGTGCGCGAAGAGATGAACGACGCGGGAGGGAGCGAAATGCTCATGCCCGCAATGGAGCCGATCGAGCTCTTCGCCGAAACCAAGCGCGATGTCGATTACGGAGACAACCTCTTCAAACTCACCGACCGGCACGGACGCATCACGGCGCTGGCGCCGACACACGAAGAGATCATCACCGAACTCATGAAATCCGGCGTGTCGAGTTATCGCCAGCTTCCGATCACGCTCTACCAAATCCAAACAAAATTCCGCGATGAGTTCCGCCCGCGCTCCGGTCTTTTGCGCGGCCGTGAGTTCATCATGAAGGACGCGTACTCGTTTCACCTCACTCTCGATGGAGAAGGGGGCCTCGGCGAAACGTATGACGCAATGGATCGCGCATACTCCAACATCTTCAAACGCTGCGGCCTCGATTTCTCTCGCGTCGAAGCTGAAGCCGGCCCCATCGGCGGCTCGGCGAGTCACGAATTCATGGTGAACTGCGACGCCGGTGAAGACATCATTCTGCGCTGTCCGGAAACCGGCTACGCCGCCAACGTCGAAAAGTGTGAAACCGGCGAGCGCGCGTGGTCGTTCGATGGCGAACCAACGGGAGACCTCGAAAAAGTTCACACGCCGAATCTGCCCGGCATCGAGGAAGTAGGGAAGTTCCTCAAGGTCAAGCCGCCGAACATGCTCAAGACCGTCGTTTTCAAACGACACGACAGCGGTGGGGCGGGTGTCTCGCCTGTCTGGATCCTCGCCGTCGTGCGCGGCGACCACGACGTCAACGAAGGCAAAGTCAAAGCCGCCGCCGGTGGACCCGTCGCACTCGCGGATGAAGCGGAAGCGAAAGCTGCTGGATTCAGCATCGGCTACGTCAGCCCGCGCGTGATCGTCGGCCGTACGGACTGCCTCCTCATCGTCGATCCTGACGCCGCGCAGGGCATGGACGCCGCCAAGGGCAAACCCATGTTCTGGGCGACCGGCGCTGACGAGAAGGACTACCACGTCAAACGCTTCAACTGGCGCCGCGAAATGGGCGACGTCCTGAATAACCAGAGCTATGTAAAGGTGGCCGACGTCCGCAACGCGATGGCGGGGGACCCGTCGCCGCGAGCCAAGGGCGCCACCCTCGAAGAAGGTCGCGGCATCGAAGTCGGGCACATCTTCAAACTCGGCACGAAGTACTCCGAAGCAATGGGCCTCAATGTGCTCGATCCGAACCAAGATCGCGTGCCCGTCATCATGGGCTGCTACGGCATCGGCGTGTCGCGCACGCTGCAGGCATGTGTCGAAATGAGCCACGACGATGACGGCATCATCTGGCCCGGCGCCATCGCGCCGTTCCATGTGCTCATCACGCCCATGAAGATTGAGCCGGGTTCGGAGTTGATGACTGCCGCTGAGCAGCTCGCCACTGACCTTTCACACGCGGGCATCGACGTGCTCGTTGACGACCGTGACGAACGGCCCGGAGTGAAGTTCAAGGACGCTGACCTCATCGGCATTCCGATCCGGCTCACGGTCGGCGACAAAGCCCTCGCCGAAGGCTGCGTCGAATACAAACACCGCGGCGACGCCGGCAAAGGCGAGTTCGTGAAAATGCATGACGTCATCGACACCTGCGTGCGAGCCCTGACGGAAGCCTGAATCCCCGAGGGCCGGCGTCAGATGGATGGCGCCGTTCGTCCGAAAATGGGCTGATTCACTTGCCCCAGATTGACAGAATGTGCCTATTTTTGAGCCGGTTCGCCCGTTCCGCCAAGTTGATGGTGGGAGCAGGGCGGCCGGTGGTTTAGAATCCAGATCTCACCGCAGTCCAAAAAACGATGGGAATTCACCAATGCTGAATCGGACATTGAAGCCGCTGACCCTCTCATTGACCCTTGTCGCGATCGCGGCCTCCGCCGCCTTCGCTGACCCTGACCGCGAGGGCGTCAACGACGTCACACTGATTCCGGCGCTCACTGAAGTGACTGACGCCGCCGTGGATCTCCCGTGGATGCCCACGCAGCAGCGCCTCGGCGCGCTTGCGGTGAATCGTGCAGTGCTCGATGCACTGGCGACGAAGGAAACCAACGCCGCAACGCTGGCGTTATTCGAAGATGTTGCGCTCACCGTGCGACCCAATCGCATCGAGTATCGCGGTGAAGACAGCTACTCCATTGGCGCTTCAGTTGACGGCGTCATCGGCGGAACCATGGTCCTGGTGCGCGAAGGTGAGAATGTCCTTGGCAACATCTGGGCTGGCGAAGCTGGCACGTTTGAAATTCGCACCACACCGGGTGGCGTCGCTGTGCAGGAACTGAATATGACCAAGTTCCCAGGCTGTGACACACCGGACGAACCCGCAGCAGCAGCGCCCATCGAAATGGCCGATGCGCCGACGGAAGGGGTCTTCTGCGTTGATGACGGCAGCGAAACAAAGCTCCTCATCCTCTTCACACCGGCATCCGTCGCAGGCATTGGCGGCTCCAGCCAGATGTTGGGGTTCGCGCAACTCTGCGTTTCCACGACAAATCAGACCTATTTCAACAGCGGCATTGTTACGGGCGCTGTTCTGTCCGGCTTTGCGATGGTGGAGTACAACGAGAGCGGCGACGGATTCACTGATCGCGATCGCCTGACCAATCCCAACGATGGTTTCATGGACGACGCACACGCGCTGCGTGATCAGGTTGGCGCCGACGTCGTCAGTATGATCGTCAACAACATCGGCGCGTGCGGCGTCGCGAACTTCTCCGTTGTGTTTCCCAACACCGGCATTCAATCACTCGCATTCAATGTCGTTCGTCGCGATTGCGCCGTCGGCAACCTGTCTTTCCCGCACGAACTCGGCCACAACCAAGGCAGCCGTCACGATCGTGCGGCGGACGGCAGCAACGGCGCCTTCGACTACTCCCATGGATTCATAGCGCCCAACGGCGCTTTTCGAACCGTCATGGGAACCTCGAATCTCTTCGCACCTCGTATCCCATTCTTCTCGAATCCTGATGTCAATTTCAGTGGCCAACCGACCGGCGTTGCTCCTGGACTATCCACGTCGGCGCACAACACGTTGTCGATCAATAACTCACGCATCATCGTCGCCAACTTCCGAACGGATGACTGCGTCATCCCCGGCGATCTCAACGGCGACGGCGTGATCAACGGCACGGACATCGCCATCCTGCTGTCCGTCTGGGGCAGCCCCGGAACGGGCACCGGCGCCGACATCAATGGTGATGGAACAGTGAATGGGTCTGATCTGGCGTTCCTGCTGTCGAACTGGACGGTCAACTGAGGGACGCGAGGGACTGGAGACCAGCCACCGGGGACCAGGGCCTGAGGATCTTGCCTGAGGGTTCCCAGATCCGGGCCTGTTTAACGTAACATGCATTATCGGACGTACTAGGGAGGGTCAGGCCTCTCAAAGCTTGTGTTTCGGCTATCAGGCCTACCGGGTACTTTCTCCTCATGCGTGAGTCCGAACTGCTCGCTCACATCTACCAGCGGTCCACCAGCCTTGGCGAACACGTCGTCGTCGGCCCGGGTGATGACTGCGCCGTCGTGCGGCTCACCGACAACGGTCCCGCAGCGCTACTGACGACGGATCAGCTTGTCGAAGGCCGGCACTACAACGCTGATACGCCGCTGGATCTGGTGGCTCGCAAAGCCATTGCACGTTCGATTTCCGACATCGCCGCGATGGGCGGCTCACCGGTGTGCGCGCTGGCCGCCGCGACGATCAATTCGGAGTTCACCCAAGCCAATGAGCTTTTCGACGCCATGGCCCGCTGGGCGCTGCGATGGTCGTGCCCGCTTGTGGGCGGTGACATCGCGATTGCCGACGGCCCGACGGTGCTCACGACGACGGTGATCGGCACGCCGCATCGCGATCGCGGCGCCGTGTTGCGCAGTCAGGCACGGTCGGGCGATCTCGTCTGTGTGACCGGTTCACTGGGGAATTCGCTTGCGACCGGGCGACATTTGTCATTTGAGCCGCGCCTGCTTGAGGGCGCTGCCCTATGTGATGCATTCGGAAACAAGCTGGGGGCAATGATTGACCTCTCCGATGGTCTCGGACGCGACGCCGGCCGGATCGCGGCGGCCTCGGGAGTGCGCCTCACGCTCGAATCGTCGCTGCTCCCGCGCGCCGAAGGCGCGGACTGGCGATCCGCCTTGCAGGACGGCGAGGATTACGAGTTATGTTTCACACTCCGCGGCGAGGCGCCGGCAGAACTCGCCGGTACGCCAGTCACAGTGGTTGGTGTGGTGGATGCCGGATCGGGCTGCCGAGTGCGCACGCCTGATGGCGAATTTATTGATGGCGCCGCGATGGGATGGGATCACGAGTCGTAATGCGCATTGACTTCGTGACAACCAGTGAAGCGGAAACGATCGAACTTGGACGATTGATCGGCGCCCGTTTGCGCACTGGTGACGTCCTCGGATTGATCGGCGAGCTCGGCGCCGGAAAGACCCGTTTCGTTCGCGGCGTCGCCAGCGGCATCGGCGTTGATCCTACCATCGTGAGCAGTCCGACATACGTGCTCGTCAACGAATACGAATCCGGAGGGCCAGCAACGCCGACGCTGGTTCACATGGACGCTTACCGCCTGCGCGACGCAAACGAACTCGCCTCGCTTGGCTGGTCGGACGTCGCCGACGATCACGCCGTCGTGCTCATCGAATGGGCGGATCGAATCGAAGCTGAATTGCCGCACGCCACCCTCCGAATTGCGTTTCACCACGACGGCGATCAGCCCGAATCGCGGCGAATTCAACTGCTTGGCGATGACTCATGGATCGCCCGTCTCGGCGAGCTACCATTCCAGCGATGACCAAGAAGCCTGAGCAATCAGAGCAACCCGCTGGTGAGTCAAAGACCGCCCAATGCCCGATTTGCGACGGTGCGGTTGATGTGGAATCGCCGAACTTTCCATTTTGTTCGGGGCGCTGCCGCCTCGTGGATCTCGGAAACTGGATGAAGGGTGATTACACGATCAGCCGCGAGATCAAAGAGTCTGATTTCGATGATCCGGCGTGATGGCGCTGGGCATCAGTCCCCTGCCGCGTAAATCTGAAATCGGCGGCCCTGCAGCGCGAGGCCGTGCTCGCGACAAATACGTTCGCACAGTTCCGTCAGTTCCGGCGCATCGATGGAAACGATCTCGTTCGTGTCCACGCGAATCAGCAAATCGCGCGGCGTGCGACCATAGATCAACTGATACCGCGCCTGCTCCGCATCCAGCAGCACCTGCTGAATAATGCCCGCATCCTGCAGGAGCTTCAGTGTGCGATACACCGTCGCCTTGCTCACACGGAACCCAGAGCGGCGCAATTCATCCTGCAACTGCTCCGCCTCAAACACGTCATCGAGTTTGATGATCGCGTCAAGAATCTGGGCCCGTTCCGGTGTGTATTTCTGGCCTTCGGCCTTGAGCCGCCGGCGAAACACAGCGCACAAAGGCTCATGAATGCGAATCTGCAGCGGCGATTGGTCGGATTCCATCGACATGTGCAGGATTGTACGCGCGTTGCACGCGGCAGGACCGCCCCACTCAGCGGCCCTTTTTCAGCCAGGTCGCCAGCTTCTTCGCGGGCCATGTGTTGACGCACCGATCCGGCGTGATCCAGCCACGACGCGCTGTCATGACGCCATACCGCAGATTGTCGAAATCCGTGCTCAAGTGAACGTCGCAGTTAATCGCGATGTTGGCGCCCGTCTCCATCGCGATGCGCACGTGCGTATCGCGCAGGTCCAACCGCATCCAGTGGGCATTGATTTCAAGCGCCGTGCCATGTTCCTTCGCCGCGGCAGCCAGTTCCTTGATGTCCGGACTTGTGCCTTCACGCTTGCCGATGAGACGGCCCGTCGGGTGACCGATGATATTCACGAGCGGATGTTCAATCGCCTTCAGCAGCCGCTTCGTCGCCTGCGCGGGCTTCTGCGTCAGCGCCCAGTGCGGCGACGCGACGACGATGTCGAGTTCCGCGAGCAGGTCATCGTCGTAATCAAGCGAGCCGTCGGCGTGAATATCGACCTCCGAGCCGGCGAGGATCGTGATTCCCTTCACGTTCTTGTTGGCTTCGCGAATCGCCGCGATATGCTCGCGCAGTCGCTCCGGTGAGAGTCCGTTGGCGACTGACTGACTCTTGGAGTGGTCGGTGACCGCAATCGTGTGAAAGCCGCGCCGCTTCGCTTCGATTGCAAGCTCTTCAATGCTGAGTTTCCCGTCGGACGCGGTCGTATGCGCGTGCAGCTCACTAGCGATGTCTTCGCGCTCAATCAGATCCGGAAAATCTCCGGGTTCATAGCTGAACTCATCGCGATCCTCGCGCACTTCCGGCGGAATGTATAGGAGATCAAGCGCTTTGTAGATGTCAGCTTCAGTCTTGGAAGCGACAGGCTTGACGCCACGATCCTGCGGCGACTCCTTCGTCTTCTTGTCCTCTGGGTACAGCCCATACTCATTGAGCGTCAAGCCTTGCCTGAGGGCGCGCTCGCGCAAGCGCACGTTGTGATCTTTCGATCCAGTGAAATAGAGCAGCGCCGCGCCGAAGCTCTCCTCAGGAACAATGCGAAGATCCACCTGAATCTGCCGTGCTTTTTTCCCGACCGGAAGACGCATTCGAATTGATGATTTCGTTTCGCCGGCGGCAAGAACGTGCTCGACGCCGTCCATCGAACGAAACGCCTCCGCCAGCGCGGCGCCGTCTTTCGCCGCCGCGAGGATGTCGATGTCACCGATCGTGTCACGCCCGCGGCGCAGCGAACCGGCGTAGGCAATCTGCTTCACACCGCCTGTTTTTTCGAGCGCCGCGATGACATGCTCCGCCGACGGAAGCGCGAGACCCAGCGCCGTGCGCTCCCCGCTGTGATCCGCGAATTCCATCGCTGCCTTGATGTTTTCGACGGTCTTCTGACCCATGCGCGGAATGTCAAGGATTGACCCGTCGTCGATGATGCGCTTCAGATCATCAACGCTCTCGACCCCCTTCTCCGTCCACATGGCGCGAACGGTCTTCGGACCGAGTCCCGGGATCTGCAAGATCTGAAGCAAGCCGGCGGGAATCTTCGCGGCATACTCATCATGTTCCTCGATGCGCCCGTCGCGCACATATTCCTGAATTTTGTCCGCAATCTTGTCACCGATGCCATCGATGGCCGTGAGATTCTTGCGGTCCTCAGCGATCGTCGCGATGTCATCCCCCATGCCGGAGATCACACGCGCCGCCCGCGCCATCGCGGCGACGCGAAAACGGTTCTCCCCCAGCAGCTCCATCATTTCAGCGGTCTCATCGAGAAGCCGCGCAATGTCATCGTTGACGCTCATGGCCGACATGGTACGCCGCGAACGCGGGATGTACTGTGGCGATGATGTCCGACCTCCTTCTTGACATCATCGAATCAGCGCTGGGCGTTCGACCGGTGCGTCTTGCGCCAATGTCCGGCGGATGTGTCGCGCAGGTTGTGCGCGCCGATCTTCCCGACGGCTTGCGCATCGTGGCAAAGATTGATGACCCTCAATACCAAACGCTGGCGACCGAAGCATTCATGCTGCGCTTCCTGAAGGAGCGGACAGCGGCGCCCGTGCCGGAAGTCATTGCCGAGGCGCCAGGCATACTGATCATGCAACACATGCCGGGATCGACCGGCGCCTCCGGAAACGCCGAGGAACACGCCGCCGAAATACTGGCCTCACTGCATGCCATCGGGTCGCCACAGTTCGGTTTCGACCGGGACACCGTGATCGGGAGCCTGCCCCAGCCCAACCCATGGACAGAATCATGGATTGAATTCTTCCGCGAACACCGCCTGCTTTTCGTGGCACAAATGGCGATGAAACATGGCGCGCTGCCCGCTACGACGCTTTCGCGAATCGAAAGGTTCGCCGAACACCTCGACGAAGTTCTGGGCGCCACAAACAAACCATCACTCATTCACGGTGATGTTTGGTCCGGCAATGTCCTGAGCGACAAGGGTCGCATCACGGCGCTCATCGACCCGGCGATCTATTTCGCCGACGCCGAAATCGAACTCGCCTTCATCGGGCTGTTTTCGACGTTTGGGGATCGGTTCTACGCCGCATACAACGAGCGCCGGACGATTCGCGAAGGCTTTTTTGAATCACGCCGCGATGTGTACAACCTCTACCCCCTGCTCGTTCATGTGCGGCTCTTCGGGGGCCACTACGCCCAAAGCGTCGAGTCCACGCTGAAGCGGTTCGGCTGCTGACTTGATTCACGCAAACGGATCGTGCGCGAGCGGCTCGCCGCAATACATGCACTTCGCAAATTTGCGCGCCACGCGGCGATTGCATGAGTGGCAGACAATGGCGCTGCCGCGCTCGACTCGACCATCGAGCCGACCATCCGTCAGATCAATCTCATTAATGCGGTCGAGCAGCTGCTCATCGGTGAGTTGCAGTTGATCACGCAACAGCGTCCACATCGCTTCACACAAAATGGCAAGGCGGTTGCATCGCGCCTCAAGCTCCTCGGCTTGTGAGATGGCGCGCCGAGCCTGCCCGGCGCCCTCGGTGCTCATGCCTCCCGTTGCCCTCCATGCGGCGCCAAATGCGTCATGTCCGTACATGCTGTGCCTCGCTGTTCTGATGGTTCGCGGCTGGGCCCACTGTCGCGTCCGCAGCCCTTATGAGATCAAAAATCAGTCGCGCGTGTCGCTCCGTAGCGCCTTGGTGTTGTCGCACACAATCGCGGGCGCGTTCACCAAACGCGCGCCGCCGCGATTCATCTGAAATGAGTTGGGACAATGCTTGCGGCAGTGCATCGCGATCGACTTGCACAATGGCCTGATCTGCGAGCATCGCGTCAACCGTCGTCTGGAAGTCCGCAACGCTCAGCCCGATGACGACGGGCTTGCCAAGCGCGGCAGGCTCCATGGGGTCGGACCCGTACAACTCACCGAACGACCTCCCCACGACCACCACGTCCGCCAGCGCATACGCCATGCGCAATTCGCCAATGGTGTCGAGCAGGAACCGATCGGCGCCGGGAATCGCGCTCGTGCTCTTGCTTCGGCGAGCGCATCCTGGAAGCGCCGCCGCTGCATCATCAAACCACTCCGGCTTGCGCGGAGCACACAAGAGTTGCACACCCGGCGGAGTTGCCTCATGAAGCAATGCGTGCTCATCCGGCGCGGTGCTTCCGGCGACTATGAGCGGCCGCGCGCGATCAATGCCGAGGTCCGCGGCAAGTGCCTCCGCACCGTCCACATGATCAGCGATCTCCGCCGCGTCCCATTTCATCGTTCCCGCAACAACGCAGCGGGCCGGGTCCACCCCGACGGAAACAAATCGCTCGCGATACACCCCATCCTGAACCGCGCAAAACGCCAGTGAACGAAACCAACGGCCAAGTACGGGTCTCGCTTTGCGATAGCCACCCACCGAACGATGACTCAGTCGGCCATTGACGATCCCGATCGGAATGCCGCGCTGCCCGCAGATGCGCGCGAAGTTCGGCCAAAGTTCGAGTTCGACAAGCGCCACGAGATCCGGGCGCACCGCGTTGAGAAACCGCCGCACCGCCCATGAGGCGTCAAGCGGATATCGGACGACGTGGACGCCGTCCGCTTCATCAAACAACTGGTGAGCTCTGGCAATCCCAGTGTCCGTCGTCGCGGAAACTACGACATCCACTTCCCGCCGCAGGCGATCCACGAGCGGACGTGTGAGACCCACCTCCCCCACTGAGACGGCATGGATCAGCACTCTGGGCCGCGACGACGGTGGCAGTGCCTCGATCCGTCCGAAACGTTCTGACCAGCCTGTGCGGCTCTTGCGTGCCCACAACGGCGAAGTGACGGCCGCCACCAGCACATAGATCATGTCGATCAGTAAGCCCATGAAGTGGCAGGATACGGTTCCCAGAGGCATTCGAGAAAAATGGGCGGGGAGGGATTCGAACCCACGACCACTCGCGTGTAAGGCGAACGCTCTAGCCACTGAGCTACCCGCCCTGGGAAAGGCCAGACTCTATCGGGGAAACGGTCATTTCGCCGTTCTGAGGCTGTGATACCCGACTTATGTCGCCCAGCGAGAATACGTGGGGCAATCCATGCAGAGTTTGGTCGATTTCTCATTGCCGCAAGGCGTGGTGCGGTTTACTCTGATGTATGAGAGAGTGGGCTCGCGGGAGGGTCGGTGGGCCGCCCGCGGGTCTTTTTTTTGATCGCTGCTGAGGAGAGAGACATGCCGAGCCTTCGTCGCCGCGCATCGGTCACGCCGTTGGTCGCTCTGACCGGGTTGCTCATTCCGTGCCTCGGCATGGGCGCCGCGCCGGACCGACCAACCTCAGATGCGGTCCTCAATGTTGGCGGCGCCATCGTTGGGGAAGCATTTGGCAACAGTGTCACCGCCGGCGACTTCGACGGAGACGGTTTCGGCGACCTTGCCGTTGGCTCGCAATTCGCAGGCCCAAACAATGCAGGCCGCGCGTATGTGTACTTCGGTCCCGATGGTTCCCGGTCAACGTTCTTCGACGGTGAAGTGACTGGCGACCAATTCGGATTCTGCGTTGGCAACGCCGGCGACATGAACTTCGACGGCGCTGATGAACTCGTCGTCGGCGCGAATTTGAATGACGCTGGCGGAGATGACGCCGGTCGCGCATATGTCTTCAACGTTGTCAGCGGCGAGCGACTTCACACACTCACTGGTCTGACAGCGCCATCCGAATTTGGCTGGAGCGTCAATGGCGCCGGCGATATCAATCGCGACGGCCAGGACGACATCATTGTCGGCGCCCTCACGAGCAGCGTCGGCGCGCCCGCGGCTGGAAGCGCTTACGTCTTTTCCGGCGCCAATGGAGAGTTGTTGCACAGTTTTCACGGAACTCAGCCGGATGAGCTCTTCGGCTGGCGTGTCGTCTGCATTGGCGATTTGAATGGCGACATTTTTGAAGACATCGCTGTTTCGGCGCCGCGCTTTGACGGTCCGCAAATTGATTCCGGTCGTGTGACCGTTTTCTCCGGCGTCGATGGATCCGTGCTGCGAAAGCTCAATGGTCTGGAGTTCGACGAACTTTTCGGCTTTGGCTTGACGAATCTCGGTGACGTCGATGGTGATCTCGTTCCAGATATTGCAGTCGGCGCCGCATTCAATGGCGAAGCCGGAACGCACGCCGGTCGCGTGGCGGTCATCAGCGGCGCGACGGGAAGTGAAATCACCGCATTCACCGGCGAAGCCGTCGCCGACAAGTTCGGCGCCAACGTGGCGCGCGGCGGCGACATCGACGGCGACGGGGTTCCCGATCTCATCGTCGGCGCCCCCGGCAACGACGCCGATCCCGCGGCGCCCATCGATCACACCGGCCGCGCTTACGCGATTTCGATTGCGCGAAATGAAATCATTGGCACGGTGACGGGCACGAACGAGATGGACTGGCTCGGCTGGGCGTGCGCCGGTGGTGAAGACTTCGACGCAGATGGCCTGTGCGACATGTTTCTTGGCGCGCCGCTGGCGAGCAGGGACATCCCGCTCGCCGGACGCGCATTTGTCGTCCTTTCCGAGCCGGTTCTTGCGCCTTGCCCGGCGGACTTCAATGGCGACGGTGTCGTGAATGGTTCGGATCTTGCGACACTGCTCGGCAACTGGGGCGGCGCCGCAACCGACCTCACGGACGATGGCGTAACCGACGGCGCCGACCTCGCCGCACTGCTGGCCGTTTGGCAGACGAACTGCAGTTGAATCGGAACAGCCGACTTCAGCAGACGTGTGCCACTGCTCTTGAGCAGTGTCCCCGTTGAGTACACCTGCTTTGCAGAATCACTGCTCAAGAGCAGTGGCACAATGATTTAGGCAGCCATTTCGTTAGTTCGCGGCGCCGACTTCGTTCTTGCCAAAGAACTTCCGCGGGCTGGCCATCGTGTAGACCGTCGTCTCGTTTGCAATTGCCTCACGAAGATGCTTCGGCAAGCTGAACACGCCTTGCATGGCCTCACCATCGAACATGCGCAGTCCTGTGACCCCCTGCTCCTTGAGCAAGCGATCGACAGCCGCGACGCCGGGCACGTCAATCGGATCTGGCCCGCCGATGATGAAGCTCCACGGCGCTCCATAGCTCGGCGCATAACTCGCATAACTGCGGCTCGCGCCGAACACACTGCGCACGGTGCTGGCGAGCCGCGCGTGCGCCTCGATCTCCGGCGGCGACACCGGGCCCGACTGCACAACGAACACACCGCCCGGCTTCAGAGCCCTCTTCACTTTTTCGAAGTATTCCTTCGTAAAGAGCGCAAAGCTCGGCCCTTCCTCGATCGGATCTGACAGATCTGAAATGACGACATCCCATTCGCCAGCCGTGTCATCGAGGTAGCCCAAGGCATCACCAATGACCAGCTCCGTCCGCGGATCGTCAAAAGCGCCCTGATGCATCTCGGGAAGGTGCTTCTTGCACGCCTCCACCACTTCGCCGTCAATATCAACCATGACGACGCGCTTCACGCTCGACCAGCGCAGCGCTTCGCGGACGGTCGCGCCTTCGCCGCCTCCCAGCACCAGAACACTCTCCGGCGCTCCGTGCAAGACGCACGCGGCGTGAACCAGCGGCTCGTGATACATAAATTCGTCGCCCGTGCAGGATTGCCACTTGCCGTCGAGGACGAGTCCCTTCCCATAGAGACCACTCTCAACGATCTGCATGTCCTGATATTGAGTACGGGCTGCTGCAAGAATTCGCGTAACGCCGTGTGAATAAATGTCCCACGGGCTGAGGTATTCGTTAATCCAAACGTCTGCTCTTAATTCGGCGCCTGCCATGCGCACCTCCTGGAAATCAAAAAGGGTTCGGTGAGGTCGTCAGACAGGAGCCATCGCCGTATCGAGCGGCTGACAGTCCACAAACAGATTCTGCGATCTGTTGATTGTCTTCATTTCGAAGCGTGTGCACTGGAACGCTTCTTTAAGAATTTCGCACGCGATCTGAGGCATGGCGACATCGCCGCACGTAAACACGTCGGCGGTGGCGAAGCCATCTTCGGGCCAGGTGTGAATCGAGATGTGCGATTCGGAGAGCAGTCCGACGGCCGTCACGCCTTGGGGCGTGAATTGGTGAGACGCATGGCTGAGCCACGTGGCGCCGGCGCGTTCGGCCGCCGCACGTAGCGTCTCGATGACGTAGTCGTGATCGTTCAGAAGCTCGAGCGGACATCCGTAGAGCTCAAGCAAACAATGTGTACCGATGGTTGCCACAGACCCAACCCCTTTCCGAGCTGAAAGCCTGCAAAGCGTCAAACGGCGAACCGAGCGCTTTGTCTTGTGTGGAGATGACCTTGCCTGCGTGTGGTGAGTGCAGGCCTTCGCCGCACGCTGGCGAAGGACGGAAAAAATAGCCACCACTAGCCCCCTCTGGCAAGTGGTTTTTTATGAAATCTGAAGACGAGGTTGGTCCGGCCGCTCAATTCATGACTCGTTCGAGCGCCTCGATGAGCCGATCGACCTCCTCCATCGTGTTGTAATGGGCAAAGCTGGCCCGGATGACGCCGTCCTCCGGCACAAGCCCGAGCGCCTCCACAAGCCGCCTCGAATAGAAGTGACCATGGCGAACTCCAAGCCCGGAAGCGTTCAGTGACTCCGCAATGCCTTTCGAAGATCGACCCGGCGCCACCATGCTGATGGTCGGCAAACGCTCCGGTCCGGCCGTGGCCGGCCCAACGATACGAACATCATTTTGCGAGCCGATCCATCCAATCAACCGCTCCTGAAGCGGTCGCTCCAATTGGTCCATCACTTCGAACGCATGCCGAAGGGTCTCCCGATCCGGCGCGGCTGACGCATCAGCGCCCACAAGCCACGCGGCGTAGTCCCACAGCCCGAGCAGCCCGGCGCAGCCCTCGTGGTTGACGCCGCCCAGCTCAAATTTCCTTGGAACGTCGGTCTTCGGAACAAAAGCATGGTTCGGCCCCTCGACCTCCGCAAACGCCTCGTGCGTTCCGAACAGCGCCCCCATGTGCGGCCCGAAAACCTTGTACGTCGAATACACACACCAATCGCATCCTATCGCTTGCACATCCAGCGGCCGATGCGGGGCATAGGCCACGCTGTCCACCACACTCCGCGCGCCGGCGTCCCGCACACGGGCGCAAATCGTTGCCACATCTTCAACGCCGCCAAAGATGTTCGTGACATGAGGGAAGGCGACGACCAGCGTGCGATCCGAAAGCATCTCGTCGAGCGCATCAAGTGGTGTCGTATGCCGCGCCGGATCGACGCGCCATAAGTGGACTCGAAAGCCGCGCCGCTCCAGCCGCTTCCACGGGCCAATGTTCGACTCGTGATTCGCCTCGGAGACGATGATCTCGTTGCGCTTCCCCGGCCCATCGGCGGCGTAAGCGTTCGCAAGATTGTTCAGGAGCGCCGAGGACGAGGCGCCGAGAACAGCCGCGCCGGCGCCCTGACAGTTGAAGAAAAGTTCAATCAGCCGATGCGCCGCAGCGACTGTCTCTCCGCATTTCTTTGACGTGGCATACGCCGCACCGAGCTGCACGTAGTTCGTGAGCATGTAGTCGCGGATTCGATCAGCGACGATATCAGGAACCTGCGATCCGCCGGCGTTGTCCAGCAGCACGTCCGGGCCGCGCAGGGCCGGGAAGCGTGACCGGATCGCCGGCACGTCGCGCGCGACGAATGCTGCATGGCGCGATGTCGTTGCGTCCGTGACCGCCACCCTGAACCCTCACCAGCTTGCATGCGTGCAGAGCCAGACGGCCGGCGACCATCGCGCCGAGCCCGTCAGTCTGTTCGCGATGAAAGTACCGACTTGACCCAGCCGACGCGAGCAATTTTGCTGAGTCAGTCCGGAATCTCAGCCTCGACGAGGCACGCCAGCAGATTCAACGACTCCTGCCAGCCGAGATGGCACGCCTCATTCGGGATGACGTCCGGCAGCCCTTCCTGAAGAATCTCGAGTTCGGTCCCGACGGTGACTTTCTTGAAATTGACTGTCACTTGGATTTCACCGGGGAAGTGCGGGCTATCAAATCGGTCGGTGTAGCGAAGGCGCTCGTTCGGAACGATCTCGACAAATTCGCCGCCGAAGGAATGGCTGCTCCCGGTGGTGAAATTCGTGAACGACATCCGGTAGCCGCCGCCGACTTTCACTTCTGTTTCATGCACCGTGCCGGTGAAGCCGTTCGGGGGCATCCACTTGACCATGGCGTCGGGATCGATGAACGCTCGGTAGACACGGTCAGGCGTGGCGCGCAGGACACGGTGCAATTGAACGGTGTGCGGCATGACTCGCTCCTTTCACGGACACCCATTGAAGTGGGACTGATTTACCACAGAGGCGCAGCGACCGCAGAGTTCCAATTCCGAGGGAAATTCTCTGCGCCCTCTGCGCCCCTGTGGTGAAACATCTCATCGTCGTTCTGGCATAGGTCTGAGTCGCGGCTTTTGCTTGAATTGCTTCGGCCACAGGCCCGAAGCGCCAGCGGCAAAAGTACTAATCGGGCCGCGGCGCTCAATGTGCAGTGCGCAAAGTTTCACACGGAAGCATTGAGCGCCACCGCTTCGCGGATCAGCGCCTTGAACGCCTTCGCATCGATCGTGTCCCCTTCGAAAAGGTCAATGGCGCGCCGGGCCTTGCCTTCAAGGCTCGCATTAAAGAGCCCCGAAGGATCCTCAAGCGCGGCGCCCTTCGCAAACGTCAACTTCACTTTGTCCTTGTAGGTCTCACCCGTGCAGATCAACCCTTCGTGCGACCATGTTGGCACGCCCGCCGGGTTGGATGGCTTCCGCCATTTGACCTCTTCAATGACGTCAGGGTCAGCCTGCTTGATGAGCGTGCGGACGCGAGCGAGCATCTCGCCCCGCCAGTCGTTCATTTCCATAATTTAGAAGTCTATCGAATCTATAGGAGAATCTCCGACACAGAGAGGGTCAACGCCAACAGATGGGAGCCATTGCCTTGAGATCGAACGTGATCATGTTGCTGATCCTGTCCTTCACCGCCGCATGGGGATATGTGCTGGTGAAGTTGCTCGAGCCTGAGTTTACGCCGCTGACAATGGCCGCGAGTCGCGCCCTGATTGGCGCAATCTTGATCCTGTCATTCTGTGTGATTGCGCGCCACCCGATCATGCCGCTCGTCCGAGACTGGTGGCGAATGTTGCTGATCGGATTGATTGGCGTCGGCATGTTGTGGGCCATGGTCTCGCTGGGAGACAAGCATGTCGATGCGGATCTCACCACGCTGTTAATTTGCGTCATTCCTATTGCCACGTTGCTGATCATCGCCCTTCCGCCAAGGTCTTCTCCCATTTGGTGGCCAGCCTGGATCGGTGCGGCCGTGGCCACGTTGGGGCTCTTCCTTGCGATCGGCCCCGGAGAGATTTTCGACGAGCCCTCAGCGCGCGGCGCCGTCCTGATGATTGCCTTGGGATTCACCGGCTTCGCTGTGGCCAATGTGCTCGTGGAGACCTGGACCAAGATTCATTCGCCGGTAGCGGTCGCGGGTGTGACGATGTTCATGGCGTCGGTCATGCTGTGGATCCTCGCGATTGCATTGGAGTCGCCACTCTCGTTACAGCCTTCCGGAAAGGCATGGATGCAGTTGGCCGCCCTCGGCATTCTTGGCGCCGCGATCCCGAGCGTGCTCATGATTCTGCTTGTGCATCGCGCGGGCGCTGGCTTCACGAGCCTCTATGGCTACACGCTTCCAGTGTTCGGGATTATCCTCGCCTCAATTATCTTCAGGAGCGCCCCGAGCCGGTCGCTCTATATCGGCGCTCCAATTGCATTCGGCGGTGTCGCGCTGCTTCAGTGGGCCCGATCACGCAAAGTGCGATTGAACGAAGTTGACCCCAAGAGCGCGCCATCCGCATCGGCCAGTTAAAATGCGACTTGGCTTTATCACACCGCGGGTATTGGCGGAGCGGAGAATCCATGAGGTGCGATCGTCATAGAGTCTTACCTCTGCGCGATCTGAATGATAAAATACCGATTGAGCATTCGTCGCTTCATCGTTTCGGAATGAGACTTCATCGTCATTGAACAAAAATGAAAACATCGTCGCCGCGAATCTCCATTGCTGGCGAATTGAGTCTCGTTGTGGATTCACTGCACCGCCCGTCGCAGCAGCAAATATTAGCCAAAATTCATGTTCGCAAATGATAGAATTCTCCCATGCCAGACATCTGCACATTCCTGACGTTCAACAATCAAGCCGAGGAAGCGGCGCGTTTCTACACGTCGATCTTCCCGAACTCCGAGATCACGCGCATCTCACGCTACCCTGATCTCGGGCCGGAGTCGCCGTTTGTGACGGGCAGTGTCATGACCGTTGAATTCACACTCGACGGTCGCCCGTTCACGGCCCTCAACGCCGGGCCGCAGTTCACGTTTACAAACGCCATCTCCATCGCCGTGCTCTGCGACACGCAGGAGCAGGTCGATGAATACTGGAACAAGTTCGTCGAAGCCGGCGGGACACCCGTCGCCTGTGGCTGGATCACCGATCATTTCGGCGTCTCCTGGCAGATCGATCCGAAGTCGCTGATTGAATTCATCACAAGCGATGACAACGACACCGCCGCCAAAGCGATGCAGGCAATGATGACGATGGTGAAGATTGATGGCGATGCAATCAAGCGAATCGTCGCCGAGTGACGCACCCGACGTCTCCGTTGCGAAGATCGCTCGATGAATCAGGGGCTCGATATGCCAAAACTCAGAGTCTTTGAACACACCTCTCTGGATGGCGTGATCGAGCCCGGCGCGCCGGGCGATTACAGCGAAGAGTTCGCCAAAGGCAGTTGGATGGCGCCGTACCGGAGCGTGGACGGGTTTGCGGCAGTGCTCGAAGCACAAGGCGCCGACTTTGACCTCTTGCTTGGTCGCCGCACGTACGACTTGTGGTCCGGCTACTGGCCGAAGGCGCCGTCGAGCTCAATGGCGGATCGGCTGAACGCTGCGACCAAATACGTCGCCACCAAACGGCCTGACAGTCTGGAATGGGGACCGGCCAAGGATTTGGGGACCGATATTGTCGGCCGTGTTCGCACACTCAAGAATGAAGGCGCCGCCGACTTCATCGTTTGGGGAAGCGCAACACTGACGCACATCCTGTTCGACGAAGGCCTTGTCGACGAAGTAGTGCTGTGCGTGTATCCACTCTTTTTTGGTCAGGGAAAGCGATTCTATTCGGAATCTGCCAAACCAAGCGAATTCGCGCTCATCAGCTCGAACGCTACGTCAAGTGGTGTACTCATCAATACTTTCCAACGTGTTGGATTGTTGCAAAATGGATAGAACGTCGGCTCGAATGAATATTGGACCAAAAACCTTCAGCGATCATGCTGCAATAACAGGTACGCCTCAGCGTTAAAATGATATGAACGATAAAATAATCCGAACGCTCAACGCCGATGTATTCTCAATGACCCACCACCTCTTCGGCGCCGGAATGGCCCTGACCTGCCTTGCCCTGATTTCGAATCAGAGCGCGGCTCATCCTGGCCATAACCAGAACCCGCAACGCGCGATGTCTCAGACGGAAGTTCCGCCTCCTGGCGAATCAAAGGTCACGATTCAAATACGCGGCGACTATCGGCACATAGACGCCAACGGTCTACCCAACCACGACACCGGCCACTTCCCCGGTCCCGGCAATCCGAACGCGATTGCGACTCAGAACTACCACTTTCGTGTGCCGATCACGCCCGAAGCGCGCGACAAACCCTTGCCGTATGAGCGCCAACCATTCGGCATCGCGCTCAATGGCGTTCTCTTCGATCCGTTCACCGCCGAATTCTGGAAAAAGGATCCAAATTCCGGCTGGCGCGAAGCAGCGGATCCGAACCATGGAAGCCTCGGCATCGACGCCAATCACGCGCACGTTCAGCCCAACGGCGCCTATCACTATCACGGCGTGCCGGTCCCGCTTGTTACTGACACAACGCGCATGACGCTGATTGGCTGGGCGGCAGATGGTTTCCCGATCTATGGCCCCTACGGCCACAAAGACGCCGACCGCACCAATGGCGAGATTGTGCTGTTGCAATCGAGTTACCAGTTGAGGCCCGGCGACCGCCCGGTGGGCGCGCCGCCTGGCGCGTATGACGGAACCTATGACCAGGACTATGAGTATGTCGCAGGCTCAGGCGACCTCGACGCGTGCAACGGCCGCACTGGCCCCACGCCGGAGTTTCCTGAAGGCACGTATTACTACGTCGTGACCAACGATTATCCCTATGTCCCTCGCCTTTTCAGAGGCGAGCCGGACCCGAGCTTTGACCTCCGCGGACACAACGGTCCGCCAAATCGGCCGCGCCGAAATCGACCAGGCCCGCCGAACCGAGGTGCTCGATAGTCGTCGTTTGGGCTGGCATGAAATTTTCTGCGTCACTTTCCGCCGCATGGCAATTCCCACCCGTTGACGACGATGCGACTGAGCTCCCCGAGGATTTCATCGATCTATTCGTTGGCCTTTGGGACAAAGGTCTCAATGCGTTATCGACCCGTTTGGTGAGTCGCACACTCGCCAAAACGTCATGGTCCGCCAGCTATTCGTTCACATAACTCTGAAGTCCCGCGAATTGGCCGATTGAAAATCCCGACACAGCAATGGTCCGAGTCAACCGGTGGGAGCCATTGCGTTGAAATTGAACGTGATCACGTTGCTGTTGGTGTCCTCCGTCGCCGCATGGGGCTATGTGCTGGTGAAGGTGCTCGAGAGCGACGTCACGCCATTGACGATGGCCGCGAGCCGCGCGTTCATCGGCTCAATCCTGATCCTGTTGTTCTGTGTGATTTCGCGGCGCCCTATTCGTCCGGTCATACGGGACTGGTGGCGGATGTTGCTGATCGGATTGCTCGGGGTTGGCATATTGTGGGCCATGGTCTCGCTGGGCGACAAACACGTCGATGCGGACCTCACCACGCTGTTGATTTGCGTCCTTCCGGTCGCCACCTTGCTGATCGTGGCTCTTCCACCAAAGCCCACTCACGTTTGGTGGCCTGCATGGGTCGGGGCAGCCATCGCCACGCTGGGGCTCACACTGGCGATCGGCCCCGAACAGATTTTCAACAAACCTTCGGCGCTCGGGGCCGTCCTGATGATCGCGCTCGGATTCACATGCTGCGCGGTGTCCAATATTCTCAT
Source organism: Phycisphaerales bacterium (assembly GCA_029260345.1). GTDB lineage: Bacteria > Planctomycetota > Phycisphaerae > Phycisphaerales > UBA1924 > OFTM186. Next base: position 514,993 of record JAJDDK010000006.1, on the reverse strand, counting down.
AGAGACGTGGACCAAAACTCACTCTCCCGTGGCCGTCGCCGGCATGACAATGTTCATGGCGTCTTTGATGCTGTGGGTCCTTGCGTTCACGCTGGAGTCACCGATGTCGTTGCAGCTTTCTGAAACGGCGTGGCTTCAGTTGGCAGGCCTCGGCATTTTGGGCGCGGCGATCCCAAGTGCGCTCATGATCACGCTCGTGCATCGTGCGGGCGCCGTATTCGCGAGCCTCTACGGTTATACGCTCCCAGTGTTCGGGATCATCTCCGCTTCGATTGTCTTCAGGCGCGATCCAAGCCTGTCGCTCTATATCGGCGCCCCGATCGCGTTCGGAGGCGTCGCGCTGCTTCAGTGGGCCCGGTCGCGCAAAATGCAATTGAACGAAATTGACCCCATGAATGCGCCATACGCATCGGCCAGTTGAACTTCCAATCCGAAGCTTGGTGGTTGATTGCACTTTAGTCAATTTGTGGACGGTCAATATCTCTTGAAATATCATTAAAACATGAAGCGGATCGGAATCGTTGCCCACAGCGCTGAGGGAGGTTCGTTGTGTTTCGTCACGGTGTGTCGTGAGGGTCAAGTGTTGCTTGGTCCGCATCAACACCCGGAAATTGTGGTCAGCGCTATTCCAATGGGGCTGAGCATGCCTGGGTGGGAGTCTGGCGACCATCAGATCATTGCGCATCACCTCAGGCGGGGTGTCGAACAGGTTGCGGCGGCTGGTGCGGATTTCTTCATTTGCCCAGACAACACCGCTCACATCGTGCTTGAAGCGATCGTAGAAACGCTACCGATCCCGGGACTCCACATCGCTGATGTCGTCGCAAATCAAATGAAAATGAGCGGATGGAAAGACGCGGCTTTGCTCGGAACGAAATGGACGATGAATGGATCGGTGTATCCAAACGCGCTTCACCGGCACGGCCTGACGGCGCGGCGCCCCGATGAGTCGGCAAGGGGACTTATCAACCAAGCCATTTTCGATGAACTGTGCCGCGGCGTGTTTCAACCGAAGACGACGGAGCAATTTATCAATGTGATTCAAGACTTCAGTGCAGCCGGCGCAGATTGTGTCATTCTCGGCTGCACCGAGATTCCCCTGATCATTGACAACCATAACTCACCGCTTCCAGTGCTTGACTCAACTCGTCTGCTCGCGACGTACGCCGTGCGCTACGCATTGTCGACGAACGCACCCACGCGAGGCCGTGGTTGGCTCGATTTGAACGCGGTTGGCGCAGAGGACACACCAGTGAAAGGGCGCTGATATGCCATCGAACTTTGAAAGCGTTTCAGCGCGAACTACGGATGCCGGCCTGGATGTTGAGTTTCGACCCGGCGCCGAAGACGACATCCCGCTCTTGATGACCTTCATCCGATCGATGGCCGCATTCGAGAAACTCGACGTCACGGCCACTGAAGCGACTCTTCGCGAATCACTTTTCGGCGCGGACCCAGCGGCGCAGGCTGTGCTGATCTGCGCACACGGATCACCGATCGGTTACCTCATCTACTTTTTCTCATTCACCAGCATGATGGGCCGTCGCGCGCTGTGGCTCGAGGATCTGTTCATTGAACCTAAATTTCGCGGCCATGGAATCGGCGCCGCTGCGATGTCCTACCTGGCAAGTATCGCCATCGAAAGCCGGTGTGCCCGGTTTGAATGGATCGTGCTGGACTGGAATGATCGCGCGATTGACTTCTATCAGCGGCTGGGCGCCACCATCTTGCCCAATTGGCGCATCTGCCGCCTACAGGGTGCACAGCTGGAGGAAATCGCGAAGGGAACGCATGGTCAGCCGGGATTGGATCACAGCAGTTGACGCCTTACGGTCGCTAGCATCGTGCCCGATTCATCCGGAATTAGCGCTCCGCAAGAATCAATTTTCGTAAGACATCAACCGGTAAGACACTTTCTTAAGAATCGGGGTGACAGAACTCCAGTGGAACTTTTCGTGGCCCAAATCGGTCTGTGGAGTCTAGAAAGGCGGTCACCCGTTCCCTTTTGCCCCTCCGGCTTTTCCAAGTCGTGACGCGATGGTCTTTCTGTTCCGCTCGCCCCAGTCGCAAAGCGGCATTAAGGCTTCCGCCAAGCTCTTGCCAAGCCTCGTTAGTGCGTAGTCCACGCGTGGCGGCACCTCGTGATGATCTTTCCGTGAAACGATGCCATGCGCCTCGAGTTCTTTGAGGTGCTGGATCAACATCTTGTCGCTGACGCCCGAGATACAGCGTTTTAACTCGCCGTAACGATGAGGTCCTCGGTACAAAAAATGCAAGATCAACGGCTTCCACTTGCCGCCGACCACGCGGAGCGCGGCGTCGAGGCCACAGACAAAATCTGTTTGAGCAGTACTCCTTTGCGACATTTCTTTATACTTACCAAAAGGTGCATACTTGTCAATAGGAAAGTGGTAGATATGCTCTGTTTCACCCCAAATCAGGAGCCCTCGACATGTGCAAATTGAAGGAAAAAACAGCCGTCATCACCGGCGGCGCCTCTGGCATCGGGCTCGCAACCGCCAAGCGTTTCGTCGACGAAGGCGCGTTCGTTTATATCACAGGCCGACGACAAAGAGTCCTCGATGACGCCGTGGCGCAGATCAACAGTCCTCGCATCCGTGCCGTGCAGGGCGACATCGCGAGGGCTGAGGAACTTGACCTCCTCTTCGAGACCGTCAAGGCCGAGCGTGGTCGTCTCGATGTCCTCGTCGCCAACGCCGGCGGCGGATCGGTCGCGCCGCTCGGGCAGATCACCGCTGAGCAATTTGATCAGACCTTTGGCGTCAACGTCAAAGGCACAATACTCACCGTGCAGAAGGCCTTGCCGCTGCTGGGTGCAGGCGGTTCGATCATCCTGATCGGCTCGACCACGGGCATCATGGGCACACCCGCATTCAGTGTCTATAGCGCCTCCAAGGCCGCCGTTCGCAATCTCGCCCGGAGTTGGGCGCTGGACCTCAGGGGCACCGGCATCCGCGTCAACGTCCTCTCCCCGGGCGCGACTGAAACACCGGGTCTCATGGAGATCGCCGACACACCCGAAGGGAAGCAAGCCCTCGTCGAAGGGCTGATTCAGGGCACCCCGCTCGGGCGTCTTGCCGACCCCGCCGAGACCGCAGCAGTAGCCGCATTCCTCGCCTCTGACGACAGCAGCAACATGACCGGAAGCGAAGTGTTCGTCGATGGTGGTTACGCCCAAGTGTAAATCAACCCGCGAAGAGATGAATCGCCCCTCGGACCCCAGCTCTCCACGCGAACACTGCGATTGTTCCGCGTTCGATTCAATTGTGTGGGAGCCCTTGCGGATTGTCGAGTACGTACAAGGAATCGCAATGAGGATTGGCATCATTGGTGCAGGCGAAGTCGGCATGACACTGGCGGCCAAGTTCGTAGACATGGGCCACGATGTGCTTGTCTCGAACAGTCGAGGTCCTGAGAGTATCAGTGAACGATTGGCGTACGCTGATTCTCGGCTGTCTCCATCATCGGTCGTCAAAGCCTGTAATTGCGAAATGGTTTTCCTTGCGGTTCCGTGGACGAAGATCGGAGAGGCATTGCCGAAGGGAATGGACTGGGGTGGGCGCATTCTGGTTGATGTAACCAACATCTTTCTCAGTTACGAGCCTGATTTCCGAGTTGACGAGTTAAGGGATGATTCTGGTAGTGAGATTGTCTCGCGGATGGCCCGGTCCGCTCGCACGGTGAAGGCCTTCAACACACTCCCGATGAATACAATGTTCGCCCCCCGTGATACAGGCTTTCGGCGAGTGCTCTTTCTCGCAGGGGATGACCCCTCTGCGGTGGACGATGTGCAGAAACTGGTCGCAGAACTTGGGTTGCATCCCGTCCCGCTTGGTTCACTAGCCACTGCAGGACGACTGATGGAGCTGAATGGACCCTTAAGCGGTCTCGAGTTATTGACGCCGATCAGGTAACAGCAATTCTCCGCGGGCCAACTGCAATGCGCAGTCGGGGCTGCTCGTTACCTGTTCGAGCTCCCCCTTAACGGCACAAGTCTTTTCCCAACAAAGACAAAGCCCCTCGACGCGCTCGTCGAAGGGCTTGATCGATCAAAAAGTCGGGGTGAAAGGATTTGAACCTTCGACCTTCTCGTCCCGAACGAGACGCGCTACCAAGCTGCGCTACACCCCGGATTGTGAGCCCGACACCATATCGCCGCGGAGGCCTGAGGGGCAAGTCGGACGGGCGATTCCTGAAAAGAAAACGGCCCGCCGAGGTATCGACGGGCCGCGTGAAGTGGTTCAGTCAATCTTTGCGATCACGTCCAGGAGGACAGGAGGGTTGCGAGGTCGCTGCCGTTCACGACGCCGTCGCCGTTGAGGTCCGCTCCGGTGCCCAGGCCGTCCGTGCCCCACACCGAGAGAAGGATCGCCAGATCCGTGCCATTCACGACGCCATCGCCGTTCAGATCGCCGGAAACGGACTGGAGCGTCACGTTGAAGCGAAGACGGTATTCCTGAATCGGCGTGCTGCTCTGGCCGGCGCCAGTGGAACGAACACGCAGGTAGTACGTGCCGCCCTGCGTCAGCGCAAAGTTTGTGATGTCTTCCTGAACACCGAGGCCGGCACTGTTCATCGTGGTGATGACGGCGCCAACGGAGTTCAGCACGTCAATGACGACGTCAAGCTGGCGAAGCGAATCAAACGCAACTCCGGGTTGGCAGGTGCCATTGCCATTCTGGGCGCCTGCCAGATAGGTCACGCCCTGCGGCGCCGCCTGCGCCAGGTTGATGACCGAACCGCTCGGCGCCTCAAACTTGAAGAGGTCGCCGTCGGCCGTGTCGCGCAAGCTCAGATTGGAGAGCTGCAACTGCACATCGGACTGAAGACCGAGCGCATCGAGATCTTCAGCGGAGCCGATCGTGTTGTTGGGCTCAAACATGTCGCCATACATGTACTGAATGGCCAAACGATCATCACGCTGCGGGCCGGTGAAGTTCGTGTTGATGAACGGCTCCATGATCTTGTTGGACTGCTGCGGGCAGGAGTGAGCCAGGCCCATGCCGTGGCCGTTCTCGTGCGTGATCACCTGACGGAAGAACAGGTCCGTCGCGCCGGCGCCCCAGTTTTCCGCCTGATCAAGGAACATGTCGCCATTGGTCGGGAAGCTGTTGAAGGCGAGCGTGCCGCTGCCGCCGTCCAAGGGGCCGGCGACGATGCGAATGTCGCCGCGCGTCGCGCTGCCGGACGAGTTGCTCCAAGGCGCGCCGTCATCACTCACTTCGGTGTACGTGCAGCCGGTGACCGCAGCCCACTCATTGAGCGCTTCGGCGAAACGGGCCTTCCAAGTGACTTCAGGACCGATCGATGAGGTCAACGTCGCGTGAATCGAATTCGGGCCCATGCCCGTCTGGACGCCATCCGGAACAAATGAATACTCAAGATTGACGGGCGTATTCACCGGCGATGGCCAGCGAAATGCTGTTGGCTGGAGTTCAAGACCGGCGCCGCCGATCATGTGCTCATAACCGAAACCGTAAACCTCGAGAATGCGCTTGTAGCCTTCAACCATCTGACGCGGCGTGGTGTCCGGCGCGAAGACCGCCGAGACGGGCAAGGTGAGTTCGCCAAATTGTTTTGCTGATGTGGCGCGCGTCATGGTGTCGCCTGACGATGAGATCGCCAAACCACTCGCGGCGGCCACCGCAAGTCCCGCCAATGCCGTCATCGTGAAGAGTGCTTTTCCGCTGGTCATTCGTGTGATCCTCTCGTGCGTCCGCCGACGCGCCGTGACTCAAACGGTGTCTGCTGAGTCACAGCATCCTCGTGTGTTTATCCAGGCATTGGTCCGATGCAATCACCGGCGATCCGTCGCCTCCTGCCCGCCGCGCAGATCGAAATATTCCGACCCATCACGACACAACAAAAGCCGGCGCAGCCACGGCGCCGACGATCAAAGGTCCGAAAACCGATCTCGATCGAACCCATCTACCTGTAATCAGACCACAGTGAGGGCAATGAATCAAGCGAAAAGCACTGAAATCAATAAAGGGACATCAGGTTCCAGTGTGACTTTCGTAGGCAATTCCGCCTTATTCGCTGAGCCACCGGGATGATCAGCCCGTCTCAGGTCGGCGACGGCGCGGTCGACTGCCATGGACGCCGCCAACCGCCTCGAGGTCGTCCGCCCCGAAAATCTCGCCGAACCGACCCGCAAGAGGTCGCACTGGGCGCTGAGTTTTTTCGCTACGAATGAATCGCGTGGCCTTCGGCAGCCAGCGCCGCTTCGTGCAGCGCTTCGTACATCGTCGGGTGCGCGTGCATGGTCACGATGATCTCTTCCGTGGTCGCTTCGAGGCGACGCGCCAGCCCCATCTCGGAGATGAGTTCCGTCGCCTGATCACTCACGATGTGGGCGCCGAGGATCTCGCCGCGCGGTACACCCTTGATGAGTTTGATCATGCCGACGTTCTGGCTCGCCGCAACGGCTTTGCCATGCGCCTGAAGCGAGTACTTGCCGATCTCGTAATCTTCGCCCTTTTTGAGTCCGCGCTCTTGTAAAGCGCGTTCCGTAAAGCCGACGCTCGCCACTTGCGGGTGGCAATACGTGCAGCCCGGCACCACGGTGTAGTCAATGGGGATTGGATCGTGACCGGCGAGGCGCTCGACGCAGGAGACGGCTTCTTCGCTCGCGACATGCGCCAGCCACGGCGGCCCGATGACGTCGCCGACCGCATAAATGCCTTCGAGATTCGTTGCGTAAGTGAGCGCGCGCGTCTCAGGTTCGTTAGGGACGTAATCCGTCTTGATGTGATCCTTCACGGTCTCAAGACCGAGCGAGTCGTCAAAGAGTCCATCGAAGCGGCCCTTCACACCAATCGCGAGCAGCACCTTGTCCGCTTCGAGCGTTTCCTTCTTTGAGTCATCCGCTTTGCCGTCCTTAAACGGCGCGACTGTCACTTTCACACCATTCTTGGTTTTCTCAATCGCCGTCGTCGTCGTGGACGTGCGCAGGTTCATTCCGGCCTTCTTGTACACGCGCTCCAGCGCGGCGGAAATGTCGTCATCCTCAACCGGCAGAATGCGCGGCAGCATTTCGATGACAGTCACTTCCGTACCGAACGTGTGATAGAAGTAGGCGAATTCCATACCGATGGCGCCAGCGCCGATGACAACGAGTTTCTTCGGCATGGCGTCGAGATTCATCGCCTCGCGGGCGCCAATGATCTTGTCGCCGTCGAACTTCGCGAACGGCAGATCACGCGCCACTGAACCCGTGGCCACGAGCACATTCGTCGCGGTGATGGTCTCGCGAGCCTTTTTGGCAGGGGTTGCCGGCGCCGGCGTGAACGCCTCATCAACTTCACAGTCGAAGAGTTCGACCTTGCACGGCGTATCGCCCTTGCGAGCCGCCACAATCTTGGCGTGCGCCACTTCGTGGTCGATCTTGTTTTTCTTCAGGAGAAACTCAACGCCTTTGTTTTGCTTGTCCGCGATGCCGCGGGAGCGCGCGATAATTTTGCCCCAGTTGACTTCGAGCTTCTGGAACTCCATCCCCCACTCGTCGGAGTGATTGAGCTTCTCGCGCAACTCTGCATTGGAAAGAAGCGCTTTCGTGGGGATGCATCCCCAGTTGCCGCACACGCCGGCGAGTTTGGCTCGCTCCACGCAGCAGACTTTCATGCCGAGTTGAGCCGCGCGAATGGCGCCGACGTATCCGGCCGGGCCGCCGCCGATGACGATGAGGTCGTAGTGTCGATTGGGCACAGCGCCAGGTCCTTCCTGCAATGGGCCGTCGATGGGAGAACAGAGAAAACACGCGCCGGCGCTCGCGGCGCCGACCGGGGTGGGGATTGTATCGACGGCGCCAGCGGCGCGCAGACGAACGAAATGTCGCATGAAAAACGGCCGCCCCCGAATGAACGGGAGCGGCCGGGATCAGGTCAATCAATTCTCAAGGCGTGGAGTGATCAGCGGCCCGCGGGCTGGCCAATAATCATTCGCCCACCCATGCCGCCGCCGAAGTCGTTGGTGTTGTAGATGTAGGTTGCGTCGAGCGCCTTCTCGATGCGGACCTGGGCGTCCGCGAGGTGCGCCACGGTGTAGGGATCAATCTTGGAATCAGCAAGCTTGACCACGCTGGCGATCTTCTCATTCAGTTCACGCAGCTTGTACGCCGCGAGTGACTGAATCGGCTGACCCGCGGCGCCCGGGAGATTGCCGGGCATCGTCAGATCGATCAGACGGTTGAGGTTCTCACGCTGCAGGTTGCGGCGCAAGCTTGAAATCATGGGCTCGCGAGCGGTGTAGCGCTTGTCCGGACGCGTGTCGAGTTCCGACCACGCCGAATCCGTGACGGTGAAGAGCACCTCGGGAAGCGTCAGGGCGTCTTCGTTGCCCGGCACGCGATACTCGAGGTCATAAACGCGCTTGAGCGTCGTCGGATTCAGCAGCATCGTCATCGCGGTGGACTGGATGCCGAGAATCGTGTCGTGAACGTCGAACGGAGCATCCGCAAAGAGCTGGGACTGCGGCATGCTGCCCCACCACTTGTCGAGGCCCATCTTGGACAGCAGTTCAGGCGTCAGGCCGTATGCATCGTCGTTGAACGAATTCGCAATGACGAACTCAAGCGACTTACGCTGCAATTCAGGCTCAACACCTTCGTTGGGATTGCGATCGGAATCTCCGACGCGATCTCGGTTGAGGTACGTGCCACCAACCCAGTTCGCGGCGTTCGAAACGGCGCGGAACTGAAGACCCAACGTCGTGCCATACGCGTCGCGCACCTTCTGGAAGCTATCGCCTTCCTTCAGCATGCGGTCAACGATGCCTTCACGCAGGTCCTGAGCGAGTTCGACCATTGACTCTTCAAACGCCAGTGAATCCTGGCCCATGTCGCGGCGGCGGGCCCGCGGGTCCGGACCAAACGTGTCCTCATCCGTCGCATAGACGAACAGCGGATTCGTGGATTCAGCGAGGATGTCCTCGAGATCCTTGTCCTTCTCGGTGTAGCCGTACGTGATCGCCCACACGTCGTATGGACCAAGCGTCGGCATGAAGTATGCGGCTTGCTCGGTGCCGAGGTCGCCGTACTGAATATTCACGGAGTTGTAATCCATGACCGAGCCGGTGAACGCTTCGTTCTTCATCTTCGCGGAGTTGATTTCTTCCATCGTGTAGATGGTGGAAGCCGCGAAGTTGTGACGCAGACCGAGCGTGTGCCCGATCTCGTGCATGGTGACGTCCTTGATGACAGCGCCAACAAACCACTCAGGGGCGCCATCGAGCATGTCGCCATTGTCGTCGTCGCCGCCCTCACCCATGATCGGGAGCAGGCCGAGACGGGCCATGGTCAGATCCATGCCGCGGATGTCCGCCATGGAGCAGTAGCCATTGACCTGGCTGATGCGACCATTGAGGCCGTCGTACTGCTGGTTGCCGAGGAAACGCGTTGAGTCATTCGCTGCCGCGTGACCGCCGTACGGCAGACCGCCGTTGGCGTTTTCGATGCGGCGAAGGCGCAAGGCCTCTTCACGCTCGGAGGTTGGAAGCAGGCGAATGCGCGGATCAATTTCCGGATGAGCATTCAGCCAAGCAATCGTCTCAGGACCGAAGTTCTCCATCGCCTGCTCGGGGATGAGTCGCTGCCACTGCGACGCGGCAAAGCGAATCCAACCATCGTTCATGACGACGTCGGCGTCGATGATCTGACCGGTGCGTGGATCGACGCGCGACGGGCCAATGGCAAAGCCAGCGCCGTTGGAGTTCCACACATAGAAGTTGTACCGGCGGTCTTCAGGATCCTTGTCCATGTGCGCGCCGGTGCGAGCGTCCTGCTGGTACACCTCGACCGCATTGATAATGCCGACCTTCTCGAAGGCTTTGTTCCACTCGAGAATGCCGTCACGCACGTAGCGGCGGTAGCGAATCGGCGTCGTGTCTGAAATGTAGAACACGATCGGCTCTTTCGGCGGGCTCATGCTGCGCTTCGGGTCCGCCTTTTCGAGCTTGAAGCGATTGATGTATCGCGTCCAGTTCGAATCATCCGGCACCTTGGCGAGATCGTTGTACGCCGTGACAAAGAAGCCGACGCGCGGATCCGCTTCGCGCGGCTTGTAATCCGCACGTTCTGGCAGAACGCTAATTGAGTAGTGGAACGTCGTCAGGCGATTCTGATTGCCGGCGACCGGCGCCGTGAACGCGATTTCGACGTTCTCCGGGAATGCCTTCGCCTTGGCGATCGTTGCGAGACGGGAGTTGATGCCCGCGGCGAGACCGCCGTAGAAGTCGCGCGCCTTGCCGACCAGCAGATCGTCCATGTCAATCACCACGCCGCCGCTCTCGCCCTTGGCGACGATCGGCACGTCGAGGATGACGCGATCGGTGAACTGCTCGTCCATGCTGAGCTTGGACTCTTCATCACCCGTCGAGCGTGTGACGAGTTGCGATTCCATCAGCGCGACTCGATCGCCGAAGCGCTTCCAATACGCATAGGTGTCGCCGAACTGAATGTTCGTGCTGGGGCCGACGCCGCCCGTGAGCGTGGTGGCGATGAACAGCTTCTGGCGCTCAAAATTGCGAGGAAGCTCAGCCAGCATCTGGCCGTCCTTCTCTCGCACGTAGAGCGTGTACAACGAGGACGAGCCGTCGGCGGACGAAATGACCTTCTCAAATCCTTCGCCGACCTTGTCGAACGATGGGAGATCGTCCTTCTTGCTCTTTCCCGCCTTCATTTCGGCGGCGCGAGCTGCGGCAGTCGCGCTAATTTCTTCTTGCGCCTGGGCTGTGCCCGCCGTTGAGGCGAGTCCAACCGCGCACGCGCCGGCGAACATCGCCAGGCTTCTCAAGTGCATCGTGGGCATCTGCAGTGCTCCTGATCCAAATTTCCTGCTGGCCTCGGCCGACCCCTCCGGGGCGGTTCCCCGATGCCAGCGTGTCGATCCGTCGTGAAGCGGCGTGGTGAAGAATCACCGATCGCCATCTCCCTCTTCGGCTTCACCGCCTTGTACGCTTCGCGGATCGCGAAGTTTCGCGCCCGGAAGCCAAAGTTCTTTCTGCGGCGGCGCCTAACGAGCTGGTGTTACGCCACCAGAGACGCCTTGGACCACAATTTCCGGCGACAATTCCCCATTTCGGACACTTGCCCGGCCGATTGAGTGGTGCTCAAAGCCCAGACGCCGCATGGTGGAGAGTCGATACAAGTTGCGGCCGTCAAAGATGATAGGTCGCGCCATCGCATCGCGAAGACGCTCAAAGTCGGGTGATTTGAATTCGTCCCAGTCCGTACACACCACCAGAGCCTCGGCGTCCGCCGCGGCTTCGTATGGATCGTCACAAGGAACCGCAAAATCACCGAGCTCGTTCTGTGCGTTTTCCAGTGCCTCGGGGTCGTAGATTCGGACATGGGCGCCCGCCGCCGCCAAGCCCCGGATGATCGAGATCGCCGGCGCTTCGCGGATGTCGTCCGTCGATGGCTTGAATGCGACGCCCCAGACCGCGATGGTCTTCCCGGAAAGCCCGCCCTCAGAATCAAACCGATTGAGGATTCGATCGAGAAACTCGACGCGCTGGCGCTGGTTGACGGTGTGAACGCCGGCGATGACATCCATCGCGATGCCCGCCTGCCGCCCCATGGCCATGCACGCCAGCACGTCCTTTGGGAAACACGACCCGCCAAATCCGAGACCGGGAAACAAGAACTGATTGCCGATGCGCTTGTCCGCGCACATGCCGCGGCGCACTTCGTCGATGTCGGCGCCGAGCGCCGCGCACAAATTCGCCATTTCGTTGATGAATGAAATCTTCGTCGCGAGCATTGCGTTGCTTGCGTACTTCACCATTTCGCTCGAGCGAACATCCATCACATGGATCGGATTGCCCTGCCGCACGAATGGGTCGTAGATATCGCGCATCACCTCGCCGGCGACGTCATCCTCAACACCGACCACAACACGATCGGGGCGCAAAAAGTCGTTGATCGCGGCGCCCTCTTTCAAGAACTCCGGATTGTTGGCGATGTGGAACGGCGTCTTCCCGGCGCGAGCTCGAATTCGTTCAGCGACGTTGTGCGTTGTCCCCACCGGCACGGTCGATTTCACAACCACGATCTTCGGTGCGCCCGACGTCGCGCCCGACGTCGCGCCCGTTCGAGCGCCCTCGGCAATCGCTTCAGCAACCTGATCAGCGCTGGCCCAAACCGCGCCAAGATCAGGCTCGCCGTCATCGCCCGTTGGTGTGCCCACGCAAATGAAGATGACTTGTGCGTTCTGATACGCCGCCATCGCGTCTGTCGTAAAGCGAATGCGTCCGGCCTCCACATTGCGGGCCATCAGTTCCTGCAATCCGGGCTCGTAGATTGGACAGCCGCCGCGGCGCAGAAAGTCCACGCGGTCTTCGTCGATATCGACAAAGGTGACATCGTGCCCCGTATTGGCGAAGCAGGCGCCGGTCACCAGACCGACGTATCCCGCCCCAACGACTGCCATACGCATTACGTCGCTCCAAAAGAAAGAAAGCGGTGGAACGGGCGTCTCGCCCGTTCGTCCCGGTGGCACAGTTCTCCGAGCTGTGCGCGGACGTCAATCGAGCCCATCCGCCTCAGCCCGCAGGCGTGGGTGGACTGTAGCCGCTCACATCGATGGAGCGAAACCAGGCGATTGTCTTTTCAAGACCTTCCGCCAGTTCAATCGTCGGACGCCATCCGAGGCGATTCCCGGCAAGCGCGATATCCGGACGTCGCTGCTTTGGATCGTCCACCGGCAGAGGCCGCGTCACGATCTTCGAATTGGCGCCGGTCAATTTCAGCACCTGATCCGCAAGCTCACGAATTGTGAATTCTCCCGGATTGCCGAGATTGACGGGGCCTGGCGAATCGTCGCCGTCCTCCATCAAGCTCATCAGCCCATCCACCAGATCATCCACGTAACAAAACGACCGAGTCTGCTCGCCATCGCCGTAGATTGTCAGATCTTCTCCCACCAGCGCCTGACGGATGAAATTCGACACCACGCGCCCATCAAATGGATGCATCCGCGGCCCGTACGTATTGAAAATCCGTGCCACGCGGATGTCCACGCCGCGCGTGCGCCGGTAGTCAAAGAACAACGTCTCCGCCGCCCGCTTGCCCTCGTCGTAACACGCCCGCGGCCCGATCGGATTTACGCACCCGCGATAGCTCTCCCGCTGCGGATGCTCTTCCGGATCACCGTACACCTCGCTGGTGGAAGCTTGCAGAATGCGCGCACCGGTCAGGTGCGCGAGCTCCAGCATGTTCAGCGCGCCCAGCACCGATGTCTTCATCGTGGAGACCGGGTCGTACTGGTAGTGCGGCGGACTCGCCGGGCACGCAAGGTTGTAGATACGGTCGATCGGCCCGACGCGCTGCGGATCCAGCGGCTCGACCACGTCATGCTCGATCAGCGTGAACTCCGGCCGATTGAGCAGATGTTCAACGTTGGCGCGCACACCGGTGAAGAAATTGTCCACGCACACCACTCGCGCCCCGGACTCCATAAGCCGGTCGCAGAGATGGCTGCCGAGAAACCCGGAGCCGCCGGTGACGAGGGCAGAGTGATTCACGCTGAGCACGATAGCGATTGCCGTGGACAATTTGCTTTGGCACTGTTTCCAAAGCGCATCGAGGTTAAGCAATTTGACCCACTGGAGAATGTATGCGAGGTCCAAGTCACCGGAACGGAGTTCGAGAATTGAGCGAACATCAGAAAGTTGCTTCTCACTGCCGCCCGATTCCTTGGCCCAAATCAACTTGCTCACAATCGTGTCTTCTACGGACTGAATCGAAAGCGTCGATCCGAACATAGACACCGACATTCGCCTGGCAAATCGTGATTGGTCGAAACCCGTATTGGTCAGCATCCAGCAGTCGATCTTGTCCCCAGACTCAACGCTGAGAATGTTAAACATCCCCCCGAGCGCGATCGCCTCTTGAATTGCAGCATTGCTCAAATAGAACTCGGATTCGGGAAAAGACGCCACCAATCGTTCTACCGAATCGCGTGAAAGTGCAATGACAAGGTCCGCATCATGGGTCGCTCGTGGTTCGCCATGAAAACTCGAAGCAACGGAACCTGTCACGAGGTACTCGACACCGAGTTGATTCAGTGTCGCGGCAACCCGAATTAGTAATTCCTGTTGTGACATTCGCTCAGCCGCGCAAGATACATGCGGCGGATGGTCGCCTCATCTGCCTCCGGGTGGCGCGAGCGCAAGCCGTCCAGCATGGCTTGTTTGGCCATCTCCGAGAGTTCGAACGCCTTGCGCACGCGCTCCTCGCCGGTCATGCGCCGGAGCGTCTCCAGATACTTCTCACGATTCGGCCGCGGCTTCGGGTCCATCGAGACCCATTCTAGATGTGCCGCGCAATAGGTGTGCCACCGCTCTTGAGCAGTGATTCGAAGGCCATTGCCCGACAGACGGGCGAGACGCCCGTCCCACCGTTCATGGTGCTTTCAACAACGTGTGCCACTGCTCTTGAGCAGTGGTTACTTGCAATGGACTCTTCGCCCGAATGAGCGAAGTAAAAGGGAGTAGGAGAATGAGCCCTCACCTGGCCTCTCCCAAGGGAGAGGGATCAGAGATCAGCCCTTCGCCCACCCGAACAGCTTCTCCGCAACCTCCGGACGACTGAACTCCATCGGGGGCTTCTCGCCCTTGGCGAGCATCTCGCGCACCTTGGTGCCGGACAAGAAGATCTTGTGCTCGCCTCCGTGAGGGCAGGTCTTGGCGGAGGTCATGCCGCCGCACTCTTTGCACCACGCGGAATGCTCGAACTTCAGCGGCAGAATCTTCAGATTCCCCATGTCCAGTTCATCGAAGATGTTCTGGGCGTCGTACGTGCCGTAATAGTCACCCACACCGGCGTGATCGCGACCGACGATGAAGTGCGTGCAGCCGTAGTTCTTGCGGATGATCGCGTGCAGCACCGCTTCGCGCGGGCCAGCGTAACGCATCGCGGCGGGCATCACGGTCAGCGCCGTACGGTCCGGGACGAAGTACTTGTCGATCAGGACGCTGTAGCACTCCATACGCGTTCCCGCGGGAATATCGCCGGGCTTGGTCTCACCAACCAGCGGGTGAATCAGCAGGCCGTCAGCAATCTCCTGAGCGCACTTGCAGAGGTACTCGTGAGCACGGTGAATCGGGTTGCGCGTCTGGAACGCGGCGACTGTTTTCCAGCCGCGCTTCTTAAAGATTTCACGTGTTTGTGCGGGCGTCTTGCGGTGATCGAGAAACGCCTCGGGTCCGTCCGGATCAACACAGGGCTGGATCACATCGACGGGCCCGGCGACGCACACATCGCCTTCATCCATCACCTGCTTGGCGCCGGGGTGCGCGGCGTCCTCGGTGCGGAAGACGTTCGGAATTTCGCGCTTCTTGTCGTGCGCGAAGACTTCCTTCACCGTGATGATGCCCTGAAGCAAACGCTCGCCGGTGGACGGCGCTTTCGCGTACAAAGCGACGCGCTCGCCGACCTTCGGCGCCTTCGCCTTGTCCACGGACAGCAGAATCGGAATCGGCCACACGTCGCCGGACGCCAGCTTCATCGAATCGCACACGGACTTGAAATCCGCTTCGCCCATGAAGCCCGTTAACGGACTGAACGCCCCGATGCCAATCATCTCGAGATCGCACGATTGCTTCATCGAGAGGTCGATCGACGGCAATGACGACGCCTCCGCCTTCAGCTTCGCGGCGTCGCTCTCGCTCACCACTCGATTCACCAACGTTCCGCCGTGCGCCTCAATCAATCCCGACGACATCTTCTTACTCCCGCGTTTCTCTAAGGTCCGTTTGGTACTTCAGCCCATTGCTGTGGGTCAGGAAGCGTAGCGGCGCCTCTGCTTCGGCGCCGCGACGTGGTGTGGGCAGTACATTTGGATTTCGACCGGATTTGGGGGATTTTTGCCCGCCCGATCCGACTGCCTGCCCGAATCGACTACTTGGCCGCCCTACCTCTCGCCGGAAACATCCATGCCCGACCTGACTCAGCAGCGAATCCTTCTCACTGGCGGTCGCGGATTCCTCGGCCAGGCCATCCGGCGCGGCCTGCGAGCCCGCGGCGTCGCCCATGAGATGATTGCGACCCCGTCCAGCCTCGACTGCGACCTTCGCGATCCGAGCCAGTGCCGCTACCTCCTCAACGACGTCTTCGGCACGAGCGAGCGCGGCGTCATCATTCATGCCGCCGCTGTCGCGGGTGGCGTCGGCTTCCATCGCGATCACCCCACTTCCGCCCTGATCGACAACAGTCTCATGGCGCTCGGCTTGGTCCGCGGACTTGTGGATGCAGGACTCGTGGACCGCGGCATTCGCGTCGTTGGCGTCGGTTCCATGTGCGCGTACCCGAGCGAAGCCACGCTCCCCATTTCCGAGGATCAATTGTGGAATGGTTACCCCGCGCAACCAACAGCGCCGTACGGCATCGCAAAACGATTGCTCTGGCAATCGCTCGATGCGGCGCACCGCGAGTTCGGACTGGAATCCTCATACGTTGTGCTTTCAAACCTTTACGGCCCCGGCGCCGAATTTGACCCGACGCGCAGCAATGTCGTCGCCGCGATGATTGATCGCTTTCTTTCAGCGGTCGATGAAAAAGCACAAAGCGTCACGTGCTGGGGAACGGGCTCACCGAAACGTGATTTTCTCTTCGTTGATGACGCCGCCGAAGGCGTGATCCGCGCTGCCGAACGAATTACATCGCCCGACCCGATCAATCTCGGCGCCGGCGAAGCGATCAGCATCAAACAACTCGCAGAAGTCGTCGCCTCTCACGCGGGCTACCGAGGCGCCATCGAATGGGACACCGGCAAACCTGATGGGGCGCCGCTCGTGCTTGCAGATGTCACCCGCGCCACCAAACAGCTCGGATGGAAAGCGCAGTTTTCATTCGACACTGGGCTTCGCCGAACAATCGACTGGCGGCGCGCCGAACGGTCGCGATTGAAATGCGAAACCTGAACCCGTGATTGGCCCGCGGCGTACTGACCCTGGGAGCCGCAGCGTGCGGCAGATGGGAACTCACATTTTCGGACGTCTCAGGGCGGCTGCGGAGCATTCGCCTGAAGGCGCCGGCGCGACGGCGACTCGACGCCGCTTCGGCCCACAGGGGTGTAGACTCGCCCGCGAGCGGTCGATGAAGGCCGCAGAATCGCGTATCGAAGCGCTGATCTCGCTTGTTGATGGAGAGAGGAAGCATGAGCAAGGACCAACTCGTCGTCGTCGCTGGTGGCGGCGGTTTTATCGGTGGACACCTCGTCGCAAACCTGCGCGATCAGGGATACACCCGCATCCGTTCCGTGGACATCAAACCATTCAATGAGTGGTACCAATGTCTCGATGGTGTCGAAAACCTGCAGATGGACCTCATGGACCTCGGCAATTGCCACAAGGCATGCAAAGGCGCCGGTGAGATCTATCAGCTCGCCGCCGACATGGGCGGCATGGGCTTCATCGAAACGCACAAGGCCGAGTGCATGCTCTCGGTGCTGATCAACACGCATATGCTGATGGCGGCCCGAGACGCCGGCGTGGGCAAGTACTTCTATTCCTCGTCCGCGTGCGTTTACAACGCCGACAAGCAGACGAGTGAAGACGTCGTCGCACTGAAGGAAGCTGACGCGTACCCCGCGCAGCCCGAGGACGGCTACGGCTGGGAGAAGCTTTTCTCCGAGCGCATGTGCCGCCACTTCCGTGAAGACTTCAACCTGCACACGCGCGTGGCTCGTTTCCACAACGTGTACGGCCCGCTTGGAACGTGGGAAGGCGGCCGCGAAAAGGCTCCTGCCGCGATGTGCCGCAAGCTCATCGAAGCCAAGCTCTCCGGCGATCACACGATCGAAATCTGGGGCGACGGAAAGCAAACCCGTTCCTTCATGTACATCGACGACTGCCTCAAAGGCTCGCAGATGATCCTGCACAGCGACTGTCTTGAGCCGCTGAATCTCGGTTCCGATGAACTTGTCACGATCAACCAGCTTGTGGACATCGTCGAGGAAATCGCCGGCATCAAGCTGAAGCGCAACTACAACCTCGACGCCCCGAAAGGCGTCAATGGGCGTAACAGCGACAACACGATGATTCAGGAGCGCCTCGGCTGGGCCCCTTCCATTCGTCTCCGCGACGGTATGGAAAAAACCTACAAGTGGATTTACGACGAGTACATGGCCAAGTACAAGGGCAAGCTCGGACCGCGCGCCGTAGCGCCCAAGGGCGCCCATGTGCACAAGAAGGAACTCTCCGTCGAAGCCGGCGGCTGAACCAACACTCCAACACTTCCAAGACGCATGGCTGCGGGTCAATCCAAACCAACTTTGCTGGTGCTGTCCCAGGTCTATGTGCCAGACCCGGCCAGCGTCGGTCAGCACATGGCGGACGCTGCGCAGTCCATGGCGGCGCGGGGATACCGCGTGCGCGTGCTGACCGCCTCGCGCGGATACGATGACCCCTCAGTTCAATATCCAAAGCACGAAACGATTGAAGGCGTTGAGATTCGACGGCTGCCGCTGTCGAGCTTCGGAAAGAAGTCCATCGCCATTCGACTGCTCGGCGGCTGCCTTTTCATGATTCAGGCGCTCGTGCGCGGCTTGTTCATGCGCCGAGTTGACGGCATCCTCGTCAGTACGTCGCCCCCGATGTGCTCGATCGCGGCAGTGCTAATCAGCTTCCTGCGCGGCGCCCCGATCACGTACTGGGTGATGGACCTCAACCCCGATCAGATGATCGAGATGGGCAACATCACCGAGCGATCAATCCCCGCTCGCGTCTTCAACGCGCTCAATCGGATGATCCTGAAACGCTCCAAGCGCGTCGTTGTGCTGGACCGTTTCATGCTGGAGCGCGTCAATCGCAAACGCGATGTTTCGGACAAAGCCGTCATTCTGCCGCCGTGGCCGCACGAAGATCAGCTTGATCCTGTCGATCGCGCGACCAATCCATTCCGCGCCAAGCACGAACTCGGCGATACGTTTGTCTTCATGTACAGCGGCAATCACAGTCCCGCGAACCCGATCGACACCATCGTCTACGCCGCCGAACGACTCAGCCATCGCGACGACATCAAGTTCCTGTTCGTCGGGGGCGGGCTGGCGAAGAAGTCCGTCGAAGCCGCCATCGAGCGCGGCGCCAAGAACATCATCTCGCTCCCCTATCAGCCATTCTCTGAATTGCGATTCTCACTCTCCGCGGCGGATGTGCATCTCGTGACGCTCGGCAACGAAGTCGTCGGTGTAGTGCACCCGTGCAAGGTATACGGCGCGATGGCCGTGTCGCGCCCGGTGCTATTCGTCGGGCCCAAGCCGTCGCACGTCGCGGACATTCTTGAGAACAACTCCATCGGTTGGCACCTCAATCACGGCGACGTGGACGGCGCAGTTCAACTGATCAATCAGATCGTCGAGACGTCGCGCGATGAACAATCCGCAATGGGAAGCCGCGCCAAAGACCTCATTGAAGGACGCCTCGGCAAACAAAGCCTGTGCGGGCGCTTCTGCGACGTCATTGAAGACGCCATGAAAGGCCGCCCGCTCGCGGCGCCCGCGACCAGCCGCGCGGAGAACGCGTCGTGAACGCGGCGCCCAGTGACGCCACGAGCGAATCTGTTCCCGCATCGGACGCCACCGGGGCGCCGCCGAAACCCACGGACTTTCAGCTTCGCCCGGAATCCAGCCCGTGGACCACCGCTGAAAAAATCAAGCGCGTCGTCTGGATGCTTCTCGGGCGACCGCTTTTCCGCATCACGTTTCACAACTGGTACGGAGTCCGTCGCGCCATACTCCGCGCTTTCGGCGCCAAAGTCGCAAAAGGCGTGCGCGTCCGCCCCACCGCCAACATTGAAATCCCCTGGCATCTTGATCTGCGCGAGTCATGCGTCGTCGGCGATCACGCCATTCTGTATTCCCTCGGCATGATCACCATCGGCGAGCGCGCCATCATCAGCCAGTACGCGCACCTTTGCGCCGGCACGCACGATTACACCCAGCCGAGCTTTCCGCTGATTCGCCCGCCCGTCACGATCGGCCACGACGCATGGATCGCGGCGGACGCGTTCGTCGGCCCTGGCGTCACGGTCGGCCCCCGCGCCATACTCGGCGCCCGCGCTTCGGCATTCAAAGACCTCGATCCGGACATGATCTACGCCGGCAACCCGGCCAAAGCGATTCGTCCGCGAGACGCTGACGCATGACCTCGACGGCGCCGATCATTTTCATCGGAACGCAGCGCTCCGGCACGACGTGGATGGGAACCGTCTTCGAACGCCATCCGCGCATCGCCTATTGGCCTGAACCGCGCCATCTCTGGACGTGGGGCAATGCGTACAAGCCAGACGATGTGCTCACCGCCAACGACGCGCGGCCCGGAGTCACCAAACACATCCGCCGCGAAGTCGAACGGTTCGTACAGCGCGCCGGGAAAGATCGCCTCGCCGAAAAGACGCCAAGCAACTGCCTCCGCATCCCGTTCATTCACGCCATTTTTCCCGAAGCGAAGATCATCCTCGTGATCCGCGACGGCCGCAGCGTGCTGCGATCGACCTCCGAGATCATGCAGGGCAGCGTCCCGACGAACCGCATGCTGCAGCGGGCATTCGAAACGCCATTCTGGGAATGGCCCGCCTACCTGCCCCGGGCCGCCAGCACGATCATGCGCAAGATCACCCGGCGTCCCTTGGCATACTGGGGTGTTCGTCCTCCCGGCTGGCGGGCCTGGATCGGCTCAGAATCGCGTGAGGTCATGCTCGCCAAACAATGGGTCGCGACGATCCAGAGGGCCGTGGCGGACGCTGACGCCCTCCCAGAGCACGCTCGATTCATTTTCCACTACGAGGACCTCATGCGCGAGCCACGCCGCGTCATGCAGGACATGGTGGACTTCTGCGAGCTCGAAAACGCCGAAGACCTCGTCGCCCACGTCGAGTCCACCGCCGACCCCACTCGCCAGAGGAAATGGCACGACGCCCTCGACGGGCAAGTCCTGGAACAGATTCGGCCGATCATGGAGCCGACACTCACTCAACTCGGATACCAATGGTGAACCGCTCATGAACCGTGGAATGCGAACTTTCATCAAGCGCTGCATGCTCTCCTTGCACAAGCTCGGCATCCGCTGCGGCTGGTTCATCATGCCGGTGCACTACTACGTGAGCGTGCCGAACATCCTTGAACTCAAGAAGACCAAAGATGTTTGGGCCAAGAAATCCGCCATGCCCGGCATTGACACGAACGTCGAAGAGCAGTCCAGCCGCATGCTCGCCATGTGCAAGCCGTACCAAAGCGAGTACGCCGGCAACAAGGTGCGCGAGCAGGGCTTCACCGAAGGCTGGGGCCCGGGATACGGCTACATCGAAGCGCAAGCGCTGCATGGCGTGATTCGCGACCTGAAGCCGAAGCGCATCGTCGAAGTTGGCGCCGGCGTCTCCACGTTGTGCATGCTGCAAGCGCTTGAGCTGAATGAAAAGGATGGCGCGCCGAAGTGCGAGTACACGTGCATCGAGCCGTATCCGTCGGAAAAGCTCCGCCAGGAAAAGCGCATCAAACTGATCGATAAGCCGGTGCAGGTCGTCGATTACTCCGTCTTCGAATCGCTCGAAGCCGGCGACTTCCTCTTCATTGACTCATCGCACACAGTCAAGCCCGGCAGCGACGTCAATTACCTCTATCTCGAAGCCCTGCCGCGCGTAAAGCCCGGTGTCGTCGTGCACATTCACGACATTACGTTTCCCTATGACTACGACCGCAACACACTCCAGGAATTCACGCACTGGTCGGAGTCATCACTCTTGCGGGCGTTCCTCATCTTCAACAGCCGAACGTCGATTCTGTTTTCGATGAGCATGCTTCACTACGACCGCCCCGAGGCGATCAAAGACGCCTTCCCCGAATACGAACGCGCCCAGGACCGCGACGGCCTGATTGACGACTTCGTCAAGCCGTACACCTCTGGTGGCGTCGGACACTTCCCATCGAGCATTTACTTATCGATGTGATGGCCCGCCGGGCGCTCTTTCGCTTCGAGTTCATACAACACCGTTGACGCAAACATGGACGGCCAGAAGCGCTGCATCGGACCGAGGCCGCGCGCGCCGCGATAAGACACGACGCGAAGCCCCAGCCGATCCGCCCATTCGCGAAAATCGCGCACCGTCCATAATCGCACGTGTTCCTTGATGTGGAACACGCAGTTTGTCAGCGGAAAGCGACCAAAAAACAAAAGCCGCAAGCGACACCCGATGTAGCCGACATTCGGAATCGATATCAACAATCGTTGGCGGCACGCATCGCGCAGCTTCCCGACCACCACTTCGGCGTCGGGGATGTGCTCAATCACTTCAAGACAGGTGATGCAATCAACCGGCTCGGGCAGGTCGTCCTTCAGCAAATCAATCGCCATCGCATCAAAACCTGCGGCTCGCGTCATCTCAGCGCTGGTCTCGGAAATGTCCACGCCTCGCAATTGCAATTTCGGACGCCGCTGGCGCAAGTACGTCAGGAACTCTCCGCTGCCGCAACCGACATCGACGACGGCGCCTTCCTCCGGCAACAAATCCGCCGCGAGCACCCATCGCTTGTAAATGTGATTTGTGGCGCCGCGCTCCGTCCAGTAGTCGTCGTAATCGCTGAACTCGCTCAGCGGCGTTGGCCGCCAGAGGTTGTGCAGCCGGTGCAGGATGCGTCGAAAGCTGGGCATGGCCGTCGTTCCGCTGAGATCACGAGGCTTCGCCGGCGTGCGAAGCAGTGTGTGTGGATTGAGGAATTGGTTCGAGTTCGTACAAGACCGTGGCCGAAAGCAGCGACGCCGACAACCGGTACAGCGGGCCAAGACCGCGCGTGCCTCGCGCCCGAACGAGACGCAAGCCATTCGCCTCCGCCCATTGCCTGAAATCCCGCACGGTCCAGAATCGCACATGCTCTTTGATGTGCATCACGCACGTCGTCAATGGAAATCGGCCAAACAAGGCGAGCCGCACGCGGCATCCGATGTATCCCACATTGGGCACAGAGATAAAGATTCGCTTTCGACAGGCGTCCCGCATGGCTCGCAGCGCGACCTCAGCGTCCGGGATGTGCTCGAGCACTTCAAAGCAGGTCAGGAAGTCCGCCTTTTCCGGAAGCGCGCCGGACATGAGATTGACCACTTCGGCGTCGAAGCCGCGCTGCCGCGTCATGCGCACGGAGTTCTCCGAGCCATCGACGCCTTTCATGGTGAGGCCCGAATTTCGATGATCGCGGAGATACGTCAGAAATTCGCCGGTGCCACACCCGACGTCGATCAGCGATCCCGAATCCGGCAGCGTGTCCGCCGTCAACCGCCACCGTCCGAAGATGATTCGAATCTCACCGCGCTGATTCCAATAGTCGTCGTAGTCGGAGAAATCGCGCATCGGCGCCGGTTCCCACAGCTTCCGCGTGCGTCGAACAATTCCCCGAAGACTGACCATGTGCGTCGACTTTCTCCCAATGCGCCCTTCGCCTTGCGACCGTGCGCTCGGCGACAAAGTGACTCTATCCCAAACCTCCCTGCAATACGAGACTTAGCCTGTCTCTTCTGACCGATATACTCCTGATTCGCCGCGACCAGCGGACGTCCAATGATGAATCCGGCAGTTTTTGCCGCTCAGGAGTACGCATGCACGTTGTCATCCTTGCCGCTGGAATGGGCACACGCCTTGGCGGCGATCGACCCAAACCGCTGACCGAGATTGCTCCAGGACTGACGCTCCTCGGCGCGCAAGTGCGCGTGCTGAGTGAACTGGTTCATGAGGATCGCATCACGCTTGTGTTGGGCTACGCCGCGGCAAACATCATGGAATCGTTTCCAAATCTCCAATATGTGTTCAATCCCAAGTTTGCGGAAACCAACACGGCCAAAAGCCTCCTTTGTGCGCTTCGCAAGCTTGACGATGACGTCCTCTGGACAAACGCAGATTTGTATTTCGAAGAACCGGCGGCGCGCCGATTGCTCGCGGGACGCGGCACTCGCCTGCTCGTGGATCGATCCCACGTCGGCGAAGAAGAGATCAAGTACACCACACACGAAGATGGCTCGATCGCTGAACTCTCCAAACAAGTGCGCGAACCGCTCGGAGAAGCGCTCGGCATGAATGTCATCGCGAAGCATGATCTGCCGAAGTTTGTTGAGCAGCTCCATGCCGTCGCTGCGCAGGATTACTTTGAAAAGGCGCTTGAAAACCTCACCATTAATCGAAGCATCAGCGCCACACCGATCGCCATCGAACACGAGTATTGCCGCGAAGTGGATTTCCCGGCAGATCTTGAAGCGGTGCGAGCACACCTGAGCAAAGGGCCATCGTCGTGAATGACCTCCGCCGCATCGGCGTCTACGGCGTCGGGCATTTTGGCTTCGCCATGCTGCGCCATTTGCAGCAGAAGACGCCGGATCGCATAGCCCTCGTCGCTTATGACCGGAATGCGGAACTGCGCGATTTTCTCCGCGACAATCGCCGCCATCCTTTTCATGAGGCATCGACGCCTCTGAAGCCCGAAGTCGTCATCGCGGACTCGGTTCCGGATCTGCTGGCCGACCTTGATGTTCTGCTGCTCGCCGTCACCTCAAACTCCACACGCGAGGTCGCGGCGAACATCGCATCAGCCGCGTGGGCGCGCCCGCTTGTCCTCATTAACACCGCCAAAGCGCTGGACTATAAAACCGGCGGCAGGCTCAGTGATTTGGTGAAGGAAGCGTTTGAACGTGAAGACAAAAAGTACACCTACGCCGCCCTCGCCGGCGGCACGATCGCCAGTGATCTTCTATCGCACGAACCACTCGGCATGACCATCGCCTGTGAGGATGAAGATGCGCTGCCGGGCCTGAAGCGGCTCTTGAGTTCATCCAACTTGTGGGTTGAGCCAACCACCGATCTGATCGGTGTTGAATACGCCGGCGCCTTCAAGAATGTTGTTTCAATCTGTGCCGGTCTCGTGCGCGGCCTCGGCCATTCTTATGGCTCCGTGACACACCTCATCAGCCGCCTCGCCCGCGAGATCGAAGAGTTCTGCGTGCTCCGCCTCGGCGCGCGGCGTGAAACCTTCAGCACCGGCAGCCAGTGTTGGGGCAGCGATCTTTGGATGAGCTGCACCGGTGAAACACGCAATCAGGCCCTCGGACAACTCCTCGGTCAGGGCATGACGCTTGATCAAGCGAATGAGTCAATGGCATCACAGCACAAGACGGTCGAAGGCGTGCAGACGCTGCGCGCGGTGCAATGGCTGGTGAAGCAGCACGAATCGGAACTGCCGCTCATGACGATCGCCAAGGAAATCGTGCTCGATGGCGCCCCTGCATCGCGCATCATCGAAGCGCTCATGCAGGATGACGAAGCCTGTTAACCAAGCCCGCGCAAACGCCGCCCGTAAACAAACGTCGATTTCAGCGCCGCCGCTGACTTGTGCAAGGCGCGAATGAGCAGCCACAGGAACAGGTACGGCAAAGGCTGGCCGCCGATCTCGATCTGAAGCGCGGGGAACAAGTCAAGCACCGCCGCGGCCAGCAGCGTCACGAAATACCCCGGAAAACCGATTGTCTGCGAGATTAACCCAATCGCGCGGCGCCAACTCGGCGTCCCCGTCCCCGACGACATCCCGATCGATGACTTCTCAACAAAGCGAGCATCCAAGGTGATCTTTCCATCTTTTGCCGTGCGCTCACCATGCGCCAGCACTGATTCAGAATAGCGCTGCCATGGGTCGATGCCGCCGGGAAAGAGCGCCACAATCAGCGTGACCATCACCCACCACGGCCCTCCAAGATCAGCAAACAGCCGCAGGGCGATCGCCGCCATCACCGCGGTTTCACCCGCATGACACACCGTGTCGTAAAACACACCAGCCATGCCGGAGCTGCGCCGCTTCACGGCGCGCTCAAAGCGGGCCATCTCGCCGTCGACATGATCGAGAATGAAATAGAGCTGCACCAGCAGAGCGCCCGCGAGCCATGTCCATCGTGACGGCAAACCGAAGCAAATGGCGCCGGCGAAGACTGCGATGGCGCTGGCCAGCGTCACGCCATTGGCGGACAGCCCGAGTTTGGCGCAAACCCAAGTAAAGTAAATCGTGATGTGTCGGTAGAAGTACTTGGAGACCCAGAACGGGTCATCCTTGCTGGCGGCGCCTCCCTTGCGCGCCACACGCCGAAGCAATTCCATGGTCACCGGTTGAACGGCCGGTTGTTCAGTAATCGCCTGCCGATACAGATCCACGTATTCCTCGACAACGCGCTGGCCGCGGAAGCGATCGAGCGTCCACGCCCTGCCGCGCTCGCCCATGACGCGGAGGCGATCACCATCCTGCAGCAATTCTGCAATCACTTCAGTCATCGTTTCAACGGTGCGCGGCGTAATCATCGCCCCGCCCGACTCTTCAAGCTCCGGCCACGTGTCTACACCCGTCGTCGTCACCACGGGGGTTCCCGCCGCGAGGGACTCGAAAAACACGAAACCGAAGTTTTCCTGACTGGTCGGCAGGACAAACACATCCGCCGCTTCGTACAGCGAGATCTTCTCAACACCCGAAACCAGCCCAATGAACTCGACGCGATCTTCTAATTGCAGTTCACGCACACGATTCTTGAGCGTTGCGAGGTAATCGTCATCGCCAGGGCCGGCGATCAGGACGTTCACATCGATGGATCGATCCCGCAGCGCCGCCGCAATGTCGATAAGAAGATCGGCGCCCTTCTTGTAATGCACGCGGCTCAAGAACAGCAGTGTTGGCCGACCATTCGCCAATGCCGGCCACCGCTGGCGCGCCGCTTCCGGACCGGGCTGCGTTTCGTATTCCGAAAGATCAAAAACCAGCGGCGCCACCACGCCCCGGCCTTGCGGAAATGTTCTCTGTGCTTGCCTGAGCTCCGCCGCAGCCGTGCAGTGCACAAACGCGGCGTCCTCGAGAAATCGCGTTCCAACCGCCGCGAGAAACGCTTCCTTCTTCGCCCGGCGCTGGGCCATTGACCAATCGTCCAGCATCCCATGCACACTGACGAGATACGGCTTGCCTTGATCGCGTGCTTCGCGCGCCAACGCAATATTGCCGGGTTCCCACGGAGTGTGCAGATGCACGACATCCGCTTCCGCAATCGCTTTGCATGCGGCGCCGTCCGGGCGGCGCGCCATCATTCCGGTCGGCTTGATTGTGATCACGCGCGGTGAGGCGGCATCGTTTGACCATTCCACCGGCGCATCCGTCGCGTCATGCGTCAGCAGCGTCACGCGCTGACCAGCGAGCGCCAGCGCCGCGCACAAATCGATGACCGATCGAACAACGCCTCCCTCTTCGAGTCGAAGTCGAGGCACATAGTGCACCGCATGAACCGGCCGATCACTCATCGATTGCCACCTTGCATCGCGGCTTCATACACCGCAACCGTTTCATCGACGTAATCATCCCAGTTCCATTGAGCGCGAAGATCAACTGCGGCGTCGCGCCCCATCTGCAAGGCATGATCGCGGTCCTTGATGACCCCCTCCACCGCTGCAATAGTCGCGTTGACGTCGCCGACGGGGACGAGATCACCATTTCGCCCCGGCGTGATGAGTTCATTGTTCGACCACAGATCCGTCGCGACCACCGGCACGCCCACCGCGAGCGACTCCGCAATCGCAAGCTGAGGGCAGATCGTCATGCGTCGGAACGGAAGCAATACACACAGCGACTCAAGCACGAGCTTCGGCAGCGTGATGCCGGGCTCATACGGGAATCGGTACACGTTTACATTCGGATGCCGCGCCGCAAGCTCATCCAGGCCTTCAACCTCAGCCCAGTGCGGCCGGATCGCCAAATTAAAACTGATGTCGGGATACTTCGGCGCCAGCGCATCGTACACCTTGGCGCAGATATCGGCGCCGTTGTTCTCGGATGGATCGCGCCAGAACAACACGCGATTCTTGGCGCCAATCGATTCATCTTCGACCTCAGCGCGAAGGTCGCGCACAATCCCGTGCCGAATGATGGTGGCATCCAGCCCGGCGCCCTGAATATTCTTCCGCACGAATTCCGTCGCTGTCACCAGCGCATCAACGCGTTTCCAAAGCTGCTTAGTCAGTACACCGAATCGCTCAGGAAAATCCGCCCGAAACATGGTGCAGACGACCGGCGCTCTCAAGCCAAGCACCTTGAGCAACCCACCAAGATGGGCTGTGCGATTCACGCCGTACAAATGCAGCACGTCGAATGACTCATCGCGGCTGATCGAAAGCAACTGCCCGATCTGGCGGCGGAGTGAACCGACGCGCACGCCTTTCCGGTGGGCCCCCTTTGATTCATGCACGCTGCCGCGCACGCGGGCGTCTTCAATCAGGTGGATTGGCACATCACTTGGGGCGCACGCGGGCAACGTATGCGTCTCTTCGTCGTACCAGTTCGTCAGCAGGCGCGCATCGTGACCCGCAGCGCGCAGGAGCTCCAGCGAGCGCATCGGGATCTGAATATGCCCGGAGACATTGCGCTCGTACCCGCGCTGCACGGCCGCCGCTGAGACATAAACGCCAATCTTCATCCTGGTCGCGGCCTGCTTCCGTTATTGGTTCCAGTGCGAGAGATCGCGCCCGGCGAACTGCGCCAGACGATCGTTGGAGGGCCTGAATTCATCGACCAACCGGCGCCGCGTCTCCGCCGACATCGCCTCACTCGGATCGGTCCGGCGCTGGTTATTCGCCTTCCGAACGGCGTCCCCCACCTTGCTGCGGCTCAGCGCCGCCAATACGGGCTTGAGACCCACACGATGCAAGGTCCGCCGAAGCCGCGGAAACATCGCCGCATTCCGCCGCCGACCCACCTGCGTCGAGTCAAACTCTGTATCGACGCCGATGAAATCCAGCACCTTTCGCAAATACGCCGCGTTGTCTTTCGCGAAGTCATCGTAGAACAAGAGCAGCAACTGCTCGCGCGGATAGTGCTTCAGTAAGTGCTCGATCTGATCAATGTATTTGCCGCGACTGATGAGTTCTGGGTCAGCTGCAAGCGCTTCCTCGAATGACGACCAGCCCTGTTCAGCACGGCGACTCTGAAAAAAGCTGTACGCCCGCTCAATCGGATGCCGCATTGTCATCACAAGCTTTGCGTGCGGCGCCAGCGCCGCCATCGGATCCACCGCCTGCGGGAGCGTGTATCCCGTCGCCACCTCACCAACCGCAGTGTGCTGGGGCTTCGCGTCTGTGAATCGCTCCAGCCACCAGTCGTCACCACGATCGAGATTGCGGTCGAAGTAGTAGCTCTGCTTCGTCGCCGGAAGAAAGACCTGCGGATGCTCGCGCAGTGCGGAATCAAGCCAGGTGGTGCCGCACCGCTGGCAGCCGACGACGAGAAACGTGACACGATCTGGAGACGGTGCGGCCATGAACCGTGAGAAGATAGCGAAGATCGCGTGAACTTCACTCGTGCGGCTCAACTGCAAACAAGGCTCAGTTCAGGGTGACCACGCCGCTAGCAGCAAAGCGAGATCGGCTCCATTCACGATGCCGTCCGCATTCAGATCCGCGGCGGACTGGTCACTGCCCCAGGACGCAAGCACGACTGCAAGGTCGGAGCCGTTCACGACGCCGTCCTGATTCAAGTCGGCCCCGACGGTCGCCACTTCGAGCGGCCCGATCGTTGGCGGGTCGTGGAATCGCAGCGATTGCGTCTGATCAAACTCGAGAACGAGTCCCCCCGGCAAGGCTTTACCCGCCGCCCCAAGCGGAGAATCGGACGCAAGTCGCGCCGAGAAATCCGGAGGCGCCGACAATTCAACGCCGCTTGAATCGGATGTTGGTTTCTCAACTTGCCAATAGGCGTTCCCACAAATGTTCGAAATAGCGTTCGGCAAATTGACACTGAATTCGCCCTCGCTTCCGAGTTTTGAAAACGCTGTATTGAAGAATGTCGCGTTTGGCGAATCCTGAGCGCCGCCCCCATCAAGTCGCACGGTGACTCCAGGCGGTACGTTTCGAAGGGTGATCGCGCTGTTCCAGCATCGCGCTTTATTATCATTCTCGGATGTTCGATACAAATCAAAATTCGAATACGTCTGATTCGAGAGATCGAGATCGAGCGTCGAATTGATCCACCAGCCATCAACTGAATTCGATTGAAGCCGTGCATTGGAGCCTAGGTTGTGCGGCTTCAGCGAATACGAGCAATTCACGTACGCGGTCCCTTCCTGAAACAGGGGCGTCAACCGATCGCCAGTTCCGTCGCCGCCTTCAACCTTCGAACCGACGATGAAACAACGAACCTCTTCAAGCGACGCGGCGGGTTGTGTGTTGTTGAAACGGCCAGTGCGCATTGCGCCGTGCGGATGACCAATAACACGCAAACCATACACGATGGTCAGTCCCAATTTTGCGCCACCGAGGGTATGCCCAAACACAGGATCTGACCGGCGACCGGTGTCGAAGCCTTCCGGCAGCGTCCCCCGCGCCACGGTGCATTCATGAAAAATCGTTTGATTTCCGCCGTTTCCAGCGAATGTATTGAACACCGTTTCGCCAGAGCCGTTGCGTTTGGTGAATCCGGCGACGCACTGGAAAAACGTCGCGATTCCACCGGTGTTGCCGCTTGCATTGTGCGCAATCACATGACTGCCGCCGTAATAAGCCGTGCAATTACGAAAAACGACCTGTTCATCGTCCTTTGCGGTGGACTGAAATGCTTCACGCTGCGGCGCCGTCACGACCGGATCAAGTCCAAACCCGTCGGCGCGGAGATTTTCAACGAGCGATAAATCGCCGCCCACAGAAAACCCCGCTTCGTTTGAGAATGCCCATTCATATGTCTTCCCATTCTGCCGCGGATCGTCCTCCTCGCGCGGATGAATGAGGAGCCGCGACGTCGCGCTATCCCACCACCAGGAACCAGCGACCTTGGACAACGCATGCGCTGAGTACTGCTTCGCGAGCGGGGCGTCCAGATCCGCATCGCCGTCTTCGCGCACCCAGGACACGTGTCCCGGCACGTGACGCCAGAACACCGGCTCGTCACCAAGTTGCGTCCAACTCATGTCATTGATTTCAGCCACTCCCGTAAAGCCGGTGAAATAGGGCGCTGGCTCTGCAGAGTCTCCAAAATCCGCGAATCGCACACCGGGCTGTTCTGTATCGATGATCGAGCGCGTGCGCCAGACATCGCCGCGACGAAACAAGACCTCGCGCGTTTGATTCTCGGGGTTCGCCGATTCAATCCACTCACGAGCCGCTTCGACACTGGCCCACGCGGACTCTGGCGTGAGTCCATCATTCTGGTCATCGCCCAGGGAGCTGCTGACAAATCGCGTTTCATCGCGGGGAAACGAAACGGCGTCAATGCGAGACTCGAGCAGTTCGTCATACCACTCGAGCCATTCAATAGTCGTCACGAGTGGTGGCGCTGGCGGATCAATAGGATCCATTTGGGCTGCTGCAAAATGTCCAATGAAACATGATCCCCAGAGCAGGGATATCGTCATCACAAATCGCCATTTTCGTTCGTCCACAACCGACTCTTTCCTCATCAGGGCGAAGACCAATTCGACAGCACGATGGCGAGGTCGGTTCCATTCACCACGCCATCCATGTTGATATCCGCCGGGCCCGAGCCGGCGCCCCAGGTCGCAAGCACATACGCCAGGTCACTTGCATTCACGACGCCATTGACGTCAATGTCAGCGGGGATGCACTCGACTTCGACCGGAGCGCCAAACTGGACACGAAGCTGCAGCACGCCATCCACATGAATGAGATCGAGGTATCCGTCGCCATTCAGATCCGCCACTTCAATGAAAACCTGCACGCCACCGGCCGGTTCAACGATGCGACCGCCAAAGCTGCCGCCCGTATTGAGACGAATGGTCGCGTTCACTCCATCCGCGTCCGCCACGATCAGATCGAGCATTCCGTCATCATTCAGATCATGAAGTTTGACTGAATGCGGAATTGATCCTGCTTGATAGGAACGAAAAAAGGTCATTTCTCCAGCGCCGTTGTTCATGAAGACCTGGACCGCCCCGGCGCCGCCAGCCGCAACCACCACATCAAGATCGCCATCGCCATCGATGTCGCCGAGCGCTTCGTCGCGCGGGGCATTGCCCGCGTAGTGATTGTCGAGATGCACTAAATTTCCAGCGCCGTCATTCAGATACACGGACAAACTATCTTCGGCGCGGTTTGTGACGACGATGTCGGACCAGCCGTCACCATTCAGATCGCCCGCATGCACCGAACCGGGCTGCCCGCTGTTGGGAAGGTCGGCGACGTGCGCAAAGACGCCACTCCCGTTGTTGATCATCACACCGACAGAGTTTCCAAAGTTGTTTGCGCTGACCAGATCAAGATCACCATCGTTGTCAATGTCGAGCGGCGCCACGGCTCGCGGCCGCGCCGCTTGTGTCAACATCAAATTCTGAACATTCGTAAAATTCGCATTGCCATCATTCTTCAGAATAGAAATGCTGCTCGATCCCGTGGACCAGTTGGCTACGGCGATGTCAAGATCGCCGTCGTCGTCAAAATCACCGGCCTCGAGGCCGCGCGGCGCCACCTGCACGTTGACCGTCTGATGCAATGAAAGCGCGCCCTGACCATTGTTCAGAAAGATCACCGCAACATTGCCGTCGCGCCGCGTGAGGGCCACATCAAAATCGCCGTCACCGTCAAAATCTCTGCTAATGACGAACGTCGGACGATCATTCTGGACGTATTCAATGGCAGATTCAAATTCCGGGATCGGCGTCGCGACGACAGCGCTCGACAGCGCGCATGATGCGGCGCACGTGATGAACACGAGCGTGATAAATCGGGGGGCCATGATCATTTTGTAATACTCCAGTTGGCGAGCAGTGTCGCCAGATCAGCCCCATTGACGATTCCATCTTGAGTCAAATCCGCAATGGAATTGGTTGAGCCCCATTGACCAAGCATGGTCGCAAGATCCGCCCCGTCCACCACTCCATTCATATTGAAGTCTCCGAGCGCCGCGCCCGGTTGCGAAATATTCTTGGCAAAAGCAATGGTCCCCGCTGAGTGACCCGTCACCACATCAAAATCGTTATCCAGGTCAATATCGGCGAAATCGAGCGACGCGGGATTCAAGAGTGTGTTCAAAAGGGCCGGGGGAGCGAATGTGAACGCACCGGTCCCTGCGAAAACACGAACGCGGGCGAAGCTGACATGCGCTATTGCGAGATCAAGCACATTGTCTTTATCAAGGTCGAGAATGCGAATTTCGTGCGGCGCATCGCCGCTGAACGCTCGAAAGCGTTCGACGAAGAGGCCGGCGGCGTTCTCATATACGACCACACCATCGTCCCCGAACAGGGCCACCCCGATATCGAGATCGCCATCACCATCCATGTCAGCGGCATCAATCGACCGAGGACGGGCGCCCACATCATCAATGACTTGACCGGGCGAAAAGGCGCCAACCCCATTGTTCAAGTGAACGGTGAGAGAATCCGCCACGCGATTGGCGACCACACAATCGAGATCACCGTCGCCATCCACATCAAAAACTTCCACCCACCGCGGCTCGGCCTGCGCCGTCACCGTGGTGTGTAACGCAAAGACGCCGAGGCCGTCATTCGTCAAAATATGGACTAGGTGGGTGGACGAATCTGCGACCACCAGATCTGGAAAATCATCGCCGTCGATCTTCGCGATGGTGGCGAACACCGGTCGAATCCCGATTGGAATATTGATGGTGTTCAAGATCGAGCCAGCGCCATCGCCAAACAGCACCGAAAGATCGCCCGAGTCCCAATTGGCCGTCACGATGTCGTCCAAGCCATCGCCGTTGAGATCGCCGATATCGATTGACCGCGGCACCATTCCGACCGCGAAAGCCGCGGCTTCTTCGAATCCGCCGGCGCCATCACTCAAGAGGATGGTCACGTCGTTAGACTCGCGATTCGCCGTCAGAATGTCAGGAAAGCCATCATTGTTGAGATCGTGAAAACGGACCGCGCTTGAATTTTGCCCAGCGTGATACGTCACAAACGGCTGGAACACGATCGCCGAGAATGCGTCCGCTGCTGCAAAAGGAAGAGCGATTGCCACCAGCGCAAGGCCCAATCGACCGCGCGGTTGCAATGTGGTCGCTGGATTCACGATCAAAACTCACCTCCCGCACCACGACATCCTTCAAGACGCAAGGTCAGAAGTCCATGCCAATCAAAAAGAAAGGTGAAATGATTCACCGATTTCCCCATGCGCTCAAGAGCATGGCGACATCAATTCCATCCACGACGCCATCTGATGACACATCCATCAGTGGAGACTCGGTTCCGACCGCGCTGAGCAAAATCGCCAGATCGGCGCCGTCCACTTCACCATCGCCATTGAGATCCGTCGAGGACATCGGCTCCGTGATCACCATTGTCTGATTCGGAATGACATTCAAGAACTGCTGTGTACGGCCGCTGGCAGGCCAGACCACTTCAACTTCGTCAATATGGCCCAGTTGCCCAAGTCCGAAATGTTGCACCATTGGTCGCTGCGACAAATACCCTTCGCCTGCGGCGATTTCGCGCATTTGCGTGCGTTCGCCCGTCCGCACATAAATGCGAGCCCCGATGCCGTCACGATTGCTGATGGTTCCCTGCAACTTGACTTTGAGCCAATCGTTCTGAACGTGCGTGTCATTTCGGAAGAGCGTGTTGGCCATGGTGGTGGCGTTGAAGAGATCCAGATCGCCATCGTCGTCGTAATCGGCCCATGCGACGCCACGACCGTTTGCGGCGTTCCCGAGCTCACCCGTCGTGACATTCGTAAAGACGTCATCGCCATCATTTCGCAAAAGCCGATTGTCGCTCAGTCTCGATAAATACAGATCCAGATCGCCATCATTGTCGAAGTCTCCCCATGCGGCATCGCGCGTTCGTCCGCCGGCGCCGATGGTGTCGCTGCTTACTGGCGCAAATCCGCTTTCAACGTTCTTGAACAGAATGTTGGCGCCACTTGAACCGGTGGTCACCAGTAGATCGAGATCGCCGTCATTGTCGTAGTCCGCCCAAGTGACGGACCGACTGTTGTCCTGCAACAAGAGCTGGGGCGGGGTCACCTCAACAAACGCGCCGCCATCGTTCCGAAAAAGCGCGTTGCTGTCATTCACTGGCGGATCCTTTGGACCCTCGTCCGGCGGCCCGCCGTTGGCGACGTACATGTCCAGGTCGCCATCGTTGTCATAGTCGGCCCACGAAATGCCTCGACCCACGCGCTCGGGAAGCTCTAGCACCGGATTCACAAAGAGCGAGAGGGCGTTCCCTTGCAGATTCAGAAAGAGGACATTGACGTCGTTGTTGACATTGACCCCACTGACGGTCAAATACATGTCAACGAAGCCATCGTTATTGAAATCACCCCACGCGGCGCATCGACTTAAACCGCCGTCGGCCAGCGCATTGTTGGTTATGTCCGTGAATTGAATCCCTCCGTCATTGCGATACAACCGGTTGGCGCCGCTGTTGACGAGATAAAGATCGAGATCGCCATCGTTGTCATAGTCGGCCCAAATGGCTCGACCCCCAAAGCCCACATCGTCGAGCGGCGTTCCCGTCGCCCATGTGAACGTTCCATCGCCGTTGTTGACGTGCAGCCGATTGGCGCCGTGCGTCCAGTTCGTCACGTAGAGATCGATGTCGCCGTCCTGATCAAAATCGCCCCATGCGACGCCGCGACTATGGCCGGTCTCATCCGCCATGTCGGGGTTGGTGACATCGGTGAAGGTCGGTGTCGCGGGTCCTTCGTCAAAATTCTTGATAATGACAAGGTCACCGACATCCTGGCCCAAGGCCAAGGGCGTCATCGAGGCGAAGATCGGCGCGCAGACCCATCGCGCCATGAGACGCATTCGCTGGCCGAACAACACATTGCCCCGTTCCCGCCACATACTCAGTCTCCGTCGCCCCAATTCGCCAGGAGCATGGCGAGGTCGCCTCCGTTCACAATGCCATCGCCGTTGATGTCAGCAATGGATTCTGACTCCCCCCAGGCGCCCAGCAGGACGGCCAAATCGGCGCCGTCGACCAGTCCGTTCTGGTTGAAGTCGCCGGGGCGAGACGTCGGCTCGCTGACATTGCGTGCCACGGCGAGCACAAGCGCGGAATGTCCGGTGACAATGTCGAGATCCCCATCAAGATCGATGTCGCCAAGATCAAATCCGGAAGGATTCGAAAGCGTGACAATCGGCGCCGGCAGAAGAAAATTGAAGTTTCCAATTCCAGCGAAAGCGCGCGTGTCGCCTGCTGAAACATTGGTCACGATGACATCCAGCTCGCCATCATTATTCAGATCGGCGATGTCAATTTCATGCGGTGATTGCCCGCTGATCGCGCGGAATCGTTCTTCGAAGAGTCCTGCAACATTCTCATACACCACAATGTCGCCGCTGCCGAAATTCGCAACGGCAAGATCATCATCGCCATCGCCATCCAAGTCATCCACCGCCAGTGAGCGCGGCCTTGATCCCACGGTGTCAATGACCTGTCCCGGCAAGAAGAATCCAGCGCCGTTGGTGTTGCGATGGACCGTCACTTTGTCAGCGATTCGGTTCGCGACTATTAAATCGAGATCGTTGTCACCATCAACATCACAAGGTTCGATCCAGCGGGGCTCGCTGCTGACGGCGAACGTGGCGTGCAAACTGAATGCGCCAGACCCGTCGTTGCGATACGCCATCACCTGATTCAAACTGGAATCCGCGACTGCGAAATCCGGTGCGCCATCGCCGTTCATGTCAAAAAACGTGGCGAACGATGGTCGCGGCCCGGTGGCGATATGAAGCGCCGGCGCCAACCCGCCCATGCCATCGCCCAAAAGAATGGACACGGTGCCCGAATTCCAATTCGAAGTCAACAGATCCGGATTGCCATCGCCATTGATGTCCGCCACATCGAGGGAACGCGGAAATTCTCCTGTGGGATGCGAAACTGGTTGCGAAAATCCAAATGGTGGAACAAAGAACATGAGCGTGACATCATTCGATTGCCGATTGGCGGTCGCGATGTCCAATCGCCCATCGCCATTGAGATCAACGAATCTCACTGCGCTTGAGTTATGTCCGCTCTGATGCAACCCGGGCGGCGCGAATTCAATGGTTCCCGCGGCGCCGCCGGTGAGCAATCCGTTGAGGGTCGCGGCCACGGCGCACGTCATTCCAATACGCATTCTCACTCCATTCATCTTGGTGTTTCGTTCCATCAATCGGTTCATGCGCCCCCCCAATTGGCAAGCAAGACCGCGAGGTCAGCGCCGTTGACCACACCGTCATTGGTGAGGTCGCCCTCGGGGCTCGAAGATCCCCACAACGACAGCAGCGTCGCGAGGTCCGCGCCGTTCACCAAGCCGTCTCCATTGATGTCCGCTGTTCCTTGTGCGGCTTCAACGACAATCAATACTTGGTCCGCCGGCACATCTTCGAAGATTTGAACAATTGAACTGGAAGGCCAGATGATCTCGATGCGATCCACAATTTCCGCCTGCCCGAGGCCGAAATGTTGTTCAAGGGGCGGGCACGACATGTAGCCTTCGCCGGCGGTGACCTGTCGCATTTGCGTCATGTCGCCGGTTGTGACCTTGATTCGTGCGCCCACCGCTGACCGATTGGACGAAACGCCTTCGAGCCGAACTTTGAGCCAGTGGTTCGTGGTCTCGGTGTCGTTGCGAAACAACGTGTTGGCGGACGTCGTCGCATTAAAAAGATCGAGATCTCCGTCATCATCAAAATCAGCCCACGCGACGCCTCGTCCGTTCGCCGCGTTTCCAAGCTGACCACTCGTCACATTGATAAACGCGAACCCGCCATTGACATTCTGCAGCAGGCGATTGTCATCCACTCGTGACAGGTACACGTCGATGTATCCGTCGTTGTTATGGTCGCCCCAGCTCGCGTCGCGCGTGCGGCCACCGGCGCCCAATTCCGGATGGTTCGTCGCGACGAAACCATCGCCCGTGTTGCGAAACAACATGTTGTTGCTGGTGGACACGGTTGTCACGAAGAGATCGAAATCTCCATCATTGTCGTAGTCCACCCACGTCGCGGATCGGCTGTCGTTGTCGTGTTCAAGTTCAGGCGGAGTAATGTTGCTGAAGGTGCCGTCGCCATTGTTCCGGAACAGCGCATTGGAATGATCGATGTCGCCCTCGTTGTATGAGGCAGGAGGACCGCCATTGGCGACGTACAGGTCCATGTCGCCATCCAGGTCGTAATCCGCCCAAGCGACGCCTCGTCCGATTTGAAGTGGAAGTTCAAGCGTATCCGGCGCGTAAGGAAAAAAGACGGTTGGACCAAGCGTCAGAAAGAGCTTGTTCACTTTGCCGGTCGGCGCCGGTCCTGCGATGCCGGCGACGGAAAAGTACAAATCGACAAACCCGTTCAGGTCGACGTCGGCCCACGCCGCAGACCGGGTCAGACCGCCATCTTGAATAGCGGCGATGAGAATCTCCGAGAAGCTGCCGCCACCCTCGTTGCGGTACATTCGATTGGCGCCGCTGTTGGTGACGAAGAGATCGAGATCACCATCGTTGTCCATGTCCACCCAGGTCGCGATGCCGCCGAAACTGGAATCATCCAGAATTGTTCCATTAATCCAGGTGAACGTTCCGTCGCCATTGTTTTGATGAAGCCGATTGGGGCCGCCGGTCCAGTTCGTCACGTAGATGTCGAGATCGCCATCGCCGTCGTAGTCACCCCATGCGACGCCGCGGCTATGCCCGGTGGCGTCCGCCAATGTGGTTGAAGTGACGTTGGTAAATGCAGGCGTCTGCGCCTGTGCGGCCATTGCCAGGCAAAGCGCGATTATCGATATAAACATTGGGCGCACGGTCTCTCTCTCCTTCTCCGTACAGAGGCCTCAACCTCCGTAGGAGGAGTTTATCCATCACTTTGCGCGATCCAAACGGAATTCTGTTGGGTTTCCGGACGGCAGATCGCCTATGGCCGACCATGAAAGCTACTTCATAGCGCCCGTGGGGCCCGCGGCATTGCGCGGATGAATCGCAGTGGAGCCGCATTCCGTCCGTACAATCCGATCGTTCGGCCCGGCTGGCGCAAACGGATCGCGGCTGACCGCCCATCCGGCTCGATTCTCGACGCCATTTCGCCGAACCAAACGTTTCATCGGACGTACTATTCACCACGCCAGGGGCCGAGCCGAACACCCCATCCAAAGGCGTGTCCCAGAGATTCCCGCCGCATTTTCGATTCGCCCTTGAATCGGGTAAACCGTCCCCACTTGTCACGAACCGCGCATGGCTTCACTTATCGCAGTCATCCTTGTTTTCATGGCGATGGCGCTTGTCGCGGTCATGCTCTTTCAAGGGCTTTCCGGCAAGGTTGAGCTGCTCAGTGTTCGAAACTTCTTTTTGCTCGGCTTCATTGTTTTTCAATTAATCAGTGGCGCCTTGGGCATCACCGGACCGCAGACGCGTGATTTCGGACTCGTCGGCATGCCGGGAACGGCGATCCTGTACTTCTTCATGGTCACGATATTCCTGGGGCTCTTTTTTCTTGCGTACTCGCGTGGCTGGTTCGTGCACTGGCTCGCGTACCGCGTCCCCGTAGGCAATGCAGAGCCCGCAGCCGCCAGCATGCTGACGCTTGCGTTCGTGTTTCTTGGTGTTGGATTGTTTTTTCGAGTGGTCTTGATTCAGTTGCCGGTGGTGGCGCCTGCTTTCTTCATGATGGGATCGGGGCTGCTGGCCGTCGCGGCAGGAACGGCCGCGTGGGTGTGGGCCGGGCGCATGTTTAATCCCGTCATTGCCATCATGACGTTTGGCGTCACGGCACTGGCGCTTGCCGGCGTGCTTCACACGGACTTTGGCCGGCGCGCCATTCTGGGTGTGGTGGGATGCTTTGGCTGGGGCGCATATCACGGCTACTGGAAGCACCTCGGGCCGAGAGCGGTCCTTGTGCGACTGGGCGGGGCCGGGTTTGCGGCCCTTGTGCTTATTGCCGCATTCACGGCTGCTCGAGACAGTTCCAATCGTGATCGCTCGCTTGGGCAGTCGGTGTCGGCCGTCCGCGGCGCCAACGTCAAGGAAGGCATTTATCTCTTGCTGTCAGGGCAGGACGCCGGGCGAAACAGCATGTGGCTGATAGAGAACTACCCATCGAGATATCCCTACGACACATTGCACACCGGGCGGTACTTCCTCACGCTGGGTGTGCCACGCGAGTTCTATGAGAACAAACCGGAGGCGCTTGGGCGCACGGCGGTGGCGCAAGCAAACGCGGACCGGAAGCGAGCCTCGAACTACAGCATCGGCCCCGGCATCATTGGACACATCGCGTCTGACAATCCCCTGTTGGCGCTGCCGATCTATGCGATCTTTGGCGGTTTGTTAATCGGTTTCCTCGATCGATTGATTGTGCTGTATCCAACGAATCCGTTTGTCGTTCTTCCGGTGGGCACCACACTCGGACAATTCGTCGGTCTTGCACGAGGAGAAACGGGGCTGTTCCTCTTTCAGGCCGTACTCGGAATCTCGGCGGTGTGGGTGCTGATGTACCTGTGCGCCAAGGTCATGAGCATGCTCGGATGGCGGATGCAAACCGCAGACGAAGAGGGCGGCGGTTGGGATCACCACGCTGAGCACGGCTCGGAGGTCGGTCCATACGACGATGATCAGTATGGCGATGATTTGTTGTATGAAGACCAGGCTGTCGCGACGAACTACGGATCGTCCGCTTGGTGAAATCTCGGCTTGCACCATCGCCTGATCAACTTCATCCGACTGGCGTGGCTGAACCGATGAGGGACAGGAACCACTCCAACACTTTCAGCCGGGTTCACCGTGGCCACTGAAGCACGCCGACAGTTCCTCCGAATTATTCCCAACTACGTGCGTCTCGGCGCGACGTTGATCATCGGCATTGTTCTGACGCGCCTGCAAATGGCGTGGCTGGGCAGCGACGGTTTCGGCCTGGTCGCCCTCTTGGGCGCCACGCTTGGCCTTGGCTCGATCTTTCAGGATCTCACTCGACAAAGCCTCATTCGCGAACTCGCCGCGTCATACCGCGAGGGCGGCGAATCGTTCCTACGCACGTACAACTCGTCGTACATCATTTGCGCAGCGTCAGGATTTGTCGCCGCGTTGGCGTTTGCGGGCATCATTGCAGCCGTGCCACTGTTGCAAATCACGCCGGAGCTCGTGACCCCGGCGCGCTGGCTGGTCGCCGGTGAAGGCGTAGCGCTGTTGACCATGATTCTCCTGGCGCCGGCGCTGAACATGTATGTCGTCGCCGAGCGCTTCATGGCTCACAACCTCTTCACGACCATTCGGCGCGCCAATTACCTGATTGCGGCGGTCGTTCTCTTCTATCTGCTTGGAATCCGCGACCCGGTTCGCGGCGTCACGCTGTACGGCATCGTGCCCGGCGCGATGAATACGGCGCTGGTGCTCCTCTTTGTTGGCGCTTACATCCTGAAAGACCACCGGTTGTTTCCGCGGCCGCGATTCTTTGCAAGAACAGTGTTGCGCGAAG
Source organism: Phycisphaerales bacterium (assembly GCA_029260345.1). Classification (GTDB taxonomy): domain Bacteria; phylum Planctomycetota; class Phycisphaerae; order Phycisphaerales; family UBA1924; genus OFTM186. The sequence goes on along the minus strand of JAJDDK010000006.1, from coordinate 473,570 downwards.
TCGCAGGAACATTTGGGTGGAACAGCGCGGTCATCCTCGCGGTGAACCTTCACGAGCGCGTTGCGGCGCTCATCATGAATCTCGCGTTCGGGCTCTGGGGAAACACCGTCTTTGGGCTGAGCCTGCGGCTCACCAGCTATGTGCGTATGGCGACGATGGGCATGACGTTTGGCGTGGACGCCGTGAGTGCACGGATTGCGTCGGAGGATGATGTGAGCCGCATGCGCCGATTGGTACATCATTCGACGCGGCTACATGCTCTGGTGGCGATTCCGTCGGCGGTGGGTGTCTTCGTGCTTGCGGAGCCCGCGCTGACGCTGTGGGTCGGTCGCTATCTGGATGACCCGGCGAAATACATCCCGTTCGCGGTGACGCTCGTGCAGATCATGATGCTGGGCTTGACGGCGCGGGCGATCTCGGACGGGTGGATGCGAATCCTGTACGGCGCGGGTTATGTCAAACAGTATGCGCCGCTGGTGCTGCTTGGCGGCGTCAGCAACCCCATCCTTGCGATCATCCTGCTGGCGGTGCTGCCGAATTCGGTGAGCTATACGGCGGTCGGCTGGGGGTACACGGTGGTCTTCCTGACGATTCATGCCATTGTGCTGCCGATCATCGGGGCGCGATGCACCAAACTCAAAGTGCGCGATTTCCTGCTGCCCGTCAGCCGCCCCATGGTTGCGGCGGGCGTTGCGGCGCCGGCGCTGGTCTTCCTGTCCCGGTACGCCGCCGGCCAGGGCTGGACCTTGTGGTGGCTGCTCCTGACGGCGGCGGTGTACAGCGCCCTTGTGGCGGCGCTGACGGGGGCCTTTGTGATGACGCCGGCGGAGCGACAGCGCATGCTGCGAGCCTTTGGTGTGGCGCGTCCGCGCGAGGCGTAAAGCGCACATTCCACGTCCGAAATACTTCAACGTAAAGACCGCGCAAACGAACGCGCAGGAACGCGTCATGGCGATGCGCAGGTTGCGTGAAGTTCGCTTTGGCATGCGGATTCCGGGTTGTGCTGCCGTCATCCTGTGCAAGGATGTGACCAGTGCAAGGAGTCTGAGTCATGCCAAGCATTCGAGAATTGTGCGAGTCCGCCTCCAACCGAATGACGCGTCAGATCGGTCGTCACTGGGGCGATGCCTTCCCCATGTATTTCCTGTGCGAGTACCCGAAGTCCGGCGGCACCTGGCTTGGGCAGATGCTGGCGGATTGCCTACAGGTGCCTTTCCCGAAGCGCCCTGCGGCGCCGATCGCCATGCCTGCGATGGTGCATGCCCACTGGAAATATGACCCGGCACTGAAGCGAACTGTGTACATGGTGCGCGACGGGCGCGACGTCGTTGTTTCGCTGTACTTTCACTTCGTGCGACACGTGCAGTTCCAGTCACGCACCAGGGACGTCGCCCTCGCGCGTCGCTTGCGACGGCTGTTCGGCGCTGACGCAGACCTGAACAACACGCTTGAGAACCTTCCTCGCTTTATCCCATACGTCTTTGCGCACCCGGTCGGCGCTCGTGTGAACTGGACCACCCACGTGGAATCATGGTGGGGTCGTCCCGGCGTGACGCAAACGCGATACGAAGATCTACTGACGGACACACGCGAGGAACTTGCGCGCACGTGCGCTTCTCTGACGGACAAGATACCTGCGGACTGGCGGCTTGATCTCGCCGTCGAGAAATACTCGATGCGCCGCCAGACCGGACGCGCTCCGGGACAGGAAAACCGCTCAAGCTTTATTCGCAAGGGCGTCGCCGGTGACTGGGTCAACCACTTTTCGCGCGAAGCGCGTGAAGTCTTCGCTGATCTCGCGGGTGACACACTGATGGCGCTCGGTTACGAAGCGGACAACGGTTGGATCAATCGGCCGACGCCGATCACGAATCGCCCCGCGACGGATCGCGGGCGTGTGCGCTCAGAGACTGCCGGTGCGATTCGGCCGCAGATTCGGGTGCAGACCGCTTCGTAAACAGGATCACTTGAACAGCAGGACACGCGGCGACGTCAGCAGCACCGGCTCGCGGCGTAACTGCCACATGGCTTCGAGCGACGTGGAGAGCGATGACCACGAACGCTCGCCCACGAGCTGGCGTAACGTGTCGAGCGCTGCGCCCATGAGCAGGCCACCGCCCTGTGATTCAACACCGGGCGCCGATGCGCTGAAACCACCCAGCAAATCGCTGAGCAGTTCGTCGATGCTCTTGGGACCGGGATAGTGCATGACGTCGTAGCGGCCTTCGCTGAGGTTGATCTCTGCAGCCAAGTCGCGGATGGCGACGTCAAGACCACCAATTTCGTCGGCCATATCCAAGTCGATCGCTTTGTCACCGGCGAACAAACGGCCTTCGGCGGTCTTGTCGATGTCAATGCCGCTGCGCCCGGCGCGCACGCGATCGACGAACACGTCATACGTTTCCGTCATGCGCTCGCGAACCAGATCGTGCTGCTGTGCGGTCCATGGTTCGAGCGTGCTCATGAGGCTCGCCGCTGGGCCACGATCGCGCGGCACAACGTTGATCTTCAGTTTGTCGTAGGCGCCGCCCAGCACAGGCTTGCCACCGACCACGCCGATGCTGCCGACAATGCTCGACGGATTGACATAAATGCGCTCGCCCGCGACCGCGATGTAATAGCCGCCGCTCGCGGCCATTGAACCCACGCTGATCCACACTGGCTTCTTTTCAGCGACACGGCGAAGGCCCATCCAGATGGAGTCGGACGCAATGGCGCTGCCGCCGGGTGAATCGATGCGAACGACCACGCCTTTGATGAGCGACTCGTCTTCGATTTTCTTCAGTGCTTCGCGAATCGTGAGGCTGCCGACGGAACCGTCGCCGCCAAACAGGCCGCCCGGTTTCGAATCACCATCGATGATGGCGCCGTCGATATCGAGCACGGCGATCGTGCTGCGCTTTGGCTTGTGGTCCGGCTGTTGCGTGAGAATTTGAAGCATGGCGAACGGGTTTGACATCGCGTCGATGCCAAGGCCGTCGCCTTCAGTCACCAAATCTGTGTCGTAGGAAACATCGCCGCGGTAAACGTCTTCGAGGTGCGCGGTGAGATCAAGGCGATCAATTTCCAGATCGATGAGTCCGGCTTCGATGGCGTCCGCGCCGGATGCGTACCACAGCGTCTTCATCGCATCAGTGAGTTCTTGCTGAGAGATGTCTCGCCCTTCGGTGATGTGGTCGCACATCGCGCCGTAGAGACTGTCCAGCAGTTGTGAGATGTTTTCGTCCCACGCCTTGCTCGGGGCGTTGTTGCCAAGCTGCTCGCTGGCGCCCTTGTACGCGCCGATCTGGACGAAATCCATCTTGACGCCAAGCCAGGCGAGCGTGTCCGCAAGGAACATTTCTTCAACGTGAATGCCGGGAAAGGACACGGCGCCGCCGGTTTGGATGATGACTTCATCCGCGTAGGAACCGAGGATCAGTTCGCCGGGGCCATAGATCTCAGTGAAAACATGAATCTGCTTCCCAGCCTCACGAAACTCGAGCATGGCCTGACCTAGCTCTTCAATGTGAGTCGTCGTAAACGCCGGTTCGCGCAGACGCAGCACCAGACCATCGAGATCATCACGCTCCGCGGCGGTGTTGATCGCTGTGACCACATCCGACAACGTCGGCTTTGATGAGCCGGTGAGCCATGCGAATTGGTCCGGCTTTTCAGCCAACCCCCCTTTGATCTCAATCCAGCCGACGGTGGCCTCCGCCGTCGCGACGCTGGTGGTCGCGAGTGAGAAAGCGAGAGCGAGCAGTGCGGCGAACTGGCGTACGAATCGGGGCATGGCGTCTTCACTCCGTTGAGGGGTCACTGGCGGCCGGTCCCGGCGCCGCACACTTGTTGACTTCGGCGATTTCGAGGTTGCATTCTAGGACGTCAATCCAACTGGATTTTATGACGCTCATCCGTATCCAAGAGCGTCGAGGTCATCTTCATCGAGTCCAAAGTGGTGCCCGATCTCATGAAGCAGCGTAACCATGATCTCGTTGTACACGGCTTCTTCGGCGTCAGGGCCGTCCCAGCCGCCGGCGGTGCTCACGATTCCTTCGCGAAACAGGTTGATGACGTCCGTCGGAACCCCGGAGAATTCGACGGAGTCTTCAGTGACGGCGATTCCTGTGTGCAAGCCGCACAGGATGTCATCCGCTTCCATATTGAGTGAGGCAAGCATTTCGGGAGACGGACGGTCATCCAGGACGACTGGCGCTTCATCGAGGTACGCCAGCAGCTCATCTGGCAGTTCACCCAGCGCGGCTTCGAAGACCGCGTCGAATCGTTCGCGCTCGGCGTCGGTCATGGCTTCGTCTCCGGAAGCCGCACGGCGCCGATGAGTTCCGTCACCGATGAAGCGCCCTGCCGTTTGACCCATCGCTCCAGCCCGGACACCACGCGCCCCGAAATGCGCGGGTCCGCAAAGAGCGCCGTGCCGATTTCAACCGCCGTCGCGCCCGCAAGGATGAACTCTGCCGCGTCCTGCCAGCACACCACACCGCCGGCGCCGATGATGGGCACACCGGCGTCACGGGCCACGCCGCGATAGACGAGATGCACAAGGCGCACCGCGATCGGGTGGACGGCGGGGCCGCTTAAGCCGCCGGTGACATTCGCCAGTCGCGGCGTGCGTGTTTCCACATCAATCGCCATGGCGGGGACGGTGTTGGCGATGGTGATGGCGTCGGCGCCGCATTCGATGGCGACGGTCGCCAGCGCCACCATGCTGTGGTCGCTGCCGTCACCGGAAGTGATGGGCGGCATTTTGACGAAGAGTTTGGCGTCCGCGAGCGCCGGCCGCACGGCCTGGAGGAGTTCACGCAGGGCTTCTGGTGATTCGCCAAACGTTGAACCGTGCGCCACGTTCGGGCAGGAGACATTGATCTCGACTGCGGGCACATGGGAAATTTCGTTGAACATGTGCGCGACGGAGACATAGTCCTCGATGGAATGGCCCGCGATGGAGCCAATGACCCTCGTCGGCGCTTCAGCAATCCGCGGCGCGAACGTTGCTCGAAACTTGTCTCGACCGACGTTCGCCAGCCCAATCGCGTTGAGCATCCCCCCCGGCACGTCCATGACGCGCCATGTCTGGTTGCCTTCGCGCGGCTCCGCAGTGATTGATTTGGTGACCACGGCGCCCACCGACCGGAGCGGCATCGCATCAGCCATCTCATCGACGTACCCGGCCGTGCCGGCGGCGAGCAGGACCGGATTCCGCAGCGGCACTCCGGCAAGTTCGATTGAAAGCACACTCGAGGGGGTGGTCACAGGACACAGCGTATGCGAGGCGCGCGTTGATCGCACAGCGGCAACGCCCCCCTTCTTTGCCGCGCGGCTGGCCCCTCGGCGCCTGCTTCCTATGATCGTGCCGACGATCAATGAATTCGAAAAACCCCGGCTTCGGAGCCCCGATGGACACCACGACGCGCATTGCACAGTTCGAGAACATGGCCCAGGCCGACCCCGACAACGACATGGCCCATTTCAGCCTTGGCGGTGCGTATGCCCAGGCAGATCGCCACGCCGACGCCGCCCGCGCGTATCTGCGCTGCGTTGAAGTCAATCCGGGGATGAGCAAGGCGTACCAACTCGCTGCGGCGTCATTCATCAAGACCGGCGATCTGGACCGCGCGGCCGACCTGCTCACGAAGGGCTACACCGTCGCGGCGGAGCGCGGCGACATGCTGCCGCGCAATGCGATGGCGGAAATGCTCAAGGAGATGGACCGCCCGGTGCCGCAGGTGAAATCCGCCAAGGAAGAAGAACTCCCGGCGGGCGCGTTTGTGTGCCAGCGGACGGGCCGCGCAGGGACGCAGCTTCCGGCGCCGCCGTTTAAGGGACCGATTGGCCAGTGGATCTACGAGAACATTTCCGTCCAGACGTGGCGGGAGTGGATCGGCCAGGGAACCAAGGTCATCAATGAATTGCGCCTTGATCTGTCGCGCGATGAAGACAGCGACACATACGACCGGCACATGCAGGAGTTTCTTGGGATTGATGATGCGGTGCGGGCAGAACTCTCAAAGGTGTGATCCATTGTTTCCGCCGGGCGGCGTGGTACGGCCCAAAGGGCAGTGCCATGGTGGAGTAAGCGATCGAAATTTCGTGGCACTGCCGCCTTTGGCGGCCGTACCACGGCGCCCCGGTTTGTTGATGCTCTAACGCAGCATGCCGCGTTTGCGCAAATAGTCGATTAAGAGTGTTTCAATTTCAGTATCCGTGCGCACGAGCGCATGCGTCATCTCCCGCGCGGCGCCGAATGTCGCGATTTCATTGCAATAACGCTCGAGCGATTTCTTGTATTGCTCAAGCAAAGCCGCCGTCACGGTGACTTCTGCATCGGCGCCGGTTTCGACGTCCGTCAATCGCACATCACCGGAAATCGCCTCGGCGCCGGCGCGGCTCGGATCAATCTCGTCCGGCGCGAGCACCTGGAGGCAATAGACGTCCCACCCTTTGCGCCCGGCGAGCAGCCGCAAGCCGTCTTCGTAGCCTTCACGCAAGAGAAAGTCGCTCATGATCACGAGCACACCTTTGCCTTTGGCGGTGTGCCCGATGAATCGCAATGCGCTTGTGAAGTCAGCGCCCGGCCCCGGCGCGGTGGATCGATTGGGCGAATCTTCGCCCGGCGCCTCGAGAAGAAATTGCCCGAGGCGCTGCACGTTGCGCCGGCCGCGGCATTCGCCGAGCCGTTCCATGCGCGGACCACCGAAGGATGTCACCGCCACGCGATTGTTGTTGACCAGTCCGATGTACCCGAGCGCCATTGCAAGTTTCTGACAGAAGATCAGTTTGTTCGGATCGCCCGCATCCATGCTGGCGGAGCAGTCCACCACGAGATGAAGCCCCAGGTCTTCTTCCTCCAGAAAGAGTTTGATGAACATGCGATCGAGGCGCGCGTAGACGTTCCAGTCGATGTGGCGCAGATCATCGCCGGAGACATATTGCCGGTAGTCATCAAACTCGATGGACTGGCCGCGGCGCTTCGAGCGACGCTCGCCGGGCAGTTTCCCCGCGAACACCTTGCGGCTGAGCAGATCGAGACGATCCAGCCGGTGCATCGTCTGTGGGCCGAGCAATTCCTCGATGCTTCGCGGTCGCGATGTGCTGTTGCTGGCGAGCATTCGGCCTCGTTCGTGTCCCGTGAATCTGCGTGCGTGCGGCGTATGCTATGCCGATGAAGCATTGGTCACGAGTTCGGAGCCGTTCATGATTCGCGCGATTCTCTTGATTTGTCTGGCCGGGCTGATTGGCGCCCCCGACGCGATCGCGCAAACGTCGCCTGGCGCCAGTCCGAGCGAGCTCCGGCGCGAGAACGACCTGCTGCGTGAACGTCTGCATGCGCTGGAGGCGGCGATCACACAGATGCAGGTCGAAATCGCGCGTCTGACCAAACTGGTCGAAACACAGAATGAGCTGCTGATCGCGACGCGGGCCGAGCTGGAAAGCGAACGATCCCGGCGCATGGCGGCTGAAAGAAACGGCGGCTCTGCCCCGGTGATGGAGCAACCTCCGCCGCAGCATTTAGAGCCAGAATCAACGCCGGCGCCGGAGATTGATCTTTCGCAGCATCCGTTCGCCGCGCCGGACGCGCTCTTCGAAGCGCTTCAACGAGAATATGTCGCGACCATGGGCGCGCTTCCGTACGAGACCCCAGAAGAGCGCGAGGCGTATTTGCGCGAAGTGCGCCGCTGGATCAATCAGATCAAATTGCATCGGCGATCCGCTGTGGAATGGCTCGTCGAACTCAAGTCAATGAATCCGCTCGATGCGCAACTGGTGGATTGCGAGTTTCAAGCGCTGTGGCCGAAAACGGGCGAGCCCATCGGGGAGCCGTTTATGCTGGAACTGGCCGGCCGCGATGCGCTGCGTGTGCTGGAAGACACGGCGCCATCGCGCTGGGTGATTTCTGCGACGTTTTCGGCGGCGCCGGTGTTGAACGAATCGCGCCTGGATCGTGGCGTATTCAACACGCCGCGATTTGTTGGCCCGTTTGTTGAGTTTGATTATGAATTGACTGTGCGGTCGATACGACCGGCGCCGGAAGAGGTTGCGTCAAAGTAATCCGTCGAGCGTCCCGGTTTCAGTCAGCGTATTCCCAGATCGTGACCGGCAGCTTCTGAACGCCCCACTGCAGCGCTTCGGCGTGCGAGGGAAAGAGGACGTCAAGACGCGCGCCTTTGATGGCGCCGCCGCGATCGAGAACAGGCACAACCGCGTCGTTGTCGTAGCCGGGGATGCTCAACATCGTGCCCAAGGGCAGGATGCTGGTGTCCGCGGCGACGAGCTTCATGCTGTTGGTCCAGATGGACTTGTTACTCGCGGTGACGCCGTCAGCGAACTCGCCGCAGGAGCGGTGATCGGGGCTGTAGGCAGTGACAGTGATCCACACCGTGCGCACCGGACGGACCTTCTTTCCATTGAACCAGCGCACGCCTTCAACAACTTGCGGCTCATCAATTTGAATTTCAGATGCGAGGGTGACAGCGACCTGATTCGTCGCCGCGAATTCATTCACCACCGGCTGGGTCGCTTCGATGGCGACGAGCGGCGTGGCGCCGCCATGATTCTTCGCCGCGATGGCGGAGCCGGCGACGAGAACGGCGGCAACGAGAAACATGCCGGTCTCGATCGCGATCTTCTTGGACGGTCCACCACCGTTTCGGAATCGAATCTTCATTTGGTCCACCAGGTCTTGAGTTGTGCCCCCGGAAGCCGCCACCACGCGGCCTCTGGGTTGATCGAAAGGTACCCCATCTGAGCGGCCGTTGAGCCGCGGAACCGGCTCCGAGTCGATTTCGGCTCGAAATGGGTGGGTCTGGAGGGGTTGTGCGGGATGCGAGGGCACAAATAGCAACCGGCGCGACCGCGGCCAGCCTCGGAGGGCCGGTTTTTCGGACGGATCAGCTTCGAGGGGGCTCAGGCGCCGATCGGTTCGACGATCGCTGCTTCGCGGAACTCTTCCACATCATCGAGGCTGACAAATCCGGCCTTGCGTTCGACGGCGCCGGCCGTTGCGACGGCGAGGCCTTCGCGCATGGCGGTTTTCCAATCGCCGGATCGCATGTGCCCCGCGACGACCCCGGCGACCATGCAGTCGCCGCACCCGACGGTTGAGACGATGCGCCCGGGATGCACTCCGACGCGACCGCGAAATCCGATGTTTGAACCAATCAGCATCGCTCCGTCAGCGCCCATCGTCGCCAGCACGTGACCGAATCGACCCTTGCCGCGCTGCAGGAGCGAGCGGGACGCTTTCAGCACTTGGTCTTCGGTTTCCGTCGGCAATTCCGACATCGCGGCGAGTTCTTCGCGGTTGAGTTTGAGCATCCACGCGCCCGCTTCGCGCAGATCAACCAGCGCCGGCACGCTGGTGTCCACGACAATCTGGGCGCCGCGTTCGCCGCAACGATCGACCATGTGCGCAAAGGCGCCGGGCGACACTCCGGGCGGAAGCGAGCCGCCGAAAATCATGAGAGTGTCTTCATTGGCGAGAAGCGCGAGCTTGCTGGCGATGCGAGCGACGTCTTCAGGCTGGACTTCGAAACCTTCATCGCGAATGTGCGTTTCGGTGTCATCGATCGGATCAACGATCGTGACGTTGTCCCGCGTGCGGGCGCGCACAATCAGCAATTGGCAGATGACCTGATTGCCGCCAATTTCTTCGAGATGCTCCTCGAACATGGCCAATTCGCCCTGCCCGACGAAACCGGTCGCGATTGAGCGCACGCCCAGAAGCGCCAGCACGCGCGACACGTTGATCCCCTTGCCCGCCGGGTAGAGCGCCACGCGCCGGCCGCGCACGTGTTTGCCGACGGCGAAGCCCGGCGCTTCGAGAACGCGGTCGACTGCGGGGTTCAACGTGATGGTGACGATGCGCCGATCTGCCATGTGTCAGCACGATACCGCACGGCTCGACCTTGCTCACTAGGATCGGCGCTCCCAGACGAGCCGCAAGATGGAGGCGCCGTCACATCAATGGATTTGCTCGTGAAGGATTCGCATGACTCTGACGCCCGGTGAGATCGCTGTCGTCGCAGGAATCGGCCTGGCGGCAGGGACGCTTGGCGGCCTGCTCGGCATCGGCGGCAGCATCATCATGATTCCGGGGATGGTGATTTTGTTCCCCGGTCGAGGCGCCGATGCGCAGCATTTGTTCCAAGCGGCTGCGATGGCCGTGAATGTCGCGGTCTCACTGCCAGCGGCGATTCGTCATGCGAAAGCCGGAGCGCTGCGCGTTGATCTCTTGAAGTGGCTGCTCCCCACCGGCCTCGCGGCAATTCTGCTGGGCGTGTGGTTTTCCAATCGGCTCGATGGAATGACGCTGCGGCGCATCTTCGCGGGGTTTCTCCTGTTCCTCGCAGCACAGCAGATCCTCAAGGTCTACTTGAAGAAGCCGGATTTCACACCGGAGACTTCAACCGTGACGCCGGCGCGAGCCGGGACTGTTGGCGGCGTGCTCGGCATGGCGGCTGGGCTCCTTGGGATCGGTGGCGGAATTCTGGCGGTTCCGCTGGCGCAATGGTTGTGCCGCATTCCGCTGAAGCAGGCCATCGCGGCGAGCAGTGCGACGATGTGCATCACCGCCGCAATTGGCGCCACCATGAAGATCAGCACACTGCCGGAGCACCACCAGACGCCCGCCGACGCCCTGCTTCTGGCGGCGGCGCTCACGCCCACGGCGATGATCGGCGGCTGGCTCGGCGCGTCGCTGACGCACCGCTTGCCCATGCTTTGGATCCGCGGCGCCCTCGCCATTCTGCTTTTGCTCGCCGCGTGGCGCATGAGCGGGCTGTAGGTCCGAAAAGAGTTTGCGCCGCCAAATGTTGATCACGCGCATCGCCCGGAACGTCCCAATCGTTCCAAAGTGTCGCGTGGACGCAACATGTGGCTTCAGTTGGACCGCCACACGGACGATCGGATGTGGCGATGACGCCACACGACCACGATTCCGACGCGCCGCGTGACCCGATCCATGTGACTCCGGCCGCCGGTCGACATCCGTTTTCACCCACCGCATCCAGTTCTGCGGCGGCGGCCGACGCCGCGACGGCGCGCATGGTCGCGGTGATGCATGAACTCAACAATCTTCTGGATGGGGCGACCCGGACGTTGTCGCTGGCGCGGCGAAGTCTCGGGGAGCTCGCGATTGCGCCGGGGCTTGACCCGTCAATCTCGACGCAACTCGCCACGGCGACGACAGCGCTCGAACACATGGCGGATCTGTTGCAAGCCGCGATGCGTCCCGGCAGCGATTCGCTCTCGACGATGTCCGTCCGGACAGCGCCCTTGGTGGAAGCAATCACTCATGCGCTGGAGGCGCACCGCCCACTGGCGGCGGAATGCCGTGTTGAACTGCTGGCCGAGGTGTCACCGCGACTGGTGCTGACTGAAGCAGGACCGATTTATCCCGCGATCGCCAATGGCGTGCGCAATGCGATCGAAGCGATTGCCCGATCGGGGCTGGGCAGCCGCGTTGAACTGATCGCAGAGCTTGAAACGGTGGACGGCCAACCGGCGGAGATTGTCATTGACATCGTTGATGACGGCCCCGGTCCGGATGAGCAGACGCGCGAACATGCGTTTGACCCCGGATTCACCACCAAGCGCGAGGGATTCGGAGTTGGTTTGTCGCTGTCGCGCCAGATCATTCGCTCGCTCGGCGGCGCCATTACGCTTTCGAGTCGCACGCCGAATGATGCGCTCCGCCCGAGCGGTCGCGGCGGGCACCTGACGATGCGTTACCCGCTGAAGTGCGCATGAACGCAAAGAAAAACCAATCTGATGCGCCCGCGCGCGTGCTGATCGTGGATGACGACCCGATCGTCGCAGACTCCCTCGCGGAATTTCTGTCTCGTGAAGGACATGATGTGGCGACGTGCGCCACGGGCGACGAAGCGATCGCGACCATTGAGGAAGCGGACCCCAATACGTTTCAGGTGGTGATTTGCGATCTGTCGCTTCCCGGCATGTCCGGAATTGAAACGCTGCGCGCTATGAGCGAAGCCAGCCCGGAAACGGTCGTCATCATGCTCACGGGGTATGGGACGATTGAGTCCGCCGTGGAGACGATCAAACTCGGCGCTGTGGACTACCTGACGAAGCCGGTGGTTGATGATGAACTGCGCATGAGTTTGGAAAAGGCGCTGCGTCAGCAGGCGCTGCGTGCAGAGAATCGCGTGCTGCGCGAACAGCTCGATGAGCGATTCGGCCTTGACAGCATCGTCGGCGCTGATCATCGGATGCTGCGCATTTACGATCTGATCGAAGCGGTGGCGCCGTCGAAGACGACGGTCTTGATGATGGGCGAAAGCGGTGTCGGCAAGTCGCTCATCGCGCACGCGATTCACCGGCGCAGCCCGCGCCGGGATGAGCCGTTCGTGGAAATCGCTTGCGGGTCCATTCCCGAAACCATTCTCGAAAGCGAATTGTTCGGGCACGCCAAAGGCGCCTTCACTGGCGCTCACACGGACAAGAAGGGCAAGTTCCTCGCGGCCAACAACGGCACACTCTTCCTCGATGAAATCAATTCTGCGTCACCTGCAATGCAGCTCAAGCTTTTGCGCGTGCTTCAGGAACGCCGCTTCGAGCCGGTCGGCTCCAACGAAACAATCGAAGTTGATGTGCGCATCGTGCTCGCGAGCAACGAATCGCTGGAAACGCTCGTCGCCGAGGGACGCTTCAGGCAGGACTTGTACTACCGCGTGAATGTCGTGCGAATCGATGTGCCTTCACTCCGAGAGCGCACGTCCGACATCCCTCTACTTGCGGATCATTTTCTTGAGACGCACGCCAAGGAGATGGGCAAGCAAATCACAGGATTCACGGAAGAGGCCATCGACGCGTTGCGCCGTTACAGCTTCCCCGGCAACGTGCGTGAACTGTCAAACATCGTGGAACGCGCTGTGGTGCTTTCACGCCGCCAGACGCTTTCCATCGAAGATTTGCCGGCGCACGTCGTTAGCAATGCGCCCCCGGAAGGGCTGTCGGCCGCGACCGATGCTTTGATCGATGATGCGACGTCCCCCTGGACGCCGATCCCGCTCGTCGATGCGCTCCAAGAGCCTGAGAAGCGAATCATCTTGAAGGCGTTGCGCGCCAATGACTGGAACCGCCAGGAAACAGCGCGGCAGCTCAGCATCAATCGCACGACGCTTTACAAGAAGATGAAGCAGTACGGGCTTGATCGACTTGCGAGTTGATTTTCCCATCCCTCTCCCCTTGGGAGAGGTCAGGTGAGGGCTCCCCAACTACTCCCTTCTTCAAACCTCAAACGAATACGTGCGTAATTCACCATTGAGGCATAGAGAAGTGAGTAAGAACAGAGCCCTCACCGTCAACGCTGCGCGTTGCCGACTCTCCCAGAGGGAGAGTGAGTCGATCCGATGCGCACAAACACTTATTGCCTAATGGACCGACGCGGGCGAAACGCCAAGATACGGCAGCACACGCTCGACGATACGCCGCACCACCGGCCCGGCGACGGACGATCCGTAATGCAGCTTTTTCTTCGCAAGCTCCGGCCCCGGATCATCGATCACCACCAGCACCACAATGCGTGATTCATTGAGCGGCGCCCCCGCGATAAAGCTCGAGATGTATTGCCCTTCGATGTAGCCGCGACCATCCGGCCGTGGAATGTTCGCCGTGCCTGACTTCCCGAACATCGAATAGCGCGGCTCGTGGTCGTAGCGATGCGTGCGCATCATGCGCTCGTCCATCTTCGCCACCACACCCGTCATGGCGTCGCGCGCCAGGAGCGCGACATCCGGCGGAAAGACGCGATAGACAACCTCTTCCTGCGGCTCGGCATTAGCCGCTGTCAAACGCATCGTTGGGATCGTTCCTGCCAATTGACCTCGACGCGCAAATGCGCTGAACGCCCGCACCATTTGCACCGGCGTGACCGCAATTTCATACCCCATCGCCACACTGGTTTGCGTGTACTTCGACCAGTCGCGAGCCGACGTCACAATGCCTGCGGCTTCGCCCGGCAGGCCAATCCCGACGGGCCGGCCGAAACCGAGCTTCACCACGGCTTCGCGCATTTCGTAGCCGGTCAGAAGCGCCACGCCTTGCGCCATCCCGATGTTTGACGAATTAACAAGCACGTCATGCCATGACTGCTTGTCGCGCGGCGTCACGTCCTCCAGCGGACGACCATACGGCGTGCGCCAAAGCCCGTCATGTGTTTCGAGAACATCATCCGGCGCGAACTTGCCGCGTTCGGTGACGGCCGCCCACATGAATGGTTTGAATGTGGAACCGGGTTCGTACACATCCTCAACGCATCGATTGCGCGTCAGCGCCGGGATTTCCGCGCTGTTCTCATTCTGTCGCAGCACGCGAAAGCGCGGCCCGCGCCCGGTGTCACGATTGATCAGTTTGGCGTTGAACGGCACGACGTCTTTGCGATCGTGCACGATGTCCGCCATCGCGAGAAGCTCGCCGGTGAGTGAGTCCATCACGATCACACGACCGCCGGAGGCGTCGGCGTCTTTCACGCCACGATTGAGTTCTTCGAGCGCAATGTCCTGCACGGCAAGGTCGATGCTCAGGCGAATGTCCTCGCCTTTCATGGATGGCTCGTAGCTGCCGACCTCCACCCACATGGTGCGTCCGCGCGCATCGCGCGTGTATGCCAGTGAGCCTTGCACCGGCTTCAGTCGACTTTCGAAGGCGCGCTCAGCGCCGAGCAGGCCGTGGTCGTCCACGCCCACAAGACCGACGAGGGACGCGACGGCGGGCGCTTCGGCGAGCCGGCGAATGGGAATTCGCTCAAGATGCACACCGGAAAAGCCAAGGCGGCGCACGGCGTCCACCTGCGACTGCTCGAGCGCACCGCCAATGGACACATAGCGAATCAATGATTGGCCTTCGGCCTGACGGCGTTCATTTCGGGCGATGCGCTCGTAGATGCGCGTGCCAACTTCATTGACCGGCATGTCCAGCGCGCTGGCGAGTTGCACGACTGCGTTGTCCGCAACGGCTGGGAAACGTGTCGGGTCAACAAAGAGTCGCCAGCCGAATGATGACGTGGCGAGCAATCGGCCGCGCCGATCGCGCAGGTCGCCGCGCGGCGCCAATTCCGCACGTCGACTTGTGCGATCTGACAAGTGACTTCGCAACGTTTCACCGGGCGCCACCTGAAGCTGCGCGACGCGTGCGAGCACAACGAACATCATGACACTGAGAGCGATCATCGTGAGGCGGCCAACGCCGCGAAGACGCGCTTGCCTCGGATCGGCCGGTTCAGATTCGATTTGGTTTGGCGTATCCATCAGTTAGAGAGCCTGTCCAGATCGAAATCATCCGGGTGTTGCGAACCCTGCGCCAGTGGTTCCTCGGTGGCGCTTTCGAATCGAAGAATCGGTTCTTTCAGGCCCGCTTCCGCAGCGGTCATGCGAATTCGAGGCAGCGCCAACCGGTCGGCGATCTCCTGGCGCAGCCGAAGCGCAGTGCGGCCATCCTCTTCCGCCTGTGCATGCAGGACTGCAAGATCATGAGCGGCGACCAGTCGTCGCTGTCGAGCGGACAACAAGGACACACCCATGAACGCCGCCAGCAATATGAGCAGCGCCAGCTTCGCAGCGAGCGAGCGGCTCTGCGCAACCTCACGACGGGCGCCCATTATTTGCTCGGGAGTTTGATGACGTCGTCGACTCGGATGTCGTCCGCATCACTCATCTTCGGGTTGAGCTTCAGAATCTCGTTGATGCGCTTCACCGTGCCGAGCTCGCGCTGGGCAATGGCGCCAAGCGTGTCGCCTTTCTTCACCGTGTAGTTGCGCGTGGCGACGGGCTTGGTTTCAGTCTTGGGCGTCGGATTGGAAGCGGCCTTGGGCGCTGAAGGAGTCGACTTTGGCGCCGCTTCACCGGTCAGCGCTTCACGAGCGGGGATGCGCAATCGGACGCCAGGACGAATGAGTTCCGGGTTGGCGCCGTTGAACGTGGCGAGTTTCACCGCCAGCGCGCCGTCGTTGTAATACTGCTCAGCGATCGACCAGAGCGTGTCGCCTTCGACGACAGGATGCCACGCGATCTCATCAGTTGAGAGTTCCAGACTGCGCTTTGGCGGCGGAAAAATCGATTGCGTCTGAATTGGCTCGTCTGATCGCGTGATGGTGTCTGCTGCGAGCGGGAAGTCCTGAATTCGATTGCGTAATTTCGTCAGGAAATCCGCAGGCGGATTCGCAGCGTCTTCGAGGCTCTTCGCAATCGGTCCCGTCGGCGTATTGACGGTGGGCGAATACTCGGGCGCCGCAGCGAACGTCTCCATCGGTTTCGACTCAGGAATTGGATTCTGAACCTCGTCGAATGCGTCCATGTCGCCGCGCGGCGTCAGGCCGGATTCGAGTTGCGCGCTGCGCGCGGCCGAGAGATGGTCAGAGACAGCGACGCCCACGAGCAAGACGAGGGTGAAGCCGACGATGAGAGAAATTTTCTGTTCCCGCGTCATTGAATCCACTTCCGTGCGGACGTTCGGGGAGAGGCGACTTGTCTTGCCGCGTGCGGGCGCGATCCATGCGCCGCCGGCGGCCCGGCGATTGGGTCATGTTAACGCGCGTTTGAGCGCGTGTTCAGTTGAATGGCGCGGAGCTTTGCGGAGCGCGATCGCGGGTTCGCGGCGCTCTCGGCATTGCTCGCAGTGACTGGCTTGCGAGTGAGCGCCCGGGCAAGCCCGGAGGCGGTCAGATCGCGGAAGCAATTCTTGACGGGTCGGTCCTCGAGTGAATGGAATGAAATGACGCCGATCCGGGCGTCCGGCGTCAGCCACGATCCCGCGGGCGCGGCGGCGGCGCGGCGGACGGCGTCCAGCAATCGCTCAAGGCTCCCGATCTCGTCATTCACAGCGATGCGCAAGGCTTGAAAGGTCCTTGTTGCGGGGTCGATGCGATCCTGCGGGCGTCGAGGCCCGACCGCTTCATGAATCAGCGACGCCAATTGCGTCGTCGTCGATATCGGCGTCTCAGTGCGTGCGGCGACAAGTTTTCGGGCGATGCGCAAAGCTTGCCGCTCTTCGCCGAATTCTCGGAGGATGGAAACCAGCTCCTGCTCGCCTGCCTGGTTGACCAGTTCCGCGGCTGAGACGGCCGCCGAAGGGTCGAGCCGCATGTCCAGCGGGCCCTCGCGCATGAAGCTGAAACCTCGTGATGGGTCGTCCACCTGAGGAGAGGCGAATCCAAGATCTGCCAGCACGACAGAAGCATGGAGTCCGAGTTCGGCCAGCTTCCGAGGGGCCTCGGCAAAGTTGCCTTGCAATGAAACAACCCGCGGCGGGTCTTCAATCTGCGAGAGCCGCTCAGCCGCAGAAGTGAGATTGCCCTGATCCAGATCATTGATGACGAGAACGCCGGTTGGCCCCAGCCGACTCGCAAGGGCCACGGCATGCCCGCCAAGACCGACGGTGCAGTCGAGAACGGTCTCGCCCGGCTGAGGCGCCAGCAGGTCGAGCGTCTGATCAAGCAGCACCGGAATGTGGGCCGAAGTGGTCACGCGGGGTCGAGTGTACGGCGACATCTTCCCAACGGGGCGTTCATCACTTCGCCGGCATCGCCAAATGTGTAGAGTCGCGCCATGAAGACGCCATTCTTTGCCGCGATTGGATTTTGTTTTCTTGGACTGCTTTCGAGCGCCTGCTCGCCGCTGCGGGTGAGTTTTGATGTCGGCTTTGCCCCGGCGCCGGGATTGAATGAGCGAGTGGTGATGAAAGATCCGGGGGCCGGCCGCAACGCGCCGAAGGTTGCGATGATCCCGGTGACGGGCTTCATTGCCGATGTGCGCACGCCGGGGCTGCTCGGGTCAGGCCCGAACCCGGTGGACGAATTCGTGCGCCGTCTTCAACTCATTGAAAACGACCCAAACGTGCGCGCCGTCGTCCTGCGCATCAATTCCCCCGGCGGCACCGTCACGGGCAGCGACATCATGTATCGCGAAGCCCGCGCCTTCATGGACCGCACCGGCAAACCGGTCGTGACTTCCATGGGCGAGATCGCGACGAGCGGCGGGTACTACCTCGCCATCGCGGCGGACTATCTCATCGCGGAGCCAACGTCGGTGACAGGCTCCATCGGCGTCATCATGCAAACAATGAATTTCAGCGCCGGGCTGGCGAAGCTCGGCATTGAAGCGCGGGCGGTGAAGAGCGGCCCGAACAAAGACATGGCCAACCCGTTTGAGCCGATGGTCGATTCGCAGTACGCCATTCTTCAAGGAATGATCGACGACTACTACGCGCGGTTCAAAGGCCTCGTGTTGGAGCGCCGTCCGAATCTCCCGGCGGACAATGTCACCAAGGCAACCGATGGACGTGTTTTCACCGGAACGCAGGCGGTTGAGATCGGACTGATCGATCAAACCGGCGGCGTGCGCGACGCGTTCCAGAAAGCGAAATCGCTAGCCGCACTGACGACGGCGCAGCTTGTCGCCTATGTCGGCCAGGATGTCGATCCGGCGTCCCCGTATGGCGTACAAACCGATGGCGTCAGCGGCGCTGAGGCAAGCGCGGCGAATCAGACGCAAATCAATCTCATGCAGGTGAATGTGCCGCGTGATTTTGCGGCGCTCAACGGCAGCGCTTCGTTTTATTACCTCTGGCGGCCTTGATTCGACGCCGCCAGTGTTGAATTTGCTGCTGAAACAAAGCACCGAGCCAACGTGCCCTTTGCCTCTGACATCGACGGACACGCGTCGCCAAGCTCTTGGCGCAAACTCGTCACCGGCCGCCCAATCAGTCCGCACGGCACAATCAATTTGAAGTGATCGAGATTGGTGGAGACATTCAGCGCCAATCCATGCGTCGTCACCCAGCGGCGTACACGCACGCCCATCGCACAAATCTTCGCTCCTCCTGCCGGGCCTGGGCATGACTCCGTCTGTGTCGCCGGGTCACCACCCACCCACACTCCGGTGGCGCACACATCGCGATGTGCTGTGACGCCGAAGTCGGCGCACGTGTCAATCACAATCTGTTCCAGAAATCGCAAGTACGCGTGCAGATTCAGCCCAAGCCGATTCAAATCAAGAATTGGATACGCGACGAGCTGGCCCGGACCGTGATAGGTGATGTCCCCGCCGCGATCGGTTTCGTGAACTTCCACGCCCTCGCGCGCCAACATTTGCGGCGTCGCGATCAAATGCTCGCGCGACGTCTTGCGCCGACTCACCGTAATCACCGGCGGCACATGCTCAAGCAGTATCAGCCGCCCGACCGGCCCGCCGCTCTCGCGTTCGGCAAGCACTTCTTCCCAGTGCATTTCCTGCAGAGCCAGGCCGTCGGCGTAGCTCAACTCTCCCGCGTCGATGACGCGCAGGACATCGCCCGGCGAGCCACTTGTCGCAAGTCCAGCTTTGGTCTGAGGTTTCACTGACATTGGCGGGTGATGGTAGGCCCAACCCCAAATGCGCGTGCAAAACACGAACAGAATTGGAACCGTCCCCGAACGGCATACGAACTTAGTCGCGGAAGAGATGGAGATTGCAGAGGCGTCAGCATTGGCCCTTTGCAGAGCGTCGCAGGCCGAAGTGACCTGCGCCGCTCATTCCCGGACCGATCAACGGGCTATTCGCGCCTGCACAGGGGCGCGAAATTCTTCAATCGCGTCGCCGTACACCTGCGCACAGCGCTGTGCGGCGCCATCCCATGTCAACCCGCGCACCTCAAGCGCTCCGTGCCGGCGCAGCGTCTGCGACAACGGCGGATAGCGAAGCACGGCGACGATCATGTTCGCCATTTCATCGATGTCCCAGAAATCAACCTTGAGCGCATGCGTCAGCACTTCGGCGACGCCCGACTGCTTGCTGATGATCACCGGCACATCGTTGCAGATCGCTTCAAGCGGCGCGATGCCAAACGGTTCGGACACACTCGGCATCACGTAGCAATCCGCCATACGGAAGACGCGCTTGACGTCGGCGCCGCGCAGGAATCCGGTGAAGAGCACTTTGTGACCGATGCCCAAGGCTGCGGCTTGTTCGATCATCCGCCGCGCCATGTCGCCTGAACCGGCCACGACGAACTTCACATTTGGAATCTTCTCAAGCACACGCTTTGCGGCGGCGACGAAGTATTCCGGTCCCTTCTGCATCGTAATGCGCCCGAGGAACAAAACAATGCGCTCCTTTGGGCTGATCGAAAGATTTGGCCGCGGCTCATAGCCCGCCCATTCCACACCGTTGTAGACGACTTCGATCTTGTCACCGCTGATGCCGTACCGGCTGGTGCAAATCTTTCGAGTCAGGTAGCTCACGGCGATCACGCGAACGGCGGCGTGCATGCCGCGCCGCTCGATGTCGTAAATGCGCTGATTCACGTGCTCACCGGAACGGTCGAATTCCGTCGAGTGGATATGCACCACGAGCGGGCGCCCGGTGGCACGGGCCAGCGCCATGCCGGCGGGATAGGTCATCCAGTCGTGGGCATGGATCACATCAAATTTCTTGCGTCGGCACATCGAAAGGGCCATCGCGGCGTAGCGCTGCGCATCGCGAACCATGTCGCCGCCGTAATCGTCGTTTGGCCGCCGGAGCCAGTCCGCCGCCAGGCGCGGGTCCACGCCGACGCTGGCGAGAATGTCCTCGGTGATCTCCACGCCACCGGCGCGTAATGCGGCAAGCTCGCGAAGCCATCGCTCCTCAATCACTTCCACCCGCGCCGCCTCGCCCGGCGAACCTTCACCATACGGCGAGAGGTAACTCGTCCCGGCGGGGACATCCATGAATCGCACGTTCTTGAATTCTTCCAGTCGGCGCGCGACTTTTTCACGCTCGATATGCGTCGTTGTGCGCGTCGTCGACTGGGCTTCTTGCGCCCGCTCAGGTTCGGTCGCCGCCGCCGGCGCGTCCGGACTTAGGAGCTGCACATGGCTTGCGGTGTCGCCTGTGATCGGCTTGGGCAGGACGAAGAGGACCTCATGCCCCGCCGCGTCCAGGGCGCGCGTCAAGCCGTAGCAGGCCGTCCCCAGCCCGCCGCTGATGAAGGGCGGGAACTCCCAACCAAGCATCAAAATGCGCAGTCTGTCAGCCTGACCGTCCAACGGTGCCCCACCGTTCCGTGTGTTGAGAAGCGAGTCGCCCACTGGGCCATTCGGCGCACGACGCCAAAGACGCAGGTTCGCGCATTCCAATTGGATCATACCCCCGCCGCCTTCATTCGCCAGCGAGGGCCCGCAATCCCTACGCTGTACGCGTGAACGCGCCGCAAACCACCTCGACCTCCGGTGAAACCTGGACCACGCGCCGCCTGCTGAAGTGGATCAGCGAAGCGCTGAGCGGCGCTGGCGTGGAGTCAGCCAGGCTGTGCGCCGAGCTTCTTGTCGCGCACGTCATCGGATGCGAACGGCTGCGGCTTTACGCGGAAGCGGATCGCCCCGCTTCACCGATGGAGCGCTCACAACTTCGTGAACTGGTCGGTCGCGCGCTGAAGCACGAACCCGTGCAATACCTCGTCGGCGAGGCGTGGTTCTTTTCGTTGCCGTTCCACGTGGATCAGCGCGTGCTCATCCCGCGCCCCGAGACCGAGACCATTGTTGAAACGGTCCTCCAGCATGCGCGCGCGACGCCGGAACTCGGTCGCGGCGTGATCGCCGACATCGGGACCGGCTCCGGCTGCATCATCGTCGCTCTGCTCAAGAACCTCCGTGAAGCGCATGGCGTCGCCATTGACCAGTCAGCCGAGGCGCTGGCCGTTGCGAAGGAAAACGCCAATCGCCACGGCGTTATCGATCGCATTGATTTTGTTCAAGGCGACTTGCTTACTGCGCTCGATGGGCATCCCGGCGGCCAGTCATTGCACGCGCTCGTTTCCAATCCGCCCTACATCCCTGACCCAGAGTGGGCCGATGTCCCCGCCAACGTGCGGCACGAACCGGAGACCGCCCTGCGCGCCGGCGCTGATGGTTTGACCTGTGTGCGTCCAATCATCGAAGGCGCCGCGCGGCACCTCGTGGCCGGCGGAATGCTGGCGGTCGAGTTCGCCGAGTCAACCGCTGACGCCGTGCTTGCAATCGCCAAGGCGCAGTCCGATTTGTGCGACCAGAGAATCGAACGAGATTTTCAGGGGAAGCCGCGCGTGTTGATTGCACATCGTCGCGCTTAGGTTGTCATTTTGACGAAGCTACGAAGCGCCATCGACTTTGGGCTCAGCAGGGTCATCTTTCTGAAATGCTCGCCGCACCTCGTCAAGGAGTCGCTGCGCCCGGAACGGCTTGAACAAGACACTTTGCAGTCCGTCCTGGCTGGCGCGCACAATCGAGTGATGCGGGTCATAGCCGAAGCCGGTCATCAGGATCACGCTGAGGTCGGGTTTCACCCGTTTGGCGGCGGAGAAAATCTCGTACCCGGTTCGGTCCGGCATTTTGATGTCGGAAATGATCAGGTCAAAGCTCGCGCCGCCCTTGGCAAACGCTTCTTCAATGCCGCGAATCGCATCATCGCCATTCTCGAAGATCTGCACGGTCGCGCCGCGCCGATGGAGAATGTCGCCGATCGTTTCGCGGATGCCCGGCTCATCATCAACCACGAGGATGCGCCGGTTATGGAGCAGCGGATCAATCGACGGCTCCTTGAGCGCTGCTTCAACACCAAGAATTGAGCGCGGCCCGCGGCGCACGTCTGAGACACGGCTGCGAATGGACTCAATGTCGCGAAGAATTCGTTCGGCGTGCTCCGCCGCACCGGGATCGCGGGCGGCGAGTTCTTGCAGCCATTCGGCTTCGTGCTGAAGATCTTCCAGCGGTTCGGAGATCTCGCCTTCCATAGTGGAACTGACCGACTCGCCCGTGGTGTAGCGCTCCACGACCAGCAGATCGAGAATGTGGAACGCCAGCGCCACATAGCGCGCGAACATTTCCGCAAACTGCCGGTCCGCTTCGGTAAAAGCGTTGACCCGGTCGCTCTCGACGTTGAACACACCGATCACTTCGTCATGCATGAGGAGCGGCACGCTCAACGATGACCGAGCCGCGACCAGACCCTGGATGTATTTCTCGTCCGTCGCCGTGCGCTGGCAGAGGTAGCTCCGCCCGGTCGCCGCGACAAAGCCGACGATGCCATTGCCCTCGCGCTTGGCGTAGAGGTCAACTTCCTGCACCTCGGGCGGCAAGCCTTCGGACATCACCAGCTCGAGCCGGCGCGATTCTTTGTTCAGCAGATGGATCGTGAAATGATCGAATTCGAGCCGCTCGTGCGCATATCGGACGATCTTTTCTTCGAGAAGGCCGAGGCGCTCGGCGGAATTGAGCCGCCGCACCACATCCGCATCGAGACGGACCAGTTCGGCGCCGGCCCGGTCGATCGCGTCAAGCTTCAGTTCATTGCGAGTCGTTTCGGTGACATCCCAGAGCACGCCGACCACGAGGGCAGGCTCATTGCCCACGTTCTCGATTGGGGAGACGAGCACTTCGAAGAACCGCTCGCTCTCTCGATCCTCGATCATGAATCGAACGCCATGATCCGACGTGACAGCGCCAGAATTCTTGCCTTTCCCTTTGGCCGGTTTCGAATTCTGAAGCCGCTGGGCGCCCTGCTCGCACGCCTCAGCAGCGCGGCGGCGCGTCTGTTCATCCAGCGAGGCAAATCGCTGATTTGCCCACGTCACGCCCTCTCCGGGCCTGTAAATGCAGATTCCTTCGCCAATCGCCTCAATGACGCGCTGGGCCTGAGGGGCAAAAAGTCGGCCCGCGGCTTCAGAGGTGATCCCCTCGGCGAGGACGGCCTGAGCATCTGGCTGATGGAACGCCGCCGCTGCCTGGGCAAGCGGAACGACTTCAACGTCGTACAGTTGGCGCAGAGAATCAACGACATCCTGCGTGGGCGTCGGGCCTCCCTCAACCAAGAACAGTTTCTTTCTCCCGGCGCTCATCCGACCAACGGGTCCTCTGCTGTCGCAACCGGCCCCACGATCCTCGACGTGTCCACCCAACTGTAATCCGCAGCCGACTCTGGCTCCAGATGAACTATCAAACATTGTTCGACCGATTAAGTCTTCGGCAGAACGCCCCCTTCCGTTCCACACACCTTTGAAAGCAGGCTCAGTTCCCGGTGATCGAGGTCGAGCACATCGAGAAGCGATTCGGCGCCTTCTGGGCCGTCCGCGGCGCCACATTCCGGGTTGACCGGGGCGAAGCCGTGGGTTTGCTCGGCCCAAATGGCGCCGGCAAGACGACCACGATCCGAATGATTACCGGCTTCCTGCCGCCCGACGCGGGGCACGTCCGGATCGACGGCAAGGACATCCTCAATGATTCCCTCGCCGCCCGCGCCTGTATTGGCTATTTGCCGGAATCAACCCCGCTCTACCCCGAGATGACGGTGCAAGGCCTCTTGCAACACCGAGCGAGGCTTTTTCGCATCCCGCGACGTGAACGCCGAGCCGCGGTGGACCGGGCCATTGAACAATGCTGGCTCACCGAAATGCGCCGCCGGCGCGTCGGCCACCTTTCCAAGGGGTACCGGCAGCGCGTCGGCCTCGCCGCGGCGATCCTTCACGATCCCCCGGCCCTCATTCTCGATGAACCGACCAACGGCCTCGATCCGACTCAGATCACCGAGATGCGCCGACTGATGCGCGAACTGGCGCAGGATCGCGCCGTCATCGTCAGCTCGCACATCCTTTCTGAAGTCGAAAAAACCTGCGATCGCATCATCGTGATCGCGCGTGGCGCGATCCGGGCGAATTCCACCATCGAAACCTTCGGGGGCGGCGCCTGCCCACGCTGCATCCTCGAAGCGAAGATTGATGATCAAACCGCCGCGAGCGCCTTCGGCGACGCCCTTCGCGCCTTGCCCGGCGTAAGCAATGTCGACCTCGAATCGCTCGCCGACTGGCGCCGCTTTGTCCTCACACCCGATGTCGATGCGCCCCCCATTGCCGAGCGGGTCGGAAAAGTTGTCCTTCAACACGACGTCGTCGTGCGTGAACTCCGTCAGGAAGCGCCATCCCTCGAAAGCGCCTTCCTTGAATTGATCGCCCGTGCCGACATCGAGGACCAAGCATGACACAGCTCCTCGCCATATCGCGGCGTGAGCTTGCCGCCTATTTCCGCACCCCCGTCGGATGGGTTGTCATCGCGCTCTACCTCGCGCTCTCCAGCGTGGTGTTCGCATTTCTCGTGCTGGCGCCGGCGGAGCCCGCTTCGCTGCGCCCGTTCTTTGGATTGTCCGGCTGGCTGCTCATGTTCATCGCTCCGGCTGTTTCCATGCGCCTCATCTCCGATGAGATTCGCACTGGAACCATCGAATCTCTCATGACGGCGCCCGTTTCCGACTGGCTCATCATGATTGGCAAGTACGGCGCCGCCGTCGCGTTCCTCGCGATCATGTTGCTGCCGACATTGGCGTATCCCGCAACACTCGAAGCGCTCGCCAATCCGGACTTCGGCCCAGTCCTTGCGGGCTACCTCGGACTCGCACTGGCGGGGATGCTCTACCTTTCGATCGGCGCCCTTTTCTCAGCGCTGACCGCAAGCCAGACGCTCGCCTTCCTCGGCACGCTGTTCACGCTCCTCCTCGTGCGGCTCACCACCACCGAAGCCATCGCCCAGCGCGCGCCCGAACCTCTGAGCAGCGCCCTCTTTGCCATCTCCATCGACCAGCGACTCTCAGGCTTTGCGCGCGGCGTCATCAGCACCGGAGACGTCGCATTCTTTGCCTGCGTCAGCATCTGGCTCGTTGTGCTTTCGGTCATCGCGCTGCAATCACGGAGGTGGAGATAATGTCCGGCGGCGCCTCATCCAAACAAACTCGACGATTCCGATTCGGCGCCTGGAGCTTGATCCTCGTCATCGCGGCGAGCGCTTCATGCGCCCTCGCCGCCGCAATTGCAGACAAATACTCCACTCGGTTTGACGTCACCGCGACGCGCGAACATTCCCTCGCATCGCGCACGCAGTCACTGCTTGATCAACTCGACCGCTCCGTCGAAATTGTCCTCGTCGCCGACGATCGCATGATCGACCCCCGAGCGCGGCAGCGCGTCAGCGACGTGCTGGACGCCTTCGATCAATCAACCGAACTCGTTGACGTGACACGCATCAACCCGGTCACCGATGCGGGACGACAACAATTCGAAGCGCTGCAGGGCCGCGTGCGCGGGCTGTACGAGAAAGATCTTGAGAATCGTCGACGAGTCACCAGCGAAGCGGCCGAAGCGGCCACGCGGCTCGTCGCACAACTGGATTCGCTTTCCGATGCGCTGCTTTCGCTCAAGCAACCCCTTGTCGACGCCGGCGACCCACTCGCCGCCGAAGTGGAAAACGTTGCCGCCGTGGCGCGGCTGCAAGCGCGATCGCTGGCGCCAATTGCCGAACAGACCCAGTCAGCGATTGAATCAAACACCGGCGGCATCGAATCCGCCCGCACAGCGCTCGCCGCGGCGCTTTCGTTGCAGCGTGAACAACTTTCAGGTTTTGTCTGCGAACTCAGCGCCGCCGCCCAAAGTGCGGAACCCGGCTCCGTCGTCGCCGATGGCTGGCGACAGGCACAGCGTGCGGCGGAGACCGGTCGTGACCTTGCCGCCCGACAAGCTGATGCGTTGGATCGCCTCGGCTCCTCCGAAGCGGATGTGGTGCTGCGCATTCTTCAATCAGCCGACGCGGTGTTGATCCTTTCGGAAGGTCGATCCACAGCCATCCCGTTCGCCTCACTCTTTCCAACCACGGAGCGCCTCAACGAAAGCGGCGGCACGGTCACGGATCTTCGCTTTATTGGTGAAGAACTCCTCGGGACCGCCATTGCCTCTCTGACGCGCCCAACAACGCCTGTCGTCGTGCTCGTACACATGCTGCCTGGACGACTGCTCACCGAGTCAGGTGAAGCGTCATCGCCGCAGGCGCGACAGGCGATTGGCGCCATGCTCGACCGTCTCAGCCTGCGCGGCATGCGCCTCGCCGAATGGCCCGTGTCGCTCAGCGCTTCGCGCCCTTCGCTGGTCAACATTAACCCGGATGGAGCGCGCCCCGTCGTCTGGCTCGCGTTTGGCACCGAAGGAACGAGCGCCGAAGCCGCCGGACGTTTTGATGCTTACGCCCGCGCGCTCGAATCGCTCATTGATGGCGGCGAGTCAATCCTCGTGAGTCTCGCGCCTTCCACGCGCCCCGCATCCGGCGGCACTGACCCAGTGGCGCTCGCTTTGCAAGAGTTCGGCATCGACGTGAACACCGGCGCCCTGCTGGTTCAACAGGTGCGCACCGCGACCGGCGCCGCCTTTGATCTGTCGTTCATTCTGCGTGAAGCCGCGTCAGAACACGCACTGGCCGAGATGATGAGCGGCTTGCCCACCACGCTGACTTGGCTGACACCAATCGAGCTCGCTGAAGATTCAATCGCCACTCCGATTCTCATGGTCAACGATTCACCCGATATCTGGGCGGAAGCCGAATGGCGATCCTTCGCCAATGCGCCGGACGATCGTCCGTGGTCGTCACCGGCGCCCCCCACACCGAATGAGTCGTATGACGTTGTGCAAGGCCCGTGGATCGTCGGCGCCGCGGCGGAGCGCATCGTTCCCCCTTCCGACAACCGTCAGCGCCTCGTCGCGATCGCCTCACCCGCATGGTTCTTCGATCGCCTAGCCAATCGCACCACCACTGCCGAAGGACGAACGATCTCGCTGTCGCCCGGCAATCTCGAGTTCCTCGAAGCTTCGATCTACTGGCTCGCCGGGCAGGATGAAATGGTCGCGCCCAGCGCGCACACCGCAGATATCCCGCGCATCGGCCCGATGAGCGATGCGCAGCTCGACACCATTCGATTTGCTTTGATCTTCGGCCTGCCGCTCAGTGTGCTGTCTCTCGGCGTCATTCTGCGGTTCACGATGTTGCGCTGAATCGCATTCAATATTCAATTCCTGGCGCGCCCCGGCACGTACACTCTTCCATCATGTCCAAGATCGGCGTCCTCATCGCGGTGTTCGTGGCTCTGCTCCTTGGTGCGGCAGGATGGCTGCTCCTTGGCAATTCGCCGGCGCCGTCCTCCACCGAATTCCACGAAGTCAGTGGGCCGATTCTGAATTTTCGACCCAGCGACGTGCGCGAAGTGCAGATCGACATCAAAGACAAACGCCGCCAGCGCATCGTGCGCGATGGTGAATCGTGGACCTTGGCCGTTGAACGCGCCGAGGACGCGGCGCCCGACACCTGGCCCGTTTCCGGCGGACAAGTGCGGCCGCTCCTTTCGGTCTTGCAGGCGCTTTCACCCGTCGCCGTCGCCAAGGCGAGCCAAATTGATTCACCTGCCGTGGTGCTCACGCTTCGGCTTGCTGATGGTTCAACGCAAACGCTGCGACTTGGCCCCGACGCCGTTGGCGGGCGCCGCCTGGCGCAAGGGAACAACGGCGATGTCGTGCTCGTGGACCAGCTTCTGGTTGAAGCGCTGACGGAGCCGGGCCCGCGCGCCTGGCGCGAAATGCGCGTCTTTCCCGGTGTCGGTGCGGAAACCTCGCGCCTGGAAATCTTCAAGGACGGCGCCATCGTTTCGCTGGCGCGCGTGCGCGGCGACTGGCGCCTGCGCGAACCCGTCCGCGCCGCCGTCGATCGCGCCGCCATCGACCGGCTTGTCAATCAACTTGCAACGCTCGCCGTGCAATCGTGGATCGACGACCCCGGCGCCGCCCGCCATGACGGCGACGTGCTCACTAGCAACGACATTCTCATCGTCGTTGAGCGTGACCGGCGCATCGTGGATGAACATGGCGAACCGGGCGTGGAAACGGATCGCCGCGAAGTGCTCATCGGTGGCGCCGCGAATCTTTCGGGATCACAGCGATTGATCTTTGTCGGTGAAGCACGAACGCCGGGGATTGTCGATTCCAGCGCCGTCACAGCACTCGCCACATCACCAACGGATCTCGTCAGTCGGCGCGCCATGGACATCGCCGCGTCTCAGGTCGCGGCGATTCAAATTGATTTCTCTCAAAGCGGAGACAGTGGCGGATCCGTTCGAATCGTCCGCACCATTGACGGCTGGTCAGCCTCGGATGATCTCGAGATCAATTCCTCAGATATCGATGCGATGATCAAGCTGCTGACCGAAAAGCTCGCCGCCGAAGTTGAAATCGGAAACTCCCCGGCCGAGTCACCTGACGCCGTCATCACCTGCTTCGGCTTCGACGGAGCACCAATCGCAGAGGCAAATGTCTTCAAGACTTCAGGCGCCGAATTGGTGATGACCTCCGACGGCGTCGTCCGTCTCTACACCGAGGTTCAGTCGCCCGCATTGCTCAACCGGCGATAGCGCAAGCGCACGTCGTCACCGAAGCGGCGCGTTTCCGCCAGTTCAAATCGCGCCACATCCGAAAGCGAATCAACGACAGCGCTCTGCCCCGGCGACATCGCTTCTCGATCCGTCACCAGCATCGGCGCGACATACGCGCGCACTTCGTCAATCAAATCGGCCTGAAATAGCGCCCCCAGCAGCCCGGCGCCCGCTTCGACCAGCACGTTCGTCGCTTCCCGTTCGGTGGATAGTCGCTCCAGACATCGGCGCAGATCAATTCGGTCGCCAATCACCGGTGATGCAATCACATCGACGCCGCGCTCTTCGAATGGTCGAGCCTTCTCCGGCGCAACGCCTTCCGCACACCAAATCTCAACAGGCGCCGCCTGAGCCGACTGCACGAGCTTGCACTCGACCGGAGTCTCAAGCCTCGGATCAACCACGATCCGCCGCGCCGTTCGGCGCACGCACCGCACATCGCGGGCCGTCAGCATCGGATCATCCTTCAGCACCGTCCCGATGCCCGTCAGAATCGCATCCACGCGCGAACGCAATCGATGGACGTCAAGCCGCGACCGGTCGTTCGAAATCCACTTGGACTCACCCGTCCGCGTTGCGATGCGCCCATCGATCGACTGCGCCCACTTCGCAATCACCCACGGCCGTTTCTCCTGCAATCGGTGGATAAACGGGTCACTCACATGAATCGCGTTCGCAGATGCATCCGTGAAACGCACACGCACGCCGGCGGCGGTCAACTTCTCATATCCGCCCGCCGCTTCCACATGCGGATCGCGCCGAGCAATCACCACTTCACCAACGCGAGCCTCCAGCAGCGCATTTACACAGGGCGGCGTCTTTCCAAAATGGGCGCACGGCTCGAGCGTCACCCACGCCGTCGCGCCCGTCGCATCAGCGCCCCTCGCCTGACAATCGCGCAGCGCTTCAACTTCCGCATGCGCTTCACCGAATCGCCGGTGATGCCCGGCGCCGAGAATTTCGACTTCATCGCCGCGCACACGACCCACAACACAGCCGACAAGCGGATCCGGCTCCACATCGCCTCGTGCCCGCGAAGCGAGCCGCGCCGCAATGTCCAGCATCCGTGCATCTATTCGTCGTTGCGCGCGATCGTTCATGCCTGGCGCACCAGTTGCGATCGATCCCGCGACTTCAAGTGCGGCTCCACAATGCGCAACCACCGGTTCGCATCGGCGCCGTACCCCGCGGTCGGTTTCAATTCAGGAATGCGATGACTCCAGTACCGGTTGAGCCGCGCCATCGCCATTTCTCTCGCCAGTTTCGCCGTCATCGACGCCAGCGCCGTGGGCAGATGTCGACCGTCGCTCTCAATCTCAAACGTCACGATCATCCGCCGCGGCGTTCCCTGTCGCCCCGCTCGCTCCACCACTTCATACACACTGCGCTCGCGCACTTCGTCCAGCACGCGCACACTCGCTTCTGGAAATGCCGCGGAAAGCGGACGGCCGTAACACACACGCCCGCCTTGCCGGTCCACCGCGACGATCGGCCGTTCATGCCCATACGCGCGCCACACATAGCGCAATTGCGTTGTCGCGGCGCCAAAGTTCACCACCGCTTTCGACCCCGTGTCCGCAACGATCTCGTTGAACTGCGCTTCACCGACCAGTTCGCACCGCACCGCCAAAGCTTCGACGTTTGCCCGCTTCATCCCTGCGCCCAGCGCCATCGCCAGCACGCCGACATGTTCCGCTGTCGTCGTGATCGGCGCACCGATCGGTTCACCCTCGTACCACGGCGCCAGGTCAAGATCAGCGCCAAGCGCCGTGAAGACTTCCTCGTCCGTCTTCGGGCGCACGCCGCCCAGCGCCAGGAACGCAAGCACGGACTGCTCAAGCCGATCCAGCGGATGCCGCGTCTTCAGACTGCTGGCGCCTTTGAGCCGCTTTGAATCATCGACATACACGGCTGGCCGTCGCTGGCGGCGCCGATCATCCGACTTGCCCACGACACGGCGCAACAGTTTCCAGAGACAGGGCAGGCCATCAATGCACGGGTCGCCGTCTTGATTCCACTTTGGCGCCGCCTCCGCCGCGATACGAAACACACTCAAGCCAACAGACAACGGACCAATGCGCGGCCCATAGCCCGCTTCGTCAATGCCTGCATAAATAAGTGCTGCGCGTGGCGCATCCACCAACGTCATGACATGAAGATACGGGATGACGCCGCAAATCGTCGTTTATTTGAAATCGCGACCGCGAAGCCCGCCGTTCGTGTAGGCGAACCATGACACCGGGCCGTACTGTGCGTGAGGCCCGGCCGCTCCAAACGGATCGCCCACGCCGCCCTGCGCTGCCGTAAATGGATTCTTTGACGGGTGGCCGGTGTTGGTGTGATACCACACCATCGCAACGCCAATGTTTTCGCCTCGCGCATGCGCGTTCGAGGACTCAACGCGATTCGGGCATTCGTCAAAAGGTCGCACCAATCGGGAACTGCCGTCCACCATGCCCGCAGCGACTTCCGCTTTGAGATCGAAGTAGAAGCGCGCGTTGGACGAGTTTGAAGCCCAAAAATCCCAGAACGCGACTTTCTGTGAAGGCCAATTGGCGTCCGACGCCTGAACGTACGCGCGGTAGTTATTCCCAAACGAGGTAATCGGGTTGGTCGAAGAGAGCGCCGCCGGCGTGCCGCCAATTGAGCTGCGCTCCGGGAAGAAATGCCACACCTGCCCAGGTTGGAAGTTGTTTACATGAATGGCGTTGCCGTACAAGCCAGCCCACGTGTACCGGTAGCTGCCCTGCAACATCCAGGCGTGCTGATTCGTTGAAGGCGCGGCGCCTTTCTCATAGATCTCTTGCGGATTGTCCAGCGGGCCGACCCAGGCGCTTGCCGCGCGGCCCACGCCGCCGCCCGAACTCGACATGATGAAATCGAGCGGCCACTCCAACAGGCTGTCATCTGGACCGTGCAATCGACCGGACTTGAAATCATCCCAGTTGTCAAGAATGTCCTCAGCGCCTGGAGAGACGAACACTTCATGCAGCAGTTCTGCGCCGGCGCCGTCAACGACGTAATCACCAAACGCAATGTGGTGCATCTTCCAGACGTCGTCATAGAACAAACCCGGAGGGATCGCCCAGCCGTTGTGCGCATACGGTGATTGCAGATCGAGCCCACTGCCATTCTCGAGCACGGTGGCAAAGCCGACCGCCGGACGCCCTCGTTCACCGAGGTCGATCTCTCCCTGACCGCCGTTGCCCGGCGGAATGTTCGGCATTCGGTCACGGTTCTGGGCGCCGTAATTCGCGACCGCCTTCGCATTCTGGCCGAGATTGGCGACGTCCTTCAGCAGCCGCGCCCGACGCTTGGCTTCGCCCAGCGCTGGCAATAGCAGGCCCAGCAGCACCGCGATGATCGAGATCACCACCAGCAGCTCGACGAGCGTGAATCCCATCAATGGTGTGCGAGCGCTTCGTCTGGCTGAACTCATGAAGCCATCTCCGGGGATGAAAAAACTCGTCGGACGATTCACCATACCTGCTGCAAGCCGGTTTGGTTCAACAATTTCCGCATTGGCACAGCGGACGCCGCACGTCTGACTCGCGGCGGTGATCAAACTCAGCTTCGGCTCTGCGGGACGTTGGCCCGGTTTTCGACCGCTCCATCTCCTATGGGGCGGACCGGCGCCTGACGATTATGGCGCGTTGGTCGGACGCTCGTCGAGCGTATCGAGACCGGGGGTCTCAGCTCCGCCGCCGGATGTGGTCATGTACCAACCGATAATCCCGACGCCGAGCAGCAGCAGCACGACGGCAATAATCACTTTGATCTTGGCGCCTTTGTCCACGTTTACACTCCTGAATCTGTGAGGGCGCTGGATGCGACTGCCCAGCGCCAATCGTCATGCTACCGCGCCCGTTTCGAATCGTCACACCGGCACGAAAAAAGCGGACGCGCCTGATGGCGCGCCCGCTTGAGAATCAGCATTCAATCTCGGACGGGATCACCAATCAGAAGGCGCCGCCGGCAAGGTCACGGCCGCGCTGACCGCGGTCCGTGTAGATGAACCATGCGAAGGGCTTGCCATTCTGATTGTTCAGGCCCAAATCGGCTCGCATCGCTGCGGTGCTGTGGCCTGACGGCGGCAGGTAATCCTGCTGCGTGCCCCAGCCGTCGCCGCGTTCCCATGCCTTGGAGGACTCAAGCCCGGTGGGCATGACGTCGAACGGACGAACAAGTTTGGCGCTGCCATCGATCGTGGTCACGGCGACTTCAGCAAACGGCGCGCAGTAGAGGCCGGCGCGGCGCGAGTTGTACGCCCAGTGCTCCCAGAACGCGACCTTTTCCGTCGGGAAATCGAAGGAAGACGCCTGAATGTAGTTGCGCCAAGCGGTGTACGTCGGAGACTGCGTCCACGGAAGCTGCATCGCGCCACCGGCAAACGGGCCGGATGAGTGCGGCTGCCAGAAGTTCGGTGACAGCGTCGTCGCCGGCTGCGTGAGCTGGCCATACAACGCGGCGAAGGTGTACTTGTAATCGCTCTGGAGCACCCACGTGAAGACTTCATCACCCGAGGCGCTGTCCTGGCCGGTGAAGCCATAGCTGCCGCCCTGGAAGAAGCCCGGCTGCGAGCTGGTGTTGCCCAAGCCCGCAAAGTTCGTCGGGAACTGCAGGTCAGGATTCGTGCCTTGCTTCAGAATGTCCCAGTTCGCGGATGTATTGGAGCCGGGCGACGCGAAGACATCGCTCAGCAGTTCGTACCCGGTGCCGTCCACGATGTAATCGCCAAAGGCAATGTTGTGGAAGCGCCACACGTCGTCGTACGAAAGGCCGCCCTGCGAGATGGCGAATCCGTTGTGGGCATATTCCGAGTTGCCGCTGGGTGAGCTTCCGCCGGCGCCGGCGCCATCACGGTTTGCCCACGTGGCGCGCGGGGTTCCTGGAGGACCGTAAATCGGCGAACTGATGTCGTTGCTCGACGGGGGAATGTTGGGCATCCGGTTCCGGTTCTCAGCGCCGTAGATGCCGATCGCCTTGCCGTGCTCACCTAGGTTCGCCACATCTTGCAACTGACGGGCCTTGCGCTTGGCCTCGCCCAGCGCCGGCAGCAGAATGCCGATGAGCAGCGCGATGATGCTGATCACCACGAGCAACTCGACGAGCGTGAATCCCTTGGAACGATGCTTCATAGTCTGATTCTCCTGCCGGAATGCGTGATTCTGACGAGACCCGCCGAACCGCGACGCGATTCAGCGAATGGCCCCTTGTTCGGTTTTTTCACAGGACTCCGCGAAACCGAGGACCCTCGGAGTCTATCCGAATCGATCGATGAATGGAATGACGCCGCACGTTCGAACCCGATGCGGCGACGTGGTTTGGACGTGTCAATGCCGGTGCGACGATTCGGACCGGAGCCAAATGCGGCTGAGAGGAGTCGAACCTCCACGGGGTTTTACCCCCACTAGGACCTGAACCTAGCGCGTCTGCCAATTCCGCCACAGCCGCTTGCGCGAGCCGAAGGATACCGAGGGCGGGGCCGTTGGCAACCGCACTGAAAGCGCGGCCGCAGGCAGGTCCGAGAATCATGATGAAGTGGTGGCCCATCATTTCAACCATGGAATACGCAGAAACACACGGGGCGGTTTCTAAAAAATATGATCAATAATGCGATTGCTGTGGGCGGATTGTCTCGCCTTCAGGGGTCGGTCATGTCCGCCTGAATCGGCGCCGGGCTCGTAGATCCGTGCAAAAAAAGAGTCGGCGACGGGGCCCCGCCCGCCGCCGACGGTCGCCACGCGGCGACCCCCTTCACAATTGTTCAGGAATGCGACTCGGCGCAACGATCGCGCACCGCTCTCGCACATCCCGTTTTCGTCTCACTCGCGGGCTCCCGACTTACTCGTCCGGGTCGGCCTCTGATTCGCTTTCTTCAAGCGCCGCCGGCGCTGCCGGCACAAAGCCCTTCACTTCAAGCACGCGCTGGTGAATCTCTTTGAAAAGCTCCGGATTCTCTTCGAGGAACCGCTTGGAATTTTCGCGTCCCTGTCCGAGCCGCACATCGCCATAACTGAACCACGCGCCGCTCTTGTCCACGACGTTCTCATTCACGGCGAGATCCAGCAGATCGCCGGACACCGAAATGCCGCTGTCGAACATGATGTCGAATTCCGCATCGCGGAAAGGCGGCGCCACCTTGTTCTTCACGATGCGCGTCCGCACCCGGTTGCCGACCGCCGTGTCGCCTTCCTTGATGGAGCCGGTGCGCCGAATATCCACACGCACGGACGAATAAAACTTCAGCGCCCGCCCGCCCGGCGTCGTCTCCGGCGAACCGAACATCACGCCGATTTTTTCGCGAATCTGATTGATAAAGATCACGCTCGTATGGCTGCGTGCAATGGCGCCAGTCAGTTTGCGCATCGCCTGACTCATGAGCCGCGCCTGCAAACCAACGTGCGAATCGCCGATATCGCCTTCAATTTCCGCTCGCGGGATAAGCGCCGCAACGGAATCCACCACAATCACTTCCACAGCGCTGGAGCGCACAAGCAGTTCGCAGATTTCCAGCGCCTGCTCGCCGCTGTCCGGCTGCGACACCAGCAGGTCGTCAATATCCACGCCAATGCGCCGTGCCCAGGATGGGTCCAGCGCATGTTCCGCGTCAATAAAGGCCGCGACGCCGCCGCGCTTCTGCGCGTTGGCAATGACCGTCAGAGCCAGCGTCGTCTTACCTGAAGACTCCGGCCCGAAAATTTCGACGATGCGCCCGCGCGGGATGCCGCGCCCGCCAAGGGCAATGTCCAGCGACAAGGCGCCGGTTGAGATGCCAGGAATGGGCTGCTGCTGGTCGGAATCCAGCCGCATGATCGAGCCCTTGCCAAAGGTGCGTTCGATCTGCGACAGCGCCCGATCCAGCGCCTCGCCCTTGCCTTTTTCGTCGCTCGTCACCGCCATGCGATTCTTGCTCCCCGCATCACGTTCCGCGGCCTTCCTGGCCTTCGCCTTGCTCACTGTTCCACCTCGAGTTCCGTTGTTTGATGTCGCGACCGCCATGATATCGAGCCTCCTGTTTGCGTCCCTCGTTCGACCGCGTGTTCGGGTTTCACTAGGTACCAGAGACGATATCGGCCGTCAACCGATGTTCGGGTTCTTTTCGGATATTTTTTCGGTTTTCGTTCGGGTCGGCTCCAATCAGACCTCAGCGGGCATTTCGAAGAGACTCGGCGGCGCCGGCTCAAGCCCGAGTTTGGCTCGCACGAGTTGCGTGAATCGCTCGCCGCGCTCTTCGTAATTCGTGAACTGGTCCCAGCTTGCGCATCCCGGGCTGAGCAGGATGACGTCTCCCGGCGACGCCGCCTTCACCGCGTCGTCCACCGCCCGGTCCAGAACCTCGCACTCGACCGAACGCCCGCCCTGCTTCGTCACTGCCTCAGCGATGTGCGGACCGGTGGCGCCGATCGTGTAAACCGCCTTGCACATCGCGCCTGCCTGAACAAGCGGCGCCAGATCAACGCCTTTGTCGTACCCGCCAGCAATGAGATGCACACGCGACGCGCCGATGCGTTCGTCATCTGCAAATGCTTGCACCGCGAGTGCTGCGGCTTCCGGGGTTGTGCATTTGGAATCGTTGTACGCGCGGATAGCGCCGCCGTCGCGATTCGCTTCGGCGACAAGCTGCAAGCGATGCGGCAGGCCCGTGAACGTGCGCAGCGCCTTATTGAATGAAGCCGAAGAATGGTGCTGATCCAGCGCACTTGCAACGGCGCGCCCAGCAAGTAACGCATTGCGACGGTTGTGCTCGCCGATCACTGACAACGACGCGGCAAGTTCAACCATGATCGCGACTTTATTGCCACGCACCACTTCATCGCCCGGAGATTGATGTCGAAAGATTTCATTCTTGCACCGCTCGTAATGCTCAAAATCCCCATGCCAATCCAAATGATTCGGCATCACGTTCGTCACCACCGCCACGTGCGGCGACCATCCTTGTTCCTCCTGCCGCCCGACGAACCAATCACTCAACCAATAAAGTTGCGTGCTCGAAAGCTCCAAAACCACCCAATCATTTGCGTCAATTTCCTCCACTCGCGGCAACAACGACCCACCAATGTTCCCGCCCAACCAAACGCGCGAAAAATCACATTCATCGGTGGGACGGGCGTCTCGCCCGTCTTCGGGCGCAACCGCAACCCCTCGCTTGCGCTCGGGGCTCTGAGCGCAAGCCAGCTCTCTCAAAATATGCGCCACCATCGCCGTCGTCGTGCTCTTCCCCGCCGTTCCTGTCACACCGATCGTGCGATCCCGATTCGGCAGAAGCTCAACGAGCAACCGAATTTCCGTTGTCAGTTTGGCGCCGCTTTCTTTCGCCGCGAGCAGGAACTTGTTCTCCCACGGCTTCGGCACGGCCGGGCTCACCACCACGACATCCGCATCGCGAAAGTCCGCAATGTCGTGCGTGCCGAGCCGCAGCTCCACCGCGCCCGAATCAATCTCACGTTGAATCTCAGTGATCGACGCCGCGAGTTTCTCCGCCGGCGACAGATCCGTCACCAGCAGCTTCGCCCCTTGGCCCGCGAGCCATTTCACCGCGCCGGCGCCCCCGCCGAAGCGGCCCAGCCCCATCACCACGACGCGCTTCCCTGCGTATTCGCCGCTCATATGTCGCACTGTACGTTTCGCCCGCGCCGCCAGCGACCCGCGCGGAATCGCGTCCCCCGGCGCGGTACGCTGTGCCGCATGAAAAACGCACGCCGCACCGCCGCGTTGCTCCCGATCGTCCTCGCGCTTTTCGCCGCGGGCTGCCACAGTTCGGGAACCAATTACGACTTCCAGATGATCGTTCCCGCCAAGGCGCCGCCGCCCGAGGTGGACGACATTCTCAGTGAAGTCTCCGCCGATTCGCTCATGGATTACGTCGCGACGCTCACGTCCTTCGGTACGCGTCACACACTCAGCGAGACCGAATCCGACACGCGCGGCATCGGCGCCGCCCGACGCTGGATCGAATCCGAGTTTGAGCGCATCAACGAATCCTCCGGGCGCACCGGAAATGAATCGCTTCAGATTTATATGGACACACACGTCGTCGAGCCTGACGGCCGGCGCATCGATATCGAAGTTGACGTCATCAACCCCGTCTGCGTCATCCCCGGCGCCATGCCAGAAGCAAGCCAGCGCCTCTACTACATGATCGGCCACTACGACTCGCGCGCCAGTGACCCGCTCGATCGCGAGATCGACGCCCCCGGCGCCAATGATGACGCCTCCGGCGTCGCCGCCATTATTGAGTTGGCCCGCGTCCTTTCCAAGCACCGCTTCGACGCGACAATTGTTCTCATGCCGACCGCCGGAGAAGAGCAAGGCCTCATCGGCGCCGGGATGCATGCGCGCAATGCCGTGTCATCCGGCAAGGACATCCGCGCGGTTCTGTCCAACGACGTCATCGGCGATCCTTCCAGCCCATTCGGCGGCGCCAACGACACCGAGATCCGCGTGTTCTCTGAAGGCGTGCCGCGCCATCTCGAAGACAACACCATCCGGCGCATTCAAGGACTGTCCGCCGAAAACGACTCGGATTCCCGCCAGCTCGCGCGTTACATCGCCGAAGTCGGCGCCTGGCACGACCTGCCCATCAAAGCCAAACTCGTCTACCGCCCCGACCGCTTCCTTCGCGGCGGCGACCACACCCCCTTCAATCAACTCGGTGTCGCCGCCGTGCGCTTCACCGTGGTCGAAGAGGTCTACGAGCGTCAGCACCAGGACATCCGCGTCGAAGACGGCGTGCAATACGGCGACACGCTCGAATACATCGACGCGGACTATCTCAAAGGCGTCACACTCCTGAACGGCGCGACGCTTGTTCACCTCGCCAACGCGCCATCAACTCCCGCCGACGCGCGACTCATCACCGCCGACCTCACGCCCGACACCACGATCCGCTGGGAAGCGTGTCCCGAACGCGATGTCGCCGGCTACCAAATCGTCTGGCGCGACACCATCAGCCCCGTCTGGACCGGAAAGGTCGACGTCGGAAACGTCACCGAGCACACGCTGAAGATGAGCAAGGACAACTACCTCTTCGGCGTGCGCGCGTACGACCACGACGGCTATTACAGCCCCGTGTCATTCCCTGCTGCATCGTCACAGTGATCGGGCGCTTGGCGCGAGTCAGCCTTTCGGTTTGCGCACAAGCCCCATCACGAGTCCGATCACAAACAGCACGATGAACACGAAGAACAGAATCTTCGCGATGTCCGTCGCTGCGCCTGCGATGCCACCAAAGCCTAGCACCGCCGCGATGATTGCGATCACGAAAAATCCCAGCGCCGATCCAAGCATGTGAATGCTCCATTCGTT
Source organism: Phycisphaerales bacterium (assembly GCA_029260345.1). Lineage (GTDB taxonomy): Bacteria > Planctomycetota > Phycisphaerae > Phycisphaerales > UBA1924 > OFTM186. The sequence goes on along the minus strand of JAJDDK010000006.1, from coordinate 434,028 downwards.
CGGCGAGCGGCCCCGGTCACTGCATTGTGTTGCAGCGCGCTCGCGGAGCCGCAACACGCGTTCGGTCTATTCCGGTGTGTCACGGTAAGCCAGAACCGCCAGTCGGGGGCGGCTTGCGCAGTTTGAATACCACGAGCGTCCCCACCGCGATAACCAGACCCCACGTCATCGAAATCGGTGGCGCGATAATGGCTCGATACAAGCGCACATCCAGCCCGACCTGATCGCTTGTGAGCTGCGCCGCAGCTTCCGGATTGTTGTCGAGAAACGTCGTGAAGAATGCGATGACGATGGCATGCGAAAGCAAACCGGCGAGTAAGCCGCACACAAAACCGTTCGCCATCGGCAATCGCCGAATTTTGAATCCGAGAATCGGAACCACCACCACAGCCATGGCCATCCACAGCGCAAACTCAAGCCATCGCGGCGATTCAGGCAGCAGCCCCAAAACCACAGCGCCCCCCACCACGACGCCATGCAATGAAAGCAGCAAGATCAGGGGCCACCGCATACGAACCTCCGGCTGTAGTTCCGGTAACTCACTCACCAAGTCTACCCGATTGCAGCTTGCACCCTTTTCACGTCCGAATTTGACGGATCGCACCGGTCCGCCAGTGACCACCACCGAAAGAACACGCGCGGACGTTCATGCGCCTCCGATCCGTCGCCGATGAAACGATGCGAAGTCATCTCCCGCGATTCGTGCGCTCGCGACCGCCGGCATACGTCATGGACGAACATGGATACATCGATACGCTTCGGCTCAATGAAGCCCAGCTTCATGAAGCGCTGGATCAACTGGACCTCACGTCCGCCGTTGACGATGAGCCGCGCGGCTCCAATCGACGTGCCGGCGTGGACATCCGCCTGCCGTATCGCAATCCGCGCGTACATTTGACAATCGATCATCCCGGAGGCGGTCAGTCGCCATTTCTGGTCGCCGGCCGAAACCTCACGCAGCGCGGCCTCGCATTCCTGCATGGCAATTACCTGCACACCGGCACGCCCGGACGCGTCGAGCTTCCGCAAACCATCGGCGGCACCGCGTCCATCCGCTGCACCGTCATCTGGTGTCGGCATGTGCGCAATCACCTGCACGAGTGCGCCGTTCGCTTCGACCGCCCGATTGATTTGTGGAAGCACATCGAAGGCGCTGAAGCCGCGGCGGATCTCGCTACACGCATCGATCCCACCGAGCTTGAGGGCACGATCCTCATCCTCAGCGATCTCGAGTTGATGCGCGACATTCTTGTGCAAATGCTCGCCGAGACGAAGCTTCAGATTCACGCATTCACGGACATCGACGAAGCCCTCGCCAGCGCCCGCACCGACCCGCCGGATCTGGTGCTGTACGACGCCAACGACGACACTAAGGATCACGCCGCGACCGTGAAGCGTTTCCGCGAAGCGCCGATCTTCTGTCCGCTGGTCATGGCGACCGGTGAGCCCAGCCAGCAGCGCGTACAGCCCGCGCGCGACGCCGGCGCCAAAGGCGTCTTGCGCAAACCATTTCACCAATCTCAGTTGCTTGCCGTGCTGATGGAGTGGCTGAACATCTCGCGCGAGAGCGCCGACGAAGGCGGCGGCGAGAACGAAGTCGCCACGCAAAACGCACAGTTTCAGGCGCTGGTCGATCGCTACTGGGAACACCAGGAAACACTCACTGCCGAGATCTCCAGCGGCATCGCCGAAGACGACTTTGTGCGCGTTCGCTCCTGCTGTCTCCGATTATTTGAATCCGCCGGCATCTTCGGCGCGCCCGCCATGAGCCGCTGTGCGCAAAAAGCGCTCACGCAGCTCGACTCGTCCTATTCAATTGAAGAGTCGAGCGTTCAGCTTCAGCGCCTGCTCATGTTCGCCCGCCGCCGCGCTCAGACGCACCAGGGCAAACCAAAGAACAGCGGCGCCGAAACCAAAGACGAACCGGAATCCGCCGCCGCGTGATTCCTATGGCGTTCGCCACCCAAATTCTTTTGATCCATTTGAACCCATCGCTGGGGCACGCGACTCTCATGGTGAACCATGAAGCGCACCCCGGAAGTGATCTACGACGAATGGCTGGTCCTGCGAGCGCAGGACGGGGACGCTGAAGCCCTCAAAATTCTGGCGCGTCGCTGGCACGCCCGCCTCTATCGACATGCCGCACGACTCACCGGCGACGCCGAAGGCGCCTCAGACGCCGCTCAGGACGCTTGGCTCGCGATCGTCCGAGGCCTTCGCCGCCTCGACGACCCCGCCCGCTTCCCCGCATGGGCGTTGCGCATTGTCAGCTTCAAATCCGCGGATTGGATCCGCATGCAAGTGCGCGACCGCAATCGCGCCCGCAACGCAACGCCCGCGGAAAACTCCGCCGCGCCGCCGTTCAGTCCGCCGCCCGATGAACCATCCGACGACGTTGCACGACTACGGAATGCGCTGCGAACGCTTTCCAGCGACCACCGCGCCGCTCTCTCGTTGCACTACCTCGACGGCCTCAGCGTCGACGAAATCGCACTCGCCCTCAATGTCCCCGCCGGAACCGTCAAATCGCGCCTGCACCACGCACGAGCGCGCCTCAAACAAACACTGGAAAGGATGACCACATGAACGCTTTTGATGACACGGTGCGCGAAGCCCTTCGCGCCGAAGACGACGACCTCCTGAAAGACTTCAGCGAACCCAACATGCTCAACCAGGCGCTCTCTACGCTGCGCCGCGGCACGCGCTGGATCAACGCGCTCGGCATGGTTTTCACGTTCGTATTCTTCGGATTACAGATCTGGTGCGCTGTGCGCTTCTTCAATGCCACCGAAGTGCAGCACATGATCGCCTGGGCCACCGGCTTCCTCTTTTGCGCCCTCGCCGTCGCCATGCTCAAAATGTGGTTCTGGATGCAGATGGACAAGTACGTTGTCCTGCGCGAGATCAAACGACTCGAACTCCAGGTCGCCAAACTCGCCGCCCGTGACCGGGCGTGACCTCCGAGCCGTCAGCCACTACCTTTCCCCGCATGACGCATTCCAAAGACGCATGGCTGGCGCCCGTTGAATACTCCGACGAACAGTCCACGGACCTCATCGTCTACTGCGGCGACGGCCGCTTCGGAACCGCGATCGAGAGTTTCGCCAAGGGGCGGCTCGGACTGCCCCGTTGCGCTCGCCTTGTTGTGCCCGGCGGCCCCGTCTGCCTCGCCGGTGAGACGCCGCCCTTTTACGAAGTGAAGACCGGCGCCGCAGCCCAGTTCTACTTCCTCGTCGATGCGCTCAAGATTCAGCGCGTCCACCTGATCGCGCACGATCGTTGCGCGTTTTACATCCAGAAGCTCGAAGTCCCCGAAGCGAATCTGCGGCAGCGACAAATCGAAGACCTCAAAAAAATCGCCAGCCGCGTGCGCCACGACCGCCCGAATCTCGCCGTCGATTCCTGGGTCGCCGAAGTGCGCAACGACACCGTTGCGTTTCTCGAAACACCGACGCAGTAGTCCGACCAGGGACCGTCGCAAGACCTCACGCGCCAAACAAAAAAGCCGCACGGCCGGAGGCGGGGCTGCACTTCCGGCCGCGTGCGGCCTTCAAATCGACGTCGCTCCGAGTTACTCGGCCCCGCTTCCCCACGAAGCCAACAGCGCTGCGAGGTCCGCGCCGTTCACGACGCCGTCGTCATTCAAATCCGCCGTGCCATCCGTGCCCCACTGCGCGAGCAGCGCCGCGAGATCGGACCCGTTCACGACGCCGTCGCCATTGAGATCCGCCGGCGGCCCGGCCAGCGCAAAGCCGGTGACAATCGTCGCCGGAACCGCGCCCATGCCCGCCGTTTGCCATGCACCGGTGTCAAACGCGGTGGTCGTTGAAAGACCCGTGTCATTCGCGGCCCACGCCCACACCGGATCTTGCAGCGCCGGCGCATCAGACTCCGCGACAAGCCAGTAGTTCACGCCGCCCTGAAGCGCTGGCGTCTCGACAGACGAAAACGTAAAGAGCTCCGGCGCAAACACACCTTTCGTTGCAATCTCCGAATCCCATTCCTCAAGGATCACATCACTGGGAATGCTGCCGACCTTCGGATCAATCATGTCCGTGCGCACGCTGACGGTGATCGGCGCCGGCGTGCCGCTCTCATCGTTGTTCCACATCCAAAGGCTGACATCCGCAAGCGTGAAATCACTCTCCGGCGTAAATCGAACCGCAACGGATTGATTCTGAAACACGTCAAAGCCATTGATGCCAAAGATCGACCCGAACGGATCATTCGTCTCGTAGATCACTTCCGGCGCTTCGCCCGCAGCAGTGATACGCACGTTGTCCATCCCGAGCTGCCAGTCCTGCAGAAGGAAGAAAAATTCAGGATGGCCGTAGTGAAAGTGAACGCGCGACACGTTCTGAACCACCGTGCTCCAGTCATGATTCGCCGGTGAACCGCTGTCGCCGAGATTCAAAAGCGCCCATCCCGCAGGCAAAGTCTCTTCCTGCGACGGCACGTCGAAGTCATACGAAATCCAGCCTTCACCCACGGCGGGAATGTTCGGCCCCAGGAAATACGCCGCCGTGTCGTCAAACGGATCACCCGGCGTGCCATTGTCATAAATCAACATCGGCGACAGCGGCCGCTCGCCCGTGCCGAAGTTCGCCGCGAATGTTTGCAGATCAACGCCGATGCTCGTCACGCCGCGTCCGCGGTAATCGCCGACAAACTGATTCTTCGCCGACGTCGTGCGCGGCTGCGGCGCAAACGTCGCCAACGTCGCCGTGCCGAAGAAACTCCCCGGATTGCCGCCTTCTTCAACGAGCGTGTCGCCGGCGCCCCACGTCCAGCCGCCTTCCGAAGGCAACTCGTCAAATGTTTCAACAAACGTCTCGGTTGATCCGGCGAATCCAGCCGTTGTGACCGCGAGCGCCGCGACTACGCCAAGCGACCGTCCCTTTCCAAATCCCGTTCTCATCTCATCACTCCGTTCTGAAATGTTCAGTGTGTGTGTCTGTTTCGAGCCGCGGCTGCCGCCGACCTTGGGCGAACGAGCCACGACTGCCCCATTCTGCCAATTGCCCCCGAGAATTTCCAGAGAAGTTTCCCTGAAACTTCACAGATTCTGTCAAAAAGTGTATTCTGCCTGTCCCGCACGCGTTACTATCCTGTCAACACCTCACTGAGAGCCCCCAATGCCGAAAGCCGCGGCCGATTCAATCCCTACTCCTGTTCAACGCCCCGAACGGCCCGAAGTCCGCATTGCCAATGTCGGTGAGGATCTCCTTCGAGGCCTTGGCGCCCTTCTCTCCTCCGTCAACAGCTCGTCCAGCGGCCCTCAGCAACTCGCCAAGGACCTTGGCGTCGACAAAGTCCTCGCCAGCCGCGTCCTGAAGATGATCCGCTCACAAGACCCCCTCGCCGCGGCTCACCTGGCGCCCGGTCCCGAACCACTCCGACGAATCGTCAAAGCCGCTTCCAAAGCCGGCGCTCCGGCCTCCGCCGTGCAGACCGCCGGCGACGCCATCGCCCGTTTCGAAGAACTCGTCCGCGTCGAAGCCGGCGACCGTTCCGGCCTCGACGCCATGCTCAGCGCGTGGCTCCCCGAAGTGCGCAGCGAATTCGAACTGCGCCGCAAACAAGCCGCGTTCCGCGCGCTCAGCCAACTCAAAGGCGTTTCCGCAGATGTCGACTTCGGCACCGTCGTCATCGCGCCATCTCAAACCGATGAATCGCGGCTCGATGTCGTCTGGCTCTTTGGCGTCTTTGGCCTGCAGCGCGTGCGCCCCGGCGCGCAAGTCACCTTCGCGACGCGCCGACTCACGCCCGATGTCCACGACCGCACACCGCGCACGCTCGATGGCAAACCCGTCGAAAATCTCACCGGCCTGCGCCTGCCGCAATTCTGCTCCGATCCCCCACCGGAAATCGATGTCGTGCGCAAGGGCGAAACCGTGCGCTACGACCTCGCCGGTGATGCGTTCGGCCCCGCCTCCGCCGCCGATCTCGTCTTTGCCGAAGTCAATCACGCCGAGCTTGATCGTGACGCCATCGATCGCGGCCGCGCCGCCTACGCCTTCGCCGAAATCGGCACGCCGGTGAAAAAACTCATCTTCACCGTCCTCGTGCATGAAGACGTCTACACCGGCATCGAACCCTCGCTGCGCATCTACGACACCGCGCTCGAAGGGCTCGCCAACCCCAATGACGAAACGCGCACGCCATCCCAGTGGGATCTCCTCGAACGCCTCGATTCACTCGGCGCCGGCGCCGCCCGCTTCGGCACCGCTGAAGTCCCCCGCTATCGCGAAATGCTCGATGAAGTCTTCGGCAAACTCGCTTGGAATCGCGATCAATTCCGCGGCTACCGCTGCCGAGTCGAATTCCCCATCTACGGCTCGCAGGTGACCATCCTCTTCCAGCGCCAAGCGACCTCCTGAATCACCCGACGCGCGCGTCCCCCGGGGCTACAATCGCCTGAAGAGCGATTCATTAGTCATCACCAGACCGTTTGGGGATACGTCTCATGCCGTACTACACGAAGCTTGGCAACCTGCCGAGAAAGCGCCACGTCCAGTTCCGTCGTCCCGACGGCGCGTTCTACTCCGAAGAAGTCTTCGGAACCATGGGTTTCGTAGGCCCCACCAGCACGCTCTATCACATCCATCCCCCGACGCAGGTCGCCGGCTGGGAGCCGATGTATTCCACCAAACCCGAATACGTCGAAACCGGTGTGATGCGCATGCGGCACCTCAAGACCATGCCCGCCAAGCCCAAGGGCGACCCCATCACCGGGCGCACCGTGCTCTTCGGCAACGCCGACTGCCGCATGTCGATCTGCGCGCCTGTTGATCCCATGACGTACCACTACAAGAACGGCATGGGCGATGAGTGCATCTTCATTCACTTCGGAACGGGCGTCGTGCATTCGATGTTCGGCACACTCAAGTTCGGCCCCAAGGATTACATCATCATCCCCAAGGGTGTGATCTACGAAATGAAGTTCGACGAGACCAAGAAGGGCGAGCCCGAGCCGCGCTTCCTTGTCATCGAAACCGTCAACGCCTCACACATCGCACCGCCGCCGCGCTATCTCTCGAAGCAGACCTCGCAATTCCTCGAACATTCGCCCTATTGCGAGCGCGACCTGCGCCTCCCCGAACTCCCCCTCACCTTCGACGAGCGCGGCGAGTTCGAAGTCCGCGTCAAAGCCCTCGACCAGATGCACTCCTACCACTACCCCTACCATCCCCTCGACGTCGTCGGCTGGGACGGTTGCTATTACCCCTACATCTTCAACGTTGATGACTTCGCGCCCATCACCGGCAAACTGCATCAGCCGCCTCCGGTGCACCAGACCTTCGAAGCGCACAACTTCGTGATCTGCTCCTTCTGCCCGCGCATGCTGGACTATCACCCCGACGCGATCAAGGTTCCCTACAACCACTCCAACATCGACTCCGACGAAGTGCTCTACTACGTCGAAGGCAACTTCGGCTCGCGCAAGGGCATCGAAGTCGGCTCCATCACCGCGCACCCGCAAGGCATCCCCCACGGCCCGCACCCCGGCACCATCCTCGCCTCACTCGAAGCGACGCACACCGCCGAACTCGCCGTCATGTGCGACACCTTCCGCCCGCTCTTCCCGACCAAAGAAGCCCTCGCCATGGACGACCCCGCCTACCCCAAGAGCTGGGAAGGCGAGCATTTCCCGGGGCTGGAAAAGGGCAACGGCCACATGCCGCACGCGGCGACACCGGAAAAGGCGAAGGCGGCGGATACGTGGACGTGATGAGAGAATCACATTTCCTACAACAACGTCAGATCGAGAAAACGCTGCATTTGCAGTTCGAATGGAACATTTAATCGTGCGCTCTCGTGAGCTGATAAGCACACTGAGGGCAGAGCCCCTTTGATTCGCGTCTTTTTGCGCGAATGTAGACAAATAGCACACTGATTTGTCCGGCCGTGGCAGAAACGATAATGCTCAGCACGCCGAGCGACATGATCGCAAATACGTTAATTTGAAGACATTGCAATGAATTTCCGAAGCTATTTAGCCAAACGAAATTGAGTTCATCATCTCGTTGCATAATTGAAGTCTTTGCATCAATGACGTCTGGTGACCAGATCAGCAAGTCATCAGAACGACCATTTGGACGAACTAACTCATACGATCGGTATGAGCCCAAATAAACGCCCATCATGCAGTGAGTTTGAGCCATGATTGTTCCGCCATGGCGAAAAACAATTTCATCAACTTCATCACCCGATGCGATGCCAATAAGAGATTCCTTCTCCGACCATCCGCTCATTCCTCTGGACAATCGCACATGCGGCGGATCTGAATCTGGATCGATTTCGAGCTCGTCGGCCATGTGAGGCCCAAATGGCACTCGATGAGGGATTTGCGGCGGGAACGCAGTTCTTAAGTTCATCGATCGAACGACAATAGCAGCAAGGAGTAGGCCAAGAATGCCCAAGTTGGATGCTGCAACTACGCGAGAGAAAATCCGATGGCGCCAGGATCTTTGACGATCAATTGAATTTTGTGAATTCAGTCCGCATTCCGGACACAGACACGCGGCATGGGTCGCATCTGCCCACTTGGCCGAATCATCGAGCTGAGAAAACACCAGGAGCGCAAGCACACTCGAAACTACCGCAGCGATGCTAGCGCCAACATGCGGCGCAAAGCCAATCGCGACTCCTTGAAAGTAGAGGAGCACTGCTGAAAACAGCACAAGAAGTGGAATGAAAAAGGGTCCGACATACGGCCGATCCGTGAATCCAAAATCTTGATGTCCAGAATGTCTTCTGGCGGCAGTACTCATCGATTTGAGGAAGACGTGAATGAAATGGGAAGCAATGATCGCAACGATCCCACCAAGGGCAACCTGAATTGCTTCAAACCATGCGCCAGTCATGCCATTGATAGAAATTGACGTGCATATTCCGAACACGACGATGAGGCGCGCATATACCCATTTTACTCTGAGCATTCGACCTGAATCTGAAACGTCAAGCGGGATGTTGGTTGTTGATTGCATTAGAACAACCTAAACAATGTGATCTCTAAGCAGGTGGATGGCCTCTAAGTTCCATGGTCTGGTCGCAGACCAGGCCATGCGTTGTTCGTGAGGCAACAACATGGCTTCGCTAACAGCGAGACCATGGCATACTCCGTTTCACCTCTTCTCGCCACCACGCGCCGCCTCAACCACATACCGCAGCGCCACAATCCCCTCATACCCCACCTCCCCATCAAACCGCATCCCAACCTTCTCCAGCACCCGAATCGAAGCCAAATTCTCCGGCAGCACCAACGCGATGATTCGTTTCAGACCCATCCTCTCAAACCCAAAATCAACACAAGCGCGGCACGCCTCCGTCGCCAAGCCGCGCCCCCAATACTCGGGCAGGAACCGAAACCCGACATCAACTTCACCAAGCTCATCCAGATATTTCAGCCCGCAAAAGCCAATCAGCGCGCCGGTGTCCTTCAGCACACACCCCCATCGCCCGAACCCGTGCGTGTCGAAATCCGGATACGCCGCGATCACGTCGCGGGCTTCATCCACCGATCGCAGCGGCGGCTCGCCCGTGTAGCGCATCACCTCCGGATGACTGTTCAGCGCGTAGAACGCCGCCGCATCGTCAATCGTCATCGCGCGGTGCATCAGCCGATCCGTCTTCGGACCGATTCGGTATTGCTTAACCGGCGCCGTCATCCCGGAGACCGCGACACCAGCGACCGCAGCCCCTGCCGCCATTTCTTCGTGCGATTCTTGAATCGCTGCTTGTGATCGTACAGCGCAAACGGCAACTGCCGCAGCGGCGTGAACTCCTCGCCGCGCTTTTCAAGATAAATCCCCACGAACTCCTTGCGGCCTTCCCAGTGCAGCGGGTGGCACGTGCGCTTCAGGTCCGACAGGCTCTGTCGCACCGTCGCCGGGCGTTCGAAGAACCGTGCACGCGTCGTGTCCACCATCAGGAATCGCAACTCGCCGCCGTCGCACATCTCAACAAGAATGTTCCCCGGCGACATATCGCGGTAATGCACGCCGCGCCGGTGCATGTCGATCAGGAAATCCGCGTATTTCTCATAAAACTTCGTCGCGGGCACGCCCTCAAACTCGCCCTGCCCCTTGCCGTACGCCGTGAAGAAACTCCGCACCGTCAGCCCGCCGGTGGTGAACGCGCAGATGTAGAAGTTTTCCTTCAGCACACCCCGCGTCGAATGCTCAAAAAACGCCACCGGTCGCGGCGTGCCCACACCCCGGCGCAGCAATTCGCTCGCGCCGTTCCAGCTCCGCCGCGCTCGCGACGGCTTGAAGGAATCCAGCGCCCGCTTGTGCAATGGTTTGAGCAGCCACCGCTTCACGACCAGCGCCTCGCCGGGGTTCAGCGGATCTTCAATGCACCACACCGTGTTGCGCGCATCGCGCAGCGTCTTCAGCCGCTTCGCCTCCTTCACGACGCGCGGCCCAATCACCGCAAGCAGTCGATCACGTTCCTCCGTCGTCGCCGCCGCGACCACGCCCCGCCACTCGCCCTCGCGATACACATGTCCCGGATCATCCATCACAAGGTCAGCAATCGTCTTCGCCTTCGGTTTCACAACAATCTGCCGCTCGGCTGGCCACACCGCATACACCGGCGAGTGCGAAATCATGGGCGGCGGCTCCGACAACGTCTCCCCATCGCGGCTCAACCACTTCGCTTCCGCAATGTCGTGCGCTGAATACAGATCGGAAAGCTCCGCCCCTCGACTGTTCATCGTCCAGAGCGCATGCACCACGCCGCGCTCATCGCTGAACGCGTGCATTTCCAGCCCGAAAGAACTGGACAGCGCGCCGTCGTACCGCATTCCGGGAATGAGATTCGCAAACGTCTTCATCGCGTGCAGCGCCGGCAGCACGCGATAATCGCTCACCTCGCCGTACACATGCTCATAGATAAAGGCGCGCGGAAAATCACTGGGATACTCATCTGTCCCATCGTCAATGATCCCCTCACGCTGCCCGATCATCGGTCCCCAGTACACCCTTGCCAGCGCCCCGGAAGCCGCTGTCAGCAGGTAGTACCGCGCCAGATAATCAGCCTGTTTCTCGCGCACATCCGCAAGCACACGATCAATGCGCCGCCCGCTCCATGCGACGTGCGTAGACCACGTCTCATTGACGCCGACCGATTCGGACACGCAATGCAGGAGCCGCGCCTTTTTGATCGTGTTGAATTTCGTCAGCGGCGCCAACGAATGACCAAGAATTTTGTGGTCGTACCGCTCCGGCTCCACCGCGCGCTCAACAAACAAATTGTTGGAATGCACATCCGGCAGCGCCTCAGCCGCACGCATGCGGCACAAGTACGTGATGTTGTACATCGGCTCAAAGTCGTTCACGTTCGGACCGACCAGCGTCACATCGTGTCGTCGCGCAACATCGTGCCCAATGCGCCACGCCGTCGAGAACGTTTCAGACGTGTATCCCGCCCACTTGCGCCGGTTCACCGCAGAGCCGATCTCCACCGAATCAATCCGATCCCCCCACTGATCCAGCGTCGTATCGACAAATGCGCTCCAGCGCCGCTGCGCCTTCGGTGTGTCCATCGCTCGCGCTTCTTCAAAAGGCTGAACCAAATGAAGGAGCACGGCGAAAGAGTTGTTCAGCAGAAGGTCAAGAAACCTCGCCGTTTGCCTGGCTTCGCTGCCGTAGGAATAATCCAGCCGCACATGCGTGACGCCGATTTCTCGCAACTGACGCACGATGTATTCGCCGCACGCCGGGTCAGGCGATGTCGCGACACAAATGCCCACAAACGAGTCTGGGACGATGTGCCCGCGCGGCGGGGAATGCGATCCGTGCAAACGAAGTCCAAATCGCACAAGAAAACAAGCGCACCTCACCAGACACTCCGCAACTTCGGAGGGGCCGATGCGCACGTCGGATTCACGCTGATAATCGCGGGTGACTAACCTTGCCACGAGCGATACAACTCCCTTAAGAAACCAATTCGGATCGGACCAATCGACGCCGCAAGGACGTCACGCCCGCGTGAAGTCCTGCATCGCCAATTGTAACAGTTCACAGAGCGCCGGCGGCGCCGCCCAATCACCACCAATCAACAATCTCGTACCATCCCGGCCTATGTCTCGCCGCGTGTCCCATAGCGTGCTCGACCCTTGGCTGGCGCCGTGTGTGCCCGCGCTGTACCGCGCCCTTCCGATTCCGCGTCGCTTCCCGCCCGAAGGCCTCGTCGTGCTCGGGCACCTCATCGCAATCGGCGGCGCCTTCGGCTTCGCGTTCTCAACACGATACTGGTGGGCGGGGCTGATCGCGGCGGCGGGCGTCGCCGGCAACCACCTCTGCGACATGATCGACGGCACACACGCGCGAGCCACGAACCAGTGCCGCAATGGCGGTGAACTGCTCGACCATTTCTTCGACCCGCTCTCCTTCAGCTACTGGATGATCGGCCTCGGCGTCGCGGCAGGGCATCTGCCGCTCGCACTCGCATGCGTCCTCTGGGTCTACGCCACAGCCGTCCTCACCAGCATCCGCGCCAAACTCACTGGTGAGTTCAGACTCGCCCGATTCGGACCAACAGAATTCAAGACGCTGCTGACGTTGCTCGGCATTGCGATCGCGATCGCCCATGCCACCGACCTCGCCCCAACGCGGCTGGCGCTTTGGAGCCTCTGGACACTCACCATTCTTGGCGTCGCACAGCTTCTGTTCGGGCTGATGAGTTCCGTCCGTGAGGTCAATCGTGTCGGCGCCGCTGCGGACACGTCCGCATGGCAATTTCGCTCGCAATCGAAGTAAATCGCAGCCGACGTTCGAAATCATCACCTCGATTGCTCGGTCAGTTGCGTCCCCACCGTTTCCGCGTAGCATCGCGATATGGCGAGGCTCCAGCCACGGATTTCGGCTGCCGCACCACAACGCACGCGCTGCGTTGTTCGCTTCGCTTCCCTCTTTTTTTTCGCGCTCACGCTATGCACGAATGCAAATGCCCAAGACGGTGACTTTGACCTGATCACCGGCCGGGACTTCGCTGGGCTTCAACTCCCAACCAACGCACAAGAAGGCGACGCGGTCATTCAAGCGCGTGGCGGGTGGGCCTGGAAAGACGGCGAAGCGCGCCGACTCCTCCTCGAAGGCGATGTCCGCGTGCGCATCGGTGTGTACGACCTCGTCGCAGATCACGCGGCGATCTGGATTGAGCCGCGCCAGGTTGATGGCCGGCGCGTGTGGCAGTTGGCGTTCTACTTCGACAACGTGCGCACACCGCTCGCGTCAGCGCGTTTCGCCCAAGCCGCGCGCCGCCTGCTCGTCACGGCGACGGTCACGGGCGATGTTCGATTGCGCGTGGACTTGCTGGATCAGGGCGCGCCCACCAATGAACCATTCCTTTCGGAAGCGGAGAATCGCCTCGCGCGCCGCTTGTCGGCCCTCATGACCGATGGCGCGACACCGGCGGTCACTGCGGGCTTTGACTATGTCGATCGGTCGTTTTTCGAGCCTGCCGGCGCCGCGGCGCCACTCGATCCCGATGCGCCGATCTTTCCCAATCGCGGCGTTATCACGCTGCACGCCCCCGACCGAACCTTTATCACCGGTGAAGAAGAAAACGCGCTGGTGATCTCCGGCGGCGTCGTCGTGCAATACACCGACCTCGACGCCGATCGCACCGTGCAGCTCACCGCGCAAAACGCCGTCGTTTTTCTCGATCCGGGCTCCGTCGCGGACATCGTCGAAGTCGGCCCCGGTGAAGTGCGCGGCATCTTCCTTGAAGGAAACGTCATCGCCACCGACGGTCAATACACCGTGCGCGGCCCGCGTATCTTCTACGACGTTCGCAATGATCGCGCCGCCGTCATGGACGCCGTGTTCTATGCGTACAACGACGAGATCGGCATGCCGCTCTACGTGCGTGCCGACATCATCCGTCAGGAAGCGCTCGGACAGTGGACAGCCAACGCGGCCAAGCTCTCCAACGTCGGATTCGCCAATCCGCATCTGTCCATTGGCGCCAAAGACGTGAAGATGACGCAGGATCGGCGCGCCGACGGGTCCTCGCGCGTTGTGGTGGATGCGCGGCAGATATCGCTGAAGCTCGGCGACACAACCGTGCTTCCGATCCCCGGCACGGCCATCGATGTTGAACGTTTCCGCGTGCCTTCGGTGAGCGTCGGAAGCAGAGACGGCAACGGCATCATCAAGACTGGCTGGGATATTGACTGGCTTTTCGGCCTCGATGCCAATGACGCGCTCAGTGGCGACATTCTCATTGACGGCTATTTCGATCGCGGCCCCGCCGGCGGTCTTGACCTGGACTGGGCCACGCCCGAAGCGTTCGGCAAATTGTTCGCGTACTACATCTATGACGATGGCACGGACACGTTCTCCACCGGCGAAGAACGCAAACCAGAGAACAAGAATCGCGGCATGGTGCTCGCAGAGCACATGTGGCAAATCAACGAGAATTGGTCGCTTGCGCTGGAAGGGACCTACATCTCCGACGTCGCTTTCGTCGATTCGTTCTTTGAGCCGCTTGCCGAAGTCGGGCGAGAATTGACGAATCGAGCCGCGCTCTCCTACCGCGGTGACAACAGTTACTTCCTCGCACAAGCCCAAGGCTCGATTGACGACTTCACACCGAATGAGTTTCTCTTCCAGAGCCGCGGCTATCAGGTGCAGCGATTCCCGGAACTTTCGTACTGGCGGCTCGGTGATTCATTCTTCGGCGGTCGCCTGAGCTATACGAGTGAAACTCGCGCCGGTCTTCTCAACCAGTCGCTCAACGAGCCGAATGTCAATCTTTTCGGCTTCACCACTCCGGCGCTCTCGCAGGCGGCGTTCGGCATCAATCCCAACCAATCCATCGCGGACCGGCTTCGCGCTGACGGGTACAACGAAGACACCGTCGCGCGATTCGATTCACGTCACGAAATCATGTTGCCGCTGGACGTCGGCCCCGTGCGCATCATGCCGTTCGCCGTAGGTCGCCTCACGCTCTACAGCAACGACTTCGAGGAATACCGCACGGCCAACGGCTTCTCTGATGACGATCAAACCCGCTGGTGGGGCGCCGCCGGCATCACAATCTCGACCGCGTTCAACCGCGTGTACAACAACGTCGAATCCGATCTGTTCGACCTGCACCGGCTGCGTCACATCATCGAACCCAGCGCCACGATCTGGAGCGGCACGAGCAACATCGATTCGCAGTCGCTCCCCGTGTACGACCAGTCTGTCGAATCAATCAGTGAAGGCACGGCGTTCCGCGTCGGCTTGACCAGCACGCTGCAAACGCAGCGCGGCGGCCCGGGCGCCTGGCGCAACGTGAACTGGCTCGTTCTCCGCGCTGAATATGTCTACGCCACCAGCGACACCACACGCGATTCCGCCGTCGGGCGATTCTTCGAATCACGTCCGGAACAATCGCAATTCGGTCAGTTCGCGGCGGCGGACGCCACGCTTCAACTCACAGACGCCATCGGCGTCGTCGGCTCCGTCATCTACGACACCGAGAACTCAACGCTCGACACCGCATCGATCGGCGGCTTGATCGACCACGGTTACGGCTTCACGACCTTCGCAGAGTTGCGCCGTCTCGACGCGGGCGTGCTCGACAGCACCTTCCTCAACATCGGCGGTTCGCTTGAATTGTCCGAACGTTACGCCCTCGCCGCCGCAGCGGTGTTCGATCTTGAGGACACGTCTGTGCAATCCGTGGGACTCGAAGTGCACCGCCGATTCCCGCAATGGACCCTTGAGATGGGATTTGATTACGACGACCTGCGCAGTGATCTCGCATTCAGCATTCGGTTCCGCCCATGGGGCGGCCCGACCGATCGCGTTCGCAATTCACTCTCGCGCGATCGCTTCAGCGCCGGGCAATTGGCATTGCAGCGCGGCGGCAGCGCATACCTGCCGTAAATCACATTTCGTAGACTTGAATGGAATCAAACGAGCCGAAGCGATTTGATCAGGCGCCGTTGATCTTCGTGACCTTGACGATCATGTGGCGCTGACGATGGCCCTGCTTCACGCGGTAGCCCTTGCGGCGCTTGAACTTGATGACGTCAATCTTCTCGCCCTTCACATCGCGCTCAACAATGTCAGCGACGACGCTGGCGCCGGAGACATACGGCTGGCCGACGTTCGCGGCGCCCTTGTCCGTGTCTGACACCAGAAGCACGCGGTCAAACGTGACGCTCGACGCATCGTCAGGCGTCTCGCGAAGGTCGATGGTCAGTTTGTCGCCAACGGCGGCGCGAATCTGCGTGCCGCTGTCTTCGATGATCGCGTACATGGTGAGCTCCGAATCACATGGGCGCCCGGCGTTCGGGCGAGCCGGGTAGTGTACGGAGTCTCCGCGACTTGGCAACTGCCAGCGTGCGTCTGTCGGCTCGTTAAGCGGCGTCGAAGCGGCGTTGGCGGGTTAGGAGACGCTCTCCACCCGCCTGAATCACCTTCTCAGACCAGCGAACCCGCTCCGCCTGGGCGGCGGCGAGGTCGATCGCATCGGGCAAGGCCCACCACGAGGCCCACGCCGGGGCGTCCAAGTCCACGACGAGTTCAGCCACTTGCTGGTCGGACAAATCGATCAGGGGTGTGTCAATTCGCAAATCCGGCGTTGAAGCCCGCTGCTGCTCAATCAAGCCAACCCGCTGGATGAGCAAAGCACGGTCCGCGGCGTCGAGCATCGCATCCAGATCGCCCGCCACTTGCTTGGGCCACATCACTCGCGAAATGCCATCACGGACCGCCTCCGTCACCGCCGCAAGCAGCAGCCCGGCTTCGCCGAATCCCCCAGGAAGGTCGGCCCAGAAGTCGGCGCCATCGGAAACCTCGCGTATTTCACCGAGGCCAAGCAGATCCGCTTGAATTCGCGCCGCAGTCCGGCGCAATTCGACTTCCTCTGGACTCCCGCCCACGAACCAGGCAATCGACTGGTCCGGCGGGTCCACCAGCATGGACGCGACCAGACTTTCGAGACTGCCGTCAACAATGATCAATCGTGGTTCGGCGCGTTTGGCCATCACCACTCGTATCGGTCACCGGCGCGATCCATCTGCACGATCGCGCCGGTCTCGCGAGTTTGATGTCCAGCGATCCTTAGCCGCCCTGCAGCACCGGATCCTGTCGCGGCGCCAGCACCGCCAGACCATGCTTCTTCGCAATGGACTGACTCTGCACCAGCAGCAGCGCGGTTTCCAGTTGAAGGTCGACGCCATCGGTCACAAGCGATGTCGGATCAGGCGCTTCGCCTTCCATCACGACCTCACCGTTCTCGTCGATCGGCAGCACATCGGCGTCCTGACGAATGCGAAGCGCATCGCCAATCTGGGTGGGCGACATATCGATCGAAACGTCAGGATCGATCCCCCACTGGCTCTGGTTCGGGCGACGATGGATCAGACGGCCATTCGGGAGACGGTAGTACTGAATCGTGAGGCGCAACGCCGCGAGACCGCGGCCGATGTCGTACACGTTCTGAACGCTGCCCTTGCCGAAGGAACGAGCGCCGACCAGCACCGCCTTGCCGTGATCCTGAAGCGCGCCGGCGACGATCTCACTCGCCGAGGCGGAGCCTTCATTGATGAGGACCACAACCGGAATGTCACCAACGGTCGTCGAGGAGCGGCGCGCCTTCTGCACTTCACGCTCGCGTCCAGTCGCATCATGCTGACTGACGATCACGCCCTCAGACACGAATCGATTGGTGAGGTCCACGGCTTCCGTGAGCAGACCGCCGGGATTGAATCGCAGGTCGACAATCAGTCCCTGCAAATCGCCATCGCGGCGCATTTCACGTACAGCGTTATCGAATTCATTGGTCATGCCGTCGGCGAACTGCGTCAGGCGGACGTATCCAATGTGATTCTCTTCGTCGATGTACCAATCCCAATCCGTCTCGCGCGGACCGTTGCGCTTCCAGCCTTTGACGGAATAGATGGGAATTTCATCGCGGAACAATTCAAACTTCAGCGGCTCCGGGGCGCCCTGACGTTCAATCGTCAGCGTCACAGGCGTGCCGCGCTCACCGGTGATGCGCTCAACAGCGCCCGAGAGCGTGATGCCGATCGTGGATTCATCATCAACAGCCGCAATGATGTCGCCCGGCAGGATGCCGGCGCGCTGGGCGGGGGTGCCTTCCAGCGGCGTAACCACTTTCAAACGCTGCGCGTCATCCAGTTGAATCTGAATGCCGACGCCGGTGAATCGACCCTGCGTCGTCTTCTGGAACTGACGCAGTTCGTCAGGCCAGATCATGCCGCTGAACTGATCAAGCTCCGCCATAGCGCCGTTGCCGAACTCGTGCAGCATCGCGGCGATGTCCACATTCACAGTGGATTCGTTGGATTCAATGACCTGACGCAACGTGCGCGTCAGATCCCAGCCGTCGGCGTTGCCACGGCGTGCTTCCAGGCTCTGGATCTGGCGATCAAGGTCCTGCACGAACTTGTCAACGCGTGACTTGTCCTTCAGCTTCGGAAAAGCGAGCGCCACGTCCGGCGTCGTCACCAGTGTCTTGACGTTATTCAGGGCGCCGACCAGCAGGTCCGTCATATCCGCGCCGTCAACGTGCGCAAGCTGCGCATGATTGATCGCCCGCACGACCACATTCGGATCTTCAATGCCGGCAAGTTTCTCATGCCAGTCCTCGCCCATGCGATTGAACGGCGGCAGCGGATCCAGATCTTCAGCGATCCGGCGCTCATTGCGCAGCTCGTGCAGACGCTCCGGCGCATACAAGCGAATCATCATGAGTCGCGTGCTCGTGCGATCGAGGTCCGCTTCGTAGCGCTGGTCATCCTCGTACAGAAGATTGAGCCGGAAGAGAATCTCCTGCGCGTCGAGCCAGGCGCTCTCCGCCTCCGCCTCGCGTGCAGCTTGCTCGGCGCGAGCCACAAGACCCACGATCTTCGCATTGGCAAGAAACGCAGCCTTGTCGTCCGACAGCGAGTAAATCTCGACCGCCGTCCGCAGCGTCTCCGAGAGATCATCACCCGCGAGATTTTCGTCCAGTTCGGTCCATGCCTCGTCGAGGCGATCCTCACGCTCTGTCGCGGCTGCTTCCAGATGTTCGTTGCGCCGATCAAGGCGGGCTCGCAAGCCCTCCACCGCGGCGACCTCGTGGTGCTGCGGCAGCGACTCGAGAATTTCGAACATCGTGTCGCTTTGCCCGGACCGTGCCGACGACCAGACCTCGTTCGCCCAATCAGCGAACGAAAGCGGGCCCGACACTGGTGCTGCGTTCGATGGAACGGAGATCAGCGCAGGAAGTGCGACGAGTGCGACCGCCGCGGCCAGAATCGGCCGGCGACAACGAAGAGTGTCCATCCGTGTCATGCTCATGTGCCTCGTTCCACGCGATTCGACGCGCACGGTGGGGTTCCTATCCACATCTAGATACGGCTCAGGTGGAGGTTTGGGTTCAGTATCCGTCGATCGGATCGCTGACACGTCGCCCTAAGCCGCGTCTGGCGATACAGGCGCCGGGGCAACTGGCAAACCCTGCCCAATCCGTGCGATCGTCTTTCCGATTGCGATAACGCCGATTTTCTGACCAATAACTGCACGCCGGATTATAGCGCCGCGATCGATCCCAAGCCTTGCGCCTTCCGCCTTTTCCGCCGCGTCCCGCCACGCCGTGACTATCCTCTCGGCACATGAGTGCCCCCGACCCAGTGACGGCGCCTCCCGAACTTCCAGGCGAAATGCGTCTGGCCCTGCTTTGGATGCTCGTCGCCGCCGGCCTGGTGTTCATCCCATTTATTTTTCTTGCGATTCGACGAGCCACGATCAGTGGCCGCTCTTCACCAAAGAAAAAAAAGCCCGTCGTTCACACCAGCGCCTGGGAAGAAGCCGGACGTCGCTTGCAGGTTGATGGCGGCGCGAAACGCCTGGACGACACCGTCGACATTGATCCGTTTGATCCCGAACCGGATGAAGGTCCATGGTGACCGAGCTCGCACACCTCGGCGCCAAACGGCCCGTCGCCATCGTGACCGGAGGCGCCAAACGAGTCGGCGCCGCCACGTGTCGAGCGCTGGCATCGTCAGGATTCGACATTGTCCTGACGTACCGATCCTCCAAAGACGCCGCGGTTGAACACGCGCGCAAACTCGAACAATCCGGCGTTCTCGCATGCGCTATTCCACTGAATCTCAATCAACACGAGTCCGTCGAATCTTTTCTCGGCGACACCTTTCAAAATCTGCCCAGACTTGACGTACTCGTCCACAACGCTTCGCAATACGAGCCAACGCCAATCGACTCGTTGACCGCTGAATCGCTCGAATCACACGCGCGCGTCAATGCCTTGGCCCCCGCGCTCATCTCAGCACAACTAGCGCCCAAGCTCAGCACCTCAGACCTCCCCGGCGGCGGCGCCATCGTCGCCATGTGCGATATCCACGCGATGGGCAGGCCGCGAAAAGATTTCCTTGCCTATGCCATTTCCAAAGCAGCGATCACTGAAATGGTCCGCACCCTCGCACGAGAATTGGCGCCGCACGTTCGTGTCAATGGCGTGGCGCCCGGCGTCGTCGCGTTCCCGGAATCCGGCTACGAATCCGATCCGGAGATGCAGCGCCAATACCTGAGCCGCGTCCCGCTTGAGCGCTCCGGCACGCCCGAAGACGCCGCCGAAGTCGTCCGCTGGCTCGCCGTTGACGCGACCTACATCACGGGCGAAATCATCCGTGTCGATGGTGGCCGCTGGCTGCGTTAATCGGCTCGCTCGACGACTGGGGCCAAACCGATATACTCCGCCGCTCGCGGCTCCCGAGCCGCCCGCAGCACAGCCCAGGTGGCGGAATTGGCAGACGCGCCAGCTTGAGGTGCTGGTCCCTGTTTACGGGGGTGGAGGTTCGAGTCCTCTCCTGGGCATTTTCAGTCGGCGCCGCTACTTGGTCGCGGTCGCCTCATCCTGAATCAACATGGCTTTCAGTTCACGGCGCAACACCTTTCCGGTGGCGCCCAGCGGCAGCGCCGCAAGCTGAATCACGCGCCGCGGCGTCTTGAACGCCGCAATGTTCGTCCGGCACCACGCCCGCAATTCACCCTCATCAAGCTCGAACCCTTCATTGAGTTCGACAAATGCGATCGGCTCTTCGCCGCGCACGTCATGCGCGCGCCCGACCACCCCGCTGGCGCGAACGGATGGATGCCGGTTCAGCACTTCCTCGATCTCGCGCGGGAACACATTTTCCCCGCCCACAATCAGCATCTCTTTGTGCCGCCCGGTGATGTAAAGATGCCCATCTTCATCGAAACGGCCGATGTCGCCCGTGCGAAAATAGCCCGCTTCATCAAAAGCGGCTCGCGTGCCGACGTCATCACGGTAATAGCCGCGCATGATGTTCGGCCCTTTGATCCGAATCTCGCCGTCTTCATTCGGTCCAAGAGCGCGCCCGGTGTCGAGGTTGATAATGCATTCATCAATTTCCGGAAGCGCCTGCCCAACTGATCCGGGGCGAAACTCATCCGGGCGGCGCCAATTCGTCACCGGCGCCGTCTCCGTGAGTCCATAGCCTTCATTGATGCGCTTCCCAAACCGTGACTCAAACTGATCGAAAACTGCTTGCGGCAAAGGCTCGCCGCCCGAGACCACAAATCGCAGCGACGAAAAATCCTCGGCGCTGGCGTCCTTCACACTCAGCAGCGCGTTGTACATTGAAGGAATCGCAATCAGCGCCGTTGGGCGGTGCTGCGCGAGAAGTTTGACGATGCGCGACGGAACAAACCGTGCTGAATACACGACCCCGCACCCGACCGTCAGCGGCAAAAGCGTCAGCACCGTGAATCCGAACGAATGAAACTGCGGCAGCACACCAAAGAGTGTGTCCTCTGAAGTGAAATGCACCCAGTTCTGAATCTGCCGAATGTTGGCGCGCAAATTTCCATGCGTCAGCATCACGCCCTTTGGCTTCCCGCTGGTGCCAGAGGTGTACAGCAGAACCGCCAAATCTTCGTCACTCGCGCCCGCCGGCCAGCGCGGCTCAGGAACGCCGCCCAGCGGCAAATCCTCCATGCGAAGCACGCGTACACCGGACAACTCAAAATCCAGATAATCCAGCATCGGCTGCACCGTGATCACGGTGTCGCATCCGCTGTGCGCGATGATGTAATCAAGCTCCTCTTTCTTCATCAAGTAATTGAGGGGCACGATCGTGCGTCCAAGCGACCACGCGCCCAGCGCCGCCACCGGAAACAAACCGCTCGTCGGCAGCATGACGCCGACGTTCTTCGTGCGGCTCACCCGGTCGATCTCCGTCGCCATGTTCATGGACGCGATCAGAAGCTCAATCCCCTTCCAACTCCGCTGATCATCGATCATGCACGTCCGGAAGGGGTGGAGGAGGCAGCGTTTCAGAATCGGTCGGTGGATGCTCATAGGTTCCTGCAGGCGTGAGTCGAAGCGTCTGGGTCCGGCTCTGGCGGCGGCTCTTGTGTCGAGCCGATAGCGTACCTGAGCAAGACCCCGATTGAGACCCTTCGGAGCCGCACCCACGATGATCGCTCGCCGCCTCATGTTGGTTGGGACACTGCTGTTCGTGCTTTTGGCGACGACGGGTTGCGCTTCGTCGCGCGGCCCGAGCTATGCCCGTGCGTACAACGCCGGTCGTTATTCCACGGCCTTCCGCGAAGCAACAGAAAGCGCCGCTTCAACGACTGGCAAGAGCCGCGAAGAAGCCGCCCTCATCGCCGGACTTGCCGCACACGCGCTCAACGATGACGCCAGCGCCATTGATTGGCTGACGCCGCTCCAGCGATCGACGGATCGATCCATATCGGGCCGGGCCGCCGCAGGTCTCGGGCTCATCGCCCAGGAACGCGGTGATCAGGAGCGCGCCGCCGCGCTGCTCTCAGAAGCGTCATTGAATCTCACCGGAGAAGATGCGGCTCAGGCAGCGCTTCATGCCGGAGACGCCTTTGATGCGCTCGGCCAGAAAGATGCCGCCCGCCGCCAGTACCAACTCGGCTACACACAAGCGACCACCGCAACGTTGCAAGCCACACTGACCAACCGACTGAACGACCAACGATGGACCATTCAACTCGGCGCCTTTGCCAATCGGCGCAACGCCGAACGTGCGGCCCATGATTTCCGCGCCGAGACCGCCGGCGTCGGTCTAGGATCGCCGCGCGTCGTGCAATCCCTTGAAGGCGGGCGAAGACTGTACGTTGTCCAAGTCGGCGAATTTCGATCGCAGACCGAAGCAGACACTGCCCGCCAGCGTCTAGGCATCTCCGCCATTGTGGCGGTTGCCGACGATTAAGAAAATCACGCAAAGCCTTGCAACCAAATTTGTTCTGGTCAGTCCGACTCGCCGTTCCATTCAGGACCGGTTCGAGGTGAGGTCAGCCGTTCGGCGATCGAACGCAGGGCCTTCGCATCCTCATCAGTGACTTGTTTCGGCGGCACAATACGAATCACGGCGTATAAGTCACCCTTGGCGCCATTCTCATCCTGCACGCCATGCCCGCGCAATCGAAGCTTTGATCCGCCCGCGGCGCCCGCCGGTACTTTCAACTCAACACGATCGCCATACGGCGTCGGAATATCAACGGTCGCGCCCAAGGTCGCCTCAACAATCGTCACCGGCAGATCGAGCACAACGTCCATGCCCTCGCGCTTAAACAGCGGGTGATTCCCCACTTTGATGACGAGTATGAGATCACCCGGCGCGCCGCCGTTCTCGCTTGGCTCGCCGCCGCCGCGCACGCGCAGCTTCGCGCCGTCGAGCACGCCTTTGGGGATCTTCACATCAATAGTCTGCATGGTTCCGCCGCGCCCGACGCGCACCGATTCCCGACCGCCGTGAAGCGCATTCTCAAATGAAATCAATCGCTCTGCCCGAATGTCGCGCCCTTTGCGGGCCCGCGACCGCGCCTGCGCGCCGGCGCCGCCACCGGTCGCACTCTTGCCAAATGGCGAGCGCCCTCCGCCAAACATTTCGCCAAACAGGTCGCCGATGTCGCCAACATCAAACGAATCATTGGGCCCGCCAAACCCCGCGCCGCCGACGTTCGACCACGTGTACGTCGGTCCGCGACCGCCGCCACGCCCGGGTTCCGCCGCACCCGAAGTCGCGCCGCGAACATATGCCTTGTGCCCGACGCGGTCATACACCCGCCGCTTTTTCTCGTCGGACAACACCTCATAGGCCTCGCGCAACTCGGTGAACTTTTCCTGCGCGTCTGGCGCTTTGTTCACGTCCGGATGGAGCTTCCGCGCCAGCTTCCGGTAGGCCGCCTTGATCTCGTCCTCCGTCGCCGTGCGGCTCACATCCAGAATGTCGTAGTAATCGCGACTCGTCGCCATGGCTCAACTCTATCAGCCTTGCCCCGCCCACCGACGAAGCGCGTCTTTCGCCGCCGCCCCGCCGTCGGCCAGACCCCGCACATCAATCAGGAGAGGGCGGCGCCAATTGACGCCCATCATCGCCATCCGAAACGCATCGATTTCCAGTCGCCCCGACCCGACTGCCGCGCGCCCGGATTGATCCGCATCGCTCAATCGCACACAGCCCAGCTTCCCGGCGCAACGCAACAATTCCGTCGCCGGATCCTGCCCGGCGAGGAGCACAGTCGCCGGATCAAGTCCGATGTTCGCGCCATCCTCCAGTGCAAACGGCCACGCGTGATTCGCACACATAACGCCCGCCCCCATGGCGGCATCATCAATTTCCTTCCGAATCACCAAATCATCTGCCGCGGGAAAACACACGGACAGCACCGGATCGGCGTCTCCATTGAGCGTCGCCAAGTCGCGAGCCAGCTCAATCGCACCGATCGTCGCGGCAAACGCCCTGTCCTGGTGTTCAGGTGACGCGAAGTGCGCCGCGGGGATCCACAGGTCCACCCCCAGAAACGAAAGCTCTCGCCGGCGCAGCAATGACGCCAAATCACGCCGCGCCCCGCGCCCAAGATCGCGGGCCCGTGCTCCAGCCGCCATCCCGTCAAGAGCGACGCCCCGAAATCCCTGGTCCGCCGTCCATTCGATCCAGTCACGGACAGACCGATCGCGCGGCAGCCCCGCAAGCGAAAGCGCCGCCGGAATGGGTGCAGAAGGAAGTGCCATAGCGGACCGATCTCGAACCAAATCCCTGAGCGTGAACGAATGTCGATTCTGCGCGTACCATGACGCCACAACGATGAAATCCAATCATGATTCTATACGACGTGTCCTCACCACGGTGCATTGCGCCTGCCTGTCCATCGCCTGCGGCATAGTCGTCGCCACCGGCGTCGCCGCGGCAATCGCTTTTCCCACGATGCGTGACATGAATCCCAGATTCAGCGACCTCGCAGCGCTGGATGACCAATGGATGATTGCGGCGGGCAGCATCATGGCGCGCGTCTTTGCGATCACCGCCATGATCGCCGGCGGATTCATCGCCGTCGCGGTGCTTGCCTACATCGCCCAGTTCCTGCGGGAGAGCCGCCGCGCGTTCGGCGCCACGCTGATCCGAACGCTGCTGCTCGCAGGTCTCGTCGGCGTCTTTGTCCATTACGCGGGATTTCTCCTGCCGGAAATGAATGAAACATTTCACGCCCTTCTGGATGCGGGGCGCGCCAATGAGATTGAATCCGTGGGCCGCTTGCGTGAAGAATTCGAGTCGATGCATCCCGCCGCAAGCCGCGACCTCACCGCCGTCGCCATTTTGACATTTCTATGTGCGCTCTTTTCCGCATGGCCGCTGCATCGCCCGGGAAGCGTCCGCTCATGAGCACGGGTACGCGATCCAAGTCAGCACGAAAGTCAACGTCGACCAAAGAGTCACGCACCCCATCGAACCCGCCCGGTTTGCGCGACTTGCCTTTCCCGTTACCTGAAGTGACCGCGACCGAACGCCGCCGCGCCCGCGCGATTCTGAAAGCCCTCCGCGAGCGCTATCCAGATGCGAAATGCGCCTTGGAATACTCATCGCCACATGAACTCCTGATTGCGACCATCCTCAGCGCCCAAACCACCGACGCCAACGTCAACAAGGCAACGCCCGCCCTTTTCAAGGCATTTCCTACGCCGCAGGATTACGCCAACTCCACACCGAAGAAAATCGAGCCCTACGTCAAATCCCTCGGATTCTTCCGCAACAAATCACTCGCGATCCACGAATCCATGCGCGACATCGTGGAGAAGTTTGACGGTGAAGTGCCGCAAACGATGGACGAACTCCTCACCCTGCGCGGCGTGGCCCGCAAAACCGCCAATGTCGTCCTCGGGAACGCCTTTCATATCAACAACGGCTTCGTCGTTGATACCCACATCGATCGTCTCTCCAAGCGATTTGGCCTCGCACCGCAAGACGCCACAGTGACCATGGTGGAGCGATACCTCTGTGCGCTTATCCCCCGGGATGCCTGGTCTGAAATGTCGCATCTGTTCATCTCCCACGGCCGCGCCGTCTGCAAAGCCCGGGGCGGCGCCTGCGCCGACGACGCCATCTGCCGCCGCTACTGTTCAAATGCCTCACAGAATTGAGCAATCCAGCATGAGCCGACTCGATCAATTGCAGAAACTATTCGAAAGCGAACCGACCGACGCCGAATTGCCGTACATGATCGCGCACGAGTACGCCAAACTCGGCGAGCATGAAACCGCGCTGACATGGTTCGACCGCTGCACCGCCATCGATCCCAACCACTGCTACTGCTACTTCCACAAAGCGCGATCACTCGAAAGTCTGGATCGCATCGAAGAAGCCTGCGACACGTTGCGCACCGGGCTTCAGCGCGCCCTCGGCGCCGGCGACGCCAAGGCGAGTGGTGAGATCGAAGGCTACCTCTCTGAGCTTGCTGACCTGGATTAAGATTCTCAAGACGGATCGACGATGCCCACCACCACACGCAATTCCATCAAACGCGATGCACTGCGGCGACTCGGCCGGCGAGCCATGAGTTGCGGCAAACTCCGCGATGCCCTCGTCAAGCGATGGTCCGATGTGGATGAAGTCAACGAAGTCATCGCCGAACTCGAACGCGCCGGCCTCTTGAACGATCGCAAGTTCGCGCAGGAAGCCATCCGCCAGGAACTGGCCAAGTCCCCGGCCGCGAACCGCGCCCTCGTGCGCCGTCTCAAACTGCTCGGTGTGGATGAAACGATCGCGCGCGAAGAAGTTGAGCTCGCCACAGAGGACCGCGACCTCCGAGGCGATGCACGAGCATTCGCCGAACGCCGCCTGCGCGCCATGTCTCCGAAACTCACAGATGAAGCCAAAGTGCGCCGCCTGTCCGCGGCGCTGGCCCGCCGCGGCTTTGACTACGAACTCATTCGCGACATCACGTCAGGACTTCTCAACGAACACGCCCACGAAGATTATTGATCCGCACAATCAATTCTCTTCAAGCCGGCGCATCAATTCCGGCAACGTTGTCGCACTGTTCCCACTGTTCCCCTGAACACTCCAGTCCACGAGATCCGAGATCGGCGTCGGATCGCGATTGAACTCCGCCACGCGCGCACCTCTCGCCTTCGCCGCCTGCGCAAACCCCGCCGCCGGATACACCACCGCGCTGGTTCCAATCGACAAGAACAAATCACACGATGCAATTGCATGCTCAGCCGCTTCAAGCGCCGCCTGCGGCAGCATCTCCCCGAACCACACCACACCCGGCCGGCGCAATCCGCCGCACTCACACCGAAGCGGGTGCGATGCAAACGGCCCGCCCCGCTCTTCTCGCTCAACGCCGCACGATTCGCATCGCCACACCCACAGCGTCCCGTGAAGCTCAATGACGTCTTCGCTCCCTGCCGCGTGGTGCAAACGATCAACATTCTGCGTCAGCAAAGTGAACTGCTTTCCGCGCGAGAGCGCCCACCGCTGCATTGCAACAATCGCTCGATGCCCATCATTCGGCGCCAGCGACGCAAGCTTCACGCGCCGCTCGTCATACCAGCGCGTCACCAGTTCCGGATCACGCGCAAACGCCTGCGGCGTCGCCAGATCCTCAGGCCGATACTTCGCCCACAACCCTGTCTGCGCATCACGAAACGTGGGCACGCCGCTTTCGGCAGAGACCCCCGCGCCCGTCAGAATCACCATGTGCGCGGAAGCGGTCAGCGATTCAATGAAATCATCCGGGATTCGTGCCGAGTCCGTCATCCTGCCGATGCTATCGCGCCGAACAAGCGCCGCCGTGCAACAATACGGAGCAGCGACATCGGGCTCGTGGCGGAATGGCAGACGCGACGGACTTAAAATCCGTTTCCCGGAAACGGGAGTGTGGGTTCAAGTCCCACCGGGCCCATTTTTCTGATCGATCAAATTCAGAATGACATCCGCCGCAGCGTCCGCCGCGTGATGGCCCTCGAACTTGCTGGCCACGGTTTCGAGATCCGCTCGCACTCGTTCGCGCTTTCCGGAATCCATCAGCAGCGACCGCACCGCGGCCTCAATCGGCGCCGCCCCACCCACGTGCGGCACAAACTCATCCACAATCCTTCGCCCCGCAATCAGGTTCGGCATCGCGCGATCATTGGTCGTCAGCAGCCATCGCCCGATCAGCACATACGCGATCGTCAATGTGCGATACACCACCACCATCGGGCAGCGCTGCCGCGTGATGTGCAGCGTCACCGTGCCGGACTTGGTCAAACACACATCCGCCCACGACGCGACGCGCGCGACCGAATACTCCCCCGCCACGATTTCCGCATTCTCAGGCAAACCGCCCGACTCTTGCGCAAGTTCGCGCACACGCCCCGCGGCGGCTTCCTCCTGCACCGCGAACCGAATTTCAAGCTCCGGCCACGTCGCGCGCAGCGATCTCAAAACTTCCAACATCAACGGCAAATGCCGCGACAACTCTTTCGGCCGCGAACCCGGCATCACGCCAAGCCGCAACGGTCCCGCTTCGTCACGCTCTTTTAATTCCGCGATGTCCTCAATCTCGCGATCAAAAAGTGGGTGCCCAATGAAGGTCGCCGGCACGCCGCGCGATTGAAACCATTCGGGCTCAAACGGCAGCAAACACATCACGTGATTGGTCAGTCGGCGCAACTTCCGAATCCGCCACGGCGCCCACGCCCACAATTGCGGCGCCGCCAGATGCGCCACCGGAATGCCGCGCTTCTTCGATTCCTTACAAATCGGAAAATTCGCTGCCGGTGAATCCACCGGCACATGCAGGATCGGCCGATGTTCTTCGATCCACGCCGCGATTCGTTTGTTCAAACGAATGTGTTCGAGAATCTTGCCCGGCCCGGGCAGCCCGACGACCGCGTCATCACCGGTGCGCTCCACGACGGTCGCGCCGGCCGCGGCCATCCCGGCCCCGCCCCAGGCGAAGATCTGCAAATCCGGACGCCGCTCTTTGAGCGCACGAATCGCCGCCGCGCCGAGGTCATCGCCACTCGGTTCGAAGGCCGTAAACAGGATGGCGGGCCGCTCGTCACTCAAGGGCGAGCACTCCACTACGGACGGCGCGCCATGTCAACATCGGGGACTTCGCGCCGAATCGTCGCGAGGCCCCTACTCTTCCGCCATGCTGGCTGACCGGGCGATGATTTATGTGAAGGCGGGCGACGGGGGCGACGGATGCGTCTCCTTCCGGCGCGAGAAGTACATCCCCAAGGGCGGCCCCGACGGAGGTGACGGCGGTAAGGGCGGCGACATCATCGCCATCGCCGATCACAACGTGCAGACCCTGCTCGACTTCCGCGGCCAGCACCACTGGCGGGCCGGCAAAGGACAGCCGGGGCTCGGCTCTGATTGCAGCGGCTCCAACGGTGATGATCTTTATCTGCGACTTCCCGCAGGGACTTTGATCTACGAATCCGAATCCGAAGACGAAGAGACCCCAAGACGCTTGATCGCGGACCTCGGCCCCGGCGATGAGATCGTCATCGCAAAGGGCGGGCGCGGCGGCCTCGGCAACTCCCATTTCAAGAACGCAACCAACCAGGTGCCGCGCCAGTCCACGCCCGGCGAAGACGGCGAAGAACTCAACCTCACGCTCGAACTTAAACTGATCGCTGACGTTGGCCTCGTCGGCATGCCGAACGCGGGTAAGTCAACACTGCTCGCGGCTGTCTCCAAAGCGCATCCGAAGATCGCGGACTACCCATTCACAACACTCAAGCCCCAACTGGGCATCGCGGAGCTTGACGCGTCGCGCCGCCTCGTCATCGCGGACATCCCCGGTCTGATCGAGGGCGCCGCCGAGGGCGCGGGCCTTGGGC
Source organism: Phycisphaerales bacterium (assembly GCA_029260345.1). GTDB lineage: Bacteria > Planctomycetota > Phycisphaerae > Phycisphaerales > UBA1924 > OFTM186. The sequence continues at coordinate 403,878 of JAJDDK010000006.1, read as the reverse complement.
ACGACTTCCTCCGCCACATCGAGCGTACACGCGTCATCGTTCATCTCATCGAGATTGAACCGGCGGACGGCTCCGACCCCGTCGCGAACTACCACGCGATTCGCAAGGAGCTGTTCGACTACTCAACGCTGCTTGCCGAAAAAGAAGAAATCATCGCCGTCAGCAAGCTCGACCTGTTGCCTGACGAAGAGGAGCGCGACGAGGCGCTCAAACTCGTGCTGAGAGAGCTCAAACTCGGGCATGACCAAACCATCATCGGCATCAGTTCGGCAACGGGGCTGGGCCTTCAGGAGTTGCTCCAGGCATGCTGGGACAAGCTCGGGGCGAAAAAGCCGGGCTGGCGGGAAGTCCCACTGAAATCCTGATTTCAGCCGATTCCGCTCCGGATTTGCACCGCTCTCACGGCGCAAAATCCCTTCGGTGGGCGATCGGAACCCTCCTCGCTACACTCCGCAACTCCCAGTTTCGCATCAGGAGCCGCCGATCCCATGGCCAGTCAGAAATTCCATTGTTCGCTCGTCACCCCCGAAGCCCGCGTCTTTGACAAGGAAGCGACCTCTGTCGTTCTCCCGCTGCACGACGGCTCCGCCGGCATTCTGCCCGGCCGCGCGCCGTTCGTGGCGCAACTCGGCCTCGGTGAATTCCGGGTGACCTTTGCCGAAGGCGGCTCGCACAGCTATTTCATCGAAGACGGCTTCGTCCAGATGGTCGGCGACAAACTGACACTGCTCGCCCAAAACGCCGTGTCTGTCGAGCAGATCTCCCAAAATGAAGCTGAAGCCGAACTCGCCGAAGCCAGCGCCCGCAATCCACAAACCGCCGCGGAAATGAATCAGGTCGGTCGCGATCGCGCCCGAGCCCGCGCCAAGGCGGACATCGCCCGTCGGTTTCAAGCAGCGGGCCGCGGCCTCTAAGAATCCCTCTCCTAAGGGAGCGGATGGCAATCCAAAGCATTGACAGGTGAGGGCTCCAAACTCCCTCTCCCCTTGGGAGAGGGTGGCAACGCGAAGCGTTGACGGGTGAGGGCTCCAAACTCCTCTCCCCCTGGGAGAGGATGTCAATGCAAAGCATTGACAGGTGAGGGCTCCCCACCTCTCCCTCCTCAAAGCCTCAACCATGAACAGCGCCGTTCAAGCCTGACTGCGCCGCTATCCTGCACGCCGCACCATGAAACCCCTCGACCAAATCAAAAGCCTCATCCGCGATGTCCCCGACTTCCCCAAATCGGGAATCGTTTTCAAAGACATCGTCCCTCTGCTCGCCAACCCCGGCGGTCTCGCCCTCGCCGTCGAACTCATGGCCAACCCCTATCGAGGCAAAGGTGTTGATCTCGTTGTCGGCGCCGAAAGCCGCGGCTTCATCTTTGGCACCGCCATCGCGCAATCACTCTCCGCCGGATTCGTCCCCATCCGCAAACCCGGCAAGTTGCCCATGGCGACGCATTCCGTCGATTACGGCCTCGAATACGGCACGGATCGAGTCGAAATCCATCAAGATGCATTCGAAGCGCACAAACGCGTGCTCATGGTGGACGACCTCCTCGCCACCGGAGGCACCATGCGCGCCTGCTGCGACCTCGTCGAAAAACTGCAAGGCGAGATCATCGGCACAACAGTGCTCATTGAACTCACCGACCTCAACGGCCGCGCGGCATTGGGCCGCTACGGCGACGTGCATGCCGTCGTGCGTTATTAAAACTCGATGGCGCTGCTTGGATTCTCACAAAACGCCTTGAATTGAAACGGATACGCTTTCTCCATGAGCACGTCGCCAATTCCCGTCACTCGCTTCGCCCCCAGCCCCACCGGCAATTTGCACATCGGAGGCGCCCGCACCGCGCTCTTCAATTGGGCGCTGGCGCGCAAACTCGGCGGCCACTTCCTCCTCCGCATCGAAGACACCGATCAGCTGCGCGACACCGGACGCGAATCCGTGCTTGGCATCCTCGAAGGGCTGGCCTGGCTTGGAATTGATTGGGATGAAGGACCAGCCCCTGATCTTGGTCAAGACCGCGATCCGCGCGGCGTGCACCCGTTCTATCAGTCCAAACGCCTCAACCTCTACACCGAACACCTTCAGCGACTCCTTGACGCCGATCTCGCTTACCACGCCTTCGAAACCACTGAAGAACTCACCGCCATGCGCGATGAGGCCAAACGCGAAAAACGCGCCTTCAAGTACGAAGGCGCCGCGCTGAACATCCCGCGCGATGAGCGCTTCAAGCGCGCTGAATCCGGCGAACCGTGTGTCGTGCGCTTCAAAGCCCCAACCGGCGACATCGTCGTCAAGGATGACGTCCTCGGCGACGTCACCATCGCCGCCGGCGAACTCGATGACTTTGTTATTTGCAAAGCGGACGGCTTCCCCACCTATCACTTCGCCGTCGTCGTTGATGACGAATTGATGGGCGTCACGCACGTCGTGCGCGGCCAGGAGCATCTCGCCAACACGCCGCGCCATGTCGCGCTGCAACAGGCCCTCGGCTTCCGCACGCCGAACTACGCCCATCTCCCGCTCATCGTCAATCCCGGCGGCGGCAAGATGAGCAAACGCGATAAAGACAAAGCCGTGCGGCAGGCCGTGCGCGACGCCGGCCTCACCGACGCGCCCGCATGTGTTCAGGACACTGCAGATTTCGCCGCGTGGCTCAAGGACAAGAACCGCCAGCTCAATCAGCGTGACCTGCTCGCTCTTGCGGCGGCGCTCAACGTTGAATTGCCGGAAATCGAAGTTGAAGACTTCCGCGCCGCCGGATACCTCCCCGAAGTCGTCACCAATTACATCGCGCTCCTCGGCTGGTCGCCCGGCGACGACATCGAAAAATTCGACCTTGACTTCCTCGCGGAGCGTTTCGACACCTCTCGCATCGGCAAGACCGGCGCTCGCTTTGACTACAAGAAGCTCGCCGCGTTCAATAACGACGCGATCGGCGCCATGAGCGAAGAAGAGTTCGCGCAGCGATGGTGGGACTGGTGCGCCGCGTACAGCCCCGAACTGCTGAAGGCCACTGGCGCCGCTGACGCGCCAAATGACAATTTCACAATGCTCGCCGGAGCGACGCGTCCGCGCTGCAAGACCTTTCGCGAAGGCGTCGGAGGCGCGGCGTTCCTCACCACCGACACAAACGACATTGTCTTCGACGAGAAAGCGGTCTCCAAAGTCCTTCACAAGAACGACGGCGAAGGCATCGCCGTATTGCGCGAATTGAGAAATGAGCTGTCAGAGGTTCAAGATTCGGAATTACGAGCATTGAACCAATGGAGGCCGGAGCATTTGCATGAGTTGATCGAAAAATTCTCTGAAAAGCGCGAACTCGGCATGGGCAAAGTCGCCCAGCCCTTGCGCGTGGCGCTCACCGGCTCCACCGTCAGTCCGCCCATCGATGCGACGCTCGCCATTCTCGGCAAATCCACCGTTCTGGAGCGCATCGACCGCTGCCTCGAAGCGGTTCCCGTCGGCGCGGGTTGAACAAACAATTTGACACTGCGAGTGTCGACAATGGACTCACTGATCAAGCGCGAACGCCCTCCTCACGACCTTCGCTGATTCTTTACACTCGCGCTGGCGCGGCCTCTCGCCACTCCGCCCTATACTTCAAATCTCATGAGAGCGATCGTCACCGGACAAGTCGGCATGGACAAGCGCCCGTTCCTCGATGCGGTGGCGCAAGCCGCCCGTGATCGTGGCGATTCCGTCCAATTGCACCACGTCGGCGAACTCATGTACGCCGAAGCGCCCGACGTGCCCCGTGGTCGCATCCTGAATCTTCCGCTTTCGCGCCTCCAGGCCCTCCGCCGCAGCGTGATGAATCACATCACCTCGGAAAGCCGCGATCAGGCCAACGTGATCGTCAACACGCACGCCACATTTCGCTGGCGGCACGGCCTTTTCAGCGCTTTCGATTTTGACCAAACCGTGCGCATGAAAGCAGACCTCTTCCTCTGCCTCGTGGACAACATCGAAGTCGTCCACCGACGCCTGCATGACGAGCACGAGATCGACGCGACGCTCAAAGACTGCATGGTCTGGCGCGAAGAGGAAATACTCGCGACCGAACTCATGTCTCAGGCCGCGGGCGGTAAATTCTTCATCGTCAGCCGCGGACGAAATCAGGAGAACGTTGAACTCCTGCGCCGACTGATCACAGACCCCGTGGCCAAGCGGGTTTACCCGTCATTCCCCATGAGCCACGTCGCCGACATGCCCGACGTCATGGCGGAAATCGACGAATTCCGCGCGGCTCTCGCCGCCCGATTCATCGCGTTTGACCCCGGCGATGTGGACGAGAAACTCCTGCTCGAGCGAGCCATTGCCGCATCGCGCGACGGGCGCGACTTCGTCGAAGCACGAATGCCCTCAGGCGAATCTTTTCGCGTGCCTGTGCGCGAAGTGCTCGACATCGCCGGCGACATCGACGGCCAGATCTACATGCGCGATTTCAAGCTCATCGATCAGTCCGACATGATCGTCAGTTTCATTCCGGAGCTTCCCGGCGGTGTGCCCGGCCTCTCCAGCGGCGTCGAGCGCGAACTGCACCACGCTTACGAGCACGGCAAAGAGGTCTATGTGATCTGGAAGCCGAAGAAGAGCCCGTCGCCCTTCATCACCGAAACAGCGACCAAAGTGTTTTCATCCGTTGATGAAGCGATCGCGCACTTTGACAAGTCCGGCCTGCACGCCAAAGCCGACCTGTTCTCGTAAACGTCACGCGCCCCAGTTGGCAAGCAGCGTCGCAAGATCGATGCCGTCAACGATGCCGTCGCCATTCAGATCCGCGCCGGTGCCCTGCCCGTTCGTTCCCCACGCCGCGAGCAGCGTGGCGAGATCAAAGCCGTTGATCACGCCATCAGAATTGAAATCGCCCGGCTTCACGTCGCCGAACTGACGCAGCGTCCACGCATAGACCGACCCTGAATTGCAATTCGGATTGAGTGGGCACGCCACATCGTCAAATCGCGCCCCGGCCACACCGATCACACCATCAATTGCGGCGGAATATCCAAGCTCATCCCCCGCCTCGCCATCCGGCGCCGTGAGTTTGAGCTGCTCACTCCACACCGACGGCGCCGTGCGCTGGAAAACGTACATCGCGCCGGCGCTGTTGCCCGCATCATCCTCGCGCACGCTGGACGCAACAACAGTGTCGCCCGACACGCCGACCGCGAATCCGAAAAAGTCGCTGGACACCGCATCCTGCGGAAATATTCGCGCTTCCTGATCCCACGTCCCCTGCCCATTGCGGCGGAACACATACACCGCGCCGCCATTGCATAGAAACGTGCCGCAGGACGTGTCACTCAGCGGCACACCCACCACAATCACGTCGCCATCAAAGTCAACATCAAACCCGAATTGATCGCCTTGAAACGCATCATCCGCGACGAGTTTGTCAATCTCCAACCAGTCGTCCGCGCCCGCGTCCTCAAACACATACACCGCGCCGGAGTTGCCGCCCGCGCTGCTCTCACCGCTGGCGCCGACGGCCAGAACACCGTCACTCAAAATCACGGACTGGCCGAAAAAATCATTGTTCTGTCCATCACTGGAAATGACCTTGTCCACTTCATTCCAAACACCCGACCCATCGCGGCGAAACAAATACACCGAGCCAGACGTGCTTCCGTTGTCATCGTCAAACGGCGCACTGATCGCCGCGAGATCGCCTTCAATCGTGACGTCGAACCCAAACTCATCGCCCGGCGCCGGATCGCTGGCGAAAAGCGTCTGTTCAAGCTCCCACACGCCCGGCGCCGTGCGTCGAAAGACATACGCGGCGCCAATATTGCAATTCACACCCTTGCCGCAGTCATCACGCTTGGGCGCCCCCACAATCGCAACCGTCCCTTCAAGATCAACGGACCAGCCGAAGAAATCTCACGCGGCCGGATCAGGTTGCATCAGTTGCGCTTCTTGCTCCCACGCGCCCGCGCCGGTGCGCCGATGAATAAACGCAGCGCCAGGCAACGACGCCGTGAACTCATTCGGCCCGGGCGCCCCGGTGATGAGAAAGGCGCCATCAATATCAATCTCACGGCCGAATCGTTCATTGATGCTCGAAGGTGAACTGGTAATGCACGCATCAAATGCTTGAGCCAGCGCTTCGGCGCCGCTGAACACCACAGCGCCAATCACAAACCACGATCGTCCGCAATCAATGCTCATCAGCCCCTCCACGGCTCGGCGTCAGAAATGCACGTCGCCCATCGTACCCGCGTCGCGTCTCTCATAGAAGAGAAAGCGCGGTGCGCGACCACGACTCAGACAGGCAAATGTTCGCCGTTCAGGCCCGTTCGGTTCGGCAGAAAATCGTGGCGCCCAGAGCAAACGCGCCAGCGCCCACGCCCAACAACACGACGCAAGGAAGCAGCATCTGCCCCGGTGTAAAACCACGCCACACCGCGCCTTCAATCGCCAAAATCGACCATTTCACCGGGCTGACGCTACTGAGCATCGCCAGAAACGGGATCTTTTCTATGAACATGAGCGGGATCATCCCGCCGCCAACCATCGCCATCACCACCAGCGCCGCCCACCCAATGCCTGACGCCGACGCTTCCGTGCGCCCAATCACAGAAAGCAGCATCATGACACCGACAAAGCACGCCGCGACGCACACAATCGCGACAGCCAGCAGCAGCGGCGATTGCGGCGTCACACCAAAGGCCAGCCGACCAATGACCAGCAATGTCACCGCAACCGCGATGGTCGTCACGAAACAAGCAAGCGCCTTGCCGCCCAGAATTTGCCCCTGCGTCACCGGCGCCAGCCGCAACCGAATCATCGTGCCGTGCGTGCGCTCTGTGACGAGCGAAATCCCGAACCCCGCCGCGGCGCCCATGATCCCCCAAATGATTCCCTGCGGGAACGAAATCGCGAACGGACTCATCTCGGGCCCATCACCATCGTTCGATTCGAGCAGCGGGATCGACTCCACCTTCAGCGGCTCAAAACCAGCGCCCGCGTCACTGTTCTGAATGTCCTCCTCAGTGACGTTTGCCTCATCAAGCTGATCAGCAAGTTGTGAAAGACTCCCCAGAAAGCCTTGCAGCGCCAGACGCACCATCGGCGGCGTGTCCGCATCGTCATTCAAAGTCTGCATCGCCTGGGCCGCGTTGTCGCGCATGGCCTTGGTGTCAGTGAACGACGACTGCATGCGCTGTGCGCCGTACTTCATCAGGATGCCTTGCAACATTCCCTTTTCCGCTGTGCGTGACGGATCTGCGGCGACTTGCACCGTCGGCGGATCACCAATGAAAAACGACTGACCGCGCTCACCGAATCCGGCGGGCACAACAATCATCGCGGCTCGCTTTCCTTCCTGCACCACCGCTTTAGCCGCGTCACGCGAGTCGAATCGTTCAATATTCAGTTCTTCAGCGTCTTCGAGAAGCGCGACAAACTCTTGGGATGCCTCCGTGCCGTCTTCATCAACGATCGCCACTCGAATCGAAGCAACCGGCCCATCACCTCCGCCGCCGCCGCTCATCGCCGCAGAGATGTAGCCAAAGAAAATCGCATACATCAGCGGAAAAAAGAAAATGAAAAACAAGCCGCCCTTGTCCATCAGGAGCAAGCGGAGATCCTTCATCGCCATGGAGACAACAGCTTTCATCAGTCCCGCAAACTCCGTCCTGTGAGATTCAAAAAGACGGCTTCAAGGGATGGCCGCTCGACGCGCACCTCAAGCACGTCGCCCGACTGCATGAGCTTCGCCAGATCGCGCGCCGGATCATCGCTTTGCACCTGTTCTTCGCCGGCGGCCCGACGCACCGTCACCAAACTCTGCCCGCCGTGTGCCCCGATCAACTCATCCACCGACCCCAGCGCCAGGAGCTTGCCGCGATCGATCACGGCCACGCGATCGCACAACCGCTGCGCCTCTTCCATGTAGTGCGTCGTGTACACAATCGTGCGGCCTTCGCCGCGCAGTTGCTCCACCATTTCAAATATCGCATTCCGCGATTGCGGATCAACACCAACCGATGGCTCATCCAGCAGAATGAGTTGCGGTTCGTGCATCAAAGCCGCCGCCAGATTCAGCCGCCGCTTCATCCCGCCCGAGAACGTCTTGGCCCGATCACCACGACGATCAGACAGTCCGGCGAATTCGAGCAATTCGTCAGCCCGCCGCTTCCGGTCGTTGCTGCTCAATCCATACAACGATCCAAAGAATCGCAGATTCTGGTCCGCCGTCAGCTCGTCGTAAATCGCCAATGATTGCGGCGCCACTCCCACGCCCCGACGAACGCCAGGCGTCGTGGGCGAACCAGCGCCGCCGAGATTGATCTCACCCGCATCCGGCGCCAGCAGCCCTACCGCCATACTGATCGTCGTCGTTTTCCCGGCGCCGTTCGGGCCGAGGAAGCCGAGCACTTCGCCTTGCTCCACCTTCAGCGAAAGTCCATCGACCGCGCACAATGCTCCAAAGCTCTTGCGTACGTCGCGAATGTCCAGTGCGCTCAAGTCGTGTCCTTTTCGTACCTGATCCAAGCATGCCGATAATAGCGGCACGAGCGAAAATTGGGGTTCTCACCTTTGATTCCGCATCCGGTTCACCAAATTTCAGTCGTGAAAAGGTCGTCTTGTGTCCCTTCTGAAGTACGATGAACTCAATCACGATCTCTATCAGGGTGGGACAATGCGATATTTCCGTTTCGCCGCACTCGGCGCCTTTTGTTTGACTTCGATCACGTCCGTCGCGGCGGATGCGGACCCAACGCTCAACCGCATCGGCGCTGATCTCTGCGCCGAGGGCAAGCAGCGGTCCGATCGACTGGCGCCGCTCATGAACGCGGCTCCCGAAGGCGCCGTGAATCCCAACGATCTGACCGACCTCCTTCACAACGACATCAACATTGAGATCGATCCGACCGCCGGCGAACTCGGCGGCTCGAACACGATGACCGTTCGAAGCCTCGTTGACGGCTTGTCAACTTTTCAGGTGCGCCTCGACGACGAGTTTGCCATCAGCTCAGTCGCTGTTGACACTCTCTCGTCCAACTGGGTGCGTCTCGACGACCGAACGATTGAGATCACACTGCCGGCGCCAGTCGCGGCGGATCAGACCTTCGAAGTCTTCGTCGATTACGCGGGCGATCCCGAATCGCTCGGTTTTGGCTCCATCAACTTCACGATGCAGGCCGGCACGCCAGTCGTCTTCACACTGAGTGAGCCGTGGTTTTCGTTCACGTGGTGGCCCAACAAGGACGACAACCGCGATAAGGCGACCGCGGACCTGCGATTCACCGCGCCAAGCTGGATGAGCATCGCGTCAAACGGATTGCTCCAATCCGAAACGGATCTCGGGGACGGACGGGCGACAACGCACTGGTCCGCCGTTTATCCAATGACGACCTATCTGCACAGCTTCGCCGCAACAAATTACACGCGCTTCAGCGACGTGTTCGTCCATGATGAAGGCGTCATGCCGCTTGAGTTTTACATCTATCCCCAAAGCGATACGCCAAACAATCGAGATCGCTTGCTCCGTGTCATCCCGATGCTGGACGTGTTCGGCGATCTATTCGGGCCGTATCCATTCATCGATGAGAAGTACGGCATCTACCAGTTCAACTTCGGCGGCGGCATGGAGCATCAAACCATGACAGGTCAGGGCGGATTCGGCGAGAGCCTGACCGCCCACGAACTCGCGCACCAGTGGTGGGGCGACATGATCACCTGCGCCACATGGAGCGACATCTGGCTCAACGAAGGATTCGCAACCTACTCCGAAGCATTGTGGCTGGAATTCAAAAATGGCCAGGATACCGAGGCGTTGCACGAAGCGATGTCCAACAGACGACCCGGTCTCTTTGACGGCAGCACGTACGTTTTCGACCCGATCGATCCCTCACGCATCTTTTCCAGCAGTTTCACGTATCGAAAAGGCGCGTGGATTCTGCACATGTTGCGATATGTGATTGGTGATGATGCCTTCTTCGATTCATTGATTCAATACCGGCAGGCGCACGAGTACGGCAGCGCCATCACCGCCGATTATCAATCAATCGTCGAATCCATTACAGGTGAGGACATTTCGTGGTACTTCGACCAGTGGGTTTTCGGCGTCGGCGCCCCGTGGTATGAGCACGCGTGGACGATGCGAGAGGTCGCCGGACAGCAGTTTGTCGAAGTGATGGTCCGCCAGGCGCAGCCGGAGCATTACAACCTTTTCACGATGCCGATCGAAGTCCATATCGACAGCGCGAGCATGTCAACACGGCACGTGCTCGACAACAACGCGCCGCTCGAGCATTTTCTGATTCCTGTTGACGCAACGGCCACTGATGTCATCTTCGATCCCGACACGCGGATCCTTGCACAAGAGTCAGACGAAGTGGCATTTATTGACGGGCCGCCGAAGATCGTTGGCGCTTCGCCTGCGCCCGGTTCAGAACTCAGCGCCGATTCAATGATCCATGTGACATTCCACGTCCCGGTTGACATTGACGCCTCAGACATTCTCCTCACCAGCCCCGCCGGAGACGTATCGATGAGCTTGTCGTACGACGCAGGCGGCCAAACCGCGACCATCACTCCTAATTCACCACTTCCTGCGGGCGAGTACACGTTGACCGTCATGGACACCGTGACCGCCTTAACTGGCGGCGCCTCGCTCGATGGTGAAACCACCGACGCCATCCCCGGCGAGGCATTCATCACCGGCGATGGCGAGCCGGGCGGCCACGCCGTTTTCGCCTACACCGTCGCGCCGGCCAACTCATTTGTTGATTTCAACGGCGATGGCACGGTGGACGGCGCCGACCTCGCCACTCTGCTCGCTTCGTGGGGCGCCTGCGCCAATCCTCCCTGCGCGAACGATCTCAACGATGATGGCGTCGTCAACGGCGCCGACCTGGCCACACTTCTCGCCAACTGGGGCAAAGGTGGCTGAAAGCATCGCGCCGTGGCACACTGCCCGCATGCGCATCGCAGGCATCCTCATTGCGGCACTTGTCAGCCTATGCACGCTCAGCGGCTGCAACGGCGAAGCTCGCCCACAGGAAACTGATGCGCGGCCACCACTTCGCGTCGCCATCTCCGTAGCGCCCCTCCACAGTCTCGTCGCCCCCATGCTCCCCGCAGGCAGCACCGTTGAAGTCATTCTGGCCAACCAGGGCTCGCCACACGCCGATGAGTTGACGCCTTCCGCCGCGGCTGCGGCGTACAGCGCCGATGTGCTGATCTACATCGGCAGCGGCGCCGACCCGTCCGTCGAACGCATCGCGCGACGACGCACAGCAAGCGGACGCCCAAGCATTTCCATCGCGGTTTCTTCCGATGCGAGTTCCGCCCACGACGGGCACGATCACGACCACTCAACTGAACACGCCTGGCTCGATCCGCACATGATGGAGCATGCCCTTCCGAGAATTCGGGACGCAATTCTTCACGCAACCGACGACCGCGGCTTGCTGACTGAAATGCAGCGAACTCGAACGAACCGAGCCGCCGAAGACATCGAACGCATGATCCGGAATGTTGATGAGGCGTTTCGCGTCATGCTTGGCGCCCTTCCGCCGACGCGCTTCGTTTCACTGCACGGCGCCTTTGACGCCTTGCTCGCAGAGTACGGGCTCGAGCATGTGTCCACCTTGCTTGCAGCCCACGGCGCCGAGCCAACCGCCGTGCAGCTTGCCGCAGCGTCCAAAGCGCTTGCCGCCGATGACATCATTCTTGTGGTTGAAGCGAACGAGAATCTCGATTCCATTCGCCGGCTTATTGAAGATTCCGGCGCCCGCGTCGCCATCCTCAATCCGCTCCAGCCGGAGGATTGGAACCAGATGATGCGCAACAATCTGCAGGCCATACTCAAAGCCCGCACCATCGCCCGGTGATCACATCACCAGTCCGCCGGTTGCACCGAGGCGTATTCCGCAGGCCGCGGATTATGCGCCGTCACCGTGGCCCCGCACTTGGTACAGATCGTCGGCCCTTCCTTGTCCAGGTAATTATTTAGGACCGCCGGGGTGCCGCCGGCCGGACCGCATTCATTCGCAAAGCAGTATTCCACGACATACATGCTTCGCTCGCCCGTCCGCGGGTTCACATACGGCATCGTCGCGCCCGGCCGAACGTCCTGCCATCGAAGATCGCGCGTCTCCGGATCCATCACACGAATCCGCGGCCAATCCGCACCTCCCGAATTCACCGCACCGAAGATTCGGTATCCGCCAAAGGCCAGCGCCGCGAGAATCACAATGCCGAACACAGCACGACCCGTCGGCGTTGCTACAGCGTGTCGCAGGCGCTCCAGGACGGGCGGTTTCGAATTCGCGTCTTTCGTGTTCGAATTCGCGCCCGATTGAGGCGCTTTATCGTCCATGAGCGATGGAAGTTTGGACATCACAGTGAAACGAGCTCCAGTCAATTAGTTGCAGACGCCCCATGCCGCAAGCAGCGCGGCAAGATCGGCGCCGTTGACCATGCCGTCATCATTCAGATCAGCAGGGCCATCAGCGCCCCACCCGGCCAGCAAGGAAGCAAGGTCCGAACCGTCAACGATTCCGTCACCATTGAGATCCGCCGTACAGAGCACCGCAATCGCGAGTGCGAAGTCGGCAATCACGGGACGGTGGTCAGATGCTGCGCCTGAAAGTGCTGTGCCAAGACCGGGAAAAGCGGCGACCTCCGACGGCGCCGTCGTTGAATTGAGCGACGCCGTGTTAAAGATCCAGGCGCGCACCTGCGTCGCGACACTGTCCTGCCAGCCGATGTAGTCAAGCTTGCTGGAGCCACCGAACGTGCCGCGACTCCCCGTCAGTGGATCGAGCGCGTTGTCGAAAGCGCTATCGCTGCGGTCGCGATCGGCGCCGTCCGTGCCGCCCGTGAACTGCGCTCGCGTCAACCATTCCGCCGGGCCCTTGTTCCCGTTCGTCGCTTCATCCTCATTCCAGTCGCCGCCAATAATGACCGGCGTCGCGGCGTCAAGAATAGTCTGCGCCTGCGGGCTGTCTGAGATCGCGTTATTCGGATCCGGAATCCCGGCGCCACCGCCGTTGTACCAGTGGTCAATGAAGTACACGACATTCTGCGCCGCTTGCCGGCGCTGTATCACATCCGAGCCGGACCCGCCGGCCTTCAAATGCGCATTGCCGATGACGAGATCACCCGCGTACACCTCATCCGGCAAGTCAATCTCAGCAAACTGAAATCCTCGGATGCCTCCATCGCCTCCCGGCGCGTAACTCGTGCTCGAAACAAACGGGATGTCATTCAAAGTCGAGCGTCCGTCGCCATTGAGGTCAGTAAAGGGCCAGCGGCTCAAGATGATGTTGCGGTTGAAACCGTCAGTCGCCGAACTCACGAAAATGAACGGAAGGTCGAACGTCGGATCGTACTTCTGCACGTACGAGCCGACCGTTCCGCCGAGAAACGGATCGACGCCGCCATGCAAGAACAATTCCGCCACCGCCGAAAGTGCATTGATGCTGTCGACTGCAAATCCGGTTCCATTGCCGTCGTTGTCACCCGTCTCCTGCATGATCAGAATGTCCGGCTTCATCGACGCCACAATCACCGCCATCGCAGACCAGCTATTGAGCGCTTCCTGCTTGTTCGCCGTGCTGCACAAGTGATCCTTCACGTTCCAGGTCATCACGCGGACGTGCGCCGCGTCATCTTTTCCCCAGTTGCCCTGCGATGGATTCCACTGCGCACTGGCCAAACCCGGCGAAAGCAGGGCGCCGATGACGACGCATAGAACGCCCGCCGCATGAGCGTGCGACTTCCAATTTCGATGTTTCATTCCGACAAACCTGTTGGCTGACGACGGCGCGCGTTCGCTTTCAAGCGGAACTCACTCCATCTGGTGGCTGAGCTGAAAAGGACGATCGGTCGGATGTCTCCGACCGGTCGCCCGTCCGTTATGCCTTCGTGGGTGTCGCGGAAGTGCCCGACCGGTTCCCTTCCAACCAGTCAAGCGCCAGCGAAGGCATCGGGGTGGGTCCTACGTGCGGTTGCACGATTTCAATCAGATGCAGTCGCCCCAGTTCGCCAGGAGCGCAGCAAGGTCAGCGCCATTGACGAGACCATCACCATTGAAGTCCGCCGCAGCGCCGGGATTCATTCCCCAATTCGCCAGCAGGTTCGCAAGGTCAGCGCCGTTGACGACCTGATCACCGGTGAGATCCTGCGGGCAGGCGTTCTCGGCGTTCATCGCACCGACAAACAGAGCGGCGTTGTAGCGCTCTTCCATCGCGCCCTCGACGTCCGGGGTGTAAGCGATCGAAGCATTGACGATGACGCCGCCGGAGTGGCGCGGGTCATTCGTCGAAAGCGAACTCGTGTCCATGCCGTTCCACGCGGTCTCCATCACGTTGTGTGAGAAGAACGACCCGCTGCTGATGGAGTCAGCATCGGCGATGCCGAGGAAGGCCACGGTCCAGTCGGTGTCCGAGTTCTGACCGCGGAACGTATCGCCAAGGCGGAACACGAGTTCAAGATTCCAGCCGAAGTTCGCCTCGTCGTAGACCGCGCGAATCAAACCGGAGGTGTAGATGTCGTCACCGTTCGGCGGCGTCGGCTCAAGACCGTTGAACGGCATCAAATCGTCGTCATCACCGTTGTAGAGCTGCACCGCAGACAGGAACCACAAGTTGCCGGCGGCGTCAATGCCCGGTGACGACATTGACGGTCCGAACGGCGAACCGCCCGTCACCTGAAAAAGGGTCGTGAGTTCACCGATCGCGGCGCCGCTCGCATCACGAATCGGCTTGCCTTCGGGCCACTCGCCAAGCTGCGTGGCATCGGCCCATGCAGCCAGCGCCCATTCAATCGCGCCGGTGTTGGCGTCAAATCGAGCCACTGGGATCACGTTTGACGGGTCGTTGTTGCCGCCGACGATGTAAGCGACGGCGCCGGCAAGCCCGCGACCCTGCGCATCGCTGCCCAGCGCGATTTGGCTCACACCGCCGCGGAACGCGACCTGACTGTGATAGTGATCGAATCCGGTGTCGCCACCGACCGGCATGATGTAGCTGAACGGATCGATGTTATCCATGGCTCCGGCGCCGGGATAAATCAGGTGCAATGGTGAACCGACGATGTTCGCATTGTTGTCCACGCCCCACACGCTCATCGCGTTGGTTTCAGAGCCATTGGGCTTCGTGAGCAGCGCTAGCGTTCCAGACGAATTCGGGAAAAGCACCGATTCACTCACCGCGATTGAGCCGCGCTGCGCACCGTTGCCAAGACCGGAGAGGTGACCCGCCGAAGCCGTCACCACATTTGGCATGGTTTCAGCGAGCACCTGATCATTGAAGTTCGTGCCGACGAGGATCGGACGACCCGCGATCTGCTCGGCGATTCCGCTGGCGACCGAGATGGTGTCCGCAGAGTTCGCGATCAAACGATCCGTCGCGGCGATATCGCTGCCGCCCGCATCGTCGATCAAGTTGAGCATCATCGCGGCGCGATTCTGCATCTTTACGCGGAAAACGTTGTCATCGCCGGGGCCGCTGGCGCCAATGGCGCTGGAGCCGGCAGGCAGATTGCCCACAGAAATGCCGAAGCCATCAGAACGGAAGTACGTGTTGCCGTTGGAATCAACGGCGACGCCACCCATGGAGGACGCTTCTTCACCAAACGACGTGCCGTTGACGGCCGCCATGATGCGGCTCACAAACAAGCGGCTGGTGTTTACGGGATCAACATTCACGAGTGCGCCGACGAGGTTCTGCGCCTCGCCGCCAAACTCATTGAACGCCACGGCGAACTGATTGCCGACGCCGTTCGGGGTGATCGAATTCGGCGCCGAGTTCTCTGAGGCGTTGACGCCGGCGCCGGGCGTGTTCCACACCGCGTATGCCGCGCCAGAGAACGGCTGATTCTGCAACATCGTGCGGCTGATGGCCTGCGCGCTCATCAGATGATTGAAGAACGCCGGGTCACCCAGGCTCGCCTTGACGATCGGAGCAATGCCGAATTCCGTGCCCATAGACGCCATGAAAGGGGTGAGATCAACGACGTAACGCTGAACTTGATTTTCCGCGGCGTACGCATCGAGCGCATCGCCGGGCAAACCTTGATTCAGCGAAATGCTGTCCTGCGCCAATGCTGGCGCCGCGGTTCCTGCAAGAGCGACCAGCCCTGCAGCCATAGAAATGCGAAGCTTCATTCTCTCAGTCTCCTCGTGAAGTTTCGAAACGTTTCGTTCACAGAACGTGGATCGATCGTGGTCGGTGATTGATCACCAGACCGTCACCTGACCTTGCCCGAATTGTGCGTACGCGCCGCCGGTCGCCTGCGACGAGTATTCATGGCGAATACCCGACCAAATCGCCTGGAGTGAGACTTTCGAACCGCTCGGCAGCCACGGCTCAGGGCGACGCATCTCATCGATTGACTTCCGATCAACATGGCCATCGCGGAAGGCGACATGGCCGTGCGGCGTGACGGCGCCGCGACCGCTTGCATCTGCACCGCGACCACCGTGCCGGAACGAGAGTCCGGACATCAATTGATTCGCGAGGTTTGTGCCCATCGGATACGCGCGTGTGAACCCGTTGGCGTCTCCTGACGACACATCCCACGCGCCGGAATCTGCAAAGGCGCCCCCGTAGGTCCCAGTAGCTCGAATTTCATGATCCGGCGCCGTCAAACTCGCGCTTTGATAGCGCATGCCGTCCGCGATGAACACCTTGCGATCAGGATGATCGATGCGACTTTCGTGCGGCTGATAGGCGTTGTTTCCACCGGGGAGCGTGAGTGTGCCCCAGCCAGGATATTCACACGTTCCCGCTTCATCCCCCCAATATCCACTGCCCGCCCAACTCGGCTGACCAGCACCGGGAATCGTGGACCACCACAGGAACTCGCGCGCCGTGACGTAACTCATCGCAAGCTGCGGCTGAAACTCACCCACACCGCCGGGCTGAGGCGCCCCGTCGAACGGCACCGAAATGGCGTGATTCGATGGGCAGGCGAACACGGCAAGCGGTCCGCGAGCGAGCGGATCCGTCGGATTGCCGGCAGAGCCATTCAGCAACGCGAAGCGCTGCGCACGCGTCTGCGGCCGCGCCATGTCCGGCGCGAGATAGTCAAAGCCAAGCGGTCCGGCCCAGTCAAACGGCTGCGTTGCAAGGCTCTGAACATCCATGCCCATGGGATCTGTGATCGCATTAGGGTCGTTCAGAAGTTCGCGGCCAGTGGTGCCGGGGCTTCCTGGCAGCGCGCCTTTTCGCTCCGTGCGATAGGCCACTTCCGCCGTGCTGATCTGCTTGAGGTTCGACATGCACACGACGCCATGCGCGGATTCTCGAGCAGCGCCCAGCGAAGGCAACAAAATGCCGAGCAGCAGCGCGATGATGGAAATGACCACAAGCAACTCAACAAGTGTGAAACCGCACCGCGGGCGACTGATTCGCCTTCTCATGGGAAGTCACTCCGATTCAATGGTCCGAGCGCTTTGCTCCGGACGAACTGCGTGAAGGGCACGAGCGTGTCGAGCGTTCAACTCGACATGGACGAGCGGTGTTATACGAGTCGTCTTTGCGCCTCTTGTGCGGACTTTGTAAACGTTGAGTAAAGCTTGATTCGCGCCGCACTGAGCAACGACGCCGCACGCTATACCCCCGCACGTGAAATCACATTTCACAATGCTGATGGCGTCGCTGCGCAGACATACGCTCATCCTGCTCCTGTTGGCAGGCATGGGGCTGACGCTCCTGTACCCGATTGCGCTGACGGTCCGGGCAGGGCTTGCGGATGATGTAGTTGCAAATTCCGGGTGGACATTGCGGCACGTTTTGCGCACCCTCCGCGACCCTTCGGCGATAGCAGGACTGCGCAACGCACTCACGATCGCATCGCTCACCACGATGCTCAGCGTCGTGATCGGCCTGCCACTGGCCATTGTCTCGGCGCGGCGCACGATCCCGTTTCAGCGATTCTGGAGCGCCGCGGTGCTGGCGCCGCTGGTGTTGCCGCCATTCGTTGGCGCGATCGGATTGAAATCGCTGCTTGGCCGCGCCGGCGCCCTCAACACGTTCCTCGGAACGGACTGGGACATCCTCGGATCAGCGCGGCTCCTTGGCGTCGTCGTGGCGCTCGCGCTGCACCTGTATCCGATCATCTACCTCAACGCCGCGGCGGCGCTGGCCAATACAGACCCTGCTCTCGAACAAGCCGCCGATATTCATGGCGCTTCACGTTGCCGGCGTTTCTTCACAATCACCTTGCCGCTGCTGCGACCAGGGCTTTTCGCCGGCGGAACGATTGTCTTCGTCTGGTCGTTCACCGAGCTAGGCACGCCGCTCATTTTCGATTTTTCTCAAGTGACGGCAGTTCAGATTTATAACGGCGTCAAGGAAATGAATGTCGCGGCGCGCCCATACGCTTTAACCATTGTGCTCTTGACCATTGCGCTTGCGGCGTACGCCGTCGGCAAACTCGCACTGGGCCGACCGATTGGCGCCGCGACGACGCGGGCGTCCTCACACGTTGAGCCAAAGCCGCTCACCGGCGCCGGCGGTTTCGCCGTCACCGCCATGTTTGCCATCGTGACATTACTCGCGCTGATTCCGCATCTTGGGGTCATTCTCCAAAGTCTCGCGGCGCCCGGATCATGGAACGACTCCGTCCTGCCGCGCGAATGGACATTGAGCAATTTCGACACCGCGCTCAGTCACCCGCTCGCATTCGGCGCCATTCGAAACAGTCTGGTGCTTTCAATCGCCGCATTGGTGATCACCACCATCCTCGGATTCCTCATCGCCTACACGACCACGCGCACTCGGCTGCGCGGCCGTTTCCTGCTCGACACACTCGCCATGACGCCGCTGGCGGCTCCGGGATTGGTGATGGCGTTCGGCTACGTTGCGGTCTCGCTGCGCTGGCCGTTTGGCGCCGGCGATCCGCTTGAAGGCGTGATTGACATTGTCGGTTCGTCACCGAATCCATTTCCGCTCCTCGCGCTGGCCTACGCCGTGCGACGACTGCCGTACATGGTGCGCTCCATCAGCGCCGGACTTGAACAGGCGCCGATGGATGTCGAAGAAGCGGGACGAATATTTGGCTGCGGGCGAATCGGCGCAGTGGTGCGCATCGTGGCGCCGCTGGTGGTCGCCAATATTGTGGCCGGCGGGCTGCTGGTCTTCAGTTTTTCCATGCTCGAAGTCAGCGATTCACTCGTGCTGGCACAGCGAGAGAGCGACTTCCCAATCACCAAGGCGATGCTCGGGTTCAGCGAACGCTTAGGCGATGGCATCGGCGTCGCCAGCGCGATGGGCGTCTGGGGCATGGCGCTGCTGGCCATCACTCTGGCGGCGGCATCGCTCTCACTCGGCAAACGCATGGGCGCTGTGTTTCGAGCGTGAATGGATTACTGAACGGCTGCGGCCGCTGCCAGTTTCAAAATATCCGCGTAGTTCTTTCGAAACTGACTCATGTAATCGAGCCGCAATTCCGCGGCCCGCTCTCGATCTGCCCAATCTGCCGCGATCCGCGGAGCGCTTTCCGGCGAGAGTTCAACGCGCGTTCCGTCAGGCAGTGTGTGCATTGGCATCGCGAAAAACAACGTGTCCATCGATTCGAGCTGAGACGATGATGCTTCGCGGCGCCGCGCCTCACGCATGACGCGCCACGCATGCACCTGCTCATCATGAATATCGATGGCGCAAGCGCCCAGGACCGGGCCAATCAGCGCACGCCATTCGCCTTGCCCGACGTCGGATGCAATTGCGAACGGATCCACACGATCAATGAACTGACCGAAGTGGTCTGAGTACATCGAACGCCGTATTGGCAGCCGTCGCAATTCAAATCGACGCGGCCCCCATTCAGATTCTTTCGCACCTTCCCCCGTCGCCGCGAATTGCCACACCGACTGTCCTTCTTCGCTGAGAAGGAAATCAATGAATCGCATTGCAAGGTCCGGATCCGGCCCGCCGCGCAAGACCGAGACCGGATCAGGGTCAATCAGCGTTTCGCCGGCGGGCTCAACAAACCCCAGCCGTGTGCCATCACCATCGACCGCTTGCACCGCTTGCGCCTGATACCGCCCGTAGAAATCAATGCACAATCCCGCCGCGGCTTCGCCCGCACTGACGTCAAGCACCGGAAGCGTGGAACTGCTGGAAAAATAGCGCGCATTGGCGGCCATTGCTCGCAAGGTGCGCCAACCATCTTCCCATCCATAATTATTCAGAATGGCGTCATACGTTGTTGCGATGGAGCCAGATTGACGTGGATCTGCGAGCGCCACCCAGCCGAGCAACTGCGGATCACACAAATCGCGCCATCGCTGTGGCGACGAGAGTTGCAATTCATCGAACAGCGGCTGATTAAACAGAATTCCAAAGCTCGACAACGTCGTCCCAAACCAGTGTCGATCAGGATCATAAAGCGAGCTGGCGCCAACCCGGTTCTCACCGTACCACGCTCGCAACGTTTCATCGGGAATCGCCACCGGCGCGGAAATGGGCATTTGAATGAGCTCGCCGTCAAAATGCACAAACACGCCCCGCTTGAGCCGTTCGTGCTCATATGACCCGCCGCCGAGCAACACATCGTACGGAAGCGACCCAGGCTCCCCAATTCCGGTGACTGGAATTCGACCATCGCTTACGGCGCTCGTGTACTGCGCTTCCAGCAGTTTTCGAATGTCGCTCGTGCCCCCCGGCGTGCGCCAATCAATGACGGCTGCTTCACCAAATTCGCGTTGATGCCAGCGCGCAAACGCGCCCCCGATCTCAATGCGAATCTGCTCGTTGTGCGGCGAAATCACGGTCAGGCGGCGAGCGCCATCAACGGCGCGTGTCGATTCACGTCGCCACGCCAGCGGCGCCGCGAGCAGGACAATGAGCGCCCCCACCAAGATGATTGAACTCAGTCGCATGTGATTCCGGCAGTACGAGAAAGTGGCGATTCAACGCCGCCTGATCTTCTCGAAATCACGTCGCAACGGGGAGGCTGCCGCGCGCTTCGCTGGCGTTCTAATGGAAGCTTGACAATCCCGTAACCCACTCTGCGCGTGCGGCGCCCATCATCCGTCCCGGACGTGGGGGCTGGCAGTGTTGTCAGCGGCGTCCAGGAGAGAAGCCAGGCATGGCCTGGAGGAGACATGTTCATGGATCAGAAGACTCGCATCGCCCTCGCAGCAGGGCTGGTTGTCGCGTCGGCGCCGCTTGCCAACGCGCAGCTCATCATTTCCGAGATCGTCGATGGCTCACTGCCCGGCGGTAATCCCAAGTTCGTTGAGATCACGAACACCAGCGGCGTCGATTTCACGTTTGGCGCCGGCGGCGTCATCGTCCAGTCCAACGCAAATACAGACCTCGACATCGACGTGGATATGTCGGGCGTCACCATTCTCGCCGGCCAGTCGTTCGTCATCGCATCCAGCCAGAACGACGGCGTCAATGTGTTCGAAAGCACCTATGGCTTTGCTGCGAATCTCTACACCACGGCGTTTTTTGGCAATGGCGACGACCGGTACATCTTGTCCGACGGCGTCAATCTCGTTGACATCTTCGGCCAGATCAACATTGACGGCACCGGCGAAGCGTGGGAGTACACCGACAGCTACGCCTTCCGCAATGCGGACGTCATCTCCGGCAGCGGAGGCTCGTTTGACCTCATGCAGTGGTCACTCGGCGGTGTCGGCGCCCTGAACGCCGGCGGAGACGACAACGCGAAGCTGCCCATCATTCTTCAGTTCACGACACCTGGCGCGCACAACTTCGTGCCCGCGCCCGGCGCCGCGGCCGTGCTGGCCATGGGTGGTCTCGTCGGCCTTCGCCGTCGTCGCTGATGTATTTCCCTCAAACGAACTGAACCCCAAATTCCAAACGATCAAGACGGAGATTCCCAATGCAGACCAAGACACTTCTCGCCGTTCTCGGCGGACTTTCGACGATGGTGATGGCGCACAATGCAACGGCTGGCAGCAGCGCCGGCATTTTCTTGAGCGACGGCGCCGGCCAAGGCGTGCAGGTCGAGATCGGCGGCCCCGGCACGGCGCCGTTCTTTGCCAACGCACAGGGCGATGACGATGGGTTCTCTGAGTTCTATGCGATGCGTTTCGACGTCACGAGCGCAATGACCTCGTTTGACTCCATGTTCGGCGCCGGCAACTGGGCCGTCGACAGCATCTCGCTCTCGCTGACCCACGCCGAAGCATCCTTCTCGACCAGCGGCAACGTCGGGGCTTTCTTCAGCACCGACAATTCAACCGCGCTCAATTCGCTGACTTACGCCAATGGCATCGACGGTTCCAACACGCTCGGCGGCGTGCTCGCCGGCTCCTGGATGTTCCAAGCCGGCAACGACGGTGCGACGTTTGACTACGGCCTCAACGATGTCAACGGCCTCTTCAGCTCCATCGAGGGTGGCAACAACGTGTTGACCCTCACGCTCGAAGCGCTGGATTCGTTCACCGCCGCGACGTACCAGGGCATCGGCAACTTCGACGGTGGTGAGCCGGTGCTCACCATTCACGCCTCCCAAATTCCCACGCCGGGCACGCTGTCGCTGCTCGCGGTGGCAGGCGTCACCAGCTTCCGCCGTCGCCGCTAAGCGATGATTTCTTCTTGCCTTGAACGAACACCTGATCGATCATTTCACAGCCACATCGCGTAAAAGCGCTGCGGCTGTTTCCTGTTTCGCCGACTCACATGAGTTTCCAAATTTGAAGGATCGCTTCATGCACCGAATGATCGCGCTTGCCCTGACCGCCTGCATCACCGCCACTGCCTCCGCATGGGATTCGCACGGTCACGCGGTCGTGACGTACCTCGCGCTTGAGTCAGCCGGCGACCAACTCCCGACATGGATACTCGACGCTGATGCGCCGCAGCGCATTGCCTACGGAGCCAGCGAAGCAGACCGCTGGCGCGCCACTCGGATGAGCTGCCTTGCGCATGAAAATGCGCCGGATCACTACATCGACCTTGAGTACTTGAAGCAGTACGGATTGTCGCCCCAGTCGCTGCCGCTGCTTCGCTACGACTACTTGCGCGCCATGGCCGTCGCCAAAGCGATGCATCCTGAGCGTGTGGATGAGTACGACCCCGCCAGCGACCCGAACGGCACACGCGAATGGCCTGGCTTTCTGCCGTACGCGATCATGGAACAGTACGCCAAGGTGCGCTCAAGCTTTCACACGGTGCGCATGCTCGAAGCGATCAACGATCCGAAGCGCGCCAATCAACTAATGCAGGCGAAAGCCAACGCCTACTTCCACATGGGCATGCTCAGCCATTTTGTCGGCGACGCCGCCCAGCCGCTGCACACGACCAAACACTTCAATGGCTGGGCCGGCGAGAACCCCAACGGGTACACCACCGAGCGCGGCATCCACGCCTACATCGACGGCGGCGTTCTTGAACGGCATGGCATCAGCTTTACCACACTCCAGCCCATGGTGGGTGCTCCAACCACCGTCAACGATGACAACCCATGGTCAGACGCCATGGCGCACATTGACCGTTCATTTCGTGAAGTGGAGCGCCTCTACGCCTACGAAAAAAGCGGCGCCCTCGACAACGCGGACGGTCGCCTTCTCATCGAAGAACGTTTGCTCGACGCGAGCCAAACACTCGCGGGCTTCTACATCGCCGCCTGGAACAACGCGGCGCCGAGCGACCGTGACATCGAAACCTTTCTGAAATACACGGGCTACCTCACGCCCGAAACGCCGGCCCGCCAAGTCAATTTTCCGGAATAGTGTCAACAACTCGACTACAGCGCGATCGAGCCAATTTTTGATCATCTCGCATTCCCTATTCATGGCACGAACCCGGTCGGGATGAGGTGAGATTCACGTCGGGTTCAGCATGCCCTCATTGAGGGCATTTATTTTTTGTGTAACTGCAAACCGATGTTTGCGTGCCTGTGTCGTATTCGCAGAGAACGCCATCGCCATGAATTCTGAAAGCGATCAACACAACAAACAGCACGCAGCAAAGCCATACGTGCGTTTTGCCGCCATGATTGCGACGTCCATGGTGGTGATGTTTCTTTTTATGTATCTGCACTCATATCGCATCATTGAACATGCCTGGTGGAGTGAAACGCGCTTGTTCATGACCTTGATCATGGGCGGCGGAATGGTCATCGTCATGCTGCTGTACATGCTGAACATGTACCCCAGCAAGCGCCTGAACTTCATCGTGATGGCCACCGGACTGTCGCTCATTGCCGCCGGCGTGGCTCTGGTTCGAAGCCAGATCACCGTCAGTGACACCGATTACATGGAAGGCATGATTCCGCACCACTCCATTGCGATATTGACCAGCGAGCGAGCCAAAATCAAAGACGTTCGAGTGCGCGCGCTCGCGGATGAGATTCTCGAAGCGCAACGCCGCGAGATCAGGGAAATGGAATGGCTGATCCAGGACATTCGCGAGCGCGGGATCGCCGAGACCGACGCCACAGCGAAAAGCCGGCCAGTCCCCGATTTCACGACGCCGTAACTCAGGCGCTCAATGAACCAAATCGACGGCGCCCTCATTCTGGAGTCCGATGATGTCCACGACACAACAAACCAACGCCCAGCCGGTGCAAGAACCGAAACCGCCATTCCCCAAGCAAAAACAATCACCTCCGGGGCTGGAGCACAAACTCGATCCGGCGCCGCGCTGGCGCGGCGCCCGGTATCGACCGGCCGACAAACTGAAAGGCCAAGTCGCTCTGATCACCGGTGGTGATTCCGGAATTGGACGAAGCGTGGCGTACCATTTTGCGCGAGAGGGCGCTGACGTTGCGATTACTCATCTTCCAAGTGAGCGTCTGGACGCTGAGATTGTGCGCGCTGCAATTCACGAAATCGGGCAGAAGTGTCTGCTGCTGCAAGGCGACCTGTCAGACCGGGCATTCTGTGATGCGGCGGTGGAACGCACGGTGAAGGAATTTGGCCAGCTCAACATTCTGGTCCACAACGGCGCGTGGCAGAATCGCAAAGAGATTGATGAGCTTTCCGAGGACGAGCTTGACACCACCATGAAGGTCAACGTCTACGCCTACCTACGTCTTGCGCGGGCTGCGGCGCCGCACATGCAACCGGGATCGAGCATTCTCGCAACCGGCTCAATCGTCGGCCTGCAAGGTTCGGATTCATTGGCGGACTACGGCGCCACCAAAGGCGCCATTCACGCCATCACCAAGAGTCTTGCCGAGGAGCTTGTTGAAAAACAAATCCGTGTGAATTGCGTCGCGCCGGGCCCGGTATGGACACCGCTCAATCCATCCGACACCGGACTCGAAGCCGAAGAAGTCGCGCAGTTCGGCAAGAAGGTCGGCGGCACACCGATGCAACGACCCGCCCAGCCCGAAGAGCTGGCGCCCGCCTATGTCTTTCTGGCTTCTAATGCTGACTCGAGTTTCATCACCGGCGTAGTGCTGCCCGTGACGGGCGGGCCAGTCTGAAAACGGGAGTGAAAAGCGCCTAAGCTCAAACGGATACAATTCATATAGGCTGCTCAACATGCCTTTTTCGTTTCGTCTCGCCGAGCAATCGGGCGCAAAACTGAAGGCGCCAATTTCAACGATTCTCGGTAAACACGCAGTGCGACGAAGCTATTTCAGTTTTCTTCATCGACGATGAAGCGCGAATCACCATTACCTTGGAAAAACCGATCCATCCGCCTTTATGCGACAAATGGCGATGGGAGGACTCGAACCTCCGACCTAGGGTTTATGAATCCCTCGCTCTAGCCAGCTGAGCTACATCGCCTACAGGGGGCACACTTTATCCCCCTGCCGGGGGTCGTCAACCGCTTGGGAACGGCGAAACGGAGCCTACGGGCGTCGGGAGCGGCTGAACCACTCACGCCTCGATCGCGGCGAGGAATTGGGCGCCGAATTCTTCGAGCTTGCGCTGCCCGACCCCCTTCACCTCAAGCATTTCCCCGAGCGAACGCGGCTTCCGCTGGGCGAGGCCGCGGAGTGTCTGATCGCCGAAAATCACGTAGGCCGGAACGCCGCGCTCCTCGGCAAGCTCCCGCCGGATGGATCGGAGCCGGTCGAAGAGTTCGCGATCGACGCCCTCCCAATCCGCTTCGCCGCGACCGGCTCTCGATCTGGACACGGCGACCGGGCGGCGCAACGAGACCTCGCGCTCACCCTTCAAATACTCCCCAGCCTCACTCGCGAGTTGAAGGATCGGGCGATCGCCGCTGGTGCGAACAAGCGCGCCGAGGTCGCAGAGCTGATCGATGTACGACTGCAACGTCGCGGCGGGCGTGTCGGCAAGCAAACCGTACACGGACAACGAATCGTGCCGCATGGATCGAATCTTCTCTTTGTTTGAGCCGCGCAAGACGTCCACGACGTGAGCCGCGCCAAATCGACTATGCAGACGCGCCACACAGGAAAGAATCTTCTGCGTCACCACGACGCCGTCATCAATCACTTTGCATTCATCGAGGCAGATATCGCAGGCGCCGCAATTGTCGCGTTCAAACGTTTGCCCGAAGTACGCGGCGAGCGAGCGATGCCGGCACTGCATCGATGAACAAAACCGGCGCATGTGTTCGAGCAACTCAATCTGATGCTCCGGCGCCCCGGCTTCACCCGCGTCATACGCGGCGTGATCCATCAGCCTTCGCCACGACATGACATCAGCCGAAGAATACAGAAGCACGCATTCGGCTTCGAGGCCATCGCGCCCGGCGCGGCCGGATTCCTGCTGGTAATGCTCAATCGACTTCGGCATCGCCATGTGCACGACGCATCGCACATCGCTCCGGTCAATACCCATGCCGAATGCGACGGTCGCGACCACAACGTGCAATCGCTCCTGCATGAATCGGTCCTGCACCCGTCGTCGCTGCGACGCCGAAAGCCCTGCGTGGTAGGCCGCCGCGTCGACGCCGTGCTGATTCAACCATTCCGCAATGGATTCCGTGGACTTGCGGCTGATGCAATACACGATGACGGCTTGTTCATTGTGCCTCCGAATGGCTTCAAGTAGTTGTGGTTTTGGACTCACCCTGGGGATGACGCGGTACGTCAGGTTCGGGCGATCACAATCACCCACAAGTACAACCGGATCGCGCAAATCGAGTTGCCGCAGAATGTCTTCACGTACGCGCTCGGTCGCGGTCGCGGTAAATGCATGCCAGTTCGCATCGGGCAGCGTGCGTCTCAGTTCGGTGAGGCGACGGTACTCGGGTCGGAAATCATGCCCCCAGTGGCTGATGCAGTGCGCTTCATCAATCACGATGGAGCGGGGCTTGCATTGCCGAAGGAGATCGCGCGTTCGGGAAGTGAGCAGACGCTCGGGCGCCGCGAACAGCAACCGTGCATCGCCACGCTCAATCGCGCGTTCGCTCTCGGCCTGATCCTCGGGCGACATCCCGCTGTGCAGCGCCACGGCGGGATAGCCGCACGCGAGCAGCCCATCGATCTGGTCCTTCATCAATGAGATCAGGGGAGATACGACGACATCAATGCCGCCGTGCACCAGAGGCGGAACCTGATAACACAGACTCTTCCCGCCACCGGTCGGCAGGACGACAAGACTGTCGCGGCCTTCAAGATTGGCGTTGATCGCTTCGTCCTGGAGGGGCCGCAACGTGTCGTACCCCCAATGCCGGCGCACGTGCTCAAGTATGGATTCACGGTGTGCTTCGGCGGGCATAGCCGACAGGATAGTGAGGCCGCGGGCTTCTTCACGCCCGTTCATCGCCTTGCGCCGCGCTCGTCGAGTTTCGTTATCCTCTGCCCCGACCTGACCTTGAGCACTGTGGAGCGATTCGCATGACGGTGGTGGTCGGAATTCCGCTTGAAGTTCGCCCGGGTGAAACCCGCGTGGCGATGCTGCCGGATTCAGTCGCGAAACTCGCCGCGACCAAAGGCGACGGTGATCCCCCCTTTCGATTCCTGATCGAACGATCCGCCGGGCGCGGCGCGCATGTGGCGGACAGCGCGTATGACATCGTCGGCGCCGAGATCGTCGAAGCGGACATGTTGTGGTCGCGCGCTGATGTGGTCGTGACAGTCAACCCGCCGGAACCGGGGCTGGTCGGACACATGCAGCCTGGTTCGACGCTCGTCGGCATGCTTCGCTCGACTGAGAATCATGACCTCATGCGAAAATGCGCCGAGCAAGGCATTTCCGCATTTGCATTTGAGGCGGCGCCGCGCATTACCCGAGCGCAAAAAATTGATGCGCTTTCGTCGATGAGCACCGTCGCCGGATATCGCGCGGGAATTGTCGCCGCGGAGATGTGTCCGAAGTTTTTCCCCATGATGATGACCGCCGCTGGAACCATTACACCGGCGCGAGTGTTGGTGATCGGCGCCGGCGTTGCGGGTTTGCAGGCGATCGCAACGACACGTCGGCTCGGCGCCGTGGTCGAGGGGTACGACATTCGCCCGGCCGCGAAGGAACAGGTCTTGAGTCTCGGCGCTCGATTCGTCGAGATTGCCCTTCCCAGCGGTGACACGGAAACGGCCGGCGGCTACGCCAAGGCGCTCAGCGAGGATGACCAGCGCCGGCAGCGCGAACTGCTCGCGGAACATGTGGCCGGCAGTGATGTGATCATCACGACGGCGCTGGCGCCCGGCAAGGCGGCGCCGCGACTCATCGATGAAACAAACGTAGGGCGCATGCGGCCGGGCGCGGTCATTGTGGATCTCGCGGCGGAAGCCGGCGGCAACTGCGCACTCACACAACCGGGCGAAACTATCACCACAGACAACGGCGTCACGATCGCTGGTCCAACAAATCTACCGGCGGGCGCCCCGGTGCATGCAAGCCAGATGTATGGGCGCAACGTCGCGGAGCTTCTGAAAGAACTGGCGCCGTCCGGCGAGATGGTCATCAATCTGGAAGACGACATGATCGGACCGATGTGCATCGTGCATGGTGGTGAAATTCGGCATGCGCCGACGCGCGAAGCGATGGGGCTTGCCGCGCTTCAACCAACGGAATCGCCGTCATGAGTGAACTGCTGCTAGTGAGTCTCTTTGTCTTTGCGCTCGCGATCATGGTGGGTGTGGAGATCATTCAGAAAGTGCCGCAAACGCTGCACACACCGCTGATGAGCGGCAGCAACGCCATCAGCGGCATCACGATCGTCGGCGCCATCGCGCTGGCGACGATTCACTCGGCTTCAGGTGAAGACGGCCTTCCGTGGTGGGCGCGGGCCGTCGCCCTGCTGGCGATTCTGTTTGCGATGATCAACGTCGTGGGCGGATTCCTGGTGACGGATCGCATGCTGCGCATGTTCCGAAGGAAATAAATGACGCACCTCGCCACCATGCTTGCCACTGCGATTCCTGCCGCCTCAGCGCAGTCGACACCGGCGGAGACGGTCCGCGATGTCGCTTACCTTGTCGCGGCGTTTCTGTTCATCTTTGGTTTGAAGAAACTCCGATCTCCAAAGACCGCGCGCCACGGCAATGCGCTCGCCGCGACTGGCATGCTTGTCGCCATTTTGGCGACCTACCTCGCGGCGGATCCTGGCGCCATTTGGTGGGCGATCGCGACCATGATCCTCGGCAGCGGCATTGGCGCCGCCTTGGCGTGGCGTGTGCAGATGACACAGATGCCGCAGATGGTCGCCATGTTTAATGGTTTTGGCGGACTGGCGTCGGCGCTGGTCGTCGGCGGGGAGTGGATGAAAGCCGCGTTCGAAGGGGGATTGGCGCGTCCCGATGCGCTGGCCATGATCGGTGTGTCGGCGCTCATTGGGTGCGTGACTTTCAGCGGATCCGTTGTCGCGGCAGGGAAGCTGCACGGCGCCATCAGCGGAAAACCAATCAAGATCCCGGCGCAGCTCGTGGTGAATGGCGCCTGCTTGTCGCTTGCCATCCTTTGCATTGTGCTCATGGTCACGACTGGCGGCGCATGGTGGCCACTGGCGCTGGTGATTGTTCTGGCGCTCGGGCTTGGTGTGACATTGACACTGCCGATCGGCGGCGCGGATATGCCGGTGATGGTGTCGCTGCTGAATAGCTATTCCGGACTGGCGGCAGCCGCGGCGGGATTTGTGGTGGATTACAACAAAGCGCTCATTGTCAGCGGCGCGTTGGTCGGCGCTTCCGGTCTCATCCTAACTGCGATCATGTGCAAGGCGATGAACCGGTCGCTTGCGAACGTGTTGTTTGCGGGCGTCGGCACGGCGGATTCGACGGGCAGCGCTGGTGTTTCGGTTGAAGGCAAGACGGTGAAGTCGGCGGATGCGGATGACGCCGCGATTATTCTTGATGCGGCTCAGCGCCTGATGATCGTTCCCGGTTATGGCATGGCGGTGGCGCAAGCACAGCACGCCGTGCGTGAACTCGCTGATGCGCTGCAGGAGCGCGGCGTCACGGTGATGTACGGCGTGCATCCCGTTGCCGGACGCATGCCGGGACATATGAATGTGCTGCTCGCTGAAGCCGACATTCCATATGAACAACTTCTCGATCTCGATCAGGCCAATTCAGAGATTGACACATGCGATGTCGCGATGGTGATTGGCGCCAACGATGTCGTGAACCCCGCGGCGCGGCACGATCAAAGCAGTCCTATTTTCGGAATGCCGATCCTTGACGTGGACAAGGCCGGCACGTGCTTTGTTTTGAAGCGGTCGCTTGGCGCCGGGTATGCCGGGGTGGACAACGAACTGTTCTTCGGCGACCGCACGCTCATGGTGTTTGGAGACGCAAAGCAGACACTCCAGGCAATTTTGGCCGCGCTCAAGGTTTTATAGATGACTTTGATCACACGTCCGATCATATTTTTATAAGTCATTATTGGACAAGGACTCACGAACCAGAACCGTGTCGGTGATCGTGGAACATTGTCCTGAAGCCCCTCAATTTTCGGACGTTTCCGCAACAGAGTCCGAGAAAGGGCTTGCAAGACAGGGATTTAACCCCAATATAGGTGTGTTCGGAGGACAGAGTTACAGGACCGCCGTCGGTTTGGGCGCTGACCGTGTTGGGGCGAGCCTCATCGGCAACACCCGGTCCTGCACAAGGGGCTGAAATCATGCAGTGGAGGAAGTGTTTCAATCGTGCGCTCGCGATGAGCGCGTGTAGTGCGTTGACGACGTTTGCTGGGGCGCAAACGCTTCAGTTCGACGTCAACAGTTTGACGGCCAGCGCGCCGGGCTGGACTGGGCTGACACACACCGGAACAGTGATGCTGACGATGGACGGCAATAGCTCGTTCAACGCCATTCTGATCGACGGCACCGATCAGCCCGCCTTCAGCGCCACGTTGATGGACTTTCAGGGCATGATCGAACTGGACAACGGCGTGGTCGTTGGCGGCTCGTTCTTCATCGAGTTGGCTTCCGGCGCCAAGTATTCCTGCTCTGTACCCAGCGGCGTCGGCGACGTTGATACCTCGGCGGGCGCAACAGGGCCGTTCACCATCGACACGCTCACGATGGGCGGCGAGTTTGACATGCTGGTCGGCGGATCCACGTTCGGCAATGTGGATGTGTCGATGTGGGACGACTTCGAGCCGCTCTCCGGTTCGACGCTTTGTTTCAAACTTGGCCCGAATGGCTCGGGCACTGATGATGATGTCGACATCGACATTTTCATCTTCGGCGAGCCCGGCGATATGATGGATTGCAAGGAGCATGAGCCCAACGACTTCTGCGAAGAGAAGCAAACCTTCATCGCCGATGAATGTGAATACATCCAGGGCATGCTTGAGAAGCGCATGATCCCCGGCCCGCAGCCTGACACCTGGCTGTGCGTGGTGGACAAGAACGGCAACCAGCTCGCCTCAAACGACAACGGCAGCATGCAGGGCAACGGCAAAGCTTCCGGTGTGTGGTCCGACGATGGCAACGGCGACGGCTGGGCTGATCTGCTCGTGAACAATGGCGACGGCACCTGGAGCCTCCGTCTGATCGTCACCGGTTTCCCCGATGGCTTTGACGGCAACTGCAACGGCTTCTTCCAGAATGCGCCGCACGGCCAGATCGGTGAGTTCACCGTGTGCGTGACCTACCTTGACGCCGCCGGCATGGAGCTTCGCAAGGACGTTCGTGTGGACGAGTTCGTCACGGGCGCTGAGGCGTTCCTGTTGAATTTCACAGCGCCGGCCGTCTCGGCCTCCGTGCACGTCGAAATTGACAACACGACCGGCCGCGAAAAGGTCTGCCTCGACCGCGACTTCATGTGCTTCACCGGCCTTGAGCCGCTGGAGTCGTACTGCATCACCGTGGTGTCGGGTCTGGATTACGACTGCAATCCGACGGACACGACACTCGGCTGGTTCGACAAGAACTGCGACCTGATCTTTGGCGACGATGACGGCGGCCCGGCCGCTGGTTACTCCGAGCTCTGCGTGGTCGCGGACATCAACGGCGTCATCACCTTCGCCATCTCCGGCAAGGGCGACGACAACTTTGATGGTCTCAACGACATCACCTACGAACCGCACGGCGTGTGCGGCACCTACATGCTGCAGATCCGCCGCGCGGATGGCGGCCCGATGTCTGAGCCCGTCGATCCTTGTGATCAGGTATCGGTGTCCGAGTCCGTCCAGTCGGGCGACTTGAACGAAGACGGCATCGTGAACGGTTTCGATTTGGCCCAGATGCTCTCGAACTGGGGTCTGTCGCTCCAATCGCAGTAATTCTTCCGAACTGATCGCCTCATCGCGATCTCTTTGAAAGCACGTCGGGCGCGTCCTGCCAGAGCCAAGGCTCTCGCGGGGCGCGCCCGGCGTCTTTTTTGTGCCCTTCGATTTTGTATTCAATGAACGCGCGACCAAAAATGAAAACGACCGCCGCGAAAGCGACGGCCGAAACAAAGCGGGCGAAGGGACTCGAACCCTCAACATTCAGCTTGGAAGGTGCTCTGGCAAGTCCTGAATTTGCACACCTTGGCAATCTCGATTCATACCGAAAGCAGCAGAGAGTTGACTGTCGATGGCTGGTTCGCGCTGCTTCGGGCAACTTGAACACGGCAATTGAAGTCACTTTCCGCGATAGCTGTCGATCTCCGCCTGGATCTTTTGATCCAGCGTCGTCGAGGCCTCATCGACGTACGCGTAGATGACTTCTGATTCTCGGAGCAGGTCCATGAACTTCTTCATGCAATGTGACTCGGAATTCTCGCCCTTCAGCGCTTTCGCACGACGCTGCCACCCGTAAACCCGCTTCAGGGTGACTGGCGGTGAATAATTGAAACGCTCGCGATCGAGGGCTTTAATGAATTCTTTGATTCCGTCCGAAGAATCCATGTCGAATTCGCTGGAGATTTTCGACACATCAACCGTTGCCCCAAAACACGATTCGAATAGTGCGTCTTCCAACGATTCTGTGTCTAATCCGTCATGCGCGATGAACTCAAGTTGCTCCAAAAGGTTTCTGATTCTGCTTTGAGCTGCATTCGTAAGCACTTCTTGAAGCGTTGTGATTGGTTGCGGCTTTACGCCTCGAATCAGGTTCGTCAATCGATCAACCGCATCCGTATCGCCACCAAAATCTCCTGCCGACTCAATGCCAGCCGCCCTCAACAGCGTTTGCGTTTCATTGGATGGTGAGAATGCCGGGCCCCAAATAATCCCAGGAGCCCGCAGGTGCTTGAACATTTTGCACGCGAGTTCATGATACGACCACGCAACGCGCCACCACACGGACTCCAATTTGACCGCTTCGTGGTAGCACTGATTGCGAATCTCGTGCGCCCTTTTTGCAAATTCGCATACGTCCTCAGGAATATCTCCAAGTCGAACAAGCAAATTGATCTTGTCTTTGAATGATTGTCCCCGAGCAGCTTCACGATCGCTTTTCGAAAGGCGCCTTTCAAACATCACGCCCCAAAATTCGTCCTTTATCAAGTGTTGCTGGCACCTCTCGTGGACCAGCAATTCCACCACGTTGTCGGCCAAGACAAGTGATAGTCTGGCAAACTGCGTGCCTTCCTCGTGAAGGTATTTTCCCGCAAGCTGCAATTGGTCCACAAATCGAACCAGTCTCTTCACTTTGGCATCCTAGCTCACTTCGCAGGGGATTCTGAATGTACCGGTGCAAAAACGGCCCCGGGAATCCGTCTACCCCGAGGTCTCTGCCGATCTCCATCGGTGGTCTGATCCCAAAATAAAGCCACCGTTCGCTGCCTAGCGGACGGTGGCGAGACCCGTAGACCTGGATTCTGGTCCGCGTATCGTCTTGGTGATCAATCAATCCGATATTTGTACCAGTTTCTCCGACGGCTCTGCTCAAGAGACTTGCGATGCCACAGCAGATCCTCATGAGCGCGGTCGTCTGGCATGGAGCCCCTGCCCTTTGGCTTGAGCATTGTCGCAGTGTGCCGGGGGGCCAGGTGCCTTGGGCGCCCTAGCGGGCCTTTAAGGCGTTGCCGGCGAAAGCCGCATTCTCGCTATGAGTTTTGCGAGCACGTGCGCCTCCTTTCTTCTTCTAATGACGATTCATGGTTCATGGTCACGCGTGCCTCCTGGACATTCTGTGGCCCTTCTAAATTTCATGGCCGCGACAAGCGCGAGTATCACCGCCCAAAGCGCTGGGGCCGGAAACGGCGCAAGATGCAAGGCCAAATGAAATCGCTCGCGCGAATCGCGGGTGGGGGTCTAAGTTGTTTGATATGGGGCGATTAAGTTCTTAATTCGGCGGTTTTCAATGCACTCGCCGCCAATATGTTGAACGTTCGCAAGCCTGCTGTCAAGCGCATTTTGAGTGATCCCACGCACATGGGCGTACTTGATGCCAAGAAGCAGCATCCACGTGCATGAAGCGGCAAATTCAAACCTTTTTGACGAGAATCTGGCGACTTCGCACGGCAGCGCTATGTGAATGCGTTCGGCGGTATAGCGCACAAAAAACGGCCCGGCGTTGGAAGCCCCCGGCCGGAGCTTCGACCGTGCTGACCGCGGTAGTCGTCATGGGCGCCTAGGGATATGACGGCCTGAACGCTGACTGTGTGGAATCGATACTTCGGCAGCTTCCTGCATCGCTTTTTTCATATCTTGCGCATCGAACCCGACCGCGGCTCGCTAAGACGCGATAGTCGTCATTGGGTTTCGAGCCGCGCACCTATCCACGGACGCGGTACGCATCCGAAGCGTTCGGAAGGACTTATCGAAAGCGGGCGAAGGGACTCGAACCCTCAACATTCAGCTTGGAAGGCTGACGCTCTACCATTGAGCTACGCCCGCGGCGGATCAGCATTCTCGCGAGGGATGGCTGGAAATCAAGCCGCGGCGGGTGGGCGCCGCCACAGGCCCGCACGCTGCGATTGGCGGCGCTCCATCACCACATTCTGACGCCTCCGGCCACTCGCGATTCGCGAGCGACATTTGTATCGGACCGAAGTCGATCGATTGTGTTGCCGTGCGCGCGATCACACCCGTCAACCGAGTCAATTGCGCCCGCCCGTCAGCACCTTCGCCCTTCGCGCAACCTTGATGAATCTCACACGCACTCTTGACAGTCGCCGAAGAATCGACGGGTACGGTTTTCTCAGCACTTCATCCGGCGACCCACCGTCGCCTCGTGCGGAGAACCCATGACCACCATCACGATGATTGCGAGTCTTTCGTGAAGCGCTCAACGATTGAGCCGTTTCTTCCTGTGGCGCGGCGGATCCGTCTGCAAGCGCGTTACATGGGCGCTCGGCGCAAAGCGTCGTCCTCGCGGAATCATCCGTTCCGAACGCCGCCGGTGTTTGTGATTGGATGCGGCCGTTCCGGCACCACTATCCTGGGAACGCTGCTCCAGTCGCACCCGCAATCGCACTATCTTTTCGAGCCGTACCACTTGTGGACGGCGGTTGATTCACGCACGGACATGCTGCACTTGTTCCAAAATGCCCCTGCCGCATGCAGCCTGAGCGCCGACGACGCGACGCCGGAAATTGCGCAACGATTCAATGCGCTCTTCGGGCGACTCGCCGCGTCATCGCCGTCGCATGTGCTCATCGAAAAGACTCCAATCAATGCGCTTCGCATCAGCTATTTGGACGCCATTGCGCCCGGTTGCAAGTTCATTCACATCGTGCGTGACGGCGTGGATGTCGCGCACTCCATCGCGCGGCTCACGGGCGAGAACTCCTACCGAATCGCCGGCAAGCCACACTTCAACCAGTGGTGGGGCGAGAACGACGTGAAGTGGCGACTGCTGGCGCGCGACGGCGCTTCGCTTGGGTATCACCCGTTTGAAGCCCCACAGCTTCAATCAAACGAACAGCGCGGCGCTTACGAATGGCTCGTCTCCTTGCACGAGGCGAACCGATTCCGGTCCATGTTGGGAAGCCGCATGTTGGATGTGCGTTACTCGGATCTGACCGAGTCCCCGCGGGAAACGCTCAGTGAAATCGCGGCATTCACCGGCCTCGGCGCGCGGCGCGACTGGCTGGCCGTGTGCGAAGCGCACATTGACGCATCGCGATCACCAAGAGCTGGCGCCACGTCGCTTCCGGCGCCGATGGCGGAAGACTTCAACGCGCTCCAGAAGCAGTTCGGTTTTCACGGCTTCGCCATTCCCGAAAGCAGCGTTAAGCGTGTCGCGGAAGCCGCCAGCGGCAAGCGCATCGCACCGGCGAACCCGGCGCCCCGCGCTTCGTGAAAAACTCTCTCACGTGTCAATGAAACAAGGCGCCGAGCATGATGCCCGACGCCTTGCGTTATTCACTTGAATGGTCGCTGCGCTGACTCAGGCGCCTTCGCCAACCTGCCAGCGGAAGAACGACACGATCGAGCCACCCTTGGGCAGCAGTTCCTTGACCTTCTTGGAGTCGTCCTTCACGAAGGGCTGCTCGAGGAGCGCGAAGCTTTCAAACAGCTTTCGAAGCTTGCCCTCGACAATCTTCTCGATGATTTCCTGCGGCTTCCCGCTGTCCTTCATCTCTTGAAGGGCGACGCTTCGCTCTTTCTCCACCATGTCGGAAGGCAAATCGTCCGTCGTGACTCCCAGCGGGCGACTCTCGACCGCTGCGATGTGCATTGCGACGTCGCGCAGCAGATGATCCGACACGTCGCCTTCGCCCTGCACCAGCACGCCGGTCTTGCCGTCGTGGTGAATGTAAATGCCGTAGGCCGTCTGTCCGCCGCCTTCGATCTTGTGGCCGCGACCGTACTGCACATTCTCGCCGGTGGTCAGACGAACATCGTCGACGAGCTTGGTGATGGAATCGTCCAAGCTGATGTCGCCGGCGGATTGCGCGAGGGCGTAATCCGCGACTTTTTCGATCATCGCAAGGAAACGCTCATTCTTTGCGGTGAAGTCGGTCTCAGCGCGAAGTTCGACGATGGCGGCGTTGCGGCCGTCATCCGAGACCTTGATGGCGATGCGGCCTTCACCGGCGGGACGCTCGGTGCGCTTGTCCATCTTGCCCTTGGCGTTCTTGCGCAGCCATTCCTCGGCGGCGACAAGGTCACCGCCAGCTTCGTGCAGCGCTTTCTTGCAGTCCATCATTCCCATACCCGTCGAGGTCCGAAGGGCCATGACGTCCTTGGCGCTGATTTCTGCCATCTGCGAACTCTCCATCCTGAAATCACCTGTGAGTGACGCTGGCGCGGTATTGGCGCCGCGTGTTGCTGGTTTCAATTCGTGAACTATTCGATCCGTATCGTGCGGGCGTTGAGCGATTCAGCCCGGCGTCTGGTCCGGGGCGGCGGCGCCAACGGAAGCCGCTTCTTTTTCATCCGCGCCCGCGGCGCCGGGTTCGTCAGACGCCCGGAACTGGGAACGGCTGCTGCGACGGCGAGGCTGCGAATCCTGACCACCGGCGGAATCGTCGGCGCCTTCATTTGAGGCCTGGCGACCCTGAAGACCCTCAACGATCGCAGCGCACAACTCGCGAATCACGACATCGATGCCGCGCATGGAGTCGTCATTGCCCGGGATCGGAATGTCGACCATATCCGGATCGCCGTCGGTATCGATCAGCGACACCGTCGGGATGCCGAGTTTGCGGGCTTCGCGCAGTGCATTGGTTTCGCGGCGAACATCAACCACCACCATGGCGCCGGGCAGCTTGTTCATGTGCCGAATGCCTTCGAGGTTGCGCTTGATCTTGGCCATTTCACGACGAAGACGGCTTTCCATCTTCTTCGAGTAGCTTTCGAAATTGTCCTTCGCCGCGATTGCTTCGAGCTCCTCAAGTCGCTTGAGGCGCGAGCGAATCGTGCGGAAGTTGGTCAGCGTGCCGCCGAGCCAGCGCTCCGTGACGTAGTGCATCTTGATGCCGCCGACGCGCTCTTCGAGCACCGTCTTGGCCTGACGCTTGGTGCCGACGAAGCAGACGTCTTTGCCATCCGCGACGGTGCGCTGGATGAACTTCTTCGCCAGCAGAAGACCCTTGACGGTCTCTTTGATGTCGATGATGTGAATGCCGTTGCGCTTGCCGTAAATGTACGGCTCCATCTTCGGGTTCCAGCCGCTGGCGCGCTGCCCGAAGTGAATGCCCGATTCAATGAGATCTTCAACCAAAGAGCTGGCCATGGGAGCCTTTCTTCCAAGTGCAGCGTCGCCGATGACGAGAAGGACCGATCGCCGCAATGTCGTATGGCTCGCGCCAACTTCGTCACTGCGTCATTCGCGTCACCACTGGGCGCGCTTCGTTGAGCGCGGCGACCTTGCCGCGCCCGTAATTTCGATTTGAACCACCTTCGCCAACCTGGGACGAATCTGGGTCGGCGACCCCGGACCTCGGTCTGGGCCGGGCCTTCCAGTGTACCTCTCAATGGCGATTGGGCAACTCGAAAGGGGCTTTCGAGTCTGAAACCTTCACGTTGCGGCGGGCGACCGGACCGGGTCGCGATGCCGAATCTCACCATTCACGATGGTCGCGACGGCGCGGCCGCGGAGAGTTCGGCCGTCAAACGGTGAGTTTCGAGCCTTACTTCGGGAATCCTCGACCCGGTGCGTCCACACCTGGTCCGGATCGATCAAGGTGAGATCCGCAGGCCCTCCGACGCTGATCTGACCGAGTCCATGCCCTTCGAGGCCGCACAGTTTGGCCGGATTCAGGGTCATCAGCTTGATCAGCCGCGGCCAATCAATCGCGCCGGAGTGCACCAGGGCCTCGGCGTAAAGCGGCAGCGCCGTCTCCAGCCCGGTGATCCCGAACGATGCGGACTCGAAATCAGCGGCTTTGCTCTCAGCGGTGTGCGGCGCATGGTCCGTGCCAAGAACCGTGATGACCCCATCGGCGACACCCTGCCGAATCGCGTCGCAGTCCGTCTGAGTCCGCAGCGGAGGGTTCATCTTTGCGTTGGTGTTGTAGCCATCGCAGGCGTCGTCCGTCAGCAGCAAATGGTGCGGCGAGGCCTCCGCCGTGATCAATTCGCGCCCGTCTGCATTGCTTCGGGCGGCGCGCACAATTTCGACGGACCCAGCCGCGCTGATGTGCTGTACGTGGTAGCGGCAGCCGATCGCGCGATTCAAGCGGATATCACGCTCAATGATGATTTCCTCAGCGACGGACGGCCAGCCGATCAGGCCAAGTCGAGTCGCCAGCGGCCCGGCGTTCATTGAGGCGCCGCGCGTCAGCGACGGCTCCTGACAGTGCTGCATAAATGCGAAGCCGGTTTGCTTGACTGCGCGAAGGGCGCTGAGCATCAAACCGGCGTCAGCAACGACATCCCCATCATCACTGAAGCCGACCGCCCCGGCGTCCGCCATCAAACCGATCTCGGCAAGCTGCTCGCCCTTTCGACCGACGCTTGCAGCGCCGACCGGAAACACGCGGCACAAACCGACGGCCGCAGCTTTCGCAATTACCCACTCAACGACTTCGGGCGTGTCGATCGCCGGCGCCGTGTTCGGCATGCAGACGACCGTCGTGAAGCCCCCCGCCACGGCAGCGGCGGTTCCAGTCTCGATGGTTTCCCGCTCGCTCTGCCCGGGCTGACGGAGATGCACATGCGGATCGATCAGCCCCGGCGAAACAATCAGCCCTTCGGCGTCGATCACTTCGTCAGCGCCTGCCGAGGCAAGCCCCCTGCCAATCTCAACCACCGTCCCATCCTGAATCGCAACGTCGGTGACCTCGTCACGCCCGGAGGCAGGGTCAATCAAGCGGCCGTTCGTAATCAGAATGGAGGGCATATTTCATAACGTAGCAAGAAGGACACGCCCGGCCCGGGCTGGAAAGGCGCCCTTGTGGAAGCTGACCGGAATAAGGCGCGATTGTCGACTCTGAGCCAAAACTCCCAGAGCATCCACCCCCCTAGAATATGAGTGGTGGCATTCCCTTCAAATTCCCTTTGAGGACTAGGAGATCTGATCATGAATCGCTTGAATCGTTTCGCTCTGACCGGCGCGGCCGCACTTGCATTCGCCGCCGGCGCTTCGTTGCTCGTGTCCGTCACAACCGCCGTCGCCGAAGAGCCGCCGTCCAATCAAGACATGCAGCTTCCTCCGGGATGGACGCCCGAAGACATGCAGAAAATGATGGAAGCCGGAACACCCGGCGAGATGCACAAGTTTCTCGCTGAGTCCATCGGAACATGGCGCGCCGAGACCACCATGTGGATGGCGCCCGGCGCTGAACCCATCAAGAGCACTGGCACGTCCAAAGCTTCACCGATGATGGACGGGCGCTACATCAAGGTTGAAATGTCAGGCGAAATGCCGGGCATGGGCATGTACAACGGATTTGGCATCTACGGCTTCAACAACCTGACCGAGCAGTTTGAAAGCA
The DNA here is from genome assembly GCA_029260345.1 of Phycisphaerales bacterium. Taxonomy (GTDB): domain Bacteria; phylum Planctomycetota; class Phycisphaerae; order Phycisphaerales; family UBA1924; genus OFTM186. The sequence continues at coordinate 363,315 of JAJDDK010000006.1, read as the reverse complement.
CATGGATCGACAACCACTCCACAGGCATGATGCGCGGCGACGGTGAACTCGCCTCCGACGGCACGACGCTGACGTGGACGTACAACTACATGTGCCCGCTCACCGACAAGCCCTGCGTGATGCGCGAGATCGAACGCGTGACCGGCAAGAACACCAAGACGCTGGAAATGCACGGCACGGATCCCAAGTCCGGCAAGGAATACAAGATGATGGAGATCAAGTTCACCCGCGTCGGTTCCGAGCGCGCGAGCTGAGCCGTCTCGACTTTGAAGTGACGAACTGATGAAGTTTCGACAGCCGCGTCAACCATGGCGCGGCTGTTTTTTTGCAAGGCGAAGAGCGAGCCGGGGCGTCCCCGCCCCGGTCAACGTCAGATACCACCATGTGCTCAGTTTTCTTGCGTCGACCGGGCCGGGGACGGCCCGGCTCGCTGGAGGGGTGTCCCCGTCTCGCGGGAAGTTGTGGCGCGGCGGGCCTCTGCGTAGACTTCGAGGCTTCACATTCCGGGGCGTAGCGCAGCTTGGTAGCGCGTTTGACTGGGGGTCAAAAGGTCGTGGGTTCAAATCCCGCCGCCCCGATTTGCAAGAGTGGAAACTGTTGCCTCAACGGATTCCGCGAGTAGATGCGCTATACGCGCGCAGCGATTCCATTTGAGATGAATCCTAATTCTCGGCGATCGGTACGAAATGCACCGCGGCTTGCCGTGCATCCATCGGTTTTCCATCTCAACCCGAAAGTTCACAATGCACCGACCCTGCCTCCGTGCGCGCACTTGTCTTATCGGTGCACTCGCTTGCACATTCGCCTCACACACCTTCGCGCAAACCGACCCAATCACGATCAACAACTGGGCGCGTGAAACAATCGAACTCCCCCCAGGCTTCGCGCCTGACTTGCCTTCCGGTGTCGAAGAACTTCGCTTTCCCCCAGGCTGGAGAGATCCCGACTCCGGCAACTTCTGGTCCTACGCCATCGTCCTTCGTATCGACGAACCCACGCCCACGACCGAACGTCTCGAAGAACTCATTGACATCTATTACACCGGGCTTATGAGCGCATTCGGCGTCGGACACAAGCCGCAATCTCCGCCAAACGAAGTCGAAGTCACGATCGAACAAACGTCCGATCACCAACACCGCGGCGCCATGAAGCTCGTTGACGGCTTCGCCACTTTTAAGCCCATGGTTGTCAATTTCAGAACCAACTCCCGCGCCATTTCCGACACTGAGTCGATGATCGAGTTCCGCGCAAGCCCTCAACCTGACAACCACGACATCTGGTTCGATCTCGAAGCCGCCATCGACCACATCAATGCTGAACTTCCCAACCCGCGCCTCGATCCCGTCGCTCACCTTCCCGAAGGCGAATGGCGCACCACCCCAGCGAACGGCCATCAGCAACGTGATGTATGGACGTGGGGACCATCAAAACACGCGATGACCTCCCACACCTCAAACAGCGAAGCCACAAACGAATCCATCTTCGGGTCCTTCCGTGTCATCTACTACCACCCCCAGCGCGACGAACTCGCCGTGCTGGCGCTCTCCGCACCCGGTCTCATCCAGACAGGAACGCTGACCTCACTCGAAGGTCAAGACCTTCGATTCGACATGAAACTTTTTTATGACCAGAACGAGTTTTCATGGTCCCCCGAGCCCACACGAACAATCTTTTCCGTCTGGACATTCGACACCCCAACCAGTTACAACAACCACTGGATCAAAGACCAGGGACAACCCGTTGACCCTTCCATAACAAATTGGTCCTATACCAAACACGAAGACACAACCCCACTCCCGGCAAGCGCGACCGAACCACCCGAACATATCAAGCACTTGAAATCGTTCCTCCCTTTTGTTGAATCCACATGGATAACGGACACCACGCGCACGACGTTTTCCTGGATTCCATACAACGAAGCGATCCTGATGCGCACCATTGACACGCGCATCAATAAACCCATCCTTGAAACGATTTTCTACCCGCATCCTCACACCAAGATTATTCACGCACTCACCATCCATGGCTCCGGTGCGATCGATGAAGGAACCGTCGACATCGACGGCGAGGCGATCGTGATTCAGGCGAAGCGCGCTGACCACACCAACAACATGCGCATCGAACAGCGTCTTGAGCGTCTCCGCGCCGAATCCATCCGCGTCCAGACATGGTCGATAAACGGCGCCGAACGCACGCGCCTTGCCGAGACAACATTCCAAGCTGCAACTGACTGAGCACCGACATTTGTGCACACCACCCCTCCCCGTTGATGGCGCGGCAGGAGCATGATCGCCGCGGAGAAACGCTCGTCGGCGCGGCCATAGTATTGAATCTGTTTGCCGTGGAGTTCGCAGATGAACCATCCCACGGCCATTTCGCTCTCGCCTTGAGCCGTGTGCAGCATTTGCATGGCCGGTGGCGTGACGAGACCTTGCTGACCTACGTGGCCTTTGAAATGTGCGATGCCCAAGCGCAGAAACTCATCGTTGGAGCATCTGACATCGCCAACAGGCGCAGCTAAGTATTCTTTCTTTCCGAACTCCTTTTGCTGTCTCTCACCATCGACAACTCGGTGAGCAACCGTTTGAAAAGAGTTGAAGTAAGGCCACTGGCACGCATCCGCGTTGTTTTCAATGTGTACAACCCCCGTGCACTCGTCGAGCGCACCGAGTCGAATGTTTTCTCATCGGGGAACACAGATGAATATTCGCGTAGCCCTATCAGGATTTTGCGTCATTTCGTTCTTCACACTGACGAGTCTTGGACAGAATGACGCCGCGCCATCAATCAAACCCGCGACCATGAAAGCGGTGTGTTTGCATGCGCACAACAACACTCCGGAAGCCGTTCGATTTGACGAGACGCCTAAGCCCACTCCCAAAGCGGGGCAGGTGTTGATTCGGGTGCATGCCGCCGGAGTGATTCCGGGCGATTGGAAGACTCGCGACGGGCGATTCGGCGATCTCAGTCAGTACATGCCGCTCGTGCTTGGGTACGACGTCTCCGGCGTGGTGGAGTCCGTCGGCGAGGGCGTCGAGACGTTCAAGGAAGGCGACGAGGTTTTTGGATATCTCTCCAACGGCGGAGCATTTGCGGAATACGCGGTTGGCTCCGAGCGAGAACTCGCCCGGAAACCACCAAACATCACCCATGAAGAAGCCGCGGGCGCGCCGGTGTCCGCGCTGGCGGCGTGGTATGCACTGGTTCAACGCGCCAAGTTGCAAGAAGGGCAAACGGTGCTCATTCAGGCGGGCGCTGGCGGCGTTGGTCATTACGCCGTGCAAATTGCACATGCGATTGGCGCCACGGTGTACACGACCGCTTCACCACGGAACCATGAGTTTCTTCGCGAACTTGGTGCTGACGTCGTCATTGACTACAACACTGAACGCTTCGAAGACGTGGTCGATGACGTTGATGTCGTCTTCGACATGATTGGCGGCGAGGTGCTTGAGCGCAGCTATACGGTCGTGAAACCAGGCGGTTATCTTGTCGCGATCACGAGCAAACTGCCGCAAGAGAAATTGGACCAATACGGAATCCGCGGCTCATTCCTCGCAACACCGGCAAACGGAAAAGCACTGGCCAAAGTTGCGGAGCTGATGGCCTCAGGCAAAGTCAAGACGCATGTCAGCGCGACGTTTCCGCTCTCAGAGACCGCAGCCGCGATGGATCTCAATGAAAAAGGTCATACGCGCGGAAAAATTGTGATCACGGTTCAATGATCATCTGTCATTCAATCAAAAACAGACCGAAAGCTGGTTAAATTATTTGATCTTCCTGATCGGCAACTGCAGACTCAACTCAAAATGCTCAAACCCGTGCGCAAACGGCCGCCCCGCCCATGCCTCGAAACCCGGTTGGTCATCGGGCACATAACCACTCGTTGGGAGCCATGTGCGATACAGCCAGTCAAGCGCGCGAATCTCCAGATCAATCCCGCCTGACATCTGCACTTCTGCGATGCGCATGGCAGGAAACTCGTACCGCCCGATCTCCCCTTCCGGCTCGAAGTTGTCAAGGACGACCGCCACGTCGTAGCGGCAATCCTTCAACGGTGTGACTTCGGGGTTCTCCCACTGATAGCCGAGCCACTGGTTGTCCGCCGCGCCGCGCGCTTCGGCCCACGCGACCAGTCGCTCCGCGGCTTCCGCAACCTTTGGACCATTATTGTACGGGTCGAGAACGCGGATGTACGCCACCGTGCGCGGCTCAATCCGCCGCACTTTCGCTTCGAAACCATCCGGATTTTCACCTTCGGGCAAACGGGTGATGTGCAGAGACGCGGCATAACTCTCCATCAGTTCGTCCAGCTCGCCGCTTCGCTTCGATCGCCAGGACTGAATATCAAACGCGCTGGGCGCGACGCCGTAGCGCTGCTTAAAACTGCGCGAGAAATCAGCGGAGGATGAAAAGCCACAAGAAAGGGCGATGGTCGTGAGCGAAGCGCCCGGCTCAAGGGCCATCTTCGTCAAGGCGCGATCGAGCCGCAGGCGCTTGGCGAATTGGCTTGGTGTTTCGCCGACTATCGCCTGAAAGACGCGATGAAAATGAAATGGCGAAAAATGCGCGGCGGCGGCGATCTCGTCGAGACGGTGCGGCCGGTCGAGGTTGGCGACGATGGAGTCAATCGCGCGATTCACGCGGCTGATGTAGTCGCTTGCAACGGAAACTGATTCTGCATCCTCATTCCGCAAGATTTGTGAAGCCTCCGGCAGCGCGATGGCCCACAATGCGGGCCGAGTCAGTTGGTCCCGGTGATTCTACTTTCTCTGTCCGGAGCTTTCGGATGACGCATTCGCGCCCAATTATTCTGTCGTTCGCCGCCCTGCTCGGGTTTGCGGCTGGTCAATTCGTCTCATCAGCGCAGTCCGCGCCTCAGCAGGAGGACAAGCGAATGGAGCTTGGCAATTTTTCCGTCAGCCTCGCCGTGAAGGATCTTGACGCTTCCCGTGCGTTTTACGAAAAGCTTGGCTTTGCGAAGGTCGGCGGGGACGCCGCTCAGAACTGGTTGATTCTTCAGAACGACACGACGACGATCGGTCTGTTTCAGGGCATGTTCGAAAAGAACATCATGACGTTCAATCCGGGCTGGAATCACAAGCAGGAAACGCTGGACAACTTCCAGGATGTGCGTGCCATTCAGGCGAAGCTGAAAGCAGAAGGCATATCGCTTCTGATGGAAGCTGATTCGGAAAGCACCGGCCCGGCGAGCCTTGTGTTTCAGGACCCGGATGGGAACCAGATTTTGATTGACCAGCACGTTCCCAAGCCAGCAAAATAGCGCCGCGCTTCTACAATCCGATCATTCCATCCTGCATGCCAAGATCGGACGAGCAGTGCAATTCAAACTTCAACCTCACCTCATCGGCGAACTCGTCGAGTTGCGCCCTTTGACGCCCACGGACTGGTCGGCGCTCTACGCCGTCGCCAGCGATCCTTTGATCTGGGAACAACACCCGGCGCACGACCGGCATCAGGAAGATGTTTTTCGTCTGTACTTTGCGCAGGCGATTGACTCCGGCGGCGCATTCGTCGTTATCGATCGCGCCACCGGGAATGTCATCGGCTCCACACGCTTCTATGGGCTTGATCTTGAACGCTCCGAAATTGAGATCGGGTGGACGTTCCTGGCCCGGAGTCACTGGGGCGGAAAATACAACGCCGACATGAAAAAATTGCTCTTCAACCACGCCTTCCAGTTTGTGGATCGCGTGGTTCTGTTAGTCGGGCCGGACAACGTGCGTTCGCAGAAAGCCGCGGAGCGCGTCGGCGGCGTTCAAGACGGCGCCGTGACCCGGCCGGACCGGCATGGGCGCCCGCTGACGAGCTTGCGGTTTGTAATTGAGAAGCCGGCGTGACAAACGGCGCACACTGAAAAACCGCCTATTGAGCGGCCGATGCAAGTGACGCCGGCCTATACGCGCCCGGCTGAGCGCGAAAGCCGATCGCCATTCGATTCCAGGCATTGATCGCCGCGATCGCCCACGTAAGTTCGGCGAGCTGTTTGTCGTCAAACTGCGCGCGAACGAGTTCGTACGCCTCATCGGGCGCGTGCGTCTCCGAAACGCGAGTCAGCGATTCAGTCCATTCAAGCGCGGCTCGCTCTGGCTCAGAATAGAATGGCGACTCGCGCCACGCATCGAGCGAATACAGGCGCATTTCCGATTCACCTGCGGCCCGGGCGTCCTTCCAGTGCATGTCAATGCAGAACGCGCAGCCGTTGATCTGAGAGGCACGAAGTTTCACAAGATGGCGGATCGTTGAGTCAATGCCGCTCGATTCGAGACGGTTCTCGACTTCCAACATCGCCTTTAAGAGTTCCGGTGCAGCCTTGTAATAGTTCATGCGCTGCGTCATTGTGCCTCTCCTCTGTTGATTGGACAGCCAGGGCGTCATTCGAGTTCGCCAAAGGACAATAGGCGCCGCCGACACCATCAACACGAGGTGTTTGCAAAGGTTGGCGCGGGCACAAAGTGGCGAATTGATGACCGGCAAAGATCGCGGCAATCGCTGCGTCCCACGAATCTGATCACTTCGCGATTTCAGACGAAGCGTCGGACGCCTGTTCACCCTCACTCGCCGACATCACCAGCCGCACGAGCTCCGCAACGTTGCGCACCTCGAGCTTTTGCATGATGCGGTTGCGGTGGGCTTCGACCGTTCGTGCGCTGATGCCGAGCTGCTCGGCGATGTCGCGGCTCACCAGTCCCTGCACCACGGGCGTCAGCACTTCACGCTCACGAGTGGTCAGTCGAGAGAGGAGCTTTCGAGCCCTGTTTCGAAGCGATCGCTTGCGCGCATTGGTCTCGCCGCGGGCGATGGCGGAGCGCACTGTCGACAGCAACTGCTCGGGTGAGAATGGCTTCTCCAGAAAATCATACGCACCGTCTTTCATGGCGCGCACGGCGCTGGTGGTGTCGCCATGGCCAGTGATGAAGATGACCGGGAATGTCTTCTCCCGAGCGTTGAGGAGCCGTTGCAGTTGCAGGCCGCTCATGCCCGGCATGCGCAAATCGATGAGCGCACAACCATCACTGTCCATCTTTTCATCGGCAAGCAGCGCCTCGCCACAGTCGTACGCGCGCACCCGGAACCCGTCGGATTCCAATAAATAGGTCAGCGACTCTCGGATCGTCGCATCATCGTCAATGACGTAAATGGTTGATGCTGTCGTCATGCGAATGCCTCGTCTGCGTCAGCGACTGGCGGCGGAAGCTCAATACGAAAACGCGACCCGCTCGGCTCTCCTTTATGGTACGACAGTTCGCCGCCATGCGCCTCGACGATCGACCGGCTGATCGAGAGCCCGAGGCCCATTCCTTGCGATTTTGTCGTCCGGAACGGCTGAAATACGTCATCCTTTTCGAGTTGCATCCCGCGACCGTGGTCGATGACCTCGACGGCGACCCCTCCTTGCGGAACCGATTCCGTCCGAATCTGGATCGTTCGATTGGCCGGATTGGCGTCACGAACTTCATCGATCGCGTTGCGAATGAGATTCACCAGCACCTGTTCAAATTGAACGGCGTCGACCAGCGCCGCGTCTACGCCCGAAGCAAGCTGCAATTCGAGTTTTGCGCGGGCATCAGCCGCATCGGACGCCAGCATTTGAATGGCGCTGTCAATAATGGGCACGAGGCTTGTGGCGCCGCGCTGCGGCGTGCGCTGCTGCACGAGCGACCGAACGCGCCGAATGATCTTTCCGCCCTTGCGGGCCAATTCATCCACTTCCTTCAGCACTTTCAAGAGATCGCCAGTCGTGATCTCGCCGTGCTGCAAGCGACGCAGTGCCCCGGTGGCGTAATTCGAAATGGATGTCAGCGGCTGATTGAGTTCGTGCGCCACGGCGGAGGCCATTTCGCCGACCGTCGCCAGTCGCAGCGCGTGCGCCACTTCGGTCTCGCGCCGCCGCGATTCTTCTTCGACAGCGCGCAGTTCAGTGATGTCCACGGCGGTGCCGATGAAACCACCAAAGTGATCATGATTCATCGATTCGCGCGGTGTGCCCCGCACGAGCATGATTCGCTCTTCGCCGTCAAAGCGCGTCATGGTGCATTCCATCTGAAGCGGTTCAGATTTTGCGGCGGATGCCTGAAGTCGAGTCGTCAATGGCTCACGGCACGCGGTATGAATCGTGTCCAGCCACCCATCGCCGAGCAGATCCTCCATATCGCGCCCGGTGAAATTCACCCAGGCACGATTGCAGAATTCGCACTTGCGCTGATCGTTCGTCATCCAGACCAACATCGGCGCTTCATCGGCAAGGCGACGGAAGCGCAACTCGCTCTCACGCACCGCTTCCTGCATCTGTCGCTGGGGCGTCACGTCCAGTATGACCCCATCGAGGTAGAGCACTTCATCGCCATCGAACACCGCGCGGCCGCGCTCAAACATCCATCGGATGGAGCTGTCTTTATGAACTATTCGATATTCGGCGACGAATGACTGGCGCACCGAGATCGAATCCTCCACGATGCGCTCCACCATCGCGCGGTCGTCCGGATGGATGAGCTGTCCCCACGATCGCGGTGGCGCAGCAAGAAACTCCTCGGCGGAATACCCACTGACGGCCTTCGCGCCTTCGCTCATAAAGAGCATGGTCCAGTCTTCATCAAGTTTGCAGCGATACACCACACCAGGAACGCTCTGCACCAGCGTTCGGAAACGGGACTCACTCTCGGCGAGGGCTTCGATGGCCACTTGCCGCTCATGCATCTCGTTTTCAAGCCGATCATTGGTCGTACGTAACTCGCGCGTCCGAGATCGCACCGCATCTTCCAATTTCTCCTTTGCCGCTTGCAAAGCACTGATGTGGAGATCGCGTTCAATGGCAATGGCCGCCAAGTGCGAGGCTGTATCCAGGAGTTCGAATTCATCGGGGCTGGGCGCGCGGCGATCGGCGGGATACAGCGCAAATGAGCCAAGAATGTTTTCACTGCTCCCCTTGATGGGGTTCGACCAACAAGCAACCACGCCATTTTCAAGGCTAAACTCAGCAACGAAAGCCCAATACGGGTGCGTGCTTATATCCTCAACGATGACCATTTCGCCCCGATACATCGCCGTGCCGCACGAACCCACTTCGGGGCCAATTTCCATTCCATCGACGGCGTCGGTGTACGTCGGCGGCAAGTTTGGCGCTGCGGCGTGCCGCATGGTCTTCCCATCGGTGTCCAGCTTCAGGATCGAAGCGCGTGTGTCCGGCGCCAATCGTTCAATGACATTGCACAACAACTCAAGCGTTTCCAGAAGCGGATCGCCATTCGCAATTGACTCAAGCACTTCATGCTGTGCGGCGAGCATTTCGCGCGATCGGTGTGATTCAGTGACATCTTCAGCGACACCGACGGCGTAGAGTTGATCCAGTTCACCGATGACGGTTCGGTTGCGGAGCCATCGCACCTGACCATCCGGTCGAATAATTCGAAACTCAAAATCGTGCGCCTCAGGGCCGGACCAACTCCGCTGCATTTGCGCAAGAATGCGTGCGCGATCCGCCGGATGAATCGACCGCGTCCAGGCGGCGTAGTCGTCCAGGACTTCTTGCCGTGGTTGACCCCACGTTGTTTCGTATGCAGCGTTGACAAAAACAAGTTTCGGCGGACTGATTTGCCGGATGTAAATGACGGTTGTGGAATGGGCGTCCAGCAGGCGCAGCAATTCCTCGGCGCGCATCGCACCGCCGGACTCGCGCCCGGATGACGACGACATCCTCAAAGGCGCTCTCGCCTCATCGCCCTTTTCGATCATTCTCCAGCCCCATGGAGCGACTCGGTCAAGCGGTGTCCCCTCCGCACGCCGACCTCCCCAGATCGTCCGTCCATCTTAACACCCCCTCAAGTCTTTCGCCCCGGCGGCGGAAATGTTCGCCATATTCTCGGAACTTGCACCCAGATTGGTGCGAACCACTGGATTGATGGGGCGCCTCGTGTTCTCATATTGAGAAAACGAGGCCAAACGATGGTTGTCACGACAATTCAGGAGAAACAGCCATGAGGCAGGGCTCCGTGCGCACGTTCGCCGGTCTGACGGGACTTGGTGTGGTTGTTGTTTTGTTTTCTTTTGCCAATGGTGCGGCTGGGCAATCGCCCAACAGCAACGAAATTGTGGCGAATCCGGCGCTCTCGCCGCGTGTTTTTGAGGGCCAAATGCGCGGCGTGCGGGAACCGCTCATCATGCTCTCGCCGCAGGCGCCGACGGAAGGAGGAGATGGCAATCCATTCTTCCCTGACGACTGTGCATACTACGAGGACTATTCCTCATTCAGGCTGGGAGGTCTGAATGGCGATCTCGTCAATATTATCACGACCAACAAACATTTCGCCTCTCTTGGAGGTGTGCCGCCACAAGGAAATGCGCCGAATGGCGCGATGTTTGACCGCTATATCGCGGTCGCACGCGACACACTAAACGATTCAATCACAACGGCGTTCCAACTCGGTTTTAATTTCACAACGCCTCAGATGACACTTTTGGCCCCTGGCTCAGGCGCACCGCTGATTTGCGCTCAACCGATGTATCTTGCGTCGGACGACGACCAGCCGCGCACCAGCATTTGGTGGAGCCCAGTCTCATTTACTGAGAATTCAATCCAAGCCCGCGTCTTCTATGGCGGCACATCGCTTGGAGGATTGCTTGGTTCCTTCGAAAATGAACATGGCGTGCTCGATCGATTCGTCAACCTTCATATCGTCAACCAAATTCCGTCAGTTGGCACTTTTTATGCGCCGCCCAAGCACCCACAATTCCCGGCGCCGGTCAATCAGTGGTTCACGATGTCTTACAACTTATCGTTCGGTGCGGGAGGCCAACTCGGCCGAAGTGTATGGGTCAAGACGCACGATAGTGTGTTGGCAACACCAACATTCCTCGATCCCGCAATGGCGACTGGCGACATCGTGGCGCCAGATGGAGAACCAGCGGGTTGGGTGATGATTTTTCCGGGTCGAGCAGACGATCCATTGACGCCTGATGTACTCGAAGGCATCGGAGTCGCCACAAACTCAACGGGCGGCGAACCCGTGTACACCGACGGGCCTTTCGGACAAGCGAGCTATGTCTTCGCAACAACAATGAGTGGCGTGCAGTATGGAATAGGACTCGACCCTGTCAACATGCCGGAATTTCGACCAAATGACTATTTCTTTGGACCCTTGTGCATGGACGGGGCGGTTTTTGAGACACCTTGTCTCATACCGGATTTTACACTCAGCTATGTTGACGACCTAGAGAGTTACCAACCGATTTCCATCAACTTGCAAACGAGTCGCTGGTTCAGTCCGAGCACTTACACAACAATCAGCCCGATCCAGAATACGACTCCTGGCGGCGCCCAATCCGTGGGATATCCAAACGCCATAGGTGATAATGTATTCCAGTTGGCTTTTCTCACGCACCTTCCTCCGAGCGCAGGCTCCACGCCATTTTCTCCGCTAACCGTTTCCGCGCAGCTTCGAGTGGGGCCTACGGCGCGAACCGGTTGGGCAGTGCGTATGCAAGACTCGAAGAGAATAGGAAACCACGCCGCGACCATTATTCTCGGCGGAACGGATCCAACATCGCATCCTCTCGAGAGCGATGCGACAATTTGGGTGCGACAACCAAATCCGAATTTTGACGCGACCAATCCGAGTGACGACGCTCAAGTTCAAGTCAATTGGATTCCACCAGACCATTGGTCCACACCACCGAAAGAGGAATTGAATCTCAGCCACATTCTCGTGCCAACCGGCCATGTTGTTCCGACCAATCAATTTCAAGAATTACGAATAGGGGTCCAGCCACGTAGTGCTGATCCTGATCAGCTCCCAACGATGCGCGTTTTTTACGGCGGCGCCGAACTCTTTCCGTTTGGCAATCCTCTACGAACTTGGGTCGCAAATTCATTGATCTTTGATGAACTGCAGTTCTGGTCGGGTCACGAAGAGTCCGGCATTGATTCTCTGCGCGTCGATGATGTGTTCTTCAATGGCGCCCCCGCATTCATGGCCTCCGGCCCCAACTTCATTTCGCCATTCCTTGATGATTTCTCAGGCTATCCGCTTACCGACACCATCGATGGTCACGGATTCACGTGGTTCCTCGATGCCGCGAGTGTGCCGGACACTCCTCTCTCGCAAAATGACCCGCAGCTCACCATCATGCCGAGCCCCGCGTTTGATCCGAAGCCGGGCGAAGCGGTGTGCCGCTATGAATTGACTGAAATCTGTCTTGATGAACTTGGTGTGCTTCCCGAAGTCGGCTCCGTCATCGCCGTGCGGCACACTTCACTTCCTCCCCTTCCAGATGGTTCAGATATCAACTGTCCCGGTGCGATGGGTTCGAGCTTTGCGAACGGGGTGTCGTTCACCGTGCGCACGCCGGACGCGAATGTGCGCATTGGCGTTGGGAAGTGGGCACTTTTGAACGCTGAACCGGTCCCCTATGACCCGAACAGTGGCGACGCCATTGGATTCGAATACCTCTTTGGTTACGAGCCCGTCTGGCGCGTCGCTGAGCCGCAGATTCAGGGCGTGGTGACGACGGATCCGGTCGAGGGTGTGAATCAGGTGTTGCGCGTGATCAATCCGGGCGGGATTGAGTCCACTTCGGGCGCCTCGAATACATACGAATCAGTCGATGCTTTGCTGCCGGCGGTGACGGCAGTGCGCAAATTGATTCCGAATCCCGCCATCTTCAATGAAATGAGATTCGATCTATTTATCGAGGGTGTCGGCCTTGATGGGCAACCGGCCAACGTGGCGCCGCGCTCGCGTCTGATCCTGCCAATTGAGAGTGTCGCCGGCTCACGCATTGCATCGCTCATTTTCGGCGGTACGGCCTTTGGAAACTTCACACCAGATTTCATTCGATTTGAGTCGAATAGCGGGAATGAAGTCTCCACAGGTGTATCTCTGGTGAGTGGCGGCGAGGGCGTTTCCGGCCCGCTGATCAACACGTGGTTCCGTGTGATTCTCCATGTCGATCACAATGGAAACTGGGAGTTCTTTGTTGATGAGGACCGTGATGGACCGCTGGAGCCCGTGCTCGTCGAGTCCCGCCCGCCGCTGGACGTGAATGCGACCGATCCTGACTTCGCAACCATTAACGCATTTCGTTTTGAACAGGGACGCGAAATCGGTGGCGGTGAACCCGTTCCATTGCCGGTGATCGTGCAAAGCAAGCCGGGCGGATGGCAAGCGATTGGGCCGCCGGATGCTGACCCGGACGACGACTACTGCTTCTATTCCACGGTGCAAGAGATTTTTGAACACCCGACGAACCCAGCCCTCATTGCGGATGTGGATACGACGCTGCAAGGTCTCGTGACCGGCCAGCGGCCGCTTGGTCCGAACCAGGACGTGATCGCCGTTCTCAACCGGCGATTGAATCAAGACAACACTGTCGCAGGCAATTCGCTGGTGCATGATCCTTGCCCGCCGGCGCCGGTGACATCGGACATGTTTGTACTGCTTGACGAAAGCGGCGCCGTTGCGGTGTACGAGGGCCGCTGGCAATCGCTGGATGTGGCGCCGTGGACGCCACAGTCCAATCCGCGCCCCGCTGGCGGCATCTCGCGGCCCGATGGCCCGGCGCCGCCGGTCATGGTGTCCTACAACGATCCGACGCAAGAGCCGAGCGGTTTTCCTGCAACGCTTGCACCAAGGCCAATCATTCTGGTCGATTGGGCAATGGATGAGTTCGACGGCGTTTCAAATGTGCTCGCGCCGCTGCCGCCGTCTCGGTGGTATGTCGACAACGTGTCGCTGCGAAATGTGAACGGCCCGGCGCCGTGTGCCGATCTGGGCGGCTTCACTTCAACTGTTGACGGTGCGGATCTCGCGATCTTGCTTGCGACGTGGGGACCGGTTCCCCCTGAGCATCCGTCGGACTTCAACGGCGACGGCATAGTGAACGGCTCTGACCTCGCCACACTCCTCGCCAATTGGGGGCCATGCCCATGAGTACGCTTCGACGTCTAGCTCTCGCCGCGCCGGCGATTTTCTTTGCGCTGCCGACGCTCGCACAGATCGCGTTTGAGGATCTGCCGCCGAGCGCGCAACGACAATGGATCAAGCCGATTCCGACGACGCCGCAATCGTTGCGTCTTCAAGCGCCGATCATCCTCGCGCCGCAAGCGCCGGTCGAGGGCGGAATTCAGAATCCGTTTTTCTCGGAGTGTGTGTTCTACGACGATTTTGGTTTCTTTACGCCGCAACCGGATGACGTGGGTGAGCCGCCGATGCTGGTGCCGCTTCAGGATGGGCTGGTCGGCGTGACGTGGGAGACAAACCGCGACTTCATCGGCATGGCGAACGATGCGTTGTTCACAGCGCTGGGCGGCACGCCGCCAACGGGGCTGACGCCGAATGGCGATCCAATCGAGCGGTACATCGCGTTTGCGCGCGAGACGCTTGGTCAGGGTCCAATTACGACGTTCAGCCTTGGGATGAATGCGCGCGCGTTCTCCATTCTCACGCCAAGTTTTGAGCATCCGGTGCAAGCCACGCAGTTCGTGCAAATGCAGACGGACGACGGCGTGCCTGACACGAGCCTCTGGTGGAGTCCACTCTCGTTCCAGGAGGGCTTCGTCCTCACGCGCGTGTTTTTTGGTGGAAAAAATCTTGGCGGTCTCCTTGGCGCCTTTGAGAATGCAGAACTCGTGCTTGACCGTTTTGTGACCCTGGGCCCGGGTTCGGGCCAGACGGGTCAGTTTTTCGCGCCGCCCGTTCATCCACTTTTTGATTTTCCAACGGACGAGTGGTTCATCATCATGACGAACATGTCGCAGCAGGCGGGCGGCGGAGTCGGTTGGAGCGTCTGGGTCAAAACAGCGCAATCCGCCAACTCAAGCCCGACATTCCTTGATCCGCGCATGTCGACCGGCGACATCGTCGCGCCCGATGGCGACCCAACCGGCTGGGTGGATGTCTTTCCAGGCTTCATTGACAATGCGCAAACCCCCGACGTCATCGAAGGAATCGGCCGCGCCATCACTCAATTCAATCAGCCTGCGCCCACGAACGGCGCTTTCGGACAATCGTCTCTTCTTGCGGCGATCTCACTCGATGGCGTGCAGTTCGGCGTGGGGCTGGATCCGCTGCAGTTCCCCACAAACTCACCGAATGACTATTTCTTCGGGCCGATCTGCTTCAACGGAACTCCGTTTGAGCAGCCGTGCGTCATTCCGGATTTTACGCTTCCGTATTCGGACAGTCTCGAAGATTTCCAGCCCGGAGCGCTGATCCGAACGCAAACGACGCGCTGGTTCGATGACGACGCGAGCAACGCGATTATTTCATCCACCCAGAACACAACGCCCGGCGGCAGTCAATCACTGGCGCAGCAAAATGTTCAAAATGACAATCAACTTCGCGCCATGTTCGGCACCGCCCTCCCGCCGGGATCAACAGCGAAACCGGGAAAACCGATCGTCGCGAGCGTGAAAGTTCGCATGTCTCCAACCCTACGGACCGGGCGCATGGTGGTCCTGCATGACCGAGAGCGGTCGGGCGACGTGAACGCGTTCATTGCGCTTGGAGGAACAGACCCGTCCGGGCCGTTCGCACAAGCAGATGGCCAGCTTTATGTGCGGCAACCAAACCCGAGTTTCGACACGTCCCAATCCGTGCAGGATCAATACATGCAAATGCACTGGATCAATCCTGAAGACTGGTTGCTGCCGCCGTCGCCGCCGCTGAATCTTCGATACCTGCTCGTTCCGGCGGGCGTCAACGTTCTCCCCATTGGTCAGTTTCACGAGATTCAGGTTGAGATTGAGCCAGTCACGCTTGACTCCGACGAACCACCTTCGATGCGCATTTTCTTTAATGGATCGGAAATCTTCCCATACGGCGATCCGCAACAATCCTGGGTCGCGGGATCGCGCACGGCGAATTCATTCGAGTTCTGGTCCAGCGCCAGTGTCAATGGCGAGTTCGACATTCTTCACGTTGATGATGTCATGTTTGACGGCGATCTCGATGAGATCTCGGCGGGCCCGCCATTCACGACTCCATACGCTGAAGACTTCGAGTCGTACCAGTCCTACACAACCATCAACGGGCAGGGATCAACGCCTTTTCTCGACCCGGCCAGTGTTCCGTTCAGCCCCGTTTCGCAGAATGAGCCGCAGATCACCATTCTTCCGGCGCCAATGTCCATGCCGGAGGCTGGCGAGCCGGTGTGCCGCTATCAACTCGTGGAGAACTGCCTCGATCCACAAGGATTACTGCCACCAGTCGAGAGCGTCATTGCGATTTCGGCGGCGTCATTGCCCCCGCTCCAATCGGGCGCGAACGCACAGTGCCCGGCGTTGGCGCCAACGCCGCTCTTCACGTCGCGTCTGTTTGAAGTGCGCGACTCGGAGACCGGCGATCGCATTGGCGTCGGCCGGTGGACACTCGTGGACCAAGGGCAGGTTGCATTCGATCCGGGGGCTGGAGACGTCACTGGGTTCGATTTTTTCTTTACGAATGAACCGGTCTGGCGCATCGCGACGCCGCGCAACCAAGGTCTCGTCGTGACCGATCCGCTTGAGGGCGTGAATCAGGTTCTTAGCATCGAGAATATTGACGGCAACACGAATGCGGCGACGGCGACAAATCTCTTTCCATCGGTCGAAGGGCTCCTCCCGGAGGTTATCGCCTCGCCGGAGAACTTCCCGAATGCTGAAATGCTTAACGAACTGACGTTCGATCTCTACATCGAGAGCCTGAACGTGGACGGTCTCCCGGTCGTCGCGGCGCCGCGCACGCGACTGGGATTTGCGGTCGATTCATCCGGTCCATCCGGCGCGCGCATCGCCGAGTTCGTTTTCGGCGGCCCCAATTCTCCGAACTTTGTGTCGCCGGAGAACATTTCCTATCTCAATGAGAACGGAGCGTATGTCAATTCCGGCCGTTCGCTGATCACACCTGGCGCGCCGTTCAGCGGACCGCTGGTCAATACGTGGTTGCGTGTGATCTTCACGAGCGATCATCAAGGCGACTGGACGCTTTCGATTGACGAAGACCGCGATGGCTCCGCGCCACCTGTGCAGGTCGCTGAGGGTAATGCTGTCGGCACTTTGGAAGGCGCCTCGCCTGGCATCGCCGGAATCAATTCCTTCACACTGCGCCAGGGCCGCGACTTCGTGGGTTGCGGTCGGCCCGTCACCCCGCCGCGAACCGTGCGCCTTCGTTCCGGCGGCGCCACATCGGTCGGTCCTCCGGATGCGGATCCGAACGAAGACTACTGCTTTTATGAGGTCTCGTTCGAGACGTTTGCCAGCCCCTTTAACCTGCCGCAGATCGCTGAAGTGCAGAACGACCTTACAGGACTCATTACGGGATTCCGAGCGCTTGAGGAAGGCGACGTGATCGCCGTGCTGAATCGTCGGACCAATCCGAACAACACCGTCGCGGGCCAGCCGCTCGTTCACGACTTATGCCCGGCGCTCGCGTTCGATGAGATCGAGCAATTCAATCTGCTCAACGAGGACGGCTCTGAATTCATTTATGCCGGACGCTGGAAAGCCATGGGACTTCCCGGTGAAGCGGGGTTGATGTCACCAGAACCGGCGGGTGGAATCACGCGCCCCAATGGGCCGCTCCAAAATCCCCCTGTGTCATATAACAACCCGACTGCGGAACCGCCGGGATACCCGGGAGCGCTCATTGGACGTGAAATCCTTCTCGCAGACTGGGCGAACGACGAATTCGATGGCGCCGCAGCGGCCCTCCCGGCCCTTCCGCCGGCGCGTTGGTACATCGACAACCTTGCGCTTCGGAATGTGTCCGCGGGCGCGCCATGCGCTGATATTTCTGGGGATTCCGACGTCGTGAATGGTGACGACCTCGCCACCCTGCTCTCGACGTGGGGCGCCTCGCCGAAAAGCGCGGCGGACTATAACGGCGACGGCGTGGTCAACGGCGACGATCTCGCGACGCTCCTTGCCAACTGGGGGCCGTGCCCGGAGTGAGAATTCGGTCGTTTTCCTGCGGATCACCTTGAAAATAGTGCATCTGGTGGATGTGGTTGCGCCGATTTCGTAGTGAGCGCGCCTGCCGCGTAGAATGGTGGCGACTCATCTGGGCGCCGACCACGACTTCGGGGAGATAATCAATATGAAGATCATCGTTCGTGTTCTTGCTGTGCTTGTCCTGCTCATTGTGATCGGTGTGGTCGGTGCGTTTGTGTACATCGATTCGATTGCGCGAGCCGGTGTTGAGAAGGGCGCGACGGGGGCGCTTGGCGTGAAGACCACGCTGAACAGCGCGGATGTCGGCGTCTTTGGTGGCACGTTTGCAATGTCCGGCCTTCGTGTCGAAAACCCACCCGGATTCACGGACCACCCGTTTCTCACGCTCGACGATGGGAGCGTGGCGGTGTCACTGGGAAGCCTGCGCAGCGAGACCATCGAACTCCCCCACCTGCGGCTCACCGGGATTGGGATGACGATTGACCGGAAAGAGGGCAAGTCCAACTACGGCGCGATACTTGAGCACGTGAAAGGCGATCGAAAGCCGGATGCGCAGCCGTCGTCCAAAGAAGGCAAGAACTTCGTGATTCGCGAAGTGTCGATCGAGGATGTGAACGTGCGCGCGAGTTTTGCGCCGTTGGGCGGCACGCCAACCGTGGTCAATATACCGATCAAGGAAATCAAACTCACGGATGTTGGCGCTGATAAGCCGCTTTCGATGAGCGAAGTCGCCGGTGTCATTGTGCAGGCGGTGATGGGCGCAGTGGTGGAAGAAGGCGGCGCCCTGCTGCCCGGTGATCTGGCGAAGGATCTCGGTGGAGCGCTCAGCCAACTCGGAAGCTTGTCGGAAATGGGCGTCGAAATGACGGCGGATCTGGGCGCACAGGCGCAGCAACTGCTTGAAAATGTGGGCGACATCGGCAATGAGGCAGGCAAAGCCGTGGAAGAAGTCGGCAAGACGCTTGAAGGATTGATTCCGGGCAGCAAGAAGAAAAAGGAAGAGGGCGGCGGGTGAATTAGCCGCCGAAGATTTCCAGCAGTCGCTTTGATCGATACTCGAAGATTGCCTTCACATCGCGCCTCACAAAGAGCGCGTGCGCGATCGGCCCGCCGGGGACAGCGTATTCCACAATGTCACCGGCGCGCGTGCCGCCTTCGACTGACTCAAACGTGTGCGTATGCCGCCACACTTTGTACGGACCTTTGACTTGCTCATCCGTGAAAGCGACGCCCGGCGCCCAATGCGTGATGCGGCTGCGCCACCGCAGCGGCAACCCGCGCACTTTGAGCTTGTAGTCGATCACCGCGCCGACGCGCATCTCGATTGGCTCGGGCGTGGTCACCTGAAAACGAAGAAACGGCGGCGTGATCCTTTCGAGATTTCGGGCGTCCGCAAAGAATGGAAATATCTCGTCGATCGGACGCGGCAGCCAGATGCTGGCGCGCAGATGCCATCCTTCAGCGGTTCGTTCAATGCGAACTGGCTCCGTGCGGCTGGAATCCGAGGGATCCGCGTACGAGGACTTCGATGAACCAAGTGCAGCGTCGAAATCATCCATTATTTTCGAATGAGTCCTTTGCTCAGGAAGCCGGGACGGCGCAGCGAGCGTGGCTCGAGCTCACCAGTGGCTCGATCCACACGCTCAACCGTGACGAACGCTTCCGGTGCGCATTCGCGGATTAAATCGCGCACTTCATTGAGTTTGCGCCGCCGAACAACAAGAAATGAAATCTCAACCGGTCCGGACTTGCCCGAACCGTCCAGACGCGTGACGCGGTAGCCCGCTTCGCGCAGTTTCTCCGCGACGTTGATTGACTGGTCCGTGCAGATCACACGGATCATGCGCAAACCGAAGGCGAGGCGATCCTCGATGAACATGCCCACAAGCACGCCGGCCGAAAATCCGCCGGCGTAGCCAAGCACGGCGAGCGGGTGTTCGAGGTATTTGATCGCGCCGCCAACGGCGAAGACCCAGATCGTCACTTCGAAGAAGCCAAGAATTGATGAAATCCAGCGATGGCCGGAGACCACCAGCATCATTCGCACGGTGCCGAGCGATACGTCGCAGATCCGCGCGAAGAAAATAAGGACAGGGATGTACCAGACCATGAGCGCAGCTCTCTGGCGAAGGGTTGCGTGTTATGACAGGAAACGATGGCGCGCCGAAGCGAGCTTCAGCAGGGCTGAGGTGAACGAGTGGTTGGGTTCTTGATGGCGACGCCGCTGGCCGTCGCGGCGTCCGCCCATGGGCCGAGATCAAGATTCGGATTGCGCCGCTTCAGCGCCGCAGCGACCAGTCCCATGAAGAGCGGTTGCGGCCGCAACGGACGACCGGTGAGTTCCGGGTGAAACTGTCCGCCGATGAAGTATGGATGCGTCGGGCCCGACGATGCTGTTCGCGGCAACTCAAGAATCTGCATGATCGGATGCTCGGGGTGCCGGCCGGAGAAGATGAGCCCGGCCGCTTCGAGGCGTTCGATGTATGCGGGTTCGACCTCGTAACGGTGGCGGAAGCGCTGGCGCACGAGCATCGGCGAAACCTTTTCGTCCTGTGGCGTTCCGACTGCGCCGCCATACGCGGCGAATGAATGGCGAAAGAGATGATCCGCGAGAGTGCCTGGCGCGATGTGCACATCCTGTCCGCCCAGACGCATCGTGCCGCCGAGCTGTTCGATTTCTTTTTGTTCGGGCAGTTCGCTGATGACCGCTTCGGCGCACTCAGGTTCGAATTCGGTGGAGTTGGCTTTGGTGAGGCCGAGCACATTGCGAGCGAATTCGATGACTGCAACCTGAAAACCGAGGCAGATGCCGAGGTACGGCAGGCCGGTTTCGCGGCAGTGGCGCACGCAGGAGATCTTGCCTTCGACGCCGCGCTGGCCGAAACCGCCGGGCACGATCACGGCGTCGACTTTGGAAAGCCGATCGGCGACGGTGCGATCCGTGATGTCAGTCGTGTCGATCCACTCCAGCTCCACGTTGCAATTGAGGTGCGCCGAGCAGTGCTCCGCCGCTTTGTCGATCGAGGCATAGGCATCGCGGACTGACGCATACTTGCCCGTGAGGCCGACCGTGACAGAGCGCTGTTTCTTTGACGTCAGCGCCTTGGTGAAGGTGCTCCACTTTTCGCGTGCAACATCTTCGTGCGCCAGATTCGCGCGGCCGTGCAAATCAAGCATCGAAAGCACTTCGCGATCCAGCCCCTCGGCGCGCATCGCATCGGGGATCGTGTAAATGCTCGGGCGATCGTGCATGCTGAAGACGCGCTTTGAGGGCACGTTTGAGAACATGGCGATTTTTTCGAGGACGGATTCGCTCACGGGCCGGCCGGCGCGGCACGCCACGATGCTCGGCTGCACACCGGTCTCCAGGAGACGACGAATGCCAAGCTGGGCGGCCTTGGATTTCTGCTCGCCAAGCGCGGGTGGTTCGATGATGTACGTGAGCGCCACGAAGCACACCGACTCAGGGCCTTCTTCAAAGGCGAGTTCGCGCAGCGCTTCGATGTAAAAACTGTTCTCGTAGTCGCCCACGGTGCCGCCGACTTCGACGAAAACCACGTCAGCGCTGCGCTGGCCATCACCATGCATGGCCAGTTCGCGAAGCTTGCGTTTCACTTCGCCGGTGACGTGCGGGATCATTTGGACGTCGCGGCCGAGGTATCCGCCGTGCCGCTCCCGGTCGAGCACTTCGGAGTAGATCTGCCCGGAGGTCGTGAAGTTGCGGCGGGAGAGGTTTTGGTCGAGCAGCCGCTCGTAGGTGCCGAGGTCCATGTCGCACTCGGTGCCGTCATCGAGGACGAACACTTCGCCATGCCGAAACGGATTCAGCGTGCCGGAATCGACATTCAGGTACCCCTCCATTTTGATCGGGGCGACCGAGAGGCCTTTGTCTTTCAGCAGTTTGGCCAGCGATGAGGAGAATATGCCCTTGCCCAGCCCGGACATGACCGTGCCGAGGACCACGACGTACTTGTGGTAGCCGCGCCGATAGCCGTCGGGTATTGGGCTGTAGAACTCCGAAGTTGAGGCGTTCACACCTGCCGAAGCGAGCAGATCGGATGCGGTGACAGCCCTCCCGTGGCTGGCGCCGCGGGTCGGACCATGGGGGCCTTTTGGTGAGGTGGGCATGATCTATCGTACCGCGCCGGCGCCGGCGCTCAACCGATACAGTTGTCAACAATGCAATTCGTTTCAATTCGATCGCACCAATTCACCGCTCAAGGCGGATCAACTGGAGTTTTACGAATGAAAGCACGGGTCTTGACCGCCTTTGGGATGCTCTTGGTTCTGGTCACGATTGCGGCGCCGCGGGTGGCGCAAGCGTCAGAACAGGGCTGGGTGTATTGCCGTGATGCGCACGTCGGCGATTCACCGGCGATGTCCGACCCCCTGTACATCGATGCGGCGACGGGCGCCGATGCTCGGCACTACCCCCCGGATTTGCTTGTTGACTACCAGCACATGCGCCTTGAGATTGACATCCCCGACATGAACGAGCAGCGGTTGACGGCGGTTGAGACGCTGCGATTCCAACCGATCGCCCTTCCGCTGCATGTGCTGACGCTGGATGCGAAACGAATGGAGATCACGGATGTGACGCTGCCTTCCTCGGGCGGCTCGCCGGACTGGTCGCACGATGGGCTGAAGCTTCAGATTCGGTTTGATCCGCCGCTGGCGCCCGGTGTGGCGCATGATCTGCGGCTGCAGTTCACCGTGACCAACCCCGTCGATGGTTTGTACTGGTCGCCGGCGCGTGAAGAAAAGCCGGGCCGCCCCGCCCGAGCCGCCCAGCTTCACACGCAGGGCGAGACGGACATGAACAGCAACTGGTTCATCTGCCACGATGCTTCAAACGATCGTTTGACGACAGAGCTCCTTGTCACCGTGCCCGAAGGCTTTCTCGTGTCGAGCAATGGCGAACTCGCCTTGCAACAGTCGCGCGGCGGACGGACGACCTTCCACTGGAAGCAGAATCAGCCGCACGTGAGTTACCTCGTGACGCTGGTGGTCGGAAAGTTTGATGTGGTGGACGTCGGAACGCAGCGACTGCCGATGCCGGTGTACGCGCCTCCCGGCGAAGGGATCAACGTGCCGCACACGTTCGGCCCGACGATGGACATGGTCCGCGTGTTTGAAGAGCGATTCGACGAGCCGTACCCGTGGAGCAAATACGCCAACGTCGTGGTCTGGAACTTCGGCTGGGGCGGCATGGAGAACACCTCCGCAACGACGCTCTACGACACCGCCGTGCTCGACGAAAAAGCACTGCTCGATGCGGATCTCGACGGACTCAACTCGCACGAATTGGCGCACCAGTGGTTCGGCGACCTCTTGACATGCAAGTCATGGGAGCACATCTGGCTCAACGAAGGCTTTGCGACGTACCTGGAGTCTTTGTGGCTGGAAGCGCGTGATGGATACGACGAGTGCTATCTGCGCGACACCTACAGCAACCTGCGGGGCGTCGCCGCAGACGATCGCCTTGATCCCGATGATGAGTTCGCGTGGATGCGCCCCGCAATGGTGTCCAACGCGTACGCCTCCTCAGTTGATGTCTTCCGCAAATCGGCAAACCCGTACCCGAAAGGCGCGAGCATTCTGCACATGCTGCGCATGAAGCTCGGTGACGATGTGTTCTTCGATGCAATGCAGACCTACGTTGAACGATTCAAGTTCACGTCGGTTGAGACTTCAGACTTTCGCAAAACGATGGAAGACGTTTCGGGGC
Organism: Phycisphaerales bacterium; assembly: GCA_029260345.1. GTDB lineage: Bacteria > Planctomycetota > Phycisphaerae > Phycisphaerales > UBA1924 > OFTM186. The sequence continues at coordinate 339,643 of JAJDDK010000006.1, read as the reverse complement.
TTTCGCTGGAGCATTTCTTCGAGCAGTGGTGCATGCGGCCCGGCACGCCGGAAGTCACCGTCGCCAGTTCCTGGGACTACGACTCCGGTGAGCTGCTCATCGAGGTCAATCAAACGCAGCGTATTGACGCCATGACCCCCGCGTTCGCCTTTACCTTGCCGATCCTGATCGTGAGTGAAAGCGGCGCGCAGACCTGGGTGGAGATTGACGTCACCAAGCGATCACATGAACGCAGCGTTTCCCTGGATGATGCGCCGAGTATGGTGATCGTGGATCCGTATTTGCACGTCCTGATGACGCCGACGGTGGATCAGCCGACGCGGCAAATCATCGAGCAATTGCGCCGGGGTCCGACCATCGCTTCACGTTTGGACGCCGCGGTGCTTCTCGCGGAGCGCGACGGCGTTGCGACCACCGCGGCGCTCCGCGATGCGCTCAACGACACCAACGAACTGGTCGCGGTTCGCATCAAGTGCGCGGCGTCGCTTGGCGAATTGCAGGCGGCGGACACATTGTTGATGGCGCTGGGTGGTGGGATCGAGAATGCGCGGGTGCGCAAGGCAGTCGTGGAGGCATTGGGCGAAATTGGCGGTGACGAAGCAGTCGCCACTCTTGCGGAGCGAGCCTCGGACGTCGATGAAAGCTATGCCACGCGGGCTGCGGCGCTGGAAGCGCTCGGCAAGCACGGCGATGAGTCTCATCTCGACATTCTGCTTTCAGCGCTTGAAGATGAATCGCAGCACGATCAGGTTCGAAAGGGAGCGCTGATCGGACTGAGTGAACTCGGCGCGGCGGAAGGGCTCGATCCTGCAATCCTGCATTCAGAAATCGGCTGGATGGCGCGCACGCGCCCCGTCGCTATTGAAACCGTCGCAGCCTTGGCGGAAGTCGATTCGGACCGCGCCATCGCGGCACTGCTCCCCTACTTGAACGACCCTGAGGAACGGTCGCGCGAAGCAGCGGCGGCGGCGCTGGCCGAAATCGGCGATGCGGATGCGCTCGAAGCGATGCGCCGAGTTGCGACGACGCACCCGAATCCCGAGTACTGCAAGCTCGTCAACCGCCATGCTGATGCACTGGCGGCGCGGCTTTCGGGCGACGGCAGTAAACGAGCGTTGCGCGAACGCGTTGAAAAGCTTGAGCGAGAGCTCGCTGAGATGCAATCCGAAGCAGAGAAGCGGTAAGCCGCAATTGCTTGCGAGCGATTCGGATCAGCGCTGCTGAAGCGTGTTCCAACGCCGCACAAATTCGGCGTATTGCTCTGGAGTGTCAATGCCACGGCTCTTGCACGGGCGCACGGCAACGGCGATCGCGTGACCATTCTCAATCACGCGAAGCTGCTCAAGAACTTCGGTCTGTTCGAGCTTCGTCGGCGCGATGCTGATGTACGTGCGCAGAAAGGGACGCCGGTACGCATAGAGACCGACGTGCTTGAGCGGCGCCAAGAGGCCGAGGCCATCGCGATCATGCGGAATTAGCGCGCGTGAAAAGTAGAGCGCTTCGGAACGAGCATTTAAGACGACCTTCACCATGTTGAAATCACGCGGATCTTCGTCGGCGGCGAATGGTGAAGCGATCGTCGCCATGGGGGCATCGCTTTCGGCCAGCGCTCTGGCCGCCGCATCGATCGCGCCGGCGTCCATCTCCGGCTCATCGCCCTGTACGTTCAAAACGATCGCATCCTCAGGGACATCGAGTAGGTCGCACGTTTCCGCGATGCGGCTGGCGCCGTTGGGATGATCCTCACGCGTAAGCACGGCCCGGGCGCCGAACGGCTCCACCGAGCGGACGACTTCCTCGGCCTCCGTCGCGATGACCACCTGATCAACCAGCGCCGCGGCCGCGGCCGCTTCATACACGTGCTGAATTAGAGGCTTGCCGGTCTCGGACGCAAGGACCTTGCGCGGAAAGCGCGTGGAAGCCAAGCGCGCCGGAATCACTGCGATAACTGGATGCGTGCCAAGGGCCATGGCGCCATTCTCAATCGGGTCGTGTCAACGCTTTAGGTCGCGGCTTCGGCGCGCAACTCTTTGACCAGCTCCTGCAATCCGGCGCGGCGATCACGGATGTCCTTGTAGCTGATCTGCTCGATGGCGATACTGGAGGCGATCTTCACCGCTTCTTCGGCGTCCGTCATGCTGCGCGACTCGCGAGCTTTGGACTCAAGCGCCTGCATCAAGCCATATCGAAGATCACGGTGCGTGTCGTCGCCGGGCACGGCGTGGGCATTGATCGCTTCACGCAACATGCCGATCGCTTCATCCTGCCAGCCCAGTTCGAGGAAGGCGCGGCCGAGATAGTTCAGGCACTCCGCCCGGCGCTTGGGGTCGTCTTTGGCCTTTTGCAGCAAGCCGATTGATTCTTCGTACTGCCCCAGCGCAAAAAGTCGCTTGCCAAGTTCAAATTTGGGCAGGAGGTCGGTCGGCAAAGCCTTGACGCGCAGTGCGTATTCCTCTGCCTCAAGTTTCAGCAGCGCGCGCTGTCCCTTGGCGTACATCTCCTGGGCGCCGGCGTCTTCAGGATTCTCCACCGCATTCTTTTTGAGCGCGGCGACCTTGCGCCGCCCCTGCCGCATCTTGATTTCACCCGCCTGCTGACGGAAACGAAACTCGTGAGTGCGTTCATGCGCCTGAAGCAGCAACGTGTACGCAATTTTTTCGTCCGACGGTGTGCCACGATCGAGAATGGCGCGCACGTACTTGAGCAGTGCGGCGTTGTCCTCGGGGCGGGATTCGTAATCCGCCTGAGATTTGAGAATCGCGCGTTCGATCACATCCTCGGTCTTGACGATGCGCTCTTCTTCTTCCAGTTCGCGCTGCTTGGAGGTGTCGCGAATGTTGGCGCGGAAACCACCGGCCTGGCCGGAATCCTCGTAGCCGCCCGTGGACATCGTCGCCTGCGCCGAAAGATTGCGAATCTCCGCTTGAAGCGGGCTGTCGTTCGGATCGAGTTCGACCGCGGTCTCGCCCGCCTTAACGGCCAGCGAATAGATGCCGGCTTCGCGGAGCAAGTCCTTCATGCGAACGAAGGTGTCTTTCTTGGGCTTTTTCTCGCGCCGGCCAAATTCGAGCACTTTCTCCGCGACCCAATACAAGGGCTCGGAAAGGTCAACTTCACTCACTTTGGCCATGGCTTCCAGCGCTTTGACGCCGACGGCGGAATCGAGCGGGCGCGTGCCCCATTGCAGGAGCTGGACGAGCATTTTTTCGATCTGCGGGAATTGGGACTTCCCGCCAAACGGCTTTTCTTGCTCTTTGGTCGGGCCAAACTTGCCGCGTTTGGCAATGAAGGACTGGCAGGAATCGTAGAACCCCTCCATACCCTTCATGCTCGCAGGGGCCTGGCGCAACCCCTGGAGCCACAACGTCACTGCGTATTCGTAGTTTGAGGCGTCATGCATGGCTTGAGCATGCTTGAAGAATGGCTCGGCCTTCCCGGGATCCGGCGCCCCCGCGGCGCCCTTCTTGCCGCTGCCACCGCCAGTGCCGTTGCCTTTTCCGGCGGTCTGCGACTCCGTGGCGCCGCCGTCTTCATTCTTCTTCTTGCCGAACAACGCCACCAAGGACTCCTGGTACGAGAGACTGGACTGCCGCGTTCTACGCACGAACCGGGGAGGGTGATGCTACGAGATGCCGAATCGGCACGTCAAAGGATAGCGGGTCTGCGGAACCACCCCTACACTTCGACTCATGCCAGTGGACCCTGCGACGCTTTATCTCCGTTTGTATCCGGACCCGATCCTGCGCCAAAAAGCCGGCGATGTGGGTGACGTGACGGACGAAGTTCGCGCCGTGGCGGCTCGGATGCTCGAACTCATGCATGAGGCGGAAGGCATCGGACTCGCGGCGCCGCAGGCTGGCGTGCCGTGGCGGATGTTCGTGGCGTATGTGCCGCCCATCCCCGAAGACGACCGACACCTCGGCGACGACCCCATGACGGCGCACGATGAGCCGCGGGTGTACATCGACCCGGTGATTGTGGAGATGTCCGGCGATCTGGAGCCGTACGAGGAAGGGTGCCTCAGCCTTCCGGAGATTCGAGGCGAGGTGCGTCGCACCCCCATTGTGACCATCGAGGCGACCGATCTTGAGGGCAATCGCTTCCGCGAAACGTGCGAAGGGTTGATGGCCCGGTGCCTGATGCATGAGTTCGATCACTTGGAGGGCGTGCTGATCATTGATCGCATGACCCCGATGTCGCGATTGAAAAACCGCTCGCGCGTGAAAGACCTTGAAAAGCAGGCGGCGATGCTGTGAGTGATCGCGCAGACGGCAGTCGGATGCGCATTGTGTACTTCGGATCGGGGGCGTTCGGGCTTCCGACTCTTCAGCGCCTGTCGCAAGAACACGACCTCACCGGCATCGTGACGCAGCCGGACAAACCTGCCGGACGCAAGCGAAAACTGACGCCGACGCCGGTTGGCGAGTGGGCCGCGGAGCATGCGGCTGATGTTCCAATTTTCAAACCATCGAATGTCAATGTGGCCGAAGTGCGGGAAGCCGTGCGCGCTCTGGAGGCGGACGCGTGGGTGGTGATCGCGTTCGGACAAAAGCTCGGGCAGGAGCTTTTGCGCGATCGGTTTTCGATGAATCTGCATGCGTCGCTGCTGCCGCGCTGGCGCGGGGCGGCGCCGATCAATCATGCGATTCTTGCCGGTGATGAAGTCACTGGAAACAGTGTGATCACGCTCGCGGAGCGGATGGACGCGGGATTGGTGCTCGGGCAATCGGAGCGCGCGATTGAGCCCACACAAACGGCGGGCGAACTCCACGACCTGCTGGCGGCAGATGGACCGCCATTAGTGCTGAAAGTGCTTGACGAGAAACGAACAGGCGCCTTGATGCCGGTCGAGCAGGCCGAGAGCCTGGTGACGATCGCCGGAAAGCTGTCAAAGTCCGACGGCTGGGTTGATTTCGGAGTTTCAGCGGAGGAATGCCGCCGGCGCGTGCACGGCCTGACGCCATGGCCGGGGGTGTCGGTGGCAATCGAGGGCTATTCCGTAAAGCTTCTCCGTGTGGAAACGCTGGACGAGCGATCGGAAGAAGAAGGCGGGACCATCATGGATGCCGAGCGCGGCGTTGTCGCGTGCGCTGGAGGAACCACCTTGCGACTGATTGAAGTTCAACCCGCAGGCAAACGAGCGATGGCGTGGAGTGAGTTCGCGCGCGGACGCTCGGTCAAACGCGGCATGCGCATCGAAGGCGGACCATCGTGCTGACGCTCTGGGATTTCATTACGAGGAAGAACCAGAGCCCCAAGCGCAAGCGCGGGGTCGCGGCGGCGCCGGATGACACAACATCGCCCGTGAATCCAAAATCGAATCGAGCGCTCAATCATGCCCACGAGGACGTGGGCATGCCACCCAGTAAATCTGAACCGCGCCCGTCAGGAAGCGGCTCGCGTAAAGGCATCATGGCCGAACGCTACGAGCGCACCACACGCGAATGCCTTTCGACCTACGGCATTCGCGTGCGCAAATGGCGATCGTCCATGTCCGGCTGCGCGTGGGAGGTGTACTACCACGACGGGCGCACGTCGCGGCTCATCGAAGCGCCGAAACCCAAAGGGCCGATGTCCGCCGCGATCTTTCTGCATGAGATCGGCCATCACGCGATCGGGTTCGGGCGGTACAAGCCGCGCTGTTTGGAAGAGTATTACGCGTGGGCGTGGGCGATCGCGGAGATGGAGCGGCGCGGGCTGAACGTGACAGACGCGGTGCGCAAGCGCATGCGGGATTCGCTGATCTATGCGGTGGACAAGGCGAAACGGCGGGGGTTGAAGGTTGTGCCGGCGGAGTTAGTTGAAGCAATTCAATAAGATGACGTAGGGCGTGGCACTGCCGCCTGCTGGCGGCCGTACCACGGCGCCCGGCACAATTAAAAACCTGCCGCTTTGAGCCAGTCGCTCGGCGTCGCTTCGAGCGCATGCGCGACAGCCAAAAGCGATTCAAGACTTGGCAGGTGCGCGCCGCGCTCAATGGATGAGAGCTGGCTGATCGAAACTCCGCTCTCTTCGGACAATTCTTTCAACGTCCACCCTTGCGCCGTCCGCGCCAGGCGGATTTCTCGCCCGAGTCGCCCGCGCAACTTTGCCTGCGGCGTCACACCAAGGTCATACGTCGCCGCGGCCTGCGCCAATACGGCCCGCAATTCATCAAGTGAAAACGGCTTGGCGAGGTAATCAAAGACGTCCTGCTTGAATGTCGTGCGCATGGTCTGCATGGACGGATAGCCGGTGACGACGATCACGCACAGTCGCGGCCAGCGCTCGCGCAATTCCTCGAGCACCGCTTCACCGGAGTGTTTGCCCATCTTGATATCGAGCAGCGCGACATCGGGCAGCCGTTCCTGACACGCGCTGAAGAACTCTTCCGGCGTCGCGACCACACGCACTTCGTTGCCTTCGGCTTCGAGAAGCCCCCGCACGTACTCGCGAAAATCCGCATCGTCGTCGAGTGCGACAATATTCAGGCGAGGGGCGCCGTCTGTGAGTTCGAGGTCAGGCGTTGGGGATTCGGTCACGTAGGCGCATCCGATGTGGTGACGTTGGCCGGCGGGTGAACCGGCAACATGATCTCGAAGTCGGCGCCCCCATCGGGCGTGTTGTTGACCAGAATAACGCCGCCGTGCTCGCGAACGATGCCTTCAGCGACCGCCAAACCCAGACCTGTGCCGCGGGCGTCAAGCCGCGTGGTCGTGAATGGCTCGAACAATCGCGGCAGGATCGCCGGATCCACGCCCGGCCCCGTGTCCACAATGTGAATCGAGACCCAGTCAGCGCCTTCGCGCGTGGAACGCTCGGCGGCCACGTTGATATAGCCGTCACCTTCAATCGCATCAGCCGCGTTTCGCAGGATGTTGACAAAGACCTGCGTTAATCGATCGGAGTCTCCGTTGATGGTGAGATCCGCTCCAACCTCGTTTTGAATAGCGACGCCGATGGCTTCGCGATCGAGACGAACGAGTTCCCACGCTTCATCGATAAGGCCGCGCAGCTCCAATGAAGCAACCGAATGCGGGCGCACGCGGGCGAAATCGAGGAGGTTCTCGCTGAGCCGTTCGAGCCGATTCACCGTGCGCAATAAGAGATGAGCACGGGCCGGCTGCACACCGGCGGCCGGGTTCTCGGCAATCTGTTCAACCCCGCCCTTGAGCACCGCCAGCGGCGTGTTCATTTCGTGCGCCAAACCGGCGGACATCATGCCGAGGCTGACAAGGCGATCCTGATCCGCCATGTTTCGCTGGACGGATTCGAGGAGATGGTTCTTTCGCTTCAAGTCATTGGCGACGAGTTCGAGCTGATCAAGCGCATGTGCGAGCGCGTCTTCGTGTTCGCGCAGCTTTCGAATCGAATCATTGCGCGACCGCATGATCTCGCCCAGTTCATCGCGCGGCATTTCCGATTCCGGAATGAGCTCCACATCGCGCCTCCCCTCTTGCACGGCAGCGTCCGCTTCGCGCAGGCGCGCAATGGGCCGCCACACATTCTTCGGAAGGACAAAGACCTCGAGCGCCAGCGCAATCAGAAAATACACGACCAGCAGCGCGATCACGGTCAGCGCATACAGCCGCAACATCTCGCTGCGCGCACTGGCGGCTTTGCCGGAAACTTCGAGAAAGACGCCGCGATCGGGGAGCCATTGGGCAAGCGTTGGCCACCCGTCTTCCCGATTCACGCGCACCGGCCCCCCGCTGGCGCGGATTCGTTCTGATTCTTGCGTCGAGAGCGACAACTCCGACGCCGACCCGATTCGGATGGCCATTCCGTCGAGCGTCGATGGCGCCGGAGCGTCGGACGCCGCAAGCAGCGCCATCGCGGCCCGGCAGGCGTGCTCTTCCGCTTCCTGCACCACGCTTCGGATCGCGGGCCTGAGCGCCAGCAAAATGATGAACGCCAGCGCGATCGAGAACACCGTGTGCAGCGCCATCAACTTGCGGCGGATGCGCCACGCGCCGAAGCGGCGAAGGTCGAGCTTAGTCCGTGCGGGAGATTCAGTTGCCGATGTATTGGGCACACCGTGATGGTCGCCGGGAATCACGGAAGGGTCAACGGTTCGTGTCATTTGCCAATTCAGGAAATCAGGCCTGAGCGGCGCCGATGACCACGAGTCGCCAGACGACAATTCCGACAACAATGGCCAGTAGGATTGCCGTTATCGCGACCCGAAGCCGCCAAGCTCGGCGTGAAGCGCGGCTGGACCGACGGCGATTGATGAATGGCTCAGGGTCGAGCGCATCAGCGTCGCGCTTCAGCGCGGCCACCAGATCTGCCTCCCGGTCGCCCAATTCTTTTCGCAGCGCCTCATTGGCCAGATCCAGATGGCGGGCCAGCGCCGTTTTCGATGAATCCATCGCCTTGGTCGCGGCGATCAGCTCAACCCCGTCAAGCTGGCGGAGAATCCAGGCCTCGCGCTGCTGATGAGGGAGGGAGCGGAGCACATCGAGGATGCATCGTGATTCGGGGGAAAAGTCGGTCTGCGCCTCGTTCGCGGTTGGCTCGATCGCGAGCATCGGCCGGCCGCGCCGTACGCGGTGGTCCGCCTGAGCTTTTGCCAGCCGGTCACGGCATCGATCGGCAAAGCCGCGCTTCGCGGGAGTCATGTGCGGATTACGGGCCGCCTGCACAACCAGTCGATCAAGACTTGGCGACGTGAGCTGACCGGGATTTTTCTGAGCGTCGATGCAGGTCCGCACCACAGCCTCAGCGGCTTGCGCGTCGCCGGTCAGGAGCATGGCGAGCCGCCAGGCGCGGCGTTCATAGGCTTCGAGGCGGTCCACAATGTCATTGTTAGCGCGACCGGAGCCGTTCCGGCGGCCTGAGAGGCCAATGACGACGCTTTTCAAGGTTCCACGGCAATAGGCCGCCCCTCAGCGGCGTTGTACGGGAGTATGCAGGCGATGACCTCGCCGAAGACTGAGTTCGACACCGGCGCCGTTGCGGCGCTTGTCGCCCGCGCTGGCCGCGGCGATGAGGACGCTTGGCGGGAACTTGTCCGGCAGTATGCGCGGCGCGTGGCCGCGCTGGTGCGGTCGAGATCCGGCAACCCCGATCTCGCCGAGGAGATTACCCAGTCCGTGTTTGTGACCGTCGCGGAACATCTCGGATCAGGTCGATACGTCGAACAAGGCCGGTTCGAATCGTGGCTGTTCCGAATCGCCATGAATCGACTTCGGGATGAGCGCCGGCGTGAACGACGAAGTCCGATGGCGTTGAATGAACTTGAGCCGTCCGAATCGACGCCCGCAAAGCACGATGATCCGGCAGCAATAGAGCAACTGCGACATGCCGTGTCGCAACTTTCGGAAACGGATCAGGAGATCATCGCGATGCGTCACCACGCACAGCTTGAATTCAAGACCATCGCAGAGCTTCTGAAGGAGCCACTGGGGACCGTGCTGGCGCGGCATCACCGAGCCCTCAAGAAACTTCGATCAATGCTGGCGCCGCAGGACGAAGGAGACCGCGCATGACACTGCCATTCGATGCAATGGACGACTCTGGAATGCCTGAGCTTGAGCGCGAACTCGATGACCTCGGCCGGCATGAGCGACGTTCGTTCAATCCTGCATTTGAGGACCAAGTCTTCGTGGCATCACGGCGAAGACTGCGCCGCGGATCAGCACATTCCACAGGCAAGCGATGGGCGATGCTGTGGTCGCGCCCAAGCCTTGCGATGGCGGCGATGCTCATCCTCGTGGTTGGCGCCGTGATGGTCGCATCCTTGATCGGACCGAGCCGCGCCCCGGAAGCGGCGCTGGCCGATTCGTTTGAAGATGACCTCAACACGTGGCTCGCGGCAAGTGAATCCACAACAGCCGCACTGGAATACGTGTCACTGCGGCAGGAACTCGACGCGATCGAACAACAATTGCAAAGTCCATGGCCCGTGAACAATTTTGTTCTCGATGAGGAAACGATGTGATGAAGCGATTCTCAGTGATTGCCGTTCTCGCGGTTGGTTTGGCCGCCGGCATTGGTGTCGTGACCATCGCGATCGCGCAGCCTCCCCGCACGACCGAAGGGATGGAGCGAGAACGCACGCGCATGTACCTGGTGCGCCGTCTGGAGTTACTTGAGCACGAGCAAGCGACGCTTCAATCCGCGCTTCAGCAGTTGCATGACGGGGCGCCGCTGGACGAGATTCGCGAGCAGCTCAAAGGGGCAGATGAAGCCCCTGAAGAATTTGAAATGACTCCTGAACTGCGCGAGCGAGCGCTGCGCGTCTTTGAAGCGACCAGCCCGGAGTTCTACGAGCGCTGGGTCGAGCTTCAGAAGGACGATCCCGAGCGAGCCGCCCAGATTCGTGAACGCATCCTCAATCGAATCGAGAGCGACGGCCCGCTGCGCGAGATGATGCAGTTGCTTGAGCACGATCCGGAGCTGTTTGAACTCCGTGCACAACAGTTCGCCCTTGAACGCAAGGCCCACATGGCGGCGCGCCGGCTCGTCGAAGCATCCAAACGCGGTGAAGAATCGGACGCGGCTGCGGCGCGCACTGAATTGCACCAACTCCTCGGCGAGCAACTGGACCTTCGATTCTCGGAACAACGCATGGCCATGAAGGACGCAGAAGACCGTCTTCGCGGCATGGAGGGGCGGCTGGCGGAGCAGACCGAGAATCGCGATGAGCTCATCAATCGCCGTGTCGAGGAATTGATCCACCGTGCCGAGCAAGGCCCCGGCGAGTTTGACGGCCGCCGACGCCGCGGTGGCGATCGTCCGCCACCTCCCAATCCCGCGCGATAATTCTGGACGCCCGAGCATTTGCGCCCCAGTGGGGTAGTCTTCTGTCCACATGCGCGTGCTTCTCCTCACCGATGCGGACTTTGCGTTGCGCGAGCGCTCCATGCTGGAACGACTCGCTGTGGGCATTGCTGACGAAGGCGCCCGGGTGGCGCTCGCGGCGCCGCGCAGCGTGAGCGGAAGCGACGTTCCCACCCTGATCGAACACGTTGCCTACGACCCCCCATTCCCGCTGCTCGGGGCGCGGGTGCAGGCTGAGCTTCTGCACGAATCGCTTGTGGAACGTCGCTTCACGACCGAAGCCGGATCGCTTGATGTCATTCATGCATTTGGATTCAGCGCGGTAGAGCTCGCGATTGCGCTTGGCGCCATCGAAAACGCTGGCGTGGTGCTTGAACTCTGGAAGCACTTGTCGTCACAGGAAGCGCGCCGCATTGAGCGGCTGGCCCGGCGTGGGGAAACGCCAGTCGAGCTGGTATGGTCAACCCCAAGCGCGGTCATGCGGGATGAATTCATGGCGCTGGCGCCTGGCGCCGACTGCCGCGTCATCCCTTGGGGTGTGCATACGCCGCGCGTGACGCAGAAGCTGACAGACATTGACAATGCGTTGGGCGTGGTGCTGTTGGTGAATCGACGCATGGGCGCCGCGGCGGCGACGGCATTCACCGCCCTTTCCTCCGCGCTAAGCGCCGTTGAGCAGGAAACTGTCGTGGTTTGCGATGACGCCGTGGTCCGGCGCGATCACCGCGTATGGCGGGCCGTGCGAAAACTCGGGCTCCTTGACCGGCTTTCGTTTGTGTCTGGGCTCGAAGCGCGGCGCGCGCCGGCGTTGGCAGCGGACCTCGTCATTTCAATTACAGAGCCGGGCGAACATCGCTCAATCGTGCTTGACGCCATGGGGCATGGGCGGACGGTCGTTGCCTTGGACGATCCACGAGTGGAATGGCTCCGTGACGGTGAAACGTGCCGCACGACTCACGGACCAGACCTTGAGTCTTGGCGCAGTGTGTTATCGCAACTTATCGCGTCGCCCGATGTTCGGGCTTCGCTCGGCGAAAGCGCGCAAGCCTGGGTGCGCGCGGAACGGTCGGCAAGCGGACAAGTGCGCGAACTGTTGCAGTTGTATTCACACGTAGAGCACCGTGCCGCAGAGTTGGCTGAGGCGGGCGAACGGTAGTGGGGAATGTACGGCAACGCCCCAGTATTGGGGTGTTCCAGCCACCATGAAATGTCTTCAATGAGGCGCAATTGGCGCCTTGTGGCTATTGACCGGGGCGCGCTCGGTCCGGATACTGGGAGCATCTTTCTCCCCTCCACCCCGTGCGGGCCGCAATGCTCGTGCGGGGTCTTTTTTCCGGACGTGCCTGCGTATTACGCCGTATTGTTGCGATTTTCAAAGTCTTTTCTCGACCTGACTTAAGCCGCGCGGCATTCTTGGACTGGCTCGGCGTCTGCGCGGGGCCCGTATCGCACAGGACAACCAAAGAGGAGATTTTGCCATGTTGACCGCCGCACTTGCAGCCGTGCTTCTTTCCGGAGCGACCGCTCAATACCAGCAGTATTCCACGCGCGACAGCTACATCGACGAGCCAAAGCCATGGCCCGCGAATCGAGTGGACGACCCGGATCGCATCCAACTCGGACGACTGTGGCACAGCGAATTTCCGATTGGCAATCGCACGCCGCTGAACCAGCAATGGAATGGTCGCATCGGCGCTGCGGATTACGGCGCGCCGGGATACATGAACGACCAGATCATTTACGCGCGTGTGAATCATGCCGCAATCGCCATCAATCCGTGGGTCCCGTTCAATCAAAACGGATTCGATGATTTCCGCACCGCACAGAACATCTGGCTGCGCGAGCAAGGCTGGGTGCTCGGTGTGCGCACGCACGTGAACGCGATGTATCAGAATCAGGCCAACATGTACGCCGATGCCGGCGAGATCACGCCGCGCGCAACGATTGAAATTCTTCGCGATCCGTCAGCGCCGAGTTTCCCGTCGCGGATGCGTGTGGACATGGGTGATGTCAAAGTGTTCAAGCCGATCACGGCCGCAGCAAAGAGGCCGTTCCGCGTGATTGAACCGACACCGGTGGAGTCCGCCGAGACGGATCTCGCGCACGTCGTCGAAGAAACTGAGAATGCGGAAGGCTGATCAGTCGCCGCGATAGTGGCAGCGGCTCGTGCACGTTTCATACACAATGATCTCGGAGAGGAGCGGCAGCTTCTCTTCGAGTTTTTTCCAGATCCAGACCGCGACCATTTCGCTGGTCGGATTCTCAATCCCGCCGATCTCATTGAGCAGTCGATGATCGAGCGCATCGCGGATCGGCGCGATCGCCGCCTTGATCTCGCCGTAATCGACCAAATAGCCTTTGTCCGGCTCGATGTCGCCCTCGACGACGACTTCCACGCGGAACGAGTGTCCGTGCATACGCCGGCACTTGTGCCCATCCGGAAACGTCGGCAGAAAGTGGGCGGCTTCGAAGGTGAACGACTTGGCGAGACGAACGTGCATAACGCACGATCGTAGTGCGCGACGGTCGTTCGCGTCTCAACCGGCCGTGTCCGGCGCGATCCATTTCACGAGCGTGACAATTTCCTCGGGATGGGAGAGATGCACGTTGTGTCCGGCACGGGGGAGCGACTGAACGCGAATGTCCGCCGCGTTCGTCAGTGACTCGCGCAGATAGCCGACCGTCCCGTCGTGCGGACACACAGGGTCCCACGTGCCATGAATGACGGCGACGCGGCAGGTGACCTGATCCACCAATTCGATCATCGCCTGGTTGTCGTCGGTGAGCGCAAGCAACTCGCGATTCGCATTCGTCCACGGCTGGGGCGTCACAAGCTCGGCGGCATCGACGGCCTGACGGAACCACTGGGCGTCATTCATGTATGGATCGCACGCGCCCGCCGCGATCACGATGCCTCCAATGAGGCCGGGAAAGTCCGCCGCGGCGCGAAGCACGACCGGTCCGCCGTATGAATGCCCGACAAGAATGCAACCGGGCGTGAGCAAAGGTTCGAGGCTGGCGGCATGCGCTTCGAGGCTCTCTTCAGACTCCGTCGTTGAATTGCCATAGCCGAGGCGATCGACAACGACGATTTCAAAGCTGGAAAGCTCATCGACATGCGCGTCAAGAAGGCGCCGCCAGCTTGTTGCGTCTGCGGGCGCGCCGTGAACCAAGATCAGACGTTGACGAGTGCTTTGGACGTCATCTGTTGGATTGACGACACGGTACGCAAGGCGCCGCCCGTCATTCAATTCAATCAACTTATCCGTGTTGGATTTTGCCGTGGAGACAGCCGCATGGACGCCGGAATATCCTGCGACAAGAATGAATGTCGCGATGGTGGCGACTCGGAATTTGCGGGACCAGAGCCACTTTGCGCTACGACGCCCTCGGTGCTTTTTCATGCCTGGGTTGTTGGTGAAATGGCTTTTCGGGTTTCGAGTTTGGCGATGCTGATGGGGATTACGCCGCAAAGTTAAAACCGCTTCCTCACGGGCGCGTTTCGGTGGCGCGCTGTTAGACGCCGCGGGTCTGGGGATCCCAGATGAACTTGTGGAGCTGGGGTTGCAGCCGCACGGAGAGACCGTCTTCAAGAATCCACGCGGCGAGCTCGCGCATGGCCAGCCCTTGCGCGCCGAGAATCTCAAGACCCTTCGGTTGCTCAAAAACCGGAGACATGAGCACTGACCGCACATGCCCGATCAAGTCATGCTTGGCGATCACGTCCATGGCCCAGTCGTAATCATTACGATCCGAGATGACAAACTTCACTTCGTCACGCTCGGTTAAGTGATCGATGTTGTTCCAGTCCATACGCTCGGACTCACCGGAGGCGGGCGCCTTGATGTCCATGATGCGTATGACCCGAGGATCGCATGGGCTGATGTCGCAGGCGCCGCTGGTTTCGATGAGCACCGTGTCACCGGCGTCGCACAAGCGCGTCATCAGTTCGTGAACGCGCGGCTGCAAGAGAGGCTCGCCACCGGTGATCTCGACGAGTTTGCACGGATGCGAATCAACTTCGCGAATAATGTCGTCAATCTCTCGGGTCTCACCTTCGCGAAAGGCATACTCCGTATCGCAGTACGCACAGCGCAAATGGCATCCCGCCAGGCGCACGAAAACGCACGGCTCACCGACGCGCGTCGACTCACCCTGAATCGAATAGAAAATCTCGTTGATGCGGAGCGTGTTGGGCACAGGGCGGGAGTATAGACCCGCGCCTCACGAACCCTGTGCAAGGCGGTGAACCACGTCCTTCGCCCGAGGCTCACCCAGTTCCGCGGCTCGGTTGGCATACAACGCCGCAAGCTCGTTGTCCCCGAGGCGTTCGTGCCACAGGGCGGCTTCGTAATTCAATTCGGCCAGCGTGTGCGGATCCGGATGGCCTGCTTCGATTGCGGCGTCATAGAGCGCCGCCGCGTCTTCCTTGCGCCCCAAGAGTCCCATGCACAGCGCCTGTTCGCGCAGCACCATGGGGTCGGGGTTGTCCAGATCTTCGGCGACAGCCTGCAACAGAATCGCGGCCTCGCTCGGCTTGTTCTCGCGGCGAAGGATCCGGGCCTGCAGAAGGCGCCAATTCGGCGACGCCGGCTCAAGCTCGATGGCGCTAGCGAGATAATGGTTCGCCATGGTCAGATTGTTTTCGGCAAAAGCGAGGTCCGCGAGCGAGCCCCACGCGACTGCGAGTTCCGGCGCCAGATTGACGACACGGACAAGATTCGCCTGAGCCTCTTCGGTCTTGCCAAGTTTGCGTTCGATCTGTGCGAGATACAGCGGATATTTTGGATTCGCTCGGTCCAGCGTTTGCGCGACGTGGTAGTGCTGGGCGGCGCGTTCGACCATGCCGGACATGCTGGCGAGCGTGCCCGCCGCGAATTGGAGTTCGGCGCTGTCCGGCTTCATGCCGAGAGCTTCGTTGTATTGCTCATAGGCGTCGCGCGGGCGATCGAGCGCCATTAGGGCTTCGCCGAGCTGGATGCGGAGCTCCGCGTCGTTGCGATGCTTTGCAATTGCGTCGCGAAGGATGGTCTCCGCCATATCGAACCGCTGCTCGAGCATCCGCTGTTTTGCGTTGCGAATCGCCTCATCAATCGCGTTCTGGCTGGCCAGGGAGGAACGGCCGGTCGCGGCGCTGGTGGAGTCCGGGCCTCCGGTGAGTGCGCGGATGAGCAGAACGCCGGTCAGTGCGATCGTCACGACCCCCGCGGCGGTCAGGCCGACGACACGGAAGGCACGGTTTGATTTCGATGTTTCGGGCATGTTCACGGGTGGGTTATCGACCGGCTAGACTCGCAACTCTATGACCACGACGGGCCAAACCAAGCGAAAATCGGGGGCGGACATGCCCTCAGCGTATAACCCTGCGGACCACGAGACGCGGATTCGTGAGCGGTGGGACGCGAGCCGCGCGTTTCATGCGGATCCGCAGCGGGTTCTGAAGGACGGGAAACCTCCCTACAGCATCCTGATTCCGCCGCCCAACGTCACGGGGGCGCTGCACCTCGGCCATGCGCTGAACAACACGCTGCAAGACATCCTTGTTCGCATCCACCGGATGAAAGGTTTCGAGGCGTTGTGGATGCCGGGGACTGATCACGCCGGAATCGCGACGCAGACCGTCGTGGACAAGCGGCTTCAGGCTGAGGGTGAGCCTTCCCTGAAGGACTACAAGCTCCAGGAAGCGGAGGGAAAGCCGGCCCGCGAGGCATTCATTGGAAAGGTGCAGCTTTGGAAGGATGAGTACGAGGAGCGCATCACCAATCAGTTGAAGCTCATGGGCTGCTCGTGCGACTGGGAGCGCCAGCGTTTCACAATGGATGAGTTCTGCGCGCGCGCCGTGCGTGAAGCATTCTTCCAATTGTTCCAAGCCGGCCTCATCTATCGCGGCAAGCGACTCGTCAATTGGGACCCCATCACGCAGACGGCGCTCGCCGATGACGAAGTGGAAATGAAGGAAGTCGAGGGGAAGTTCTACTACCTTCGCTACCCGCTGTGTGATGAAAACGGCGCACCGGCGAAAGCAATCCTTCCTGACGGCGAAGCCGATCATGTGACCGTCGCGACGACGAGGCCCGAAACGTATCTCGGCGACACCGCGGTGGCGGTGAATCCGACGGACCCGCGCGCTAAAGCGCTCAATGGCAAGTTCGTGAAGTTGCCGCTCGTCGGCCGCGTGATCCCGATCGTCGAGGATGACTACGTGGTCCTGCCCAATCCCGAGGGTGACGACCCGAAGGCGAAATACGCAACCGGGTTCCTCAAGGTCACACCAGCGCACGATGAGAACGACTATCAGCTCGGTCAGCGCCATGACCTTGACACGATCAACGTGATGGCGCCGGACGCGTCAATCAGTGACCAGCACGGCTGGAGTGATGTAGGTGAGGCAGGAATGTTCCTCGGCATGCCGCGCGAAGAAGCACGCAAGGTCGTCGTTGCAGAATTCGAAAAGCGCGGCCTGCTCGCCGAAATCCGCGCTCCCTACTTCCACTCCGTTGGCCATTCATACCGCAGCCATGCGATGATCGAGCCATACCTGAGTGATCAGTGGTACGTGAAGGTGACGGACGACCGCATGGCGGGAAGCGCGCAGCGCGCGGTGGTGAAAGAGCAGCAGAGTGGAAACAGGCATCAGGAGCCGGTGACCAGTGGTCAGGCTTCAGATTCCGACTTCACGATGACGTTTCACCCCTCACGCTATGCGAAGACCTTTGAAGCGTGGCATGAGAACATTCGCGACTGGTGCATCAGCCGGCAGTTGTGGTGGGGGCATCGGATTTCCGTGTGGAGTCGCACGGAACCGCTGATGGACGCGGTCAATCAGGACCTGTTCGAGTCGATCGTTGCCCGTCTCATGAATTGGGTGCACGAGGGACGACTTGCGATTCAATACCGCGGCGAGGTCGTTGAACTCACCAAGGCCGAACGCGACGACGAGATGCTTGCCGCGGGGTTCTTCTGCGTGCGCGATCCCGACGACGCCGATCAGGACATTGCCGATTTTCTTGAAGCGAACGGTTGGTCCCGCGATCCCGACGTCCTCGACACCTGGTTCTCCTCGGCGCTGTGGCCCCTTTCGACCATGGGCTGGCCGGACGATGAACAGGACCCTCAATTTGCAGGCCTGCTCGACGCCTTCAAACCAACGTCTGTCATCTGCACGGCCCGCGACATCATCACACTATGGGTTTCGCGCATGGTGATGTTCAACCGCTTCTTCGCCGACGGCCAGATCCCCTTCCACGACGTCTACATCCATCCCGTCATCCAGGACGGCGACGGCAAGCGCATGAGCAAGTCCGCCGGCAACGGCGTGGACCCGCTGGACATCATTCACTCGCACGGCGCGGACGCAATGCGCTTCACACTTTGCCAGCTTGCCTCGCAGACGCAGGACGTCCGCATGCCCGTTGAACGCGATGAAGCGACGGGGACCAACACATCACCCAAGTTCGATCTTGGCAAACGCTTTTGCAACAAGCTTTGGAACGCAAGCCGCTTCACGCTCATGATGCTTTCAGAAGCGGAAATCGTCGGCGATGCAAGTGACCGCCCTGGCGCCACAGATCTCTCACTCGTCGATCGCTGGATGCTCTCGCGCCTCGCCTTTGCCGAGTCCCGCATCAATCGAACGCTGGAAACGTACGAATTCAACGTCTACGCGGATGTGATGTACGACCTCTTGTGGACCGAGTTCTGCGACTGGTATCTTGAAGCTGTCAAACCAACCGTGAAACAATCGCCGGCGCAGCAATCAGTGCTTCGCGCCGCCCTCGATTGCATTCTGCGGCTTCTGCACCCAATCGCGCCGTTCGTCACCGAAGCGATCTTTGAACAATTAAGTCATTCCCCCGGCCGTGGTTTGCCGGATGGAATCACGTTCAATGGGAACGATGCGCACTCCACCGATTCCGGAATGCTTTGCGTTTCCGCATGGCCCCAGTTCGACGCGGCACTGCGCGATGAATCCGCCGAAGCCGAATTCGGCCAGTTACAGGAACTCATCCGCACGATCCGCGACGTGCGCTCGCAGCAGGGAACACCTCCCAAGAAACGAATCACGTTGCACACCAGCGACGCGATCGCCGCGCAGATCAATCGCGGCGGCGGAGTGGTCGAAACGCTCGCGGGTCTGGAGGCCGTGACCACTGATGCTCCCGATGGCGCCTCTACCGCGTTCACCTTCGGCGCCGAAGAGCACCGCCTCAGCGGCATGGCGGACGCTGCCGACGCAGGCGCTGAGCGAGAGCGGCTTACCAAGTCCCTCACGGAACTTGAGAATGCCATCACCGCTTTCGAGAAGCGGCTGTCCAATCCGGGCTACGTCGACAAGGCCCCAGCGAAATTGGTGCAAGAGACGCGCGATCAGCTTTCCGCAAAGCAGGCCGAGCGAGACGCCATCGCCGCAACGCTGAAAGGTCTTGGATGAGCGCGGCCGCGCGGCTGTTTTGGCTCCTTACGCTAACGCTCCTGTCCGCGTGCGCCGGCACGGCGACCCCCAAAGCCGAACAAGCGGAACTGGACGCGGCTCAGGCAATCATCGTGCCCGCCGTCGTCGTGACATCCGTCGAACCATGGTCTTTTCAAGGCGTTGACGGGCAAACGATTCGCACCGCGCACTATCGAATTTTCACAACTGAGAAAGACGCGATCCTGACCGATCGTCTGCCCCGCTTTCTCGAAATGGCGCTGTCGAACTACCGCACCAGCATCACTCCCCTGCCGCCGCCCAGACTTCGCCTTGACACCTACCTCATGGACAACCGCCCGCAATGGGCGCGGCTTACACAACAGCTCCTCGGCGCCGCCGGCGAACGGTTTCAACAGATTCAGCGTGGCGGATTCGCGACTCGCGGCGTCGGCGTGTTCTATGACATTGGCACGTTCGACACGCTGGCGGTCGCAGCCCACGAAGGCTGGCACCAATACACGCAGCGCAGCTTCCGTGAGAGTCTTCCAATCTGGCTTGAAGAAGGCTTGGCCTCGTTCATGGAAGGTCACAGGTGGGACGGCGCCGAACCACTCTTCCTGCCGTGGTCCAACATCGAACGTTTCGACCAATTGCGCAAAGCGCGCGCCGACGGACGATTGCTCGATCTTGAGACACTGGTTGCGACGGCGCCGCAGGATTCCGCTGCCAGCGCCGGCGAAACTCTCGTCACGTATTACGCACAGGTGTGGGCGCTCGCGCATTTCCTCAACGAGGGCGACAACGACGCCTACCGCGCCGGCTTGCAAGCGATGCTCGAAGACGCAGCCCTCGGCCGATACCGGCGCACACTTCTGGTGCGGCTGGGGCGTTCTGAAGGCGCCCGGGCCATCAGCACCGCTCGTGGCGATGGCGCCCTTCGCGCTTATCTTGAAGGTGTTGACATGGCGGAACTTAGCCGGCGCTATCGAATTTTCATCGATCAAGTCACCGCGCCGGGTTCGCGGGATCGCATCGTCGCCGGACGGTCACCGATTTCGGAGATTCAGCCATGACGCAGGCGTTGATCGGACTTGGTGAGGCGATTGAACTGCCGGGGGCGCGGCTCGGCCTGCTGTCCGATTCGCATGGCGACGTGCGCATGACGCAGGCGGCGATTGCGTCGCTGCTGAGCCGCAACGTGAGCGCAGTCGTGCACCTTGGCGATCTGTGCTCGGATGCGGTTCTCGAAGAACTCGTTGGTTTGAACCTTGAAAGTGGCGCCCCTGTCGCAGCGCTGGCCGTGCCCGGAAACATGGATGACAATCCATCGGCGCTCGTGCGGCACGGCGCGCGTCTCGGTGTGAACGTCGCCCATCCGGCGCTGCACCTGATGTACGGCGGCACGCGTCTCGTCGCACATCACGGCCACATTGATCGCATTGAACGCGCCGCGATCGATTCCAATGTTGAATACGTCCTTCACGGGCACACGCACCGAGTCCGCGATGAAAAGTGCGGCGGTACGCGATTCATCAACCCCGGCGCCTTGCACCGGGCAGCGACCTACACCGCGGCAATGCTCGACCTTGCTACCGGCGATCTTGAGGTCTTTGAAGTCTCGCGAAGCGCGCCATGAATCCGCGCGACACTTCCGCCTCGGAGCGCTGGCGCATTTTCATCGCGGCCTGGCCTGACGACGCATTTCTCGATGCGCTCGACGTCGCTGATCGCTGGCTCAATCGATTTCGAACACACCGCATCATTCCCCGCGAACAGCGGCATTTGACACTCGCGTTTCTCGGCGACGTCGAATTATGCGTGGTTGCAGCGCTCACTCAACGTTGCGCCGAAATGTGCAAACAACTTATGCCTGCCGATGCGCCTATCGACGGTCTTCTTGGAATCCCATCCAAGCACAAAGCGCGAGTTGTCGCGGTTGGCCTCGAGCGCCGCCCGGAACTCATCACATTGATGGAGCGCGTGCTGCTGACAACGGCGGAAGTTGCTCCGGTCGAAACAGTTCTGCGCGATCTGGATCGGGAACGAATGCCGCACGTCACCGTGGCGCGCACCCGGCGCACCGAACAAGCGCGGCGACTGGATTTCTCAGCGGCCCCTCCGTGTTCAGGAGTCATGAAGGTTCGGAACATCCGCGTGATTCGGTCGCACTTGACCGATTCCGGGCCGCAATACGAAGTGTTGCGGGAGTTTGCCATAGGCGCCGGTTGAGGGCGCCTTCCGGACGCGCAAAAATCTTCACCCGGAAAAGACACTAAACACCGATCAACTGGGAGTTTGCGTCTTGCTTCCAGAATTCGGGGTGGATATCCTAAGTCTCAACTCGGGGGCTATTGCCGCCTAAAGAGGTGGTCTGCGGGGCCGGCGCGGGCACAAAACCAATCAGAATCCTGAAGGATTTGTGCATCCATTCGGCCTGAGGCCTCGTACAGCCATCGGGTGTAGTGAATCTGGCTTCCCTCTTACTCAACGCCCCAGACCTGCGTACCTCGTAGGCCTGGGGTTTTTTTATGACAGCGTGCTGTTGTTATCGGTCGCCGCGTGCTTTTTTCATCGCACGACGCCCCGAACGAACCGCAAAGAAAATCACAATCGCCGAAGCGCCGAGCGTGAGCCCGGACAATGTCATTGGAAAGCTTTCACTAACTTCCGATTGATGGCGCGTAAACATGAGCGCCGCGATGACAAGCATCGGCCCGATCGTATACCCGGTTCCGATAACTGCTTCGTGCTTGCCGGCGGCTTCGACTTCCGCCGAACCCACTTCCATCGCGTAGTACAAACCCGCCGCATAAATCGTCCCGACGCCGACACCAAAGAGCGCCAGGGCAACAATCACACCGGGCACAGAAGTCGCCAGGAGCACGCCCAGAAAGCCACCCAGCAGTAATCCCCCGGACCACAGCGGCGTGCGCCACCGCCCGTGCCATCCATTCCAACGACCAAGCAGCCAGAACATGCCGACGCGGCTCACCATCCATGTCGAAACCAGCGGCGTCTGCCAGCCAATGTCCATCCCCAACAAATCAAGCCGCCACGGCATGATCGGGTTCAGTGTCGCGAGCAGGATGTAGCTGAGCACCAGCAGCCAGCGGAAACAGAGTAGGAGTCCTGCGAACGACGCCGGGTGCGGCTCGTGCGACTCATCCACATGTTTGCGCGGCTCATTGGGAAGCCGCAACACCGGCGCAATGCAGATTAAATGAATCACGCCAAGCCCGAGCAGGATGTAGAGCGGTTTCCCTATTTGCAGCAAAGGCGCCATGCCCCACGCCGCCGCCGCGACGGCGATCGCCCACACCAGATTGAATGAACTCGTCGCGCGCCGAAGATCATCGCCGCGCCGCCCGCCGGAGAGATACGCCTCGGCAATCGGCCACAGCGCCCCCATCAGCGGGATGTAGAGAATCACGAAGAGCCAAATGGCGAGTTCGTGCGCCATAAGTGACGGCAGCGCGCACAACATCGCCATGACGACCATGAGCGCGACCAGCACACGCCGCGACGTGATGAACGTGTGACGTCGAATCAGCGTGCGCAGCGCCGGCCCGATCAAGAGCGCGGCAGGGATGTACACGCCGCCCACGAGCAGACCGAGCCAGGCGCTGGGAAGTCGCCCGAAGTCGTACTGCTCTTTGGCGATGAAGAAGACGCCGTTGTTCACCGCGCCCGTTGAGATCGAAGCCAGGAAGGAAAGCACCAGAATGGGCGCCAAAGACGCAACAGCGCGGCTCGACGCCGAGGCGCCGCGCGGCGCGCCGGAGGCATTGTCAGGGGTGGTCGGCGACCGTAGCATGAGGCGAGAGCGTACCGAGCCGCACGGTTTGCAGTGCGGCTTCACGCCACCGAGCGCGCGTAGCTCAATTGGATAGAGCATCGGCCTCCGAAGCCGAAGGTTGGGGGTTCAAGTCCCTTCGCGCGTATTGCTGAGTTAAATTTTTGTTTTCAATGAGCGATCAATCCGAGCATGGACCCCAGTTTGCAAGCATTGCCGCGAGGTCAAGACCATTAATAACTCCATCCAAATTGCAATCGAGCCACCAATATCCGCCTGCGTCGCCCCAGAGCGCTAGGAGCCCAGCGAGGTCGGCAGAATCTACGACTCCGCTGAAATTGACATCACCTGAACATAGCTCGCCGTTCCGCAAGATGCAGATTTGTTTCTTTGAAATTGGCGAGCACAACATCATCATCACCATCACCATCTAGATTTGCCACAGCCGCGCCCGTCGAGTTTGCGCTCGGAAGCACGTGTGTGAGTTTAATAAGTCGCCCGTTTACATTGAGAAATGTGTCACTTGGTGAACTTCGATTTGTCACAAACACATCTGGCCATTGGTCACCATTTAGGTCGATGATTGCCACGTCGTACGCGCTTCCAGTACCGACGGCCATTCCTGAATCAGCAAACCCACCTCGGCCATCGTTCAACAGCAACAAGTCAGTGAATGGCAACCCCTGTCCTCCTACATAGGCGTCGAGATCACCGTCAAGGTCAATATCAAGGAGCTCTATCCCTCCATAATGGCCTGAAGAGATTTCAAGAGGGGTTTCAACAAACTGCTCGTCACCTAGATTCCATAGCACTGTATTCGCGCTCGATCCAAGCCCGACCGAGACTGCGTCGAGATCACCATCGCAATCAACATCCCCCAACGCGATATCACTCAGATTGCCTGTAAATCCAGAAACAACTTCAAAGGACACTTCTCCCGATTCAATGCGATTCAGTAGAACCAAGGATTGCCCAATGCTCCCACCAGCAGTGCAAATGTCAATGTCGCCATCGCCGTCAATATCACCCGTCGTCACATTGTAAGCGTCTTGTTGCAGGACCGGGCCTTCGCTGAACGTGGCGTCCCCGTTGTTAAGCCAAACTCGCGTGGGGGCAAATGAATCCGCAATTACGACGTCAATGTCCCCATCCAAATCGAAATCCGCGCAATCCGCGTAATACCCGGCAGAACGTTCCTCGAAAACATTTGAAAGAAACACGAATCCGCCCAAGCCATCATTGAGCCATATTTGCGCAGGCTGTGTCCGAAGCACATTAAGCAAATCGATATCACCATCGTTGTCAAAGTCCGCCGCGCTGACACTCCACGAAACGTCCAATGGAAAAACCGATGAGTCTACCTGAAAAAATCCCTGCCCGGTCCCATAGGCGGCGACCGAAAGCGCTATGGGCGCGGAGCACGCGATCACTGTTTTGTGCCAGCGGTCGAGTTTCATCGACTCCAGCCTAGTGACGATCGTTTGAGGACTCAATACTTTTCCAATACTCATTGCCCAGACCTCAACGCAATAAAACTTGACGTCTCCATTTTGAACAGATTCCGCTGTTTCCTAATCGGCCCTTGGGCAAAGTTGAATTGGTGGCTCTATTAGGGAATTAGAGTTTCAGCGCCAAATAGAAATAGGATTTTTCATCAATGCTTCTCCCCGGTTCATACTGCTCCAAAGGGCTTTGATGTCGTTCTCGAAGGCGGCAAAAGGGTATCGGCGGAGTTCGAGCAAAAGGGTTGCCATCGAACAATCCACTTCCGACAGCGCGCTAGGCCAAGTCGTGGCAACTTGCATCCGCTGAGCGGCACTGTCCATCAAGCTCGAGTTCCAACGTCGAATGATCAATATTCAATTGCTCATGCAGAGCAGCACGGATGTCCTGCTTGATCTGCTCAATCGCCGGCAAATCCGCCGCGGCGACGACGACGTGCGCCTCCACGGAGCGGCGGTGTTCGTCAATCGGCCAGACGTGGATGTCGTGGGCGTTCAGCACGTGGTCGACGGATTCGATTGTCTTGGCGACGTCGGTGATGGAAACGTCCTCCGGCACGCTCTGCATCAGGATCGCAATCGATTTCTTCAGCGGCGGGATGGACATCCAGATGATGTAGATCGAAATCAGCACCGTCACGACGATGTCCGTCCACCACCAGTCGAACAGGATGATGAGCGTGCCCGCGACAATGACGCCGACGGACGCCATCGCATCGGAGACGTTGTGCAGAAACGCCGCCCTGATGTTCACGCTGTCCTTGGACATTGAATACGTGAGCATTGCGGTGGCGACGTCCACGACGAGCGCCACGCTTGCGACAACGACGACGATCCAGCCGTCAACGTCCGTCCGGTGGAACGAGCGCATGATGGATTCGCCAAGCAAATACAGCGCGACGATCAGGATGCTCGTGAGATTGATCAGCGCGGCGACAACTTCGGCCCGCCCGTAGCCATACGTGCGCAGTTCATCCGCCGGGCGGCGGCCGATCTTGCGGGCGACGAGGGCGAGGACGAGGGACGCCGCGTCACTGAAGTTGTGCAGAGCATCGGCGACGAGGGCGAGACTGCCGGCGAGGAGGCCGCCGATGATTTGCGCGAGCGTCAGGAGCAGATTGACCACAACCGCAAGCCACAATCGGCGTCCGGCAAGGTCGGCGCCGTGGGCGTGAGGGTGATGATGGTGGTGGTCGTGCGGCATGTGGTGGCGTCAGAGTAACGCGCGATTCATGCGTGGCTTGGATTGACCGGATGCTTGCCGCACTCGGGGCAGGGTTCGGTGGTGAGGCCGGTGCGGTTGTAGCCACAGGCGGGGCAGTGGCCGCGGCGGTTTCGGATTTGGCTGCGGAGATCGCCAAATGCGAAAATCAGCAAATACCAAAGCGCTCCATATACAAAGGTATTGGCTGCAAATGCCAGCAAGTGCGGCCTACATGGAAATGTCCAACCATTTGAACGACGCGACTTAAGAAATGGAATCGAATCG
Organism: Phycisphaerales bacterium; assembly: GCA_029260345.1. Taxonomy (GTDB): domain Bacteria; phylum Planctomycetota; class Phycisphaerae; order Phycisphaerales; family UBA1924; genus OFTM186. The sequence continues at coordinate 313,682 of JAJDDK010000006.1, read as the reverse complement.
GATGGAATCGTCACCATCCCAGACGAATAAACCTGATGAACCCAAACATCAAGTTCGCCGTCATAGTGTCCCTGTCTTGCATTATTCTGCTTAAATACTCGAAAGCCTGTAAAACATCGCAAGGGAAAACCTGCGGTTCGTATGTGACAATTCGCACGATCATCCATATTTGCAGTATGTTTCGCCCACGATCGAAAATCTCTTAAAATCCAGTATGGCAATCTGTATTTCGACATGCGATCTTGTCGAATTCGCGAATTTTTTCGAATGGTTCCGTGCGCGTCAGTAATTCCAGCGCCCAACGAGAAATAGAGGCCATCAAAATAAGGTGAAACGGCGCCATGAACAGTTTGTACTTCAAATGATCTGCTCGTTGACTGCCAATATGCAGCTATCGCCCACGCGGTGATTGCGTTCGTCATGCCGCCGAGCAGAAGCAGCCAAGATACCCGGATGAACCACTTGCGCATGCAGCGTCTCCGCTGGTGGTACGGAGGACATCATGGCAGGTTCAGATTGCTTTGGGAGCGCGTGCGCGAACAGGAATTGGACGCAACCGTATCTGCGAGGCTTGGAGGAGAGGTAGATTGGTAGCCCTCACCTGTCATTGCTGCGCAATGACATCCTCTCCCTAGGGAGAGGGGTTGGGAGCCAATCAGATCACGCCATCAGCGGCGGCGGCGGGTTCCGATGGCGACGAGGCCGGCGCCGCCGAGGAGGGCCGCGCTGGGGAGCGGGATCGCCGTGCCGGGCGGGGGCGTGCCTTCAAAGCCTGGCAGGTGGAACTCCTGGCCGTTCATGTTGGCTGAGAGAGCCGCGACGGAGCCTTCGATGACCGCGCTGAGATTCAGGTGCGCGGTCGTCGCGAGGACGCTGCCTTCGAGCTGCCGCTGGATGTTGATCGTGGACGTGGCGTCAACGAAGTTCCAGACGATGTCGGCGCTGGACGACGTGAAGCTGTTCATCGTCGCCATCATGTTGATGCTTGTGCCGGCGCCGCCGTGAACGTTAATGACGATGGTGTCCGCGCCGTCGCGCTGGAGCACGAACTCCTGAAACGACGACATCACGGAGGAGTTGATGTCGAAAACCGCGTGCGTCGCATTATCCGCGGCGTTGAAGAGCAATTTGTTGCCGGCGAGGATCGAGGTGGTTGAATTGGCGGTGAGGGCGCCGAAGGCGCTGGACGCCGCGACGGCGCTGTCCCACACGGTGTTGATGAGGCTCATGACCGAGCCGTCATTCTGGGAGATGGATCCCCCACCGTTGTTGTTGACGGCGCCATTGATGGAGCCGCCGATGCGGGCATTGCCGGAGTTCAGGTTCAGGTTGCCCTGCACGTTGCCGCCCACGCCGAGCGTCAGACCGCTGGGCGAGGTGCCGAGCGAGCCGAAGATGTTGTTGCCGCTGGCCGTGCCGCCAACGAGGGCAGCGCCTTCGACATCACCGATCGAACTGAGGTTGTTGCGGATGACGGCGTTGTAATTCACCCACGATTCCGCAAGCGCGGCGGGGGCAAGGACAGCGCAGGACGCCGTCACGAACAAACTACGAATGAACAGATTGCCAGCCACGAACTCTCTCCTCGTCCACGCAGGACCAATAAAACCGATGAAGTCAGGCAATGACGCCTGCGCTCGGATCTCTCCTACGCAAATATACGATTCCTCGCGCACCATTGCGAATGATTTGCGGCGGATTCGATTTGCATTGGGTGAGGATTGTGCGGCTTAGGTGGGCAGCCGGTCTCGCCGCATGGCGATCAATAGTCCTTGACGATCTTGATGGTGGGCACGACGACAAAGAGGATGGCTGGGAGCACCAGCGCGCTCTCGACTTCGGCCCATTGCTCCCCCACCGCGCCGCCGACAAGTTGACCGACCAACCATCCGGCGCCCGCGCCCGCTGCGATTGGCAGTAGCGCGATGTATCCCTCTACGTTCGCGATGCGGCTCACCAGCACCATGGCGACAAACCCGCTGATGGCGAGCGGCAACATGAATTGCAGCGTGTTGTAGCGCGCGTACCGTTTGAGTGTCGTGTTGGCATCGTCGTATTGCTGGCGTTTTTCGATGATGTACTCGTCGTATTCACCGATGGCCCAGCCATTGATGGCGCCGCCGACAGCGCCGACGCCTATTGCGACGGCGAATGCGATCGCGAGGCATCGAATGGTCGCGATCAGATTTGCTCGTTGTTGCTGATCCATATCGCCCCTTTCGCAATTCTTTCACCTTGCGAGCTTCGTGCCGTTCATGCAAGGATCAATCTCAAATTTGCGCTTGCGTGTCGATTTGATGGTGTTGTGAGACACGAAACATGACCGAGTCAATGAAAAGCGGGAAGCGACGATGTCCGTCACTTCCCGCGTGCGTGGTCACTTACGCTTGAATGCGTTCAACGTACGGTTAATTCTCGCAGACCGGGCCCCAGTTGGCGAGCAGTCCGGCGAGATCGGCGCCGTTGATTTGGCCGTCGCCGTTGATGTCGAGCGGGTTGCCGACGTGGAAGGTGCGCACGAATTCGGTGACGTTGCGCGACGAGCCGCAATTCACGATGGCCTTGTCGTAGACGAGCAGCCGCAGGGCATAGCAGCAGCCTTGCAGATTGCTGGTGTCCCATTCAGCAAGCACGCCGCTGATGACATTGGTCGTGCCCGTTGCGATGGTGACCCAGTTGGACTGCCCGGCGCCGGCGTACTGCAGCGTCCAGAAGTCGAGGTTGGCGTCGGATGCGGTGCCGACGATGTTGATGAGGCCGCAATCAGAGCTGCACGGCGCCGGCAGTGTGATGACGCCGACCGGAAGCGTATTGTCGATCTGAATGGAAGCGCTGGCCTGTTCGGTGTCGCCGCACGTGTTGAAACCGGTGACGTTGACGGTGTAATTCCCGTCAGGCAGGCCGTTCGTGCTCCACGAAGCGAGGGGATCGTTGATGACGGGTGTGAAATAGTTGGGCTGCCCCGGATCAACATCAAAGAGTCCGCCGCCCGGCGCGGTGTACTTCACCTGATAGCGCGAGAAGCACTGGTCCCACACGGTGCCGTCGAAGCAGACTTTGCCACCGTAAATCTGGCCCGCGACCGGCGAGCGCAGATCAATGGGATCAAAGTCTTGATTCAGATAGACCGTGGTCGTCGCCGTTTCAGAGAGTCCGCCGCCGGTCTGCACGGTGAGGCGAATGGTGTAATAGCCTTCGGCCAGCGCGCCGGCGTTCCATGTGCCGAGCGTGCCGTTGGTCACGGGGCTATTCGATGAGACGATGGTCGTCCAAGGGTCGTTGCCGGTCTGCGACCATTCGAGTTTGTAGCTGCTGAATCCAGCGCCGGACGCCGTGCCGGTGATCTGCACGGGATCGCAAACGCATTCGATGTTGGTCGGATCGGTGATCGCGGCGTTCAAGCTTCCGAGCTTCACCAGCTGGAAACCGTTGAGACCGGTCGGATCACCGAATTCGCCCGAGGTGTCAAAGACTCGAACACGCACCGGCTGACCAGCACCGACGGTGATGTTGCGGATGTCGTGCGTGCGTCCTTCTTGAAAGGTGGATGTAGTGACGGCGCCGCTAATGAATGACGTGCCCTGATACACATTGTTGACCCAGACTCCGATGGCGAAGCCGGGCTGAAAAGAGTCGCCCGGAAGACACGCGTACGTATATAGGTCATACGTGCCTGCGGGGACGTTGTTGAATTCGTACTCGATCGGGTTGACGACGCCGGCGACGTTGAACGCGTGATCGCACATGAGTTTCGACCATTGGATGGACACAAGTCCGCCGACACACTGAAGGCGCGTGTTGCTCCCGCCGAGTGTCTGACGAATCGTGACGCCGGAAGGCGCGCCTGCAAGATTGAGTAGCGAAAATGACGCGGATGGTGAATTGGTTGGATTGATTGGGTTCCAGAATCCGGATTGCCCAGATGCGGCGCCGTACGTGGAATCGGGGAGGGCATCGATGACCATTGGCTGGATGTCAATATTGATGCCAAAGCTCGAGCCACCAGCCATGGCGCGCGGCCCTGCGAACGCCATTGCCGCAAGAGCCGCTAGGCCGCATACGGACTTCATCCTCGAACGCCGTTTCTTCAGGATGCTCATTTCAGTTCTCCCTATCTCGTGAAAAGTGCAGCCGGCGCGCCACGATCGCGCCGCAGTGCTTTCTTGCGCTGCTTCAACGGGATTCCCACACCACTGCGAGAAGTCGCCCCTCGAAAACTGTCCACTAGGGGAAACGCTGGTTGGGCGCTCGGTGCGCAATGAATTTTCGGAAGTGCCCGCGAATGGACACGCAACCGCGATGGGGACATGAAAAAAGCGAGCGGCGCGCCTTTCGACGCATCGCTCGCAGTGGTGAATCCATTGGATGGATGTGGGTGCCTTAGTTGCGGCGGCGGCGAAGAGCGCCCATGGCGCCGATCGCGAAGATCGAGACCGTGCCGGGGGTCGGAACCAAGCCGGGCGAGCCGACGGCGGGGAACGTGGTGTCCGGGCCGAAGTTGGACTCGTACGCGCCGAACTGGCCGGCGATGCTCAGTTCATCGTTCCAGGACATCGTGGTCGGATTCCAGAACCAGGACTGTCCGCCACTGGTGGAGCCAAAGGCCTGGCTCGCGATGACGTTGGCGCTGGGCGCCGCGCCGTCGAAGATGAAAACCGCATCGCCGCCCTGGCCGAGGCCCGGGCCGTCGTGCCAGCCAACTTGCGTGTTCGGGTTCAGGTTCCAGACCTGCGCAAAGAGTGCGGCTTCCGCCGAGCCACCTTCAACAAAGATCACCGACTGGCCCGCGGCGATCGTCGTGAGCCCTTCAAAGACGGCGCCTTCCACCGGATCGGCGGACTCGTCGTCAAATACCCAGCCAGTAATGTCGAGATCCGTCGCTCCGAAGTTCGTGAGCTCGAACCAATCCGTCGTGTGGTCCGGGCCGTCCACGCCCTGCCAGATCTCGGTAATGACAAGCTGAGCGGACGCGGCGGACGCGGCAAACAGCGCGGCGCCAAGAGCGGTGATCGTTGTGGATGCCTTCATTCGTGCCTCTCCTCATAAACACATGCGAGTGATGAATGCGATTCGGCGTATCCCCTGCGACGCGCGCCGCAGGAATGTTCCCTCTTGCCGAATGCAGGCGGCCACAATGGCGATCGTGTGCGCAGGTCGGATCAAGAGATGTTGAAGGATTTGCAAAGATGACAAAGCGGCGCGAACACAACGCTCTGACGGATTCTTCACGAAAACTGCGCCAATTCTTCGCAAGCCTCATCGCTTCATGATTTATACCTCGCACCCGTGAAGAACACTGCACATCGTGGGGGCGGGCGCCGCGCGTTTACGCTCGTGGAGCTTTTGGTTTCGATCTCAATCATTGCGCTGCTACTGGGGTTGTTGCTGCCGGCGCTGGGAAGCGTGAAGGAAACAGCGCGGCAGACATCTTGTGCGTCGAACCTGCGTCAACTCGGGCAGGCTTCGCTGACGTATGCGACCGGACATCACGGGGACTACTGCAGCGGGCCTTTTGATAATCGCATGAGGCGCGGCTATGGCGCGGTGGATGAAAAAGGCTGGGTCGCTGATTTCGTACTCGGCGATTACGGCGTGCCGGGCAACATGCTGTGCCCGACCAATCCGGCTCAATACAGCCAGTCGCTGCGACTTGATCGCCTCAACGACGACCCGTTCAAGCCGTTTTCGGAAGAAGAGCGCGACCAACTGATTGAACGCGGCTTCAACACGAACTACGTCCAGTCGTGGTTCATGGCGTACACCGGCATGAACGACAATTACAACGGCGGGCTCGATCCGAAACGCACCGACAGTGTGATCGGGCCTTTGAATTCGCGCTACCTCGGCGACAACGTCTCGGCGACGCAAGTGCCACTGTTTGGCGACGCCACCACGGACGCCAGCGAGATCATCGCCATCAATGGCGAAGGACATCGCACGACAAAGCACCTTGGCGACGGTCCAGTCGGCTTCGACGGTGACGTGTGGAACATGCAGAAGTACACCGACTTCGGCCCGGCGCATGGAAAGAACTCATTTATTCAACTTCCCAATGCGCAGCATGACAAAGTCTTCTGCCAGATGGTGATGGCGGATGGTCATGTGGAGTCGTTCCGCGACACGATGCGTGACGGCGAATTGGGCCATGACCTGGTGCAAGAGAATGGCGCTTTTCGGTTGCGCTACAACGACGAAATCGAAGGCAAATTGTTCGGCGGCTGGCTCAACGGGGGCGGCACGCGATTTCACTGACGTGACTGGTTGTATCCAGTGACCACATCCAACGAGGAGAGAGTTCATGAAATGGGGTTTCATTCTCGGCGCGTGCGCCGGCGCCGCGCTTTCAGCGGCAACGTACGGACAAGTCGTCATCAACGAAGTGCTGGAGAATCCGCCGGGCGGCGGCACCACGGATGACGTGTGGGAGTATCTGGAACTCTACGGCCAGCCAAATATGGACCTGACCGGCTACGCGATTGCGCTGATCAAGGGCGGTCGCGATGAGGACGGCGACGGGATTCCCGATGTCGCGTCAGAGCGCTACGCCGAGATTGATGAAGCATTCTCGCTCGATGGGTTGTCACTTGGAGCGAACGGGCTGCTCGTGCTTTATGGCACGAACACCTTTGGCGTATCGAACATTCCTGCGCTTCTCGATCCGGAAACGACGGGCGCCTCATTTGCTTCGGCGCACATTCCAACCAGCGATACACAAGGAAAACTCGCGAATGACAATTCGTCGACGTATCTCCTCGTGCGCAAGCGTCCAAACCACATGATCGATGATGACACGGGCATGAGCATGTACCTGCCCGGCTACGCCTTCCGCAAAGACATCAATCCGGACGTGGATTTTGACAGCAACCTGGATTGCGGCGTCGAGTCCCCGGTGGGAGGCGCTCCCGGCGCCCAGGTGATCGAATCGATTCAGATTGTGGACTCCGTCGCGTGGTCGCATCAGGGCGGCAAGGAATACACACGCTCAAGTGAACAGGAGATCTCTGACACGAACGGTTTCAATCCGGACGGCGTGAGCCGCATTGCGCTGTACATGGTGAATCCCGAAATCGGCAGCCGCTTCAACTCGGCAGGCAAAGTCGTGCCGACGCGCATGGCGGACGAAGAGTTTGTGTATGGCGATCTGATCTCGACCGTTGGTTTGGAATACAACCACGGCGTTGATGTGGACGGCCTGATTCAGAGCAAGTCACCTACCGATCCGAACGGGCCCGGCTATGACGGATCATGCGACCCGGAAGATCCGAACGCCGGGTGCGCCTCCAACGGCGGCCAATATTTGTTTGACGATCTCAACACCGCTGGTTTTACGATGACGCCGGGTTCGTTCAATGACGCTGATCTCTCCGGTATGGGCGGGCCGGTCATTGCGCAATTCCGATTTGAGCCCGGCGACTTCAACTTTGACGGTGTTGCGGACGTGCAGGATTTCGCGCTGATCTGTGCGCTCGAAGGCGCCTCGCTCGACGAAACCTTCATGGTCGTGTGCCCGGATGGCGTGACGCCGATGCTCAAATATCGGTTTGAGGATCGCGCGTTTCAGCAGGCGCTGGCGATGACGAACATGAACGCGGGTGACACCCCGAATGAAATCACTTCTGAAGACGTTTCTGCTCATCGCGTGTCGCTTGGCTTCGGCGTCGCGCCGGACCAGAACGGCGATGGCGTCGTCAACGGTGCAGATCTGGCGACGTTGCTCGCCAATTGGGGTTCGGATGATCCCATCGCAGACGTGAACTGCACCGGCGTTGTCGACGGCGCCGACCTGGCGGCGCTTCTCGCCAACTGGGGTTGAACGAAGTCCGAATTCAGCGATCAATGACGTCGAAGACCGCGATGTCTCCCGACGTTTCGAACGCGACGATCAACATTGGATGATTTGTGGGGCTGTGCGCGGCCGGAAGATAGAGCAAACCTTCCGGCCCGCGCAGATTCCATTGAACGGTCGAAACTACGTCTATTGTGCGCACGGCGAATGGATCCGTGATGTCCACGATGGCGATGGCGCCGGGGCGCTCCAGACCAACAAACGCGAGCATGCGATTGTTCCCGTATTCGCCGATGGCGAGACCTTCCGGCTCGGGGCCGCGATCATCAGATCGAGTGTCGGGCGTATTGGGGTCTTCGTTGTCGGCATTGAAGTGCGATGGCGCGAGTTCCGCCAACATCGATTCAAAGTTTGACGTCGTGTGCCCGACGAGCTGAAGTGTGTCGGCACGCCACACCGCCAGATTGCGCGATCCAAGCGCGTGCGGCGCCTCAATCACACCATCATCATCGAGATCACCGGTGAACGAGCACACGTTCAGTCGGCCGGCGCCTTCTTCACTCACATTGATCTGACTCAACGCTTGGGGGGACAACTTTCCATCTCCGGCGAGATCGCCAAGCCGAATGGTGTCCTTTAAAGCGCCCGTACGGCGGTCGCCCTCGTTGGCCATCACCAGGAACGTCTCGCCGCGAAATTGAAACGAAGCGAGCATGTCGGGCATGGGGAGCGCATCAATGACGAATCCGACGTTGGCGCCGCCGTCGCGGTCTGATGGATCCAGCGGCTGACGGATCGGCTTGAGCGCTCGGATGTAGCGCCACTGAAGCGATTCAAGATCCAGCGCGGCGACCCCGTTGTTCTCCTGAAGCGTGATGTACGCAACGCCATCGAAAATCGTGATGGACTCTGGTTCAATGTCCAGCGCCGGGGTTGAATGGTTCGCAGGATGGATGCGAAGCGCCGTGCTGGGATCGTGCCCCGTCACCGCTATATCAAGGGCGGCGCCGCCGAATGTGACGGTGCGCACATCATTCCACGACAACTTCGTCAGATCCATAGCGGAGCGCACATGCGCAAGATCAATCACACTGACTGAACCCGCCGGATCACTGACGGCGCCGGAATTCAGTTCAACCGCTTCGCCTTCATTGGCGACAACCAGTTGCGCCCCGTCAGCCGTGAACGCCAGCGCATCGGGCAAGTACCCAACGGACACCGCGCCGCAGTTGGCGCCTGTTCTTGTTGAGACAAAGACAACCCATCCCGTGCGCGACGCCGGGTTCGAAGGGCTGACCGCAACGGCGGCGAACGCGCGTCCCGCGGGGTCGACCGAGACATGATTGATTGCAAATGAATCGCTGGGCAAGGCGCCAATCGCATCCGCGACTTCGATCCAGCGCACCAGCGACGCATCTCCATCCCCAAGGTGCAGCATGGCGAGACGATCGCCCGCGGTGACGTAGAGCATGTTGGCGGCGGCGTCGTACGCCGGGATTTCGGCCGCAGGGATCGGGACGCTTGCGCGGAACACCAGCCCCGGCTCAGCGGCGGCCGGAGATTGCAAACCAACCGAAATCGCCGCTCCAAGGAGCGCCACGCGCGTTGCACACATAGACATGCGAAAAGCGTCGGGCCGGGCGGGTTCTCTGTCTATGGCTTTAACGCCTCGGCCGGAAGGCCTTGCGCAATCTTCATGGAACACTGGCCCGGGACCCGTCGCCACGGGGTGCAAAATGCGATTTTCAAGATTCCGGGGACAAATATCGCCCCAAGGGCCGATATACCCTATGATCCGCTTCTGACGGCTGTGGCTCCCGCGCGTATGCGGGCAGGACAGTCTCTCTCCGACATAGATCCGCCCTGAAGGTCTCGTTCGGAATCATCGCTTCGGGGCAGGAGTCTTCATCATGAAGATCTATGTGGGAAATCTCCCTTTTGACGCATCGCAGAACGACATTCGTGACCTCTTTGCGGAGCACGGACAGGTTGACGATGTCACCCTGATCACGGACCGCGACACCGGTCGCCCGCGCGGTTTCGGCTTCGTCGAAATGCCGGACAAGTCTGCGGCCTCCCAGGCGCTCAGCGCTCTGGACGGCAAGGAATTCGGCGGCCGCAATCTGACCGTCAACGAAGCCAAGCCCCGCGAGAATCGTGGCGGCGGCGGCGGTGGTGGCCACCGTGGCGGCGGCGGTGGCGGCGGTCGCTGGTAAGCAATCTGGGCCACAGGGCCCTGGCTATTCATAACTGAATCAATCGCAGCGTCGGCGCGTTCCGACGCGCCGGCGCCGTTTGACGCATCTTGCGGCGGCGCCTTCATCTTTGCCGAACAGGTTTCGGCGCTATGGAGTATGTCCGTCTTGACTCACTTTTCTACGTTTGAACTTTCCAACGACCTGCAGCGCGCTTTGAGCAACGCAGGGTACGAACAACCGACACCAATTCAGGAACAGGCGATTCCACCGGCGCTTGCCGGACGGGACATGCTTGGTTGTGCGCAGACGGGAACCGGCAAGACTGCCGCGTTCGCGCTGCCGATCATTCAGCGCCTCCACAGTTCCAAACCGCCCCGCGATGGCAACGGAAAGGTCGCAATCCGCGCCCTCGTGCTGAGCCCCACCCGGGAACTGGCCTCGCAAATCGCAGACAGTTTCAGCACCTACGGCCGCTTTACGCGTCTGCGCCACGTCGTCATCTTTGGCGGCGTCAAGCAATACCATCAGGCCCGAGCCCTCAATCGCGGCGTAGATGTCGTCATTGCGACGCCCGGACGCTTGCAGGACCTGATGAACCAGGGTCTCGTCGATCTGTCCCGCGTGGAGTGCTTCGCGCTCGACGAGGCGGATCGCATGCTGGACATGGGATTCATTCAGCCGATCCGCAAGATCGCGGCCGAGTTGCCCAAGACGCGCCAGACGTTCCTGTTCTCCGCCACCATGCCCAAGTCCATTCAGGGACTCGCAGAATCACTGCTGAACAATCCGGTGCGCGTCGCCGTGACGCCGGTCGCTTCGGCGGCGCCGATGATCGAACAAAGCGTTCACATGGTGCATCGCGCCGAGAAACAGAACACGCTGGAGCGACTGCTCCGCGGCAACACCATCGAACGCGCGCTCGTCTTTACTCGAACCAAGCACGGCGCGGACAAAGTCTGCAAGAAGCTCGGGCTCGCCGGCATTCCGGCAGGTTCGATTCACGGCAATAAGTCACAGGCACAGCGCGAGCGGGCGCTTGACGGCTTCCGCCGCGGCCGATCACGAGTGCTCGTCGCCACCGACGTCGCGGCTCGCGGCCTCGACGTGGACGGCATCAGCCACGTGTTCAATTTCGATTTGCCGAATGAGCCTGAGGTGTACGTGCACCGCATCGGGCGCACCGGCCGCGCCGGCGCCACGGGCATCGCGATTTCATTCTGCGATTCCGAAGAGCGCGGCTTCCTGCGCGCCATCGAACGACTGACCGGTTCACGTCTGGCCCCTATGGCGGACGACGGCTCGGCGGGTCCGATTGAGGCAGCGCCCCCGCGTGACCGCGAAGCAGGCAATGATCGCCCCGAGCGTTCGGCACGCCGCGAGCGCACCGGCGTTCGCGATGCCTCCGAACGAGGCGGGCGCGATGGCGGCGGCAGCCGCGGTCGCAATCGCGGCAACGGCGGACCGGGCGGATTCAACAACCGCGGCAAGAAGAAGAACCGCACCCGAACGGGTGGCGGCGCCCGCGGCCCGCAACGCAATTCGCGCAACGGCTGATTGACAACCTTTTTCTGGGTGAACTCCAGCGCGGAATCAAGTCGGTTCCGCGCTGTTTTTCATTTTGGCCACTCAGTCATTGCGGGGCCGAATCGCGTGGAGCGAGAACTGCGCGCGAACCCCCGAACGGCCCTTTCCGAATAGTGTGGTGCAGACTCCTCCAAGTTTGGGGATTGAAATGCCGCACATTTCGTTTGTCGCGCTTTCCGGAATTCGGGTTCGAGAGGCTGAACTCGCATCGCTCGGCATGTCGCTCCCGGGTTTGCAATCTCGACTTGCGGCAATCAGCGCTTTGCCTCCACTAGGTTTGCTCACGCTCGCGGGCATGACGCCAGACCACTGGACAATGTCATTGCATGAGGCGCGTTCAGCCAACGATGATTTGGTGCATCAAATTGTTGGCGAACGACCCACGCTGGTCGCGATCTCCGCACTGACCGCTTCAATCCTCGAGGCCTATCAGCTTGCGAGTCATCTGCGCTCAAATGACATTCGAGTGGTGCTCGGCGGGCTGCATGTGACTGCTGCACCGGATGAAGCATCGTTACACGCCGACGCAATCGTGGTTGGTGAAGGCGAGCCGGTTTGGCTTGAATTGCTGTCAGATGCGGAGCGCGGCGCCCTTCGCCCTCGATATAAAGCATCCGGCGCATTTGATCTCGCGCAAGCGCCACTTCCACGACTTGATCTCTTGGGCCCTTCAACGAGGCCGCGTCTCACGATGCAAGCGACCCGTGGCTGCCCGCTCGCGTGCGACTTTTGCGCCGCCAGTCGCCTTCTTGGCCCGTTCCGCTGCAAGCCAGCGCTTCGAATCCGCGAGGAGCTTGCCGCGATCGCGAAGATTGATCCCTCCGCTTGCATTGAACTCGCCGATGACAACACGTTTGCACTCGGAGGACCACACGACGACCTGCTCGACGCCTTGGGTGACTCCGGTCTGAAGTGGTTCACTGAGGCGGACTGGAGAGTTGGCGAGAACCCTCATGTGCTTCGACGACTTGCTGATTCGGGGTGTGTGCAAGTCCTCGTCGGCATTGAATCATTGGTGCACCAGCACGGTGGAATGGGAATCAAGCGTACGTCCATCACTCGTATCATGGACGCGATCGAGTCGATTCAATCCACAGGCGTCATCGTCATCGGGTGCTATATCGTGGGAAGCGAGGGCGAGACGCACGAATCAATCGATCGACTGAGCGCGTTTCTTGAGAATGACCCGTGCGCCGATGTCCAACTCACGCTTCAGACACCGTTTCCCGGCACGGCCCTTCGGCAGAAACTGCAATCGCAAGGGAGACTTCTGCCCGATCGAGATTGGTCGCATCACACCTTGTTTGATGTGACGCATCAACCAAGTCATATGTCGCCAGCGGAATTACAATCGGCATTTACGTCGCTTATCGCGCGAACGTTTGCGCCACAAGCGTCACGCCGACGCCAATCAAAGCGGCGCCACATTTGGAGAGGCAATTCGTCGCTCACCTTATGAAAGCATCAACACTTCCTCGATTCCTGATCGGCTCTCGCGCCGCAATTCTCGAGATCGCAGCGTCGCGCTGGTCGCTGGCCTGCGCCATTCTGTTTGTCATCTCAGCCGGATTCGCGCGCGAGTATGACGGCGAAGACCTGGTGCATGAACCGTGGCATGTGTTGCGACCGCTCGCGGCGTCGCTCGCCACAGGGACGATTCTGTTTCTCATTGTGCAGACTGCGACCATCAACTCAAAATTGCGATCGGGTATTGAGAGCCCACCATCTCCTCAGTTGTATCGCGTCTTCATGACTCTTTTTTGGATGACAGCGCCGCTGGCTTGGCTCTACGCCATTCCATATGAGCGCTTTTTGTCGCCGGTTGACGCCGTTAGCGCCAATCTAACCATGCTCGCAATTGTGTCGTTTTGGCGAGTTCTACTCATCACGCGCGTTATTAGCGTGATCTACGGAGTCGCCTTCGTACCGGCATGGTTTCTTGTCATGCTTTTCGCCGACATCATTGTATTTTTCGTCGTCCAGTTCGTGGAAATTCCAGTAATTGATGTCATGGGCGGGATTCGGCATTCTGCTCGGGATCAACTAATCGCTGACACAGTCTTCAACCTGCTCATTCTTTCATTTTTGACCGCTCCCATCTGGATTCTTGGCTCACTGATCAGTCTCTTTTTCTTTAAACCAAAGTGGCCGGACTTGAGCGAATATGCATCGTCGAATCGATCACAAGGGCTCATATGGCTTGCCTCAGTATCCGTGCTCGTTTGGGCGCCCGTGCTTTTCATCACACAGCCCGAACAGATGCGCCGGCATGAAGTGGAGAGTCTTCTGAATAGCGGCCAAGTTGAAAAAGCGTTGGCCGTGATGTCCGCGCATCAACACGACGACTACCCACCACAATGGGAGCCGCCGCCGCGACTTGGATACACGGAAGCTGCTCCGAGCATGGCAAAAATCCAAGGCGTCATGGAACGCGAATGGCCGGCCGAGTGGGTCGCGCAGGTTTACTTGGAGAAGTTTCGGCGGCAGCTCTTCGAGCACTCGTGGCCATTTTCAACTTCGGACGACCTGCTGGACCTCGTCAATGACCTGAAACGATACGACGATGTAGACCTCGATCGAATCGATTCGAAGCTCTTGTTTTTCATCGCGGAGTATGACGAAGCGCTGAGCGACGAAGAACGAATAGCAATATTCAAAGTGATCAATCGAATCGAAAAATACGACCAAGAGAAGATTCAGGAACTGGAGTAACTCAGCCGGTCTGGGGTACTCCCAAAGCGGCGCCGCATCATCCAAACATTGAAAGCGGAGAGGGGGGGATTCGAACCCCCGATACGGTTGCCCGTATACGGCATTTCCAATGCCGCTCCTTCAGCCACTCGGACACCTCTCCGGCTGATTCGGGCGGGCAGTGTAGCCCCCTTCTCATTGCGCGTCAGGCGGGGCGGGGCGCCAATGACCCACGCCCTTGCAGCCTACACTCGCCCCCATGCCCCGCCGCCCCAAGAACCTGCGCCCTGACCTCAACGGCGTGCTCGTGATCGATAAGCCCGTTGGGCCGTCGTCGTTCGCGATCTGCCGCGATGTGCGCCGCAAGACGGGCGGCGCCAAGGTCGGGCACGCGGGCACGCTTGACCCTTTCGCCAGCGGCGTTCTGGTGCTCGCGCTTGGAACGGCGACGAAGGCGATCCCGCAGCTTATGGCGACGGACAAACGGTACCTCGCAACCGTCGATCTTTCGGCCGTCTCAACCACGGATGATCCGGAAGGTGTGATCGAGTCGGTCACGGTTGCGACTCCCCCGCCGCTGGAGAAAGTGCGCCGAGCGCTGGACGCATTCATTGGGGAAATCGAGCAGCAACCACCCGTGTATTCGGCGGTCCATATCGATGGTGAACGAGCCTACAAACTCGCGCGCAAGGGCGAACTCGTAGAACGGCCCCCGGCGCGGCGAGTCATCGTGCACTCAATCGAAGTGCTCGAATACGAATTCCCGCGGCTCATGCTCGACGTGCGCTGCGGCAAGGGTGTGTACATCCGAAGTTTGGCGCATGATCTCGGCGCCGCGTTGGGGACGGGCGGCATGCTGACGGCGTTGCGGCGGACCGCCGTCGGAATGTATTTACTTGACGATGCGATTGGGGCCGATGCGGAAGCCGGAGAAATTGAGCGCACATTGCATGAGGCTCCGGCGTTGGCATCTGAGTGAGCGTCCTCGACGCTTCGAGTTGCTCGAATCTTGAAAAGCGTCCTTGGTCAGACGGGAGCCACAGTGGCAGTCGCGCATCTGCGACCGGTCGCTTGCGCTCGCGGCTCTGGTTAATGCATCGCGATCGCGGCGACGACGGGCGCTTCGATCAGAATCCCAATTCCAACCGTGACCCAGCACCAACACACCGCCTGCCGGCGAAACGCCGCGCGCTGGCCTTCATCATGCCGCACGCAAAATGCTGCTGCAGCAAGGCCAGTCGCCACCAGCCCCGTTGGAACGAAGCCGAAAACGGTTCCCAGAATGGAAAAAGCGATCACTCCCACGGCGAGAGTCTAGCCTCGCAACATATTGTCGTGTCCAATTGAAAAGCCGCGCCGGAGCCATCGCCCCGGCGCGGCTGTAAGAGTCCCCTACGACGAATCGCAGGGCTTGGCCTTCGCGTTTCGCGTTGATTCGCGAGCGCATTTGCGCACCGCTCGCGCAAAGCGCGGCGACACCGCAACAAGCGTCACACTGCGAAGGTCAAGCACGCGAGCGGCGCCATTCACGCTCTTCACGAACACATACGGCAAGCACACATCGATCACACGCAGCGGCTGGCCCGCATCGTCCGGCGCGTAATCAAAGCGCACCATGCGAATGCGATCGATGTCCGACGGCGATTCGATGGCCCAGCACGGATAGAACTCCGCCGTCATCGTGTGAACGGCGACCCACTGGTCGATTGCGATGTCCTCCGGCGCGAGAATTCGCACCGCCTTGAGCGTCTTGGCGCTCATGACTGCTCCCTTTCAAACAGAGTCGTTCCGCGCGCCATCCCCAGAAGACGGCGCGCAGAAACAGCGTGAATCGATGAAGTTGTGCGTGTGTGTTGGAATCGTTCGCCCGCGGCGCGGGCGGGCCGAGGTCAGCCGCCGTGCGCGCGCGATCCGAGCGACGCCGCGACAACACGCGACGGATCGATCTGATCGAATGTGGTTTTCTGGAACCTCTGCATACGGCGAACTCCTGGACTGGAACGAGGCGAGGATTATGCGCGCCGATCGCGAGGCGTCAAGACATTTTTCGGACTTTTGCGAGAGTGAAGGATATTGACGCCGTCGCGGCTATCGGTCCGCACGTCGTGCGCATGAGTCAAGAGGTTCATGTTGCGCACGCCCGAAAAGTCTTTGATCGCCGATCGGGCACGTATTTCGCCTCTAGATGCGTCGATATTCCATGCAACGTGCGGCTTGTGGCCGCCCACTCATGAGGAGGACGACGCCATGCTTCGCAAGGCGAATCAATCCACTCGCGGGATTCATGCGTTCACGTTGGTCGAACTTCTGATCGTGGTGGTGATTCTCGGTGTGCTCGCCGCGATCATCACGACTGCCTTTGCCAATGCCGGCACGGAGGCCGGACAGAAGGCGTTCGCGACGAATGTCAAGACGCTCGCCTCGGCGTGCGAGCTGTATCGCGTGCAAAACGGGAACTGGCCCGGCGACGCCTCCAGCGGCATGCTTCCGCCGGAGCTTGCCTCGTACATCAAGCCGCACCAATGGGAAAGCCCGACGCCCATCGGCGGCGTGTGGGATGTTGAATTCGAAGAAAGCGGCATTACGTCTGCCGTTGGTGTGCATTTCGACGGCACTGGACAGACGCAGGACGATGAATTCATGGTGGTCGTCGACGCCATCTTTGACAACGGAACGCTTGATAGTGGTTCGTTTCAGAAACTCGCAGAGGCTCGGTATTACTACATTCTGGAACCGTGATTTGAGAATGCGCTCGCGATTGTCGCAGGCGCGGCATCACTCAACTCAAATATTCGACTGAACTGAAAACCGCTTCCTGAACCTGACTCGTCGGGACGGTTCGGGTTAGTCCTTCGCGAATAGCTTGGACTGGTCCGCGAATGCTTTGAACTCCAGCGCGTTGCCGGATGGGTCGCGGAAGAACATCGTCGCTTGCTCGCCCGGTTCGCCTTTGAAGCGGACATACGGTTCGATCACAAACCGAACGCCGGCGCGCTTCAGGCGATCCGCCAGCGCTGTCCATTCATCCATCGGCAGCACCACGCCAAAGTGCGGCACCGGCACATCATGCCCATCCACCGCGTTCGACGATGGAATAGGCGGTTCGCCCGTCCGTTGCCCGTCCGCCAGGTGCGCCACAATCTGATGGCCGAACAGATCAAAGTCGATCCACCGGTCGCTGCTGCGCCCCTCCGGACAGCCCAACAACTGGCCGTAGAAATCACGAGCGGCGGCAAGGTCATGCACGGGAAACGCGAGGTGAAATGGGTGCGCCATGCGCTCATCCTACCGCCCCGGAAAGCCCGCCCGGTCCTGCTACGATTGCGGCTCACGGCGCGGCCCATCGCGCCGTTCGACGCCCGAAAGGACCCTTCATGCCGATCTTTTCCCGCAAGGCGCCCAAGCGACCGTTCGAAGTCGGTCAGCCTCTGGCGCCCGCCGCGACAGACGCCGATGACGCCCGCATTTTCGCCCTGGGTGTAGACATGCTCGATCGCGCGCGCAAGCGCAAGACCGGGCTGCTGTCGCGTCAGTTCTGGTCGGACAAACTCATGGACTGGTCCATGAAGGACCGCGAATTCAAGGTTCAACTCTTCCGCTTCGTCGATGCCTTCCCAACGCTCACCACGCCCGAGTCGGTGCACGATCACCTGCTCGATTACATGAGTCAGCCCGGCGTGACCCCCCCTCCCGGATTCGGGATCGGCCTGAAAGCGGGCGGCGCCGCCAAAACCATCTTCGCAAACACAACCGCCAAACAGATCAAAGGCATGGCCGAGCGCTTCATCGCGGGAACCGATGCGCTCTCCGCGGTGCCGACGCTCAAGAAGCTCTGGGACGACGGCATCGCATTCAGCGTTGACCTGCTCGGCGAAGCGTGCATCTCCAGCTACGAAGCTGATGAATACAAAGCCAAGTACCTCGATCTCGTCTCCAATCTTCCCGACGCGGTGAAGGGCTGGCCCGCGAATGACCGCCTGGAGCGCGACCATCTCGGCGAGGCGCCGCGCGTCAACGTGTCGATCAAAATCAGTTCGCTCTCCGGCATGACGGACCCCATCGACACCGAAGGCGCGATCCGCGACGTCATGACGCGCCTGCTCCCCATCCTCGAACTCGCACGTGACAAGGGCGTCTTCATCAACTTCGACATGGAGCAGTTCGAGCTCAAAGACCTCACCATCGAGCTTTTCCAGCGCTGTTGCGAGAAAATCGACTTCCACGCCGGCATTGCCATGCAGGCGTATTTGCGCTCCGGCGATGACGATGCGCGGCGTGTCAGCGAATGGGCGAAGAAAGCCAAACGCGTCGTCACCGTGCGTCTCGTCAAAGGCGCTTACTGGGATTACGAAACCATTCACTCCGAAGAAATGGGCTGGCCGTGCCCCGTGTGGTCCATCAAGCGTGACAGCGATGCGTGCTTTGAGCGCATGACGGACATCTTCCTGGATTCAACGCCGCGCGCCTCAGGTGAAGGCGGCGTGAAACTCGCACTCGGTTCGCACAACGTGCGCTCCATCGCGTTCGGACTCGCAGGCCTTGAGCGTCGCGGCCTGCCGCGCGAAGCGATCGAACTGCAAATGCTGCACGGCATGGCGGATCAGCTCAAGGACGCCGCGGCCGAGATGGGCCTGCGCGTGCGCGAGTATGTCCCCGTCGGCGAGATGATCCCCGGCATGGCGTACCTCGTGCGCCGCCTCCTTGAGAACACCTCCAATGAATCATGGCTGAAAGCGGGCTTCCTCGACAACGCGAGCGATGAACAGCTCTTGCGCAATCCGCATGCGCCGCTGGCGCGCGATCAGGCGTCGTCCACGTTTGGCTCCCCCTCACCTTCCGACCTCTCCAGTGCGCGCGAACGACACGGCATGTCGCCGGCGGTCATGGGCGTCGGCGATGAGCGGCCGTTCATGAACGAGTCCATGCGCGATTTCGCGATCGCGCGAGACCGCGAACGATTTGGCGCCGCGGTGAAGAACGCAACTGTTCCGCGTGTAGCCAACGACAGCACGCCGGAAGATGCGGCACGAGCCGTCGCGACGGCGCACGAATACTTCATGACGTGGCGCGACACCGACCCGCGCGAGCGTGCCGCCGTTCTCACCCGCGCCGCTCAGATCATGCGCGAACAGCGCGACGGCCTGTCCGGCGTCATCATCAAAGAAAACGGCAAGTGCTGGCGCGACGCCGACGCCGATGTCTGCGAAGCGATCGACTTCTGTGAGTACTACGCGCGCCTCGCCGTGCCGCTGTTCGACCGCCAGCGCGTCGGACGATTCATCGGCGAACTCGACGAAACGTGGCATCAGGCGCGCGGCGTCGCAGCCGTCATCTCCCCATGGAACTTCCCGCTGGCAATCTGCACCGGCATGACGACCGCCGCGCTCGTCACCGGCAACACCGTCGTGGTCAAACCCGCCGAACAGACGCCCGGCATCGCGCGCATCATGGCGGACATTCTGTACGAAGCAGGCTGTCCGCGCGAAGCGCTGCACTTCCTGCCCGGGCCCGGCGAAACGACGGGCGCAGCGCTCGTCCGCGATCCGCGCGTCGCGATTCTCGCCTTCACCGGCTCAAAAGCCGTTGGTTTGGACATTATTCAAGCCGCGGGCGCCACGCCGGACGACCAGCACCACGTCAAGAAAGTCGTCTGCGAAATGGGCGGCAAGAATGCGCTCATCATCGATGCTTCGGCCGACCTCGACGAAGCCGTGATGGGCGTGCGCACCAGCGCATTTGGTTTTCAGGGGCAGAAGTGCTCCGCGTGCAGCCGCGTGATCGTGCTCGAAAGCGCGTATGACCTTTTCCTGCACCGCCTCGTCGAAGCGACGCGCACGCTGGTCATCGGCGACCCCGCGTCACAATCAACCGACATCGGCCCCGTGATTAATGCCGAAGCGAAGAACAAGTGCGAGCACTACATCGCCAAGGGCAAGGAGCAGTCGCGCCTCGCGCTGGGCATGGAGATTCCCGCAGGGCTGGAAGAGAAAGTCGGCAAGCCGTACGTGGCGCCGCACATCTTCGCGGAGGTGCAGCCCGATCACGCCATTGCGCGCGAAGAGATCTTCGGCCCGGTGCTGGCGGTGATGAAGGTCAAGACATTCGGCGAAGCGCTCGAACTCGCCAACAGTTCACCCTACAAACTCACCGGGGGAGTCTTCAGCCGCAAGCCCAGCCACCTGGAGCGCGCCAAGCGCGAGTTCCGCGTCGGCAACCTCTACCTCAATCGAGGCATCACCGGCGCCCTCGTCGCCCGCCAACCCTTCGGCGGCTTCGGCATGAGCGGCGTCGGCAGCAAAGCGGGCGGGGCGGAGTATCTGTACCAGTTCGTGGAGCCAAGAGCATCGTGCGAGAACATGATGCGGCGGGGGTTTGCGCCGGAGTTGTGAGGTCATGTCAAGATTTGAACCCCTTCACAGAGAAGACGTGGCCACAATGGTGGCGTTTCTCCAAGTCGCTAAAGATTACTGCGACTTCATTGAGAATATTGAGACAGAGTATTCACAGCCATATTTTTATGAGCGTTTGTTCCGCCTGCTGTTCCGACTTGCTGGACGCTCAGAAACGTTGTTTGATATTTGTGCCTTTACGGTTGAGCTAAAGCCGCAGGAAGATAAGGAATTCCATGAGTTGCGAGTAAACACCAAGGAGACGCAAGACATTTCGCGCCGTCTACACACACAATTGAAGCCGGATCTTGATGCAGCCAAAGTTGAGCTTGAGGAAAGCGGCGAAAACGACGAGGGTCACCGTATTTGGATGCTTTGGGATGACCTTGTTGATTTGTATAGAGATCTCCGAAGCGCAGAGCGAGTATGGAATCTGGGATCTGACATCGCAAGAGTTGACGCTGCATGGGATCTGAATTGGGGACTTGCGAACCATTGGGGTCGGCACCTTGTGCTGTCGCTGCGGACGGTTCAACTTCTCCATTTTGAAATGCACAAACCCTGATGTTTGTGCGACCAGTCTTTGCGTTGTGCTCCACAAAAAAGTGGACATGGTTAGAACGGAATTAGTCGGCCCCCCCTCCCGCCCTGCGGGAGGGGCTGGGGGAGGGCTACTCCGGCTACCGCTCCTACTTGCCTCGTTCGGAGCAATAGCGCGAGGAGGCTGGGTAGTACGAAATAGAAGGAGGAACCCTCTCTTCAATCCTCCCCCGCAAGGCGGGGGGAGGAGGCCAATCTGCCTCCCCTCCCGCCTCGCGGGAGGGGCTAGGGGAGGGCTACTGAACTACTCCCTTCTACATTCCTCATTGCACTGTTCACGTTTGAGGCGTGAAGGATTGGTAGACGGAGTAGCCCCCTCCTCAGTCCTCCCCCGCGGGGCGGGGGAGGAGGTCAGAGAGCCCCCTCCTCGGTCCTCCCCCGCAAGGCGGGGGAGGAGGGCGGAAGGTCTCCTTCCATCAATTACACTCTTCGCGTGCCAAATCGCCGTCTTCCAAAACCGGAATACAAAACGCAGCTCCGCGCGCAGCGACTCCGCCGCAACACCACGCCTCCTGAGCGCATTCTCTGGTCACGACTGCGCCGGCGCGGCCTTGGCGTTCGTTTCCGTCGCCAGCATCCGATCGGTCCGTTCATTGCGGACTTCTATTGTTCAGAATGTCAACTCGTTATTGAGATCGACAGCCGCGCGCATGACGGACGGCTTGGTTACGACGCCGAGCGTGATGCTTGGATGCGGGATCATGGACTGCACATCATTCGAGTGACGGCGAGTGATGTCAGCCGCAATCTTGTTGGTGTGCTTCGGATGATTCAGCAGAGAATTGAAGAGCTTCGGGAGACCTGATCCCCTCCTCCCCCGTCTTGCGGGGGAGGATTGACGAGGGGGCTACTGCTTCTACTACTTCTTCTCGCCTCGAACGTTGACAGCGCGAGGAGACATGAAGAAGGGTGTAGTTCTATAGCCCTCCCCCTACCCCCTCCCGCAGGGCGGGAGGGGGAAAAGACGGCCCTCCCCTAACCCCTCCCGCGGGGCGGGAGGGGAAGGGATCAGCCCTTCCGCCTCTTGCGCGCTCGTCGCGCCAATTTCCGCATATCCGGCGCCGGGTCCGTCTCGTCCACAATCTCTTTCCCGAGCATTGTTTCGATGACGTCCTCTAGCGCGATCACGCCCGCCGTGCCGCCGTACTCATCGACGACGAGGAATAAATGATGCCCCGTTTCAGCGAATGTTTTCAGCACGTCCATCAGCTTCGCCGTCGCCGGCACGGCCTCGATGTCGCGCTTCAGGCTTTCGATCGAAAGATCACGTTTGCCGGCCGCGGCGGCTTCGTAAATATCCGTGCGCAGCGCGAGGCCACGAATATCATCGGGACCGTCGCCCATGACCGGGATGCGGCTGAACTGTATTCGCGGATGATGATCGAGCGCCTCCTGCACCGTCGAGCGCGCATCCAGCATGAACACCACCGTCCGCGGCGTCATCACTTCCTCCGCCCGAATCTCGCGCAGGCGCAGCATGTTCGCAATGACGGATTGTTCATCGCGGTCCAGAACGCCGCCGATGCGAGCCATCTCGGCGAGGATGAGGATCTCCTCGCGCGTTGGTGACTGCTCGCGGTTTCGGCCTTTCAACAATTTCCCAAGCAACTCCAGCGCCCAGACGATCGGATACGAAATCAAAATCATCCAGTGCACGACAATGGTGCAAAACGGCGCGACCCGCCGCGCATGCACGGCGCCGATGGTCTTGGGAACAATCTCGCTGACGACAAGGATGATGAGTGTGAGCACGGCGCTGGTCAAACCAACCCACCCGCCAAAGACAATCGTCGCTTGCGCGCCCACGCCCGCGGCGCCGACGGTGTGACTGATCGTATTGAGCGTGAGAATCGCCGCGAGCGGCCGATCAATGTCCTGCTTCATCGCCTTGAGCTTCGCGCCAATGCGCGGCCGCTTACGTGCCAGCGATTCTGCATCAGCCCGCGTCAGAGTCAGCAGGCTCGCTTCGCACAACGAGCACAAAAACGACACCGACACCGCGAGGTTCAGATAAATCAGCAGGAGTGTGATGTTCCAACTCACGGCTCGGAGTATACGACCGGGCTCGTGAGCATGGGAACATCACGGACGACGATTCAACGGCGCATCATTTCCTTCGCGTGTAGCTGATCTCCCCCACCAGCATTTCGTTGCCGTCGGGGCCGGTGTGATACATTTCAAACGTGTGATGATCATTGTCTTTGATGCGCGTCACATGGCGGTCTTTGATGCGTTGTCCCATCGCGTTGACGAATTCGCCGCGCATTTCGATGACCTTGTCGTCGCCCGTGTGCGGACCTTCGTGGAACATGATCATCGTGCACATGGTGTCCATCCATGTGCCGACGTACACATCGCGCGGAATGTCAAAACCAAAGTAGCCGACGCCTTCAAAGGGATGACCGCCGAAATCGCCCTTGAATGTCGTGCGCAGTTGCCGCCCGCCGAGGATCCATTCGTTGCTGGATTCACATTTCGAAACCTCCGGCGGCGCCTCCGGTCCGCCCATGTACATCTTCGCTTCCGCCGCGAATTCCCCCACCATCGGCGCCAGCGCCTGATGACGCTCGTTCGGCGTGCCGGCCTTCGCCCACGCCTCCATCATCGCGGCTTGATCCATCTCTGCATTTGCCATGGCTCAGTCCTCTCAATGAATGCCGCGCCGGGGCGCTGCGGCGAGATCAAACAACAAGGGTACCGAAATGGCCCGAGGTGTTGACTCCCCCCATTGAGTGAATTTTGCTAGATTTCTCGTCATGAAGAACGCATTCATCGCTGCACTTGCCGTGGTGCTCCTGGGCGCAGCCGCCTCATGTTCAACTGATCACAAGACCAGCGCAGCGACGAGTGATGAAATCGCAACGATCGAAGTCGCGCACGAAGCGGGGCTTCACAATGTCTTCATCCTGCCCGGCGGCGTGATCAATGGCTCAGCGCCGCTCACAGAATCCGCGTTTGCAGCGCTCGAAGAAATGGGCGTGAAGACAGTCATCTCCGTAGACGGCGCCACGCCGGAGATCGGTTACGCCCGCGAGCACGGCATGCGCTACGTCCACATTCCATTCGGGTACGACGATGTGTCGCAGGCAAACGCTGAACAGCTTGCGCTTGCCATGCGCGACTTGCCACGCCCGATTTACGTCCACTGTTTCCACGGCAAGCATCGCGGCCCGGCGGCGATCGCGGTCGGCATGGTGTGCGTCGGCGAAATGACCAATGACGAAGCCGTCTCGTTCCTTGAATTGGCGGGAACGTCCTCCGCGTATTCCGGGCTGTTCGCATCCGCCGAGCGGGCGCGCGAAATCAACTGGGACGGCGACGATCGTCGTGGTGAGGATCTTCCTGAAGTCGTCAAGGTCGCCGGGTTTGTCGAATCGATGTCGCGCATCGGGCGCACGTGGGATCAGGTGAAAGTGGTGCGTGCGTCGAACTGGGGTGTGCCGCAGGATCACCCGGACCTCGTGCCGGCGGCGGAGGCGGGCATGCTTGTGGATCTGTTTCGAGCCTCGCATGAATCCGGCTATGCGGTGCGTCCCGGCGCGGTCGGCGCCATGGTCGCCACCGCGGACGAGGACGACATGATGGTGGCGCCCACGGCGCAGATGACGTTCGACGCCATCCTCAACGATGCCGTTTTCGCCGCGACGGAGCTTGAAAACGCAATTGTCGACGGAAATCGTTCCGCCGCTGAACGCTGGTACGCCCGTGTGAATGCAAGCTGCTCCGAATGCCACACGCAATTCCGCAACTGACGCCGCGGAAGCAAAATCGCTCAATTCCCAAGAAAACCGACGGCGACACCCGATGAAGATGGCATCGCACAGCAAGGTGGCAATCCAATGAATGAAGCTCACGAACCAATGAACGCAGCGCCTCAACGATCCCCTGAAACGAACGGCCTCGGGCTGGCAGGGTTCATTGTGTCTCTGGTTGGATTCTTGTCGTGCGGCCTGCTCTCACCGGTTGGCCTGATCATGTCGTTCATTGCGATGTTCCGGCAGCCTAAAGGCTTGGCGATCGCTGGATTCGTCATCGGCCTGATCGGCAGCATCTGGGCGATCGTGATCTTCGTCTTCGTCGGGATTGGCGTTCTCTTCGCTCTCATCGCAGGCCTGGTCGGTGGTCAGGGATACATTGATGCGGGCATTGATGCGTTCGAGATTCGCGAGGCCGTGATCGAATATCAATCCGAACATCAGGCGCTCCCGAGCTCAATCGGTGAAGTGACCGGGCTCGAAACGGACACTTTGAATGACCACTGGGGCCGCCCGTACCGGATCGAAATTGACGGCCAGACGCAGAAATTGCGCGTTATCAGCGATGGCCCAGACGGCATTGCTGACACGGACGATGACATCGAAATCGAGCTCGAACTCGATTAACACGGGTCCGGGAAAATAGGCGTCCAGACGCGCAAATTTGGCTCGCTTTCGGACATGCAAACTCATGTTCCATACAAGCGGCATAGCGTGACCGCTCGTGTCCCAAGGACGTAAATCAGAGTTGTAAAGGCCTTGCGGAATCGTATTATCTCGGTGTCGGCAGGGGTCTCGGCACATGGGGCTGGCCGACTGGAGAGAAAGAGAATGAACAGCAAAACGATTCTTACGACTATGGCTGTCGCTGCTGCATTCAACAGTGCAGCATTCGCCGACAGTGTGGACATTTCATTCTCGCGCATCACGAGCAACTCGTCGCAAAACGTCGAGTCGCAGTTCAAGGTGACGATGATGGAAGTCGCCGGCGATAGTTCAGTCGTCGAATTTGTCTTTCGAAACAATGTTGGCGTCGCATCGTCTATCAGCGAGATTTACTTCGATAACGGCTCGAGTTCACCCCTGTTCACGAGCGGCTCAATTGTCGAACAAATCGGCACGCAATTCAATTATGGAAGCGGCAGCCCCGGCAATCTGCCGGGCGGAAACTCCATGACGGAATCATTCGATGTCACGCCCGGATTCCTCGCCGATGCGCAGGGAAACCCCAGCAAGGGCTTGAATGACAACGACGAACTTGTTCGATTCCGATTCTCATTGCAGAACGCCGTATCGTACAGCGATGTGCTTGCATCACTGAGCACGACGGCGCTACGCATCGGATTTCATGTCCGCGCCATCGGCGAGGACGGCAATAGCGATTCGTTTGTGAATCGCACACCCACCGAAGGCGGACCAATGGTCCCGCTGCCGTCACCGATGCTGCTCGGCGCGGCCGGCCTCGGAGCCTTGGCAGGCGTTCGACGCCGGCGTTGACTCCATAGAGTCAACCAGAACTTCGCGTTTCACCAACTGCCTTGGAGTCGCTCCAAGGCAGTTTTTATTGGGCGTGAACGACCATTTTCGGCCGCTAGTGCGTTCCTCCCTTGACTTTGCCGAAATCCCCACCATTCTTACTCTTGGAGACTTTCGGCTGCGTGTATGTTTCGCGCGGCCAGATCCGGGAGAGAGCAAAGATGAAGTGCGCCATTTGTGTTTTGGCAGGATTCGCCACCGCTGTTTTGGCAGCGCCGCTGGCCAATGCCGCGAGTGTCGATCTTTCGTTCGTTCGCATTTCCAACAATGCGGATGAGAATGTCGCGTCACAGTTTTCGGTGAGCGTGAGTGAAGTCGCAGGCGACATGACGGTCGTGGACTTCATCATCACGAATTCAGTCGGCATCCAGTCTTCAATCAGCGAGATCTATTTCAGCAACGGGAACCCGTCCGCATTGTTTAGTGCGGGCTCCATTGTTGAACAGGTCGGCGTCTCGTTCTCGTTCGGCTCAGCGAGCCCCGGCGATCTTCCCGGTGGAGCGTCTTCGGATCCGCCGTTCACGGTTTCACTCGGATTCCTCGCCGATGCGCAGGGAAATCCCAACAATGGCATCAATCATTCCGACGATCTCGTCCGCATTCGCATGACGCTGAATGTCGGAATGGATTTTGACGATGTGAAATCCGCGCTTGAGGACCAATCATTCATGATCGGTTTCCACGTTCGATCCATCGGTGACGATGAAGAAAGCGATGCGTTCATGAATGAACCGTGGGGTGGAACGGTCGCTCCGCTTCCAGGCGCTGCATCACTCGGCTTGGTGGGACTGGGCGTGCTCGCAGGTCGTCGACGCCGCTAAGTCAGAACTCGACGTTCACTCGAACAATTCAATAGTCCGCGAGGACTTCGCCGCGCAGGATGGTGACTGCGCGCCCGGCAAGCTCCACGCGCGATCCCTTTGGGCGCACGCGAAGCACGCCGCCGCGAGCGGAAATCTGATGCGCCAAGAGTTCGGACTTGCCGAGCCGCTCCGCCCAATATGGGCCGAGCGCGCAGTGCGCTGAGCCGCACACCGGGTCTTCATCAACCCCGACGGCCGGGGCGAAGAAGCGCGAAACGAAGTCGAACCGATCGTCATCGCTCGGCGCGGTGATGACGCAGCCCTGATAGGGCAGTGATTTGAGCAGGCGCAGGTCGGGCGACGCCGTTCGCACCGCGGACTCGTCTTCGAGCAGCGCGATCAGCTTTTGCTGGGCGCCGATGCCGAGCCATTTCGGACGAACGCCCAGCACTCGCTCGGCCGCATCGAAATTGTCGTATTCCTTCGGCGGATGCGCCGGCAGATCCAGGGCAATCAATTCATCGTCGCGTCGGCACACCAGTTCGCCGCTGCGCGTGTGAAAGCGAGCGGGCTCGTCGCCGCGTTTCAGATCCCATTCCCATGCGGCGTGCGCGGCGGCGAGCGTCGCATGCCCGCACAAGTCCACTTCGACGGTCGGCGTGAACCAACGCAGCGAAAATGCTCCGTCACTGCGCGGCTCAATGAACGCTGTCTCCGACAGGTTCGTTTCCATCGCCAGCGACTGCATCCACTCATCCGGCGCGGGGCGATTGAGTAAACACACTGCGGCAGGATTGCCGCTGAATGGCTCAGCCGCGAATGCGTCGATTTGAAGGAGCGGTATCGGCATGGCGTCAAATCATAGGGGCGCGGCGGCGACCCGCTGCACGGCGGCGTATTGCGGGCATGAAATCAAATGGTCATTCACCACGCCCACGGCCTGCAAATAGGCGTAGATGATGGTGGAGCCGACAAAATTGAAGCCTCGCTTTTTGAGGTCTTTGCTGATGCGATCGGACAGCGGCGACGTCGCTGGGATGTCAGCAGGTTTCTTGATGCGGCTTTGCACCGGTGCGCCGTCCACCCATTCCCAGAGGTAGGCGCCGAAAGCGCCATGCTCCTCCTGCACCTTGAGAAATGCCTTGGCATTGCGCACGGACGATTCGACTTTGAGTCGATTGCGCACAATGCCGGGATCTTTCAAGAGGGATTCAATTTTTCGCTTGTTGTATCGCGCAACGAACCCCGGTTCGAAATTGTCGAACACGGTGCGATAGTGATCGCGTTTCTTGAGAATGGTTTCCCAGCTCAAGCCGGCCTGGGCGCCTTCGAGAATCAGGAATTCGAACAGGACGCGGTCGTCATGAACCGGCCTGCCCCACTCCTCATCGTGGTAGGCGACTGCCAAATCAGACGATGCCCACGGACATCGTTTCATTTCAAGTTACTCCGGATCCAATTGCGCACTCGATGTGACGAATATGATCGCGCTTATTCGTCACTGCGCGTCAGCGTCACTGTCACGACCATTCCGCTATTCGTTTCCGTTGCTTCACCTTCGAGTGTGTCGCCGTCCAGCGACAATTCCAATTCCCAACTGGCGTCAGGCGGCGTCACCATGCCCGTAAGGATTTTCTCTTCGTCATCGAAGAATCCTGCAAAAGGCGCATCGCCGTCCGGCGTGCCGAACGTGCCGACCACATCACCCTCTTCATCCATTTCAAGCGTGACCCACAGCGGCAGGTCCTCTGGAAGTTGATCGCCAACAGCGAACCCTTCCCACGATCCGCTGATGACGTCGGCAAAGAGGACGGACTGAATCGGCGCTTCATGCGAAGCGACGGCGACGGAAACGCCAGTGACAACCGCCGCGGAAACGGCGAACGCCGAGAGACAAAGAGTGCAGCATTTCATGTGAATCGCTCCTTCAATTGAAAAACGCGGGGCACGCGCCGAATCAGAATTGACTCACGCCGCATCCCCGCGATTCTGTTTGGTGTTTCCGATCGCTCCGTTTCAGCGACCGTCATGGAATTCCGTCTTACATGGCGCGTGTCGCCGTCAGATCGAGAATGATCGTCATTTCAGGTTCAGGAATCTCGATGGTGATGACGCCGGTCATTTCGTCGCCGTCGATGGTCAATTCGACGTCGAATTCCAATCCCTGATCGGGATCGGTCAATACGCCGGTGATGGTGCCGGAATCCGCGTCCCACTCACCCTCGAACGGCGCGGTTTCGCCTTGCGCGGTAAAGCCGCCGGTGACGGTGTCGCCATCGAGCTCCAGCGTGACGAGGACTTCCTGATCTTCCGGCATCATGTCGGACGAAAGCACGGCGTCCCAGTCACCCGTGACGGGGTCGTCGTCAAAGAAAGTCGCGACCGGCGCCGCAACACCATGTGAGCTTGCGACGACGGCGCCGGCAACACCAGAAAGCAGCGCCCCGCTTGCAAGAATCGCCAGTCCGTATCGATGAATCTGCATTTGAATCTCTCCAGCAAAGTTTGTGGGAATAGCAGACTGAAGTGTGACGACCCTCGCCTCTCCAATCAATTCGGCGTCGGGACACATCACGCCCCTCGCCGCCACCTTATTCCGGGGCCTCGATTCCCGGTTTCAACGGGGATTATAAGCCACTCAGCCGAGTCGCTCGATCCACCCCCCGCCCAGCACGCGGCTGGACCTATTTTCGTCGTAGCACACCACCGCCTGGCCGGGCGCCACGCCAAAAACGGGCGAGTTGAATCGCACGTGAAATTGGTCCTGAGCGGCGTCGATTTCGAGCGTGCCGCGGGCGACCTCACCGTGGGCTCTGTACTGCACCTGAACAGGCGCTCCGGCCCCAAGCTCCGCGAGTTCAGCGTCATCTACCAACCAGTTCGTCTGTCGAGCCGTCAATGAGTCAATCGCAAGATCCGGGCGATCCCCCACGGTGATGGTGTTGGCGACGGGATCCTTCTGGACAACGTAAACCGGCTTGCCGACGGCGACGCCAACGCCGCGCCGCTGACCAATCGTGAATCGGTGATGCCCGTCGTGTTCGCCGACCTCGCGCCCCGCCGTGTCAAGGATGCGCCCGCGCACACGCAGCTCCGGCGCGCGGCGCTCCACAAATGCGGCGTGGTCATTGTCCGGCACAAAACAAATCTCTTGCGAATCCGGCTTGTCGAAGACGGGGAGACCGAGTTCCTCAGCGCGATCGCGCACTTCCGCCTTGGCCATTTCACCGACAGGCAGGAGCATCTCATCGAGCCGCGCCCGAGGCGCGCCAAACAGTACATACGACTGATCTTTTGGTTCGTCCACGCCGCGATGCAGTTCCGCGCCGGCGACGTTCTTCACGATCCGAGCGTGATGACCACTCGCGACAACATCCGCGCCAATCTGCTTCGCGTAGTCATGGAGCTTTCCGAACTTAAGCCAGTCATTGCAGCGCACGCATGGGTTCGGCGTGCGCCCGGCGATATGCTCATCAACAAAGTAATCCATAATGCGACCAAAGTCGCGCTTGAAATTGCACACGTACAGCGGAATGCCAAGCTCTGCGGCGACGAGTTTCGCGTCGTGCGCATCACCGACGGAGCAGCACCCCTGCTTGCCAATCTTGAGCGATCGGGGATCGCACGTCTCGGCGGTCGTCATCAGGTCAAACGATTCCCCCGGCGAGCCCAGGCGCATGAAGCAGCCGACCACATCCCACCCGTCGCGCAGCAATAGCGCCGCCGCGACGGAGGAATCCACACCGCCGCTCATCGCCAGAAGCGCTTTTCCGCGAGAGCCGGTCATGGCCACATCGTAGGCGGCTTCAGCGGGCGATCTCGATGGCCCGCGTTTCGCGGAGCACCGTCACCTTGATTTCGCCGGGGAAGGTCATTTCGTCGGCGACGCGATCCGCAACGCGTTTCGCAATGAGGTACGCCTCATCGTCGCCGATGCGTTTGGCGTCCACCATCACGCGCACTTCGCGGCCCGCCTGAATCGCGTACGCCTCGACGACGCCCTCCTGATCCAGCGCGATTTCCTGAAGCTGCTCAAGCCGCTTGATGTAGCGCTCCAGCGATTCGCGGCGCGCGCCGGGCCGGGCGCCCGAAAGCGCATCAGCCGCCATCACGATCGGCGTGTAGAAACTCGTTGAAGGGATGTCCGCGTGGTGACCGCCGATGGCATTGAGCACCGGGTCTTTCTCGCCGAATTGCTTGGCGAAGTCCATGCCGATCTTCGGGTGACCGCCTTCGACTTCGTGGTCCATCGCCTTGCCGATGTCATGCAGGAATCCGCAACGACGAGCGACGGCGCCGTCGAGACCAAGCTGATCGGCGATCACCTGACTGATGAATGCGACTTCGATCGAGTGGCGCAGAACGTTTTGGCCATAGCTTGTGCGGTAGTGCAGTTTGCCCATCGCTTCGGAAATCTTCGGATGCACGCCACGCAAGTTCGTTTCGAGCACCGCATCACGGCCGAACTTGGTGATTGCTTCGGCGACTTCCTTCTGCACTTGCGCGACGACTTCTTCGATGCGCGCCGGATGAACACGCCCGTCTGAAATCAGCTTGGTCAGTGCTTCGGCCGCGATCGCCTGGCGCACCTTGTCGAAGCAGGACACCACGATCACGCCGGGCGTGTCGTCCACGATGATGTCCACGCCGGTGGCCTTTTCGATCGCACGAATGTTGCGGCCTTCACGGCCGATGATCCGCCCCTTCATGTCGTCAGAGGGGATCGGCACCGTTCTGACCGTGGATTCGGAAACGATGTCCGCCGCGAACCGCTGGATCGCCTGGATCGTGATCTCTCGGGCTTTCTCCTTGGCGCCCTCTTCGGCTTCTTCCGTGATGCGGCGTGTGAGGTGGGCCGCATCGTGCCGCACTTCCTCCTCAATGCGTTGCAGAAGCAGCTCCTTGGCGTCCTCGCGGCTCATCTGAGCGACGTTGGTCAGTTCGTCGGTTTGCCGCTCGATCAGCCGCTCCAGCTCTTCATCGCGCATCTTCAATTTCTGTTCGAGGGTTCGGAGCCGGTCCGCTTCCTTGGAAAGCTGCTCTTCCTTGACGCCGAGCGTGTCCATTTTGCGGTCGAGGACGTCCTCCCGCTTGGTCAGTCGGCGCTCCTGCTCGCGCAATTCGGTCCGCGAACCGTCCATTTCCTTTTCGAAGGCGCGCGATCGCTCCAGCACTTCCTTTTCGGCGTCCATGCGAACGCGCTGCGCTTCGTTGCTGGCTTCCGATTTCGCCGATTCGATAAGCCGATTCGCCTCGGCGCGAGACTGGGCAACCAGTCGGCCGCCCATCAATCGCACCGCAACAAGCGTCGCGACGACGCCGACGACCAGCGCGCCAAGGCCAACAAGAACGAGCATGGTCCCGCCCGATCCGCTGGTTTGTCCGAGTATGTTCGCCATCCCGCTCATGAGTGTGCACCCTTTTTGAACGGGCGCACCATCCGCGCTTCAGCGCAGGCTGACGTCTCACGAGCGGACACGGTCAGGGGCGTCGCGCGTCAGTCGCCGCGCAGTCGATCCCCCAGCAAGGACGATTGAACCGAATGGGAATACGCGTTCCGAAGTCGCCGCGCAGGCGCGCGGTTCCTCATTGGAATTCGGAATCGAATTGAACGCGTGTACGGTTGCATGAAATCGATGCGAGAGTGAAGGGTCGCACGTCCAGGTTGAATCTATGCCGCCATCGTCAAAAGCCCGATGACGGGCCGCCCTCATCCCGCCGCACGAGCAAACTCGAGGCGATCAAAAAGGCGAGCGAAACGGGCCCCGTGTCCATCCAGTTGGGGCGCCGGCAGTGAAGCGCGGGCGTTTGCCGCCCGATTTCGGCATCATAGCGGCGCTCCCCAGCAGGCGCCGTCGCACCGGGCCAACGACGCATTCTGCGGCTACCATCGACTCATGCCCGCGATTCTCCGCTGGTTCCTCAGGCTTGGACCCACCAACCCGATCTGCGTCAGGCTCGTGCAGGGCGGCTCTCGCCGCATGCGCCATTTCTACATCCGCACTGGGTACATCGGCGTCCTGATCGTGGTGTTGTTGTGGACCCTCCTACTCGGCCCCGGCGGCGGGCAGCTCAGCTACACCGAACTGGCCAACGCGGGCGCCTCGAGCTTTGAACTCATTGCCTATCTCCAGATCGGTCTGATTTGTGTGCTGGCGCCGGTCTTCATGGCGGGTGCGATTGCGCAAGAAGCGAATCCGCGCACGTGGGACATTCTCCTGACGACGCCACTTTCGGCCGGGCAGATTGTGCTCGGAAATCTCTTCGGGCGGCTGCTCTTTGTGCTGGCCCTGCTCTTCTCGTCGCTCCCGCTCTTTGCGATTACGCAGTACTTCGGCGGCGTACCAGCCAGTTCCATCTTTGCCAGTTATGCCATCGCCGGATGCGCAGCGCTCTTGGTCGGGTCGATCGCCATCACGCTCAGCGTGTCACGACTGGCCGGGCGCCGCGCCGTCTTTGCGTTTTATATTTCCGCGATCAGCTATCTCGCCGTGACGGGCGCGATTGATGTGTGGCTGCGCCCTCGCGGCGGTGGAGGCGTCACCATATTGACGCCGCTTAATCCGTTCCTCGCGTTGCAGGCGTTGCTTGAACCATCGAATTACCCGCGCCCGGACACCGCAACGCTTGGCGCCATGTCGTGGCTGCCGCGCCTGTGGTATGGCTCACCCGTGCTCGCGTGGTGCCTTGTCTCAGGCGGATCGAGCCTGCTGATGATGACCATCAGCACGATCATGGTGCGGCGCGTCGGCGCCGCCGGCGGCACGCTGTGGCGCAAGGGCGGCACCGTCAGCGATTCGGGTGAACGCCTTCGTGCTTCGCGCTCCGTCTGGCACAACCCGGTCGCATGGCGCGAGGCTGCGGCACGCGCTTCGACGCTTCCCAAAGTCATCACACGCTGGAGCTTCATCGGGGCTGGATTTATCTGGGGCTTCGTGATGCTCGTGATGTTTCACTCCGGCGCCTGGACCCCGACCGATTACCGATTCGCGCTGCTGGCGACGGTCTGGTCTGAAATCGCCGTCATCACGCTCATCGCGATCAATATGTCATCCACGGCGGTGTCGCGCGAACGAGAAGATGGAACGCTTGATCTTCTTTTGATTACGCCGCTGACACCGAGCCAGTACCTCGGCGGCAAACTCCGCGGGCTGGTGAGTTTTCTGACGCCGATGCTTTCCGTTCCGCTGGGCACGATTGCGATCGCGGCGATCTATGTGCTCTTTGATGGCTTCGGCAATCAGGTTATTTTCCCGACGGCGCTTCCGGCCGGCCAAACCATCAATCTTCCGTTGATCCTGCCGGAAGGTGCAATTGTAGCGCCACTGGTGGTGGTGCCGTTCATGGCGTTCTGCGTCGTGATCGGGCTGCAATGGTCGCTCAAGAGCAAAGGCACTGTCGCCTCGGTCACCAAGACGTTTGGCGTGGTCGCGGTGATCACGGGCATTGTCGGCGCCTGCGCGTGGAAGGCCGGTTCGGACATCGCCATCGTGGGTCCGGCGCTGACGTGCCTGAACCCGGCGGCGGCCGTGTTCACCATCGTGGATCCGGACCGTGGCGCTTTCAACACGCTGCGCAGCGCCAATGGAGGGCGTGCGGCAGTGCAGGCATCCCTCCTTGTCGGCGCTGTTGCGGCGGCGGCCGTTTACTTCGTCATCATCTACAGCCTGCACGCCAGCATGGTGAAGACGTTTGATCAGACGGTTCGCAAGTTGGCCGGTACGAAGTGAAAATACGTTGAAAAAATAAAACACGCAGCGAGCCGGGCCGTCCCCGGCCCGGTTGTCATTGAAATGTCATTTGACGTTGACCGGCTCGCTAAACACTTAATACTGCTTGCGCATGCGCGCTGACGGCACATCCATCTGCGCCCGGTACTTTGCCACTGTCCGCCGCGCAATATCCAGCCCGCGTTTCTTTAACTCTTCAACGAGCGCTTCATCGCTGTACGGCTTGGATTTGTCCTCGCCGTCAATGACTTCCTGCAGCGCCGCTCGTACCGAATCCCACGAGACATCTTCACCGGACTCGTTCTGCATGCCGCCGGTGAAGAACTTGCGAAGCGGAAACACGCCGCGCGGCGTTTGCAGATACTTCCCCGCCACCGCGCGCGACACTGTCGCCACATGCACGCCGAGTTGATCAGCCACCTGCGTCATCGGCAACGGCTTGAGCGCCGCCGGGCCGTAATCAAAGAAATCGCGCTGGGCCGTCAGCACGACATTGAGGACGCGCTGCAACGTCTGCCGGCGCTGATTCAGCGCATCGATGAGCCAGTGCGCATTTGAAAGGTTCGTCTTGATGAAGTCCCGCGTCTTTTTTTCGACGTTTCGATCCTTCGCCATGTCGCTGTACGCGGGATTGATGCGCAGTCCGGGAATGCGGCCGTCCGTCATGTACGCGACATACTGATCGTTGTCCTCGTCGTATTCAACAATCGCGTCCGGCACAATGATCTGCGGCGATTCATCGACGAGCTGCCGCCCCGGCGCCAGACTCAGCCGCTGCATCCACTTCATGGCCTCGCGGATCTGATCCATCGTGAGCCCGCTGAGCTGCTCGACGCGCGGCATGCGATTGTGCGACAAATCTTCCAAGTAATCCTTGATGAGCGCCCGCACATGATCCAGTTCGTCGTCATCGCCTTCTTCCTCCTCGATGGCATCGAGTTGAAGCAAAAGGCATTCGCGAACGTCACGCGCGGCGACACCGGTCGGGTCCAGCACGCGCTGCATTTTTTGAAGCGCTGTTTCGAGTTCTTCGACGGTCGGCGCCGCACCGTTCATGTTCGCGCGTTCGGCGATCGTGCCGAGGTCGGTGCGCAAATAACCGTCTCCATCGATGAACTCGAGAATCAGCGACCCCAGCGCTTTCGTGTCTTCATCGACATCTGAGAGTGACCATTGTTCAGAAAGCTGCTGTGTCAGCGACGGGCCGGGCGCCGCTGTGTTGGCCATTGCGTCCATCTTCGCGTCGCGTTCGCCCGCCATGCGGGACTTCTGGTGCAACGGGATGTATTCTTTTTCTTCGCGGCGGACGCGGGCGGCGGAATATTCGTTGTCGAAGGCTTCCTCGTAAGAGGACTCCATTGCGTCGAGCCGCGCAAAGTCCCCTTCGCTCGTGCCGGAGCCGACATCGAGTTCGCGCTCCAGATCCGGCCCGGTGTCCTCGCGCGGGGTGGCCTCATCCCCATCAGTCGCCGGGTCGTAGGTTTCCAGCGCGACGTTGGACTCCAGCTCCTGGTCGATGCGCTCCTGCAGCGCCGGCAGCGCGAGCTGCAGGATCTCCATCGATTGGATCACCCGCGGCGCCAGCTTCATCTGCTGGCCCATCCGCATGTGCTGCGACGTGTTGAAACCCATTCCGCTCATTGGTCGTCAATACTAGATCGGATCGGCGCCGAGTTTGCATGCGGCTTTCAAAAGCAATTGGGGCGCTCGGGGGTGGCGCCGCTCTCCGAGCTGTGCGTTCTGCCTCAAAATGGAATTGTGGAGGCAGGATGGGCGTGTTGCCCGTCTTCATCACTCCATCTTCTGCCGCCCCTGCAGCGCATCGGCCAGCACCGCCTTGTTCACATACTCAAGTTGACTGCCGGATGGCAGCCCCCGCGCCAGACGGCTGACAGTCACCTCACGTTTGCGAATTTCATCGGCCAGCATGAGCGCCGTGCCGTCGCCTTCAAGCGTCGGATTCAGCCCAAATACCACTTCGGTGACCTTGATGCCCCCACTGTTCTTCGCCGGCGCATCGATCCGCCGCAGCAGTTCGGACATGGTGAGGTCTTCCGGGCCAATGTCATCCAGCGGGCTGACATGCCCCATAAGCACGTGGTAGACGCCGCGATGCAGTCCGGTTTGTTCGAGCGCGATGAGGTCCTTGGGTTGTTCAACGACGAGGATGACGCCGCGCTCGCGACGCTCGTCCGAACAAATCGGGCAGGGATCCTGGTCGGTGAGGTTGAAGCAAATGGAGCAGTGGCGGACAGTGCGCTTTACATCCGCGACCGCCTGCGACAAACCCATCGCTTCCTTTTCACTCGACTTCAGGATGTGAAACGCCAAACGCTCCGCCGTGCGCCGGCCGATGCCGGGGAGCTTTGCAAACTGGTCGATCAGCTCGTCGACCGCGCGCGGATATGGCGAGCGCGACGTTCGACGGTCGCCCGTCTCACGAACTGATTTGGAGGTTCGTCCATCGCTCATAGCTGGATCATCCTAACTCTGTAGCGGCTGGACGACTCGAGCGAGTCTGACAAGCGACAACCGCCCCGGACTTCGAGTCGCGATTCGGCAGCGCCAATCAACATTTATTTTCCAATCGTCGCGGATTGTGCGTGGGGTTGCGCCATCCCGGCAGTACGCTGATGAACCGAAGTCAAGGCGAATCGCCCTTGTCGCCGGCCAGCAATTCGCTTTCGGCTTCACTGGCATCGACCCAATCCCTCACAGCGAGATCACCATGCGTCTGGCCTTTTTCCATGTCAGCGTAATTGTCGTATGCGCCCTTACGCTTGCCTCCTTCTCAATCGCAGCGCCGCAGCCGTTGGTGCTCACTGAGAATCTGAAGCTCACGCCGCTCGACGCCGCCGTGGCGGATGAGTTCGGATTTCGCGTCAGCGTGAGTGGGAATCTCGCCGTCGTCGGGGCCCGCAACGATGACGACAACGGCGATCGATCCGGCGCCGCGTACGTGGTCAACCTTTCCACGGGAGCGCCATTTCTCAAGCTGCTCGCCGATGATGGCGCCGCGCTCGATGAATTTGGCTTTGCCGTCTCCATCGATGGGAATCGGATCCTCATCAGCGCCCCGTTCGATGATGACAACGGTGATGCGTCCGGATCAGCGTACATCTTCGACGCAACCACAGGCATTCAGATTGCCAAGCTCCTTCCGCTCGACGGCGCGCCCGAGAACTCGTTCGGTGAATCCGTGAGCATCGATGGGAATGTGGCGCTCGTGGGGGCCCGGCTCGACGATGAAGGCGGCAATAATTCCGGCGCGGCATACGTGTTCAAAGACGACGGCTTGGGCAACTGGACGCAAGTCGCGAAGCTCAAGGCGTCCGATGCGGCGCCGAACGATTTGTTTGGATACGCCGTCTCGGTCTGCGGTGACACAGCCCTTGTGGGCGCCCCGCTCGATGACGACGGCGCTGACGCAGCGGGGAGCGCGTATATCTTCCGCGACAACGGCGCCGGCGTTTGGATTGAAATCGACAAACTCATTCCCCTCGTGCCCACCGGCGATGCGTGGTTCGGCAATTCGGTTTCGCTCGATGGAGACACGGCGCTCGTGGGCGCCTTCTTTGATGACGTGGCGGGCGTTGATTCCGGCGCCGCGTACGTCTTTCGGGAAGACAGCCTCGGCGATTGGGCACAGACATTCCGCCTTGCGGCGCCGAGCCCTGCACCGGGCGACTGGTTCGGGCATGACGTCTCCGTCGACGGCGGCGCCGCGGTCGTCAGCGCCAGTCATCGCGACATGACCGACACGGATGCCGGCATGGCGTATGTGTTCGACACCACGACTGGATTCCAGCTGGCGCAGGTTGGGGCATCCGACGGCGCCGCGAATGATTGGTTCGGCGAAGGGCTGGCGCTTGATGGCGTGACACTGATCGTTGGCACACGATTTCACGACGACCCATTTGCCGAATCCGGCGCCGCCTACGTTTTCGAAAACATCTTGTCCGGGGGCTGGAGTCTGGCGAATGAACTCACCGCTTCAGATGGCGCGAGCTTTGATCAGTTTGGCGCGGCTGTCGCATTGAGCGGCGACATCGGTGTGGTCGGCGCATTCAATCATGGGGACAACGGCGAAGGCTCCGGCGCGGCGTATTCGTACAACGTGATCACCGGGATGGAATTCGCCGAGCTACTTCCGCTGGATGGCGGGCCATTTGAGCAGTTTGGAATCTCGGTTTCGGTGAGCGGCACAACAGCGATCATCGGCGCCAGCGAAGACAGCGACAACGGCCCGGGCGCCGGGTCGGCGTACCTGTTCAATGCCATGACCGGGCAGCAGCTCTTCAAGCTCTTGCCCGTTGATGGACTTTCATTCGATTCATTTGGCGCATCGGTCTCAATCAGCGATGGAATCGCTGTGATCGGCGCTTCCGGCCATGACGAGAACGGACTGAGTGCGGGAACGGCGTACCTCGTCAACGCCGTGAATGGACAATTCATGACTGAGCTTGCGCCAACGGACCCGGCGTCGTCTGATTTCTTTGGATTTTCCGTCGGTATTGATGGCGACACGGTCGTTGTGGGCGCCATGGGTGATGACGATCTCGGAAACTCCTCGGGCTCTGCGTATCTCTTCAGCGCGATGACCGGTCAGCAACTCATGAAGCTCTTGCCCGATGATGGCGGGGCGTTCGAAAGCTTTGGCCGACACGTCGCCATTGGTGAGTCATTCGTGGCCGTCGTCTCCACTGGTGATTTTCAGGAAAATCAATCCGTCGGTTCGGCCTACGTTTTCGATCGGCAAACAGGAATGCAGCTGCACAAGCTGGTTCCGATCGACGGCGCTGCGGGCGATGTTTTTGGGACTTCCGTCGCGGTGCGCGGTGGAGACGTTGTTGTCGGCGCCTACAACGCTGACTTCAGCGCGGCGTATGTGTTTGACGCAAGTACGGGCCAGCAGACGGCGAAAATCATCCCGGTGCTGGCGAGCGTCAATCCCGATCTCGGGACCGCCGTCGCGGTGGACGGCGCCCGTGCGCTCGTCGGACTTCAACCAAATGGCGGAGACAATGCGGGCCGGGCGTATCTATTCGAAATTGAGATGCCTACGTGCATCGGCGACCTCACGGGCGATGCGATCGTGAATGGCGCGGACCTCGCAGCGCTGCTTTCTGTGTGGGGTGATCCAATCGCAAACCCCGCGGCCGATCTCAACAGCGATGGACTGATTAATGGGGCCGACCTCGCGCAGCTGCTTGCCAACTGGACTTTGATTCCATGAGGACAGCGGTTCGGTCGCGATCTATTCCAGCAAACCGGTGAGCCCCGGCATGCCCGGCAGGCCGAGTTCATCCGCCATGCGCGCCACTTCGCCCTGCGCCAGCGCTCTGGCGCGGCGGAGCGCTTCGTTGGACGCCTCGGCGATCAGATCCTGAAGCATTTCCCGCGAACGATCATCGCTTGCGCTGGCCGCGGCTTCGTTGAGCTTGACTTCGACGATCTGAAAATCACCAGACGCGACCACGCGCACCACGCCGCCGCCGGCCTCGCCTGTGGCGCGCACGTCGGCGAGCCGCGCTTTGAGCTCCTCGCCCATTTCGTGCAGGCGATCTTTATTCTTCATCAGCCCGGCGAGGGCGCCCATGGTTTTGAATTGGTCGAACATGGTTGGGTCTCTGGGCGAAGTGAATCTGGCGCCCGATATCGTCGTTCTTGTCGGAAAGCGCTTCCTTACGGGCGCGGTTCGGATTTGGTCTCGTCTTCCTTTGGCTCTGCTGCCGCGTCTTTTTCGATGGCTACAACTTTTGCGTCGAAGAGTGAAATCGCCTTGCGCACCAATTCGTGTTCGAGGATCGGATCATTCACCACCGATGCGGGCGCGGCGCCCGATGCGCTCTCACCTTCGAACTCGACTTTCACTGGATGCCCGACTGCATCGCGGAAGAGCGCTGCGAGAAGCTCCGACTGCGACTTGGCGTACGCAAGCTGGCGCGGATCATTGGCTCGCAACACGGCCCGGCCCGGTTCGATGGTGATGGCTTGCAATGATTGCACAAGCACGCGTGTGGTGGTCTTCGCTTGCGCTGCCGCACACACTTTGGACCATGCATCGGTCGGCTCGCTCGTGGCGACCACTGAGGCTTTCGGCGCGGTTGACGCAACGGGCGCCGGAGCGACTGGTCCGCGAGCGGCGGGTGCACTTACGCGTCGCGCCGGCTCATCGCTTTTTTTTTGAGGTGACGCCGCCGGCCCCCCACCGCCCTTGAGCAGAGCCGCGATATCCGCGATTTGCTCCGTCATGGCGAGCCGAATGATCAACGCGTCAAAGAGCGCCCGGGGGTTTGACGACGACTTCGTCATCCGCGCCACACCCTCGCACTGCCCGATCATGTGAATCAAACCCGGCGCCGACAACTGTGCGGCGAGTTTCAAGGCCCGCTCACGCGAAGTCGAAGCGAGGTCAACAAGATCTGATTCTCCGCCGCACGCCGCCAGCACCATGAGGTCACGCAGTGTGTCTACGATTGAATCAATCACCTGCTCCAGGGACACACCCCGCGAGAGCAGTTCATTCGAGGTTTCCAGCGCGGCCCGCGCATCCTGCGCCGCCATCGCTTCGATCAGCGAAAGCAGCACATCACGCTCCGGCAGGCCAAGCAATTTTTCGAGCTGCGCCACGGACATCGTTTCGCCCTTGGGCGTCGACGCCATCACGCGATCCATGAGCGACAAGCCGTCGCGCATCGATCCCGCCGCCATGCGTGCCACCGTGCGCACGAGGTCCGTATCCGCCTTCATCTTTTCCGTTTTGATGACGCTTTCGAGATGCTTGGCGATCTCGTCCGTCGAGATGTTGCGGTAGTCGAACCGCTGGCAGCGCGACTGAATCGTCGGCGGCACTTTGTGCGGCTCAGTCGTACACAGAATGAATTTCACATGCGAGGGCGGCTCCTCCATCGTTTTGAGGAGCGCGTTGAACGCCTCGCGCGTGAGCATGTGGACTTCGTCGATGATGTAGATCTTGTACGGCCCGCGCATCGGCCGGTAGACGCAGTTGGCGATGAGGTCGCGGGCCTCGTCCACGCCGCGATTGCTGGCGGCGTCGATCTCGATCACGTCGGTGTCCTGCCCGGTCATGATCGCCTGGTCCACCTCGGCCGAGCCGCCATTGAGGGCTTTGGCGAGAAGGCGGGCCATGGTGGTCTTGCCGACGCCGCGGGTGCCGACGAAGAGGTAGGCGTGGGCGACGCGATCCTGTTCAATCGCCCGTTCCAGCGTCCGCGCAATGGCTTCCTGCCCCACGACTTCGTCGAAGGACTGGCTGCGATAGCGGCGTGCGAGGACGGTATAGGACATGGCGTTTCGTCGATCCTTCGAAAGTTTAGTCGGAAAGGACGGGGTCGATCACATCACCAAGAGAGTTCTTTTTGCGGCGAAACCTCACACAAATCACCCAAACGCATAAGCCGAATCCACCAAGCACACCACTGAAATACGCCGCGTTGTGGGCTGCGAGATCGGTTAAGAATCGATCGTGAATCGCTGGATCAAGGCGGTCGGCCATTGGCCCGATCATCGCCACCCAATCATTTGAGGCAATCAAGAATGTCACGGCGCCTGTGATAAACGACGCTCCGCCCATAAGGAGGAGCACCAGACTGATGGGCCGAATGAGATCTGCGGCTCCGAGTCTTGGCCATCGACCGATGCGCGCGACACTTCCCACGAGGACGCCAAGCGCCGCGCCCATCCACCAGGTCGCAATCACACCCCAACCAAGCGCGTGAAGCGCCGGAATGTCACTCTTGAACAACCTGACATGGCCAATGGTGAAATATTCAAGGCAAATGTGAGCCGTCACCATGTCATGCACAACGCCGAATACAACGGCCGAAACGATGGACAGCGCGACAATCTTCAAAAACGCCATCCGAATTCCCCATCATTCACAATGACGTCGCGGAGTTGGCGACCAGGACACCGGCGGCGCCGGACATCGGCCGCTTATGGCTGCTGCGGTCAGGCTCTGACCAGGTTCACGGGACACCCGCGCACCGGGCCCGGTCGCCAACCTCGCGACGTCGCGGGGCGGAGTGTATGCGCAGACGAGCGCCGCCTCCAATCACGCCCTCGACGAGCATGCATGGGCCGATGTCATCCGGCGGCTTCTCCACCGGGTTGAATTCAGAGGCTCCACCTCGGCGCTGGTTTCAGCACTTTGCGAGAATCACGGTCCGGAGTCGATCATGTCGGTGGCGGTTGTGCCGCCCGTGACATGCGTCCACGTGATCTCACGGAAGGTGATGGAGATCTCCTCCTCGTGGACAAGCATGCTCGGCCCTATCTCGGTCGTCATGGTCTGGATGCCCACGATCCGGGCGTCCTCGATCTCAACCGTGTAGTACGACGCCGGAGCGCCGCTGGAGTCGGTCCGGAAAAACTGGAACGTTGCTCGAACGATCGGCTCGTTTATTGCAACGGACCTATGGAACAATGGCGTGGTCTTGTCGATCTGCTTCCGAAAGACGATGGGGCCGTAGACCCGCTGCCCGTTTGTCGATCCGCCGCCCTGGTCCACAGGGACTACCACGTTCGCGGCATACGACGTGACCTGAATGGAGTTGGCCTGGC
This sequence comes from Phycisphaerales bacterium, assembly GCA_029260345.1. Taxonomy (GTDB): domain Bacteria; phylum Planctomycetota; class Phycisphaerae; order Phycisphaerales; family UBA1924; genus OFTM186. Next base: position 270,024 of record JAJDDK010000006.1, on the reverse strand, counting down.
CAAAGACATTGTCGTCGCCGGGAAAAAAGCCCTGCGATGCGCCGCGGATCGTGACGGCGATGACATCGCGAATTTCCGCCGTCGGAAGCGGAGTTCCGCCGCTTCCTGCCGAGAGCGCCCCGATGGCGTCATAGATCTCCGTGACCGTGTGACCGGTCGGACTCACCGCGCCTGCGGGGGGATTCAGATTGCCGGACTTTGCGAAGTAGGCAGCGGACCCCAGAACGACCGCGCTGGCGATCGCCATTGGAACGAACGAACGATGCATAGGGATGTTCCTTTCTCGCGCGTTGTGCGCTCGGACTCCCCAAGATCCCCGACTTTCGATGCAGGATCAATGGCTTTGGTTTGAAGTACGTTGAATTTGGGCAGCTCGTTGCACCGTTCGCCGTGGCGCCTTCGGTGCCACGATCCGCCCCCCTACTCGCCGCGTACACTACGACCGATGCCCGACTCCCCACGCGACTGGAAAAATGAACCCTCCGCCGCCGGCCGCTCCGCGCTGTTGCGGCTGCTCCGGATCGTGCTGATCGCCGTCATCATCTTGGTGACGTTCTTCTATGTGCTGGATGTCGGACAGGACCCCAGCGACCTCGGCGAACTGGCCATCGGACTGGTCACCGGCTGGCCGTGGGTGCTGCTCTTCGCGCTGACCCTCGCCTTTGGCGTGATCGCCATTGACATCCTGACGCCGGAGAAAAAGATCGCGACGGTTTCAGGCGTGTTCTTCGGGATTGTCGCCGGCGTGGTCGCGTCGATCGCGTTTTCGTTCCTGATTGACCGCCTCGCCGAGGCCTACGAAATCGAAGGCTTGCGCATCGTCAGCACGATCAAGATTCTCCTTGGGATTGGCGCCACGTACTTGTGCGTCAGCATCGTCCTTCAGACGCAGGATCAGTTTCGACTCGTCATTCCCTACGTCGAATTCTCCCGCCAGATTCGCGGCCCAAAGCTTTTGCTGCTGGACACGTCCGCGCTCATTGATGGACGCATTCTTGACATGGTGCAGTGCGCCGCCGTGCAGGGGCCCATCGTGGTGCCACACTTCGTGCTTTCGGAATTGCAGCGCCTTGCGGATTCGGGTGACAAGCTCAAGCGTGCTCGCGGCCGGCGCGGGCTGGACGCCGTCACCAAACTACAACGCGAAGCGCGTGTTGAAGTCAAAATTGACGAGACGGATGTGCCCGGCGCCAGCGTCGATCAAATGTTGATTGAACTCGCGGGCATGATGCGAGCCATGATTGTCACCACCGATTCCGGCCTTGATCGGGTCGCCGGCATTCAGGGCATGACCGTCTTGAATCTGAACGAGCTGGCTCAGGCGCTGCGACCAAGCGTGGTGACTGGAGAAGCGCTCGATGTCCGTCTGGTTCGTCCCGGTGAACAATCAACCCAGGCGGTCGGGTACCTCGATGACGGGACGATGGTCGTCGCGGAGGACGGCGCCGCTCATATTGGAGAGACAGTACGGCTCACGGTGGCCAGCACGATCCAGACGAGTGCAGGCCGCATGATTTTTGCTCGTATTGGCGCCGCCCCCGAGGGATCTGAAGAGCCGGAACCGCCTGAGACGCCGAGCCATTCGAACGATGGGCACGATGAAGAATCAGATGCCCAGTCACAGACGCCGCCGAATGGTGACGCATCGCCATCAGAGTCGGGTCGGCGCCTCGACCCCCGGCGCGCCAAAGCCCGCAATCCGCGTCGGTGACCATCCGCCCCAACGAGCGGCGCGGCGGGCCCCAGCCGGTATCCTCACGACATGATCACCTCCGCAGGGAAGCGAATCCTGATCTTCGCGGCGTGCCTTTTCCTCGCCGGGTCGGCCCTTGCTCAGAGCACGGAATTCATCCTTGATGAAACCGGCGATTGGGCTCAGGGCCATACGCCTGAGCCGGGCAGCGACGAAGCCGTCATGGCGGAAGTGTCTGCCTTGCTGGTCGCGGATCAGCCGCAAGCCGCATTCTCCATGGTCGAATCCTGGATCAGCGCCAACAAACGTTCAGACAGTCCATACCTTCCGCGTGCCTATCTCCTGCGCGGCGACGCATGGTATGAATTGGGCAACGAGTTCAAGGCATTGCACGACTACGAACGGCAAGTGATTCAGCGCTTTCCGCAGAGTGAGGAATTTGTCCTCGCGATCGAACGCGAACTCAACATCGCTATCGAGTACGCCAATGGCTTGCGCCGAAAGTTTTTCGGTCTTCGCCTCCTCGGCACCGGCGGCATCGCTGAGGAAACATTGATTCGTGTGCAGGAGCGTTTGCCAGGGAGCGAACTTGCCGAACGCGCCGCCATCGAGCTTGCCGATTACTACTACCGGCAAAAGCGGCTGGAGCTCGCGGCCATTGCCTACGACTTGTACGTCCTCAATTATCCGAACGGACCAAACATTAAGCGCGCGATGGAACGGCGCATTCGCGCCAACGTCGCGCAGTACAAAGGACCGCAGTACGACGGATCCACATTGCTTGACGCGCGCGAACAGACGCGAACATTCGAGCGCCTTTTCCCCGTTGACGCGGAGAAAACAGGTCTCGACGAGCGGCTCATTGTTCGTATTGACGATGCACTCGCGGATCAGGTTCTGGTCAACGGCCAGTGGTACATCAAACGAGGCGACATGGTGTCCGCGCGGTTCACATTTCGGCGACTTTTGCAGAAACATCCGAATACGACGGCGGCCGTGGAAGCTCTGAAAATCATGGAGAAGCATGGCTGGATCACTGAAGAGGTCGAAGTGATCGGGCCGGTCGAAGAGGTTGAGGTCGAAGTCGAAGGACCGACGGACGAGGAAACACCATGAAGCGTATTTGGCGCGGCGCGGCGCTCCTCATCCTGACGGCGCTCGTTACTGGTTGTTCGTCAGACCCGAGTCAAGGGTGGGCGATGGGCGGCGGCTTCCGTTCCGATGTGCGATCGGTCTCTGTCCCTGTATGGAACAATCGAACCTTTTACCCAGGGCTCGAAGCGCAGCTTACGGAAGCGATCATCAAGGAAATTGAACGATCGACGCCGTGGGTCGTCGTGAGCAGTGGCGGTTCCACCACGCTCACCGGCACCATCACTGAAGCGCAGCTCCGAAAGCTCTCGACCGACGACACCACAGGCCTCGTTCAGCAGATGGCATTTGACTTCGCGGTCGATTTCGAATGGCGCAACAATCGATCGCGGGAGCCGCTGGTGGCTCGGAGCGACTTCCGTGCCCAAGGAACCTTTATTCCGACGCGGGGCATCAGTGAGTCGATCGAGATTGGCGAATTTGGCGCCATCGAGGCTATGGCACGGGATGTCGTGGCCGAACTTCGCTCTGACTGGTGACGCGACGGGGCCTATCCTTGCCCGATAAAGGCCGAATCTAGCCCCAAGAACCGCCCGAAAACGACCGATAGCACGTCCACCGACCACTTACCGAGCGTTGCATGCCTGATCCGTCCCAAAACAATCCAAATTCCCCGAATCGCAACAACGGCGACCCGCAGGGCAAAAAGCCCGCGACCCCGCCCGGCAATCGATTCAGCCGCGGCCTCTTTGGCTGGGTCATGGTGTTCGTCCTCGTCGCCATGCTCGTTCTGATTTTCCAGAACGTGAGTGGCCAGGTTGAGACGCTCGGCGGCTGGGACGAATTCAAGAATCTCTACGTTCAGGGCGAGATCAAGGACGGCACGGTTGAGCTTCATGACCGCGAGATCACGGCGGTTCGAAATCAGGGCGTTGATGGGCCACAGCGGCAGGTCCGCCTCACCATCGATCCCAAGATCAAAGACAAATACGCCGAATGGCTGAACGATCTGACCGGCGGCAAGTTCAAGGACGCCGGCGGGCCCCCGCTTTGGCAACTCATCCTCTTCAATCCGCTGCTGATCACGATTCTGCTGATCGTGATTATCTGGGTCGTCATCCTGCGCGGCTTGCGCGGCGCCGGAGGCGGCGCGGGCATGCTCGGCAACTTTGGGCGCTCAAAGCACCGCGTCTTCCACAAAGAGATGACCAACATCACGTTTCAGGATGTTGCGGGCATTGAAGAAGCCAAAGACGAAGTCGATGAGATCATCCAGTTCCTGAAGAACCCCAAGAAGTTCACACGCCTTGGCGCGCGCATCCCGCGCGGCGTGCTGCTGGTCGGACCTCCCGGCACCGGCAAGACGCTGCTTGCCAAAGCGATCGCCGGCGAAGCGGACGTTCCGTTCTTTTCGATTTCCGGTTCAGACTTCGTAGAAATGTTTGTTGGTGTCGGCGCCAGCCGCGTGCGTGATCTGTTCAAGACCGCGAAGGAAAGCTCGCCGTGCATCATCTTCCTTGACGAAATTGACGCCGTCGGACGCAAGCGCGGCGCCGGGTTCTCATCCGGCGGACACGACGAGCGTGAACAAACGCTCAACGCGATCCTCGTCGAAATGGACGGCTTTGAAACTTCAGACCAGGTCATTGTCATTGCCGCGACCAACCGTGTTGACGTGCTCGACCCGGCCCTGACGCGCCCCGGCCGATTTGATCGCGAAGTCATCGTGCCGCTCCCGGATGTGAAGGGTCGACTTCAGATCCTGCGCGTCCACGCCAACAAAGTGAAACTCGGCCCGAATGTAGACCTTGAACGCATCGCTCGCGGCACGCCCATGTTCAGCGGCGCCGAACTGGCGGCGATCATCAATGAATCCGCGATCATCGCGACGCTCGCCGATAAAGATTTCATCGAACAGGCGGACCTCGAAGAAGCCCGCGACAAGGTGAAGTTCGGCAGGCAGCGCAAGAGCCGCGTTGTTGAAGAGGAAGAACGCGTCGCGACGGCGTATCACGAAGCCGGCCACGCAGTGCTGCAAGTTCTTCTTGAACACGCCGATCCGCTTCACAAGGTGACGATCATCCCGCGTGGCGAAACGGGCGGTGCGTCCATGACGTTGCCGGTTAAGGAGCGCTACACCTATGGTGTCAAGTGGCTTCACGCGATGATGCGCGTCGCGTGCGGCGGACGGATCGCTGAAGAAATCAAAACGGGTGACGTTTCCAGCGGCGCCTCCATGGACATCCAGCAGGTCACGCGCATTGCGCGCGCCATGATTCTTGAATGGGGCATGAGCGAGAAGCTCGGCTTTGTGCGCTACGCCGAGGCGGATGGGCAGGAGCGATACACGTCTGATCGCGAATACTCAGAGGAAACGGCGCGGCTGGTGGATGATGAGGTCCGTCGCATCATTGATGAGGCGTACGCCGAAGCGAAGAGCCTGCTGAAGGAACATTGGGATCAGGTCGAACGCGTCGCTCAGGCGCTACTCAAGCACGAGACGCTGAATGCGGACGAGGTCGAGAAGCTGATGCGCGGTGAGGAGCTTTCCAAGCCCACCGTCGGCGATCTGCTCGCGGCCGAAGCCAAGAAGCTGGCGCCCGACCAGAAGGGCCTCATCAAGCCAAAGCCCAAGACGGATGACGACACGCCGCCGGGCCTGATGCCGTCGCCCGCCTAAAAAGCGCCAAGGCCAATCCGAACCGCGCCCGTCAGGAAGCGGATTCCTGCAAAGACGCACATCAACGAAAAGCGAAATTCGTACTTCGCCGCGCCTGACGTGCGCCGCCACCCTCCCCTACACTGCCCTCGATATGGCCAACGCCAAGAAAACAACGGCATCGCTCGAAGTTGTCGAACCCATCGGCGCCCGCGTTCTCATTCGAAAGGATGAAGATCGCAAGCAGACCAAAGCGGGCATTCATCTTCCCGACAAAATTGAAATTCCGACGATTACTGGGCGCATCGTCAGCATCTCTGCGCAAGTCGCGAAGGATGATGACTACCCGATTCGCCAGTACGACCGAGTGCTGTTCAACCCGAAGCAGGGCATCCCGGTTGATTTCGAAGGCGATAATCGCCTGTTCGTAATTCCGGTTGAAGACATTGTCGCCGTCTTTCGACGTGAGTCCGACGGCGGGAAGGATTGAGGGCGCGGCGTGCGCTCCTTTATCGAAATGCTGCGTCAGCCCTTGGCGGATCTCCCTGATCCGCTTCCGCTGCAACCGCTTCCCGGCGCCTTCAAGGCATCAATCCGACCGCCGGGATCCAAGTCCCTCACCAATCGCGCGCTGGTTCTGGCGGGGCTTGCTCGCGGCGCCAGCTTCTTGAAAGACCCACTCCTCGACGCCGAAGACGCCGAAGTGATGGTCGAGGCGCTTCGGCGCTTTGGCGCTGATCTTCACATGGTGTCGGACAGCGAAGAAGGTGATCTCCTTCGCATCGATGGCGTTGGCGGCAGGCCCAGCGGCGCCGGCGAACTTCATCTTGCGAACGCCGGCACGGCGGTTCGTTTTCTGACCGCTGTCGCGGGGCTCGCCTCGGGTGAGACGATCATTGACGGCTCCGAGCGCATGCGGCAGCGACCGATCGGCGGACTCGCCGCGACGCTTCGCGCCATGCGCGTACGTGTGGATTTCCTGGGTGAATACGGTTTTCCGCCGATCCGGATCCTTCCGGCCGAAGGCGGCGGCAAACTCGCGGGCGGATCGCTGCGCCTTCCGGCCCAGGCGTCGAGTCAGTTCCTGTCGGCGCTGCTCATGGTCGCGCCGTGGACGCTTGAGGGAATCTCACTCAACTTGGCGGAGGAACCCATCAGCCGCCCATACCTGCGCATGACGCTGACACTGTTGCAGCGACTGGGCGCTTCGAACATCAGCGCTTTCGATGATCTCACCTCGATGGTCGTGGCGCCCGGCCCCCTACAGGCGTTTGACCTCACCATCGAGCCTGACGCGAGCGGCGCCACCTACCTCTGGGCGGCCGCAGCGATCTCGCCCGGATCGTCTTGCGATGTCGAAGGAATCACGACGGACAGCATTCAGGGGGATGCGCACTTCGCGACGCTCCTCGGCCGCGCCGGCGCTCATGTCACCCTGCACGATGACTCCACAACAGTCGCGGCGCCTCCGGACGGCCACCTGTTCGCCGTGAGCGAAGATCTTTCGGACATGCCGGATTCAGCGATGACGCTTGCCGCCGTCGCTTGTTTTGCGGACGGGGAAACCAAGATCGGCGGGCTGTCGACACTTCCGCTGAAGGAATGCAATCGTCTGGCGGCGACCGTTGCTGAACTCAGCAAACTCGAGATCGAGATTCACGCCACGGGGGATTCACTGTCGATCACCCCCACCGTTCCAGTGGATCAATCTGAATTACCCGTCACGTTTGACACGTACAACGACCACCGGATGGCAATGTCGCTCGCGCTCATCGGCTTGCGTCGCCCCAATGTCTTCATCGCCAAGCCGGCCTGTGTGGCAAAGACCTATCCGACATTCTGGCGCGATCTCTCGAAACTGTATGAATCCGCCTATTCGCAGTCGTAAAGAGCGCATCCCGGTGTGATCCGCCTTTTCGACTGAATGAGCCTCCGTTTGCCGCTTGGTCCTTCACGCCCGATACTTCCCCTCTGATGTCGAACTTCTGGTTCTTTGCCCGCCGCCTCGCCGACCGGCCCGTCATGCTCACCATGGCGATGGTGATGGCGTTTGTTTCGGCGTCCAGTCTTGGGGCTGGGCTGCTGGCCTTTGCACCGATCCTTCGCATCATGCTCTTCGAAGGATCACCGTCGCTGCAATCCATCGCGGCAGAAAAAGCATCCTGGCTCGGGCCGGGCATTATTGATTTGCTTCCGACGGACCGGTTTCAGTCGCTTGTGGTTTTGATTTGCGGCGTGGCGCTCCTCACCATTCTCGGAGGCTTTGCGAATTTCAGTCACGCTGCGATGTCGTCCTATCTGTCCGTGCAGACCATTGGCGGCATCCGACGCCGATTCTTCCGGCACACCCTGCACTTGCCGCTCAGCCGCATTGTTGGTCGTTCGAGCGATGTCGTCAGTCGCATCATGCACGACACCGATGTTTTGCTGGGCGGCTTCGTCGCGCTGACGAGCAAGTTCCCGGCGGAGGTCACCAAGGGCATCGCCGCGATTGTGGTCGCCTTCATTCTTGATTGGCGGCTCTCGCTCACCGCGATGCTGATCACGCCGGTTCTGTACGTGATCATCCGCAAACTCGGCAAACGGGTTCGCCGTGCCTCGCGCGGCGCCATGCTCGCCAAGTCCGAACTGCTGAACTCGGCAAATGCAGCGCTTCAGGGGTTGCGCGTCGTCAAGGTCTACAGCAATGAACGGCTCGAACTCAATCGATTCCAGGTGCACAACGCCAGCGCCGTTCGTGAACAGTTTCGAACGCACTTAACGCGGGCATTTGGCTCACCGCTGGTTGAAACCATCACCGTCATTTTTCTGGGCGCGCTGGTCGTCCTCGCCTCGAAGCCAATTATTGACGGGTCAATCAAACCGGACGTCTTTATCTCGACGATCGTCGTGCTGGCGCTTGGCGGAGCTTCCATCAAACCGGTGACGCGCGCCGTGCAGGAAGTTCAAATTGCGGAAGCGGCGGCGACTCGTCTGCTCGAGCTTCAAAGTGAATTGCCGGAGCCGATGTGGACGAACCGATCGAAAGATGGTCGTATGCCGCGATTGCCGCGCCATCGCGAGTCTGTGGTCTTCGAAGATGTGCGGCTCGTTTACCCGGAGTCGGAAGAGCCGGCGCTGGACGGTGTGACCGTGAAAATCCCGCACGGTGCGACGTACGCCTTTGTGGGTCCGAACGGGTCCGGTAAGACATCGCTGCTTTCGCTGACGCCGCGTTTGTTTGAGCCGCAGTCCGGCCGCGTGTTGATTGACGGCAAGGACATTTCCAAGGTTGATCTTCGCAGCCTGCGCCGGCAGATCGCTGTGGTCACCCAGGAAACGGTCATCTTCCGGGGGTCGATTCGCGAAAACATTGCCTATGGGCGACGCTCGCCCGCCGAGCCCCCAACTGAACAACAGATCATTGACGCCGCCAAACGCGCCCGCGCGCACGACTTCATCATGAGGCTTCCCGGCGGATACGACGCCCGCGTCGGCGAACAGGGCGCCACGCTTTCCGGCGGCCAAAGACAGCGTCTCGCGATCGCCCGCGCGATCCTGCGTGACCCAGCGATTCTCATTCTCGATGAAGCGACCAGCATGATCGATGCGGACAGCGAGCATCACATCGCCGACGCCCTGGCCGAGTTTTCCTCGGGACGCACCTGCCTGATCGTCGCCCACCGTCTGAGCACGGTGGTCAGCGCTGACCGCATCATCGTGATGGACCGAGGCCGCATCGTTGACGCCGGGACGCACGAGGAGCTTCTTGAATCCTCGCCCCTTTACCAGACTCTCGCCCGCACCCAGCTCGTCGCGGCGACGGCCTGACCAACCCACGCCTACTATCCGCCCTATGTCCCTCCCCCGGATCGCCATCGTCGGCCGGCCTAACGTCGGCAAGTCCTCCCTTCTCAACATGCTTGCGAAGGAGCGGGTGTCCATTGTGGACTCCACCCCCGGCGTCACGCGTGATCGCGTCGCGGCCGTCATTGAGCTGATCGGGCCGCTCAAGACCGAGGCGCCGAAGCTCATGGAGGTGATCGACACCGGCGGCTTCGGTGTCTACACCGCCGAAGGGGCGCGCTTCAACGAGATTGGCGAGGACCTCTCAAAACTTTCCGGCGCGATCGAAGCACAAATCGAGCACGCGGTGCGCACCAGCGATCTCATTCTGTTTGTCGTTGATGCGCAGGCGGGCATCACCGCACTTGACCAGACCTTTGCACAGGTGCTGCGTGAGAAAGCGGACCGCGCCGACACGCGCGTCTTGATGGTCGCCAACAAGGTGGACGCTGAGAACTGGGAGCCGTACGCCGCCGAGGCGTCCGCCCTCGGGTTCGGTGAACCGATGATGGTGTCGGCGCAAACGAAATACATGCGGCGCAACATGATGGAGCGGCTGTACGCCGTCGTGCCCGTTGCCGTCGGACCGGATGATGCGCTTCCGGAAATGAAGATTGCCATCATCGGCAAACGCAATGCGGGCAAGTCCACGCTCGTCAATGCGCTGGCCGGCGAAGAGCGAGTGATTGTTTCGGAGATTGCCGGCACGACGCGCGACGCCATCGACGTTCGCTTCGAGATGGACGGACGCACGTTCGTCGCGATTGACACGGCCGGTGTACGCCGCCGCAAGAGCATTCCGGACCGCATCGAGTTCTTCGCGCAGCAGCGTTCGATTCAGAGCATCGATCGTGCTGACGTGGTGCTGCTCATTATTGATGCGACGGAAAAAGTCTCAAAGGTCGACAAGCAGCTCTGCAAGCAGATTCTCGATCGCTTCAAGCCCTGCATCATCATCGTGAACAAGTGGGATCTGGCTGAGAATCGCAAGGACCGCAAGGGCCAGCCGATTACGCCAGAGCATTACCGCGAGTATCTCGCCAAAGAGATGGTCGGCCTGAATCAATGCCCAATCGTCTTCACGACGGCAACGGAAAAGAAGGGCGTGGCCGACGCGGTCGAACTCGCCTTTGAACTCTTCGAGCAGTCTCGCGAGCGTGTGTCGACCTCGACGCTCAACCGCATCTTCGAGGACATCCTCACCCATCGCGGCCCGACCTCGAAGCTCGGCAAGCAGGCGAAGATTTATTACGTCTCGCAGGTGGCGGTGGCGCCCCCGACGATTGTGCTTAAGGTCAACGATGCGGATCTGTTCACACCGCAATATGAGCGATATTTGCTGAACCGACTCGCCGAGCGCACGCCGTTCGAAGAAGTGCCGATTCGGCTCCTCATCCGCGGGCGCGCGCAAGAAGACCGGCACAAGCCGGGGCAACGCCGGCACGAAGCGGTCTCATTTACAGACTTTGATGACGACGATGACGCGTCTCCCCAGGTGCGCGTCATCGACTTCACCAAGGACGAAAGCGAATAGTTCTTCGCTTCCGCCGAGGTCGTTACGCCGCCAATCCGTAGTCATCCGCGTCGTCAGCGCCAAGCCAGTCGTTGTCCACGATGGCGCGGTGATGCACGCGAATCACTTTGGCGAGCTGCTGCGCGAAGATGTCCTTCATCGCCGCGAGTTGAGGCAGCAGGTCCTCCGGGAACGGCTTCTCGCGGTCACGAAAGAACGTGACGACGCCGAGGCATTCGTTTTCATGGCGGCATGAGAACACGATCACTCGTGAATCGGCCAGCCAGTTTGCATCGTCGCCGAGGTGCTCTTCGAGATCGTCTTCGCTGTCCATCACCAGCACATGTTCAAGCTCTTCGAACTGCGGCGCCAGCACGTCCGCGAGATGATCGAGCAGCACGTCTGCAGCGTCCTTGGGGCAGTCGTAATTCACGTACGCGCCGAGGCTGAAATCACTGTGATTACTCGGCAGGTAGATCGCGGCGTTCGTCGGGCCGGTCTTTCGCAGCATGTACTCGAGCGACGCTCGGAGCACCGCTTCGATGTCCAGCTCCTGATCGATCATCGCCTTGAATTCAGACGCGAGCTTGAGCGTTTGCACGTGATCCTTCAATTCTTCACACGTGGTTTCGAGTTCATCGCACAGTTTGCCGACCTGCACCGATTCACTGGCGCGGCTGCTGCCAAGCACATTGCACAAGCGCTGCAGCTTGCGAAGCCGAGAATCCTGGGCGCGGTCCTCGCGTGAGCGAAGCACGGCGCTGGCCACACTGGCGAGCGTTTCCTTGTCGTCGATCGGTCGTCCGAGAAGGTCGACGGCGCCCAGCCGCATCGCGGTGACGGCGTCGTTGAGCATCGGCTCATCGCCGAGCATGATGACTTTGGTGATTGGCGATCGATCCAGCACGCTGCGAAGCACTTCGGCGCCGGACCCGTCACGAAGACGCATGCCAATGATGGCGACGTCGTAGTCGGCGCCCGCGATGGCGCCCATGGCTTCGGCGACGCGCGACACGGGGTCGCATTCGTAGCCGTGCCGGCGAAGGAGCCCGGCGAGGCCGCGCCGTGTTCGGGCTTCCGATTCCAGGATCAACACGCGGGCGGGCGTTGAAGACACCTCGATCGACTCGCTTCCCGGCGCAGAAGCGCCAGTGAGCGGCAAATTCGGTCGGTCCTGATCAGGCGATGGCGTCGGCATGGGTTCCTCTCAACCTCGCGGGCGGCATTCCTCAAACTCACGCCGCGGCCGATGCCGTCGTCGTGCTCTGCTTCAAGTGCTCCGGTCTCCAGGCATCCAGCGTGATTCGCGCCTCCGCGCCACGTCCATCGGCTCCGGGAAGTAGCTGGAAGCGGCCGCCGTGGAGTTCCACGATTCGGCGCACCTTTGCCAACCCCATCCCAGTCCGTCGACCGGCGTCCTTGCTTGAGAAGAACGGATCGACGGCGTGTGCGAGGACTTCCGGCGGGATGCCACGTCCATCGTCCTGCACCGACACCATCAGTCGGTCATCTTCCTCATCAGTTTGAACGTGAAGTTCAACGTGATGCGATTCTGGCGCCTCCATCGCGTTCAAAACCAATTCTTCGACCGCGACCGAGAAAAGCGCGCCATCCAAATATGCGGGCGGAAGCGGTCCCCGAACCATCAATCGAACGGGAATTGTCTCAAGTCCGACTTCGCTTCGCGCTTGACGCACTTTTCGAATCATGCGTGGAAGCAGATCCGTCAAATCCACAGCTTTTCGTTTGATCGCCGGTGGAGACGCCACAAAGTGCAGTCCTGCAACGAGATCCGACAACCGCTTTGCGGAGGACACGATGGTGTCGGCGGCGTCGCGGTGCGGTCCCGGCTGCATCGACTCGCGCAACAGTTGCGCACGGGCGCTGATCACCGCGAGCGGATTGTTCATCTCGTGAGCGGCTCCGGCGCTGAGTTCACCAAGGCGGGCGTAGCTTTCGATCTCGGACGCACGCGCCTGAGCCGCGACGATCTCACGATTCATTTCGGTGACATCTTCGAAAAGTCGATCGGCGCGTTCCCGCTCGAGGGCGGCGCTCATGGCGGCTCGCCAGGCGGCGATCGCGGCGCCGCGCTCTCGGTCGAGTCGCCAGGCGTGGAGCATCACCGCGCCGCTGTGCTCGTTGGAATGCAGCACCATCGGGCTGAGTTTTTTGACGTCCGAATCTTCAAGGGACAAAGCGTCGGCGATGCGGCGAAGAACGTCGCCCGGCAATTCTTCAACAGCGCGCCCGTCCGTGTGAAGCGCGGCGCTGTCCAGCCCGATGGCAGCGTGCGTGGTGCGGCGAATTCGACCGTCTTCGTCGATCAGAGCCAGTGACCAGGCCGTTGCGTCATCCACGCGCAGCAGCCCCACCACGCGCTCGCCGTCAAACATGGCGCGGCCGGATTCCGCAATACGATGCATCACGTCCATCGGTGTCGGTGACTCCATCAGCGCCGCGCTGAAACCCTGCAATGATTTCAACGTCGTTTCGAGCTGGAGTTGCCGCTGCGTCCGCTTGCGATGTCGGTCGTTGAGTTGAACAAGTGTCCGGTTGGCGACACCGAGGGACTGCACCAGAAGCTCCGTCGGCGGGGTTTGATCCATGCCGAGCTGACCGCTGCGCACGCTGACGCGCGTGTGCAATGACACCGCGATCTGTTCGAGTTTTTCGGCTTCAAATCCCCACGTTAACGCAATGCGCGCCAGCGACATCGGCATGGCGCCATTTCCGGACACGCCCACGTGCATCATGCGCGCGATCTCGTCGGCGGCGCTGACGACACCGATCATCCGCTTGTGGGGCAAATCAGGAATTGCTCGCGGCAGCCGCCCGTGCAGCCAGATGACATCGCGAATGAGCTCCGGCAGATTCCATCGCTCAGCGAGTCGTTTGCCGACGAGTGTGTGATCGATGCCGATGAGCAGTTTTTCGATGGACGCGAGCGATTCGCCGCGCCGCTGGGCAAGTTGCACGGCTTTCCAAGACGATCGCGGCAGCATGAGGTCCAGCGCGATCTTTCCAATGTCATGCAGGAGGCCGCACACGAAGGCTTCGTCGGGCTTCACATCGCTGAATCGCTCGGCGTGTGTCTGCACAATACGTTCTGAGGCACATGCGACAGCCAGCGCATGGCGCCACAATCCCATGCGATCGATGTGCACCTCGTCCTGGGCATCGTCCGTGGCGCCGTCGAGTTCTTCATCGCGCCTCGCCAGCATGAATTCGTGAATATCGACGCTCAACAGCATGGCGCGGACGGCGTCCATACCGAGCATGACCACCGCGCGATTCACCGTGGTGACGGAGCTGCCAAGGCCGGTCACGGAGCGGCGGCACAGGCCGAGCAGCCGCGCGGTCATGCCGGGATCGGATTCGATGAGGCTGACGACTTCCGAAACTTCGGCGCCGTCGTCAGACGCAAGGCTCAGGAGTTTCAGTGCGATCGGCGACGGGGTGGGAATGGTGTCCACCTCGCGCAGGATGAGCTCGATTCGCTTGGCACGGGTTGGATCATTGACGGTTGGCATGATCGCTCAGCGGGCGCTGCTCACTTCGCGGTGGCGAGTTCGTCGATGCGATCCATCAGGGCGTTCACGTCAAACGGCTTGCGCACAAATTCGTCGGCGCCGGCGCTGAGCAGCGCGTCGACTTCGTTGTGCTTGACGACGCCTGAAACCACGATGATGCGCGTGTCGGCCCGCGCGGGGTTCTCACGCACGCGCTTGCACACGAGGTTGCCGTTGATGTCCGGCAACATGTAGTCCAGCAGAATGACGTGCGGCTTGAAGGACTCGGTCAGCAGTCCGGCGTCGTAGCCGCACGCGGCGGTTTCCACTTCGAAGCGTGAATCGCGCTCGAGCGCTTCGCGCAGCACGGCGACGATTTCGGGATCGTCATCAACCACAAGCACGCGGGTGCGACCGGACTCCATGGAATCCGTCGGGATTCCGTTCTTCTTCATGAACCGCACAAGTTCAGCGCGGGGAATCCGGCGGAACCGAGAGCCCGGCACTCGGAAGCCTTCGAGGCGTCCGCTGTCGAAGCACCGGATGATGGTCTGCTGGCTGACGTTGCAAATCTTCGCCGCTTCACCGGTCGTGAAGATGTGCTTGTCGCGCCAGTCCTCCTTGCCATTTGCGGTTCCGGACATCGCATCTCTCCCTGGGGCGCGTGCCGCCGGCGCAGCCGACCACAGCGCAGCTTTCCCAGCCGCGAATCGGCGTACAGAGCGCCTGTCTTGACATGAGAGCGACCCGCCCGTGCTGCCTCGCCGGACCAGACCGAACCGCCGATAACGAAATTGGCGTTCTTATTGCGCGGAGGTCAGACCGCTCGTGCGATCAAGCTGCAACTGCACCATTGATGGCAACAAATAATTCTGACCGCGATACAGGAAGACTCGTCCGCTCAAAACAAACGAGCTGTCGGCGCCGTGCTCCTCCAGCAACGATTCAATCATGGTGAGCGAGCGGCACGGCAATATTGGCATCGGAACATCAAATTCCGACGCCTCATCCACATCATTGTTTATCGCGAACGCCAATGACCCGCCGACACTTCGCACAATCTGTCCGCGCCGCGGCTTGAGGAAGGAACTGTCGCTCAACAGGTCCGCAGACGGAAGCATGAGTTCATCGCCTTCACCGCGTGAGATCGGGGTGAAGTCCTCCAGCGCTTCGATCAGGGTCTCGACGCTCGGGTCCGCTTCCAGTGCCGGGTCGTCGACGACGGGCGCGGCGGGTTCATCGGGCTCAACCGGCGCGGCCTCCGTTGATTGCACCCGATAATACGTCGGCAGCAGGTAATTCCGATTCTTGTAGATGAACACCTGCCCGCTGATGCGGAACCGAACGTCGCCTTCGCGGGCTTCGCGGATCTGCTCCATGCGCATCAGGGTCGTACACGGGAACACCGCCATCGGCGGCGTGGCGCGCCCCTCAGCGTTGCGATCGAAGACAAACGCTGATCCCCCCTGCTCCAGTTCGACGAGACGACCCGGCTGATCCGCCAGGAATGCGCCTTCATGCAGCAGCCCGCGCGAGATGCGCACCGGGCGACGGTCGCGCTGGCTGTCGTCCTGCCCGTAGAGCGGCGCTTCGCACATCGGCAGAATCACCATGGTGAGCAGACAAACCATTCGCATTTTCGATCGGACCATCATCGAGTCGCCTCCGCAGAACTTCGAGCCGTTTCCACTTTATCGGTCTCGACCGAACGCGGCCGACACGATCGGGCGGGCTTGACCGGCGGGCGGCGCCTTCATAGCGTCGCTGGCTCAGAATCCTGGCCGTGTGCCCGAGTGGACCAAGGGGGCGGATTGCAAATCCGTTTGGCGAAAGCCAGTCGTGGGTTCGAATCCCACCGCGGCCTTTTCATTCACGGTCCGGGTGGGGCGAGATAGAAGTATCGCCCCAGCCCGACCGTGAAGATGAAACACCCATACAGCGCATGTTCCACCACAACGGCCGGAAGCGATTTCGTGCGCAGGTACGTCCATCCAAAGAGCACGCCGCCAATCGCGGACAGCACAACCGCGAGCGCATTGCCCATCACCAGGTGGACGTATCCGAAGACGAACGCGCTGACGATGATCAACGCCCACGGATGTCGAAAAAGCGGCGCGTAGCGGTGAAAGAAAAATCCGCGAAATACAATCTCCTGCGGATACACGCTGAAAACCGGATACAGCACCATGATCGCGGCCCAAAGGCCCGGCTTGTGCCTCGCCAGTTCGAGGAATTGTTCTCGCGATGAGGTGAGCACGATGATGGCGCCGAGCGTCGCGGCGATCGCAAAGATCACCAGAATGCGCGGCAACTCGCGTCGCACCGTTTCCGTGCGCCACAGTGACCGCCGGTCGAAGCTCCGATCGAAGAGCAGGACCGCCGCAGCGGCGACCGCCATCAGCACGATCGCGCCGATGAGCGGCAGGTCGATGTATCCCAGGCGAAACGCCGTCGGCAACGCGATGAAAACGGCGACGAGTTCAAAGAGCCGCGCGGCTCGTCTCCACGCGCAGGCCCGGGGCATCCCGGCGGTCTTTTCCTGAACTGACTCGCTGGATTCCTGCATGCGTCGCGTAGCGTAGGCCATCCGGGCGAATGAGCCGCGACACGGTTTCCATGCGGTTCTTCGCCCGGCGGTACACTGGGCGGCGCTGGACCACGGAGGGACCATGGCTGACACGCACACCGCACGGACGCCCAACTCGTCGCCCCCCATTGTCGTCGCCTTCATGAACCAGAAGGGCGGCGTTGGGAAGACCACCACTGTTGTGAATCTCGCCGCTGCCGCTGCGGAAACGGGCCATCGCGTCCTCGTCATCGACATGGACCCCCAAGCCCACGCGACGCTGCATCTCGGGCATGATCCCAGCGAACTGGCGGCTTCCGTCTACGACGCCCTGCTCGAACCTGAGAAGGTCAAAGCATCGGTCCTTGATTCACGTGACCACCTCGCCATCCTTCCTGCGGAAGTCGACCTCGCGGCGGTGGAAGTGGAACTTGCTTCGGCGGAGCGGCGGCACGATCGCCTGAAAGAGGCCATCGCGAATCTCGCTGGCCAATTTGATCTTGTGTTCATCGATTGCCCGCCGTCGCTCGGCCTGCTCACGCTCAATGCGCTGGCCGCGGCTGATCGGGTGATCGTTCCAATGCAGGCGCACTTCCTCGCGCTGCAGGGCGTCAGCAAATTGCTGGAAACGGTGCGGCTGATGTCGAGCCAGGTCAACCCGCAACTCAAGGTCGCCGGTGTGGTGTTATGCATGCACGAAGAGCAAACCACGCACGGCAAAGAAGTCGTTTCGGACCTCGACGAATTCTTCGAAAACGCTGCAAATACAGGGGCGCCGTGGTCTGGCGGCCAAGTGTTCCGTCCCGGCGTTCGGCGCAACATCAAACTTGCCGAATCGCCGAGTTTCGGTCAAACGATTTTCGAGTATGCGCCGCAGGCGCCTGGCGCTTCGGATTATTTGGAACTTGCGACTGTCGTGCTTCATACTCTTGAAAATGCACAGAAAAGCGGGCCCGCGACGGCGCACGAGCCAGAGATCATTGTTCGTGACGTCACACCTGCGGCTAGCAGCACTTGAGGTACGGACGAAAGGCGCCACGTCGAAGGGTCCGACAACCGTGGCAGGCCGCTTGGAAGCGCCGATTCCATCCCGCGATCTATTGATGAGATGAGCCTCAAATTGCGCGATTGATCGGCAATGCGAAATGTGCGCAGCCAAGACCGATCTGGGTATCGGTCCATCTCTCAGAATCGGGACAACCAGGGGCCATCGGGGCAGCGATAAACCCAGTCCTTATCGGGCTTAACGGCTGGCATGTCCGATCACCGCAATCTTTTTTGTCTTTCGAAGGGTTTATCTTGACTGGGTTTATGCGCTGTGGTACTTCTATAGGCAGCACAGGGAACCAGTTTCCGACCGCACATCGGGAACGCAGAGAAGAGAGTCAGATCAGCGGCACAAAAAGACGCCGTCATCCCTACGGGGTGGTGTCGAGCCGCGCACAGGAGAGATTCAAATGAAAATGCGCAGCATTGTTTTGTCCACCCTTGCGCTCGGTGCGAGTGCGGCGGTGGCGAGTCAGGCCCATGCAGGATTCATTGTCGCTGGCTTTGCGGCAACAGAATCCATCCCGACAACTGGAAGCTTCGACAAAGCGAACATTACGAGCAACGGCAGCGCCGTTCTCCGTACACAGGCGTTCAACGTCACCGAAGGCGTCAATCTTGACTCCGTCTCCATCTTGGCGGACAGCCCCACCGGCGACTCCGTCACGCTCTGGATCGCTGACAGTCTTGGCGCTGGCGCCAACGTGTTCTTTAATCAGACGTTCGACATGACCCCTGATGCCGGCGGCATCGCGTCGTGGCACAACTTTGATCTCAGCGGCACGACGCTTTCTGAGGCGGGTGAGTACTTCCTCCTCATTGGCTCCAACGGCACGCAGGGATTGAAGATCCGTCGTCCCGGTGAAGCAGGATCCATCGAGCTTGGTGACCGAAGCGGCGCCGTCGTGGCTTCCGGCGATTCGCCCTTTGGTGCAACCTATGCATCATTCGCACCCGGCGAGGTTCTCGGTATTCAGATTTCCGGTTCCGCCATCCCGGCGCCCGGCGCTATCGCGCTGGCCAGCCTGAGCGGAATCGTCCTGGTTGGTCGCCGCAAGCGCTGACCAATCCGTTCGAGAAATAGCCTCCCTTCTCGAATTTTCCGTCGCTGATCAGAATCCCGCCCCCACTCGTGGGGCGGGATTTCTATTTTTGTCGACAATGGATGCGTGACCGTCGCATCTCCGCCAAATCCTGAGGCGTCGTCCAGTGATTCCGAAGCGCAGCCGCCAGCGGCGCCTCGTCAGGCGCCGCGTGTTGGCTCGGCTCTCCGAGTCATCGCATCCCTCACCACGCTGAGCCGCTTCAGTGGCCTCGCGCGCGATGCGGTCTGCTCGCGGATCTTTGGCGCGGGGGCCATTTGGTCCGCGTTTGCGTTCGCGTTTCTTCTACCGAATCTCTTTCGACGCCTCTTCGGTGAAGGCGCCCTGTCCGCCGCATTTCTTCCTGAATATGCGCGGCTCACAGATGCTGACCCTCCGCGGGCCGGAGCCTTTGCCGGCGCGATGGTGCGAATCGTTTCGCTGTGGCTGATCGGCGCGACCATCGCTGGTGAAGTGATTCTGGGTGTGCTCGTGCTGGCGGGAGTCGGCGCCGAAGACGGCCTCGCCCTGCGCCTGGCGATGATCATGCTCCCGTTCATGCCGCTGGTGTGCACTACGGCCATTTTCGGATCCATGCTTCAGTGCCACGACCGATTCGGAGTGCCTGCGGCGGCGCCCATCCTCGTCAATCTTTGCATCATTGCCGCCGCGACGACGTGGACCTTCTGGCTCGAAGCCGGAACCACGGCTGCCATCTATGCCGTCGCTATTGCTGTCCTGATCGCCGGCGTCTTCCAGGTGGGGTGGTCGCTAGCGGCGCTGAGGCGCCATCGTCCGAGCATTCACGCCCGGACTGAATCCGTGCGGCCTGAAATTCGGCGCACCCTCCGGCGTATGGCGCCCGTCGCCATCGGCATGAGCGCGCTGCAAATCAACACACTGATCGACGGATTGATCGCGAGCTGGCCTGTCCTGGTCGGACCGACGATCTCGATTCCATTCCTGACAAGCGCGATCACCTACCCACTGGATGAAGCCTCAAACTCCATCCTCTTCTTCGGGCAACGCCTCTACCACTTCCCACTTGGTGTATTTGGCATCGCGCTCGCCACCGCTGTTTTTCCGATGCTGTCGCGCTCCATCAACGAGCCGAAGGCGTTTCGCGACACGCTCCTGCGCGGTCTGCGGCTGAGCCTGTTCATCGGTGTGCCCGCTTCCGTCGGCCTTGCGTTGATTCGCGAGCCGCTGATCGCTGTGATCTATCGCGGTGGCGAATTCTCCGATGAGGCCATGCTTCGAACGGCCAGCGTGCTCCTCGGGTATTCGCCGGGAATCTGGGCGTTTGCGCTGATTCATGTCTTCACGCGCGCGATGTACGCGCACGGAGACACCCGCACGCCGGTGCGCGTGTCCCTCGTCACGATTGGCGTCAATTTCATCCTCAATGTTTCACTGATTTGGGTGTTGCGTGAAGCCGCACTGGCGTGGTCCACCACGGCGTGCGCCATCGGCCAGTGTGCCGTGCTGGCCGTAATCTGCCGACGACGATTCGGTGATGGATCTCGCACGGCGGCGCTCGTCACTCCAGTTGGTCGCACCTTGGTCGCAACGGGAGCGATGGCGATCGCCGTTCTTGCCGCCGGCTGGGCGCTGCCGGCGGATGGTGACTGGTGGATTCAGTTCCTGCGGCTCAGCGTCTGCGTCAGCGCCGGAGGCGCCGCGTTTGTCATCGTGGCCATTGCGACTCGCGCCCCGGAGATCGGCTGGCTGCTGGAACGAAACAGGCCCGACGCGAACGCCGGGCCTGCATAAATTCAACGTGTTTTGCTCGCGACTATTCAGTTGCCGAAGATGTCGCAGTACGTGCCCCAGTTGGACAGCAGCTTCGCAAGATCAGCGCCATCAACGATGTTGTCGCCATTGATGTCCGCCGCCACGCCGGACTGGCCCCACGAAGCGAGCATGATGCCAAGATCGGCGCCATCCACCAAGTTGTTGTTGTTCAGGTCACCGGGAATATTCAGCGATTCGCACGAATCAAGAATGCCGTTGTTGTTGCAGTCATCAGCGCCTTGCTCGATATCGACAAAGTCAGGAACGCTGTTGTTGTTGCAATCAGCGGAAGCGGCGATGCCTTGCGGATTGTTGATGGCGTTCTTCAGATTCGGATTCTGAATCGCCGTTCCTTGATTAGATCCCGAACCGGAGGTCGTGCAGCCGGCATTGGTGTGAATGCCGATGCAAAGAAGAGTGGTTGTATCGATGACCGCGGAGCCTGAATTTCCACCGGTGGTGTCAACGGCGTAACGAATGACTGTCCCAAAACGATCAACGTACGGACCGCTGCTGGTTTGCTGGACGGAGTTGTAAGTGGCGGGCGTCGTATCTGTGCCATAGCCGGTGATGCGGATCGTCTGATTCAGGACCGGTGGCGCCGTGTTCGCCATTGGGAATGCTGCGCCTGAGACCTGATACGGCATCAAGCCCGTATTCGAGTTCGGGAACACGCCAAAGTGCGCCCAATCGTCGCCAATGCCCTGGAACCGAAACTGAACGGACGCGGGGTCCACCGGGTATTGATCTTCCGGCGGCGGATTCTGCAAACCGCCCCCTTCGGTCGACATCGGCACATTGAACTGCACCACTTGCAGCGCCGTGGCGCAATGACCAGCGGTGAGGAAGTTCTTCAATGGATCATTGATCATGAAAACGGTGCACTGCGCCGGCAGCACGCGAGCGCTTCGGCCGTCAGTGGACAACGCGCGATCATCCGGTCCACACAATGAGAATGGCGTCACGTCCGACGGCGGACCCGCCATCATGGTGTCCATTTTCAAACGATTCTTCCCAGCGCCGGGATATGCGAACAATTCAACGCGCACGCGGTCGCCGTTGAAATAGGCCGTCGTGTATTGCCATCGCTCAAGATCGCGCTGCGTCAGGATCTGCACAGCGCCATCTGCGAGCGACGTGATCCACAGGAACGCGTCGTCGCCGAGTTTCTGATCGCCGGACAGGATCACCTCGTCAAACGTCAGCCGCAGCCACGGCGCATCCTGCAATCCGACCTCCGTCGCGTACACCAATTGCGGGCCATCGCTGGCGCCGCTTGCGGCGACAACATCGCCCGAATCCACATCCACAAGAATCGGAATCTGGTCGAGCGGCTTCTGAAGCACGCCGACGGAATCTTTGCTGACTTGAGCAGACACCTGGGTCGCCGGAGCCGCGAGCCCGCAGACAACCATCATTGCTGCGAGTGAATAGGCGCCACCCCTGACGGGCGCGCACAATCTCTTCATCCCCATCTCTTGCTCCTGTCTTGCCCCTTCAGGTCCGAGGAGGACCGGTAAGGACATCGCTGTTTCTAGAATGACTCCAGATAATTGTGAGCCGCAACACCCACCCAGTCAACGAAAACCCGTCTGATTCGATGGGAATCACCAACCTTTGATCCATCACGCTCGACCGGCCTTACCGCCCGTAAACTCTTTGCGCGGTTCGTCCGATAGTCCCCATGCAATTCGTGGCGACGGACGCCGCGGTTCCCTGTGATTCGGCCCAAAGCCGCTCTGGAGTTGTCCTATGCTCGATCCTTCGACTGCCCGCATCCACTCATTTCGTGTGCTGCCGGCCCTCCCGGAGGCCCTGGCCCCGCTCCAGGAGATCGCCCATAACCTGTGGTGGACGTGGCAACCCCGAGCCGCTGCACTTTTCGAGCAACTCGATCCCGACCTCTGGGAAGAAACCCACCACAACCCGGTGAAATTGCTCGGGGCGATCGACCAGTCGCGTCTCGACCGAGCCGCCGATGACCCCGCATTCATCCATGCGGTGGGTCAGGCCATCGAACAGCTCCATGCTCACGAATCCCGCCCTTCGTGGTTTCAGAATGTCCACGGTGACTTGCCCGCACCTGCCGGGCGGTCGCCGCTCATTGCCTACTTCTCCGCCGAATTCGGCCTCACCGAATGTTTCCAGATCTATTCCGGCGGCCTCGGATGTCTCGCCGGCGACCACCTCAAATCTGCCAGCGAACTCGGTGTTCCGCTCATCGCCGTCGGTCTGCTGTATCGAAATGGGTACTTCCATCAGTACCTCAACGCCGACGGCTGGCAGCAGGAAACGTATCCCGATCTCGATTTCTCCAACCAGCCGATTCATCGCATCATCGATCCTGAAACCGATCGCCAGCGCCTTATCTGGATCGACTTGCCCGGTCGACGCGTCGCCGTTGGGCTGTGGCAATGCAATGTCGGCCGCGTCACGCTTTACCTCCTCGACACCAACCTCGAAGAGAACAGCCGCGAAGATCGTGACATCACGCGCAACCTCTACGGCGGCGATGTCGAACGGCGCATTCAGCAGGAACTTGTGCTCGGCGTGGGCGGCGTTCGCGCCCTCGAAGCGCTCGGCATTCAGCCGACCGTCTATCACATGAACGAGGGGCACTCCGCGTTTCTCGCTCTTGAGCACATCCGCCAGCTCCGCCGCGAGACCGATGCGACGTTCGACGATGCGCTCGCCGCGACGTCTGCTTCACATCTCTTCACCACGCACACGCCGGTTCCTGCGGGAATCGATCGATTCTCACCGGAACTCATTCAGAACTATCTGTCGCCGCTCCTGCCCGAATTGGGCATTGACCTGAATCGCCTTCTGTCCCTCGGGCGCGAGCGCCCCGATGACAACGGCGAATTCTTCTCGATGGCGGTGCTCGCGCTTAAGACGTCGAACCGCTGCAACGGCGTCAGCCGCCTTCACGGTGAAGTCAGCCGCACGATGTGGTCTTCGCTGTGGCCCGGCGTGCCCGAGAACGAAGCTCCGATCGGGCACGTCACGAACGGCGTCCACACGCGAAGCTGGGTCGCGCCGAGCGTCATGGCGCTCTTCGACCGCTACCTCGGCTGGTCGTGGCAGCGCAATCCCGCGGACCACACCGTCTGGAACGATGTCGAAACCATCCCCGATGAAGAGCTCTGGCGCACGCACGAGATCGAACGCGAACGTCTGGTGACATGGTCCCGCAAGCGCATCCGCGAACAGCTCTCCCGCCGCGGGCTTGGTCGCGCCGACATTGAAGTCGCCGCCAGCGCGCTTGATCCTGAGATCCTCACCATTGGTTTCGCGCGGCGCTTCGCCACGTACAAGCGTGCGACGCTGCTCCTCCAAGACCCCGATCGTCTGCGCGCGATGCTCAACGACGCCAAGCGGCCGATGCAGATTCTCATCGCCGGTAAAGCGCACCCCGCCGACGGTCCCGGCAAGGAAATGATTCGCGAACTCGTCAAATTCGCCGAGTCCAATGGCAAGTCCAATCGCATCGTCTTTCTCGAGGACTACGACATTGACGTCGCCCGTCGCCTCGTCGCCGGGTGCGACATCTGGCTCAACACACCTCGTCGCGGCATGGAAGCGTCCGGCACCTCCGGCATGAAGGCCGCGATGAACGGCGTCGTCAATGTGTCCGTGCTCGACGGCTGGTGGGACGAAGGATTTGAAACCGAGATCGGTTTCGCCATCGGTCGCGGCGAGACCTACGACGATTCTGATTTGCAGGACAAAGTCGAAGGCCGCGCGCTGTACGACTTGCTCGAGCGCCAGATCATTCCGGAGTTCTATCACCGCGATGTATCGGGCCTGCCCCGTCAGTGGATTGCGCGCATGAAGCAGTGCATCATGCATGTGGCGCCGCAGTTCAGCACCAATCGCATGGTCGCGGATTACACCGAGAAGTATTACCTCCCCGCCGCTCAGTCATGCGTGTCGCTCGCGGCGGACAACCTTGCCGGCGCCCGTTCACTCAACGGTCAACTCCATCGGTACCGCGAGCATTGGCGCGCCGTTGGCATCGAATCCGTGGACAGCCCGATCGGCTCCACCATGAAGCTCGGCGACAGCGCACCGGTGAAGTGCGTTGTTCAGCTCGGCGCGCTCTCTCCCGAGGAAGTCGCGGTTCAGCTCTACGCGGGCTCGGTCACGAGTTTGGGCGAGCTTGTTGATGTGACGCCGCTTGAGCTTCAGCATGGCGCTTCACTCGGTGAAGGTCGCCATGAGTTCACGGGTCGCGTCACAGCCAGCAAATCCGGGCGCTTCGGCTTCTCCGTCCGAGTGCTGCCGAAGCACAACATGCTTGATCAACCGCTCGTCCCCGGCCTCATCACATGGTTTGGAGGACACGCGCCCAAGCAAGCTAAGAAGTCCAAAAAGCTCGTGGGCGCCCAAGGGTGAACGGCGCGATCAAAGCAGGACCGCGATAAACAGAAAGATCCCGATCGACACTGCAAACAGCGCCTTGATCCCAGTTGCAAGCACGCGCCCGATCGCCGCGCCTTGACCGACGCGCCAGATGTCGCCCCACGTGCGCTCTTCGACGGTTCGCTCTGCGATCGCCGCGCCGATGCCGGCGCCAATAGCGCCGCCGAGAATCGTCCCGACAATCGGCATGAACGGCGTGCCCACAATCGCCCCGATGATGGCGCCGATGATCGCCGCGAACGCCGACCGCTTCGCGCCACCGGCGCGTTTGGCGCCGGCGCCGGAAGCAATTAATTCAACGATTTCCGCCATCATCGCCAATCCCGCCGCGATGATCAGCGTGCGCAATGAAAACACGTGCGGCTGCCACAAGTCAATCAGCGCCGCCGAACCAACGATGATCCATATGCCGGGAAGCGCGAACAACGTCGCCACCACACCCGCCACACCGACCACGGCCATGATGATCGCAAGAAGTGCGGTCATGTCACTCTGTTTTGGAAAACGCGAACGACGATGTCACACGCGTTCAGCAGGTTTATCCGTCGGCGACTCGACAGGAACAGCTTCCTTGGCGGACGCGGACTCGGACTCGGTCTCGGCCGGCGGCTCATAACCGTCCGTCTGCTTTTCCATTTCAAGAACCCACTCTTCCAGCGGGGTGTACCGCAGCAGGTCAAGCCGATGCGCCGAACCATCCTTCAGTCGAAGCGTGACGATGAACTTGTCCCACTTGCGCTTGTCCACTTCTTCGATCTGTGCCGGGGTGATCTTCGTGCCGTCGGGAAGTGTCAGTGTCAGCGTCTCCGGTTCATACTTGAACTTGCGGCTCTTCACGGAAATGAACAGGTACGCCAGATAGAGCGCGCCGCCGAAACCGACCACGACAAACACCCACTGCATCGGGATGTCATACGCAGCCAGCGGCTTGGGCTGATTCATGTTCGCGTGCAGCGTCGTCAGCTCATCGAGCCGATCGTGCGGATCGTCAAACGTCGTCTGCTCGGCTTGGAGACTATTGATGATGGCGAGCTGTTCGAGCCATTCCAGTCGCTTCAATCGCGTGATGGCCTCGCGCCCTTCGCGACCGGACGTCGCTCCGGAGGCGGCCATTCGAATGGCGTCTGACTGCGCTCGCAGTTCGCTCAACTCCGCCTTTGGATCATCAACGCTGGCGAGCATGAGTTCGCCGGAATCCTGCGCGGCGTCCAGGTATTCGCGCTCGGCCCATTCGGCGGCCGCTTGCCCCATCGCCGGGTATTTCAACAATGCGTCGTACAGACCCCACAACCCGAGCCCGGCCAGCGCCACGAAGAAGATGATGATCTTGACCGACCACTTGTTGTTGATTCGTGTTTCCTGCATGGGATTCCCTGCGTCACCCTGTTGAATCAGCGCCCGGCGCCGCGTTACGAACGAACCATTTCATCGGCGACGTGCATCGCTTCGGACCACCACTGTTCCGCCCATGCACGCCCGGACTCCGTTCGCACAAGTTCGCGGAATCCGCCGGCGTCCACACGGCGCGTCGGAATGCGAAATCGCTGTGAACGGGGCGATCGCAGCGCCCGCGACAACCAGCGCGCATGCCCTTGCTTCATCGCCTCGGCAGCGCTTTCTGGCCAGGAATCGTCGAAATTCAGTCTTCGCAACCGCATGGGTGGTCGGCCAGTATAGCCCTGTGACTCCAGCGGGCTTCCCGCCCGGATTGCCGGGCCTGAGAGAGGGTGAAGGCCATGTGCACATCAACAAAATTCGATCAAACGAGTCGTCGCTGCGCGGCGCCGATAGCGATCGTTCTCACCGCCGCGGGGCTGATCGGCTGCGCGAACGCTGGGCAGGGCGCCTTCTCCGGCGCGGGCATCGGCGCGGCGGGCGGCGCCATCATTGGATCAATTTTTGGTGAGGCAGGCGCCGGCGCCGCAATCGGGGCTGTCACTGGCGCCGTCACCGGAGGCGTCATCGGCGACCAGAATCAACGCCGCGAGCGCGAAGCGATTCTGTCACGTCCCGTCGTCATTGAACAGTACGGCTATGCGGTGATTGAAGAGCGCGGCGGACGCCCGTATCGCAATCGGGATGAGTACTTGCGCCGCAACGGCGGCTGACATCGTCGCATCAATTTGCCCACATCCCAGCGCCATCGCGTTTCGCATCCCGCTCGATGCGGCTGTACCAATCGTCCCACCGGTGAGGCCAGCGGTCTTCGGCGCGCGCAAGCCCAGCCTCCAACAGCGCGGCTGCGAGCAAATCACCATTTTCAAGTTCCACGTGCGCGAGCACACGCCCCCACCGATCGCGTTCCCGGCTCACTTCCAAACGCAGGATCACCGGACCAGCGCCGAGAAAACCTGCCGCAAATTCCTTTGATTCCGTGGCCCACGCCTCGGCGGGTTTCCCCATGAGCGCCAGTTCCGGGGTATCAATGCCCCACACACGGATGCGCGTCGGCTTGTAGTCATTCTTCGGGTCTGCAAGGTCAATGACGATCGTGTCGCCGTCAATCACGCGCACCACTGAGACCGTCGCGCCGTCGTAACGTTCGCCGTCGCTTGTCGGCGCCACAAGCATGCCGGCGCGATCCAGCACAACGAGCACCACCAAAGTGGCGAGCACCGCGACGAACGTCAGTCGCTTTCGAAAAATGGCGACCTCATCCGGGCGCGATGATCGCGCATGCTTCTCTCTGCTTCGTGTTGATCGTGACTTCCGCCCCATGCTGCGCATTAGATTACGCAAACATGCGCCGGGGTGACGCTTTGCTGTCGCCGGTCAGCCCGCTTTGCGGCTCGGGGGCGCATCGTCCTTCAATGCCTGCACACTGACCGCCGCCAGCGCCTGATGCAGCCGGTCGTGATCGCGCAACGTGCAGAGCGCATCAAAAAGCGCATTGACTTGATTCGTGATCGGCGCCATCGGATCGACCCCTTCGAGAGCCGCGTCGCCGAGCGCCTCGCCGGCGTCGAGGAACCATTCGACATCGGGATCGCCTTTCGGGGGCTTCACATACGCCCGCGTGGTCGAAGGCCCGACCGCGACGATCGGCCAAAGTCCCAGTTGCGTCTTCGGCTCGCGAATGATCACGATGACCGGGATCTCCTGCTCCGCCGCCTGACGGCGCAGTTCACGGCCGTCGGCGCCGACGAGCAGCGGCTCGATGAGCCAGCAGCCTGATTTCAATTCAAATGATTCTTCGGACATCTCTTCGAGCCGCCCGACCACGCCCGCGTCTGCGGCCAGCATGCGAATCTGTCGCCGCGCTTCTTCGAGGGGCATCAGCAAACGTGACATGCGTTCGTAATCACCGACGCGAAACGCGAGTTCCAGCGCTTCCTGGCCAAGCGCTTCGCATTCGAAATAGCGCGTGGCGCTCAGCGCCATTCCGGCGCGCTCCATCAATTCGTCAATGCGCTCCGCCGCTTTCGATCGAACCTGACTGCTCATCTTCCATCTCCCCTGTGTCCCGCATCATTCATGTGGACGCGATGCCATCCGCCAACCGGCGCAATTCCGTCTGCCAGCGATCCACGTGCTCATCAAGGTCATACGCGAGGAGATCGCCGAGCAGCGACCAGTCCTCGCGACCAAGCGCATCTCGGATCGCTGAAAGCTTGTCCGCAAGATCATTCACGAGCGCGCCGTCCAGGCCTGTCGCGGCGTCCCCATCGGTCGGAATGTCGAGGAGCGCGCAACCTTCATCCACCGCACGGCGCACCGTCTCCCACGTTTGCAATGATTCGCCGAGGTTTTGCAGCGCCGGACCAGTCTCGCCGGTTTGCAAAAGGTCCGCCGCTTTGCGCTGCGTGTCGCGCGTCGATGTCAACGCGTCGGACACATCAAGCAGGACCGTGCGCACCAACGATTTCGGCTCGGCTGAAATAAATCGAACCTCGTCCGCGTACGGCTTCGTCGCTGGCGGCGAGGTCAGATGCTCGTCGGGCGCCGGAGCGCCGTCGGCCCACACCTCGATGATGATCCGGCCTCGTTCCGTGCATGCCGTCGTCCCCGCCGCCAGCGCGGACGCCAGCGTCGGATCCTTCACCGTCAGTTCCGCATCGTCGAGGAATACCTTCATGCCTTGACTATCGGCATCCCGCGAAGCCGAGGCAAATGATTTCGGACCATCAGACGAGGATTGGCCCGTCATATTCGGACCATACGGGCTGTCTTCAGTCGAGCCGCATGAGGCGGCGCGTCGAGAGCTGGGTGATCGTCATTTCGAGGTCCGCCAGCGTCCAGTGGCTCACCAGATCCAGCGTTTCTTCGCGTTCCAGCAGTTGCCCATCCGCCAGCGACCAGACGAGGCTTGCGTCACCGGTTCCGCGCCGCACTTCAACGGTCGGCTGCGTTTCGGCGGTCAGCTCCAGCGCGATGGCCTCCGCGCTCACGGTCCCTGAACATTCCAGCCGTTCGTCCTTTCGAACCCGGTCCGCTTTCCAGTTTGTCGTGATTTCCAGTGCCCCGGCGCCGCCAAGGCCGATTCCCCGTTGCTCCGTCCATTCCTCGCCAACGGCGCCGATCGCACGAGCCCCGTCGGCCGTCCACAACGGCGCCAGCGATTCCCCGAAGCGTGGCGGAAGAAACATGCCCATGCTGGTGTTGTCGAGCCCCTCAGCGAGCGCCAGGAGCCGAATAGCGCCGGTGAACCCTGCCACGGCTTCAATCACGCCATCGCTCGAAACTCGCAATTCAAAAGGCCGCGTCGCAAGCGACTCGTAAATCGCATTGAAAATCTGCGGCTCCGTCATCGCTTCAATCTGCTCACCTGTGTATTCGGCGGGCGCCACCGCTTCATCCTTCGGTCGTGTCCACGTGAATTCATGCTGCAACTTTCCGCGCCGCCACACGCTGGTGATGCGATCAAACGAACCACTGACCACGAGTGATCCATCACTCTCCAGTCGCACACCCTCGAGCGTCATGTGTGCAGACTGCACAATTCTTCCGGCTTCGGTCACGCCCTCATTCTCTTCGTTCACCAGCACATCCAGTGAAACGCTGTATCGCCATTGATCACCGACGCCGAGCCTCGGACTGACGTCAATGGCTTGCGCAATGGCGCCATCACTCATCCACAGGCCGGCAAGAACGATCGCCGCGCACTGGCCGAAACGCTCAATCTTCGACAACGCGGCGGCGACGAACGTGCTCAGATTCGACTCACCAGAAATCATGTTCATACCAAAGTGTACCCGCCGGCCAACGCCGCGCCGGCGCCTCCCCCGTATCATCGGTGAATGCGTCTCGCGCTCGCTCCACTCAATCCGACGGTCGGCGATCTCACCGCAAACGCGGACCTGGCGATCAATGCAATTGTGGCCGCGCAAGACGCCGGCGCCGACCTCGTCGTGCTGCCTGAACTCGTCCTGAGCGGATATCCGCCCAAAGACCTGTTGTGGCAGCAGGGTTTCGTCGAAGCGGCCATGCGCGAAGCCGAACGTGTCGCCGTGGCAGCGCGCGACATCGTCGCCGTGGTCGGTCTCCCTTGGCGCGAAGCCGAATCCGGCGTCCTCCGAAATTGCCTGCTCGTCATGCGAGACGGGCGCATTCAGGATCGATACAACAAGCGCCTCCTTCCGACTTATGACGTGTTCGATGAAGACCGCTATTTCACCGCCGGCCATCGCGCCGTCGTCATTGAGGTCGCCGGTCGCCGCGTCGGACTCGCCATTTGCGAAGACCTGTGGCGCGGCGACGACGCCGGGTTTGCGGCCCGCTACCACGGCAAGCCGGACCCCGTTACAGAACTTGTCAGCGCCGGGGCTGATTTCATCGTCAGCCCGTCCGCCAGCCCATTTGTGCTCGGCAAGTCCATGGCGCAGCGCGATATTCTCAAGCGACACGCCGCGCGCCATGGCGTGACGCTCGCATCCGTCAATCAACTTGGCGGCAATGACGATCTGGTGTTTGACGGACAAACGGCAATTGTCGGCATGAATAGCGCCGGCGATCCGGTCACGATTGCGGCCGGCGCCCCGTTTCAATCCGAAATCCTGATCCACGATTGCGCGGACAAGCCCGTTCCTAGTCGCGCGCCGATCGACCCGCTCCTGGCCGCCTCCGGCGAAGCGCTGCTCTGGAAATCGCTCACCCTCGGCGTGCGCGATTATGTCCACAAAACCGGATTCAGCGATGTGGTCCTCGGATTGTCGGGCGGAATTGACTCGGCGGTCACGGCGTGCATTGCGATTGGCGCGCTCGGGGCAGCGCATGTTCTCACCGTTGGCATGCCGAGTCGCTATTCCTCCGAAGGCTCAGTCACTGACGCGGAAGTACTGGCACGGAGTGCAGGAACGAAGTTTCTTCTGGCGCCGATTGAACGCCTGCATGACGTCGCCGAACAGGAAATTCTCCCCCACTTCAAGACGCTCGGTCTCGATCCGCGGCCCGGCGTCACCGAAGAAAACATCCAGTCGCGTCTGCGTGGCCTCATGCTCATGGCGTTGTCGAACAAAACCGGCGCGTTGCTCCTCACCACCGGCAACAAGAGCGAACTCGCGGTCGGCTATTGCACGCTCTACGGCGATATGAACGGCGGGCTGGCCGTGCTTTCTGACGTTTCCAAGACCCAAGTGTTCGCGCTCGCACGATGGATCAACGCGCATCACAGGGAATGCGGCTTCAAATCGCCGCCTATACCCGAGTCGACGATCGAAAAGCCGCCCAGCGCCGAACTCAAGCCCGACCAAACTGATCAGGATTCACTCCCGCCATACGACGAGCTTGATGAAATCATCGAGCGCTACATCGAGCGTCGACAAAGCCCCGATCGCATCGTCGCCGAAACACACGTCGCTCCCGAAGTCGTCGCCAAGGTGATTCGCCTCATCGATGTCAATGAATACAAGCGCAAGCAGACGGCCGTTGGAATCAAAGTGACCGGTGTTGCGTTTGGTTCAGGACGGCGTTACCCGATTGCGCAACATTGGCGGCCGGAACGGTCCTTACTCGAATAACCAACGTCTATTCGGCGCCACTGGGCTCTCGCTCAATGATGATCGTCACCGGTCCGTCGTTGACCAGCTCCACCGACATCGAAGCGCCGAACACACCCGTACCCACAGTCAAACCATGTTCATCGCGCACTCGAGCGGCGACAAGATCGACGAGCGGCGCCGCGATTCCCGGCGCTGCGGCGTTCACAAAACTCGGTCGCGTTCCCTTGCGCACGTCGCCCGCAAGCGTGAACTGACTGACGACGAGCACGCCGCCGCCAATGTCTTTCACGGACCGATTCATTTTTCCATCGTCGTCCTGAAAAATGCGCAGCGAAGCGATCTTGTCCGCCACCCATCGTGCTTCGGCGTCGGTGTCACCCTGCACGGCGCACACTAGCGCGACCAGCCCCGTCCCAATCGCCGCCTCATGCGTACGACCATCTGAACACTCTGCTTTGACGCGCGCCTGCGACACACGCTGGACGACCGCGATCACGATTCGTCCCCTTCGTGGGGTTCGGCGCGGTGATGCAACACGTCCATCCAGATTGATCCGATCACCGCAACGACCGCCAGCGCGGCGATCGCCCCCATCGGTCCGCGCAGTCCGCTCCAGCCAAATACGGGCGCCGCGAAGTGATACGCCGCGACCACACATGCGACGCCGATCACGGCGCGCGTCGGCTCGCTCAGTTTCTCAGCATGAGGGACCGGCAACAGCCGCGCCGTTCGCGGTCGCGCCAGCAGCAGCGCCATGACGCCCCCGACAGCGATAAAGCCCGCGCCGATCAGAAGCAGTGTGTCAATGATTGAATAGCCGCCGGGCACAGGAGGATTAGAACATCGCCAGCGCCGACGAGCTGACCATTGCCTGGCCATGCTGATCGATCGCCGCCGCGTAGTTCAGCATTCGGACCGACTCCGGCTCCGCTGATTTCACCGTCGCCACGAGCGTCCCAATGCTGCACCAGCGCGTCGGGTTCTGCATCCACGCCATGCTGGCGACGAGCTCTTCCGGCTTGCGATCGAGCACAAGCTGCAGCATTTCGCGATCGGTCTGGACAACCTTCTCGCGGAACGCCTTGGCCTCTTCATCATCCATGTTGGCGATTGCGACTTGATCACCGAATTGCGGACCGACGTGGCTGAGATCTGCTGAACTCACGATCAATGTCGTGCCCGGCGCTTCGGCAATGGCTTTCTTCATCGCTTCGATGAAGGGCAGAATGCCAACGCCCTCGCCGTCATAGCTTTCGCCGTTGTTGCGCGTCGGATCATGCACGAGCGCCGCGAACACCTTCGGGAACGAAGCGCCGTCTTTGTCGCCGAACACGTGCTGAATCCAGGGGATGTGCAGTTCGATCGAATGCTCGCGTTCGTGATCGAAACGATGCTCAAAGAGTTTGGCGCTGTCTGCTTCGCCAAGCGCCGCGCACAAAGACTCCTTGAAATCCGAATCCAGTTCGCACGAACCGATTGGCGATTCAAATCCCTTGTCGCACGCGGCGACACCGGAGGAAAACCCAAAGTGATTCGTCCCGAGGATGATGACGCGATCCGGGCGATCGACGACGCGCATGCGTCCATACACGTGCGCATAGTTCAGCCAGCCGCGCGGGTAATCCAAGTGTGGCGCCACGATCGCCTTCGGCAGCGCGTCGAAGCTGGGGTCCTCAGCGTCCTTCAGCGCTTCGCTGATCCACTTCTCCAGTTGTTTCGCCAGCGCCGCGCCAGACTCTTCAGCCTTCTGTTCGTCGGTGGCCTCGCCGCCGTGCTCCTGCATGACGAGAAAGTCGGCCAACGCCGCGGTCGAAGCCGGCGGCAGCGTTGCGCGGGAGTCAAACTGCTCGCGCATGTTCTGAAGCATGCCTTCGAAGATTGGGCCTTCGATGAGACCTGCACCGTCGAGCTGCGCGACGAAATCTTCAAGCCACGGACGAGTCAGCCCGCGACCAATCTTTTCGACGATTGAATCAAGGTCATTGTCGCCCGTGAGGTGCGGCAGCACGACCTGGGCCGCCGGCGCCGTGAAGACCACGCGATCGGAGATCTGCTGGGCGTCTGCGATGGCGAGGAACTGCTGTTCCTCGTGCTTATGCGGGAAACCGCGCACTGGGCGCAGCTTTGGCTTCTGCTGGTGAGGGGCGTCAGGGTCGAATGGGCGGCGTTCGCCACCCTGGCCGGGGTTCGTCTCAGGCGTGCTCATGGGCCAAGTCTATCGGTTTGCCGCCCGCCTCGGCCTCGCAGAATTGAAGTTCGTCCAGCGGCGCCCCCGGTGGACGAAACCACCCCGATCCTGCTATTCTCCTCGGCTCGACCCATTTTCATGTGACCCCTTTCGCGCGGAGCTCGATCGCGATGTTTGACAACCTCAAGCCGGCCCAGCCCATCACGGTGACCGTCAAGAGCGTCCCCCGACGTGAGGACGCCCGGCAGACCATCGCCCGACTCATGCGCCTCGACCCCGATGTGAAGTCGGGCCTTAAGCGCACGCAGGAGCACCGCCGTCGCGAGACGGTCGTTCGTTCGCGCGGCAAGCGCCCATGGCCCGTTCGCATGAAGCGCACACTCGTCGCGCGTGTCGAAGAAGGCGCCACCTGGAGCATGCCTTTCTTCCCGCAGGTCCAGAATGATCTCGCCAGCGTTAGTGAGTTCCTCGAGATCAAGTCGAAGTGATCGCGGCGTGGCGACCAACTCGCCTTTTCCCTTGTATTGCAGTGATTCTTGGCGCGGCCGCATTTCTGCTGGCGGGCTGTGGCTCCGGCGCTTCAGATCCCAGTCCACCCGACAAGCATCTGGTCGAATACACGGTGCGCGGCCGCATTGTGCAGTTGCCGGCGCCGGACCGACCCGCATCACAACTCATCGTTCACCACGAACCGCTGCCGTCGTATATGTCCGGCGGCGAAGTCGTCGGCATGGGTGAAATGCAGATGCCCTTTCCCTTGAAAGAAGGGCTCACGCTTGATGAGTACGAAATTGGACAGGCGGTGACGCTGACGTTTGAGGTGCGCTACGACCCTGAGACTCAAATCCCAATCATGGTGCAGGCGTCGCGACTCGAACCGCTCCCCGCGGAAACGATCCTTGTCTTTGAAACTGATGGCGCGGCGCCGGCGTCCGGCCCCTGATTGAGGCCGCCCACTCATTCAAAATAAAAGAAGCCCAGCGCTACGAGGGGAGGGCCGAGCGCCGGGCTTCGAGGGGCTTGAACAAACGCCGTGGATGCCGCGCCGGAGGAGTAAGCCGCGGCTCAAAGCGAACCATAACGAGTCAAGGCTTATTCACCAAACGTAAAAATTTACTCAAGAACAGCCATAAGGGACAACCAGGGCCGATTTTGGCAATTCCAAAACGGGAACAGCCTGACGCTCGACGAGTGAGTCGAACGCCAGGCTTTGTGGGGCAATGGAAATGGAGAGAGAGGGCTCTCACCACCCCAAACCCTGTCCAAAGCCTGACTATTCCGCATCTCCGGAAAAATAGGAATAAATTCTTACCCGCTGGACGAGCCCATGCCCAGTCGCTCCATCACGAGCTGCATGTCCGACCAGACCATGGCCCGATTCTCCGGCGTATAGGCCCGAAGGAGGTACGCCGGGTGAAATGTCGGCATCACCGGCACGCCGCCATATTCGTACCAATGGCCCCGCATGCGTCCCATCGCTTCCTTGGACTCCAGCACGAGCTGCGCTGCGGGTTTGCCCAGTGTGACAATCACCTCAGGCTCAATGATTTTGATCTGCTCAAGCAAATAGGGGCCGCACTTGGACGCCTCATCAGATGTTGGCGTCGCGTTGTTGGGCGGGCGACTCTTCAGCACATTGGCGATGAAGACTTCCTCGCGCGACAACCCCATCGCCACGATGATCTTCTCAAGAAGTTGACCCGACCGGCCCACAAATGGGCGGCCGACTTTGTCCTCTTCGGCGCCCGGCGCTTCGCCGACAAACATCAGCCGCGCATCTGGATTGCCCTCGCCGAACACAGTTTGCGTGTGCGATGACGCCGCCGTGCAGTGCGGACACTCCTGATCATGGCGCTTGTGCAACGCATCAAGGAGTGCCTGCTTTTCTCCAGCCGACTTTCCGCTCGCAGACTTGGTGACCGCTTTCGGCGTCTCTGCTTTTTCGACCGCTTTCACTGCCACAGGAACGAAATCCACGCCAAGCAGCTTTGACGTCTCAATGAATTGCTGTGCAGCGCGGCGTTCATTCACCGGATTCACCTTCCGCAAGACGTTTTTCGATCCGCCGCGCCAGTTTCTGCGACAGCGCCTTGTCCTCACCGACCGTGCGCACAATCGGATCTGTATCTGGATCATCCGTCAGACCAGTTGGCGACACACTGGAGAGCCGCACGGCAACGGGCGAGAGCCGCAAACCCGGACGATGCAAAATCTCCCGAATCGCGACGACGTTGCAATCAAGCACGCCGGAAAAGGCGCGGATATCGACGTTGCCCACCGGCGCCTCTTCCTCAACGACTTCGGGCGTGAAATGCACCGACACGCGGCGCTGATCGCGATGCAGGAATGAACCGAATTCCTCGCCGAACGACGCTTCCGTCCTTGTCCACGGTGTCGCCAGTCCGGCCGTCACCACGGCGCCAGAGGTGATCACTCCGCCGCGCGCATCAATGCGCACCAGCTCGAACCCGAGCTTTTGCACCTCGTCCTTGGCGATATCGAACACTTCGGCGTAGCGCCCCTCGGGGACGCGAAACGACGTTGGTCCTTTCGCCGCGCACCCGCCCAGCGTCAGCAGCCCTGCCAGCGCGATGATGAATCCCTTCATGCCTGCAGTCTAACCCGTTCTGCGGTGGCATAGCTCTCTGAGCTGTGCGTTCCGCGCCGACTGGAAAGACGCCCGGAAGCGGAAGGCCGCCCCCGATCCTCTACCATGCCGATCTCATTTCCGTTCACTTCGGAGGATCCAATGCCCGCAGACCCGCCCCGTGGCAACGCCGTCATCGGCCAGGCCGGCGGCCCCACCGCCGTCATCAACCAGTCACTCGTCGGCATCGTCGAAGGCCTGCACTCCGGCGGCGCCGTCGGACGCATCCTCGGCGCCCGCCATGGCGTGCGAGGCATGGTCAATGACGACTTCATCGACCTCACCGATCTCTCCGAAGAGAAACTCTCGCGGGTTGCGGTCACGCCATCGGCAGCGCTTGGCTCCACGCGTGACAAGCCGAACGAGGAATATTGCGAACGAATCTTTGAAAAGCTGCGCGCCCGCGATGTGCGATATTTCTTCTACGTCGGTGGGAATGACTCGTCCGACACTTGCCGCATCGTAAACCAGCTCTCGAACGAAGCCGGATATGAGCTGCGCTGCTTTCACGTCCCCAAGACGATCGACAACGATCTGATGGAGAACGACCACACGCCGGGGTTCCCATCCGCGGCGCGCTTTGTCGGCAAAGCGTTTACCGGCGACAACCTTGACAACGCGTCGCTGAAAGGCATCAAAGTCAACATCGTCATGGGACGGCACGCCGGTTTCCTCGCCGCCGCGAGTGCGCTGGCGCGACACCGCGAGGACGACGGCCCTCATCTGATTTATCTCCCTGAACGAAATTTCGATACTGATCGTTTCGTCGCCGATGTCGATCGCGTTTATTCCAGACTCGGACGCTGCGTGATCGCTGTCAGCGAAGGCATTCACAACGCGCAAGGCGAATCAATCAGCGCGCTGATGTCCGGACTCGAAGAAAAAGATGCGCACGGCAACGTGCAGCTCTCCGGCACCGGCGCCCTCGGCGACTGGCTTGCGAATCTCATTCGTCTCAAACTCACGCCCGAGGGTGGCAAACCGCCCCGCGTGCGCGCCGACACATTCGGATACTTGCAGCGCTGCTACCCCGACGCCAGCCCGATTGACCAACACGAAGCGCGCGCCGCCGGACAAAAAGCCGCCGAAGTGGCGCTGCTCGGCGATCTCGACGGCTCTGTCGCGATCAAACGCATGAGCAACGAGCCTTACGAAAGCCGCTTCGAACTCGTGAAACTCGAGGCCGTCGCCGCAAAGACGCGCGTCATGCCCGACGAATTCATCAAAGGCGACCACGACGTGACGCCTGCCTTCTTCGACTACCTCCGCCCCCTCGTCGGCGAGTTGCCGGTGATTGAGCGGTTGTGAAGTTCGCGGCGAGTGATCGCTCCGAATCCGAACCGCGCCCGTCAGGAAGCGGTTTTCAAGAACAGCGCCTAATAGACTCCGATTTATTCCTGATCACCCATGCGAGAATAAACAGCTGAAGGAACCTCAGCCATGCCAACGCAAAACGACCGCCGCGCCTTCCTCGCCGCCGCCGGCGCCGCCGCCTTCGGCCTCCCCTTCCTCGCCGGCGCGCAACCAAACGAAACACGCCGCCGTTTCGAACAAGCCCAGCAGCGCAACAACAACATTGCCGGCGACGGCCCCGTCGTCATTGCTTCCGGCAACGGCCTCGAAACCGTGCGGCTCGCGCAACAACTCATCGCGCAAGGCGGCGACCCGCTCGACGCCATCGTCGCCGGCGTGAAAATCGTCGAAGACGACCCCAACGATATGAGCGTCGGCTACGGCGGCCTGCCCAACGAAGAGGGCGTCGTCGAACTCGATTCTTCCGTCATGCATGGGCCAATGCATCGCAGCGGCGCGGTCGCGGCTTTGCGCAACATCAAGAATCCCGCCGCGGTGGCGCGTGAAGTCGCCCGCCGCACGGATCACTGCATGATCGTTGGTGAAGGCGCGCTCAAGTTTGCGTTGCGTATGGGCTTCAAAGAAGAGAATCTCCTCACCGAACAAGCCCGCCAGGCCTGGCTCAAATGGCGCAGCACACTCAACCGCGACGACGATTGGCTGCAGGACGATGAACTCGATCTTCCGGTGAAAGACAACAAAGGCGCACAACTCCCCTCTCCCTCTGGGAGAGGGTGGCCGAGCAAAGCGAGGTCGGGTGAGGGCCAAAGCAGTCTCGCTTCCTCTCAATACCCCGGCGTCGACGAAACCATCAACGGCGTCCCCTACACCACCGGCACCATCCACTGCTCCGCGCTCACCGCCCCCGGCGCGGACCTCGCAGGATGCACCACCACCAGCGGCCTCTCCTGGAAACTCCCCGGGCGCGTCGGCGATTCGCCCATCATCGGCGCCGGCCTCTACACCGACAACGAAGTCGGCTCCGCCGGCGCGACCGGTCGCGGCGAAGCCGTCATCCAAATCTGCGGCGCCCACACCATCGTCATGCGCATGGACGCCGGCGATCACCCGCAAGACGCATGCCTCTACGCACTGCAAAAAATCGCGGACTGCACCAAAGTGCAGCGCCTCCTCGACGAGCGCGGCCGCCCCAATTTCAACGTCGTCTTCTACGCCGTGCGCAAAGACGGACAGTTCGGCTCCGCCTGCATGCGCGGCGTGCGCGAATTCGCGATTGCAGATTCAACCGGTGTACGGCTTGAAAAGTGCGCGACACTGTTCGATGATTGATTCGTAGCGCATTCCGTCATGATGTTTGACTATCCATCGCAGCGCTTTCAGGACTGGCTCTGTCAGCGCTGGGTCATGGCGCGCGGCCGTCGCATTGATCCTGCAGAGAATGAGTGGTTGATGGGACCGTTCGGGAATGTTGATGTCGTTGCTGACAACTACGTACAACGCCTTGCCGAGGACGAAGATCTTCGAATCGATCCAAGTGAGCCGAACGCAGGCTTGTTTGAAAATCTCGAAGCCCTTGGGCTTTCGAGCGATCATACCAACCGCATTCATCCGACGATCCGTGATTTCTATCTTCATACTGCAAGATATGAACTTGATGCATGGTGCGAATGGAGCCGCCTGTTTCGACCAGCCGGCTTCATGATGGGGAGTCTCTACGGCCGTCGGATGCAGCAGTTGAACATTCCAACTCGCCCGCTTGACACTGCGGCAGGATTGCAGAGTCGCATCATCCAACTGCGGGAGAAAGAAAGTGGAGCCGTTCGGTACACGGTCTGGCATCGACAATTGAAGTCGACTGGCGACATTGTGTTTTCCGGCATCTACGGAGCCGGATCACTTCCGAATGGCGCCCAATGTCTGAAAGCTGTGTTCCCCCTGCCGCGGGGCAATGCAACTGTATTTCTTCGTCACGAGATTGGACCGGATGGATCATTTGACCTAATTGCGGATGGGAAGCGTTTCGGTGACGGCGGCCTGTACTTCCTATTGACCGATCGAAAAGGACGCATTTGGTCTCAATACGTTTCGCGGCTTCACGAGACGCTCTCAAACTACGTGGACAATGATGGCGTCATGCGCACGAATCACGACTCCTACTATTGGGGCCGACGCGTTTTTCACGTTCACTACCGCATTCACGGACCGCGCGACCGAGATCGATATGACGCTTGACCGCCACCACCGCCAGCGCATCCTCCCCGAGATCGGCGACGCCGGGCAGGAATCGTTGCGTCACGCGCACGCCGCGATCATCGGGTGCGGCGCCCTCGGCACGCATCTCGCCGACACCCTCTGCCGCGCCGGTGTCGGCTGGCTGACGATTATCGACCGCGACATCGTCGAACACACCAACCTCCAGCGGCAGATTCTTTTCACTGACGATCATGCGAATCGAGGCGTGCCAAAGGCGGAAGCCGCGAAAGAAGCGCTGTACGCAATCGACCCCAATTGCAACGTGCGCGCGATCATTGATGACTTAAGCGCAAACAACATCGACGACCTTCTCCCTCTCCCAACGGGAGAGGGCCTGGGTGAGGGGCTCCCCACCTCTCCCACTGGGAGAGGTCGGCGCAGCGAAGCGCAGCCGGGTGAGGGCCGGATAGATCCGAACCGCGCCCGTGAGGAAGCGGTTTCACACCGAACGCACTGCTCACAGAGCAGTGGCACACAATCTCCCGGTGAGGGGATTCAACAGGCAACGCACAGCTCAAAGAGCTGTGCCACCACAAACCCTTCTCCCCTTGGGAGAAGGTGTCATCTCGAAGAGATGACGGATGAGGGCCGAGTCACCTTCCCTCCCATCACCCTCCTCCTCGACGGAACCGACAACTTCGAAACGCGCTTTCTTCTCAACGACCTCGCCATCGCGCGCCACATCCCACTCGTCTACGCCGGCGTCATCGGAACAACAGGTTTGATGACGACGGTGCTTCCGACCTCCCCCTCCCGCCCCGCGGGAGGGGATAAGGGGAGGGCTACTTCGCCTACTCACTCCTCCATGCCTCCTCGCGCTGTCGACGGTCGAGACGAGAAGAAGCGTGTATATACCGAGCCCCCTCCTCAGTCCTCCCCCGCAAGGCGGGGGAGGAGGCAAGATCCTTCTCCCCCTGGGAGAAGGTGTCAGCCCGACAACGTCGGGATGACGGATGAGGGCTCCAATTCAATCCCACTTCCTTCCCCCCCAACCCCCTGCCTCCGCTGCCTGTTCGACGACGCCCCGCCGCCCGGCAGCGCGCCAACCTGCGACACCGCCGGCGTCCTCGGCCCCGCCGTTTCAATCATCGCCGGGTTCCAGGCGACCGAAGCGCTCAAAATCCTCTCTGGCGATTTCGCCTCCGTCACGCGCGCTCTCCTCGAGATCGACGCATGGCGATCAACAACCCGCCGCATCGACACCACACACGCGCGCAACCCCGACTGCCCCTGCTGCGCGCATCACCACTTCGACTACCTCGACAACATCAGCGCTTCGAGCGCCGTCTCCCTCTGCGGCCGCAACGCCGTGCAAATTACCCCCGGCGCCCGCGCCGCGATCAACCTCCCCGCGCTCGCCGCCCGCCTCGCCCCCCACGGCGACTTCCACACCACCGACCACCTCCTCCGCGGCGTCCTCCACACCGAACCCATCGAACTCACCGTCTTCCCGACGGGCCGCGCGATCATCAAGGGAGTAGAGGACGCAGGAAAAGCGCGGGCGATTTACGCGCGATTTGTTGGGGCGTGATTATTTGGAAGGCAACCCGTGCCATGGTCTCGCCAAAGGCGAGGCCGTGCTTGCGCGCACCAATTGAACACATGGCCTGGATTCGCCTCGTTGTTCGTCCGTTCACCGTCTCCGGCGCAACATGCTGAAACTCGCGAGTCCGAGCAGAGCGATTGGACCGGGCGCGGGAACCTGACCATAGAACTCGAACGCCGCATTAGTGGGCGGGCCGTCCACGAAGGTGAAGCCGGCGCCGTCGTAATTGTCTTGCGCGAGTAAATCGTCGCCTTCCGACGATGCGGACCAGAGGAACGACTCATTGAGCTCGGGCGGGATGAGGTTGCCGTTCTGAAAGTTGGCGAAGATGATCCAATATTTCGGGTGTACTGTGGGGCTGAAGTTCACCGGCGCGGCGAGTGTGTGCTCGAATCGGAATTCGGGCGCCCCTTCCTCGCCAACGGTGTTCCCGGTCAAGGTCGCGTTGGTGTCACCGATCAAAACGGTCTCGGTGTAGACCATGCTTACCGCGCTCGGCGCCTCCCCAGGAGCCGGAGAGAAGAAGCTGATCGTGAACGACTCAATGTTCCCGAGCGGAGTCGAGGGGATATTGGTCTCATTGCCTCCCCACTAGGCCACGGTCTGGACCGACCAATTGCCGGTGACGACGAACGAATCGGCAGTCCGGACGGGGTCGAACAAGAGGTTATCGCCTTCGCCCGCGGCCATGTGCGCCGGCCCAGCCGAGGGCGACTGGCTATAGAGCAACTCGGACATGACGCCCGCGCGCACATTCATCGAGGTGATCGTGACCAGGAGGATGGAAGGAATTACGCGTAACAGCATGACGCCGTCTCCGGAAAAGGTTGATCGCCGCTCCCTGCGAGCGGCCCACACCCCCTGAGGCCGTTCAGGTAGATAAACATCTCGTCATCTACTTGTTTGCGTATTTCCTCCGGTTTCCAGACGACCGGGGAAGCCGGTGATCGCAAAGAAAAGTCCACCTGAAAAGTGGGTTTTCTGGCGATTTACGCGAAGTAAGGTCGAGCCTTACTCCCAATTCGAGGTGGCGGTTCCTGAAGGGGCATACGTCGAGCTGGCGGGATGTGGACGGGCGCTGATCAACTCCCCATGCCATGGTCTCGCCACAGGCGGGGCCATGCTGATGCGCCAAAGCCCATCCTCAATCAAATCATGCAGACCGATCGCGCCAGCTCAGAAAATTGAAACAAACATCGCCGGGAAGTGGAATCTCATTGAACGCATCGGTGGTGAGCCCTAGATTCTCTTGAAATAGGAAGTTGCATGTTCG
Organism: Phycisphaerales bacterium; assembly: GCA_029260345.1. Taxonomy (GTDB): domain Bacteria; phylum Planctomycetota; class Phycisphaerae; order Phycisphaerales; family UBA1924; genus OFTM186. Next base: position 226,657 of record JAJDDK010000006.1, on the reverse strand, counting down.
TGGCATGCCCCTATTCGGGACGTCGCGCTCGAAACAATCAAATCTGCGCGATCACTGGGTGAATTGGAAGATGGCGCATCGTGGCGATGCCTGCGCAAGGGCGGCGTCAGGCGCATTGTCTCAATCGATCTGAAACTCCTTCTTCCGGGGTTTCTCAGTGAAATCGTCCCAAGGCTAGTGAGCGGCCAGTGTCTCACGACAAGCGAGGGTGCCATGGGCGCAAGGGCAATCGTGTTCCGTTGGGCGGGGTTGACGATGGTGTTTGCCGTGGCGGCGTTCGCCTTGGCGGGACCATTGACACCCCCGACCGGTCCGGTCAGTTCCACGCCGGGTCCCGAGCCGCGCATCCCGATCAGCGCTTCGACAACTCCGGGCGATGCGGACAGTGTGTTCCGCATCGTCAATCCCGGTTCGTACTACCTGACGGGAAATGTCGCCGGTCAGGTCGGCAAGCACGGGATCAAGATCGATCTCGTGCAGAACGGGCCGTCGGTGACGCTCGATCTGATGGGTTTCGAACTGGTCGGCGTGACCGGATCGATCAGCGGCGTCAGGGTCGTGTCCGCGAACACGCGCGGCGTCGCGGTGCGCAATGGCGCCATCCGCAACTGGGGCGAGTACGGGATGGACCTGACCTCCGCTTCAAGCAGCCACATTGAGGACATCCGCGCGGAAAGCAACGCATTCGAAGGAATCAACGTCGGCGCCAACGCGACGATCAAGGACTGCGTTGTCTCGTTCAACGGGGGAACCGGCATCTTTGCTCGGGCCAACGCGCTGGTGATCGGCTGCCGCGCGAACAACAACGCTGACAACGGCATCCTTCTGTTCGGCGTCGGTGGGAATGCCGTCGATTGCGTGACGAACTTCAACAGCGACAACGGCATTGCGCTTTCATTCGGCTCGGCGGCGACGAACTGCACCGCGACGACCAACGGATTTTCCGGGTTTTCCCTCAGCGCCGGCGCCACGGCGACGAACTGCCTGTCCATGAACAACACGAGCCAGGGTTTCGTCTGCACGGACGACAACAAGCTCACGAATTGCACGGCGCGCAATAATGGTCAGCGCGGCTTTTCGATGGGCGCGCGGGCACTCATTCAGGGCTGCCTCTCGACCGACAATGGGTCCGAAGGGATCTACATCCTCTCCGAAGGCACAGTGGTTGATTCAACCATCAGTCTGAATGGGGCGGCAGGCATCCGAATCTCGGAAGGTGGGCTGGTTCAGAACTGTCTGATCAGTATGAACGCCGGGCATGGCGTCCATGCCGTTCCGCTCGACATCACAGGCAACAACGATGGAGTCACCGTCGCGCAATGCCGCGTGAACCGCAACGGCGGGCACGGAATTCTTGTGCACAGTGAATCGACGATCTCCGGGAATTCGGTTCTGGATCACGCCGGCGCCACCGGCATTCGAGCCGAGGGCGCGTACAACCTGATCTGCGACAACTTCGTTGCGTCTTGCGATCGAGGCTTCGAAGTACTGGGCGTCAGCAACACGATCATCCGCAACATTGTGCGCAACAGCGCGCCGGAATACACGATCCTGCCGAACGTCGACAACACGACAGGGACAATTGTCAATACGGAAGGCGCGATGAACAGCGCGGCGAACGGCCTTGTCAATCTCCAACGATGAGCGTGCGCTCAACCTCCTGCGCTCGCCGCCCGCCAGCGCGGCGTTCGAAACACACATCGAAATGCCCAACGGAGCCTTCGAATTCAGCGGCGTCTTCACGGCGATACTGAAACGAACAGATTCACAGTGGCGGTTTTTGAGGGGGCATGCGTCGAGCATGAGGGAGAATGGCGGGCGCTGATTTGGCCCCCATTCCATGCGACAATACCTTTGACCCAGTCAATTCCAGTTGGCTGCCGATTCATGCGAGGATTGTCACAATATGGCCATGGAAGCATTTGGCACGATCCACTATTCTGGCGCGCCCTTCACTCTCTCGTCGATACCAAATAGATATGCCAATGACCCGGCTCCCCAACGCTCGTCATCGACCCACCCTTGACGACAAGTCTTTGGTTGGTGACGCGACGTTTTCTTCCTGTCGTCGATATCGATATTCACTCGAACGACGATGGGACAAGGGATTGCCCACGGTGATGTTTATTGGCCTTAACCCTTCCACGGCGGATGAGACTGTCGATGATCCAACCATTCGACGCTGTATCGGGTTCGCGATCAATTGGGGCTATGGCTCGCTCATAATGACCAACCTCTTCGGTTTGCGTTCCACAGATCCGCGTGGCCTGCTCAATGTCAAGGACCCTATTGGTCGTTGCAATGACATGTGGCTCGACCGCGCATATTCAACGTCTGACCTTGTAGTTGCCGCTTGGGGCGCAAAAGGTCACCTTTTTGAGCGCGATCTACAGGTGTCAAAGCGCCTTGAGGATTTGCACTGCCTCGGTACCACGAAGGGTGGCCACCCAAAGCACCCGCTTTACCTGCGATCCGATATTCAGCCACGACGATTCTGCATTTGAGGGAGGTCTCAATTTCGAGTTGACATACCATGGTTCGATCTGTACGATTTTCTTACCGCCTGAAAGGAAAACCAATGACTCAGAGCAAGAACGTCGAACGCAAGGTGAGTGATTGCCTCGAGCGGTTTCTCGTCTCGAGTGGAAAGCCTGTTGAGCCCCTGACGCATCGCACGAATCTGCATGCCGGCTTGGGTCTTTCCAGCGACGAAGGCCTAGATTTTTTGCTTGACCTCTGCGAGGAATTTAGCTTCGAGTTCCCACATGACTTCAACCCAGTCATTCATCGGACTGGGAATCGTGGCAACAGTTTCGGTGAACTTGTTACTGACATCGAGAAATACCTCGCTGCCGCAGGAGTTGAAGCATGACTTCTACAAATACCTCAGCAGAAGCTGTTGGCTCAAGGCTCCGATGGGCTCGCGAACAAGCAGGACTATCTCAGGGCCAGGTAGCCGATCACCTTGGCGTCCACCGCCCGACTGTTTCGCAACTTGAAGCCGGTAAACGAAGACTACGGACCGATGAAATTGTGAGCTTGGCACGTCTCTACGATATTCGAGAAGATTGGATCATAAGCGGGTCATCGGGAATTGATCCAATTCACGATCCGCGATTTAAGATTGCAGCACGTGAACTAGCAAAGCTAAGGCCCGAAGACCTTCAAGTTATAATGCGCCTTCTATCTTCTCTGCAATCTCACACTGAGGACAATAGTGATTGACCGATCCCTTATTGCCCGAACGGCAACACGAGCCGCGTTTCAGGCGCGTCGGTCGCTCGCGATTCCTCGCGACATGCCTGTAAATGCCTTTGATGTCGCAGAATCACTTGGCGTCGAAGTGCGTTTTGTCGATGCGCCGTCGCTCGAAGGAATGTTCAGCCGAGAGCCTCACCCTTTAATCGTTCTTCCTTCGCGGGCCCATCGACCGCTGGGGCGTCTCGCATATACCTGTGCACACGAACTCGGACATTGTCTTCTAGGCCACGGCGAACGAGTCGACAAACTTGTGGACAGTCCGCTACCCTCGCGAAGCCCCGAAGAATATGCAGCCGACGTCTTTGCGGCCGCTCTTTTGATGCCACGTCCAACAATTATTTCCGCATTCGAGCGACGGCGTATTCGTATTGATTCAGCGACTCCAAAAGAACTATTCACAATCTCTTGCGAGCTCGGTGTCGGACTGAGTGCACTCATAAATCAAATTTCGCTCGGACTATCCATTTGCAACAATGTATGGCGTAAACAAATGCTACGCCATTCGCCCAAGTCAATTCGCCACGACCTGATCGGGACCTCATTGCAACAACTAGTTATCATCGACAATTCATTTGCCGGGCCTTCGATCGATGTCGAGATCAGCGAAGTGCTCTTGACCGAGACAAATGTGATCACATTTATGAACAGTGGCCAAGCTCAGGTTCGAGTAGAGCCAGCCATCGAGAGTAATTACGACATGTATACCTCTTCCAGCCCAGGTATCGTCGACGTGCGAATCGACAAGCAGCAAATTCAAATTCGAGTCTCGAGAAAAGGCTATGTCGGCCCTCATCGCAATAGATTCCTTCGAGACCCGGAGGCAGAATGACTGGCCAGACTCCACGCCTATTCATTGAGGATGCCGTTGTTGACGCATGGGCGAACGCACTAATGGTAGCGCATAATTCCACCAATTCTGACGCGCCGCCACTATTGATCTCTATTCGCGGTGGCGAATCCACTTTGCCTTCTACTTCTGATGCGATCTTGCTTGCCCTCGACACATTCTTGACGAAAAAGAATCTGCCAATTTCTGCTGCGTCAGCATTTACGATTTTTCCATATCGCGTATGGCTTCGCCGCAATCGCCCTGGAGTCGAGGAATTCTCCAAGCTTTGCATACATCGACTCTATCCGCGCATGAAGAAATTGAACAGACGAAATCAATATGGCACGTATTTTCAGCGAATGATGGCCTATCCAGATCAGGCCGGAAAAAGTTCGAAGACTACCAATCAACTTGCCCATGTCATTGGATTGATGAAACAGCCGAAGAAAATACGCGAGTCCGCGCTACAAATCTCGATTCTACACCCAGCCATAGATCATACGGGCCAACCAGTTCGCGGATTCCCATGCCTTCAACAGGTCGGTGTTTCATACCTCGACGATGGGTTTGCACTCAATGCATTTTATCCAACTCAGTACATTGTAGATCGTGGATTAGGTAATTATATCGGACTTACACATCTAGGCCTTTTTATACAACATGAAACGAATCGTCCCTTCATTCAGCTCAATTGCTATGTCGGAAGTCCCAGCCTCGGAAAAACTGGAAAGGGCGAAATTGCGACACTTGTTTCAAAGGCACGGCGAAGGCTTGATTCGAACAACCGGAGGAAAAACAATGCCTGAGTCATTAGGGTTTCGTGAGTATCAAGAACTGGCGGCAGCTACCGACCAATCTCCTTCGGATGACCTCACCTCGAATACGGTTCCACTTTTAGGATTAGCAGGCGAGGTCGGCTCACTTCTCTCGGAGTACAAAAAGTACCTTCGCGATGGTCGTAAATACCGACCGTTTCAAGACCAAGTAGCGGAAGAGATTGGCGATGTGCTTTGGTACCTCGCAACGATTGCAAGAAAAGCGGGGCTCGACCTTGAAGATATTGCACAAGAAAATCTTGCCAAACTGCATGAGCGCTGGCCATCGAATTCGCCATCGAAGCACCAAGGAATGCTTATACCTGCTCGTCATTACGACGAGGGATTTGAGTCCTCGGAACAACTTCCGCGCGAACTGCGAGTCGAATTCAGAGAGATTGCAATCTCCGGCCAAGCCAAGCTACAAATGACGACAAATGGAGAGTCACTCGGAGATCCATTGACCGACAACGCTCACGCAAATGACGGGTATCGGTTCCACGATGTATTTCATTTGACAAACGCGATCATGCTTGGATGGTCTCCAGTCAGCAGAAAGCTCATGGGTTGCAAGCGAAAATCCAACCCGCGGCTTGACGAAGTGGAGGACGGCGCTCGTGCAGCCGTCACCGAGGAAGCGATTTCCGCGCTTGTCTTCGGAATTGCACGGGACTATTCATTCTTTGATGGGATCAATTCCGTCGATTTCGACCTTCTGCGAGCTATCAAGACGATGACGCGTCCATTTGAAGTTCGCGACCGCACGTACCGAGAATGGGAAACTGCGATCCTTGCAGGCTATTCAGTTTGGCGAAAGATGGTTGCGAACAAAGGTGGCATCTTCATTGGCGATGCGACGAAACGATGTGTGAATTACGAATCTTTTGAACTCACACCATCAGGGCCTTGATTGCCTGTGTGTTCGGAATTATTCGGCGTGGCTTGGCGTTCCGGATCTTCGATTTGTTTAGTGCGAGTGAAAATCCCATCAGTCCACGCTCGCAATGCCGGCACCAAAAATGAGCCGACGACAATCACAACGATTAAGCCAAGAATGAATCGGTTGTTTCTCACCTTTTCCTCAATACCCTGCATCTGCTTTTGAAGCGAACCTGGCGATGCAATGTCTCCATCAATCTGCATTATATATTCGTCTGGAATTCGTTCCGATTGACCTCGTCCTCCTAGGTACTTATCGCCTTCAGCCATTGGACTATCTAAATCAGCGTACCAAATCAGAAAGGTCGCCTGCCCTTTCGACAATCGAATATTCTCTGCGCCTGCGTTATAAACTGACAATACAAGCCAACCATTGTATCCAGGATCTACATGAAAACCGGATACGTTTACAAGCCCACGAAGTTTGTGCCGGAATTTTATGGATATGAATGCTATGGCTTCCAAGGGCACATTTACGCGCTCGAGAGTAAGAAGCTGGCCAAATTGACCGGGTGGTATAACAAAGTCTTCTCCGTCATTTTCAAGGACGATGCGTTCGCCGCCGCGCCCTGTTACAAAAGCTTCACGTCCCATCCTGAGTTCTATACTGCCCTGTGTCACGGAAGCAGGATTGCTGGGCGTCACCAAGTCATCCAGCTTGTTTCGCAGCTTTTCAGATCCCCAAAAAGGCATTTGACTCTCCTAGTAAAACGGATACTACGTTGCTTCGTACCGAGCATCATAACAACATAGCTTGGATTCTCGGAGATCAACAGCTATACGTTCATTATTCTAGGGTATTAGTGCTTCTGCGAACTCAGACTGATTGAACCACCAAGCAATTCGAAAAATGAGTTCACGCTCACGTCTAGTTGATTTACGAACTCCCCCCACTCCTCCCCCCTCACCTCCGCCAAAAACCGAGCCGTATCCATCACATACTTCGGCTCGTTCGGCCGCACTTTCCGATGCGGCTCCGGCGTCAGGAACGGCGCATCCGTCTCCACCATGATGCGGTCCGCGGGGACCAGCTTCGCGGCTTCGCGCACTTCGGGGGCGTTCGCAAACGTCACGACGCCGGTGAATGAAATCCAGGCGCCGAAGTCCAGCACCATGCGGGCTTCTTCCGGCCCGCCGGTGAAGCAGTGGAAGACGTGGCGCTCCGGCGCGACGGGGCCGTCCTTCAGAATCGGGATCAGATCCGCGAATGCGTCGCGGCAGTGAACCACGACGGGCAGATCAATCCCGTCCTCCTTCATGCATTTTTCGATGAACGCGAGTTCTTCGGTGAGCACACGGCGCTGCACCTCCGCCGCGGGTTTGTCGTAGTGGTTGTCCAGCCCGAGCTCCCCCCACGCGACGCACTTCGGGTGCTTGGCGACGCGGCGCAGGTTCTCCCACACGTGCGGCCCGCGGTCGGCGTACAGCGGATGCACCCCCGCCGAACACCAGACGTTGTCGAACCGCTCGGCGATGGCCAGCGCGTCCAGGCAGTCCTGCGTGGTGGTGGAGATCGTGATTGCCCCGGTCACGCCGACCGCCGCGGCGTCGGCCAGAACCTCATCCAGCCGGCCTTCGTACTGGGGGAAAGTGAGATGGCAGTGCGTGTCGATCATGGTGAGGCAGCGTAGGCAGCCGTCACGGATGGCGCCGCGCAGGATGAGCCCCATTGGTACACAATGAACGACATGATTCGAGACACCATGAGTTTGAAGCCCTCCCGTATCGCTCTTGCGATGTTTGCCCTGCTTGTCGCCCTGCCCGCCGCGGCGTTTGCGGATATCGACCGCTGGTACGTGATTCGCTTCGGCGAGGACCGCGCCGGTTGGATGCACTTTCAGGAAATCGACACGACGATCGGCTTTCGCACGATCTCCGAAGTGCACATCGAAGTGGCGCGCGGCGACCTCACCATCGCCGTCGATCTGAAGACCGAGTTCTACGAAACGTACGACGGTCAGCCGTATGAATTGACAAACATGCAGAAGCTCGGCGCCGAACCCATCACCTCGACGTATCGCTGGGAGCCAAACGGCATCAAGGCGACGATCAATCAGGGCGGACGAAGCACGATTGAAACACTTGATCACATCAAGGGCGAGTGGCTGACGCCCGCCGCGGCTCGGCGCTTTGTCGCGCAGAAGCTCAAAGAGGGCGCCAAGACGTTTGAATATCGCACGATTGATGCGACGAATGGGCCGAGCCCGATGCGCGTGTCGGGGACGGTCATCGGTGAGGAAATTGTGGAAGCGGTCGGAAAACGCGTGCCTGCCATCGCCGTGCGCACAGAGCAAAGCGTAGCGCCAGGGATTTCCTCGACTGAATATCTGACGGAAGATGCGCTCGCGGTGATCACCGAGTTTGGCATCGGACCGATTGACATGACGGTTTCACTCTCAGAGCGCGAACTCGCGCTCGCGAAGATCGAGCCGACGGAGATTCTCGTCAGCACGCTGATCAAGCCCAATCGTTCGATTGCGAACCCGCGTGAGACGCGAAGCGCGACGTATGTCTTGAGCGTGCCGGATGGCGAGCTTCCTGATCTGCCGCAAACGTCGGCGCAGCGTGTGGAGCGCCTGTCGCCGCAGCAAGCGCGGGTGACGGTCGATCTGGCCGGCGAGGAATACGAAGACCGCTCGGTGCTGACGGACCCGCGATACCGCAATGGCCCGGCCATGCTGGACTGGCGCAACAAGCTGGTGATGTCTCTCGCGGAGCGCGCGATCAACAAGAACTACCGGATGCCCCGCGCTGAAATGGCCGAGCGCATGCGCCGTTTCGTGCATGGGTACATCACGGAGAAAGGCCTTCAGGTCGGGTTCGCGTCCGCCACGGAAACGGCGCGCACGGCGGAAGGCGACTGCACGGAACATGCGACGCTGCTCGCGGCGATGATGCGCGCAGTCGGCATCCCGAGCCGCGTGGTCGGCGGATTGATTTATGCGGAAGAATTCGCGGGGCGTTCGCGCATCTTTGGTTATCACATGTGGACGCAGGCGCTGATTGAGGACGACAAAGGCGAATGGCGATGGGTTGACTACGACGCGACGCTTCCCGGCGCCACGGCGTTCGATGCAACGCACATTGCGGTGACGCTCTCATCGATGGCCGACGATGAGATGATCAATTCGATGGCGGCGCTGGCGCCTCTGCTCGGGCGGCTTGAGATTGACGTCGAATCAATCGATGACGCCGCCAAGGGCGCCGCGCGGTGAGCGCATTTGGCGCATCAGATGTTCCGCAACTTCCTTCGCGCGATTCGGCCGGGCATAAGGGGACGTTTGGGACGGTCGCGATCATTGGCGGACAGGTCAGCAATGAACCCGGCCGCGCCACGATGATTGGCGGACCGGCGATGTGCGCGGTCGCGGCGCTGCGGACCGGCGCAGGACTTGCGAAACTCCTCATGCCGGAGCCGATTCTGCCGGCGGGGTTGGTGATTGCGCCATCCGCCACCGGCATGGCGCTGCCGGTCGATGAGTGCGGCGCCATCGTCGCCCATCAGGCGGCGGAGGTGTTTGATCGCGCGCTCGAATCATGTGACTGCGTTGCCATCGGACCTGGCCTGGGCGTGAGCGCACCGGCGGAAGCGCTCACCCTGCGCGCGGTTGGTCAGCAGCAATGCCCGGTCGTGATGGATGCTGATGCACTGAACAATCTTGCAGCGGTGACGGATCTGCATCGCGATTTTCGCGCCGCGGCGATTCTCACACCCCACCCCGGTGAATACGCGCGGCTCGCCAAACCGCTCGGCCTGACCGCAAGCCCGACAGATCCAGATAGGCGACAGGACGCGGCGGAGCAGCTCGCGCAGCGCCTCGGCTGCATTGTGGTGCTGAAAGGCGCGCACACGATCGTGTCTGACGGAGTGCAATCCTGGGCGAGTGCGGCGGCGGACTCGGCGCTTGCCACCGCTGGAACCGGGGATGTCCTCACTGGTGTGATCGCGGGGCTGGTGGCGCAATTTGGTTCGGGCGCCCGGCTTTCGCTTTACGACCTTGCGCGTATTGGCGTCGTCGCGCACGCGGCTGCCGCGGCTCAGTGGCGAAGCGAGCACGATGCTTCCGCCGGTCTGCTGGCGATGGAACTGGCGGACCTGATTCCCGCCGCGCTGGAGTCGCTGCGCAACGGCGCCGATTCGTAATTCTCGGTACCGTTTCGCTATCGAAACGCACTCTGAAGAACTCGCGTCCTTCCCCATTGATCTGGACCGACTCGTCCTCATCGTCACTGGTGCACACCTTCGCGCCGAAAGCGGCGATCGGCCGCTCGCGTATCGGCTGCGCGAGAACATGCTCGACTGGTGCGAGCGCAACGATGGCGATGAACTGGCGTTTGATGTGCTGGTCGTCTCCGATGTGTGGTATCTGAACAACGAAGAGCTTCAGTCGCTGCCGGTTGTCAGCGTGGGCGGCCCGGGCGTGAACGCCCTCTCGGCGAATCTTGGCGATCAGGTGCCTTCAGCGTTTGTGATTGAGAATGACTTGATCGTGCAAGTCGATCTTGATTTTCACGATTTACGCGCCGTGTGCTGGGGCATGAACCACGAAGCCACGGCCCGCTCGATTGACGCGTTCATTGACCGTTATCTCGAGAGCTATCTCGCCGAAGTGGCACAGCGCATCGAGCGCACCGGCTAAGCGGCGATCACTTTCCGATACAGAAACTCGCAAAAATGCGGCCGATCACATCGTCCGGCGTCACGCGCCCGGTGATTGAGCCGACGTGATCCAGCGCTTCCCTCAGATTCATCGCGAGAATCTCAACATCTTCAAGATGCCGCACGTCCTGCTGCGCACTGACTCGATCTCGCGCATCGATAATGGTTCGATTCGCATTTCGCAAAGCCTCGCTATGCCGCGCCGCCATGGCACTGCTCGCGGAGCCACCGGCGGCATCGGCAATTGCTCGCTTGAGCGCGCTGAGATTCCACCCATCGAGGGCGCAGACGGCGAGCTCCTCTCGCATTGGGGATGAAGTCGGCAAATCCGCCTTTGTGCGCACGCGCAACGTTGGCGCGTGCGGCGATTCAAATTTCACATCAAATCGACCATCGGGATCGCAATGAATGATCGCGTCCGCTTCACCAATCGCCCGCAACGCCGCGGCTTGCGACGCGTGATCAATGCCATGGGTCAACGATTCGTCCAAACCCGCAAGATCGACAAGTTCAATCTCGCCAGCGCCGGGCGCCGCATCTGACAGATCGACGCGCTCAACAACGGCGTCTCGCGTCGTGCCCGCGACATCCGAAACAACCGCCCGTTCGCGCCCGAGCAGCGCATTGAAAAGCGTGCTCTTGCCGGCGTTTGGGCGTCCCACCAGCACCACACGCGCAGTACCGGAACGTTCGCGCTGCGGGATTCCGCCGAGGCACTCCTGCAAGGACGTCGCAATGACGGTGAGACGATCACACAGTTCATTCGGCGCGATCGCGACGACGTCCTCCTGATCGGTGAAGTCGATGCCGGCCTCGACAAGCGCCAGCGCCTGGGCAATGGACTCCGCAATGGCGTCGTACCGCGCGCCCGCGGCGCCGCGCAAAACGCGCTGCGCTGCGTTCAATTCCTCTTCATTGCGCGCCGTGATTGTCATCGCCACGCCTTCCGCTTGATCGAGCGAGAGGCGACCGTTCAAGTACGCACGCGCGGTGAATTCGCCGGGCCCCGCGCGACGAACGCCTTCCGACTCCGTCAATCGCGCCAGAACGCGCTCCAGGAGCGCTGGATTCCCCGGCAACAAAAACTCAATCGTGTCTTCACCCGTGTAGGAGTGCGGCGCCGCGTACGTCATCACAAGGCACGGCACGATCCCGCCACCCAATCGCAATCGCCTGATGGCGCCACCGCGCCCGGGCCAATCTGCTGACAACTCAGTTTGATGGAGCGTCTGAACGTGCGGACCAGAAGCGCGAACGATTCCCCGCGCCGACCGGCCCGGCGCCGAAGCAATCGCGGCGATCGTATCGCCGAGGCGCACCGGTCACTTCTTCCGTTGCTTGTAAGACGGCGTCTTGGCGCCACGATTCTTCGCTGCCTTGTCGCGCAGATTGTCCACGCGTTTGCGCCCCGTGGACGGCTTCTTCGGCTCCAGATCAATTTTGTCGATGTGGGCCCGGATGTAGCGGCTCTCAAAGATGCCCAGCGTCGAGTTCGTGATGAAATACAGCGACAGACCGCTGGGCGCGTTGTACATGAACAGCGGGAACATCACGACCATCATCACGCGCATGATCTTTTGCTGTGTTTCCTGTTCCGGCGAAAGCGAAGCGCTCGGCGGCGGCGTCATGTACTTCTGATGTGCATAGAACACGAAACCCAGCATGAGCGGCAACACATTCAGTGATGAAATATGCCCCATCAGTGGCACATCAAACCCGGCCCCGAACTGGATAAAACCATCCGGAGCGCTCAAGTCATCCAGGAAGCCCCATGCGCCGCCGGTGGCCTTCTGGAACAATCCGAAGAACGCCGCCTGATGGCGCAGGTCGAACGCGAAGAAAAGCATCGCGTACAGCGCGATCCAGATCGGCGATTGCATGAACATCGGCAGGCAGCCGAGAGCGCCGGTGAAGTTGACGCCCTCTTCGCGCATCAGCTTCGCCATCTCTTCTTTCATCTTCTTCGGATCGTCTTTGTACTTCTCCTGCAGCTTCTTCTGCTTCGGCGCCAAGCTCTGCATCTGCTTGCTGAACCGCTGCACGCTGATTTGTGACTTTTTCGTGACCGGATGCAAGATGCCGCGCACACAAACGACGAGCAGCATGATCGCCAGCGCCCAGTCGTACAGAATGTGATCGTGGAAGAAACCAAGGAAGTACAGCAGCCCTCGCGCCAACGGCTGGAACGTGCAGAAGGCGCATGGCCCGCCGAAGTTGAAAACGACGAGTTTGTTCATACCCAGCGTCAAGTACACCGGGTTTTCGCCGAGCGTCTTGCGCCACTTCGGACCGGTGTACGCGGAGATCCCAAGATCGACCCCGTCACCCGGCGGCACCGTCATCACGGCGCTGCGCAACTGCATGACCACTGCCTGATCATCCGCACCGCTCTGTCCCGGCGTGCCAACCACAACACGATCCACACGACTCGCGGCCAAAATCAGTCTCTTGTCAATCGGCTGTCCTGACTTCGCCGCGGCTTCGTCAATGGTCGGATGAACCACAAACGTGAAGTAACGATTCGTCATCGCCGCCCAGACGAGCGACAAACCATTGTCCATCGCGTAATCGGTTGGCCAGATGCGTCCGAACTCGTCCTCCGGACTGGTGATCACATTGGAACGACGATGCAGCTTGCGCTCGGTCGCGACAATTTGCTGCGACGGATCACGATTCGGGTCGAGCAGGTAACCAAACCGCACGCGCCGCGTATCGCCTCCGTAACCGAGGCCGTCGGCGGGAAGATCCACCGGGCCGTACTGGATCCACTCAATCGTCAGCGGCGTTTCGGTCAGATTTTCCAGATTCTGATCAACGCGAACGTCATACGAATTCGGCTCCAGCGCGTAGCTCTTGGTGATTCGTGCGATCGCGTCGCCGGCTTCCGTTTCGATGATGGCTTCGAAGGCGCCCGGCGCCACCTGCCGCCAGATGCGTCCGCGCGTCGTGGAATACAAATCAACGAGCACGCCATTGATAATGACGGCGCGCGACGCCAGCGAGACCACGCTCACACTTGGCCCGGCGCCGGTCTGATACGTGCGTTCCGACTGCACCTCGTAGTGGTCGACCCGGTCGATGTCTTTGAAATAGCGCGCCAGTGTGATGGAAGAGATGCCGGCGCCGGCGGTTGAAAAATCAATTTCCATCGTCGCCGAACCATCGGGATCGAGCCCGCCGATGGAATCAAGCGGCCCAGCCTGATCCACAACCCGCGCGCTCAAAACGTCGTATTCGACAAGCTCTTCAACATCGACATCCACGACTACCGGCTCAGCCGGTTCGCTGGTTGCGGCGATGGTCGGGTCTGATTCCGGCGGCGCGACATCATCGAAGTCGGTCGGTGTTGAATCGTTGGCGTTTGCCTCCGCGGGCGTGCTCGCGTTTGGCGGCGTTGGGGGCGCTGTGTTCTGGCGCGCTGCGTTGACCCCCATCGCAATGACAACGACAGCGGCGACAGCGATCATGATCAGCGGAACAAGAATCCGCGCCAGTTTGTTTTTTTCACCGGGCATGCGTCAATCGTGCGTATGGAATCGCCGTCAAGTGCGGCCGGCGATCGTGTCAATGTGAAACGGCGCTCGCTGCGCCGACTACCGACCCTCCAGCAAACGATCGCCAAGCCAATCGCTCAGAGAGTCAATCTTGTAAATCATCTCCGCCGTCTTGCGGACGTTGTATTCCAGACGCACAAATTCCACGTGATCCGGATGAAGGATCGCGTAGCTGGCGCGAGGATCGTGATCGCGCGGCTGGCCGACGGACCCCACATTGATGATTGCTTTCTCATCGTCGCTGAACGAGTAGGTCAGGCTGCCAAGTTCACCGGGCGGATAGAAATCCGGTTCATCGGTGAACACGCCGGGCACGTGCGAGTGCCCGACGATCGCGTATCGCTCGATGAGTTCGAAGATCTGCCGCATCTTGTCCACGGCGGTCATCACGTCATCGGGAAAGATGTATTCGTTGATCGGGCGGCGCGGCGAGCCATGCACGGCTAGCACCGGCAGGTTGCTCTCTGGCGTGGATTCGACCACACGCACGCGAAGCCGCCCCAGAAAGTCGTACCGCTTGGCCCGGAGCTGTTCGTCCGGCTCGGCGTCGAACTGGTCGCGCGTCCAGAAAGCGGCCTGCTCGGCGCCGGGGTTGAAATTCGTCGGTTCGTACAGCACGGCGAAGTCATGGTTTCCAATGAGTGACCATGCACATCGTTCGGCGACGAGGTCCACGCATTCCAGTGGCTGGGGGCCGTACCCCACAATGTCACCGAGGCAGATAATCCGCTCAATGCCGCGGCCATCGATATCGGCAAGCACGGTGCGCAGGGCTTCCGCGTTTCCATGAATGTCGCTGATGATCGCGGTGGGCACGAAGCGGTCTCCGGGGCCTCGGGAGGGAAGCCAGCCATGCTAAGAGCGAGGGACACGATCAGCAACGCAGCCAAGGACCCGTGAACCGCCCATTTCAGCTTGAGAGGCCATGATCAACAGCCGATAGCCTGCCCGGTCCTGCGCCGATACAGTGACCCGCCTTCGCACGGAAACATGTCCGGCGGCGCCGCCACTCCGGGCGCGCCCACCGATTGGTCCCAAGGAGTCTGCTGAGCGATGTCCATCACGTACCAACGCACCCGCGAGATGACGATCGACGAGCTGTTGCTCGAAAACCGCGTCGTCTTCCTGATCGGCGAGATCAACCCCTCTTCGGCCGCCCGGGTGATGATGCAAATGCTCTATCTGGAAAACCAGAAAAAGGGCCAGGACATCAATTTTTACATCAACAGCCCCGGCGGCGCGGTGGATGACACCCTCGCCATCTACGACACGATGCGATTCCTGTCCTCGGACGTCGCGACGTATTGCATGGGCCGCGCCTACAGCGGCGGCGCCGTGCTGCTGACCGCCGGCGTCGCAGGCAAGCGTTTCATCCTGCCTCACGCCAAGGTCATGATCCACCAGCCCTACGGCGGCGTCTACGGCCAGACCGAAGACATCCGCATTCAGGCCGAGCAGATCATCAAAGAAAAGCGCGAACTCACACGCATCATCGCGAAGCACACCGGCCAGTCCGAAGAGCGTGTGCGTGAAGATTCCGAACGCGACAAGTTCTTCAACGCCATGGAAGCCAAGGAATACGGACTCGTGGATGAAGTCATCCAGGAGCCGGAAGGCAAGAACAGCAAGAAGTCCTGACCCGCGATTCCTCCTGCGAACCCAACCATCACCAAACAGACCACCAGCCCGCGAGCACAGACGCCCATGTCAACCTTGGTTCCCATCGTCATTGAGCAGACCGGTCGCGGCGAGCGCGCCTATGACATCTTCTCGCGCCTCCTCAAGGATCGCATCATCATCCTCGGTGGCCCCGTCACCGACGACACCGCGAATCTTCTGATCGCGCAGATGCTTTTCCTCGCGAACGAAGACCCCAAGTCTGACATCCACTTCTATATCAACAGTCCGGGCGGATCCGTCACGGCCGGCCTCGGCATTCTCGACACCATGAACTTCGTGCAGGCCGATGTTTGCACGTACGTCATTGGGCAGGCCGCCAGCATGGGCTCACTCCTGGCGTGCAGCGGCGCCAAGGGCAAGCGCTACGCGCTTCCCAATGCGCGCAATCTGATGCACCAGCCGCTCATCGGCGGCGTCCTCGAAGGACAGGCCACGGACCTCGAGATTGAAGCACGCGAAATGTTGCGACTCCGCGAACGCCTCTACACCATCTACGCGAACGCAACGAGCCAGCCTTACGAAACCATCGAACGCGACTGCGACCGCAACAAGTGGCTCGACGACAAGGAAATGCTTGAGTACGGCCTGATCGACAAGGTCCTCACGGCCATGCCCAAGTATTCGAGCCCCGAGTCCAAGTAAGCGGCGCTTCCGAAACCAAAATCCAACGCCCGCTGTCTCAGACGATTGGTTTTTTTTAGGAACCGCGTCCGAGAAGCTTGCGTATGCCTGCGCGGACGGGGTCACCAGGCCTCGTCCACTCCTCCTCAGTGTGCCGCCTTGGGCTGCCATACCCGGGGCGGTACAATGCCCGCCATGCCCACACGTGGTGGAAACAAGGGGTCGCGCAGAAGGCGCTTCGGCGGCGTCGGCGCTCTCCTCATCGTCTTGGGAACGCCCCTTGGGCTAACCTCGATGGGCTGCACTCAACCCCTCTACGACGCCAAAGACGACCGAACCCAATACGACCGATATCGTCGCGCCCGCAGCGATCTCGCTCCGCCCTATATCGAGGATGAATATGGGCGAAAGACGCCGAATCTCCGGGAGCGGCTCAACCCGAACTGATTTCTGAGCGTGCCCGAGAACACGAACGGACCCTGACTTTTCCACCAATTGCAAAGTTGACTTGGCGCTCCGTCCGATGAACCGGATACTTCCGTCGGACCTTCCCTTCCAGGGCCCCACGCGCTGATGCCGACCACTGACCACATCTCTGCGACTGAACGATCCGGACCTTCGGCCCGGACTCGCAACGTCTGGCTTGCGCTGGTCGCCGCGATGACGTCCGTCGGCGGTCTTTTGCTGGTCCTTGATGGAGAGCCCTCCCCCAGCGTTGATGGCCTCGCCTTGGTGGCCTCGACGCCGGACGCCCCGTCGATCGAAGCGATCTACAACACGCGCGAAGCATTCGACTCGGCCCGCTGGGACGGAATTGTCATCTACGATTCCGGTGCCATGCAGGGCTCCGCCGCGACGCTGGCTGCCGAGCACAAGGCCCGTCACTTGCACGGCCTGGGCCATCATTTCGTGATTGGCAATGGCTCCGGACAGGGCGATGGCGAACTGCACGTCGGATACCGCTGGCTCATGCAGGCCCCCGGCGCCCACGCCGCCGGCCCCGACCAAGACCTGTACAACCACAGCTACATCGGAATCTGCCTCGTGGGTGACGGCGACCGCCGCCCATTCACGGACGCTCAGATGCGCCGGCTCGTCGAACTGGTCCGCTCGCTCCAGCAGGAGCTTGATCTGCCTGAGCATGCCGTCCTCCTCGGACGTGACATCTCCACCACGACCAGCCCCGGGCGGTTCTTCCCGGAAACTGCGATCCGCAGCAGCCTTGCCGGCCTGTAAGCCCGCGCGGACGATCAATCGCCATTCGCAATCAACCGACGTAAGCTCTCGAATTGCAGTCCTGTCGGCGCCAGCCGATACTGCCCGCTTCCGTCGCGCCGATCCACCGTCATCGCGCTCGGGACCGCCCGCGTCGCACGTCGCGGGATGGGTGGCCAAACTAAGGTGAATCCTTCGGCGAACCGGGTTCGTCCGAACAGATGAGGAAGCGTCAAGAAGGTGTCTGGGAGGAAGAGTTACAAAAAGGGCGACAAGATCGCCGGAATGTCCGTCCTCGCAGAGGTCGGGCGCGGCGCCGCATCCGTCATCTACCTCGTCCAGGATCCCAAGACCAAACAGATTTGGGCGCTCAAGCACGTCATCCGCGCCACCAAGAAAGACCAGCGCTTCATTGATCAAACCGAACAGGAGCACTTTGTCGGCTCCAAATTCGATGATCCGCTCATTCGCGGCGTGTCCAGGTTCATCAAGAACCGCTCGCTGATGACGCTCAAAGAGGTCTACCTTCTCCTTGAATACGTCGACGGCGTCAGTCTTGAAATGGACCAGCCCGACTCACTGGTTGAGACACTCAATATCTTCAAGCTCTCGGCGCAAGCGCTTTCGCACATGCATGAAAAAGGCTTCGTGCACGCGGACATCAAGCCGAACAACATCATCGTTGTCGAAGACGGCATCAAGATCATCGACCTCGGCCAGTCCTGCACCGTTGGCTTTGTAAAAGAACGCATTCAGGGCACGCCTGATTACATCGCGCCCGAGCAAGTCCACCGCCGCCCCATCACCGGCAAAACGGACATCTACAACCTCGGCGCCACGATGTACTGGGTGCTGACCGGGCGGCACATTCCAACGGCGCTTCCCAAGGGCGATTCGCTGGTTGGAAGTCTCGACGATCAGTTCATCGAAAAGCCGACGCCCATTCACGAGTTTCGCAAAGGCATTCCGCCGCGCCTTGAAGAACTCATCATGGCGTGCGTTGAAGTTGACCCTGACAAGCGGCCGGCGGACATGGCCGTCGTCGCGGATCGACTCGACCTCATTCACGCACAGCTTCTGGCCGATGCGAATCGCGCGCAGGGCGTGTCCGTCGTTGAAGACGACGACGAAGACGAACGCATCACCGCCTGAGCGCTCGCATGACGAGCGACCACGACGCCTGGACCGACCCCCTCGCCGGAATCGACACCCAGGATCCGGACGCCGTTGTCAAACTTCTGAAAGAAGCGCGTCAAGCGAATTATGACGCCGCCTGCCGGCGCGGCGCCATCGACCTCGTCGAACCCCGCGGCCTCCTCACCGCCACCGGCGATCTCCACGATAATCCATTGCACTTTGCGCGCGTCATGCAACTCGCCAAAGTTGAGACGGCGACGTCGGATGCGCCGCGTCATGTCACTTTGCACGAAGTGATCCACGGCGCTTCCGCAATGGGCGTCGATTTCAGCCACCGTGCGCTGTTGCGCATCGCCGCCGTCAAGCGCGAGTTTCCAAATTACGTCCACACACTGCTCGCGAACCACGAACTCTCACAAATCATCGGCGCCGGCATCATCAAAGACGGTGTGCAGGTGGTTGAAGCGTTCGATGATGGCGTCGCGTACGTCTTCGGCGACGACGCCGATCGCGTCAGCAAAGCCATCGGCGACTTTATTCGCTCTATGCCGCTGGCGCTCATCTCGCGCACCGTTTCCGGCGGTGTGCTGTGTGCGCACAGCTTGCCCTCACCGGGTGTCATGCCAAAGTTTGATCCGAGTGTGCTTGAGCGTGCGCTGGATGATGAGGACTACGTGCCGCGACAGGGCTCGGCGCATCTCATGGTGTGGGGCCGCGCGCACAAACCGGAGCAGCTCGAGCAACTCGCTGAGCGCTGGGGCGTGACGCTCTTCGTCCTCGGCCACCAGCACACCGACACCGGATGGGCCATTCATCCGCCCAACACCGTGATCCTCAACAGCGATCACGCCCGCGGCGTCGCCATCCAAATCGACCTCGCCAAACCGCCTACTCCCATGGACGCCGTCGGAACCATGCAGCCACTCGCGATGGGCTGATCCCCACCCTCCCCCGCCCCGCGGGGGAGGACCGAGGTGGAGGTTCCGAATCTCCTCCCCTGTGGGAGAGGATGTAATTGCGATGCAATGACATGTGAGCGCTCCCAAATCCCTCTCCCTTGGGAGAGGGTGGCATCGCAAAGTGATGACGGGTGAGGGCTCCCCATCGACCACTCCTACAAGCCTCGTTCCAATGATCCCATCGAATCCTCATTCAATGGAACACCCCGCGCCAACCCGCGTATCTTCCACCAATGCCAACCAACGGCACTAGCGCCGACCACCCCGTGCGCTGCCCGCGCTGCGCCTACGACCTCACCGGCCACGTCGCCGCATGGACGGAGGAATGCCCAATGCGCGGCCAGTGCAGCGAATGCGGGCTTGAGTTCAACTGGGCTGACCTGCTCAATTCAGATCGAATTGAATTGCCTTGGCTCTATGAGCACGCCCGCCGCTCGTGGAGTGTGCATCGAATCATCACAACAGCCATCCGCACGTTGGCGCCCTGGCGGTTTTGGTCGCGCATTGAATTGCACCATCGGATCAGCTTCAAACGACTGACACTTTATTTGCTCTTGCCGCTCATCCTGCTATACGCCGCATCCGTGTCACTCGGAGTCATTTCAGCAACAGCCATCTGGCTTCCAAATATTGGCGCCACCGCACCACTCACCGCCTATGCGTCGTCTGCAATTGTGCAGCCATCTGCGGCAACACTTGATGGATCAGACCTCACGATCACACGCGACAATGTCACGGTCACCATTCAGAATGCATTGAACCCAACGGCGAGGCCAGTCTTGCACGAGACTGAAATCGGACCGATCCTTGTAATCAATGAATTCAACGCCGGTGGATGGCATGTGCGGACCCGTCGAATTTCGATTTTCAATATCGCATCCTATTGGACGCCGGCCGTGTTGTATTCACCTGATGGTGTCGAACAGCCGGACACAGTCATCACCGCACATATTTTCCGAGATACACGAAACCTCCCGGATCCGTGGACCGACCTCGTGTTGGCCGCCATCTTTGATCCGATCGGTGCACGCAGGACACAATCGGTTGGAGCGTTGGTTGGTGCTCTAAATGACTATCCCTCAATTGATCCAACTCCAATCCTCATGCTTGGATTTCTAATCGTAGCGGTCGCCATAATTATTTCGGCGCCATCGGAATGGAGGCATGCACGCGTCCGTAATTCGCATCTCGTTCGCATCGCCACATATAGCTTGACGCCTGTCATATTCCTATACGCGCTGGCATTGATTGCTCACGCATGGACTTACACAGGATTCCCGGTCTACATGCTCACAAGTCAGTATTCATTTGATGGCTGGCTTGTGCCACCACCTTGGCTCGCCACATTTGCGACGGCTGAACCGAGTCTTTGGTTTCTCGGCATGGTCGCAATCTGGACCCCGCTCTACTGGTGGTTCGCCCTCAAACGCGGCATGCAACTTCAAAAACCATTCTGGCTCTGGCTCTTTATCGTGATCGGCGGACTCCTCGGCAGCGCTGCGGTGCCGATCGCCGTCATGTATCCGATTTACTGGCTCACGCATTGAACATCGTGGTCGATTGTGGAGAATCAGTGCGCAACAGTGCGGCAAACTCGTGTTCATGTCCTCGCTGCGGTTACGACCTCTCCGGCCACGTCGCCGCATGGAATGACACCTGCCCTTTGCATGGCCAGTGCAGCGAGTGCGGCCTTTCATTCAATTGGGCAAATTTGCTGAATCAAAAGCTTCAGGATCTCCCATGGCTCTATGAGCACGCGCCTCACTTCACGAACGTGCGGCGACTCGCAGGAACAGCCCTGCGCGCTCTTTTTCCGTGGCGGTTCTGGGCCGACGTCAAACTTCATCACCGAATTCGTCCGCGCCGTCTATTGCTGTACCTGATCCTGCCGCTGCTGCTGACGTACGCCGCTTCGGTGCTCCTTGGCGCAGTGTCAATGGCGCTCGTTTGGATTCCGAACGCCACTGCGGCGCCATTGATCTACGCGTTTTCATCAACTGATTACCGCGCGAATACGGTGACCACACTGCAAGGCTCAACCGTCTCCATCGCACGTGATGGAGTGACCGTATCGATTCCAAATGCCCACTCCCCCTTGTCAGATCCAGTCCTGCATGAAACGAAGCTTGGACCTGTTCTTGTTATCAACGAGACGAATATGGGTGGATGGAGCATCGATTCATTTGAAATTCCGAAGATTCCATTGATCGATCCTGATTCATTCATGCCTCAGAGGCGGTGGGTTTCTCCGGATGGCGACATTCAACCGCAAGCTCTAATCGCAACCTATATCTATCGCGATCGAAGCCGCACTCCAGACTCCTTACAAGATCTGCTGACAGCAGTGCTACTCGATCCGATCGGCGCACGATCGCAACAGTCTTCCGGCGCGCTGATGAACACGTTGTACGACTACCCGGCCGTGAATCCGGCCCTGATCCTCATTTTCGGATTCATGATCGTCGCGGTCGCCATCATTCTCGCTGCGCCATCGGAATGGCGACACGCGCGCATACGCCATGCTCATCTCCTTCGTGTTTCTGTGTATAGCCTTACTCCATTGTTCGCCGTCTTCGCCTTGATACTTTTTGCGCATGCATGGGCATACATTGGAACCGCGCTCTCACAACTCCCGGGTCAGACGTCCGGCCTCAGCGCATGGTCCGTCCCCCTCGGCTGGTACACGCCACCACGCTGGCTCGCTTCATTCGCGACGGATCGCCCAAGCTTGTGGTTCATCGCGATCATTGTCATCTGGACGCCGCTCTACTGGTGGTTCGCATTCACGCGCGGTATGCAACTGAATCGCCCCATCGCATTGTGGTTCTTTGTGACGCTCGGCGGCCTCCTTGGAGGCGCAGCGCTGCTGGCTCTGCTCGTTTCGCCGTACTACTACTGGCGATAGCTTTGAGTTGAAGGAAGTGAGCAAGCACACCAATTCCAATCTCGAGCCATCCGCACATTGCCCGCGTTGCGGCTACGACCTATCCGGCCACGTCGCCGCATGGAATGACACATGTCCACTCCACGGCCAATGCAGCGAATGCGGCCTCACACTCCGTTGGGCAAACCTGCTGAATCCGAATAAGCGCGACTTGCCATGGCTGTACGAACACGCCAGCCACTGGTCGAACTTCCGCAAAGCGACAAACACGGCGTTTCGAGCGTTGTTTCCATGGTCACTTTGGCGGCGAATCGAGCTGCATCACCGAGTTGTGCCGTCGCGTCTCTTGATATGGGTAATTGGCCTGGCGCTTTGCTCATATTTCGTGCTCACCTTGGCCGTCGCCATTGCTTACATCGCTGAGTCACAGATTCTGAAACTCCCGGCGCCCATGCTCACTCTGACGAGCACAGACATCGGATCACCCGTTCCAACCGTTGCAGTCGGCTCGGACAAGAAGACAGCCATTTTTGAGTTGCAAGATCAACGAGTTACAATCCCACTGCCGACGCACGCCTACTTTCTGCCTGAAGTTCACTTAACGGAACTTGGAAGAGTATATGTCGCTGTGGACGACACTGAAGGCGTCCGATTGGCAAGAACGACCTCGTCGAATGAACCGAGTATCCATTTCCCATCGTATATTCTTGTCGTGCGCCGTCCCTATTTGCCGTGGTCGTCGCCCTTGACAGATCGACTCCCGGCAGTGTGGAAAGCCGCGCTATTGAGCGGTCCCGCCTCGTGGGGACTTGGCATGAGTGCTCTCAGAAACACAAACCGGGCCATGATCTCTTTGAATCCCGCGTGGTATGCCTCTGTTGCATTTATCTTTCTTGCGGCATGCGTCGTCCTCGCGGCGCCGAGTGAATGGAAACGAGCGCACGTTCGAAATGCGCACCTGCTGCGCATCATCTGCCTAAGCACATCGCCTTTGCTCATACTGTTTGGGATTCAGCTGGCTACATGGGCGTGGGCGGAAATTGGAACTGTGATTTGGAATTGTCAAACTTTTCCAATTCCGTTTGGAGCCTTGGTTCCACAAGGCCCCACGAATTGGCTCGTGCCGCCGCTCGCACTCGCACAAATCCCAACAACCCGAACTCACCCATTGCTCGCCGTCACTCTCGCGGCGTGGCTACCAATATTCTGGTGGTTCGCGTTCAAACGAGGCATGAAGCTCAAACGCCCGTTCATGCTCTGGCTTTTTGTCACCATCGGCGGCCTGCTCGGATACGTCATCGTGCTGAATGCGATGGACACGTATTTCACTCATCTCTTCATCTGAAGCACGCGCCGCCGCGCCTGACGACTCAGGCCCCCTCCCCTACAATCCCCCATATGCATCACGACGACCACATCGCCGAATCCGTCCTCGATCTCATTCGCCAGCAGGACTCCGCCGCCGCGGACATCATCGCCCGCGAGCAGACGCGCCAAGCCTCTACGATTGAGCTCATCGCCAGTGAGAACCACGTCAGCCCCGCCGTTATGCACGCGATGGGCTCGTGCCTCACGAACAAATACGCCGAGGGCTATCCCGGCGCCCGCTATTACGGCGGCTGCGAGTTTCACGATCAGATTGAAGACCTCGCGCGCGATCGCGCCAAGCAACTCTTCGGCTGCAAGTTCGCGAATGTGCAGCCGCACTCCGGCGCGCAGGCGAACGCCGCCGCGATGATGGCGCTGCTTCAGCCCGGCGACACGTTCGCCGCGCTCCTGCTCAAGGACGGCGGCCATCTCTCGCACGGGATGAAGATCAACTTCTCAGGTGTCTTCTACAACCCAGTCTTTTACCCGCTCCACTACGACGCCAAGCACCCGGATTTCGAGCGCATCGACTACGACGCCGTCCGTGATGTCTGCCTCGAGCACAAACCCAAACTCATACTCTGCGGCTACTCCGCCTACCCGCGCATCATCGACTTCGCCCGCTTCCGCGAAATCGCCGACGAGTGCGGCGCCCTGCTGATGGCCGACATCGCGCACATCGCCGGTTTGTGCGCCACCGACGTCCACCCGAACCCGTTCCCGCACGCGCACGTCGTCACGACCACCACGCACAAAACACTCCGCGGACCCCGCGGCGGTCTCATCATGACCAACGACGAGGACCTCGCGAAGAAGATCGACAAGTCGCTCTTCCCCGGCATTCAGGGCGGGCCGCTCATGCATGTCATCGGCGCCAAAGCCATCGCGTTTGGCGAAGCGCTGAAGCCGGACTTCACCGATTACGCCAAGCGCGTCGTCAAGAACGCACAGGCCCTCGCCGGCGCCCTCACCGAACGCGGCTACCGCATCACCAGCGGCGGCACGGACAACCATCTGATGCTCGTCGATCTTCAACCCAAGGACGCCAACCTCACCGGCGCCGACGCGGAGAAGTGGCTCGAAGCGGCGGGCCTGATCACGAACAAGAACGGCATCCCGAATGACCCGCGCTCGCCGCGCGTGACCAGCGGGCTGCGCCTCGGCACGCCCGCGACCACCACGCGCGGCTTCGGCCCCGCCGAAATGAGCCGCATCGCCGACATGATCGACCGCGTCCTCTCCAGCAGCGGCGATGAATCCACCACGCGCACCGTGCGCGCAGAAGTCAGCGACCTCTGCGAAGCGCTCCCCCTCCCCGGCGCCGCTGCACTCAAAGCCGTGCGCTAGGCGAAGTACACGAATCCGAACCGCGCCCATCAGGAAGCGGTTTCCCCACTCCGAACCGCGCCTGTAAAGAAGCGGTTTCCAATTTCAATCGCAAAAAGAAGAGCACCGGACGAACCCTCGCCCGGCGCTAATCGCTTGCATTTCACAATTCACTTAGCGCCCATCAACTCCAGTTCGCCAGCAACTGCGCCAAGTCCTCACCATTGACAACGCCATCGCCACTGACATCTGCGGCGCAGGAAGCGCCCTCGCCGCACGCCCCCCACGCCATCAACAGTGCGGCAAGGTCCGCTCCATTCACAAAGCCGTCGCCGTCGATGTCGCCGACAATGGAGGTTTGAGCGGTTGACTCAATCAGAACCACTGATTCGAATGTGGACCCCAATCCGATCTGGTGTTGCCGTCCTCCAATCGTGACGAGATCCGACAATCCGTCGCCGGTGACGTCAGCCACTTCAAGCCCGTAGGCGCCGGCGCCTACCTTGAGACGTTGAGTGGGCGCAAATCCGCCGCCGCTCTCGGCAAGGAGCAAACTGACCATGCCGCGAAAACTGATTGCGGCAATGTCATTGATCAGGTCACCATTGAGATCGGCAATGCGAACCGCCACGGTTTCGCTCTCGGCGTCGAGCTCGACCGCCGCCGCGAAGGCGCCGTTTCCGAGATTCTCGAACACCCACACGCCTGAGCTGTTCTCATTGAACTGGCCGACGACGATGTCCGGCAATCCGTCCTGCGTCACGTCACCAAGGGCAACTGCTTCATTTGCTGCGAACAACTCGAGGTTGAGCGACTCGCTCAGCGTCCCGTCCCCTACACCAAAGTAAACCTGCACTGTGCTCGTGCCGACGATCACGACATCCGGGATGTCATCGCTATTCAAGTCCCCGATGTCGATCGCTCTTCTTGTGATTGATG
This sequence comes from Phycisphaerales bacterium, assembly GCA_029260345.1. Classification (GTDB taxonomy): domain Bacteria; phylum Planctomycetota; class Phycisphaerae; order Phycisphaerales; family UBA1924; genus OFTM186. Next base: position 200,470 of record JAJDDK010000006.1, on the reverse strand, counting down.
AAGGCGCCAATTCAACAGATTCAAGTGTCTCAGAATCCGTTGTTCTGACGAACAGGAACCCAGGCGACAGCGTCACAAAGATATTCTCAAGTGACCCATCGCCATTCATATCGGCAAACGCGAATTGGAACCAACCACCGGCAAACGGTGAATCGGGCGAAGCAAAGTCGCCTCCACCATCGCCCTCACCGAGATACACCCGATCAGTCGTGAAGATACTGTCGCCTCCCACGACAAGATCTTTTACACCATCGCCGGTGCGGTCGAGGAAGTAAATGCGGCTGTTGTTCGCGGAGGATGGTGAAAATGTATTGGGGATCTCAAAGAGAAATGACTCAGGATTGTCGAATGGATTTGTCGGTCCAAAGTCCTCGTCCTGATTTTCAATTTGCAAAACGTCGCTGCCGCCCAAGAGAAATTGAATGTCCAGATCGCCGTCGGAATCCGTGTCCGCCACACCGAGTGCGCGAATCCTCGATTTCGGTGTGAGCCGGCGCGGTGTCTGCAATCCCTTCTCGCTGCGCAAATAAATCGAAAGCGCGTGCGGGCCGGAGGGAGCGCCAAAAGGATTTGAAACGAACACGGTCGTCACCACCGCGTCCACGCGCTGATCTTTATTCAGATCCACGAGCGCAGCACTATTCGCGTCTATTCCGACGTACGCGCTTTCCTGTTCAATCAATTCTCGTTCGGTGTTGACCGTCATTCCCAAGAGACTTGAGCCGAGCGCGTTGGGATTATCAATAGGCGGCCCCGTGAGCAAATAGATTTCTGCCACACCGTTTCCTGTCCTGTCCAGGAGATTGATGGCAGGCGGATGTCCGCCGAGCGTTCCAAATGCAATGTCGGGCCCGTTGGTCTGTGTGACTGTGTCCGACGGGGACGGCGGAGTCGTTGGAGCCGAGACAATTATGTTATCAGCGCCGACCTGTTTAACGGTCTGGGTCGGAAACCCTCCAGCGCCATCGCCAAAGAGAACACCGACGTAAATGCCATTCGTCGTTCCAATGACAACATCAAGATGGCCATCGCCGTCGACATCCCCGGATTCAATGCCTCTCCCATTGTTAAACGTGAGTGATGTTGCGGCGCCCAACAACCCGTTCCCATCATTCAGATGCACATCCACCCGATTCACAGAAGCAAGAACAACGACATCCTGAAATCCATCTTCGTTGAAATCGCCAGAGATTCCTGCATGAGCGTTCGCACCGACAAACGTCTGCAAAGTCACCCAGGCGCCGCCGTCATCGCGCGTCAACACGACCAGGTCATCCAGTGTCACATTGAGGACGTCCACACCAAACACCAACTCAGAGGCGCCATCGTTATTCAAATCGACAACGGTGGGCGCGGTGACGCTGGGCGCCGTATAGATCACCTGCGGCGCTTCAAATGAGCCGTCACCGACGCCGACCAGAATGACAATTCCGCCCGTCAGGTTTCCAACGAGATCAAGAATCCCGTCGCCGGAGATATCCGTCACGACGACGCTTCCGAGCCCCGTCCCAAGCGATGCGGACTCCGTCAGTTCACCGGTCCCGTCACCCAAGTAGACCTTGCTCGCCTCTGCAATTCCAACAACAACGACATCCTGATGCCCATCCCCATTGAAATCGCCCGCCGCGACCATCTGCGGCCTGCCGTCCAGATGCCGGCTGCTCATCCCAAAAAGTGGTTCACCCTCAGCCGCGGCGCCCCAAAGCCCCGCCGTCGCCAAGCCGGCGCAAGCCAGCAAGACCCCTCGCGCGTTCGCGCAGTTCGTCGTACCCATGATGTTCCCTTTCCCGCTGAATGATGGAATGAATGATTCCATCATGGAGTTCGCCCGGATCGCCCCGTGGGTTCCGGGCATACGGGCGATTAGCTCCAGTTCGCCAGCACCGTCGCCAGATCATCTCCATTGACGACCCCGTCTTGGTTCAGATCCGCCGAACATGCCCCACCTCCTGGGCACGGTCCCCACTGAGCGAGCAAGGCCGCGAGGTCTGCAGCGCCCACGACACCCTCACCGGTGATGTCGCCGATGATTGAAGGGCCGATTCGTTCGTTGAAATGGGACATCACGGCGCTGAAGGTCAGCAGGCCGGGCGTGCTGGTCTCTGTTTGCTGAGCCGCGACGACGACATCCGGCCGGTCATCGCCATTGACATCACCGACGGCGATGGAGCGTGGATAGTCACCGGTGGCCATCGCGCCGATGTGCACAAAACCCCCAAGCTGATCGTTACGGAACAGTTGCACAACATCGCGTTCCGCATCGGGGATCAAGACATCCGGCCAGCCGTCGAAGTCAAAGTCGTACTCGTCCACATCGGGCACATCAGTGAATGACCCGACCTGTTGTTGATAGGTGAAGTGACCATTCCCGTCGTTGATCAAAATCGCGGCGCCACCATTGAGGCTGAACGACGCCGCGACGAGATCCTGATCGCCATCACGATCAAAATCCACGGCGCGCAGGCCACGTGCAGTCCCAAACACGTTGACCGGCTGCACCGACGTCACGCCGCCATCCGCCGCCAGAATCACCACGGCGACCTGCATCGAATCGCGGCACGCAAACGCCGCATCCGGAATCGAGTCGCCATTGAAATCTTCGGCGATGACCATGAACGGGTCCGACGGAATCATCGCTTCGGCGACACGATCAAAACCACCGAACCCATTGCCGATCAGCACAACCGCGCGATCCGTGGTTTGTTCCCGAACGGCGCCGCCGATGATGTCAAGCACGTGGTCGCCGTTGATGTCCGCGAGCGCGATGGATCGAAACGGCGCCGTATCCACTGTGACAAACGGTGAAAACGCGCCGGAGCCATTCCCAAACGCGGTCTTGATCCCTTCAAACGTCGCGATCACGATGTCGAGACGAGAATCGTCGTCGATATTGCCGAGATCAAACGAAGGGTCCATCTGTGGAAGCCCGGTCGTGTTGACGCCGCCCACGAGCACCTTGAACAAACCATCACCCGTGTTGCGGCGCAACAGGATTCCAAAACTTCGCCCTTCGAAAAGATCCAAATCACCATCGTTGTCCAAATCTGCGAGTTTGACCTGCGAAGCGCCTGCGGAAAGCACGCGCTTGCCACTGGCGAACTTCACGTCGCCCGTGCCCAGCGCGAGCGAAACCAAACCGACGGCGTTGTCTCCAGCGCCTTCGGTGACCTCTCCGGACATGATGAACGGCGCTGTCGCTGAGGGCAGCACGCGGGACACCGACGCCAAATCCGTCAGGCCATCAGAATTGAAGTCGCCAGCCGCAAAAGCGCGCGGCCAGGCGCCGGCAAAAATTCGATCCGCTTCCAGAAAACTTCCGGAGCCGTTGTTTCGATAGGTTCGCACCTCACCGCCAAACAATCCGACAGAGCCTTCGGGCGCATCCTCATTCGGATCCGAAATCTCGATGATCGTTGATGGGTGTGACACGGCCATATCCAGTGATCCGTCGTCATCGAGATGTGCAAGCAGAATCCGCTCCGGCGAGGCGCCCACCGAAACAGTTTGCGGCGGCAAGAACTGCCCGGGCGCAAACTGGCGCAGGATCGACACACGATTCGTCGCTGAATTCGCAACCGCGATGTCGGGACGACCATCGTTGTTCACATCGCCTACCTGCACGGACCGTGGCGACAATCCCGCGGAAAGTACCGTGCGTGTCGGAAAGGCGCCGCGCGCATTGCGGTGGATCGTCACGCCGTTGCTTCCGGCGCTGATGAGATCCACATCGCCATCGTTTTCAATATCAAACGCCGCCAGCGAACCGACACCGCTGCTGACCGGCGTCGCGATCGTTAGCGGCGTATCAAACGCGCCGCCGCCCAAGCCAATCAACACCGACAGATTTTGACTCTGCACGTTCGCCGTCGCAATGTCATTGATCTCATCATTATTGAAATCCGCAACGACAACGGTCGCCGGTCCGCACGATGTCGGAATGCCCAACCCTTCGGTAAATGTCCCGCCGTCTTGACCGACGAACAACAGGATTTCACATGCCGATGTGGAACCAACGACAAGGTCAGCGACGCCGTCACCGGTGACATCCGCCACGACGAGCCCTGCATTTCCACCGGCAAGTCGCTGCGCTTCCATGAACGCGCCGCACCCATCGCCGAAAAAGACGAGAACTTCCTCTGCGCCGACAACCACAAGATCGAGATGCCCATCGTCGTTTAGATCCTGCGACGAAACGGACTCGGGCAGATCGGTCGCTGGAGTGACCAATCCGCCAAAGACAAACGGCTCGACAAATCCAAGCGCCGGCGCGCCAACCGCCGCAACGATGGCAAGACTCAGGCTTGCATTTGCTCGGCGGCACGAGGCGATTGTTCGAGGCATAAGGCTCTCCATCTCCAACCCAACGGCGCAATGACATCCATCGCTCCACCAGAGTATTCGCAACAGATCACAAACGGGTCGAACAATTTCGCGCCAGAAGTCCGGAAACCACAATCTTTTGCCGTCTGAATCTCACCAACCGATGGCGTCGCCACGCTGTCGACACTGCCGGATTCCCTCGTAGACCGCCGCACAAACCGCTGTCGCGACATTCAATGAACGCTCGCCCGGCACCATGGGCAGTTGGAGCATGGATTCCGGCGATTCCGCCAAAATCTCATTTGGGAGCCCCGCTGTCTCTTTTCCGAAGACGAGGCAATCCCCCGGACGAATCGACGCCTCCCACGGGGCTTGTTCCCCTTTGGTCGAAAACATCCACTTCGTCGGTGGATTTGCACGAGGTTTCCCCGGCAGTTCTCCCGCTTCCCCATGGTGAATCCACCGCTCGAACTCCGACCAATCAGCATGCTCGCGCGGCTTCAAACGCGGCCAGTAATCCAACCCAGCGCGGCGGCACGCTTTCTCCGATGTATCGAAGCCAAGCGGATGGATCAGATGCAACGCGCAGCCCGTCGCAATGCACGTGCGGCCGATGTTGCCCGTGTTGTTCGGGATCTGCGGCTCGTGCAGCACAATATGAAACAGCGTCGTCGGCACGCCAAAGAGGATACGCTTTTCCCATGCCGCTTCCGCCCGACCTGCACCAGCCGCAAACTCCCGGACTGTTCATCACCGGCGCCGACACCGGTGTCGGCAAAACGGTGGTCACGTGCCTGATCGCGGATCAATTCCGCCGCCGCACGGTTCACGCATCGCCGCGCTCGCGAATTGGCGTCTTGAAACCATTCGCGACCGGGTGCCGCAAAGAGCGCGAAGGCTTGGTCTCCGACGATGCAGAACAGCTCGCCCATGCGGCGGACTTTGACCCCGACATCGGCGACCTCGACACGATCACCCCCATTCGATTTCGTGAACCGCTCGCGCCGGCGGTCGCTCTCGAACGTGATCGCCGAACGACCGAACTCGACTGGCCCGCGCTGGATCGTTCCCTGCGCCGCCTTGATGAACGCTGCGATGTGCTGCTGGTTGAAGGCATCGGAGGCCTGCTGGTTCCGCTCGAACAATTCGCCCGAAACGCACGGTGCGTCACCATCCTCGATGTCGCGCGTGTGCTCGGATACCCCGTTGTCGTGGTGTGCCGCTCCAGCCTCGGCACGTTGAGTCACACCGCCATGACCTGTGATTTGATCCGCCGCAGCGGACTTTCGCTCGCCGGCCTTGTCGTCAACGGCTTCGAACCTGATTCACCGGATGTGTCACAGCAGACGAATCGCGAATGGCTCGCGCGGCAGAACCAGACCCGCATCCTCGCCACACTTCCCGGCCGCGCCACGATCGACGGCGTCGTGCCGCGCCCCGGTGGCCCGGAATGGAATGCGCAGCGCATCCCCAATGAATTGCGAGAAGCGATTGATGCGACCGACTTCGCTTCCATTGTGCGCCCCGGTCGCCCCGCCCGAAACTGATTTGCTCCTGTGGCTCAATCAACATCAAAATCCGAACTCCGATCGAAGATGCGCGAATCGCTCCGTGCAATGTCGCCCGATGAGCGCCATCGACAGTCGGACACCGTCTGTGACCGACTGCGTGATGTCAGCGCCGTCAAATCTGGAACGACCGTTCTTGTCTACTTCGCGCTTCCGTTCGAAGTGAATATTGACTCGTTGATTCAGAATTGGCTCGTCAACGGCGTTGTCGTCGCCGCCCCTCGCGTAGATTGGTCGGGCGCGACGATGACGGCAGCGCGGCTCACGAATCTCTCCACTGGGTTGATTAGCGGTCGCCACGGAACGCGCGAACCATCCGGGGCCCAACTTGTTGATCCAGAACAAATCGACCTCGCGGTCATCCCCGGCCTCGCCTTCGACGCGGAGGGTGGACGGCTCGGTCGCGGCGGCGGCTTTTACGACCGCTTTCTTGCCGAATTGCGACGTGTCTCAGACGCATCGCTGGTCGGAGTGGCATTTGATGAACAAATTGTGCCCCGCATCCCGATGGAAGAGCATGACGTCCCCGTTCAAACGGTCGTGACGCCCTCGGGCTGGTTCGGCCCGGACGCCGCCAGATTCACCGGCTAGTCTGGCCGCTGCCCGCCGCATTGGCGTTGGCAGATTCCGTTTGACGCGCAGTGAAAGGAAGGATCCGATCCATGGCGCTCGCCTCGCAAACAGCCCGACACTCACACAGCGGTCGCGTGTACTCGTCCCGTCGCGGCAAAGGCTCCTGGCGTTCCCGCCGCAACAGCCGCATGCGCCGCCGTTTCGGTGTCGCCGGCTTGGTGCTGCTGATCGTCTTTGTTGGCTGGTGGTGGTTCTCCGGTGAACCCGATCAAGCCGGCGCCGCGACGGAGCAAACCGCTCAAAACAACGAACCCACTGGCGCCGTCCTCCCCGCCGCGGCGGCCACCAATGGCGCCTCGTTCAATATCTCCAATGCGCCGGATCGCAATCAATCCAAGACCGCAAGCGCCAATCCACCGCAGTCATCCGCCGCCAATACATCGCCGCTCTCAAGCATCACGATGGGCGAGCGGCCACAGCGCAACGAACCGGTCACGACGCCGCCAATCGACGAATCAACAACTCCAAGCGCCTCGACAACCTCTCGCACTGTCCCATCCGGCGCCGTCTCATCGCTCATTACTGATGCGGACAACGCACTGACTGCGAACGAGCCGCTCGTCGCACGCCTCCTGCTCAATCGAGCGCTGCACGATCCGCGAGCCAGCGACGCTGAACGCCGCGCCTGCCGCGTGCGGCTCACCACCATCAACGAAGAGCTCCTCTTCTCGCCGCGCGTCCTCGAAGGTGACCCGCTCGTCGATCGCTATGTGATCAAGTCGGGCGACTCACTTTCCAAGATCGCTTCAAGTCAACAACTCGCCATCGACTGGCGCCTGCTTCAGCGGGTCAATCGGATTTCCGATCCGCGACGGATCCGCGAAGGCCAAACCATCAAACTCGTACGCGGGCCATTCGACGTCGTCATCGACAAGAGCGATTTTCGCCTCGACCTCTATGCCGTGGTCGGCAGTGATGAATCCGCCGATTCACGTGTGTACATCCGCTCATTTGACGTCGGTCTCGGTGAGCACGGCGCCACGCCCGTCGGTGAATGGGTTGTGCGTCAGCACTCCAAACTGATCAACCCGCATTGGGTCAACCCGCGCACCGGCGAACGATTCAGCGCTGACAACCCAGCGAATCCCATTGGCGAACGGTGGATCGGCCTCGAAGGCACAGACGACACCACTCGCCAGATTCAGGGCATCGGGATTCACGGGACAATCGAGCCCGGCTCCATCGGCACAGAGGCCTCGATGGGATGCGTTCGCCTGGATTCCGAGGGCGTCGAGATCGTGTATGAAACGTTGGTGGAAGGCGTCAGCCGCATTGAAATCAGGCCCTGATTTGCATCTCGCAAAGACGTGTCCTCAACCGGCAAAACCGCCGCGAAACGCCTAGAATATGTGTTCCCACAGAGGCCCCACTTGGCGCCTCCGATGGCCACGTTGAATGTGGCGTTTGGCGCCTGTTGACAGTCGCCTCGGAGGGCCTTTCAGGGCGATATCTGACGCATACCCGAGCGATGAAATGGCGGCGACACCGGTGACGACAACCCCCTCTCCCTCGACCAACCCTGCCGCGTACGGCGAAGAGCAAATTCGCGTGCTGGAAGGCCTCGAAGCCGTCCGCAAACGCCCCGGCATGTACATCGGTGACACCGGCCTGGCCGGGCTTCATCACCTCGTGTACGAAGCGGTGGACAACTCCATCGACGAAGCCATGGCCGGCCGCGCCACGACAGTCGCCGTGAAAATCAACGCAGACGGCTCGCTCACCGTCATCGACGACGGCTCCGGCATTCCCGTCGGCCCCATGAAGCACGAGAATCCGAACCTCAACGGCAAACCCGCCGTTGAAATCGTGATGACCATCCTCCACGCCGGCGGCAAGTTCGGCGATGAAGGCTCCGCCTACAAAGTCTCCGGCGGCCTCCACGGCGTCGGCATCTCATGCGTCAACGCCCTCTCCGAATGGCTCGAAGTCGAAGTGCATCGCAACGGCAAGATTCACCTCATCACCTTCGAGCGCGGCGCCGTTGACCGCGAACTTCACGTTGTTGGCGACGCGCCTGATGTCGATGGCAAGACCCGCACCGGAACGCGTGTCACCTTCAAACCCGATCCGCAGATCTTCCCCGAAACCGAGTTCAGCTACGAAGTCATCTCCTCACGCTTGCGCGAACTCGCCTATCTCAATCCCGGCGTGCGTATTCGCGTCACCGATGAGCGTGTCGGCAAAGACGGCAAAATCAAGGACGAAACGTTTCGCTTCGAGGACGGCGTGCTTGCGTTCGTTCAACACCTGAACGAATCCAAGACCACCATCTCGCCTGCGATCCATCTGCGCAGTCAGGACGAAGCCTCCGGCCTGCTCTGCGAGATTGCGATGCAGTACAACGACGGTTACAACGAACTGCTGCTTTCATTTGCCAACAACATCAAGACCATTGACGGCGGCACGCACGTTTCCGGTTTCAAGACGGCAATTACGCGCACGCTGAACACGTACGCTCGCGCCTCAGGCGTCATCAAAGAGCGCGACACCGCGCCTTCTGGTGACGATCTTCGAGAAGGGCTCACGGCGGTGATTTCCGTCAAAGTCCCCGAGCCGCAATTCGAAGGCCAGACCAAAGGCAAGTTGCGCAATACTGAAATCGAAGGGTTTGTGTCGTCCGTCGTCAGTGAGCGCCTCCAGACGTGGCTGGAGGAGAACCCGTCCCACGCGAAGCGCATCTGCCAGAAGGGATTGCTCGCAGCGCAAGCGCGTGACGCCGCCCGCCGCGCCCGTGAACTCACACGCCGCAAGAGCGCGCTTGAGTCCGGCTCGATGCCGTCCAAGCTTGCCGACTGCAAGACCAAGAACGTCGATGAATCTGAGATCTACATCGTTGAAGGTGATTCAGCCGGTGGCTCCGCCAAACAGGGCCGCGACGTCGACACGCAGGCGATCCTGCCGCTGAAGGGCAAGATTCTCAACGTCGAAAAGGCGCGGCTCGACAAGATGCTCGCCTTCGAAGAAATCCGCATCCTCATCTCCGTCCTGAAGTGCGGCATCGGCGAAGAATTTGACGTCTCGAAACTGCGTTACGGCAAAGTCATCATCATGTGCGACGCCGACGTGGACGGCTCGCATATCGCCACGCTGCTGCTCACGTTTTTCTTCCGCCAGATGCCGGAACTCATCCGACGCGGACGCATCTACATCGCCCAGCCGCCGCTCTACCAGATGAAGCGCGGCAAGCGAATCGAATACGTCCTGAACGAGGGGCGCATGGCCGACATGCTCACCGAACTCGGCCTCGAAGGCTCGGAACTGCTCGTCCGCGAAGTCAATTCACTCAAGCGACCGACGGATGATCCCCCGATCGTTCGCGTCATTCAGGATGATGAGCTGCGTCGCGTGGTGCGCAACATGCGCCGCCTTGCGGAACTTGCTGAAATCGTCGAACGGCGCGGCGTGCGTTTTACCGAACTGCTCGAATCCCGCGATCAGGACCCCAGTGGCGCTGGCGAACTACCAACGCACCGCCTCACCTGGCCCGGCGGCGAAGCGCTTGCGTGGTCCGAAGATCAGGCGATGAAGATCATCGAAGAAAACGACCTCCGCATGCCGGACATCGCCGATGAGGCGGAGCCCGACACCGCCGCGACAGCAGCGCCCAGCGAGGGCCTCGTCGTATCCATGCGCGAACTCCATGAGAACCGCGAACTCAAGCGCATCTTCGAAGAGCTCGCCGCATCCGACATCGCGATTGAGGATTACGACCTCGTGCAGGAAGAGTCCGTCACGGGTGAGCGTCTTCCGACGAAGTACGCGTGGCGTTCGCGTAAAGCCGCCGCGAGAGACGAGGAAGAATCATCGGCCGACGCCAAGATCGTCGGCGCGGCAGGCGTCTCAGACATCTTGTCGTCGCTGCACGAACTCGGTCGACGCGGCCTTGAAATCAAACGATTCAAAGGCCTCGGTGAAATGAATCCCATCGAACTCTGGGACACCACCATGGACCCCGAGCATCGCACACTGTTGCGTGTGAACTGGGATGATGCTGGCGCCGCCGATGCGCTGTTCTCCACTCTCATGGGTGAGAATGTCGAACGCCGGCGCAAGTACATCGAGGATCACGCGCTTGAGGTGAAGCAGCTTGATGTTTGACGAACACTCCCTCTCCCCCGGGAGAGGGCCGGGATGAGGGGCGCACAGTGAAAAATTCAACGGTGCCGTGGTCTTGGCTGTCCTCAGTCAAGGCCACGCGCTCACTATGCGAACACCAAGAATTGTGGATTTATCCAACGACGGAATAGACCACAGTGCCGTTGGAATTGACTATCGAGCACCGTTTCCCCCTCATCCGATCCGCCTGCGGCGGACCACCTTCTCCCGGCGGGAGAAGGGTTCAGAAAAGCCCCCTATCCTTCCACACATGCCCGAACGCGACACGCTCTATTTCGACGGTCAGTGCGGCCTGTGCCGTCGCTCAATCCGCATCATCCGTTCGCTGGACTGGCTCAATCGCCTGCGTTTTGTTGATTCCAATTCGTTGCCGGATGACGAACTCCCCGTCCCGCGCGATGACGCATTGACGGGCATTCCCATGCGCTCGCGCACCGGCAAAGCGATGATCGGCTTTCCCGCCGTCCGTCGCGCGCTTGTGCAAACGCCGCTCGGCGCAATTCCCGCCGCGCTGCTTTTCATCCCCGGCGTCAGCCACATCGGAGCGCGCGTCTACAACCACATCGCCGCCAATCGTGGCCGTGATATTGCTTGTGATATGCCCGCCGCACGCACCGACGAATCGTCGTCGTAACGACGTCAGTCCTTCAGGTTCTCATTGAAAAACTCAATGATCGCCGTGTACAGCCGATTCGTCACCAGCGGATCCGGCACCATGTGCGTAAAGCCCGCCAGCGGGATGAAATCGAAATCTTTGCCCGCGAGGAACAACGCTTCCGTCATCTTCAGGCTGTGCATGAAGTACACATTGTCATCCGCGGTCCCGTGGATGATCAGCAGTGGCCGTTCCAGCTTTGGCGCATGCGTCAACACACTGGCCTGTTCGTATCCGGATGCGTTTTCCTCCGGAAGGCCCATGTACCGCTCGGTGTAGTGCGTGTCATAGTCCGCCCAGTCCGCGACGGGGGCACCGGCGACACCGGCATGAAAAATGTCCGGCCGCTGCATCACGGCGTGAGCCGCGAAATACCCACCGAACGACCATCCGTAAATCCCCACACGATCTTTGTCGAGTTCGGGATATCGCTCACAAAGCGCCGTGAGCGCCGCAACCTGATCGGGAAGCGCCGTTGAGATCAAGTCATTCTTGATGGCTCGCTCCCACGCGCGCCCGCGGTTCGGTGTGCCGCGACCATCGGTCTGCACCACGATGAATCCGTGGTCTGCGATCCACTGCTGAAACACATATCGATCCGGCGTCGCCACCACCGTCTTGGAGTGCGGCCCGCCGTACACACTCACAATCACCGGGTACTTCTGCCCAGCCACAAAATCGCGCGGCCGAATGATGTACGCATCAAAGACACGCCCGCTGCGAACCGTCGTGAACTCGATATTCACATCAAATGAAGGCTCTTCCGCAACCGAAGTCAATTCACCGAGCTTCTCGCCGCCTTGGCCAAGCACATCCCAGCCGCGCTCACCGCTCATTGTTTGATAGCTGTGCACATGCAGGGCGCCCTTGTCCGCGAACTTTGCGGAGTGCATGCCCGGCGCCGTCGTGCGCTGCGAAGGCCCGCCGCGCGTTGCGTCAAGCGGCACGCGCCAGCCGTGCGCCACCATCGTCGCCGGCGCCTTCCCATCGAACGAAGTCATTGAGGATTCCGGCGTGAGCCCGATGGACTGCGGCCCGATTCCGCCACCGGCGGTCACAATCACATCACCAGTCTCTTCCTGAAAATGCACGAAGCCTCGATAACCAAAGTCAACCGGCGTGAGCGTGCGCGCCAATGTGCCGTCTGGATTGCGATGTTCAAGCTGCCAGGCGCCGTTGCGCTCCGTCGTCCATAGGAAGCCGGCGTCATCTGGCAGCCACACGGGCATATCTTGATCGAGATTCACCCACGCGGTGTCAAACTCAATCAGCAGCGGCGTCGTGTATCCCGTCTCTTCATCAACGGCGAGCAGCACCGCTTCCGTTTGCTTTCGATTTTGCACAAGAATCGTGAGCGGACCGTGCTTGCTCCACTTCACCGTTGCGAGATACGGGTACTGTTCGCGATCCCACTGCACCCAAATCGTTTCGGAGGTCGGTGGAACAGGCGTCTCGCCCGTCGTGTTCAACGCCGGCACACGCATAATTCCCAGTTCAACCGTCGCGTTTGTCTTGCCCGGTCGCGGATATCTCCACTCCTGCGGCGGATTCTCCGGTTTCGTGGGGTCCATGATGCGCAGCACTTCGACGTCGCTTTCATCCGTGCGCTGAAATGCGATGCGCTCGCCGTCCGGCGACCACCAGAATCCGTGGTGACGACTCATCTCCTCTTGCGCAACAAACTCGGAAACGCCATAACTAATAGCGTCGTGCTCACGCAGCGTGAGCCGCGCTTCGGCGCCAGTTGACACTTCCATGACATAGAGGTCGTTGTCGCGCACCACGCCGATCATGCTTGCGTCTGGGGAGAACTGCGGATCGATCGGATAACCGGCATCGCTTGAGAGCGTGCGCACCGAACCGGTCATCCGATCCACAACATACAGATCGCCGGAAAGCGGAACGAGAATCTGAGTGCCATCCTCAGACAAGGAATACGTCGCAATGCCTCGCGCAGAGAGCCGCATGCGCTCGCGCCGAGCTTTCTCCTCGGCAGTCAGCACTTCGGTCTCACCCTGAAGAATCTGATCCGCCGTCAACAGCACGCGCTCTTCGCCGGTTTCGACGTCATACGAATACAAATCGCGCACGACACTGCGCGGCCCCGATCGCAGGAACAGCACCGCATCATTCTGCGGCGTCGGCGTGATCGATGTCGGCACGCCGGCGCGGAATCGATATGTCGCGGCATACTGCTCAAGAAAGCCGGGGTCAGCGATCGGCGCCGATTCGACCACTGCCGCGCTCTTGTGCGATGAGCAGCCGGTTTGCGTCGAGGCAAGAACGCCAAGGATGATCACGAGTCCGACGAGACGCATGGTTGTGTTCATGCGGTCTATCTTCCTCGACGAGGCGCTGACTTGTCCAGCGATGCTCTCGGTCAGCCATGAAAAACGACCGCCGCAGGTCGTCCCGCGGCGGTCGATGAGTTCATTGCCATGTGAGCCGAAGATCTGCCGCTCACCGATCTCGATCAGGACTTCTCGGAGCCCTCAGCCGTCGCCTCAGCGTGGATGATCTCTTCCTCGACATCACCCTGGATGTAGGTGCGGCCCTTGTAGAACTGCGACCAGATCACAAAGATCACTGAAATGCCCGCCATCAGCGCGGTGAAGAACCAGTAGTACGTCGCGCCATCAAGCGGCGTGGCGCCGGACTCATCCTTCAATCCTTCGAGCACCATGTTCACCAGTGAAACGAACACATTGCCAAGCGACACACCAAGGAAGTACACCCCCATGATGAACGATTTCATGCGCCGCGGCGCCTGCGTATATGCAAACTCCAGACACACGATGGACACGAGGATTTCGGCCGCCGTCAGAATGATGTACGCAAGGAACTGCCAGCCGACGTTGGGCATCTCCGTGAGATGACCTTGAATGACGGCTTCCGCTTCCTGCGGCGTCGCGCCACGCTCTTCCAAGATGTTTCTTGTTTGTTTGATCGTGTCGGCGAGTTTCGGCGCGTCGCCGTCGTTGCCGGATTCCACCCAAATCGCGGCGGCAGCTTGCTGGCTCTTCGCTTCGATGCCTGTTTCGATCCACGCGCTCGTGCCGAATGCCACCGCCGTCAGGAACAAACCAAAGCCTATCTTGCGAAGCGGCTTCGGTTCGACAATCTTACCGACCGCCGGATACACGACATAGGTGAAGACGGGAATGCCGACGAGAATCAGGAATGGATTGACCGCCTGAATCTGCGAAGGCAGCCACGATATGCCTAAGAAATCACGATCCATGCGGTCCGCCTGCAACACCCACGCGGATCCCGTCTGGTCAAAGATCGCCCAGAACATCGGCACGAACAGCAGGAACAGTGGCGAAAGGTTGAGCAACGCGCGAATGCCGTCTTTGCTGAACGTTTCCTCTTTGAAACGTGTCCAGCCTGCCGCAGGAACATGGACAAACTTCTTGCGGCCCATCCAGAAAATAAGCGTCGCGATGCCCATCAAAATGCCCGGCAAACCGAACGCCGCCCACGGACCGACCCGATCGAGCAGCAACGGCGTCAGGAGCTGCGACGCCACAGCGCCAACATTAATTGAGAAATAAAACCAGTTGAAGATCTGCGTCATCAACCGTTTGTTGCCTTTGCCGAACTGGTCGCCCACGTTTGCCGAAACACACGGCTTGATGCCGCCGGCGCCGATTGCGATCAGCACCAGACCGGCGATCATGAACGGCTGCATATCCCAAAGCCCGGTCACCGGGCCGAGGTCCATAAGCGCCAGGCAGCCGTGTCCGACGCAGTACATCAAACTGATGTAGAGGATGGTCTTGTATTTGCCCCAGAAGATGTCTGAAACCATCGCGCCGAGCAGCGGTGTGAAATACGCCGCGGCGACGAACAAGTGAAAGATTCCTTTGGCTTTCTCGTCGCTCAAGGTGGCGTCAGCGCCGGTCGAACTGACCAGAAACTGCGTCATGAAGACGACCAGAATCGCCCGCATTCCATAGAAGCTGAACCGTTCCGCCGCTTCGTTTCCGATGATGTACGGAACGCCGGGCGGCATGCCCGTCAAGGTGTGGTCGGGTGTTTCCCGATACTTGCCATGAGTCTTGTGCGACGAGCCGGTGTCAGTCTGAGTCATGGGGCCTCCGGAAGCGATGTGGGCGATAGCCTACCGGCCAAACGCCCGATCTCAAGCCGCGATCATTCCTCGGGTTCGGTGCATCACCCCATTCTGTACCCATCAAAATCGCGTTTGGATGCGGCCCGCCCGCACGCTTTGGCTTTGAACTAAGCCACTCGGGAACGCACGCGCACGAAAACGGGCGGCCCCGAAGAGCCGCCCGCGGTTGAGCAGATTGATGTCAGTGAACGACGTGGTGGCGCCGCATCACTTCTTCATGGGCTTCAGCGTCAGCGGATCGCGCAGCGGAAGCTCTTCGTACTTGCCGTCAAAGAACTCCACCATGCTGGCGCGCCCTTCGAGATCACCCGGTGCAATTTCATCCCATTTGCCGACCACAAGGATCGCCAGGTCTTCGGGCTGCAGGTGGGTCTGCGCGGCACGGCGCACGTCTTCCGCGGTGACCGCTTCGATGTTGGCGCGGTATGTCTCCCAGTAGTCCATGGGCCGATTCGTCCACTCATCATCGATGAACGTGTTCACGATGGCCTGGCGCGACTCAAACCGGCGAGGGAACGTCTCGATGAACGAGTTCTTCGAGGTTTGAAGCTCCTGCTCGGTGACCAGCTCATTGCGGATCTCTTCGATCTCTTCAAGGATGATCTTGGTCGCAAGAGCCACGGTTCGATTCTTGGACTGGAATAGCGCCCGGAACTCACCGGGGTAGTACGGCGGCATCGCCATGCGCGAACCGACGGAATATGCCAGTCCTTCATCGCTGCGCACGCGCCCGACGAGTCGGCTGGTGAACCCGCCGCCGCCGAGGATGTCATTCATGACCTGTAGGGAAAACTGGTCCGGGTCATCGCGCATCACGCCGCGCTGCCCGATGTAGACCTTGCCTTGCGGGATGTCCTTCTCGACGTGATAGACGCCAGGTTCGAGCACGTTAGTCGGCGCCGGCGGATCGGCCATGGCGCTGCGACGCTCCCAGCCGGAAAGCGCGTTCTCAAGCTGATCCAACATGCGCTGCGAATCAAAATCACCCGTGACGCCGATGATCAGATTGCCCGGCTGAAACACCATGGCGTGGAAGGCGTGCATGTCGGCGATGGTGATGTTGTTGATCGTTTCAATGGTTGGCTGGCGACCCTCGAAATGGTCCTCGCCGTACATCAGCATTTCCCATTCCATGTTGAGAATGCTCTGCGCATCGTCGTTGCGCTGCTTCATCGACTCGATGATTTCTTTGCGGAACAATTCAACTTTGTCCGGCTCGAATCCCGGATGGCGGACCATGTCCATGAAGAGCGCAAACGCTTCGTCGAAGTTGCTCTTGAGCGCGTTAATGCTCGCCGTGCTCGTGATGGCGCCGGCGCGGGTGGACACGTTGGCCGCGAGGAAGTCGAACTGCTCGTCAAGCTCATCGGCGGAGACGGTCTCGGTTCCGCCGCGACGAATCATCGCGCCGGTCATGTTCGCCAAACCCGTTTGATTCGGCGGATCGAGGTACGCGCCGCCCTTGAAGCTGAACGTCACGGTGATGAGCGGAAACTCCGAACTCGGCGCCATGTACACCGGTACGCCCGAGGAAAGCTCATGCCGATAGTCGCTTCGCTGTGGCGGATCGAACTCCAGCGGTTGGTATTCGATCTCTTCCGGTCGCGTGGGCAGATCGGCGATCGCCACCGGCGCCAGCGCGCCGAGGCAACCCAGCGCCAGCCCGGTCAATCCAAATGCTCTGTTCATTCGCATGATTCTGAAAACTCCTGATTTGGAGTGGTGGTCTGAGTGATTCACTCGCCGGCTTCAAGCTCGGCGATGCGGGCGTCAAGCTTCTCGCGGATGTAGTTCATGGCGGGAACGAACTGCGGCGGCACTTCGCCGGCTCGCGCCTCCATGTCGGCCCGCATTTGCTGAAGCACCGTGACGTCGTTGACGGAAGCGATCCGCTCGGCGGACTGCTTCGCCATCTGACGGAACTGGGGATCGAGCGCCAGCAGCGCCGGATCCTCCGCCGGCGCATCGGCCTTGCGCTCATAGATCGCCACAGCGCGATTCGTCTTCGTGAAGTACTTGTTCGCAACATCCATGATGTCGCGCGGCGAAACCCGCTGAATCGCCATCGGCTGCGTGTTGATGTACTCCCACTCACCCTGCGCCTCATACAGCGCGAGCTGAATCAGCAGGAAGAAGTTGCTCTGCAGGCGGCGATAGGAATCAGCGAGCGACTGGTTCTTGACCTTCTGAAGTTCATGGTCCGAAACCGGATTGTGCTTGAGATCCTCAACAATCTCGTACCAGGCTTCCTCAAGCTGCTCAGGCGTCGCATCGCCCTTGGTCTCGGCTCGGAATGAGAAGGCGCCGCCGTACTTGCGTTCGTCTGAATTGGCGAACGCGCTCGAGGCGATTTCCTTGCCTTCGACAAGTTGCTTGTACAGGCGTCCGGTGCGTCCATTCAAAATCGACGCGAGCACTTGCAGTGCGTAGCTGTCTTCATTGGCGAACGGGACGGTGTGGTAGCGGACCTCGATCTGCGGCTGGCAATCACATTCCGCATTCATGCGCATTTCCGCCTGCGGTTCGACGTTGAGCGTCACCACGCTCGGCGCCGCCGGGCCGCGCTCAAGCCGACCGAAATATTCCTGGATCAACGGCTTTATGTATGCCGGATCGAAATCACCCACAATCACACCGACCAGATTGTTCGGCGCGTAGTAGGTGTCGAAGTATTCCTGCGCCTGCGCCAGCGTGTAGCTGCTGAGGTCCGTCGGCCAGCCGATGACCGGCCAGTTGTATGGCGAGGCCATCCAGAACATGGAGTCGAACTGTTCCTGGAACTTGCCCGTGGGCGTGGACTCCGTGCGAAGGCGACGCTCTTCGTAGACCACGTCGCGCTCGGAGTAGAACTCGCGGAACGTTGAATCGCTGAGCCGGTCCGACTCCATCCATGCCCACAGCTCGAATTTGTTGCTGGGAACATTGATGAAGTAGAACGTGAGGTCTTCGCTGGTGAAGGCGTTCATGCCGGAGCCGCCCTCGCTCGTATAGACCTGGTCGAACTCGTCCTTCACGATCGTTTCGCGCTGCGACTCCATCGCGGCTCGCATGTGCGAGCGCAGCGTGACCATCTCTTGCGTGTCGTTGGCGGGATCCCACGGGTCGTCGATCTCGCCGGCGCGCCAGCGGTCGTACTGCGTCGTGAGGTGCATATCGCGCAGGCGTTCGCCGATGGCCGCGATCTGCTGATTGAGTTCGCGATCGGCCTCGGCGTCAGACGTGCCGATGGTGTTGGTTCCCTTGAACATCATGTGCTCAAAGAAGTGGCTGATGCCGGTGATGCCGGGGCGTTCGTTGACGCTGCCGACGCGGGCAAGCCAGCCAGCCGCGATCACGTTGGGCTGGTCCGCCCTCGGGACAAGCAGGAACTCCATCCCGTTGCCCAATTTGAATTCTTCCACTTGAACCTGTTGCGCGTGGACGGCGCTCGTCGCCCACAGCGCCAGGGCGCATGCCAGTGTTCGTCTCATCTTCATCGCTCTCCCGGGGGGTCTGTGAGCAGAGGTGGCCGCGACGCCGCAGCCGAATACCATCATACGTTCTACCGCCAACCCACCATACGGACGCTTCTATGACCATTGCGAAGAACAATCTGAAAACCGTTTTCCTCTTGGGCGCCTTGACCGCCCTGCTCGTCGTGGTGGGCGCTCAGTGGGGACGAGAAGGCATGATCATCGCCTTCGTCTTCGGCGGAATCATGAACGTCGGCGCGTGGTTTTTCTCCGACAAGATCGCCATCGCCGCGATGCGTGGTCGCGAAGTGGATGAACAATCCGCCCCCGGTCTGTTTCGCGCCGTCGAACGCCTCAGCGAAGCGGCCAACTTGCCGATGCCGCGCGTGTATATCTGCCCGCACGACGCGCCCAATGCGTTCGCCACGGGGCGCAACCCTCGCCATGCTGCAGTCGCGGTCACGCAGGGGGCGATGAAACTGCTCGATCAAAATGAACTGGAAGGCGTTCTGGCGCACGAACTGGCGCACATCAAGCATCGCGACACGTTGATCTCGTGCGTCGCTGCGACGATCGCGGGTGTGCTTGCGTGGATTGCGCAGTGGGGCCTGCTCTTTGGCGGTCGCCGTGAAGGGTCCAACCCGCTGATGATGTTCCTCACCGTCATCGTCGCCGCCATCGCGGCGGCGCTGATCAAAGCCATGATCAGCCGTTCGCGGGAGTACGCCGCGGACGCCGGCGGCGCCGAAATCGCGGGCACGCCCGATGGCTTGATTCGCGCACTCGAAAAACTCGATGCGTATTCAAAACGCATTCCGCTTGTTCAACCAAACCCGGCTCAGAACAATCTCTTCATCGTCGAACCGTTCGCTGGGTCAAAAACGCTGATGAACATGTTCGCCACGCACCCGCCCACGGAGCTGCGCGTGCGCGCCCTTGAAAAGCTCCGCATGCGCTGATTCGTCTGATAACGTTGACATTGCGCATTCTTGGACGTTGAAGGTCCGTCTGTGCGGTCTGGGCGCTCTCAAATATGTTGCGTTCCCACGTGTTCGCTCACGACTTTCACCAAATCGGCGCCACACTTTGGCGACCGTGTCACACAACCAAAGAAAACTCGAATCGAAAGCGACGCGTCGCGCCCTCATCACTGCATGGGCTTCTCTCGCACTCATCGCAATGGTCGCCGCAACTGGCGACAGCAACCGTGATGAATCGCGAGCCGCCGCCCACGCAATGCCTGCTATTACGACCCAGGAAAGCGTCCAAACGGCCGGTTTGCTGGTGCCCAAGCGCGTCCGCCTGATCATCAAGTATCAGCGCACCGCACTGGCGTAAGGCGTCACGGCAGGATGAGCATCGCATCCCCGTAGCTGTAGAACCGATATCGCTCCGCGATCGCGATGCGATAGATCTCCAGCAAGCGTTCCACGCCATCGGGAAACAGCGCGCCGACCATCGCCAGCAGCGTCGAACGCGGCAGGTGAAAGTTCGTCACCATTCCATCGACAAATCGCCACGAGTAGCCGGGTGTGATCAGCAATTGTGTTGATCCGGTCCAGCCAGCGCTCTCCCACTGCGACAGCGGCTCCGGGATGCTCTCCAGCGTGCGTGCGGAGGTCGTTCCTACGGCGAACAAACGCCCCTCGCCCCTGTTCTGCAGCGTGGACACGATTTCTGGCGGGGCCGCACATCGTTCGCGATGCATCGGATGAGCTTCAACGGTCTCCGTCTGGACCGGCTTGAATGTGCCGGCGCCCACCTGCAATTCGACAAATGCCTCACGTACGCCGCGATCCGCCATCTCGCTCAAGAGGCGATCGGTGAAGTGCAGGCCCGCCGTCGGCGCCGCGACAGAGCCATCCCCCATCGCGCTGTCCGATTCCGCGGCGTACACGGTCTGATATTGCACGCGATCCTGCGCATCAGAAACGTTCTCACCGTGGATCTTCCGGGCGTGAAGGATGTACGGTGGCAGCGGCGTGAACCCAACGCGCTCAAGCGCTTTCGCCGGATTCTCGACACGTGGCTCCGGTTCAACAATCCAGGCGTCATCGTCCTTGCGAATCAGCCGCAATGATTGGTCCGTTGCTTTTCCCTCAGCATCCGACAATCGGATCACAAATCCCTCGCGCAATCGGCCATTGCTGCGAAGAAGCATCCGCCAGGCGCCCCGCGCTGATTCGCAATGCTCCAGAAACAAACCCTCGACGGCGCCTCCGGTGTCTTTGCGAACTCCTCTGATTCGCGCCCGGAGCACTTTCGATCGATTGAACACGGCGATGTCGCCTGGCCGCAGAAAGCGTGGCAAATCCCGAACGGCGCCATGCTCCATCACGCTGGCGTTGGAGCGCGAGACCACCAGCAACCGAGCGCTGTCGCGCGGCTCGACGGCGTGCGTCGCGATCAGCTCCTCGGGAAGCTCGTACTCAAGTGAATCCGTTCTCAGCATGATGCCTGCACACAACACCGCATGATGACCAAACGCAACGTCTGGCGCAACCGTGATTCGACCTATCGGAAGTTCGCGCCGCCAATCGACGATTCCAGACCGAATGCACTGATCTTATTGGCCGAATTCGATTGGCGCGCCGCCGGTGACGCCATTGCACCTCTTCAAGCGTGCGAATCGAGTCGTCCAATCCGTTTCCGTATATGCCGCCGCCGCAGCAGCCGGACAAAGCCGGCCCTCCGCCTCGCGCGCCGGAGCCTGCTGCCCGCGCGGCCGAGGACTGCTGGGACGCCAACGACGGTCCCATCTCATTCGCGTGCTATTTGAAGGCTCAAAATGAGGAAGAACGCCTCAATTGCAATAACGTCGCGGACCGGCCCGCCGTGTGTGAATCTCAAATTGATGGTGTCGATGAAGAGGCGCCGGCGAAGCTGCTGATCCCTCAGACGTCAAAGCACTATCCCACCACGCCCGCCGTGCGCGTCGTGAATTTGACTGAGGTTCACTGGATCGAGGCCACCGGCAACCTGTTAGACGTTCTGGCTTGAGGCCTCGTTGGCCGGTCGTGCGGCAGCCCCGTTTTTGCCGCCAGTGAAACAATTCAAATTAAAAGTGTCCGCATACCACGGTCGCGGCTGGAGCATGCGCTCCGCTTCCTGACTGGTGATGGAGCCTTCGGCGACGTACGCCGCGATCTCGCGCCGAGTTTCTTCGCGCTGACGCGTCGTCTCCATCGCGGTGCGGCAACACATGCGCACAATCGCAAGCACGGAGATCAGCACTAGTGGGCCCAATGTGAGAGCCAAGATTAGTGCTTCTTCGTTTGCAATCGTCTCTAAAATCGCATCCATGATCGTACCGCTCCGCTCGTTTCAATTGTGCGATGCAAAAGTGTGCTTACGCCTTCGTATTCAACAGTCGTTCGCCTTCTTCGGGGCTCATGGAGCCCTCGGCGATGTACGCCGCGATCTCGCGCCGTGATTGTTCAAATTGCTTGGTTTGAGTAACCCGGCGCACTGTTGTCGTGATCAAACCGCAAAGGATGATGACGAGCGTGCCAACCATCGCGACGAGCGGCACGAGCATCCACGGTTCTTCTTGAAAAATCTGCGGCATTCCAAAGGTCTCCTGTGATGACGCCAGCGGCGCTTTAGTCGTCCTCGCCTTCAGGCATGGCGCGCATCAGCCGCTCACCCTGCTCCGGCGTCATCGACCCCTCGGCGATGTAGGCGGCAATTTCGCGGCGTGACATCTCGCGAGACCGCGTTTTCAGGATTGATGAGAGCGTTCCGGACAAGATGGCCACAATGGCGATGGCCCCGCCAATCGCCCAAAACATCTCGCCTGATTCTGCCAAAGTGAACATGAGCTGATCCCCTAGATGGTCAACCAGATTGTTTGGCCTTCGGCGCCTCCGATTTCACCCTGCGTGAAGTCCCCGATATTGTAGCCCCCGCGCTTCAGACTCCCGGACGTTGGCGCCGGATGCCAAATCTGTGATCGCCAATCTTCGCCCCTACGCCTGCGGGAGAAACCTCATGCGTCTCGAGCCGATTCTCAAACCCAGTTTGACCATCCTGATCGAGGGAGCAGCCGACCGGGATGACGTTCTGAAGCGCCTTGCGGCGGCCGCCGCCAGCCATGCGCCAGAGCACACCGAGGTGGAGCTCCTTGAGGCCCTGCTCGCCCGTGAAGCCCAAACCCCGACGGCCACGCCGGAAGGCGTCGCGTTTCCGCACGCCATGCTCCCCGAGGTGGATGAGACCCTCCTGCTGGTGGCCCGCCTGAAACCCGCCGTCAGTTTCGGCGGTGGCGACCTTCCTGCGCCGGACCTCATCTTTTGCATGATTGGGTCCGCGACGAAGCCGTGGGAGCACGTTCGGTTGCTGGCGCGGCTGGCTCGCGTCGCCCGAGGCCCTGGCGCGCTGGAACGACTCCGCACCGCTCCCGACGCGGCCGCCATGTACGAAGCATTGATTGAAGAGGATCGCGCCCATGGCTGAAACGCCCGAGACGCGACCCGCGGAACAACCAAAGCAGCCAGGCGAAGACCGAGTTCTCCTGGTGGTGATCGCGTCTGACCCCACGGCGATGGACGATCTCTTTACGGCGCTGCTCGATATCGGCATCACCGGCGCCACGGTGGTTGAGAGCAAGGGCATGGCGGCGGTCTTGCGCGAAGAGATGCCGATCTTTGCCGGGCTGGTGGCGCTGCTCCCCAGCGCGACCGGGAGCCGCATGTTGTTTTCAATCGCTACCAGTGAACAAGCCGCTAGCGTGGCGGAGTTCATTGAGAACGAAGAGCGTTCCGAAGCGCGCCCGATCGCCGTGGTTCTTCCAGTCATCCGCACCGTCGGACTTCGCCGCTAACTCAAGCCGACCTCATCGGCGCGACTTTGGACTCTGCGCGATCAATGGAGATCATCTTCGGCATCCTGCTGCTGGTCGCCCTCGCCTACGTCGCCACCAGTGCGACGTTTCTGAAGTTGCGCCGCGCGACTGTGGTCGGCGTGCTGGTCAGTGGCGGCTGGCTTGGCGTGCTCGCCGGACTTGCAATTGGTCCGGGCGGCATCGGCATCCTGAGCCCCGAACTCGTGATCAATGCCTCCCCGCTGCTGACGGTCGGCCTCGGCTGGATCGGCCTCATGATCGGGCTGCAACTTCGGCGCGACATCCTCAAGCAGCTCCCATCCGCAATGATTCGCCTTTCGCTGATCGACGCCCTGGCGTCGATTGCGATCTTCGGTTTTGCTGCGGCCCTTCTGCTCCCGTACTGGTTTCAGCATGATTCAGCGATTGCGATGATTGCTCCAGTCGCGCTGCTCGCTGCGGGCGCCATTGGCTGGACCGCTGAGACGCGTTCGCTACGCCTTGCCGATGCTCAAAACTCAGCGGAGACACTCACACTGCGCGGCGCCGCGAGCCTCTCCACACCCGTCGCCGTGCTGGTGTTCTCCTTCGGACTGGCGATGGTGAGGGGTCGCGACATCGAATCGCTCACCTTCAGCGCGACGGCGCCGGTGCTTCGCTTTGTTGCGCTCATCTTGATCGCCATCGTCCTTGGCATCATCAGCCGCTTCGGGCTGAGACGGGCGCAAGGCAATCGCTCGGAATTGCTTGCGATTTTTCTCGGCGTGGTCGCGATTATCACCGGCGCCGCCAACGAACTGGAAATGTCGCCGCTGCTGTCAGCGATGCTTGCGGGCATTGTGATCGCGAATCTTGCCGGCAAGGAATTGCGAAAGTTTGAGCGGTTCATCATTGAGGCTGAACATGCAGTCGCGACGCTGTACTGGATTGTCGCGGGTGTGCTTCTCGATATTCGGCTGGGACCACTTGCGCTGGTCATTGCTGCGGCGATCATTCTGCTTCGTGTTGTGTGCAAGCCGACCATTGTTGCGATGAGCCGCGTTTCCAACTCAAGCGAATTTTCTGCAAAGCAGCTCTTGCATCTCACGCCAATTCGTCAAAGCCCCATGGCGATCATGCTCGGTGTGGCGCTGGTGATCGCTATTCCGTCCGACCTGAATCACCGCCTGCTCGCGATTGTCGCGCTCACCGGAATCACGTGCGACGTGATCGCCGTCGCGGCCCGCGGCTTGCGCAAACGACCGACCGCTGCTGAACAGCCAGCAGCGCCGACCGAGGAGCCCGCCGCATGATTCGCATTTTGCGGCTCATCCTTGCATTGCTGGTGCTGCTGGCGGTCACACTGCTCGTGCAGCGCTGGAGCCCCACTACAGGCGCTCCAGACGCGGCGTCCACCGCGCGCGACGCGCTGGACCGCACCTTCACCACGCTTCCCGAAAGTCTGACCGGCGCCACACTCTCCGTCGGGCTCTTGCTGCTTGGTTCATGGCTCTTTGGTCGCATTTTCAAGACGCTGCAATTACCCAAGCTTTCCGGCTACTTGATCTTCGGCATGATCATCGGGCCGCAAGTGCTGGGTGTAGTTCCCAAAGACCAGATCATTCATCTGAAACTGGTTGAGAGCCTTGCCATCTCACTCATTGCGCTGACCGCAGGCGGCGAAATTGAACTGTCATTCTTGCGCAAAGCGATGCGGCTAATCTTGTCCGTTTCGATCATTCAAATCATTGCGGTGCTGGTCGGCGTCACGGTCGTCGTGTATGCGCTGGCGCCAAGCATCGGTCTCGCCGACGCGCCGGAAACCCGCATTATCGCGGCGATCATCGCCGGTACGATTGCGACGGCCGCATCGCCCGCCGTGTTTATTGCGGTGATGAACGAGCTTCGCGCGGAAGGAAACTCAATCCAAGCCGCGCTCTCGGTCATGATCTCAAAGGACCTGGCGCTCATTGTTCTGTTCACGGTCGTGATCGCTGTCGCGAACGGAATGCTGGGAGGCCAGAACGCCCCAAGTGGCGAAGGCATGGCCGCCGCGTCCGCACAAGTCGCGGATTCCGATGAAAGTAACGAGGCGGAACCAGCGCTGACTGAGCAAACCGAGCCCGCCGAAGGCGAAGCGACAAAGCCGAGTGGTGTCGTTGGAACGCTGAGTGTCCATCTGCTCGGATCGGTGCTGGCCGGTGCGATCTTCGGACTTGGATTCGCGTGGTACATGCACGTGGTGCGCGCGCATCTGGCAATCTTCGTCGTCGCCGGGTGCATGAGCATTGCGCTCGTCAGTGAACTTCTGCATCTCGAAGCTCTGATCGTGGCGCTGGTCGCCGGGCTGCTCATGCGCAACGTATGGCGCGAGCGCGTCGGACCGTTCTTCCACACCATGGAAGACCTCAGCCTTCCGGTGTATTGCGTCTTCTTCGCCGTCGCCGGCGCCAAACTCGACCTGAACGCGCTCGCATCACTCTGGCCCGCGGCCCTCGCACTGGTCGGAGTTCGCGCCGCCGCGATCTGGGTCAGTACGGATATCGCGTGTCGTCTGGTCAAACAGGGACCACCAATTCGCACGTGGCTGTGGACGGCGTTCGTCCCCCAGGCGGGTGTCTCCGTTGCGCTCATCTCGATTGTCCAAACCACATTCGCGGGAAAGCCTTTTGCCGATCCGCTGTATTCGCTGGTTCTCGCGGCCATTGGGATCCATGAACTCATTGGCCCGCTGCTGCTGAAATTTGGGCTCCAGCGCCTCAGCGCCGGCGAAGACTCCCCGGAAGACGCATCCGATGAACCGCCAAACCAGCACGTCCCATCCTGATTACACATTTTCTCAGACGTAAAGGCGTCGATTCGCGACAGACACCCCCCACACGGACCGATAGAACTCGGTGCTGCTCTCCCGGATACGGTCCGGAAGACGTTTTTCCTGCCGCCAATTGTTCGCGGACCGCATTTACCACGTCACGGGGTCGTACATGGAACCGACACCGCTTCTCTTGATGTTGCTCGCTGTCTTCGCTCCGGCGCTGACTGGAGCGATCACGCTTTTGGCGCCGCGCGAAACGACCACTTCGCGCACGCTGCTGGCGCTGCTCGGGCCATTGGTGTCTGTGGCAAGCCTCGCCATGTTCATGAATTCGTTCGGCG
Source organism: Phycisphaerales bacterium (assembly GCA_029260345.1). GTDB lineage: Bacteria > Planctomycetota > Phycisphaerae > Phycisphaerales > UBA1924 > OFTM186. Next base: position 173,634 of record JAJDDK010000006.1, on the reverse strand, counting down.
TGGGTGTCGCGGATCCGTCGCACGTCACGCTCGAATTCGTGCCAAGCTTCGGATTGAACTTCGCGTTCAATCCGGATGGGCTGGGACTCTTCTTTGCGTTCCTGGTGTCCGGCGTTGGCGCCCTGATCGTGCTTTACGCACGCGGCTACTTCGGTCCGGATGAAAACGCCCTCTACCGCTTCTATCCCACACTCGGCCTCTTTGCGACGGCCATGCTCGGCCTCGTGCTTTCCGACAACATGCTGGCCATGCTCCTGTTCTGGGAGCTCACGAGCGTCAGTTCATTCCTCCTCATCGGTTGGAATCGGGACGATCGCACGGCGGTGCAATTGGCGCTGCAAGCGCTGGTGACGACCGGACTCGGCGGGCTGGCGCTGCTCGGCGGCGTCATCCTCTTCGCACAATCGACAGGCACATGGCTTTTCTCGGAAGCGACCACCATCGTTGTGCAAGGCGCCGACGCCATGGCTCAGCCCGGTCTCTTGCCGTGGGCCTTTGTGCTGATGTTCCTCGGCGGCGCCACCAAGAGCGCGCAGTGGCCGTTCCACTACTGGCTCCCCGGCGCGATGGCGGCGCCAACACCTGTTTCCGCGTACCTGCACTCGGCGACGATGGTCAAAGCCGGCATCTACCTGTTCGGACGGCTTGTCCCTGCATTCGCCGGTGTCGAGTTCTGGACCACGACGCTTGTCGCCTTCGGCGCCGTCACCATGCTGCTTGGCGCCTTCCTCGCGCTGCGGTCCGATGAACTCAAGAAAATTTTCGCCTACACCACCGTCAGCCAGCTTGGCCTTTTGACGTGCATGTACGGCCTTGGCGCGCTCTCGTATCACGAAGAGCCGAATCTGATTTGGCCCATCACGCAGATCTTGAATCACGCGCTGTACAAAGCGCCGCTCTTCCTCATGGCGGGCGCCATCGCGCACGCCGTCGGCAAGAAATACCTCTCACAACTTCGCGGCCTTGTTCGTGTCAAACCGCTGTTGGCCTGGATCACCATCGCCGCGGCGTATGCACTGGCCGCCGGACCGTTCACGCTCTCGTTTGTCGCCAAAGAAGCCTTTCTCTACCAAATCTACCACGCGGTCGAATGGGCGAGCTGGATGTGGTTCATCGCCGGCGCCGCGGTGCTCACGGCGATTTTCAATGTCGCCATCTTTGTGCGCATTGTGGTGACCTTCTTCCGTTCACCCGAGTCAGATGCGCCGCCTGCGCACGATGAACATCATGCACACGATGGCTGGGCCATCTGGCTTTGGCTGCCGGCGCTGGCGCTCGTCGCCTGGCAATTTATTGGCGGCATTGCACCGGGCTTGTATGAGCGTTTGATCGCGCCAATCGAGACGCACGCAATGTACTGGGATCATCTGCCGACCGTCTTCAGCGCCGCGGCGCATGCCGGCGTGCCGCTCATGCTTTCAGCAGTGGCGACGGCGCTCGGAATTGTCCTCGGCCTGTCGCCATTCTGGCGGACCCCGGTGGTCGATCCCCACAACAAGATTTTCCCCGAGTCGGTGTCGTTTCTTTCCCGCATGGGCTGGGGGATCTTCGCCACCATTCAAACCGGCAACATTCGCCACTACACCTATCTGGTGTTGGGCGCGTTCCTGCTCGGGCTTGTCGCAGCGGTCTTGCACGATCCTGATCTGCTGAACTTGCCCGTCATCGCGTCCATCTGGGGCGGGCCGACAGGATTCATTCTCGCGTCGCTGTGCGTGTTTACGCTGGTGTGCGCGACAGCAATTTCATTGCCGATATTCAAGAGCCGCATTGTGCGCGTCCTTGTGCTCGGCGCCTGCGGCATGAGCGTGACGGGCCTCTATCTCCTGTATCAGGCGCCTGATCTCGCACTGACGCAGCTCCTCTTCGAAATCATTTCCGTCATTCTCTTCCTGCTGGTGCTGCGACTACTGCCCGAAGAGCCGCCGCGCGTGCGCATGACCGGTGTCCTGGGTCGCGCCGTGTTCAGCGCCATTGTCGGCATTTCGATCGGCTGGATCGTGCTTCAGGCGGGCAGCCATGTGGATGCGCAATCCGCTCCTGGCAAACTTGGTGAGTTTTTCCTCGCCAACTCGTATGAAGGATCTGAACTCACCGAAGGTCGTGGCGGCGGCGGCGACAACTCCGTCAACGTCATCCTTGTGGACTTTCGAGGCTACGACACGCTCGGCGAAATCACCGTGCTCTCCATCGCCGCAATGGGCATCTTCGCACTGATCGCCGCGGCGCCGCGCCAAGCGCAGGACCGTATGCGCGCCGTCTCGCAGCAGCATCTCAGTAGTTCACTCTTCCAAACGTCGATGCGGCTCATTCTGCCGCTCAGTCTTATCTTCGCGGCGTATCTCTTTTTCAAAGGCCACAACGAACCGGGCGGTGGATTTATCGCCGGGCTCGTCGCATCTGTGGCGCTCGCCGTCTATCGGATGGCCAAAGGTCCCGAAGCGCTCAAGAGCCTTCTTCCCATCAAGCCTGGAACGCTTGCCGCGGCGGGACTCCTGATTGCGCTCATCACCGCAATTGTTCCGGTCGCGCTTGGGTATCCGATTCTGCGGTCGCACACCGGGTACATCCCGCTCGCCGGGTCGGATCCGTTCCACTATTCGACCGTTGTCTTCTTTGATTTCGGCGTGCTGATCGTGGTCGTTGCGGTCGCTGTCGGCGTTATCAATCGACTGACCGAGGAGCTTGAAACATGACACTCCTTATCGCGATCTGTGTCGCAGTCATCTTCGGCGTGAGCATTTACCTGCTTTTGGGACGCGAACTCAAGGGCATGGCGATGGGTCTGTTCCTGCTCTCGCACGGCGCCAACCTTGGCATCCTCGCGATGAGCGGCCAGCCGCTCCGCGTCGTTGAAGAAAAGACCGTGCTCCTCGGCCCCCCGATTCTCACGCAAGCATCAATTCCGGTTGATCCGCTGCCTCAGGCGCTGATCCTCACGGCCATCGTCATCAGCTTTGCTGTCACGGCGTTTCTTCTGACGCTTCTCGTTGCGACGTATCGGCGCGTGAATCACCTCGCTGCCGATGAACTCGCCAACGACGATCGTCCCACCGTGCTCACCACGCTCTGAACTCTTCTCCAGGAATCGCTCCATGGATGGTTCGAACTGGATAGTCCTGCTCATCGTCGTGCCTATGTTCTCGGCGATCCTCACCACAATGCTTCGCGGCTGGGCGCCGGCGCAACGGTTCATCACCGTCGTCTCGCTCATCGCGTGCGTCGCCCTCGCCATCGGCGGGCTGGCGTCGCTCGGCAGCAACGGCGTGATCGTCTCGCAAGCCGGCCAGTGGCCGGCGCCGTTTGGGATTTCGATCGTCTTCGATCAGCTCAGCGGTTTGCTCCTGGCGGCGGCTTCATTCGTCGCGCTGTGCGTCTACGTCTACGGACTGACGTCGAAGGAACAGGAAGTCGGCCGCGGCTGGTATCACCCGCTCTTCATGCTGCTCATGATGGGTGTGAATTTCAGCTTCCTCACCGGCGACATCTTCAATCTCTTCGTCGCGTTCGAAATCATGCTCATGGCCAGCTACGCCATGATGTGCCTCGGTGGTGGCAAGCAGCAGCTCTCACAGTGCTACAAGTACGTGATGATCAACCTCGTCGGCTCGACGTTCTTCGTCCTCGGCGCCGCGTTGATCTACGGCATGACCGGCACGTTGAACTACGCCGACCTCGCCGTGTGTGTGGCCCAGTCCACCATGCCGGGCGGCACGCCGCTGCCTTCTGCGTTCGGCGCCGTGGCGATGATGCTGCTCTTTGTGTTCGCCGTGAAGGCAGCGCTCTTCCCCTTGTGGTTCTGGCTGCCCGACACGTATCACACGTGCTCGATCACGGTCGCCGCGCTCTTTGCGGGACTGCTCACAAAAGTCGGCATCTACTCCCTTGTGCGGCTTTCACCAATGGCATTGGCGGCGCCGAACATTCGAGGCGACGGCGCTTTCGCGACAATCCTCCCGTTCGCGGCAGGGCTGACCATGATCCTTGGTGGGCTTGCAGCGCTTTCCATGCGAGAGACGCGGCGCGTGCTGGCCATGCTTCTCATCAGCCATATTGGATACATGGCTTTCGGGCTTGCGATCATGACGCCGACGTCGCTCTCGGGCACCGTTTTCTACATGATCCAGCACATGCTCGTCATGGCGGCGCTCTTCCTTGCGTGCGGCCTGATTGAGCGATACCAGCGCTCCAGCGACCTTGCTGAAACAGGTGGTCTGTATCGACAGGCGCCGTGGCTCAGCGTGTTTTTCTTTGTCGCGATGATCAGCCTCATTGGATTGCCACCCTTCTCCGGCTTCTTTGGAAAGTTCCTCCTGCTCAAAGAGGGATTCCGATTGAGCAGTCAGGGATATTGGCTGCTCTCGGCCCTCGGACTTTGCACCGGGTTCCTCACGCTGCTCGCGCTTGGCCGCGTCTGGATCCGAACTTTCTGGGGACCGGAGCATCGTGAAGGCGTCGCTGAACGCATCGAAAACGTGAGCGATCGCATCGCCGTCGCACCGATGTATGTCGGCCTTGCGATGCTTGTGATCGGTTCGCTCACCCTTGGTCTCGGCGCTGAGTTCTTCCAGGGGCGCACTTCGGACGCCACTGCCGAACTCAACGAGCCGCGCTCGTATGTCGCTGCCGTTCTCGGCCCGGGCGCCTGGCCGGAAATCGTGGCAAAGGGCGATGAATCAACGTCGATCAAGGTCGCCAATACGCACGGGGGAGATCACTGATGCGACGCTTCCTCTTGAATCTCGGTCTCGCCATTGTCTGGATGGGGCTGACCGGCTCCGTCTCGGAATGGAACTTCCTCGCAGGCCTTGTGGTCGGCGCGCTCATCATCGGTGTGTACTCCGGCGCCGCGGGTGAAACGTCGTATCTGGGTCGTGGCTGGCGACTGCTCTCTTCCTTCGGGCGCTTCATCCGCATGATGGTGCAATCCAACCTGCAGGTCGCGTGGGAAGTGCTCACGCCGAAGATGCACCAGAAGCCTCGCATTATTCGGTACTCGGTTGACGGATTCACCGATGCTCACCGCACCGCGCTGGCCAGCGCCATCACACTGACGCCCGGCACACTCGTGATCGACGTCAGCCCGGACGACAAATGGCTGTACATCCATTGCATGTACGCGGAAAATCGCGACGACGCCGTGCGCGACATCGATGACGTCGCCCGTGTGGTTGAACAAGGGCTATTCGCATGAACATGCTCACACACCTCTCCACGATGCTGGCGGCGGCGCCGCACGGCGACGAATCTCACGCCGATGAGAGCACGATCCCCATCCCTCCGCCCACGACGGACTGGGAAGCGGCCGCGCAGACGGCGCTCTTCGTCGTGGTCGACGTGGGCATGATCACGCTCTCGCTCGCTTTCGTGATGTGCTTGTGGCGACTGCTGCGCGGCCCGACGCTTGCCGACCGCGGCCTCGCCAGCGACACCATCGCCATGCAGGTTGTTGGTTTGTCGATTCTGCTGACCATTCGCATTCGAACGCTCATGTTCTTCGACGCGGTCCTGATTATTTCGATCCTCGGATTCGCCTCGACACTGGCATTCGCGCAGTTCATCGCACGGAGGCGCGCCGTATGAACATCTTCGACGGACTCACCATTCGGGCCCTCTTTGACTTTCTGTCGGCAGGATTCCTGCTGGCGGCGCTGTGCTTCATGTTCATCGGCGCCATGGGCGTGGTGCGTCTCCCTGACGCATACAACCGCATTCACGCCGCGTCGATCTGTGTGACGCTCGGACTGACCGCGATGCTGATCGCGGCCTGCTTCCATCTCAACGCGGCGCCCATTCTCACGAAATCCGCCATCACGATTGTGTTCATCTTTGTCGCGACGCCTATCGGCAGTCACATGCTCGCCAAGGCGGCGCACGACACGAACCTGCCGCAGTGGGAATCCACCCTCAGTGATGAACTCGCCGAGGACAAGAAACGCTACGGATGGGCGGATGACGAGCCGGCAAAGAGTGCGACCGAGACGGACGCCGCCTCCGAAGGCCAGTACGCGGCCTGATTCCATTACCAATTGACCAACTGCACGCGGTGGTACACTGTCGCGCCGGTGACGGCGCGCGCTCCGAAGCGCCGTCTCCGTGTCGCCGATCGTGGCGGAAAGGAGACTCGCTCGTGTTTTCACTCTCATCGATTGTTCGACTCGTGTTGTTAGTCGCCGCGACTGCTGCAACGGTTGGCTGCGCCAGCAAGGAATCCAGGCAGCAGAAGCCGCTCCGGACGTATGCCGCCAACACGACAAGCGCCACCGAAACCACCACCACGATCACTGAGCTTCAATTCGAAGCGAAGCGTTTCGGCGACCTCATCACTCTTCCGCGATTTGAAACGACCCCTGAAGAGGTCGTCACGACGACGGATGATGTGCTCGTGCAGGCGGACCTCGGGCTCGACCGCATCGCGGCGCAGGAGCTTTCCTCCGCTTCGTTCGATTCCACGATTCTCGCCATCGACGATGTGCTCTATCCGGTGATCACGGTGATCAACCGGCTGTTTCTCATCAAGGAAACGAGCCCTGACGCCGCCGTCCGCGCGGCGGCGACGGAGCAGGTGCAGCGCATGCAGGACTGGTTCACGGAAGTGCAGTATCGCGAAGACGTGTACGCGGCGTGCAAAGCCTTCGAATCCGCCTACCAGGCCGGTCGTCGTCCGCGACTCTTCAGTGAGGACCTGCGTCTGTTCGACGAGACCATGCGCGACTACCGCCGCGCGGGTCTGCACCTTGATGCGTCAACCCGCGCCCAGGTCGAAGCATTGCAGAAGGAACTCACCGCGCTCTCCACCGCATTCAACACCAACATCACCAATGCTGATGTCACGGTGTACTTCACGGAGGCTGAGATGGCCGGCGCGCCCGACTTCCTGATTGAACAAGCAAGAGAGCAAGGCAAGGTCGAAGGCGGCGTTCAAATGTACGGCATCAAGGCAACCGTGACGCCCCAGTTCGTGCAGGCCATGCAAAACATGAAGAATGAAGCGGCGCGCAAGAAGCTGAAGACCGCACGGTATTCCATCGTGCAGGAAGAAAACACGGCGCTGCTCAACGACATGATCCGTGTGCGCGACGAAATCGCATCGGCGCTCGGTTATGACTCATGGGACGACTACCAAATCGAGCCTAAGATGGCTGGCACCGGCGCACGCGCCATGACTTTTGTCTCCGATCTCTCGGACGGGCTGGAGCCCAAATTCCAGGCCGAACTTGCCGAAATGGCCGCGCTCAAAGCCGCCGACACTGGTGATCGCAACGCGGTCATCGAACACTGGGACTGGCGGTACTACGAGAACCAACTCAAGAAGCGCAAGTACGACATCGACGTTGAAGCGCTGCGTGTTTATTTCCCCTTGAAGCAAACACTTGCAGGCATGTTTGACATCTTCGAAGAGATCTTCCAGATCCGCATCGATCGGATTGAATCGACGTGGGTGTGGTATGAGGGCGTCGCGCTGTACGCCGTGAGCGACTCTATCACCGGCGAGCCGATGGGCCTCTTTTACCTCGACATGTTCCCGCGCGAAGGCAAATACAACCACTTCGCGCAGTTCGACATCATCGGCGGCAAGCAGCTTCGCAACGGCCAATTCCAGCGGCCGGTGTGCGCCTTGGTGTGCAACTTCACCCCAGCCCGGGGCGAGGCGCCGTCGCTGCTCTCCCACGCCGAAGTCGAAACCCTCTTCCACGAATTCGGCCACGCGATGCACACGATTCTGACCCGCGCCGGGCACGCGCGATTCGCGGGCACCAACGTGCCGCGCGACTTCGTCGAAGCGCCATCGCAAATGCTCGAAGCCTGGGTGTGGGACACGGACGTGCTGGATCGTTTCGCCGCGGACTACCGCGACCCATCCAAGAAGATAGATCCCGAAGTTCTTGCCCGAATGGAGGAAGCCAAGAACGCGACCGTCGCGACGTTGTATCGCCGCCAGCTTGCGTTCGGCATCGCCGATCTTCGCATGCACGACGCCGGGGAATACAAAGATTCGCAAGAGATTATGAACGAGGCTCTCGCTGAGGTTTTCCTCGCCGCGCCCGCCGGCACCAATCTGGCGGCATATTGGGGTCACCTCACTGGTTACGACGCCGGCTACTACGGCTACGCTTGGGCTGACGCTATCGCGGCGGACCTCGCGACCGCGTTCGAAGAGTCTCCGGACGGTTTGATGAGCCAGGAGATCGGCCGCCGCCTGCGCGATGAGATCTACGCTCCCGGCGGTTCACGCGACGTGGAGCGATCCATTCGAGCGTTTCTCGGGCGCGATCGTTCGCTCGATCCGTTCATTGAGCAGCTCGGGATCGAGGACTGATCGACCGGTCCAGTTGAAACTCCTTGCGGGCGCCGCCAGAATGCCCGCCCGCACCACCGGAGAGGTGGCAGAGTGGTTGAATGCGCCGGTCTCGAAAACCGGTATGCCCTTTGGGCATCGGGGGTTCGAATCCCCCCCTCTCCGCTTCGATTTCTTGACGACACTCAGAGTTGCTGAGCGACGCCTTTCGATCATCTTCTCAATATGGGCGACAGTTTCAGCTAGTGGCTTCAAATCAAGCCAGCTGATCCAAATCGTGGATCGCGTGGCGCGATCTCAACTATGTGGCGATTGACGCCCGATCGAGTATTTCGAATGCCATTTGTCTTGCAAGCCGAGCTGAAGCGCCCGGATCATTCCCGCCGGCGGCGACTTGCCCAACAACACGAGCGGTGACAATCGCGCCCTCAAGCAAAATGTTGAGCTGCTCAGCAATTTCACCCGGATTCGAAAATCCCGCCGCTTCGCACTGCTCCCGCAGGTATCGCACGATTTCTTGTTTATGCTCAGCAGCGATGCGTCGCGGCGCCGAGTCGGCAGCCGAAAATTCCGCGGACGCATTGATGAACATGCAGCCGCAAAACTCGTTGCCCGTGAACCAATCCTCGTGGAAGTCAAACACGGCGAGCAGCCGCTCGCGCGGCGACTTTGCCTTCGACTCAACAAACTTCATCAGGCGGTTGCGAAAAATCTCGTCGCGCCGACGCATTGCTGCCACAACCAGCTCATCCTTGGACTTGAAGTGGTTGTAGAGCGTCATGCGGCTGATGCCGCCCTCTTTCTGGATGTCGTCGAGGCTCGAAGCGTGGAAACCGTGCTTGTAAAAAGCACGCATCGCCGCGTCGATCAGATCTTCTCGCCGGCTCGGAGGCATGAGGAGGTTCCTTTGAGGGGACAGGAATAGATACTGACTGTATAGTATAACTGGCCCTAAATCAAGATTCCTCCACCACAAAGAAGTTCGCCTTGCGAATGAATTATCGTCGCATAGTGGCCAATAGAATCAGTCTTGCAGTTTTTTTGACAAATAAAAAGCCAGTGCATTGACACATACTGATTAGTCAGTATATTTGGCTCAGTGGCATCCATATTCAGATCTACATGGATGATCGGCCCGCAGGGCCCCACGAGTCACGGCGCGTCCCGCGCACTCACAACCCGCCATACCCACATCCGTCGAGCGATTCGTCGGGCCGGGTATCGCATTGCCTGAAGGAGGTTCGTTATGTCACGATTCCCAATCCACACCGCTGAGACGGCGCCCGATTCGAAGGAACTTATCGAAGGAGCTCAGACGGCCTTCGGATTCCTGCCAAATCTGCTCGCCACGATGGCCGAAGCTCCGGCCCTCCTTGAGGGCTACATGAGTCTGGCAACGATTTTCGACAAGACCGACCTAACGCCGACTGAGCGCCAGATCATCCTGATGGTCAATAATCGCCTGAACGGTTGCACCTATTGCATGGCGGCACACACCGGTATCTCCAAGGCCCAGGGTGTGCCTGACGATGTCATTGAAGCGCTTCGTGACGGCACGAAACTCACAGATCCAAAGCTGGAAGCCCTGCGAGTCTTTGCTGTGCGAATTAATGAGAGCCGCGGCTGGCCCAAGCAGAGTGAAATCGATGCGCTGCTTTCCGCTGGCTATACGAAGCGCACCATCCTGGAAGTCATCTTGGGCACTGCGATGAAGGTGATGTCCAACTACACAAATCACATTGCAAACACACCGCTCGATAGCGCCTTCGCGGCCGTCGAATGGGCCCCGACCGAACTCACCGCGTCCGCTCGCTAATCACGTGTGTCGACGGCTGTTCTCTGAATGAATGCGCCGCCGCAAGGAGCCTGACATGAAGTCTGAACCCCTCCCCGACGCTTCTGCATCGGCGCGAACATCGCGCGCACTTGTCCCTCCGTTTACGCCCGACACAGCCATCGCGAAAGTCCGTGCTGCGGAGGATGCATGGAACAGCCGCGATCCGAAGCGCGTTGCGATGGCCTACTCGCCAGACAGCGAATGGCGCAATCGCGACCGGTTCCTTCGTGGGCGCAAAGAGATTCAAGCATTTCTGCAACACAAATGGAGCAGGGAACTTGACTACCGGCTCGCGAAGGCGCTGTGGGGATTTCGCGAGAACCGTATCGCCGTGCGATTTCAATACGAGTGGCACGACACCGAAGGCCGGTGGTTCCGTAGCTACGGAAACGAGTTGTGGGAGTTTGACGAAGCCGGCCTGATGCGGCGCCGCGAGGCCAGCATCAACGATCTCCCAATAGCAGAAACCGAACGCCGCTTTCGATGGCCCGCGCCAGGTCCGAGACCAACGTCACATGAGGGCATTCCAGACGTTTGGTGAACGTCACGAAATGGCGCAGCACAACCTGATTCGTTCACGCCTGCCCGAATCACTTCCGTTTCAACGTGCCTCGATCCATCAGAGTCCAAGAGAGAAAGGAAATCAAGATGTTCACGAACACCATCATCACGACAGCAACCCTTGTGATCGGCGCTTTTGCTTCCGTCGCGGCTGAAGCCCAGCCAAGCAATCACAAGAATCATGAGCCGCTGAACGGAACCGCTCAAATCCATTACATCGACGGGCCGCGCGATGATGCGCCGATTCCGCGTCCTGGCGTGAACCTCAACTATGGCGAATTCGCGCTCGTCGTCATCGATCCGCAAAACGACTTCCTCAGCCCTGAAGGCGTGGCCTGGGGCGTGGTTGGCGAGAGCGTCATCGAAAACGGAACGGTCGAAAACCTCGAACGTCTCTTCATGGCTGCCCAGAGCAGCAATTCGCGCGTCTTCGTCAGTCCCCACTACTACTACCCGCACGACCACAACTGGAAATTCGAGGGCGCTCTCGAAAAGCTGATGCACAACATCGGCATGTTCGATCGAACCGGCCCGCTCGACGCATCATCCATTGAAAGTACGGGCGCCGATTGGCTGAACCGGTACAAGCCGTACATCAACGATGGCAAGACGGTCGTCGTCGGGCCTCACAAAGTTTATGGCCCCGAGTCCAATGATCTGGCGCTACAGCTCCGCAAGGCCGGCATCAACCAGATCGTTCTCGCAGGCATGTCCGCAAACCTTTGCGTGGAATCGCATATGCGAGACCTGATCGAGGAAGGTTTTGAGGTTGTGATCGTCTCCGACGCCACCGCCGCCGCGAAGCTGCCGGGCTATGACGGATTCGAAGCCGCCTTTGTGAACTACCGCATGATCGCGAGCGATGTGTGGAGCACCGACGAGGCCGTTGCGAAGATTTCCGGCGCTCGCGGAACCCTCGTCAATGTTTCGGGCGCCAGCGGAATCGGCCTCGATGGTTTCGACCCGGTCAGCTTTTTCCAGAGTGAGAAACCGATCAACGGCTCTCCCACGATCCGTGCTCAGCACGCCGGCGCCACGTATCTCTTCGCCTCTGAAACCAGCAAGAGGACCTTCCTCGCAGACCCTGAGCGATTCGTTCCTCAGTATGGCGGTTTCTGCTCTTACGGCGTCTCAATCAACGTGCTGCTTCCAGTCGACATCACGACGGCGCAAGTCCGAAACGGAAAGCTCTACCTCAACGTCAACGCTGACATCCTGAAGAAATTCAATGCGGACTTTGAGGGAAGCGTCTCGCGTGCGAATACGAACTGGCCCGGGCTGTTTGATCAGCACGCTGAGTAAGCCCCACTTTGCATTTGACGACACACACTCCCCTCTCTCCTCCCCGCCTGATCGACCGTTGACTCGATCGGGCGGTTTCTCATTGATGAACTCACTCAATCGCAATCGGGCAGAGCCGTGCAATGTGAAATATAAAAATCAAGGCAAACCGTGATCATTTTGCGTTTCGGATTGCCCAGAAATCGGCGCTCGGCATCACTTCAACCACGTCAAAATCAACAAGATCCCTCCAGTTCACCATCCACGAATCGAGCGCGTCGCGCGATGGTGCTTGCATCAGTTGATAGCACGCTGCCCCATCGCTGGTCATCCAACTTGCGACGAACTCAATGCTGTTGCCTTCCGGAATGAGGCGCCCACGCAAATGAAAGCGCTCTCCGACCGGCCCGGGGTCGCCGCCTTTGAATCGTTCAATCACCATGAACAACATGACGGCCTCACCTTTTCGCGAATGATCACCAATCTAGCGTGCCCAGAAACGCGTTCTTGAGTTCATCAACGTCGAATTGCGCTATCGATTTGGCGGCGCCGGCGGTGGGAACGATTGAAAAGCCCTTCTGCCCCGGTTCAACGAACCCCACGCCGGCGAACTTCGCTCCGGATTTCTCCATCTGATCGCGGAAAGCGCCTTCAAATGTCGAACGATCAAAGTGCTTTGCGCTCACTTCAACGAGGTATCGCGAGCCGCCTTCGCCGAAGAGCGCTGCGGCGGTGTCCTTCGTCTCGGACGCTTGCGCCAGCCAATCGGTAACGAGCGTGACGCCTTCCATGCCTGACGCCAGCGCCATCTCCGCCGCGGCGACCGCGACGCCGCCCTCGGAAACATCGTGTGCCGAGAGAATCAGCCCTGCGCGAATCAACTCATGAATCGCGTTCGCTGTGCGCACGCCTTCAGCGACATCCAGCGCCTTCCTCGGCGCCGGACCAATGAGAAACAACGACGAACCCTTTGGACCGCCGCCCTTCAAATCCATCGTCACGCATTCCGATACGTCCGGCACAATGCCGATGCCCGTAATCAGCAGCGTCGGTGGGATTTCAATCGTGCGACCGTCTTCCGTCGTGAACTGATTGTTGAGCGAGTCTTTGCCGCTGACGAATGGTGTGCGATACGCCTTCGCCGCGTCGTAGCACCCTTCGGCGGCGCGCACGAGCGAAGCGAGATTCTCCGGCTTCGCGCAACTCGGCCAGCAGAAGTTGTCGAGGATCGCGATGCGCGAGGGATCAGCGCCGACGCACACCAGATTGCGCACGCATTCGTCGACTGCTTCAAGCGCCATCAGGTACGGATCACCCCCCGCCGCCGGGTCGCCCGCAGGAACGGCCAGCCCCTGCGAAATTGCCAGGCCTTGTGTTGAGCCCGCGACCGGTTGAATCACCGTCGCATCGCCCGGGCCATCGCCGTTCGGCCCGACCAGCGGCTTGATCACGGCGCCGCCCTGCACTTCGTGGTCGTACTGGCGCACGATCCAGCGTTTCGACGCGATGTTGGGGTGTGAGAGGAGATTGAGGAGTGTGGATCGGACGTCGCTGTTCAGGTCGACATTGTGCGCGTTGCTTGAAGTCTCAGTGACCCCTCGCTGGCGCTCGGGGCTCTGGCTCCATGTCGCCTCGCGCGTCAGTTTCGGCAGACCATCGTGCAGGAACTCCATGCCGATGCGGCCGACTTCATTGCCGTGAAAATTCAATATCAGTTCGCTCTTCGGTGTGCCAAACGTGCCCAGCACGGCAAGCTCGACGGATTCCTCATCGCAAATTTCCTGGAGCGCCTCCAACCGATCCGGCGCCACCGACAGCACCATGCGCTCCTGCGCTTCGCTGATCCAGATCTCGCTGTACGTCAGGCCGTCGTATTTCAGCGGCGCCCGCTCAAGGTGCACCTCCGCGCCGACCTTCTCACCCATTTCACCAACGGCGCTGGAGAACCCACCGGCGCCGCAATCCGTGATCGCGCGGAAAAGCGTGCCGCTCTCGTGGTCGCGCGCGCGCAGGATCGCATCCAGCACCTTCTTTTCTTCAATGGCATTGCCGATCTGCACCGCGTGCGAAAACTCATCCGCGTGCGTGTCCGTGAGTTCCGCGCTCGAAAACGTCGCGCCGTGAATACCATCGCGCCCGGTGCGCCCACCAAGCGCCACAATCAGATCCCCGGGCTTCGCATGCCCGTCAATCTTGTCGCGCGGCATCACACCCACACACCCGCAATACACGAGCGGATTTCCAACGTACCGGTCATCGAAATACACCGATCCCGACACCGTCGGCACGCCCATCCGATTGCCGTAGTCGCGCACGCCAGCGACAACCTGCTTCAGAATCCGCTTCGGGTGCAGACATCCAGCAGGCAATTGCTTGGCGCCGCCTTGCGCCGTGTCACCCCATCCATCCGGATACGCGACACAAAACACATCAGTGTTTGCGATGGGCTTGGCCGCCAGCCCCGTGCCCATGATGTCGCGAATGCAGCCCCCCACGCCCGTCGCGGCGCCGCCGTACGGCTCAATCGCGCTTGGGTGATTGTGCGTTTCGACTTTCACGCAGACCGCGTGGTCATCGTCAAACGCAATGATCCCCGCGTTGTCTACGAACACGCTGAGCGTCCAGTCAAGGCCGTCCGCAATCAGTTCATGCGTCGCTGCGGCGACGGTGGATTTCAGCAAGTTGTCGATCTTCACCGAGCCATCCGGTTGCACCACATGCCCCGGACGATTGGACCAATCGATGATGTCGTCTTTCGGGCCGCGATACAACACATCAGACTTCAGCGTCTTATGAACGCAGTGCTCCGACCACGTTTGTGCAAGCGTTTCAAGTTCGATGTCCGTCGGTTCACGATTCGCGTCGCGGTAATACGTCTGAATCGCACGCATCTCATCGAGCGACAAGAACAAATGCCCGTCGCGGCTGAGCGTCTGCAACTCGTCATCACTCAGATCGCGAATCGTGACGTGCGAAAGCTGAAACGGACGCTTTTCGCCATGTGGGAATGCGCCTGGAAAAAAAGGCTCAAAGTGAATCGCCTGAATCACGGGGTTGGCGAGCAAGCGCTTTGCAAGGCCCTCCGCCTGTTCACGAGTCGCACCGGTCAATTCATACCGCCAGCCCGTGGATGCTTCGACGTCATGGGCATCAATCAGCGCACCGATCGCGGCTTCGACCGTTCGGGCCGGCGGATCCATCACGCCGGGAAGCGGATGAATCTCAACACAGACAGCCCCGCTCGGAGATGAGGACGCTCCCTGTTCGACATCCTCCAGCACCGGGTTCGCCAGCAGCTCCATCGCGATCCGATTGACCTGCTTCGAATCCAAGGCCCCGTGCACGAGGTACAGCCGCGCCACGCGGACATCCTCGAGGGGGATGCCAATCGCTGCCGCCTCACGCCGCAACGCCGCCGCCCGCGGGTCCGTACGTCCCGATTTGGTCCTAACCTCGAACCGATGCATCCGCGCGGCTTTCGCTCTGGCGCCTGCCCCGCTCACCTCTGCTGTAGCTCCGCTCATGGGACGATTCTAGATACTGCCGCGACGTGCGCCTGAGCGCACAAAAAGAGCCGCTCCGGACACCATCGCGGCGCCCTGAGCGGCTCTTTCTCTTCGGTCGCGACGAGGCCCCTCTCGCCGCGATCAGAAGTGACTTAGCTGCGTGACGCCCGCGTGAAGGTGATCTCCATGACCTTTATCCACGAGCCGTCCGGCTGATCGTGATGCATTTCCATCACGTGCTTGTCCTTGCTGATGATGCGCGTCACGTCGCGTGTCCGGACCAATCGGCCGTCCTGCGCCGGATCCTGCATCACGCCGTACATCGTAATGGTGTCGCCGGCCTCATTCACGGAGCCGCGCGACTCGTATGTCGTCGTGCCAAACGTGTCCCACCAGTAGCCGGTGTACTGCTCCTTGTAGCGGTCAAAGCCCAACATGCCGAGGCCTTCAAATGGCATGCCCATGAAATCACTGTTGTAGTGCTGTTGAAGGAACCGGCCACCCAGCACCCATTCCGTCTTCATCGTGCCGTCAGACACGCTCGGCTCGCTGGAGGTCGGATCCATCCACACCTTCGCCTTCGTGGTGAAGTTGCCGACCATCGGCTCGAGGAGCTTGTGATGCTCATCGGGCTCTGAGTACTTCATCCACATTTCCATGGATTCGTCCATGGACGGCGCTTGCGGCTCCGCCTTCGTTGTGCGCTCGGGCTGATTCGCGCGCTTGCGATCACCCTGCTGCGCCACTGCAACCGCGGAGACCATCATCGCGCCCACGGCGAGTCCCAGACACGCCACGATTCTGCTTCGAGTCATCATCACCAAGTCCTTTCCAATGAAAGACATGAATCCCGGCAATGGAGCGCGGATTCGTTGCCTGCCCCCTCGACCCAACCGCTTCGATTCAAGTGTGCGTTCGGGTGAGTGCGCCCCACCACATCGTCCCACGAGGCCCCATCAATTGCAACAGAAAATCAGGGCGATCAGCCCTCAATCGCCCCCAAGGCCGATGAGCCGCCCAATGACCCGCGCGCGCTCGGCAAAGCTCAAACTCGGCGGGCTTCCCCCATTGTGATGGAGCAGCAGCGCCGTGACATCATCATCCGCCGCGACGCCACGGCGCACGCGATTTAATCTCTCAAGCGCTTCAGGGATGACAGCGTCTGCTTGCGGCGAGACTCCATCGAGCAAGGTGCGAAATCCGTCCTCGCCAAGCAGCCGCCCATCTTCGCCTTTCGCTTCGATCATCGCGTCGGTGTAAATCAGCACGAGATCACCCGGCTTCAGCGGCACCGCGAATTGAAAATAATCCGTGTCCTCAACGACTCCAAGGGGAAGCCCGGATTCGCCTCCCCCATGATCGATCACAGCGCACCCGGCATGTCGATCCAGCAGCGTCCACGTGGTCTCACCGGCGCGGCGCAGCAGCGGTCGCGGATGACCGGCGTTGCACACAATCAAATGGTTCGTCGGCGCGTCGTACGACGCCAGCAGCGCCGTCGCGAATTGACCAACCTCCGCGAGCCGCCGAAACGCTTCATTCAGCGCCCGCGCAAAAGAAGCTTGATCGACGCGATTGATGTGCCGGCGCATCTGGCGCCGGAGCGTCGCCGCCAGTTCACTCACGCCTTCGCCATGGCCTGAGACATCCGCAACGACAAACCGCGCAATGCGGCCAGACGCACACATCGAGACGTAATGAATATCACCGCCCCCGACGCCACTTTCAAACGGCTCGCTGTAGATCCAGGCATCAATGCCGGTCGTTGAAATCGCGCTGTCAATGGCGCGATTGCCGCCCCAGATCTCCATGCACTGCAAGGCATGTGTTTCGGGGTTCTCGTGCGTGGCGTCGATCTGTTCCGTCGCCATGCGCGGCTCCTACGCCCCAACGAGCGCGTCCAGCAACTCCGGCACACCCTGTCCTTTGGTGGCCACCGTTTCAACAATTGCGCGACGCCCTGCGATATCTCGCAAGTCGCGGACCAGTTCGTTCTCGCCGGGATGATCCGCCTTGTTGCAGACGAAGATGTCGGCGATTTCGAGGATGCCGGCCTTGTCCATCTGCACGGCATCGCCCATGCCCGGCGTCAGCACCACGGCCGTCTGGTCAACGTGATCTCGCACGCGCGTTTCGTTTTGCCCGGCGCCAACCGTCTCGACGAAGAGCAAGTCAAACGCGGGCGCGCCATCCACTTCGCACCCGCCGATCAGTTCGATGATGTCATCGAGCGCGTGGTAATCCTCGCCGCGAATCGCGAGTGATCGATAGAACACCGATTCACCAAGGCGATTGAAGTCGACGCGCAGTCGATCACCAAGCAAGGCGCCGCCCGTGATCGGCGACATCGGATCGAACGCCACCACCGCGACGCGCCCGAGTTTCGAATCTTTTTCCGATCGCAACGTGTGCTCCGCCGCGAGCTGCGAAACCAGTGTTGATTTGCCGGCGCCCGGCGAACCCGTCACACCAATCACGCGCGCCGGCCGGCGGCGCTTCGCGTCCTTCCGGATGTCTTTGCCCGCATGCAACAGCGAAATATCACGCGCCAACTGCGCCACCGGGTGCCCCGACGACACGATTGGGTCCAGCGGATTCACTTCTTCGCGCACGCTGTTGACAATGTCCATTAGTCCGACGCCGGTGGTCATCAATCGCTTGACGCCGGAGTCATACAGCGCTTGAAAATCTTCCTGAGGCAGAATCCCACCCATGTGCACCGGGATGTCGCGCCGGCCAAGCTCATCGAGCGCTTCCACGAGCTTCGGCCCGAGCACCAGATGCGAATTGCTCATCATCGATGCCGCGACCACGTCACAGTCTTCGTCGCGAGCACTGATCGCCAGGCTCTTCGGCGTCTGCCACAAACCGGAGTAGATCACATGCACACCGGAATCGCGCAGCGCGCGGGCGATCACTTTCACGCCGCGATCGTGCCCGTCGAGCCCCATCTTGCCGAGCAGCACGCGCGGCCGATGGTCGAGCTCGGCGCAGCGATCCTTCTTTTCAAACTCCGTCGTCGGCGTGTGGATGGTCGTCGTCATTCGATGGCAAACTCGCAGAGGGCACAAATCACCCTGGGCCCGGAAGTCCTCATTCCGGTTGGGCCAAACACCATACCGAACCGGCGGAATCGCGACCCACTCCCAGACCTTAGCCCACTCACGGCAGCCGCAGTCGCTCGGCGGCAAGCGACCCCGGCCGGGCCAGTTCAGTCACGATTTCCTGGCAGGCCATTTTCTGCCCCGGCCAGACCAGTTTCGTGGCGAACTCGCGTGCGGCGACCCATCGTGCCGAATCGTGCTCATCATTAAGCCTCGGCGAGAAGTCGCCCGACACTTCGACCGCGAATCGGGCACTGAGAATGATCGCGTCAATCTCAGCGAGGAAATACGGATGCACCTGTTCGAGTTGCCAGAATCCGAGCACTGAAGCATCGGACGCCGCCAGACCCACTTCCTCGTTCAGTTCGCGGCGTGCGCACGATTCAGCCGTCTCGCCCGCTTCGATGTGCCCCATGAGTGGGTGCCAGTCACCAGCGAACGGAGGCCTGGCGCGCCGAAGCTGGAGAACTTCAACCGACTCAGCTGCGCGCCGAAAGACATACACATCCACAATGTCACTGCGAATGGTCGGCCCCGCGCCGGGAACGCGCCGGTACCCATCTTGATCTCGCCCCGACGCGTCTGTCATCGGCATGCTCCCGTCGCGCGCAGCGCCAGTGCGGCAATCGCTTCCTGAAAGCCCGCCGCTTTGGCGCAGGTCTCTTCCCATTCCAATGAGGGAACCGAATCCGACACAATTCCCGCGCCAACACAGTAATCCAACATGCCGCGCACATTGCTCCACGAGCCATCAATGGATTCACCGTTCATGGCCGCTGTTCGAATCGCGACATTCAAGGCGCTCCCACCATCATCATCGAAGTACCCGACCGACCCGCAGTACGGCCCGCGGCGCACCGGCTCAAGCTCATCGATGATTTGCATGGCACGAATCTTCGGCGCACCGGTGATCGATCCCGCCGGAAAACACGCGCGAATCAGGTCCCAATGACTCGTGTCATCGCGCACGCGCCCTTCCACCGTCGCGACGCCATGCCAGACACCCGAATCCGTGCGCGAACCGTGGCGCTCTATTGACCGCGCCTCACGCACGCGAACCGTGCCGAACTCACAGACGCGGCCCAGATCATTCCGCATAAGATCGACAATCATGGTCAGTTCAGCGCGATCCTTGTCGCTGAGCTGAAGTGTCGAAGCCGGCCCCGTGGCCGGTGAGGTGCCCTTGATCGGCCGAGTCACGATGCGGCGGGTGTCCGCATCAACCCGCCACAACAACTCCGGACTAAACGAAAGCACCGATTGACCCGGCACAGGCCCATCGATCAGCGCGCCCATCCACGGCCCCATCCGGTCCGCCACTTGTGCATAAAGCGACCGAATTGAGCCCTCAAATTGGTCCGTCAAGCGGCGCGCCACGTTGACTTGAAACACATCGCCGGCATGCACGTATTCCACAGCTCGCCGCACGCGATCTTCAAACTCTGCTCGATTGAAATTGCCCGGCGCCCCCTCAAGCGGCGAGACCGCACACTCAATGACAGGATCACCGGCACGCGCAACTTCACCCATCCTCAAATCCGGCAGTGTCTCGACATCACCAACGGCCCACCATTGCCCGGTCAGTGCATCATGCGCATATGCCGCATCGCATCGATGAAGACACAAGTCTGGCCAGTGGCGATCATCCGAGGCGCCCACGGCCACCGCCGCACGCGGCTCTATACGGCGCCCGACGTCGTACCCAATCCAGCCAATCAGTCCTCGCTGAAACGGCGGCGCTTCGGCGGAGCGACCCCCACCACCACCCGCCTCGGAGCGGAGCGCCGACGCCGCTAGCTCGAATGAGGTCAACGTTTCACTCGGCGCGCCGAGAATTGACCATCGTGACCAATCACTCCCGGCGCCGCCACTGACCAGCGCCGCCACCGGGCAATCCTGCGGCCATCGCGCCAAGACGTCCGCGACGTCTGCGCGCCACGGCAGCCGAGTTCCCGATCCAGTTTCTTCACGAGCTCTTTTCACGAACCCGATCATAGGACGATTCCTGAGACGGCTGATCGCCCCCTGCTTTTGACGCAATGACCGCATGGCGCGTTACACTCGCCGTTCCGGCGCCGCATGGCTGAGCATGTTCTTTGCTCGCTATGCGGCCAGTCCCAGGTTTCACGATCCATTCGAAATTAGAAAGAAAGCCACTCCACCATGGCCACGTCCAGCAGGAAGCGCTCCCGCAAGAAGGCAGCGTCAAAGAAGAAAACCACGAAGTCCGCGAAAAAGAAAACCAAGTCGGCGAAGAAGTCCGCCGCACGCCGCCCGGCGGCGCGGAAGAAAGCAGTGCGAAAGAAAACGGAGCGCAAGAAAGCCGGCGCCAAGAAAGCGACGCGCAAGAAAGCTGCGAAGAAGAAATCCGCCACTCGCAAGCGCGCAGCCAAAGTCCGCGCCGGCGCCTTGACCTACGCCTTCGGTTCGATTCGCACTGACGGTGACGGCGGCATGAAGCAGCTCCTCGGCGGCAAGGGCGCCAACCTCGCCGAGATGAGCCGCATCGGCTTGCCCGTCCCGCCCGGCTTCACCATCACCACCGAAGTCTGCGCCAAGTACTACGAAGCCGGCCGCAAGATGCCGTCCGGATTAGACGAGGACGTGCGCAAGCAGATCAAGCTTCTCGAACGTCAAACCAAGAAAAAGTTCGGGGACGCAAAGAACCCGCTGCTCGTATCCGTGCGCTCCGGCGCCGCGGTGTCCATGCCGGGCATGATGGACACGGTCCTCAACCTCGGCCTCAACGATGAATCCGTCGCCGGACTGGCCACCCTCACCGGCAACCCGCGCTTCGCCTTCGACGCCTATCGGCGCCTCATCAACATGTATGGCGATGTCGTCATGGGCGTTGGTCACGAGCACTTCGAGGAAGCGTTTGACACGATCAAACATCGCTACAACGTCAAGCTCGACACCGACGTGCCCGTCGAAGGCATGAAAGAACTCTGTGAGGCGTACAAACTCGTGTACAAGGGCCATGTCGGGCGCGTCTTCCCGCAGGATCCTCTCGAGCAGCTCACGCTCGCCATCGAAGCCGTCTTCAAGAGCTGGAATACGACGCGAGCGGCGCGTTACCGACAGATCAACGGCATCACCGGCCTGAAGGGCACTGCCGTCAATGTCCAGACGATGGTCTTCGGCAACATGGGTGACGATTGCGGCACCGGCGTCGCCTTCACGCGCAACCCGTCCACCGGCGAGAACATGTTCTACGGCGAGTTTCTGATCAATGCACAAGGCGAGGACGTCGTCGCCGGCATTCGCACGCCGCGCCCGGTTGACGAAATGCCCTCGTGGAACAAGGTCGTTCACAAGCAGTTGCTCGGCGTCAAGAAAACACTTGAAAATCACTACAGCGACATGCAGGACATCGAGTTCACCATCGAACGCGGCGAACTCTTCATGCTCCAGACTCGCACCGGCAAGCGCACCGGCCCCGCCGCCGTGCGCATCGCTTGCGACATGGTCAAGGAAAAGCTGATCACGATTGACGAAGCCTTGCTTCGCATCCCCGCCGGCGATCTGATTCAGCTCTTGCTGCCTCGCTTTGATGACGACGCCAAGAAAGGCGCCGACATCCTCGCGCGCGGCCTGCCCGCCTCCCCCGGCGTCGCTGTTGGCAAACCCGCCTTCACTGCGGACGAAGCCGTCACGCGCACACACGCCGGCGAGCGCGTCATTCTCGTGCGCAAAGAAACATCACCCGAAGACATCGACGGCATGCACTCTGCCGTTGGCATCCTGACTTCCACCGGCGGCATGACGTCGCACGCGGCGGTCGTGGCGCGTGGCTGGGGCAAGTGCTGCGTCGCCGGCGCCGGCGACATTCACATCGACGCCGCCAAAGGGTTGTTCACGGTGAAAGGCCGTGAGTTCGGTCGCGAGGATGTGATCTCGCTTGACGGCGCCACCGGTGAAGTGATGAAAGGCTCTGTGCCCACAACAGACCCGGAGCTCTCCGGCGACTTCGCCAAGGTGATGAAGTGGTCCGATCAGCGCCGCACGCTCACCGTCCGCACCAATGCCGATGCGCCGAAGGACGCCCAGCGCGCCCGCGAATTCGGCGCGCAAGGCATCGGCCTCTGCCGCACTGAGCACATGTTCTTTGAGGGCGATCGCATCCACGCGATGCGCGAAATGATTCTCGCCGAAAGCAAAGACCAGCGTGAAGCGGCGCTTTCGCGTCTTCTCCCCTACCAGCGCGACGACTTCGCGGGCATCTTCACCGCGATGGACAACCTGCCGGTGACCATTCGACTCCTCGACCCGCCGCTGCACGAATTCCTGCCGAATGATGAGAAGTCGCAGCGCGAAGTCGCCAGCCGCACCGGCGTGCCGCTCGAACAGGTCCAGCGCCGCGTCGCCGCCCTGCACGAATCAAACCCCATGCTCGGCCATCGCGGCTGCCGCCTTGCCGTCACCTATCCCGAAATTCTCGTGATGCAGGTGCGCGCCATCGTTGAAGCCACCATCGATTGCCTCGAAAAAGGCGTGCGTGCGAAACCCGAGATCATGATCCCGCTCGTCGGCATCGACAAAGAACTCGGCATTCTGCGGGGCGAAGCCATCGAAACCATCGAAACTGTGCGCAAGGAACGAGGCTTCAAGAAGAAACTCGACATACCCGTGGGCACCATGATCGAGATCCCCCGCGCGTGCCTGACCGCCGACGAAGTCGCCCGCCATGCGGACTTCTTCTCCTTCGGCACCAATGACCTCACGCAGCTCACCTTTGGCTACAGCCGCGACGACGTGAATACGTTCTTGCCCGATTACCTCGATCGCGAAATTCTCGATCGTGATCCGTTCCAGACGCTCGACCGCGATGGCGTCGGCAAGCTTGTCAACATGGCCATTGAAAAAGGACGTGCAGAGAAGAACGGCCTCAAGATCGGTATCTGCGGCGAGCACGGCGGCGACCCCAACAGCGTCTGGTTCTGCCATGAAGCCGGAATGGATTACGTGTCCTGTTCACCATTCCGCGTTCCTATTGCGAGGCTTGCCGCCGCGCAGGCCGCGATTCGCTCGTAACGGCACGGAGATGAACGGCGCTCTACGCTCTATGCGTGACGGCGCCGCGCTTTGACATCCTGGCGATTGACGTCGATGGAACACTCCTTGATTCCAAAGGCGTCTTATCGCGCGCCAATGCAGATGCGGTGCGCGCCGCAACCCGCGCCGGCGTCATGGTCATCCTCTCTTCGGCGCGCCCGCCGATGACCACCTTGCCTCTGGTGACCGCGCTCGGGCTCAATAACCCCGCGTCCAGGTCATCCGGTGGACACTGGCCCGCCATCACCATGAATCAGAACGGCGCCGTGATCTGGAGCTTGACGGCGAAGAAAGCGCTGGGCCATTTCGCGTTTGAGCGCACGATTGCATCCAGCGTCATCGCCGCGGCTCGTTCGATCGACCCTGACGTCGTGATTTCGCTGGAGCACATCGACCGTTGGTACACCGATTGCGAGGACACGAAGCGTCGCCGCCGCATCATTGCTGATATTGAGCCACATTATGTCGGGCCGGTCTCGTCATTCGCACACATAGAGCCGACGCGCTTGACACTGATGACCGAACCCGAACGAATGGCGGCGTTGCGTAATCTGCTCATGGATCAATACGTCAATTCTGGGCACATCTCCTGCCGCGCCGCCGGTGACGACAAGCTCGAAGTTCAGGGCGCTGGTGTGGACAAGGGCAAGTCGCTCGAGAACATCGCGAGCTCAATGTCCATCCCGCGCGAACGCATTTGCGCCGTCGGAGACGGCCCGAATGATGCTGGCATGCTGAAGTTTGCCGGTCTCGGCCTCGCCGTCGCCAATGCATGGGGTGAGGCAAGAACGGCGGCGGATCAATTGCTGAAATCAGATTCCGACTCAAACCCGCTCGTTGAAGTCGTCGAACAGTTTCTTGTGGCGTAAGAGCTCCAAGATTGTGTGCCACTGCTCTTGAGCAGTGGTTAACCTACGTCCACAATGCAAACCCCCATCCGTAAGACAAGACGTGCTTACGACCTTCCGGGCCATACTCACTTCCTGACGTTTTCCTGCTTCAAACGGATACCCCTTCTCGTGAGCGACCGGTCGCGAGCATGGATTGTCGAAGCACTCGAATCAGCTCGACAGAGTCACAATTTTGAACTCTGGGCTTATGTGATCATGCCCGAGCATGTACATGTGCTCATCAAGCCATATGACCATAAATACGAGATGCGAAAGATTCTCAATGCTATCAAACGACCTGTGAGTGACGCGGCTCGAAATTATCTCACGGAAACCGACAACACCGAATTTCTTAATCGTCTTACCGTCAATTACCCATCAAGGAAGGTTTTTCGGTTCTGGCAGCCGGGAGGTGGCTTCGATCGAAATCTCTTCAAGGAAACAACCGTTCTCAAAGCAATTGAATACATCCACGCAAATCCCATTCGTAGGGGGCTTGTGAAGTTGCCGACGGATTGGACATGGTCGAGTGCTCAATTCTGGGCTGGTGAACAAGATGTGCCGATTCGGATGGACCGTCCATTTGCACGGAGCACTGTCAACGAAGCACAATGATTTCTTCGACTCACCACTGCTCAAGAGCAGTGGCACACTTCGAAATGCTCATGATTCCGTGAATTCCCAATCAAGCAGGCTTCACCAGCACCGCCGCATGCGGCGGCTTCTCTTCATTCGTAAATTTCCGCTCATAATTCGTCGCCACAAGCTCTGACTCGCGCTCACTGATGCGAATGCGCTCCCGCGCCTCGTCCTCGCCAAGCCGTTCAAACCGCGCGCCGGCCCTGCCCGCGTCAGTCCACCGCGCGAAGTGCTCCTCCATCCACACCCAATACTCATCGTGATCCGTCACAACGCGCAGCTCGCCGCGCGGCTTCAGCACGCGATGCGCTTCCGCCAAAAACTCATCACGCACGACGCGCCTCTTGTGGTGCTTCTTCTTCGGCCACGGATCGCTGTAATACAGATGAACCACATCCGCGATCGCCTCAGAAACGCGCCACTTCAAGAATTCAACCGCATCCGCATTCAGCAGTCGCACATTCGTCAATTGATGCCGCCGGCAACGGTCCGCGGCGTACAACCAAAACTCCCGCGCCCACTCGATCCCCAACATATTCGCGTCCGGCTGACGCTTCGACGCGTCGACCAGATACCCCCCCTTGCCGGAACCGATCTCAATTTCGAATCGCCGCTGCGGCTCATCAAACCACGCGCGCGGATCAAATCGCGCCGACGCCCGATCCCCTGGATCATCCGGCAGCGCGGGCAGATCTGCGCTCGTGCGCCCAATCGCGCCCGCGTCCAACGTTTTTCCTCGAGCCAGTCCGAAACTCATAGCCTGAAGTGTAGGGAGGACCGTACAACACGCTCGCAATCGCCCCTCCGAGCGAAAACCGAACCGCCGCGACAGGTCATGCGTACCATAACCGCGCTGGACGTTGTATTCGCGGGCCCTGATCGACCGATGAGTCGATCAGACGAAGTCGGTTTTCAACCGGCCCGTCCTGCGGACATCGGCGTCGCTTCGCGGCGGCGCGCGACCTTGCACGAATATCAGTCCCGTAGATCCGGGCGACGCAAGACGCCGCAGCACCTTCGCCGCGGAACCGGACGCGCCGCCCCTCGCGATGCAAGGCGGCAGAGCATGAACCCCGAACCCTCCGCGAACGATTCCTCCAGCGCCCGCGATCGATACTTCTCCATCATCGAGAATCGAGTCGATCGGCGCACCTTCCAGCAGCAGCACTGGTCCGGGTCGTACGAGGAATACCTCGACATCGTCGCCGCCAACCCGGCTGTGGCGCGCAATGCGTACCAGCGCGTCTACGACATGATCCTCTCCCACGGCTGGGAGAAGTATCGCGTCTTCAAGAAAGACCTGATCCGCTATCACTTCTTCAGCGATCCGTTCGATCACGGCGCCGACGCCGTCTTCGGCCTCGACAGCGCGCTCATGCAGCTTGTCGATTTCTTCCGCTCCGCTTCGGAAGGCTACGGCACCGACAAGCGCATCCTGCTGCTGCACGGCCCGGTCGGCTCCAGCAAATCCACCATCGCGCGCATGCTCAAGAAGGGCATGGAGGCGTACACCCGCACCGATGACGGCGCGCTGTACACCTTCTCCTGGATGCTCGATGAGCACTGTGCTGCCGGTGACATGACGCACGAGTTCATGTGCCCCATGCATGAGGAACCCCTGCGCCTGGCGCCGCAAAGCGCCCGCGCTGACCTCATCGCAGCAGTCAACGAAAACTACCACCCCACTTACCACCGTGGCCGTATCCGCATCGAGGGCGAACTCTGCCCCTTCTGCCGCAAGGTCATGGCCGACCTGATGAGCCACTACGACGGCGACTGGCGACAAGCCATGAAGCACGTCAAGGTGCGTCGCATCGCGCTCTCCGAAAAGGACCGCATTGGCATCGGCACCTTCCAGCCGAAGGACGAAAAAAACCAGGACTCCACCGAACTCACCGGCGACATCAACTACCGCAAGATCGCCCAATACGGCTCGGACTCCGACCCCCGCGCCTTCAACTTCGACGGCGAACTCAACATCGCAAATCGCGGCGTGTGCGAATTCATCGAAGTCCTCAAACTCGATGTCGCGTTCCTCTACGACCTCCTGGGCGCCAGCCAGGAGCACATGATCAAGCCCAAGAAGTTCGCGCAGACGCACATCGACGAAGTCATCCTCGGCCACACGAACGAGCCCGAATTCAAACGCCTTCAGTCCAACGAACTCATGGAGGCGTTCCGCGACCGCACGATCAAGATCGACGTCCCCTACAACATCCGTCTCGACGACGAGATCCGCATCTATCAGAAAGACTTCGGCGCCGAGCGCGTCCGCGACATTCACATCGCGCCGCACACGCTTGAGGTCGCCGCGATGTGGGCCATCCTCACACGCCTCGCCGAGCCCAAGAAGGCTGACCTCACGCTGATGCAGAAAATGAAGCTCTACAACGGCAAAGCCATCAGCGGCTACACCGAGGACTCCGTCAAGGAGCTCATGGAAGAAGCCAACCGCGAGGGCATGAACGGCATCTCGCCGCGCTACATCCAGGACAAAATCTCCAACACGCTCGTCAGCCCGCAATCCATCGAAGAGCGCGGCGTCAACCCCTTCATGGTCCTCAACGAACTCGAGCGCGGCCTCGACCACCACTCCCTCCTCACCGATGAGGAGATGAAAAAGCACTACAAGGAAATGCTTTCCCTCGTTCTTGAGGAATACGAGGACGTCATCAAGGGCGAAGTCCAGCGCGCCATCTGCGCTGACGAAGAAGCCATCGCCCGCCTCTGCCAGAACTACATCGAAAACGTCCGCGCCTACACCCAGAAAGAGCGCGTACGCAACCGCTACACCGGCAAAGACGATGAGCCGGATGAGCGCCTGATGCGATCAATCGAAGAAAAGATCGACATCCCCGACAGCCGCAAGGATGACTTCCGCCAGGAGATCATGAACTACATCGGCGCCCTCGCCCTCGACGGCAAGAAGTTCGAATACAACACCAACGCGCGCCTCTACAAGGCGCTCGAGCTGAAACTCTTCGAAGACCAGCGCGACACGATCAAACTCAAGAACCTCGTCTCCAGCGTCGTGGACGACGAGACGCAGAAGAAGATCGACGTCGTGAAACAACGCCTCATCAAGAACTTCGGCTACAACGAGAATTCCGCGACGGATGTGCTGAATTACGTCGCGTCGATCTTCGCGCGAGGAGATTCGAAGGGCGATTGACCGAACACAGCGTTACCAAAATTCGGGCGTAGCCGATCTTCGCAACACTATGCGTAGTACCGCAATCAAACAAAGCCTTCGATATTCAGTTGGAAGGGCATTTCCGCTTTGGTACTGAGCCACGAGTTTGTAGAATTAGAGGCCAATGCCTCTGCGAATTGCCAAATCTTTCGGCTCTATCGTCCTTGTCATTGCGGGCATGGTTTCGATCGCGCCAAATGCGTCGGCACAAGACGTCCCAGTCCCTGTATTTACAACTCGATTAGACGTATCCACGGCTATCGATTTTCCGACATTTATCAAGATCAGTGACATCAATAGTGATGGCCTCGTGGACATCGTGGCCCAAGGCACAGGCGGCGCCATTTGCATCCTATTCAACGAAGGTGGAATCATCCCCTCCTTTGAATTAGTGCAAGTTGCAACAGTCGCAGGAGCTCTACGGAACTTCGACATTG
Organism: Phycisphaerales bacterium; assembly: GCA_029260345.1. GTDB lineage: Bacteria > Planctomycetota > Phycisphaerae > Phycisphaerales > UBA1924 > OFTM186. The sequence continues at coordinate 144,832 of JAJDDK010000006.1, read as the reverse complement.
CCGATACTGACAATGATGGCGATCTTGACATCATTTCTTGCGGCAGCACAGGCACTTTCACTGGAGAGATTTGGCTGCATGAGAACGTAGGAAAATCTCCGCCGCTGTTTCAAACAAGCGTGATCGGAATGGGCGGAACGTTCTTTGACGTGGACATCGCCGATTTCAACGGGGACGGCTATCTCGATGTGGTTGCCGCGAGCCGATCAGATGATTCCGTGCGGTGCTTTCATCAAAATGCCACGAGCATCGGCCAATTCGACGAATTCGTCATTACGGACGAGTATGCGTCGGCGCGATCAGTCGAAGCTGCAGACTTTGATAATGATGGACACGTGGATGTCATTGTTGGAGGCTTTCAGTTCGTACAGCTCTTCACGAATCCAAATGGAGATGGAATTCAATTTGTGAGGCATGATCTCTTTTCGTCGAGTTCGGCCTCTGGCGCAATGGAAGTCTCCCTTGTGGATTTCAACCGAGATGGCGAACCAGACATAATCACAACGTGGACTGGTGATGACTCGATTCGACTTCACAAGAACTTGGGCAGTGATCCGCCTTCGGTCGAGACCGTGACCATTGGTGAGGCTGACGAACCCGCCTTCGCCGTTAGCGCCGATCTCAACAATGATGGTCTCGCGGATGTTGTCTCTGTTTCCAGCGCCGATGATTCCGTCCGCTATTGGCGCAATCTCGGATCGAACCCACCGACATTTGATCAGGAAGTCATTTCGAGCTCCGCAAACATGGCGCGATGGATAGACTTGGGCGACCTTGACAGTGATGGCGATCTCGACGTCATCGCGGTATCAGCGTTCGATGATGCGATCCGCTGGCATCGCAATGACTCGGACTTGACCGCACGTCATGTATTCAGACCGAGCGTGATCGCGAATGGAGTTTCTGGAACCTCGGGCAGTGGGAGCGGCGTCTTTACGAACAGCGGACGACACGACATCGTGGTGCTCGACGGGCAAAACGGTGTCGTACGGCTCTTCCGCAACCTTGGGGGCGACCCGCCAACATGGGCAGGACAATCCATTCCATCTGGTCTGTTCTTTCCTGGCGAGATTTTCAATGATGATTTTGACGGGGACGGGTTTCTGGACATTATTCTGACCGACATATTCGGGACGATCCTTCTCTGTCGCCATCTCGGCTCGGATCCTCCGCGGTTTGAGGTTCTTGATCTCACAACACCTGAGCTCAGTTCTTCGATTGTCGTCGCGGACCTAAACCGCGATGGCGACATCGATTTCCTATCTCGGGATACCGAAAATTCGCATTTTGTTTGGATGCACAACGATGGTGAGTCTCCACCTTCGTTCATGCCTGTGCATCTGTTCACCTATTCCGGCACGGTCGCGCTCACAGGAGCTGGAGATGTCGATGGTGACGGCGATATCGATCTTGCCGGGTTTCGGAGCCTCAGCGGCAGTCAATCGCAAGTCCTTTGGTGGGAGAATCTTGGAACGAACCCGGTTCAGCCTGCGTTTAAGGAGCACGTGGCGCTCATGGTCGCCGGTCCGCGGCGCACGCGAATTCACGATCTTGATCAAGACGGTGATGGCGACTTGATTATCGTGTACTTGGATGGTGAACTTGCATGGCTCGAATACACCGGGAGCCCAATTGAGCCATTTGATAAACACCGCATAAACTCCGGAGCTGGAGTTCAAGCCTCAGATTTCGTCCAAACAATCGAATGTGTTGATTTCGATGCCGATGGCGATTTAGATATCATCACGACGCACAGCTACGCCGACGGCATTCGACTTCACGAAAACATTGGCGGCTCGCCGCCACAATTCATTACACACATCGTCACAACACTTCCCTACGGCGGACGCGGCATTGGCATCGCAGATTTCAATGGTGATGATCAATTGGACATCGCAGCGGCGGATTCTGATCTCGGCGAACCTCAGTGGTTCGAGAACCTCTACCTCATCCCGAATGATCTTAATGACGATGGCGTCGTCAACGGCACTGACCTCGCGCAACTCCTCGCTGCATGGGGACTCGACGGCGAGTTTGGCGCCGATCTCAATGGCGACGGACTCGTGAATGGAACGGACCTTGCGACGTTGTTGGCGAACTGGACACACTGAATCCTTCTTCGCACCAGACAACAGTCTTGCGACATGCCATATTTTTTCTCTGATCGCAACCGTTTGGTTGGTACGCTGGAATCTCAGTGATTGATGTTCGCATCGAACATTTCCTTCAGCGGGCTTAAACCATGCGGCGAACCGAGCGTTTCCATCACCAATTCGGACAACTCCAATACTTACTCGTCCTTGGTCTTGCGCTCGTCCTCGCCTCCCCCACCCTCGCCCAAACCCTCCCCCCTAATCACTGGACCGTCCTCATCCACGGGCGCACCAGCACGCTCGGCGGCTTCAGTTACGACAACCTCACCAACCCTGCCGACCCCGGCGGATGGATGGGCAAGGTCGCTCAGACGATCAGCGATCTCGACCCCGGCGCGGTGAACATTTACAAAATGAATGACGACACGTTCGACCTCGTCGTCGTGCAGGGGACGTCGCCGGACGATACGACCAAGCATCACGTGTTGCAATTCGACTGGACGGCGACGTCGGACATCTTCGTGCCCGGCGGCGGGTCGTCGCCCAATGGGGATGACGGGTATTCCTACGCTGCGGGCGATGCGCTGTATGCGCTGCTGGCGCGCTACGGCGCGACCGATCGGGTGCAGGCGCTCATCGGGTACAGCCGGGGCGTGCCGGTCGCGAGCGAAACGACGCGCCGTTTGATTCTGCGCGGCGCCGCGCCGAAGCAGGTCATCAATCTCGACGGCGAAGGCGAAGGCGGAACCATCTTCATCCGCCCGGATTACATCGATCAGGTCTTTGATGCGTGGAGCGCCGGGAAGAACCCAATCGACTGGCGAAACATCCGCGCCAACCCCGCCCTCGGCAACGTCGGCGGCGCCCCGAACCTGCCCGGCGCATCCAACCTGAATCTCATGGCCACGCACAACCACGGCGGCGATGTGAATGACAACCCCCCACCGGTGTGGAAGTATCTGATCGACCCCGGCAACCTCAACGTGCAGAACGACATGTTCGTGATCGCAGGCGCCTGGACCACGCCGAACATCGCGGCTCAGCCGTCGCCCACCGATCCCGCGTTTTTCCCGGCGCCGGCGCACCCGACGCCGCCGATTCTGTTCAATGGGGATTTTCAGTGGGGCTCGGGCTCGAGCAACACCGCCGCGGCGGGCTGGAGCGCGCACGGCGCGGGCGGCAATGGCCGTATTTTCAACAGCGGCGGTGATTACGCGCTTGGCCTTGGTACGTCATTCAGCAATTCCACATCGCGCACGCATTCGTGGTTCTTCCTGCCCGCCGGGCAGAATGAGCTCGCGTTTGAACTGAACGTGACCGGCGCCAGTGCGGACGACCTGCTGCAAATTGTCCTCGATGCGCCGGAAGTTTCGACGGTTACGCTCACATCGATCCCGCTCACACAAACCGGCGTGCAATCGATTGCACTTGACCTGCCGTCAAATTTCGCCGCACAGTTTTGTCGTATGCAATTCCAGATCGCCGACAACGGCGCCCTCGGCGCGAGTCTCATGATCGACGACATTGACATCACGAACACGCCCGGCCCGCTCGCCGATCTGAACGGTGACGGCCTTGTAAATGGTTCCGATCTCGCGACGCTGCTTTCGCAATGGAACACCGACGGAACGGCGGACCTGAATGACGATGGCATAGTCAATGGCTCAGACCTCGCCGCGCTGCTAGCGGCTTGGACGGGCTGAGCGAACTCTCGCAGGCGAATTGAAGTCAAGTAGCGAGCCGCGCCATCTCTTCGCGCGTGACCTCTGCGTTCACGTAAACTGTCTTCTCAGGATTTGTCGTCCCGGCCGCCACCTCAACCAGATTCGGCGCGACACCGAGCCGCTTCGCGATGAGTTTGCAGATCGCCTTGTTCGCCTTCCCGCCTTCCGGCGCCGCCGCGATGCGCACCTTCAGGCGATCGCCCAGTGGCCCCACGATCTCATCGCGGCTTGCGCCCGGAACCGCCTTCACACGGATCAGCCAGCCGCCGTCCGGATGGCGGCACAGCCACAGCGGCAAGTCTCGCTCCCCCTCGACTCCTCCGCCGCCGACATGTCCTGACCCAAATTCCGTCATTATCGGACGTCCAAAGCTCTGCACTGCCCCAATCTGACGGTTGTATCGGTTTTGACGATTGTTCGGGCCCTCATCAGGGCTTAGGCTTGTCTGGAGATTCGGAGAGACCCCAGCACATGGCGAATCCGCCCCGCCATCTCTATGTCATTGCACGACGCCTCAGCGGCGTCCTGGCGGTCGTCTGCCTGCTTCTGGGATCGAGCCACGCCGCAGCTCAAGGCATCCCCGAGGACCGTGTGCTGCTTCTCTACAACTCTCAGAATGCTGAGTCGCTGGCGGTGCGGAATATGTACATCGCCGCCCGCCCCGGCGTCCGGGAACTGGACCTCGATAATGCGTCGCTTTCGCCAGTGGATGATCCCACCGACCTCGGCAACATCACGCGCACGCAATACATGAATGCGATCCGCGCGCCGCTGCTCACGTACCTCGCCGGAACCACGCAAACCGGCGCGCCGCTTTCCCAACACATCATCGCGATCGCCACCACGCGCGGCCTGCCGGCGCGCATTCAAGGCCCCAACGAATTTGAACTCTTTTCCAGCCGCTCAAGTCTGGAGAATGAACTCGCGCTCGTGCAGCAGGATCTGTCGCAAGCGGGGACCGGCGACTTTGCAACGCTCTTTGAAGGCACGATCGACAACCCGTACCACTTCCTGGTGAACCAGCCGATCTCGTCCTTTGATCGATCGGCGATCACGACGCAAAAGTCCTTCACGCTCGTGAAGGACCAGGCGTGGCAGTCGTCCGCACTCACACCCGGCGACATGTATCTCGTCTGTCGACTGGACTCGGCGCCGACAGAATCCGCAACGGCCCTTGAAAACATTCAGTCGCTCATCAATCGCTCGCAGAATCTCTCGTTCATGCCGCAAAACGTGCAAGCGCTGCTGGATGAATATTCGGCTGAGTTCGACCAGCTCGATGACGACGGCGGCCTCTTCTTCCCCGACGATGACGATTTCAACGGCGCCAGGTCCGTGCTGAACAATCTCGGGATCCCGACGTTTCACGACCAGACCTTTACGTTCTGGACTGGCGATTCCCTTCCCGATCAATCGCGCCCCCTGATTGTGCTCGGCACGTACGGCGAGAACCATGACATCATGGGATTCGGCCAAAACCCCTCAGGCCCCGGCACATACCTTTCAACGTTTACCAACCTCCACCCCGCCGCGATCTTTATTGCCTACGAGTCTTTCAACGGCAACAGCATCATCAACGGTGAGCCGCGCGGCAATCAGGAACAGGCGCTCAACTTCATCGCCAACGGCGGCTCATTCACTGTGGCGCACGTCGCAGAACCGTTCACGTTCAGCGTCGCTGACCTCCAATTGCTGACGCAGAACCTGTTCACGCACAGCATGACATTCGCCGAAGCGGCGTACTCCTCCATCCCCGCGCTCTCGTGGCAGAACACACCCATCGGCGACCCGCTCGCGATCGTCACGATGAAGATGGAGCCGACCATCGTTGGAGACCTGAACGATGACGAAACGGTCAACGGCACTGACCTCGCCATCCTGCTCTCGGTCTGGGGCTCCGACGGCGCGTCGAGCGGCGCGGACCTTGATGGTGACGGCATAGTCAACGGCGCAGATCTCGCCCAGCTCTTGAGCAACTGGACAATGTGAAGCGGCGCCGCGTGGCTCATTGAGCCATCGAACCTATTGAATAATCGAAGCGGCTTCGTCCAGGAGTTTGTTCGCTGAGGCTTCATCCGGCGACTCAGCGATCAATCGGATCACCGGCTCCGTGTTGCTTGATCGGACATGCAGCCACGCGCGCTGTTCATGCAGATCAACGCGAACACCGTCCTGACGATCGATCCGCGCCATCGACCAGTGCGCGGCGACCGCTTCCACTGCCTTCGCCGCATCGCCGGACAATTCCGCCTTGCGCTTCACGATCGCATAAGCCGGCGTCGCGCTGACCAACTGCGAGATCGACTTCCCCGTGCGCGCCATGAGTGCGAGCGTCAGCGCCATGGCGCCGAGGCTGTCGCGAATCATCACCACTTCAGGCCAGATCACGCCGCCGTTGCCTTCGCCGCCGATGACGCCGCTGTATTGCGCCAATGCCTCCGCGACATGCGCTTCGCCCACCGGAGTGCGCAGCACGGTCGCGCCGTACTTCGCCGCGACATCATCAATCATGCGGCTTGTCGACAGATTCGCCGCCAGCACAGCGCCGTTCGCATCGTTCATCGCGCCGAGCATTGCCTCTCCCGCGAAAACGAGCGTGTATTCCTCGCCGATGTACTCGCCGCGCTCATCAAGAATTGCGAGCCGGTCTGCATCCGGGTCTTGCGCAAAACCAACATCACACTTCTGCGCGCGCACGGCGTCCGCCAGCCCGCCGGCGCCGGACAAGTGCTCGCGCGTCGGCTCGGGCGGATGCGGAAAGACGCCGCCGTCGTCGGCGTTCAAATGAACAAGCTCACAGCCCAGCGCCTCAAGCAGCAGCCGCGCGCCCGCCACACCGGACGCGTTGACCGAATCCACCGCGACGCGAAAACGCTTGCTTCGAATGGACTCCACTGGCGCCACACGCTCAATTGCTTTCAAAACTCTTGAAACATGTGTGTGCGTTGCGGCTCCGTCCGCTTCCAACGCGCCGAGGCGGTCATGCCCGACGTGCGCTGCGCGTTTCTCTGTAAAGAATTGAACAATCTTCTTGGCGCTGTCCGGCGTAGGTGCGCGGCCTTCTCTCGTGATTGGCTTCATGCCGTTCCACTCCGCCGGGTTGTGACTGGCTGTGATCACAATGCCGCCGGCGCCGCCGTGTTCGGCAATGGCGACACCCACCGTTGGCGTCGTCACGACACCGAGGTCAATCACATGAAAACCGCTGGCTCGCAGTTCGGCCGCAGCCGCCAGGAGCAAAACGTCACCGCCTTTGCGTCCGTCCCGCCCAATGGCGACCGACGCGCCCGGCGCGCCGGCGCACTCCTCCATAATCCACGACACCACCGCGCCGACGTATCGACATACCGTTGCCGGGGTCATGCTCGTGCCCACCACGCCGCGGCACCCGCTGATCGAGACCATCAGCGGCGCTTCCTGCTTGTCCAACGTGCTCGCCATGGACGCCAGCTTAGCGGCAAGCCCTCAGGAACGGCCCTGTGCCGCCCCTATACTCGACCTCGATGTACGAACTCCGGGTCGAATCTGAATTCGCTGCGGCACACGCGATCTCCATTCATGGAAGCGTCGAGGCGCTCCACGGACACAACTGGCATGTTGTGGTCGGCGTGATCGGTGAATCGCTCGATGGCGATGGCCTGCTCTGTGACTTTCACCTTGTCGAGTCACATCTTCGTGACGTCGTCGGTGTCTTCCACAATGGAAATCTCAACGACACGCCGCCGTTTACCGACACGAATCCAACCGCCGAGAACGTCGCACGACACATTGCCGAGGCGCTTCACACGCGGCTTCGACCCCACGTTCCCTCTCATGTTCGTATTGCCTGGGCGTCTGTGACCGAGGCGCCCGGCTGCACTGCGATCTACAGAATGCCGATGACTTCCTGAGCGGCAGTCACATTTTCACGCACAATCACCATGACCACGACTTCAATGTCAACCACTCCTTCACCCAGCCCGATTGATCCGGCGCAGATGCCGCCGCGCGACAAAACGCTGAATCGCGAATCGTCGTGGCTGGAATTCAACCATCGTGTGCTCGAATTGGCGATGGATGATCGCACGCCGCTGCTGGAGCGGGTGAAGTTCCTCGCGATCTTCTCGTCGAACCTCGATGAGTTTGTCATGAAGCGCATCGGCGGAATACGTCGCCAGATCGACGCGGGCGTGACGATGCGATCACTCGACGATCGCACCCCATCGGAGCAGCTCGAACTCGTGCGCGAGGTGGTGCTGCGCCATCAAACTGAGTTGGCCCGCTGTTTTCAGCACGACGTGATGCCCGTGCTGGCGGAGCATCGCATTGAAGTCGTCGAGTACGCAGAATTGACTGCGGATGAACAGCGCCTCATCGAAGATTGGTGGCGCGTGAGCGTGTTTCCGGTGTTGACGCCGCTGGCGGTTGATCCCGGCCATCGTTTCCCGTTCATCTCCAATCTCAGCACGTCGCTGGGCGTGATGTTGCGCGCTCCCGGAACGACCGAAACGCTCTTTGCGCGCGTGAAGACGCCGAGCATGCTGCCGTACTGGGTGCGGGCGGACAATCCTGGCGGGGCGCTCACGCCGCCGCGCGATGGTTCGTTGCGCATTGTCAGCCTGACGAACGTCATCATGAACAACCTCGACGAGTTGTTCCCCGGCATGGAGCTCCTGGAAGTAATGCCGTTTCGCGTCTCGCGCAACGCCGATGTCGAACGCGATGAAGAAGACGCCGACGATTTGCTCGAAACAATCGAAGAGGCGATGAAGCAGCGACGATTTGCACGTGTGGTGCGGCTGGAAGTCAGGCCCGATGCGCCGCGCCGGCTGCTTGCCTTTGTGATGGACGAACTCGATATCGGCCCGGAGGATGTCTACGAGCGATCCGGACCGATGGATTACCGCAGCCTGTTCGGCATCGCCGAGATTGACATGCCCGAGCTGCGCGACTCGCCTTGGCGACCTGTTGTTCCAACGCGGCTCGCCGATGATGACGCCGACATTTTCTCCATCATCCGTGAAGGCGATGTGCTCATTCACAATCCGTACGAATCGTTCAGCGGAAGTGTGGAGCGCTTTGTGCGGGCGGCGTCGCGCGATCCGAAGGTGCTGGCCATCAAGCAGACGCTGTATCGCACGAGCGGCGATTCGAGCTTTGTGACGGATCTGATTCGAGCCGCGGAAAGTGGCAAGCAGGTCGCGTGCCTTGTGGAGATTCGCGCACGCTTTGACGAGATGGCGAATGTGCAATGGGCGCAGATGCTTGAAAAAGCAGGCGTGCATGTCGCCTACGGCGTCGTTGGCCTAAAGACGCACTGCAAGTGCACACTCGTCGTGCGGCAGGAAAACGATGCGCCCGGCGGCATTCGCTGCTACGTCCACATCGGCACGGGCAACTACAACTCCAAGACCGCCCATGTGTACACCGACATGCACTTCCTGACGTGCGACCCGGTGCTCACGCAGGATGTGGTCGAACTGTTCAACTATCTCACTGGACGCTCACTGAAGCGCGATTATCGCAAATTGCTCGTGGCGCCCGTGTCCATGCGCCGGCGTTTTGCGGAACTGATTGAGCGCGAGATCGAGTTTGCCAAGGCGGGGCAGCCCGCGCGCATCTGGGTCAAGACCAATGCATTCGGCGACACCGAACTGGCCGATCAGCTCTATCGCGCCTCGCAGGCAGGCGTTGAAGTGCGGCTCATCGTGCGCGGCTTCTGCACCATCCGCCCGGGCGTGCCGGGCCTCAGCGAGAACATCCGCGTGACATCAATCGTCGGTCGATTCCTCGAACACCCGCGCGTGTTCCACTTCAGCGCCGGCAAGGAAAACCCGGGCGAAGGCGACTGGTTCATCGGCTCGGCGGACTGGATGTATCGCAATCTGAATAACCGCGTCGAAGCCGTCGCGCCAATCCGCGATGCGCGCACGCGCGAACGCCTCGCGGAAACCCTACGCGTGATGCTCGCAGACCGCCGCTTCGCCTGGGATCAGAACGACGATGGCACGTACACACGGCTGACTCCTTCTCCCGATGCAGATCCTGAGAGTGCAGAAGTGCTTGGCACATTTGAGTGGCTGATGCGCGAGGCGAAGAACCGGCCGATCATCGAGTAAGTAGCGCACCGTTCATTGATCGTTCAATCTCCACTCCAGTTCGATAGAAGATGAGCGAGATCGCCCCCATTCACAATGCCGTCGTGGTTCAGGTCTTCGGGACAATCATCCCTTCCAGACAATTCACAAGGGCCCCATTGCGCCAAGAGAATTGCCAAATCAGCGCCATTGATCTGGAGATCATCGTTGAAGTCACCGAGGCTTAAGAGGCTTAGATTAAACACATAGGCCCCGCCCGATGCCAGCTGCTGAGAATGATGCTCCCCGACTAAGGCGATATTGCCCTCTAAAGCGAGCGACGCGCCGAAACCATCAAGGGTGGAGCCATCACTTATTGCAAGTGAGTTTAGTTCATACCACGACTCACTCCCAATCCTTGAAAAGAAGTGAACACGACCGCTCAGCGAGGTTAGAGAACTGACGATGGCATTGTCCCCAGCAATCGTCGCCTGAATGCCGAATCCATCGAGTTCACCCGTATTCTTTGGAAGAAGCTCTGACTCGAATTCCCAATCTCTAGCAGCATTGTGGCGAAATACATGGGCCACACCTCGCCTTGGGCCAAATGGGGTCTCGGAGACTCCAAGACTTCCGACGATGACGGATTCGTCTTGAACAGAGACAGACCAACCAAAACGCCAATCTTCTTGCGGTTCAGGCGAGAATATTTCCGATTCATGCGACCATAGTCCCCGCTCATCTTGACTGAAGAAGTGGGCCGATCCCGAATTGGCTCCAAAAAGATCATTCCCCGGCGCTCCAACGATTATTCTCCCATGATCAATATTAATTGACCTGCCAAATTGCTCATTTTCATTGCCAACAGGTGGGTCGAGTTTTTGCACTTCAATCCATTCGCCATTCTCTTCTTGTTCAAATACGTAAACGGATCCAATCGTCTCGGCGAAATAAGCGCCAACGATAATTACATTGTTCGAAATCCCTACGCTCGAACCAAAATTGTCGAGAGGCGCAATGTCAGCTGACTGAATCCGTCCAGTTTCATTCCACTGATTGTTTGAGTCGCGTTCGTAAACAAAAATGATTCCGAGCGCAGGATTCGGATTATTGACTTCGATAGCGCTTACCACAATCGTGTCGTGCTCAATTGCAATCGCGCGGCCAAAGCTCTGAAACAACTCTCCTTCTGGACCCGTAATTTTCGCGATGTGCGACCAATCGTCGTTCACATTCAACTGATACACATGTACGGCACCCGAAATAAAGTTGTCGAATGCATCTTGGGGCGCTCCGACAACAATAGTGTCGCCGCTTACTGCAACAGACTTTCCGTAGTCGTGATCGACTATGTCCTCAGGTGGAAGGAGGTTGTCTTGCGATACCCATGCTGGCCCAACGACGAACCCACCGGCTAATGCGTTCTGAAGTATTGAAAAAATCCCGATGACCCCGATGGCCAATTGCCAACGGAAACACACTGACAACTTTTCTGAATTGGGTCGAGTCAGTTTCGTCTTGATTCTGCTGCCATAGCTCATGAAACTAATACTAATGGGCGCTTGATATTTGTGGAAGCACTTTCTTGTACGAATTGTCCGATTGAATGACTCTTGACGGCTCCGGAGGCTGCGTTCTCGCTCAACAAGAAGCTTACACCAGCAGCGTCGCCGGATTCTCCAGCATGTCACGCACGGTCGCGAGGTACGCCGCCGCCATGGCGCCGTCCACGATGCGGTGGTCGCTGGAGATCGTCATCTGCATCTCGGAGCCGACGATGATCTGATCGTTCTCGACGACCGGCTTCTTCACCGCGGCGCCCACCGCCAGAATGCACGCGTTCGGCGGGTTGATGATCGCCGTGAAGTGCTCCACGCCGAACATGCCGAGGTTGGAGATCGTGAACGTGCTGTCGCTCATCTCTTCAATGGACAAGCCCTTGGTGCGAGCTTTCTCTGCGAGCTGCTTGGTCTGCTGACTGATCATGCGCAGGCCCATGCGATCCGCGTTGCGCAAGGTAGCGACGACGAGACCGCCGCCGCGCTCCATGGGGAGAGCGATCGCAACACCAACATTGACGTCAGGCAAAATCTCGATCGAAACCTGCCCGTTCTTCTCCGCCCACTGGCTGTTGACGAACGGGTGCTCGTGCATGGCGAGCGCGCACGCCCGAACGATGAAGTCGTTCACGCTGAGTTTGACGCCCTGCGACTCAAGCTGCTGATTGAGCTGCTTGCGCAAAGAGAGGAGCGCATCCATACGAGCCGCGACCGTCACCTGATAGTGCGGCACGTTTTGCTTGGACTCCACCAATCGCTTGGCGATCGTCTTGCGCATGTTCGACAGTTCAACGGTGCGCCGCTCAAGCGTCGGACCGGGAATCGGCGTCGCCAGTGATGCGGCCTTGGATGGCGCGGATGTCGTCGGCGCACTGGACGCTTTCGCTTTGGCGCCGCCGCCGGACATCGCCGCCTCCACATCGCGCTTCACGATGCGGCTCGAAGGGCCGGAGCCCTCGATGCTGGACAGATCAATGCCTTCTTCTTCAGCAATTTTGCGCGCCAAAGGGCTTGCGAAAACGCGGCGCGAATCGTGGGAACCACTCGCAGCGCCGTTGGTTTGCGTCGGCGCCGGCGGTTCTGCGACGGCGGTCGCTGACGCGGACTCACTCTTCGAGGTGTCGTCACCGGCAGTCGCGCTTTGCTGGGAGCTTGAGTCTGATGCCTTTGCAGATTCGGTGGCGCCGCCGGCCGCATCGGAGACGTCTTCGCCTTCTTCAGCGAGCATCATGATGGTCGCGCCAACGTCAACGGCCTTGCCTTCGTCGATCAGGATCTTCGCGACTCGCCCATCATCAAACGACTGCAATTCCATCGTCGCCTTGTCGGTTTCGATGTCCGCGAGAATCTGCCCGGCGGTGACCTCGTCGCCTTCCTTCACGTTCCATTTGATGACGGTGCCGGACTCCATCGTGTCCGAAAGCCGCGGCATGGTGATCTCAATCGGCATGGCGAAAAACCCTCGGTCGTCCTGCACACTATCGGTTCAAGCTGCGCCCGAGTATACGGCGGCGCCGCGATCGGTTCGCGCGGGCGGCGCGATGAACTGAATCAGCGCACGATGCTTCGCACTGTCGTCACAATCTTTTCTGCGTGGGGCAGGAACGCCGCCTCGAGGTTCTTCGCGTAGGGCGCCGGAACATCGTCGGAGTTGACCCGCTTCGGCGGTGCGTCCAGCCAGTCGAACGCCTTTTCGCACACCTGCGAGATCACCTCGCTGGCGACGCTGGCGAACGGCCAGGATTGATCCACGACGACAATGCGGTTGGTCTTCTTGAGGCTTTCGACAATCGATTCTGAATCGAGCGGGCGAACGGTGCGCATGTCGAGCAGATCACATGTAATGCCGTCGCCTTCCAGAATGTCGCACGCTTCCTGACAGAAGTGCACAGGACGGCCGAACGACACGAGTGTGCAGTCCGATCCTTCGCGACGCAGCGCTGCCTTGCCAAAGGGGACGGTGTATTCCTCTTCAGGCACGTGGCCTTTGTCGCTGAGCATGCGCTCTGACTCGAGGAAGAAGACGGGGTCTTCATCGCGGATTGCAGTCTTGAGCAAACCCTTGGCGTCATACGGGTCTGACGGAATCGCAATCTTTAAGCCAGGCACATTCGCGAAGAGCGCCTCGACACACCAGGAGTGCGTTGAGCCAAGCTGGCCGCCGGCGCCGTCGTTGCCGCGGAAGACGATGGGGCACCCCCACTGCCCGCCGGACATGTACAACATCTTTGGCGCGTTGTTGAGAATCTGATCCGCCGCGACGAGCGAGAATGACCAGCTCATGAATTCGATGATTGGGCGCAGGCCATACATCGCGGCGGCAATCCCGAGACCGGCGAATCCGTTCTCACTGATCGGTGAGTCGATGATGCGATTGGGCCCGAATTCATCCAGCATGCCCTGCGAGACTTTGTAGGCGCCGTTGTACTCGGCGACTTCTTCGCCCAGCAGAAAAATGCGCTCGTCCTGGCGCATCTCTTCGGTCATGGCTTCGCGCAGGGCTTCGCGGAATTGAATTGTCCGATCGCCGTTGGTGGTCGCCGCTGTCATTGGGTTATTTCGTCTCTTTGTAAATTGGCGGAAAGATTAGAGCAGCGGGTTTTTGGCGCCCTTGACATACTCCCGAATCGGGCTGCAGCCCGGGCTCGGATTCACGTACACATCGCTGTACAGCTCGGCGTCCACGTCGGGGACCGGTGACTCTTCCGCGAACTTCATCGCGTCGCGCACGATCGCCTTTACTTCTTTGTCAATCGCCTTGCGGTCGTCTTCGGTGATCGCCTTGCGATCGTCCATGAGATACGCCGCGAGCAGTTCGATCGAATCACGCTGCTTGACGCCTTCGACTTCATCCTTCGTGCGATATTTCTGCGGATCGGACATCGAGTGACCGTGGTAGCGGTACGTCTTCATATCGATGAACGCAGGACGCGATTCTTCGCGGCACGTGTCCACGATTGGCTTGAAGTGGTCGTACAGGTTGAGGATGTCCATCCCGTCGATGGTCGCGCCGAGAATGCCGTAGGCGTCCGCCTTCTTGGTGAGGTCTTCGGACATCGTGGTGCCGCGCCCGATGGACGTGCCCATGGAGTAGCCGTTGTTCTCAACGATGTAGATGACGGGGAGGCCCATCAGTCCAGCGAGGTTCATCGCTTCGTGCAATGCGCCTTGGTTCAAGGCGCCGTCGCCCAAGTAGCACAGCGCGACCTTCTTTCCGCCCTTGCCCATCACTTCATGTTCGTACTTCGCCGCGAAGGCGAGTCCAGCGCCCAGCGGCGTCTGCGCGCCGACAATTCCATGACCTCCATAGAGATGGTTGGGCTTGTCGAACATGTGCATCGAGCCGCCCTTGCCTTTGGCGCAGCCCGTGATCTTGCCGTACATCTCCGCCATGCAGGCGCCGGGGTCCATGCCGCGCGCCAGCGCGTGGCCGTGGTCGCGGTAAGCCGTGATCACCGGATCGTCAGGATTGACCGATCCGATCGTGCCGACGGCCAGCGCTTCCTGGCCGATATACACATGACAAAATCCGCCGATCTTGGCGTTCGAATACGCCTGCATCGTGCGAATCTCGAACTCGCGGATCAACATCATGTCGCGGAGCCAGCCGACAAGGGTCTTGTCGGGAAGCTCGGCGGAGGGTCGTTTCCGCGATTTCGTTCTGGCGTCCTTGTCTGCGGTCGCAGTGCTCATCAATCTCTCTTTCGGCGGAATCGGCGGGTGAGGTTCCGTGAATTCACAGTCCGCCGGTGCAGCGCGGCGACGTCCGGAGGCTCCGGGCATCGCTTTTGTGCATCAAAATCGCTCGGGAGGAGTCTAGAGCCGCCCTTGTGCCCCGGCAATTCGCCAGAGCGGCCATCTGCGGCCAGAAAGCAAGGCCGCGTCAATTCAAGACTATTTCGAGGTCGCTTCATCCACAATCAGTTCCAGATCCCGACCGGTCACGAAGCCATCGCGATCGAGATCCGCCGTGGAATCATCCGCTCCGATGCGGGCCATGACGTATTCCACATCCCCGGCGTCCACCGCGCCATCTTCATTCAGATCAAATGAAATCCAGCAGACCGGGCATTGGGCGACCGTCACGAGCGCCGTTGGTTGTGAGACGCCGCCACTGGTGTAGTCCACCTGCAACTCGCCATCAATCCGGATGCCTTCCGCCGCCGTAAAGCGACCGACGAGAACGTAGAACTTTGAGTCGCCGAACTTCGCGGCGTTCTGCTCAATCGTGATCGCATTGAATTCCGTGGTAAACCAACCTGCATCAAGCGCTTCGCCCCAGTCCGCGGCGTCCGGAACTTGACCGGGAAAGAATGTCGGGGAGGCGCCGCCGACAGTGAGATAGCTGTCGTACGCCAAGCAAGGAAGCAGACTCAAGAACGCGTTGGACGGAGGCGCATTGCCGCCGGCGGCATTTTGATGCACATCGCCACCGGTCATGAAGACTTGCGAGAAACTGCCGGACGTGATCACCGGGCCACCGGGAACGGCAGGCCGCTGCTGAAAACCGATGTACAGATCATTGGTGCGTGTGCCGGCCAGTTCGCCGCATGTATCGGGACGCTGCACGGGCACCCAGCGCGCAAGGACTGACCCGGAGAACGGCGGCGTGCCGGTCGGTGTGGTCGAGCCATTGAAATTGGCAAGCAGGTCGGCGATGTCAGCGCCGTTGACGACGCCGTCGCCGTTCATGTCTGCGATTTCATCGTCGGTTTCCCAGCGGGCCAGAAGCTGAGCAAGATCCGCCCCGTTGACCAAGCCATCACCGTCAATGTCGCCAAGGATGGTGACGGTCAGCGTGGCCGTGCGAATTTGATCCTGCACCACGGCCCAGATTTCAACGTATTGCGACGCTGCGACGACGCCGGTTTCAATTTCGAACGTGGCTTCGGTCTCGCCTTCAGGCACATAGACATTTGTCGGCACATTAGCGACTGAGTAATTGTCGCTGCCGATGTAAACGGTTCGTCCGCCCGCCGGCGCCGCGGACCCGAGCGTGATGCGGCCAGTCGCCGTCATGCGGCCGCGCACGACATTGGGTTCGAGCGTCACGGACTTGAGTAGTTCGTCTGTCGGTTGGGCCTGAAGCACGAGGTTTGCGAACACGGTGGTCGCGTTGAGTGAGGCCGAGAGCGTCACGTTTGCTGAAGTGAACACAACGCTGGTCGGCAGCAGGAAACTCGCCGTCGTGGCGCCTTCGGGCACAATGATGAATGACGGCGTCTGGACTGCGGAATTCGATGAATCAAACGTGACCTGGACGCCGCCATCGGGCGCCGGTTGGGAAAGCGTGACCGTGCCGATGACGTATTCACCGCTCAGTACGGACGTGACGCTAAGTTCGTAGCTCACCAGACCGACGCTGGCGCCGCCTTGGACGGCCCAAATATCAGGTTCGTGCGGCACTTCGACGAAAGCTGTTTGAACGCTGAATGCAGCGAGATTAAAGGCGTTGACCACCAGCGTCCCGCCGACAAACTCAGGATTGCCAGACGCGGTAAAGCGACCGATGCGCACGTAGTAACGATCATCACCAAAGCGCGCCGAATCACGCACACCGACCGAGCCGAATGGTTGCGACGTGGGCGTCACCCACACCGCGTTGAGCTGCTGACCCCAGTTCGCAGGATCGAGTGGCGTCGGAAGAAACACGCCATTGGCTTCACCGATCGCGAGATATGAATCGAAGGCGGCGCAGGGGAACAACTCCAGTGTTTGTGCCGTTGGAAGCGTGTTGCCGTTCGAGGCATCCTGACGGAACGAGCCGCCCACGATGCCAAGCGACACCGGCGGGGCCGACGTCACAATCTGAAGCCCCCATGGGCTGTTGAAACCGAGATACAGGTCATTCGTTCGGGTTCCGGTGAGCGAGTTGCATGAATCGTCAACTTCAACGGGCGCCCACTTCGCGATCACCGCGGGGCCGGCCCCGGGATTCCCTCCACCGCCATCAATCGGTGGGATAACGATGGGCGGCACATCAGGCCCGTCGCTGTCACCATCACCGTCGCCATCTCCATCACCGCCGCCGATTGGAGTTTCATCAATGGGGTCCTCGCCATCGCCGTCCCCATCGCCGTCGCCGCCGTTTCCGTTATTGCCGCCGTTGTCGCCACCACCGCCAATCGGGCCGGGGTTTGGCGTTCCAAAACCGGGCGAATTGATGGTGACGTTTCCAGCGCGCGTTTGCTCATCGAAAAAGACATCGTTGGCGTTGTCGCCGCTTTCACCGTCCAGTCCGGTTTCATCCGTGACGGTGTCGCCATCGACGCCATCTTCGAGCGCCTGACGACGAGCTTCAGCCGATTGCCGCTGCCGCTCGCGCTCGATCTGCTGGAGCAATTCGCTTTCGGCAAGCGATCGTGCCTGGAGTGCTTGTTGGATATTCGCGGTCGCCTCAGCGGTGGCGGCGTTCGTGCCGCGATTCAGCAATTGCTGGCGGCGTTGCGCCTCGCCAATCACGGCCGCATTATCTGCGAGCGCATTTTGATTACCACGCTGAGCGCGGGACTGGGCGAGCTGCTGCGCCAGGGCGAATTCGGAATCCGGCTGGTCTGCAAACTGTGTCAATCGCTGCGCACTGTTGCGCCGGCCATCGGCGTTGTCGATAAATCGTGAACGCGTCGCCGGCGTCGGAAGCGCTTCAGTTTCGAATGTCGAACGGATGTCCACGCGTGGCTCAGGCGCCGCCACGATGCGCGAAGCCAGACGGGAGGACGGCGCCATCGCGGCTTCCGGCCGGGCGCCGCTATTCGTGTTCGCGCCGACTTCGCAGCCGCGCAGCATCATGCCCATCAGCACAAAGCCCAAGAGCACACCCAGAATGACGGCCAGCCACGTTCGATTCATGTCTTTGAATGTCCTGTCATGGGCGATATACCCACGAAGAAGCCTACTCCGCCCGATCGCGTCGACGCCATTTCGCGGACAATGCGGCGGTCAATCCCGGTTTTCGGACCCGAGTGACCCGCTCAGCCGCGCCAAGTCGCTCCACTCCTTGTTTTGACGCTCTCGGAGGCGATCGGTTCCGCTGGAGGCACGAAAAAAGGGCTGACCCTCTGGGCCAGCCCTCGAAATTGCGATTCAATTCTTGAGACGGGACGATCAGCCCGGTGTGTTATTTCCCCACAAGGCCAGAAGCGTCGCCAGATCCGAGCCGTTGATCACGCCATCGAACACCAGATCGGGAACGGTCGCATTCGATCCCCAGGCGGCGAGAAGGTCCGCCAGGTCAGCGCCGTTGACGGTTCCGTCACGGTTGACATCGCCGCGCACGCCGTATGTGACGTACACCTCGTAGACCTCACCGGAGGCGAACGTCAGCGGCGTGCCCGCCGGCTCAGACGCACGAAGGCCACCGGGAATCCGGGCCACCATGACCTCGTTGGCCGGCATCGCATCGAGATTGATCTGTCCATTCGGATACGTCGGGATGTTCTCGACGATGGGCGTGTGCGCATTGGTCGTCGGCAGCGGCATCGTGCCACCGATGACGGTTTCATCGAGATACATGCCGCCCTGGACGCGGATTTGCGTGATGTCCGAGACCCACGGAACGAGCACGTCCGACACGAACATGTCGTTCTCCCAGCGGGAGTCCGAAATGCCGCCGAGAAGCACCTGACGATTTTCGTCGTCACTCTCGGAGTAAAAGCTCAGCGCGCCGGCTTCGTACTGATTCATTCGCTGTTCGAAGAGGAACGCATCGGTCACATCAACATCGCCGTCCGCGTAATAGAGCGGCGTGCGCCAGATGAAGAATCCATTCTGAAAGACGCCGCCTGCGATGGCGAAACCGGTCTTGGTCCCGCTCTTGCCGTCCGGGTACGTCATCGGCAGCGCGTTCATGTCGCGCCGGTGCAGCGTGGACCCGGACAATGTCTTGTACGGCGCCACGACGGAAACATCCGCATCAAAGATCTGCGCCGACTCTGAGTAAATGTTCAGGAACAGCGTGTTCCCGGCGTAATCACCGATGAAATTTGAGCCGCCGATCAAGGCGTACTTGCGGCCCATATCGCCCATCTTGACGATGATGCCACCCGCGACTTGCGACTCTGGGGACGAAGCGGTGGTGAATGCGCTGCTCGGCGCCGGATTGCTCAGTTGCATGGCCGCCAGCAGGGCAGGCAAATCAACCGACGTCACCGTCGCGCGCGTCATCCAATCTGTCCCATCCGCCGTCGGACCGTAACCGCCATGGATATGCAGCGTGTCGTCGATCTGCACGCTGGCGCTATTCGTTTGAAAAAGCGCGAGGCGCGTGTCGGTCGGCAGGTGATCAATGCCGCTGGTCAGCGTTTCACCGGTTTCATGATTGAACGCGATGATTTCTTCGCTGAAGACGTTGACCGGGAAGGATGGCGGGACGGTCCCCGGCTTTGCGCCCTGCGTCAGGTCATGCAAACCTTGGCCGGAAATGCCGCCAAAGAAGAAGTACCAATCGCCGAGTTCGCCGAATGCGTACGAGTGCAGCGGCGGCATCGAATGCTCCGCGACTTCAATACGAAAGTTCAGCGGCTGCGCCATGGCGGTTCCAGCCATGCCAAGAGCTGCGACGGTTGAAACCACACAAGTCAGGTGACGCGAAATGCGAGCCACGCCTCTTCCTCCCGTTCTGCGAATGTCGAGCGCCAACAGGGCCACCCCTGTGCGCGGACTTCTCTCGATCCGTCCTATGGACTCACCCAGCGGGAGCCTCACCAGAATTCTAGCTCGCAACTCGATACGAACCAATGCTCGTTCCGGATTCAGACGTCCGAAAGATTCGTCCGAAAACGCCCCAAACCATCTCAGCCTTCGTCGGCGAACATGGCTTCAATGAAAGCCTCCGGGTCGAAAAGCTCAATGTCGTCCGGGGTTTCCCCAAGGCCAATAAATTTGACCGGGATCTCCGTTGATTCGCGGACGGCAATGGCGGCCCCGCCCCTGGCCGTACCGTCGAGCTTCGCCAGCATCAGTCCGGTGACGTCAATCGCTCGAGTGAATTCTTCGGCTTGGCGCAGCGCGTTCTGACCGCTCGTTGCATCCAGCACTAGGATCACTTCGTGCGGCGCCCCAGGAATACGGCGCGCCACCACATCACGAATCTTCGTGAGCTGTCGCATCAGCGGATCTTGCGTGTGCAGTCGTCCGGCGGTGTCGATGATCAAAACATCAACGCCGCGCGCCACGGCTGCATCGCAGGCATCGAAGGCAACCGCCGCTGGATCTCCACCTTCCTGCCCGCGCACGATGTCAACGTCCAGACGATCGGACCAGATTTCCAATTGCTTCACTGCCCCGGCGCGGAATGTGTCGCAGGCGCCAAGCAGCACCGTGCGCCCCGATTTGCGCATGAGGTTGGCGAGCTTTGCCACGCTGGTGGTTTTCCCGGAACCGTTTATGCCGGCAACCAGAATGACGGTTGGCGTCTTCTCGCCGTTTTCCGGCGTTGCGAATTGAAGTGATCGATCCGCATCAGGCCACATCGCTTTGAGCTGCAATTTGAGGTGATCGATCACGTCGTCGCCGCGCGTCAGTGTGCCCGCTTTCCAATCTGTGCGAATCGAATCAACGAGCTTGCGGGTGGTCTTCACGCCCACATCCGCCTGAATCAGCCGCGCTTCAATTTCCTTGATGAGATCCTCATCGAGCGCTCGCCCGGCGAGCACGGATCGCAACGATCCAGTCAGGGCCTCGCGTGTGCGGCGCAGCCCCTTCGAAATTCGGGAAACAACATTTTTGAAAACTGCCATATCAACGTGATCCTAGCGATCGAGGCCGAAGGATCAGCCGTCGGGCGTTGCGGTTGGCTCAGCCGCGGCATCCGGTGATCGAAGCACTTGCTTGAGCAGTTTGTCGAGCACCCCATTGATGAACGCCGGCGAACGCTCCGTGCTGAAGAGTTTCGCAAGCTCCACGGCTTCGTTCACCGCCACTTTGGGAGGCGCCGCGCCTGACGTCATTTCGAAATGCGCGAGCCGCAGGATGGCCCGATCGATCGCGGGCTGACGCGATGCCGGCCACGTCGGCGCCAGTTCCTGAACCAGTGCATCCGTCGTGGCGCGAGATTCGTACGCGCCGGACGCGAGTTCAAGCGCCCGATTTGCCTCTTCATCGCTGAACTTCACGCGACCCTCATCCGCCCCTTCGATGACCGTAGTGCGCACGGCATCGACGTCGCCATTGCGCGCATCGAGTTGATACAGCGCCTGAAGCGCAAGCCGTCGAATATCCCGGGACGTCGCCACGCTGACTGCTCCTCTCACACCGACTGTCGTAGGGCGTCGAGCGCCGCCACCGTTTCAATCGCGGCAGCCATACACTCGGCGCCTTTTCCACTGCGACCACCCTCGGCACGCGCTTTGGCCTGCTCGAAGGTGTCCACCGTCAAGACACCAAAGAGCACCGGAATTCCTGTATCGATTCCGATCTGCACCAGACCTTGTGCCACTGCGTCCGCAATCACTCGATCGTGCACCGTTTCGCCTTTGATGAGGCAGCCCAGCGCAAGGATCGCGTCAAAATCTTCCGTCCGCGCCAGAGCCGCCGCGACGACGGGCAATTCGAAGGCGCCGGGCACGCGCACGACGTGCAGTCGATCCTTTTCGCCGCCACATCGAAGGAATTCGGACTCGGCGCCGGCGAGCATCAGATCAACAATTGACGCATTGAACCGCGAGGCGACGATAGCGATGCGCAATCGCCGCGCGTCGAGATCGTCGATGGATTGACCCGGGCCTTTGCTCATGCGGGCGATCGTAGGGTCGCCATGTCCCTCAAGCGAGCCGGGCACACGCGGCGCCAGTAGGATCCGCCCCGCATGCTTCGATCCCTCGCCAGACTGGCCCCGGCCTTGCGGCTGACGCGCGTCACGAGCGCCTTTGGCGCCGTCGCCAATGTGTGGTTCGTCATTCTCTGGACACGCGCCACGCCCGAAGAAGCTGCACGATCCGCGCTGGTGACGGGATCCGTCTGGTATGATCTGTTTGGTGGCTTTCTTATCGCCACGGGGCTGTACGGCTTCGCCGCCGCGGGCAATGACGTCCTCGACGTGCGGCGCGATCGTGCCTTGCGTCCGGACCGGCCCATCGCCTCCGGCGCGCTGAGCGCCGAAGCGGCCGTCGCTGTGACGACGTGCTCACTCGTCGCGGCAGGGCTTGGTGCGACGATGCTGAGCCTCTGGAGTGTCCGCGCTCTGCTCGTCGTGGCGTTGGCCATCCTTTTTTACAACTTTGCCGGACGGCACTTCCCGTCGGTGCGCGTCGTACTGCTCGGATTGATCTATGCGATGCATATGTTCATCCCAAACCCGCAGCTCGCATTTGTTTGGCCGGTCTGGATTGTGATGACGCACGGCCTTGCCGTTTCCGCCGTGACACACACGCTCGCGGGCGGGAGGCCCCCACTCACACGCCGATCGATGATCGCCGCGACGGTTGGCTGGTTGTTTTGGTCGGGCGCCTTGCTCGGTGTCGGCCTGTGGCGCACCGGAAGTATTTGGCCGGACTGGGCGGGGAACACCGGCGCCATCTTGGTCGGCGCGCTTGCGCTGGTTTTCGCAGCGCTGGTGTATCGAATTGCACGAAAAGGCCCGAGCCGGCATGCGGCGGATCGCGTGATGCGCTTTGGCGCCTTTTGGCTGGCGCTCTACGGCGGCGCCTGGCTTCTCGGACAAGGGCACACCAATGAAGGCATTGCGATCACACTCGTCGCGGTGGTTGGATTCGCCGGCGCCGTTGGATTGCACGAACTAGCAGCGCGGCTTGAGCGTCCGATCGATTACCGCATGTGATCAGGCGATTCAGACCCAGCCGAGCGCGTAGAAAATCGTCGTGAAGATCAGGTCCGCGATGATGATCGCAACGATTGACTGCACGACGGTCAGCGTAGTCGCGTCACCCACTCCGGAGGCGCCTCCCGAAACACGCAGGCCATTGCTGCACGCGATCAAACCGATGAGCAGCCCGAACACGCTCGCTTTCACCAGTCCGGTCACAAAGTCAATCGGCCCGACCTGATGCAGCGTGTTGTTGATGTAGGTCTGCGCCGGAATATCCAGCACCAGCACACCGAGCGCCAAACCGGCGGCGATCGCAATGGTGTCCGCCATGACCGCAAGGCACGTCATGCTCACCGTCGTCGCGAGAATACGCGGCGCCACCAGCAGCCGAATCGGGTTGAGCGCGTGGACTTCAAGCGCTTCGATCTCTTCACCCACCACCATCGTGCCAATCTCCGCCGCGATCGAGGCGCCGGCAAAACCGATTAGCACGATCGCGGCGATCAGCGGTCCAAGCTCGCGCAACACTGCAACGCCGATGATGTTCGGCACCAGCTCCACTTGACCAAGCTCTTGCAGCGGCGGCGCCATCTGCAAGCCAAGAATGAATCCCACCGCGGCGCACACCAGCATCACAATAAAAATGCTGCGCACGCCGAGTCGAATGATCTGCGCGCAAATTTCATCGGGATCGACGCGGCTCTTGGTCGTCACGAAGGAACGTCCGACCCAGTAACTGGTCCGACCAAGCAGGTCCCACGCCACGCCGATGTTGGCCAGCGCTCCGAGCGTCTTGGCGCCCGTGCCTTCGACCAAGGCGACTGGAAGTGAACGGCGCGATTTGTGCGTGGCGGTCGTCATACGTAGGCCTCGTGCGTCAATCGTCGCTGCACTTCGAATTGTTGTCGCCGGCTTGATTCCCTTCGAGCCGTTTCTCAAGAACGAGGCGCATGCCGCAGCCGTCGCGTTTGGTGTACTCCACCACGTCCATCACTTCACGAATGATGTGAACGCCAAGGCCACCGGGCCGAATCTCTTCAAGATCCCGCCCCTTGATTTGCTCCGGCTCCACCTGGCACGCTTCATCTTCGATCATGATGCGGGCGCCGCCGACTGAGGCATCGTCGCCCTCGTTGAGTGGCCAGATGGACACCCAGATCATGCCTGTTGGCTGGCGCTTGTAGCCGTGGCAAATCACGTTGGCGAGCGCTTCATCCACCGCCAGCGCGATCTGGGAGCAGGCCAAGTCGTTGAATCCGAACCGGGCCATCGTCGCCAGAATCATTTCGCGCGCGCCGCAGAGGTACCGCGGCTGACTGACTAGTTGCAGATGCACATGGGGCGAATTGAACTCGGATTTTGTCATGGCGCCTCCATGGCTCCGCCGCCCTCAATCATGCTTTGCTGCGCAAATGAGGTCGGCTCATCCTGCCCCTGCCACCAATCCTTCCATGCGTCGACCGACGGCTGTCGTTTCCAGGCCGGATCATAATGCCGATACCCGAAGTCCTGCCCTGTCAATCGCTTGAGCGCTTCATCGGCGAGCATTCGCTCGGCCGGGTCGCTGGAGTCCAGCATGATGATGAGTTCGGGCGTCGCCGACGAATCGCCGGCTCGAGCCGCCTTCAGGAGCGCCGCCGTCCGCTCTTGCGGATCGACGGACTCAAACCCCGGTTGAAGGGGTGGTCCGGAGCATCCGGTGACGAAGACAGCGATCGCGATGAAGGGGCATCCGCGTTGCATCAGCCCGGATGGTAGCCGCGACTCGTCGTTGTGGCCCGACGACAATGCGCGGCGGCGCCTACACTCTCCGTTTCCCCCAAACTGAGGACCGTGACCCGCAATGACCGTGAAGCGCGAATCGCTCCCGCACGACGAAATCGTCCCCGTACTGGACTTCGGCGGACAGACCGCCCAGCTCATCGCCCGGCGCGTGCGCGAAGAGGGCGTGTTTTCGCTGCTCGTGGCGCCGGATAGCTCCGCAGCGGAACTTGCCGCGCTCAAACCAAAGGGACTGATCCTTTCCGGCGGCCCGGCCAGCGTGTATGCCGAAGGCGCCCCGGCGTGTGATCCCGACATTTTCAAACTTGGCATTCCAGTCCTCGGCATTTGTTACGGAATGCAGATCGCGTGCTTGCAGCTTGGGTGTGCGATTGATCAGGCGTCCTCGCGTGAATTCGGGCGCGCTTCGCTCACGATCGCTGACTCGTCCGACCTGCTCTCGGCGATCCCGGAACGCACGACAGTGTGGATGAGCCACGGCGATCAGGTGCGCGATGTCAATGACGACCTGATCACCATCGCCGCGACTGAAACATGCCCCCATGCAGCAGTGCGGCACAAGTCCTTGCCGGTGTACGGCGTGCAGTTCCACCCGGAAGTCACGCACACCCCGCACGGCGTCGACATCCTTCGAAATTTCCTCTACGAAATCTGCCACTGCTCCGGCGGCTGGCGCATGAGCGACTTCCTCGAAGTCGAATGCGAGCGCATGCGCGAGCGCATCGGCGACGACCGCGTGATTTGCGGCCTCTCCGGCGGCGTGGATTCCTCCGTGTGCGCGGCTTTGCTTTCCAAAGCCATCGGTCGCCAGCTCACCTGCGTCTTCGTTGACAACGGGCTTCTTCGCAAGAACGAACGGGCCTTGGTCGAATCTGCGTTCCGCGATCACTTTGACCTCGACCTGCGCGTGGTCGACGCCAGCGAACAGTTCCTGTCCGATCTCAGCGGCGTGACCGACCCGCAGGAAAAACGCAGGCGCATCGGCAATCGTTTTGTCGAAGTGTTCAAAGCGGAAGCTGAGTCACTCAAAGGCGCCAAATTTCTCGCCCAAGGGACGCTGTACCCCGATGTCATCGAGTCGGGGCACGGTCACGCCGGCCAAAGCGCCAACATTAAGCTGCACCACAACGTCGGCGGCCTGCCGAAAGACCTCGGCTTTGATCTGGTCGAACCGTTGCGCGACCTCTTCAAGGATGAAGTCCGCAAGCTAGGCGCCGTGCTCGGCCTGCCCGACCAACTCATCTGGCGTCACCCGTTCCCCGGTCCGGGACTCGCCGTTCGCGTGCTGAGTGAAATAACGCGGGAGAAACTCGACGTCGTGCGCGAATGCGATGAGATTCTCCTTGAAGAAATCGTGGCCGCGAATCTGTACCGACAGCTTTCCCAAGTTTTCGCTGTCCTGCTTCCGGTGCAAAGCGTCGGAGTGATGGGTGACGGCCGCACGTATGAGAACGTCGTCGCGCTCCGAGCCGTGGAGACCCAGGATTTCATGACGGCCGACTGGGCCCGCCTGCCGCACGAATTGCTGGCCCGCGTCTCGAACCGGATCATCAACGAAGTGCGCGGCGTCAATCGTGTCGTGTACGACATCTCCTCGAAGCCACCTGCCACTATTGAGTGGGAATGAGCACGCCATCGGCACATCACGTTGACGTGGCGCTCAGCGAGCGCTCCTATCGCGTTGAAATCGGGATGGAGTTGCTCACAGCGCTCGGCCGCCGAATGCGCAACATTTTGATAGACGATCGCGCCTCCCGCGCTTTTGTCGTGATCGATGACGGACTGCCCGAGGAGTTCGTCGCGCCTGCCCTCGCATCGCTGAAGACCGCCGGATTCACCGTCACGCGCGATTCGGCCATCGCCAGTGAAAAAGACAAATCCCTCGCCACCGTTGAGCGCCTGCTCGAAGCCATCGCGTGCACCAGGCACGAACGCACCGACCCTGTCATCGCCATCGGGGGCGGCATCGTGGGCGACGTCGCCGGATTCGTCGCCGCGACTTACCGCCGAGGCGTGCCGGTCATTCAGTGTCCGACCACGCTGCTCTCCATGGTGGACGCCAGTGTGGGCGGCAAGACCGGCGTGAATCTCACCCTTGATGGGCATCTTCTGAAAAACATGGCCGGCGCCTTTTGGCAACCCCGACTCGTCATCGCCGACATCGCGGCGCTTCGCTCATTGCCGGATCGCCAGCTTCGCGCCGGCTTCGCCGAGTGTCTGAAGCACGGGCTGATCGCGGCCACCACAGACGCCGAACTTTTCGATTGGACGATTGCAAATCTTCCACGACTGCATTGCCGCGACGAACAGTGCCTGAGCGAACTCGTGACGCGCAACGTCGCGGTCAAGGCGCGAGTCGTTGAAACGGACGAGCGCGAAGAGGCGATTTCCAAAGGCGGACGCGCGCTCCTGAATCTCGGCCACACCTTTGCGCATGCGATTGAGACCATCCCCCACCTCTCACCGGACGGCGATCCTGCCAAGGCGCCCCTCCTTCATGGTGAGGCCGTCGCCATCGGCCTGGTCGCGGCGGCCGCGACTAGCGCCCATTTCGGCAACCTCGACCGAAGCACTGAGAGCGTGATTCGAGACGCCGTCGCACAAGCAGGGCTCCCCATTGCACTGGCTGGGCTGCCCTCTGACGATGAGATTCTCAGCTCCATGCATCACGACAAGAAAGTTACTGGCGGCCGGTTGCGTCTGGTCCTCCCCGTCGAATCCGATGGCGCCATCGTCATCAATGATGTGCCGGAGGACTCAATCCGCGCCGGGCTCGCCGCGATCCGCGCACGCGACTGACCCCCTTTCACCCCCCAAATTTGCCACATTCAAAGCATCTGGCGCTTGCGACCCGATAGCACAGGAAGACCGGGGTTCGTTCGCCGGCGCGATGGCTTCGCGCCGCGAATGTCGGTCCGATCCCGATTTCTCGCGCTAAGGAGGCGTCACGTGCGGACCATTGCGATCGTGAACCAAAAGGGCGGATGCGGCAAAACAACGTCCGCCATCAACCTCGCGGGCGTTCTGGCTCGCTTCGGCGAACGAACACTCCTCGTCGATATGGACCCGCAGTCCCACTGCGCCGCCGGTCTTGCCATCCCAGAGGATCGCATCGACCTCCACATCGGCGACGCGATGCTCGCCACGCCGACGCAACCCGTGGACGAAACACGCCTGCTCTGGCGAATCAGAAAGAATCTTGATCTCGCGCCAAGCTCAGTGCGGCTGGCCGGGCTCGAAGCCATGCGCGGCGGCATCGCCGACGCCGAAGATCGCGACGAACGACTCTCCCGCGCCTTCGACGCCTGGCGTGATCGCTACGACGTGTGCCTGATCGACTGCCCGCCGTCAATCGGCCTGCTCACTTTCAACGCCCTCCGCGCCGCCGACGAAGTCATCATCCCCGTCGAAACCGGCTTCTTTTCGCTGCAGGGCGCCGGCCGTCAGATCAACACCATCCGCGCCCTCGCCAAGCGTCTTGGCGGCGTCACGCCGTATCGCCTGCTCGTCACTATGCACGACGAGAACAGTTCGCTCGGCAATGAACTTCTCGCCGAACTCAAGCGCCGGTTCGGCGATCGCGTCATCCCGACCACAATTCGGCTCGACTCCAAACTCAAGGATGCCGCGTCCATGGGTCAGCCTGTCGTGGAATACGCCCCGCATTCGATCGGCGCTCAGGATTACTCCGACCTCGCGTCGTGGCTCCTCGGCCGCGCGGCGCCAATCCTCGATGAAGACCGCTTTGTCCCGCCCACCCAACCGGTGCGTCCGCTGCGTCCCAGCGCTTCAACCATCGAACCGAAGCCCTACTCCGACATTCTTGATGGCCCCACCGAAGTCAGCGCGCCCGAACAGCGAACTGAAACACGCACAACGACCCAGCCTGAAAGCGATCCAATCGTCAGCCGCGCCGCGGAACTCGCCATGCGCGCCCGTCAGTTGCTTGAACGCGGCGCCTTTCTTCAGGCCAAACTCACGGCAGACCCTGACGTTTCCCGTTCGTCGACCAGCACCGCCGCAACGGCGACCACAAAGAGAGTGGAAACGCCAGCAAGCGCGCCGGATCGTCGGAGCGAATCATTCGATCATTCCTTCGGTCCGCTCGATTCCCCGGAAGGCGTCGTCTTCCGCCATCGCGCCGGCCCGACCTCCAGCGTCGCCGTCGCCGGCGAATTCAATCGCTGGTCCCCAAGCGCGACACCGCTGCGATACAACCCCTCCAGCGGCCTTCACGAAGGCCTGGTCGAGTTGCCCCCCGGCCGTTGCGAATACCGCATCGTGATCGACGGCGTCTGGATCGCTGATCCCGCAAATCCGTCCATCACGGTCAATCCCTTTGGTGAAACCAACAGCGTGCTGGTCGTCGCCCGCTCCGAAATGGAGCACGCCTCGACCGAAGGCGCTGACTAAACATGAGTTCGATACTGTGATTCAGCACACAATGACGGAGGATCCGTCCATGTCTCGCGGCGCCGACATCGAGCCTCACAATTCCCTGCGCGATCCGTTCCGCGCAAACTCCGATCAATCCGAATACGACGCGATTGCCGAGTTGTTCCTCGGCGAAACGCCCGCGGCGTTGCCGTCGCAGCCCGCGCCGCCGAAGCCGCAAACGTCACGACAATTCTTTGAATTGGTCACGCTCGGGCACCTGCCCGGCGCGGCGTCGGCGTGGGTCGCGCAGTATGCAGGCGCCGTCGCTGCAGTCGAAGACGAGCCGATCGCGCTGATTCGTACCGCTGAAGGTGAACTTAGCATCGAAATCATCGGCGAAACAGACGCCGCCCCCCGAGCGACGACCATTGATGACGCCGTTCGAACCATCCAGTCAATCACCCGCCGCGTCTTGTTGCGTCTTGACCGGACCGACGCCTTCGGCGAGACGCCTTTTATTCGAACCGACGCGATCACCGTGCTCACCGGCGCCGATGACGCCGCCATCGTCGCGGCGTACCAAACCCTGAAATCCCTCGGCGCCGACGCCAGGCTCGAACGGAGCACACAGATTCGCGCCGCCATCATGGGGGCGGACGCTTCTGTGGCGGATCGGGCGATTGAACAATTGCGCCGCGCCGTCAGCACATTTATGGATGGCGCGCTGACGCAAGCGCCGAGTGTGCATCGCATCGGCCCGGTGGCGCGAACGACGATCTATCGCGCGCCTTTCAATGAATCAGCAAGCGCGCTGGTCGATCGGCTTCAGACGCCGAGCAAACAGAGCCCCGAGACGGTCGTCGCGGCTCCGGCGCCAACGCCGCAGCCAGTTTCGAATCCTGAGACTGTCATTTCTGAGGCGCCGGCCATTCTCGCCCAGCCGTCGAATCTGGCCGGCCGCCTGCCAAGCGTCATCGCGATCGAATCACGCTGTCCGTATCACGAGAGCGTGGAACTCGCCGCCGGCCTCACCGGTGAACTTCATGCTCTGACTGACGGGGGCGTCGATCAAATCGGCGCGTTGCTCGCCGTCGAGTCATGGGCGAAGGATCACGCAAAGCTTCTTGCGAAGGCGGAGCCGGCCTTGCGCGCGCCAGATGCAGACGCAGCGCTTCACCTGTTCACCGATTCTCCTGCCGAAGCGCGCCACTTGCTCAACACCAAACTGCGTGTGCATGTGCTCGCCAAGCCCGGCCCGGATGGGTTCGTCTGTCTACCGCTCAATTACGCGGACTGAATTTAGACCGGTTCAAGTTCACGCTCGGGCGTCGGTGCATCCGGGGTCTTGGCGATTCCCGGCAATGCAATCGAAGCCGTCGCGGGCGATTTTCGAAGCGCCGAACGCAAACCATCCGCCATCTGCAACACCAGGCTGAACAGCAGCGGCACCAGCACCAGCGTAAAGATGGTCGACATCAGCAGTCCGCCGACGACGACCGAACCCAGACCGCGATAGAGCTCCGACCCGGCGCCGGGGAACAGCACGAGTGGAAGCATGCCGCCCACGCTGGTCAGCGCGCTCATGAAGATGGGCCGCATGCGCGTGCGCACGGATTCCGCAATCGCTTCCAGCGGCGGCATCGGTTCCGCTTGATCCTCATCACCGGTGAAGCCGCGCATGAAGTTCAGCGCCTGATGCACGATCAAAATCGCGTTGTTGACGACCACGCCGATCAGAATCACAAACCCGAGCATCGTCAGCACATCAAGATTTTGCGGCGCCAGCACCGGATTCGAGACCGAACGCTCATGCACGATCTTCAAACCAATGAACCCGCCGACAATCGCCAGCGGCACGACAAACATGATGACGAGCGGATACAGAAAGCTCTCAAACAGCGCGCACATCAGCAGGTACGTCACCATCAGCGCCCACACCATGCGCGCTGTCATGAGTTCCGGCGCCGAACCAAACAGGAACATGACGCCGCCCAGCACCAGCCCGAGCAGCAGCGCACCGACCGCGCCATAGGCGAATCGCGGCTCATGCTGCCGAAATGATCGAATCAGCGCGAACACTCCCACCAAAGCGCCAATCACTGCAACCACCGCCGCGAACATCGCCACCGCGCGTTGCCACGGCGCCAAATTGCCATCCAGGTGCGGACGACCGATCAGCGAAGCGCGAACGATGTCAAGCTTCGCCGCCGTGCCCTCGAGGCGCACCCGCATCGTGGAGTCGAGCATCCCGGCTTCTTCTGCGGGCTTGATCACATGCGTGCGAATGTCGCGCATGACCGTTTCCAGCGCTTCGCCCGTCGGGGGCGTCACGCGCACGGTCACGCTCGGCAACTCTTCGATGCGCTGAATCGCTTGCGGCGCCTGCGCGGGCGACACTTCGACCAGCGCATCAACGGGAAGCACACTTCCCTGCGGCGTCACAATCGGGATATTGCGAATGTCTTCCTTGTTCTCCAGCCGCCCGCCCACCGGCAACACGACCATGTCCACGTTCTCGCCATTGTGGCTGTAGTCCGCGACGAACACGCCATCGACGAGCCCGCGCACGACCTGCCCCACATTGTCCGGGCGCAATCCGAGTTCGAGGCCAACGTCGGTGAGGCGCACCTGCCATTCCGGCTGCGCGAGATTGAAGTTCGCCGGGTCCGGGCGCACATCACCGAATCCATAACGCTGCCCGGCGAGACCAAGCATCATTTCTGCCGCGGCGTTCACCCGATCAAGATTCGGCCCGGAAATTTCAACATTGATCGAGTTGCCGCCGCCGATGCCTCGCCCAAACAACGACGCCTGACTGGCGCCGCCGAACGCATCGGGAATGCTGCCCATCGAGTTCGTCGCGAGCTGCCCGATCGGAATCACGACGTCCGGAACGCCACTCGTGGCGCCAATGAACATGCCGCCGCCAAACGATCCAATGAAGTAGTTCTCCACCGGCACCGGATCAAACGGCTTGACGGGCTCACCGGTGTAGCTCCGCTGCACGATTGGAGGGAGCGCCTGCACCGCCTCCTGACCTTCAAGACCCGCTTCGTAGTACGGCCGCAATCCCGCTTCGATTCGGTCCGCAATAAGCGTCATCTGGTCAAACGAATACCCGGGAGGAATGAGCAACCCGCCGAACACGAGATTTCGGTTTCCTGCAGGCAAATAATCCAGCGGCGGCATCAGCTTGAAAGCGCCGACCAAACTCGCCGCAGTCATCAGCACAATGATCGCCGGTCGCAGCGTCCAGGCGCGCCACCCGGTCATCAGCCACAACATGACGTTGCCACCCAGATTGACCAGACGCGCAAAGAGCGGCGCCAATCCGAACAAACTCTGGAACGCGCGACGAAAAGCCGTCTTCCCGCGCGTGTGCGCCGGCAGCCACAGCGCGCACGCCGCTGGAATCACCGTCACTGAAATAATCAGCGAAAGCGTCACGGAAGCGACGATTGCCAGTGAAATATCACGGAAGAGCTGCCCCGCCTCCTCTTCAATCGTCAAGACCGGGATGAACACAGCAACCGTGGTCAGCGTCGCGGCAAGGATGGCGCCAAACACTTCGCGCCCGCCGCGATAGGCCGCCGTCATCGGCCCTTCACCCATGGCGCGCCGGCGATCGATGTTTTCGAGCACCACGATCGCGTTGTCCACCACCATGCCGACGGCAAACGCCAGCCCTGCGAGCGATACGACGTTGAGTGTGCGCCCAAGCGCCAACAGCACGAGAAACGTCCCGATGATCGAAATCGGAATCGCCATCGCAATGACGCCGGTGGCGACAAACGACCGCAGGAATATCAAGAGCACCAATGCGGCAATCGCGCCGCCGATCCAAAGATTCTGCGTCACGAGGCTGATGGCGGACTGAATGTAAATCGTTTCGTCGTACACCTGGCGCAACTGGATGTGCGGCCCGACCTCAGGATGCAGCTTCGGAATGATGTCCGTTTGAATCTCGGCCAGCCGAACCCGCAGGTCCGACATCAGGTCCATGACGTTGGCGTCCGTCTGGCGAATGACGTTCATGGCGAGCGAGTTGCCATTGACCGATCGCACAAACCCACGTTGCCGCGTATAGCCAAGCTCCACATTCGCAACGTCGGAGACATGCACCGGCTTGCCGTCGCGATACGTAATCACCGTGCGCAGCACCTCTTCCGGCGAGGTGTACTGCCCCATCACGCGCACACGAAAATCGCGTTTGCCTTCTGGCACAGACCCCGCGGCGACGTTGCGATTCTCGCTTCGCAGCGCCGTGATCAGTTCACCGTACGTGATGCCACGTTGCGCGAGCGCGACCGGATCCACCAGCACGCGCAACTCGCGAGGCCGACCGCCGAAAATGTTGACTT
Organism: Phycisphaerales bacterium; assembly: GCA_029260345.1. Lineage (GTDB taxonomy): Bacteria > Planctomycetota > Phycisphaerae > Phycisphaerales > UBA1924 > OFTM186. The sequence goes on along the minus strand of JAJDDK010000006.1, from coordinate 111,116 downwards.
TGGCGACACCGGCGATGCGCTCAAGATACGGCTTCACTTCCCGGTCTAGGTCATCCTGAAGCGTCTCGATTTCGAAATCCGGGTATTGCTTCTGAATTTCAAGCGGCACTTCAATCATGATCCAGGCGATGGCGTTCTCATCACGCCCTTCAGTGGCCTGAATCACCGGCTCGGTCACGTCCTGCGGATAGTCCGGCACGCGTCGCAGCGCGTCAGAGACGTCCTGCCGCGCCCGGTCGATATTGGTGCCAAGATAAAACTCCAGCGCCAGAGTGGCGCCGTTTTCGTTTGTCGTCGAGCGCATGGACTTGAGGTTTTCAACATTCTTGAGAACCTCTTCCTGCTCTTTCGTGATCTGATCGACGATTTCTTCGGGGCTGCGTCCCGGCCAGCCGGTGGTGATGCTGATCACCGGCTCGTCCACGTTTGGCGAAAGCTGCACGGGGATCGCGCCCAGCCCGATCAAACCGAACATCAAAATCAAAATTACGCCGACCGCGACGGTGACGGGCTTGCTGATGGAGAATCGGACAATGTCCATGCATCAGCCTCCCAGGCTCGCCGTCGAATTCCCGCTGGATCCGACGATGCTGAGTGGCTGACCCGGAAACAAACGCTCGTTGCCTTCGATGACGAGATTCGTCCCCGCCTGCAGCGCCGGTGATTCGACAACGAGGCGATCGCCGGCCGCAAACAGAACACGAACCCGCGCAGCGCCGGCGGCGCCACCGGCGTCAAAATAGACAAACGCCCCTGCGTCATCGCGAAGCAGCGCGTCTTTATGGATCGTGAGCATTTCCTTTCGCGCCCCCGTCGGCGCCAGACCAACGATGCTCATGCCCGGGCGCAAACGCCCTTCTGCATTGTCAAGCCGCACGCGGACCGGAAACAGCCGCGACAGTCGATCCGCATCCGGCACAATGGCCGACACCGGCGCCGAGAACACTTCACCTGTGGCGCGCAAGCGAATCTGCGCATCCACACCGTCGAGTTCCAGTCGCGACAGGAATGCCTCTGGCACATCCAGCCAGGCGTCCACCACGCTGATGTCCACAATTTCAAGCACGTCATCACCAATGCCGACCCACTGGCCGACCTCGGTCATTTTGTGTGTGACACTTCCGGTGAAAGGCGCACGGAGCGTCATATCCCCCAAGCGCTGTTCGGCAAGCTGCACCGCGGCTTCGGCGGCGAGCAGATCCGATTTCGCCTGACCAAGCTGCGCTTCCGCCACAATCACATCAGATCGCGCATCAAGTGTTTCTTTTTCCGTCGCTGAATCACCAAGAGACCGAAGGCTCGCGAGATCTCGATTGGCTCGAACGACCTGGGCTTCCCGCGCGGCAACCACGGCCTTCGTTGAATCGACCCGGCTCTTCGCTTGTTCGAGTTCGATCTTTGCGTACGTGTCGTCGAGTCGAAGCAGCGGAGCGCCATGCTCAACGCGATCACCTTCTTCAAATTCGACGGCCATCACGAGACCCGGCTGCTGCGTCGCAAGCGTGGCGCGCCGCAGCGCGCGCAATTCACCCGTCACTTCACGACGCGGCTCAATCACATCCAAACGAGCGGCGTCGACGACAACATTCGCGGGAGGCGGACCACCCGAAGGTTGCGCAACCGCCACATCACCCAGAACGCTGACGAAGAGACAAACGGCAAGCAAGCGATGCATCAATTGACCATCCCCGGTGCGACGCCGGGGCGCGTCGCTGCATGACCTCTGAAACCGGCGCCGATCGACCCGGTTGCGGCAGGAATCCATGCGGCGTCCCGGCCGCTCCTGCGCGCCGGGACGATAGGCTTGATTGTGGAATGGTCAACTCAGCGAGGGATTTCAGGCCGACTCTTTCCGCTGCACCCGAAGGTCCTCAAGCTGCGACGTCCGGTTCTCGACGACGGCCTGATCAATGACGTATTCAGCGCCGTTGTTGTCCAGATCCGGCAATTCGTACATCAGCTCGATCATGATCTCGTCAAGCACCGCTCGCAGCGCTCGGGCGCCCGTCTCGCGAATCATGGCCTTCTTGGCAATGGCCTGCAGCGCATCGTCCGTAAAGGTCAGCGTGGCACCCTCAAGGCTGAACATATGCTGATATTGCTTGATCAGAGCGTTCTTCGGCTCCGTCAGGACGCGAACGAGCGCACTCACGCCCAGCGGCGCCAGCGGCGTCAACACCGGCAAACGCCCGAGCAATTCGGGGATCATCCCGTACTGCAATAGGTCGTCCGGCGTGACCTGCGCCAAGACCTCGCCCGTTTCCTGCGCCGAATCCTGGTGCGACGCCATGGACGCGAATCCAATCTGTCGCTTGCCCAAGCGCCGCTTGATGATTTCCGGAAGGCCGACAAAGGTGCCGCCGCAGATGAACAGGATGTGCGTCGTGTCCATCTGGATGTACTGCTGCTCGGGGTGCTTGCGCCCGCCTTGCGGAGGCACGTTCGCCGTGGTCCCCTCGAGCATCTTCAACAGCGACTGCTGCACGCCTTCACCCGACACGTCGCGCGTGATTGACACGTTCTGCGTCGTGCGGCCGATCTTGTCGATTTCATCGATGTAAATGATGCCGCGCTGCGCGGATTCGAGGTCGTAGTCCGCCGCTTGCAGCAGCTTCAGGAGCAAGTTCTCGACATCCTCGCCGACATAGCCCGCCTCGGTGAGCGTCGTCGCATCGCCAATGGCGAACGGCACGTTCAGAATGCGAGCGAGCGTGCGGGCCAGCAACGTCTTGCCGCAACCCGTCGGGCCGATCATCAGGACGTTTGACTTGTCCAGTTCGACTGGTGAGTTCTCGTTCTCGATCTGCGTCAACCGCTTGTAGTGGTTGTGCACCGCGACCGAGAGCGTCTTCTTCGCCTGGCTCTGCCCGATCACATACTGATCGAGAAATTCCTTCATTTGGCGCGGCGAGGGAATCGTGTTGAACATCGGGCGTCCGCTGCTCACGCGGCGGCGCTCCTGCTTGAAGATGTTCTGGCACAACTCCGTGCAATTCGAGCAGATATAGACATCGCTCGGCCCTTCAACCATGGGGCCGACTTCGCGCGAGTTCTTGCCGCAGAAGGAGCACGTGGTCACGCGACGGCCGCGGAAACCGCCGTCACCGCCGTCACTTCCGTCGCTGCCGCTTCCGCCGGTGGTTCCGGCGGCAGTGATGTCATGGTCGTCTTCGTTTCGATTCTTGGACATGCGTGCCCCATTGTACGTATGTGGTGAGGCGCCCGGCGAGGGACGCGCACGTTCGATCCTGCTATCGGCTTAAGACCCCGCCCGCTGCACCCCAATGGCCCAACCGGCGAGTCCAAATCCCAGCCCAGACGTCAAGGATTGCCGACCGCAACCGCCATGTCTACGTCCGTCCCAAGTTCTTTCAAGACACGTGGCAAATGAGCCAGAATCATCCGCATTTTATTCGTTTTCGGTCCTTCCGGACGCTCGAGATGCGGCATTTCCATTGGCGCCTGTCGAAACCCCCCATCCCTCGAGCGAAGCTCGACGCAACTGTTCATATTCAACATCGTCAAGTTCACCGCGTTTATGCATGTCGCGCAGTTCATGCAGCGGAATGAACCCGCCGGTTTGATCGCGCTGGCCGGCGAAAATGTGACGTCGCAATAACGCCAAAGCGCCGGCCGCAAGCAGCACGATGGCCAGCAGTGCGCCTGACCAAATCAGAATGCGCATCATCTGACTCATGACTCACGGTGTATCTACGTAGACGACACCATTTCGCATGACAAACGAAACATCGCGAAGGTGCGAAACATTCTGACGCGGATCACTAGCGACGGCGATCAGGTCAGCTTTCTTGCCAGCCTCGATCGTGCCGACTTCGTCGCCAAGCCCACACAGCGCTGCCGCATTGATCGTGGCCGTGACAATCGCGTCGGAAGCACTCATTCCCGCGTCAACCATTAACTCGAATTCACGAGCATTGTCGCCGTGCGGGCTGACCGCGGAATCTGTTCCAAATGCGATGTTCACCCCGCCCCGATACGCCTTGGCAAAGTTTTCCATCATTACCGGCCCGACGGCTGTCGCTTTGGCCTTCACTTCGGGGATGAAATAGTCCGGATTCTCGTTCGCCGCGTTCACCACCGCTTCGCCCGCCATCAGCGTGGGCACGTAGTACGCTCCATGCTCTCGGAACAGGCTGATGGATTCGTCATCGAGATATGAACCATGTTCGATGGAGTTCACACCCGCGCGCAGCGCTGCGTTGATTCCGTTCACGCCGTGCGCATGCGCAGCGACCTTCATCCCCAGCAGGTGCGCCGTCTCAACGATCGCCTCAAGCTCATCATCGAAGAACTGCTGCTCCACGCCAGCGCCGACGCGGGACAGCACACCGCCGGTCGCTGTGATCTTGATGAGATCGGCGCCGCGCTTCATCTGAGCTCGCACCGCTTTGCGGCACGAATCCGCGCCATCAGCCACGCCCTGAATCTCCGTCGGAATGCCAAACAAGCCTTCAACATATCCATGCACATCACCATGCCCGCCCGTCGGCGTGATCGCACGACCGGCGCACAGGATTCGCGGCCCCGGCACATCGCCCGCATTGATCGCGTCGCGCAGCGCAAAGGCCGTATCGCCCCATGAGCCAACGTTGCGAATCGTCGTAAAGCCCGCGTCCAGAGTGCGTTTGGCGTACACCACCCCATCGATGGCGACGTCCGCTTCGCTGTTCTGAACGAAATTGAGCGCCGCCAGCGGCGACATCTCAAACGTGATGTGCGTGTGGCAATCAATCAAGCCCGGAAGCACGAATCGATCCGAGAGATCGACGATCTCCGCATCGCGGCCGCCCTCGATCGACAACTCGTCGACGAAGCGCGGGATCACTTCCCGCACCACACCATCTTCAATAACGACGGTTGCGTTGCGAATCGAATCCTGCCCAGGGACAGCGAGCAATTCGCCGCAGCGAACGATCGTGACCGAAGCCGCGACCGGCGACGACGCGACAATCGCAGTCGACGACACGAGCATCGCGACGACAGTGAATCGGAAGACAAAATTCAAACACAATCGCATGCGCGGACCTCCTTGAATGAAGATCACACCATGCTACCGACCCGGCAGACTCACTTCGACTTGCCGGCGGACTGCTTCTTCATCCACGCATTGAACTCTTCAAGCAGCGTGTCGACGGTCTTCACTTCGCTCAGCAGTGAATCCAGCGTCTTGTGTTCGCGAATCTGCTGCGCGATCGCGTGAACTCGGCCGCTTCGCAGCAATTCAGCACGCAACTGATCGGGACGCTGGCCGGTCTCCGCCGCCATCTGGGCGATGCGGCCATTGACCTCCGGCTCCGTCACCGGGATCTGACGATCATTCGCCGCCTTGCCAAGAATGAAGAAGAGCTTCAGTTCGCGCTGCGCGGTGTCGTTGCTCGAGCTGCGCAGTTCGTCCATCTGCTTGTCGATCTCTTCCGCATCGACGCCTTGGTACATCAGCTCGAATCGGCGACGCTGAATGTTGCGCTCCGCCTGATTGGCGGTGACCTTCTTGGGCAATTCGAACTGGATCGCGTCCAGCAGGTGACGGGCAAGCTGCTCGCGCATCGCGGATTGCTGCTCAACGAGCACACGCTGATTCAGTTTCAGCATGATCGCCTCGCGAAGCTGCTGCTCGCTCTCCATGCCGTAACGCTCAAGAAGCTGTGCAACGTCCAATGGCTTGATGCGATGCACGCCGGTCACGGTGAAGGTGATCGTCACCGGTTCGTTGCGGATGGCTTCGACTTCGTGCTGATCCGCCACGGTCGCTTTGAAAACGATCTCATCGCCAGCTTTGGATGAGCCGACTTTCTTCTCGAAATCGTCCACCTTGACGCCTAGCGCCATGCCAACCTTTTCCTTCGGGTCGGATGAACGGCGAATCACAGCGCCTTCGATGTCGTGAATGACTTCGCCATCGCGATCGCGCGTCAGCACGCCGCGACCGACGAGATAGTCGCCCGCTTCTGCGGCGCCCTCTACGTCGGTCAGGTCGCCCTCGTTCACGCACATGCGCTCGACTTCTTTGTTCGCCATCTCCTCGGTCACGTCGATGATCGGTTTCTTGATCTCGACTTCCGTGAGCGCGGGTAGGTCGAACTCCGGCGCCACTTCGACTTCGAACGTGAACTTGATCGGCTTGTCGCCGCTGAGATCGGCGTCGGCAAGCTCATCGCCGCCTTCGGGATCACCGAGCACCTGAAGGTTGTGCTCCTTGATCGCTTCCTGCACGGCGGCGGAGGCGAGTTCAGAACGGGCCTCTTCGCGGGCGGCCTTGCCGAAGCGGCGCTCGATCAGCTTGCGCGGCGCCTTGCCGGGCCGAAATCCGGGAAGCGTCGCCTGCTGGGCCACCGCCTCGAAGGATTCCTTGATCTTTTCAGACACGCGCTCCGCTGAAATCTCAATCGAGAGTTTCTTGCGGCAGGGGCCGGCGTCTTCAATAGTGGTCTTTGCGCCCGATTTCGTCGCTGTGTCTGCCATGGTGTCGCGCTCGATCCGTCGTTGTCAGTGAAAAAGGGGCGGACGCTCGAGACGTCCGCGTGAAGTCGAATCGGCAAAGATAGCGGCCCCGGTGCGCCCGCGACAACCGCCCTCACCCGGCGGTAGCATGTCGCCCATGTTCAAGCTCGCGTTTTCGACCGTGTGCTGCCCGGAGTGGACCCTCCGGCGCGTCGCCCAGGCCACCCTCGAATCCAACTTCGAAGGGGTGGAGCTTCGCACCTTTGGGGGCGGATCAAGCCACTTGCCATGCGATCCGGCACTGACTGCACCCGCCAGAACCCTTGATTACTTCCAGGACGATGGCGTCGAAATCGCCGGTCTGGCCGCATCAAGCCGCTTTGACGCCCCCATCACGCCGCCTGTGGTGGGCTGGATCATCGGCGATTTCGAAAAGGAAGTCCGCGAGGCCAAACGACACATTGACCTCGCCGAATCGCTCGGCGCCGGGTACGTCCGCGTCTTCGCCTTCGAGCCATGCCCCGGCGAGCGAGCGAGCAAGGCCTCTGATCGAATTGTGAAGCGGCTCAAACTGCTCTGCGACCACGCCCGGAATCGCGGCGTGCGGATCGCTCTTGAAAACGGCGGCGGGTATCCGCGAGCCGCCCAGCTCGCTGAGATGATCGACGCCGTCAGTAGCCCGCTCCTCGGTGCGAGCTATTCCATCGCGGTCGGCGCCGAAGCGGGAGACGAACCCGGCGAAGCCCTCCGCACGCTCGGAGACTGTCTCCTTGTCGCGCGGCTCAAAGACGTGAAGCGCGGCGTGCCGTGCATCCCAGGCGATGGTGATGTTCCATGCGCTGATTTCGTGCGCGAACTCGGCGCGAGGCGCGGCAAGGGCTGGCTCGTCTTTGAATGGGACAAACTTTGGATGCCGCACCTTGCGGAACCAGACGTCGCGCTGCACGAGACTGCAGATCGCCTCAGCGGCTGGCTGCATCGCGATCGCGCTGCGGGACGGATGGCCGTCGGCGCCGGCGCGTAAAGTCTGCGGACTCCTTTGGAGCATTGCTGAATGGCGATCGCCGCGAATGACATCATCGCGCGCTGCCTGGAGTTCGACTTCGCCCTCGCCGGTGTGTGCGACGCACATCCGAGCGCACATCAACAAGCATTCAAAGACTGGATCGAACGCGGCGAACACGGCTCGATGGAGTACCTCGCGCGCAACGTTGAGTTGCGCCTTGACCCAACGGTCATGATGCCCGGCGCCAAGTCGATCATCATGGTCGCCGACCAATATGCCACGCGCGGCGAAACCGATTCGCAGCGCCAATCCGGGGTGGCACAGTTCTCCGAGCTGTGCGCTGGGCGTGAATTGAATCAAAACCCGCCCATTGGCCGCATCGCTCGCTACGCCCAAGGCCGCGACTACCACGTGGTCATGAAGAAGCGCCTGCACCGCTTGTGCGATGAACTTCAGGCTGAATTTCCCGACGAAACTTTCCGCGCTTTCGTCGACACCGCGCCTGTCCTCGAACGCGAACACGCCGCCCGCGCCGGACTGGGCTGGATTGGAAAACACACGCTCCTCATCAATCCAAAGCGAGGATCATGGCTGCTGCTCGGCGGCATCCTGACCACGCTCGATATCGATCATTCAACTATTGAGCCCGTCACCGACCATTGCGGCGCCTGCACGCGCTGCATCGACGCCTGCCCCACCGACGCCATCACGCCGTACTCGGTCAACGCATCGCGCTGCATCTCGTATCTGACGATCGAACGGCGCGAACCCATTGATCCGCAATTCAACGAACCAATCGGCGACTGGCTTTTCGGCTGCGACATTTGTCAGGAGGTCTGCCCTCACAATTCGCCGCGGGCTGAGTCGATCGATGTTGGTGAGGCGAACGCCGCATACGAGTCTCGTCATTCGTCATTCGATCTGCTCGAAGTCTTAAACTGGGATGAAGACGACCGACGCCGCGCGTTTCAGACATCGGCGCTGAAGCGCGCCACCCTCGATATGTTTAAGCGCAACGCAGCAATTGCACTGGCAAATCAATGCGATACGCCCTGACGATTCGGCAATCCACCACGTTCACCCCTGCCGCCCCTCAATGGCGCTCAGCAGGCAGCCGCCAGCCAAGAACAGCAGGTCGTCGTACACCTCATCCTCTTCGAACACCTCCACGCTGATCCGATGAACGATCGGATTGAAATGCGTGCGGTACTGCGCCACCAACCGACCGTCCGGCGCGGTCAACATGTATTTTTGCGGCAACAGCAATTGAACCACTTCATGCATGCGGCGAAGGACCGCGGTAAACGTGGAATCCTCCTTCACATCAGCGATTTTCTTGCCTTGGTGGTCCAGCACGCTCCATGTATCTCGCACCATGCTTTTCCCGCCGTGCCGCTTAAACGTCCCGATGCGCTCGCCCGTCGGCAATGACACGTGGTACTCCGCCGAAAAATCGATCACGTGCGGCGTCTGAATGCGAAACAACTCCTCTGCCCGCGATTCATCCGTATAGACGCGCAGGTCTTCCTTGAGCTTGAACGCCTTCTGTGAACAAAATCCGGCAAGCTGACCGTCCGCGTCATAGATGTGAAATGAAGCGCCGGCAAGTTTGAATACCTTGCGGCGAATGGTGTATCGCTCGGCGACCGTGGTCAATGCGTTGTGTTCGCTCATTGATTACGCCATTGTCTCGTCATACATCGCGCCGACGGCGCCCCAATTGATCACGTTCATGAATGCCTTCACGTAATCAGCGCGTCGATTCTGATACCGCAGGTAGTAGGCATGCTCCCAGACGTCCACACCGAGCAGTGACACACCGCCGCGAATGTTTTCGTTCTGCTGATTCATTGTCTGCACAATGCGCAGTCGCTTCGAGAACGGGTCGAACAGCAGCCAGCCCCAGCCGGAGCCTTCCACACTTCCCGCGGCGCCCTGGAACTGCATGACAAACTTGTCCCATGAATCGAAATCGCGATCAATCGCCTTCGCCAGCGCGCCCGTCGGTCGGCCGCCGCCACCGGCGCTCGTCGGCGCCATCGTGTACCAGAAAATGGAGTGATTGATATGGCCTGACACATTGAATGCCAGCGCCCGTTCCCAGTTCTTGATGTAGCCGGCGTCCACTTCGCCATTGCGAATCTTGGCGAGTTCAGCGAGCGCGCTGTTGGCGCCGCGCACGTAGCCAGCGTGATGACGGTCGTGGTGAATGCGCATCGTTTCCGTATCGATGTGCGGCTCCAGCGCGTCATAGTCGTACGGCAATGGCGGAAGGATGTATTCGCCCTTCGCGTCATCCCACATCAGGGCGCGCAGGTCCGGCGCTGTTTCGCCGCCGCGCTTCCCGTATTGCGCCAACGCCGGTCCGGCGAGCGCTGCAGCGCCCAATGCCCCGAGCGCGCTGCGACGATTCAGAAGTGGCCCAGGCGCTGATTCATTCGTTGTATGTGTATTCGTCATGAGACGTTCCTTTCTTTGATATGACCCGCAGCCTCAATGTATCGCGAATGGAGAACACAAGCGATGACGTGAGCGCATTTTCATTCAACGCGCGCTGGTTGATTATGAACCTGCTTGTACCGATGCCTTGCGCCCCTCGGTGCAATGTCACCGCTCACTCGTCAACGCTTTCACCGCGCATGAGCGCTACGCGATAGGGATGCAACTCCCCGCTCATCACACCCTCGGCCACCGCCGGATCGTTGTCCATGAATGCGACCGCCGCGGCGCGGCTTGGCGCCTCAAAGACCACCACGCCGAAGGCGAAATCCTCGCACCGCCCGACCAGCACCGTCTCGCCTCGCTCGTGCGCCGACTTCAAGTACTGAAAATGGCGATCGACAATCTCCATTTCGCGCTCCGTCGGATCAGGCCCCATGTCGGGACGCATCAGTCGCAGCACATAAATCCATTGCGGCTTATCGCTCATGGCGCCATCGTATCTGGAGGCCCGCGGCCCTCCCTGGCGCCGCCCTGCTCGCTCGCGTTTTGATTTCCGCGCCCATTTCGCGGCGTCGGCCCGCCACGGGCGCTAATACGATCCCCCACATGAAGCTGCCCAGCGAAAGCACGATGTATGACGCCCTCGTCAAACGGGACGCCTCGTTCGACGGGCTGTTCGTTGTGGGTGTGAAGACGACGGGGATCTTCTGTCGCCCATCATGCCCCGCGAAGAAGCCGCACGAGAGGAATGTCGAGTTCTTCCCGACTGTGCGCGATGCGATGTACGCCGGATACCGTGCGTGCAAGCGATGCCGCCCTCTGGACGCGGCCGGCGCGGCGCCGGACTGGGCGACACGACTGATGGAGCGCGTCGAAGCGAAGCCCGACAACCGACTCGCCGATGCGGATCTGCGCGATATGGAGATTGACCCGGCGACGGCCCGCCGATTCTTTCAATCACAGTTCGGCATGACGTTTCAAGGGTTTCAGCGAGCGCACCGGCTTGGCCGTGCTCTTGCGCTAATTCGCGCCGGTGAGAGTGCGACCGCCGCGGCGCTGAACACCGGCTTCGAGTCGAGCAGCGGTTTCCGTGACGCGTTCACGCGCTTGTTCGGCTGCCCGCCCAGTCAGGCAGATGAGGTGAACTGCCTGACCGCGCGCTGGATCGACACACCCATCGGAGCGATGCTCGCAATTGCTGATGAGGCGCAACTCGTGTTGCTTGAGTTTGTCGATCGACGCGCACTGGAAACGGAAATCAACTGGCTGCGCAAGCACTTCCGCGCCACGATCGTCCCCGGCAAGAACGCGGTGCTTGAACAAATCGAACACGAAATGGCTCAGTACTTTGGAAATCAGAACAGCGGTGGGACGGGCGTCTCGCCCGTCGAGTCGAACGGCGTTCATCGACGAAACGGATTTGATGAAGACGTGTGCCACTGCTCAACAAGCAGTGCGTTGATCTCAAACCCCACCTTCACCGTCCCATTCCCCCTCGAAGGCACCGACTTCCAAACCAACGTCTGGCGCGAACTCCTGCAAATTCCCCACGGCGAAACCCGCTCTTACTCCGACATCGCCCGCGCCGTCGGCAAACCAAACGCCGTCCGCGCCGTCGGAACCGCCAACGGCGCCAACCGACTCGCCATCGTTATCCCCTGCCACCGCGTGGTCCGCAGCGACGGCTCACTCTGCGGCTACGGCGGCGGACGGTGGCGCAAGGAATGGTTGCTGGATCACGAAGTGAAATTGCGAGAGTGAACTCCCATCCTTCCCCGCCCCGCGGCGGAGGATGCAGGAGGGGGCTACTCCGACGAACTCTTTCTACGAAGTCTCGAACGTGAACAGCGCGAGGAGGCTCGTAGGAGAGAGTAGTTCAATAGCCCTCCCCCTACCCCCTCCCGCGAGGCGGGAGGGGAGGCAGATGGTTGCCTGATCACAAAGAAAAGTAAGCGCATCTGATTTCAGATCTAAAATCTCAGATTTCAAATCTCAAATCTGAGATCTGATCCAGTCCTCACCCGTCGTACGCCAACCCGTGCGCCTCTGCGACTGGCTTATTCAGGAGCTTCCCATCATCCATATTGATCGCCGGGCGGAAATATCGATCAGTCTCCGCAATCGCGCGGCTGCCGTGCTTCGCCACCTTGAGCACCCACGGCAGCGTCGCGTTCGTCAGCGCCTGCGTACTCGTGCGGCCCACAGCGCCGGGCATGTTCGCGACGCAGTAGTGCACCACATCGTCGATGATGTACGTCGGCTTGGCGTGCGTGGTCGGGCGTGTCGTTTCGACGCAGCCGCCCTGATCGACGGCGACGTCCACGATCACCGCGCCCGGCTTCATGGTCTTGAGGTCGGCCTTGTGAACGAGGTTGGGCGCTTTGGCTGCGGGGATCAGCACGGCGCCGATGACGAGATCAGCGCGCATCAAGTACTCACGAATCGCGTGCGGGTCGGAGTAGATCGTCGTCACGTTCGCGGGCATGACTTCGGAGAGGTAGCGCAAACGATCGAGGTTGATGTCCATGATGGTGACGTTGGCGCCGAGGCCCGCTGCCATCTTCGCCGCGTTTGAACCGACGACGCCGCCGCCGAGGATCAGCACATCGCCGGGCTCCACGCCGGGAACGCCGCCGAGGAGGATGCCGCGCCCCTCTTGCGGCCTCTCCAAGAACTTGGCGCCTTCCTGAATGCTCAGCTTGCCGGCGACTTCGCTCATCGGCGTGAGCAGCGGCAGCGTTGTCTTGCCACCAGGCGCCGGGGCTTCAAGCGTTTCGTAGACGACGGCGCAGATGCCCTGATTGAGGCAACCCTCGGTGAGTTCTTTGTCCGCCGCGAAGTGGAAATAGGTGAAGACTTCCTGCCGGCGCTTCATCATCGGGATTTCCGTGGGCTGCGGCTCCTTGACCTTCACCACGAGATCCGCATCACCCCAGACCTCCGCCGCGGTGTTGACCATGTGGGCGCCGGCCTCGATGTACTGCGCATCGGAGTAGCCCGAGCCTTCACCCGCGTGCGTCTCAATGAGCACCTTGTGCCCGTCGCGCTTGAGCATTTCGACGCCCACCGGAAGCAGGCCAACGCGGTATTCATCTGACTTCACTTCTCGCGGGACGCCGACAATCATCGCTGGACTCTCCTCGGAGACGAATGCGCCGCAGGACTCCCAATCAAGGCGCCTGCCGGAGCGAAAACCTGACACGTAGAATTCGACGGGCCGTCACACCGCCCGTCTCCCGACCACCGATCGGGCCGAGAGTGTAGTTTGATCGTTCCACATGCGCCGAGGACACGCGGCGCCCGTACTTCGCCACGACGCCCCCGCCAGACGCGGAGCCATACATGACCATTCGCCCGTTTCCGTCCGTCCTGCTCGCCGCTGCCGTCGCCTTGACGGTCGCGATTCCCCAACCCGCCGCGGCACAGTCGTCTGCGCAGCTCAACGACCTGAACGGCGAGTGGGCCGCAATCGCTGAAAGCGAACGCGCCGACCTGGTGTTGTTGCCGGTCCTGTCCGAAATGGACGCCCCACCGAGTGTCGCAAGCACGATCGTGGACGCCGCCCTCCTGACGCCGGACAGTCCTGGCTGGGCGGACGCGTGGGTTTGGGCCAGCGCGCCGGCGCAGGTGGCCGTGCTTGATGCCCTCAAAGAGATCAGCGAACGCCGTTCGCGCTTCGTGTTTGCTCAGCCGTACGGGCGCGCCGCCGGGAACGCCGCGATGGATGCGGGCCTCTGGACGGACCTCGGTGATCCGGAGCTGCTCGCCAATGCGCAGTTCGGGTGGTTCGAAGCGCTGGATCAACTTGGAGCGCTCGTGCAGATCGAAGCGACCAAACTCGCCGCCGACGGCGAAGGCGTTGAAGCGATGGAACTGATGACGCGCTGGATTCGCTTCGCTCGCAATTTCGCGGATCGCCTTTACTTCGAAGAAAAGTCCAAAGCGATGAACTGGATGATGTTCGGCGTGGAGCGCGTGCGCGATCTGGCGTACCTGTACTCCGATTCCATCGATGACGTGGAAATGCGATCCATCATCCGCGAACTGGATGAACGCGAACTCAACGTCGGACGCATTCTGCTACCTCGCGCCGATCGGCTCGCGGCGGAGGAATTGCTCGCACAAACATTCGTCGAGCGCGGCGGCCCCAACCCCGACACGTTCGGCCGCACGTTTGCGCAGCTCGAATCCCGCGACCGCCCGCTTCGGCTTTTTTCCGAAGCCGCGCGGTGGCAGTCGGCGGCCGGGCAACATGCCAACCATCTCGACACGCGCGATGCGATTGAAGATGTCTATCGCGACTGGAACCTGCGATGGAGCGTGTCACCGTTCGATTTGATTCTCGATCAGCCCGCGCATTTCCAAAGCATCGACGCCGGCAGGTACGCGCTTGTCGCCAACGTCGTGCCGGATATCGAGCCGCTGTTCGATCAGCGCCTGGAATTGCGCACACAGATTGCCGGTTCGCAACTGGCGCTGGCGGCGGTGGCCTATAAGACCTGGACGAACTCGTGGCCCGATCCGATCTTTGCGGTGCGCCCGCGCTTCATCTCTGACATTCCGATCGACCCGTGGGACCCGGCGGAGGATGAGCCGCTGCGCTTCTTCGTGCCAATTCGAGATTTGCCGTCGACGGAGCGTGTGCAGCCGGGGCCGCATGAGATGGAGATAGTTGGGAACACGAACGATTTTTCACCACCATCGCCCGAATCGGATGGCCTAAACGTGACCCAGCAAAGTGTACTTGATTGGCTTATTGCAAACGCGAATCGACCCGCAATTGGTGCGACGCCACTTGGTCCGGAAATGATTGAAGCAACCCGCCCAAGTGGGAGTCAACGCGTATTACTTCGTGATATTGACAATGCGGCATTCCAAGAGGCAGTTCGGCTTGCCACCAGCACCCAAGGACGGAATGCATTAACTGAATTCAAAGGCGATGTCCCTGATTGGGCAATCAAGGTCTCAGAAGCATCGCGAATTACTTACAAAAACACGACCGAGCAAATCGCTGTCGCGATGACCATGGTGACTTTTTCTAATTCGTATCGAGACGCATGGAATAATCGAATCGCGAACAAGCCCAATCCGACACTTGGGGATTATGCGGGTGTAATTGCCGACAGCATCCCTGCTGTGTATGAAGAGCTGAACTCTATGAGTTTGGTTAGCGATTCCAATATCGACGACTATTCAATCCCATCTTTTTCCGTATCGCTCGATGACACCCAATTCGTCCTGTACTCAGTCGGACCTGACGGGAACGCGCAGCGCGCTGTTCGTGTCGGACCCGGTGGCGACGATGTACTTCTCTGGCCGCCGCTGATCAGCCTCGTACGCGAAGAACTCGCGAACAATTGAAACAATTCGCGTTCTCGCGGTCTCTCAATGCAAGGCCCCTCTACTTCGGCGGGCGAATAACTCGCACTGCCTCGCCAATCCCTCTCTCGATCCAAGGACTCAAGAATTCGCATGGCCGACAACGCCCACAAACTCGTGATCATCGGTTCCGGCCCCGCCGGGTGGACCGCCGCTATTTACGCCGCCCGCGCGAATCTCGATCCGGTGGTCTACGTCGGCGTGCCGAAGCAGAATCCGTCGATCGTGCTTCCCGGCGGGCAGCTCATGCTCACGACGGACGTCGAGAATTATCCCGGCTTTCCTGATGGCGTCACTGGTCCGGAGATGATGCAGCAGTTTCAGAAGCAGGCGGAGCGCTTCGGCACGGCCGTCATGCAGGAAGACATTGAGTCGTGCGATTTTTCGCAGCGCCCGTTCGTGCTCAAAACCTCAGGCGGCGCCGAGATTCGTGCGCACGCGGTGATCATCGCGACTGGCGCGACGGCGAACTGGCTCGGCCTCGCCAATGAACAGCGCCTCGCCATGAGTGGCGGCGGCGTCTCCGCCTGCGCGGTGTGCGATGGCGCGCTGCCCATGTTTCGCGATCAGCCGCTCGCGGTGATTGGCGGCGGCGACACCGCAATGGAAGAAGCCACGTATCTCACCAAGTTTGCGTCCAAAGTCACCGTTGTTCACCGCCGCGATGAACTGCGCGCCAGCAAGATCATGCAGGAGCGCTTCATGAAACAACCCAACGCGGAAGTGCTGTGGAACAAGGTGGTGATCGATGTTCTTGGCGATTCATCCATCAAAGCTCTTGAGCTTGAGGACACCAAGACCGGCGAGCGCTCGCAGCTCGAAGTGAAGGGGCTTTTCGTCGCGATTGGTCACACGCCGGCGACGCAGTTCCTGAAGGGTTCAGGGCTCGAGTTTGATGACTCGGGGTATCTCCTGCTGCCGGATCGTACGAGCCGCACGAATATCGAGGGTGTGTTTGGCGCCGGCGATGTGTCCGACTCGGTCTACCGTCAGGCCGTCACCGCGGCGGGCATGGGCTGCCAGGCAGCGCTGGATGCGGAACGCTGGCTCGGCGCTCAGGGCGTTCACTAAGACGTGTGCGATTCGGATTTCGATTTCTCGGCGCGGCGTTCCGTGGCGCGCCGCTCGCGCAAGCGCTGCATCACCATGTCGCGCATCTTTTCGGCGGTGGCCAGTTCATCAACGGTGACATGATCGGCGCCAAGTGTTGTGGCGAGGTCGCCTCGACTGGCGAGTGTGGTGCGAGCGGCGATGAATGCATCGGGCGCGACGCGTCGTGCCGTTTCGCAGGCGCGAAGCGATGCCTCTTCATCAGGAATCGTCAGCACGAGCGCATCAGCGCCCATGATGCCCGCTGAATCGAGCACTTCCGGATTGGAGGCATCGCCGTACACGGCGCTGATCCCCTTCTCCTGCAAGTCGCGCACGGTGCGCGGGTTCATCTCGATAATCGTGTATCGCACGCTCGCGGCTTCCAACGCTTCGGCAATAGTGCGTCCGACCGGCCCGTACCCCGCGAGCACGACGTATCGCTCATCTTTCGCGAAATCGCCGTAGCCCGGCGCATCGGCAATCACTCCCTGAATCCATGGCGGCAGCGGCGCGTTGCGCATCAGCGGCGCCAGCAGGCGCCCAAGCGACGCTAGTGTCGGCGTAAGAATCAACGACAACACCACAATCGCGACCAGCGTGTCGAATTCATCGCGCGACAACATGCCTTCGCGATCAATCGACGCGAGCATGAGCAGTCCAAATTCACCCGCTTGCGCCAGCGTCAGCGCGACGAGTGTGGACGCCGCCCCGCCCGCCCCTACGGCCCAGTTCCAAGCGCCGATGCTCACCGTCTTGACCAGAATCATCACAGTCAGACCGATCGAAATCGGGATCCAGAGCTCGATTAATGTCGCCGGCGCCAGCCTCATGCCAACGGCGGTGAAAAACACAGCAACGAAAAGGTCACGAAGAGGGCCGATCTGACCTGAGATCTGATGCTTCATCGGCGTCGAAGCAAGCGTGAACCCTGCAAGGAACGCGCCCAGTTCCGGGCTGAATCCAAGCCCCTGCGTCGCCGCGGCGGCGCCGATTGCAATCGCTGTGGTCAGGACCAACAGCACGTCGGCGCCCTGCCCCTTGGTCGCCTCCGCAAGCACGCGCGGCACGGCCCACTTGGCGATCACCACAATCAGCGCCAAGCCGCCGGCGCGCTTCAGTGAATCCAGCGCAAAGGCCCCAATGTCCGGCGGTGAATCCATTGGCGTCGGCAAAGACGCATTCGCCCACGCGGAGATCGCCGGGATTGCAGCGAGCATGCCAAGGACGATCAAATCCTGAATCACCAGAATGGCGAAGCTCAGGCGACCGTGGCGACGATTCATTTCACGCCGCCCCGAAAGCAGTTGCAACACAACCGCCGTAGAGGACAGGCTCAGCGCCATTGCCACCGCCAGCGCCGAAGGCGCGGACAGACCAAACGCGATCCCCACCGGCCACAACAGCGCCGTGGATCCAAGCGTCGATCCCACACCGGCGATGACAAACCGGCCCAGCGCCGATTTGAGCGCGGATAAATGCAGTTGAAGGCCAATGCCAAAGAGGAGCAGCACAATGGCGAGCCGCGCCAGCCCCTCCATGGATTCCGTTGATGAAACGAGTTTGAGCGCCCCTGGGCCGGCGATCATCCCTGCGATGAGGTAGGCGGGAACGACTGCGACGCGCAGGCGGCGCATCACGAGTGCGACCAATCCCGCCATGGTCAGGACGACGAGCAGGTCGACCAGTAGGTCCGGCGCCGCGCCCCCCGCAGCCAGGATGTGAATTGAGTGCCCCACGGTGCGTTGGGTGATCGTATCACGACCCGACGCCGGTCGTTTCTTGCGAAATCGCTCGATCGTTGCCGCTCCTCGCACGCTGACTTAGACTCGCTGCGGCTACCACAGGAGAGTTGCATGTCCGATCACGCGTCGTCCACGACCCGCCCGCGCTGCGTCGCCGTCACTGGCGCCACCGGTTTTGTTGGTCGCCATCTCGTTCGGGAACTTGTCAAGCGAGGGCACTCCGTGCGCGCTTTGGTTCGCGATCGCAAGAAAGCGGCGCGCACATTGTCAGGCGTTGGCGTTTCGCAAATCGAAGGCGACATCTTTGACGCGGCCTCGATGGATGATCTCGCCCGCGGCGCCGACGCGATGATTCACCTCATCGGCATTCGACGCGAGATGCCGGGCGGCGTCACCTTCGAACGCATGCATGTGAATGCGACGTCAGCGGCGGTTGATGCGGCGCAGCGCGCCGGCGTTCGCCGGTATGTGCACATGTCGGCGCTGGGCGCTCGGCCTGAAGCCGCGAGCGCGTATCACCAAACCAAATGGAAAGCCGAGCAGCTCGTCCGCCATTCCAACTTGGACTGGACGATCATTCGCCCGTCTTTGATCCTCGGACCTGATGGCGAATTCATGGAGATGGCCAAAGGCTGGGTGCGCGGCACAGAACCGCCGAAACGATTCCTGCCGTATTTCATGAAACCGGTCCCGACCGTCGGCGCCCGCACGCCAGATTCCGCGGATCGTTCCGCGATGGTGCAGCCAGTTTCGGTGCGCAACGTCGCGACGGCGTTCGGCGTGGCGGCGGAGCGCGATGATGCGATCGGAGAGATTTATCCCATCGTCGGCCCCGAGCCTATGACCTGGCCGCAACTGCTGGCGCAGATCCGCGACGTCACGCCCGGCGCGAATCACAAACTCAAGCCGTTTGGCATTCCTGGCGACATCGCTGCACACATGGCATTTGGCCTGCAAAAAATCGGCCTCGGCGCCCTCCTGCCCTTTGGTTCGAGTGAACCGGTCATGGCGACCGAAGACAACACTGGCTCGGACGCCAAAGCACGGATCGATCTCGGCCTTGAGCCGGAGAAATTCGAATCCACGCTCCGATGGTGCGTTGCGGCCTGAATCCCATGCGCGGCGGCAGGTCGCGAAGCTTCTGCAAGGACGAGTGAATGCGAAAGAACGCCAACCTGCTCACCGCGCTGGTCGTCGGCGCGCTCATCATCGGTGCCCTCATCGGACACTTTGTGCTGTGGAATCCGTCCGCAACGCCCGAAGCGCAGGAGCAAGCGGTTGAAGGATGGAAGACCGCCGGCGATCTGATCTTCATCAGACCGCTGATGCTGATTGTGATCCCGCTGATTTTCACGAGTGTGCTCACAGGCATTACCTCAGTCGGCGATCCGAAACGGCTCGGACTGCTCGGCGGTGCGACGCTCGTGTTCTACGTGCTCACAATGGCGCTGGCGGTCACGCTTGGAATCATTCTGGCCACCACGTTTGCGCCGGGCGCCAATCTTCCACCGGAGATGGTCGCGCAAGCGGCTGAACAGGGCGCGGCGACCGTGCGCGATCGTGCGCCTGATTCTGCAAGTTCCGGGCTCGGCGCGGCGTGGCTCTCCATTGCGCAGCAATTGATCCCCGATAACTTTGTGAAAGCCGCGGCGGACCGGCAGGCGCTCAGTGTGATCAGCGCCACGATTTTGCTCGGCATCGGCCTGATCGCGATTGGTGAACGCGGCAAACTTTTCATCAGCGCTGTTGAATCGCTTCACGAAGCGCTGATGCAGATCGTCATGTGGATTATCTGGCTCATGCCGATTGGCGTGCTGCTGCTGATGGCGTGGGCGGTCGGAAAGTTTGGGCTGGGAACACTGGCGCAATCACTGGGCAAATATGTGCTCGTAGTGCTGCTCGGCCTTTTGATCCACATGTTCATTTCACTGCCGACGATCCTCTGGATCTTCGCGCGCACCAATCCATTCAAATTTATGTGGGGCATGAAGCCGGCGCTGGTCATGGCGTTTGGAACGGCCTCCAGCATGGCGACGCTTCCGGTCACCATTGAAACGTCAATTGAGGCGGGGTGCTCCAAGCGCGCGAGCGGTCTGGTGCTTCCACTCGGCGCCACCGTCAACATGGACGGGACGGCGCTGTACCAAGGCATCGCCGTCATATTCATGTTCCAGGCGTTCGGTTATCAACTGGATTTTGCGCAATATCTGGTGATCGTGCTGACGGCAACGTTGTCAGCGATCGGCGCCGCCGGCGTGCCGGGCGGGAGTCTGGCGACAATTCTGATCATCATCACCGCTGTCAACACCACGCTCCGCGGCGCCGGCAAGGAGCCGCTCCCCCTCGAAGCGATCGGCCTGATTCTCGCCGTGGATCGGCTCCTCGATATGTCCCGCACGATCGTCAACGTGTGGGGCGATTCCGTCGGCGCGCGAATCATCTCGCGGCTGGCGCCCGATCTTCAGGAAGAGAAGGAAAAGGCGTTCGCGTGATTCGTCGGCGCCTTCAAAGCAGTGCGATCGGATCCACATCCACCGCGGTCGTCGCATCACTCTTGGCTAATCCCTGATTGCGAAGCGCGGTCAGCGCCGCCTGAATGGTTCCGACGTCGGGCGCGATGAGTTCAATCGCAATGCGGTGCCGCCCGCCGATGCGCGAGATCGGGCACGGCATCGGGCCGCGCACGCGAAGCGACGACCGATGCGCGCGAACTGCCTCCAGCGCTGTCGCGATCCCGCGAGCGATCTTCATCGCGTTTTCGTAGTGCTCATGCCGCACCACGATGCGGGCCATGCGGGTGACTGGCGGAAGCTGTGAACGTTCTCGAACGGCGAGTTCTTCGCGCGCAAAGGTCTTGTAGTCGTGCTTCGCCGCGAGTGTGATCGACGGATGATCCGGGTTGAATGTCTGGACGATGACACGCCCGGCCCGCGTGCTTCGCCCGGCCCGTCCCGCGACCTGCGACACCAGTTGAAACGTCCGTTCCGCCGCGCGAAAGTCCGGCAGATTGATCGCGGTGTCCGCGTTGATCACGCCAACCAACTCCACACCAGGAAAATCCAATCCTTTCGCGATCATCTGCGTGCCGAGCAGCACGCGCACTTTGCCATCTGCGAAAGCCCCGAGCGCCTCAAAGTAATCCTTCGCCGAACGCATCGTGTCGCCGTCGATGCGCAACATTTCGCCGGCTGCCGCGACTTCGGGAAACAAATGAGTGAGTTCTTCCTCCACGCGCTGGGTGCCCGCGCCGAAAGTTGTCACGCGGCGCGCGCACACCGGGCACTGTCCCGGCAACTTGCGCTCCGCGAGGCAGTGATGACATCGCACGACGCCGCCGATCGGCAGTTCGCGGCTGCGGTGGTACACCATCGTCACATCGCATTCATCGCAGGTCAGCGTCCAGCCGCAGCGGTGGTCAGGACAGCAGATGTAGCTTGCCCAGCCGCGGCGATTCAAGAGCAGTATTGATTGCCCCCCTGCATCCAGCGTCGATCGCAACGATCGTCGCAACGTCGGCCCGAGCATGGCGAGGCGCGTCGCGTTCGTCGCGTCTTCGCGCAACTCATCGGCCAGGTCAACGATGCGCACTGCAGGCAGTTTGGCGCCGCCGACGCGTTCGGTCAGTTCATGCAGGCGGTAACGCCCTTCCATTGCATTCCGCCACGATTCCAACGACGGCGTGGCGCTTCCGAGCAGCACAGTCGCGCCTTCAAGCTGAGCGCGTTTCAGCGCCACATCGCGTGCGTGATGGCGCGGCACATCCTCCTGCTTGTACGCGCTGTCGTGCTCTTCATCGACGATGATCAAGCCGAGTTTGCTGCCCATCGCCTCATCAAACGGCGCAAACAGCGCCGAACGGGCCCCGATCGCAATGCGCGCCTCCCCTGACGCAATCCGCATCCAGTGCTGATGCCGCTGCGACGCGGTCAATCCCGAATGCAGCACCGCGACACCCACTTCGCGAAAGCGCCCAACAAATCGCGCCACCGTCTGCGGCGTGAGACTTATTTCCGGCACGAGCACAATTGCGCACTCGCCGCGCGCGATGACTTGCTCCAGCACGCGGATGTACACCTCAGTCTTGCCCGACCCGGTCACTCCGTACAACAAATGACTCGCAAACTGGCCCAAATCTGCCGTGATTGAATCAATGACCGCACGTTGCGCCTCAGTCAGCGTCACAAGCGAAGGCGTTTCGCCAACGGGCTCGTCGGATGCGGTGCGCACAATTTCTCGTTCGCCGCGCTCCAGCAGACCGAGTTTCACCAATCTGTTAATCGGCCCTAGCGTTGGCGCACTGATGCGCAGCGCCAACTCGCGCGGCTCAATCGGAAACTCTTCGTCCGGCAGCGCCACAATCGCGTCCCACGCCGCCCCGGTTTGCTTCGGCAACTTCTCAACCGGCCGCTTTCCGGTTCGTGTCAACACTGCAATGCGCCGGCGCCCGACACCGTGCTTCACCGCGCCTGGCGCCATCGCTGACAGCGCCATCCCCAGCGGGCAGCAGTAATACCCCGACATCCATCGCGACAATCGAATCAAACTGATGGGAAGCCGCAAACCTGTCAGCCGGCGCAGCGGTTTGATGCGGCTCACATCAATATCAGCCTCGACGTTCACTTCAACGACGTATCCTGTCGCGCGCCGGTCATGGCGGCCGAGCGGGGCTTCCACGCGGTCTCCCACTTGCACGGCGCCGATCGACTTCGGCGCCCGGTAGGTCAACCCCTCGGGGGAGTCGATGCCGCGCTCCAGCACTACGCGCACGAGGGCGCCGTCGGCTTCGGATTCAAAAAGTGACGTCGGCGTCATCGGGCCACAGCGTACGCCGGGCGATCGGACGCGGCGGCGCGTACACTCCTCCTCGATGACGCTTCAATCGAATCACAGCACGCCGCGCACCGCGCGACTGGCGCTCGAGGACGGCTCTGTCTTCCGCGGACAGGCCTTCGGCGCCGTCGACGCCGACCCCGCTGTCCGCACCGCCGAGGTCGTTTTCAATACCGCTATGACCGGGTACCAGGAGGCTTTGACCGATCCTTCCTATGAAGGGCAGATCCTGGTCATGACGGCGCCCCTTGTCGGGAATTACGGCGCCAACGAGGCCGATGTGGAATCCGAGCGAGTCCACGTCGCGGGCTTCATCGTGCGGGAATTGGCGCAGCGGCATTCCAACTATCGCGCCTCGACGGATCTTTCGACGTATCTCGCCGATGAAGGCGTCCTCGGAATCGCGGGAGTGGATACGCGGGCCCTGACGCGACTGCTCCGGGTCGAGGGCGCCATGCGCGGCGCCATCACGAGTCATTCTGATGTGACGGACGATGCGCTGGTTGAAGCGGCCCGGTCCGCCGCATCAATGAGCGGCCTGAATCTCGCATCGCGCGTCGGCTGCCAATCATCGACGAAATGGTCCGAACGCCTGACTTACCTTCCCGATGAGGGATCGCTCCTCGGAACTGATCAGATGCGCCCTGATGGCTCGCCGTGGCGCGTCCTCGCGCTGGATTGCGGCGCCAAGCGCAACATCTTTCGAAATCTTCTGACGCGCGGTTGCGCCGTCATGGTCGCCCCCCACTCCATGAGCGCCAGTGAGATTCGCGCGCTGGCGAATTCCGGCGAGATCGATGGGCTGTTTATCTCCAATGGCCCCGGCGACCCCGCCGCTGTGGAAACGACGATCGCCGCGTTGCGCGAGCTCTTGAGCAGTGATCCGTCGGAGTGCATTCCGACATTCGGCATCTGCCTCGGCCACCAATTGTTGGGGTTGGCCCTTGGGGCAACTACGTACAAATTGAAGTTCGGGCATCACGGCGCCAATCAGCCCGTACGCAACAATCGCACCGGCCGCGTTGAGATTACGAGCCAGAATCACGGATTTGCCGTTGATGAGTCATCGCTCGCCGCGATCGGCGCTGAATCGACGCATGTAAATTTGAATGACGGAACACTTGCAGGTTTCCGACTGGTTGATCGCCCCGTCTTTGCGGTGCAACACCACCCTGAAGCCAGCCCCGGCCCGCGCGACGCGGGGTATGCGTTTGATGCGTTCATCGAAATGATGCGCACGCGCCGCCCGGTGGCTTTCGAAGTCGCGGCGACCAATCCCCGAACAAGCGGCTGACTTTCGGGGTTTGCTCGTCCCGCATCCCCTCAATTGACACAACCTTGCTCCATTCCCGTGGGAACCGCACAACGGTTGCGAGGCCTATATAGGGGAGGTATCGTCCGCCCGTTCACGAGTTGTTGGTGTCAGCCATGCTGACCCGACCTTTGTGAATCACTGATTTCGGATTCGTTCGACTTGAAACTGCGCCTGCGCGCCCGCTTGTCAACACAAGTGTGGCGCCGGCTTCCGGGAGACTCGCGACCATGCGCCAGTTCAGAACTCGCACCGCACTCTTCGCGCTTGCAACCTCCGTCACGTTGCTTACTCCCGCACTGGCGCTCGCTGACGACGCCCCCAACGTGCTGCTCGACCGCGCCGCCGTGATGTCTGAAGACGGGCGACTCGTCGAAGCGCAGCGCACACTCGTTCGCATTGATCGCGAATCGCTCACGGTCGAACAGCGCGAAGAACTCTTCACGCTGATGACCACGGTGGATCGCCGTCTGCGCCGCGCCGACCCGATCGCCGTCAGTCTTGAGAAAGCCGAACTCGCACTGCGCGAAGGCGACTTGCGTGAAGCGGATCGCCAGGCGACCGCCGCCCGTCGCGCTGACAACGCTTCGCCGGAACAGCGCATCGAAGCGACCGACATTCTCGATCGCTCCGCGACGCTGAAACTGGAACTCGCGCCGATCGTCGAGACCGTCCTCCAGCAAGCCATCATCGACTTTGACAACGAGCAGTTTGCCGAAGCCAAGGCTGGGTTTGACAGTGCGTACCGCTCCGGCGTGTCGCTGACGCCTTCGCAGCTCCGCACCATCGATCGTTACCGCGACCGCATCGGCGAAATCGAGCAAACCAACGGCAAACCCTTCGCGCGGGATTACATCCCGATGGCCGCGTTCCGCTCACAGGATGCGCAGCCGGAAGAGCCGATCGAAGAGGAAGCTGCCGAGATCGACGAAGACCTTTTTCTGGAAGCCCTTCAGTTCGAAGCGCAGCGCCGTCTGGCCCAGGGCGACGCGGCGTTCCAGGAAGGCCGCTACCCCACCGCGCTGGAGAACTACCTCCTCGTCGTCGGTGAATACCGCGAGCAGCTCCCCGCTGATCAGGTGCGCCGCGCCCAAGCCCGCATTGCGGAAATCCGGGCCCTGATGCAGCAGCAAGGCGCTGACCAGATCGGCGCGGAAATCGACAACATGCAACTCGTTCGAGATCGTGCGATCGCGGAGTTTGAGAATTTGCTCTCAGAGTCGCGCCGGGCCTTGAGCTCGGGCGACACCGAACGCGCCCGCGAACTCGCGAGTGAAGCTCGCCTGCGCATCAGCGAAGCGCGCCAGGTCTTCTCCGAACAGGAATATGAGCAGCGTCTCAGCCAACAGCGCTCTCTTCTGCAAGAGATCATCTCCCGCGAAGAGCAGATTCGTCAGCAGGCCGCCGCAGAGCGCAGCCGCACGCTTGAAGAGCAGGCCCGGAATCAGCAAACGCAACAGGAAGACGAGCGCCGCCGCAAGATCAACGAAAGCCTCGGCCGCATTCGCGCTCTTCAGCTTGAGCAGAAGTACGAAGAAGCGCTGCAGGTTATCGATCAGGTGCTGTTCCTCGACCCGCTGAATCCCGCCGCGCTGCTCCTGAAGGACACCCTTCAGGATCTCATGATTTATCGCGACTGGACGCTCACGCAGCGCGACAAGTCGCTGAGCTACGCGACGGAGATGAACGAGATTCAGAAGTCGATGATTCTCCCTGAGTCACTCATCGCATACCCGACGGACTGGCCCGAAATCAGCTTCCGTCGCGGTGAGCCGGTCGCCTTCCAGGAATCCCCGGAAGATCGCCGCGTGCTTTCCGAAATGCGCAGCAAGCGCGTGCCCGCAACATTCACCGATGCGCGCCTCGAAGACGTGATGGAGTTCTTCGCGCAGGTCACCAATCTGAATATTGACGTGGATTGGGAATCCCTCGCGGACATCGGCATCACCCGTGATGATCTGATCACTCTGAACCTGCAGCCGCTCGAAGCGCAAACGGTGCTTGATCGAGTGCTTCGCAAGGTCAGCCCTGATGCGTTCAGTCGCGCCAACTGGGCCGTGGAAGACGGCGTGCTGGTCGTGGCGTCTGATGACGCCCTCCGCCGCAACACGTTCGTCGTGATCTACGACGTGCGCGACCTGCTCTTCCAGGTCAGCAGCTTCACCGACGTTCCGGACCTCGGCCTCGGCCAGATTATTCAGGGTCAGGGCGGTGGCGGTGGCGGCGGCGACTTCCAATACACCGAAGGCGAAGGCCTCACCGAGGACGAAATCCTCGAGAGCATCGTTGAGATCATCCAGACCAACATCGATCCCGATGGCTGGCGCGACAACGGCGGCGACACCGGCGATGTCACCGAACTCAACGGAAACCTCATCATCACCAACACCGCTCGGAACCATCAGCGCATCGCAAGCCTGCTCGGCCAGCTTCGTGAAGTGCGTTCGATTCAGGTTTCCGTGGATGCCCGCTTCCTGCTCGTGCAGGAAAACTTCTTCGAGCAGATCGGCTTCGATCTCGACGTCATCTTCAACGCCGAGAACAACCAGTTCGCCGACGCGCTCCTGAATCAGGCGAACTTTCCGCTCGCGACGCCCAACGGTCAGCCCTCGACGCTGCTGCCCTCGGACCTCATCGGCCCGTTCTTTGGCGGCGGCCGCACCGGCTCCAGTCCCGAACTGCAGATCATGAACTTCGATCAGATCTCGCAGCCGGGCAACACCCAGGTGCCGATCTTTGAAGTGGCGGCTGCCCCCTTCACCGTCGCACGTCCGGACGGCTGGAGCCAGATCCCGGTGCAGCAGAACAGCCTCAACATGTCTGAAATGTTGCTCGGCGGCTCGCAGTTCGCCGCGGACATCCTCGCGACGAACCCGGCCCTCGGCGTCGCCGCGACATTCCTCGACGACATTCAAGTTGACCTCTTGCTCGAAGCGACGCAGGCGGACCGCCGCTCGGTGACGCTCACCTCGCCGCGCCTCACGTTTACCAACGGCGCCTCAGCGACGATTTCCGTCCTCACGGAGCAGGCGTTCATCTCCGACCTCAACATCATCACGGGCACGGGCGGTATCGGTTTCGAGCCGCAGATCGGCCGCGTGGCTGAAGGCTTCGTGCTGGTCGTGGACGGCGTGGTCTCCGCGGACCGCCGCTACGTCACGATGGAAGTCCAGGCACAGCTCGCCGAAGTCATCGCCCTCGTGACGTTCGTTGGCGCCTCACAGGCGGTGGCGTCCGGTACGGGCGGCTCTGAAGGTGGCGGCATCGTCTCCGGCGACATTCAGCAGCCGACGCTTCAGACGACCGTGATCAAGACGGGCGTCACGGTGCCGGATCAGGGCACGATTCTTCTGGGCGGCCAGCGGCTCTCCAACGAAGCTGAAGTTGAGTCCGGCGTGCCGGTCCTCAGCAAGATCCCCATCCTCAACCGCTTCTTCACGAACCGCATTGAGGATCGCACGGAGTCCACGCTCCTGATCCTCATCAAGCCCACGATCCTCATTCAGAGCGAAGAGGAAGAAAAGAACTTCCCCGGTTTGCTGGACAGCCTGCAAAATCGATTCGGCGCGGGTTTCTGATACGATTCGCCAGATGCAGACGCGCTCGATCCCTCGCGTGGACGAGTGGCGCCAGCGCCGCCGCGTCAGATGTGCGCGTGCTTGACAGCCGCGCTCACCAAGCGGTAGCGTTCTCCCGCTTCCGCCCTCTTTTCAGGAGACCCGCCTCATGGCGTCTGGCGAATCCCGCCTCCGAGTGAAGACCGAAGGCAATGTCACCCGCGTTGAGTTCGTGGATCGCAACATCCTCGACGAGGGCAACATTCAGCAGATCGGCGATGAAATCCTTCGTCTCATCGACGAGCAGGACCATCCCAAGCTGCTCATCAGCTTCGCCAATGTGGAGCACCTCTCGAGCGCCGCCCTCGGCACGCTCATCACGATCAACACCAAGATTCGCGCCAAGGACGGCCAACTGCGCCTCACGGACATCGATCCGCAAATCTACGAAGTCTTCGTGATCACCAAGCTCAACAAGCTGTTCCAGATTCACGAGACGACTGACGAAGCCATGGCCAGTTTCAAGTGACCTCCAAGGGCCGGTGGCCGGTGTGCCGGGCAGGTTTTGCCCTGCGCGTTCCAGACGGCGCCTGCCGGCCGCCTCGCGGATCATGACTGAGAATCAGCCCAGCGCCCAATCCGTCTCGCATCGGCTGCTCAACGATCCTGACCGGATCCGTGCAGTGCAGGACCAGCTCCTCGCACAGGCCGAGGAGATCGGTTTCGGGAAATCCGCCGCCTTCGCCCTGCGGCTCGCCCTCGAGGAAGCAATCCGCAACGCCTTCCTCCACGGCCTCAAAAACGCCAAGGACAAACCCGTCGATGTGTCCTGGACGATCAGCCCCGACCGCGTGACGATCGTCGTCAACGACCACGGCCCCGGCTTCGACCCCGGCGACATCCCCGACCCCACCGCGCCGGAAAACCTCGAACGCCCCTGCGGGCGCGGCCTGCTGCTCATGCGCGCGTACATGTCGAGTGTTGAATACAACGACGCCGGCAATACGGTGACGATGCGCTACGAGCCCGGCGACGATTGATCGCCTTCCACCACGCGAATCGCAAACACGCCGACCGTTGTTGATGTTTCATCAAACGTCGCGCCGTTGAGTTCTGCGATGGACGCGGCAAAGACTTCGGACGACACCCGATCGGCAAGCACCAGCGCGCCGCTCGAACCGTCCACGTCAAAATCAATGCCGGTTGATGACGACACCGCGTCAAAGCCAAGCCCTTCGGCTTCATCCAGCGAGGATGCGCGCAGCCAGATTTGTGCGTACACCGGCGCGCTCACCGGCGACGACTGCGCGCGAATCAAACATCGCCAACTCGTCACGCCAAGCTCGCGCCCGGCGTCATCGACATTCGTCTCACGATCAATGTTGAGTTGCAAACGCCACTGATCAAGCAGTTCTTCGAGAATCTCTTCTTCAAGAAGATTGTCCGGGCTGCTGCTGAGCACACTGCGATGTTCATGCGCCGCGGCGTCGGCGCCGCACAGCGCATCAATCGGCGGCACGTCGAATGCATCCAGCACTTTCTCAACTCGATCGCGCAACCCAGCCTCGACACGCACCGTCACGATCTTGTGCTCGTCAACGTAAACATAAAGGAAGGGGTCTTCGCTCATCGCGCCAAAGCCGACGAGCCCATCCTCAAAAAACCAGTCCTTGTGCCGGTGCACCAGATCAATAAATCGATCAAATGGCACCGGGTCGTACGCGATGTACGGATCGACCTCGCGATACATATCCTCGCCAAGGATGTCCAAAATGGGGTACACCCGCGCCGGCAGAAGCGCAAAGAACGCGCGGCACAAACTCCGCAATCGATTCGCCGGCGCCACGATGTCGAACATGTACCGATCAGGCCACTCTTCCCAGTCGCCCGCGGTGTCGCCGCCGTCAGCCGCTTCGAATTCGACCGTGTACCCCGGTTTGGGGTCCATTTCCTCGATCGGATAGACGCCAAGCGGGAACTGGAACCCGTTGACCTCTTTTCGCTCCACCGTGGTGTCTATCTGGGTTCGGGCCATGGTCGGTGCGATCGTCTCCGGCGCCGGCAATGGCGCGGCTGAAGTGCGTCGTGCAAGAGTCGATCGGCACAATCATAGACGGATTCCAACATTCACCGATAATGCGGCGGACGCTGCCGCCCCATCAATGATCGTTGGATGACAGAGACTGGAGCCTCCGGTACGGTGTCCGGTATCACTCTGGGGCGCCTCTCCCTTCCGCAAACTGGCCTTCGCGCCGCCGCCCCAAACATTGCATTGTCTCAAAGGACTCCTGCATGAACGGAATGATGGAACAGTTCATGGGTGTGCTGGATAGCGTCAATGGCGTGATCTGGCACAACATTGTGCTTTACATTGTGCTCGGCGTCGGCATCCTGTTCACAATTTGGACGCGATTCGGCCAGTATCGCGCGCTCACGCACGGCGTGCAGGTGATTCGCGGCGTCTACGACGACAAGAACGATCCCGGCGCCATCAATCACTTCCAGGCGCTGTCCGCGGCGCTGTCCGCCACGGTTGGACTCGGCAACATCGCAGGCGTCGCAGTTGCGGTGGCGCTCGGCGGCCCCGGCGCCGTGTTCTGGATGTGGATGGTCGGACTGTTCGGCATGGCGATCAAGATGACGGAAGTCACGCTCGCCATGATCTACCGCAACACGGACGATCCCGAAAACCCGCACGGCGGCCCGATGTTTGTCGCGCACAAAGCATTCCGCGACTTGGGATTCCCCACGATTGGCAAAGTCGTCGGCGGCCTCTTCGTCGTCACGCTGCTTATTTCGACGATCACCGGCGGCAACATGTTCCAGGCGTGGAGTGTCGGCGAAATCACAGAGAACTACTTCAAGGTGCCGTCCATCGTCAGCGGCATTGTGCTGGCGCTGGTTGTCGGTCTTGTCATCGTCGGCGGCATCAAGCGCATCGGCGCCGTCGCCGGGCGCATCGTTCCGTTCATGTGCTTGCTGTACCTGATCGCGGCCATGGTGGTTCTGGTGATGAATTTCACACAGATTCCCGCCATGCTCAAACTGATTGTCGTTGAAGCGTTCACACCGTCGCAGGCGTCGGGCGCGTTCCTCGGCGGCACGGCCGGATACGCACTGCTTTGGGGCATGAAGCGTGCCTTGTTTTCCTCGGAAGCAGGACAAGGTTCGTCTCCCATCGCTCACTCCGCCGCGAAGACGGACGAGCCTGCTCGCGAGGGCATCGTCGCCGGGCTGGAGCCGTTCATCGACACCATCGTGGTTTGCACGATCACGTCGCTCGTGATTCTTTCCACCGGCGCGCACAATCGCGGCCCGGAAGCGACCTTTGGCGCTGACGCCCTGCCGCGCGTGGTGGCGGTCGACGCTGATGGCGATGGCGCGCAGGACGAAAACAGCAATGGCGAGTTGTACTGGACAATCTCCAGCGCGACTTCACCAAATCGTTCGGCGGATGCGCGCAAAGTGGCCGGCGACTGGGGCGGAGACGAGGACGTCTTCGTCATCGTCGAAGCGCACCACAACCCGAACACCGGGCTCAATCTCCATCGAATGTTCGGCACGGTCGAATTCGACGAGGACGGGAATCGACATATCACATGGAACACCAACTTCACGAGCAAAGAGCGACCCACACTGGTCAACCAGGGCGCCGACCTCTACGTTGACTATCCCGGCCCGTCGCTGACCGGTCATGCCTTCGATCGCGCCATACCAGGCCTTGGTAAGTGGCTCGTCACATTCGCGGCGTGGCTCTTCGCCTTGTCCACCGCGATCTCGTGGTCGTACTACGGTGAGCAGGGTGTGGTGTACCTCTTCGGCAACAAACTCGTTCTGCCCTACAAACTGCTGTACTGCATCCTGATCATCGTCGCCGCGGCGGGCTTCATCGAAACCGATGCGCAATTGGATTCGCTCACGGCGCTTGGCACGGGCGTCATGCTGTGGGCCAACATTCCCATCATGCTCGTCTTTGGCGCCATCGCGATGAAGACCTACAACAACTACTTCAGTCGCCTCAAGAGCGGCGAACTGGAAGCGCCGCACAAGGCGCCGAAGTTCTCCGATGTCGTCGAAGGCCATGACGTCGAGTAATTCGACCGATCGCCAACTTGACTGAATTCGCACCAATTCAGCCCGGAGCAACGCGCTCCGGGCTGTTTTTCTTGCATAATTTGTGCTGATGTGGAGCCATCGCTCAATCTGCGAGGCGTGCGCGGGCGCCATTGAATCCGTCGAGCGCCGATGTGCATTGGAGCAGTCGCCGTACGGTGTCGATGCGCTCGACGAGCTCCAGATACACGCCGCGCTCGTTCAGGGGTTGAAGGGCGCCGGCTTCAATCCGCTATCGGAGCAGCGGTATCCGGATCATCGCGCCCGACGACGACGCTCGGAAGGCGATCGCTGCGACCTTGTCCTCTTGCCGGAATCCGGCGAGCATCTGACGGACCCGCTCGCCGCCGACTCGCTCTTTGGGAAACGCGGCGTCGATCCCGCTGACGCGTACTGGCTGGAAGTCAAAATGGCGCGCCAGTTCGCATTAACAGATGGCGTCGCAGGCGCCGCCCGTCAATACGGCGCGCAACTTCTCTCGGCATCGACCTCCGACGTGCGCAAATTGGCGCAGGATCGCGTGATAGAGTTCGCCGCGCTGCTGCTGCTTTTCTTCACAAGCGATGAACCGACCGCGAACCACGATCTCAATGTCTGGTTGAGCCGCTGCCTAGACAAGCACCTGCCCGTCGCGGCGCCATTCATCGAACGCCGCCCGGTCACCGATCGCATCGGCAACACGCTCTGCACGATCGCGCTCGTCCCGGTTGGCCGATCGACTGATTAGCCTTGTGCGCGCTGCAATGCAATCGCACAATCAATCAACCCAAGATGCGAATACACCTGCGGATGATTGCCAAGCGCCCGCTTGCTGACCGGTCCAAACTCCTCCGAAAGAAGACCGGTCTTGCCCGCCAGTTCGCAATACGCATTGAAGAGCGTGTTCGCATCCCCCACGCGGCCCACGAGGATGTACGACTGAATCAACCACGCCGTGCAGAGATTGAAGCCGCCTTCGAATCCCGGCAGGCCGTCGTCGGCGCGATAGCGGTACACCGCCGGGCCATGTCTCAACTCGCGTTCAATCGCCTCAACGGTCCTGACAAAGCGCTCATCGCCGGGCGGCAAGAGCCCGCGCAGGCCAATCTCAAGGACCGCCGCGTCGAGATCCTCGCCTTCGTACGCGGCGGTAAACGCGCCAACCGATTCCTTGAATCCATGTTCGAGAACATCGGCGGCGATCTCGTCTCGCAATGCGCGCCAGTCTTCGCGATCGCGATCAAGAAAAGCGCTGGCGATGTCAATCGCGCGATCGATGGTCGCCCAGCACATCACCTTTGAATGCACATGATGCCGGCGCGGCTTGCGAATCTCCCAAATGCCGTGATCCGGTTCGCTCCAGCGATTGTGCACCGCCGTCACCATCGCTTCGACGAGTCGCCAGTGTTCACTCGAGAGCGGCGCCCCCACTTCGACCAGCTTGTGAACGAGTTCGACGATCGGTCCGAAGACGTCCAGTTGCACCTGGCCTGCCGCCGCATTGCCGACACGCACCGGACGGCTGCCGCGATAACCCGAGAGCTGACTAATCTCACCCTCTGGCGCGAGGTGATGCCCCGTCACCGTATAGAGCGGATGCAATCGCTCCGGCGAAGGCGTTTCCTCAAGCACCGCAAGAATCCAGTCAAGCAGATGAAGCGCTTCACTGGCGCTGCCGAGTGACACGAGCGACGTCGCCCCCATCGCCGCGTCGCGCAACCAGCAGTAGCGATAGTCCCAGTTGCGCACGCCGCCGACATGTTCAGGAAGACTCGTCGTCGCGGCCGCCGAAATTGCTCCGGTCGGTCCGTACGTCAATCCCTTGATCGTGAGCGCGCTGCGCCGCACCAGGTCCGGGCACACGGACGGAAGCATCAACCGGTTCGCCCAATCGGCGAGCAGATCGTGGGTCTGACGACGGCGCACCGATTCCGGCAGCACGCTCGGCCGCAGACTTCCGGCGCCGAATCGCAACTCCAGAATCAGCGGCATATCAGGCTCAAGCTCAACTTCAGCGACGGCGGTCTGATGCACACCCTCTTCGACAAGCTCCCATTGCACGCCAGGCGCGCGGAGCACGATCGGATCGTGCGTGTCTTCAATCTCGAGCCCATCTTCGCGAATGGCAAGCCGCGTATGCGCACGGCCAAAATCCAGCCGCGGCGCAAACTCAATGCGAACGCGCCCTGTGCCTTCAATCACGCGCACCAGATCAGACCGGCCGGCCCGCTGGCGCGCTCGCCCGCCTGAACAATCCAGATATTCCGTCGCGCGAAACGTCGGCCACTTCGTTTCAAGGATGAGCGAGTCATTGTCGTACTGTTGCCCGATCGGCTCGGCGCCATTTGCGTCAAGAATGGAAAAATGGCCGGCGCTGGGGCCGCCAAGCAGCTCCGCAAAGAGCGCCGGCGAATCGATCCGCGGCAGGCACAACCACGCGATGCGCGCCGACGGCGTTACGAGCGCAATCGTCCGAAAGTCGGACAACATCGAATGCTCTTCGATCCGCGTCGCTTTAGAGCCGGCAAGCCATGCTTCACGCAATTCCGCGAGCCGCGCCAGCACCCGTGACACTTCATGCGGATCTTGAATCCGGTGCGGCGCCACCGATTCGCCTTCTCCAACTTTCACACCAACATCGGGTCCGGTCAATGTGCGAAACGCATCTTCGTCAGTGACATCATCACCGAGAAACAGGACGGCCGAAGCGCCGGCACGGCGGCGCATGGTTTCCAGCGCAATTCCTTTGTTCGTTTCGAAGACGCACAGTTCGACGACCATCTTGCCGTCTTTGACATGCACACCGTCCAGCGAAGCGGGGCCGCGTCGGATCGCATCCAGCGCCGTATGCGCTGCTCGTTCATCCGCATTGCGAAAGTGAAACGCGACGCTCGCAGGCTTGTGCTCAATGTGAAATCCATCGCCTTCACCCGCGATGATCTCCAATTCCGACAACACGCGATCGCGCAGCGCCGACTGGGCCGGATCGAGCGATTGCACAAACCCGGCGTCAAACTCACTCCCGTGACTGCCGATCAGATGAATTTCGTCCGGCGCTTCTGAAAGCGATGAGAGTTCCTTCAAGGCTCGACCGGAAATAATCGCGATATTTGTTTGCGGCAAACTCGCCAGCGCGCGCAGCGCCACCATCGCTTCACGATCTGGAACCGCCGCGGCCGGATCGGACACGATCGGCGCCAAAGTGCCGTCGTAATCACAGCCGATCAGCAGCACCGGCGCCGTCGCAAGTGTTTCGAGCGATGAAACCAGCGATTCCGAAATCGTCACGACGTCAGCGCCTCCAGAAAGTGATCCGCCCAGTCAAAAACATCATGTCGCTTCACCGCGCGGCGCAAGGAACGCATTCGCTTGCGACGATCGGCGCGCGAAAGACTCAGCGCTGCCTCGTAGCTTGCCGTCACACCGTCAAGATCGTGCGGATTCACCTGAAGCGCCGCTCTCAATTCATTGGCGGCGCCGGCGAACTCACTCAGCACCAGCACCCCATCGTCATCCACACGCGAGGCGACAAACTCCTTCGCCACCAAATTCATCCCGTCACGAAACGGCGTGACCACCATCACGTTGGCCGCAAGGTAATGCGACACGAGTTCAGGCTGGGGGATGTTGCGGTGAAGATAATGCACAGTCGCTTGTCCGGCTTCGCCGAATTCCCCATTGATGCGCCCCACGATCTGCTCCACATCCGTGCGGATCTGTGCGTAGTCCTCCACTTCTTCGCGGCTCGGCACCGCAATCTGGACAAACACGCATTCTGAAGGCTTGGCGGCGCCGCTCTTGAGGAGTTCTTCAAACGCGCGCAACCGAATGTCAATTCCTTTGCTGTAGTCCAGCCGATCCACTCCGAGCAAAATTGTTCGGTTGCCGCCCAATCGCGCTCGCAGCCGGTCGCGTCGGGCCATGACATCCGGATCCTGCGCGAGCATTTCAAAACGATCAACGTCAATGGAAATCGGAAACGCCGCGGCTCGCACGTGCCGCCCGCGGAATCGCATGTCGCCTGCCGGTCCGTGCGCCTCCGTGAAGCGCTTTGCCGCAGCCGCGAAATGCCGGGCACCGGCCGCGGTTTGAAATCCAAGCAAATCCGCGCCGAGCATCCCCTCCAGGATCTGTGTGCGCCACGGCATGTGCGCAAACAGTTCCTCCGGCGGAAATGGAATATGCAAGAAGAAACCGATGCGCAGATCAGGGCGCAACTCTCGCAACATCGAAGGCGTCAGTTGCAAGTGGTAATCGTGAATCCAGACCGTGTCGCCGGGGCGCGCCGCAGCCGCGACCGCTTCGGCAAATCGCTTGTTCACGTCCACGTATGGCCACCACCATCGACGCCGAAATTCCGGCGCTCGAACGGAGTCGTGATACAGCGGCCACAGTGTGCGATTCGAAAAACCAAAGTAGTAATCGTCGAGCTCGCCCTTGGTCATCGACACCGGCTGGTAACGAATTCCGTCAAGCGAGAACGGCTCCGGCGCGCGGCCGGTGTTCCCCGCCCACCCGATCCACGTGCCCTGTCGCTGTTGCAGAATGGGGGCGAGCGCCGTCACCAAGCCGCCCGAACTCTGCTCCCACGATGTGCTGCCTGACCGGCGCATGCGACGAACCGGAATCCGGTTGCTGACGATAAGGAGCCGGGATGAGCGCTTCATGGGAGTTTCTCAATGCATTCTCGGACGCGAAATCACTATCGGCATGATAGAGGTCTCACTCGAACTGATGGTCGGGTTCTGTTACCATCAACCAATCAAAATTCCCGCGGATTCCTTGTCTCGGCGGCGCCATTTCGAAATACTTGTCCGAACCCATGTTCGGCGAAGTGAGTTGATCAGCGTGAAGGAGAAGATCGTGCGCAAATGTGAATTGCTGTTAACGCTTGCGGTGCTGGCATTGGTTTTGACGCCGTGGCACGCTTCAGCCCAGGTGCGCACGCTTGAAGAGCAGAAGGAAGACGCCATTCCGCAGTTCCATTTCGATCGCAATGTTCCCGAGGCGACGAAAGCGCGCGTTGCAGCGATGCGTGGCAAGGCGGTCCCCGCCGAACTCTTCGCGACGCTTGACTGGCGCGAAGGCGACCCGACAGACCCGTCCAAACATCTTGGCAAGGTCGTCGTTCTGCAATTCTGGAGAGTCGGTCACCCGTCGTGGCAGTCATGGTGGCAGCGGGCCGCGGCGTGCCAGCGCAAGTATGGCGACGACATCGTCGTCATCGCCGTACACGTCAATTCTGAAGAAGCGGAACTGGCGCGGAAAGTGATCGAACGCAATGAGATCCCAGTGATCACGGCGATTGACCCCACGGGTGAGATCACGGACTTTTTCCTGGTCGAAGAGCGCCCGGTCAATGTGCTCTTCAACAAGCAAGGGGCCGTGCACTACGCCGGCCTGAACGGTCGCGGCCTCGACGTCGCCATCGATGAATTGCTTGGTTACGAATACAACCCGGCTGTGCCGGCGCCGCCCGTGTACGAACTGCCTGAAGAGGAAAAGAACCCTGGCGACGTCGGTCCTGCGGCGCAAGGCCCTGCCGTGCCTGCGAACGCTATTCCATTCCCGCCATTCCGGAACGAAGTCAAGAACGCCAAGGACATTCGTGGGACCAAAGCGCCAATGCTTGAAGTGGAGACGTGGCTGACCGCCGAGCCATCGATGCAAGGCAAAGTCCTCGTGGTCGATTTTTGGGCAACGTGGTGCGGGCCTTGTCGCGCGACGATCCCGCACATGAACGAACTCGCGAATCAGTATCGACCCGAAGTCGCAGTCGTGGGTCTCTCTGATGAAGGCATCGGCGACTTGCGTTCGTTTCTTCGAAACAACGACATGCAGTATTCCATCGCGACTGATCCGCAGCGTCGCATGATGAGCGCCGTCGAAGTGCGCGGCATTCCGCATGTCCTCGTGATCAGCCCCGATGGCATCGTGCGATTCCAGGGGCACCCGTCGGACCTTTCCGGCGAATTGCTCCAGATGATCATTGTCGCCAGCGCCGCACAGCGAGGTTGACGCCGATAACCCGCGTTGGCGGTGCGAATTCACCGATCCCTTGGGCAATTTGCGGGATTTCCGCGCAAACACCCCATTGTGCGCCGCCCAGCCGGGTCGTACGCTTGTTTCGCCGCGCGGCGATGTTCATCGGGAATTCCGCGACGGCAAGATTTGAGGAGAGAGCATGATCCGCACTATTCGTTTGGCGGCGCCCGCATTTCTGTTGGCGTCTGGTCTGGCGTCGTCCACGTATGCGCAGCAATTCATCGATGACGCCGCTGCCCGCTTCGGCCCCCCGCTCAACGAATTCTCGAATCAGATCGCAATGAGCGATGTCGATGGTGATGGCGATCTCGATATCGCCTTCGCGAACGGTGGCGGATTCGGCAGCGCTCAACCCCCACAACGGGTGCGGCTGTACATCAACAACGGCGCGGGAGTCTTCACTGAAGAATCAGCCGCCCGCCTCGGGAGCCTGACCGCAATCGCACGCGACCTTGAGTTCGGTGATGTGGACGGCGACGGCGACGTGGACATTGCGATCGCGCAAGACTTTGCCCGCCCTGCATTGCTTTTGCTCAACAACGGCGCCGGCGTGTTTTCAAACGTTTCAGCGACGCACATGCCCTCGCTGACCATGGGCAGTCCGCACTGCTCGTTCGGTGATGTGGATGACGATGGCGATCTTGACCTGCTCTTCGCTGACGGCGTCACCAGCCGCTTCGGCACCGGCCGCTGCAAGCTCTTCATCAATGATGGAACGGGCCACTTCGCGGATGAAACCGTCGCACGAACGCCCAACGTCACGACCACGCAGCCGATGGACGGCAATCTGGTCGACCTCAACGGTGACCGCCACCTCGACATCATCATCGCGTCTCGCTCCGGTTCGACGCGTATTCTCTTCAATGATGGAACAGGCAACTTCACAGATGCCACCGGCGCTGTGTGGCCCGGCGACGGCATCACGTATTCCTTCGACTTTGGCGATTTCGACGCCGATGGTGATCTTGACATTCTCGGCGTCAATTCCCTCTCGGCGCGCGAAGGCATTTACGTCAACAACGGCGCGGGAACATTCACTGAAATGGCCGCCACGCTGCTGCCCGGCGCCAACAATCCCAATCTCGACGACAACGACAGCAAGTGGTTTGATTACGACAACGATGGCGACCTCGACTTCGTCGTCGCTCGTCTGATCGGCACTGAACGCATCTATCGCAACGATGGCGCCAGCTTCACGCTCACCAGCGGCGTTATTCAAAATCTCAATAGCTCCGCGCTTGATATCGAAGCAGGAGATATCGATGGCGATGGTGATTACGACCTCGTCATTGCCGTCGGCGAATCCGGCACATTCACCAACCGCGTCTACATCAACAGTGGACCAGCGGACACAAACCCGCCGACCATTGCGCATGTCGATTCGCTCGCGAGCACGAATGATGTGGTCGGACCCTATGTGGTCAAGGCCGTCATTCGCGACGACATGACCTCAGATCGCAATTTCTATCCGCAGGAACTCAAGCTCATCGTGATGCTCGAGTCCGCTAAGGAAGGCGCCGCGCCGATTGAAGTTCCCCTGCTTTGGATGGGCTACGACCAGTACCGCGCCGAACTTCCCGGAGTGCCCGCCGGCACGACGGTGACCTATTCCGTGTTTGCCAAAGATGCAGCCGGCAACGAAACCACCGGTTCGCCTCATTCATTCATCGTCGGCCAGCCTGGTGACATCAACGGCGATGGATTCGTCAATGGGAGCGATCTTGCCGCTCTTCTGGCAAATTGGGGCATGCCTGGCGTCAGCGACATCAACGGCGATGGCACGACCAACGGTGTCGATCTGGCGGCGCTTCTGGCCGCCTGGACGGGCTAAGAACGGCCCTTTCTGAGGATTTTGCTTTCCCAATCCCGGAAATCATGTTAGAAAACAGCCTGTCACTTCCCATCTGAGGAGGAGTGGTCCTTCTACAGAAAGGAACACTGCGATGGGTCAGAAGTCTCTGGTGTGCTGCGCTGCGGCGTTCGCGATCGCGAATATTGCGTCCGCGCAGGTTGTCCTCTCCGAATCATTTGAAGAGTTTGACTCCGGTGAGCAGCTCAATGGGCTTGTCACCGAACGCTCCGTGTGGAATGCGTACCCGAACTGGTCAATCTCGGAACCAGCCGAATCCGGGTGCTTCGCAGATCTTTCGTCGAACTTTGTGGTGAACGGCGAAGATCTCGCGCAACTTCTTGCGAACTGGTCAGGCAATGATGCGGCGGCCGACCTGAACGGTGACGGCGTCGTCAATGGCGCAGACCTCGCGCAGATGCTCGCGGTTTGGGGCGCCTGCGAGGGCCAACCCGGCGGACTCAGCATGGAGATTGCGCCAGGCACAAAGAGTCCGGTCACCAGCGGTACGCTCATCTTTGATGAACCGATTGATGTGCCTGACGGCGGAAGCATGACCTTTGATATGAGTGTCTTCGTCCGGCCGCCGGGAAGAACACTTCGGTTTGTGCCGCAGGCATTTGCATTGGCGCCGACCAGCACGCACCTTTACGTGCAAGCCGTCACAGCCGTCGTCAAGTATCGCGTCGGCTCATACGTCACGGGCAAACTCGTGAACCATCACGAGTGGACTGACATTGAGTATGTGCTCACATCAGAGCCCGATGGCCAGACGTCGCTTCGCATTCTCATTGAGGACAGCGAAACGCGCGACATGTTCGGGCCTGGCCTCGTCGAGATTTTCCCGGGCGGGCCATTCGGCGAGGCGATTCACGGCAGCCAGTTTACTCCGGCTGAATCGCCGTTCATCGTGCCTCTGTCGAACATCAATGGCATTGATTTCGCCGTCGACGAAGCGTTTACCGCGACGGATTCGCAGTTCATCGATGAGATTTCTGTTCGTATCGAGAGCCGCTGAAACCACGGGCGAGGGGTATGGCTCCATTCGCGCGGCCCCCGTCATTCCTCCGTATCATGTCCACCCCGCCTCCAGCGTCCGGCTCAGGCGGATCGCGATCTGTACGGAGCCCCTCTCATGACGCCAGACTCAATCCTTCTCGACGCCCAGGACCGCATGGAAAAGGCGTTTGACCACCTCAAAGGCGAAATGCGCGGCGTGCGCACCGGCCGCGCCTCGACCGCCCTCGTCGAATACATCCGCGCGGACTACTACGGCTCGCCCACCGAGCTCAAGGCCATCGCCTCGATCAGTGTGCCCGAGCCGACGCAGCTCCTGATCAAGCCGTTCGACGCCGGCGCGATCAACGAAATCAGAAAAGCGATTGAGACGTCCGACCTCGGCCTCAATCCAATCGTGGATGGCAAGCAGATCCGCATCAATGTGCCGGCGCTCTCAACGGATCGCCGCAAGCAACTCGTCGGTCACGTGAAGAAAGTCGCTGAAGACACCAAAGTGTCCATGCGCAACGTGCGCCGCGAAGCCAACAAGCAAGCCGATGCGCTGAAGAACGACGCGAAGGCGAGCTATCCCGAAGACGAGATCGAAACGCTCAAGAAGGAAATTCAGGAACTCCTGAAAGAGCACGAGACCAAAGTTGAGGAATTGTTCAAAGCGAAGAGTGAAGAGATCATGTCGATCTGAATTCGCCGCCTCCTCCGAAATCCGATTTCTATTCAAAGCTCATGAGGAGTCACTCATGGGCTTTTTTCATGCGCGAAAAACAACCCCCGAGCGGGAGTGGGCTGGTGACCGCTCGGGGGTGGAAGAGATGGAGGGCGTCGCGTTTCTGGCCGTTGCGGCCTTCGGGTCGCCCTCCGGGTGGGCAAGGACCTGTGAAAGACGAGACGAGGACGAGGCTCCGTGCGTGTGTGTGCCGCGCGTGAATTGGAAGTGCGTCGTGTGCGCCAGCCGATTCTCCGTGCGCGAGTTCCGCTTTATGTGCCTCGTGTGTGCCCTCGCCTCGACGGTGGTTGCGCCGGATGGATCGAAGCTTCAACCCGGCGCCGAATCAGGAGCAAGAACGCGGTTGCGTCGCCGGCGCTTCATTCCGGCGGCGCGGGAGAGATCGAATCAGCTGCAGCCCATGCTGTGGCCGCAGTTCAAACATTTGTAGCACGTGCCGTTGCGCACGGTGATCGTGCCGCACACTTCGCACGCGGGCGCATCGCCCTGACAATCGCGCATCGCATCGGACAGCACGGCTTCGAGCCGACCGCCGCCTGTTGTCGTGGCACGGCGCTTCGTTTCGGTCACGTGCTCTTCGCGCGTCGTTTGCTCAACGACGATGACCGGATTCGCCTGCGGCGCCGTTCCTGCGCCATTGCCGTTGCCATTTCCGCCGCCGTTCGTGTAACGCACGACGGAGCCGCCGTTGGTCTCACCACTGGAGGCGCCGCGCTTCGGCGTGTTCGCCTCGCGATAGCCATCCACGAATTGAATGCCGAGCCAGCGGAAGATGTAATCCACGAGGCTCTTCGCGAACGGGATGTCCTTGTTTGTCGTCATGCCCGACGGCTCAAACCGCTGGTGCGTGAACTTGTTGACGAGACTCTCAACCGGCACGCCGTACTGCAGCGCGACGCTGACCGCCGTGCCGAGTGAATCCATGATGCCGCCGATGGTCGAACCTTCCTTCGCCATCGTGATGAAGAGTTCGCCGGGGCGGCCGTCGTCGTACAGACCAACGGTGAGATACCCCTCGTGCCCGGCGACGTTGAACTTGTGCGTGATGCTCGTGCGCGTATCCGGCAGACGGCGACGCATCGGGCGGTGCACAATGCGCACGTCCTCGCCCTTGCCCGTCGCTGCGGCGTTGCGCTCCGACGTGATTTCCGCGAGACGTGCTTCCGCTTCGACAATCTGCTGACTCAGGTCATCCAGACGATGCTCTGCTTCGACGGCGCGTTCACTCAGCACTCGCACTTCGGACTCATCCAGTCGTCGCCCGGTTTCGTCGCTCCCCCCGTCGTCCTCCTCAGCGTCACTTTTTGAAGAGAGGGGCTGGCTGAGCTTGCTGCCGTCGCGATACAGAGCGTTCGCTTTCAGCCCAAGCTCCCAGCTCAACCGGTACGCGGACTTAATGTCTTCCACGTTCGCCGACTTCGGCAGGTTGATCGTTTTACTGATGGCGCCGCTGATGAACGGCTGCGCCGCCGACATCATGCGGATATGACCTTCAACCGCGATGAAGCGCTCGCCCTTCTTGCCGCACGTGTTCGCGCAGTCAAAGACGGCGAGGTGCTCATCCTTCAGGTGCGGCGCCCCTTCGATCGTCTGCGTGCCGCAGATCACTTCGTTGAGTTCATCAATCTGCGAAC
The DNA here is from genome assembly GCA_029260345.1 of Phycisphaerales bacterium. Lineage (GTDB taxonomy): Bacteria > Planctomycetota > Phycisphaerae > Phycisphaerales > UBA1924 > OFTM186. The sequence continues at coordinate 67,930 of JAJDDK010000006.1, read as the reverse complement.
GCGAAAGACCCAGCGCCCGCAGCAGGTTGAACGAGGAATCCGCCTTCAGCGCTTCCGGATCGAACCCGAGACGCTCGATCGCTTCATCACCCAGCGCCCACACGTTGAACGCAAATTGCAATTCGAACACACTCGGCAGCGCATCCTCGATGCGCCGGATGTCGTCGCGAATCAGGCCCTTGTCCATGAGGAACGCTTCGAGCGTTTCCTCGGCGCCGGGCAGCGTCACATCGAGCTTGAGCGTGCCGAGCACATACGTCAGCATCTCGCGTGATTCCTGCTCGGTGTAACCGAGTGCAAGAAGCGCCGGCTTCAGCGAGGCGTTCGCGATCTTGAAGTACCCGCCGCCGGCGAGCTTCTTGAACTTCACCAGCGCGAAGTCCGGCTCGACGCCAGTGGTGTCGCAATCCATCAGCAGGCCGATCGTGCCGGTTGGCGCGATCACCGTGACCTGCGCGTTGCGATAGCCATGCTTTTCACCAAGCGAGAGCGCATCGTCCCACGCCGCCACGGCGCGATCCAAGACGCGAGCCGCGTTGCTGATCGTGATGTTGCCGGAACGAATCACGGAGTGATCGATCGGCACCGGCGGGATCGTGAGACCTTCATACGCCTCCGGCCCGGTGGCCCGACGCGACACGCCGCGAGCGGCTCGTCGGTGATTGCGAATCACACGCAGCATCGGCTCGCGATTGCGTTCAAACCCCGCGAACGGGCCAAGTTCGCCCGCCATCACCGCGGACTGCCGATACGAACGACCGGTGAGGATCGCCGACACGGCGCCGCAGAACGCGCGGGCTTCCGGACTGTCATAAGGAATGCCGGCCCGCATCAGCACAGCGCCGAGGTTGGCGTAACCGAGGCCGAGCGTGCGGAACTCCCAGCTCAGGCGCGCGATGTCTTCACTCGGGAACGCGGCCATCAGCACACTGATCTCAAGGACGGCCGTCCACAGATCAATCGTGTGTTCGTAGCTTTCGACATCAAACGTGCGCGTGTCGTCGTCGTAGAACTTCAACAGATTGATCGACGCCAGATTGCACGCCGTGTTGTCGAGGAACATGTACTCGCTGCACGGATTGCTCGCGTTGATGCGGCCGCTCTCCGGGCACGTGTGCCATGCGTTAATCGTCGTGTCGTACTGCACGCCGGGATCGGCGCAGCGCCACGCGGCGTACGCGATCTGATCCCACAAATCACTCGCCTTGATCGTCTTGGCGACTTCGCCCGTCACGCGATCCATCAGCGGCCAGTCGCCCGCGACATCCAGCTTCTCAAAGAAACCATCCGGAATGCGCACGGAGTTGTTCGAGTTCTGACCGGAAACCGTCTGATATGCCTCGCCGTTGAAGTCGTAATCCAGTTTCAGACCGAGGCGCTTCGCGGTTTCGCGCTGTTCTTCGGACAGGCCTTTCATGCCTTCGACCATCGCGGCGACCTTGATCTCTTCGCGCACCTTCCAGTTCACGAATTTCTCAACGTCCGGGTGATCGAGGTCCAGGCAGACCATCTTCGCGGCGCGGCGTGTGGTGCCGCCGCTCTTGATCGCGCCCGCCGCCCGATCGCCGATCTTCAGCCACGACATCAAACCGCTGGACTTCCCGCCGCCGGAAAGCGGTTCGTTCTCGCCGCGCAGCATCGAGAAATTCGTCCCGGTGCCGGAGCCATACTTGAACAGGCGCGCTTCGCGGACCCACAGGTCCATGATGCCGCCGTCGTTCACCAGATCATCCGACACGCTCTGAATAAAGCACGCGTGCGGCTGCGGGTGCGAATACGCATCATCCGCCAGACGCACGGCGCCCGTCGCCGGATCAGCGACGAAGTGCCCCTGCGCCGGACCGGTGATGCCGTACGCAAAGTTCAGCCCGGTGTTGAACCACTGTGGACTGTTCGGCGCGCACATCTGGTGCGTCATCATGTATTTCAGTTCATCCTCAAACGCCTGCGCATCCTCGGATGAATCGAAATAGTTGTGCTGCTCACCCCAATAGCGCCAGCACCCGGCAAGGCGATGGATGACTTGCTTTGCGCTGCGCTCCGGGCCCTTCGAGCCATCGTTCTGCGGCACACCCGCCTTGCGGAAGTACTTGCTCACCATGATGTCTGTGGCGAGCTGGCTCCATGTTTCAGGAACCTCAGCGTCCGTCATCTCGAAGACGACCGAGCCATCCGGGTTAACGATGCGACTGGAACGCTTCACCCACTTAACTGAGTCAAACGGATCAGTTCCAGACGTCGTGAACTTGCGGGTGATCTTCATGGTGATCCGCGTTTCCTTCATTCATGGCGACAGCAATAAGCGCAAAGGCCCTCTGGCTGCCGCAGTGATCTAGTCCTTTAGTCAACGCGCGGCAGCGTCAGACCGTCCTGGTCCTGGTACTTGCCCATCTTGTCCGCATAGCTCACCGCGCACGGGCGGCTTCCCTTCAGGAAAATGAGCTGAGCAAGGCCTTCGTTGGCGTAGACCTTGGCGGGCAGCGGTGTGGTGTTGGAGATTTCCAGCGTGATCACGCCGCGCCACTCGGGCTCAAGGGGCGTGACGTTCACGATGAGGCCGCAGCGGGCGTAGGTGCTCTTGCCGACGCAGATGACGAGGATGTCGCGCGGGATGCTGAAGCGCTCCACGGTCTCGGCGAGGGCGAAGGAGTTGGGCGGGATGATGACGTGATCGGCGCCGGTGAGGTTGGTGTCCACTTCAATGAAGAGGTCATTGCTGAACTTCTTCGGGTCGACGATCGCGACGCCGCCGGTGGGCGACGTGGGCGTGAAGACCTTGAAGCGTGACCCCACGCGCACGTCATAGCCGTAGCTCGACAAGCCGTAGGAGACCTTTCCGGGGCGTCGTTCGCCGTCCGCAAAGGGTTCGATGGGAATGAGTTCTCTGATTTCCGTGTCGCTCAGGACAGCCATGGGCCACCCTCCATTTGCTGTGCCGCCCAAGAATGCCGCGGCGTCCGGACGCCCGGGACGTCGGTTTGGCCCCGCCAGCCCGGACGACCCGTACCCCGCGTGCTTCCCCCTTCTCAAAGCCCCGTCGCAACTGATTGCCCAGCGATTGGGGGTCATCGAGTCGGTTTGGGGAAGATACCTCTAGATGTCGTAGCCGCAAGCAGATTTTACGCAAAATGCTGTGGATAGGGTGTCGCGTAAGTGTCGGCAAGGCGCAAACTTAGAAATAATAGTCCTTTGCGCCTTCCCAGGTTCGCCGGACATGCCAGATGTTGTGCAATTGACCTGTTATTTGTTGTGGACAACGCGACATCTCGTGTCAGTTGACGAAGCGGGATCGGAAATCGGACGCCGGCATGCACAGCCCGCGCCGACGCTGCTACCCTCTCTCTCCAGCAGGGCAAAGCATGTCGATTGTACCCGAACAAAACCCAAAAGTCGAGCCGGATTGGGACGCCGCCGACCCGCTTCTCGCGGATCTGACGGAGCCTCAGAAACAGGCCGTTTTGCATGACGACGGCCCCCTCCTGGTGCTCGCCGCGGCGGGGTCCGGCAAGACGCGCGTCATCACGCGGCGGATTGCTCGTCTGGTGCGCGATGGCGTCGCGCCGTGGCGCATTTTGGCGCTGACATTTACGAACAAAGCCGCGGGCGAGATGCGCGATCGCGTTGAGGACATGCTCGGCGGCGGCGCGGCGACGCGCGGGTTAACCGTCACAACGTTTCACTCGCTCTGCGCGCGACTCCTGCGCCGCTACATCGACAGCGCCAACATGGGCGGCCTCACCGGCACGTACACGATCTACGACTCCGCCGATCAGATGGCGTTGATGAAGCGCGTGATTCAGGATGTCGGGCTTTCGACGAGCAACTGGCCGGCGCGGAGTGTGCTCAGCGCGATCAGCAATGCGAAGAATGATCTGCAGACCGCGCGCGAGTTCGCGGCGGATGCGGGAGATTTCTATTCCAAAACGATCGCGAAGTTGTTTGAGCGATACGAAAGCGCGCTCAGGCAAGCAAACGCGGTGGACTTCGATGATCTCTTGCTGCTCACCGTGCGCGTGTTGTCCGAAAACACCGATGCCCGTGAAGAAGTGCAGGCCCGCTGGACGCATCTGCTGATTGATGAATACCAGGACACGAACAAGGCGCAGTTTGTGTTGGCCTCATTACTAATCGGTTCCTCCCCCTCCCGCCCCGCGGGAGGGGATAAGGGGAGGGCTACTGACTCCTCCATGCCTCGTCGCGCTGATGATGAAGAAGTGAAAGAGGGTCGGGTCAACTCAGAACCCCCTCCTCAGTCCTCCCCCACAGGGCGGGGGAGGAGGCAAGCCCCCAACATCTGCGTCGTGGGCGATCCCGACCAATCCATCTACGGCTGGCGCGGCGCCGACATCAGCAACATTCTTGAATTCGAAGAGCAATACCCCGGCGCCCGCGTGATCGCGCTGGGCCAGAACTTCCGCTCCACCGCGCCGATCCTCTCCGTCGCCGACACACTCATCCGGCACAACAAACGCCGCAAGCACAAAGACCTCTTCACCACACGCGAAGGCGGCGGTGATGTCGCCGCGCTCCTGTGCCGCGATGAACGGCATGAGGCGGAACGCGTCGTCTCGTGGTTTAAAGATTTGCAGGACCGCGATGATCTGTCGTGGAAAGACATGGCGGTGCTCTATCGCACCAACGCGCTCTCCCGCGTGATGGAAGATGCGTTCCGCGCCAGCGCCGTGCCCTACATCATCGCGCGCGGCACCGCGTTCTACGATCGCGAAGAAGTGAAAGATGCGCTGGCGTACTTGCGCATCGTCGCCAACCCGGCGGATGATGTTTCGCTGCGGCGCATTGTGAACAAACCCGCCCGCGGCATCGGCGCCGCGTCGTTCAAAGCGGTCGAGATCTTCGCGAGTTCGCAGGGATTCCCGCTGCTGGATGCGATCGGTCATGCAACGGCGGGCGCGGTTGAAGGCGTTTCGCAACGGGCAGCGCCCGCGATGGCGCGATTCATCGAACTCGTGGACGGCTGGAGCGAACAGGGCCACTTCCTCGGCGCTGAGATGACCGGCTCGCTGTCGGCGCTGGTTGAACGCGTCATCAAGGAATCCGGCCTTGAGACGCATTACCAGAAGAAGCAGAACAAAGCGGAAGCCGCGGGCGAGGAGCGGACGGAGAACCTTGCGGAGCTGGTGTCTTCCGCGCACGACTTCGAGCTTGAATATCAACCGGAGGATGACCCGGCGAATGAAGCGCAGCGCGCCAAGACGCCGCCGCTGCTTGCCATGTTGCGCGCGTATCTCGAATCAGTCGCGCTGGTCGCGGATTCCGATGCGATTGATCCGGCCAACGGCGCCGTGACATTGATGACGCTGCACGCCGCGAAAGGGCTGGAGTTCCCTGCGGTTGCAATGATTGGGCTTGAAGACGGATTGCTCCCCCATTCACGCGCCCGCGAATCGGAATCGGAGCTTGAAGAAGAACGACGCCTCGCTTTTGTCGGCATCACGCGCGCCGAGCAGCACCTGATGCTCACGACCGCGCGCCGCCGCACCCATCGCGGCGTCCCCGAGCGCACCATCCCCAGCCAGTTCCTGCATGAGATCGAAGAGGCCGGCGTGGTCTTCAGCGATCAGTCCGATGACTGGGACGACTACTCACCGGCGCCAAGCTACGACGACGTGCCTGAGATCAACGTGGATGATCGCTTTACGCAGGCGCGTTCACGATCAAATCGCGCGAATCACGATGACGACAACCTGCTGCCCATCGGCTGCATGGTGCGTCACCCGCAATTCGGCGTCGGCCGCGTGACGGCCGTACTGACGGCAGCCGCGGAACCACGAGCGCGCATCGACTTCAAAGGAGTCGGAGTCAAGACACTCGTCCTCCGCTACGCACGCTTAGAAAGAGTTGAGTGATCCGAACCGCGCCCGTCAGGAAGCGGTTTCACACAGCACACGTTTTATGACAATCTCCGGGTGGCGTGGTACGCGGCGCAGCCGAGTGCCACGATTGACTGCCCGATTGAATACTTAACCGTGGCACTGCCCTTCGGGCCGTACCACGCCACCCAAACTCCCTCTCCCACTGGGAGAGGGTGGCATCGCGCAGCGATGACGGGTGAGGGCCGAGTCTGCTTTCCTCCTCCATGCCCACGCAGACGTGGGCATGCCACCCGATCAGTACGCCGCGCACGCGCCGATCGCTTCCGCGATGCGCTCCACGCTCGGCAGATACTCAAGCTCCAGCTTGTAGTACGGCATGAACGTGTCGAAGCCCGCGACGCGCTGCACCGGCGCTTCGAGGTGCAGGAAGCAGTGCTCCATGACCTGCGCCGTGATCTCCGCGCCGTAGCCCGCGGTCTTGGGCGCTTCGTGCACCACTACGCAGCGGCCGGTCTTCTTCACACTCTCGACGATGCAGTCGATGTCGAGCGGATAGATCGTGCGCAGGTCGATGAGTTCGACGGAAAGATCCTCCGGCAATTCATCCATCGCCTTGAGGCAGTCCACCACCATCGCGCCCCACGACACGACCGTCACGTGCTCGCCCTCTTCGACGACCTTCGCCTTGCCGATCGGAATCGTGTACTCATCCTCGGGCACTTCCTCGCGGAATGCTCGGTAGATGCGCTTGGGCTCGAAGTAGATCACCGGATCGGGATCGCGAATCGCGGAAATCAAAAGCCCCTTCGCGTCATACGGCGATGCAGGCATCACGACCTTCAGCCCCGGCGTGTGCGCGTAAATCGCTTCGGGTGAATCGGAGTGGAGCTCCGGCGCGTGAATACCACCACCGACAGGCACGCGCACTGTCAGCGGCACGGTCACGGCGCCGCGACTGCGCGTGCGATATCGCGCCGCATGGTTCACCAATTGGTCGTATGCCGGTCCGAGGAAACCCTCGAACTGAATCTCAGCGACGGGTCGCATGCCGCCGACGGCCAGGCCGATCGACGAGCCCATGATGCCGGACTCCGCCAGCGGCGTGTCAACGACGCGATCCTCACCGAAGCGCTCCTGCAAGCCTTCGGTGACGCGAAAGACGCCGCCGTTCTTGCCGACGTCTTCGCCGAGCACCATGACGCGCTCGTCCGCTTCCATCTCTTGAACGAGCGCGAGGTTGATTGCCTGAACCAGTGTGAGATTTGCCATTGCTTACCGAATTCCTCGTCATTGCCCTTGCGGGCAAACTTATCCCATCAACGCCGCCGCGCCCGCTCCACCTGCCAAGCCCCCACCGCCACCCGAATCATCATCCGGTGGAAACGGCAGAAACTCCGGCATCCCTGCGTTCAGCAACTCGACGACTTCTTCTGCCGGCTGCTTGATCTTTACGATGACCTGCCCCATCGATGTATTCATCGGAAGCACGACTTCGGTGTACTTCGACCTCTCGCGCACGGCTCGGACGTGAATCGGATTCACCCACACCGGGTTGTCCTTATGGTCCGTCAGTCGCACGAACATGCGCGAGGCCCCTTTCCTCAGGCGTGCTGCGGCTCCGGCGAGCGAAGCGTGGATTGACCCGGCTCAAGCGACAGCGAATTGGTCCGCATCGAATCGCGCTGAGCGCGCAAATCATCAGGCAGTGTCGCAAAGGTGTAGTCGAAGATGTCGTCCGTGCTGGGCTTGGCGATGTTCTCGCAGTTCTTCACGATCTGCGCGACGCGCTCCTTGGCGCCAGCCTCGGCCGCCTTTTCCTTCTTGTCGTCCCACATGCCCTTGGCCGCGAGATACTTCTGAATCCGCAGCAGCGGATCGCGCTTCGCCCAGGCTTCCAGCTCTTTCGAATCGCGATAGCGACGCGCATCATCCGCCGTCGTGTGATCGCCCATGCGGTACGTCAACGTTTCGATAAGCGTGACGCCTTCGCCCTTACGAGCCTTGGCCACTGCGTCCTTCGTCGCCTTGTAGACCGCAAAGACGTCGTTGCCGTCCACCTGAATGCAGTCCGCGCCGTAGGCGAGGCCCTTCTGCGCCACCGTCTCCGACGCCATCTGCTTCTCGCGCGGCACCGAAATCGCCCACTGATTGTTCTGACAAATAAATACGCACGGCGCCTTCATCACGGTCGCAAAATTCATCGCTTCGTGGAAATCGCCTTCGCTGGTGGCGCCGTCGCCGAAATACGTCAGCGCAACGTGGTCCGTCTTCTGAAGTTTCTTCGCCCACGCGATGCCCATCGCATGCAGCATGTGCGTGCCGATGGGAATCGAAATCGGCATGACGTTGACGTCTTCAGGGATCTGATTGCCTCGCTCATCGCCCATCCAGTGCAAGAGGATGTGCTCCATCGGCAAACCGTGGAGGAAGAGCGCCGAGTTCTCGCGATAGCACGGAACCATCCAGTCGTTGCGCGTCACGGCCATTGCCGTCGCCGCGATCGCTTCCTGCCCCTTGTTCTGGGGATAGGTGCCCATGCGACCGGAGCGCTGCAGTTTGAACGCGATCTCGTCGTAGTGGCGGCACAGGATGATGTGCTCGCACAGCGCGAGGACCTGTTTGTCCGTCAGCGTGCCTTTGGCGAGCTTTTCATCCAGCTTCCCGTTTTCATCGAGAATCTGGAGATGCTCAATCTGCGCCTTGTACGCCACCTTCTTCGGCATTTACAGGCCCCCGATGGTTTGCGGCGTCTTGCTGGAGCCGACGCGCCCTTCCGCTGAAGGACCGGCTTGCCCGCGTTCCACGGCTGCGTCGATGCGCTCCTGCGCATAGGCGTACGCCGCGTGATACGTGGACTCCATGCTTTCCGCGTTCTTCAAGATCTCAATCAGTCGCGGCTCGATGCGATCAATTTTGTCGTTGATCTGCTGCTCGGACATGCCGATGTACAGCCCGCCGAGGCGAATCACGCCGCCCGCGTTGTTGATGAAGTCCGGGCAGTAGACGACGCCGCGCTTCTTGAGTTCCGCCGCGTGTTCCAGCGGCTTGTCGAGCACGTTGTTGGCGCCCGGCGCGACGATGCGGGAGCGAAGGCCGCCAATCGTGTCATCGTTGATGACCTGGCCGATGGCGCAAGGGCAGAGCACATCGCACTCCACCGCAAGAATGTCATCAGGGTTGACGGCCGTGCCGCCGGTTTCGGCGACGACTTCGTCGACCTTTTCTTTGCGCGTGTCAGTGATGATGATGGTCGCGCCTTCAGCGGCAACGATCTTCGCGACTTTCTCGCCAACGGAGCCGAGTCCCTGAATAGCGATGGATACGCCCTTCAGATCGCTCGAACCATTGGCATATGCGAGGCCGCCCTTGATGCCGTTGACCACGCCCTGCGCTGTGTACGGCGACGGGTCGCCGCCCTTGGCGCGGGTCTTGCCGCCGATGACGTACTTGGTGACTTCCGCCATCCAGTCGACGTACTGCTCAGTGACGTTCATGTCTTCGGCGGCGACGTAACGCCCGCTGAGGCGCTCGATCGCCTTGCCCAAGGCGACCGCTTCTCGCTCGGTCGGGTTCTTTTCCTCGTCCTTGGAATTGAGCAGAACGACGGACTTGGCGCCGCCGAGGTCGAGTTCAGCTGCGGCGGACTTGTACGTCATGCCTTCGCTGAGACGCAGCACGTCGTTGAGCGCCGCTTCCTCATTCTGGTAGACACGCCGGCGCGTGCCGCCAAGCGAGGCGCGAACGCCCGTCGGCTGCACCTTTCCAAGCGTGCTGTTGTGAACCGCGATGATCGCCCGCAGCCCGGTTTCACGGTCGTGAACGAAAACGACCTGCTCGTGGCCCATCTTGGTGACTTGTTCGAAAACCATTCGTGAATCTCTCCGCGTATCTCTCAAAGGTCACGGGCGGATCTGGGCGATCACGCCGGCTGCGGCAAGGCTGAACGAGCCTTCACCGCCGTCGGAATCACATTCAGGCGTCGCCAGTCGCATTCGCATGCGCGTGGGCGTCACCGGGAAACTGTTTAATCGCGTCCTGGTTCGGCGTGCGGCCCGTGCCAGAGGCAATGGGCGAACGCTCCGGGATGACGAAATCGCTGTTCGGGAGCGTGTCGTTGTGCTTCAACGCCGCCTCTGCGGCGCGCAGCATCGTGTCGTCGGCGTTCTCCGTCAACTCGCGGAAATACTGACGAATCGATAGGTCCGCCAGATCGAAGAAATGCTCCGCCGCGGCTCGGTCCCGCTCGAACTCCACGCCGTCCTCGCCCGCGCGAATCTGTCGATCCAGCTTCGAGAGCGTGCAAACCATGGCGTAGAGCATGACGGCGGCGTCAGAAAGCCGCGCCTGAACGGCCTGGCGCGTGATGATCGCCTCTTGGTGGCGTTTGCTCGCCAGCTTGAACTGGTGCGAAAGCTCCCGCACCAGCTCCGCGTAGCGATCCGCCCGGGCCGAAAGCGATCCGTGGATTTTCGTCACGCGCGGCAGCGCCGGCTTCACACCCATAAAGACCTGCGCCGCCAGCGGCACCGCGCGGCTCATGATCGTGCTGTTCGTGGCGCTCTTGAGGAACCGTCCGACATTGGCGCCGAACGATTCGTTTTCGTTCCAGCCCAGCGCGCCCTGGATGCCCAGCATCTGCTCGGCGAGTTGCTTGCCGCCGTACGCAAAGATGAATGACTGCATCACCTCATTGGCGCCTTCGACAATGATGTTGATGCGGCTGTCACGGAAAGCGCGCTCAACCTCGTTCTCCGTCATGTACGACTCGCCGCCCATGATCTGCACGGCGTCATTCACGACGCGCCAGCCGAACTCGGAGCAGAAGACTTTGCACGCCGCTGTCTCGAGCATGATGTCTTCATCGTGCCGATCCAGCATGCCGGTCGTCATGTACAGCACCGCGTCCATGGCGTACGTCATCGCCGCCATGTGCGCGATTGGCTTCTTCACGAGTTCAAAGTCAGAGAGCGGGCGCTGGAACTGGTAGCGCGTCTGCGCCCACTTGATGGCCTGATCCATGCTGCGGACCGCCGAACCCAGCATGCCGGCGCTGAGCGTGCATCGCCCGAAGTTCAAGCACGACAGCGCAACATTCAGCCCGCGCCCTTCCTGGTGCAGCAGGTTTTCCTTAGGGACTTTGACGTTCGTGAATCGAATGCGCGCCTGCCACGTTCCGCGAATGCCGCACTTGCTGCGATTCTTCTGGAAGATGTCCACGCCTTCCATGTCCGGGGTGCACACCAGCGCGGTGACGCGTTCCGATTCCTTGCCGGACTTCGGATCCTTCAGGCGCTGTTTCGCCATGACGGTGAAGATGCCGGAAAGTGCGCCGCTGGTGGCCCACTTTTTCTCGCCATTCAGGATGTAATGCGAGCCATCCTCAGAAAGTTCGCAGTGCGTTTCCTGACCACCCGCGTCGCAACCGACGTTCGGCTCAGACAAGCAGAACGCGCTCAGCCATTCTCCCGCAAGCTTCGGCAGCCAGCGCTTCTTCTGCTCCTCGGTGCCGTAGAGCATGATGGCTTTGCAGCCGATGGACTGGTGCGCGGAGACGAGCACGGCGGTGGAGCCGCAGAAGCGACCGATGTGCTCAAGAATCCGGTTGTAACTCGTGATGCCAAGGCCAAGACCGCCGAATTCTTTCGGGATGGTCATGCCGAGAATGCCCATCTGGAAGAGACGATCGATCACCCAGCGCGGAATCTCCTGCTCCTGATCGATCTGAATCGACGGATGCTCGTTCCGCATGTACTCATCAAGTTCAGCCAGCAACTGATCACAGCGCGCCGTTTCTTCAGTCGAGCACGTCGGATACGGGAACACGAGTTCTTCGCGCACCCGTCCCCAGAACATGTTCTTGACGAAGCCCATGTCCTCCGGCTCAGGGCCGAGCATGGTCTCGGCCTCTTCGATCATTTTGCGATCTTGAGCCGAGACATTCTTGAGATTCTTCAAATCGGCCATCGGTCGATGCGCCTCCGCAATTGGGGCTGAGGATCAGTAAGGCCGCGTGCGGCCCGGTGGTTATGTCTTGCTCGTCCGTGCAAAGAATGCGCTGATGCGCTCGCGCGCTGTTGGTGTCTTTCGAAGTTTGATCAGTTCGCGCCGTTCACTCTCCAGCGCTGCGCGCCAGCCGCCGGAAAGCCCCGCGCGAATGCACGAAACCACGGCGATCGCCGCATCTGTATCCGGCAATTCACTTTCAACGTGCGCCAGCGCCGCTGTCACGCGGGAAGCCACGGCGCTATCGGTAATGTTTCGCGGCGAACCGGGCTCGGCGCCTCCGTCAGGGTTGGCGTTTCGCGCTCGCTCCCGAGCGGCCGAGAGCAGTTCTTCGCGCGTTGCGTACAACCGCTCCACAAGTCCAAGTTCAAGCGCTTCAGTCACTGAGAAAGTCGTACCGGTGGCGGTTGCTTTGATGGCCTTCGCCGAATCGATCCGCGCCGGCAGCGTGTTTGTGCCGCCCCACCCAGGGCAAAGCCCGAGCGATGCTTCCGGCAAACCGATCGGATACGGCTTGTCTGGGTTGTGCGGCTCAAGGCCCAATAGAACGTCGCAATGCAGCGCCAGTTCAAGACCGCCACCCAGCGCGGCGCCATTGATGGCTGCGACTGTGCAGCACGGCAACGCCGCAATTCGCCCAAACACGCGCTGCCCTTCGGCGAGATAGTCATCGAGATCGCCGTCCGACAGATCATTGATTTCGCCAAGGTCGGCGCCTGCAACAAAGACGCGGCTGTCCGATGTCGCCAGTACGAGCCCGGAAATTTCTTTGCCGATCACGTCAAGTGACGCATCGAGTCGCGCAATCATGTCACGATTCAGAACCGTGACAGGTGTCGCCGCATCATCGAGATAGATCGTGACGACAGCGCCGGCTGGGCCGGTGTCATCACGCTCGATTCGTAGCGGCTGGGCCATGCACTCTTCCATTCCAACGATCCACTGATAAAGCGACACCGACCTGATGGCTCGCCGCCGCCCGTGTTCGGGCCCCGATCCGGCGCCGGACACGCCGAACTTCGAATGGCAACGATCCACCAACCCCGCCATACGCGCCGCGCGGGCCGGGTTTGGGCGGTTCGTCGATTATAGAGGAGGATGGCGCCTGAGGCAGCGGCCTTGGCCGGCCACGGTCTATTCACCCCAAATTGACAGGTTCATCCGGAACGACCTTCAAAGACCCGCTTCAGAGCATCGCGAGCATCGGGGTGCGAGATCACTTCAGTTGAGATCATCGCACCGCGGCGGACCTGAGCCGCCAAACCGCCCGATTCCATCTCATTGACCCAGTTTTTCGTCGCACGAATCGCGTTCGGACCGGCATTTCGCAATCGTTCAACGACCTCACCAGTCGCCGCATCCAGTTCATTGCGCGACTCGACCACTCCGCTGACCAACCCTTCGTCAAGCGCCTCTCGCCCGCTGAGCACACCGCCCATGAGCAGCATCCGCCGCGCCGGACCGGCGCCGATCTTCCGCACGAGCCACGGCGCCACAACCGCCGGGCAGACACCCATGCTTACTTCGGGATAGCCAAGTTTGGCGTCGGCATGCGTCATCGCCAGGTCGCACACACACACCAGACCGCACCCGCCGCCGATCGCGGCGCCGTTCACTTTCGCCAGCGTGACCATCGGCAGCGCGCGCAATTCAATCGTGAGTTCCGCGATCGCGCGCAGCAATTGACCCGGCGCTTCCGGATCATCAATGACCGCGCGCAGGTCCATGCCGGCGCAAAATGCTTTGCCTTCACCGGTCATGACGCAAACGGTGGTCTCCTTCGCTGCGCTCAGCTCGCGCACGCGCGCCCGCAGCGCCTCGATCAGATCCAGCGACAGCGCATTTCGCGACTCGGGGCGATTGAGTGCGAGCGTCGCCACGGCGCCATCGTGAGTAAGCGTCGCCAGTTCAGCCGTCATTCCTTTTTCTCCCAGAGCGCCGCAAGGCGTGACCGCTCCTCATCGCCGCCAACAATCGCCAGCGACGCATTGAGGGCGCCATCAAAAACATCATCACGATCCGAGCCGTCTATTTCATTTAACCAGCGTTTGGTCGCGTGCATCCCGTGTGCAGGAAAACGAGCGAGCGCAGTCGCGATTTCGATGGCGCGCGGCCGTACATCTTCAGGCGCTTCGACTACCTCATGCGCCAGGCCAATGCGGTGCGCCTCGCCGCCGTCGATGAGTCCCGGATCCAGCAGCAATTTGCGCAGCGATCCGCCGGACACCGCGTTCAGGAGCGCCGGCGAGGTCACCGCCGGGCTAACGCCGAGCCGCACCACCGGATAGCCGAGTTTCGCGTGGCGATCCGTCACCACCACGTCGGCGCCGCCCAGCAATGCACAACCGCCGGCGATCGCCGCGCCCTGAGCCGCGATAATCACCGGCGCCGGGAGCCGCCGCAATGTTCGAATCGCGCTGGAGAGGCGGCTCAAAAGCGCCGCCATCATCCGTTCATCATCCCGGCACAGCGATAAATCGAAGCCGGAACAAAACGACGAACCCTCGCCCGTTAGCACCACCGCATCAGCGCAGCCTTCTCCCGAGCGAACCAACTGCGCGCTGGATTCGATATTGCCCACCATGTCCGGCGTCAGCGCGTTGCGCTTTTCTGGGCGATCAATCACGATGAGCGCGATCCGCTTTGAGGAGTCACCCGCCGGAATGTGCTCAACGCGAATCACGGCTGATTTATACCCCTGCCGCTCGCGCCCTGCCGACCATTTCTCGGGCAAATGTCGCCGCGTCGGCCAGCGCGTCTACGTTCACGTTGGTTTCAAACCCGGCGCTGCGAATCGTCCGAACGAGGAGCTCCGTTGAAATGTTGCCCGGCGCCGGCTTCTCCTTCGTTCCCGCGAATGGGCAGCCGCCAAGCCCGGCGACCGAACCATCAAACGAACGTATCCCCAAGTCTAAAGACGCATTCACGCAATCCGCAGCGCGCCCAAACGTGTCGTGCAAGTGAATCACGATGGATTCCCTTTCCTCATCGTCAAACATCGCAAGCAAATCGCGCATGTCGTCCGCCGTCGCAGCGCCAATCGTGTCGCCAAGGTCAAGCTCCGCAACGTCGTCCTCAAAATGTTCGCGCCCGACCAGCTCGATCAATTGATCGCACACACGCCGCACCTGCTCCGGTGTGATGCGCCCTTCATACGGGCATGCGATCACCGTCGAGACGTACAAACGCACATCCATGCCAAGTTCGATCGCTTCCGGCACGAATGCGCGGAATCGCTCAATGGATTCAGCGATAGACGCGTTGGTGTTTTTCTTGTTGAACGTCTCAGACGCGGCGGTGAACACCGCGATCTTCAGTGGAAACGCAGGCGAATGAAATTGCTTGGCGCGTTCAAAGCCTTTTTCGTTGGGGACGAGGACCGAAAGAGCGGGCGCCTGCTCTTCCGGCCCAAACTTTCCTTGTGCTCGTAACGCCTCCAAAACTTCCCCTGCGTCCCCAAGCTGCGGCACCCACTTCGGTGACACAAAACTCGTCGCTTCAATTTCATCCACTCCCGCATGCGCAAGCATCTCAATCAAACGCACCTTTTCCGCAGCAGGCACAACGCCGGACTCATTTTGAAGCCCGTCGCGAGGAGAAACGTCAGTAATGCGAACGAGTTCCGGCATGACGACATCCTAGCGAGCACCGAGACTTCGCAACATGATCATGCTCGGCCGGATCATTGAACACGACGCCGGAGCTGAGTCTGCGAAGCTCCGGATCAACTGGCGTCGTTCGCACGTTCCTTCATCGACTTCCCGCATACCTTTTTGCCCAACCGACGTCGAAGCTGCGCAAAGCGAAGATCAGGATTTCGCCAAACGAAAGCGCCTTCGGCGCGTTCATGTTCATTGATGTACTCAATGATGACGCGAAAATGAGATCGGTCGCGCACGCGAACGACATGACAACCCTGGCCCCAAATCTTCCCGGGCATCGATTCTCGCACCTGGTGAGAGGCGTATTGTTTCGCTCGACCCACGATCCGCTTTGCGTCCGTTTTTCCGACAGAAATCAAGGCGTGAATGTGCGTTTCCGCAACTGCGACCAAGACCGGCAAACAGCATTCCTTGCGAAACTTTTCGGCAAACGCTTTCGCGATCGTCGGTCGCACGGCAGGCGTGAGCCTGACGAAGGGGTGTGCCATCGCAGCCACGGTGCGTCGGAGACCGGCATGCTCTTCTACGGGTGGTGGACTGCGATAGTCCCCAGTGGAATGAATTCGATGATGGCGTGAGCGAAAACCACGTTCATCACCGGGGAGCCACGCTCCTCGCGTCGAGCACATGACGTGCGCCCAGTTGAACCATTGTTCGCTCATAGCGACCGAGTTTAATGAAAGAGCTCAGTGTTCTTGCGACGATCGGATCCGGAGCTTCGCTTTGCTCAGCTCCGGCGTCTTTGGGGATCGCTTTGAGCGTGAGCAGTGCGATGAGCAACCCATTGAGGTTCAGACCTGAAGCACGCCGGTCTTGAATTCACGATCTTTCGGCCAGTCCCGCGCCATGGCCAGCGCTGCCGCGAGTTGGTCGCGCGTCTGATCCGGCTCGATGATCTTGTCCACCCAGCCTCGTGCCGCCCCGTGGCGGATGTCCTGCTGCTCGTTGTAGGAATCTTCGACGGCCTGCATGATCTGCTCGTGCGTTTCGGGATCGATCGCCTCGCCCTTGCGCTCGCGGCTCTTTTCCTCAATCATCGCGAGCGTCCCCGTCGCCTGCTTCGCGCCCATCACGGCGAACCGTGACCCCGGCCACGCCAGCGTCAGGAACGGATCAAACGCGCGACCGCACATCGCGTAATTCCCAGCGCCGTAGCTGCCGCCGACAATCAAGGAAATCTTTGGCACCACGCAATTGCTCATCGCGTTCACCATCTTGGCGCCGGCGCGGATGATGCCCCCCTGCTCGCTGTCGCGCCCGACCATGAATCCTGATGTGTCGTTCACGAAAATGATCGGCAAGCCGCGCTGATTGCAATCCATGATGAATCGCGCCGCTTTGTCCGCGGAATCATCGTAGATCACGCCGGGCATGTTCATCGCGACGGACGGCCCCGACTTGCCCCCGGGCATTTTCTTTTGTGTGAGCGTGCGCTGATTGGCGATCACACCACACGGCCAGCCGCCGATGCGCGTATAGGCGCACACGAGCGAGCGTCCGTACTCCGCCTTGTATTCATTCCACGACTCATCATCGACGATGCATTCCAAGAGCGCAACCGCGTCGTACTGTTCCGTCGGCGATGCCTTGAACACGGAATAGATCTCTGATGGCTTGCGTTTCGGTTCGGCCGCCTCTTGTGGCGGTGTCCCTACCGGCTGCACGCGCATTTCCGCGTCCATCAGTGAACGAAGCCGCGTCAGGCACGACTCATCGTCCGGCTCGCGGAAGTCAATCGTTCCCGAAATCTCCGCATGCATCTTCGTGCCGCCGAGATCTTCGCTGTCCACGTCCTGGCCAATCGCCGCGCGCACCAGCGCTGGCCCGGCGAGATACAGCCCGCTGCCCTCGGTCATGAGCAATGTGTCGCACAACACCGGCAAGTAGCCGCCGCCCGCAACGCAGAAGCCCATGATCGCCGCGATCTGCGGAATGCCCTCAGCGCTGATCACCGCGTTATTCCGGAAGATGCGCCCGAAGTCATCCGTGTCCGGGAAGACGTCCTCCTGCAATGGCAGGAACACGCCGGCGGAATCCACCAGATAAATCAGCGGCAATCGCGCCATCTCAGCGATGCGCTGCGCCCGGATGATCTTCTTGCAGGTCATCGGGAAGAACGCGCCGGCCTTCACCGTCGCGTCATTGGCGATGATCATGCTCAGCCGCCCCGACACCGGCGCCACGCCCGTGACCACCCCCGCCGCCGGCGCGCCGCCGTACTCGCCGTACATCCCGTGCGCCGACCACAAACCGAACTCGACAAACCCCTTTGACCACGCGTCGCTCGGCCCGTCGATGAGTTTCTCAATCCGCTCCCGCGCCGTGAGCCGCTGCTTCTGATGCTGGCGCTCGATCGCCTTCATCCCGCCACCGAGTTTGATCTCGTTGGCCGTCTGGCGGAACTCCTCAACGATCTCGCGGAGGGGGTTGATAGTGGCGCTTGGCTTGCTCTGTGTCGTGGTCATACGATTTGAACTTTAACAACCTCGCCCCGATTCAATCCGGCGGCGTCCCACAACCTGAATCAGCCTTCAAATTCGACCAGCTTCCCATTCCTCATTAGAAACAGCCTGTCTGAAAGTGGATGAGCCGTGTCGCTCAAGGCGATTTGAATCATCTCGGTGATCGCCTCGACTCCATCCGGTTCCTCTGTCCCGGTCACAATGAGAACGTCGGAAGCAGGAATCGCCACAACGAATTCGCCGGCGAGTGGAAGTTGAACTCTCTTCCAAAAATCGCTTAGCAGCACAAGGCTGGAATTGTATGAATGACCGCCACTCACGAGGAAGACGTGCGGCCCACCGGCGACCTCAATGTTTTCGAGCTGCGATTTGAAATTCTCGAGACTCAGCGCAAGGCACGACTCGGCGCTTAAATCAATTGCAGGCAAATCTTTTTGAATCAGGAATCGAACGACACGATCGCCCTCCTCAGCGAACGTGATTCCGAGCTCATTCGTTAGCGGCAGGTGGACCGGAACATTGTCCTCTTCCGCGCCGTCATGTGAACCTGAACAAGAGATCCATTCCATGGGCTTGATGACAGGAATCAAACGCCCAGTTTGAATGACACGATCCTGTTCGCCGTTCGAATTCTCGTGTATTTGAACGAGCGCCTCTGCCAACTCTTCGACAACGCAATCAACCGTCCGCGAGCCTAATTTCACTGCTCGGAAGAATCGATCAAGATTGACTTGAAAATGATCGCCGTCTTCAGTTCGCGCTCGCAACTCAAGCGCGCCCTTCACTTCGAATTCAAGATTGAGTTCGCGCGCGTTCAGCGCCTCGGCAACGTCTCGCGTAAACTTTTTCTTCGCAAACATGACTGAATCCCTCGAACAATCGCTTGCGGTCACTCCTCGAAGGCACGAATCCCGAATGGCCTTTCATTCCGTGGCCGTATCACTGAAGACAAGTACTCGGAGTCTACCTTGAGCCGAAACCGAAACAAAAAAGCGGCCGCCCCACTCTTGGGACGGCCGCCGGAACTCAAATCAAGCTCCACTCACTGCGGGATCAGGCGCCGCACGGCTTGACGCCGCACTCGTCCTTCACCATCTCGCATGCGTCCGCGGCGGCGCAATCGCCACAGCAGTCGCAATCGCACTGATCGCAATCGCAGTCGCCTTCGCAGCAGCAACCTGCGTCACAGCAGCACCCTTGCGGGCAGCAGCAGTCAGCGGCCGTCATCGGCAAGCTCTGCAAACCGAGGAACGCGAACAAGAGGCTCGCAGCGAGCACGGAGAACTTTGCAAAAAGCATGGAATAGCTCCTTCCAATGTCTGGAAATTCATGAACAGCGATCGCGCCGCGAACATCACGGCGCGAATTCAACAAGGCCGTTCATGCAGACTTCGGAGGGTGCGGGTCAGGCCGCAATGTGCGGCTGTTCACAAGGTCATTTTCGCGCACAAGCGCTCGTCCACAACATGCTGGATTCAGCATGTGCGCTAAGTCAGCGTCCGCAACGAGCACCCGCGCCAGCGGGCAGCAGACACACAAATTGCAATCCGGCATTTGTTCAATGGGAGGCGAGTCTTGATCCGGCGCCGTCGGCAGCGTGCAGCAACTGGCGCCGGTGTCGCTCACCATCTCAGGAGCGGCGGCATTCGCGTCATCCGCTGACTGCGCATTCGCGCTGCAACACGCCATCTGACGCGACATCGCCTCGCCATAGACCAGTGGCGCCATCGCAATCGCGATCACCGCCAGGCCAACCAGAATGGAGCGAAATGCCGGCATCAGTCTCCTGCGGCTCCATCGACCGCTTCACCGCTTCTACGCTCAATTCTGCCCGAAGTTTCCGTCAAAATCGACCTCAACCGTTCCACTTCAGCCCATTGGGGCCGGTGTAGCGGCTCAAGGGGCGGATCAGGCGGTTATCGGCGTGCTGCTCCATGATGTGGGCACACCAGCCGGTGATGCGGGACGCGACGAAAATCGGCGTGTACTGCGGCACCGGAATGCCCATTGCGTAGTACGTCATGCCGCAGGGGAAATCGACATTCGGGAAAATGCGCTTTTCGCGATCCATGATCGCCTGCACCTTCTCGCCGATCTCAAACCACTTCTTCGCATCGCCGCCCTTCTTGTCCGCGTACTTGCGGCCGAGGCCGTGCAGGATGGACGCGCGATGATCGCCACTCTTATAGACACGGTGACCGAAGCCCATGATCTTTCGCTTGGTGGCGAAGGCGCTCTGCATGAACGGCTCGACGTTTTCAATTGTGCCGATTTCCTTGAGCATCTCCATCGCCTGCTCGTTGGCGCCGCCGTGCAGCGGGCCCTTGAGAGCCGCGATCGCGCCGGTGACGGCGCCATGCATGTCGCTGAGCGTGCCCGCGATGACGCGCGCCGTAAACGTGCTCGCGTTGAAGTCATGCTCGGCGTAGAGGATCAGCGAGACGTCAACAATGTGCGCCTCTTCCTCCGTCGGCTTCTGACCGGTCATCATGTACAGCAGGTTTGCCGCGTGGCTGAGCGACGCATCCGGCTTCACAATCGGCTTGCCGTCAATCGCATTTTGCATGTGCCCGATGATCGTTGCGATCTGCGCCGTCAATCGCTTGGACTTGCGCAGTTCCGCTTCGGCGCTGTTGTCCTGGCAATCCGGATCGAACTGCGCGAGGTAACTCACCACGGTGCGCAGCGCATCCATCGGATGCATGTGCGGCGCCGTCGCGACCTTCTTCGTCAGTTCGATCGCATCGGCGGGAATCTCGCGAGCAGCGATCAAGTCCTTCTTGAACGCTTCAAGCTGCGACGCATTCGGCTTTTGGCCGACCAGAAGCAGATACGCCACGTCCTCAAAGGTCGCATTGACGGCAAGATCCTGAATGTCATATCCGCGGTAGAACAACCCGCCCTGCTCGACGGAGCACACGGCGCTGTCGCCCGCAATGATGCCTTCCAGTCCTTTTTTCGCCTCAACGGTCGCGCTGCTCACGGGAAATCTCCAGCCTTTTCAGAGTTCGAAATCGTTTGAAGTCGGATCAACGGGCAGTGGTCGGGTTGGGGTACGTCCACTCCTCCCCCGGAGTGTAGCCGAGCAAGCCGTAAAGCTCCGCCCGGGTCTGCATGTCGTCAAGGCAGTTCGCTGCGGAGCCTTCCTGGCGGATCGTCCGCAAGGCGTCCGTCACCGCCTTCATAGTGATGCGGAGCGTGGTGACGGGAAAAATCACGAAGTCGTAGCCAAGCTCTTCGAACCGCTTGAGCGGGAGCATGGGCGTCTTGCCGAACTCGGTCATGTTCGCCAGGAGATACGGCCCGCGGCGCCGCGAGGGTCCGCCGGTGTTCGCCAGAGCATCGGCGACGGCGCGAAATTCATCTTCGCTTGACAGTCCTTCGGGAAAGATCATGTCCGCCCCGGCCTGTGCGGAGGCTTTGCAGCGCGTGATGGCGGCGTCCAGCCCTTCGACGCCGCGCGCGTCGGTGCGAGCGCACACGATGAACCTCCCGCCGGAGCACTGCTCACTCGCCTTGCGCGCGATCGCGATCTTTTCCTGAAAATGATCCAGCGCAATCAACTGTTTGCCGTCGAGATGGCCGCACCGCTTGGGAAAGACCTGATCCTCGAGATGCAGTCCGGCGGCGCCCGCGTCGTGGTACGCATTCACCGTGCGCGCCACCATTTCGACCTCGCCAAACCCGGTGTCCGCATCCGCGATCACCGGAAGCCCGCTGGACGCGGTGACCTGACGCACGATCGCGCAAAATCCGTCCAGTGACACCAGGCCAATGTCCGGTACGCCCGCGGCGCCGCTCACCGCCGCACCGGACACATACGCGGCTTCAAACCCCGCCTGCGCCACCGCGCGTGCCACCAGACCGTTGTACGCGCCGGGCGCGCCGACGCATCCGCGATTCATCAGATCCCGCAGCCTTGCTCCGGGATGCTCACCCGCCCAATTCATACTCATGACGACATTCTAGGGATTGAAGCCTCAGCGTCTCAGGTGGCGCCGCCCTGCTGCCGCCCGCCGTGGAATCTGCGACAATCCCCTCCGAAAAACCGGACGGGGCCACCATGACAGACATCGCCATCGAGCAGAACATCTACAACGCGAAAGCGATCACCCGACCCGACCGGGCGCTGATGACCTACTACGTCATCTGCTCCTGCTTCGCGTTCATCGGATTCCCGTTCGTGTTCCTGCCGCTGTGGATCAAGTACGTCACGCTGGAATACAAGATCGATGACGACGGCGTCTCGATGTCGTGGGGATTCCTGTTCCGCAAGCAGATCCTCCTGACCTACCGCCGCATTCAGGACATTCACGTCAAGCGCAACATCATTCACCGCTGGCTCGGCCTCGCCGACGTGGCCATCCAGACAGCCTCCGGAACCAGCGGCGCGGAAATGACCATCGTTGGCATTCGCCGCCCGGAACTCTTGCGCGACTACCTCTACTCCCAGATGCGCGGCGCCAAGGACGATTCCGCCCATCCCGAGACGCCGCAACACAGCGCGCAGGACGAAGCGCTCCAATTACTCACCGAGATCCGCGATGCGCTCCGCACCAAGAACGCAGACGCCGGAGACGCCTCGTGAACGGGCGCGTCGATCAGGCCGCCGCGTGGATCTATAAAGGACTGTGGCGCCTCATTGTGGACTGGTTGCGCGTGCCGCCGGCGCCGACCTTGCCCGCCAAGACAGGCGAAAAAGTCAAGACGTTTCACCCGGCGCCGGGCTTTCTGAAGTACCTGAAGTTCTGGTTCTGGCTAGTGCTAATCGTCTTTGATGGACTGATCGCCCTCGGCTGGATCATCATTTTTTCGATCAACAACGTCGTCGGCCTCGCATTGCTGCCGCTCTTTCTCTTCGTCGCCATTGTTCCGGACATCATCGCGTACGTCGCCATTCACCTGCGCTACGACACCACGTGGTATGTGATGAGCGAGCGCGCCATGCGACTGCGCCGCGGGGTGTGGAGCATCACCGAAGTCACGATTACGTATGAAAACGTGCAGAACGTCAAGGTGAAGAGCGGCCCAATCCAGCGCGGCTTTGGCATCAAGGACGTCATCGTCGAGACCGCCGGCGCGGGCAGCGGCAACGGTGAACAGGGCGCCTCCGTCACCAATCAGGGTCTCATCGAAGGCGTCGCCGACGCCGAGCACATTCGCGATCTCATCATGCGCCGTGTTCGAGCGTCACAATCGACGGGCCTCGGTGATGAAGCGCACGAGACCCGAACCGGAATGGCCTGGTCCCCCGCTCATCTTGCGGCTTTGCGCGACATTCGTGATGAAGTCGGGCGTCTTCACGCCTGATCGCGACTTCAACGAATTGCCTTCGCATCCTCAGCACGCTGGTGTATTCTCAGTGATGCGGGACGTACGGCCGGGAACGTTGTCACTCGTTTCCGGACGTGGCGCACCATCACACTCTTTCGCCGCGAGAATGAAATCATGAGCAAGCAAACGTCATCGAAATCGAAACACGCGCCGGCGACGAACGAGCCCAAAACACCATCTCGCACGAATCGCATCTTCTGGATGCTGACGTTTCCGCTCACCGTCCTTGCAGCGCTTGCGGTCGGCGGGCTTCTCATCGCCGACCTCGCGAAGAACGAGCGGCATTCCGTGCCCGCATCGATGGAACTCGCCCCCGGCGAATCCACACCCGTCGGCTGGACCTACGACGCTGAGAACGATCGCCACTGGGACCCGACGCACAATCACTGGCACGATGGCCCGCCGCCACCGTCCGATCAGCGCGCCGCCGTTGCCACGCCTCCGCCAACTGACGTTGAGCCGTGGCATTACGACGAAGCCAACGATCAGCACTGGGACCCTGGCCACAATCACTGGCACAAGGGACCACCCCCGCCGCCGGACCAGCGCGAGGTCTCGACGGCGCCGCCGAGCGCACCTGAGATCGAGCCGGTTCCTTTCCCGGCGCCCGACGCTGATGAATCTGAAACTCAGCCGGACTGAGTCAGTTCGTGAATCTTCGCGACGTGGTGGTCGTCATGCTCCGCCCAGAAGACGAGCATGTCGATGAGGCGCATTTCTGATTTGAGGCGCGGATGCAGACCGACGCGCCCGCGCATTTCATCTGACATCGCATCGAGGCGCGCGAGCAGCCGCGTGCGCGCTTCACGAAAGCGTTTGACCAGGTCATCGAGTTCAGCTTCGTTGTGCTTCGCGTCCCATGTACGCTGATTGGTCACATCGGCGGCGGTCAGCACCTCGGCGCCGCGCTCGTAGTCGTCGATGCGCCGCGAATGCAGTCCGTCCGGCTCTTCAAAATCGAGCAAATGCCCGATGTGCTCTTGAATGGACCAGTCTTCGCCGCGCCGCTTCTTCGCAAGACCCAAGTCAAGCCCGCGCACTTTTTCCTCAATGCGCACTGGTGTGCCGCGCAGTCGCTCCATCACGTGCGGCCACAGTTCAATCGGCGTGTCGTTCGGAAACGTGCGCTCAAACCAGCCCATGGATGCACGCTCCTTCGAAACTCAACCGCGCTCGACCATCATCGCGACGGCGTTGCCACCGCCAAGGCACAGCGCAGCCACGCCGCGCTTTTTGCCGAGGCGCTCAAGCTGATGCACGAGCGTCGTCAGCACACGCGCGCCGCTGGCGCCGATCGGGTGACCGATCGCGATGCCGCCGCCGGTGACGTTGAGCTTGTCTTCGGGAATTTCCAGCCTGGCGATGTTCTGCAGCACCTGAGCCGCGAACGCTTCGTTGATCTCGTACAAATCAACCTCGTCGCGATGTACGCCGGTGCGTCGCAGCAGTTCACTCACGGCCATCACCGGTGCGGTGAAGATCTCTTTCGGATCGACGCCGCTCGTGAAGTATCCGGTAATGCGCGCCAAAGGCTTTACGCCCATTTCCTCCGCCTTCGCCGCGCTGCACACCGCCACGGCCGCGGCGCCATCGGAAATCTGGCTCGCGTTGCCGGCCGTCACGGAGCCTTCCTTGATGAATGCCGGGCGCAACTTCGCCAGCGACTCAAGACTCGAATCCGCGCGGAAGCCTTCATCGTTTTCAATGCCCTGCTTTTGCTTCAGCGCCTCCGCCTCAAGCGTGATCATCTCATTCTTGAACCAGCCGTTCTTCGTCGCTTCGGCGGCTCGCAAATGGCTCTGCACGCTGTAGCGGTCCTGCTCCTCGCGCGACACTTTGAATTCATTCGCGACCCATTCCGCCGCGTTGCCCATGCCCCAGCACTCGAATGCGCACGTCAGACCGTCGTGCATCATGTGATCCGTCAGTTCCGCCGGGCCGAACTTCACACCCTGGCGCACATTCGCAAAGTGCGGCGCCATGGTCATGTTCTCCATGCCGCCCGCGATAATCACCGAGTGATCCCCCGCTTTGATCGCCTGCGCCGCGAGCATCACCGACTTCAACCCCGACCCGCACACTTTGTTCACGGTGAAGCACGGCAGCGTGGTCGGCAGACCAGCGTTCAGCGCCGCCTGCCGCGCCGGGTTCTGCCCCAGCCCCGCTTGCAGCACCGAACCCATGATCACTTCTTCAACGTGATCGCGCAGCGCCGGCACATCCTTCAGCACCGCATCCACCGCAAAGGCGCCGATCTGAGGCGCCGGTGTACGGCTGAACGAACCGAAAAATCGGCCAATCGGGGTGCGTTTGGCGGAGACAATCACAGGTGTGCGGTCGGCTGACATCGATTCACTGCTCCTCGAATTCGGGGTGAAGGGCCACCACCCGGCCCGCCGTATAGTAGCGGCTCACGATCACCCTTCGACCACCGCGAGAGCCCCAATCGATATGTCCAGCCACACCACCTGTATTGCGATGCTTGCCGCGGCCGTGCTCGCCGCCACCGTCACGAATGCCGATGTCACGACGCGCGACTTCACTTTTGAATCCGCAACACGCACGCACGCCGCGCGGCTCGTTCTTCCCTCCGAGGAAAATCGCAATGGCGCCTCCATCCTGCTTCTCGGCGGCGGCAATGTGCAAGACATGCACTGGACCGTGCCGGGTGCGATCGAGACTCCGGAAGGCCGTTTTCAATTCACCATCGACGGCACATCGACAACTGACGCAGACACGCTCGCAAATGTATTCGCCGATGCGGGCTTCATCGTCATGCAGTGGAGCTCCATCTACGAGGGCGACCCATTGCACGAGCAGAACCGCGCCATGGCGACGCCGATGGAATACCCCGCCAGCGTGAAACTCGCGGCCGATGCGCTCGCCGCGATGCGCGCCCAGCCGGAGATCAATGGCACACGCATCATCCTCTTCGGACACAGCCTCGGCGCGACGCGCGCCTGCCAGATCACCGATGACGACATCGATGGTCTGGTCCTGCTCGGCGGCGCCTACATCGCGCGCATCGGCGCTCGCCCCTCAGACATCAACGTCGCAACGCTCGCCCGCTGGCAAGAGATCGACACTGATCGCGACAAATTAATCTCGAAAGCAGAGTTTGACGCGCGTCCCGCCATCGAGGGCACGCCCGTTGTGCACGCCTCATTTACGATCCTCGACGCCGACAACAATGGTGAACTCACCGGCTGGGAGCTCGGCGCTGCCGAAATCCTCGGCCTCATCGAATCAGTCACCACTATTGAACTTCCCGGTCAGGTCGATTTCCGCGAAGACATCCCATGGGCGATTGACGTCCTCGTCGAACAGCGCGATATGCCCGTCCTCGCAATCTATCCCAGCCTCGACCCCACTTCCGTCCACGGCCCGGTGCTCGCAAAAGTCGCTCACCTCATGGGCCTGAACAACCTCACCATCGAGTATGCTCCCGGGCTCGGCCATCAGTTCTCGATCATGGAGGACAACAAAGTCGCCCCGATCGAGCCGCGGGTGGTCGAGCGTGTCGTGCAGTGGCTCAGCGAGAATTTCGCGCCGCAAACCGACGACGAATCCAACTGATTTCCCCAAACTTCGTGAGAGAGACCGCGCGATGACACCTGCCACCGCCACGCCGCCCGCCGCCACCTCCGACACTGTCGTCCTCCCCGCCGACTCCAACCAGGCGCTCGGCATCGGTGAATTCGCCTGCAAGTTCATGCGCGGCGAAATCGGCAAACCCGCCGAATCCGTCTACAAGCGCACCGAACAGTTCTTCGTGGACGCCGTTCTCTGCGGCCTCAGCGCGCTGGCCCTCGGAACCAACGCCCCCACCGTCCTGCGCAACGAAGCGCTCGACTACCCCGCCCCAGCGGGCAAACCCGGCGCGACCGTCTTCGGCTCATCGCAGCGCTGCTATCCCGAGAAGGCCATCCTCGCGAACAACTCCGCCGTGCGCGAGTGGGACTCCAACGGCACGAACTTCGGCTTTGAACCTTCACTCGGCCACACCGCCGGCGAATTCGGTCACAACGACTTCTACGGCGTGCCCGTCGCCGCGGCGCAGATCAAAGGCCTTGACGGCGTCGCCGCCCTGCGCGGCATGATCCTGCTCGACGAAATCCGCGGCCGTCTCGCCTCCGTCTTCTCACTCAAGACCTACAAGATCGACCACGTTGTTCACGGCGCGATCGCTTCCGCCGCGACGTACGGCGCGATGATGGGCGCCACGCCCGAGCAGATTGAATCCGCGATCGGCATGGTCGTGGCGCACTACATCCCCTTCCGCGCGATCCGCGCCGGCAAGCAGTTGTCCGACAGCAAGGGCGCCTCCGCCGCGATCAGTTCCGAAGTTGCGATCATGGCGATGAACCGCTCCATGCGCGGCTTCGTCGGCCCCAAAGACATCTTCCGCAACCCCGAAGCGATCTTCCGCCTCTTCGAGCCGACCGGGCCGATCAACCAGCCCGCGCCGTGCCCCTTCGACCTCGTTCTTGCGCACTCCGGCGAGAACTTCATGGTCATGGGCATGCACTTCAAGCTCGGCCTGTACGAGCACCAGTCCGCCGGCGCGATCCAGGCGATGCTCGACATGCTCAGCGCAAACCCGTCGCTGCTTGAGGACGCCGAGGGCGGCAGGATCAAAACAATCGAAATCCTCGCCTACGAACCCGCCTTCGGCATCATCGGCGACCCCGCGAAGAAGGACCCGCGCACAAGACAAAGCGCCGACCACTCCATGGCCTACATCGTCGCAACGCTGCTGCGCAAAGCGCTGGAAAACAAGAAAAACGGTGGCACGGGCGTCTCGCCCGTGCGAACAAAGAACGGCGGCGCCTCTTCTTCCACTCTCCCCCTGGGAGAGGGCCAGGGTGAGTGCCGAAATAGCCCCACTTCTTCAGACTCCAACGCCGCCGCCTGGATGAGTCTCATGCTCGCCCCCGAAGACTATTCGAACGACGCCCTCTTCCACCCCGTCACGCGCAAGCTGATGGAGAAGATCGAGTTCAGCCACGGCGGCGCCGAGTACGACAAACGCTACCCCGACGGCATCCCCACGAGCGTCGTCGTCACCGATTCAAACGGCACAAAGCACGACTCCGGCCTCGTCATGTACCCCGCCGGCCACGCCCGCAACACCGCGGCGCCGCTGGAACAAATCCTCAACCACAAGTTCCGCCTCCTCGGCGCCCTCGCGACCAAAGACGTGGACAGCCTGATCCAGCGCTTCACCAACCTCCGCGACAAGAGCGCAAACGATGTGGCGACGATGAATGATTTTGAGCTGGTGGTGACGGGTGGGTTTGAGTAAGCAAGTCTTCGCGAGGTATTCAAAACAGAATTCCAGACCGATTTGAAGAGATGTGAAACGCAGTGTGAACAAAGCACTGACTAATTTCCAGCGGAACTCAATCGCTCTTCTCCTCCGGCCAATTAGTCACTTCGCTAGTAACGAATTGAGTCGCGAAATGTTGAGGAAATTGATTCTTCCGCAATAAACGCTCATACTCTTCAATGAAATCAACAAAGATTGCCGCATGGCGAATCCCACAATTCCTCTCATCTCGCTCCACAACGGCTAGCCCTACGTCCTTCTCTCCATATTCAGCGCGAAACCGATCTCGAACATTCACGATCCGAGTCTTCCACGCCAAAGCATCTTCTTTGACCCATTCTCGCATCTTCGTATGAACGAGTCCTAGCCCCGACACATAGTCTCGAACGAGCGGTCGAATATCCAATAATTCAGCGTCTTCTTTCAAACGCCCAAGTATTTTCTTGTTCAAAGCGCCGCTCTCCCTTAGTTGGGACAGGCTAAGGCTCGGGATGCAAGTATGCCTTATATGCGACCGAGAATTCCCGGGGAAATCGCGTGTCGATGGATACGACAAATGACCAAGTGGCAATGCACAATGCTGAATATGATTTCGAAGCGCTTCAAGCAGACAATATCCCAATCGAGTATCATACTCGCGAGAGAACGCCTCACTAACTTGACTTCTGACTGCGGAGTCGCGGCCATAGATCAGACCCAAATCGTGCTTGACTTGGTCTACGTATAGGCGACACGAAGACAGCAGATTGGCGAGCCGACGATTAACGGTGGCAACATCTGCCCTAAATGACGCCCAAGACCATTCATGGAACAACATTCGGCGCATCGTAAGATCCAGGATATCCGTCTCAAGCTCCGCGAGATTTTCAGCTAATAGATCAAATTTTTCTTCAATTCCCAATAAGCGGAAAAAGCGGTCTCTTGCTGCGACGGTTTCGATAAACTCGTCCTCTGAAATTGGGATGAATTGGTTGCAACCAAGAACCATACGCGTGATACCATGCTTCATCCGTTTCTCCTTGTCGGCGTCGGCGGTCGATGGAGTCAAACATCATGATGTCGTGCTCGAAAGATCAATGTCTCGATCACGAATTGTGTACTCGACAGATAGGACAAACATGATGCCAAAGCAACTGATCGGGATGCAGGCGCTTGGTATGATAAAGTCCGGGCAATTTCGTCGATTCCATTAGGCACATAGATGGCGAAGCGAGAGCAACTATATGAACCTTGGGAGAGCCGCACCAGCGCCCACATTGTGAAGTGCCGGTCCTGGGAGCATTTTATTGAAGAAGTTCGACTACCTCGATGGCCTGGAACCCGGCTGTTTCGTGGACAACGCGACGCGTCATGGGGACTAGTACCATCACTTTTTCGGCGCAATGCCCTTCAACACGCATCCGAGAGAGAGAATGCAGCAAAGTCCCAACTCGATCGATTTCGTCATCGAGTGCGCGGTTTGCCCTCGGTGCATTTGACTGAACTTTCCACCGACGAGGACTATTGGGCATTCGGCCAAATGAATGGGCTTCATACTCCACTTCTAGACTGGACGGGTAGCCCTTACATCGCGGCGTACTTCGCCGCTTCGGATGCGATTCGCGGTGGCTTTTCTGTATCGATACCGAGGAAAGGTCCGAAGCGCGAGGCAAATGGGTATTTTGCGGTTTGGGAGCTAACGCCCGACGCTATGATCGTTGAAAGTCGTCCCTTCTCTGTTATTAAGGTCCGGCCGCATCAATCGATTCGACAAAGAGCGCAAGATGGTTTTTTCACGAAACTCGAAGACCTCGATCAGCCAGATCTCGCGCAGTCACCCAACGGATTAAAACACGGCTTTCTCCTTCGATGCTTTCGAATTCCAAATGACGATCTTATTCACGCAATGTACGATTTGTCGTTAATGAATGTCTCTCACGGAGTCCTTTTTCCCGATCCCATCGGTGTTGCCGAGGAGGTGAATTATACTACATCGACGGAGCGAGACATCAGATCCATAAGTCCAACGGTTTTGTTCTTAGACAAAAGTCAAAAATATGATCGAAAGAAAAAGAAGAAGGTTCAGCGTGAGAATTAGTGAGTGTTGCTAGCCGGTGGTCCAATGAGACCAAAGCCTAATCGACTTCACTTTCAAAAAACTCGAAGTCACCCTCACCCCGCCGTCCAAGGAAATCGCTCCGAAAAATGCCGGTAGTACAGCCCGATCGCGCGCATGCAGACGATCATCACGTAGGCCGTGACGGCGCTGAGGATCGCCTGGGCGGCGAGGTACGCGCTGACGGTTTGGTCGCTGAAGAAGCCGCCCTCTTCGGAGCTGCTGAACAGTCCGCCCGTCATCACCACGCCCAGCCCCACGGCGCCCGCCATCAGTGAGACAATCGCGAGATACGCCGGGATCGTTCGCACGATGGACAGGATCAGCAGGTCCATGCGCACCAGCGCAGAGAACCCGCCCGTCGCAATCGCCAGAATGCAGATCGGCCACAGCAGCAGCCCGATTCCCGCAACGGTGTAGCCCCACGCCGCGACGCTTTCATCACTGTCCCCCGCGCTGATGCGCCACATCACGACCACGATCGCCGGCGCGATCAGCAGCAGGGTCACGCCGATGAATTCAAACAGCGGCTTGAAGATGCTCTCCCAAAAGTCACCCCACGCGTGCAGCCCCGGCAGGTCGTCATCACCCCCTGCCGTCGTGCGCACGACGTCGAGGAAGAACGCAACCGCAACGCCGTTGAAGAAGCAGAGAATCACGAGCTTCAGAATGCTTCGGATCGGGATGATCTCCAGCACGCCTGCGACGAAGAGCACCGCCGCACACCCGATCAGCGGCCCGATGTTCGACAGCTTGCTGAAGATCGTGAACGAGGAGATGGCATCCACCCAGAACGACCGCTGCACGCGGCCCATGCGGCTGCGCTCCTCATTCCGCATCATCGGCCGGCTGGTGTCCACCGGGATCGACGCCGCCGCCATGGGGCCGGGGGTCGGCGCGATCTCTCGAGCGCTGGGCGCGAGGTCGAAATCGAATTCGGGTGATGGAACGGTGAAGATCTCGCCGCAGGATTTGCACCGGGCCCGCTTGCCCGCGGCGTCGTCCGGAAGCAGATACTTTTTGCCGCACGTGCACGTAAAATCCATGGTGCATCCTTATTCTGAGCGGGGCTTTGCCCCAAGATAGCGGGGTTGCCCGGCGGGGACACGTCCGATCGGGGCCGAATGCCGACATAAAATGCGGCAATGGCCGGCTCGCCTGCCCTTGCTGCGATCTTTGGATTCGCTACACTTTGCGGCTCGCCCCCGATCCCGGGGGTGACTGTCTGATGGAGCCTGTCCCGTATGCCGACTCTGAACCAGCTCGTTCGCAACCCGCGCCGCTCGCCCAAGCCGAAGTCCAAGGTCCGTGACCTGGATCAGTCGCCGCAGCGACGTGGTGTGTGCCTTCAGGTGCGCACGATGACGCCCAAGAAGCCGAACTCCGCGCTTCGAAAGATCGCTCGTGTTCGCCTTTCCAACGGCAAGGAAGTCACGGCGTACATCGGCGGCGAAGGCCACAACCTGCAGGAGCACTCCATCGTGCTCGTGCGCGGCGGCCGCGTTCGTGACCTTCCCGGTGTGCGTTACCACATCGTCCGCGGTTCGCTGGACTGCCTCGGTGTTGACGGCCGCAAGCAGGGTCGTTCGAAGTACGGCGCCAAGGGCGGGAAGTAAGCAAGGCCCCGGGCGCCGGGGACCAGGCATCAAGAAGAAAGAATTTGGCGGCGTGCGCCGCTTTCAATTTGATGGCAAGTAATTCCTTGTTCCTGGCCGGAACGAGGAGTGAACACGGCCGCGACAGTGTTCGCGGCGGATGAGCCCAAAGGAGTTTCCATGGCCGGTCGCATTACCAATTCCGAGCAGCAGCTTCGTCCGGACCCGCGCTACGGCGACAAGGTTCTGTCGAAATTCATCAACTGCGTGATGTCCGACGGCAAGAAGACCGTCGCGACGCGCGTGGTGTACGACGCCATGGACCGCATGGACGAGCGTCTCAAGAAAGAGACAGCGCCCGAAGCGCCCAAGGACGCTTTGGAACTGTTCCTCCGCGCCATTGACAACGTCAAGCCCCCCGTCGAAGTGCGCTCCAAGCGCATCGGCGGCGCCAACTATCAGGTGCCGATGCAGGTGAACCGCCGCCGTCAGCAGTCGCTGGCGTTCCGCTGGATCATTAACTCGTCCCGTGGCGAAAAGGGCCGCCCGATGGCCAATCGCCTTGCGGACGAACTCTGGAACGCCGCCCGCGGCGAAGGCAAAGCAATGGCCACGCGCGAGCAGACGATCCGCATGGCCGAGGCCAACAAGGCGTTTGCGCACTTCGCGTAACTTGCATGCGCTGAATTGAATTGGAGGGAGGATCCCCTCCTCCCCCGCCCCGCGGGGGAGGACCGAGGAGGGGGCTTCTCTTTCTACATCTTCTATTCGTCTCGGACGTGAACAGCGTGATGAGGCAAGGAGAAGGAAGTAGATCAAGAGCCCTCCCACTACCCCCTCCCGCAAGGCGGGAGGGGAGGCCGCACGCCAACAATCGACACGACCCGCAGCAGCTTTGGAGCAAGCCATGTCACACGGTGTGAAGAAGATCGGAATCATCGGCGCCGGACAGATGGGCGGCGGCATCACGCAGGTCGCCGCGACCGCCGGCATCGACGCCGTGGTGTTCGACAACTCCGCCGAACAGCTCAAAAAGTGCGAAGCGCTGCACCAGAAACTGCTCGCCCGCGCCGTTGAGAAAGAGCGCATGACGCAGGCGGACATGGACGCCACGCTGAAGCGCATGACGTATGCAAATTCGCTCGATGCGCTGAGCGGTGTGGACTGGGTTGTCGAGGCCATCGTCGAAGACCTCGGCGTGAAAGGCGAACTCTTCAAGAAGCTCGCCGCGATGCTCACGAATGACAACGTGGTGCTGTCGTCAAACACCTCGTCCATCAGCATCACGGCGCTGGCGGCGACAGCGGGCGCCGCGGCGCATCGCGTCGTCGGCATGCACTTCTTCAACCCAGTGCCGATCATGAAGCTGGTTGAGGTGATCAAGGGCATTCAGACAAGCGACGCTGTCGTTGATCGCACAATCGCGCTGGCCGAAGCGATGGGCAAGACGCCGTTGAAAGCGAATGACCGCGCCGGCTTCGTCTCCAACCGCGTGCTGATGCCGATGATCAACGAAGCGTTTTATGCCTGGATGGAAGGCGTCGCCGAGCCGGAAGCCATCGACGGCGTGATGAAACTCGGCTGCAACCACCCGATGGGCCCGCTGCGCCTCGCCGATTTCATCGGCCTCGACACGTGCGAGCACATCATGAACGTGCTCTACCACGAACTCGGAAACGACAAGTACGCCCCCTGCCCGCTGCTGAAGCAACTCGTCTCCGCCGGACGCCTCGGCGACAAGACCAAGCACGGCGTGTACGACTATTCGCAGGGTTGATTCAACTCAATCATCAACCGTCAGACCGAACTGCTGAATGACAAGCTGCAGGTCGAGGCTGTCAATGCGGCCATCGCCATTGACGTCGGCAGAATTGGATTGCGGGGCATGCGTGACGAGGCGTTCGACGAATGTGCCGTCAAGCATCGGAAGCAGATCTCCAGTGCTCGTGAACCCAAGCGCCATTAGTTCAGAAGGACCAATTCTTGAGAATTGACCCTGTCGAAGGACATAACTGCTTGGCATGAAATTCGGTTTATTCATCAAGACGAACGGATCGAGAGCTGAAGATCCATTGACGATTTTCCAACCTGTACCGTCGAAATAGTAGAAGTGATTGAGCCGATTCCCCTGTATCCACACACTATCAGAGGCTATTGCAGCAACGCTTGTCGCTTGCCCAAGTGAAATACCATCAATGGCATGCTGAGTCCATGCAATTCCATTCCAATGAAAGATTGCGGGCCTCGTTCCTTCGTTCAAATAGAGACAATCTCCGACCGCCCAAATGTCATTCGGCGACAACACGTCAATATCGAAGAGCATGCACTGAAAAGCGTCATGAGTTGGCGGGACCATTCGGAGCCAGTCTTTACCACTCCAGACCGCCACAATTGGTTTTGCCGGGACAGGGCCAGGAGGAGCATCGGTGAAGATTCGCTCGTAGCCGACCGCCCATGCTTGGTCCGATCCAATAGCGTCCACCGCCTCAATGAATACAAGATTGTGATCGTCCTCGAGCGGGAATGACTCCCACTCAACGCCATCCCATCGCGCAAATCGATGGTTGCCGCTCATCGACATCCAGATGCATTCATCATTCGGAATCGAAAAATCAACTGTTGAAAATGTGTAGCTCAGACCGCCAAACGTCTGGATGTCTTGGATTTCTCCATCTCGAAAGATTGCTGCGAAAGGTTGATTGTCAATGCGGCCTCCAATCACTGGCTCACCCCATGGAGCCATTTCGACAGCCCACGTATGGACGATCGCTTTCGATTGTGGATCGAGTGGAATGTCAATGAATGACCAAATATCCCCATCAAAGTGGATAAGTCGCGTTTGAGATGAACCCGGTTTTGCAACGCCTGCGATCCATATGTCGTCAATTCCGGTCGCGGCCATATCTCGCCCGCTTAGGCCATGAACGAATTGCTCTAACTCCCACGATTGTCCTATCGCACTCGGCGCCGCCAGCGCAGCGAGCGTCCACGAGAATCTCATCGCGGCAGGTCGGGTCTGTCGTGGCATCATCTGGCCCCTGACTGATTGTTTGAATGGCGCGTCGGTGTTTATTCACTCCATCGGCGAATAGACCCGCGAGAGCCGCACTTTGAGTCGGTCTCATGTCGCCGGCTCATGTCGCAGCAAGCCCCCGCTCGTACGAAAATGCAACATCGGGGTTGAAACCGGCGTCCTGAGAAGGGATATTCGCCCGGTCGAGCGTCGCCGGGCCGCGTCGCTCTGAGCCCCGGCTTAACGAACGGCCCGCGGGGCGAGCCACATGCGAAGTGTCTTTTGATCCGGGCCTTTCGCCCACGAGAAAACGCCGCCCCGCGTTCTTCAGCCCGGGCGGCGTCTCTCCCCACCGAGTTGTGGCGTTTCAGTCAGGTCCAACTGGCGAGCAACTGCGCAAGGTCCACGCCGTTGACGACGCCGTCGCCGTCGAGGTCTGCGCTGCCGGCGCCACCCCATTGCGCGAGCATCGCGGCGAGGTCCGCGCCATTGACGACGCCGTCGCCGTTGAGATCCGCGGGGTTCTCAAGGCCCGTAGGCGAGAGCAGCACGACGCCGCTTTCGTTCGTCGTCATGTTCTGCGCGATCAGCGCGAACTGACCGGCGTTGTTCACGGCGCCGCCGAATGACTTCACGAACACCCACTGGCTCACATCCACCGCGTTGAGCAGGGAGACGGGGCTCGCGACGCCGACGTCCGGCAGGTAGACGCGCGGGCCCGGTGTCTCGACGACCGCCGCGCCGCTGTCGTTGATGTCGAATGCGATGATGTCCGCGGAGATGCCGAAGAACAAACTCAACTCGAGCCAGCCGTCGTCCATCGTCCAGATGGAGGCCGTGCGGCTTACGCCGCCGTGGAACGCCGTCCCGGCGAGTTCGCCGGTGTTGTTGATCGCCCACCCCTGGAAGATGTTCATGTTCCCTTCGAACGTCGGCAGCGGCGACGCCGTCATCGTGTCGATGTCGAAGAGCCCGCCGTTGATGCCGACGATGACGCCCTCATCGTTGATCTCTTTCGGGCTGGACGGCGCGCCGAGCGACGAGACTTCGAGGATTCCGCCCGGCGCGTTGAACCAGACGGTCGGCCCGCCCTGGAATCCCGGCACGAGCGAAGACCCGACGATGTCACCCCTGTTGTTCACGTCGTAGGCCACGCTTTGCGTATGCCCGGGAAGCTGACCAAGGAATTCAATGCTGTAGCCGCCGGAACCGTTTGGGATCCATGCGATGGCCTGACCGAATTCCGGAAAGCCAGTTGCGGCCGCCGATCCAACGACGACACCATCGTCATTGACGCCTTGAGCCCAAGCACTCAAATACCCCTCAGGTAGGGGAAGAACTTCGTGCGGGCGATCCGGGCCGGCAATAAAGGCCTGCACATTGCCGCCTGTTAGCCACCCGACGGTGTCGCCGTGAATGTTCATGTCATTGATGACGACAGCCGGACCAAGAAATTCGATGCTGTATTCAGGCTGGGCCAAGGCGGTCCCGGCGAACACAATCGGAATGGCTGCCACTGAAGCGAGTGCATGGTTCATGGATCGATCTCCTGAAATACGGTGCCTTGCTGAGCCTCGTTCCACCGCCCACCCCCGGCGGAATGACTGATCGCCCTTCCGAATAAAGGATAACGATGTCCACTTTCAGCGTCCATATGAAAACGACCGCAGTTCGAGCGCGGCAATTCCCTTTCGCGGGCGCACCTTGAGCGCACCACATCGGCGGCGTCCTGCGCATCTCGAATTCTCAAGACCATGCAGGCTAGGAGACCGCCCCCGCCCCCGCAGTCGCCACCGCGTGGTCATTCTCGACCGACGACCCTGAGACCCCAATCGCGCCGATCACTTCGCCGCCGACCTTGATCGGCACGCCGCCGGGGAAGGTGATGAGGCCGCCGTTGGAGTGCTCGATGTTGTAGAGCGAGCCGCCGGGCTGGCTGAGGCCTCCGATGTCGCCGGTGGGCATGTCGAAGAATCGCGCGGTGCGCGCCTTTTTGATCGCGATGTCAATCGAACCAAGCCAGGCGCCGTCCATGCGCGCAAACGCTTTCAGGTTCGCGCCGGCATCGACGACCGCGATGTCCATCTTTGTGTCAATCGCGCGGGCCTTCTCGATCGCTGCGGCGACGGCGGCCTGCGCCTGCTCCAGACTCATATCCTTCGTGTTCAATGCGCTCATGTGTTCGCTCCCTTCCAATGTTCAAGTGAATGACGACTTAAATCGACTTTGATGTCAACTCGAGTTCGACCAGATCCGTCACCGTTTCGCGCTTGCGAACGATCTGCGCATCGCCGCCGGTGATCAGAACTTCCGCCGGTGACGGGTGCCCGTTGTAACGGGACGACAGTGTGAAGCCGTACGCGCCGGCGGTGAAGACAGCGAGCAGGTCGCCGCGCTTCAGGGGCGGCAGTTTGCGCCCAAGGCCTAGAAAGTCGGCGCTTTCACAGATCGGGCCGACGACGTCGCACAACTCCAGCCCCGGCAGGTCCATCTCCGCCTTGCGATGCTTGGGCTCAAATTGCGGCTCCACCTTCACCGGCCAGATGAAATGAAACGCCTCGTACAGCGCCGGGCGAATGAGCGTGTGCATGCCCGCATCGCAGATGATGAACTTCTTCTCGCCGGAGTCCTTCACAAACTGCACGCGCGTCAGCAGCACACCGGCGTTGCCGATGATGGAGCGGCCGGGTTCGAGGATGACCTGCAATCCGTCCTTGACGCGATCCTTCAATAGCGGCGTGATGACTTTGGCGTACTCCGCCGCGGCGGGTGAGCGGCCGGTTTCGTAGTCGGCGCCGAAACCGCCGCCAAGGTCGAGCGTCTTGATTTCGTGACCATCGCGGGCCAGCTCATCAATTAACTGATTCGCGCGCTCAATTGCCTGCACATACGGCGCGGGGTCGTACACCGGCGAGCCGATGTGCAAGTGCAGACCGGTGAGCTTCACATGCTCGTTTGCCCCGTACTTTTCGAAGAACTCGCGGGCGCGGTCGATGTCTACGCCGAACTTGTTTTCTCGCTTACCAGTCGTGGTATATCGGTGCGTCTTGGGATCGACATCCGGGTTCACGCGCAGTGCGGCGTGCGTCACCGCCTCATGATGCTTGGCGACGGACGCGAGCAATTCAAATTCCGGTTCGGATTCGACGTTAAAGAGTCGAATTGGTTTGCCTTCTTCACCGCCGCGCAATTCGCCGCGGCCTTCGAAGCCGAGCGCATACGAAATCTCAGCTTCGGTCTTGCCGACACCGGCGTACACGACTCGATCATCCGGGCAACCGGCGAGGCGTGAGCGGTGCAGTTCGCCTCCGGAGACGACGTCCATCCCGGCGCCGCGCGCCACGAGGAGTTTGGCGATCTGGAGATTGCTGCATGATTTCAAGCTGAAGCAGATGAGCGGTTTGAGTTCGGAGAACGCCGACGCGAGCCGGTCGTAGTGCTCGACGATCGTCGCCGCGGAATAGACATAGGTCGGCGTGCCGGCGGCGTCGGCGATGTCCGTGAGCCGGACGCCCTCGCCGAAAAGCTCGCCCTCGATGTAGCGAAAATGGTCCATGGGGCGAGGATTGTAGAGAAAGGGATCGCGGCGGATGGATCGCCCTGACGCCGCTTGCCAGGAGGCCGAATTCACCGCAGAGACGCAGTGGACGCAGAGAGGATTTGAATGATGAAGAGGATATGGAGTCCGGTTCTCCCCCAGATGAATCACTCCTCTGTGCCTTCTGCGCCTCTGTGGTGAAATTCTGAGTCGTGTCCAATCCACCAACCGCTGACCTCGCGACGCTCCCTCGCTAGGATCGCCCCTTCCACAGCATCACCACCAACGACGGGCGAGACGCCCGTCCCAACAATCGCAGAGGATCGCTCCATGAGCTGCATGTCCGTCGCCGAGGCGTTCAAGGCGAAGCCGGGTTCGAAGACCACCGTCAAAGGCTGGGTGCGCACGCGCCGTGACTCCAAGGCCGGGCTTTCATTCGTCGCCATCACGGACGGATCGTGCTTCGACACGTTCCAGATCGTCGTCCCGGCGGACCTCGCGAACTACGCCGAGGAAGTTCAGAAACTGACGACCGGATGCTCCATCGAAGCCGACGGCGAACTTGTCGAATCGCAGGGCAAAGGGCAGTCGATTGAGATGCAAGTCTCTGCCGTTCGCGTCCTCGGCTGGGTGGACGATCCGGACACGTATCCAGTCTCCGCCAAGCGGCACACGTTTGAATATCTCCGCGAAGTGGCGCACCTGCGGCCGCGCACCAACTCATTCAGCGCTGTCGCCCGCGTGCGCAACTGCCTCGCGCAGGCGATTCATCGCTATTTCCACGAGAACGGCTACTGCTGGATTCACACCCCCATCATCACCGCCAGCGACTGCGAAGGCGCCGGGCAGATGTTCCGCGTGAGCACGCTGGATGCGGCGAACACGCCGCGCACGCCTGAGGGCGCGGTGAACTGGGAAGAGGATTTCTTCGGACGCGAAGCGCACTTGACCGTGTCAGGTCAGCTCAACGTCGAGTGCTACTGCTTAGCGCTTTCGAAGGTCTACACCTTCGGTCCGACGTTCCGCGCCGAGAACAGCAACACCAGCCGCCACCTCGCCGAGTTCTGGATGGTCGAGCCAGAAATTGCTTTTGCTGACCTGAACGATGACGCCAACCTCGCCGAGGACTTTCTGAAGCACTGCTTCAAGACGCTGCTCAACGAACGCGCCGACGACATGGCGTTCTTCAATGAGCGCATCGACAAGACGGTGATCGAAACGCTCGAGCACATGATCGAATCGCCGTTCGAGCGCGTGACCTACACGGACGCCGTGAAGATTCTCGAGAAGTCCGGCAAGAAGTTTGAGTTCCCGGTTGCGTGGGGTTCGGACCTCCAGAGCGAGCACGAGCGCTATCTCACGGAAGAAGTCTTCAAGAAGCCGGTGATCCTGATGGACTACCCGAAGGACATCAAAGCCTTCTACATGCGCATGAATGACGACGGCAAGACTGTCGCCGCGATGGACGTGCTGGTGCCGAAGATCGGCGAAATCATCGGCGGCTCACAGCGCGAGGAACGCCTCGACGTCCTCGACCAGCGCATCGACGCCATGGGCCTGCCCAAAGAGAACTACTGGTGGTACCGCGACCTGCGCCGCTACGGCACGGTCCCCCATGCGGGCTTCGGCCTCGGCTTTGAACGCCTCGTGCAGTTCTGCACCGGCATGGCGAACATCCGCGACGTGATCCCCTTCCCGCGGACGCCGAAGAATGCGGAGTTCTGAGTAATCCGGGCCGAACCCAGCCTTTGCTAGGATGGTCCTCCCGCCGCCGATCACGCGGCCAAAACCCGTCCATCGGGCAACCGGGGGCCGCTTTCGTGCGTATGGCAAGCCATGCCGGCGGCGTTCCCGTTCGGGGGTGTCCGCGTGGATCACACGGGGCGGGGCGATGGGCCGGACCGGCGATTGACACTCGAATGGGACTCCAGACGGAGAGAGATCCGCGATGAGCCTGAATACTGATTCCGCCGCACCACCAACGGCGCAACACATCACACCGGACCCTGACAAAAAGCACGACCCGCACGCCACTCGCTTCGGCAAGTTCCTCCAGGCATGCATCAAGCTCGGCGCGTCCGACCTTCTCGTGAAGACCGGCAAGCCCCCCGTCGTTCGCCTGCGCGGCGCCCTCAAGACGCTCGACACCGAGGCCGTCACGGGCGAGGAATACCGCGACATCGTCAACCACATTCTCACCGACGAGCAGAAGAACGATCTGCACAAGTTCGGCTCGGTCGACTTCGCGTACGACTACGACGAGCGCAACCGTTTTCGCGTGAATCTCTTTCAATCGCGCGGCAAGCTCTCGTGCGCGTGCCGACTCATCACCAGCGACATCAAGCGATTCGAAGACCTGTACCTCCCGAACATCATGGCGGAGATCGCCATGCAGCCGCAGGGCATTGTGCTGCTGGCGGGCGTGACGGGCTCGGGTAAATCCACCACGATCGCCTCGATGCTGAATTACGTGAACGAGCGCAAGCCCGTCCACATCATCACCATCGAAGACCCGATCGAATACATCTTCGAAGATCAGAAAGCGACGATTCACCAGCGCGAAGTCGGCATCGACGTGCTGGACTTCAAGATCGCGCTGCGCGCGCTCGTTCGCGAAAACCCGGACATCGTGCTGGTCGGCGAAATGCGTGACTCCGAAACCTTTGAAGCGGCCCTGCATGCGGCGGAGACGGGCCACCTGGTTTTTGGAACGATTCACGCCTCCAGCGCGGCGGAGACCTTCAGCCGCATATACGACTTGTTCCAGGCGGAGGAGCGCGAGCAGGTGCGCAAGATCATGGCGTACCAGATGCGAGCGATCGTGTATCAGAAGCTGCTGCCGACGCTGCACGAGAACATCCCGCGCATTCCGGCGCTGGAGATCCTGATCAACAACGCGGTGGTTCGGAAGTTCATTCTGGAAGGCCGCGAGGGCGAGATTCCATCGATTCTCAAGAGCCAGGAAGCGGAAAAAGCGGGCATGCGCGACTTCAACGCCTCGCTTGTGCAGCTTGTGGAGCAGGAATACATTCACATGCGGGTGGCGCTGGAAGCATCGCCCAATGTCGATGAATTGAAGATGCGCCTCAAGGGCATCGCCTGACGGCTGGATCGTGCGACGAAATCACCCAACGAGCAGGCCATGAATCTGTGACCGGGCCTTGGACGAGGCGATTCGTCGTGCTCAAGCAGGAGGCAGCGACTCAAGCATGCAAGGTCTTTTCCTGATTTCACCGTGGAAGCCGATCCTTATGCTCCTCCCCTTCTTGGGCTGGGCGTGGGTGGTCTCCACGATTTACGACAAAGACGCCGCCCGCTGGTATTTCAAACGCAAGGCGTGGAATCTCGGGCACGTCGCCGCCGGTTGTGCGGCTCTCGTTGCGATGGCGCTTTCGCCCAGCTTCTGGATCGGCTGGCCGGTCCTGATGCTGATCCTTGCGGGCGACCTCGTGGTGTACGCCATGCTCCGCAACAAGGACGATCGTGTTCCGGAGCATCACCGCTGGTCGTTTGACCTCTCCAAGATGCGCGAGCGATCCGAGCAGCGCAAAGCCGCGAAGGTCGCGAAGAACGTCGAACTCGGCATTCGCGGGCCGGCGGGAATTCTGCGCCCACCAGCGAAGGAAGCCCCTGAGTATCAGCTTCGCCTCACGGCTGAAAGCGTATTGATCGACGCGCTCGATGGACGCGCGGCTCGCTTTGAGATTCGACCGGTGGACCAGCAGCACTACGGCGTTGTGTACACGGTGGATGGTGTGCCGCAGGCCGGCGCGCAGCTTCCGCAACGGGACGGCGTCGAACTGATCAACTTCTACAAGAGCGCCGCCGGACTGGATGTGCAGGACGTTCGCCGCAAGCAGCAAGGCGATTTTGGCGTGGAGCGCGCCGGCGGGCAAATACCCGTCCGCGTCACGACGAGTGGCGCCTCCGGCGGCCTCATGTTGCGCGGACAATTCGACCCGGAAGGCGCCGTCAAACTGCAACTCGAAGAACTGGGTTTGCTCCCGGATCAAATTGAGGAAATGACGCGCATCATTGATGAAGGGCAGGGCATCGTTCTGCTCGGCGCCCCGCCGTTTGGCGGCCGCACGACGACGATGTACGCCATTCTGCGTTCGCATGATGCGTACACGACCAACGTGCAGACCATCGAACTTGAGCCGGTCGGCATGATCGAAGGCGTGCGTCACAATAAGTTCGACCCGCTCGAAGACGGCGCTGAATATTCCACGACGGTGCGCTCCATTCTGCGCCGCGATCCTGATGTGATCGCTGTGGCGGAATTGCCGGATGCGGCGACGGCCGTCGAAGTGACGAGAGCCGATCAGGAACGCACGCGCGTCTATGTCGGACTCAAAGCCGAGAATTCGCTGATGGCGATTCAGGCGTTCATGAAAGCCGTGAATGACGCGAGCGCCGTCGGCAATGCGCTTCACGGCGTCGTCGCCCAAAAATTGCTTCGCCGACTCTGCACGAATTGCCGCGTCGAATACCAGCCGACGCCGGAAATGCTGAAGAAACTCGGCGTCAAGCCCGGAACGGTGAACAAGCTTTTCCGCAAGGGCGGGCAGGTGCTGGTCAAAAACAAGCCGGACACATGCCCGATGTGCCAGGGCTCTGGCTACTTCGGCCAGGAAGCCGTTTTCGAGGTGTTCCAGATCGGACGCGAAGAACGCGCCATGATCGCGAAACAGGATTTGGTCGGACTTCGCTCCGCTTTGCAGAAAAAGCGGCTGCCGTCGATTCAGGAAGCTGCGATTCGCAAGGCCATCGGCGGCGTGACCAGTGTCGAAGAGGTCGCCCGCATCACGGCGACGGCCCAGCGCAAGCCACCGCAGCAGGCCAAACCGACGGCCGCGCCCGCGAGTTGAGTTCGTTCACGCATTTTTTCCCGACTTCATCGGAGGCTCATTCGCCATGCCGATCATGAACATTGCCGTCATCCTTCTGGTCCTTGGTCTCGGCTACTTCTGGGCCGGGCAGGGGCTGTTCTCAGCGCTCATCCACTTCGTCTGCGTCTTGATCGCCGGCGCAGTGTCGTTCGCCGTCTGGGAGCCGCTGACGTACGCCGTGCTGCTTGGTGTGCGCGAAGACATCGCCTGGACCGTCGGACTGCTCGGACCGTTTGTGGTGACGCTGGCGCTCCTTCGCGTCCTCACTAACAAATACGTCTCCTCAAATCTCTTCTTTGATGACACGACGAATTTCGTCGGCGGCGCCGCCTTCGGCGCGATGTCCGGCCTCCTGACGGCGGGCATGCTCATCATCTCCATCGGCTTTCTGCGTCTGCCGTCCAACTTCATGGGCTATCAGGCCGTGAACTGGGACCGCGCCACCGGCGCTGTGGACGCCCGCTCCGGCTCAAACCTGTGGGTGCCGGCGGACATGATCACCGCGAAGGTGTACGAGACCCTCAGCTCTGGCTCACTTTCGACGGCGACTCCGCTCGCAGAGCGGCTTCCGAATGTGAACGAGCAGGCGGCGCTCATGCGTGTGACGTACGAGGATCGAAGCCGCACCACGCTTAAGCCTGAGGATGTGACGGTGACGTCTCGATACACCGTCACGGCTGACAACCCTCGTGATCTCCTGTCGGACGAATTCGTCGTCTCCGCCGATGGCTCCCCCATCGCACAAAACGTCGTCCTTCCGGATGGCTCACCTCCACCCGCCGGTTCCCACATCGAGGGATTCGTCGTGCAGTTCGGCCCCGGCGCCAAGGAAAAGAAGGGCCAAACCGTCATTGGCCCTGGCCAGATTCGACTGATCGTCGCGATGCCTAATGGCGGCGGCGAGAGCCTGAGCCCGATCGCGTTTGTGAGCCGCGCCGATGGCGCGACGCTTCAGGTCAATCGCTATCGCTTTGACGGGCCGGATGTGTACGCGGCAAGCGTCGGCGGTGCGGCGAGCACGACCATGGCGTTTGAG
Source organism: Phycisphaerales bacterium (assembly GCA_029260345.1). Lineage (GTDB taxonomy): Bacteria > Planctomycetota > Phycisphaerae > Phycisphaerales > UBA1924 > OFTM186. The sequence goes on along the minus strand of JAJDDK010000006.1, from coordinate 23,137 downwards.
TTTGTCGTGCCCCCAAACGCGACGCCGACGGACTTGCTCGTCAAGAACATTCGCATCCCGGCGTCGAGCGTCGCCATCGCACGGCAGGACATCACGCCGGCGGCGCGTGACGCGTTGGTGCAATCGGGAGAGATCGTCGGCATTCAGGCGGAGAGCGTCGCGGCGCCGACCGTGGTCGGCAGCGAAAGCAGCGGGCCGCAAGTGGTGTCCGGCGATCAAGGCTCGTCACGGGAAATTCGGGAAGACCCGCGTGTTGGAGTCATCTTCAACAAGCAGGACCGCGGAAGCCTCGACCTCAGCGCTGACAACAAAGTCACCAGCGGTTCGGCGACACTGGATCTCAGCCGCATCGGCGCCAACATTCCCACGCAGTTGCGCGTCACGTCGTTCCAGCCGCCCGACGGCACCACCATTGTGCAAGTGGATGTCGGCCCTGCGGCTCGCACCACCATCCTTGGACAATCGCTCGACAAGGCGGAATCCGTCCTGTCGCCAATGCTGATCGACACACTTGGCCAGCGGTATGAGTGCGTGGGCTACGTCTACCAGGACCAGTCCAAGGTGGAGATTCGCTTCACGCCCGGCAGCACGATTCGCGCCCTCGCGGAATTGCCGGCCCTGAGCCGCAGCCGATCGGATCAATCGCTCATGCTTCTTTTCACGCCAAGCAAGGGCGTGCAGATCCGCTCATTCAATCTTGGCAGCCGTGAAAAGGTGGTGCTTGATCCGCCGAAACAACTGCGATAACAGCGGACTGAGTTCTTCAGCAGACAAGAGCCGGCGAATCGTGAAACAAACAAGGCCGGACGACGAATCGTCCGGCCTTTCTATTTTTTGCAATGTCTTGAACGGCTTGATCGTTCAGCACGGCGTTATTCCGCCGGCTTCTCTTCAGCCTCAGGCTTCGGCTTCTTCGCCCGGCCTTCAATGAGGTTGCCCTCATTGTCGAATTCCATCTCCTCGCGCTCTTCATCGTTTTCGAGTTCGCGATCGGGAATGACCCAGACCTTGACGTTCGCGGAAAGGTCCGCGTCAAACTTCACAAGCACGTCGTACGTGTCGAGGCGCTTGATGGTGTGCGCCAAGCGAACGTCGCGGCCGCGAACGGCAAAGCCTTGCTCTTCGAGCGCATCGGCGATGTCCTTCTGCGTGACCGATCCGTACAGCAGACCCTGGTCGTTGCAGGAACGCTCGATGTGGACTTCGAAGCCTTCGAGCTTCTCCACCATCTCCGAGCGCATCTCCTGCTGACGAAGGCGAGCCTTCTCAGCTTCGGCGCGCTTGGCGGCGAGCGCCTTGATCGCGTCCTCGCTCGGCGTCGTGCACAAGTCACGAGGGAGCAGGAAGTTTCGCGCATACCCCGAACGCACGCGAACAACGTCGCCCACGATGCCAAGGTTGTCCACGTTTTCAGTCAGCAGCAGCTCGAGGGTGCGTGCCATGAGGTCAAATCCTTTGGATTCAGGTCGTTTCAGCCGCCAAAGGCCATGCGGGGCCGGTCAGGGCGAGCCGAGCAGGTTAGAACGGAATGTCGCTTTCGTCCAGCGGCTCGTAGCTGCCGCCGGAGTCCGCGTGCGCCGGAGCGTGGCTGCGACCGCCGCCACTCCCCCCCGGACGCCCCCCGGATTCACCGGGGCTGTCCACAAACTGGAAGTTCTCCACCACCACCTTGAGCTTGGACCGGTTGCCGCCGTCCTTGTCCTGCCACTGGTCCAGCTTCAGGCGACCTTCGACAAAGACCGGGCGGCCTTTGGAAAGGAACTTGCTCATTGTCTCCGCCGTGCGGCCCCATGCTTCGCAATCCACGAAGGTGGTCTCTTCGCGGTTTTCGCCGTCCTTCGTGCGAAAACGGCGATTCACGGCGAGGCCGATGTTCGCCACAGCCTGATCGCCCGCAAAATGTCGGAGCTCGATGTCCCGCGTCAGATTGCCCATCAGAAACACTTTGTTGAAGCTGCCTGCCATGTGTGACCTCGCTTGTTCTGAATGCCAGCTACGTTCGGGTAATGGTAGGGTATCCGGGCGGTCGCGTCATTGGGCCGCGTCTGGCCACATTACGCCTCGGCGGCGGCAGGCTCGGTCTCTTCGGATTCGTCACGGTCGCGCCCGCGCTCGGAGCGGAGCTTGATCTCGTCGGCGAGCTCCTGCTGAGCGTCGGCGGCGGTCATTTCCTCGACCGAGAGGTGATCCGCACGGACGAGCATCCAGCGCAGGACCACTTCGGAGAGGTTGAGCATGCGCTCCACCGACGCCATCTGCGCCGCGGGAATGCCGACGTACACCAGGATGTACGTGCCGCGCTTCTGCTTCTTGATTTCGTAAGCGAGACGGCGCTCGTCCCACTTCTTCATGGCGAGGATTTCACCCTCGGCGCGTTCAAGCACTTCGCGGATGTGATCGACGGCGGCGCCAAGATCCGCAGACGCGGCTTGCCGCAGGAGGAACATGGCCTCGTAGTAGTTCTTTCGATTCTCTTTCATGACTGATCCTTGTTGAATCCTGTCGCCGGCGCGGAGGTCTCCGCATCTGGCGCTGAGTTCTTTGTTGATTCGTTCGTGCCGGCCGCCGCGCCACCGCGCGATTCTTCAGCCGAATTAAAAGTGTTCATGGCGGTGACCACGCCCTGTGTCGCCCAGACTTCGGCGGCGTCCGCCGCACGATCCAGCGCGGGGCGAACGTCGTCCCACTGATCCGGTGAAAAGCGACCGAGGACATAATCGCGCTGCGCCTGCCGGTCCGGACTGCCGACGCCGATGCGCAGCCGCGCATATCCATCGTCGCCGAGCTTCTGCTGAATGTCGGCCAGGCCGTTGTGTCCGCCGGTTCCGCCGGCGGATCGAATTCGAATGGCGCCTGTGGGCAACGCCACATCATCCACCAGCACCAGCACGTCTTGTGCAGGAAGCAGCTTGTAGAAGCGCGCCGCCTCAGCGACTGAAAGTCCGGAGCGATTCATGAAGGTCGTCGGCTTGAGCAGCAACGCGCGTTCTTCGGCGCCGCCCTGGCGGAGCGTGACGTCGTACGCGAGCGCGTGGAAACGACTGCGCGCCACCGCCTGCGGCGCATGACGCTCGATCAAGCGATCGACCGCCATGAACCCGGCGTTGTGCCGGGTGCGCTCGTATTCCGCACCGGGATTGCCCAGACCAACGATGAGTTTCACTCCTTGGACTCGTCCTCGTCGTCCTTCTTCTCGGCGATGACTTCGGGCTCGCCAGCGCCGCCCTCGACTTCGACTTCCTCGCCCTCGGCCTCTTCCTTCTTGACCTGGATGGCGGCAATCACGGCGTCAGCGTCGGACATCAGTGTCCAGCCGCTGGGCAAGGTGATCTCGCTGGCGTGCATCGACTCATTGACGTCAAGGTGGCTGAGGTCCACATCCAGCGAGTCCTGCATGTCGCGCACTCGGCACTCGACTTGAATATCACTGGCCGGGTGAATCATGAGCGCGCCGGCCGCCTTCAGGCCCTTCGCGTCACCACGGAAGTGGATCGGGATATGGACCGTGACCTTCTCGTCAAGATCCACGCGCTCAAAGTCCGCGTGAATAATGCGACGACCGAGATAGTCGTAGGCGAGATCCTTCAGCAGCGCGGTCTCGGACTTGCCGCCGAGCTTCAGCTCAAAGACTTTCTCACCGGCCTCGAAGTGCGTCAGGGCCTCCTTGGCGTCGAGCATGATGTGCTCGGTGCCAAGCTTGTGGCCGTACAACACCGCAGGCAGTTTGCCTTCTTTGCGCAAACGCTGGCTCTCACGGGTGCCAACGCTTTCACGCTTTTCCGCACTCAATTCGTGTGTCTGACTCATGGCTCAATAGTTCCTTCTGAACACGTTGTTGCGGCGGGACGCTTCCTGCCGCAACGACTTCATCGTTTGGTGCCGGCGCCTTTTCGAAACAGGGCGCTGACGGAAAGGTTGTGGTGAATGCGGTGAATGGCGTCGCCCAACAACGGACCGACGCACAGTTCAACGATTTTGTCCGAGATGGGCGCGAATCGCCCGTTGGCGGGGATCGTGTTGGTGACGACCACCTTGCTGATGGGGCTTTCCGCGAGGCGCTCCATCGCGAGGCCGACCATCACGGGGTGCGTCGCCGCGGCAATCACTTGGCGGGCGCCCTTGTCCATCACGACGCGGGCGGCTTCGCAGATCGTGCCCGCGGTTGAGATCATGTCGTCCATCATGAGGACCGTCTTGCCGCGCACATCGCCGACGAGATTGGACGACTTCACTTCCGATCCCGAGACGCGCCGTTTGTCCACGATCGCAATATCGCCGTCCAAAAGCCCGGCGTACATCGTCGCAATCTTGACGTTGCCGACATCGGGGCTCACGACCACAAGATCGCCGAGCTCTTCACGAATGCTTTCGAAATACTCGATGAACACCGGTGTCGCGGACAGGTGATCGACGAGGATGTCGAAAAATCCCTGAATCTGGGCCGCGTGCAGATCAAGTGCGAGCACGCGATCGCACTGTGCCGTCGTAATCAAATTCGCGACGAGCTTCGCCGTGATCGGCGTGCGGCCTTCATCTTTGCGATCCTGCCGTGCGTAGCCGAAGTACGGGATGACTGCCGTCACACGAGCCGCACTCGCCCGCTTCAGGCAGTCAAGAAAAATCAGCAGCTCCATCAGGTTGTCATTGACGGGCTGGCACGTGGACAGCACGACGTAGCAGTCGCGCCCGCGCACGTCTTCATCCGTCTTGACCATCAACTCGCCGTCGGGAAATTCGCTGGTCGCGGCTTGTCCCATGGACAAATCGAGTCGACGACAGATGCGCTGCGTGAGGTCGATGTGCCGCCTTCCGGCGAAGATCTTCAGGCTGTTCGTGTCGCTTTGAGCCATGCGATTACCGGTTGCTCGCCAGGGACAGCCGCGAACGCAGGATGCCGTCCACGACCTGAAGCTGTTCGGGGGTGTTGATGGACAACGCCTCGTCCGCATCCAGCGAATTCACGGCGTCGATGTGCTTGCCTTCGGCGGCGAGCAGCGCGGGAACGTCGGTGAGGTAGTACTCGCCACTGGCGCCGCTTCGCTTCACGTTGCTGAGCGCCGTGAACATTTCATCCGCTTTGAAGCAGTACACACTGGGATTGATCTCGTTGATCGAGCGCTGGGCGTCGGTCGCTTCTTTGTGCTCAACGATGCCGCTGAAAGCGCCATCCGAATCGCGAAGAATGCGGCCGTACCCGGCGGGTTCATCCACCACGGCGGTCGCCAGTGTTGCGGAGGCCTTGGCGCGTCGATGGTGCTCAACCAGACTCTTCAACGCCTCGGGACGAACCAGCGGACCATCGCCCGCAAGCACGATGACGTCGCCATCAAAGCCTTTGAGCGCGGCTTCAACACATTGCACCGCGTGCCCCGTGCCAAGCTGCTCATCCTGCGTCACGAATTCAATGGAATCATCACCATCGAAGATCTCGCGGACCAACTCCTGACGGTGCCCGACGACGAGGATGACACGCGAACACCCAGCGTCGCGGCATGCCTTCGCCACCCACGACACCATCGGAGCATCCGCGACGGCATGAACAACCTTGGGAAGGTCGCTGGCCATGCGCGTGCCTTTGCCCGCGGCGAGAATGATGGCGACGAGAGACGAGTCCATCGAAATAGTTGTTGCAAGGCCGGGACAGAGTTGGATGAGCGACGAATAAGCTGTCCGCGTTGAAGCAAACTAGCCCGCCAGGATTCGAACCTGGACCGACGGCACCAAAAGCCGCTGTGCTACCGTTACACCACGGGCCAACGACCCCGACCGAACAAGCCTCCTCTTTGGCGCGAAGCGACGTTTGTTCAAACGCGCTGTTGCGAGTGAATACGGACCAGCGAGACGCGGTCCGCATCCACCTGAGGTTCGCCCAGACGGGCGAAAACAGGCTTTGGCGAAGCCGCGGCGATGCTCCCCGGAGCCGGACCCTCCATCAGCCGCGATGGGAGGACCCCTCTCGACCGGCGGATAACCGCCGCCCGAGCCGCTCGTTGAGTGGGAGCAGGACGTGACAGTGTAGAAACACCCGCGTGAGCGTCAATTCGGCGTGTCGAATTCGCTCGCCGATTCATCGTCGTCCGGCTCACCCTGCAGGTTGCGCCAGACGGAAGCGGCAATATCGTCGTAGCAGCTCGCCAGGAGCCCCACCAGCGGGAATCGAGCCTGCGCAAACGTGGATGGCCCCAGCCGCCGCAAGAGGGCGTGCGAGGGTGACACTTTGCGCGGCGACGTATCAATCCGGTCGCTCGCCGCCATATCACCGGTCCAGAACGTGTCGAGCGATGCTTCAAGGCTCGCCGGGATGGACTCGGCCGGCAGATTGATGTGCGGCGCATAGGCGGGCGAGACGCCAAGGACGGAGCCCTGCGCCGCCCGGCGACGCCGCAACCGCTCGAGCAGGTCTTCAACATCCTGCCCGCGCAAACGAAAAATCAGAAGTGGGTCCCGATGAAATGCATCGGACAGCATGCGCGCCGTACAAACGGCGTGTTTACACCAGACACCCTCGGGAACGCCGCACGCGCAAGTCGGATGGATCGCGTGGATGTCCACCGGAAACAACGTCACATCCGCGGCCGGAAAGACCTCTTCAATATGGCGCGGCAGTTGCCCGGTCAGCAGCGGCGCCGCCAGTGATGAGTCTTCGATGATTGCATTGGCGATGCGATCCCAGCCCGCTGGGGAGATCGGAGCGAGCGCAAGCCGCACGCGATACGCCCGCTGCTGCCGACCTTGCACAAGCCCTTCAACCATGCCCGAGAGCACTTCGATATTGCGCGTCTGACCAAGCTGCGCGTACTCAAGGCCGTTGCGGACAACTTCACCCTCAGCAATGTCATCAAGCAAACGCAGCCAGCGTTGCGCCGCCCAGTGACGCTCGTCCGGCTCAATCTTCAGAAGCTTCACACCACCTACGACGCGCCGAGGCTGCTCACGCTGGGCGCGCGGGCGTGGTTGCTTTGGATCAAAGGCCATCGATCAACCCTCCACCAGTTCTGGTTCGGCGACGTCCAGCGGCTCATCCTCAACCGCATCGGAACGAAGCGTCAGGAGGTCGCGCAGACGATCGGTGGTGAGTTCGGTCAGGCCGCGCTCGCCGGAGCCGATGATGCGATCCGCAAGATCGCTCTTTTCTTCGATCATCTGGTCAATGCGTTCTTCCAGCGTGCCCGCGACAATAAACTTGTGAACATGCACGGTGCGCGTCTGGCCGATGCGGTGCGCGCGATCGGTCGCTTGGTTTTCCACGGCCGGATTCCACCACCGATCAAAGTGAAACACATGGCTCGCCGCCGTGAGATTCAAACCAAAGCCGCCCGCTTTCAACGAAAGCAGAAAGATCGGCGCGGAACCATCCGCCGATTGAAACTGATCGATCATGCGGCGGCGCTCTTTCTCAGGCGTGCCGCCGTGCAGGAACAACACATCGCGATCCAAACTGCGCCGAAGCATCGACGCCAGCAATTTGCCCATCTGGCGAAACTGCGTGAACACCAAGGCCTGCTGATCTTCCGCCAGCACTTCTTCCAACATCTCCGTAATACGAAGTGTCTTTCCGCTGCGACGCGGCGACAGCGCCGAGGCAGAATCCACCGGTTCGCCAAGCGCCTGCGCCGGGTGATTGCAGATCTGCTTGAGTTTGATGAGCGTCGCCAACACGATGCCGCGCCGTCGCATGCCCTCGGCGCGATCGACTTCGCCGAGCATCCCGTTGACCGCTTCTTCGTACAGCGCCGCCTGCTCCGGCGTGAGGTGCGAATACACCTTGTTCTCGATCTTCTCCGGAAGATCCGCGGCAATCGCGGGATCGCTCTTGAGCCGGCGCAGAATGAACGGCCGCGTCAAACTGCGAAGCTGCTCAGCGCGTCCGCGGTTGTGCCGTCGTTCGATGGGCGCCGCGAACCGCCGGCGGAATTCGCCGAGCGAACCGAGATACCCCTCGTTGCAGAAATTCATGATGGACCAAAGTTCGCTGAGTCGGTTTTCGACTGGCGTACCCGTCAATGCGATGCGCCGGCGTGCCGGGAGCTGCATGATCGACTTGGTCTGCTTGGCCGTTGGATTCTTGACGTTCTGCGCTTCATCGAGCACCACGCGCTGCCACTGCACCTGCATCATGAACTCGAGATCACGATTCGCCAGTGCATACGTTGTGATGACCAGGTCCATCGAATTGGCGCGGGCGACGAACGCGTCATCCAGCAGCCGCTCCGGTCCGTGATGCACCATGACCTTCAACTGTGGCGTGAAACGATTCGCCTCGCGCCGCCAGTTCGCAATCACCGAAAGCGGCGCCACCACGAGAGTCGGCCCCGTCACATCATCGGGTTGTTTGCGCTCACGCTCCGACTGCACCAGCGCCAACAGTTGCACCGTCTTGCCGAGACCCATGTCATCCGCAAGGCACGCGCCGAGGCGAAGCTGATCGAGGAACGCCAGCCACGACAGGCCATTGAGCTGATACGGACGAAGCTGCCCGAGCAGTCCTTCCGGCTGCGGGATGGATTCGAACCGCGCGCCTTCCGCATCCGGGTCGAAGAGTCGCCGCGCCCAGCCTTCAGCATGCACACCCCGCACGTGGAGCCCGGCTTCTTCAGCGTCCACGCCGAATGCGAGCCGCAGCGCCGAACCGAGCGTCGTCGAACCGCCGGGGTTGTCCGTCAGGAATCGTCGTGCGGCTTTCACGTCTTCCGGACGCAGTTCAACCCACTTGCCACTGATGCGCACCAGCGGCGTGTTCAACTCCGTCAATTCATCAAATTCAGCCGTGGTCAACGGTGTATCGCCAAGCGACAATCGCCATTGATAGTCAACCAGCGCATCGAGCCCGAGCCTCGCTTTGTCGGACGCGGACGAGGCGCCGTCCCACGCGCCATCCGCGGCTTCGTCATCGCTGTTGAGTTCGAGTGTGACGCCCAGTCGCGACGCCGGCGCCTCCCACCACAACGGCGAATGCACCACAAAGCCTTGATCAATCAGGAGCGGACGAATCTCACGCAGGAAGTCGTACGCCTGCGTCGTCGTCAGCATCAGCATCGCAGGCTGGTCGTCGCTCTCAATCGCGCGTTCGATGAGCGGATAGAGCCGCGCTGATCGGGCAAGCTCCGCGAGCAGAAGATCGTGAGGCGACTCCATGTGCAGGCCGCCAACGGTCGCGGCGTCCGCCGGGCCGTCCCACACGTCCAGCGCATCAACCGTCGTATCGGGGTGCTCGGCCGATTGAAGTTCAAAGGCCAATCGCCACCGCACGTTTCGACTCGGCGCGCCAAATTCCGGGAGCGGCTCGGCCATTTCCGGTTCAATCAACCGGAACGCGAGTCGCCATTCGCTGTCGGCGCCGCGCTCATCGAGCCGTGAGAGCCAGTCACGAATGTTGCGCACGATGGCCGACGGCGCATCGCCACCCGCTTCAATCAGCGGATTGTCGCGCAGCAAACCCGTGAGCCAGGCAACGTGCAGATCTGACTGCGGATCACGGCCGTCCACCGCGTCGGCGAATTCTTCGCGCACCAGCACGGCGCGACAGATCGCGTCGCCCACGGCGCTCAGAAAATCCTGCAACACCTGAAGACCGTCATGCGCGAATGCGTCATCGGCCGCCCGAGCTGCCGGGGGCATGGCTCGAAGCAGATCGGCAAGCATTTCGGCGGACGAATCGTCCCCGATCCACGGTCGCCAGGCGCCGCGAATGGCGCCGGAACGGTCCTCAAGCACATTGGGAACGAACCGCTGTTCTGCGATGAGCCGCCGCGCCGCTTGCGCCGCGAGCAAATAGAACCGTGTGGACTCCGCATTTTGCGAATCACCATGGAAGCCGTTTCGGTGTTCAAACACATCGTCAAGCTGCTCAAGGACGCGCAGTACATCCGCCGGAGGAACGGCAACGGTTGGCACGCGCCAGGTGGACAATTCCGCGTCGGCGCCTCGCGATGTCAAACCCGCAGCGTGCGCAATGTGCGGACTCGGCAACGGCTGCGACGCCATTGACGGAAGCCGCATGTCAATGCTCTCGACGGACAACGAATCGCCGTCAATCCCAAGAGCGGCGCGCAAATCATCGCTTGAAACTGCAAATGGATGACGTGGCGCCTCAGCGCCGGAGACCGACACCGCGCCGCCATCGACCGGCGGGCGCTCGCCCCACAGATGGAGCCGACCGCCTGACCAGACCGCATGCACGACGCGCATTGAGCCTCCCGTTGCTGCCATCGTTCGGACATGGCGCTCCATCGCGTCGTCCGAATCGTCGGCGCTACTCCTGTTCACCAAATGAGGGCGGTGGGACTCGAACCCACGACCAGCGGCTTAAAAGGCCGATGCTCTACCGACTGAGCTACGCCCCCGTCGCCACGCTTTCGCCGCTCGAGCTTCGCGCAGCGGGAAGGGAGATAGTAGCCGACACTCGCGTGAACGTCCCGTTTCGGGAATACGCCCCCTGCTCCGTCACTGGCGAGACCGCTCCACTTCGGCAAGACTGCTGCCCGTGAAGCCTCTCATTGAACTTATTTCGCAGCGCATCAGCGGGTCGCTCGCCGCGATCGAGTCACTCAAGAGCGACGCCGAGGCGATCGCCCGAGTCATTTCCGGAATTCGTTCGGCGCTTGATGCGGGCGGCACGATTTTCACCTGCGGCAACGGCGGCTCTGCAGCCGAAGCACTGCATCTCGCCGAAGAACTCATCGGTCGATACCGCGACGATCGCCCGCCCATGCGCGCCATCTGTCTGAACGCCGATCCAACGGCGATCACCTGCATTGCCAATGACTTCGGGTTTGCCGAGATCTATGCGCGACAAATCGCTGGCCTCGGACGACAAGGCGATGTCCTTGTCGCATTCAGCACCAGCGGCAAGAGCGCCAATATCACGGCGGCGCTTGAATCGGCCCGTCGCGTTGGTGTCCGCACGATTGGATTCTTGGGCAAGGACGGCGGCGATGCGCTGGCCAGTTGCGATGACGCCCTCGTCGTCCGCTCGAATGACACCGCACACATTCAGGAAGCGCACCAGGTGGTGCTGCACCTCATCCTCGAAGCACTCGAATCTTGACTCCAATCGCGAGCCGGGCGGTCCCCCGCCCGGTCAACGTCAAACATCCACTTGCCATCACTAACAGACTCACTCACCCGGCACATGAACTGGCCACGACATCGGTCGATTCAACCCGAAGCGCCGCTGCAATTCGGTGAGCGAGCCGTCGCTTTGCATCGACTTGAAAGCGCGATTCAATCGAGCCTGCGTAGTGCGAGCGGATTTGGGCAACACGATTGCATACTGCTCCAGCGCCACCGGCTCCGAAATCACGCGAAGTGTCCCCCCGCTGTCGCGCGCGGCTCGCACACCTTCGTATTCATCCACCACCAGCGCATCAATGTTGCCGGTGATCAGCGCTGGAACACCGGCCTGCCCTTTGCCGAGCTGAATCGCCTCGGCGCCGCGAATGGACTGGGCGGCCAGCCAAGACGTGCCGCTGCCAGCCGCGCCGACTTTCGCGCCGTTCAAATCTTTCAGTATCCGCGGCTCATTCGCGCCGGTGCGCACCACCGCGACCTGACATGTCGTGTAGTACGGCTCGGTGAATAACCAAATCTCCTGGCGCTCAACCGTGATCCCCGTCGTCGCCGCGACGACATCAAACTCGCCATTGGCAAGCCCTTCCCACAACGCCTCATACGGGCGCACGATTTCGACTTGCGGCTCATAATTTGCCCGACGCGCCAGCTCCCGCGCCAGTTCAACGTCATACCCCGTCGCCTCGCCCGCTTCAATCTCAAAGTGGAACGGCGGGAACGTGGCGTCCGTCGCGATGATCAGCACATTGGGATCGCCCGATCGCGAACGCGACGAAGCGCACCCGGTGAAATTCAGAATCGTTGAAACAACAACCAGCAGCGTGAGCAGTGTTCGCATCATGCCAACAGCGTACCGAAGGGCCGCGAGTGCTTCAGAACCGGTCAGCGCTCAAGGGCGCCATGTCCATGGTGAGCGGTTCACCCAGCACAAGCTGCCGCACGAGACGGCCCGTCACCGGCCCAAGCGTCATGCCCAGCATCGAATGGCCCGTCGCAACACACAACCCCTTCACGCGCGGCGCCCAGCCGATGATCGGCATCCCATCCGCCGGGCACGGGCGCAAACCGCACCATTCCGTGATCGGCTCTTTTCCGTCCACACCAGTCAGGTACTCATGCGCGGCGTTTGAGAGGGCTTCGAGCCGCGCGGGCCGCATGATGTTGTTCACGCCGGTGAATTCGAGCGTGCCCGCCAGGCGCAGTCGATTTTCGATCGGTGTGCATGCGACGAAACGCTCCGCGAGCACGCACGGCGTCGTCAATCGCGGCCCATCCTGCTCGATGTCGCGGTGATAGCCTTTGCCCGCCTGCATGGGGATGCGCACGCCGATGGTCCGCGCCATGCTCGACGACCAGATCCCCGCCGCCAGCACCACGCGCGATGATTCAATTCGTTCGCCATCTTCAAGCACCACGGCGTGCACGGCGCCATCAACGATGTCGATAGTGCGCACCGGCGCGTTCGCTCGAAGCGTGGCGCCATGTTTCGTCGCACCCGCCGCCAAGCCCTCGACAAACTTCGCCGGATCGAGCGATGTGCTCTCCGCATTCAGTGCCGCGCCTACAACACCCTTGCGAAACGCCGGCTCTCGCTTTTCCACTTCGGCGCCATCAAGCCAGTGCGCATCGAACCCATACCCTTGCATGAACTCGACAAACTTTCGCCCGCCGGCGGCGCCGCCCTCCGTGCGAAACACATCCATGATGCCCGCATGCCGGTAGTCGCATGCAATGGCTTCGCGCTCGATGTACTCATCGAATAGCGGCTTTGTCTGACGCCCCATCTCCGCCAGCGTCACCATGGATTTTGCAAGGCGCGCTGCTGAGCACGCCCGCCAAAACTCCCACAGCCACGGCAGCATCGACCAACCGGCGCTCGGCGATATATGCAGTGGGCTCTGCGGATCAAACATCCACTTCAGCGCCTGTACGGCCAGACCGGGCCGCGGGATTGGCGGATGCCCGATCGCCATCTGCCCGGCGTTGCCCCATGAGGCTTCGCCCGCGATGGCGCCGCGTTCAAGCAGCGTGACCGGGGCCCCGGCGCTTGCGAGTTCGTATGCCGCGCACACGCCGACGACTCCGCCGCCGATGATGATGATCGGTTGATCAGGCATGATTCAAGGGTAAAGCGAGCCGTCTCGTCCTCGAGCCGGTCAACGTCCAATGAAACTTCGACGTGGACCGGGCCGGGGACGGCCCGGCTCGCTGGGGTCGTCCGGACATTTTGAATCCCGACTGAAATGGGCGCAACAGGACTCGAACCTGTGACCTCCGCCGTGTGAAGACGGCGCTCTAGCCAGCTGAGCTATGCGCCCGAAACGGGCAATGGGCAGTCCCGGACTTGAACCGGGGACACCGGCATTTTCAGTGCCGTGCTCTACCAACTGAGCTAACTGCCCGAACTATTCACCCCGCAGGACGTGCCTCGGGGTCGGAAACGTTAGCACTGCGCCCGGATTCCAGCAAGAGTCGGGCCGCTACGATCGACGCTGTGCCAATTGCGCCTCCCCACACCGAAATGCGCCGCGTTCTGATCTCCGGGATCGGGCTGGTGACGCCGATCGGCCATTCCGTGTGGGAAACCATGTCGGCCCTGCTGTCCGGTCGAACGACCGCCGACCGCCTCGCCGAAATGCCTGACGACGTTGATCCAGTCTCTCTCGTGCGCGCTACCGCCGGTGTCGGATTCGCCGTCCACGCCCCGATCGATCCCGCGATTGACCTCGCCGAACGCGCGGCGCGGCAGGCGATGGATCAGGCCGGAATTCTACCGGGCAGCGACAACGCAAGAACGACACGCCTCGTGCTTGCATCGTCCAAGGGCGCGATCCTTTCCGTGATCGCACCACGCCAGAAAGAGCATCGAGCCGCGGCTTTGCTTCAGTCACCCCACGGCTTCCTCAGCGCCGTCATTCGCGACCGTCTCGGCCTCGCGGACGCCATTGCTCCCGTCGCGGCGTGCGCCACCTCTCTCACCGCCCTCGACCGCGCGGCCAAAGCAATCGCAACCGGCGAAGCAGACCGCGTCCTCGTCGTCGCCGTCGAAGCGGCCCTGCATCCTTTGTTCATTCATTCCTACAAGCGACTCGGCGCCCTCGCGCCAACCCTCCCGGCATCGGACCATCGCGCGCTGCCGCTCGATCAAACTCGTTGCGGCTTCACGCTCTGCGAATGCGCTGCGGCGCTCATGCTCGAACGAGATGACGTCACCACCGCCACCCGCCCCTGGGGACGCCTGATCCAATCAGCGACAACGACGGAGCCGCACGATCTGGTGCGCGCCGCGGAACGATTCAACTCGCTTGAACGCGCCGTTGGGAAAGTGACTGACGGAATCGATCAGATTGCCCTCGTTCAACCACACGCGACGGGCACACAGGACAACGACGAACGCGAACTTGCCGCGTTCGAAGCCGCACTCGGCGAGCGCGCTCGCGGCGTTCCGGTGTACGCCGCCAAAGGCGCCATCGGGCATGGACTTGGCGCCGCCGGACTGGTCAACGTCGCGCTCGGATGCGTTTTCGGCCGCGCTCGCCGGCTCCCTCCCATGCCGTGGCTGCGCTCACCGGTGTCGTCTAGTTTCAACATCACGGCGGAAGGATGTGCACTGAACAACAGCGCCCAGGTGTGCGTCGCAGCCGGCTTCGGCGGCCATGTCGGCGCGGTCAGTTTTGAATCGATGTGACCGATTCGCCGGTGGCATCACCCGAATGCAGCGCGATCGAAAGCGATTCGAGTTGCTCGACGGAAAGCTGTTCGGGGCGCATTGACGGCGCCATGCCATCCGGCCACTCTCGACCTTGCATTTCTCGCTTCAAGATTGATCCGAGCTGCTTGCGCCGCTGCGTAAAGAGTTTGTGCGTCGTCGCGTGAAGCGCCGTCGCGTCACTGGTCTGCGCCGTTCCCCGGCGCACCAGTCCGATCATCGCGCTGGTCACTTTCGGCTGCGGCCAGAAGCACGACGGCGGCGCAATCGCAATGGGTTTGATCTCCGCCATCGCCTGCGCCAGCACACTGAGTTCGCCGTACACGCGGCTTCCCGGCGCCGCGCGAAGCCGATCCGCCACTTCCTTCTGAATGGTCACCCACAGCGACTCGCACGCTTCATGCTTCAGCAAGAGCGTCAACATCAGCGGGCTGGCGACGCCATATGGAAGGTTGGCGATCAACCGAAACGGACGATCGCCAAGAATCTCAACCACGTCGGCATTGATCGCGTGCTTGTTCGCCAGACAGTCGCCGCGCACGAGCTGAAACTGTTCACCCCGATCAAAGAAACGATCGGCAAGCAGATCCGAAAGCCCATCGTCAAGTTCACAGGCGACCACGATGCACCCGCGATCGAGCAACTCCTCGGTCAGCGAACCCGCCCCCGGCCCGACCTCGAGCACAAGATCACCAGCCTGCACGCCGCTCGCATCCACCAGTTTGCGGATCAAATTCGCGTCTATCAAGAAATTTTGACCGAGCGATTTGCGCGGCGCCAAACCGCGCTCATCAAGCATTCGTCGTAATTCCGCAACGCCGATCACCAACGCATCTTAGAAGCAACGTCTCACGAATGAATCATCACGGCAAAAGCGATTGCGGATCATGCACGCGCGGCACCAGAACAATCACCGCCCGAAGCTGCCGCCCCGTCACCGGGTCCACAGGCTGCATCAACATGAGTTCGCCAAGCGTCGGCGTGCCCGCCGCGGGCGGGCCCTGCACAAGTGTCGATTCGACCTCGGGCTCAGGGCTCCACGACGCCGGCTCCTTGGGTTCACCATCCGACGTCGTCGCCTCTTCCTCAGCCGCGGCGTCTTCGTCTCCGTCCTCGTCCTCAGTGACGAACGTCCATTCCCGCTCCGGCGCTTCCGGCACGAGCAGGTAGCAGTACGCATCGCCAATGGACATTTCCGTCAACGTTGAAGAGAAAAGAATGCCGTCGTCCAGCGCATTTCGCCCCGCCGACAGTTCGAGCATCGACCGCTGCGAATTCTGCGCCGCTGCCTCAAGGTGTTGAACCGCGAAATCAAGTCGCAGTTGCGCCGTTGAAGCGCCGGGATCTTTCCAGACTCGCATTAACAATCGCAGCGCGCCGGACGAAATCGTCAACCGCTCAAACCCAATTCGAATCGTGCGGCTGCCGCGAAACGTCGGTCCGGTTACCCCTTCAGTCCACGCGACTGTCTGCCCAACCCATCGCCGATCGATGCGCCCAACCAGCGGAAGTCGCGAGCGCAACCCCAAGAGGTCTGAAGTCGGAATAGCGACGAGCCGCAAGCCGGATTCGCGCAATTGTTCGGACATCGCACTGCTGATGGGCAGCGGCTGGTGCAAGTACGGCTCCAGCGCGGCGGCAATCGCCTCCGTCGAGTCACGCACGATCCACCAACGGATCTCAAGCCCTTCCGGTTCACCAAACGCGGCAGCGCTGATGATGTGGTCTATCGACGCCGATGTCGGCTGCACGGGCGCCGCGACGTTTGGCTTCGTGCTGGAGCAGCCAATGGACAAGGCGCAGCAAACAATGCCGGTCAAGACACAACTGGATTTCAAGGCGTCCTTCAGCCGCACAGTCCACCGTCTCCTGGCGCCACCAATCGAAGGATTCGCAAACCAACGACCAGATGTTCCGGAGATTGTTGCAATTCGGCAAGTGGCGGCGGCTCAGTCCGGATCCGCGGGCTCGAATTCGTTGATTCGGTCGATTAACTGGCGGAGGAGACCGTATTTGTGCCTCGTGTGCGTAAACACGACGCGAGGAAGTTCGAGGTGATCCTCTTCCTCGGGCAGGGCGCCGCGCTGTTCGATGCGGCCATCACGCACAAGTACGGCGAACTCGTCATTCAGTCGTTCAATGGCCTCCGGACGAAACGGCTGCCGCACTCGAATCACAAAATCATCACGCACGAATCGCGATGAGTGATAGTTGCGATAAAAGCGTTGCACATGATCCGCTGCGTCGGCGGCGTCCTTGGCTATGTAGTACAGATTTCGATCTTCAGGGCTGATGAACTTCGACCCGAGCAACGTGTCGTTCACGAACTTCGACCAGTCGCGCCAGTACGTCCCGCCTTCACCCTCAAGGAGAACAATCGGGATCATCGACGACTTGCCGGTCTGCACGAGCGTCAAGACTTCAAACGTTTCATCCTGCGTGCCGAAGCCGCCGGGAAACACCGCGACCGCGTCGGCTTGACTGACAAACATCAGCTTTCGCGTAAAGAAGTACCGGAACGTGATGAGCTTGGGATCGCCTTCGATCACGGTGTTGGCCGTCGTCTCAAAGGGCAGGCGAATCGCAAGCCCGAATGATGATTCGCGCCCCGGTCCGATGTGCCCTGCCTTCATGATGCCGTCGCCGGCGCCGGTGATGACCGCCCAGTCGCGCAGCGCCATTGACTTTGAGAATTCCACCGCGGCGGAATAGTCCGGATGCTCTTCCGGTGTGCGCGCCGATCCGAAAATACTGATCTTGCGCACGTGCGGATACCGCGCAAAAACACGAAACGCATGGCGCAGCTCCTTCATGGACGCCGCCATGAGTTTGAGTTCGCCGCGATCGCGCCCGTCCTGCAACAGTTTCAGTGAGGTGACCAGCATCTCTCGAATGAATCGCGCGTCCGATCCGTTCGGATCGCCCCCGGCTCGCACGATGAGCTCGTTCAGCGGCGTTGAAACCGTTGGATCGTCGTAGGACAAATTGGTGGGCGTCGGCTCATTCGAGTGCATCATGCGAAATAGTGCTCTTGGATAGGCGGGTCGAAAATCGTTTCAAGATGAATCATCGGTTCGGCAGGCCAAAATCTCAATTGGGATCTTCCGGCACGGTGGCGATCACAGGATCATCACCATCATCGGTCGAGTCATCGCCACTGCCGCCAAAGATCGACGACAAGAGCCGGCGCGTGCCCGTGAGCTGCACGACACTGAATTGAGGCTCCGCCAGCGTGCCTTGAACGCGCGTGGTTAAGAGTTCATTGCGCAAGACGTCAAAGATCGAACTGAAGAGCGGCATGCGATAATTCCCAGCTGTGCCGAATTGCAGATTCAGTCCAAACTCGGGCAGCGTCATCGTGCCTTCACCCACAAGCGCCATGGATTTGGACACGGCAAGCAGGCGATCAAAAGTTGCGACACCGTTGGCCAGCGAAAAATCAGCGCGCGCATAGTCAAGCCGCTCGCCGATTGGCGGAATGACGTTTCCAAGTTCGAGAATGGTCATGATGAGCGGAAGCTGAATCAGTTCGCCACCGAGAATTCGAATCTCCCCGGCGCCGCGCGGCGTGGCGCCGGCATCAAGATCACCGGCAAGAATGAGCGATGCATCGACGAACCCACGTTCACCGGCATCGGCGCTCGATTCCCCGTCGCCAATCTGCGCATACTCATGCATCGCGGTCGCCAAATCGAGCCCGGCCAGACGCAAGTCAAACTCATATCCACCAAGATAATGCGACGGCGCATCGGCCGTCCGAATTTCACCCTCGCCCCAAATGCGCCCGCGATGGCACTCGCCCAGCAAACGCACCGCAAGCGTGTGATCGCGATCGGTTGCCGAACGAATGGTCGCCGACATGTGATTCACCGTCAGCGCCGCGGCGCGTAGCGAATCCAGCTCAAGCCCGACATCCACGATTGTTTCGGTCGAATACGGCGCCCGTTCCGCTGTGATGGCGATCGATCCGTCAATCCTCGTGAAAGGCACACCGGCATTAATTGAAGCGCCAGCGCATTCCACGACGCCGCTGAATCGAATGCCGTCGCGAAAACCATCGCCAAGGTCTTCGCCTTCGACCGGCGCATTGATCGCCAGCGACCCATTCTTCAGTTCAAATCCGCCTTCAACGCCAATGTCGAGTGAGCGAAACACATCACTCACATCTTCGGGGAGCAGCGCCAGAATGTCGTCGCTCAATCGCTCGCCGCGGGCCGACATTGTCAACAGCGCGCCTGGCGTGCCGCCGCTAAACCAAGAACCATCCACATTGACGGACCACGTTGGCGCCACCGCACGCAGATTCTCGACGCGTCCGCCCTCGCCACGAAGCGTGATGGCGCCGCTGATCTGATTCACCGCGATGCGTTCCGCACCCGCAACGAAACGAAGTGATTTCGGTTCGGCGCGGGCCGTCACCGCTCGCCAAACGCCCTCTGGTGTACGAGCGAGCGTCGCTTCAGCGTCAAGTCGTCCCGCCGGCTCCGCTTCGTCAAACCACATGGCGAGATTCGGGTGCAAGGAACGTATCGCTTCGCGCACCAGCGGCGTTTCAATCGCGAGGTTGCTCGCCACCAGGGAAAGCGAGCCTTCGGCGCCTGGCGCGATGACGCCTGTCACATCAACCACACCTGACGAAGCGCCGAGATGATCAAGCAGTTCGACCGAAACATCTTCGATGCGAATGGTGTCGCCATCCAGCACCACGCGCCCGCTGCGCGGCCGGATGCGTGAAGTGCGCCCGTCGATCGTCAGCGCTAATTCGCCTGCGCCAGAAAGCTCAATGGATCGTGATTCAACGCCCGCGCCAAACGCCGCGACCCCCTTGATGGACACCGGCCCGGCCAAGTCGGCGCCGGACCGCAAGCGTGCAATGGATTCCCCGACATCCGAGTCAATCACATGCAGGAGATCTTCAATCGGGGTTTCGGCGCGAATGGTGGGCGAATCAAACGTGACGTTGATCGATTCATCCTGTCCGAACGGGTTATCGATCACAAACCGCACCGGATCGCCATTTACCGACGCAACGCCGTCATGCACGCGCCACGCATCGGGCTGCACACTCAAAACGCCGGAGAACGCGTCAATCAAAAGGGAACGATTGGCTTGGGCGGCGTCTGGTTGCAATTCAAGCCCAGCGAGCGATGTCTCAACATTCCATTCAATCTCCCCGTCATCACGCCGCTGAATGGTCGCTTCACCGGAGACGGCGCCGCGCGCGCCAAGGCCGCGCAGAATGTCGCCGGCGAATGGCGCAGGGTCTGGATTAGGCAATCCGCCCGTCGTGCGAACGGGCGATGTCTGCGCATGCTCTTCGGTGACAAGATCAAGCGTCGCCAGCAGCGCTTCATCAATCGGGATGGTGGAAAACTGTATGGAAAGCTCCGGCGCGGCGCTCTCCGTCTCATACGTGACTCGCCCCGTGATCTCACCCTCGGCGCCGGTGAGGCCGACGAGCGGCGCCTCGATCACATCAACACTGTCGTGATCAATATGAATCACCAGCGGCTCGACGAAGACCGGATACGGAAATGTTGTAAACAGCAGACCGGCGCGCTCCAGTCGGGCATCCACTTCAAGTCGTCGTTCCGGATCAGGTCCGGCGTCGCGACCAATCTGAATGTCCACCGTGGCCAATCCGGACAGATCAAACGTGGGCCGATCCGCCACCCGGCGCAAATCTGAAACTGCCGTGCGCAGTGAATCCAAACGCGCTCGATCCCCCTGTTCTTGCGCGATTGCCTGATCGTTGGTCAGCCGCTCGATGGCTTCTTGCGCCTCACGCTTCTGCGCAGCGCCGGCAAAGACACCCTCCGCCGCAAGCCGTGCGACGAGCGCTTCATCGAACAACGACTCCACGATCTGCCGCTCATCCCCGGTCAGCGCCTGAAAAATGTGCTCATCAACCGGCGCCTTCTCCGCATGAATCGAAAGTTCCACGCCCACACCCGTGGGATCGGGATACACAATGCCGGTCGCAGTGAGTTGTGCCCCGGTCGGTCCTTCGCCGGTCAACCGCTTGAGATAGATCAGGTCATCTTCAAACGTGACCGTGCCGGCGATCTCACGAACCGGATACGGGAACAACACAAACGACACGAAGCCATGTTCGAGCTGCGCTTCGCCGGTCACGTCAATGCCCCCGTCCACCGTGGTTGAAGGCGACTCGCGATTCAAATCAATGCGCGCCGAAATCTCAGCGCTCGGGCCCGAAAAATCCTGAAGAATGGATTGCACATCATCGGAAACAAGGGCGAGCGGTTTCCAGTCCCGATCCATCATGAACGGACCGGCCACAAACGAACACCGAAACGGCGCTGTCAGGGACAAACCGTCCGCGTCAATGGTCGCCGTCGTCGGCAGCCCGTCGACCAATCCCTCAACGCTGGCATGCACCGTCGTTCCCTGAATAGAGACACGACCGCTCATCGCGTCGAGGATCAGTCGCTCATTGCTCTGACCGCCCCGATTGGGCATCGGCATCGCGAGCCTCATGCCCTCGATGTCCATATTCGACACCACTCCATGCTCCGGCGTGTAATCAAGCTGCGCTGAGATCAGTCGCCCGCCCGTGACGATCGATCGCCAGAACGCGGCGTCGTCCGCCATCACGAACGAATCGATCCAGCGGGAAAGATCCAGTTCACCCGTGCGCAACTGGGCGGTGCGGTCCGTCAGGTCAATCCAGCCCTCGACGGAGATCGCATCCCCGTCGCCGGTTTGAAGAAGCTTGACCTCATAGCGCACGTGATCGCTAAATTCGCGCCGCAGCGTGCCGCCGCCCGAGACCGCGACCAACACACCGCCGCCGCTTTGATCGCGCTCCACGAACTCGATCCGCCCATCGATGATCTCAACTTCAGGGAGCGAACCAAAAGCGCGCAACCCGCGCCGAGCCTGTTCAAAGGCATCCTCGCCAGCCGGCACACCCGCTGTGTCGGCGCTCACACGAATGATCGGCTGCTGCAAAACGATGTCGCTCAGCCCGAGTCGCCCTGTGAACAATCGCCGCCAGCTCAACGTGGCTTCCACACGCGAGGCGCTGACAATCGCGGCGCCGCCGCTGTCCGGCTGATGCAACGCAAAATTGTGCGCTTTGATTCTGCCGCCCCACGTCAGGCGCATCGAACTCGTGTCCAGTTCAAGCCCGGTCCAGCGCTGCACACTGGGGCGCACCAGCGCCGGGAGCCACCAGCCTTGCGTTGCGATCAATCCAACCAGCAACACCAGCGGCGTCACAAGCACACCGATTACCCATCGCCTGCGTCGGCGAGAGCGTGGCGGCGCGCTGCTGCTGGTGGTAGTGGTTTTTCGACCCATGAATGTGCAGAGAAAGCGTCAGGAGAGAGATCGACAGAGTCGGCATGCGCCGAGGAGAAACTCCATCGTGACAACGGTTATACGCAGAATGCGGCGTGCTGGTCTCATCGGATTGGAGACCTGTCCGCGATATACTCGCGGGCCCGGTGGCAGGGCCGCATTCACGGGCCTTTGCGTGTGCTTTATCGGAACCGGAGCGGCGCTCGTAGCTCAGCAGGATAGAGCAGCGGTTTCCTAAACCGCAGGTCGGGGGTTCGAGTCCCTCCGGGCGCATTGATTGAATTATCCGTTATTTGCTTTCCACCAACAACTTACCGCAATCGAGAGGCGACGCCGGGAACGCGGCGAACGCTCCAACTTTGCCCATGTCTACGCAACTTCCTTGCCCTCAGCGTGTCCCTCAAGCTCGCGGATTGACAGATCGGGAAGCTGTCCGATCGCCGCGACTTCGTCCTCTTTGAGCACGTGCGTGTAGAACGAAAGCGTCGTCGAAACGTCCGCATGGCGGGCGAGTTCCTGCGCGGTTCGCGGATGCACATTGGCGCGCGCCAAATTGGTGATGAACGTGTGCCGCAAGGCG
The DNA here is from genome assembly GCA_029260345.1 of Phycisphaerales bacterium. Lineage (GTDB taxonomy): Bacteria > Planctomycetota > Phycisphaerae > Phycisphaerales > UBA1924 > OFTM186. The sequence goes on along the minus strand of JAJDDK010000006.1, from coordinate 455 downwards.
TGAAAATCGATCTTCCGGCCGCTCTTGTCGATGCGCGCGATCTTCGCCCGCTGAAGATCCCGACGAATCAACTTTGAAGCGTTGAAGCTGTTCACGCGAAACACCGGACGGAGCTCGACCGGGTCCGGGTCCGCCGCGAGTTCGGCGCGTCGAGTCTTCAGAAACGGTCGCAGGTCAGCGACCACGCCGTCCCGGAGAATGACCCGGGCCTCTTTCCGGTTCTTGGTGTAACCCTCGAGCACGGTCGCCGTCGCCGGCGTTTCGCTGAAGTCGAAACTGCCGAATCGCAGTGATCCAATCTCGGACGCGCGGAGTCCGGTTTCCAGCGCAAGGCGATAGAGCATCGCACGCTCGCGGCCCGGGATTCCGAAGACGTCCGGGGCGTTCATCGTCGCGCGGAGCAGCCGGATCGCTTCGTCTTTCGTCAGCGCCCGGCGCCGCACGACGCGGGCGGG
>JAJDDK010000005.1 GCA_029260345.1 Phycisphaerales bacterium | reverse complement strand
ACGAGTTGCTCACCCAGATCGCCGCGGTCAAGGCGGCGATGAATCGGGTCGCCGTCCGGGTGGTCGAGCAGGAACTGCGGCTGTGCCTGACGCAGTGCGGTGCCGCCGAGGCCGATGAACGATTCGACACGGCGATGAAGGCCCTGTCGTCCATGCTGAAACGAAGCTGAGAGGATCTCATCATGCATGTGCGCGTTGTCTACTTTGAGGGGTGCCCGAACGCCGAGCCCGCGGTCGAACTCGTCCGGGAAGTTGCTGATGAGATCGGGGTGACGGTCACCACAGAACTCGTTTGTGTCGCTTCCGCGGACGAGGCCCAGCGCGAGCGGATGCACGGCTCACCGACAATCCAGGTCAACGGGCTCGATGTCGATCCCGCGCAACGGTCGAGCGACGTGTACTCGTTTGGATGCCGCGTCTTTCATGGCGGCAACGGCCTGCCGCCGCGTGAGATGCTGGCCGCGGCGCTCCAAGAGGCAGGCGATGCGCCATGAAGGACTGTTGTGAGGCATCGGATTCGGCGACGGCACCGCCCACTCGAACGGGCGTTCTTGCGGCCGGCGGGGCTCTGCTCTCGGCTGTCGCATCGTCAGCGTGCTGCTGGCTTCCGCTCTTGCTGCTCGCCTTCGGCACATCGGCAACCGGTCTGTCGGCATGGTTCGAACGCTACCGGCTCCCGTTTCTGATCGCCGCGGGCCTGCTTCTCGCCTTCTCGTTCTACTCGGTGTACTTCCGGGCTGGGCAGTGCGAGCCGGGCTCGGCGTGCGCGACCACGAAGCCAAGGTCTCTTCGGGTCACCAAGGCCATGCTGTGGGTTTCGACCGTGTTCATCGTCGCATTCGCGGCGTTTCCGAAGTATGTCGGGGCCCTTCTTCCTGATGACCGGCCCGCAGCGGGCGAAAGGGTGGATGCCCGAACCGTCCTCTACACGATCGAGGGCATGACCTGCGAGGCGTGTGCCGTCACGCTCCGGGAGAAGTTGCGAGAAGTCGATGGCGTGCAAAGTGCCTCGGTGTCGTATCTCGATCGCTCGGCGACCGTGGTTTTCAAGAACAGTGCTCCTGATGCGCCTGCTCTTGCCGCCGAGGCGATAGAGGCCCTGGGCTATTCGGTCGTTGAAGTGACTACTCGTCCGAATTCGGAGAACGATCTGTCGCCTTCGGAGTGATTCGTCCTTGTGACTGCCACGCCTAATCGATCTCGGCGAGTCGTGTGCGCCCCGCTCTTGCTTATGTAGGTAGCAGGTCACGACAGCACGGAACTTCTCGGCACAGCTCGTTGAACAGAAGAGGTACTCTGTTCCGTCGTGCTCGAATCGGTCCGCCGCGTTGCCGGGGGAGACTCTCATGCCGCAGACGGGGTCGATTGGGGACTCAGTCCTCTGCGTCATCGGATGCAGCCTCCTTTCGCAGGAACCAGCACTCGGCGCCAAAGATCAGGGCCATGCCGCCCACGGAGACGCCGACGACGAGCGGGTCGTTCGTGAGCTTGATGTACAGGAACGCGCCGAGCACGACGGCGTCGAGCGCAAGTGCCGCGAGCAGAACCCAGCCGCGGGTGCCTAGGTCGCGCCGCAGATACTTGAACACACCCCAGTGGATCGTCATATCCATCACGATGTAGAAGATCGCACCGAGCGAGGCGATGCGGCCGAGGTCAAAGAAGACCGTCAGCACGAGAGCGATCACAGCGGTGTAGACCAGCGTGTGCTTCTGGATGCGCCCGGGCATGCCGAAGTGGCGATGCGGGACGAGTTCCATATCAGTGAGCATCGCGAGCATCCGCGACACGGCGAACATGCTGGCGATAATGCCGGAGATCGTCGCGATAATCGCAAGCCCGATGGTCAGCCACTCACCCCACTGTCCGACTGCGGGGCGTGCGGCTTCGGCGAGGGAGGAGTCACGGGCAGCGATGATCTCATCGACCGACAGGTTGCCGGCGACCGCGAGCGTGACGAGCAGGTAGAGCCCGGTGCAGATGAACAAACTAAAGATGATCGAACGGCCGACGTTCTTCTTGGGCTTCTTGATCTCGTCGCCGCTGTTTGTGATGGTTGTGAAGCCCTTGTAGGCTAGGATCGAGAGGGCGACCGCCGCGAGGAAACCCGCGGCACCACCCTCGGCCTCGGATGGTGAGCCGTCTCCGGTGAGCGTGTCGAAGGAGAGTCCCGACACCCACAGGCCGATGCCCGCGAACACGGCGATTCCGCCGATTTTGATGATGGCGGTGATCTTGCTCAGTCCGCCGATCACCTGATTCCCGAGCAGATTGACGACAAAGGCGGCAACGATCAGCCCGACACCGAGCGCCGGCACAAGCCACGAGTCCGAGCCCTCGCCGAAGATCCGCATCGTGTATGTGCCGAACGTGCGGGCGACCAGACTCTCGTTGATGACCATCGAGAAGTACATGAGCAGCGAGCACCCGGCGGTGACGACACCCGGCCCGTAGCTCTTCTTGAGGATCATCGCGATGCCGCCGGCGGACGGGTACTCGTTGCACACCTTGACATACGAATACGCGCTGAATGCGACGACAAACGCCGCGGCGATGAACGCCACCGGGAAGAGGCCGCCGGCGAGCTCAGCGACCTGTCCGGTGAGCGCGAAGATGCCGGCGCCGATCATGACGCCGGTGCCCATCGCGATCGAGCCGGTCAGCGAGAGGCTGCCCTTCTCGTACTCAGATTCGTGGTCGTGCTGGTCGTTGTCGCTCATGCTCAATCGCGCCGATTTATCCCATGGGTACACTCGGCGCTCACCCGTATCGTGTATCGACAAGAAAGCCTCGTCCTCGACCGTGACACTGGTACCCGTCCGGCGTCTTGTGACTCCTGAGCGTCATGTCTCGCGTCTTCCTGCGGAACTGCTTGCCACAGGACGGGCATTGGATGATGTAGACGGGTCCAGAGCTTGACGGCCGCGAGCGGTGCACCGATCGCCTGACATCCGTGAGCGGCGGGGCCGAGAGCGGGCCGGCGGCGCCGATCTCGACTCGGTAGACAGGCGTGAAGACGCGGTCCGTGACCCGGACCCCCTGGATGCGGTCCACGCGGTATGCGCGCGGCTCCCGAGAGTCCGTGCGGATGGCGTAAAGCAGGAGGTTTCCCGCCTGCGAACGCCGGAGGGAATAGGGCTCGATCAGGCGCGTCGTGCCGTTGTACCGAAGCTCGACGCAGAGCCGGTTCGACGCGGCGAAGCGCACCGATTCCAAGGGCGCAGCGCCGCCCCAGGTGGTGACGGTCCGCGGCGGTGTCCAGGACGCGTCCTCGGCCCCGGCGCTGGCGACGCTGATGCGTGCACGAACGGTGGGTGCTCTCGCACCTTCGAGCCACTCGAACAATTCGGCAAGCTCCGACCAGAACGCCTCGAACGGCGGCGTGACCGGGAGTTGATGCCCGAGCATGTTTTGCCACTCGGCCTCAAGTTCGGCTCGTGTCTGCGCCTGCTCAATTGCGCGGAAGGTCGGGACAGGAACTCCCTTGGTGCGGCACTTCTCGCGCAGTACCGTGACGATGAGTTCATGCTGGGCGTGCAGGTCCTCGCGCCGGTACAGGTTGACGATGTCGTAGAGGTCACGCGGGCGACCTCGCTCCCCCATCGCCCTGATCTTCTCCGCGAAGACCTCCTCGAAGGCGTAGCACCGGACCGCGCCCGGGTCGGGCAGGTCATCGGGGTACGGGTGCGAGATGGGCCGCACAACGGTCGGGCGTGCGATGACTTCGCTGCCGCTCAGGTCGAGCTTCACACGGGCGACGGTGGGGTTCTGTCTCGGTCCGGTGTAGTAGATGCGCCCTTCGGTGTAGCGTCCCGGTGCGGCCGTCCGCAACCGGGGCGCTTGCTGCGTGAAGCTGATGCCCGACTCTTGCCCAACACGGTCGAGCATCCGGAGCAGGACGGGCTCAACATCCTCCGCGTTGATCGGACCGTCGGGGACGATGGTGAAGTCGAGGTCTTCCGAGAAACGGTACGTCTCAAGGTAGCACTTCTTGAGACAGGTTCCCCCCTTGAAGGCCCACTGCTCGGAGAGTTCTGGCTCGGTCCCGATTCCCCAGAGCAGCCACCCGAGCACGTAATCCTTCTCGATCACGTCCTCGCGCAGGCCCCATTCGCGCACACGCTCATCGATGTGGATGCGTGAGATCATGCGTGGCTTTCAGGAGGCGTCAAGTCCGACGTTGACGCGGAGGTTCCAGCGCTTGGAGATCGTGCCCTTGCGCTTGACCGAAGGGTCGAGCGCCGAGAGCCCCGTGCTGATGCGCTCGCGGCAGAGTTCCGCAAACTCCGGCTCGCGGCGCATGGTTTCGAGGATGTAACCCAGCCGCTTGAACGCGGTGCGGTTGCCCTGGCGTTCGAGATACTTGAGGAGCGTGCCCGTGTCGCGGTGCTCGCCATCAAGGTACTCACCGATGACCTCGGTGATGTGACGGATGCCGCCTCCGAGCGATGGGTCGTCGAGGATGTCGGCGACAGTGCGGCTCGGGTCCGAGACGAGCACACGCTGCCGGTTCCGCCAAACGGTCTTCGTGCCGAAGTGAAGCTCTTCTGCTCGCTGCTTGATCAGGAACGGTGTGCCCTGCACTGTCTGCTTGGTGCTGCGGACCGCGCGCGCCGTGATTACGACGATGTCGCGGAAGACCTGCTCGGTAAGCCCCCAGTTCTCGCACGCGCTCCACCCACCGATATAGCACGGCGCGAACGTGCTCGCGGCCACAATCCACGGGTCCTCTCGCCAATCAGAAGGTGAGGTCGCCCCGAGCGGGACCGTTGTATAGAGCCCCCTCCTCACGCGGGAAAGCCACCCCCGCGACGCGAGATAGGCCAACAGGCGGCGCGCTCGCGGCTTCTCCAGGCTCAGCACGCTGGCCGCGTCGGCGGGGGTGAACGGACCCTCGAACGAGCGGTGGAGGCGCTCCAGCAGGTCGCGGTTATTGGACTCGATGCCATCGGCCATAGGGTACATCCGTTACGCACTATCTTACACGGAATGGACCATGTCGCAGTTTCAGTATACCCATCTGGTCTCGCGTGTCCAGACCAAAGCGGAGCAGCCGCTTTGCCGGCCGCAGTCCCACCGATTGGCGGTTCCCGGTCGTCAAAGTCAGAGTCCAGTCGGCTCGCCGGGGCCGTCGGGGTTCGTCCAGCCCGGCCCCGGCGGCAGAGGCGGGGCGACCTTGCCCCCTCCCGGCCGCAGGCCTGTCGGACGACACGAGCCTGAGGGGTTCAGGTGCTGTGGATTCGCCATGCCCGGCGAATCCGATGCGCGAGAACTGGCTGCGTTGATCTACACGACAGGCGGCGAGTCGATGAGAGTGAGCCGGTCATCTGGATCATGCCACCAGCGTCACGCGGGCCCGCGACTCGGTGTCACCCGCTCATTCCGATCCGATGTGATTGGTCGGATGCCAAACATTGCACTGTGGTACAGGGTAGTATGGTGTCTAATGAGCATGGGGTCTTACACGATCGGGCAGCTCGCGTCTGCCGCAGGCGTTCCAACCACGACCGTCAGGTACTACGAGCGGCGAGGACTTCTGGCACCCGAGGCGCGGAGTGCGAGTCGCTACCGGCTGTACCGTGAAGCATCTCTAGAACAACTCCGATTCATCAAAGCGGCGCAAAGCGCGGGCTTCACCCTGTCGGACATCGAGTCGCTCCTTGCGTTGCGGGACGATAAGCGAGCGCCTCAGCAGGAAGTCCGTGGGCTCATCGACGAGAGACTCCAGGGAGTCGCGAAGCAGATCAAAGACCTGAAGGCGGTTGAGAAGGCGCTCCGTAAGTGGCGTTGCCGATGCGAACAGACTGACGGCACAGGCCGCTGCGGGGTGATCGAGGGGCTGGAAAGTCCGGGTCCAGGTGAATCTGAGTAAATCCCATCAAAGCCGAAGAATCCCCTTGACCTTTCACCGTGGTCCAAGGTCGATAATGGTGGAGTTGGACCACATGAGGGCTCGCGTCGGGCCTTCACGGACAACACCACACAGGAGTCCTTCCCATGATGTCTCGCAAAGGATTCATCGGACTTACGACCGCCTTGGTAGCAACGTCGAGCGTCGGAGCGATCAGTCTTGTTTCGCAGCACACCACTCGCACCGACTGCCCGGGCAAGATCGAGTGCCCCCTGACCGGTGAGTTGGTCTGTCGCGACCAGTGCCCGTCCATCGATCCGGAGCGGGCGGATTGCCCCGGCCGGATCGAATGCCCCATCAATGGCGAACTCGTCTGCAAGGATCGCTGCCCGGCGCAGGAATCCGCGAAGCAGGCCGGGGCTGTGAGTACGGTTCCGACTTGCTGCAAGGGTGGCGCTCATCTAGCAAATAAATGAGCGCACAGGCTGTACAGCGCAGCGCGATTGATCGCGACGCCCAAGCCAAGTCATGTCTTGGTCGATTCGATCGTCCTTGAAGGCGACAGCCTTCGTCTTCGGCATGGCATCGCGCGCCAACCCCACAGCATTACCCCGGTGCCGGCCGTCACGACCGCGAGCAGACTGAACACGGTCAGGAGCGGGTGGTTGAAGTTATCCCGTCCACTGTAGTCCATGGTGTGCAGCATCCAGAAGAAGTCGAAGACACGCCACGAACGATTGCGTCGTGCCGTGACTTCGCCTGTGCGCGCATCGATATAGATGTGCGGGCGCTTCGGATGGTCGAGTGTGACGACGTACGCGGGGAGGGCGCCCTTCCGATACTCGGTGGGCGGGTTCGTTGCGATCAAGTCGATGCTCTTCACTGCTGCCGCGTGGGCGAAGTCTCGAACGGCAATAGAAAGTGCATCATCTTCCGTGAGGGCCGGGAGTGGCTGACCCGTGACGTCATCCAGCCGTGCGATGAACTTGCCGTCAGTGGCGTGTACTTCCCAAGCGGTTCCGCACCCTCTGTCTCGGAGCGCGACAGTCGCCAGGTTCGGGTGCTGCGACTGGAGCAACGCCACGTGAAGTCGGATGTGCTCTGGCAGAGCCGCAACGGCAGTTGCTGGGATTGGCTCGTACGGTGTCGTTGCGATGTCGCGCTCTCCACGCACGTTGTCCAGCGAGAGAATGCTGAAGAGGAATCCTCCGGTGCTCCAGGCAAGGAGTTGGAGGCTAACGATCAAGCCAATCCAGCGGTGGACACGATAGGTCGCTTTTCTCGGCTTCATTGTGTCACCTTATTCGGAGCGTTTCCGGGCCGCAGTTGAAGACAGTCCCGATCGTCACAGTTACAACACATGCTCAATGCGGCGACTCCCATCGAACATCGTCGCCGCTTCGCCGAACGACCCCCTCCGCTCTCCACGTGGAGTCGACCGGGGGAGTATCGATCTGATCGTTGCATGGCGAGGGCCGGTGCACACCACGAAGAGATTCGACCATGATAAGAGTGAGAGTCCGCGACATCGTGGCTTACTCAGGCCGTGGTGGCGTTTTCCGTTGCGGGTGGGGTGGTCGCGGTGCGGGGTGGCCAAACAGCTGACATCCCGCGGGCACCCACGGCTGCTCACGCAAGTGTTGCCAATTCGATCCTCGCGCAGTCGCAGCATCCGTAAGGCGAGGCGTACCTGGTCTCTGATGTGTACTCCTCGGCTCGCGCTGAGGGAGCTGACAGTCAGCGATGGAGCGTCGTTGCCTAAGCACCCGGCCGCGGTCCTCCGTTAGACTTCGTGAGGTCTCGACCACTGCGGTCCGGAGCGACGCATGCTTGAGCAACACGGGCTCATCGTCATATCGGCATTGCTGCTGGCGTACGGGTTGTTCTCGCGTCTTCTCTCGCGAGGGATTGTAACCGGGCAGATGGTTTTCCTCGGCGCCGGGCTCGCGTTCGGATTAGTCGCAGAGCGCACAAACCAAATAACGCTCTCGCCCACAGTCGGGGTCGATCTACTTGTACGCGTCTTTGGTGAGATCGCGCTCATTGTCCTGCTCTTCACGGATGCCGCCCGGATCGACTTGAGGGCGTTGCGTCGGGACCTTGCGATGCCAGCCAGGATGCTCGGCATCGGCATGCCCTTGATGATCGCGATTGGAATGACCGCCGCGTGGCTCCTCTTTCCACAGTTTGGTGTGTGGGAACTCGCACTTCTTGCTGCAATCCTCGCGCCTACAGACGCAGCGCTCAGTCACGCAGTGGTGTCAAACGAGGTGGTGCCGCTCCGCGTCCGGCAGGCACTCTGCGTCGAGAGCGGCCTCAATGATGGCCTGGCGGTCCCGCTCATCTTGTTCTTTGCATGGATGGCAAGCGCTGCTGGTCCCGAGAGCATGCCAGAGTCACCGTACCACTCTTTCCCCGGCGCGATGCGGTTTGCGTCACTTCAGTTACTGCTCGGGCTGATCGCGGGCGTCGCTATCGGCGGGCTGGGTGCAAAGTGCCTCGACCACTCTATTCGGCGGGAGTGGATTGACGGCGCGTTCTGCGCGCTATCAGGCGTGTCGTTAGCGCTCCTCGCCGCGATCGGGGCGGAACATCTTGGTGGCAACGCTTTCATTGCGGCTTATGTTGGCGGCCTCACCTTCGGCAATGTTTCGCGCCGTTCAACGGAGACGATGGCCGATTTCGCGGAACCCGAAGGCATACTACTGATGCTGCTGACCTTCTTTCTTGTCGGTGTCATGTTTGTGGAGGAGGCCCTCGCTTCCGTCACCTGGCACATCGCGATATACGCGGTGCTGTCTCTCGCGTGCGTACGAATGATCGCCATGTCGGTGAGTCTCCTCGGGCTGAGAACATCGTTGGAGACTCGGATCTTCCTTGGGTGGTTCGGTCCCCGCGGGCTGGCGTCGGCGTTGTTCGGCCTTCTGCTGCTCGAAGGATTGACGGTGCCGCATTCTGATTTGTTGTTCGCGGTCGTCATGCTCACCGTGGTGCTCAGTGTGATGCTTCACGGCGCGACATCCGCGCCGCTGGCTCGCTGGTATGCGACTCGACTGGACTCGACTGAGTGCGCAGCGGCGCAGCGTCCCTGCCGAGAACTGTCCTATCGAACGCGACACGGACTCTCGAAGCGCCACATCGATGCGATTCACACGGAGCTTGTGCCCCCGGCCTAATGAGCGAACGCTCGCACACTGCCGACCACGGGCTCGGGTCAGCGCCTAACTCTTCGGAGTGCGAAGGTGAACGCCAGCTTTGTGAAGAAGACCGAGGAACGCGAGCCCCGGCTCTTTGAACTCCGCCTGTCGGAGGGTGTCCCAGTTGTGACTGAGATGGCTCTCAAGAAAACTCACCACACGAGCGAACCGGATGATGTGGTAGTTGGGAGCAGCGCCAGCTCCCGTGGTCGATCCAAACGCAACCAGACGCACACGATGCCCGTGGTCTGTCTCGGCGTGGCCACGACGAACGAGTTCTTGGGCGATGGATTCTGCGCGCTCAGGGCTGCAGCATCCGAACCGTGTCAGCGCAGCTCTTATTACTGCCGGCTCGCGGGCGCCGCGGTTGAGTTCTGCCTTTCCCTCCTTCACCTCACCAATCAGCATGTCTGCCGATTCACCATCAATACCGAGTTCTGGATCGACGTCGTGGTTGGCGCGGTCCCTCGATCGAGAGGCGCCGTGCCTGGGGACAAGCCGCCCGGCGCGCGGGAAGCGGAACGCGAGCACATCGATATCGGTTGCGGTCCTGTAGCCTCCACCGCGCATCGCCTCAATCACCGGGAGTTCGGTGACTGTGAAGTACCCATTGACCCGCAGATACGCCTGAACGAGTGAGACTGCATTATCCATCGGAGCTCTCCTTGTTGCCATGGTCGGCCCAGAAGCGGGACATGGTGGCGAAAATGAATGCGGCCGACCACGCAATGAATAGGAGGCCGTTGAGAGCTTCGGTCGCGGTGAGGCACCGCAGGTGGTCGCTCGGCAAGACATCTCCGAAGCCGAGCGTCGTGTAGATCACAGCAGAGGTGTAGAAATGGCCGAGCGCGCCGGCTGCTCCTTCACCCCGGAGATCTCCGAGCCCAAGAACATCCGACGCAACGTAGAACCCGACCGCGTACAGGGCGATGTCCATGACATGGATCGCGAAGAGACCAATCATCAGTGCGTAGAAGCGCAGGTGCCCCAGGCGCATGTGCGGGCTTCGTCGTCGCGCAACGACAGAAAAGTACGCCAAGTGCAGCGCGGTCGTAAGCAACACGAGCGCGGCGCTGATGAGCACGATCGCTGTCACGGACCCGTTACCGCCGCAAGGAGCGCTTCGGCCTCTGCGATGTAGTACTCCGTTGTTGCAATCTCGTATTGCGAAAAGGCGCCGGACTCGACCACGGTCTCGTGCCATGCGCGCATCCAGTTGAGGTGGCGCTCAATCGCAGCCGCCTTGGTGCCGTGCTCTGGCTTGAGTCCGATCAGCTCAAGCTCTGCCGTCATGCGTCGCTTCGACCACAAGTAGTTGGCCTCGGCACCGGCGATGCCGCGCGGAGCTCCGCTCTCTCGGTCGTGGAACATCTTGCAGACACGCTCGGCGGCCGTGAGCTTGGCCTCCGCGCTCGCCCCGGATGACTGGGTAGCGGGTTCGTTTGTTTCGGCCGCCGGCGTGGGGTTGCTTTCGGGTTGCTCCGCGGCGGCGCTCGCGAAGCCGAACGCGGCCGCGAGGACGATCGCTACCATGGACAGGGCTGCGAGCCCGCGGTGTTTGTGTGCGGTCATGGGTTATCTCCTTAAGGTGCCTCGTAGAGGCGTTGTCGCTTGTCTCAAATGTGGCAGTCATTCACGGGCTAGTACTCCGACCGGTGGGCTTATCCGCCCCACGTTGCGCTGCGAGCTCGGGTTCGGTCGTGCAATACCACATAGTGCCCTCGCACGATGAGCAATAATGCTCGAGATGCCCTGTCTTGAAAAACCTCTTGACGGCAGACTCGCAGTCAGGGCCGGCCATTTCCCGTTTCTGAACAGTCGACATCATGTAGGGGTCATTCATATTCGGTCGCTCTACCCACACAATCTCGCACTTCGGGCATACAACTCCGTGTGCCCGTTCCGACTGTGTAGGCACTGCAGAGCATCCAACGAGGAGTGGAAGTCCTGCATACGCGATCAGCGCATTCTTGGCATATGTCATCGTCAATACTCCTTTCGATCACTCCCGACGGGCTCCTCTGATTCACCCGAAGACTCACGACGTCGTTCTTCGCTCGTCTGAGATAGACGCTCGACCGTGCCGGGATCTACCGTCCGTCCGCTCAACTCTTAGGAACCGAGCGTTGATCGCAACGATCACGGTAGAGAGCGACATGAACACGGCCCCAACCGCCGGCGATAGCACGATCCCCATCGGATAGAGCACACCCGCAGCCGCCGGGATGGCGAACGCGTTGTAGCCAGTGGCCCACCAGAGGTTCTGCACCATCTTGCGATAGGTCGCCCGCGACAACTCGACGATCGCTGTCACGTCACGTGGGTCTGAACGAACGAGGATGATGTCCGCCGATTCGATCGCCACATCTGTCCCGGCGCCGACCGCGATGCCTACGTCAGCCTGGGTCAGCGCGGGGGCGTCGTTGACACCATCGCCGGTCATTGCAACTACGAGCCCGCGCGACTGAACCTCCTTGATCTTCGATGCCTTCTGGTCCGGCAGGACCTCGGCAAAGTAGTCGTCGAGACCGAGCTCCTCGGAAACCCATTGCGCGACGGCCTGTGCGTCACCGGTGAGCATCATCACCTGAATCCCCATCGCCTTCAGTCGCTGAAGGGCCTCGCTCGATTCCGGCCGAATGATGTCGGCCAGCGCGATAGCGCCTTCAACCTTGTCATCGATCACGACATACACCACCGTCTTGCCTTGCTTTGTGATCTGATCCACGCGAGCATCGTTCACGGTGAGTGCGTTCTCTCGGAGGAAGCCGGGGCTGACAATCCGCAATCGAACTCCATCGACGACCGCTTCGGCGCCCCTGCCTGGGATCGCTCTGAACTCCTTGGGCGGCGAAACTTGGATGCCGCGCTCCTCGGCGCCTCGGACGACTCCCTCGGCGATCGGGTGCTCCGACTGGGTCTCAAGACTCGCCGCCAACCTGAGCAACTCTTCCTCGGAGTGGTCGCCGAGAGACACAACGTCCGTAACGCCAAAGCGACCCTCGGTCAGCGTGCCCGTCTTGTCGAACACGATCGCGTCGATGTCGCGTCCGCGTTCAAACGCGGTCCGGTCTCGAATAAGCAGGCCGTTGCTCGCGGATATCGCGGTGGACACCGCCACAACAAGCGGGACCGCCAGACCCAGCGCGTGCGGGCAGGCGATGATCATCACTGTGACGGCGCGTTCGAGCGAGAAGTCGAACGGCTTGCCGATGAGAATCCAAGTAATCAGTGTCAGCGAGCCAACCGAGATCGCGATAATCGTGAGCCACAGAGCCGCGCGGTTGGCGAGGTCTTGTGTGCGCGACTTGGACTGCTGGGCCTCTCGCACCATTTCGATTACGCGGGCGAGATAGGTCTCATCACCCGTCCGTTCAACCTCGATCGTGAATGCGGACTCGCCGTTGATCGAGCCACCGATGACCTGGTCTCCTTCGGATTTCTCGACCGGCTTGCTCTCGCCAGTGAGCATCGCCTCGTTGATTGTGGATCGTCCCTCGACGATGATTCCATCCGTCGGGATCTTCTCACCGGGCTTCACGAGCACACGCACTCCGTGGGTCAACTCGGTGACCGGCACATCTCGTGTTGTTCCGTCGCTCTGGACGAGGTGGGCATCGGACGGCATCAGTTTGACGAGCTTCTCCAGCGCTGCCGAAGCTCCCATCACCGACTTCATCTCGATCCAGTGCCCGAGCAACATGATGTCGATGAGCGTGGCCAGCTCCCAGAAAAAGACTTCCCCTTCGAGCCCGAAGACCACAGCAGCGGAATAGAAATACGCGACAGATATCGCCAGGGCGATAAGAGTCATCATCCCGGGCATCTTCTTGTGGATCTCACGCTGTAGGCCGCTGAGGAACGGCCAGCCACCGTAGAAGTAGACAACTGTCGCAAACACGAACTGAATGATCGCGTCGCCCGGGAAACTCATTGCTTCTTCGAGTCCAAGCAACGATTGGATCATGGGCGCCAGCGTCACCACCGGGACAGTAAGAATCAGCGATACCCAGAAGCGTCTTCTGAAGTCGGCCACCATGTGCGCATGATGGTCGTGATGACCGTGTGCGACACCTTCGTGGTTGGGCGCACTGTGATTCGCATGCGCATCGTGTTGGCTGGCTTCGGCGTGTGTCTTGGTATGATTCTGCATTGTCGCTGGGCTCCGGTCTATGTGTCCGCGATTGCGCTCGACGTTACTACTGAACTGAACACGCTACTTGTCTGGCCTAGAGCTGATGTTGTACAGAACAGCGACGAGCGCTCCGAACAGCCATCCCAGGATGCTGAACTGGATGAACCCGATGATGGCTTCCCACCAGGGCATGTCCCATCGCATGATCGGTTCCACGTTGATCCCGTGCATGATGCTATTGAAGAATCTCACGACCGCGGTCTCCGGCACGGTCTGCATCACGAATACGCAACCGAGGTACATCAGACCGCAGGCTCCGCCGAACGCGATGCCCGCTCGCCTGGGGCTAATGGTGTTCATGAGTGTGTCCTTTGTCGTTGGCATCAGTGTGTTCGTGCCCGTGCATCATCATGAGGAGATGGCACCCAAACATGAGCACGATGAAGATGAATAGGACAATCCCGCTGTCAACCCCGAAGAGCGGAAGCAGGAAGATGACCAGCAGCGGCATCGCGCAACCAAGTACATGCCATTTCATGTGACGCATTGGGGGCTCCTCGTTGCGGCTGCATTCGGATCTGCCGAATAGACGAGCACCGTCGCATCGTCTTGCGCTGGTGCGTCGCCACGGTGCCGTTCTGCCGCGTGGATAATCGCGAACGCAAGCCTCGCGGCATCGCCCGGTCCGCTCGCCTCGGCTTCTGAGACGACTGCCGCTCGCCCGAGCAGCTCATGGTCGGCGTTGCTCGCCTCGCTCACTCCGTCAGAGAGCAACACAATTCGATCGCCCGGCTCCAGGTCCAGTTGAACTTGATCAAAGCCGGATTCGGGGTCAAGGCCAAGAAGCAGCCCGGTCGAGGTCAACCGCTCGATTGGTCCCGAGGCACGAGCAATGAGCGCGGGTTCATGCCCAGCACTGGCGTACATCGCACCGGATTGGTTCGAGTTCACCCGCACGACGGTCATCGAAGCAAAGTCTTCCGGCAGGCTGAGCTCACAGTACCGCCGGTTCACTGATCGCAAGATCGCTGCGGGGGTCAGTGTCTCTATGTCAGAAGCAAGCACGAGGGCCTTGAGCACCGCAGAACCCATCGCGGCATGAATCCCGTGCCCGACTACATCGGCGAGGCACAGGATCGTATCGCCATTCGCGCAGGTGATGACATCAACGAAATCGCCGGCTATCTCCTGTGCGGGGTGGTATTCGACGGCAATGTGGGCGCCGCCAACTGGGAGCACCGGCAGGAGATGGTCTTGCAAGCGGCGCGCTCGGTCGAGCTGCGCCCGGCGATCGCTGTCTCGGCGGGCCAGTTCGCTACTCATCGCGGAGACCTCGTCAGCGAGTTCGGTCAATTCTTTGTTTGCTGCGCTCGCGATGGTGGTCCCGAAATTCCCCCTTCCAATCTCTCGAATCGTTCTGGCCGTCCGTTCAAGCGGACGGCTCACGAGATGGAGAAGAAGACCGTTGAGAAGCGCGGCTGCGATGACAGCTCCAATCCCGATGGCGAAGACGCGCCCAAACTCGGCGCGGCGCGTGAACTCGACGAGTGGCGCACGCAGCTCGCTGATCTCAACGACAATGTCCCCTGAGGTGTATGTGCCGGTAACCACGCCTGTGTGCTCCACATCACGCGCCTCGTTCGTGTGCTCGGTGGCGTGTGATTCAAAGAGCGAGTCGCCAGCACGTGCCGCGATACGATGTCCGGGTGATTCCTCCGCATTCATGAGGTCGCACGTGGCATCAACGTAGCGCTGCATCGCGCCGTGTCCGGCCGGTGCAAGAGCCTGAACGGCAGAGGCGACGGTTCTGGCCTCTTCGCTGAGAGCAATGGACTTCTCACGGAGATGAGACTGCATCGCGAGCCGGTAGTCCATGACCACAAACACAAGCAACAAGAGCCCCAGTGATGCGTTGACCACGAGCAGCAACTGCGTTCGCAGTCGTGCTCTTTGAAACATCGTGATGACTCGTCTGGATAGGAACAAACCGATCTCCACCGACGCCTCTCATCGAGGCGTCGTTCATCAGAAAGCGATGCGAAAACCGAAGATGAAATAGAGTTGCTCTGTGTCAACCCCGGCAGCGTCAGCGTTGTTGGCGGTTTCTCCGGCGAGGAATCCATACCGAACACCGATATACGGCGCAAACTCGCGCTCGACCTCGTAGCGCAGCCTCAGGTCGAGGTTGACTTCAGTCAGTCCAGAGCCGAGTTGGCGATCCGGAACATCCTGGAATGCGAAGCCCGCTTCTGCACGCGGTTGAAGCACGAGTCTTTGGGTGATCCGCAGGTCGTATTCCGCCTCCAACTCCAGGGTGACATCGGCGTCTTCGGAGATGTAGAGAGAGGAGTCGAGCTCGATCAGACCAGGCGTCAACCCCTCAAGCGCCAGCACGCCCGACCATCGGTCGGAGTATTCACCGGAATCCCACTCGTTGGCGTACTGCACACCGACCTGCGCGTTCCAGAATGGTGTTATGAGCCGAGAATAGAGGAAGTCGGTCTGTGATTCTCCTTCGCCCATACCGTCGAATGCCGCTTCGCCTTCCGATTTCCACCAGAATTTGTCGTAGTCAAACCCTATCCAGCCCTGCGCATCCCATCCGAACTCGTCCTTTCCTTCATCAGCGATGCGGTATTCGAGCTGCTCGATCAACGTGAAGTAACGCAGTTCGTTGTCGGGAACCGGATTCGGGAAGTGGTCCGGTGGTGGACTGGCCGCTCGGTCCAGGACCTCATCGAGCGTCATCCCTTCGGGCAGCGAAGGGTCGTCGGGCTGGTTTGCGGAGTCGGCGTCGTCGTTTGCAGTCTCATGGTGCGTGGGTAGGTCGGCCGCCGACGGCTGTGATTCATGCGCCTTATGTGGCTCGGTATTGTGCGGTCCAGTGGAGGCGTGGTGCGTGGGGGGAGCTTCATGCTCGTGGCTCTGGGCGATAGCCGAGTTAATGAGCCACGAGCAAAAGAACATCCCGGCAAGAGCCATCATGCAGCGATCAGGTGTCCGCATCAGTCGACCCTCCGTCTAACGATCGCACAACCGCGATAGTTCGGAACATGCCCATGTCCATGTGGTAGAGCAGGTGGCAATGGAATGCCCACTGGCCGGGCGCATCGGCGGTGATGTCCACGGTCAGAAGCTCCGATGGCTGCACATTCACAGTGTGCTTGCGCGGGTTGTGGGCGTAGTCCTCACCTGCGTACAGGTCCATCCACATCCCGTGAAGGTGGATCGGATGATTCATCATCGTGTCATTGATCATGTTGATCCGCAGACGCTCGCCGTATTGGAACCTGATCATGTCAGACTCAGACCACTTCTTACCATCAAAGCCCCAGATATACTTTTGCATGTTGCCCGTCAGGTGCAGATCAAACTGGCGAGTGGGCGGGCGACGGTCGCGCGGCGTCTTCAAACAACGCAGTTGGGAGTAGGTGAGCACACGTCGCTCGTCGTTTCCGAGTCCCACACCGGGGTCATCGAGCCGCCGATAAGCAACCATCCCCATGGCGACGCTGCCCGGCCCGTGCTTGTCGGGGCCGTGCATGATGCTGTCCGGCAGATTACTGATTGGCAGCGTGCGCGTCCCGCCCTGGGTGTGGCCGGCGTGCTCACCGCGTTCGCCCTGCATTGCTTCACTGCCATGCTGCGCATGCTCGGGGGCCGGGGTGTGTCCGGTGTGATCGCCCATCTCCATACCGCCGTGCACCATGCCCATGTCCTTCATGGTCAGCATGGGACGTTTGCGTCGCGCCGGGATCTCGGCGGTCATGCCCTGGCGGGGCGCGAGTGTGCCGCGCGTGTACCCGCTGCGGTCCATTGTCTCCGCAAAGAGCGTGTATGCGCGATCGTCCGGGATGCTGACGAGAACGTCATAGGTCTCGGCGACCGCGATGCGCAGCTCGTCGGTTTCGACCGGCTTGATGTTCTGGCCGTCCGCTTGCACCACCGTCATCGGCAGGCCCGGTATCCTGAAATCGAAGTAGGTCATGGCGGAGGCGTTGACGAGTCGCAGTCGAACACGCTGCCCCGGACGCGCGACGGCGGTCCAATTCTCACCTGCGCTCTTTCCGTTCATGAGGTATGTGTAGGTGGCGCCAGTGACATCTGCGATGTCGGTGGGATCCATCCGCATCCATTGCCATTGAAGCCGCTTGCTGAGCACTTCGACCAGACTGTCACCCGTCGCTTCCATTTGATCGCCCAGATTCGCGACTGTTGGACGCTGGAAGTTGTAATACCCTTCCATGGTCTTGAGCTTGCGCATGACGACGTGAGGGTCTTGGTCGGTCCAGTCAGAGAGGACGACCGAGTACTCCACGTCATACGAGACCGGGTCGGGCTGCGCCGGTTCGATGATGAGTTGTCCGTAGTGCCCGAGCTGCTCTTGGAGTCCAGAATGGCTGTGATACCAATAGGTTCCGTTCTGCCGCACACGGAATCGGTAGGTGAATGTCTCGCCGGGAGGGACGCCTTCGAAGCTGATTCCAGGCACTCCATCCATCGTGAACGGGAGCAGAATGCCGTGCCAATGGACCGAGGTTGATTCCTTCATCCGGTTGTGGACCCGGATCAGGGCATCCTCGCCTTCACGCATGCGGATGACGGGACCCGGAATCGAGCCATTGATTGTGATCGCTGTACTGGGGCTTCCATCGACCACGACCACCTGTCGCTCCACGACCAGGTCAATGCCATTGGGATCAGCCGCGCAGAGTTCGCCGATCGCGCCAGCGCGAGGGAGTGTGAGAACAGCAGCCCGCAATGCCGGGCTCATCATGGAGTAGCCTGCCAGAGCCGCCGCCGCACTGGTGCCGAGGAAGCCGCGCCGGCTCACATTGCACCAATCGGTGATATCCACGGATTCGCGTATCTCTTGCGAATTCCGGACTGGCTTGCGCTTTACGTGGGCATTGGCTCGATCGGGTTCTGGATTCACGATTCGTCCTTCCTTTGATTGCCATCTCGACGCAACTCATAGGCAATGCTCAGGCTCAACACCGTTCGAATGACGATGACCGCACCTAGCACTGCCATGCCTTCGAGTGTCGGAGTGACAACGGTCTTGAGTATGTCCGCGGCAATCAGAAACTCCAGAGAGAGCACCAGGCGCTCCGCGAGCCGGAGCCGCACTGCGGTAGTGCGGTGTGCCAGTTGCCTGCGCCATGCGGCATTTCCGAGCTCAACCGCACCGGCCAGAACCGAGCCGGCGATCATCAGGGCAGCAACACCCTCGATGAACTGCACGGTGATGGTGATGACCTGTTCGAGCATTGCGTGTGACTTCCCGCCTCTCTTAGTGGTGCTTGTACCACCCGACCTTTGGGATCTCGTTCCAGGAGTTGGTTCGATGACACAGGAAGCACTGGGTCACATCGGCGTGCTCAATGCCCGCGACGCGCTTCGACACCATGTTGAAGTGCCCCATGTAGTGGCTCGGTGGCGCCACGTGACACTGAGCGCAGTCCATGGAGCGCGGGGAGGGATGCACAAACTCCGGAACAGTCCACGTGGTGGTTGAATGGCAGGACAAGCAGTCGGACCCGAAGAGCGTGCGATGTGGTTCTTCGCTTGCATGGCACTTGGCGCAGTCCAGTGTCATCTCTGCGATAGTCGCGCGTTCGTGTGGACGACCGGCCAGCCGCGCGTGGATGAGAGATCGCGTCATCCAGGTGGCATCGTTGGTGCCGTCCCCTGCGAGCCCCGCGTCCCGGGCGATCGCAACGAGCAAGCCGTGGTCCATTCTTGATACCGCGACGCCCTGGGGATCATGTTCGATGTGACATCCGGTGCACGAACCAACTGTGGCGTGAAATGCCGTTGCCGGCGTCGAAAGGAGGTGCTCGCTGTTGGCATGGCAGGACACGCACTTCTGGGTTGCGACTCCGGTATGAGGTGTGTGACACGCGGCACAGTCGTTACCGATGAATGCATGGGCATCTGAGAGCGGCCCGGGAGTGACGAACTCAACCCACCCAGGCGGCGCATTGGTGCCGCCCCGATGCACCAGGAATGGCAGCCCAAACCCGAAGCCGAGTGCACCGACCGTTGCAATTCCGTAGAAGATTTCCAACTTCTTCATGGAAGCCACCGAATGCCGAAGTACCACGCGGACCAGATATGGATGAACAAGAGCAGATACAGAATGATCGCGATAATGATGTGGCTCACGAGCCACCGCCGGAAGAGGTCTTTCGCCGTCGCGTGAGTCCGTATGGCGAGTTCCAAATCGGAGATAGATTCGGCAAGCCTCAGAGCGCGGGTTGCCGGCGTTGCCGTTGCGGGCGAACCGCGAGTTAGAAAGAACGAGGCAATTCGTCCGCCGAGCGTGGATTGTGCCCGCAGGATCGCTTGGGCTGAAGGATCAGCCGCAATCTCGTTGGGCAGGAGGTCATATGCCTGCCGCAGCCTGGCGAGGTCGGCTCGCTTGGTTCGCAGGTCGGTTGAGAGTTGCCCGAGCAAATAGCGCCCGACATACCCGCTGAAGACGACGATCAGCATCATCAGCGTCAGTGCGATTCCGAGCGGGCTCTGAAACTTGTGGCCCGTGTGCAGGATGGCAAGGATCGGAGCCAGGACTCCGCTGTAGATATGGACCGAGAGAAGCGAACGCATCGAGACCCGGGGTGTGACTCGGCGCTTGAGCCACGGCACGCGCTTGACAATCAGGTAGGCGAGAGGCACCAGCATCAGGGCCGCGGCAGAGACGCCCAGCACACCACCCATGAGACTCCCCGCAAAGCGTGGGTCGCGGTGCGTGAAGAACCCGAGTGTCAACACAGCGAGAAGCACGACGAGCCCGGTCACAATGAGTTTCTGGCGCTCCTGCATCATTACGCCTCGACTTCCAGATCGTCCTCTGACTTCGCCTGGCACGCGAGAATGATGCCGTCGCGCCGATCGCTGTCGTCGAGCGCATCTTCGACATCCATCTGGACCACTCCCTTGAGGAGCCGCACCTTGCAAGTGCCGCAGGTCCCCGCGCGGCAGGAGTTTTCAATTTCCACTCCCACAGACTCAGCGGCTTCGAGGACCGTGGCCTCGGGCGCAAGAGGTGCATCCTTTTGAGACACCGTGAAGCGAACCGTCGCTTCGGACGAACCGGGCACCTCCGAGTCCGTGATCGTTGCGGGGGCGCTCGCCGGTTTTTGCACGGCAGGCCCGAAAGCTTCTGTCTTGATCCGATTTGCGGGCACGCCGAGGCCCTGCAGCGTCTGTTTGAGCGCGTCCATCATGCCGGGTGGTCCACAGAGATGCACCAGCTTGCTTGCGATATCAGGCACGCATTCCTGAATAAGCCCGGCTGACAGACGACCCGTCGCACCGACCCACGAACTGCCCCGGGCACGCGTCATCGTTGCGGTGACGTTGAGCCGTGGGTGTCTGCGTTGGAGCAACTCCAGTTCGTGGCGGAAGCAGAAGTCGTCTGTCGTTCGACAGCAATGCAGCAGATAGATGTGTCCGTGCCATGAGGTGTCCGTGAGGTAGCGAATCACGCTCATCATGGGAGTAATGCCGACGCCCCCGCTGATAAGCACGATGCTCTCTTCCCCATCTCCATCGAATGTAAATACTCCCGACGGCGCGGACACGCTGAGCAGGTCGCCGACACCGCACGAGTCGTGCAAGAATCGGCTAACGACGCCGTGCTCCTCGCGCTTGACGCTGATCTCAATCGACGCCGCCCGCGTGGGTGACGAGGCGATCGTGTAGGAGCGGTTGATCTGTGTGCCCTCGATATCGAGGTTGAGCGTTAAGAACTGCCCAGGCACATACTCAAATGGGACCATGCCACCGCCAGGATTCACGAGCCGAAATGTTGATATGTCCGTTGTTTCCTCGAACACAGCATCAAGACGCAGCTCACCGGTCCACCGCCGTGATGCACTGGCAGCAGGTGGAACCGCCGTCGGCGCCGGCGCCGCCGGTTGAGAATGGACGGCGGGGGCGGCACTTGCCCTTCCGGGCTTGCGCTCCGTGTCCGGCGGCGGCACAAGTGGACTCCCGGCGAGTTGCGTGAGCAATCCGGTTGCTCTCCGCATCTTCACGTAGTACAGACCGATCATCACGGCCGCGAACATCGCGAGCAACGACATGCCGATGAGATGGGGCCACGACAAACCCATGGGCCCTGATGTCGCCGGAGCAGCGATGGCGCCTTGGAGGTTCATTTCTCGCTTGAACCAATCCATCGCGATTCGGTCAGGAGCAATCCCTTCCGCCAGAGCCCTATGAGCGGCAAGCCCGCTGTCGTAACGTGAAACACCCTCACGGAGCTTCGCGATGGCGGCCTGCATCGCGGCAAAGTCGTTTGTTGTTGTAACTCGGAGCAGGTCGTCAAACCCCTCGCCCATCAGCGCCGTCCCGCTCTGCATCCGCTCGTGCCCGAGGCGCTCAAGTTCATCACGCTCCTCAAGGGTCATGGATGGAAGATCCATGAGCCGAGGGTAAATCTGCTTAGGAGGCGGAACTCCCATGCGGCTCATCATCTCTCCCATGCCCGCCATGCCGTTCGGGGTTTGGGCTTCGGGGTTCGCTTCGCCAGTTGCGGCTTCCGGATGATGTTGCGCGTGCTCTTCGGGCGAGACCTGTGCCCATGTCGTACCGGCGTGCAACAGCATCGCAATGCTCGATATCAGGTGGAGACCGCGTCGTCTCATGATGATGCCTCCGGTATGCGCTCGCATCTGTCACCGACAGGGCTCTCGGCTGGCCCACCCTGCACGATCGTGCCCAAGGCAGCGAGGGCGCCCGCTTCCAGCTCTGTGCCCGCGAGGTTTACCATCGCGCCAAGAGCCTCCTCCGGTGACATCGCCCGGTGGTACGGGCGCTCTTCTGTCAGCGCCGAGTACACATCCGCCACCCGAAGCACGGCGGCGGCAGGGTCTATCTCGTCCGTAGTCAAACCACACGGATATCCGTTGCCATCGGGGCTCTCGTGGTGCTGGGCGACAAGGCGGGCGATCGCATCCGTGCCGGGTATCTTCTGGAGCATGGAGACAGCAATATCCACATGCTCACGCATCGTCGCCATCTGCTCATCATCGAGCGGCCCGTGCTTGAACAGGATCACATCCGGGATGCCAGCCTTGCCGATGTCATGGACAAGTGCGGCAAGGTGCAGGTCGGACAGAGTCCTTCCGTCAAAGCCAATTTTGCCGCCGATCGACGTTGCCAGATCTGCGACTCGGTGCGAATGCACGACGGTCGCCTCATCACGCACGTTCACCGCAGTCAGCAGGCCGGTGATCCCGTTGATCATCTCGGTCTGCCGTGATTTGATAAGAGCCTCGTCGCGCTGCCGCTGCCGCTCGTTGGCGACACGGACAAGATCACCCGCAACGACCCCGACAATTGGATATATCGCGAGCCAGGCGTATTGATCGGGATTGGCCAGCGGCGAGTCCCGCCATGACCAGAGCAGATGCAAGAGATACACGATACTTACCGCCGCCGCAGCGATAATCCCGCCCCTTGTCTCAAACGCGACTGCCGCAATCAAAACGGGAACAAGGAACAATCCAGCGAGAAGGATATGAAGCCAGTGAAGCGAGTGAGACTGCGTGGTCAATAGGAAGTGCAGGACGGTAATGATCACCGTCCACACTGTCGCACGACGCAGTTGTGCCACTTTGTCAACACTCATCGTATCGTCTCGCCATCAAGGCTGTATTACCTGGCCATCATTGCTCACAAGAAGCACGCGATTCATGGTGCCAAAGGCATTTGGTAGGCAGTTGGGGCATCCGCTGTGTGGCTCATCACACCCGACCTCACAACACCACTGCCCGTCAACGATGAACTTGTACTCGTAGGTTCCGGGAGGGAGGTCGAGCGAGACGGTCCACTCGCCCGTCTCGGACTTTGTCATCGGATGGCTTGTCGTGCTCCAGTCGTTGAAGCATCCGGCGATGAACACCGTCCCGGCGTCCGGCGCACGGAGGGTGACACGGACTCTCGGCTTCTGTGTTTCATGCTTTGCCATTGTGCGCTCCTTTTCTTGTATGGGCGTGAACAGGTCATCTGGGAGTCTGACCGGGCATGTCGCCTGAACCGAGGCCAATGAGTTGATCTCGTTGCTCTTGTGTGAGAACTTGCGCGGCCTCACCAACGGCACGAATAAACGCGAGGCGTTTTTCGGCGCGGAGCCGTCCGACTGTGAGCAGTTCTTCTTCGATGCGCCCAATGTTCGGAGCCGCGGCGCCGGTGAGCGACCAGATGACCTCTTCTTGCTCTTCGATGCGTCGGTCCATACCGGATTGCTCAAGCATGGCGGCTGTCTTCATCTCGTTCAGGCGCGTGATCTGCTCTGTGGACAGGTCGATGTGCTCTGGGTGGTCGAGAAAGAATCCGGTTGCACCAATGTGGTAAATGTGCGATGCGCCGGGAAAGCCGGGCAGGTCGGAGCGCACTGCCAGCTCCCCGGAGTCACTGGTGGCCGCCATCGGTGCCGGCCCCTTGCCCATCATGCCTCGCATGCCGCCACCGGACATGCCCTTCATTCCATCACTACCCATTCCGCCCATCATGCGATTCATGTCGCCCATGCCCTGCATGCCGCCGCCGGACATGCCCTTCATTTCACCACCACCACCACCCATCCCACTCTTCATGCGATTCTTGTCACCCATGCCACTCATCATTCGATCGGCGCTGCCCATCGCCGACGTGTCGCTCGGTGCCTGCTCACCGTGCCCCCGTTGGAGCATGGCCTGCAACTGAGCAACTTGGGCACGCAACGCCGCAATCTCGGTGAGGACGTCGGACGATTCGTGTGCTGGCGAGGGTGCATGCTCGCTGTGCTTCTTATGAGCGCTATTTGCATCTTGCTGCGCCAGCACCGGCGAAGCTACGGCGATGACCGCCCAGCCTGCGAGGACGAGGAGGGGCATCCGGATCGTTCCGCGATTCATGGCTTGTTCCTTTCCGCTGGTCTTCGGGGTAACCGGTACCCGCCGCTTGGATACGCCGGGGGCTCGTATACATGCAAAGCATAGCATCTTTGCATGTATTCCACGATCTTGCCCATAATCCTCCGCTCCTTGTTCACCGCTGTGTATTCTGATTGAACCAAGGTCGGAACCTGCGTCAGTTGGAGTCGGAAGGAAGAGATGATCTCACGACAAGTTGCCATGGCTGCGGTTTCGATGGGCCTGATTGAACGGGCCGGTCCGGAGGGCTTACAGATCCCCGACCTCGTGAAACTGACGGGGATATCCCGGCCAACGCTCGGCAAGATCATCAACGCTCTGGCTCGCAAGAAGTTAGTCAGAACCCAACGCGGCGTGGGTGGAGGCGTTCGGCTGTCGCGGGCTGGCGAACAAGTGTCGCTGTACGACCTTTGCGTCGCATTCGACGACCCCGTGATCGAATGCCATTGCTCGTTCGGCTTCGGACATTGCGCCGAGGAGGGTCCGTGCCCGCCCGGCTGCATTTGCGTTGCACAACATGCGAAGCAATTGGAGTATCTCAAGGCGACAAGCGTGCAGGATGTCGCAGAGACTATGGAGCCCAGGCTCAAGAAGGCTGCTCGCCGGGCACGACGCGGGCGCGAGCGGTGACGGCACCCGGTTGGTAGTTGCGGATCGAAACGGATGCGGATGGATGGTCGCGGGTTCCACGTCATCAGATTGCTACCAGGCGTAGTGGTTGATCCCATAGACGAGAGCGCCGCCGAAAAAACCCGTTGCGCCGACGAGGCCCGCGGTCACGAACAGCGATATCCGAAGAGCGCTTCGAGAGACTGGCTCGGTGGCGGAACGAGATGCTCTGAGCAATAACACGAGCGTGACGAGCGACAGCACAGCGGTTGTTGTGCCAAGCCAACGGTGTGTCAGTTGGACCCAATCGGCATCGACCAGGACGAGGCCGGCATTGAACCAACCCAGTGTTGCCGCAGTGACGGCACCGATAGAGGCGAGTGCAATACAAAACGCCGAGGCATGCTTGAATAGATCGCGACGCGTGAAGATCAAGAGTCCTTCAGCAACCGCCGCTCCGATCAGCAGACCAATGGGGAGGTGGGTCGCGGGAGGATGGAGTTTGCCAATCCATGCGACGAGCTTCGAGCCTGATTCGTGATCAGTCGCGTGATCATGCTCGTCGTCGTTGGAAGATGATGC
Organism: Phycisphaerales bacterium; assembly: GCA_029260345.1. Lineage (GTDB taxonomy): Bacteria > Planctomycetota > Phycisphaerae > Phycisphaerales > UBA1924 > OFTM186. The sequence continues at coordinate 759,620 of JAJDDK010000005.1, read as the reverse complement.
AGCCGTGTCCGACTCTTCGGGATGCGGATGCTCCTCACCGTCGTGGCTGGCATGCTCTGCCGCCTGTGGCTCGTGTTCGTGATCAGCATGTTGGTCTTCATGGCCGTCTGTGTCATGTTGAATCGTGGGCTCGCTAGATGCAACGGCCAACAACTCGGGGATACTCGCGAGATACAGCTCCGGATCTGCTTCAAACTTCGTGAGGCATTTCCTGCAGCACAGCCCAACGGTTGTCCCTTCATACTCTGCGGTGAACCTTGTATCGACCGGCTCGTCGGTCATGACCGGGCACATCGCGTTCACGGGGGCCACCCCCTCCCCGGCTGAATCCAGGGAGGGGGACTGCGCCAAAGCCGTATGCGCGAGAACAGCCAGAGCAAGCACGACAAGAACGGGGATACAACGGAGTTGTTGCAAGAGGGTGGTCATCTGGCGTTCTCCGAAATGAGCAAGCAGAGAGTGTGATTAGCCGCCGTGGTCGTGATCACCGTGGCCACCTGTTCCATGGCCATCGCCGTGATCGCCATCATGCTCCGCGTCGTGCTCCATGGGCAAGAACTTGCCATTTGCCTGCCACGCCTCGTCGATGAGCTTGGTGTACTTCGCGGGGTCCGCTTCCACCTTGGGCTTGCACCCAGCGCAGCAGAACCGCATCAGCCGGCCAGCGACGACTATCTCCGCGGGCTCGCCCATCGAGCCGAGCTCGCCGCCGGCCACGACGCAGGTGTCGAACGGATAGTCCTTGCGCTGCGCGTCTGCCGTGGCGCTGTCGAGCTTCTCGATGAATTTCTTCGGGTCGGCCTTGAACTCTCGCTCGCACATCTTGCAGCAGAGTCGGACGAGGCGGTTGCCGTAGACCATGTTGTTGGCAATGTCCTCTCCGTGCTCTGTGAGCGGTTCTCCAGAAACAACGCACGTCTCAACCGGGTAGTAAGGAAGCTGTGCCTTGATGATCTGCTCGTCGATCGCCTTCCAATACTTGGCCTGGTTGGCTTCGAACTTGTCGATGCACCCGCCACAGCAGAAGCGGACTTCGCGCCCGTCGTACATCGCGACGATGGGGTCGCCCATCGAGCCGAGCTTCTGACCGGACACAGGGCACGTGTTTAGCGCATATGGCTCGGTCCAACTGGCGTCGGTTATTGCCGCTGTGTCTGCCGGCTTCTCCATGTCCTGGTCCGCGTGGCCTTCCATGCCCGGCTCGCGATGGGCGACGGCGAGCGCGACAAACTCGTCCTTGCGGGTCTCGTCCCAGGCAAGGAACTGTTTGCCGCAGCCCGGGCAGCAGATGCCGATGGTCTTGCCCTTGTACTCGACTGTCCCCGCGCTTGGCACGATCGGTTCCTTGCCGACGGGGCACATCGCATTGACTGGTTTGATTTCCGCCTGCGTGTGCTGTGAGCCGCCCTCCTGCGCGAAGGCAGGCGTGCCGGCGAGAGCGCTGCAGGTCAGGGCGCCACAGATGATGAGTGTTCTCATTGAGAATCTCCTTGTGCCGAAGGCACGGTGTGAGGATCAGAGTTGCGCTGGGTGTGTGACAAACGGAGCTTCCACTCTGCACCCCAGCAGTACAGAATGGGCACGACGAACCAGGTGATGGATGCGACGGCCATGCCGCCGAACGATGGGATGGCCATGGGGACCATGATGTCCGAACCGCGGCCGGTGCTGGTGAGCACGGGGAGCAGCGCGAGGATAGTGGTCGCGCTTGTCATCACGGCGGCCCGGATGCGGAGTTGCCCGCCTTCAACGACGGCCTTGCGTATCGATTCGATCGAGTCCGGCTTCTCCTCGGCCATCGACTGCTCGATGCGGGTCGCCATGATGACGCCATCGTCGGTGGCGATGCCGAAGAGCGCGAGGAACCCGACCCAGACCGCGACGCTCAGGTTGAACGGCTCAATCTGGAACAGATCCCGCAGGTTGGTTCCGAGCAAGTGCGTGTCAAGGAACCAGGGCTGCGCATAGAGCCACAGCATCAGGAACCCCCCGCCCCAGGCGACGAAGACGCCGCTGAAGACCATCAATGTGACACCGACCTTGCGAAACTGGAAGTAGAGGAGCAGGAAGATCACCGCGAGCGCCAATGGCAGCACGATGCTCATTCGCTTGGCTGCGCGGACCTGATTCTTGTAAGACCCGGAGAACTCGTAGCTGACGCCGGCAGGGACAATTATGTCACCAGCGTCAATCGCGCCCTGGATGAGCCGCTGGGAGTCCCGCACGACCGTGACCTCTGCATAGCCGGGGAGCTTGTCGAACAGGACATACGCGACGAGGAATGTATCTTCGCTCTTGACCATCTGCGGCCCGCGTCGGTATTCGAGCGTCGCGAGTTCGCGCAGCGGGATCTGCGCGCCCATCGGTGTGGGCATAAGGATGTCGCCGAGTGTCTCTGGTTGGTCGCGGAGTTCACGGAGGTATCGGACACGCACGGGATACCGTTCGCGGCCTTCGACGGTCATGGTCAGCGGCTTGCCGCCGATGGCGACCTCAATGACCTCTTGAACGGCTGCAATCGTAAGGCCGTAGCGGGCGATCTTCTCGCGGTCGATGTCGATCTCAAGGTACGGCTTGCCAACGACGCGGTCGGCGAACACCGCCGCTGGTTGCACGCTTGGCACTTGCTTGAGCAGGCGTTCGAGTTCAAGCCCAAACGACTCGATCGTCTCCAGATCGGGGCCGTAGACTTTGACGCCCATCGGCGCCCTGAAACCCGATTGGAGCATGACGATGCGCGTCTCGATGGGTTGGAGTTTTGGAGCGCTGGTGACGCCCGGCATGTCCGCGGCAGCGATGATCGCATCCCAAATGTCTTGGTTCGACTCGATCTCGTCGCGCCACTGGCGGAACGGGCGGCCGTCGTGATCCTCGATCAGATTGCCGGCATCGTCGCGGACGAACTCGTCGGCGACGGTGTCATAGCGGAAGTTCAGACGGCGTCCGTCGTCATCGGTCCTGTACTCGCTCTTGTACTGGATGACTGTTTCGATCATCGAGATCGGCGCCGGGTCGAGCGGGCTCTCGACCCGGCCGATCTTGCCGACCGCTAGCTCCACCTCGGGCACGCTCATGATGCGGGAATCGAGCTCCTTGAGGATGTCGGTCGCCTCGCCGATCGATGCGTGCGTCATCGTCGTGGGCATGTAGAGGAACGCACCCTCATCGAGCGACGGCATGAACTCGCTTCCGAGCCCTGGGAAGGCGTGGGCGACCTCAACCATGAGTTCCCGCTGTCTAACTGACTCGGGAAGCCAGCCCCAGATGCGATCGAATCCGAGCCACACCGTCGCACCGAAGAGCACGACAAGGAGCGCAGGCAAGAGGCCGACAAGCTTGTGGCGGAGCGTCCAGGCGAGGATGTATGGAAATGCGAGACGCACGAGCCAGAAGGCGAGCAGAAGTCCACCGACGATGGTCCCGATGAAGACAGCGTTGCCGACAACACCAGGTTCCGGGCCGAGCGGTTCCCACGCCCCCGCGAGCACGACGAGCACGACAAGGACGGCGATGAGATTCGCCGACCACTGCAATCCTCGGACCACGAGCGTCGGCAGCCACGGCTTCACGATGTAGAACGCGCCGAACGCTGTGACGATCAACCCGCCGAGCGTGTGCAACCAGATTGCGATCGCGAGACCAGAGACAGTAAGTGCGACCGCGCCGGCGCCCCGTATCAGCTTCGCCTTGGGGCGGAAGCCCATGAGCATGTGCGCGGCCGCGGGAAGGATCGTCAGCGCGATGATGATCGCGGCGATGAGGGCGAAGGTCTTGGTGTACGCGAGCGGCTTGAACAGCTTGCCCTCGGCGGCCTCCATCGTGAAGACGGGGAGAAAGCCGACGACCGTCGTGGCGACCGCGGTCAGCACCGCGCCGCCGACCTCGCACGTCGCTCGGTAGATCACTTCGAGAGTCGGCTCGGTGCTTTGTGCCTTCTCCGACTCCTCGAGCCTGCGCAGGATGTTCTCACTCAGCACGATGCCCATGTCCACGATCGTGCCAATCGCGATGGCGATGCCGGACAGCGCCACGATGTTCGCGTCCACGCCGAAGGTCTTCATGCCTATGAAGGTCATCAGCACTGTGATCGGCAGCATCGCCCCGATGAGCAGGCTGCTGCGCAGGTGCATCACCATCAGCACGACGACGATGATCGTGACGAGCACCTGTTGGCTGATTGCCGAGTTCAGCGTTTCGAGCGTCTCGCGGATGAGCCCCGATCGGTCGTAGAACGGCACGATGGTGACGCGGCTCTCGGTGCCGTCGGCGAGCACTTTGGTCGGCAGACCAGACGCAATGTCGGCAATCTTGTCCTTGACACGCTGGATCGTCGCCATCGGGTTCTCGCCGTAGCGGACGACGACCACGCCGCCCACGGCCTCGACTCCCGCCTTGGTCAGCACGCCTCGCCGGAGCGCGGGCCCGAGCGAGACTCTTGCGATATCGCTCACCAGAATGGGCTGACCGTCCCGTGCGGTGATCGCGGCCTGTTCGAGGTCTTCAACGCTCTCGATGAAACCAAGGCCCCGGACGATGTATTCGGCCCGGTTCACTTCGATCGTTCGCGCCCCGACATCGAGATTGCTTTGGCGGACCGCACCGATGACCTGCTGGAGCGAGATGCCAGCCGCGCGCATCGCATCGGGGTCTACATCGACTTGATATTCTTGCACGAAGCCACCGATCGAAGCGACCTCGGAGACTCCCTCGACGCCGGCGAGTTTGTACTTGACGATGAAGTCCTGAATCGATCGGAGTTCATGCGGGTCCCAGCCGCCGTTGGGGTTGCCCTCAGCGTCCCGCCCTTCGATCGTGTACCAGAAGACCTGGCCGAGCGCCGTCGCGTCGGGTCCGAGCGCCGGCGAGACGCCAGGTGGCATCGTACCTGCCGGCAGCGAGTTGAGCTTCTCCAGCACGCGCGAGCGAGACCAATAGAAGTCGATGCCGTCCTCGAAGACGATGTAGATCGTGGAGAAGCCGAATACCGAGTAGCTGCGAATGTCCTTCACGCCCGGGATGCCGAGCATCGCGACCGTCATCGGGTAACTGATCTGGTCGTCGATGTCCTCCGGGCTGCGCCCGGGCCACTCGGTAAACACAATCTGCTGGTTCTCGCCGATGTCCGGGATGGCATCGACCGGCACCGGGTCACGTGCAAGTCCGCCAAGGTCCCAGTCGAACGGGGCGACGAGCACACCCCAGAAGAGCGTGCCGAAGAGCACGATCGCGACGACCAGCTTCTGCTCAAGGCAGAACCGAATCAGGCTGTTGAGCGGCCCGCGTGGGGGCATCGGTGGCGCGGTTGGCGGACGGTCACTCATGGTCGTGACCCTCTATTTTGCCGTTCTCCGGGATCTGGTCGACCGGCGAGAATGTTTCTCGAATCTCGCCGCAACGGAGCATGGACGCCCCGAAGTACGGGTTGTTGATCTGCGAGCCGCGCTGGAGCCAGTCCGCGCCCTTGTTGTCGAATGCCATCGGACAGTGGGCGAGATTCCAAGACTCGCTGCCCCGATGACCGAAGCGACGTTGCAACGCGACCACGGCTTCGCTCATGTCCTCGAATCGGGTCCGTGCGACCGCGATGTCGGTGATTGCGTCCGTAACGCGGAGTTTGGCCGCGGCCCGACGCCACGCGCCGAGCGGCTCGCCCACGAGCCCGGCCTCCTCGACGAAGCCAAGTGCGGTCCGCAAGTCAGCAACCGCCTGGGCGAACCCGCCCAGATCGTCGGCCGCGAGAGCTTCTTGCGCATCCAGATAGGCCGCGTAGATCGGTTTGAGCGCGAACACAAAGCTGTCCGGTACTGTGACACGCTCAGGCATCGCGGGCATGGATCCGCCCGCCATCTCGCCGTGCCCCGCGTGCGGGTTGCCGCCGCCGCCACCGCCGGGCGTCATCATGCTCGGCTTTGCCGCGATCTGCATCGCGCTGTCAATGCGGAAGGCGCCATTGACAACGACACGTTCGCCGCGGGTCAGGCCGTCGCGGACGATGTAAAAGTCGCCCGCCCGCGGCCCGAGCACAACGGTCCTGCCCTCGTAGGTCGGCTTCTCTGCTTCCGGCACTGCGACGTACACGACCGAGCGCGTGCCGGTGAACAGCACCGCCGAGCGCGGGATCACGAGCGGTTCGATAGCCTTGCTGGGATCGCCAACAACGCCGAGCGACTCGGCGGGCACTAGGTCCATGCCGCAGATGTCGCACTGACCGGGGCTATCTTTCACCACCGTAGGGTGCATCGGGCTGACCCATCGTCCGGCGAGTTCGTCGTTGACGACCGCGCCGCCTTCGGCGACTCGCGTACGAGCAACCGCCGAAGCGAACATTCCCGGTTTGAGTCTCTCGTTCGAGTTGTCAACCGCCACGCGGACCGCCGCGGTCCGGGTTCGCTCATCGACCATTGGTTCGATGAACGAGATGTGCCCCTCGAAGGTCTCCCCGGGGTGTGCTTCAACCGTGAACGTGACCCGCTGACCCCAGCGAAGCAGTGGAAGCTGCGATTCGTACGCTTCCATGTCGAGCCACAGTCTGGAGAGTTCCGCGATGGTTGCAATCGGAGATCCGGTTTGGAGATAATCACCCTCGCGAACCGCCAGATGAGTGACGACTCCACCGATGGGTGCGAAGATCGTCAGCCTGTCTGAGCTGAACGAGCCGTCCTCGACTGAAGCGATCTGATCCGCTGTGAGCCCGAACAGCCGGAGTTTTTCCCTAGACGCGACGAGGGTGTCCTGTGTGGCGGAACGGACGAGTTCACTCGTTCCCCTGATGTCCTGAGCCGAGGCCATCGCCTGACGGAGTTCTTCGAACGCCGCGAGCAGGTCGGGGCTGTAGAGTTCGGCCATGTGGTCACCCTTCGTGACCGGCACCCCAATGTAGTTGACGAACAGCCGTTCGATCCGACCGGGGAAGTAGGCTGTCAGGCGGGCGACCAAGGTCTCGTCGTATGTCACCTTGCCGTAGAGACGCGTCGATGCCGTCGGGAAGAATCGGCCGACTGTTGCCGTCTCGATTCGACTCGTCGCGGCCGCGGATTCGGTCATCGTGACCCGTAGCTCGTTGCCCTCCCCGCCGTCGTCGGTGACGGGGATAAGGTCCATGAAACAGATCGGACACTTCGCATTGGGATCAAGCAGCCTGACCGTCGGGTGCATCGAGCAGGTGTACACCTGCGGTTGGCCGGACGGGGCATCAGCGCCAGCCTGAACGGTCTCGGGTTCCGGCTCCGGCGCGGGGCGGCCGATCCGATACCCGATGATCAATGCTGCGACGATCAAGATGACGGCGACGCTCGCGGCGATGTGCTTCCACACCCACGCCAGCACACCGCGAGCTCTCTGTGCGATTCGATTCATGGTTCCACCTCGTTGGCGTCGATCGGTGTGCCTGCGTTCTCGGCTGGCGTCGTCGGCACCGGCTCTCCCACAAGCGTGTTCAGCCGTGCGAGCGCCTTGCCTCGGTCGGCGCGAGCGCGTTCGGCCGCGACCTCGAACTCCAGCAGTGTGCGCTCCGTGTCGAGCAAGTCGAGGAAGCTGGCATCACCGGCTCGGAAACCGGCAAGCGATGCGCGGAGGGATTCCTCTGCCTTGGGAATCAACGTGTTCTCGTAAAGGCCGACGCGCCGGTTGGCGTCCGTGTGCTCGAACCATGCACGCTGAATCCCCGCCGCGATCCGGTTGGCTCGGTCGGCGCGCTCGTGCGCGACCGCGAGACGACGCGCCATCGCCTCACGCACGCCGGCGTCGTACTTGTCCCGCCAGAGCGGAACGTTGATGCCGAAGCGCAAGAGAATCGGGTCGTCGCCGCTGCCGGGAGTCATGGGATTGATCGCATCGCCCGTGAAGACGTAGTCGAGGCCGACGGTCAAGTCGGGAAGCCCTTCCTTACGCGCAACGTCACCCAAGTAGCGCTGCTGCTCGATCTCCTCGTCGAGTGCGAGCAGTACCGGGTTTCGGCGGCGGGCAATCTCCGAGAGCTCGGTTGCATCGACACTTGCAATGCGTCCTTCGATATGGACAGCTCGCGGCACTTCGGTGTCCATCGGACGGTTGAGCGCCGCGTTCAGTTCGGCGACGTACGGCGGCCGCATGGCTTCGAGCTGCGTCACTCGGTCTTCGACTTGTCCGAGTTCGACCTGGACCCGAATCAGTTCTGGATGCGAGCCGGCGCCGACCCGGTACCGTGCACGCAGCACTTCCTCGAACGACCGGAGCAGTTCCAGATTCTCACGGGTAATCGCGATCGTGCCGTCCAGATACGCGAGGTCGTGGAGAGTCGTGACCACACGCTCGGCCACCGTCAGCCGGACCGCTTCGAACTCACGCCACGCGGCCATGGCTGCCTTCGCCGCGGCGTCCTCGCGGTCTTGGAGCGTGCCCAGCCACGGGAACGTCTGCTCGACGCCGATGCGCGCTTCCTGCGGCCCGGTGCGAGTCTGCACTTCTTCGATGTAGTACCCGAACGCAATCCTTGGGTCGGGGAGCGCAGACACCTGCGGCAGGCGCTCCGAAGCTGCCCGCCAGCGTTGGTACGCGGCTTCGACCTCCGGGCTGTGGTAGAGGGCGAAACGGATGTACTCATTCGGCGAAGCGGTCTCGGAGAGTGATGGCGCGACCGCCGGGCTCTCAGTCTCGTCTCGATACCGAGAAAGCGGAGCATCCCGAACGCCCTCTGGCGCGGTGCGTTCGAATGACCTTGATATGTCTGACTGGTCGAACGGGGAAGAGCACCCCGCCACCAGCAGCGGTGCAACGGCACACGCCGCGCACGCGAGATTTCGCGACGCCATAGCGGTCTCCTGGGAATCTGGAATGAACAGGTCCAAGCAGCTGGCAGGGCGGTGCATCGCCGACTTGTCGGCGCGCAGCATCCCTACGGAGCCTGGCGGCTACGTTCGCCAGATACCCAAGAGGGCTTGGATTTCGTTGTGGGTCTTGCCGGCGAGTCGTGACTCGCCCGCCGCGAACAGCGGTCGGGGGTCGCCGTCAACGTCTGTGTACGCGACACCATCCACCGGAGGCGAAGGCACCGCGACGAGCGTCTCCCGTTCAGAGCGCGGCTGCGGTGCTTCCGGTCGAGGATTCGGTGTGTCACTAGGGGCCGATGCGCAGTGGCATGCCCCGCCCGATCTCCCACATACCTGCTCAACGATCCGCTCGCCGCAGCACGAATCCCGCTCGACGGTCGTGCAGCACGATGTCGCGGTGCACTCGGCCTTCGCAGCCGTGTGCGCGGACGTCCCCCAAAGGGTGAGGGGCTGCCAAGCCAGGGCCAGAATGAGCAGGAAGCGAACGAGCATCATGAGAGTGTATCGGACAGACCGATTGCCTTTCGAACCATCTACTGGCGGATTCTATTCCCGATCGCGAGTAAGGCTTATCGGCTGCCAGCCTCTGCCCCTTTCGGTTGGAACTCGTCGATGTGGCACCATCCCCGTTCGAGCAGCACCGGTACGCACGGGTCGATGATCCGGTAGATCACTTGAAGGCCGTTACGTCGGCTGCCTACGACGCCCGTCTCGGCAAGACGCTGGAGTTGATTCGAGACGGCCTGAGCAGACATACCAACCCCGTCCGCCAAATCGCCGACTGCGAGCTCCCCCGCCCGGATCAGGGCGTGTAGCAATCGAAGTCGCGTCGGATGCGCAAGACTTTTGAACAGACCCCCCAGGCGGTCAGCTTCCGGGGAACTGATCAGCGGTCGATCGGGCAGCGGTGGCTTCGGTTTGCAGGTGTCCATGAAGTCTCCATCCTGGATCGGCCCAGAAAGGGCTGGACCGTCCTTGACAATTACACGATACAGTGTAATAGTCAAGCGAGACACTGGCAGGTTTCCCGTACTTTCCGATGCGCATGCACCCCGTCATCTCGGTCTTCCTTGCGGTCTGGTTCACGCTCGGCGGCACGCTGATCCCGCGCTTCTCTTGCGTGTGTGCGAACGGCACGGTCAGCGTTGAGATTGGCCACCAGTTCTGCTGCGATGCCGAGGATTCGTGCAGCGATTCGTGCAGCGGCAGCACTACGGGCGCCATCACTGAGCCTCGCGGGTCCGGCGTTGGTGCGTCGTCGTGTTCTGATGGCTGCCAATCCACGCTCATCGAGGATGAGGTGATCGGGATATCCGAGCGGGAGTGCAAGGGCGACTCCGAAGATCAGCCGCCCTCTGCGCAAGCCCACTGGCTCGACTCCAACTCTTCAGCAAGGGTGGTCGTTCGTCGAGTGGCCTGCGTTGCGCGACCACCGGATCTGCGCCGCACGTCGATACACCAACTGCGATCCGTGATTCTGCTCGTCTAGGGGCGGAACTGGTGTTGCGCCCTATGGGGCGCTCTCAGTTCCCGCGCTCGGCGTGTGCCGTGCGCCCTTCCCCATTCGAGTGGAGTCCATGCGGTTGAATCCATCGTCCATACTGACAGGCGGCGCTGCCCTCGGCGTGGTTGCGCTCATCCCCGCGTGCGCACCATCACCGTTCGCGTTCGATCCGCCGGAGTCCCGACCACTCCTGCGCGATTTGCCGAGATACGAGACACCGGCCGATCCCGATCGAGAACGGCAAGCAGCCGCTCTCGTGACGACTTCCGGTGATCTCACGCTGAGGAACGCCCTGGCCGCTGCGCTCCTCCGCAATCCGGAGCTCCGTGCGGAGGCGTGGAAGCCCCGACTGGCGGAGGCGAGCCGACTGCAGGCCGGGTTGTCACCGAACCCCGAGGTCGGCCTCGAACTCGAAAACTTTGCTGGCTCGGGCGCACTGAGCGGAACCGACGCCCTTGAGACCACCCTTGTTCTCAGTCAGCTGATCGAACTCGGCGGAAAGAGAGATCGCCGCATCGAGGTTGCGGATCGCGCGTGGACAGTCGCCGCACTGGACTACGAGGCCGAGCGGCTCGCCGTCGTGACCGAAACGGCGGCGCGATTCGTGCGAGTCCTCGAACTTCAGCAGCGGGTGGAGTTCGCCGAGCGGGCGCGTTCGCTGGCCGAGGAGAGTCGACGAGTAATCGACCGCCGAGTCCAGGCTGGTGATGTCTCGCCCATCGACGAAATCAAGGCGCGCCTCGAAAGCGAAGCCGCGCGTATCGCCGCCGATCGCCTTAGACGCGAACTCGACGCGGCTCGCCGCGAGCTCAGTGCGATGTGGGATGAGACCGACGCGGGATTCGAGACGGTGCTCGGGTCGTTGGATGAAGTCATGGATGTGCCCTCGCTGGACGACCTAACGGAGCGCGTCGAGGCCCATCCAGAGGTGCAGCGGTGGGTTTCCGAGACCGAAAGGCGTAGGTCCGCAGTCGCATTGGAACGAGCCCGCTCGGTGCCGGATGTCAACGCGGGCCTCGGCGTTCGCTACATCAACGAGATCGACGACGGCGCTCTTGTGGGAGGGGTCTCCATCCCCCTTCCATTGTTCGATCGGAACCAGGGCGGCATCCTGGCGGCTCGACTGGGTGTCGCCCAAGCGCTCGATGAGGGGCGCGCATCGCAGCGTGAGTTGGCTACTCGCCTCGTCCGTGAACACGCCCGGCTGACCGCGGCGTTCCACGAAGCAGAATCCATTGACTCATCGCTTCTTCCCGCAGCACGCGATGCGTACGACGCGACACGCCGAGCGTACGACGAGGGCAAGCTCCCGTACCTCGACGTTCTGGACGCTCAGAGAACGCTCTTCGACACCGAGACTCAACGCTTGGAGGTGTTGGCGGAGTACCACCGAGCGCTGGTCCAGGTGGAGGGTCTCATCTCGGCTCCGTTGAGCACCCTTCGACAGAGTGACACCGATGCCTCCGGGTATCAAGGAGACACACCATGAGAACGACACGACCCCACTGGTTCTGGACACAGGTCATCGCAAGTTCATTTGGCGCAGCGCTCTTGCTCGCAGGCTGTGATGGCGGGTCAGAACCGTCCGCATCGCACGACGAGTCCCCGTCCACGGCTGTAACGCCCGCCGCGCACACGCATGACGGTGACGAGACCTGTTACATGTGTGATCCGTCCAAACGGGACGCCAGTCGGCTGTGGTGCCGTGAGCACAGCCGATACGAGGATCGGTGCTGGATCTGCCAGCCACAGTTGGAAGACGCGTCGCGCCCGTATTGCAAGGAACATTTCCTCTACGAGGACGAGTGCTTCCTGTGCGATCCGGCGCGGGCACCGGGCGGCGCGGGCGACGAGCCGGCGGCCACGGGTCCACATGGCCACGCTGCTGACGAGACGTGCTTCATCTGCGACCCGTCGAAACGAGAGACCGGCCGGCTGTGGTGTGCAGAGCACAGCCGATACGAGGATCGGTGCTGGATCTGCCAGCCGCAGTTGGAGGACGAGACGCGTGCCTATTGCGAAGAGCACTACCTCTACGAGGATGAGTGCCACTTGTGCAATCCCGCGCTCGGCGGCGGCGCCTCCGCCGCGCCGAAATCCGAGAGCACACCCGCGCTGTTCTGCAGCGAGCACGGGGTTCCTGAGATCGAATGCGGTATATGCCAGCCGCAGCTAGCAGCGTCACTCGACGTTGGCGGCTCGTTGCTGGTTCGAATGCCGTCCGCACGGTCTGCGGATCTCGCCGGGCTGACGCTTGAGAGACCCGGCCGCGGCGAGGCAGCGGCGGCGCTCCGGCTCCTCGGCGAAGTGCGGTACAACGGCAACAGGCGAGCGAAGGTGACGCCACTGGCATCGGGGGTCCTCGCCGACATCCGTATTGATGTGGGTGAAGCGGTGACGGCCGGGCAGGTCCTAGCGGTCGTCAACTCTGTCGATGTTGCTCGGGCCAAGTCTGAGTACTTATCCGCGCTCGCGGAGCTCGACATCAGGACGACAACTTTCGAACGCGAGCAACGTCTCGTTGATGAGAACATCGCTGCCCGGCGCGACTACCAGGAAGCCGAAGCCGCCCGGCGCCTGGCGCAACTCACCGTGCGACGAACACATCAGCAACTGCTGAATCTCGGCTTCACCGACAGCGAGATCGGCGCCATTGCCGAGTCTCAGTCGTCGTCTTCGGACCTGTACGTCAGGGCGCCCTTCGACGGCACCGTCGTCGAACGAACCGCGGTGCTCGGCCAGGCCATCGACTCGGGCGAATCGCTGTTCGAGATTGCCGACCTTTCGACCATGTGGATCGAGCTGGCCGTGCCGGAGGAACAGGCTGTTCACGTTGTGAAGGGCGGAGCCATCGAAGCGAGCGTCCGTGCATTGCCACAACTCAGAATCAAGGGCGAGATCACCTGGGTCAGCCCGCAGATCGACGAACGCACGCGGATGGTACGAGCCCGCGCAACGGTCCCGAATGACCACGGCATCCTGCGGCACGGGATGTTTACCGAGGTCGCGGCCGTCCTGGACAACGTCAGCAACTCACTCCTCGTTCCGAGTGAGTCCGTGCACAACATTGATGGGGTGTCGTTCGTCTTCGTGCGGCAAGAGCCCGATCTCTTCGCCGCGCGGCGTGTTGATCTCGGGCCGCCCGGCGTTGCGGGCACAGTCGCGGTTCTTGCGGGTCTCTCCGAGAGCGATGCGGTCGTGACGCGGGGAAGTTTCACCATGAAGACCGAGTTCCTGAAATCTCGCCTCGGCGCGGGATGCGTGGACGACTGATCCGAGGCCCACATGCTGACTCGCCTGATCGAATTCTCTCTGAAGAACCGGATGCTGGTCATCCTGCTGTTCGCGTTGGCCTCCGCGGTGGGCGTTTATCGCCTCACGCAACTCCCGATCGACGCGTTCCCCGACACAACGCCCATACAGGTGCAGATCAACACCGTGGCGCCCGCGCTGAGCCCCGAAGAGATTGAGCAGCAGATCACGCTGCCAGTCGAACTCTCTATCGGGGGGCTTCCCGGTCTTCAGAATGTCCGTTCCGTATCGAAGTTCGGCTTCTCCCAGGTCGTCGCCACTTTCAGCGACGAGATCCGGATCATCGATGCACGACAGTATGTGACCGAACGCCTCTCGACGGTCGAACTGCCCGAGGGAGTCGGGCGGCCTGAACTTGGACCGATTGCCACCGGGCTCGGAGAAATCTTCCACTACATCGTGCGATCAGATGACCCCGATCGCTCGACCGAGGAACTCCGCACGATCCACGACTGGGTGATCAAGCCCGAACTCCGCAAGGTCCCCGGCGTGGCGGAGGTCAACTCCTGGGGCGGGTTCGAGCGGCAGTACCACGTCGTTGTGGATCCCGAAGCGCTCATCAAGTTCGGCTTCACGCTGGATGACGTCCTCGAAGCGCTGCGGCGAAACAACGCCAATGTCGGAGGCGGCCAGCTCGTGACGTCGGGTGAGGCACGCGTGGTGAGAGGGCTGGCGCGAGTCTCAACGATCGAGGAGATCGAGAAGATCGTGGTCGCATCCAGCGACGGCACTCCGGTGCTCATACGCGACATCGCGGACGTGGAGATCGGGAGCGAGATACGTCGCGGCGCCGTGTCTGCCTCGGGGAAGGGCGAGGCGGTGCTCGGCCTCGCGTTCATGCTGATGGGCGAGAACAGCCGCGTTGTCACGGAGCAGTTACGAGAGCGCCTTGAGTCACTAGCCCCTTCGTTGCCACCCGACGTCGTTGTTGACGTTGTCTATGACCGAACGCTCCTCGTTGAGAAGGTCATCGAGACGGTCAAGCACAACCTCGTGATCGGCGCCGCGCTTGTCATCGTCGTCTTGCTTCTGCTGCTCGGCAACATCCGCGCGGGGTTGCTTGTCGCCGTCGCGATCCCGATATCGATGCTCTTCGCCGTCCAGGGGATGTACGAGTTTGCGATCGCCGCGAGCTTGCTGAGCCTTGGCGCCATCGACTTCGGCATTCTCGTTGACGGTTCGGTGGTGATGACCGAGGCCAACCTGCGATCGCTCAAAGAGCGGCAGCGCGAGCTGGGGCGGAAACTGACCTCGACTGAACGGCTGGAGTCGATCGCTGAATCCAGTGCGCGTGTCGTGCGACCCATCGTGTTCGGGATGGGCATCATCACGCTCGTGTTCGCGCCCGTGCTGACCCTGGAGGGCATCGAGGGCAAGATGTTTCGCCCAATGGCATGGACCTTCATCTTCGCGCTCATCGGCGCGTTGCTCGTGGCGGTCTTCCTCTCGCCGGTCCTGTCGTACTATTTCCTGCCGCGGCGTACGAAGCCCAAGGAGGGGCTCATCAGCCGAGCGATGACGGGCTCGTACGGATGGCTGGTTGGCGTTGCGATCCGAGCACGCTGGCTGGTCATTCTCGTTGCGCTCGCGATGCTCGGCGTGGCGGGCTATCGCGGCAGTCAGATGGGTGGCGAGTTCATCCCCCGTCTCGGCGAGGGGTCCATGGTCATCAACACGATCCGGCTCGCGGGCGTGTCGATCGACGAATCCGTCCGCTACAACACGCGAATCGAAGAGGAGCTTCAGGCGGAGTTCCCGGACGAAATCGATCACATCTGGAGTCGGATCGGTACGGCGGAGGTCGCCACCGACCCGATGGGGATCGAACTGACCGACATCTTCATCAGCCTCACACCGCGCTCGGAGTGGACGCGCGCCGACACACAGGCCGGGTTGGTCGTTGAGATGGAGACGATTGTCTCGCAGTTCCCTGGCGTGAACATGATCTTTACGCAACCGATCGAGATGCGGATGAACGAGATGGTCTCGGGCATCCGCTCCGACATAGGCATCAAGATCTTCGGAGACGACTTCGATGAGCTGCTCCGCCTGGCGGACGACGTGCAGCGCGTTCTCCTGGAGATACCCGGCGTCTCGGACATTTCCGTCGACCAGATCACCGGCCAGCCGGAACTCGCGGTTCGGGTCGATCAGGCGCGCGTGGCTCGCTACGGCGTGGCAGCACGCGAGGTGCTGGATTTCGTCGAAGCGATCGGTGGCATTCGGGTTGGAGAAGTCTTTGAAGGGCAGCGTGTGTTTCCCCTCGTTGTCCGGCTCCCGCAGCCGTTCCGCGAAGATGTGTCGGTCGTGGCGTCGGTGCGAGTGCCGACGGAAGGCGGCGTCGCGGTGCCGCTCTCTGCGATGGCCTCCGTGGACCAATCCGAAGGATCGGCAACGATCAACCGTGAGTGGAGCCGTCGACTGATCCGTGTCCAGTGCAATGTTGTCGGCCGTGATCCGGCTTCGTTCGTCGAACAGGCGCGCGATGCCATCAATAGTCGCATTTCGCTACCCGAAGGCTACGTCCTCGACTGGGGCGGACAGTTCGAGAATCTGGAACGGGCACGGGTGCGGTTGTCGATCGTCGTGCCGGCAGTGCTGCTTCTGGTCTTCTTCCTGCTGTACTTCAGTCTGAAGAGTCTCCGTGACGTCCTGATCATCTACACCTGTATCCCGTTTGCGGCGGTCGGTGCGATCTTCGCGTTGTGGTGGCGCGGCATCCCGTTCAGCGTCAGTGCGGCCGTGGGATTCATCGCGCTGTCAGGCATCGCGGTGCTCAACGGTCAGATTCTGATTGTGGCCATTCGTGATACGCTCCGATCGGGCCTACCAAAGCGCGAGGCCATCGTCCAGGCCGCGAAGACGCGGCTACGACCGGTGTTGGCCACGGCGATCACCGATGCCGCTGGTTTCGTACCAATGGCAATCTCGACTGGCGTTGGGAGCGAGATCCAGCGGCCGCTCGCCACCGTGGTCATCGGAGGCATCATCACCTCGACATTGCTGACACTCTTGGTCCTTCCGGTGGTCGGCGTCCTCTTCATCAAGGCGCCGAGAACCACCGCAAAGTCTGACGTGTGAGCCGGCTCCGTCTTGTCCCAAGTTCATCGAGACACAATGCCAAATCCGCAAGCAGAGACGGCAAAGGGGTGCGACTGCCACTTTGAAGCCCGCAATGCGGCAGAGCGTGGGACTCTCAGGCTCGTGCTGTTGATCAACGCTGTCATGTTCGTCGCCGAGTTCGGCGTGGGGCTGCTGGCGGACTCAGCGGGGCTGATAGCAGACTCGTTGGACATGCTGGCAGATGCGCTGGTCTACAGCATCAGCCTATACGCGGTCGGACGAAGCGGTGTGATCCGGAGGCGAGCGGCGATTGGGAGCGGCGTCTTTCAGATCATGCTCGCGTTCATCCTCCTGCGCGATGTCGTCCGTCGCTTTGTCAGCGGAAGCGAACCAGTTGGCTCGCTGATGATGGGAGTCGCCAGCATCGCGTTGGTCGCAAACATCGCCTGCCTGAAACTGCTCGCAAAGCACCGCCGAGGCGACGTGAACATGCGGGCGTCGTGGATCTTCTCGACCAACGACGTGCTTGCGAACCTGGGTGTTCTTGTTGCTGGAGCGCTGGTGATGTGGTCGGGAAGCAAGACTCCGGATCTCATGATCGGGGCTGCCGTAGCATCGATCGTCGTGTGGGGAGGTGTGCGCATTCTTCGGACCGCCAGGAGTTCACGAACGGAAGATGCCGCATAGAGGCGCGATCCGTTAGTCGCGTCCCGGATTCGAGGTCGAGCGACGATCTACAGCCACATCGCGGACACTCAACTGGCATCCAATCCGAGAAGCTCTTGGCCCACGCCGTCAGTAGTGGCAGTAGTACGCCGCCTCGGGTGCGCGGGGACCGACCTGTCGCTCGCTCACAGCGACGCCCGCACCATCGCGATGATCCCGGTTCGCACCGACGGTGGCAGCCGGCTCCAGTTGGAATAGACAAAGTCGGCCTCCGCGGCCTCGTGCGCGCAACTGCTGGGGCCAGTGCTGGGGGGGTGCTCAGAATCGGCGTTGCAGGTGTCGTCAGCGGGGATTTCTGGTAGCTTCCCAAGCTGAATGTCGCCGGTTCGAGTCCGGTCACCCGCTTTCTGAAGCGCTTGCAAATCAAGTCTTGACGAGTCATTCCCGAATCGCACACCCTTCCTGGCATTGCCGGATGATGAGGGGTGCTTGCATATCAGACCGTTGGAATCGAACCACCGTCGATGACGTAGTCGGCGCCGTGGATTGACGCCGCGCGATCCGACGCGAGGAACGCGACGAGTTCGGCGACTTCATCGGGCCGCGAAGGTCGCCCGATCGGAATCCCGCCGAGCATGTCGATGATTGCCTGACGGGCGGCGGTTTCGTCGGTGCCATGGCTCTCGGCGAGTCGAAGAATCATGTCGTGGGCGGCGGATGTCTCGACGAAGCCCGGCGACACCGTATTAACCCGCACGCCCTTCGGGCCCAATTCGCGGGCAAGCCCTTTGCTGTAGGTACGCATCGCCGCTTTAGCGGCCGCGTAGGCAAGTGTGGAGTCAGGCAGAGGCATACGGTGTTGAATGGACGAAATGTGAAGGACGACGCCATGCCCACGTTCGATCATGCCGGGGATGATCGCCCGGTCGAGTCGCACCGCCGACAGCAAATTGAGGCGCAAAGCCTTGTCCCATTCCAAGTCCGTGAGCTCCAGGAATCCGCCGCTGGGCGCATCGGAGCCGCCGACGCAGTTCACGAGAAGATCAATGCCGCCCCACTGTGAGAGCACACGATTCGCCACTTCCCGCACGCCACTCTCAGTGCTGATGTCTGCCTGTACGAATAACGCTGACTCCAGCTCGCCGGAGACTGCGGACCGACCGGCGGTCGCGACCAAAGCGCCACCCTCTGTCAGCCGACGCACGATTGCTTCGCCGATTCCCCTTGTGCCACCAGTGACGAGCGTCCGTTTGCTGCGGAACTCCGTGTCGTCGAACCTGTAGCTTCGACCGGTAATCATGGGGCGATCTCCAATGATCTGATTCGGTCCTGAATCACTTCGAAAGTGCATCGCAGATCCGCTTCACCGCCGGGAAAGTCGCCGGTGACATGGGTACGGACTACAACTGTCTGACCATCGATGGACGCGTCGAGCGGCTCGACGACGAACCGGTACTGCGCGTTGGCGTCGCGGTACCACGCTTCGATTGCCATGACACCGCGGTGCTCCTTCCCTTCGTCACGGACGACCGCATCGTTGTGGAAGCACAGTGCTACGAGCTCCGCATTCTTCGCCTTCTCGGCAGCCAGGTATGCCGCGACGGGGCGGGGTAGTTGGATGATCATCTGCGCGTCCTCTTCAATGTGCGTCTGCTGTCGAGTGCCAACTGGTGACACGGCTAGTCAACGAGCGCACAATACACCGACGCAAATGGACGATCTATGGCACAAACACCAAATTTATTATCCTAAACGCCAAGTCTGCGGGGTGTTTCGTGGATATTCTAACTGAAGTCATGTCGCTGCTTCGAACGCAGGGCCAGCTCTATGGAAGGCTTGAGCTGTCCGCGCCGTTTGGCCTGCAGTTCCCGGGCAATAAGGGGATCTGTCTTATCGTCACACGTGGGTCGTGCCTGCTGGTCGTTGATGATCACCCGGCAATACCACTCGTCGGCGGCGACTTTGTGTTCCTACCGGCGCCCAAGACGTACACACTCGCAAGCGATGAGAAACAGCGCCTCCAATCGGCGGCCAAACTCGTGCCCCCCCAGACGTTTCATCAAACGCGACTCATCGAGCATGGCGGAGGAGGAACACCGGTCTCAGTGATTGCCGGCTGCTTCACCTTTGCCTCGCCGGAGAGCGAGATGCTCGTGAAACACCTGCCACTGATCGTTCACCTCCGAGCATCCTCACACGAGTCACCGTGGTTCGCCGCGACTCTCCAGCACCTTGCGGCCGAAGCGATGGGGAATCAGCCCGGCTCTACCGCGATCGTGGACCGGCTCTCAGAGGTTCTGTTCGTTCAAGCGATGCGCACCCAGATCAGCTCGATGCTCGAAAGCGACAGGCCGAGCTGGCTCCGCGCGATTGTCGATCCACAGATCGGCGAAGCGCTGCGGCAAATGCATGCGGAACCGAATCGTAGTTGGACGGTGCCGACGCTCGCCAAGGGCGTCTCCATGTCACGGTCGGCGTTTGCAGACCGCTTCCGCAGGCTTGTTGGCGAAACACCACTGGACCATCTCACACAGTGGCGCATGGTTCGGGCCGCCGCGATGCTGCGTGAAGACCAGAGCATCACCATGTCTATGGTCGCCGATGCAGTGGGTTACGAGTCGGAAAGCTCGTTCGGGAAGGCCTTCAAACGGGTGATGGGGACGTCACCCGGCGATTACCGCAGGCAGCACTTGCACGCTGGAGAGTGCGCTCCGTCGTAGGACTTTCGGGTACCCATGCCAAGACTTCGAATCCGTATGCGAAAGGAGGCCTCGATCACAGCGAATGCGGTGCGGTCCTCGGGCCAATGGGTTCGCTCACGGCATAGGCGACCGCAAGCCGAGACCTGCAACGTCATCTATAGCCGTCCGCAACCGATAACATTCAGTGTCTACGGCTGTTCCCAGGCTGAATATCGAGAGCTCGACTTCCTTCACTCACTTTTCAAACGATCACAGCGAAAACTCGCGCAAGCGTAGCCGGCGCTACACAAGTGCAGCATTTCATTCACCGAGATCATCCCATGCCGACCACAACGCCAGAGCACGATGAACGAATCGCGAAGATGACCTTCTCATCGGTCTACCCGCACTACGTGACGAAAGTCGAGAAGAAGGGCCGCACCAAAGAAGAACTGCATCAGGTCATTCACTGGCTGACCGGCTTTGACGAGAAGAAACTCCAAAAGCAAATTGACGACAAAGTCACCTTTGAAGAGTTCTTCAAGCGCGCCAAGCTCAACCCCAAGGCGCACCTGATCAAAGGCGTCATCTGCGGCTACCGCATTGAAGAGATCGAGAACCCGCTCACGCAGCAGACCCGGTATCTCGACAAACTCGTGGACGAACTCGCCAAGGGCAAGAAGATGGAGAAGATTCTCCGTTCCGACTGACGGTGAGTTTCCACCGTTCGATCTTTCGCTTTCACCGAAAGCAAGTTCGGTTTTTCCCCTCGCGAACCCTCGCTCGCATCCACTATTTGCAAGTTGCGCGTCAAGCGGGTTCAATCCCTGTGGCGTAATTGATCAAGTTTCGGGCACGGAGGCCAACCACCAGAGCCACGATTGATCGGAGCCAGTGGTGTCGAGGCAAACCGACGAAAAGCAGTACGAAGGGCTGAGCCCCTTCGAACTCAAAAACAAGCTCATCGCGATGGCGAGTTCCCCCGGCGAGCGAGCGATGCTCAATGCCGGGCGAGGCAATCCAAATTGGGTCGCGATCGCGCCGCGGCGTGCGTTCCTGACACTCGGTCAGTTTGCGATGACGGAGACCGAGCGCACGCTGATCCGTGACGGTTTCGGCGGCGCGCCCGAGAAGGCCGGCAGCGGCGCGCGGCTTGACGCGTTTCTCGCCAAAGCAGGTTCCGACCAAGGCGCCGCCGCTCTAAACGCGTATGTCACCCATGCTCGCAAGGCGCTCAAGCTCGATCACGATGAACTCATCTACGAGTTCGTCGACGGCATGCTGGGCGACCATTACCCGACGCCCGACCGAATGCTGACGAATTGCGAAACCATCGTCAGTGCCTATCTCGCACAAGAAATGTGTGGCGGCCCGTGGCCCAGCGGCTCATTCGATCTCTTCGCGACCGAAGGCGGCACCGCCGCGATGGCGTACGTCTTTGCGAGCCTGATGGAGAACAAGCTGCTGCACAAGGGCGATACGATCGCGCTTGGCACGCCGGAGTTCACGCCGTATCTGGAGATTCCTCAACTCAACGACTTCAAGTTCGTTGAAGTTGAAGTCCGTCAGGATGAATCAGCAGGCTGGGACTACCCGGCGTCGGAGATAGAGAAACTCGCCGATCCGAAGATCAAGGCGTTCTTTATCGTGCATCCGTCGAATCCGACTTCGCGCGCGCTACGACCGGAGACGCTCGCGGCGCTCGAAGAACTGGTGAAGACCAAGCGTAAAGATCTCATCATCCTGACGGACGATGTGTATGCGACGTTCGTCAACGGTTTTCGGTCAGTCGCGTCGGTCCTGCCACACAACACGATTCTTGTTTATTCGTTCTCGAAATACTTCGGCGCGACCGGCTGGCGTCTTGGCGTCATTGGTCTGCACGAAGACAACGTGCTGGACCGCGCCATCGCGAGCCTGCCGCAGGCCGATCGGGCGGCGCTCAATGAGCGCTATCACGAAGTGTTTTTTGATCCATCATCAACGAAGTTGATTGACCGCATGGTGGCCGACAGCCGCACGGTCGCGCTGCATCACACGGCGGGGCTCTCGACACCTCAGCAAGTGTTCATGGCTCTGCTTTCGCTTTCGTGCCTTGCAGATGAGGACGGGGCATACAAAGCGGCGGCGCAATCAATCGTGCGCAAGCGTTCGAAACTGCTCTACGAAGCAATTGGCCTGGCGCCGCCCGACGATCCGATGGACACCCACTACTACACGACGATTGATGTTCCCCGACTTGCGGAACAGCGGTTCGGCAAGGACTTCGCAGCTCATCTCGTGAACGACTACGAGCCGATTGACTTTGTGTGGCGCCTTGCGAGCGAGAAATCCGTCGTGCTGATGGACGGCGGCGGCTTTGACGCCCCGCGCATGTCCGTGCGTGTTTCGCTGGCGAATTTGAACGATGATGCGTACACGACCATCGGCAAAGCCATCAGCGATCTGCTCGCTGACTACCACACGAGTTGGACTGCAAACCAGTAACCATGCGATGGGAGTCCTATGCTCGAACACATCGACAAGCTCTTCGATCGCGTTCCCGAGCTTGCCCTTTTCATCACGATTGCGCTGGGCTATACGTTCGGCAAGATCAAGATCGGCAACTTTGTTCTTGGTGGAATTGCCGGAACGCTGATTCTCGCCGTGCTGATTGGGCAACTCGGCATCAAACTCGATCCCGGCGTGAAGTCGATCTTTTTTGCGCTCTTTATCTACGCCGTCGGTTTTCAAGGCGGCCCGCAATTTTTCCGTTCGCTCAATCTGCAATCGCTTCGCCAACTCATCTCCGCGTTTGTCATGTGCGTCGTCGGACTCGGCTGCGTTCTCGCCGCGGCGTACATATTCGGCCTTGATCGTGGAACCGCCGCCGGGCTTGCGGCTGGCGGACTCACCCAATCTGCCATCATCGGCACCGCCGGAGAAGCGATCGAACGCTTGAACCTGTCGACCGAGGTCAAGCAATCGCTCGAAGCAAACGTCGCGGTGGGCTACGCCATTTGCTACATCTTCGGCAGCCTCGGCCCGATCATCGTCGCGACGTGGTTCCTGCCAACCGTGATGCGCTGGGACATTCGCGCCGAAGCGCAAAAACTCGCGACGTCGATGTCCGGTGGCAAACCGTCACCCGGCCCCGGTCAGGTCGAAGCGATTCATCGGATCGACACGCGCGTCTTTGAAATCACCGATGCTGCCGTCGGGAAAGATGTGCGATCGATCAACGCAACACTTTCGGACGCGACTGTTGAAGCGATCATTCGTGAGGGACAGTCGACGGAGGTCACACTCGACACAAAGGTCCAGTCCCGTGATCTCATCGTCGTCACCGGTGTGGTCGAAACGCTTGCCGCGGGCAGTCTGATGCTCGGGAAAAACGTGCCGGCGCCGCGAACGGCGTCGCTCATCGAAGAACACCGTGAAATTATCGTGACGAACAAGGCGCTCGTCGATCGCACGTTGCAAGACCTGCACGACAACATCGACTCGGACACACGCCGCGGCGTCTTTCTGACGTCCATCAAACGCCTCGGACGTGATTTGCCGCTGTTGCCCGATCTCAAATTGCATCGCGGCGATGAGGTCCACGTGACCGGCCGACCAAAGGACCTGGATCGCGTGCAGCCGAAGATCGGTTTCGAGATCACGGCGGCGCCGGTGACGGATTTCATTTTCTTCGGCATCGGCATGACCGTTGGCATTCTCGTCGGCATGATCACCGTGCGCCTCGGCGGCGTTCCAATTTCGCTGGGCGCTGGTGGTGGATGCCTTCTGTCGGGACTTGTGTTCGGCTGGCTGCGCGCGGTGCATCCGCGATTCGCGGCGCTGCCGACCGGCGCTTCAAACTTTCTTCGTGACTTCGGCCTCGCCGTCTTCGTTGCGGCGGTCGGCCTCTCGGCGGGACCGAAAGCCTGGACAAGCATCAAGGAGCATGGACTCCTGCTGCTCGGGCTTGGCGTCGCCGTCACGATCATCCCGCAGATACTCGTGTTCTACTTCTCGTACTACGTCCTGCGCATTCGAAACCCGATCGAAGCGCTGGCGTGCGTCGTCGGCGGGCGCAGCGCCAATCCCGGCTTCGCAGCGCTCCTGAACAAGGCCGGCAACGCAACGCCGGTCGTGACGTTTACCATCACCTACGCCGTCGCGAACGTGTTCCTGACGCTGTGGGGTCCGGTGATCATAGGGCTGGTCACAAAGAATCCGTCAGCTCAATAGTGCACGCGAAGAGACGCTCGGCTCGGCGCCAACTCGACCGTCAATTCAACTAGTGGTGGAACCCTGACGCTTCTTCACTAGTCAGTGGCGTCTGCACCGGATGGCGCTTGAAGTACTCAAGCTCGCGCTTCATGTCTTCGACGAGGAGCGCCGCCAGGTCTCGGCTCACGCCGCGGCGAACCAGAATGCGCTGCACGACCTGCTTCTGACAATCCGCCGGCAACGTGTACGCCGGAACCTGCCAGCCGCGCGAGCGGAGACGATCCGCAAAGTCAAACAAACTGAATCCGGGATCAGCGCCCTTCTTTAAGCGCCAGCACAGCGCGGGAATGCCGGTGATCACATCGCCGCCGTAGATGATTTCAAACGGTCCTATCTTTTCGATTTCGCGTGACAGATACTGCGCCGTCTCATAGCACGCATTGTGTATGTCGCGGTATCCCTCGCGTCCCAAACGAATAAAGTTGTAGTACTGGCACACGATCTGCCCGCCGGGGCGCGAGAAATTCAGCGCGATGTCGCGCATGTTGCCGCCGAGATAATTCACCCAGAAGATCAAATTGTCCGGCAGATCCTTGGTGTCGCGCCACAGCACCCATCCGACACCCAGCGGCGACAAACCAAACTTGTGTCCCGAAGCATTGATCGACTTCACTCGTGGCAAACGAAAATCCCACACCACATCCGGCGCACAGAACGGCGCCAGAAACCCGCCGCTGGCGCCGTCAACGTGAATCGGAATGTCCAGACCGGTCTTCTGCTGATGTTCATCCAGCGCTTTCGACACCGCTTCGACCGGTTCAAACTGACCGGTGAACGTCACGCCAAGCGACGGCACGACGCCGATCGTGTTCTCATCACACCGCTTCAACACTTCCTCCGGCGTCATGAGCAATCGCCCATCCTCCATCGGAATCTCGCGATGCTCGACATCCCAGTAGCGCGTGAACTTGTGCCAGCACACCTGCACGGGGCCGGTGACTAAATTCGGCCGATCCGTGGGCTTCCCATCCTTCTTGCGCTTCGCTTCCCACTGACGCTTCATCGCCATGCCGCCGAGCATTGACGCTTCGCTTGACCCGGTCGTCGAGCACCCCACCGCATTGGTGTCCGACGGCGCGTTCCACAAGTCAGCCAGCATGCGAACGCAGCGTGCTTCGAGCTCCGCCGTCTGCGGATACTCATCTTTATCAACCATGTTCTTGTCGATGCACTCGTCCATGAGTTTTTGCATTTCCGGCTCAACGCAGGTCTGGCAAAACGTGGCGAGATTTTGCCGCGAATTGCCGTCCAGCATGAGCTCGTCGTGCACTGCGGCGTACACGTGCCGCGGATCATGTTCGTGCTTGGGAAACCTCGACTTTGGCATGCTGATCGAGAGGTCCTCCGATGCGTAGACACCGTCGTCGACCTCGCGCCGGATGGATTCCCGTTCATGCAATGCCATCGTTTTTTCCCTTTCGCTCTTGATCCAAGGTCGTCCAGCGTGCCTCAGGATAGTCGCAAATCGCAGCCGCGATGCAGACGCACGCACCGCGCTCGCATTGCCATAAGGATTGCCGCGCCATCAGCGCAGAACCGTCGAACCGTCACGCTGAATGCATTGCAATTTCAGAAATTCAATCGAAGCCGCGCGCCGAGAATCACCGCCGTGTCCACCGTTGGATTCACGCCATCCACCACCTGAACATCGAGCGTCAGCTCTGTCGCGGGCGTGAAGGCGATGTTGTAATACGCTTCAAAGCCCTGTGAATGGTTCTCAATCCCAGTCAGGCTCGCAAGCCGCCCGGTTTCAATGCTCGTGTAGAAGTAGCCAACGCCGAAGCGATCGTTGTCGCGCCCGGGAATCATGCCCTGCCCGCCGATGCCACCGCTGAACGAAAACTCGATGGGATTCGTGTCTTTATCGGCGAAACCAAGGCGCGCAAACAAACCGAGGCCTTTGACACTCGGCGGCCCGTTGCCGAGATCAATTGGTCCGGCCGGCTTCTCCTGCATGTACAAGTACTGCCAGCCACTCCACGTGGCCGCCCATGTTGTGTTTTCCGTTGGCGCCACAAAACCGACGCCGGGCTGGAATGAAAAACGTTCGCCGATGTTGAAGTACTCGTTGTCCCCCGCCAGGATGAACGTGACATTCTGACCGCCGCGCAGGGACGCCAATTCATATTGAAAATTCGCTTCGGTGGACCACGTCCAGCCATCGCCCAGATTCTGAAATCCGGTCGTCGTGGAAGAGTCCGCCGTGCTCATGATCGTGCTGCTGATTTTGATGTTCTTTGTCGGCTGAATCACCATGCCAAACCCAAGTGTGCTGTATGGCACACTCAAGATCGCCACGCTGTTGAACACGAAGTTCTGGTTCATGAACTGCTGCGTGCCGCGGCCTGACGCAAACGGATTCAGGTCGCCGCTGAGGGTGTCGAACTTGCCGATAAAAAGCGCAAACTTGTCTGAGAAAAACTGTGTGTACAGCAAGTCGCTGATCGTGATGGGAATGTCATCAGCGGACAGCGGGAAGAAACCGTCCGTATCCACCGGGCTGATCAGTCCCGAATTTCCGTTCACGGATTCGCCGTAGCGCGTCTGCGCGCGGATGGTCAGCAAGCCGCCCGGCACCAAGCCCATGCGGTACAAGTCGAGATTGAGCTTGTAGTCCAGTGAGCCGCCGTACTCCGCACCAGTGTCAACGCCGCCGGTGACGATGGACTGCAACGTCTGCGTCCAGTTCACATCAAACTGAATGCCAAGATCAGCGAGCTTCGGCCGAAGGCCCTTCCATTCGCCGGTGAGGTATTCGCGATCCTTGAGCGTTCCCGAATAATCAGGGATCGGCAAGATCGCTTTCGTGTCCGTTTCACTCGCCTCAGGCTTCGCGGCGTCCGTCGCCGTTCCAGCCTCAGGCTGTTCTGATGATGATGAGGAGGAGGAAGAAGTCCCCTGCCCCATCGCCTCGGTGCGCACGCCAAGCGCCAGCACGATGACCGCGCCACACATCACCAGCAGCCGCGAAGACATCTCGAACGTACGCATCTTGAATCCCCTCGACGTCCAGACCATGAACAAGCGACATCGCCCTCGGCGATCGCCTCATTCATCGCGTCCAGCGTAAGTGGATTCGCAAACCTTCGCCATTCCATCTCTTTCGCAACACTTCACAGGCAGCCAGCGCGTTCCAGCTTTGTCCGCGCCGCGGCGAGCCACGCCAACCTCGCCTTCGCCAGCCGCGTCGCATTGTCGTGGGCCAAGTCAAGCCACACCGAACCCTGATTATTGCTTTGGTGCGACCGAATCAACTCAAGTTGCGCCCGCAAACACGCCTCCGCGTTATCCAGCCACGCACGTCGCTCCTGCGGCGACAAAAACTGCACATAAATCATGCGCGTGCGCAGCGGGTCCTCCGCAAATGTGGACGCCGCATCGAAAGCGCCGAGCAACCACCGCTTGAGTGCCGCTTTCCCGGTGCGTGTCGCCTTGCAGTGCCTCGCGGGCCGCTTTCCAGTCGCGGCGTCGGCGCTCGCAATCATCCCGCGATCCTCCAGCCGATCGAGCATCGGATAGATCGCCCCCGCCGAGCCGCTGAACCGCGCTGACGGCGACGCCAAAAAGCACTGTCGCACCGCATATGGCGTCGTCGGCCCTTTCGAGGCCAGAAACCCGATCGCCGCGGCTTCCAGATCAGTCAATTCAGATTTCGCCATGCCAACTCCGCACTTGGTGACAGACTCTCGCCCGGCTCGCGTCCAGATAGTACGATTCGTACTATATACGACCGGAGGCTCAGCCATGGCACGATTCCTGACATCGCTCATCACCGCCCTGCTCCTCGCGCAAGGTCTCGTCCCGCTGGCGCATGCGCAGGGCTTCTCGCTGGATGACGCTTATGAACGCGTCACGCTTGAAGGTGAACGCGCGGCGTTCCCCATCACACTTGCCGGAACACAAGTGCTCGTCGACGGCGTCATGGTCAACGGCCAAGGTCCGTTTCGTTTCATGTTCGACACCGGTGGCGCCGGCGGCGGACGCATTGATGTCTCACTTGCCGAAAAGCTCGGTCTCGAGCCCGCAGGCGAAGTGCAGGGCGGCGACGGCAGCCGTCGGCCCGGCCCAATGATGCCGATCTACGAACTCAACGCGATTCAG
Organism: Phycisphaerales bacterium; assembly: GCA_029260345.1. Taxonomy (GTDB): domain Bacteria; phylum Planctomycetota; class Phycisphaerae; order Phycisphaerales; family UBA1924; genus OFTM186. Next base: position 731,229 of record JAJDDK010000005.1, on the reverse strand, counting down.
ATCGGCGCGTTTCACGCTGAAGGCGTGCGCGTCCTGAGCCGCGACTACAACCAGTTCGGCGCTGATGCGCGTGGCCATATCGACGGCATCCTTGGATTCCATCTGTTCCAAGAGTTCCTACTCACGCTTGACTACGGCCGGCGTGAACTGCGCCTTGACCGCGGCGTTTTGCCTGACGCCAACGGCGCCGATGTGCTCGCTATGGATCCCGATTCCATGGCGCCGCTCATTAACGTCACCATGGCCGGCGCCGAACATGAAGCGCACATTGACAGCGGTTCGATGGGCCCGATCACCGTGCCGCAGAGTGTCGCTGATCAACTCACCTTTGCAGAAGAGCCGCTCGTCATCGGCCAGGCGCGCACGGTCTCCGGTCCGTTCGACATCCTCTCGGCGACGTACACAGGTGACATCCACGTCGGCGAATTTGTCGTGGCGCAGCCGTCCATCGTCATCGCGCCACCCATGCGCACCGTCAATCTCGGCGGGCAATTCCTTCGTGATTTTGCATGGACGTTCGATCAACAGAACGATCGTGTGCGCATTTCGCCGATCGATCCTGACATTCGAGAACACGCACCGAAGCGATCGCGCATCGGATCGACGCCCACGCGCGTGCCCATGGAGCGTCTCGGCGGCCGTCCCGTGATTGAAGCCTCCATCAACGGTCACGGCCCCTACAAGTTCATTCTCGACACTGGCGCACGCTCTGTCATTCTGAACGACGATCTCGCGGCGGAGCTGCAACTCGCCGAAGAAGGCCGCACGCACGTCGGCGCACCGGGCGCACCGCAGGACGTCGAAGTGCGGCAGCACACGCTTGACTCCATCACGGTTGGTGACACCTCGTTTGAATCCATCGCTTCCATCTCATGGGTGGACGATCGGATGCAGCGCGATCTCGGCGGCGTGCGCGGCATCATCGGCATGACGCTCTTCACCGATGGCCTGCTCACGTTCGACTTCCCGCATGATGAAGTCGAGATCAAACGCGGCGCCCTGTCCTCGCTCGACGCTTCATCCCCCTATGCCATTGACCACTTCGGCTATCCCTCGATCACGTTCGACCTCGCCGGATCCACCGCCAGCGGCCACCTCGACACCGGCAATCCAGGGTCGATCATGCTGCCGGGCAAACTGGAATCCGTGCTCCCACTCGAGAAGCCCTCGACCGTTATTGGAAAGGGTCGCGTCGCCGGCGGCGAATTCGAAATCCGCGCCGCCACACTCAACGGCGACGCCACCATCGCCGGACAACGCATCCGCCATCCTGATCTTTATTTCAATGACTTCTTCGAACAAGCCAATATCGGCAGCACGCTGCTCGCTCAGTTCGCCGTCACGATCGATCAGGTGAACCAGCGCATCTTGTTCGTTGCGCCAACTGATCAGGCCGCTTTGCCGCAACCCGTGCGACGAAGAACCTACGGTTTCATGCCCGCCATGGGCGGCGACGGCCCGATCGAAATTCGCGGCGTCGTCCCCGGCAGCATCGCCGAGAAAGCCGGACTCAAGACCGGCGACCGCATCGTCGCGATCAATGGAACCGAACTCAACGAGCTCGATCAAGCCGCACGAGACGGTGCGCTCCGTGGCTCACCCCTCACGCTCACGATTCAGCGCGAGGGCGAACGACTCGACCTCCACCTGTCGTTTGAAGACGCCGATTAACGATTCTGCCTCGAGTTCGCGTGGTCCAAACGCCGCGAATTGCTCGCCGACTTATCTGCCATACACTACGACCTGAGCCCGCGTTGCCTCGCGCCGCCGATCAGTTCGGACGTCCGCTGGCGGCGTGCCGCAGGCCCGGAGATGTGGCGGATGCCGAGTTTTCTGTTGTTGTCGAATCAGCCCCCCAAGACGCCCACCCCGCTGCGCGATCGCCCCATCGCCATCGGACGGCATCCTGACAACGACATCGTCATCATGGACGATCTCGCCAGCCGCTTTCACTGCATTGTGGAGCCGGACGGCCCCGGCTTCCGCGTGCGCGACCTCGGCTCGCGCAACGGCACTGTGCTGAACAACGACAAGATCGATTGCGCCACGCTGAATCCCGGCGATGTGATCCGCATCGGCCAGCAGACGTTCACGTTCAAAGCCGGCGGTCGCCCCAACGGCGAAGCCTCCTCCACTTCGCGCGGGAAGAAGAAGCCCGCCGCGGCATACGAAACGCGCACCGGCAATGAGGCTGACGAGCACCTCCCCAAGGGCGCGCTGCCGCCGTGGGCGAAGGAGCTCATCGATCTCATCAAGAATCTGCCGCCGAAGGATCAGCGCAACGAGACCGTCACCCTCGTGGACGCGAGCGGGCGCGCCAGTGATGCGCTCGGCGGTGAAGGTCTTGGTTCGATGTCCGTCAAACTCCTCATGCTCGCGGCGTCCAAGTCGCACGCGACCGACATTCACCTTGAGCCGCAACGCGAAGCCCTGCGCGTCCGTTTCCGTGTCGATGGGCAGATGCTCAACGTCACTGAGCTGCCGCAGAAAGTCGGCGAGCGCACGATGGGCCTCATCCGCACGGTGTGCCAGCTCAAGACCGCGGCTCGTGATGCGGTGATGGACGGTCACTTCTCAGCGCGATTCACCGCCCGCCGCGTGGATTATCGCGCCAGCTTCACGCCCAGCATTCACGGACAGAAACTCGTGCTTCGTGTGCTCGATCTGCGCGATGCGCCGACCAGCCTCACCGAGATCGGCATGGCGCGTTACATGGTCGATCGCGTGCGCAAGACCGTGCATCAGAACCAGGGCATGATGCTCGTCTGCGGCCCCACCGGCTCCGGCAAAACCACCACGCTTTATCAGGCGATGCGCGAGATTGATCGCGAACGCCGCAACGTTATCACGATCGAAGACCCGGTCGAATACCAGCTCGAAGGCGTCACGCAAATCCCCGCGGACACCGAGCGCGGCAACACGTTTGGCTCATTGCTGCGCTCCGTGCTGCGGCAAGACCCCGACGTGATCTTCGTCGGTGAGATTCGCGACGATGAGACGGCGCGCGTCGCGCTGCAAGCCGCGATGACGGGCCACCTCGTCTTCAGCACGCTGCACACCAAGGACACGATCGGCGCCGTGTTCCGTTTGCTCGACCTCGGCGCGGAGCGGCACATGGTCGCCAACGCGTGCGACCTCGTCCTTGCGCAACGCCTCGTGCGCACGCTCTGCGACAACTGCAAACGCCCCGCCAAACTCACCCCGGCGCAAGGCTCGCGCCTCGGGCGTGCGGCTCACGGCATCGACCACGTCTACGCCGCGACCGGCTGCGCGCAATGCCTCCGCACCGGCTACCGAGGCCGACAGGCGCTGTTTGAGTTGTTGTCCTTCAACGACGAACTCCGCGACATCGTCCTGAATAATCCCCAGATCTCCGCGATCAAGAAAGTCATCGAACAGGGCGTGTTCACCACACTGCTGCAAAGCGGCTACAACCTCGTCGCCAAAGGCGAAACGAGCATGGATGAAGTGCAGCGGGTTGTTGGGGATGGTGGGGAGTAAACGCGGGCAAGTTCGTGCGATTGAGATTACGATTTGCCAATGGCGCGACGACTCTGGACTCGCGATGAACTTGTAAAGACTCTTGCGCTATATTGCCAGATTCCATTCGGACAATTTGATGGCCGAAATCCTGCGGTGCAAAAATTGGCGTCTGAAATCGAACGCACACCGTCCGCGGTTGCCTTAAAGCTCTCAAATTTTGCCAGCTTCGATCCAGAGCTTCAAGCCCGCGGCGTAGGCGGCCTGCCTCATGCTTCGCAATTGGATCGCGATATTTGGGACGAGTTTTTCGGCAAATGGGATACGCTCTCGCTCGCCATCGACTTTGACATTGTGCCCATTGAACACCTTGTTGATCCGACTGATCTCTTAATGCGACCTGCTACAGCTGATTCAACGCAATCGCAACGGCTCGTGACGGCAAGGCGAGGCCAGTCATTCTTTCGCGCTTCAATTCTGGCGGTGTACGAGTACAAATGTTGCGTCACCGGAATTCCAACCCTCGAGTTATTGCGTGCGAGTCACATAGTTCCATGGGCCGCAAATATTGATTCTCGACTCGATCCACACAATGGCTTGTGCCTGAATGCCTTGCATGACGCCGCGTTTGACCGCGGGCTCATCTCCTTCGACGAATCGCTGCGGCTGACGATTTCGCGACGGCTGCATAATGAACTTCCGGGCGATATCTACACGGACATGTTTGCCCGGTATCAAGACAAGCCAATTCACTTACCCGAACGATTCATGCCGTCAAAGGAACATCTCACGTATCACAGAGAGCAAATCTTTCAGGAATAGTGCAGGAGGTTCCACGATGAATTCCCATCACATAGTCAAAATTGATAGCTACGACGGACGTCAGACATTCCTGCATTGTGGCGATGGAATCATTGATCACTTGTATTGCGTTATGCACGTCCACGAGGATGGGCGTGCGGAAATAATCGACAACGGCTACCGGTCACTTGAAGAGGCTGCAGAGGCTTGGCCTGAAGCCGGGTGCCGTGGTACGGACGCTGAAAGCGTCAGTGCCACGTCTGGTCGAGAAATGAACACTTAACCGTGGCACTCTCGCTTCGCGAGCGTACCACGGCACCCCGCGTTTCTTGGCAGGACCGTGGCACGGGTGATGTCCTTATTGGGCATATGAGATGATGAGATGAAAAACGGGGGGCGGGGTCGTATTGCTTTCTCATCATCTCATCTGCTCATCTGCGAAACGCGACAGTTGGGGCGCGGCGATTCGTGCAGCGTGGCGGTCTGCGCGCACGTTGGGCTGCACTGGGTTCACTTTGTGCATTTTCTTGAGGTGAACTTCCTTCTTCATCGTTGAACATCGCTCAAAGCGTGCGATTCTTTGCGTCGCCATGAACGATGCAAACGCGAAACAACCTGATCTCACGAACGACGGGGAGTATGAGTTCCCTGCGGCAGAATCTACGCCGCCACCGATCGTGCGCGACATGCAGTCGCGCCTTGCGGCGGGTGAACCTGCGTTCCCACTGGCGCCGCCTGAACCGACGCCGATGAAGGGCGAGACGTATCACGAACTCGTCACGGCGCGATACACGTTTGCGATGGGCGTCATCCGCGGCTCGGAGCGCACGCTGCTGCTCGAAGCGCTGAGCCGCGCGATGGAGGAATGCCGCTGGTCGGAGGCGTTCTTCCTGGCGGACCGCCTCGATGACGTGACCGGGCGCGGCGACGCGATTGCGAATGATCGCGCTGAATGCGAAGCGCAAGCGGATGAACTCGGCTCGTGGAATGACCGCACGAAGCTGACACCGAATGAGCGCATGCACGTTTCGGAAGAGTCACGCCGCATCGCAGCGCAGATTGAAGAACGGCGCAAGCGGTGGAGTGCGTGTGCGTGACCCCTCTCCTTCTGGGAGAGGGTGGCCGAGCGCAGCGAGGACGGGTGAGGGCCGGGTCTTGTCTTCATTCCGCTCGAAACACTCGGCCCTCATCCGTCAACGCTTGCGCGTTGACACCTTCTCCCAGTGGGAGAAGGGCTTCAACACTGGCGAGTCCCGCTCTCAAAGAAAAAAGAGAGAGGGGGATGAGGGAGGGTCTGCGCACGCCTCTGCCTTCAGTTCATTCAACGGAGCAACCATGTTCAAACCTGATCTTGTGAGTCTGGACGTCATCAAGGAACAGCCGATCGACTGGCTCTGGCCGGGTGTGCTGGCGCTTGGCAAGCTCACACTGCTGGCCGGTGATCCCGGGCTTGGCAAGTCGTTTGTCACGATGGATCTGACGTCGCGCATGACGACCGGTGAGCCATTTCCGTTCACGAAAGATCGGCGCGATCCGGCGGAGGTGCTGCTGATCAGTGCGGAGGATGATCCAGCGGACACGATTAAGCCGCGCATTCGCATGTCGAATGGCGATGCGTCGCGCATTCACATTCTCACCGGCGTGACGGACGGACAGAAGTGGGACGACTTCAACATTGAGGAACACATTTGGCCGTTGACGGTGGCTTTGGCGGAGAACCCAGCGACGAAGCTGATTGTGATTGATCCGATCAGCGCGTACATGCCCCGAAGCGATTCGAACAACAACACGCAGGTGCGGACGATCCTGAAGCGTCTGAGCGATCTTGCGGCCAGCCGTCACGTCGCGATGGTGTGCGTGACGCACCTGCGCAAGAGCGGCAAGTCCTCCCCTGCCGTGCACAACCTGATCGGGAGCCTCGCGTTCACGGCTGCGGCTCGGGCCGTGTGGATGGTGCAGCGCCTCAAGGCGCAAGCGGGCGATGCGGAAGACAACCTGCGGGGATTGCGCCCGGTGAAGTGCAACATCGCCAATGATCGCGACGGGTTTGTCTATCGCATTGCTGATGGCCGCGTGGAATGGGTCGAGCGGCGCGCGTTCGATGAGTCGGAAGAAACGCCGACCACCTCACGCGCCACGGTGTTCAATGAAATCGCGGAGCGGCTGAAGGTGTGGCTGGCGAACGGGCCGGTGGAGGTCGAAGAGCTGCGCCGACTGGCGGCGAATGAGGGATTTAATTGGCTCACGGTGCGGTTTGTGAAGAAGGAGATGAACATCACCGGCGAGGGCGCCTCCACCGTGCGCCGATGGTCGTTGCCGCAAAGTGAGCATATGAGATGATGAGATGAGAAAGTTGAGGTGGGGACGGGTTTCTCACTTTCTCATCTCCTCATCTCATCTGCCGGGCGCCGTGATACGGGCGCTTCCACAAACTTCGGCGTTGACCCGCTCGGGGACGAGCGGGCTCGCTTTGCATCAATATGGAATATGTGAATCGCCGTAACGCATGGCCCCGCCTTTCGACGGGGCCATGTTGAGGTCCGAGGCAGGGGGCTTAGTGTCTGCCGCGTTTGCGCTGTTCCTGAGGCTTGCCGGCTTCAGGATTGCGCCGCGTTGACGGACCTCCTTGTGCAGGATTGGTGTCCACCTGATGGCCGGGGTTCTTCTTTGGCGCCGGCTTGGTGGGATCGTTCTTGTTGGCGGGTTGCGTGGACTCGCGGTTTGGTTGCTGTTGTTCTTGTTTTTCGGTTTGCGGTTTCGTCTGGGCCATGATCGGCTCCTTTCATTGACGATTGATCAACGAGGAATCGTTCCCGTCTTGACCGCGCACATCCACTTTCATTTTGGACATGACGAGTGTCTGAAAGTCACATGAAATGTGGGGTTTTTCAAGGAAATACAGGGGCAGCGCGGCGCCGGCGCCGGCGCTGCAAGTGTCAGCGCTATGGCTGGCGTGGATTGAGCGCTGAATCGTGGCACTGCCGCTTCTCGATCGCACTGTGGCGCCCGACGGCGCCAGGCGGTGAAGGCACAATCATTTTCTCATTCAATGCAAGCGTCCGGATCGGGCGGCGTCCATTGAACACAAAAATATTTAATTCGTGAGTTAAGATTTCGCGCCTGTTTTTATGTGGTTGTCGCTAGCCTTCAGGAGAGCGTCTGTGGGGAAACCGAATTCGGTTCGAGGGCGCTTCAAAAAACAGGAGGGCGCATCATGCGTCGAATTATCGTACTGGCCATGTTCGGCTCGACGGCAGTGGCGGCGAGCGGGCAAGGGTTTATTGTCGCGTCCAGCCAACGGGCAGAGGCGGATGCGTATTACCGCATCGGCACGACCTTTATTGGCAACCCTGGGCTGACGCAAGACTTCTCCGGCGCGGATTTCTATGGCGTTGAAGATCGTTTCTTCAGCTTCAACGGCTTTTCCGGTCGCGGCTATGCCGAACATGGCGCGACGTTTACGCCGTCAAACCCCGGCATCGGCGGCGGATTCACGAGCGTCGTAATGGATGCATGCACGTCGGCGGAGATCTTCACCGCCGCGACGTCGAACTCGGAGGACCGCTCGTTCGGCACGGCAGAAGGCGTCATCACATTCAATGTAGTCACCTCGCAGGCCTGGAACTGGGCGGGCGCCTGGCAGGGAGGAACACTGAACACCGGCGCGTATCACCAAGTGACCGGCATGATCTCTTTGATTGATCTGTCCACCGGAACGCCGCTGGTGATGGAGTTTCGGCAATCGATCAACGGCATTGGCGACTGGTTTGAGCCGATCGGCTTCTCTGGTGTTCTCGGGCCGGGAACCTACGAGCTCACCTGGTTGCATGAGTCCATCGTCGCCAATGGCGCGACGCAGTGGGGCTTCTTTGGCGTGACCACAGGTGGCTCGCCGCTGGTGTCATGCATCAACAGCACGTTTACGCTGGCGCCGATTCCGGCGCCGGGCGCCATCTTTGCATTTGGTCTTGGGATGCTCGGCGTCGTTCGCCGACATCGCTGATTGCCAATCCGCGCACGCTTGCGCGGTTTTCATTTCGACAGGAAAGATCATTCAAATGAAGTACGCCATTGTTGCCGTCAGCGGCCTCGCGATCGCTGCAAACGCTCACGCCGCAATCTCATTCACACAAGTTGGAACAGCCCTGCTCTCCGGCGGCTCGACGGCCGTCATATTCTCCGGATTTGGAACCGGGACAGCCACTTCGTTCATATATCACTTCGGCTACAGCGAGCCAATTGGTGACAGTTCGTGGGCATCCGATATGCAAATCACCCTCACGGCTCCGAACTTGAATTCAGTCTCGATCGCGGGATTTGACAACCTCGGAGGACTCCAACCAAGTTATGATGGTCCCGGATCAAACGCGCCCGGTGTTTACGGAAGCAATTTTGATATTTCGAGTTTCAATCTCGCCGGCGCAGGGACCTGGACCGTGACCATCACGAACGACTGGGGGCAGGATCCAAATCCGAACCTGATCGGCGGCGCGATTGGCTCGGCGCTCGCCGAAGAGCTCAACCCATTCATGGGAACGATTGAAGGTGTGAATGTGCCGGCGCCGGGCGCGGCGGCCATCTTCGGACTGGCAGGACTGATTGCTGTCAGGCGCAAACGCGAAACGAGTTGATTGAGAGTTTGCTGCGCTCAACCCCCTCACCCCGGCCCTCTCCGGGGGAGAGGGAGTTTGAATCCCTTCTCCCACCGGGAGAAGGTGGCAACGCGCAAGCGTTGACGGATGAGGGGAATCCAGTGCTTGAACGTGATCATCTACGGCGCCATGGCCATGATTGTCCTCATTCAAGGGCACGCGTTGTTTGAATTTGGACGCTCAATCGTGGCCTTGTCCGAAGACGGACAAGACCACGGCGCCTTTGAATTGATCGTCCAACCCCGTCACCCCGGCCCTCTCCCGGGGGGAGAGGGAGATGCTAAAGCAGCGGGCCGATGAGTCGGAACGTGTTTTCGGCGAACTTGCGCCGGAAGGGGCGGCGGCGCCATTCTTCGAGATCCATCCAGTCGGAGTCGGCGAGGTATTTCTGGTGCAGTTCGGTGAGCCGCGCGTTGAAGGATTCGTCGTAGACGAAGAGTGAGATCTCGAAATTCAGCCACAGGCTGCGCATGTCGAGGTTCACGGAGCCGAAGATGCTCGCGGCGCCATCAATCGCGAGGCTCTTGGTGTGCAGGAGTCCGCCCTTGAACGCCGCGATGCGCACGCCGGCGGACATCAGATCGTCAAAATGAGCGACGCTGGCGTAGCGCACGAGGATTGAATCATTGCGCGCGGGGACGATGAGTGTGACGTCCACGCCGCGGAGTGCGGCGGAGAGCAGCGCGGTGATCGTCGCATCGTCGGGCACAAAGTACGGCGTGGTCATGACGATGCTGCGCTGGGCGGCGTAGATCGACGTGAGCAGGAGCTGGTGGATCGCATCGGGATGACGATCGGGGCCGGACGGCACGACCTGCATGACGACATCGCCGGCGGTCGTCGCGTCTTCGCGGTTCGCCGAGGGCGGCTCGCCGGGTTTTTTGGTTTCGACGGCCCAGTCTTGCGCGAACACGCCGCCGAGCGAGACGGCGACGGGGCCGGTGATGCGCACGACCGCATCCACCCATTCGCCGACGCCGGAGTCCTGCTTGAAGAAGCGCGGATCAACGAGGTTCTGGCTGCCGGTGTAGGCGATGGCGTTGTCGATGTCGACGATCTTGCGGTGGTTGCGCAGGTCGCGGCGCACGAAGAGGGTGCGAATCAAACCGATGGGCAGCGCGGTGACGACTTCGACGCCGGCTTTGCGCAGTTGCGCGATTGATTTGCTTTCGAGGAACTTTTTGCTGCCGATGCCGTCGGCGAGGATGCGGCACTCCACGCCGCGCTGGGCGGCGCGTTCGAGGGCGGCGATGACGTCATCGGCGCGACCGCCTTCGTGCCAGATGTAGAAGCACATGTGGCAGATGGATTGGGCGTTGTCGATGTCGCGGACGAGGGAATCGAAGACGGTTTGGAAATTGTCGAAGAGTTCGAAACTGTTGCCCGGTTCGGGCGAGAAGCCGAGGACGCGCTCCGCCTGGTGCGCGAGGTGTCGAAAGCCGGGATTGACCTGTGTGGGTTTGGCGGAGTGTTCGCGACGGAGGTCCGCCTGCCACGGCGCGAAGGCTTTGGCGACGGCGACGGTGCGCTCAGCGCGATGTCGGCCGAGGCGGCGTTCACCGAAGAGCAAATACAGAAACGCGCCGAAAAACGGGATGCTGAAGATGACCATGAGCCAGGCGAGGGAGACGCCGACGGGCGGCCGCACCATGATCACGCGCACGGAGAGCAGAACGATGATGGACCAGTGCATGGCCAGGACGATCGTGCTGATGACATTTGCGTCGATGTGAATGGCCCCTTTGCGGTGAAGCGGGGCATGATAAAGCGAAAGATTTTTGGTGGGGTGGTGTGGTTTGGTCGCCAGATTCGGGTGGCGTGCTTCACTCTTGGAGCGAGAGAGCCACGGTTGGAGATAGAAAATACGAGCACTCGTGGCACTGACGCCTTTGGCGTCCGTAACACGGCGGCCAGCTTTCTTGTTTGTTGAAGAGCTGCACCCCAAAAACACCATCGCCCGATCCGGTGAGATCGGGCGTAGTGTGGACTCCTCCATGGTGTGGCAGATTATCGGGGCTTGCGACCCCTGAAAGGATCACGCCAGTTTTACCTGGCGCGGGTCCTAGATCGTGACTCCCGGTGCAGTTCCCTGTGTCGAAGTTCCACACCGATTCAGAACCCAGCATAGGGATTGGCAGATTGTGTTCAAGGGGGTGCGCTCAAAAAAGCGCAAAAAGAAACACCGCCCAGCCTTCGGCCTGTTTCTCGAAAAACAGCCGTCGCCCGGTTGGCGTTCCCTCTTCTCTCCGAGCCAGTTCACCGTCAACGAGCGGCGAAACGGCCCTCCCGGCCTCGAAAGGCCATCCCCCGGTGGCCTCGCGAGTGGAATTCTCTCTCAACTGCGCCGGACCGAAGCCCGGACGCCGGGAACCGCTTCACCGACGCGTCAACATCGGCGAAGCGGGCACAGGGAATCCGTGGATCAAATTCAGGCAGTCTCGTGCATTGCGCACTCGTCACGCCTGACACCACGGAGGAGTCATCAACGGCACAACCGCCGCGTCTCCGCGACAATTGGTCTCTTCAGTTGTCGAGTAGGATTGCTTCCCCCTACTCATGTGCTGGATCTGCGTTCAACGGGCGCGGATCCTGCGACTCAACTTCTTCGAAGATACTGATTTGAGCACCCGAGTCAACCCTCTCGTGCGCAAAAGACCGAGCAAAACGCAGAAACCGCGCATTCGGACCTGCGGCCCATAAATCCGAGCTTCAAATGTCAAAGTAGGCAGGCGCCCATCGCCCCTCCCCTGCCTAGGACCCCCCCAAGAGGAACGTTTTCCAGTCTTTCCAGGCGGGAAAGGTCTCGCGCCACTGCCGCAACGAAGCGACGTCCAGATCAACGGTTACGACGCTCTCCGAGGCGCCGACGTCCGCGAGGATCTCTCCGGCAGGTGACACGGCCAGCGAATCGCCGGCATACGGCAGGTGCGGATCGTTCCCGGCGCGGTTTACGCCGATCACGAACGCCTGATTCTCGATGGCGCGCGCCACGAGGAGCGTCCGCCAGTGTTCACGGCGCGGCGCGGGCCAGTTCGCGCCGATCACGAAGAGCTCTGCGCCTTGGCGCAAGCCGCATCGGAACAGCTCGGGGAATCGAAGGTCGTAGCAGATGGCGGGGCAAAGCTTCAGGTGTTCATCGCCGGACTTCCAGTCAGCGGTGACGACATGCGAGCCGCCGACGAATCGTTCCGGTTCGCGCCCGAAACTGAATGGGTGGATCTTGTCGTATTCGCACAGCAGCGCGTCGCCCGGCCCGTAAACCTGGGCGCGATTCAGGCCTTTGCCATCCTCACGCTGCATGGTGAAACCGCCGTAGACGTAGGCGTGATGGTCCTTGGCGAGAGCCGCGAGAAAGAGCTGCGTCGCGCCATCGCCATCGTGCGTGCGTTCGACATTGAGCGAGAACCCAGTGTCGAACATCTCCGGCAGGACGATGAGGTCATCCGGTGCACAATCGACCGACTGAAGCAGTGATCGCACGCGCGCATAATTCTGTGCTTTGTCTTCCCAGACGCTGTCGAGTTGCACGAGGTGCGCGCGCATTACGCGAGGATCGGCTCAGCCGTCAACGTCGCGTGCTGAACGTCTTCCTGCCGGCGGATGGCCTGAATCAGATGCAGGCGGCTGCGCACATTGGCCTCGCGGAACAGGTCTTTCAGGTGCGCCCGGACGGTGTGGTACTTCACGCCGAGTTCAATTGCGATCTGGTGATCGTCGAGCCCTTCGGCGACCAGCTCGAGCACGCGGCGGCGGCGCGGCGAAAGCTCACGCACCCAGGCGGGCATGCTCTCGTGCGCCGTATTCCAGCAGCGCTGAATCAAAACCGCCATGCGCTGGGCGATTTCGATCGAGCGTTCTGAGATGGGATGTTCCGAATCAACCCGTGCAATGGCGACAAACAAGTGCGCGCCATCGTTGGCTTCGAGACACATCTGCGCCTGCTCGCCGATGCCGCGCGGACGCTGGAATTCGTTGTACAAACGCGAGCAGGCAAATTCCTTCTCGTCGATGAGTTCGCTGGTGGTGCGAAAGAGCGGGCCCGGCGCCGCGGCAAGTCGCTTGGCGATGAGTCGATCATCGGGCGCCCACTTGGACTGTTCGAGAAAGTTTTTCTGTTCGTGGTCCGACCACGGGCCGCTGATGCCGATCGCGGACGCCGGCGCCAGAATTGTTTTTGGGAAGGCGGTGACGGCTGCGGCTTCGACACCCGTGGCAAACGCCAGTGTGTCCGCGACCCCTTGAAAAAAGCGTGAACGGCGCACGCCGCCAATTACAGAGAGCGCGCCCAACCGATACGCCGCCTCTGCCACCATTGCATCTGCGTTCTTCACCAGCATGACGTGTCCTATGTCCCCGCGAAAAGTCTAGTGACTTTTGGCTAGGAAAGCACGGTTCCGCCGTAAATTGCTGCGTCGCCAAGCTCTTCCGCGATGCGAATGAGCTGGTTGTACTTCGCGTTTCGATCGCTGCGGCACGGGGCGCCGGTCTTGATCTGGCCGCAATTGGTCGCGACGGCGATGTCGGCGATCGTCGCGTCTTCGGTTTCGCCGGATCGGTGGCTCAATACGGCGCCCCAGCCGTTGCGCATAGCGAGATCAACTGTTTCAAATGTTTCACTGAGCGTTCCGATTTGATTCACTTTGACCAGAACGGCGTTAGCGCATTGCTCGTCGAGGCCGCGCTGGACAAACGACTTGTTCGTGACAAAGAGATCGTCCCCCACAAGCTGGACAGAATCCCCGACGCGTTCGGTGAGTTTCCTCCAACCTTCCCAGTCGTTTTCGGCCAAGCCATCTTCGATGCTGAACACTGGGTAACGGTCGCACCAACCGGCGAGCAGTTCGACCATGTCGTCGCTCGACAGGATTTCCTTGGACGACTTGAAGAGGCAATACCCCTCCTTGCCCAGTTTCTTTGCCTCATTCCACATTTCGCTCGAAGCGAGGTCGAACGACAGCAGGATCTGCTCGCCCCAGGAATACCCCGCTTTGGCGACGGCTTCTTCGATGATGCGGATCGCGTCTTCGTTGTCTTTGAGATCCGGCGCGAAGCCGCCCTCATCGCCGACGGCGGTGGAGAGTTTCTTTGACTTCAGCACGCCCTTGAGTGTGTGATAGATCTCGACACCGGCGCGAAGCGCTTCGTCAAAGGAGTCAAACCCGTTGGGCTGGATCATGAATTCCTGAAAATCGACGGTGTTGTCCGCGTGCTTGCCGCCGTTGAGGATGTTCATCATCGGGGATGGCAGTGTTCGCGCCCCGGCGCCGCCGAGGTATCGGTAGAGCGGCAAGCCGCACCCTTCGGCCGCCGCGTGCGCCACGGCCATCGATACACCCAGAATCGCGTTGGCCCCAAGTTCGCCCTTGTTGGCTGTGCCGTCGATCTCGAGCAGCATGCGATCGATTTCTTGCTGGTCGCGCGCATCAAACCCGGTCAGGGCGTCGGCGATGCGGGTGTTCACATGGTCAACCGCTTTGTAGACACTCTTGCCGAGATAGAACGAGTCGTCACCGTCACGCAATTCGACAGCTTCATGTTCGCCCGTGCTGGCGCCCGATGGGACCGCAGCTCGCCCACCGGCGCCACCCGCCAGCGCGACTTCGACTTCAACTGTCGGGTTGCCGCGCGAATCGAGGATCTGCCGGCCGAGAATGGACTCAATCGTGAATGGCATGAGCGTGCTCCGTCGCGTGCGTTTGTTGGTGCGGCCCCGATGATACTGATTCAACGGACGGGCCTGATTGGGTCGATGTCGAGTTGCCGTGGGTCATCGCCCGGGTATCGTGACCCATTCGCCCCTTTCGCTGAGCGCTCAGTCATGCCAAACACGTTGGAAGTCTTTGAACGACGGATCGCCCGGCTGCGGGCCGACATGGTCGAGCAGGGGCGACGTGTGGAACGCATGGTCGAAGGCGCCGTCGAAGCCATCTTTGAGATGGATCAGTCCAAAGCGGACTGGATCATCAGCCATGATTCGGTCATCGATCGCGCTGACGTGGAGATCGAACGAGCGGCCGTCGATCTGCTGACCGACATCGCGCGCACAGCAGTCGATCTGCCCGAACGGCTCCTCCGCCTCCTGCTCATGATCGTGAAGGTCAACAACGAACTGGAGCGCACGGCCGACGGCGCCGTGACCATCGCCGAACAGGTCGCGACGTTTCAGGCGCTCGCCGATGAGCCGTCCGGACGATTTCGGGTGATGGCCAATAGCGCGGTCGGCATCGTGCGCGATACGGTCACGTGCTTTGAACGGCAGGACACGAAACTCGCGCAAGCCGTTCTCGCCAGCGATGACACGATGGACGAATTTGAGAGGGCCATCCTTCTGGAAATGCAGCAGCGCGTCGCAGCCGGTGACGCCAACGTCGAATTCGCCTTCGCGACCAACATCGTCGCCAACGAGCTTGAGCGCATCGGCGACCATTGCACCAACGTCGCCGAACAGGTCATCTACATCGCCACCGGCAAGATCGTGCGGCACATGGAGGGGCACTGGACCGAACCGGAAGAGCCGCCGATTTAGCGACACGTTGACGTTTCACATTGTTCAACGGCTACCATGCGGAACGAGGCACATGCAATGACGCCCGCCACCGCACAACCTGATCTCAATTCCATCCGAGCGCGGCTTCAAGCGATCGGGCAGACGCAATTGCTTGCGTTTGCTGATGATCTTGATGACGCGGGCCGGCGTGCCCTCGCCGCGCGATTGGCCGCGATCGACCTGGAGCGCGTGCCGCAATTGGCGAAATACGCACTCACGAAAGACACGCACGACGCAACGCCGGGCAAGCTCGAACCGGCCCCCTATTACCCATGCAATGCTGCGTCGCCGCAGCGACCGTGGAATCGTGAGCAATACGAAATGGCCGGCGAAGCGCTTATTCGCGCCGGCAAAGTCGCGGCGTTCACCGTCGCCGGCGGTCAAGGCTCGCGTCTCGGCTTCGATGGCCCCAAGGGCTGCTACCCAGCGGGAGCGGTCACGGGCAAATCGCTCTTTCAGATGCTCGCTGAGCAAGTGCGGGCCGCCGGCGCGAAGTACGGCGTGACGATTCCGTGGCGATTGATGACCAGTCCGCTGAATCACGAGCCGACGATTGAGTTCTTTGAAAAGCACAAGCACTTTGGGCTTGACCCGAAACAGGTCGGTTTCTTTCAACAGGGCGTGTTGCCGTCATTCAATGATGCAACGGGCAAGATGTTGCTTGCCGCGAAGGATGAGCCCGCGACGAATCCGGACGGGCACGGCGGATCACTCAAGGCGCTGTACACCAGCGGCGCCGTCGAGGAACTGCAAGCTTTGGGTGTTGAGCATCTCTCGTATACGCAAATCGACAACCCGCTCGTGCGCATGATCGATCCGGTGTTCATCGGCCTGCACGCCGCGGCGCCGGATTCGTCGGGCGAGATGTCCAGCAAAATGATCGCCAAGACGGACGCGGCGGAGAAAGTCGGCGTGTTCTGCAAAGCGGACGGCCATGTGCGTGTGATCGAGTATTCCGACCTGCCTGCCGCATTGACAAACGAACGTGACGAGCGCGGCGAACTTCGCTTCAATGCTGGCAGTCCGGCGATTCACGTCATTTCGCTTGACTTTGTGCGCCGGCTCAATGAATCGCCAGAAGGCTTCGCGCTGCCGTTGCACCGCGCTCATAAGAAAGTGCCGCACTTGGATCTTGAGACAGGCGAGTTGATCGAGCCGGAACAGCCGAATGCGATCAAGCTTGAAACATTTGTCTTTGACGCCATCCCGATGTGCGAGCAATCCATCGTGCTCGAGACGGACCGCTTTGAGTTCGCGCCGATCAAAAATGCGGACGGGAACGATTCACCGGCAACGAGCTATGTGCTGCAAACGGAGCGGGCGGCGCAGTGGCTGGAGGCGGCGGGTGTTCGCGTGCCGCGGAAGGCCGATGGGGCGGTGGATTGTGTGATTGAGTTGAATCCGTTGACGGCGACGGAAGAAAGCGAATTAGAGAAAGCGGACAAACCTGATGCGATTGCATCTGGCGAACGAATCGCACTCTGATGTTGCTGAAATTTATGTGATCGCACTTCTATCCCTCTCCCCTTGGGAGAGGGTGGCCGAGCAAAGCGAGGTCGGGTGATGGCCGGAGTTTTTCGCTTTGATTTCAGGCCTCAATCCACGGAAGGCAAACACTCGGCCCTCATCCGTCAACGCTTCGCGTCGACACCTTCTCCCAGAGGGAGAAGGGTCCTATCCCTCTCCCTTTGGGAGAGGATGGCCGAGCGCAGCGAGGTCGGGTGAGGGCCGAGTCGTGCGCTTCAGAAGTGCATTGAACGGCGCGCAACAGTTTGATCGGAAAGAACTTCGGCCCTCATCCGTCAACGCTTCGCGTCGACACCTTCTCCCAGAGGGAGAAGGGTCTTATCCCTCTCCCCTTGGGAGAGGGTGGCCGAGCGCAGCGAGGTCGGGTGAGGGCCGAGTGTTTTCGGAATTGACACTGTGGTTGTTTTTCGACGAGAAGGTGAAGGTATTTCGGCCCTCATCCGTCATCGCTTTCGCGATGACACCTTCTCCCAACGGGAGAAGGGTGCGTTGAGCGCAAATCACTGCTCAAGAGTAGTGGCACACTGAATCCAGGAATGCTCAGGTATGCGCTGCGGCTCACTGCTCCCACAACAACTTCACATCCGTCCGACCGATCAATTTCAGTCGCAACATCCCCAGCGCCGCCAGCGCGCTGCGCTCACGAATTGCGTCGCGCTGATCGGAAAACCGAAACAATCGTGCCTCTGTTTCATCGCCGCGCGTCGCTCGCGCGATCCAGACCGTTCCGACCGGCTTCTCCTCCGTCCCGCCGCCCGGCCCCGCGACGCCGGTGATCGAAATTGCATGATTCGCAGGCTTTTCGCTCTCTGCACTGCGAGCCAAGGCCCCTTTCGCCATCGCTCGCGCCACGTGTTCAGAAACCGCACCATGCTTCTCAATCAATTCAAGCGGCACATCCAACGACCCATGCTTGAATTCATTTGAATACGTCGCCCAACCACCCACAAAAACATCTGACGACCCCGGACGCTCCGTGAGCATCATCGAAACCAGCCCGCCCGTGCACGACTCCGCCGTCGTCACCGATTCGCCTCGCGTGCGCAACAGGTCCGACACTACCGACGCCAGAGTCTCATCATCAACACCAAACACAAACGGATCCAGCGCGGCTCGCACTTGCTTCTCCGCCGCATCCAGCGTCGCATCCGCCTTTGCCGGATCACCCTCAAACCGAATCTTGCACGTCACAAACCCCGTTTGCGCGCTCGTCCCCACCACCGGATTGCGCCCGCGCTCCATCAAACCGCCGAGCAATTTCGGAATGCCCGATTCCGGCAGACCGAACACATGCAGCGTGCGCAAGCGAATCACCCGATCGCCCGACGGTTTGAGCGCCGGCAGCACCAAACGCTCCAGCATCGGCTGCATTTCGCGCGGCGGACCGGGCAAACAAAAGAAATCGCACTTCAATTCGCCTTCGCGCCACGTCGCGGCGATGCCCGGCGCCGTGCCATGCGGATTCTTCAAACATCGCCCAGACACCGGGCGCAGCGTCTGTACACGATTCGCCGCAAGCAATTCGCGCCCGATCGCTTGAAATCGCCGCTGCAGGGATGCCAGCGATTGTTCGTCTTCGACCAGCTCTTCCCCAAGTGCCTGCGCCAGCGCTTGCCGAGTCAGATCATCATCCGTCGGGCCGAGTCCGCCGCTGGAGACCACCACATCAACGCGCGAAGCCAATTCGCGCATGATCGCCGCGATCGAATTGAGCGAATCATCCACGGTGACGTGCGTGACGGGCTTCACGCCGCAATTGGTGAGCCGCTGCGCGATCCACGCGCTGTTCGTGTTCACCGTTTCGCCAAGCGCGAGCTCATCGCCAATCGAAAGTATCGCGGCGGTGCGATGCACATGTTGTTCAATATCGGGCGCCACACACAAAGCATATCGAAGGCAAGACCCGAACCGCGCCCGTCAGGAAGCGGATCTCTCCATCACTCTCCCCCTGGGAGTGTCGAGTGAGCGCAGCGAATGAGGTGAGGGCTCCTAAACTACTCCCTCCTCCAAGTCTCAAGAGTCTTTGAGCGCTGTCCCCCGTTGTGGTGAAGACGGAGAATGCAAATTCAGAGCTCTCACCGTCAACGCTTCGCGTTGACCCATCTCCATTGGAGGGCGCCCTATTGCCCCAAGACCTGAATCGTCACGCTGTCGCTCGCGCCCGGTTTGCCCATGGGCTTGCCGGAGAGTGTGACAATCGTGTCGCCGCGCTGGGCCATGCCATGTTCAAGCACGAACTGCTCAACAAGCTTTGCAAAATCTGAACGATGCTCCGGCGGGCTGGGCAACAAGACCGGCGTCACCGCATACAAGAGCGTCATGCGCCGAACCGCACGTTCATCGGACGAAAATGCGATCACTGGAATACGGAACCCCATGCGCGATAGCCGCCGCGCCGTTTCGCCATTCTGACTCCAGCACGCGACGAGCTTCGCATTCAGATTGCCTGCGATCTCCCACGCGCCGCGCGCCAAGGCCACGGTGCGCGAAGACCGATCACGCGATTCTTTCGCTTCGATCTCCAAGTGCGGAAGTTCTGACAATCGCTGCTCCGTCGCGTTCGCGACCCGCCGCATCATGTCCACCGCCAGCGCGCCATACTTGCCGACCGCTGTCTCACCGGAAAGCATCACCGCATCCGACGCATCGTAAATCGCATTGGCCACATCGCTCACTTCCGCGCGCGTCGGCGAAGCGTTTTCAATCATCGATTCAAGCATTTGCGTCGCAACGATGCACGGCTTCCCATGCGCCTGAGCCCGCATCACGAGCAATTTCTGCGTCACCGGCACCTGAGCGAGATCCATCTCCACACCCAAATCGCCGCGCGCGACCATGATCCCGTCTGCTTCCTCAAGAATTTCTTCAATATTCGCAACGGCCTGCGGCTTCTCAATCTTTGCAATCACCGGAATCCGCGACGCTGCGCCCTCGTCCCACGACACGCCGCACGCATCGCCGACGCACATCGCCGAGAGCTTGCTCTTCAGGATGCGAACCTCCTGCGCACGCCGCACGAATGACATCGCAAGGAAATCCAGTTGATGCTCAACCGCCCAGTCCACGACCGCCCAGTCACGCTCCGTGATCGCCGGTGCGGAAATATCACTATCAGGAAGATTCACACCCTTGCCCGTCGTCACCAATCCGCCCGTCGTGACGCGGCAGCGAATCTCGTCAACGCCCTCTTCAACAACAAGCGCGCGAATGGCGCCATCGTTGATCAGCACACGATGCCCCGGCAGCGCTTCATCCACAATTGCTTCATAGGTGCAGCCGAACACAGGCACGTCGCCGGGAATCGCAACGGCAAGTTCGCGCCGAAAGGTCAGGTCCTGACCCGCCCGCAGTTCGATGCCATCGCCTTCAACCTTGGTCACGCGAATCTTCGGCCCCGGCAAATCGCCGAGCACCGCGATCGGGCGGCCGATTTCCTTCTCCACCTGCCGCACGACTTTGAGCCGTTCGGAGTGCTGCTGGAAATCACCATGCGAGAAATTGAACCGCACGACGCTCACGCCTGCCTCGCACAGCCGTCGCAAAGACGCCGCATCGCTGCTGGCCGGGCCGAGCGTGGCGACGATCTTCGTCAGACTCAGGTGATCATGGGCGACGTGCTGGTCGGTCACAGTTCTTCTTTCCCGGAAATGGATCGCGCCCGCGGCATACAGGCGACTGTGAATCTATGTCGGTCGATCCGCCCGGCAGGGACAGCGGACCGAATAATTCGCAGGACGCACACCCCGGCGGACCCCCTGAATCAGCATTCGCAATGCTCCAGTGCCTATTTCGATCGCCTACAGTGCGCTCATGCCTGACCAGACCCATTCCGCTCCTGTCGCCGTCATCACCGGCGGCGGCACCGGAATCGGCCGCGCCACCGCGATCGGCCTGGCCCGTCGCGGTTGGAATCTCGTCCTGGCCGGACGCCGCCCGGCGCCTCTGACCAATACCGCCGCCGACTGCCGCGAGCACAATTCAAATTGCCGCGTCCATTGCGTCCCGACAGACGTCGCCGACCCCAGCCAGTGCCACCGCCTCATTGACGAAACGCTCTCGCAATTCGGCCGCCTCGACGCCCTCGTCAACAACGCCGGCGGCGGACCCATCGGGACTGCGAAAGAATCCTCGCCCGAGGACTTGCGCACGAGCCTCATCATCAACGCAGCCTCGGCGGCGTGGCTCATTCACGAGGCGTGGCCCGCATTTGAAAAGCAGGGTGAGGGTTGCGTCGTCAACGTGACATCTATGGCGGCGCACGACCCGTTCCCGGGATTGTTCGCATATGGCGCCGGCAAAGCCGCATGTGAATCGATGGTGCGGTCCATCAAGAACGAACGGGGCGACCTCAACATCCGTGCGTTTTCCGTCGCGCCCGGCGCCGTCGAAACCGATCTCTTGCGCACGTATTTCGATGAAAACATCGTGCCCAAACATGCCGCGATGACGCCCGAAGACATCGCGCACGTCATCGTCGGATGCATTTGTGGCGAGCACGACGACCGCGACGGCGAGACCATCATTGTGCGCGCACCGCTTTCGCAAACGTCCTGACCGAGATGTCCTTTCGATACCGCTTGAATGCAAAGGAGCAATGCCATGGCCGACACCGGCGCCAACGAGAAAATCATCGCGGCACTTCAGCAGGCGTACAACGCTGAGATTGAAACCGTCGCCAATTACATCGCCAACAGCCACAACCTCGACGGCATGCGCGCCAAGCACGTCAAAGAATCACTCGCGGCGGACGTCACCGAAGAACTCAATCACGCGCAGCTTCTGTCCAAGCGCATCAAAACGATCGGCGGTCAGACCCCCGGCTCGATGCAGCTCAAAATGACGCAAAAGACGCTGCAGCCGCCGGTGAGGACGACGGACATTCTCTCCGTCATCAAAGGCGTCATCGACGCGGAGCAGTCCGCCGTGGACACGTACAAGAACATCATCAAGATCACCGATGGCGTGGATCACCCGACGCAAGACCTCGCCATCGAAATCCTTGCGGATGAGCAGGAGCATCTCCGCGAATTCCTCGGCTTCCTGAAGGAATTCGACGAACAAGGCTGATCCGCCCGGTAGCATGGATGCTCAACAATTTTGGAGCTGTCCCCATGCGCACCTTTTTTGCACTCATCACCGCCGCCATCCTTTTCGGTTCAACATCACACGCGAACGCCGCCAACGCGATCGCGCACGTCGAATCGCGCGGCGACGGTCCGATCAACATGATTCTCATCCCCGGCTCGCCCTGCGACTGGCGCGTTTGGGACGACTTCATGACGCGGAACAAAGATCAATACACCATGCACGCGCTGACGCTTGCGGGTTTCTCCGGCACGGACCCGCTGCCGATGCCTGACGAGACCACGACGTCGCCAACACCATGGTTCGACGCGGCGGTAGTCGCCATCGCGACGTACATCACCGAGCATGATCTTCAGGGCGCCGTGATTGTTGGGCATTCGCTCGGCGGGCACATCGCTCTGCGCTTTGGTGTGGAGTACCCGAATCTCGCGTCCGCGATCATTGATATCGACGGTGTGCCGTCCTCCAACTTCGGCGGCCCGGACCTTTCACCCGAGATGCGCATCGCGTTTGTTGATTCACAACTGGCGCCGCAGCTTCGCGGCATGGGGGAGCAAGAAGCTGTTGCGATGCAGGAGCAAGCCGCCCGCGCCATGGTGACCGATCCCGAGCGCGGCGAAGAACTCGCCGGCATGTTCATCGAGACGAAGTACGCGATCGCGATTGAGTATTTGATTCAAGGCCTCAAGTCGAACATCACCGAAGGGCTCAAGGCGATGGAGCCGCGCACGCTGGTGATCGTGGCCGTCGGACAAGCCGGTGACAACAACGACGCCCGCACGCAGATTCGCGCTCAGTGGGTGGAGTGGACCAACGGCGCTGAGGCGGTGACGGTCAACTACTTCGCCGATTCAAAACACTTTGTGATGGACGACCAGCCGGAAAAGCTCGACACCGTCATCGCCGAGTTCCTCAAATCCGAACCGCGCCCATGAGGAAGCGAATCCCACCCCTCTCCCCCTGGGAGAGGGTGGCCGAGCGCAGCGAGGTCGGGTGAGGGCCGAAGTTTTTCGCTTTGATTTCAGGCCTCAATCCACGAAAGACAAACACTCGACCCTCATCCGTCAACGCTGCGCGTTGCCACCTTCTCCCAAAGGGAGAAAGGGTTTCATCCCTCTCCCCTTGGGAGAGGGTGGCCGAGCAAAGCGAGGTCGGGTGAGGGCCGAGTGGAATCTCTTTTTCATTTGCCCTCCACATGATCGGGAGAAACTTCGACCCTCATCCGTCAACGCTGCGCGTTGCCACCTTCTCCCAAAGGGAGAAGGGTCTTATCCCTCTCCCCCTGGGAGAGGGTGGCCGAGCAAAGCGAGGTAGGGTGAGGGCTTCCAATCTACTTCCTACTCCAAGCCTCAATTGGCATCGTGCGCTGTTCACACACGAGGCGCGAAGAAGTGAGTAGGAATCGAGCCCTCACCGTCAACGCTTCGCGTTGCCGACTCTCCCAGAGGGAGAGTGGTCCAGAAGACGCCTCCCTGGTGGCACAGTTCTCTGAGCTGTGCATTGAACGCCCAACCACTGCTCAAGAGCAGTGGCACACGAATTCAGCGATGGGATCCCGGCGCGCCGGGATCACGCCCGTCGTCCGGCGGGACTATTCAGTCCGGCGCGATCGCTCCGACGCAGGCAACAGCGACCCCGCGCTTGCGCTTGGGGCTCTGATTACTTTGCTACGCGGCTTGCAATGGACAACAGGTGGCCGTCCGGATCGCGGAACGCTGCGGCGTAGAGGTCGTGCGTATCGTCGCTGGAAACATGCGTCGGCGGCATGAGGAATTCGACGCCCGCCGCGGTGAGGCGCGCATGCTCGGCGTGGATGTCGTCGACGTTGAAGACGATCTCCGTCAGGCATGTGCCGGCGCCGGCTTTGTCGGGCGCGACTTGGTTCAGGCCGATGGTGACGGCGCCGGTTTTGAAGAACGCGAAGCGGGGGATTTCGCGGTCAATCGTGAGGCGGAGTGTGTTGCGGTAGAACGAGGCGGAGCGGGTGAGGTCGGCGACGCGGAGGATGATTGAGTGCATATGCATCAAACATCGCCTTGGAAGACAGAGGATTCGCCATTCTTGCGACAAACGACAATATACGGCAGCCGAATGCCAGTTCCCCACCTTCGAACTTGTGCATACATTTCTTCGATCCGACTCCCAGTACACACGAGCCTATGATCGTCGTCGATGGTCTCAACAATGACTTGAACAAGTTCAAGATTGGGACTGATTTGCCCTAGAATTGCCAATCGCTCTAAGTCTTTTCGAATTTCCACGAATGGATCACTTCTAGAACCCGATTTATTGGTTAGCATTTTTAATTCGATCATCGCCGCAAACTCTGCGAGAAATTCTGCAGGGTTCCGTAGCTTCTGACTTCGTGTTGTGTGCTTCCTGGTGTCTAGGTTTGCGCCATTCGTCAGACTAATATCAATATTGACTGCTTTCCGAGAAAGCACATCCTCGCCATCACCGCATGGCGCGATAGGGACTTGCGTGCGTAGAGTTTCGCACAAGATGTGGATCTCGGTGTGGACATGTCGAAATCCATACTCAAGCATCAAGAAATGCGCAAGCCATGCTTGAAATGCCTTTTCATGACTGGTTTGAGATGCGCATTCTCTTGCGAATTTCTTGATGGTCGCAATCAATCGCTCATAGGCAACCGATGAACCCATCACATCGGCTTCTTCTCAATCGTCGCGTCGTAGATCGACAGGAGTTTCTCCTTGTCGAAGATCATTTCCTGGCGCGACAGGCCGGTGATGTCGTACTCCGGCGTGAGTTCGATGGCGTCGACGGGGCAGGCTTCTTCGCACATGCCGCAGAAGATGCAGCGGAGTTCGTCGATCTCAAACTTCTTGGGGTACTTTTCGCGATCGTCCCACGGCGAGTCCGCCGCGGTGATGTGGATGCAGTTGGCCGGGCAGATCGTCGGGCACATCATGCAGGCGACGCACTTCACACGGCCGGCGGCGTCGCGATTCAGCCGGTGCACGCCGCGGAAGTTGGGGGCGTATTGCCCGCCCTTTTCGACAGGGATGTTTTCGCGGCGTTCTTCGGGGTATTCGAGGGCGCGGGTCGTCTTGCCCTTGTTCCACGAGGTCGCGAGGTGCCGCAGCGTGATGCCGAAGCCCTTGACGATCTCGGGGATGTAGAGGTTCTCCATCGCGTTGAGCGGCGGGGCCTCGATGGAAACGATGTCTTCGTCGCGGATGGCCATAGGGCGACAGGATAGTCGATTTGAAGCTCGTTCGGCCTCCCCTCCCGCCTTGCGGGAGGGGGTAGGGGGAGGGCTATTGAACTACTCCCTCCTACAAGCCTCCTCGCGCTGTTGACGTTCGAGGCGCGAAGAGGAAGTAGAAAGAGAAGCCCCCTCCTCAGTCCTCCCCCGCGGGGCGGGGGAGGAGGGAAATCCATCGCCAACTTGTATCACCCCACCCGCATCAATTCTTCTTCGATCACTTTCCGTGTCGCCTGTTCGAGGAACTCCGGGCCGCGGCGGATGGCCTCCGCGGGCGCCATTCCTGACGGCGCGATCGGGATGATCTTTTCCAGCGGCCCGCCATGCGACGCGAGCGCCTGATCCGTCCCGGCGCTGACCGCGCCGACCAGCGCCATGACGCGCGTGCCGACATCCGCTGCGGCGTGCGCCGCTCGCATGCACGCTTTGCCATGCAGCGACTGCTCATCAAATCGGCCTTCGCCGGTCAACACCAGGCTCGCCTTGCGTGCTCGCTTTTTGAAGCGCGTGACTTCCAAAACAATCTCTGCGCCGCTGCGGGGTCTTGCCTTGCAGAACGCCGCAAGCCCGAATCCCAACCCGCCTGCGGCGCCTGCCCCCGGCGCATCGGGGTCCGCCATGATTCCTGCATCCGCGCATTTGCGCGCCAGAT
Source organism: Phycisphaerales bacterium (assembly GCA_029260345.1). Classification (GTDB taxonomy): domain Bacteria; phylum Planctomycetota; class Phycisphaerae; order Phycisphaerales; family UBA1924; genus OFTM186. Next base: position 705,256 of record JAJDDK010000005.1, on the reverse strand, counting down.
GATGCAAGCCTTCGTCCAGACGCTTCACCTGCTCGGGCGTGGCGCCTTTTTGCGGCCCGTATACATGCGCGGCGCCGTCCGGCCCGCACAATGGGTTGTCCACGTCGAACGCGACGATCATCGTTGCAAACGCGAGCAATTCATGAACGTTCCCCATGTCAATCGAGCGAATGCGAGACAAATCCTGCGCGCCGATGAGCCGATGCGTTCGGGCCGATCGTTCGCCGGTCGCATATTCATCGCGCGGCGCATCATCCACACGCTCAAACCCGACGCCCAGCGCTCGCGCCATCCCCATCCCGCCGTCGCACGTCGCAGAACCACCCAAACCGACGATGATCACCTCAGCCCGCGCCTCCAGCGCCGCGCCGATGAGTTCGCCAACGCCGTACGACGTGAGTTGCTCCGGATCCCGCAAGTGTGGCGGCACAAGCGCCAGCCCAACCGCATCGGCGCTCTCGATCACAGCGACACGGGACGTTCGAAACATTGAACCAGGGAGCGACGGCCATGGCGTCAGCCACGACAATGCAAGCTCGCCGAGCCGCTCCGACATGAATCGATCAGTCAAGGACTGCGTCTGAACCTTCATGCCGCACTGGACAAAGCCGGATCGAATGAGCTGCCCGGTCGGCCCGTGCACTTCACGTTCGATGCGCCGACCGTGCGTCGCGATCATGATCGCTTCGGCGAAACCTTCGCCGCCATCGCTGATTGGGCAGAGGTCGATTCGAATCTTTCGTCCGTACTGCGCCGCTGCGGCACTGGCGCCGCGCTCCATCGCATCGGCGGCGTCCACCGCGCTCATGCATTCCTTGAAACTGTCGGGCGCGAGCAGAACACGGAACGCCATGGCGATCAGGCGCCGGCGCTCGTCAGGTGTGCGATTTCGCGCCCGAACTCCCCCGCTGCTTTGCGGATGGCGGCGCGCCACTCGGTCGTTTCATCATTTTCAAATGCATAAATCACGCTACGGCTCGCGGTCACGATGGCGCCGCGACCGTCATCGCGGAACAATTCGCGAACCGTTTCTACCGTGCCGCCCTGAGCGCCGTAACCGGGAATCAGAAAGTTATTTCGAGGCATTCTCTTGCGCAGCGCCTTGGCGTCCTGCGGCTTGGTCGCGGCGACAACCGCGCCCACATTCGAAAAACCACACCCGCCGATGCGCGACTTTCCGGCTTCGACAACGACGTCCGCCATCATCTCAGCGACGCTCCGTCCGTCGATAAGCACCTGCGATTGCATTTCGTCACTGCCCGGGTTGCTCGTGCGCACGAGCACAAAGATGCCGCGATCGGCGTAATTCGATGCCAGATACGGTTCGATCGTGTCGGCGCCGAGGGACGCATTGACCGTCAGCGCATCAGCTTTGAGCGCCTCAAACGCAAATGCGGCGTAATGCTCGGCTGAAACGCCGATGTCGCCGCGCTTGGCGTCGAGGATGACGACGCACCCGTGCTCGTGCGCCCGTTTGATGACGCGCTCCATCGCGGCGACGCCTGCGGCGCCATAGCGCTCGAAACACGCCGATTGCACCTTCACGACGCCGATTTGCCCTTCGAGGGCGCCGATCACGCCGCGACTGAACGCTTCAATGGATTCGACCGGGTCGAGTTGCGCTGAGCGCATCGACTCCGGCAAACGATGCAGGACAGGGTCCAGCCCGACGCACGCCGCCGAGCCGGCGCGATCCATCGCGGCGTAGAGCCGATCCGCAAAATGGCGTGGCGATTCATCCTTCATCGCGCCGCCTCATGAATCAGTTTCTCACGAATGACATCAACACCGGCGTCCGGAGTGAATTGTCCGGGGCACACTGCGGTGAGCGCGGCGCCAATCGCTTCGACGCCCGTGATTGTTTCCTCGGCGCCAATGAATCCCATATGCGACATGCGAAACACTTCGCCCGCCCACGGGCCTTGCCCACCGGCAAACACCACGGCTCGTTCCTGATGGCACCACGCGCGGAGATCGTTGGCTTTCGAATCCGGCACGCGCACGGCCGTGACGGAGTTGCTCGGCGCCTGTGATGCGATTTCAAGGCCCATTGCGACGAAGGCGCGCCGGGCGGCGTCCGCGAACCGTCGAGTGCGCTGCCAGCGCGTGGTCACGCCGCCGTCTTCATCAATGAGACGCAACGACTCGGCGAGACCAAAGTGGAGATTGATCGCCGGCGTGAACGGCGTTGTGCCCGCAATGTGCGCATGCATGTAGGCGCTGAGATCCAGATACATCGGGATCGACGTCTCTTCACGGGCGCGCACGTACTTCGCGGCTCGGTCGCTCAGCGCGACAAAGCCAAGGCCCGGCGGCAAGCCGAGCGCCTTCTGCGAGGCGCAGACGACGGCGTCGAGCCCCCACTCATCCATGTCAACATCAACGGCCCCGACCGTCGTGATGCCGTCCACCACGATGTACGCCTCGGGCGCCCGCTTACGCACGAGCTTTGCGATTGCGGCGAGGTCGCTGATTGTCGCGGTGCTGGTTTCGCAGTGGGTCAGTACAACGAGCCGCACGTCGTTGGCGGCGTCCAGCGCTTCGGAAACATCATCGACCGTGACCGCTTCGCCCCATTCCTTGGCCAGCCCCAGGACCGAGCCGCCGAATGCGTCGACGAATCGCCCGCATGTGGACTCCCACCGCTCGCTGAATTTTCCATTGGCGCCGACGACGATTGACGCGCCTTCGGCGGCGAGCGACCAGATCGCGGCTTCCATCGCGCCGGTGCCGGAGGTCGCCAGCGTCAGAACTGGGCCGCGCGTGCAAAACAGGCGTTGCAGGCCGTCCTGACATTGGGCGTAGAGCGCCTCGAACTCCGGCGTCCGGTGCGGCGCCACGGGGCGCGACACCGCATCCAAGACACTTTGCGGAACTGGAGTCGGGCCGGGGGTGAGTAGCAGCATGAGGGCATGGTATCCGGGAAGTGTGAGGCGCTGAGGAGGCGCGATGGATCATGTTGAACGCCCCAATGGGGGCGATGGAAATACGACCTCATCCGCCAACATTCCATCGCCCCTTCGGGGCTTTCTTCAAGAGCGGAGGCTTTCCACGCGTTTCGCATCGCTCCACTCGTGGCAATAATCGGTTGCCCCTTTGGGGCATTGCACGATTCGAACTCCGGCAAGAATTACAACAACAGTTCCCAATTCCCTACGATTCATTCGTGCAGCCGCGCAACATCGATCTTGATCGCGAGAAAGGCCTCACCATTGAATGGGACGACGGTGTGACCAGTTTCTACCCCGTCGCGCTGTTGCGCCGCTTGTCCCCTTCCGCCGAGCAGCGCGAGCTGCGCAAGGAAATGAAGCGCAACCCGCTGACGGTGCTACCAAGCGGCGGATCGCCCACCGGGCCGCTCACGGCGACGAATGCGGAACTCGTCGGCAACTACGCCGTTCGAATCACGTTTTCTGATGGGCACCACACTGGCATTTTTTCGTGGGCATATTTGCGGGAGATTGATCCCGGGCGAAGCGACTCCGATTAGATGCCCCATCGAGAGAGTTCGCTTCATTCGCACATCACGTGTTGAATCCTGGCGCCGGCGCAAAGACGCCGGATCTGAGCGAGCGCAGTGAACGAAGATCCGGATGCGTTCTGCGCCGAATACGCACAACGATCCGTGCCTTCGCTTCGCTCAGACACGGCGTCTTTTTTCAGCGAAACGCAATGGACGGGCGAGACGCTCGTCCCACTGGCTCTGGTGTCATTCACACGCCAGTGGAGCCAAATCCGCCGCTACCCCGGACCGTCTCGTCCAGCTCTTCCACTTCGACGATCTCCGCCCGGGCCACTGGCGCGATCACCATCTGCGCAATCCGCATCCCATGCTCAACGGTGAATGCCTCACGCCCAAGGTTGATCAGAGGCACTTTCACTTCGCCGCGATAGTCCGCGTCAATGGTCCCCGGCGCGTTGGGCATGGAAATCCCATGCTTCACAGACAGCCCAGACCGCGGCCGCACCTGTGCCTCAAAGCCATCCGGGAACGCCATCGCAAAGCCGCACGGAATCAGCGCGATGTCGCCCGGCGCGAGCGTGACCGTTTCGCCATCACGTAAACAAGCCGCGAGATCCATGCCCGCGGCGTGCTCAGATTGATACGAAGGGAGCGTCGCGCGCGGATCAAGCCGTCGGAACTGAACGAGCGGGCTTGAGCCGGTCGAGCGCGGCTTGGACGGTTTCGACTCGGAGAGCGTCTTCATGATCGTCACGGTGACGCAGAGCGCCCGCGCCGTCAATGTCCGCCACTGCGAGCCCGCCGCCGGCCCGAGCCAGCGTCTTGTCGAGTCGATCGATAAGTCGCCTCGACGACTCGATCGCATTCTCGATTGCCATCCGACCCGTGACGATGCGCATGGCATCCTCCGACCGGTGGCTGGTCATACGGGATTCAAGAACCGCCTTGTCCTGATGAAGCTGTTCGAGCACGCGTCGGGCTTCGTCGCGCGTGCGAACCGTCTCCGCCAGGATTGTTTGCGATGCGTTTGTTTTCATGATGCGACTCGCATGAGCCGGGATGAGTTTGGAGAGAGAGGAGGGGTTGTCGAATCGTGTTCGGGCGGGCGATTGTCTTCACGCCGCCCTTACATTGGTCGGATTCTCTCACCAGATCTTAGGAAAAATCAAGCGGCGCCTACAACAACCCCGGTCTTCGCAGCGGGCTGAACCACCCTTTCTTGAAGGGTTGGCGTCCAATTTCGGATCGTCGAGACCACCGCCGTCGCGTCCAGCGACCTCCGAATGGCTCCGAGATCGTCCATCAAATTGATTGCGTCATTCTTGTCCAATTGCGGCCCGGACCACGCATTCACGCCGCCGACCGCTGTCGGGACGAGTTCCTCAGCCTCATGGGCCAGCTCTTCGTGAAGCTTCTCGCCTGGTCGCACGCCGGTGAAAACGATCGAATGACCCGGCGCCAGTCGTTCCTGTCGCGGCTCAACATCCACCACCGGTGTGAGTCCGTGCGCCGATATGAACCGCTTCGCGAGATCAACGATTGCAACGGGATCACCCATGTCGAGCACGAAGACATCCGCGCCGCCGTATTCAGATTCACTCATGCCCGCAGACTGAATCACCAGCGCCGCGGCTTCCGGAATCGTCATGAAGTACCGCGTCATTTGCGGATCGGTGATCGTCACCGGCCGGCCCGCGGCGATCTGCTTGGACCAGATGGTCAGCACGCTGCCGGATGAACCCAGCACATTCCCAAAGCGCACCATCGAGAATCGCGTTTCGCCCTGTCCGTTCAGCGATCGCACGTACAACTCAGCAAATCGTTTGGTCGCGCCCATGATGGACGACGGGTTCACCGCTTTGTCCGTCGAGATCAGCACGAAACGCTCAACGCCGACGGCCAGCGAGGCGTCCGCGACAGACTTCGTTCCAAATACGTTGTTGTTCACCGCGTGGGCCGGGTGGTCTTCCATCATCGGCACGTGCTTGTGAGCCGCGGCGTGGAACACGACCTCAGGTCGATATTGCTCGAACAGCGCCGCCGTCTCGTGTTCCTCGACGACATCGTGAAGCAAAGCTCGGCGACTGAGATTCGGGAATCGCGAGGCAATCTCACGGTCAATTTCGAAGAGTGCGTTCTCGGTTCGCTCAATAAGGAGCAATTCCGCCGGCTCATACGCCGCCGCGATGCGGCACAGTTCCGAGCCAATGCTCCCTCCGGCGCCCGTCACCACGACGCGCTTGCCCGTGATCGCTCGACGAACCAGCGCGGAGTTGATTGGTCGCGATCCACGACCCACGAGCGCCGCCAGATCCAGAGCCGCCGGCGCGTCTCCCAGATTCACGCCCTGCACGGCATCCGACAGGGGCGGCAGGTACCGAAAAGCGATCCCCAGCGCCGTCAGCCGCGATCGAACCTGCTGAATCGCCTGATCCATCGCCTTCGGCAGAGTCACCAGGGCGCCATCGAAGCCATAGCGGGCATGCAGCAGCGGCAGGTCGTTGAGCGACCCCAGAACGACGCCCGGCCCATCATTGGCCGGTGCCTCGTTGTGCATAAGCTCGCGGAGCAGCACCACGCCGCGCACGATCGGCGGGCCGGGAGACGTCGCGATCTGCTCCGCCACCGGAATCGCCGTCTCGGGAAGCCCGATCACGACAATTTGCTTCAGCGTCCGGGACACGTCAGCGCGTGATCCGATCCGATCAGCGGACTCATTCGAACGCGATTGTGGCGAGTTTTGGCCTGGCATCGTTCTGGATATCGGTCGAAGGGCCGCCGCACTGTTCCGGAAAAGAACGCCGCGAGGACCATCAGCCGCCATTTTCTTTCTTCGGGGCGACCAGAACGCGCGAATCCTGCGCCAAATCTCCGCCAAAGGTCGATAATCCACGTCACGGTATGGCTGCGCGAAGAACAAAAACGGAGGAGACCGAGTCGGAGGGCCGCGCGCCCATCTGGCGCTGGTCTATCGCACTCGGACTTTCCATTGTTTGGGCGCTCTTCGCGCTCAGCCTGTTGAGCTACAGCCCGGCGGATCCGCCCGGTCACTCGGTGGTTCCGCTCAATGATCCGCCCGCCAACTGGATCGGTCCCTTCGGCGCCTTCCTCGCGCACTGGACGCACGAGCTGCTCGGCGTCGGCGCCTGGGCATTGCTGGCAGGCACTGCTGTGTGGCTTGGCCTTGCGATTACCCGCCGGCAAGTCACGCAGCCGACGCTCCGCGTCATTGGTGTGGCCCTCCTCGCGCTCGCCATCTCCGGTTTTCAAGCGCTGCTCTTTCCGAACTCCGGCTCATCGCCGCAGGGCGCCGGCGGCTTGATCGCAATCGCAGGCGTCGCAGAACTGACGGCGCGTTTCAGCACGATGGGCTCCGCGCTTTGGCTGCTGCTGCTCGCCGGCGTCGGCGCCATCGTCGCATTCGACCAGTGGCTCTTCATTATTCCGGCCCGGATGTGGCGCGCCAGCTCCCCTGCCATGCGAGCCGCTGCGGCGAAGTCCCGCGAAAAAGTCGCCGCCAAACTCGAAGCCCGCGCCGAAGCTAAGCGGGTTCGCGCCACGGATCTCGAAGACGATCACCGCCTCGACGAAGTCGCCGAACCGGACACCACCGCGCGCGTCAACGCGAACGCCGCCACCAAGAAAAAGAAAGCCAAGCCCGAGCCCGAAGAGGTCGAGGACGACGAATACGAGTACGAGGACGAATACGAAGACGACGAGTGGGAATACGAGGACGAAGAAGAGGACGAAACCGCTGTCGCGGAAGCGGACGACGAGGATGAAGAAGACGACGCCCCCGGAGCGCCGCAAGTCTTCGACGCCGAAGCCGCCCGCAACAAGATCGCCGGACTCCCCGTTCGCTTCTCAAACGCCACGCGCTCTGAATCCACCGAAGAGCACCTGCGCGACATCCAGAACAGCGTTGATCTTGAGAATTACCGCTTCCCCGGCCTCGACCTCCTCGAAGAGCCGGAAGAGTCCTACTCCGACGAAATGGAGCAGTTCGTCCGTGAGCAAGCGGAGGCGCTTGAAGAAGCGCTGAAGGTCTATCGCATCGACGGCGAAGTCGTCGGCATCGACTCCGGCCCCGTCATCACCCTCTACGAAGTGCGGCTCGCGCCCGGCACCAAAGTCTCCCGCCTCACCGCCGTCAGCAGCGACATTGCCCGTGCGCTCAAAGCCATCAACATTCGCATCGTCGCCAACATGGCCGGGCGCGACACCGTCGGCGTGGAAGTGCCCAACGCCAAGAAAGAAAAAGTCCGCCTCAAAGAACTCATGACCTGCGCCGAAAGCGCGGAGCGCGTCAAGAAGATGATGCTCCCCATGTTCCTCGGCAAAGACGCCTCCGGCGAGCCGCTCATCGAAGACCTCGCGGCGATGCCGCACACACTCATCGCCGGCACCACCGGCTCGGGCAAATCCGTCTGCCTCAACACGATCATCATGAGCTTCCTTTTTACGAAGAAGCCCAACGAACTCAAGCTTGTGCTCATCGACCCCAAGATGGTCGAACTCTCCATGTTCCGTGACATCCCGCACCTGATGTGCCCGGTCGTCACGGAGATGTCCAAGGCGGCTGCGATCCTCGAATGGGCCGTCACCAAGATGGACGAGCGCTACGAACTGCTCGCCGAAGCCGGCGTGCGCGACATCGCCAGTTACAACGAACTCGACGAGGAAGACCTCCTCGACCGCATGCAGCCGAGCAACGACCGCGAAGCCGCGAGCATCCCGCGCAAACTCCCCTACATCGTCTTCATCATCGATGAACTCGCCGACCTGATGATGACGCACAAGGAAGTCGAAGGCGCCATCGTCCGCATTGCGCAGAAAGCCCGCGCCGTTGGCATCCACCTCGTCCTCGCGACGCAGCGCCCGCAGGCCAATGTCGTGACCGGCCTCATCAAATCCAATATGCCGGCGCGCATGACATTCAAAGTCGCCAGCGGGATGGACAGCCGCATCGTCCTCGACCAGAAGGGCGGCGAACTGCTGCTCGGTCAGGGCGACATGTTGTTCCTTTCGCCGCGCTCGCACAAACTCATGCGCTCGCAGGGCACGCTTGTCGACGATCGCGAATCACGCCGCGTCGTGCGCTTCCTGCGCGATGTCGCTTCACCCAGCTTCGAACGGCAGCTCGTGCAAATGCGCTCCCCCGGCGAAGCCGTCACCGAAGAGCACGAAGCCCGCGGCCTGCAATCCGCCCTCGAAGATCCGCTCTTCGAAAAAGCCGTGGACATCATCATCGAGACCAAGCGCGGCTCCGTCTCACTCCTCCAGCGCCGACTCGCCATCGGTTATACCCGCGCCAGCCGACTCATCGACCTCATGGGCGAAGTCGGTGTTATCGGCGCGTACAAGGGAACCGTGGCGCGAGAAGTCGTCGTGACTCCTGAGCAATGGGAAGACATGCGCCAACAGCTTCGCGCCCTCGCCGGCGGCGAAGAAGCCGACTTGTTCACCGCGGACGAACCGAAGAACACCGACGATTTCATCGAAAGTCTCGGCGTGCCGACCGGCGCTTCGCTTGGCAATCAGGCAATTGATGACGACGACGAGGATGAAATCCAGCCGCAAGCAATTATCGAAACGCCAAAGCCGCAGTCGGAAGAAGCAACGCCGGAACCGGTCAACGAAATCAAGATCGTGACCACCACGCCAGTCGCCACCGCCGCAGCGCCAAGCACAAACGGCGCCGCTTCGAAACCCGCCCCTGAAGCCTCGTACGACGACGTCGATGACGAAGAAGATGAGTACGAAGACGAAGGCGACGAAGAAGAGTCCGACGACCTCGAGGAAGAAGAAGATCTCGAAGACGAGGAAGAGGTCGACGATGAGGAAGAGGACGAAGAGGACGACGACGAGTACGAATATGAGTACGAGTACGTCGAAGAGGACGAAGAGGACGAAGAGGACGACGAAGAAGGCGACGAGGAAGAAGACGACGCCGAAGGTGAAGATGCCGAGGACGATGAAGAGGGCGATGACGAGGAAGAGTGGGACGACGAAGAAGAATGGGAAGAGGGCGACGATGAAGAGGAAGAGGACGAAGAGGACGACGAAAACCCTCTGAGTTCATCCTCCGAAGACGCCGAAGACGAACCCGCCCCTGACATCAAGACTGCGCCCTTCGAAGCCAACAAGCCCGCGAAACGCAGCTAATTCAGAGCCCCGAGCGCAAGCGAGGGGTCACGGTTGCATGGTTCGCTGCCAAAGCGTCAAACTGACAATCCGCGCATTTGAAAAGAATTGGCCAGTCCAACAACGGGTCATACATACGACGGTTTCGACCCCTCGCTTGCGCTCAGGGCTCTGATCAAACCGTCGTTGTCGCAATCAACGACATCGCTCCGCCCGCCACAAACCAAACCCACACCGCGACGTCATCACGCCGCACCGCCAGCGCCGTCATTGCGGCCGCGCCGCCCCAAGCCGCCAGCAGCGCCGCCGACCAGTGCCACCACCCAGCGCCCACGCCAATCGTCGCCAGCAGCATCACGCCGAGCGTCCACGCCCACACGAGCGCCCCGGCGCCAAGGCGCCCGAATCGCGTCGCCGTCGTTTCGATCCCATCAAAAATGTCCGCACTGCGATCGCGCAGCAGGCAAATCAAAATCACAATCAGCATCGCCGCCGCAGCGAACAGCGTCGCCGCCAGCGCTTCGTTTGAAATCACTTCAGGCCGCACCACACGTCCCGTCAGCGACGTCGCCGCCTCCGCCGGTCCGCCGGGATTCTCGCTGAACACTTGCAGCGCCTTCGGTGGCTCCCACGCGTGTAAATGAAACAACAACCCCGGTCCGGCCAGCAGCCCGACCGGCGCGATGAGTTCAATCCGCACATACTTATCACGACTCGGAAGCCGTCCGTGCCACACCGCCGCGGCAAGCGCCGAAATCGCTCCCAATCCGATCCAGAAGTTCGAAACAAACAGCGCCACCGACAGCAGCGCCGTCAGCGCCGCGCCGATCGGCACGAACACCTCAAGAATCTCGTGCGAAACGACCCGCCGCCGGCGCACCAATCCCAATCGCGGCGCCAACCCGCGCTCCACGTCGTGCTTCACGCTCCACGCGGAATAAAACAGCACGAGCATCGCGTGCGTCGCCACCAGCAGCGATCCCGTCGCCGGCCCGAGCGTGCGCGCCCACAACACCGTCGCCGGGACGGTGAATACAAGCGTGTAAAGCCGAATCGTTTCGATCGCGCGGAGCATGGCGGACGATCCTATCGGCCGTTTCCGGACCCCGCCCCAGCCCAAATCAAGGCTTTCCGATCACCTCGCCAGCGCGTATGCCACCAGATTCGCGTTGATGAACTTCGCTTGCCGGATCTCGTTGCCGCCGCAACAACAGCACGACCCGCCCGCGCTGGCCGTGTCATTCAGCCCGTGCGGCGAGTACACCACCGCCAGCCGCCCATCCACACTGATCCCCCACAACTCACCCTCGCCGCCCTGCGTCGTCACCAGGTCCGCGACGTCGAAGACGATGTGAAAGAGTTCGTGACTTGGATCAAGGCGCTCGAGTGTCGCATCTGGGAATACGTTCTCGATTTCGCGCACCATCGACCGCGCCCACAGCGCATTCGAACATCCGCTCGAGACCAGCATGGTCCCGCCGGACTGCACATAGCGCCGGAAACTCGATCGCTCCGAGGCGCTGAATTCAAACTCACCTTCGCCTGTCAAGATCGCGAGTGGATAATCAAACAGCGCCGGTGAATCCAGTTCCACAGATGCGAACGTCGGATCAACTTCAATGGTTGTTTCATATCCGAGCAGCGTCAGAAACTGCGTCGAAAAGCACCGCCCCGTGATGCCGCCCGCATGCGTGACCATGGCCAGCCGCACCACGCCCGGCGCCAGCGGTGCATGGCTTGACTGGCCCAATGCAGAGGCGCCGCACATCGCCAGCGCGATCATCACCCAAATCAACATGCATCCGTCTCGCAATCGCATCATTCCTCCGACGCCGCCATCAGTTCGTAATACCGGGCAATCACGTCCCGGGCGCGGCGAGGCAACCGATTCAGCAAGACCGGATCAAGCAGCGGCGCCATCGCGTTCCAGTCCGTCGCCCAGCCGATCGCGCTCATATCGCCCGCGGACGCCGCGTGTTCCTCAACATTCAACGTGGCTTCGGCGCCGTCTGCCGCAGCATCGTCTTTCGCCGTTCGATTCCCTTTGCCGCGCGTCTCGGTTTCAGACGAAGCGTCGCCAGTCGATGAATGCCCCGATTCCCCGCCGGTCGAGCCACCGATTTCGCCTGCGCCCGATTCCTGCGGCTCACCTTCACTCGCGCTTTGATTCGTTTCCGTGTTTCCTGCCTCACCGCCGGCGACGCGATCCACTGCATCGCTTGCCGCATCTCCATCCGCCGGAATCACAAGCTCCGAGCCTATTGGCGCCAATTCCGACATCGATTCAGGTGAAATGATGTCAACAATGAACGGCCCCATGACTGTGACGCCCCCGCCTCCAGGAATGCTCTTCCGTTCGTCCGTCGCCTTGAACCGAACCTCAAACCGATCGCCGATGCGCGCGCCGAATTCAGCGAGCGAAAAGGCGCCGCGCAATCGCATCGCCTTTCCATGTGGCGACATGGCCGCCGCAAACTCGCGCCACTCACTTTGATCAGCGCCTCCGCGCCGTAATCGCCACTGCGCGACAAACGACGTCACGAGCACATCGTCGATCGCTTCCGCCCTCACCTGCACGACACTCGTGGGGACCGCAAGCGCCTGATCTCCATCCGGCCCACCAAAGCGCGGCGCCAAGACTTCAATCACCGGCGGCTCGTCCGCGACGACCTCCACTTCAACTCGAATGGGTTCATCAAGGCCAAGACCCGCCGCACCGAAGAGATCCAGCGACCACTGCATCCGGCCGAGTTTCAAGGCGTCCCAGGTCACCGTAACGCTTCGTCCATCAACGCGGGACTCAACGGCCCTCTGCGTTTTCACTTCAGCAATCTCAATCGACGTGCGCGCCTCGACTCGCACCTCGTATCCCTCAAACACAACTGGAACGCCTTCCAGCGGCATTTCATACGTTCGACCCTCGCCACTCAGGTATGGCGGCGGCGTCAACGTCACCGTCGCGTCACGCAATCGAGGACGCACCTCAGGAACGATCTTCATCCATCGTGTCTGCGCGCGCCCGGCGTCTCCACGAATTTGCACCGGCGACCGCACATCCAGCAGCGTCGCTTCAAAGACTGAACTGCCGTCGTTCGCCTGCCGTGGCGACATCGCAATATGTTCAACCTCCCCGTTGGTCCATTGCACACCAAGCGTCGCCGCCTCAATGGGACTGCGCTCCACCACGAGCCGCACGTGCAGGTCATCGCCCACGCGAAAATCTTCCGTGTCTGATTCAATCGAAACGCGCACCATCGAATACACCGGATGATCGCCCAGCGGATCAAACAGCCGCGTCGCCTCCGTCCACACCAGTCGCGGCAAGGTGACACTCACAACTGCAAATACCGAAAGAATGGCCGCCAAACGAATCAATGCTTTTCGCAAAGGCGCTCGATCAATCGCATGGCTCACGTCCAGCGATCGAAGCCGCACCACACCCTGCGCGATCACCCGATCTACCATGGCTTGCGACACACCATCCCGTGTCGGCGTCTCCGCCAATTCCACCGCAGACCGAGCGGCGCCCTCTTCACCAAGCGCGCGTCGCTCCGCCGCGCCGACTGCATCTGCCACGCTCCAATAGTCCTTGCGGCCGATCGTAAGACTCCGCACCGCTGCCAGTACAACCGCCGCGTACAAAGCGCCGGCGAATCCCAATCGCAGCCACACCGGCGCGGCCCACGCTGCATCCAAAGCGCCCAGCGCCATAAACACCGCAATCGCAACCGCGCCCGTATTCGCACCTCGCCGCGATCGAAAGACGCGCTTCGCCGCCCGATGAATCGCGGCCGCACGCGTTTGCAGCTCCGCGCGAGCGTCACCTCCCCACATGGTCTCGCGTTCGCTTTTCATAGACCACGCTCCCAACGATCAACCAGCCACGCAGCGCCGAACAAACCAACCACAACAACAAACACAATTCCCCGATCCCACAGCGGCGTCCACTCCGTTGACTCCGCCGCCACTTCATGATCGCGTGCTTGCAAGACTCGCAGATACTCTTCAACACCATCAATCGGCCACAGCTTGCCGCCCGAAGCGTCCGCCATCGCCCGCATCTGCTCCCATCGCGGCGTCAGATCAAGCGTCTCTCGCCGATGCTCATACACCGCCACGCGCGCACTTGCCCCGTCGTCCGCGCCTGCGCCCGTCGCATGAAACTCATACACGCCTTCCGTCCGCGCCGGCACACTCGCCGTCCACGTCTGCGTAAAACCGTTTGACTCCTGCAGCACAACCTGCGCCACCGCGCCCGAAGGCGTCGTCACCGTCACGTTCGGCCGCCCCGCGTTCAATGCCCGCCGCGACTTTACTTCAATATCAATCTCATCCCCCGGCGCGTGCGGCCCCGGATCAACCGTCACACTCAACATCCGCCCCGGCGTAAATTCGCCACCCAGAGCCATCCAGCGCACGAGCCGCGACCACAATTGCGCATACACCGCGCGCTCCGCCGACGAAGCTTGCGGCGCCATCGCCCAACGCCACAACCCATCCGAAAGCACCGCCATTGTGCGACCTGCGCCCGCGTTCAACACCGCCAGCGCCGGCGGATCTTGCTCGTCAATAGCCGCACGATCACCAAACGTCATCGCTGGCGCCTGCCGCAACCACACAGAAGCCAGCGCCTTCTCCGAATCCACCTGCGTCGCAGCGATCACACCCGGCAAGTCCGCCAGCGCGCGATCCAGTTGGAACGCCGCATCATCATGCAGAGCGCCGGCAGCGCGGCCATCGTTCGTCAAACCAAGCGTTCCGCCACTCGTCACGCCCTCACCAAACTGCACTGGAGAAAGCGCCTTGATCACATCTCGCAGTTCGCGCGTTTCATCTCCATCACCCGCGACTGGATCACCGCGCAACAGGATGAGCGCTCCACCCTGTGTCGTAACAAAGTGATGAAGCGGGGCGCCGCCATCAGCGCCCAGCCACCGTTCCACGCCACGCCCGAGCACGACGACATCAAACTTACGTAGATTCATCCACGGCGCCACGTCGTTGTCGTCTCGCGGCACTCGTGCAGGCCAGCGCACGACATCGCGATCATCCGTCAGCGCCGTGACACTCGTCACATCGATCAGCGGATCAGCCCGCATCGCATCGACAAAGAATGATGTCTCCCAATAGGGCTGCCCCTCCAGCACCAGCACCTTTGCCGCATCATCGATCACGTCAACAATTACGGTGCGCCGATTGTTCTCGACATCTGTCTCCTCGCCGGCGCCCACAACCTCAACAACAAACTCCGCCGAACCCCCATCATCGGCCTGCGGCCGCACCGGGACTTCAAAACGCTGCGTCGGCGACGCTTCAAATCGCTCACGAAACACCGGCGCCTCTTCTCCCTTCAACCTCACGATCAATTCAAGTTCATCGCTCACGCCAACGCAGATCACATCAACAATTAACGTGCTCGGCTGTCCTGCGTACACGACCGGCGGCGCCGCACGCGCAATGACTCGCACATCATTCGCCGCCGTCACCGACCCTGCGACCACCGCATCAATCCGCACTGATCGCGCCGCCGCTAGGGCGCCGAGCGATTGCCAATCATCGGCTGCATCAATCGTTTCGATGCCGTCGGTCAAAAGAAGCACCGAACCATTCGGCGCCGTCGCGTCCATCGCACGCAAGACGCCGGCCCGCAGTGCCGTTCCTTCTGCGATTGGTTCGATCTGCATGGCCGTGGATCGTTGAACTTGTGAGACTGAGTCTCCCACGCGCCAAATCGATATTTCATGCCCACGCTGCAATTCCGCGAGCACATCCACACTCATCCAGTGCCGGCGCAGCGCATCTAATCTCGGCAGTCCGCCTTCATCCTCGGTCGCCATGGACAACGAACCATCAATGAGCACCTGCAAGCTGGACTGGTGCGGCACAGATCGACGAACACGCCCCATCGGTCCCGCCGCGATCGCCACCATGGCGCCAATGGCAATCAGCCTCAAGACATCCGAAGCGCGCACACTCCGTGTTCGGACCCATCGCGCCACTACAAAGACAACGCCCGACAGCACAACGAGTGCAAGCAGCGCCGGCGGCAGGATGGGGTTCCAGATCACTTCGCCCACGCGAATGCTCCCTCTCCGCTTCGCCCACGTCGCAGCGCCGCGCCGCACAACATCTCGATTACTGCCGCGATCAGGGCGCCGCCAATCAGCCATGGCCACAATGCAGTGCCCCCCGCCGCTTCGCGCCCGGGTCCAGCACCTTCACTCTGACCTTGAATGCCCCCAAGTTCCATCAATCGCAAGTCTGATTCCGCCGGATCAACGCCCACCACAACATCGCGACGGGCGCTTCCTTCACTCTTCCATGTCGCCGCTCCCGGCGCCGCCGCAAACCAGCCATCAGCACGGCGTTCAATAAAACCCGCCGGCGCTTCCACTATCTGGTCAACATTCGCAAGGCGCTCGCCAACCTGCATGCGCACCGGCCACTCATCATGCGGCACAAGCCGATCCACGAGCGCATCAATCATCAGCGGAAACACCGGACTTGCCACGAAGCTCGAATTCACAGCGCTCACATCAGCGTTGACGACGGCAGCATGACCAAACCCCACCTCAACGCTCGAAACAAAGACACTGCCACTTGCAAACAACACTGAATTTCTATCACTGGCGTCCGTAAGCAAGCCATCAATCGCAGTGAACCGAATGCGCTCAAGCAGCGGCGCCAGCACGGCGGCCACTTGCTCATTTTCACCGATCCAAGTCGTAAACTCGTCCGCAGAAAGGCTTGCGTCAGCGTCAATCGAGAGAACGCCGGACCGCCAAACACCCGACCACTCAAGGACAGCCACGGCCGCCGCCGCTGCCGGCGAATCCACAAACATGGCCAGCCCGCCGCCGCGCTCGACGTAGCTCCGAATTGCTGATTCATGCTCTTGCACGTACTCGACGCCGGCGTCGCCAAGCATGATGAGCAATTCAAACCGCGATAGATCAAACCCCGACTCCGGCATCACCAGCTCGACCTGTGCACCTGTCGCTTCAATGGCGCCGCGCACGGCGGCTGATGCGAGTGACGTCTGTACCCGCCCAATCAATGCGGCTCGAACCACGGGTGAAACCGCCACCCGCGCCTTCAGCGCGTCATCCACCGGAAACTCATCCGAATCCACAAACACACTGACTGCGATCTCATCAGTCGCGTCTTCCGGAACCAGCGCGTCGAACCACACCGTTGTTGTCGACCATGACGTCAGTTGCGCTCGCTCACGCAGCAATTCACCAGAAATGTCCAGCGTCACCGTCACATGGCGCGCTTGATTCCCAAAATGTCGGAGCCGCACGCCGATTCGGGCTCGCTCTCCGGCGCTGAGCGCACGCTCCGGCCACACAAAATCAACGACGGCCGTATTGGCAAGTTCTTCACCACTTCCCACCGATTCAATCAGGATCCCGGCGCCATCCGGCGTCATCGAATCTGCAATCGCGCTCCACTGCGATTCCTGTCTATCAGTCACGATCACAACGTTTCGCGCGCCGATGGCCGTGGCGCCATTCGCCAGCAATGCACTTGCCAGCGCCATTGCGCCCGCCGCATCGCCTCGCTCATGCGTCACTTCGGCGCCGCGAATTCGTTCGCGCAGTGCGGCATAGTTTGTGCTCAATTCCGGTAGCGCCGCCTGCGGCTGCAATCGCACAAAAACCACCGCCGCCCGATCATGCGCCGGATTCAGTTCGTCAATCGCTTCGAAGGCGCGCACTTTGGCGCGATCAAAGAGCGTTCGTCCGGCTTCAACACGCTGCATAGAAGCGCTCTGATCCAGCACAATGACCACATCACGACCCGGCGGCGCCGCACGTTCCCAATCCACCGCCGCTTCCCACGATGGTTGATCAAACGCCAGTGCAATCAGCGCGATCATCAACACGCGCAGCGCCAACATTAAAAAGTCGCGCAATCGCGAGCCGCGTTTTGCCAAGGCGTCTTGTTGAGCCAGAATCGCCGCCGGCGGGAACGCAATGCTCCGTGAACGTCGACGGATCAGATGGATCGCGATCGGCACGGCGCACGCCGCGCCCCCGGCCGCAAGCCAACCGGCGGACAGTCCCGTGATGGGCCCGAAAGAGATCACGCTTCACGTTGTACCGGCGAACGCGTGTGGCGCTCAGGGTGACGTCAGATCGCTGCGGCGGATCGCCCGCGGCAGTCCTTCAACACATCACGCAGCCCGTCTTCCAGCGTCGTTACTGCTTCAAAGCCGAGCAGATCAGCCGCCAGCGACGCATCGCACAAGGACTCGCGAATATCGCCGGCGCGGGCGGCTTCATAATTGGGCGTCAAACCCTCGGCGCCGCAGAGCCGCGCCATGATTTCTGCGAGTTCACGGATCGAGACAGCGCGGCCCGACCCGATGTTGATCGTCGCGCCGTCAAGCGAATCATCGTTCGCCCCGGCCAGCAGCAGCGCCCGGACGACATCATCGACGTGCACAAAGTCGCGCGTCTGCCCCCCGTCACCGTAAATCGTCGGCGCGGTGTTGGCTTTGAGCCTCTTGGCGAACGCAGGAATCACCGCGGCGTATTCGCTGTCGGGCGACTGCCCAACACCAAAGATGTTGAAGAAGCGAAGGTTCACACCGTCGAGGCCGCGCGACCGGGCCCACGAAGTAATGACATGTTCGCCAGCCAGTTTGCTCGCGCCGTATGGCGAAATTGGCGCCGGCGCTTGTGTTTCGCGATTGGCGCCGGTGGTGTCGCCGTAGGCGCTGGCGGACCCCGCGTAAACGAGTCGCTCGGCGCCTGCCTTGCGTGCGGCTTCGGCGACGCGGGCCGTTCCCAGCCCATTCACTTGCATGCAGCGCACCGGCTCTTCCTGCGCCATCACCGGCGAAGAGATGGCCGCAAGATGGAACACGACGCTCGCGCCGCTCACCGCTTCAAGCAGCGCTCGCGGCTCGAGAATTGACGCGTAAACAAACCGAGCGCTGCCGCGCGTTTCTTTTTCCAGCAGTGTTGTGAGCCGCGCGGACGTCGAACCGGAAAGATCGTCAATGACGACCACCTCGGCGCCGAACTCCAAAAGCTTTTCGACAAGCGTCGCGCCGATGAACCCGGCGCCACCCGTCACGCACACTTGCGCGCCGCTGAAGGCGCGTTGTAACCGTTCGTAATGCTCAGCAGGCCAAGCCATTGGGGGAGGATCATACGCGAATCAGGGGGATCGCCCGACCCGGGTACGAAAGTCCGCTCTTACGCCCCAACCGGCTCGGCTTCAGGCTTCGGCGCCTTCGCTCCCGCCGCCTTGGTGGCGCCCGCCGCACTCGCCTTGAAACGCTCCTTGAACGCCGAAATCGCGTCCTTCATCTTTGCTTCCAGCGCATCGTTGAACGCGCGCTTCTCGACGAGTTCGTCGCGAACGGCTTTGGCCGACGTCTTGAAGTGCTCCAGAAGGCCCTTCTCGAACGCATCGACCTGATTCAGCGGCAGCTCATCGAGGAAGCCGCGAACACCGGCATAGATCGAGATGACCTGATCGATCACATCCATCGGCACGTACTGCGGCTGACGGAGCAGTTCCACCATGCGGGCGCCGCGATCAAGCTGACGCTGCGTGGCTTTGTCCAGTTCCGTGCCGAGCTGCGCGAAGGCTTCAAGTTCGCGGAAGGCCGCGAGGTCCAGTCGCAGCGAGCCGGCGATCTGCTTCATCGCCTTTATCTGGGCGTTGCCACCCACGCGCGACACCGAAATACCGACGTTGACGGCGGGGCGCTGACCGGCGAAGAACAGTTCGGGTTCAAGATAAATCTGACCGTCCGTAATCGAAATCACGTTGGTCGGGATGTAGGCGGAAACGTCGCCTTCCTGCGTTTCGATGACGGGCAGCGCCGTAAGCGAACCGCCGCCGTTGTCGTCGGAAAGCTTCGTCGCGCGTTCCAGCAGACGGGAGTGCAGGTAGAACACGTCGCCGGGATACGCCTCGCGGCCCGGCGGGCGACGCAGCAGCAGTGAAAGCTGGCGATACGCCACGGCCTGCTTCGAAAGATCGTCATAAATGCACAGTGCGTGCTTGGGCGTCTTGCCCTGTTTGCCCTGCCACATGAAGTACTCGCCCATCGCGCACCCGGTGTACGGCGCGATGTACTGCATCGGGGCGGGGTCCGAGGCGCCGGCGCAGACGACGATGGTGTAGTCCATCGCGCCGTGCTTCTTCAGCGTCTCCACCACACCCGCAACGGTCGATTCCTTCTGACCGACGGCGACGTAGATGCAGACCACTGCTTCCGGCGTGCCCCAGTACTTCTTCTGGTTGATGATCGTGTCGACCGCGATGGCGGTCTTGCCCGTCTTGCGGTCGCCGATGATGAGTTCGCGCTGGCCGCGGCCAATCGGAATCATCGAATCGATCGCCTTGATGCCCGTCTGCAGCGGCTCCGTCACCGGCTGACGATCGGCAATGCCCGGGGCGATGATGTCAATCTTCTGCGTTTCGGCGGCGCTGATCGGCGGACCGCCGTCCAGCGGCTCACCCAGCGGGTTCACGACGCGGCCGAGCATGACCTCGCCCACCGGCGCCTGAAGCAGGCGACCCGTCGCGCGGACCTGGTCGCCTTCGTTCACTTGCAGGTAGTCGCCGTAAATGACGGCGCCGACCGTGTCTTCTTCGAGGTTGAAGACCTGGCCCATCACGCCGCCCTTGGACGTCTGGAACTCAAGCATTTCACCGGCCATCGCTTGCGACAGGCCGTAGATGCGAGCAATCCCGTCACCGACCTGCACGACGCGGCCGACCTCCGAGATCTCCAGCTCCGCGGAGTACTGCTGGATTTCCTGCTTGATGACGCTGGTGATTTCGTCCGTTCGGATCTTCATGAGTGATGTTCTCTCAGGAATCAGGCCGGCTGAAGTGGCGAATCCGGCCCGGAACGGCTGTCAACGCCGCCCAAACCGCCCGCCAGGAGGTGCAGAATAGCCCCAGAGGGCCCGCGGGTTCGACCGCGCCAACACCCCCACAGGGAGCCCCACAAGGTAGCGAAAAACCGGCCGAATGTCTCGGCCAGTTGGAGGACCTCAAAAGCCGGAACCGCTCCCAATTGCGGCGAATCCCAACAGCGAGTTCCCAATCAATTCTGACTCGCAGGTCCCCAGTCACTCTGACTCGCATCGATGAGCCCCAAAGGGGCTCAGGACTGTTGCCACGAGTGAAGCGAAGCGCAACTCGTGGAAAGTGAGCCATTATCATCCCACTCTGACTCTTCTCATCTCAGAGCCCCGAAGGGGCGAAGGATTCCCATGTCCGGAACCTTCTCAAATCTGCTCGTTCATGTCGTGTTCTCAACGAAAGAACGCAGGCCTTGGATCAACTCTTCCATCGCACAACGGCTGCACCCCTACTTGGGCGGCATCGTGCGCGCTCATGACGCCGCGGCCCTTGCTATTGGAGGCGCCGATGATCATGTACATCTGCTGGTGCGCATGAAAACAGACCAGGCGCTCGCCGATCTCATGCGCATGGTGAAGGCGCGCTCAAGCCGCTGGATTCATGAACGGTTTCCGACGCATCGTGAGTTTGCGTGGCAGGAAGGCTACGCGGCGTTTTCGGTGAGCAAATCAAACGAAGCCGCGGTGAAGCGATACATCGAGAATCAGGCGGAGCATCATGCGCGGCGGGGATTCAAAGAAGAGTTGATTGAATTGTTGGAACGGAGTGGGGTTGAATATGACGAGAAGTATGTGTTTGTGTGAGTGGTTTTCCTCCGCCCCTTCGGGGCGGGATGGGAAGAAATGAAAGAGAGGCGTGAGGCGGACTTTTTCCACGAGTTGCGCTTCGCTTCACTCGTGGCAACAATCTGGCGCCCCTTCGGGGCGTTTGAGACCTCACGCAAGGCGGCCTCATGTGACAGTTGTGTCCGGGTGGCATGCCCACGCCGCGTGGGCATGGTTCAGCGCAAGCCCACGCCTGCGCCCAGCCCATTATTAAAATCGCAAATACACACACCCGACCGCTCGCTCGCGCTCGCGGCTCTGGTTACCCCGTCCAGTTCGCCAGCAGCGTCGCCAGATCTGAACCATTCACAACACCGTCAAAATTCAAATCCGCCGTCGAAAACGGCTGACCCCAGCTCGCCAGCAGCGATGCAAGATCGTTGCCGTCTACCGATCCATCGCCATTGAAGTCACCCGGCAGCGCCATGAGGCGCTGTGCATCAAACCGGAACATCATCTGTGTCTGCGAACCCAAGGCCGTGCGCGTCTGCGTCAGAATCGTCGCCACAAACGCATTTCCGCCGGTGTAGTGCAATTCACCAAGGATGTTCAGATTCGTATTCGTCGCCGAGCCTGCAAACCCCTGAAACAGTGCATTGCTCGGCGCCGGCACGACCACGCGGAATGCAGCGCTGCCCGGCTCGATGAATACGCCCTGAAAATACAGTCCGCCGGGATCGGTGAAGCGAATCGAATTACCCGTGATCGTTACGTTCAGGTTTTCCGTGAACTGCCCAACCACCGCGCCCGTCATCGGATTGATCGACTGCCCAAGGCTCGTGTACACACCACCCAGCGCTGGGTCGCCCGCAATTGCGCCGCCTTGCGGCAACTGCAACGGAAACTCCGTCGTCGTCATCGGCGCCCGATTGTTGTCAAACGTGAACACCGTGCCGCCGAGATTCGGCATGATCACATAGTTGTCAGCGTCGCTGTACGACCCGCCGCCGGCGCCGCCGCTGAGCGTGATTTGTCCCCCCGCGGTGATTATCGCGCTGAACCCGCCGCCGAAAATGTCCGTGAGCAAATACACATTCGGCGTCGCGGTCGGAATCGTTTGAAACCATTCCGTCCCCGAGAAACCTCCCGTGAACTGGTTGTAATAAATGCCGAGTGGGTTGATGGCGCCCTCGGTCGGCGCCTCATCCGCCGTTGCGCTGCAGGCGACTGCACTAATCATCACCCCTGCCGCAAGGCGCATCCACATCGTTCGATTGATCATCGCTCGTCTTTCTTTGGGCTCACTCAGGTCACTTTTCAACCAGACATCAGATGCTATCCGCCAAGCGCGGCGATCCCGAATCAAAAACGAAAAGGGCCGGGAGATTCTTCCCGACCCATCGAAAACATCCCAATCAGTCGCAATTTACTCGCTCAGGAAGCGCTCCGATGCGCCGCGAATCTTCGCCGCGCCTTCGGTCGCCAGTTTGTCCTTCATGCGGCGCAGACGCGTCGAAACACTCGCGTCGATGAGTTGATCACCCACCTGCAGTTTCAACCCGCCGAGCATCGCGGCGTCCGTATACGCATGGAGGACCGGCTCTTTGCCCAGCGACGCCTGCAAACGATTCTTGATCGAATCAAGTTGGGCGCGATCAATCGGCGCCGCTGTGTACACATCCACTTCGACCCGCCCGAACTTCTCCTGCAGGAGTAGGTCGTAGCCCGCGACAATGTCCGCAATGCGGCTCAGGCGATCCTTCTCGTTCAGCACGAGCAGGAAGTTAAACGTGAGTGGGCTGACGCGTCCACTGAAGATTTTATTCAGTGATTCGCGCCGAGCTTCCACCGCGAGAATGCGTGATGAGAGAAACTCACCGAATGCCTTGTCGCTGCGAGCCAGTTCGACGATGGTCTCAAGCTCGTCCGCGATCTCTTCGATCGTCGCCTGGCCGCCCTGCGTTTCCGCAAGTTCGAATAGGCTCTGCGCGTACACGCGGGAAACGGCGTCAACTTGTGATTCGTGAACGGGCATGACTGATCTCACTCAGGCAGAAAAAGCACTTAGTTGCGAACCGCCGCGAGCTGGCCGAGCGAATCCTCGACGAGCTGGCGCTGATCGTCGGCGCTCAATTCACGCTGCAGAATCTTGGACGCGATTCCTGTCGCCGTGTCCGCCATATGGGCATACACATCAGTAATCGCCGCCTTCTTCGCGGCTTCGATGTCGCGCTTCGCAGATTCACGCATCGCGTTCAATTCGGACTCGGTCCGCGCCCGCAACTCCGCTGCGATCTTCTGCTGATCGGCTTTCGCCTCTTCCAGCATCTTCGCCGCTTCACCGCGCGCCTCGGACAGCGCCTTCTCGTACTCCTGAAGGGCGCGCTCCGCCTGCTTGCGCGTGCGCTCCGCATCGGCGATGTCGCCCTTGATCTTCTCCTCGCGATCCTCAAGACCCTTGATGATCTTGGGCCATGCGGTGCGGCTCAGCACAAAGAACGCCAAGCCAAACACGACCAGCGCCGAGATGTACGGGACGATGCTGAAATTCATCGGATTCGGGGCGGCGGCTTCGCCGTGGGCCGCAGCGCCGTGCGCGTCAACCGGGTCGGCGGCGAAAGCCAATACAGGGGTCGCCAGCACGAAAGCCGCGCCGAGAATTCGATTCAATGTGGTGTCGCTGCGCATGCGGGTTCACCCGAGCAGAAGGGAATTCGCGCAAGCGCTCGAAGCGTTCCCATGAACCGGGCCCGTCCGAGCGCCTGCGCGCAAGAAGTCATTCAACAATTCGCGCTCTCGTCGAGCAGCGCGATCAGGAGGCGGTCACACCCAAGAAGCCGACGACGACTGCAAAGAGCGTCGCGCCTTCGATAAGAGCCGCAGCAATCAGCATGTTCGTGCCGATCGTGCCGGACGCCTCGGGCTGACGGGCCATGGCTTCGACGGCCGAACCGCCGACGCGGCCGATGCCCGGGCCACCACCAAGAACAGCCAGACCAGCCGCCAAACCACCACCGACCGCCTTGCCGGCGAGGGCGAGGGCTTCAGTGCCCGTGCCATCCTGGGCCAGGGCCGTGTCCGCGAAAAGGAGCGTGACAATGGCAGCCGCCCCGGTGTAGCACATCAGCTTCTTCAGGTTCATCGATCCTCCGAGTCCTACGTTGTGCCGCCTCGCATTGGGCGGCTGTTGCGTCGTGAAATCCAGATTCAATCCCGACCGGCGCCAACCGAGGCGCCGACCGAACAGGTGTCGCGAGTCAGTCGCCCGCCTCACGCATGCGCGTGTTCGGCGTGATCATCCGGATGATGCCTGAGCTGCGCGATAAAGAGCGCGGTCAGGAACATAAAGATGAATGCCTGCAGGAAGGCGACGAAAATCTCCAGGAACATGATGCCCACCGCCGCGACCAGCGAGATCAGCGTGATCGGCGCGCCGCCGACCGGCCCGATCGCTTCGAGGCCCGCTGCGGTGAATCCCATCAGCACGGCCAGCAGCACGTGCCCGGCCGTCATGTTGGCGAACAAACGAATGGCCAGCGCCGCCGGCTTGATGAACATGCCCATGATCTCAACCGGGACCATGATCAGGATCACCGGAATCATGCCGAGCGTCAGTGGCACCCCGCCGGTCAGATGCAAGAAGTAATGCTTCGGACCGAGATAAATCATGCCGCTGATGTTGATGACGAAGAAGGCGATGGTCGCCAGCGCCCCCGTCACCGCGAGGTTGCCCGTCGCCGTGCCGCCGATGAATGTGGTGTGCATCCCGAAGAGATGCTGCAGATCCACCAAAGGAACAAGGCCGAGCAGATTGTTGAACAGAATGAAGAAGAAGAGCGTCAGCAGATAGGGCAGAAACTTGTTCGTGTCCTTGCCAAGCTGAGGCCGAATGACCGAGTCGCGCAGATAGAGCACGATCACTTCGATCATCTGCGCGAACGAGCCTTTGGTGACGTAGCGATCGTGACCCTGACTTTCGCTGCCGGTCGCGATGCGCTTGGCCGCGATGTTCAACACCCAAACGGTCAGCAGCGAAGCGACCAACATCGTGACCACATGCATGGTGAAACCGCCAAAGAGCGGCTTGTCCACGACGTGGCTGATCGGGTCACTGGCTGCGAGAATCGTCGGCAGAAACATCGTGTCGCGTTTCCTCTTCCGCCGCTCCGTGCGGCGTCGCGTTGCGTACAAACCTCGTTGGATTGCTCTCCACAGCTTTCGCGAACGAGCCGAAAGCCGCAACTTTGGCGAGCAAACCGCCGAACCATGCCCCTGACGCGGAGAGCGCAAGGCTCGCCGAGTCGATTTGGGGGGCCGAGTATAGCAATCCAATCCACGCCAGCACGACGAGGATCGACGCCAAACTAACGTGCATGATCGCGAATGCCCACCGCCCCAAAGGTCGCGGTTTCCAAGGCTGCTCGATGAGCGCGGCAACGCCATGCGCCAGCACCGCGCCGCCCGCTCCGACCACCGCCGAAAGCGCTCCCGGCCCTTGCCGCACACTCCAGGCAATGAAGGCGGCGACCACCGTCACGAGCAGGATTCCGCCCAGTGCGGAGAGCGCCAGCCTCCCTCCCGGGATCGCAACAACCGGCCCCGCATCCACGGGTGAGCGATACTGGGTGGAGCTCTCAGTCATCCTCTTCCTTATTCAGCCCATCAGGATGCTTGCGGCGAAAACGCTCCGTGGCTCGCTTGTTCGCCGCCATGGCTTGGCGAATGAGGTTGAATCCCCCGCCGACAATGCCCACGACCAGACCCACGAGAACGCCATTCGGCTGCGTGCCCTGCCAACGATCAAAGAGCCAGCCGGCCAGACCGCCAACCGCGATTGCGGACGCGAATTCCATCCCGAGCCCGCTCAGGCGCCAAAGCTCGCTCCCGCTGTCGTCAGAATCTTTGGAATAGCCCGCCATTGGCCGCGATCGTACCCATCTTCACCAATATCGCAGCCGCGGCCTTCCCCCTCCTTCTCACGCGCCGACGCCCCCTGACCGATCCTAAGATGAACCGGACGCCGGGGCCGGCAGCACGGAGGCAGAATGGCCGCCCGCATCGAACAAGATCATCAGCGTTTCCGTCAAATCGTCAAAGGCAAGATCCGCAAGGACTTGCGACGATTCCTGAGCCGCGAAGACTTCCTCGGCAAAGAGGGGCGGCGCCTCGTCTCCGTCCCCGTCCACGGCATCGACTCCCCCACATTCCGCTACGGCGAAAATTCGCCCGGCGTCGGGATGGGTGAAGGCGAAGAGGGCGACTCAGCCGGTCAGCAAGGCGCCGGCCAGACCCCCGGCGGCGATGAACCGGGCAAGCACGTTCTTGAAGTCGATGTTTCGCTGGAAGAGCTCGCCGACATTCTCGGAGAGGAATTGCAACTGCCGCGCATCAAGCCCAAAGGCAGTCACCGCCTCACCACGATCCGCGACAAATACAGCGGCGTACGCCAGACCGGCCCCGAATCCCTTCGACACTTCAAGCGCAGTTATCGAGAAGCGCTCAAGCGCCAACTCCTCAGCGGCGACTACGACCCCGACGATCCCGTCATCATTCCCATCAAGCGCGACATGCGCTACCGAAGCTGGGAAGAGGTGAAGGCGCCGCAATCAAACGCGGTGATCGTTTACATGATGGACGTCTCCGGCTCGATGGGCGGCGAGCAGAAAGAACTCGTGCGCCTCGAAGCGTTCTGGATCGACACGTGGCTGCGCCGCAATTACGAAGGCGTTGAAAGCCGCTACATCGTGCACGACGTGCGCGCTAAGGAAGTGGACAAGGATACGTTCTATTCCATCCGCGAAGACGGCGGCACGCGCATCTCAAGCGCCTACGCGACATGTCTGGAATTGCTTCAGCGCAATTACGATCCGAACGACTGGAACATCTACCTGTTTCACTTCTCCGACGGCGACAACTCGTCGGAATCCGACAATCGCACCGCGGTGAAACTCCTCAACGAGTCACTGCTCCCCGCCTGCAACATGTTCGGCTATTGCCAGGTCGCCAGCGCTTACGGCAGTGGTCACTTCATCAATGTTTTGCAGGAAGCGTTTCCCGATGGGCGATGCACGAGCGTGAAGCACGACGACGGCCCGGAGCTGATCACCAGCCGCGTCAATGACCGCGACGACATCATGGATTCGTTGCGCACGTTCTTCACTCCCGGCAAATGATCCCACCTCTCCCTCGGGAGAGGTCGGCGAAGCGCAGCGCCGCCGGGTGAGGGGCACCCTCGGCACACGTAATCGGCAAATGAAACGAAACGAGTTCGTCGGGTGGCATGCCCACGTCCGCGTGGGCATGGTTGAGCATCAACAAACGCCCCAACTCAGACCTTCGCAGGCACTACAAACGCGCATATGTGACCACTCGCTTGCGCTCGCGGCTCTGATCACCCCGTCCACACCGCCAGCAGCCCAGCCAGATCGGACCCATTCACCACGCCATCACCGTTCAGATCCGCCGGGCAGTTGTTCACATCCATGCACGGCCCCCACGCCGCAAGCAGCGACGCAAGATCTGAACCGTTGACAAACCCATCACCATTTAAATCAGCGGGGATTCCGCCGCCCAGCGCGCCATCTTCACGCACATTCTGCGCATACAGATCGCCCGCATCATCGCGCGTGTCCGTCCACACCAGCACCGCCTGCCCGCCCGTGATCGCGCCCGCCATGCGCGACTTGCCCGACGTCGCCGTCGATACATCCGCTGACCACACGTTTGAACCATCCCCCGCATTGAGCTTCGCGCCGTCAATCGCCTGATTGTCGAACGCGATCGTGCGCACATAGAACGACCCGGGATTGCCATCGGGATACACCAGCGTTCGCGCCTGCGTGAATTCCGTAGCGCCAACGGGCTCAATCACAGCGCCATCGTCCGTCCACTGTCGCGCGCCATTCATCACACGCTGCGCGAACACGCCAAACTGCGATTGCGCCCCGTTCAGCTCCGTCCACGTTGAATAAATCGATCCGGTCGCGGCGTCGTAGGCCACACTCGGACTCACGCGCAGCCGTGCCGCATTGGTTGACACCGGCAAACCATTGACCGGCAATTCAGCGCTGCCCGTCGCATCAATCCGCTGCACCCAGCACTGCAAACTCGGCGAACTGCTGTACCACCCCACCACCATGCCGCCGGCGCCGTCCGGCACACACGTCGGGAAATTGCCAAATTGCAGCGACCCGCTCGTGAAAATCGCCGTCGAGTTCATCCCCCACAACCGATTGCCTGCGGAATCAAATTTCTGACCGTAGAGGTGACGCGGCACCGCAAAATTACCCTGCCGCGCAATCAGCATCACCACTTCGCCGGACTCACCCGGCGCATCGGACGCTTGCAGATCGCTCGGGCTGAAGCTCTGCCCTGTCGGATCGGTCAGCGTGTCCGTCCATTGTTCCAATCCGCTCGAATCAAGACTGGTGATGCGGGCCGTTGTGTCTTCCGTCCACGCGACGTACACCGACCCATCGCTGCCGCCCGCAACCCTCGGCGACGCAAAGAACGCCGAGCCACTGCTCACCTGCACGCCCATCACGCCCCACGTCAGCGTGCCGTCCGGCGCGACACGATTCGCGGTGATCTGAAGCGGGCTCAAACGATCATCACGGAATGCGAGCAGCGCACTCCCTGACGAGTCAATTGACAGTCCATAATCCTGCGTGGAACTGAATGAACGATCGGCCACCAGCGTTGGGTTCGCCCACACGGGATCGCCATTCGCATCCAGACGCATCACGTACACATCAAAGCCATTGCCAAGCGAATCAAACCACGAGATGTATGCCCCGCCGTCATCTGTTGGAACAATCTTCGGCTGCACTTGATCACCGGCCGTCGCTGTGATCACCGTGTTCATCGCGGCGTCCGAAGTCCAGGATGCTGATGCAACACAGTTCGCGGAAAGCACGAACCCGGAGACAATCAAAAGGCGTCCGATCACTTGGCTCATCACTCTGCTCCCTTTTTCCGCGCGGGCACGCCCCGAAGGAGTTCGCGCTGGTCTCATTTGTACCGCCGGGCTGAACCCCCGAACAACCGTCATCCAGGAAAACGGTCGACAAATGCGGCTTTCGGCTGAGGGGCGTTTCTCGTACTCCTAGAATCAATTGTGATTTTCGTCGTTCTCTATGCCATTGCCGTCTGGACCATCGCATGGCGCTTTCGCCGGCGCTGGCCCGCTTTTGCGGCGGTATTGCTCGCGGCGCCGCCGATCGTGCTGTCGGCGCACTTTGATGTTTGGCTTGTGCGAACAGTTTTTGACGAAGACGCCAGTTGGCTTGTCACGCTCGCGTCGTTGTTCGCCGGCATCATCGTGTTTATCGCTCTGTTGCTGTCATTCCAGCCGCGTTCAAAACCATCGCATGTATGCGTCGTCTGCGAATACGACATGCGCGGCTTGAGCGCACGCACCTGTCCCGAATGCGGCGCCGAACTCACCGAAGACACACCAAAGCCTCAACGGGCGAGACCAATCCTACCAGTGGCCCCCGAAGGCTCACTCGCGATTCAACTTGCCGACAATCGCCGTGATCGCAAACGCGAATCCAGCAAGTTGAGCGCCGTGACCAAAGCCGCGCCGCCCGCGACGGACACGCCGATCACGACCCAATAATTTTCTGCGGCGCCGGCGCCCGCCTGCACGACTTCACCCGCCGGTTGCCGAAGCGCGCCGATCATGAGCCCGGTCAACGCCGCCATCGTCGCATCATGCGCGTGATTCAGCAGCCACCGCACCACGCGGCTGAAGGAAACAATCCCGATCAGCACACCCAGATTGAAAACGCCAAGAAATGTTGCGTTCTCAAGCCAGCTTTGGGGCGCCATTTCAGGCGCCGCAGCCTCGGCGCCGAAGACCGCCGCCAGAACCGGATCAATCACGCCATGAATTGACGACAACACGGCGTGATATTGCCCCAGAAAAAGCAGCAAGAAAGCGCCGCTGATGCCTGGCAGAATCATCGCACTGATGGCGATCACACCGCACACGAAGATCCACGGCACTGACGCCCGCCGCGCTTCAAGCACAACCAGCGGCTCGCCCGATTCAATCGCCCATTCCTTCAACCCATCGGAATCATCAAACGCGATGACTTCAAACTCATCGAACGGCGCCTCCAGTTCGTCAAGAACACCCTTCTCGTCCACGACAGCCAGGCGCGTCGGCATCGCTCCAATGGCGCTGACGCCAACATCCCGCATTGCCTCGATATCCGCGTGACTCCGAATCTTGGCGTCGTACACCACCGTGATCGCGCCCGCATCATGCCGCACCACACGTAAATCCACGCCTTGTGGCTGCAAGCCGACGAACAGCCACGCCCCCACCGCCGCGACAACTGCGACAACAACATGCGTCGCCGATCGCGTCTTCATACGCGCAAACGGCGCCCACACCGCCGCCGCAATCAGCCCGAAGAAGAATGCGTAGGTGGCGCCCGGGTGATCCTCCATCAGCGATGGAATCACGCGGCTCATCGCCACCACGGCGATCATCACCCCCGCAAAGAGCGGGATTAGCACCTGCCAGTGCATCTCAAAGAACCGCGACGCGGACTCTTTCACTTTGCCCCGAAACAACGGCGCCAGAAACGCCGGGGACAACGAACCCAAGGCGTCGATCAATCGTTCATACACACCGCTGATGAGCGCAATTGTTCCGCCGCTGACGCCCGGCACGATATCGGCGGCGCCCATGGCGAGACCGCGTGAAAACAACCCGGCGCTGTCAATGACGCGCCGGCGCAGTCCAATACGGTGGCGCTGGGGTTGAACCGGGCCCTTCGAGATGTCTTTTTCCTGTGCGCTCATGGAACGCCGCGGCGCGGCTTCTCCCCTATCGGTTCGCTTCGCGCCGTTCCTCAACGGTCATCCACTCAATTCATGATCGGCGAATCGTTTGCGTACGGTCCGGACCGACACTCACGATCGCGGCGTCCACACCCAGAAAATCTTCGATCGCGCGGACATACGCCTGCGCCGTGCTGGGCAGCGCGTCGAATGAGCGCACATCCATGATCTCTTCGCTGAAACCCGGCAAGGTTTCGTACACAGGCTCAACGCGTGAGAGATCCACCGCGTCCACCGGGAAATATTGAATCTCCTCGCCATCGAGTCGATACGCCGTGCATACCTTCAATTCTTCAAACCCAGCGAGCACATCGAGCATGGTGAGCGCGACCGCATCGCAATCATTCAGGTTGATTGCATGCCGCACGGAAACCAGATCAAGCCAGCCGCATCGGCGCGGCCTACCGGTCGTTGTGCCAAACTCGCGCCCGCGTTCGCGAATGCGCTCGCCGATCGCATTGTCGAGTTCCGTTGGCATCGGCCCGGCGCCGACGCGCGTCTGATACGCCTTCATGACACCATTCACTTTGCCAAGGCCGCGCGTCGAGATGCCGGTGCCCGGCCCGATGCCCAGCGAGGTCGTGCTCGACGACGTGACAAACGGATGCCCGCCGTGGTCGATATCAAGCAGCGCTCCGTTGGCGCCTTCGAACAACAGCGTCCGGCCGTCTGCAAGCGTTTCCTGCAGGAGCAGTAGCGAATTCGTGATGAACGGCTCGAGGCGCTCGCCATGACCCGTCGCCCATGCGATCAGTTCCTCGGCGTCGTACGTCTTCCCATCAAGCAGGGGTGCGAGCGTTCGATTCTTGATCTCACACGCAAGCTCAATTTTCTTGCGCAAAAGTTTGGGCCGGACCAGATCGCCGACGCGCACGGCCGATGCCCGCTGTGCTTTTTCTGCGTACGCCGGTCCGATGCCGCGCCGCGTCGTCCCGATCGGCTCGGTGTCGGCGCTGTGAACATCCGGGGCGCGCCGTGTCGAAAGCAGTTTCTCTCGCGCCGCATCTTCGTCTTTGTGGTACGGCATCACCACCGGAGCCGCGGCTGAAATGCGCAAGGCGGAATGATCCACGTTGGCCGCTTCCAGCGATTCCAGTTCGACCATCAGCACGTCCGGGTCCACCACCACCCCGTTGCCGATCACGGCCAGCTTGCCCTTGTGCAAGACCCCTGACGGCACCAGGTGAAGGCCAAATCGTTTGCCATCCACCGCAACGGTGTGCCCGGCATTGGCGCCGCCGTTGTATCGGACCACCGCATCATGCTCCGCCGCGAGCAGGTCGACGATTTTGCCTTTGCCTTCATCGCCCCATTGCAGACCAACCACAGCGGCGCTGCGCCCCAGCGCATGTCGTATCGCGGCACGTGTCGAACGCGGATCGGTCATTCCGGGAAGCTCCCTCGGGGGCGTAAACAGGGTGGTTGGGTCAGGTCCGAAATCCTCAGAGACGGGAGAGTGTCACGCCTCACCCCCATCGCGGTCAACTTCGCTTATCGCGGCCTCGTCAGACGCCGATAGAGAACCGAAGCCGTGCTGGTGGAGACGATCCGATGTCCACGAAGACCATCCGAATTATGTGCCCGAATTTGATGTGCCGGCGCGTGCTGTCCGTGCCGGGGGAAGCCCGAGGACGCACCGTGCGCTGCCGCGGGTGCGGCTCCAGCATTCGCATTCCCACAATCGCCAAGGCGGGACCCGCGCCCAAACCGACGCCGCAACCGCCCGTTTCTGAAACGGATGTGGACGTCGAAACGACCTGAGTTCAGCGCCGCCGCGTCAGGACTCGTCGTCATCCTCGTCGAGATACATATCCAGATCAAAAACGCTCGAGTCTTCCGACTGCATCTGTTTGATCAAATCGGAAAGCTCCGAGGCGCTGTCGTCGCCGCCACCCTTGGCGCTGGCGCTGCCCGAGCTTGACTGCGGCTTGGCCGTCGTCAGTGTCGGCGCCTCCATCAGCGGCGGCTCGACTTCGGCCGGGTCACCGTCAATCTGCACGGTGAAAATAATCGGCCCGATGGCGACGCGATCGCCGGGTTCAAGCTGCACTTCTCCCTCGACGCGCTCCTCATTGCGAAACGTGCCGTTCCGCGAACCGAGGTCTTTCATGTAGACGGCGCCGTCGCGAGCGAAAATTTCGCAATGCTCGCGCGATACGCTGGAGAGCGGAATCGGCAGATCACATGTCGCCTGCCGACCGATCAGGCATCGATCATTGGTGACACGAAAGTCGCGCGACTCACCATCCTCTTTAAATCGAATCAGACGAATGTCCACGCGTCGGGCGCCTTTCTCTGCTTCGCAATCCTGACCGACCGAGCGCGGCCCGGCCATCAACGATCCTATTCTATCCCGAGCCACTCATGGCGACGCACATTGAGCCTATCCCGATCCTCTCCTCGACTCAACGGCACTCCGCCGCCGAAGCACTGGATTTGCCCCATGAACCGGCCAAATCCCTTTACATCCACGTCCCGTTCTGTTTCCACAAGTGCCACTACTGCGATTTCTATAGCTTCGTCGATTCGCAAGACAGGCAAGAGGCATTCGTTGCATCGCTCCAGCGCGAACTCGCCGCCCTGGCGCCGCACGCAGATGCGGCAAGCGGCCTGAACACCGTCTTTATCGGAGGCGGCACGCCCAGCCTGCTGCGCCCCGACCTCTGGCGCTGCCTGCTCGCCACGCTCGACGACCATTTCAAGCTTGACGCCATCCGGCGCGGCGAGGGCGAATTCACCGTCGAATGCAATCCCGAGACCGTTTCCCCTGAACTCATGACCATCCTCGCCGGCGGCGCCGTCAACCGCGTCTCCGTCGGCGCCCAATCGTTCAACTTGGTCCACCTCAAGACTCTCGAACGCTGGCACGAGCCGCGCAATGTCCAGCGTGCGCTCCAGCTCGCCGCCGACGCCGGCATCGAACGCCGTTCAGTTGACCTGATCTACGCTATCCCCGGCCAGACCCTCGCCGACGTCGCGACGGATCTCGACACGGCGCTGGCGCTCGACCCCGGCGTCGAACATGTCAGCGCGTATTGCCTCACTTACGAGCCCAACACCGCCATGACCAAGCGCGTTGAGCGCGGCGATTTCACTCCCATCGATGAAGATCTCTGCGCCGAAATGCAGACCTTGGTCAACGAAACGTTGAATCGCGCTGGTTTTGACCGATATGAAGTCAGCAATTTTGCAAAGCGCATTTCGAATGGCTCTGGCAGCGCCCAATCACAGCACAATCTCGCATACTGGCGAAACGATTCATGGCTCGCCGCCGGCCCGTCCGCATCGGGGCACGTGGTGACACGCGACGAAACAACGGGGATTCCCGCCGGCGCTCGCTGGAAGAATGTGCCGCGACTTTCGGATTGGATGGATGGAGTCAACGCGACCGCCGCAAGCCCGGTGATCGATCTCGAATTGCCCGACCCCCGGCGCACCTTTACCGAACGCCTCATGATGGGTATCCGTCTTGCGGAAGGTCTTCCGGCATCCGACCTCCTCAAACAAGCCGAAGCGCTCAATTCAGCTCCAAAGCTGCAAGCCGCCGCCCAGCGCCTCCAAGGGCAGGGCCATCTGCAAATCGAAGTCGATCGCTGGCGTCTCACCGAACAGGGATTCCTCTTCGCCGATGGCGTCGCTTCCGAATTGATGGACGCTGTCCGGCTGGACGCCTCCTGATTTTGAGCCGCATTTCTCGACACAATCCTTGCGGCTCATCACTCCTCGCGGATACGTTCAAACCAACCAGAACTGCGAAAGCGAGGCTTCGTGTGATTTCATCGATTCGAATGGCTCTGACCGCCGCATTCAGCGTCGCCCTCCTGGCAGGCGCCCCAGCGCACGCCGCATGCGAATCGCCCGCCGATCTCAACGGCGATGGCGTCGTCAACGGTTCCGACCTCGCCGGAATCCTCGCCCAGTGGAACAACAATTCCGGCCCGGCCGACCTCAATGGTGACGGCGCCGTCAATGGCATTGACCTTGCTGCATTGCTTGCCTTGTGGGGCGACACCGGCGGCGCGTGCGGCTCATTCCC
Organism: Phycisphaerales bacterium; assembly: GCA_029260345.1. Lineage (GTDB taxonomy): Bacteria > Planctomycetota > Phycisphaerae > Phycisphaerales > UBA1924 > OFTM186. The sequence continues at coordinate 670,095 of JAJDDK010000005.1, read as the reverse complement.
CGAACACTGGATCGACGGCACAAACTGCGGCGGCGACCCCGCGATTCAAATACACCAGTTCAACGACGACACCTTCATTCTGCGCCAGTCACTTTGCACCAATTTCGAAGCGCCCTTCATCTACCTGCTCTTCGGCGAAGACAAAGTGCTGATGGAAGACACCGGCGCCGGCGGCATCGCCATCGCAAACGCGGTGTACGACGTCATTGACCAGTGGCTGATCGACAACGACAAGGAAACCATTGACCTCATCGTCGGGCACAGTCACGCCCACGGCGATCATGTAGCGGGCGACAGCCAGTTCAATGGCCAACCCAACACCACCGTCGTTGGCCTCTCCACGAGCGCCGTGTCGTCCTTCTTCGGGATTACAAGCTGGCCGACACAGATCGTCGAATACGACCTCGGCGATCGCATCGTGGACGTCATCCCGATCCCCGGTCACCAGGCCGCGCACATTGCGATTCATGACCGAGCCACGGGGCTGCTCCTCACCGGCGACTCGATTTATCCGGGAAGGCTCTATATCTCGAGCTTCTCGCAATACTTCACGAGTATGCAGCGCCTTCAGACCTTCGTCGTGAGCAATCCGATCGAATGGATCGTCGGCACACATGTCGAGATGTCCAACGTGCCGGGCCAGCAGTTTCAGCTTGGCTCAACGCAGCACCCGAACGAACACCCGCTCGAACTGGCGCCCGCCATCCTCGACGAACTCGTCTCCGGTTTGGAAGCGATGCAGAACAACCCGCACATCGAAGTGCACGATGAGTTTGTGATCTATCCGTTCTGAATCAGTGCTTCCCGCCGGACTTGATCCGCCCGGTGAGCGTGCTCGCTCGGACCTCGACGCCCTTGAGAATGCTGGAAAGCGCCTCGCGGTTCGGGGCGTACTCCATCGCCGTCGCCATGGTCACCCAGTCCTTTTCGACGAGTTCGGCAAGGCTCTTCGTGAAGCTGCGCATCCCGTCTGAAGTTGAACTATTGATGATCGCCGGGATGTCCGCATCTTCGCCCTCGCGAATCGTCTCGCGCACGACGGCGTTCGCGAGCAACACTTCCGTCGCGGGAACCACACCCGAGCCGCCGGTGGAATCCTTGTTCGCCGGCAGCAGTCGCTGCGCGCACACCGCCTGAATGGAATTCGACAGCGCCGAGCGAATGAATTCGCGCTCCGATTGCGGGAAGAACTCAATAATGCGGCTGAACGCCTGCATCGTGTCCGCCGTGTGCATGGACGCAAACACGAGGTGGCCCGTCTCCGCCGCCTGAATCGCCGCCAGCACCGTGTCGTGATCGCGCAATTCGCCGATGAAAATCACATCGGGGTCCTGACGCACCACAAAGCGCAACGCTTCCGAGTACGACGGCACATCAATCCCGATCTCGCGCTGGCTGATGATCGACTTCTTCGGCGTGAAGTGGAATTCCACCGGGTCTTCAATCGTGATGATGTTTTCCGAGCGCACCGAATTGATGCGCTCCAGCATGCACGCGAGCGTGGTGGACTTACCCGACCCCGTCACGCCGACCACCAGCACCAGTCCTTCGTGCGACTCCGACGCGATCTTGTCATAGATCGGCGGCAGCTTCAGCGAATCAAAGGTTGGGATGTCCGGATTAATGCGTCGAATCGCGCCATGCATGCCGCCGCCGGCGCGATACACATTGCAACGGAACCGATCGACAGAACTGGCGCCGGCCGTAGGGTCCTCTTCAGGCTGACCATTCTCACCCTCGTCAAGGTGCAATCCCTTGCTCTTGGCAATAATGGTCTTCGTATCGAGGAACGTCGAAAAGTCGATGTCACCTTTCTCTTCAAACTTCTTCTTGAGCGTTTCCGGAATGATCTCCATCAACAGCTTTTCCGCATCGCCCGGCGTCAGCGGCGGCAGGCCAAGTGGCTTCAGCCGGCCGTTGATGCGGAACGTCGGCGGCAGCCCAACCTTGATGTGAAGGTCGGAGGCGCCGTACTGCCCCATGTTGAACAGGAGCTGCTTAATGGAGATGTAATGGGCCATAGAGGACGCCCTTTCCGGCACGCCGCCATGACAGCCCTCACAAGGGCGCGGCCCGCCAAGTCGAGCCTATCACGCTCTTGCGGCGCCGTCACGAACAAATCCTGAACCCCAGGCAACAGTTCCGCCCCGATTCCGAGCCCGCCGATGCACGCATAGACCGCGCGGTGGCTACTCTTTCATCCCTATGAGCAAGGAAAAACTCTCTGTGGCGCTGATCAGCGACGTCTTCCCGGACGCCTCTCACGAGCCGCGTCTGCGCGATCGCCTTTCCGAGGCCAAATCGCTGGGCGCCGAGCTTGCCGTCCTGCCGGAGATCCCACTAAACCCGTGGGCGCCTTCGACCAAGAATGCGCGCGACGAGGACGCCGAAGCGCCGGAAGGCCCGCGCCATCAGATGCTTGCCCGCTGTGCGAAACAAGTCGGCATCGCCGTCGTCGGCGGCGCCATCGTGAAGTCACCAGACACCGGCGCACGCTACAACACCGCGCTCTTCTTCGATTCCAAGGGCGCTTTCCACGGCACGTATTGCAAACTGCACATTCCCGATGAGCCGGGATTCTGGGAGATTTATCACTACGACCCAGGCATCGAGGCGCCGCGCCCGTTTGATCAGCTCGGTTTCCCGTTCGGCATACAGATCTGTTCGGACATCAATCGCCCGGAAGGCTGCCACCTGCTCGGCGCCCAGGGCGCGCTGGCCGTCGTGGCGCCGCGCGCGACGGAAGCAATCACGTACCAAAAGTGGCGCCCGGTCTTTATCGCCAACGCGCTCACCAGCGGCTTGTACGTGTTGAGCGTGAACCGCCCCGCGCCCGAGGACGGCGTGCTCATGGCTGGCCCGTCCATTGCCGTCGCGCCCAATGGCCAAGTGCTGCTCGAAACAACCGACCCCGTCGGTGTCGTCTCGCTTGAGCGCAAAGCGGTCGAGAAAGCCCGCATTGACTATCCCGGCTATCTGTCGGTGCGCAGCGATCTCTACGCAAAAGCATGGGCCCGGCTTGAGAAGCCGAGCCCGGCGCGCGTGTGATTTGCGAAGAATGTTGTTCGATTAGATCGCGAGTGATTGGCGCGCAGCGCGCCCATGCTCCCATCGCTCAAGCGCCCAGAATCCTCCGGCGGCGAGAATCGCCAGCCCGACCATGAACCACCACGGAGAAAGACCGGTCTCAGTGGAAATCGTCTCTTTGCCGAGCGCCCCGATCGTCATGATGTTGGCGTTGATCCACGGACTCGCTTCCGCATAAATTGCGGCGCCGAACAACCCGCCGAGTATGCCGAACCACGCGTCCTTGGCGCCGTCCGCCGCAGCGCCGATCGCCGTTCCCGGGCAGTAACCCAGAAGCGCCATGCCAAAACCGAAGATCACGCCGCCAGCTGCGTTGCCAAGCAGATGCGCCGCCTTCACGTGCAGCGCATCAATCCAGCCGAGCTGGAGCATCGCGTAGATGCCGACGCCGCCCACGACGATCGCTGTGCCCATCACCTTCGCCACCGTGAAGTCGCGCAGCAGAAACTGGTTGACGATCACGTTGAATCGCGTCACGCCACCCTTCTGAAGCAGGAATCCGAAGATGAATCCGGCGATGGCGCCCATGAACAATTGCATCGGTGTGTCGAAAATCGGTGTGTCAAACATGGGACGCCCCCTTGCCCGTGCGGTAGATCAGCATCGCCGCAGCGACGCCTGACGCGAACATCGCGATCAGAAACACCCAGCTTGAAACAGCGAGTTGCAAGCCGCCCGAAATTCCATGCCCGCTTGTGCATCCACCGGCCATGCGCGCGCCGAAAAGCAGGATGGCGCCGCCAAGGAATGCGAACGCGAATCGCTTCGCCTTGCTTGAGCCGAACCGCGCTTCCCATACTTCAGGAACAGCGCGGCTCTGGCGGCTTCTCCCCAGCCACCCCGCAACAAAAGCGCCAATCGCCAGCGCGATCACCAGTGCGAATTGCCAGTTGATCAGCGGCGAGCCAACCAGATACTTCGCAAAATACGCATTGTCTTGGACATGGTCAGCCGCCACGAGGCTTTCGATGGCGCCAGCCGTTCCGACGAAACTCGTCGAAACGCCCAGCGCTTTGTCCATCAATCCGAATGTGATCCACGACAGCGCACCGATCCCCACCCCGACCACATACGGTGACCAGCGCCCGATTTTCGCCGGGTTCTTCATGTGATTTCTCCTGTGGCGGCGCCTCCACCACCAGGCGCCCATCACGCCCGGACAGCGAAAGCCTCATCCACACAATTAGAGGTCCGCCGGTTGGCGTCTGTTTCAGTGTTTTGAGGAATTCTCTTTGGCGCCATTCTTCGCGGCAGCCATCATGACTTCTGCCTTGAGATCCTCTGGAAGCTCTGCCTCACCGAGCGAATGACACAACGACGCGGTCACATCGAGATCACGAAACACCAGTTTGCAGCGCTCGCACCATTCATCAGCGACCGGGAATGCAACGCCGTTGTCAAACGCTGCCTGCTTCGCCGCCAGCAAATCCATGCACAACTTCTTGCTTGCCGTCGCGGGAGGCGCTTTTTTGGTTGGCAACCCTTCCAACATCGCTTCTCGAAGCAAGAGTCGCCCCCGATGCACGCGCGTGCGCACCGTCGGCTCCTTCAAACCGAGAATTGCCGCGACGTCGCTGTAGGGCAGTTCCGCAATCTCACGCAGCACTAGCGGAATGCGCATCTCGACCGGCAACTGCGAAATCGCTTCATCGACCACTTCTTTTGCCTCCGCTCGAATCTGACCTTCAAGCGGGCTGTCGCCATCACCGGGCAAATCAAGCACCCGATCACCAAAGGGCACCATCGAGCCGTGCGCGGCTCGCGTCTGCTTCTTCTTCAGCGACTTCGAAAACAGCCGCACCAGAATCGTGTGCAGCCACGTTCCCGGATCAGCGCGGCCTTCGAACTGGTCCCACTTCTCAAACGCGCGAAGAAAGGTCTCCTGCACCAGATCGTGCGCATCCGCCTCTGAAGCGCTCATCCGCCGCGCCAGCGCGTACATGCGATCACCGTACTGCTCGACAAGTTGCGGCACCGCTTCCGCGGCGGAAAGTTCAGCGAGTGCGTTTCCATTGCCCATGAACCGATCCTACGCCTTTGATGGCGCCAGAGTCAGAATGAAACAAGACCCCCGCAGGAAATTCATGCGGAGGTCTTGGAATTGAACGCTCAAAGACTTCGAAACGTCGCCCTTACGGGCATGGCCCCCAATTGGCGAGCAGTTGCGCCAGATCGGCGCCGTTCACAACGCCGTCGCCATTCAGGTCCGGCAGACCGCCGGGAGCGAGCCAATTCGCAAGCAGCGTTGCGAGGTCGGCGCCGTTCACGATGCCGTCGTTGTTGAAGTCCGCCAGGCAGTTCAGTCCGACAAACTTGCCGCTCTCGGCGGAATCAAGATTGATCCAGCCGACGTTCTCCGCCCAGGCGAAGCCTGTCAATCGGCCGCCCTCAACGCGAGCGCCGTCATTCCCAACGAACGGCTGCGTGCCGAAGTTCACCCAGCCGATGTTCTCGCCCCACGCGAATCCTTGCAGGAAACCGTTGGGGAGAACGTTCACACCGGAATCGGCGCCATTCACGTTGCTGTAGGCCGTCCCGTTGGAGGGCGTCCCGTCGCCGAGATTGATCCAGCCAACGTTCTCGCCCCAGACAAACCCCGAAGCGAAACGAGTGCCGATCACGACGCCTTGGGCGCCATTGTTCGCATCGCGCCAGTTCGTCCAGCCGATGTTCTCACCCCAGGCGCGTTTGTCGACGGGGTCGATGTTGGACTGGGCAAGGCTCGGGGCCGCGACGGCAAGCACCGCCGCGATGGTCAGGATCGATTTCATGAGAATCTCCTTTTCTAATTGTGCAGATTCAGAGGGAAAAATCAATCACTGAGACCAGTTTGAGCTCGGGCTGGTCAAATCGTTGATCGGGCCAACGAGTGGTGCGCCGTTGACATTATTGATGTTGTCGAGTTCCACGTGGTTGCGAATGAAGACGACGAAGCTGTCATTAATCTGGAACCCATCGGCGGAGTTGTCGGAGGCATAATTTCCTTCAACATGATTGCCGTTGCTGCCGATCACGAAGCCATTGCCACTGTTCGAGGAGGCGCGATTGTCATTGACCACGTTGTCATCAGCGACGCGGATGCCATCGACGCCATTGGCGTTCGAGACGCACTCCGTGATATAGCTCTCGTTCGACAGAAAGAATCCGGTTCCGGAATTACTGTCCGCGATGCAATTCTTGATGCGACTGCCATCGCCGACCACAAAGCCTTCCGCAGCGCCCCCGCCTTCTGCCGTCAATAGCGCATAGGAAACATCCATGATCGGCTGACCCGTGCGCGCATCAATCGTCGACGGCGCTGGCTCATACAGCGGAACGATCTCACCGGTGCGGCGATCCACCGTACCGCCGGAGACCGCAACGACTCCGAAGTTGTTCGTCGCCGTGCAGTTGCTGAGGTTCGACTCCTGACCAACCGCGAATCCGCCTGACGAGCTATTCGTCACGACGCAATTCTCGATGATGGCGTTGTTGCCGGCGGCGATGCCGGCAGCCCCTTCGAGAAACGTCGCGCCATCGACGATGCAGCCTGTGATGACCGCGTTGATGCCGGCGAGAATGCCCTCATCGCCGGCGTTGACGACCTTGCAGTCAATGATGCGACTGTTGTTGCCAACCCAAATCCCCTGGCCGGACAAAGCACCGCCCTCGGGCGCGGCGCCGAAAGCGCCGGGACCAACCGCGTTCGTCACCACACATTCAATAATGAGCGCGTCAGAGGCACTCAGTCGGATGCCCTCAAGACCCAAATTCGTGGCGCGAATCTCACGCACGACCACACCAGTGTCCGCGCTGAACCCATCAAAGATTGCGGCATTGACCCAGTTCGTGATCGTTCCGTTCTGAATCGTGACGCCTTCGAGATTGCCACTCAACAAAATGCCTTCAACGCCGTCGCCGCTGCCATTCATCGTGTGGCCGCCGAGATCGAGCGTCACATTGCTCGCGGTGATCGTGATGCCATTGCCGCCGGGCGACGTGACATCACGAGCCAGGCGATACGAACCCGGCTGAGTAATTGTGAATGGAAGCTGGAATATCTGCGTGGCGCCGGTTCCGGCGACCGGACCCGCCGGCGGATTCAGCGGCTCAGCGCTGGTGACGGCGGAAACAGCACACAGGCAACCGGCGGACGCGACGATAGCGAACGTTTTCATAGAAACCCCTCTGTTGATCTCTCGGGCCCCTCGAAGCCCTCTCTTTGCAACACCGCAACGACCCTCGCTGCGACTGGCGAAGAAACCCCATGCCGTGGCCACGCGTCCGGACAAACACACAGTCCGCGCGGCGAGTCCCAGCGCTCCTGCGAAGGTGAACGACGCCGGCGCCTCAATCGGGCGGACTATTCCAAGAAACTGCCATCCCTCGTGAGACATGCACGCTTCGCAAGCGAATTCGAACACTCAGAGGCTCTGCGGCGGACCTGCGGGACAAGTCAGCGTCTTGCATGAACTCATTGCACGCTTGTCACCTCATCAAAAGCGAACGAACGCCGCATGTCCCTTCGGACGCGCGGCGTTCATTCAACTCCCAACGCAATTGCTCGCGTTGTCTCTCTCCCGACCTCTTCTCTCTCTCCCGACCGTTTACGGACACACTCCCCAATTGGCGAGCAGCTGCGCGAGGTCAGCGCCATTGACCACGCCGTCCCCGTTGAGGTCCGGCAGCCCGCCCGGCGCCAACCAGTTTGCGAGCAGCGTCGCAAGGTCAGCTCCGTTCACCACCCCGTCGTTGTTGAAGTCCGCCGCGCAGTTCAATCCGACAAACTTCCCACTGACCGCGGAATCCAGATTGATCCACCCGGCGTTTTCCGACCACGCAAAACCGGCGAGCCGGCCGCCATCGACACGAGCGCCATTGGCGCCGATTGATGGCTGCGTGCCGAAATTCACCCAGCCGATGTTCTCACCCCATGCGAATCCGCTCAGGAATCCGCTGGGAAGCACATTCACGCCCGAATCAGCGCCGTTTGCATTGCTGTAGTTGGTCCCGTTGACGGGTGTGCCGTCCCCGAGATTGATCCAGCCCACGTTCTCGCTCCAGATAAAACCCGAAGCGAACCGAATCCCAATCACCGCGCCCTGCGTTCCGCCGTTGCCGTCGCGCCAGTTCGTCCAGCCAATGTTCTCGCCCCACGCATGTTTATTCGTCGGGCTGATGTTGGACTGGGCGAGCGCGGGACTTGTGATCGCGAACGCGGCCCCAAGAATCAAGACTGATCGCATGATGATCTCCTTTGTGCGGCGTCTGTTCGACCCAGAAAACCGTCGAATCGGATTCCTATTCGCACGATCAGTCGGAGAAGTTCGTCCAGGAATTGGTCACATCGCTGAGCGGCGGCAACGTATTGCCTGCATTGTCAATGATCGAATTCAAGGAGAGGTCGTTGTGCACGACACGGTTGAAGTTGTCGTTCAACACGATCCCATTGAGATTGACGGAAATGGAGTTACCGTCGATGAGATTGTCCTCGCCGTTCACGACAATGCCGTCACCAAAATTCGCCACCACATTGCATCGCACCACGGATCCAAAGAACCCGGTCACGATGCCGGCGCCAAAATTGTTCGTCACGATCGTGTCGCTGATGTAGCCGCCGTCACCAAGCACGACACCGGCCGCCGCGCCATTGCTGATGACGCAATCCTCAATGCGGCAGCGCAAACCAGCCGCGACGCCCATGCCGGCGCCGCCTTCGGCCGTCAGAAGCGCATACGTGAGGTTTGGCGTCGCCTCGCCCCCGCGCTGGCTGACCACCGTTGGCTCAAGTAGCGCCAGTGAATGAATCTCGACCACTTCGCCGGTGCGCGGGTTGCGCATGATGATTTGATCTTCCGACGAAGCCGCGGCCGCGAGCACGCCCGACTGGTGCACGGCGCTCTCCACCATCACGCTGTTGTCGCCAAGCGTGACGCCCCTCAAGGCGCCGAGTGTGACCGTCACACCCTTCACCAGGCAATTCGTGCCGGTAAAAATGCCGTCGCCGCCGGCTGTGTGCACGGTCGAATTCGAGATGACCGAGCCGATTCCCGCGAAAATGCCGGCGCCCACCGTTGACCCGATGTGCGAGTTCTCCACAATGCTGCCCTGGCCGACAGCGATGCCCGGATTGCCGGTGCGGATCGCACAATTTCGAACATTGACCTGCGAGTTGAAGAATTCGATCCCGCCAAAACCAATGTTGCTGATTTCAAGTTCCTTGCACGTGACATTGATGTCATCGTCGCCGCCTGAATACACACCCGCGTTGAGCCAATTTGCGATCACACCATTTTGAATGGTCACATTGCTCAGGGCGCCGTCAAGTACGATCCCTTCAATCCCGATGTTGGCGCCATCAAGCGTGTGACCGCCAAGATCAAGCGTCACATTGCTCGACTGAATGACAATGCCATTCGTCGACGACGACATCGCGACATTGCGTCCGAGGCGATAAGCGCCCGGCTGCGTAATCGTGAACGGAACCGAGAAAATCTGCGTGGATCCTGTAGCGCTCACGGCCCCGGGCGGCGGCGTCAACGGAGCGCCCAGCGCATTCGACCAAACACCGAGCACCCCAACTCCGAGCGCAACCACAGCGAATCGATTCATGGCGCCAATCTCCCTGAAGAACCGGGCGTGACCCAGCGCGTCTTTTCTCCCATCGCCGCAACAACGCTGCGATGAATTCACGCAGGTTTTCGCCGGCCAAAGGCGGATCGACACACACCCCTTGCAAAACCGGTAGTCACTGCCCCAAGACACCAGATCATATCAAAGGGGTCATTCAAACCGAAGTGAAAAACCCGGAGCAAATGACCCCTAACATGTCCTATAACGTAAGTATAATCGCCATCACGAGTTGCTGATGCGGCCATGGAGTCAAGAACGGCTTTGAGGCGGCCTGAAAACTTGCCGCGGCCGCGCATCGCCCCTCGATGCGGGCCGCGCAGAGCATGCCTCAATGGAAGTGGGTGCAAGTCAAAAGCCACCGGCGACGGACGCGGCCTTGGCGCCGCGCCGATGATCGTGGAGTGGGTCTGAGCCTTGCAGACCACCTCCACCAACTCTCAAGGCGGAGCCGCACGTCAATGCGCAACACAAATTCCAATTTCAAGCCATCTAATTGCTAATCACCTGACACGAAAACACTTACGACTTTCTATTCCACCCGCCGCGACACCGACACCAAAATCGATACGATGTCCCGCCTGCGTTTTCGAGCGCCGGAGTGGCGGAATGGCAGACGCGATGGATTCAAAATCCATTGCCCGCAAGGGCGTGTGGGTTCAAGTCCCACCTCCGGCATTGCAATCATGAAGACCTACCAGACCACGCGAGGAGAGAAGACCATGGCCGACCAGCCGCAACAGCAGCAGGTGCAGATCCGCGTTGATGAATCCAAGATGACCAGCGCCTACGCCAACACCATCCGCACCAACACCGCGATGGATGAAGTCGTCCTCGACTTCGGCCTCAACCTCCCCATGCAGGGCGGCCAGGGACAAACCCCAACAATGGTCTTCTACGCGAACAGCCGCGTCATCCTGAACTGGGCCGGCGCCAAACGACTCGCCAGCTCACTCAACCAGGCGATCAACGCCTACGAAGAACGCTTCGGCGAAATCAACCTCGAGCAGCCCCGCTCGCAACAGCGCCCGCAGGGCTGATTTCGAACTGTCCCGCAGATTCGCTCAACTGAAAATCACGGCATTGCGTGGTGATTCAGACGTCGGTGCGCGCCCATCGACACTCGACACATGATCGAATTGAGATCTAGCCCGTAACGGCATTTGCTACGCGCAGCTCAGGTTTCAAAAGGGCAGGCACTGATGGATCGATCACGCCGCGCATGCGGCACGTCATTTCATTCCAGGTCACCCACAGAAATAAAACTGCAAACAAATCACCGGGATTCAGCCAAACACCAAGATTGAAAACTGCAATTGGAAAGTCTTGAATTCTGAAGTGACATGCAAACACATAGAAAGCAGCGAATCCAAGCACGAAGAGGGCGCGTGTCACCCGCCATCGCTGAAAAAGAAAGGCGACTCCTGTCGCGACAATGATCGCCTGAAGCACAAACGAATAAATAAAATCCGTTGAGCGAACTGGCTCGTTCACTGACCACCACATCACGGATTCGAAACCATGAAATCTCACGATTGATGGCGGTCCTGCGATCGCCAAAATGGTCATCTGAACGAGTCCAAGCACCAGTGCCGCTGCGGCGGCCAGGCACCCAAGCCACCGCGCGACCGGCCAGCAATACCGTCGAAATCGCAGATACAAGGCCATACTCATGGAAGTCATTCTACGACAATCACAAACGCGCTCAATAATGAATTACAAAATCCGCCGCGCCCGCGGGTAACTCCCAAGCACATGCAGCGTTTCGCAATCCCCGCGCGCAAAGTTGATTGCGCCCTTCAGCGGCTCGTCCTTCTGGTGCCCCACCGCATCAATGAAAAACGTATAGCGCCAATTCTCGCGACCGCTGGGGCGTTTATCAATGTGCGTCAGGTTCACGCCGGCGCGGTCGAAAATGCTCAGCACGCGCACCAGCGCGCCGGGTTTGTCTTCCGTCGTGAACATAATCGACGTCTTGTCGTCGCCCGATGGCTCCGCCTTTTGGCGCGAGATCACGAAGAAGCGCGTGAGATTGTTCGGGTTGTCCTCGATGTCTTCGAAGATCGGGTTCACGCCGTAGATCTGCCCGGCCAGTGTGGACGCAATCGCCGCGACGCCCGCGTTCGCATCTGCCGCCTGCTCGTCGCGGGCCATCATCACGGCGCGGCTCGTACTCGGCGCCGGCACCAGCTCCGCCGCTGGGTATTGCACACTCAACCACTTGCGGCACTGCGGGAACACTTCCGGCTTTGAATAAATCCGCTTGACATCCTTCGGCTCGCAATTCGCCAAGAGCGCGTGCCGAATCGTGAGTTGAATCTCCGCGTACACGAACACCTGATCCGCCACATCGCGAAACGCATCCAGCGCTTCGACAATGCCGCCGCCGGTGGAGTTTTCAATTGGCACGAGGCCGTAGTCCACATGGCCGCGCTGCACTTCCGTGAACACGCCCTCGATCGCGTGCAGATCTTCAAACGAAACCGATGACCCAAACTGCGCCACCGCCGCCTGATGACTGAACGACCCCGCCGGGCCGAGGTAGCCAATGCGCAGCGGCTGCTCCAGCGCAAACGAACCGCTCATCAGTTCGCGATACACGCCTTCGATCGTGCGATCCGGGAGCGGTCCTTTGTTCGAAGCGATCGCGCGCTTCAGCACCGCCGCTTCGCGGTGCGGCGCGTAGATCGGCGTGCCGGTGGAGCGTTTGAGCTGCCCGACCTCGACGATGATCTGGGCGCGTTCGTTCAGCAGTTCGACCAGGCGCCGGTCCACATCGTCAATGCGCACGCGCAGGTCCTGAAGCTCCTGCGGCTCAGGGGGCTGGCCCGCGGCGCTATCCTTCGAGTTCTGCTCGTTCGCCTGATCCATACAATCGGACATCATCGGCTCCCTTTGCGTCCAAGGCCACCCCGATAGATGTGGCGGAACGCCAGCCGTGTGGCATCCTTCCAGTGGGCCATCCCGCTCGGTTGTGGAAACATTGCCCTGGGAAAGCCGAATCATGTGAAGGAAACGCCGCGCTCGCGGCTTCAGACCCCCATGCTCAGCCTTTCGACGCCAATCTCGGACCTCGGCGAACTGGCCGACACCAGCTTTCGGTCGCTCCCGCCAGCGGGATTGCTGATCGTCGGCGCTGTACTGGTGAGCGGCCTCTTGATGTGGGCGTTCGGCGGGCGGCTGGTGCGGCCCATGTACGGATTCCTTTTTGGGGTCGCCGGCGCCGCGGCTGGGCTGTTCGTGCCCGCGATGATCGGGCTGGATATCTCGCCATACGTAGGAATCGCGGTTGGCGCTGTTGGAGGCGTTCTTGCAGGACTGTTGCTGTTTCGACTGTCGATGGCGACGGCGCTGGGAACCACGGGCGGCGTGCTTGCGCCGTTGATCGCCGCGGCCGTGATGTGGTTAGGCCCAGCCGTTGCGGATAGCGCCGGGACGCCCTTGACCGGAGAGTCCATGTTCTTGACCGGCGTGCCGCGCGAAGATGGATCCGGGCCGAACGCCGAACCCGCGAGTGACAGCTCTTTGGATTTCGCGCTCGACACGATCTTCGGAACCAACGGCGGCGCCAAGTCGTCCGATAACGAAACAACTGATTTGGAAGATGAAGCCGTTGATGCAGCGGTCGATGCCGCTGCTGCGATCGTTCGATCCGCCGCTGAACGCACGCGCGCATTCATCGCCGAACTCGCCGCTGAAGCCCGCGCGATGTGGGGAAACCTGCCGGGGGATCAACGACTGGTTCTTGGCGTCGCGGCAGTCCTGGGAGGCCTCGCTGGGTTTCTTCTCGGACTTTCGTTCCCGAAGCGCGTTGCGGCCGTCGGCTCCGCCTTCATCGGAGCAGGCATTTGGACGCCAGTTGGCGCGAAGCTGCTTCGTGATTTTTCCGTGCCCGGCGCCGCATCGTTGCCTGATTCAGCGCGCGGGTGGCTTGCCCTGTGGCTGATCATCGCGGCAATTGGTCTGGCTCTTCAGTGGACCGTTCTCAAGCCGAAAACCGATAAGTCTTCTCGCGCAGAGTGACGCAAGAAGGCGAGGTTTTCATGTTTGGAGCGCAGATACTGCTCGCACAGGATTCCGGTGCGGGTTCCAACGCCGTTGATTTTGCCAACCCAACGATTGTCAAACTGGCGGAATCGCTTCGCGGCAACATCGATCTTCTATCTCAACCGCACGAAGTGGTTGAACCGCTCCAGCAACTCAATCTGATCTGGTCCGCCGTCTTTATTTTCATTGGCGGCATGTGCGTGCTGAACGGGTACCGCTGGCACAAGGGATTGATCCTCGCGCTGGCCGCCATCGGCGGCATCACCGCAGGACTTGCCGCCGGCCCCGAAGTTGGCGCGCACGGCGCACTGACTGGAGTTGCAGGTGGATTGCTGATCGCCGTGCTGGCGCTTCCACTGATGCGCTACACCGCCGCACTGATGGCCGGACTCGCCGGCGCTTTTGTCGGCGCCAATATCTGGACGACCGTCACCGGTGATTCATCGCAGCACATGTTCGGTTCGATCATCGGGCTCATTGTGCTCGGCATGCTCGCGTTCGTCGCGTTCCGCCTCGTGATCATTCTGTTCACGTCCATCCTTGGCGCGGTGCTGCTCACCACCGGTGTGCTTTCCGCGCTGCTGAAGGTGGACGGCATGAACGAGGGTTTGGTTGAAGCGCTCAACGAAGGGCCGCGCATCCTGCCGATCGTCACCGGCGTCGTTGCGATGGTCGGGTTTGTGCTGCAACAGTCCGGCGGATTCAAAGGCCTCAACGAAGCGGCAAACAAAGCCGACCCGTCGAAAGCCAAGCCCGCAGCGCAAGGCAACTAACTCAGTTGTGAGAAAGAAACTCGTTCAGCAGGATCAATCGTTTCGCGCGATTGATTCGATGACCGGCGTTTCCTCGGCTTCCACGACGCGTTCATTGAACTGCCGAATGCGTGGATTCACTTCCGTCGCATGATCGCTCGCGGCCTGCAACTGGCCCGCCCAGATCACGACAACCAGAACACCTACCGCGGAAAGTCCCGCTGCGACGCGACGACCAAACATGTCCGTCAGCGCCGGGCGATCCATGTCTTCATCGCGCGTATCGAGCATGACGGCTCGAACGAGTCGCAGATAGTAGAACGCCGCAACCGCGCTGTTCAGACCCATGATGACCACAAGGCCGATCTCGCCGGCGCTGATGCCGCTCGTGAAGAGTCCAAGCTTGCCCCAGAAACCAAGAAGCGGCGGCATGCCCAGTAGCGATAAAGCGCACAGCGTCATCGCCCATGCCAAACCGGGGCGCGCTGCATGCAAGCCGCGCAAATCCTCGACCGTTTCAATCTCAACAAGCTCACCATGCTCGTCGCGCTTCTCAAGGCACGCCAGCACCGCAAAGGCGCCGAGGTTCATCACGCCGTAGCACAGCAGATAAAACATCGCCGCGCCAAGGCCATTGCCGGCGATCGGCCCTTGCCCCGGCCCCACCAGCAATCCAACCAGCATGTAGCCGGAGTGCGCAATGGACGAATACGCCAGCATCCGTTTCGCGTTGGACTGCAAGAGCGCCAGCACATTGCCAAACGTCATCGTGATCGCCGCGATCACCCAGAGCGTGATGCGCAGCGCTTCCGGCAGCGCGATGCCATGCTCGCCCCAGCCCCAGCCGACGGTTGAGAGCAGCTGGATCATCACCACAAAGCCCGCCGCCTTCGGGGCAAATGCGAGGAACGCGGAAACGGGTGAAGCCGCGCCCTGGTACACATCAGGCGTGTAGAAGTGCATCGGCGCCGCAGCGATTTTGAACGACACACCGATCAGCGCCATCACGAGTCCGAGCGTGCCGATCAGTCCCATGCCTTCCGTACGGAAGTGAATCGCAATGTCCTGAAGCTGCGTCGTCCCAGTCGCGCCGTACAGCATCGCAAAGCCGTACAGGAACGTCGCCGCTGAGAGCGCTCCAAGGAAGAAGTACTTCACGCCCGCTTCCTGCGACCGCAATCGCGGCGTGCTCATCGCCACCATGATGTACGTCGGCAGGCTCGTCAGTTCGAGCGCGAGAAACAACCAGATCAAATCATCGGCGGTGACGCACAACATCACGCCCATCAGCGACAACAAGTAGAACGCATAGAACTCGCCGCGCGTCACACGAAGCGGATCAAACGAAGCGCCGCGGCCAACCGTGCGCTCGTACCAGCGATCCACTGTGCCGCCCATCAGCGGCAGGATCATCAGGCCAATCGCCGCAATCATCGCTTTCAGATACGGCAATGAATTCGGCAGCATGCCGTCCGTCTGCGGCGAGAAAAACGAAAGCACCAGCGCGGCAACGAGGCCAAGGCCCGTCACCCACACGCTCATGCCGCGCCAGAACGATGACTTCGCCAATCCCAGCACCATCACGATGCAAGTCGCGGCGAACAGCGCGATCTCCGGGTGAAGCTGCGCGAGTTTCTCAATCATCGCGAGGCCTCCCCGTCATGAATCAGCGCGACTTCCGCGTGGCCGGAATCCATCGGGACGGGCGCCATGCGGCTGCTCGCCTCTCGAGCCGCGGCGATCGTCGTCGCCACCGGCGCTTCAAGGGCTCGCAGCATCGGCGACGGATACACACCAAGCACCACACACAGCACCGCCAGCGGCGCCAGCACAGTGATCTCGCGCGCGTTCAGATCCGCAGGCAGTGTTTCATGCGCATGATGGTGATCCGGCTCTTTCAACGGACCAAAGACCACGCGACCGACCATGTACAGCAAATACATCGCGGCGACGATCATGCCGGTGGCGGCGACCGCCGCGAACCACGGCCCGAGCGGTCCGTGCGTTCCACCAGCGCCAATGGTGCGTGCGCCGCTCTGGAAAGTGCCCAGCAGCGCCATGAATTCGCCAACAAAACCATTGAGGCCCGGCAAACCGACGCTCGCCATCGTGAAGAACACCATGAAGAACGACCACACCGGCATCCGCCGCGCGAGGCCGCCGACTTCGTTCATTGATCGCGTGTGGTAGCGCTCGTACATCATGCCGATGCAGAAGAAGAGCGCGCCCGTCGAAAGGCCGTGGTTGATCATATACATGACCGACCCGGCGCCGCCGACCATATTCAGCGCGACGAGTCCAAGCACGCAGAAGCCAAGGTGGCTCACGGACGAATACGCAACGAGCTTCTTGACATCCGTCTGCACCCAGCAGATGAAGCCCGCATACAGAATGCCGATGATCGAGATGATTGCGATCAGCGATGCATACTCCGCCACAGCCAGCGGCACGAACGGCAGTACGAATCGGAAAATGCCGTAGGTGCCGAGTTTCAACAAAACGCCCGCCAGCAGCACTGAACCCGCGGTCGGCGCTTCGGTGTGCGCGAGAGGCAGCCATGTGTGCACCGGGAAGAGCGGCACCTTCACGGCAAACCCGGCCAGCAGCGCGAACAACACCCACGTTTGCTCCGTGCGCGACATCGTCAGGGCCGCGTGCTGCATGTCCGCGATATCAAACGACCACGCGCCGTTGTGGATCGTCGAATACACCCAAGCGACATACACCAGACCCGCCAGCGCGATCATCGAACCGGTGAAGGTGTAAAGAAAGAACTTGATCGCCGCATACCGCCGGTTCGTGCTGCCATAGAGACTGATCAGCACAAACATCGGCGCCAGCGTGAACTCAAAGCACACGTAAAACAGAATGAGATCGCGAGCGGCAAACACACCCGTCATCGCGGCCTGCAGGATCAGCAGCCACACGTAGAACGTCTTGACGCGCTCCGTGATCGCCGTAAACGAACCCAGCACGCACAGCGGGCCGAGCAGCGTGGTCAGCAGAATCAGGAACATCGAGACGCTGTCAGCGCCGAGCGAGATAGAAATCCCAAGACTCGGAACCAGCGGCAGCAGAGGAGTGAGGTCGCCTGACGCATGGTTCTTCGGCGAGAACTGAATCACACCGGGATTGGCCCAATCAAACATGAACGCCGCGAAGATCGCAGCGCCAAGCGCCAGGCTCGTCCACGCCAGCGCGATCCATTTCGCCTGTCGCTCGGGGCTCAGCCCGACGACGAGCGCCCCGGCCAGCGGAATCAAGATGAGGACGAGCAGCGTCACAGCAGAATCCAGACGATGAAGAGGATGACCGCCACGCCGCCGCCCATGCCGACCGCGTAACTCTGAAGAAGTCCGTTCTGACTCGGCCGCAGCGAACGCCCAAGCATGCGTGGCACAGCGCCGGCAAAGTTCACCAGCCCATCCACCAGCAGTTGATCCAGCAGATAGAACAGGTGGCTCAAAATCTTCAGCGGATAGCGGAAGATGATGTCGTAGAACTCATCCACGTACCACTTGCGCTCGCACCACGTGGAAACCGGGCGCATCGCGTTCTTCAGACCATCTGCAATCGGCGCCGTCGCGGCTTCGGTCCGTCGCGTCATGTGAATGAGCCACGCCAAACCGATCCCAATGAATCCAATTGTGCCGGAGACGTAGTACATCCACTTGTGCGGATCAGACCAGAAACCTTCTCCATGAGCCACGGCCTCTGCGCCGTGCGCGGCGTCTTCCGCCCCGTGCGCCACCGTCGGCAGCACAAGGTGACCCGCCGTCGAGTCATGCACCAAACCCCCAACCCAGCCGTGATTTTCCTTGTCGACGAAATACGGAATCGCCGCTGCAAGCGAGCCGACGATCAGCACCATCAATACGAGGTTGATCGCCCAGCCCGGCGCGTGCGGATGAAATCCGTGATGACCTTCAGCGTCTTCGTGCGCTTCATGTTCTTCTTCAGAGTCCCCGTGATGGTCATCGCTCGGATGGAATTCCACCGGCCCGCAGAACACGCGGAAGAACACGCGGAACGAGTAGTACGCCGTCATCCCTGCCGTAATCAGCGCCAGAATGCCCAGTGCTTGATACCCCGGCCCCTGCGTGACGAATGCCTCGGCAAGAATCATGTCCTTGCTGAAGAAGCCTGATGTGAACGGGAATCCGGCCAGACACAGGCAGCCAACGAGCATCGCCAAAGTCACGATGCCCCAGCCCTTGAGCTTGCGCAGACCTGAGAGCTTTCGCAGATCAAGCTGACCTGCAAAACCGTGCATCACAGCGCCGCAGGACAAGAAGAGCGTTGCTTTGAAGAACGCATGCGTAAAGACGTGATATGCGGCGCCAGTCGCCGTCAGCACACCAAGCCCGAGGAACATGTACCCAAGCTGAGACACCGTCGAGTACGCCATCACGCGCTTGATGTCGAACTGCGACATGCCGATCGTCGCCGCAAGCAGCGCCGTCAAGCCACCAACCCAGGCGACAATCGCCAGCGATGTCGGATTCAGCGCAAAGAGCGGAAGGAAGCGCGCGATCAGATACACGCCCGCCGTCACCATCGTCGCGGCGTGAATCAGCGCGGACACCGGCGTCGGGCCTTCCATCGCGTCCGGCAACCACACATACAGCGGTAGCTGCGCGCTCTTGCCGAACGCGCCGACCATCAGCAGCAGCGGGATCGCCTCAATTTGCCACGAAACATGCCCGCCCGCAGCGACCGTCGCCTGAATTTCAGCGACGCGGGCGAAAATCTCGGAAAACTCCAGCGAACCAAACTCGACGAACGCGAGCATCATGCCCAGCGCCAGGCCAAGATCGCCGATGCGGTTGACGATGAACGCCTTCTTCGCCGCGGCCACAGCCGCAGGCTTGGTGTAGTAGTACCCAATGAGCAGGTACGAACAGAGGCCGACGCCTTCCCAGCCGAGATACAGAAGCAGCAGATTGTCGCCCATCACAAGGCACGACATCGCAAACACGAACAGGCTGAAGAACGAGAAGTAGCGCGCGTAGCCGCCGTTCTTCTGATCCTCCGACATGTATTCCGTGGAATACAGCGCGATCAGCGTCGCGAGGCCCGTCACGAACAACATCCACAGCCACGTCAGTGAGTCGATGTACAGACTGAAATTCGCCGTCAGCGATTGTCCGTGCGCTTCACCCCAACTGATATTGAGCCACTGGAAGCCGTGCACGATCTGCACGCCGGCGCCGCCGAAGGACAGATACCCGGTGAGCGTGACGATGAACGACACCGCCAGCGCCAGCACTGTCGTGTAGCCCGGCAGCTTGCTGGTCACGCCCCAGGCGCGGTAGATGCCGCACAGGATGGACGACACCAGCGGCAGCAGCGGAATCAAGATCAACCAGATCGCACTGGAATCTCCCGGCGCCGTCGGCGCGTGAGCAGCGCCCGCCGCGGCCGGGGCATGCGAAGCGAGCGTCGCCGGGATGGTCTGCATCACACTGATCATCCGGAAAGCTCCGCCCAGGCCTGCGCATCCAGCGTGTGACGACGTCGGAACAGGTACACCACGAGGCCCAGCGCCAATGCCGCTTCAGCCGCGGCGATCGTGAGCACAAAGATCACAAACACTTGCCCCGTCGCGTTCATCCAGTAGCGGCTGAATGCGATCAGCGCGATGCCCGCGCCCTGAAACATCAGCTCCGTGCAGAGGAACATGATGATGAGATTGCGTCGCGCGAGGAATCCGATCACGCCAAGCCCAAACATCGCAGCGGACACGAACAAATAGTGGTACAGCGTGATGCCGCCCATGAGTTCTGGGAACGCGGCTTGTGCGAAGAGTGCGGTGTCGATCACGCCGCGCCCCCTTCCGCACCGAAACGTAACTGCGACGCCTGCGCCGCCTTGCGTTCTTCTTCGACTTCAGTTTGCTTCCGCGCCAGCACCACGGCGCCCACCATCGCGAGCAGCAGGATCACACCCGCAAGCTCGAGCGATAAAGGATGCTCTCCAACCAGCGCCAGACCAACGGTTTCCAGATTCTCTGGCTGAACGCTCAGCGGAATCCACATGGCGACGGAGTGAAGATCCGAGTTTGGCTCGGGGGTGACATCCGTGACAATCAAGGCGAGCGTGCTGGCGGGCAGCGGATTGACAATCCCTGCCTCTTCAGACGGATTTACTCCGTTCTCGATTGCTCTGGCCGCGTTGATTCGTGCCTGAAATTGCTCAGGCTCTTTGATCGTGAGCTGAATATTGCCGGCGTACGCCGCGGACGGCGCCAACGTGACGAAGTAGCCCGAGTGCTCCTGACGCCATTCATTGTTCCGTCGATTCGCCGCGTCCTTCACCTCTTGCGGCGAATTACGCGGTGGATGCGGAAAAACCTTCATGTGCGCCGCTGGCATCACATCATTAGCGATGCCTGCTTCCTCAAGAAACGTCTGCACCTTGCCCGGCATCCGCTCCAGCGCCAGCCGCGGATTCGCATTCGTAGGCGTCGCCAGTTGCGGCACGCCGTACCCAAGCATCCCCACCAGCGCCGCCAGCAGGGCGAACCCGACCACCGTCGAAATCACCGGCTCGCGGCTCTGGGCGTCGTAATCGCTCAACGCTTCAATCGCCTCTTCCGAGGGCGCCTGCGTCGCCAGCATGATCACAAAGAGGTACGTGATCAGAATTGCCCCGGCATAAATGATGATCAGGGCGAATGTCATGAACTCCGCCGCGAGCAGCAGGAACAACCCAGCCGAGCTCAGAATCGTCAGAACGAAGTACAGGGCGGCGTACACGGGGCGCTGGTGAGTGATCACCCGCAGCGCCGAGCCCAGCCCGATCGCGGCAAAGACGTAAAAGAAGATGTTCGCCGCGCCCTCGCCCGACCGAAGCCCGACCACAGCCAGTGCGATCAACACTGCGCCAACGCCCGCGCCCGCCAAGAGCGCCCCGATCACCTGCGGGTTCGTCCCCTTGCGCGGCATCGCGATCGCAACACCAATAGCGCCGAGCGCGAGGCCCGCGTACAAGATGATGGGGTTCAGGATCGGGTCCAAGGCCGCCGGGCTCCCGCGTCCGAAAGGGCTGGAGGAACGATCGCCGACGTGTCTTACACACCTCGCCGACCGCGTGCGGCGGGCAGAATAGATGCCTGCGCCATGCCCAGCAACCGGGACGAGTCCTTTGTTCAAACACTGGTAGGATCAATTCCCACAATGCAAGCGGATCACCCCGACCACAATTCACCGACTCCGTTCCAGGCCGCGCTGCCAAATCTGCTCACCATGGCGCGGCTGGTCCTCACCGCCCTCGTGATCATCTGCCTCGCGCTTTACAACCACCCGCGGCACAACGAGTGGGCGCTGCCGGTCTCTGCGGCGCTTTTCATCATCGCCGCGCTCACCGACGCCGCTGACGGGCATCTGGCCCGTAAATGGAACGTCGTCAGCACCTTTGGCCGCGTGATGGATCCGTTCGCCGACAAAGTGCTCGTGCTCGGATCGTTCATCATGCTGGCCGGAACGGGCTTCGCGGACATCAACGGCAAAAACGTCGCGGGCGTGGAAGCGTGGGTTCCGGTCGTGCTCTTGGCGCGCGAACTTCTCGTCACGAGCATCCGCAGCGTTATGGAAAGCTCCGGCGTCTCCTTCGGCGCCAACTGGGCGGGCAAAGCGAAAATGGTTTTGCAGTCCGTCGCAGTGCCGCTGATTTTGATTTTGCTGTGGTTGGGCCCGAAGGATCACACGCTCGACCCCAGACTCTGGGTGCGCGGCGCCATGCAACTCACCGTCATCCTCACCGTCGTTGTGACCGTCATTTCTGGCTGGCCGTATTTGTCGCAAGCGATGAAAGCCGCCGGCGCACGAAACGGAGCGCGCTAGTGGAGCGACTCAAACTACTCACCGTCACCGTCGGCGGACTCGGCCTGATCAAAAAGGCGCCGGGCACTTGGGGATCCCTTCCCGCTGCGGTCGTGCTGTTCGCGCTGCTTGCACTGCATGTGGATCGCATGACCTACACCATCGTCGCGGCCGCGATCGCCGTCATCGCCAGCATTCTCTGCCTTGCCTTGACGCCGTGGAGCGAGCGCCGCTTCGATCACAAAGACCCGCGCATGATGGTGCTGGATGAAGTCGCCGGTCAGGCGCTCGCCGCGCTGGCCGCGCCCGCCATCGCCTTCACCGACCCCGCGATGGCCGCCGTGTTTATCGTGCTGTCATTCGCTTTCTTTCGGCTCTTCGACATTCTCAAACCGGGGCTAATCGGCGCCGCCCAAAATCTGCCTTCCGGCTGGGGCGTGCTGATGGACGACATTCTCGCCGGCGCCTTGGCGCTCGGCTTCATCCTGATCGGCTGGAATCTGATCGCCTGACTTGCGAACAATCCTCGGGAGGATCCGCCATGCCATGTCTCGTTGCTCTGCTTGCACTCATGATGCCGCGCGTCGTGATCGTGCTGCTGGTGATCTTCAGCGACTGGATCGGGCAGGCGTACAACAACCAAGTGCTACTGCCGTTCCTCGGCTTCCTGTTCATGCCGTACACCATGCTGGCGTATGCGCTCGCACAACATCAAGGCGGCGTCGCCGGCATCTACCTCGTGCTGCTGATCATCGCCGTGATCTTCGATCTCGGGTCACTTACGGGCGGCGGGACGACGTACAAGACAGTGTATGTGAAGAAAAATCGCGCCTGATTTTGCGAGAGTGGGACTGATCAATTCTCGCGCAGCGCGTGAATCAGTTCCTTCTTCGACATCTTCGATCGCCCTTCGACGCCCACCTTTCTAGCGCGCTGGTACACCTCATCCTTGGTCATGTCTTCGTAGCTCGGCGCTTTGCCGCCGCGACGGCTCGCGTTCGGCGTATTCGCAATGCGCGCCGCCTTTTCCTTGCTCATCCCATGATCGCGCAGTGTTTCGTACTTGTCGCGGTTCTTGATCGAGTTCATTCGTTTGCCGGGCATGGCGGACTCCCTTGATGGCCGGTTCCCAAATCAATACATCTGTTGAAACTCTTGCGGCAACGAATGAACCAGTCGTGAAAACTCAGTGAACGACGAATATTCGAGATGTGAATTTGCGGCGCCCCTTCCCTCGCCCCGCGGAGGAGGACACAGGAGGGGGCTACTTTGGCTATCGCTTCTACATGACTAATACGTGAACAGCGCAACGAGACTTGTAGGAGGGATGTAGATCAATAGCCCTCCCCCTACCCCCTCCCGCAAGGCGGGAGGGGAGGCCGCTCCCTCCTCCCCCGCCCCGCGGGGGAGGACACAGGAGGGGGCTACTCCCTTCTACAAGCCTCATATGTGAACAGCGCCGCAAGACAAAGAATGTGCTGAAGCGCATGCAGCCAATCCCTCTCCCCCTGGGAGAGGCCAGGTGAGGGCTCCACATCTACTCCCTCCTATACGCCTCAAATGTGGTCAGCGCACAGCAACAATTGAAACCAGTAGAAGCAATAGACAAAGAGCCCTCACACGTCATCCCGACTTCGTCGGGATGCCACCCTCTCCCGAAGGAGAGGGGTCAGACCTTCCGATCCAGCAACCGATACTGCACCGCCTCCGCAACATGCGCATTCTGCAACCGCTCCGACTCCGCCATGTCCGCGATCGTGCGCGCCACGCGCCGGATCTTGTCATACGCCCGCGCTGACAATCCCAATTCCCTCATCGCCTGACCAAGCAATTCCTTTGCGTCGTCATCCATGAGCGCGAGTTGATCAAGCTCCCGCCCGGTCAGCCGTGCGTTCGGCTTTTCCCCCTGCCGATGATGCGAAAACGACCGCGCGCTCAACACGCGCGCCCGCAGCACCTCCGTGGATTCGCCGCGCGTGCCCGCCTGCGATAACTGCTTCCACGGCACCGCAGGCGCTTCCACATGAATATCCACACGGTCCACCAGCGGCCCGGACAAGCGCGACAGATACCGATCCATCTCGCGCCGGCTGTGCTGGTTTGTCGGCATGTCGCCCTTGGGCGTCGGGTTCATCGCGGCGATCAGCATCACCTGCGCGGGAAAGCGCACCGTCGAGTGCGCCCGCGCAATCGTCACGCACCCATCTTCCAATGGCTGGCGCATCGTCTCCAGCGCATCGCGCGGAAACTCCGGCAATTCATCCAAGAACAGCACACCATGATGCGCCAGCGTGATCTCGCCCGGTCGCGGCACCTTCCCGCCGCCCACAATCGCCGGCACACTTGCCGTGTGATGCGGACTGCGCACCGGCCGGCGCGTCATCACGCCAACGCCGCCAGTCATCTCTGCTGTCAACATCCCCGCGGCGGAATAGATTCGCGTCACTTCAAGCGCTTCACCGACTGACAATCGCGGCAGGATCCCCGGCAGCGCCTTCGCCACCATCGTCTTGCCTGTTCCCGCGGGGCCAAGCATCAGCATGTTGTGCGAACCCGCGGCCGCGACCGTCGCTGCACGCTTCACGCCTTCCTGCCCTTTGATGTCCGCAAAATCAACAAGCGCTTCAGTCTGTTCAAGCAGCGACGACACATTCACCGCCGGGTGCGGCTCAGCGCTCAATTCACCCGTGATCTTCCCAACTATTTCTGCCAGCGTCGCTGCGCTGTGCACTTCGACGCCTTCGACGACCGCCGCTTCCGCCGCGTTCTCCGCCGGAACAATGACAGACTGAATTTCACGCTCTCGCGCCAGCAGCGCCATGGACAGCGCGCCCTTGATCGGGCGCAGTCGCCCGTCCAGCGCGACTTCCCCCGCGACCAGTGTCCGGCGCAGATCAATTGCTGCATCCGCGCCCGCGCGCAGCGACCCCGACGAAATCATCAACCCCAGCGCAATCGGCAGGTCATAGACCGGCCCTTCCTTGCGCACATCCGCCGGCGCCAGATTGACAAGCACTTTCCCGAGCGGGAACGCATAGCCGCTGTTGCCGATCGCCGAGCGCACACGCTCCAGCGATTCCTTCACCGCGGCGTCCGGCAACCCGACAATGCGCTCCTGCGCAATGCCGGTGGGATCGACATCGATCTCCACTTCACACGGAGACGCGTCAATGCCGGTCAGCACATAGCTTTGCACCTTGGCAAGCATGGGGCGTAGGGTAGCGAAATGCGGCGCCATTGGCCCGCATCCACCTTCGTCGCGAGAGGAGCCACAAATGCACGATCCGGTCGACATCACGACGAAACTTGCCCAGCTTCTCGACGCGGCGGACCACAGCGCCGCAGTGCAACTGCTGGCGCCGCAATGCGTCTACGACTTCCGCGGCTCAGAGATGATCGGCCGCGACGCGATCATGGCGAGCTACGACGCCGCGCATCAGGACGCGGTCAAGACATTTGATGAGGTCGGCTACGACTCCGCCGTGCGAGCTGATCCGGACGACGACTCGATTGCGACTATTCGGTACGGCGACATTCTCACGAAGAACGGCGTCACGCACCGGCATGAGTGCGAACAGCGGATCACGGTTGATCGAGCGAGTGGACTGGTCGCGCACATCAAGCACATTGATTTGCCGGGTGAGCGGGACAGGTTGAATGTGTTCTTGGAGTCTGTTGGTTTGCCGGCGCGGCCGAAGCTCAGCGACCAACAGTGATCAGCCGCGCTTCACAAGCCATTTGACGGCCAACCATGTCGCAAATTGAGAACCAATCACCGCTCCAATAATCCGAAGTTGCAGTTGTGTTGAAGGACTGAAGCCTGCGGTCACTGCGTCTACCGAAAGCGCGCCAATAGCTAATCCGCAACACGTCATAAGCACTGCGACGGCGAGTTTTCCGGGCGATTTGAAGAGTTCCTTCGCCTCGTTCTTGCGCGGCTTATTCAGCTTCGGTTCGGCATAGTCCATCATCGCGATCTCTCAGCCAATCTCCGCTGCAATCCGCTTCGCCATCTCCACACCAACATCCGAATCCAATTTCCCCGGCCGCCATCCGATGCCGAGCCCATCCTGCCCGCTGGGCCGGTCGGCGTACTTCGGGATGATGTGAAAGTGAACGTGCATCACTTCCTGATGCGCATCGGCGCCGTTGTTCTGAAGGATGTTGTACGCGTTCGTGCGCGTCGCCTTCATCACCGCGCGGCATATCCGCGGCAACACCCGCCCCACCGCCGCGGCGGACTCGTCAGAGAGTTCACCAACCGTCGCAACGGATTCTTTCGGAATGACAAGCGTGTGCCCCGCCGCGAGCGGATTGATGTCAAGGAATGCGAGGACGAATTCGTCTTCGTACACACGATGGCAGGGAATCTCACCGGCGATGATCTTGCTGAAGATGGTGTCGGGCATGTGGGGAGTGTAGGGGTGGGGGTGGGGGTGGGGGTCAGGGACCGGGGACCAGCCACCTGGGACCAGTGGCCGCGGATTCGATCAACGAACTTTCGAATGTGTGAGGCGCAGTTTGCCCCCTCCCCCGCCCCGCGGGGGAGGACACAGGAGGGGGCTACTCCGGCTATCTCTACTTCAAGTCTCGAACGTGAACAGCGCGTCAATCACCGCGCGGCCAAGCAGCCCCGAAGGGGCATTCCGATTGTTGCCACGAGTGGAGCGAGCACTCGCCTGCGAGCGAGCGCAACTCGTGGAGCGCAGCAAAAAAAAATTATTCCAGCCCCGTAGAGGCGCAGGAATCCATTCGCAAAACGCGGCGCGACAGTTCCTTCCTTCACCCCTTCGGGGTTTGCATTCCTATTGAACGCACTCCACGAGTTGCGCTTTGGCTTCGCCTCCACTTCACTCGTGGCAACAATCCATCGTCCCTTTGGGACGTCTCTCAACTGGTGCCCGGTCCCTGGTCCCCAGTCCCGTCCACCCTCACCCAACTCCAGCTTCAACGGCCGCGGCAGCGACCGGCTCAATCGGCGCCGTCGGGGGCGGCAGCCGCAGCCAGCGGCACAGCCAGTGCGCCCCCGCATAAAACGGCCCCGTATCCAGCGCCGCCATCAGCACCTTGAACACATACCCCGTCGCAATAAACGCCAGCAACTGCGGCACAAGAGCCGCATCCTCAAGCACCGGCAGCGCCTTCGCATAAAAGTGCGTGATCAAAATCACACACACCGTGTCCACAAGCTGGCTGATCAGTGTGGACCCGTTGTTGCGCAGCCAGAGATGTTTACCGTTGGTGAGTCGCTTCCAGAAGTGAAACACATGCACGTCAATGAGCTGCGCCGCGAGATACGCAAACATGGACGCCGCGACGGCGCCGAATGCGAGCTTGCGCACTTCAAAGAAGACGCCGGTCTTTTCGGCGCCGACCGGCTCAAACCCCGGCCACACGCCGCCGAGCCAAAGAATCAGCACGACCCAAAGGTTGAGCATGAACCCCACCATCACCACCTGATTGGCGCGCTTGCGGCCGTAGAGCTCCGAGATGAAATCCGTACATAGAAACGTGATCGGATACGGCAGCACACCAATCGCAATCGCGATCTTGTACTTCCACTGATCCGACCCCTCGATGAAGAACGCAAGATTCAGAAACCGCGTGATGCCGAGAATGTTCAGCATCGTCAACGAGCCAAGGAACAAACCCGCAAACACAAGAAACACCCACTCGCGCCGATTGTGCAGCGCGGCTTCACTCAGCTTCGGAAGATCGGCGTACTCGTGCTGTTCAGAGGGGAGAGGTGTGCGCATAGACGTAGAGAATACGTCCCCCCTCCTCCCCCGCCCCGCGGGGGAGGACCGAGGAGGGGGTTCTGAAGCCCTTCTCCCTCTGGGAGAAGGTGGCAACGCGCCAGCGTTGACGGATGAGGGCCGCTTCGGTTTACCAAATCATCTGTGGTGTGTTGAAAAGGACTTATTCGGCCCTCACCCGACCTCGCTTCGCTCAGCCACCCTCTCCCAAGGGGAGAGGGAAGAAATCCTTCTCCCTCTGGGAGAAGGTGGCAACGCGTCAGCGTTGACGGATGAGGGCCGCATCGGACAACCGTAAAGACGACAGTGAAATGAAGGAAGAAATTCCGGCCCTCACCCGACCTCGCTCTGCTCGGCCACCCTCTCCCAGGAGGAGAGGGGGAGCCAATCCCAAAGCCGCGGGAACCCGGCGACCGATGCGTCGTACCAGTAGAAAGCGGAGGCCACACATGGCGCGGCATGTGGTTCGGATTCTGATCTGTCTTGTGCTTGGCGCTGCCACGAGCGTCGGCGTCGCGTGGGGCCTTGTGATTTACGGGACCCCAAAGCTCATCGGCTCGACACCGCAATTCAGTCGATACTCAGACAGAATCATCTCGATGACCGTTATGGATGGGTGCGGCGTGACGATTTTTCGCGCAAGCACGTTCCGAAACCATTGTGGCCGAACTGAATTGACTGACAAGCCGCGTATGCTTTCAACCATTCCTCATTGGATGGAACCTCAGTACAAACGCTTCTACGAATTCATGAGTCGCGACGAAGTGTCGCTGTTTAGCGCGAACGTAGTCGGTGCGCCTTTTCGTTGCATGCGAAGCGAAGCGTGGTCAATTATTAGTAGAACGCAACGTGACACGCCGTCCGCAGTCCGAATGGAGCGCCTCAAGTCTTTTGAATTGAATATCCCATGGTTTCTCGAGCCCACCGCGAATAGGACAGGCGCCAATGGGTTTCAACGAACCCTGCCAACCGGCGTGCAGCCAATCGGCATGACCGCGAACACATCGATTTACGCCGCCGGCTGGTTTCTCCTCCTCGCCGCCCCGCGCGGCCTGCGTTGCTGGCGACGATCACACCGCGGCCTGTGCGCAAGATGCGGCTACGACCTTCACGGCGTTCATGACAACTGCTGCCCCGAGTGCGGCGCCACACTCGTCCACCATGAATCGCTCAATCGAAAATGATTCGCCGGCACAAACGCCATCTCATCGTTTCCCATTGGGTGATAAGGACGGTCGTCGCCCTCACCCTTGGAATCGCGACGACCATTTTCATTTCCCAGTGCTTTCTGATCGCCATCAGCGGCGGAGCGATCGCGCAACGTTCGCCTCTTCCCATACGTCAACTCTCAACGCCGGAACATGCGCTCCAAGTGATCAACGACGGCTTCGGCGTCGAACGAGCCGACGCGCGGCCTGCCGGCACGCTGATCAACCACATCCAACGTATCCAGTTTGAGAAGCTGGACCGCACGCCGCAATGGATGTCGTCCGATCTGGACACATGGTTCACTGCGCAGCGCACCGAGCGTCGATCCGCAGGCTACTACGCAGTGTCTTGCGGCTTTCCGTTCCGCTGTTTTGCCGGTGAACGCCGATGGACGTATCTGCCGAATGTTCCCGCAACGACTGGCACACGTGACGACAAACACCTCATGTCATGGCCCCCGGCGTGGACGCCGAGTTTTCTGAATCCGGACGGCAAGCGAGAATTTTTGCTACCGACGCGCATCCTGTCGCTTGGGTTTGCCGCGAATGCGGCGGTGAACGGCGCCGCGTGGTTGCTGCTCATTACGACGCCAGGCGCATTCCGACGCTGGCGCCGACGACGGCGAGGCCTTTGCACAAAGTGCGGCTATGACCTTCAAGGCTCGATCGAAAGTTGCCCCGAGTGCGGCGCCGCTCTCCTCACTCCCCCATCAACGCCTCCGTCACGCGCTTGACCTCCAGCGCCTGCGTTGCGGAGTAGCCGCGATCACTGAACCAGACGACTTCGCCATTCGCATCGAGAACGAGCACGCGCGCGTTGGCGCCGCGCTGATTGCCGGTGAACTTTGCGACTGGTTTGGCGCTCTTGCCATACAGCGTGACGACCACCGCCCAGTCCTCCTCGGGGATGCCGCTTCGCATGCCGTCGTCGATCCAGCCGCTGATCATCGTCGGCACGAGACCAGGGATGGTGGGGATTTCGAGGATCTTGGCGCGCACGTCCGCCTGAATCAGGCCCATGAGCCAGCGGTCGATGTCGAACTGCGTGCGCTGGACGTAGCCAACGAGCAGCACGGCGGGGGCGCCAGCGAGATCCTGCGGCAGCCGCACGTCCTCCTTCTCAAGACTCTTGCCGACGACGCTGGGGAACGGTTCGGAAACCGGATTTCGGTTGTCATACGTCACGGCGCAGCCTTTCGAGAGGAAGACGGCGCACACTGCGATGATCGCGGCGGCCCCGGTGATTATTCGTGGGCTGAATCGTCGTTTGCGGATCGTGGGGCTGCTCATAGGGGTGAATTCGACAAGTTCACTCCGATGGATTCGCAAATGAACACTTTGCGTTGCCGACAGGCGCCGACACGTTTTCCACGGCTATTGACGGTCTTCCTCCTCCCCCGCCTCGCGGGGGAGGACTGAGGAGGGGGCTACTCCGACTTCCTCTTCTTCAAGTCTCGAACGTGAACAGTCTGAAGAGACATGTAGAAGGGAGTAGCTCAGTAGCCCTCCCCCTGCCCCCTCCCGCGAGGCGGGAGGGGTGGGAACCTACAATCATCCACGCATGACGCGAGGAACGCTGGAGCAACGGATTGCGGCGGGCGCGCACAACAACGCGCGCCACACGGGTGAGACGCCCGTCGTGCCGACGCGCGCGCGGATTCGTTCGCTCCCTCCCCTTCTCGTCAATCAGATCGCCGCCGGCGAAGTCGTTGAGCGCCCCGCATCAGTCGTCAAGGAACTCATCGACAACGCGATTGATGCGGGCGCCACGCGCATTCGCATCGAACTCGAGCAGGGCGGCGTCGAACTCGTGCGCATCAGCGATGACGGCGCGGGTATTGAGCCGGATGATCTGCCGCTGGCCTTGGCGCCGCACGCGACGAGCAAGATCGAACGCGCCGAAGATCTTGAAGCCATCCCCACCATGGGTTTCCGAGGCGAAGCGCTCGCTTCCATCGCTTCCGTCGCGCGGGTGTCGATCCGTTCGCGCACGCGAGATGCCGAGGGCGCTTCGCGCATCGACGCCGCGGGTGATGCCATCAGCGCGATTCAGCCGGACGCCGGCGCACCCGGCACCGTCGTCTCCGTGCGTAATTTGTTCTTCAATACACCAGCTCGCCGCAAGTTCCTGCGCACCGCAGGCACCGAACAAGGCCATTGTGCGCAAATCGTCAAAGACCTTGCGCTGGCCCAGCCAAACCTCGGCTTCGAACTCATCTGCGACGGGCGCACGTTGATTGATGTGCCGCCGGAGCAGGACCCGAGGAGCCGCGCGATAGCGATTCTTGGTGATGAACTCGCCGAGCATCTGCTCGAAGCGAACGGCGATGGCCTCGATGCGCCGGGCGTCACCGTGTGGGGTCTCATCGGCGCCCCCACTATCGCCAAGCCAACCACCAAGGGTCAGCATCTCTTTGTCAACGGGCGCCCGGTGCGCGATCGCACGATTCAGCATGCGCTGGGCGAGGCGTATCGGGGCTTGGTCGATCCGAGCCGCAAGCCGGTGGCTGTGCTGCTGATCGAAATGGACCCGGCGCTGGTGGATGTAAACGTGCATCCCGCCAAAGCCGAGGTGCGTTTCCGCGATTCCGGTCGTGTGCATTCGGCGGTGTATCACGCGGTGAAGCGGGCGCTGCGAGAGGCGGATTTGACGCCGCACTGGGAGGATGTGCGCCGGCGCGATGAATTGCCGTCGGTGCATGTCACCGCCGGAGGCTGGTCCCCGCCCCCCCGCTTCAATGCGGCGGAGTTCGCGCAAACCATCAAAACGCACCTCACCGAAGCCGGCGCCGATATTGACATCGACGCGTTGCGCAGCGCCGTGGAACGCTCGGCGCCGCCGGAAGATGAATCGCCGTTTCTCGCGCCGGCGCGCTCGGCCGATCGCGTTTTGCAAATTCACGATTCGTATCTCATCACGCAGGACGATCAGGGCGTCATCATTATCGATCAGCATGCGCTGCATGAGCGCGTGATGTTCGAAAAGATCATGGGGCGGTTTCAGGAAGGAACACTTGAAAGCCAGCGTCTACTGACGCCGGCGACGGCGAAGGTGACGCGGGCGCAGATTGATGCGCTGGAGTCGTTGACCAGCCTGCTTGAGCAGCTTGGCATTGAGGCCGAACCCATCGGCCCCGCGGCGGTCGCGATTCACGCCTTTCCAACTTTGCTTTTCAATCGAAAAGTTGAGCCCGGCGCATTTTTAAGCGAATTGCTTGAAGCACAGACGACGCGCGATGCGAAGGCCTCTGATGAAGAGGCCTTGCACGAGATCGTTGACATGATGGCGTGCAAAGCCGCGATCAAGGCGGGCGACAAACTCACGGACGATGAACTCGCCGAAGTGCTCGCCTTGCGCGAGCGTGTGGAGCGATCAAGCTCGTGCCCGCATGGAAGACCGACGACGATTCGTTTGTCGCTTCGTGATCTTGAGCGGCGCTTCGGGCGGAGCTGATCGATTCTTAGTCGCCCCAAAGGGGCGTCGGAGCTCTTTCGGAACCCTCCCCCTGCCCCTCCCGCGGGGCGGGAGGGGAGGCGCACAAGTTCAATCAATTGAAGTATTGAATCACTTTGACAACTCATCCAGTATCCCCTCGCACGCCGCGCGGATCATGCTGTACACAATCTCAAATCCATCATCTTCATCCCAGTACGGATCCGGCACATCAAGTTCCTTCTCCTTTGCGCCCGCCATCGCCGGATCAAAACTGCGCAGCAGCCGCACGCGATCCTTCGCCGCGCCCTCCGTCAGCAAATCCTTCACATTCTGACGGTCCATCGCGATGATCCACTGATGCCGCTCGAAGTCCTCCCACGGGTCCAGCTTTCGACCCACACTCGGCAGCTCAATTCCATATTTCTTTGCGACCGCGATCGACCGCGAATCCGCCGGCGACCCCACATGCCAGCCCCCCGTGCCGCACGAATCCACGATGAACCGATCCGCAAGCCCACGCTCTTCCAGCAGATGTAGAAACACGCCCTCCGCCAGCGGCGAGCGGCAAATGTTGCCGAGGCAGACGAACAAAACACTTATGGGCTGATCATTGGTGTTCATGCCCCGGATTCTCACGCCTCGTTCGATCTTCGCAACTCGTCATTTTCTCTCAAAAGAATGCGTGACGATTCGCGATCGCGGCGTATCATGAGGTCATCGAGCGGCGGACGAGTGAAGTCTCGATTTCGCGTGACGGAGGTCCGCCCCAAGGATGGGGCCCGCTCGACACCACGCATCTTGATGCAACACGTGCCACTCCTCTTGCACGCGAGAACAGCTGCATGCTCGACCTCCGACTCGATCTGCACACGCACTTAAAGATCGCCAAGCGCACCGCGTTTCGACCCGTTGATGTCGAACGCGCCGCCGCGGCTCTCAACGAACGAAAACTTCACGGCGCCGCAATCACCGAACACGCCCACGGGCGCGGCTTCTGGGAGATGTACAACTACCTGCTCCGCGAACACCCCTACCGGCATGGTCGCTTCGAAATCGGCGGCGCCCGTTTCTACCCCGGCATGGAAGTGACGCTCGAAGAACACGTCGACATTTCTTTCATTGCGCCGCTGGATGAACTGCGCCGCCTCGATGAAGCGTTCGAACATCGACTGACCGAAGGCTATCACCCCAGCGGGTATGAACTGGCCGATCGCGTCGCCGCGCTTCAGCTCAACGCCATTCGCATCGCGGCGCATCCGGTGCGCGATGACAAATCATTTGACCGCCTTCCGGAAGAACTCTTCAGCAGTCTTTCGCACGCCGTTGAGATCAACGGTCGATTCACCGATCCGAATTCTGTCGCGGCAGTTCATGAACTTGCGGCGCGGCTCGATCTGCCAATCGTCGGCGGGAGCGATGCGCACGTCTGGCCGCAAATCGGTGTGGTGGCGACGATGCTCTCATCGACGAGTGATCGTTTCATTGATGTGCTCCATGCCGTTGAAGCTGGCCGCTGCCGCGCCGTCTTGCGTGATGATGCGGACCGATTGATTGTGATCGCGGACCGCCTCAAGGCGCGTGACAAGCGCCGCCTGCCGCGGCTGGCGCGCTTGCCGCACCTGAATTCGACGGACTCATTCACCGTCTGATCAATTCGATCAGTCGAGTGGGGCGGATACACTGGCCCAATGACTACGCCGCCAGACGCCGCGTCCGCCGTTGCCGAATCCTTCGCCAAACTCAACGCGCATCAGCACGAAGCCGTCCATCACGATGGCGGCCCGCTCGTAGTGCTTGCCGGCCCCGGCGCGGGCAAGACGCGCGTGATTGTGACGCGCGTCGCGCGGCTCGTGGCCCCTCGCGATGACGGCGGCCTCGGCGTGGATCCCGAGAATGTGCTGGCGCTGGCGTTCACGATCAAGAGCGCTCAGGAGTTGCGCGAGCGACTGGACAAACTCGTCGGCGCCGCCAAAGCGCAGCGCATCAACGCGATGACCTGCCATGCATTCGGCGCGAAGATTGTGCATCGCTACGGCGACATGATCGGCCTGCCCACCAGCACACGTCTGATGGATTCCGCCGAGCGGCGGCGTCTGCTGCACGAGATTCTCCCGAGTCATCGCTATTTCCGCGATCGCGCTGGCGCAGGACTCAACCGAGCTGCCGATGATGCATCAGCATTCATCGATCAGTGCGCGACGGACGGCGTCTCACCCGGCGCGCTCGCCGTGTGGTGTGATGAGCAGCAAGCCGCGTTGAATGACACGGCGCTCGACATCGACGACCTCGAACGCGCCGCCCGCGAGACACAGCGCCTCGAGTACGAAGCGCTTGCGAATGTGTACGCGCAATTCGAAGACGAGCGACTGAAACGCGGCTTGCTCACCTTCGACGACTTCATCAACCTCCCGGCACGCATCCTTCGCGAAAGCGCCCGGGCCCGCACCATCATCCATCACGAATACCGGCACATCGTCGTCGATGAGTTTCAGGACTGGTCGCCGGCGCAAATCGAACTGCTCGCGGAGCTCGCGCCCCATCGTGAGTCACGCCCGCCGGATCTCTGCGTTGTTGGTGATGACGATCAGGCCATCTTCGCCTTCCGCGGCGCCGACGACCAAGCGTTCCGCCGCTTCCGCGAACGCTGGCCCAAGCATCGCGTCGTCACACTCACTGAAAATTACCGCAGCGGCAGCGAGATTATCGCGGCGGGCAACGACATCATCCGCCGCGCCGAAAGCCGCTTTGAGCCGGACAAAGTGGTTGAGCCCGCACATGAGGGCGGCGCCGCTTCGCCTGGCGTGGTCGAGGGCGTCACGCTCACCGACGACAGCCACCACGGTGCGGCTATCGCGGCCATGCTTCTCGCAGATCAGAAAGAATCACATCGCCCGTGGTCCAGTTACGCCGTGATCGCTCGCGCGCGCAAGATGCTCGACGACATCGCGCTGGAACTGGAGTCGTATGACATCCCGATCAATCGGCGGATTCAGACCTCGCCATTGCAGGACGCCGCCGTGCAGGACCTGCTCGCGTGGATGCGCGTGCTGGTCGATCCCTATGACAGCGCCAGCGCCCAGCGATTGCTCGCCCGACCACCCGTGCTCACGGATCCGTCGCGGCTCTCAGGCCTGGTGAAGTCATTCAAGAAATCCGGCCAGCCATTCAAGGAATTCTTGCGCGCCGCAGCGGACGGTGACGCCGCTCTCCTCGACCTCGCGGCTCGTTACGAAGAACTTGCGACCTTCAATACGGAGAAGTCCGCCGCCGAGACGGTGCGGCGCATCGTCGAACTCGCGCGGCTTGTGGATGTCGAATCGCTCGACCCCCAAATGCGAGCCAAGCGCGTGCAGGCGGTGCTTGCCGCGCTTCGCTTTGCGCTGGACAAACAGGACCGGCTGGAGTCACCCGGTGATCTCGGCGCCTTTTTGCGCCACTACGACCAGCTTGATCAACATGAGCAGGCTTTCGATCTGCCATCCGATTCGCGCCTCGATCGTCATGCTGATGAAGATGACGAGACGGCCGGAGACGCGGTTGCGCTCTTGACGGCTCACGCCGCAAAGGGGTTGGAGTTTGATACGGTCTTCGCGGCTCGCGTGCGCAGCCCGTGGGGCTTTCCCATGCCGCGCAAGAATGATGATGCAATTGTGCTTCCTGAAGCCCTCACAGGTCGCGCCCCGACGAACAATGCCGATGAAGAGCGGCGACTCTTTTACGTCGTCTGCACGCGCGCCGAGCGTCGATTGGTGATGCTGGCGAAGTCGCACAAACGCGAAGCGCGTGAAGGCGACTATTTCGATGAACTCACCGGCTTAGCCACACCAGCGCGCCCCACTTCAAACGCAGACACCTGGTTTGATCGCGCGGAAATGACGGCCCCCGGCGCCGAGGATGCACTCGACAACGAAACACCCGCCGATCGCGCCCGCATCCGTCGTGAGATCAATTTGGTGAAACAACGAGCTGCGGCGGCGCTGCACCGCGCCGATCGCGCCGGCCTCAGCGCCCCTGAGCTCGAATCCATTGCGCATGACCTCGAATCCGCCGGACGGCGGCTCGCGGCTCTGGCCCACCTGCGCGACAATGGCGA
Source organism: Phycisphaerales bacterium (assembly GCA_029260345.1). Taxonomy (GTDB): domain Bacteria; phylum Planctomycetota; class Phycisphaerae; order Phycisphaerales; family UBA1924; genus OFTM186. The sequence goes on along the minus strand of JAJDDK010000005.1, from coordinate 633,284 downwards.
AGCGCCGGACGTGCTCAATGGATTGTCCAAGGATGATCAAGCGCTGATTCAGGAGCTGGCCGCGAAGGTCTCAAAGGCCAGTGGCGTGTTCGTGCCGCCGCGGGCGCCGCTGCAATTGTCGTACACACGCATCACTGATTACGAAGGCTGCCCGCGCTGCTGGTACATCAAGCACATGCTTGGTTTGGATGAGCCGAAAACGCGCAGTCTTGCCGTTGGCGATGTCATCCACACCGCACTCGAAAAGTTTTTCCTTGAGACGCGTGAAGCGGAGTCGCTTGGGGAGGCTGTCCCGACCATTGATCGGGCGATCAACATTGCGACACATCTCTACACCGAACGCTCACAAGGCGAACCCCCGACCGAAGCGGATCTGGCGCAATTGCGTGAACAGCTCAGAGCCGCGCTTGAGATTTTGCATTCTGACCAAGATGAGATCCTTGAGATCGAGCGTTCCGTCAGTTTCAAACTTGCCCTTGACAGCGGCGCCCACGATTGCATTGCCAAGATTGACCGTATTGATCGCATGAGTGACGGCGGATTCCGCCTCATCGACTACAAAACCGGCTACGGCTCAAAGAAACTGCTTGAGCCAAAGGACAACGATCTTCAGTTTTGCCTGTACGCGCTGGCGCTGCGCAAGTACTACGAAATCGCTGAAGATCAGCCCCTCGAAGGCGTCGCGGAATACTGGGTGCTCTCCGAAGCCAAGCGCGGCGTGATCTCCCTCGCCGACTTGCGCCTCGACAAGACGCTCAAGCAGATCAATAAGGCCGCGGAAGGCATGATGTCCGGCGAGTATGAGCGCGGTACGGGGCAGTATGGGTGTAAGGGGTTGTGTGAGTTGCTGGCGCTGTGAATTCGAACAAGACGAATCCGTACGGACCACCACGTGGTGACGATCCACGTGACCCCCAAGTCGCGGTTCCGCCAGAGTTTGCATTTACAAAGACCAGAGCATTTGAGCGATTCCATACTTTTATCACATGCACAGTTGCTGGAATGTGCGCATTTCTCATTCCGGCATTCGTTATTCATGCGCAGTTGCCCGCATTTTCGCGGTGGGACGCTGTCCTCGCCAGCGCCGGAGCGGGAGCGATTCTCTCGCCTGTCACGTATTTCATTCTCAGAAACCGATGGACGGAGTTTGCGGTTCTGACGCTCTCAATCGGAATGGGCGCCTGCAGCACGTTGTGCGCGATCTTTTACCCTCCATTGATTCCGATCGCCATTGTCGCCGGTTACGCTGGCTTTGGACTCTTGATTAGGTTTGTGATTCCAAAGGAAGTCATTGAACCAAACCTGTTTCGCTGTGTTGAATGCGACTACGACCTAATGGGAATCCCAGGCGACGTATGCCCCGAGTGCGGCGCCAACTATGACGAAGGGACCCACACGTAGTGCCTTGATTCCGCACACCATCCTCCTCCCCCTCCGTCTTCCTCCGCGTTCTTCCCCCCACGCTGCCGGCGCATTTGGCGACGTGCGACTGCCGGGCCGGGGACGGCACGGCTCGCTTTTCGATTCGTTATTCTTGGGCGCATGAGCGACACCAAAAACCCCGTTGTCGGCGTTCTCATGGGCAGCAATTCCGACTGGCCCACGATGAAGCGCTGTGTCGAAACGCTGGACTCCTTCGGCGTGCCGAACGTCGCCAAGGTGATGAGCGCGCACCGCTCGCCCGAGGCCGTGGTCGATTTCTGCACGAACGCTGAGTCTCGCGGCATGAAGATCATCATCGCTGCGGCTGGCGGCGCCGCGCACCTGGCGGGGGTGTGCGCCGCCCACACGCACCTGCCTGTCCTCGGCGTGCCGATGAAGGGCTGGTCGCTGGACGGGCTGGATTCACTGCTCTCGACCGCGCAGATGCCCAAGGGCATCCCCGTGGCGACGTACGCCATCGGCTCCGCCGGCGCGATCAACGCGGCGATCAGCGCCGTCTCCATGCTCGCGCTTTCCGATGCGGACCTGCGCGAGAAGCTCGTGAAGTTCCGCACGGATCAGACGGCGAAGTCGGTGATGGATCCGCATGATTAGGAGGTAGGGACCGGGGACCAGGGACCAGTAGGACGCTGTCACGAGTTGAGCATTGACTGTTCGATTGGCGCTTCGTTCTGCTTCTGACTCTCAACCACTGGGGCCTGGCCACTGGCTCCTGATGCCTTCCCCCCACCGCCTATACTTCGAGCGATTCGCACCCTTTTTGACTCGCCCTCTCGGAGGCCCGTCATGTCCAGCTTGAAGCATTCCGTGATCGATTCTGACGAAGCCCAGCGTGCGCTCAAGGCCGCCGAGGCCAGCGACGGTCTGCCTGCCAGCAAGATCGACATCGATTCGATGGTCATCACCCAGCACTGGGATCGCTACACCGAAGAGGATCACGAAGTCTGGCGCATTCTCTACGAGAAGCGCATGAAGCAGCTTCCGACGGAGGCCTCCAACGTCTTCCTGTCTGGGCTGAAGATCATCAACTTGCGCCCCGACCGCGTGCCGGACCTCAAGGAAGTCAACGCGAACCTCGCCCGCATGACCGGCTGGCAATCGCGCGGCGTGCCGGGCTACCTCCCTGCGAAATCCTTCTTCGCTTTCCTTGCGCAGCGGCAGTTCCCCACCACGATCGCCGTGCGCCCCAAGACGAGCATGGACTACCTGCCCGAGCCGGACATCATTCACGATGTTTTTGGGCATGTGCCGCTGCACGCCGATCCGGTCTTTGCGGACTTTTTGCAGACGTACGGCAAAGCCGCGCTGCACACGGATGACCCGTACCACACCGAGCGTCTCGCGCGGCTGTTCTGGTTCACCGTCGAATTCGGTCTCATCCGCGAAGATGGGCGCATCAAGCTGTATGGTTCGGGCCTGATCTCCAGTGAAGGCGAAGGGCACCACTCGCTCGAAAGCAGCGAAGTGGAACGCCGCCCCTTCGACATGGAGCGCGTCTGCAACACCGAGTTCGAGATTGATCACTACCAGCCGATTCTGTATGTGCTGGAGGATTTCGAGCAGCTTCGCGATGCGATGAACGACTACGCGGAGATGCTGCTGAATCAGCCCGCCGGCGCCACGCGCTGAGACACGCCCGGACAAGTGAGCTTTGACTATCGGACGCAATCTGCGCCGCCGTGTCCTCCATTGATCCGGAGTGTCGCGGATCATCGGATAGCATGGACTCTATGACTGAGTCGGCGGGGCTCCCGTCTCCAACCCGATCAGCGCCGCCCATTCGCGTCGCGTTTCTGTGGCCGTTCGGCGAACGATCGCAGCGTGAATTGTCCGGCATGCCATGGGCGATGGAGCACGCGCTGCGTGAAACGGGGCTGAATGTGGTTCCGATTGTTGGTCCGAAGCCTCGCACCGTGCTGCCGCACGCCGCGGTGGAGGTGATCTGCGGGCATGGCGCGGTGCGCAAGCAGATGAAGCGTCTGCGCCAGCGCGCCAATCGACTTCGTGATGAAATCGTCCCGACTGCAGCCGTCAAACGACACGTCACCAAAGGACGCGAACGTGTCTCTGAAATTGATCGTGCGATTCACGCGGCTGATGTAGACGTCGTCTTCGGCTGTTGTGTGTCACGTGTGCTTGGTGCGCTCACAACGCGGCTTCCGATTGTGTATTTCAGCGACACGACGGCCCGTCTCATCACGACGACGTACCCCGTCTACATGCGCCGGAGCCGCGCGTACAAGCGCGCGTGCGACAGTCTTGAGCAGACAGCGCTGGATCGTGCTGATTTCACATGCTTCGCGACGGAAGTGGCCCGCCGATCCGCGATTGACCTCTACGGCGTTGAGCCGCGCCGTGCGTTCGTCGCGCCGATGGGCGCCAACATCACACCGGTGGACCTCGACCGCGAGGGCGCTTCAATCGAGCGCCCCCCACCCTCGCGCAAGTCACTGCGGCTGTGTGTGGTCGCCTCCGATCCTGAACGAAAGCGCGTGGACTTCTGTGTTGATGTCGTTGAGGCGTTGCGCGATCGCGGGTGGAAAGCGACGATGAGGTTGATCGGAACGCCAACGGCTCGGTCTCGGTCATCGTCGTTCGTCGAGTATGTCGGACGGCTCGACCACACAAGCCCGGCGGACCGCGCTCGACAGGCTGCCGAATATGCGGCTTCGCACGTGTTGCTACTCACCTCAACCGGCGAAGCATTTGGCATCGCTCCGTGTGAAGCGGCGGCATTCGGCGTGCCTTCCATTGTCTCTGATGCGGGCGGCTTGCCCGAAGTGGTGCAGCACGAGCAGACTGGCGTCGTGCTGCCGATCAGCTCGTCCAAATTTGATTACGCCAATGCGATCGAGGCATTGGTGGATGACCCGGTCCGGCACAACACCATGGGCGAAGCGGCGCGACGGCGCGCCGCGAACACGTTGAATTGGTCACGCTGGTCAGAATCAGTTGCCAACATCATTTGCAACAGCGTTTCTCAAGCGTCAACGCCCGAGATCACAATCGCTTCGGCGATTCGGAAGCGCTCCTTGGCGCCTCGCTAAGCGCAATCTCATCGCCCCTTGAGCGGCCGTCGTGTTTACCGGTCCTGCGGAACTGGTTTCTCATCGGTATTCGATGGCGCCGAGCCAATGCGAAGTTCAACATCCGCGATGGTTAGCACTCGTTGCTCAAAATCGCCGTTCGACACCACGATCTCATTCTCGCTGGTTGTGCTTGCATCAAGGACGGACGGCGTCGGCTCAGAAAGGACTTGTCTCATTCTCGAAGCGCCCTCCCCATCCAACTGCGCCATGGATGCGACGAATCCTTCGGGTAAGTCAGGCAACTCGATCACCTGTTCCTCGTCCAGTGAAAAAGATGCCTGGACGGCAATGGTGGCGACCTTGCCATCGAACGATTCCAACGTGAAGAGCCGATTCTGCTGAATGGCGCCAAAGATCTGGATGACGCCTTTCGTGCTCCACTGGGCGCCGACCCCGACCGGTTTATCGGGAAATGGAAAAACCAATTGATCGAATGACTTCGCCATCTGCTCCATCAATGCGATGGAAGTCGGAGGTAGATCGTCTGGCAACTCCACCGTGCTGTCGATCAACCGACCCTTCGATGTCACCGTCATGGATACTCGCATCTTCGAAACTGGAGCCATCTGTGCATTGATGAATTCGAGCTGAAACGGCGGAAGTTCATCGTTGGGCAAAGCACGGATGTCGTCGACCTTCATTTCATACGTGAAAGAACCATCGTCTTTCACCTCCACAACTTCGATCGTCATCTCCGCCAGCGTTTCGGGAATCGCCGCTTGCGGAATTTCAATCCCATCGATGGATTGGACCTGACTCATCGACGTTGTCATCTGCAATCGTTGCGTTGTCCCTTTCTGAACGGCGAATTTCAAATCGAAGCGAGGCTCATCGCCATAGTCCAATACGAGCACTTCTTCGACCTGTCCGAGTTCGAGCGTCAGCGCCTCGTTCGGCGTTGTGAGCGGCGCCGCGAGGAGCGTTGACGAAATCAGCACGTGAAGAAGCGTTGCCCATCGAGTCATTTCACACCTCAAGTACGATGCGGCCGGCGGCCTGCCAGTTCGACGCAGTCTTCACTAGGATATTCCCATTCGAATCCTCAGGCCCGAGCTTCGGGAGAGATCATTATGCCTATCGAACTCACTTTTCTCGGCCACTCCGGATTTGTCGTTTCCGGCGGCAGTCACGCGGTCGCGATCGACCCTTTCCTCACTGGCAACCCACTCGCCGTCACCAAGCCGCAGGATGTGAAGTGCGGGCACATCGCACTTTCGCACGGGCATGCCGATCACATCGGCGACACGGTCGCCATTGCGAAGATGAATGGCGCGCAAGTGTTCGCCGCATTTGAAATCTGCAATTACCTCGGCGAGCACGGCATCGAGAAAGCCCAGCCGATGAACCCCGGCGGCAAGGTGATGACCGACTTTGGCTTCATCGCGCTGACGCAAGCATTCCACTCGTCAAGCTTCGAAGATCGGTACATGGGCATGCCGTGCGGCGTGATCCTGAACATCGGCGGCGTCACGATCTATCACTGCGGAGACACCGGGCTCTTCAGCGACATGAAGCTGATCGGTGAAATCTACAAACCGGACATCGCGATGATCCCGATCGGCGACCGATTCACGATGGGGCCGGAGCTTGCAGCGCGTGCCGCGGAGTTCATCAAACCCAAAGTCGCCATCCCGATTCACTACAACACGTGGCCCCCGATCGAACAGGATCCGGCGTCGTTCAAACCCAGCGGCGTCACCGTTCGGGTGATGAAACCGGGAGAGTTGTGGTCGTACGGGTAACTGGAAATTGGCGCATTTGATTGGGCGCTGAGGCGCCGTGTTTTTCAGCGCGATCCGGTGTGTCGTCGAGGCGGGCCCCAGCGCCATGCGGATGGCGTCGCATCAAACATGAAGAGCGACGCAAACGCCGGCAGCAATGGGCGCAAAATAATGCCGAGGCCAAAGGCGACGAGCGCGGTGTAGCCGGAAATGATCACAGCGCGCAGGAGTTCGCGCGAGGCGCTTTGCGCTAAGGCCGGGTCGTACCACGAGCGCATCGTCAGAAGCGCCAGCGCGACTAATTGTGCGAGAAAAGTTGCAAGGACAACCACCATCGGCGCGGCGATTGGGTTTCGATGGTAGAGCGAGCTGCGCACGATAGTGGCGGTGTATGCCGCGAGCGCGCAGCCGACGGCCATCGGCCCGATCGCGCGCACAATGGCGACGCCATCCGCCGCCGGCATCGCGCGAGTCAGATCCAACAAAATTCCAATCACCAGCCCCGCCCACACCGCCGTGCGGCGCGGCGACGACAGCGCGATGAACACGAGATAGATCATCGCAAAGCTCGGCGCGGCGCCGGTCGGCCCCAGCGACAATCCATCGCGGAGGCCAAGCTCCAGCCCCATCGTCAGCCAGGCGCCAATGAAAAAGACAAGCCAGTTCATGAAGCGCCCTCCTGCGCACTTTCCGGAATGCGCAGCACGACTTCACTCACGCGATCGGGCGGGATCTGTGGCTCAACCACAATCACGAGCCGGCCATTCTCTTTGCGATCCACACTCGTGATGCGCCCGAGCACGAGCATCTGCGCGGCGGCAGGCCACGTCTCATCGCGCAATCGCACGATCTGCCCCGGCTCTATTCCAACGGCGTCGCCGACGAGATCGCCCCCAAGCTGGCCATCGGCACGACCGAGCAATTGGCACCCAAAGCTGCCTTCGAGCGTCGGCCCGGTCAGCACGACACCTTCGATGTGTCCTGCTTTGGGATGATTGAACGGCAAGACCCAACTGGTGCGCGTCTGCACATCAATCACGCGCCCGACCAGATGCACGCCGCGCGCCGTGGCGACGGAAACTTTCGGTTGCACGTCCGCCGATGAACCGGCGCCGATTCGGATCGTTCCGTCGCTGAGGTTGCTTGATCGCGCCGTGACCGGCGCCCAGAGCTGGCGCACGCGCGCTTCAGGCGCGACCGGGACGCCGGATTGCAAGTCACGAATCTGGCGGCGGAGCTGTTCGATCTGGAGTTCGGACTGACGCAGGGCGAGTGTTTGCTCGTCGTAGAGCCGCCGCACTTCCTGCATGGCGGGACTCTCGGCGCTGTATTCGTCACGGGTGGGGAGCAGTGTGCGCGTCAGCCTCATGACAGGATGCGCGATGGGCTGCACGACGAATTCAACGGGGTCGGCGATCCAGGCGGTCCAGCGCGACCATTGGGTCGGCAGCAGAGCGAGAATCGCGCAAAGCAAAATCGCGATGGGGAGCGCTCGTCCGCCGGAGTCGCGATGCGTGCTCATAACAGTGATGGTACGGGTTCGAGGCTATAGGCGCCGTGGTTCGCTCGCGAAGCGAGAGAGCCACGAGATTGTGTGGCTCAACAGAATCACACGTCCATATCGCTCTGAAGGTTGTCCTTCAGCTTCTCGATGTTCTCGAGGAAGATGGCCGTGCCGCGAGCAACGCAGGTGAGCGGGTCTTCGGCAATGACGACGTCCAGCCCGGTGGCGCTGGAGAGCACAGTGTCGATGCCGCGCAGCAGCGCGCCGCCGCCGGCGAGAGTGATGCCGTTTTCCACAAGGTCCGCCGCGAGTTCCGGCTCGGCGCGCTCCAGTGTGCGCGTCACCGCTTCAACAATGGCCTGGACCGGCTCCTGGAGCGCTTCACGCACTTCTTCGCTGGAAAGAATCATTTTGCGAGGCAAGCCGGAGACCATGTCGCGGCCGCGCACTTCCATCGTGGTCTCTTCGCCCACGGGCGCCGCGGAGCCAATTTCGATCTTGATGCGTTCGGCGGACTGCTCGCCGATCATCATGTTGTACGTCTTCTTCATGTGGCTGATGATCGCTTCGTCAAGATCATCACCCGCGACGCGCACGGATTCGCACACCGCGATGTCCGCCAGCGACATGATGGCGACTTCGGTTGTGCCGCCGCCGATGTCCACGATCATGGAGGCGGTCGGCTCAACGAAAGGCAGACCGGCGCCGATTGCGGCGGCCACCGGTTCTTCGAGCAAGTAGATGCGTGAAGCGCCAGCGCGTTCGGCGCTGTCGAGCACGGCGCGCTTTTCAACTTCGGTGATGCCCGACGGAATCGAAATCACCACGCGCGGGCCGAGGAATCGGAAGCTCTTTCCATTCACCTTGCGGATGAAGTAAGAGAGCATCGCTTCTGTGATTTCGAAGTCGCTGATCACGCCGTCCTTGAGCGGACGCACGGCCGTGATCGAGCCCGGCGTCTTGCCAAGCATTTCCTTCGCCATCCAGCCGACGGCATTGCCGTTGTTGAGGACTTCGTTGGTCCCCTTCTTCACGGCGACCACGCTGGGCTCGTTCAGCACGATGCCCTCGCCTCGAACGGCCACCAGCGTGTTGCAAGTGCCGAGGTCAATCCCCATATCGACACTAAACCAGCTACGCAGACGTTCGTACACGTGGAAGTCTCTCCGGCCGGAGCGTCAGAAGGGGCTGCGGCGAGCGCAGTATGACAACGAACCGGGCGAAAATCGGTCCGCAAAGCGTTTCGGCTAAAAGATTATCGGCTATTTCCGGTTGAGGAAGCCAGTGGTTGGCCTCCCAAGCACAAGAAAAGGGGCGATTCAGTTCGGAAACTGAAGACTGGAGGAGTCCGCATCGTGCACTTTGAAGGCGCCGAGCGGGCCTTCTTCCGGCGCCAGACTCATGCCCGCCATCCACACCATCGCCGTTGCGGCCCCAAGGCACACCACGGCAAGGAACAAGAGTCCGGTGTAGATGTTCATCGAGGCGCCGCGATTTCGCTGCGACCCCGGCAGATTCATTCCAAGCTGGCTCATGGCGTGCGCCGCTCCCGAAAATTCAGTGGTTCAGCGAACGGTGGAAACAATGGCGCCGGTCTGAATGGCACGGCCAGAATTCAGCGAGATCTCGCCGACGGCCTCATTCAGTTCGACGTTCTTGAGCGTCAGGACACCGGCAAACTTGCCGTCCTGCACGATCGTCAATTCCATGTTCGGGCCAAGACGATCGTTCGTCCCGGCGTCGATCTCAGCCATCAGCTTGCCGTTTGGCGCCTGCTGCACGTTGGTCACGCGAGCGCGAATCGGCAGGCCAATGCCGGTGCGATTGCCGCCTGAGGCGAGCGCTGTGCCGCCGGCGGCCTGCTGCAATTCAGCAAGCTGCTCCTGCAAAGCACGATTCGTTTCGATCGCCACTTCAAGCTGACCGCCAAGGTCGTTGATCTGATCGGCGAGCTGAATCTCACGCTGCTTCGAGCGAAGTTCGTCCTCGCGGAGGCCGGAGAGTTCATCACGATAATTGGTGATGAGCATCGCCTGCGTCTGACTCATCGCAGCGAGCTGATCGATGCGTGCCTGCACGCCCTGAAGCTCGACCTGCGCCTGCTTCAGATCAGCGAGGAGTCGCGTGGACTCTTGCTGCAACGACGCCTTCTCGGTGAGTGTGTCGTTGAGTTGCGCGTTGACCGCGTCAATCTCAGACTGGAGCCGCGCGCGATCTTCGCCGAGCTTGCTCTGCTCGCGCTGAAGTTCAGCCTGATAACTGTTAGCGCGGGCCTGAATATCGGTGTACTGGCTCTTGATGCGCTCAGCGTTGGCGCTGTAGGCCACCGTCAGGGCGGACAGCAAGAGACTGAGAACAACGGCGAATACGACCAGAATCTTCGTTACAGCGTGCAACGTCGGTACCCCTGTCTGATGGAGCCCTCGGGAGTTGTGAGTCGACCACCGCGCCGAACGCCGCGGGCCTCCACGACGATGGTGTACGCATCATCATCGGGATGGATCCCGCGAATCCGCGCGTTCACCGCCACCGGCGCGAGAAAAGCCCTCTCCGGCAACCAAACAGGTATCCGGATCAGCGTTGAGTGTCAACAGAGGCGGTCTGGGGACCCCTGTCAATCGCCCCAAGCGTGGCTGACGCCGCGGCGACTTTCACGTACCCCACTGGGTCACCCATGAGTTGCCGCAGCTTGTCCGCATTGCCCGAATCGACCGTTTCACCGAGCACGAAGGCCGCCTGTGAGCGGATCGCGGGGTTCTCGTCCTGCCAGTACTCATCCCCGATGAAGGCGCCGCGACGGTTGCCCAGTTTGGCCAGCGAAATCGCCGCCGCCATGCGGATTTCCGCCGGCATCTTTTCCGGGCCTTCGCGCGCCGTCAGATACACCAATTGATCAATGGATCGCCGATCGTTCACGTTCCCGATGATCTGCACCGCCAGCGCCGTCGCTTCCAGGTCTTCCGGGCGACTCGGATACAGCGCGGCTCGAATCGTCTCAATCGCTTCCAGATCACCAAGTTTGACGAGCGCCTCGGCGATCTGCAGACGCACAAGGCGATCCGCGATCAACGATGCCAACGGTGACGACCGCCGCGCCGCAGAGCGCAACATGCCCACCGCACTGGCGTCGCCAAGCTCCCCAAGAATGAACGCGGCTTGCGCGCGCTCCGTAGGGTCGCGGCTTTCAAGCATTGACGCGAGCACCGATGGGTCAACTTTCTGCCCATTGTGCCGCAACGCGTAGATCGCGGCGGCCTGCACGATTTTTGAAGGGTCATTCAGAAGCGGCTCAACGAACACGAGTGAACTGCGCAGCTTTAGTTCACCAATGGTCATCGCCGCGACAAACCGAACGCCGAGATTCTCATCGCGAAGCCCGGCTCGAGCGACGCTCTCCACCTGCGACGGCGCCCCCTGCAATCCTTCAATGGCGTTGGCTCGCAGAAGCGGCTCCGTGCTGAGCGCGGCGTCCATCAAAATGCCGATCGCTTCATCGCGCATAGACGTGCGCGTCGTGGCGTCAAGCACAAGTGTCGTTTGCGCGCGGGAAGCGCCGCTTTGAGATTGCGTCGGGCGAGGCGACGAGGAGCAGCCCTGAAAAGCCGCGCCCGCGCCTGCCAACAGGCACCCCGTGAGGACCACCGGAACTCCGGCTCTACTGCTGATCTTCGTGATTCGCTGCATCCGTGCGCTCCTGATCGGTCTGCAAAGTTGGTTCAATCTTTCGCGGCCGCAAAGCGACGATCCCCGTGATCACGCTCATCAGCACGCATCCCCAGCCGACAATGTCGCCGTACCGGGCATAAAACGTGGGCGGTCCGCCCGGCAGCCAGACGTGCGTCCGCATGACGCCGTCCACGTTCCAGTCTTTCACTCGGTTATCGGGGCCCCGGTCTTGAACCTGCCCGAAGGTATCTATGCTCGCGGAGATGCCCGTGTTCGCCGCCCGGACCATCGGCGTCCGCAATTCGATGCAGCGCCAGCGAGCAACCTGCAAATGCTGCGCATGCCCGGCGCGGCGGTCGCCGAACCAGCCATCGTTGGTGAGGTTGACCATGAGATCGGCCTGACGCTCGCCGTCTGCGAAGACCAGACGCCGGCAGACGCGAGGCGTCGCGGCTTCGAAACAAATCGGCGTGACGATGCGAACCACATCGTGTGCCACTGCTCTGTGAGCAGTGCCTCCCTCGTTTGTGGGGGCAGCTCGATCATCCGAGGTCAGTTCAGAAATCTCAGTTTTCTGCGACCCCTCGCTTGCGCTCGGGGCTCTGACTGGAAGCTCAAACACCACCGGCCTTGAGCCCGCATCCAAATCAAACGACATCCCCCCGGCGCCAATCGCAAGCAGCGCATTTTCCAGCCACTCGAAATGGCTGATGATCGGCATCACTTCGCCAAACGGCGTGAGATGGAGTTTGTCATAGCGCGTTTCGATGGCGACGCCATCTTCAACCAAGAAGGTGCTGTTGTATTTGCCTGCATGAACAAACTCGACGGCGCCATTGGCGTCGGGCCGAATTTCCAGTTCGTCATATCCGACGGCGCCGATCAACATCGGCGTGTCGACCAACTGCTGAAGCGCGGCGAGTTCATTGTTGAAGTAGTCAGCATCGATCCCGCCGGAATAGCCGAGACCGACGCGGCGCATCTCATCGATAGCCTGCGCCGACAGCGTGTCGCCGGGGAACATGGTTTCCGGCCAGATAATGAGATCCGGAGAGAAATCGGTGGCACGGCCGCCTCGCCCGTGTGCGCTCGTTTCATCGTCTGATTCTGGAAGCCGCTCCCTTACGGTTGCGGTTCGGTTTGCCGCCTCCAGCGTGAGCTCGCGCATGTGCTCGAAATCTGCGAGTCGCTGCTCAATTGGCCAGCCGACTTTGTTGCTTTGTGGGACGTTGGTTTGGACGACTGCGACATCCAGTTTCGGCGCCCGAATGCTGATATGCGCCTCGGACAGTTCACCCTCGTGCTCTTCCACATCGATTGGTGGTGCATTGACGAAGAAAAGCGCCATTCCAAGAAAGACCACGAGAATGAGATAGGCGCCCGTATACGCCGCGGTGATGAGCATCGCTCCAACCGTACGACGCCGCACGAACGCAACCATCAGAATAATTTGCGGCAACGCCACCAAGAGCGAAACACCGTAAACACCTGTCACCGACGCAAAGGGAGCCAAAGGCGTTCCGATCAATGGGTGCGCAAGCAAAAACCATGCGTACCCCGTCAGCATGAACTCGCCGCGTAATGTTTCGAGACCCACCCACAGAACGGTCAGTCCAATGGCCAATCGAAAATGCGACGTCGGCCAGCGCCGCGCCAGCCGCGCCCCAATCCACACAAACACCGCCGGGTACAGCGCCAAATACATCGCCAGCAGCGGCCACCCCACCACCGTTACGCCGATCAGCCATCGCTGCATGAACAGCCACATCACCGTCGAAACGACCCACACAATCCTGGCGCTGCAGAACGGCCCCTGCGTGCGCAACACGATCGCAACCAGCGGCATGATTGAGACGAACGTCGCCGGCCAGATATCAAAGGGCGGAAACGCGATCATGAACAACAGCGCATGCGCGAGCGACAGTTCGAAAACACGGATTCTCGTCATCAGCGTCGATGGAATATTTGTCACGCCCACACACTAACTCGCTCTATGCGACATCCCAATAGCCCCATAGTTTCGGGCATTTTGTGCATCGAAAAACATAAATACCGCGTTCGTCATGCAATCGATTCTCCCAAACAGCCTGATCCGGTGAATAAACGATGGCATTGAACAACGCGAGACCATCACCATCGGGCGCCGCTTGGTTGAATTCAGCCTGCTCCCAACACCCCAAGAAGGCCATCGGACGACCGCAATGAAAAGGCCACAAATCATTCTGCCAGCAGAAGTAACTTGGCGTTCGCAATAGTGAATCGAGTGTGTCTATTTCAAGCCTTGTATTTGGCGTGCCGTCGTCGTGACATTGCTCATTGAGCTGCCACTCAGACTTTGCAGCGTCAACTGCGAAAGCACCGTTTCTTACTGAATGCCAGCTAAGTATGCCTACCCTTGTGTCCTTTGAAATTGCGACCCGGCCTGTGAGTAAACACTCGCAACAAGCCTGATGCTCATCCTTCTTTTTTTCAGGGAACCCGGCAACGCCTCCACAATTCGTACATGGCGGCGCAATTTCGTCGTCGGCATCCATCGCATTGGCCATGCCACATGATCGACATTCAACGATCAGATCAGCGCCAACACTGATCTCGATTACGGGCGCATCTTTTCGACCGCAAACTGTGCAATCGCTGATTCCGAGGTATCCATCTGAATGAGACACCGGCGCCTTGAAATACTCAAAGTGAAATCCAAGGTCGTCGAAAGTGGTCGATTCATCCATGCGCCGAAGCACTCACTTCCCGGCGTAATCAATAATCCGCGCAATCTCATTCCGCAGTTCACTGCGCGGCACGACGCGGTCCACCATGCCCACATCCAGAAGCTGCTCCGCCCGCTGGAATCCTTCGGGCAGGTCCTGACGGATGGTCTGCTTGATCACGCGAGGCCCGGCGAAACCAATCAGCGCCCCCGGCTCGGCCAGAATCACATCGCCAAGCATCGCAAAGCTCGCGGTCACGCCGCCGGTGGTTGGGTCGGTCAGGAGTGAGATGAACAAGCCGCCGGCGTCGTCGAAGCGGGCCAGCGCCGCGCTCGTCTTGGCCATCTGCATGAGCGAGAGCGCGCCTTCCTGCATGCGCGCCCCGCCGGAGCAGCTCACAATGATCAGCGGCAGTTCGCGATCCGTCGCAAACTCAATGCTGCGCGTGATTGCTTCACCCACCACGCTGCCCATCGACCCCATCATGAACGTGAGATCAAGGCAGCACAGCGCCACGGGGCGGCCCTTGATGAACGCGCGGCCCGCCTGAATCGCTTCAGGCTGACCCGTTTTTTCCTGCTCTTTCGCCAGTCGATCCGGGTACGGCTTCAGATCAATGAAATTCAGCGGGTCGGCGCCTTCCAGTTTCCAGCGGCGCGGCTCGAATGACTTCACATCGCACAGTTGACGAATGCGCTCCGTCGCGGAAATGCGGAAGTGGTGCCCGCACTCCGGGCACACGTGCAGATTTGCTTCCATCGCCTTGCGAAAGAGCATCTTGTCGCAGCCGGGGCAGCGCAGCCACAGACCTTCGGGAATGGACGTCTTCTTCGCGCTTCGAACGTCGAGCGTTTCTTTGGCGCTGATTTGGGTCATGCTTGCTGGGTCCACGTTGCCGCTGGGTTCGGGGCGCTTCGGAGCGTCATCGCCGGACGCGGTGTTCGTCTCAGAGTCGGCCATCCGCGATTCACTCAGCGCCGGCCGGGGTCTTCAGAATGGGTTCGCTCTTCAATCGTTCGCGCGGCAGTTTCATTACCACGGGGCTGGTCACGTCGTCCGGGCCCCATGACTCCGCGATCGGCTCACCCTGAAGCCAGCGCTGAAGAATCAAGATCACCGCCGGACGGGCCACGACAGCGATCGAACTTTTGCTGACCTTCTCCATCGCTTTGGCGAAGCCGCGCGCGATGCGATCCACCGCGACGTCAAAGGATTCACCTTCGGGCGGAATCACACTGGCCGGATCAACCCGCCACTGCTTGTACGCGGTCGGGTACCGATCCTGACAGGCGCCTTCCTCGAGTCCTTCCCACAAGCCGAGACTCGTGTCCGCGAGCGCATTGATCTTGCGGGTCTTGCCGCCGAGGCGATCAGCCACAATGAGCGATGTCTGGCGGCTCGCTTCATCCGGCGCGACGAGAATGATCCCGGCGTCGGGGTCGCCAGCCGCCTCAAGCGTCTCTGCCGCGAAAGCGAGACCGCCCTGGGTCGCGGGAAGATCTGCCTGACCTTGAAGCCGCCCGCCTTCATCCCAGGTGCTGGTCGCGCTCGGGATCAGGATGAGTTGAATTTCGGGACTCTTGCTCATGCGGCCTCTGCCCGAAGCGGGCGATTCGAAGGCGGAGCATAGCACCAGGGCCGGCGCCAACCAAACATCTTCGTGAGCCTGCTCAGCTTCCTCGAATTAGGCTGATTGCCCCAATTCTTTCGCTCGGAGGCTTCCCAAAGATCGCTGAGGCCGCTACGAGGACGTCGCAGCCCGCCTCGCGGACCCGGTCCGCATTTTCCGGCGAGACTCCCCCGTCCATCTGAATCCATTGATCGTCGCGCATGAAACTGCGGACGGCGCGGGTCGTGTCCAGCGACATCTCAATGAACTTCTGCCCGCTGTAGCCGGGGTTCACACTCATGACGAGGACCATTTCCACTTGATCCAGCCACGGCGAGAGCGCGTCCGGCTCGGTCGGCGGATTAATCGCGAGGCCTGCCGTCATGCCGCGTTCGTGGATCGCGTCGATGACGTCCGTCGGGTCGTACCGAGGCGGCCCCTCGATCTTGCCCTTGCTCTTGTAAATCCCGATGGCCGGTTCCACATGAAACGTGAAATGATCGGCGCCTGCGTCCGCGAACGAATTCACGTACTGCATCGGGTCCGTCACCATGAGATGCACGTCGAGCATGGCGCTGGGAAATGCTTGGCGCAGGGCGCGGCACATGTCCGGCCCCATCGTGAGGTTCGGCACGAAGTGCCCGTCCATGACGTCGAGGTGCAGCATCTCGGCGCCGCTTTCGCCGCCGTCACCGCCGGAGGCCGTATTCAGCAACGCGCGGCATTCTTCGCCCATGCGCGCAAAATCAGCGGACAGAATCGACGGAGCGACGAGTGCCCCCCGGCGCGGCTCACGAAAGAGATTGGTCATTCAGCGAAGGATAGAAACCCATCGCAAAACGTGTTCCCCTCATTTATCCGTAGCCACAGGAGGCATGCCCACGTCTCCGTAGGCATGGTTGGTCGCAGGCCGCGCCAAGCGGTTCAAATCCATTCTGAATTCCGCCAAAGTCGGCATGGCGCTTGACGTTGGAGCGTTGTCAGAATCAACAAGCAAAAACCAATACGTATTTCCGTTGAACTCAAATTCCTGCCGCAACTCCGGGCGCAAATAAGCCTTCAGCGAAGTCATCGCACGCGCCGGGTTGCCATTCTGCCGGTTCGACCACGACTGAATCGGCGTCGCCAGCCATTCTTCGACTGAAACGTCATCGACGCCAGTGTCACTTGTTGTACGCTCGCCCCGCACGAGAGCATGTCCCGTGGGCGTCATCAGAGCCGCCCCCGCGCCGGCGATCCCCACCGACCCTACGCCAAGAGCGCCGAGCGTCATCATCCGCTTCCACGATTGCGCCATGCCATACATGCGTCGCCTCCCAATTCTGCGTGCCCGCGGTTTCTACCCGCAGCACGCGCCGTTGGTTCACCCCACTTTTGATCGGCCCGCGCCCGTCTGGTAGATTGGTCTATGGCGCAGACACCTCCAAATAAGATCGTCCAGGCAGGCATCACCTTTGATGATGTGTTGATCCTTCCCGCCGCCAGCGGCGTCCTCCCCGGCGACGCGGACACCGCGACGCGCCTCACCCGCAACATCACCCTCCGAATCCCATTGATCTCCGCCCCGATGGACACCGTCACCGAGGCGGCCCTCGCCATCGCACTGGCCCAAGAGGGCGGCGTCGGCGTCATCCACAAGAATCTCTCCATCGAGACGCAGGCCCGCGAGATTCAGAAGGTCAAGCGATCCGCCAGCGGCGTGATCCTCGACCCCGTCACACTCGGCCCGGATCAGACCGTCGGCGACGCCCGCCGCGCGATGCACCAGTACAACGTCTCCGGTTTCCCCGTCGTCGATGGCGGAGGTCGCGGCGCCCGCGCCGGCGGCAAGGTCCTCGGCATCCTCACGCGGCGCGATCTCTCCTTCACCGAGGATGAGACGACGACGGTGCGCGACGTCATGACGAAGGAAAATCTCGTCACCGCGGCCGCCGGCGCGAAACTCGAAGAAGCCACCCGCATTCTCAATCGCAACAAAGTCGAAAAGCTGCTGCTCGTCGATGACAAGTTCAACCTCGCCGGACTCATCACACGGCGCGACATCGACCGCATGAGTCAGTTTCCGAGCGCCTGCACGGACGATCGCGGTCGCCTTCGTTGTGGCGGCGCCGTTGGTGTGCACCAATACGAACGCGTCGAAGCGCTCATCGGCGCCGATGTCGATTTTCTCGTGGTTGATTCAGCGCACGGACACAGCGACAACATCATCGACACGGTGCGCGAGATTAAGAAGCGCTACACGATTGATGTCATCGCGGGCAACATCGCGACGAAAGACGGTGCGCAAGCGCTTATTGATGCGGGCGTGGACGCCGTAAAAGTCGGCATCGGCCCTGGCTCCATTTGCACGACGCGCGTCGTGACCGGCGTGGGTGTGCCCCAGATCACGGCGGTGCTGAATGCGTTGGAAGCTGCGATTCCGGCGGATATCCCCGTCATCGCCGACGGCGGCGTGCGCATGTCCGGCGACATCGCCAAGGCGCTCGTCGCGGGCGCCAGCAGTGTGATGCTCGGTTCACTCCTCGCCGGTCTTGATGAATCACCGGGTGAACTCGTCATCTCACATGGCCGGCGCTATAAGAGCTATCGCGGCATGGGAAGCGAAGGCGCCATGTTCGCCGGCAGCGCCGATCGCTATCGCCAGAGCGAAAAGCTCGACGCCGCCGACGACGGCAAAGTCGTGAAGTTCGTCCCCGAGGGCGTGGAAGGACTTGTCCCGTATCGCGGCCATCTCGCCGAGTTCGTCTACCAGCTCGTCGGCGGCGTGAAGAGCGCCATGGGCTACACCGGCTGCAAGACCATCGACGAACTACGCACCAACGCGCGTTTTTGCCAGGTCACCAGCGCCAGCATGGTCGAAAGCCATCCGCACGACATTCGCATTACGAAGGAATCACCGAATTACACGGCGGATGTGGCTCGCGTTTAATCAGGTTTCAGAAGCCGCACCAATCAACCCCATTGCGCCAGCAATGCGGCCAAGTCAACACCGTCAACGACGCCGTCAAGATCAACATCGCCTTGGCAGGGTCCGCCGCACGCGCCCCAGTTCTGAAGCAGCGTGCTGAGATCGCGTGCGTCAATGACGCCGTTGAAATCAAGATCACCCGCATTGCAGCACACGCCTTGCTCGATCGTCAGTGTTTGATTCACCGGAACGGCGTGCAGTGTCGTAAACCCACCGCCAGGCCATTCAATTTCGATTGAATCAACATACGCAGCGCCGCCAACACCAAAGTGCGCCTCCGCCGGCTCCTGCGCCAGGAACCCTTGCCCCGCCATGATCGGACGCATCATCGTGACGCCGTTCACGGTGGCGCGCACCGTGGCGCCGATCGCGCGGGTGTTCACGCCGCTCATGCGCGGCTTGATCATGATCCAATTCCCACTGACGCCCTCGATCACCTGCGTGTTCTCAAGCACGCGCAGCGGCCCGAGGTTGATTGACTGCAACAAATCAAGATCGCCGTCGCGGTCGATATCCGTCGCGGAGAGCGAACTTCCCCAGTCATCGTCATTGAAACCGACCTCCGCCGAGACATCATCAAAAGCCAGCGGCGTCGAGCCTGTATTCAGAAACAGCCGCGATCGATCGTCCGATCCAATTCCATTGAACCAGCCGTTCGTAACCGCCAGATCAAGATCGCCATCGTGATCCGCATCGAGCCAGGCACATCCCCACGCAAACCCGACTTCCGCAACGCCGGCGTTCTGTGAAACCTCTTCAAAGAGAATCTCTTCTGACTCCATCTGACGGTGCAGCACATTGTGCCGCCCCACTTCGTTGATCTCGGTGATGTATAGATCAAGCAATCCGTCGTTGTCCGCATCGCCGACCGCGACGCCCATGTCGTTCCACGCGGTGTCTGCGCTTGCCGCGACCGCAACATCCACGAAGTTTCCGGCGCCGTCATTGATCCAGAGATTGTTCGGGCCGTAATCAATCGCGCTGTACAGATCGAGATCGCCGTCCCGATCCAGATCAACTAGCACCGCCTGCCAGTGGTTGAGTCCGCCGTCTTCAATACCCGCTTCAACCGTGCGATCAACGAATTGTGTTCCAGCATCATTGATCAGCAGCCGCACACCGCCGTCACCCCATGTGCTGACAACCAGATCAAGCCAGCCATCGCCGTTGACGTCACCCGCGCACACGCCGCCCCGATGCATGCCCGGATTGACGGCGACCACGTCACCGAACCCGACCGCCTCACTCACTTCGAAAAAATCGCCTCGCTCCGTTTGTTCGAACAAACGAAGCTCAGCGCCATCGCACGCACTGATCGGCATTTGAAAACAATCACCCGCGACGAGCAGATCAAGCCGCCCATCGCCGTTGTAATCAAACCAAAGTGCGGCCCGCGCGTGATCAAAGACGCCGACTCCCAATTCCAGCCCAACCTCTTCGAATGTCCCGTCGCCAAGATTGCGAAACAACAGATGCTGCTGGCCTGTGCTGGTGGGGGCAAAGAAATCGACATCGCCGTCGTCATCAAAATCTGCGGCGGCCACTCCGCCACCGAACCCATTCGTCATGACGTAGCCATTCACGCCCCGCTCGACTGCTGATTCCTCAAAAACAAAGCTGGAGGACTGCGCCAAAACTGCGGGAAGGGGCGACAAGGCGCCAATAACCCCTAAGAATCTTGCCCTAGAGATCCAGCTCAAACTGCGGCAATCAGACATTCAGCGTCCTCGATGGTGGCGATTCACTTGCTCTGGAGCGATTTTTCCGGGCGAGCAGCTGGAATCTGGAGGTTGGTGTTCTGTAGCGAAGGCCGTCCCTGTATATTCAGGGCCGGTGGCGTCGGAATCAACACTCATTTTCAAGGCTGATGATATTCGTTCTTTCCGCGCCAAACCCGCTGCAATCCAGGCCTCCAAGCAAACACCCCTCACTGGAGAGAATCAGATTATGAAACATCTTCCGAATGCCGCAGCGCTCCTGGCGCTGCTCGCCGGCGCCGCTGCGAGCGCCAACCCGCTCCACTTCGAGAACGTCACTGCATCGCGCATCGTGCAGACGGTCGCCGAAGAGCCGAATAACGAGAAAGCCATCGACTTCGGCGATTTCGACAATGACGGTGACCTCGATGTCGTGATCGGCGTCGCGCTCTCCGACTTCGGCGCCAAGCGCAATAAGCTCTATCGCAACGACAACGGCGTCTTCAACGAGATCACCAGCTCGGCCATCCCCGGCTTCCTGAGCGCCCGCGTCACCCGCGTCGCCTTCCTGCGCGATTTCGATGGAGACGGCTGGCTCGACGTGTACACGATCAACGATCAGAACTCACACACCGATCGCCTGTTCATCAATCAGCACCCCGGCGGCGTGTTCACCGGATTCACCGAAGTCTTCACGCTTCCGAACAGCGGCAATACTGGCGCGGCCTGTGGCGGCATCGCCGAAGATCTTGACGCCGACGGTGACATTGACGTCTTCTGCGGCAACTATCCCAACTCGTCGCAAGATCAGATGCTCATGAACGGCGGCGCCGCGAACTTCTCACTCGTCACGAGCACGATGGTCCCCAATGATTTCGATTACACGCTCGACATCTCCTCGGCGGACATGAACGGCGACGGCCAGCTTGATGTGATCGTCGCCAACATGGGCGACCCGACCTACATCTACTACAACAACCTCAACGGCGCTGGCTCCGGCGTCGGCGACTTTAGCTATGCAGGCAGCACCCAAAGCTTCGGCACCAACTTCTCCGAGAACGCGATGGAGCCGGCCGATTTCGACGGTGACGGACGCATCGATCTCTACTGGGGCAACGGCTCAGGTGAAAATGACCAGATCCGCCGCAACACCGGCAACGATGTCAACAACCGCGCGCAGTTCTCAACGCTCGCGAACAACACGCTTCCGCCCTCAGTGACGGGCGTCGCCAGTCGCAAGATCTCTGTGGACGACTTGAATGACGACGGCCGCATCGATGCGATCGTTATGAAGGAAGACTCCGGCAACACCCGCCCGACCATCCTTCGCAACACCACCGTCAACGGTCAGATCTCCTTCGTGGACTGGACCGAAGCCAGCGCCTTCCCCAACGGCTCTACGCACGAAGGCTGGCACAGCGGCTTGTTTGACTCGAACGGTGATGGCGACATCGACATCTTCCTCGGCGCCTTCAACGATGATTTCCTCTTCGAGCAAATGCCCGCGCCCACGTTCGACAGCAGCTCACTCATCGGCGGCGTCGTCCCCGGCGTGTTCAATGGCTCCGCCACCGTCGTCGAAGGCTCCGGAACCGAGGGCGCAGGCGGCAACACGTTCCTCATTGAGAACGTCAGCGGCAGCGGCGCTTTCGTCTCCGCCATCGTCACCGGCAGCGGCGCTGTCGATCTGAAGCTCGAAATTCTTCAGGGCTCCACCGTCATCGCCGAATCCGATCGCGGCGGCGCCGGCGTCGAAGAGGCCATCCAAGTCAACAACCTCCCCGCTGGCACAATCGGCGTCCGCATCAGCGGCCCGAACGTCGCGGACCTGAACGATGACACCGTCGTCGACGGCACGGACCTCGCCAACCTGCTCGCGGTCTGGGGCAGCAACGGGTCCAGCGGCGGCGATTTCAACGGCGACGAAGTCGTCAACGGCCAGGACCTCGCGACCATGCTCGCCAACTGGGGCGCCGCGGACCTTGGCAATTTCACGTTGGAGTTGCTCGCTCGCAACTAAGAGTCAATCCGGCTCACCTCTCGTGTGACCGCTGATTCGATGAATTCAACGACACCCCGGTGCTCAGCGCCGGGGTGTTTTCTTTCGGTCGAGGAATCACGGCCAATCGGACATATATTCGGGTTCAGGCATCGGCGAGCGCGCAGGGATCAAACTGTGGTTGTTCCATTGCCTCCAGCGGCCTGGCCAGTCAAGCACGATTGGAAGTCCATCCTCCGATGGAGCAGGCGTGAACTTGAACGGCGCGCCGGTGGTTGGATCGACGAATTCCACTTCGTTCATGGCGTCGCCAAGTGATTGAGGCCACGAACCGGTTCGCGCTTGATGGCGGTGCAGCAAAAGCAATATTTTCGTTGCCTGTATTTCAACATTGACTTGATCAAGCTGGCGCCGTGCACGTTCAAAGGATTGTGAAACGTCAAAGATGTTGAGGAGCGGCTCGCTTGAAATCATTTGCATGCCGCTCGGTGTCGTCGTTCGCGTTTGAAGCGGCATCAACCACCAACCTGACAATTGGTCAAATGCCGCATTCACGCGTGCCTCGACAAGTTCGTGGGATCCAAACCGACCTGCCTGAGCGACATTGATGGCGATGAGCGCAATCGGATTTTTGCTTGAATACATCAACTGTGCCAGTTCAAGTTGCTCCAGGCGCCCCATCTCAACAACAGGCAGCGCCGCCGCCGGATCTCGTCTGGCCTGATCCAGCAGCGCGAGAAGTTTATCAATGGTTGCTTCCGGAATCTCGGCTTCAAACGCGGCCATCTGAATCTCGCCGAGCCCGTAGTGAATCAGGGCAAGCGACTGCAACAGATCAATCATCGTACAACTGAGCAACTGCTGATTCGCCATGCCGATCAGCGCTTCGAAATTCTGGGTGAATCCGACCCAATCACCTGAATTCGCTGCTCGTCGCATGTCGACGCCGAGAACTCGCCCTAATTGGCGAAGCGTCGATGAGGGTCGGTCCGACATGAGGCTCCACATCAGCAAATCACCCGACGCTTGCGGCGGTATCTGAAAATAAAAACTCGGCCTCGCCGCTGCCTCACGGATCGCCGGAACCAACTTGCGCAATCGATTGTGCGATCGCTTCATGGGCATATGGCGAAGATCATCCCATTCGCCATAGAGCAACTCGTGGTACTCGCTCTTGCGCAGTACTTCAGCGAGGTCTCCGGGCGATTCAAACTGCACCTGAAGATCGTGGTAAAGAACGTCGTAATACAAAGACCAACCATCAGGGCCGGACGGCTGAATGTCCGCGATGAGTTGGTTGGCCTCCGCGACATAATCAATTTGCTGGCTCGGACGCATCCGATAAACACGCCAGCCAAGCGTGCCGATCGCCGCAATGACAAGCACGCCAATTCCAATGAGCACGATCACACTCACCCGATGCGACAGTGCCTTGCGCTTCAGGGATTCCGGAGTCGTCTGGATTTCATCCATGTCGAATCACCGCACCGATAGCTTCGGCGCCTGCCCCGACTGCTTCATCTGCGCCAGCGCCATCTGATTCTCAAGCTGATCAACCACCGCCGTGAGTTCACGCCCAAGCTGGTCATTCGCTTCAAAGTTCTTCAGCGGCTCGCCAGAATCGCCGTTCTGCCGCAGCGCCATGTTGATCGGCACGGCGCCCAGGTACGGCGTCCCCAGCCGCTGCGCCATGCGCTCCGCACCGCCGCGACCGAACAGGTCGTATTCCTTGCCGTCGTCGCCGATGAAGTAGCTCATATTCTCAACAACGCCCAGCACAGGAATGCCGAGCTGCTCAAACATCTTCGCCGCCCGCACCGCGTCGTCCTGCGCCACCTTTTGCGGCGTACACACAATCACCGCCCCATCCAAACTCAAGAGCTGCGACATCGTCAGCGACACATCGCCTGTGCCCGGCGGCAAGTCGATGATCAGATAATCAAGTTCGCCCCATTCCGTCTGTTCAGCCAGTTGCTTGAACGCGCCGTGCGCCATCGGTCCGCGCCAGATCAGCGGTTTCTCACGATCCACCAGCTTGCCGATTGTCATGCACTTCACGCCATGCACAAAAAACGGCTGAATGCGGTGGCCCAGCACCACCGGCTCCAGCGCATCAAGCCCCATCATCGTCGGCAGACTCGGGCCGTAGATGTCACCATCCATCAGCCCGACCGCGTGACCTTTGCGCGCCAGCCCGATCGCGAGGTTCACCGCAATGGTGGATTTGCCCACACCGCCCTTGCCGGCGCCCACCGCAATGATGTGCGCCACGCCTGGGATGCCCGTCGCGCGAGATGGCGCCGGCGGTTCGCTTGCCGGCGCCGCGGCTTGCGCATTACCGGCGGAATCTGGCTCGGCGCCAAACGTCGCGACGACATCTCCGGCTGCGTCGAGGAACTCGATCTGCATCGCACGGATGGAATCACCCGCTTCGGTCGCGGCTTCGCGAATCGCGGACTCAATTTGCTTGGCGAGGTTCTGCCGCGCCCATTTGCTGACGGCGCCCGGCGAAAAAACAGTCAATCCAACATGTCCATCACAAATGGCGCAACGCTTGACGGCGCCAATGGACGCAAGGCTGCGTCGAACATCAGGGTCTTCGACCGAGTCGAGCGCCTCCAGAATGGCGTCTTTGGTCAGGGGCATGGTTTCCTCCATGGAACTCGCGGCGAGTAGGGCGCAACTATAGCCGCAACGCGAGAGACGCCGCACTGGCGCCATGGCCCCAGCGCCCCGCGTTCAGTCCCGAACACCACCGGCGATTTTCACGCCGTCGGTCCTGAGATCATGCAACTCAATGAGCGCCCCGCTCTTGGCGTCCGCCCCGGTGACGCCAATGAGTTTCAGAGCAATGGTGTTGTCCCGAGCATCGACAATGATGTGCGCTGAATCCGCATGGATCAGCGCTTCGCCGCTCTGGAGCGAAAGGTCGTACAGCACATACGAGTTCGGATCCGCGCGCTCGGCGCGGATGTCGTAATACCCAACGCTGAACCCTTCAAGAATCTTGAGCGCATAGTCGCGTTTGAACTGCTCGGCCGTTCGCGCACTGTCGCCGCAACTCGTCAATAGCACGCTCGCGCAGATCACCAGCGCTATCCAGCTCAGGTTCAACTTGGCCATCGAAAACACCCTCCGGTCTGGCGCCCAACTCCGACGCCGACGTCCGAAACGGATATCGGGCGTTCAAGGCGGTCACTCAAGTCATTCGATGGCGGAGCGGACCATTCATTGTCCGCAAAATTCCGACCGATAAAGTGCTTCAGAGACAGAGCGCGGCATCAGGAACGCCGCACGCCTGTCCGGAAGGATCGTCCCCTTATGACCAAGCCCATTCGACGTCTCGGCGTGCTCACTGGCGGCGGCGACTGCCCCGGACTCAACGCTGTCATCCGCGCCGTCACCAAGAGCGCGATCTACAACCATGAGATCGAGGTGTACGGCATCGAGGACGGCTTCCTCGGCCTCATCGAGAATCGAATCCGCCGTCTGCACTCCGCAGACGTCTCCAACATCATCACGCGCGGCGGCACCATCCTTGGCTCCTCCAACAAGGCCGACCCAAAGCGCTTCGCCACCGGCTACAACGAATCCGGCGATCCCGTCTTCGAAGACGTCAGCGACAAATGCCTCAAGCACATCGAAGAACACAAACTCGATGCGCTTTGTCTCATCGGCGGCGACGGCACCATGAGCGGCGCCCAGACCTTTGTCGAAGCCGGCATCAATTGCATCGGCCTGCCCAAAACCATCGACAACGATCTCCACGGCACGGACATTACCTTTGGCTTTCTCACCGCCGTCGAAACCGCGACCGAAGCGATCGACCGCGTGCACACCACGGCGCAATCGCACCACCGCGTGATGATCGTCGAAGTGATGGGCCGCAATGCGGGCTGGATCGCGCTGTACGCCGGCGCCGCGTCCGGCTCCGATGTCATCATCCTTCCGGAGATCCCCTACAACCTCGAAAGCATCTGCGACTTTGTCCGCTTCCGTTCCAAGCACGGCAAGCGGTTCAGCATCGTCTGCATTGCCGAAGGCGCCAAAGCCGAAGGCGGTCGCCAGGTCGTGTCGCGCATCGATCCGACCAGCCCCGACCCCGTCCGCCTCGGCGGCGTTGGCGAACAACTCGCCGACGACATCGAACGGTGCAGCAGCATCGAAACCCGCGCCATCGTGCTCGGCCATGTCATCCGAGGCGGAACGCCCATCGCCGCCGACCGCGTGCTCGGCACGCAGTTCGGGTATCACGCCATCGAAGTGCTGCTCGCAGGAAAGAAGGAACGCCTCGTCGTGATGCGCAATCAGGAGGTCACAGACATCAACATCCGCGACGCCGCCAACAAGCAGCGCCTCGTGCCGAGAGACCACCAGCTTATTCGTGCGTGCAAAGCGGTAGGCACATGCTTCGGGGAATGAAGCGGACAACAACGTGACGAATTTTCGATCGGTCCTTGGGGCGGCAGATAAACTGAACCCCAAAGGAGCGGTCACCATGCAACATGCGACCAACAACCGTCGAATTCGTCAATTAAGCGCACTTCTATTGGCCGTCGGCGCCGGTTTTGTCCTGGCGAAGTTCACGCCGCCCTTCATGTCGAGGGCGGAGGCGCAAGTGTCCACCGGCAACCCCGTCATCACCACCCCGGCGCGCATCAGCGATCTGATCATGATCGCGCTCCCAGGTGGCCAGTTCGACGTGATGAACTCAAATCGCAGCGAAGGTGAAACGGCGATCAAACAGCACCTGGCGCAAGGATACCGCGTACTCGGAATCTCCAACGATCGGGTGTACTTGCTGAAGCCATAAGGACGTCAAAGGTGGAAACCGACCGATGGAATGCCGCCTTCACCGCCGGTCCCGATCCTCCTGGAGCCGGCGCACGCTCTCCGTGACCTGATCAAAATACGATTTGATATCGACGGTCTCGATCCATCGGGACATGCCCAGCCCCTCGCGTTCGCGTTCGAGCTTCTCGAATTCAATCAGCAACGCACGTACACGATTCCATTCACTGATCGCCGCGTCCGTCCGCCTCTGCCAGTCGCGCCGGGACGCATCGGTGAGATTCCCGCCGTAGTCGACGTAGTAATCGCCGAAATTGGTCGGATCCGCGGCATTCGCTCGCTCAACCCCCGCAGACACTTCGCTGCGGAGCATTTTGAATCGATCAAAGATCGGTTGGGCCTTTTTCCTGGCCTGCTCCATTTCGTTGGCGCCGGCCCGTCCGCTGCCGCGCCACTGCTCGATGCCGAGGCGCTCGCGAATCGCTTCGAGCTCGGATTCCTGCACGAGTTTCGCAAATCCAAGTTCATCCGCCTCTTGGGCTGTCAGCGTCAAGACCGTGTCGCGATCATCAAGCGTGCGCAACGAATCGACTTTGGCGAGCTTCGGGCGTTCGGCGCCGACACACCATTCGCCGCTTTCATCCTTCCATGCATACGCCTCTGATTCACCGATCATCATCGCGCGCACCAGCGCGATGTTATGACCGTGCTTTTCTGCCCGAGCCGCAACTTTCGCCGCCATCGCGGAGTTGAACTTCGCGTCCACCTCCGTGTTGCCCGACGTGCTGTCGCGCGTGTACACCACGGCCGCGCCAATGGTCGCGCCCGGCGTCATGTGCATCGTGTCGCATGACAACGCCACCCAGATAGACGCACTGATCGCCTTCTCAATCAGTGCGTGATACGTGAATGCGTCCTCGTTTTCTTCCATGATCCGCGCAATGTCTTCGGCGGCCCAGATGTAGCCGCCATCACTATTGATGCGAAAAACGATGTGCTGCACGCCGCGACGCTTGGCTTGATTCAGCGCTTCGCTCACACCGATAGGGAAGATCTCCGTCCCAAATCCACCCTCAAGGGGCACTTCGAGATAGCGCACGTCCTCCGGACGGGACGGCGCCGCAGGCGTCACCGGTCGTGACTCGCGGGGGGCCGGCCGGGTTGTTTCGCGCGGCTTGGGGGTTTCAGCCTCTTCGGACTTGCCCTCGAAGAATCCGTCGGGCAGCGGCGCCTTCTCGATACTGGCGATCTCGCGCCGTTGCAGCGTCACCGTCGACCGGATGTTCGAAATCTTGGTGTCGATGACCACCGACCGGGACTTCTCTTCGAGAATCTTCCCGATGAATTCGCGGCCGTCCTTCATGCGCACGACATCCGCCTGAACGAAACTCGTCAGAATCAATGCCGCCGCAGCCAGAATCACCCACTGACGCTTCAACATGGCGTCCTCCGGACAAAGGGTTGAGGTTTGTCAAAGTGTACCGGAGCCTTGGCCCCAGTCGATTCTTTTTTTCGCGGGCGGCATACTGTTGCGACCATGTCATTAGTTCAGGTGGTCAATCTCGGGCATGCCTACGGCGCGGATGTGATCCTCGCGGGGGCCACGCTCTCGATCGAGGCGGGGGAACGGATCGGCCTGGTCGGCCGCAACGGCACCGGCAAGAGCACGCTCATGCGCGCCATCGCAGGAATGCTGGTCGCGGACACCGGCGCCGTGCAGGTCCAAAAGGGCGCCCGCGTCGGGTACCTCCAGCAGGACCCGGAGTTACCGCCGGAGGAGACGCTCCGCGACGCCGCTGAGAGCGCCTTCGATGAACTGCACCGCCTGCACCAGCAGCTTCACGAGATTTACGACCAGATGGCGACGGCTGATGGCGCCGATCTCAACCGCCTGATGCGCCGGCAAGAGCAGCTTGATCGAGAGATCGAAGCCGCCGGCGGCTACACCATCGACCACAAGATCGACGCCACGCTGCACGGCCTCGGCTTCACTGATGCGCAGTTCAGCATCAAGTGCAAGGATTTGTCGGGCGGCCAGCGCAGCCGCCTCGCTCTGGCGACCCTCCTCCTGGAACAGCCGGACCTGATCCTCCTTGATGAACCGACGAACCACCTCGACATCGCCGGGCGCATCTGGCTCGAAGACTTCCTGCGCAATGAGTTCCCCGGCGCCGTGCTCATGGTCAGTCACGACCGGCGACTCTTAGAGAACGTCGTCACGCGCATTGTTGAAGTCGAACAGGGCCGACTGATCGATTATCCCGGCTCGTACACGATGTTTCGCAAACTGCGCTTTGAACGCCGCCTGACGCAGCAGCGAGCGTGGGAAAAGCAGCAAACAGAATTCAAGCGCCAGGCGCAGTACATCCAGAAATACAAGACTGGTCAGCGCGCCAAGGAAGCACGAGGCCGCCAAAAGAAGCTGGAACGCGCCAAGGAAGACTCAATCGAAAGACCGCTGGAGCTCGACACATTTCGGCTACAGCTTCCGAAGGCGCCGCGAACGGGCGACATCGTGGTCACCGCGCGCGGCCTGTCCAAGCGCTACACCAACGTCAAGCTTGACGGCGGCGAAGCAGGCGACAAAATCCTCTTCCACGAACTCGATGTCACGGTCGGGCGCGGCGAGCGCTGGGGCATCATCGGCCCCAACGGCGCCGGCAAATCCACGCTCGTGAGTTGCCTGCTCAGCGAAACACCGGCGGATTCCGGCTCCATTCGGCTCGGTTCAAACGTCATCGTCGGATACTTCAAACAAGCCGCCGATGACATCGACCTGGATCGACCGCTCTACCGCCACCTTCAGGACATCATTCGCAAGGAAAATCCCGAGCGCGAATTGTCCGAACAGCAGGCGCGGGACCTCGCCGGCGCCTTTCTGTTCTCTGGTGATGAACAAGAAAAGGACATGAGCGTGCTGTCCGGCGGCGAGCGCGCCCGTGTGCGCCTTGCGGCGCTGCTCGCTTGCGCCAAGAACCTCCTCGTCCTCGACGAACCGACGAACCACCTCGACATCCCGTCCGCAGAACGCCTCGAAGAAGCTCTCACCATTGAGGGCGGCTTCGACGGCACGTTGCTGCTCATCTCGCACGACCGTGCGCTCATTGATGCGACGTGCGATCACCTCATTGTGCTTGATGGCTTCGGCAAGGCCGAAGTGTTTGTCGGGAACTTCAGCGAGTGGCAAGATCGGGAAACCGCGCGAGCCGCGGCTCGATACGCGCCATCACCGCCAAGCGAGAAGAAATCGAAACCTTCGAAGGACGAAGGCAAAAGCGCGGCGGCCGCTCCCAAGGGCGCCCTCTCCCACCTGCGCCTCGAAGACATCGAATCCCGGATCGAGACCACCGAGAATCGTCTGCGCGAGGTCGATAAGGAACTGGGCGACCTGGCGACATGGAATGATCATGATCGAGCCATGGCCCTGACCGCCGAACGCGAGTCGCTTCTGGCGGAGCTTGAGCCCCTCGAGATGGAATGGGGCCGCCGCGCTGAAATCACCTGACCGAATACCGACATTCACACTGGGTTTGGCCCGCACCGGCAGGTAGGCTCTTGATCAAGGAGGCCTCCCGTGAGATCAATGATAGCAGCGGCGTTGTTGTGTTCTGTTGTGCCGGTCGCGCTTGGCGCGCCGGTGGACGATGTGCGCGACGCGGACACCGTCAAATTCACAAGCGTTGGGTTTGACTACACCGTCACCGGCGCCGTCAGTCTGATGGATTCCATCCCTCTCGGCCCGATTGTGGACTGCCTTGCCAAAACACCCGGTTCGCTGGACGTCACCATTGACTTGGCGAATTTCGGCGCCCCGTTCAGCGCCATGCTCACGCTCGTTGGGACGCCAATGCCCAATGACGTGATCCAATGGGACGGCGCCATTGATGTCAATCAATGCGTCACCATCGATCTGAACGGAACGATGACCACAGCGCAGGTTCGCGACGTCGCAGTGCGGCTCACCGCGACCGCAACGCCAATTTCCCCATCTGCTGACGGCGACTGCTCAGAAACATTTGATATCGAACTCACAACCACAGGAGGCGATGCCGGCAACTTCATCACCTTCGTCGCTTTTGCGGGGTGCATTCAGTTCCCACTCACCCAGATCAACTTCAGCACGCAAAACCTGACACTCACCGGCCTGAGCGGTGAAGCGCCCTCGCCTGATCTCAACGGCGACGGCGTCGTCAACGGCGCTGATCTCGCCGCGCTTCTCGCGCAATGGGGCACGGCAGGCCCGGCTGATTTGAATGGGGATGGCGTCGTGAACGGCGCTGACCTTGCCACATTGCTCGCAAACTGGAGCTAAGGAGCGAAGCGCAGTCGAAATTCAGTCACCGGCGATCCATGCCGCCAGCGCGAGCAGCGCGCCCAGCGCCATCGCGCTCGCAGCGATAAGCGGCCAGACAATCTGCGACCAGTTCCAGTCGCGCGCCTTCATCGGAATCAATCGAAGCGGCGAGTCTTCGATCGCGTCATCCGGCGTTTCGCCACGGCGAGCGCCGTCCTGAACAATGGCAATAACGAGGTTCGCGTCAAATGCGCGCAATCCCATGCGCTGACCGAGGTCGACCAGTCGGCGTCGACTCTCCGGCGTCAACATCGCGGCCCTCCCGCCCACGAGCTGCTCACTCACGCGCACGGCGAAAATCGCTCGTGCATCGCCCGCCGACATCTCAGCCGCGGAACGATTCGCCTCAGCCACATCGCGCGCGGCTTCCTCATGCCGGCGCGCACGCTCGGCAGGAGTTTCCGCGCCGATCAGGCGCAATGACGTTTTCGTGAGGGCCTGAGCCACCACCACCTCCGAATTCGATCTCACCGCCATTCAGATCGGCCCTCGCCGGACCGATCCCCACCACGGAGACGAGAGATCTTCGCGCGAATCTTAGGAGCCCCGTCGCAACCCGTCGCCCCACGTCCGTACACTCTGCCAGCACCAACCTTTTCGGAGCTGAGTTATCGCCACTGACGCCGACACCGCCGTCGCAGAAGCCGCTTCACCGGCTGACATGTCCCCGGCGCCCGACGCCCAAACCGCGGCGCCGAGCCTGTCGACGATTCCGTCCGTGCGGTCTCAGCGGTCCATCGCGGAATGCCTGCGAGCGCTCGATCAATTATCGCGCAAAGGCAAACTCCCCGGGTACGAGCCGCGCGGCTCAGACGCGTTCAAGGTGTCCCTCTTCGGTGAACCATTTGATCGTGACTTGATCGGATCAATGAAATCGCTCGCCAATGGCTGCGAAATTTCGTTTCAGACATCGCTGCGCATGAAAGCGCCCCTCATTCTTGCAATCTCGATCATCGTCTCCATCTGGCCCGGCGTTGAACTGATGGATGCGCTCATCCCCGCGTCATGGGGA
The DNA here is from genome assembly GCA_029260345.1 of Phycisphaerales bacterium. Lineage (GTDB taxonomy): Bacteria > Planctomycetota > Phycisphaerae > Phycisphaerales > UBA1924 > OFTM186. The sequence continues at coordinate 600,726 of JAJDDK010000005.1, read as the reverse complement.
TGGATCGACACATGGATGTGGTACATGCCGCTGATGATCGTACCGCTGCCGATCTTTCTGCCCGTGATGTGGCGCAAGTCGAACAAGGCCGCAGCGGACCACTTAGGTGAGCAGCTTGAGCGCATTCGCACCGCCGTCGATGGTCGAACCGCCTGAATGCAAATTGACTGCGGTGGGACAGGCGTCTACGCCCGTCGCGGCGTCCGAATTCTTATCGATGAGATCCGTTCAAAACACGCCCTTCTTCGGCTTTTCATGGTCCGACGGAATCACCACCGCAGGCACACGCTGTCGCTGCACCAATTCATTGAACGCCGGCACATCGTCGGAAAGCGCAGCCTTCAGCTTCACGACCTGCGCATCGAGCGCTTCTGACAGAAGTTTGAACGCTTCGTACGAAGACTCCGTCGGCGGATAGTCACCATCAACCACATACGCCAGCGCGCCGATCTGATCATTCAGCTTGATCGGGAAATTCAGCGGATCCTGCGGCGATTCCGATTTGGTCTGAATGATCACTTCTTCGATGTCGCGCAGCGATGTTTGCAATTCCTTCGCCGCGTCTTCAATGGCGTCAGCGACACCCGCGTCTTTCGCCTGCGACATCACCCGTTCTATCTGTGAACGAGCCGCGCGGATGTCATTCACGGCGCCATGCGCTTTGGAGAGCGCATCCTGAATCTCCACGAGCAGTGCGTATTGATCGTCGTACTCCGCCTGCGTCGTCCCAATCTTCGGATGCCCGAGAATCTCGAATTCGTGAGATTGGGTCGAGTCGCCAATTTGCAACTCAACGGCGTACGTCCCCGGCGCCACGCGCGGCCCCGGCGGGTGCGGCGGCCACGCCACGGCGCCGGGCACCTCCGTGGGATCCGCAAGCCGCATGTTCCATTCAAATCGATTCATGCCAGCCTTCGCCGTAATCACGTCTTCTTGGTCCGAACCACGCGCTGATTCGGATGAATCACCATCTTCAGTCGCCTGAATGATCGAATACGACCGCACTTCATCACCATCTGCGTCACGAATCACCAGCTTCGCGTCTTCGTCAAACTCCGACACGCTGAAATACACACGCACCGAGTCCCAGCCCTGGCGATACGCATTCGATGGCTGGTACAGCGCTGCCCCCGCACCGCCTCTTTCCGCATCATGCTGGCGCAACATCGCCAGGTCTCCCAGAATCCAGAACGATCGCCCTTGCGTCGCCACCACAAGGTCATTGTCCTTGACCACTAGATCCGTCACCGGAGTCACTGGTAAGTTCAGCTGAAGCGACGACCAGTGATCGCCCGCGTCAAACGACACATACACACCCAACTCCGTCGCGGCGTACAGCAAGCCCTCCCGTTCCGGATCTTCACGCACGGAGCGCACAAACGCGCCGCTTCCCATTCCATTCGCAACGAGATCCCATGTTTTCCCGCCGTCGCGCGTGCGATACACCATCGGGCGGAAATCATCCATCTTGTATCGATTGACCGCGGCGTAAGCCGTCTGCGCATCATGCGGACTCGCTTCGATCACGCTGATCAATGGCCAGTCCCCCATGCCGCGCGGCGTGACATTGTCCCAACTCTCTCCACCATCGCGCGTCACATGAATCAACCCATCATCGGAACCCGCCCAAATCAGGCCCGACTCAATTGGCGACTCCGCGATCGTAAATACGGTGCAGTAGTACTCCACACTCGTGTTGTCCTGCGTAATCGGCCCGCCGCTGGATTGCTGCTTGCTCTTGTCGTTCGTCGTCAGATCAGGACTGATCTGCTCCCACGATCCGCCACCGTCAGTGGATTGAAAGACCGCTTCGCCACCGACGTAGATCGTCTCCGGATCGTGCGGAGAGAGCACAATCGGAAACGTCCACTGGAAACGATGCTCAAGGTCTTCAGCGCCCGCGCCCATCGGATTGATCGGCCACACCATGATGTTGCGCATGTCTTCGTGCGCATGGTCGTATCGTGTGAGGTACCCACCGTACGAACCGGCGTAGACAATGTCCGGATTCTCCGGATGCACGGCGATGTAACCGCTCTCACCGCCGCCGACGTCGTAGAGATCGCGCTGCCAATTGCCGAACTCACGCGCCTGGCTAGAAATCGACGCCGTCGAATTGTCCTGCTGCGCGCCATAGACACGGTACGGAAAGCTGTTGTCAGTCGTCACGTGATAGAACTGCGCCGTCGGCTGATTCGTTTGCGTGGACCACGTGGCGCCCCCATCGAACGACACATTGGCGCCGCCATCATTCGCATTCACCATGCGCTGCGGATCGTTTGGATCGATCCATAAATCATGATTATCCCCGTGCGGCACGCGAATGTTCGACCAACTGGCGCCGCCGTCGATGGATTTCTGAAACTGCACGTTCATCACGTACACGGTGTCCGGCGCGACCGGATCCGCTTCGATGTGCGTGTAGTACCACGCTCGCTGGCGCAAACTGCGATCCCCGCTCACGCGCGACCACGTATCGCCGCTATCGGTCGAACGAAACACGCCGCCGTCCTCGGCTTCGACAATCGCGTACACCAAGTCCCGCTGCGCTGGAGACGCCGCGACACCGACTTTGCCTTTCACGCCCTTCGGAAGCCCCTTGGTCAGTTCCGTCCACGTCTCGCCGCCATCGACCGATCGATACAGCCCGCTGCCTTCACCACCGCTGTCAAGGCGCCACGGCGAGCGCGATACACGCCACATGCCCGCATAAATCACACGCGGATTGAATGGATCAATCGAAAGATCAACCGCCCCTGTGCGATCATCCACGAAAAGCGTATTGCGCCAGGTGACGCCCCCGTCCGTGCTTTTGAACACGCCGCGCTGCGCATTGGCCCCAAACACATGCCCGAGCGCCGCGACAAACACGACATCCGAATTCTTCGGGTGAATGGCGATGTCCCCAATCTGCCGCGAATCGTCAAGCCCAATATGTTCCCACGTTTTCCCAGCATCGAGCGAGCGATACACACCATCGCCGTGCGAGAAGTTGCCGCGCACGCATGTTTCGCCCATGCCGACGTAGATCACATTCGCATCAGACTCCGCGACGGCGATAGCGCCGACACTGCCCGTCTTGAAGAATCCATCTGAAATGTTCGTCCACGCCGCGCCTGCATCGGTCGTTTTCCACACACCGCCGCCCGTCGCGCCCATGTAATACGTCTGCCGATCGCCGACCACACCGGCGACGGTCTGCGCCCGCCCGCCGCGCGCCGGCCCGATGCCGCGCCACTCCAAGGCAGAAATGCACTGGAATTCAGCGTCATTCTCCTGCGCAACTTGCGCTGCGACAGGAAATGCGACAAGTGCGACGCCAACCGCCATGATTGCCAGACCGACAAATCGAAAACAACGCATGAATCACTCCTTCTCGTGAGCAACAGGAACAAACCCACTCTACCCCGTCGGGTTGCAAACCTGAATGACAAACCTCGCCGCCCGCCAAAGTCCAATAAGTGCGGCCGCCATTCACGCGCCATCCGAGGCGACGTCTTTTCGATGACTCGCGGCCATCGCACGGTGCTTCATGCCCAAATACAGCCCCACGAGGCACCAACCCACACCGACGGCAGCCGCGACCGGCGCCACCATGATCATCGCCCACGCGATCGCGCGATGCGTCCAGGCGCCCAGCAAATCGCCGCCGCGATATACGAACGTGTCGATAAACGCCTTGCTCTTGTACTTCTCGTCCGGCGAGACAATCGTGAACAGCACCTCGCGCGTCGGCCGCGCAATCGCATACTGCGTGGCGCGGCGTGACACCTGAAAAATCGCAAATGTCGCAAACAGCGGCGCCACCGTCAGCGCGACAAAGCCAATCACGGTGAGCAACGGCAGAATGGCCAGCATTGGCCCGACGCCGATCGCGCGCAAGAGTCGTGATGTCAGAAAGAGTTGAAGCGCCAGCGTCAGAATATTGGTGCACAAGTCAATCATCGCGAACGCGGCCGTGCGGCTTTCGTCCGTCTCAAAGATCGAACTCACCCATTTCGCCTGCTCGAAATAGACCAGCGTCGCCAAAATCGTCATCAGCGAGATGTACAGCGCAATGCCCAGAAGATACGGCGACCGCAACAGCAGTTTCAACCCGGCCAGCCAGTCGCGAGACGGCTCCGCCGTATGAAAATGAACACCGTCTTCGCCCAGATCAGATCCGCCGGGCGTCCGATTACGAACACCACTTGCCAGGCGCGCCACTCGCCCCATCGCAAACACGGCGCACTGAAGAAACAGGATCGAAACTAAGAGCAAATTGATAACACCGATTTCACGCGCAAGACCCGTTGTTAGCGCAGCGCCAACCATCGCCCCAAGCGTGCCGCCCACACCAATGCACGCGAACAGGCGCTTCCCCTGCTCAGATGTGAACACATCCGCCATAAACGCCCAAAACACTGAAACAGCGAACAAATTGAACACACTGAGCCAGATGTAGAACGCATACCCGACGTACACCGCCTGCTCATCGCTGACGAACTGCCGCACCGCGTAGAACATCAAGAGATTGAGCGAAAAGAAGTGATACGTGATTGGAATGAAGCGGCGGCGGGTGGTTCTTGAGACAAGCCACGAAAACAGCGGATTCGCAAAGAGCATCGCGACCATCGTGCCCGTGAAGAGCCACGCCAGATCATTCATGCTTCGCTGCACGCCCATGGTTTCGCGCACCGGCCGCAGCATGTAATAACCGCACAACAAAAAGAAAAAATACGTCGCCGACCAGAACAGCGCTTTGCCCTCGCCGCGCCGAAGCAGGACAAGGCGGCGGAGGGCGCGAGCGATCATCCCTGACGCCGCATGATCTTCATCTTCAAGGCGTCCCGATGGCATGAATCTGTACGTTCTCCTGCGGCCCGGACCGCTGCACTGGTTTCATCCGGCTCCCATGTACCCGATTCGAGCCGCTGAGGTGCATTTCTTCGATATGCGGCGCACGAGAACTCACATCCCCACATTTCTCCCGCAACCACACGCGCTCAAGTTGCTACAAGCGACAATCACGAAACATCCTCAGGAGCCGGTTCATGACCACGCGCCGCGAATTCATTCAGACCTCCATCGGCTCCAGCGCCGCCGTCGCGTTTGGCGCCGCCATTCCATTCAGCGCCATGAAAGCCTTCGCGGCGGACCCGGCGCCGAAGAAACTCAACATTCTCATTCTCGGCGGCACCGGATTCCTCGGGCCGAAAGTGGTCGAACGAGCCATCGAGCGTGGTCACACCGTGACGCTGTTCAATCGCGGGCGCACTAACACGCACCTCTTCCCCGATCTCGAAAAACTCCAAGGCGATCGCGACGGCGACCTCGTGGCTCTTGAGGGGCGCGACTGGGACGCCGTCATCGACACCTCGGGATACGTGCCGCGCATTGTGAAAATGTCCGCCGAACTGCTCGCCGATCATTGCAAGCATTACACATTCATCTCCACGATTTCGGTTTATGCAGGAGCGCCGCGCGCCGGGCTTGATGAGACAGACCCCGTCGGCACGCTCGAAGATCCCACCGTCGAAGAAATCACCGGCCAGACGTACGGCCCGCTCAAGGCGCTGTGCGAACAAGCCGCCGAAGAAGCCATGCCGGGGCGCGTCGCAGTCATCCGTCCGGGCCTGATCGTCGGCCCCGGCGACAACACGGACCGCTTCACGTACTGGCCCGTGCGCATTGCGCGCGGCGGCGAAGTCCTCGCCCCAGACTCACCCGATGCTGCCGCGCAAGTCATTGATGTGCGCGATCTCGCGAACTGGATGATTCTCTGCGTCGAGAAAAACGTCACCGGCGTCTACAACGCAACCGGCCCGAACAAACCAATGACGTTTGGCGAGATGCTGGAGGGCTGCCGCAAGGGCGTCGGCAGTGATGCGATATTCACCTGGGTTCCGACCGAATTCCTGCGTGAACATCAGGTGGCGCCGTGGTCCGACATGCCCGTCTGGGTTCCCGCCGAAGGCGACTACACCGGCTTTGCACAGCGCAGCATTGAAAAAGCAGTGCGCGCCGGGCTCACCTTCCGCCCCATTTCGGACACTGCCCGCGACACACTCGCGTGGTACATGACCCTTCCCGAAGAGCGTCAGGCCCGCCTTCGCGCCGGCATTTCGCCAGAACGCGAAGCCGAAGTCCTCGCGGCATGGCACGAACAGAACGGCTGAATTCCAAACGCGCCCAGCGAAACACCCCAGTTGGACTGATTCAAATGAAGTGCTGACCCTTTTCATATTCGGCTCAACACCAATCGCATACAATTCTCGCATTCATGTCGACACTCTCACTCCCCGGTTTCTTCGCGCCGGTTAGCTCGATCTCGCACCTTGGCGCCGCCGCAATCTTTGCGGTGCTTGGTGTTCAATTGGTGCGTCGACACCGGGATGACCCCGCCCGCGCCATCTTCCTCGCCATCTTTGCGACCTCTGCCGTTCTCTTACTGACGATGAGCGGCGTGTACCACATGCTGCCTGCCGACAGCGCCGGCGCGCAAGTGATGGATCATCTGGACAAGAGCGCTATTTTTCTGCTCATCGCCGGGACCTTCACGCCGGTGCATGGCATTCTCTTTCGCGGCGCCGTGCGCTGGGTGGGCCTCGCGCTCATGTGGGCCGCCGCGATCACCGGTGTCACGCTCACGGCTGTGTTTCGCGATTCGATGCCCGTTGGACTCACCACGTCGCTCTATCTCGCGCTGGGATGGATCGCCGCGATCTCCGTCATCGGCGCCTGGAAACAACGCGGTTTCCGATTCGTTCGACTGGTGTTCGCTGGCGGCGTCGCCTATTCACTCGGCGCCATTTTGCTGGGCCTGCGATGGCCGACCATCATCCCCGGCGTCATTGGCCCGCACGAAGTGTGGCACGTAGCCGTCCTTATTGGCCTGAGCCTCCAATGGCGGTTCGTCGCTCAACTGGCACGGACCGAGCCGAAGCCGCAGCGCGCCGTACATGTACGCACAAGCGCGCTTCCAATAACCACGAAACCCGCCCTGAATCGCAAGACTCGCGAACTCGTGAGCTAAATCCCCAGGGATTCATCTGGACGCCCCAGCACCATCGGGATACCGTCATACCGAATGGCACGAGTTGGCGGATTCATTCTAGCGCTTTGGATTGCATTGACTGCGTCGCTGCAGGCCAGTGGCGGGCTGCAAGGGCTGGTGCTCTGTCTTTCATCGAGCGGGCACTTCGCCATTGAAGCCGCGCACGTTGATCCGAATTGTGCCCCGACGTGCAATACGGCAGACGCAAAGACCGATGATTCCGGTGAATGGGATGAAACGACGCACCCGTGCTGCGTCGACGTCATGCTCGCTCGCGTCGATTACCGCTCGGACCGGCGAAGCATTGAGCAGGAACAATCGAGTGAACATTCGACGGATGCGATCGCGCCGAGCGCCGAATTCGTAAGCTCGATCTCAATCCGCGGTCCAACGGCAACTGACGCTCGCTCGGTCGCCGCATTCGACGAAGCGAAACTGGACGCATCGCGCCTGGTGCGCACGTTCATACTCCGCACGTAAGACATGATCACAAACGTTGACTGACTCCCGGCGACGCCGTCTCCGGGAGCGATGTCGTGTTTGCGATTCCTGTCATCACGTTGCGGAGCAAAGCTCTTGAAACTCAGATTTCACCCACGCACCGCGTGCGCACTGATTGTGCCATGCCTGACCGGTTGCGCCGGTCCGGCGCCATACGACTGGGGCGATGTGCTTTACCAGCGCATTGTCGACCATCCCGACGCGCCGCCGACCGTCCGTGATGCAGAAGCGCTTGACGCCGATACTTCCACAACGGCCGCGGCTTATCGTGACGTGTCCTTCATCACCAACGGCTCGCTCACTGCCGAAGACGCGGTCCGCATCGCCATCCGGAACCATCCCGAGATGCGCCGGCTTGCGTACCTGGTTGGCGCCGCGTCTGCGCGCGAATCGCAGGCGCAGCTTCCACCAAATCCATCGTTCGCCTTCGTTGGTGAAGCGCTGGGCTCCCGCGCAGGTCGCGGCGGAGAAACGGCGTATCTCCTCGAACAGGAATTCGTCACGGCCGGCAAACGCAAAAAGGCCGGCGCTGTCGCGGAATCCGATCGCATTGAAGCGCAGGCTGAGTTCCTTGCGATGGAATTCGAAATCGCCACCCAAGTGCGGCTCCGATTCGTGCATGCGGTCGCCGCCGATCGCCGCCGCGCACTTCAACGCGAGCTGGTCGACCTATCCAATGAACTGCTCAGCGCCGCCCAGGCGCGCATGGAGGCTGGCGCCGCGACGGAATCTGAACGTCTTCGCGCCGAAGTCGTCGCCGAGCAAGCCGCGATTGATCTCGCGACGGCCGAGGCATCATGCGAAGCGGCTCGCGCTGCATTGGCGGCGGCCATCGGAATCGATCATCCCATTGAAGGTCCACTTGGTGACGACCTCGAACACCGACCGGAGCTGCCGGACCGTGCCGAGGTGGTTGAAGTCACGCTGCATCGCAACCAGCGCATCGATCAGGCCAAGAACGCCATCGAACGCGCCCAGCGCGCGCACGAATTGGCGAAGGCCAACGCGACGCCAAACGTCGTCGTGGCGATCGGCCCGCGCTATTCTGATCCCGAATCGGAAACCACGCTTGATGTCGGGGCGAGCATTGCCATTCCGGCGTTTGACCGCAATCAAGGCGAGATCGCCGCGACGCTGGCGGAGCGCATTTCCGCCGGAGCGGCGCTTGGCTCCGTCAAACTCGAACTCATCAAAGCCGTGTCGGCGGCGTGGGGCTCCTACGCCACGGCCCGCGCGACCATTGACGCGTACGAACGCTCTCTGTTGCCAAAATCCGAGCGTACTTTGGCGCTGACGCGCGAAGCCTATGAGGCGGGAAAGACTGATTACCTGAGATTGCTCGACGCACAGCAATCCTATGTGCGTTCGCAATCAGCCTTTGTCGATGCGCTCGAAGCGGCCCACGAAGCCGCAGCGATCCTTGACGGGCTGATGCAACGCGACACGCCGTGGCGTGATTCACTCACCAACGAAGAGGACCACAACTCATGAAATATTTCACACTTCTTCTGATCACGAGTTTCCTGTTCGCCGGTGGGGTGCTCATGCCGGGTTGCGAGCGTTCGCCGCAATCTTCCCCCGCAACGACGCCTGCAAGCGCGCATTCGCACGCCGAAACAGGCGAGACATGTTTCATCTGCGATGCGTCGAAGCGCGATGCGGATCGTCTCTGGTGCCGCGAGCATGATCGGTACGAAGACCGATGCTGGCTGTGCCATCCCGAACTGGAAGATGAATCGCGCCTCTATTGCAATGAACACGGGCTGTACGAGGACGAGTGCTTCCTGTGTCATCCCGAGATTCTCGGAGCCGCTGGTAACGATGCTGCTGCAACTACGGTTTCATCGAACCTGTTCTGCACCGAACACGGCGTGGCTGAAATCAACTGTGCGATTTGTCGCGCCGACCAGATTGACCGGCTCAGCCCGGGCGATGAATTGCTCATTCGCTTTTCGTCGAACATGGCAATGACCAAAGCGGGAATCGAATTTGTCGATGCGGATCTCGCCACCATGGCGCCGACCGTGCGCGCATTGGCGGAAGTCACGTTCAATCAAAACAAGACCGCCCGGATCACGCCGCTGACGTCCGGCATTGTCACCGAGGTTCTCGTCGATGTGGGCGAGCACGTTCGCACGGGCGATGCGCTGGTGCGCATTCATTCCGCGGAAGTCGCCGGCGCTAAGGGCGCCCTCCTGACTGCGAATGTTGAAGTGGAGTTGCGTGAGCAATCCTTTGAACGCGAGAGCTCCTTGCTCGCTCGCAACATCACGTCGCGGCAGGATTTCGAAGCGGCGCTGGCGGCGCTTCAGCGCACGCGCATCGACGCCACAAACGCGCGGCAGCGGCTCATCAATCTCGGGCTGTCCGAGGATGAACTCGCGCGCATCGAAGCGGAACAGGACAGTTCAGCCACGCTGACCATTCGCTCGCCGTTCAACGGCGATGTGGTGATGCGTGACGCCTCCGTCGGAGAAATGGCGTCGCCGGGCGAGCCGCTCATGATGGTGTCCGATCGTTCGACCGTGTGGATTGAGCTTTCCGTGCCAGCATCGGAACTGGCCCGAATCACAACTGGCGCCACTGTTAGCGTGCGGCTGGATTCACTTCCGGATGACGTCGTCGAAGCCACACTGGTTTGGATCGATGCGCGCGTTGATCCGCGATCCCGCATGATTCGTGCTCGCGCAGTCGCGTCCAATCCCGATGGGAAACTTCGCGAAGGCTTGTATGGCGAAGGCCGCATCGCAGCGGCTGCAACCTCGCAGGTCACGCGTGTGCCCGTCACCGCGGTGCAGCTTATCGGCGAGGCGACGTTTGTCTTTGTCAGTAGCGGACCAGATTTGCTCGCCGCTCGGCGTGTCGCCGTGGCGTCAAAGTCTGACCAGTGGATTGATATCGACGCGGGCCTGTCCCCCGGCGAGCGCGTGGTGGCGACTGGTTCATTCACGGCGCTCTCCGAGATGCTGAAAGCGCGCCTTGGCGCCGGGTGCGTTCACGAATGATTCCCGAACCGACACCGACATCGCCACTGGCGCGCCTGGTTGAGTTTTCAGTCAAAAACCGATTGCTCGTGCTTCTCATCTATGCCGTGCTGGGAAGCGTGGGCGTGGTCACGCTCTTCAACCTTCCGGTCGATGCGTTTCCTGACACCACGCCCGTGATGGTGCAGATCAACGCCGGCGCGCCGGCCCTGAATCCGGAGGAGATCGAGCAGCAAATCACGCTGCCGCTCGAGCTGGCGATCAGCGGGCTGCCCGGCCTGAGCGATGTACGATCCATCTCGAAATTCGGCCTCTCACAGGTCGTGGCGACGTTTGATGATGACATCACCATCGAAGATGCGCGGCAGTACGTCGCCGAACGCCTTTCCACCGTGCATTTGCCGGACGGCATTGATCGTCCGCAACTCGGACCAATCTCAACCGGCCTCGGCGAGATTTTTCACTACATCGTCCGCTCGCCGAACGGGCGCAATTCACTCGAAGAATTGCGCACGATTCATGATTGGGTGATCAAACCAGAGCTGCTCAAGACGCCGGGCGTCGCCGAAGTCAACGCGTGGGGCGGCTTCAAGAAGCAATACCACGTTGTCATTTCGCCGGAAGCGTTGCTGAAATTCGGCCTGACGCTGGACGACATCTATGAGGCGCTGCGCACCAACAACGAAAACGTCGGCGGCGGCGTCATCTCCTTTGCCGGTCAGTCGCAGCTCGTGCAGGGCGTCGGTCGCGTCGCGAGTCTTGATGAAATTCGCGACATCATTATCACATCGTTTGATGGCAATCCGATCCGTATTCGTGACATTGCCGCCGATGTGCGCATCGATCATGAAATTCGTCGCGGCGCCGTCACCGCCGACGGCGCTGGCGAAGCGGTGCTCGGCCTCGCGTTCATGCTCATGGGCGAAAACGCAAAGGATGTGACCGCCGCCCTGCGCACCCGGCTGGACGGCGTGCGCGGCTCTCTTCCCGACGACGTTGAACTTGACATTGTCTACGACCGCGCTGATCTCACGGCCCAAGTCATCCGCACCGTGCAGCACAATCTGTTGTACGGCGCGATTCTTGTGGCTGCGGCGCTCTTCGTCATTCTCGGAGACATTCGCGCCGGGTTGATCGTCGCCGCGGTCATCCCGCTGGCGATGCTCTTTGCCGCGATCGGCATGCGCGAATTCGGCATCGCGGCGAGCCTGCTCAGCCTCGGCGCCATTGACTTCGGCATCCTCGTGGACGGCTCCGTGGTCATGAGCGAGTCCAACCTGCGACGGTTACGAGACGAAGCGGACGCGCAAGGCCGACGGCTGACCGCTGATGAGCGCGTTCGCGTCATTATTGAATCCGGAAAGTCCGTGGCGCGGCCGATCGCATTTGGCATGGGCATCATTCTGATTGTGTTCGTGCCCGTGCTGACGTTGCAGGGCGTCGAAGGGCGCATGTTCCGACCCATGGCGTGGACCTTTATCTTCGCGATGATCGGCGCTTTGGTGATTGCGCTCACGCTCTCGCCAGTGCTTGGTTTCTACGCGCTTGGTCGGACGCCAAGACGCGCAAGGCGATTGCACGTCATGGATCGCATTACGCATGGATATGGCGCGGCGCTCGCGTGGATTGTGAATCGGCGCGTGCTGGTGCTCGGGTCCGTGGTGTTGATCCTTGCAGGCGGAGGTTTTTTATCGACTCGCCTGGGCGGCGAGTTTGTGCCGCGACTCAATGAAGGCGCCCTCACACTCAATGTCATCCGGCTCGCCGGCGTTTCGCTTGACGAATCCACGCGCTACAACACCAAGATCGAACAATTGTTGCTGGATGAGTACCCCGACGAGATTGAGCATGTGTGGAGCCGCATCGGTTCGGCGGAGGTCGCGACGGACCCGATGGGTCTCGAAGTCACCGATATCTTTCTGACCTTGAAGCCGAGAACCGAATGGACCAAGGCATCGACACAGAATGAATTTTCTACCGCGATCAGTGCGACATTGGCCGACTTGCCGGGCTTGAACATCGTAATGTCGCAACCGATCGAAATGCGCCTCAATGAAATGGTGGCGAGCATTCGATCCGACATTGGCATCAAGATTTTCGGCGATGACTTTGACGAGCTGGTGCGTTTGAGCGATGACGTGCAGCGCATTCTGCTTGAGATTCAGGGCGCTTCGGACATTTCCGCCGACCAACTCACCGGACAACCAATGCTGCGCGTGACAGTCGACCGCGATGCAATTGCGCGCCACGGCGTTCCGGCGCGCGATGTGCTTGCGTTCGTCGAAGCCGTCGGCGGGCGAGAGATCGGGCGGGTGTACGAAGGCCAGCGCCGCTTCTCGCTCGTCGCGCGGCTCCCGGATCGCCATCGCGCCGATCCCACAGCGCTCGCCACCACCATCATCCCCACCGCTTCTGGTCAACTTCTCCCGCTCGAATCAGTCGCCACGGTGGAAACGATCGAAGGCCCGGCGACGATCAATCGCGAATGGAGCCGCCGCCTGATGCGCGTGCAGTGCAACGTCGTGGACCGCGATGTGTCGTCGTTCGTGCAGGAAGCCCGCCGGCGCATCGCCAATGAAATCGAATTGCCAGTCGGTTATGTCATCGACTGGGGCGGGCAGTTTGAGAACCTGGAGCGGGCTCAACTGCGGCTCTCCATCGTCGTCCCCGCAACGCTGGCCCTCGTCTTCTTTCTGCTGCTCTTCAGTTTGCGCAACCTGCGTGACGTCGCACTGATCTACCTTGCCATTCCGTTCGCCGCGGTTGGAGGCGTGCTCGCGCTGTGGATTCGTGACATTCCGTTCAGCGTGAGCGCCGCGGTCGGTTTCATTGCGCTTGGCGGCATCGCAGTTCTGAACGGTCAGATTCTGATCGAAGCAACGCGCGAGCAACTGGCCCGAGGCCTGGGCCGCCGCATGGCTTCCGTGGAAGCAGCCAAGCAACGTTTCCGACCCGTACTGGCGACCGCGATCACCGACGCCGTCGGATTCCTGCCCATGGCGATCTCCACCGGCGTCGGCGCCGAAGTGCAGCGGCCGCTCGCGACCGTGGTAATTGGCGGTGTAGTGACTTCAACGGCCCTGACCCTAATCGTCCTTCCAACCATTCATTCGTGGTTTGGTGAACGGCGGTCCACCGCCGCGGCGTGAAGGAAGGCCTGCGCAACGCCGCTTCACTTCCCAACTGTCGTGTCGTAGCGCACGCCCTGCGGCGTCGGCACGGGCACGGTGACGGTCACACCGTGGTCGCCCTCGGTGCGCGACAACGAATCAACCGCGATGAACGAGGTGTACGCCGAAACAAGCCCGTGCTCGAGCGCGAGATTGCGAATTTCATTTTTGAAATCTCCGTCGCGCGTTTCCAATGCTTGATTTGAAAGACTTGTAATCTTCGTGCGCGCCCAGATCGGCCCGAGCGCCGTCCGGTTCGTCGCGTCCGTTGCGAACGCCGTCACGATGCGCTCTTCACCGGCGATTGTCCCCCGAGCAACAATGCGTTGTGGCGACTCGCCCTCAAATCGCCCCGTCACCATGATGGGCCGGCCGACGAAGAGATCAAACGAACGACTCGGGAAATATTCGACATCAGCGGCGCCATCAAATTCAAGCTGCACATCGGTCATCGATGCGTGACTGACGCGCAAGAAGAATTGATCCATGATCTGGGCCGCATCATCCTGCGGGCCCACGTAGGCCGCGACGCCTCGACCGATCTCCGCCATTCGCGCGATCAAATGTCGGTTCGGCGAGGAGCCGATGCCGACGCTGAACACACGTGAGTCCTTCAATCGCGGCGCCATTGCGCTAAGGATCTCCGCCTCATTGCCGATGAAACCGTCCGTCAGGAAACACACGAACCGAAGGCGACGTGGGTCGTGCGGAAAATCCAGCGCGGCTTTGATGCCTTCAATCATCATTGTGCCGCCGGAGCCATTCAGAGAGTCCAGGTACTTCAGACCTCGACGCACGTTGTTCTGGTTTGCCTCGAGAGGCGCTGTGCCGAGCGCTAACGCATTGTTTGAAAAGCGAATAATCTGAAAACTGTCTTCCGGACGCAGTTGTTTGAGCACACGTTCGACCGCGGATTTCGCCTGACGGATCGGCTCGCCGTTCATGCTGCCGGAGCAATCCAGCACGAAGATCATCTCCATCGGACCGCGCTGGGTCGCCGCGAGATCGAGGGGTGGAATTAACATGAACGAGAAGTAACCTCCCGCATCCGTGCGCTGTGTGACAAACCCAGAGCGAACCTGATCGCCTGCAACGCGGAAACGAAGAACGAAGTCCTTGTTGGGGATGGCGTCGAGCGGGCTCAGCGCCACTGTCGCATTCGTTTCGGAATACCGGCTCACCTCCACGACGTGGCTGCGGCAGATGAGCTCTTCGATCGGAACGCCCGCTTCGATCTTTATCGTGACACCGATGTCATGGCCGCTCCGCTCCTCGGGACGCATGTACGTCACCCCCGTTGCCCCCTGCGGCGCCATCTGACCGCGCGGATTAGCAAGCACCGGGTCGGGAGCGCCAACCGGATTAAATCGCGGGCCGACCACCATCGGGAACACCCATTCAAACCAGCCGTCCGAGTACGAAAGCGTATGGAAATACGTGATGTCTATGTCGATCCGCTTGCCCGGCTCGATGTTGGCGACCTTCTGTGTGAAGATGTTCGGACGCTGCTGCGACAGGAGCGAGGCGACGTGCCCTTGAGCGCGGGCCGCGTTGTAAATGCGTTCGGCTTCTTCGCGTTCTCGAATGATGCCGCGAATGCGCCGATCACCAATCGTCATCAGGAAGCCATTGACTGCGGCATCCGCAGGAAGCGGAAACACATAGATCGCTTCGATTTTGGTGTCGTACGGATTCTGGAATCGTTGGCGCACGTTCACAGAGGCGACGTGACCGTTAATGTTCGCGTCGACCTCAGTGTGGTCGAGCGGCACGTGAACGAAACCCGTGCCGTCTCTACCTTGCGTGATGAGGCCGCCCGCGCCGGGGACGGGGAGGCGATCCGGAGATTCCCTCCCGTCGAGGGGGGCGGCTCCCAGCCTCGCTGATCGGCTTAGTTCAGCGCGTTGAAACGCTACTTCGGGACCATCCGACGTACCTCGCTGGCGTCGGACGCTGCCATCGGACCTCGCGTTCGCTTGGGAAGCACCGATGAATGCCTCCGTATTGCCGCCAGCAAGATCGAAACGGTCGTTATTTAAATCCGGATCAGGTTCAATTCCATCTCTCGAAATGATCCACAATTCATCAAATTGAGCATCTGTTGCGCGTCCATCAACGCCAAATGTCGATTCGACCCTGACAACCTCCGAATCTGACATTGAGCGTGATGCGCTCCCACTTTCACACGCCGTCATCACTGCGCTGACGACGATTGCCAGAGACACAACTGCGAGAATCACCAGTGCCCAGCGTCTGCTCACGGAAGCGCTCCTTCGTTTGCGACAATCTTGACGTCGATGACGCCGCCGTCGGCGGACGCCGCTTTGATGATGACCGCCTCAAACTGCGGCATCTCGATGTTTGAAAGTTGCACGTGAATGCGCGCGACACGCGTGCGCCCCATCGGCAAGCCCGACGCTGGCGCCAAGCTGTAATCCGCAACGATGACGCGATCCTGCATCAATGCGGCCGGGTCGTAGAACGGCGCCTCTGCAAACGCGCCGTGTTCACCGCCTTCAAGACCGACAATCTTCGCGCCGCCGGTCAATTTCAATTCAAACTGATATGCCGCGAGTGGGGCAGCGCCGGAGTCGATAAACACATCGATCGCGGAGAAACGCACTGCCTGGTCTTCAGCAGGAACATTTGCGACGTCCGGACGATGCCGACTCGACAATCCCATGGTCGCGCTCAGCGACACAATCACAAAGACAGCAGCGAGAACGCGATTCATTGAATCACCTCCCGCGGCGAAAGCGAAACCGCCGCCATCGCAATCGCATCAGCATCATCCGAGTTCACCGCGCCGTCGTGATTGACATCCCACTCCGCAAGCGGCGTCTCGCCATCGCGTATGTGCCTCGCGAGCACGAACGCATCAACGATGTCCAGATCGCCATCGCGATTGAAATCATGCGCCATCGCCATCGCGGAGTGCGGGCTCGGCGCTGGCGCCGAATTCCATTGCCACGGTCCGAGCCAGACGAGCATCGCCAGCGCTGCCGCTGCGGCAGTGGACGTGACGGTCTGCCATGCCAGGCGCACCCGCCGGCGATGGGCCAGCCGACGCCGCGCCGTGGACAAAACGGCGTTGTCAATATCCTCCCGTACAACGGGCGCCGAGCCGAACATCGCCTTGAGCTCCGCACCAAGGCCGGCGGGCGTCTCGCCTAATTCATCCTGTCGAGGGAAATCGGACATGCGGCTCCTTCACACCTGTGAAGCGCCCAGCCCCTCGAAAAGGTTCATCGAACTTCGAAATTTTTTCTATTCGAGGTCACGGCGGATGGCGCCGTCCTGCCGCAGAGCCTCAATGGCGTGGTGCAGACGCGACTTCGCGGTGCCAAGTGGAATGGAAAGTGCCGCGGCGATTTCGGCCAGTTTCATATCGTCAACACATCGCATCAGCAGCACTTCGCGCTGCGCCTCCGGGAGGCGTTCGACCGCCAAATGAAGCGCTGGGTTCTTGTCCTGCGGGGTTGCAGGCGTGTTTGGCGAGGACTCCGCATCGAGATTCAACGAGAGATCCGGCCGACGCTTTCGTTTCAAATCGAGGGCGCGATGTTTGACGACGGGATAGAGAAACGTGGTCAATTTGCCCTGCAATTCGAGACGCGGGAGGCGATCCAGCAGATACAGAAACGCATCCTGCACCACGTCTTGCGCGGCGTCATCGTCCGGCGCAAACCGCCGCGCCAAACGAAGCGCCCACGGAGAATACGCGCGGTAAAGAGCTTCAAACGCCTCGGCGTCGCCGCGACGCGCCCGACGAACCAGTTCCGCGTCGCGCGAAGTCGCATCCGGATTGTGCGCGGAAGATTCGTCAGTCATCGTCAACCCGGGACGGCACGCTAACTGATTCGTGGAACGCACGACCGTTGGGCGTGTTCCAGAGAAAACTGCCGCACTGGTGATGGCGTCGGTGCCAATGAAGCAATCTGAGGTCGCGCGGAAGTCGATCGAGCCCCAAGCACCGAGTTGGCCGTTCCCGCAGGCCAGCTCCGACGGAATTCCGTTGAGTCCGTCATGGCGCATCGCTAGAGTCAATCCCGGGACCGCCGCCGACAGCCGGCGTTCCCATTCGGTGCAATGGTCGGCACGTCAGCGTTCGTCGACGGGCGTGTCCGGTCGACATGCCGCCAGAATGCACCGGTCAAGCTGCTCGAGGTTCTCATCGTGATCAAGGCTCTTTCAAGTCGCGCGATCGTTGCGTCCGCTCTTCTCGCATTGTGCAATTCCATTTTGCAGGCCGACGTCGTGATCACAAACCTCGCGGAGCCGTTCCGAGCGACGACGGAGATCGGCAACAACCCGAATCCCGTATCGCCGCCGTCCGGCGCGACAGAGTGGTCATGGGCAGCCCAGTCATTCACGACGGACGCGATGTCCTATGCGCTGACGCGCATCGACATCATCGGAGGCGATTCGTCTGCGGATCCCGTCATCGTTGCGGAGTTGCGCTCGAACAACGCCGGTCAGATCGGCGTGTTGATCACTGCGCTGACCACCTCCGATTTCACCGGCCCTCCCGCGGCACGCACGCTCACGCCCGTCCTCGCGGTCACGCTTGATCCTTCGACGACGTACTGGGTCGTGCTCGGCTCGGAAGCCCCTGGCGATGGCACGCTTGGGTGGTCCTATGCGAACAGCAACAACTCCGTCGGCACGGGCGTCATCGCGCAATACGCCGACTCGCAAGACTCCGGCATGACGTGGAGCTACGGCACGGACCTTCCGTTTTTCATTCAGGTGGTGGCCGAACCAGGCCTCGCCGCCTGCGGCGCCGATCTCAACGGCGACGGCGTCGTCAACGGTGCGGACCTCGCGCAATTGCTGGCGACGTGGGGAGCGTGTCCGTAACGCCACCGGTTACGACTGCGGCGAATGTTCTCGCTAGCGGCACGGACCCCAATTGGCGAGCAGAACCGCGAGGTCTGCGCCATTCACCAGATTGTCGTCCGTCAGGTCGATCTGTGGCCCCGCATATCCCGAGAGATTGTTTGGTCCACCGTTCGGCGCGATCGGTTCGGCCAGGAGCCCACCACCGAGATACCAGCTTTGCAGCAACATCGAAAGATCAGTCCCATCCGTCACGCCATCGTCATTGAAATCGGATGTGCAACCGGGATGCAGACAAGGAGCGAGGCTGTATTTCTCAAACCCCCACGTGGTCTTGACAAACATGAAGTCGCCGAAAGTCGCGACGTCGACTGATCCGCCGCTCGGATAAAACATCGCCGCGACTGAGGGGTTCGTTTGATCTGAAACATCAACGAACTCGACCAGCCCGCCGGCGAGATACGCAATATCGTCTTCAACGTGGATTTTGAGACCGCTATCCACTTCGAGACTTGCAATTGACACCGGGTTGGTAGGCGCGCTGATATCAATGATTTCAAGCGACGGATGTGGCCCGTCTGCACAATTGCAAAAGGAAGAGACGTAGGCGAACCCATTCGCGATGTCGATCGCAGTCGCTCGTGCCGCAAGTTCCACCTCTCCAACGATCTCGACATTGAAGGGATCGCTTAGATCGAGAACCGTCAGCACAAAGTCGCCCGCGGCGTAAAGCAAACCATCCGCAATGCTCACCGCATTTGCATCAACATCCACAGCAGCGATAGGCATTGGATTGGCCGGATCACTGACATCGATCATCAGCAACGGAGTCGGATCGTGATTGTATTGGCCGCCGCATAGATAAACGGTTGAATCGCTTATTGAGATGCCTCTGTATGGGGCTCCAAGCAACAGGGCGCCGACTTTGGCCGGCGCCGCTGGGTTCGACACATCAAAACTTTCGAGCTGCAAAGTGGAATTATCACCGAGCCCGATGGTGTACACATAGCCACCCGAAATGACGAGATCACCGATCGTGGTTCCGCTGTACATCCCCAATAGCTCAACGGGCGATTCGCCATTCAACTGAAATGTGGAGAGTCCCGCGCCCCCGACATACGCCAGATCTTTGTCGAATTGAACATTGCCTCCAAACGCAGTCGCAATTCCGCCGGCCGAATTGAGATCGCCTTCCGCACCGCCCGAGAAAACCGCGACTCCCTTTGTCCCCCCGCCCGTGACAACCAATTCACCCAATTCTTTCAAAGGCGCGCCTTCGCCGGAGCCAGACAACTCCACAAGCTGAGGCGCTGCGGGATTCCGGATGTCAAACGTCTGGATATTCCCGTTGTAATTCACCGAATGCGCGAAATCGCCAGTCACGAGGACATCGTGAAGCAATCTCAATGTTGGAGCGACGCCAATCTCCTGATAGTTCTTGTCAAGCACTCGAATCGACGAGTATGACGCGACCACAATGAAGTCGTCCATGAGCGAAACGGCGCGGACAGAGAACGGATACTGGAATGTGGTCACCAGCGCAAGACTGTCGGGCGACACCGGATATGCAATTTTCAGTCCTTTGTTGAAGTCTGAAATGTAGATGGCGCCGTTTTCAGCGACGTCAACATCCATCGCAATTCCATTGGTGTTCAGCGCGCCTCTGAATTCAAGCCGCGAGGGATCACTGATGTCAAAGCGTTTGATTCCGGCATCGCCGTCAGCCACATAAATAAAATTGTCCTTGAGTATGATCCGATACGGATCGGAACTCGAGGCGGAGTCGACTATGAAGGGTTTGCTTGGATCGCTGATGTCAACCGCGTGCAAGGCATGCTCATCAAGCACGTATGCATAGGCGCCTGCCATGACGACGCCGATGGCATCATTCGGAGTCACCATGGCGCCAAGGATCTTTGTGATCGAGAGGTCGCTCACGTCAGCCACAAGCAAGCCGCCACATCCCACGGCCACGCACGCCAGATCGTTTTCAATCGCGACATCTCTGGCGGGCCCGCCGAACGACGCCAGCAACGCCGGCTTGCATAACTGACCAAGCGCGGCCGGAGCGCACAACACCGCCACTGAGAGCGCCCAACCCAATGCCTTGACTCGATTCGTCATGTGCCCCGCCAATCCATCATCACGCGCCGCCCATCGGTCGCATTGCGGCCATGCCGCAATAGGCTATACGGCACAAAATGGAAGCGGATCTGTGGACTTGGCCAGATCGCTGAAGATCAACCAATCGTCCAATTTCAAAAATGGAGCCGGGGGGAATCGAACCCCCGTCCCGTGACAGTCAGCGTGGCGCCTCTACGCGTGTAGTCGCTGTATGAAGTCTCGGCGTTGGTCAGGCCGGCGACAGCCCTTGCATTGCCCAGTCTCAGTGTTTTCTCATCCCGCGCGCCGAGACGCCGCGCGAAGACCAGCCCGATATCAGCGACCGCCACCCCATCGGGCGTCAGGCGGCGGTCGTCGCGGTCAATTAAGCCGCGAGAGCGAACTGCGTGTTGGCAGTTATTAGTGTGTACGCTTTTTAACGCGGCCAGCGTACGCCGCGACGCGCCACACCACACTTCACATGCCCGGTCGAACCCTGTTCGGCCCCAGTTGTCAAAGAGCAGGCGGGGTTGAGCCGCCGTGGATAGTGATTCTAGGCGCAACCCTGGCGCCAGTGAATGAGACGCACGAATTCTCGTTCGGTTCCTGAATTGCCGCGGTTGAGGGCGGGTCGAGGAATGGACGGGATTGGGATGGAACGCTGAGGAAGACGGAGGGGTTGGAGAGATGGCGCTTAAGGCCCGGCTGACCCGAACTGCGCTCGCAAGGAAGCGGCGAGGCGTCCTTTCCAGTTGGTCGTCTTTGTGCAATTTCGGTCGAGGAAACTCAGTTTGGAATTGAAATGAGACATTGCGCAACCGCGACCCCTCGCTTGCGCTCGGGGCTCTGATTAGAACGACTTGCCGATCTTCTTTGCCTTCTCCATCGCCGCTTTGACGATCTCCTCCTGCTGATCGCGCTTGGCGTCCACGCCATCGGCGAAGCAGGTCTCGACGTGATCGATACCGATCCAGCTCAGCGCAAATTTGAGGTACGTCGTCAGGAAGTCATGGGTCTGGCGCGGGTCGCCGTCTTCGGGGTACATGCCGCCGCGAGAGCCGACGATCGCGGCTTTCTCGCACTTGAGCAGCCCGCGCGGACCGTCAGCCGTGTATTCAAAAGTCACGCGCGCCTGCGTCACTGTGTCGATCCACTGCTTGAGCTTCCACGGCGGGGCGAAGTTCCACATCGGCGTCGTGATGACGAGGTGGTCGCACTTTTGGAGCGGCTCGATGTATTTCATGAAATGCTCGAAGCGCTGCTTCTCCTCGCCCTCGAGTTCCTGCCCCCTGGCTTGATGGATGCGCGTGTTCACGCCGGCTTCATCCACCATGGGGAGGTCTTCACTGAAGAGGTTGAACTCGACGACCTCGGCGTTCGGGTTCGCTTCGCAGTAGCCCTCGATGAGCGCATCGCCAACGCGGATGGAGCGGCTCTGACCACGAGGGCGCGGGTTCGCAATGATGTGCAGCAGCATGAATCGAGACCTCCGGGGGTGGATTCCGTCGAGCGAATTGCGGCTGTAGCATATCCCCATGAAACTCGGCGTGATCATCCCTGCCGCCGGCGCATCGCGCCGTTTTGGCGGCAGAGACAAACTGAATGAAGATCTGGGCGGGCGGCCGCTGCTGCATCGCACCGTTGAGATTTTCGTGAATCATGACGCCGCCGCGCACATTCTCGTCGCCGGTCCGGCGGAGGAGAACGGTTTCGGCGAGTTCAAGATGCGCCATGGCGACAAGCTTGCGCTGCTAGGTGTGACGCTGTGCCCCGGCGGCACGACGCATCGGTGGGAGACGGTCAAAGCGGCGCTGGCGCACTTGCCCGAAGATTGCACGCATGTCGCCGTTCACGATGCGGCGAGGCCGTGCGCATCGCGCCAATTGATCGATCGCGTCGTGGCGGCCGCCGCAAAGAATGACGCGGTCATCCCCGCGATTGACGTGCCGGACACGCTCAAACGCGTGAGTTCAGAGGCCAAAGTGGACCGCAACATCGATCCCCTCGATGCGCTCCTCGGCGCCGGGGGGCAGAGC
Source organism: Phycisphaerales bacterium (assembly GCA_029260345.1). Lineage (GTDB taxonomy): Bacteria > Planctomycetota > Phycisphaerae > Phycisphaerales > UBA1924 > OFTM186. Next base: position 578,057 of record JAJDDK010000005.1, on the reverse strand, counting down.
AACACGAACGTGCGCACGGTGGTGGAAACTGTTCCACGGGAAAACGTGGTCGCCGTGCAGACGCCGCAGGTGTTCAAGGTCGATTTACTTCGACGGGCATATGAACAGGCGGATCTTTCGAGCACGGATGATGCGGGTCTGGTCGAGCGCCTCGGCGAAACTGTCGTCGTGGTCGAGGGCGAACCGACGAATATCAAAGTGACGACGCCGGGGGACATCCGGATTGTCATGGCGATTCTTGGATTGAAGCCGCAGAAAGAACGCGCCTCTCACAAGCGGTTTTAATTTGCGCCGCTGATCGTCGCCAAACTCGATACCCTTCGCCGGATGACACGGATGAACGATGAGCACGTCGACACGCGAATCTTCATCGTGGTGACGACGCACAAATCGTCGCTGCTCGACTCAACACTCGCAGGGATTCTCATGCAATCGCCCTCGCCTGATGGGCTCATCGTAACGTCGGACGTCAGAAAGCCTGAGATTCGCGAAACCATCGAGACGACGTGTGCAAACGCGCCCTACCCTGTTTTTTTTGTTGAGCGTGAGCACCAGGGCATGGCGCGGTCCGGTCAGGTTCGCAACAATGGCGTCCGCTGCGTTCTTGCGCACTTCGAGCCCTTACCAAGCGACGCGCTGCTGTTTCTTGACGGCGACATCGTGTTGCCGCCGGACACCGTTTCGCGGCATCTCACGCAATTCAACCAAGGCGCCGATCTTGTCCTCACATATCCAACGAATCTGAGCGCGGAGGATTCCGCTCGCTTTGACGCGGATTCGATCCTGCGCAACGACGTCGACTATCAATTGCGCCCATCTGATAAAGAGAGCGCGCGTCATCGCCAGCGTCGATACGAGCGGCACTTGCGGTGGCGTCCCTTTGGAATCATTCCGGGGCACAAGCCGAAAATTATTGGCAATCATTTTGCAGTCCGGCTGCGGACGTTCCAATCCATCAATGGCTTTGATGAGGAATACATGCACTACGGATACGAAGACGACGACCTCGCTCGACGTATCCATTCGCTCAGGCCTCGCCCGCGCGTCGCCGTTTGCATTGAGGAAATCCCCTCGTTGCACCTTTGGCATGAGAAGCGCCATCAGGTGGGGATCAAGGAAAGCCCTGGCTATGCGCGATTTTGCCGCAAGGACCTGCCGACTCGCGCCACATTCGGTCTCGATCATCCGGTCACACAACCACCCCTCGAAATACATCGCATCACATGACCAGAAACGACGCCATCTCAAGCGCGTTGGTTGACTCCACCGCGTTGCCGTGCCACGTGCTCGCCATCCCCGCCGCGCAAGGGCAGTTGACTGATGGGTTGCGTGTGCTGGGATTCGAAGTGACGCCCGCAGACACGAACGAATTGCGCGACGACTATGTGTTTGCGGACACGTCGCGGCAACTGCCGTTCGATGACGGCGCCTTTGACGCCGCGGTGTGTCCGGAGGGCATCAGCGACCTCATCGATCAATCGAGTTTCGTTTCTGAATTGATTCGCGTGGTGCGCCCGGGCGGCGCGATCGTGATCGTCGCGGCGAATGTGCAGAACTATCCATCGCGTTTGCGCTTCTTGTTCAGTGGCGATCCGCGCAGCTCAAAGTCAAACAATGCTGGCGCCATGCCATTCAATCAATTGCGGCGCCTGGCGGATCATTTCGGCGCTGATGTAGTGGATGTTCGCACTGACGCCTCCGAAAAGGCTTGGCTGAGGCCATTGTTTGCGTTGTGCCACGCCCTTGGCGCCCCATGGAGGCGCGGCGGCGACGCCGGGCATGAATTCAAGAATCAGAAAGCAATGCTGTACGGCCGCACGATGATTGCGACACTTCGCGTGCGCGACACGTAATGCAATCAACGCACCAAATCAGCGCGAAGTCAGCGGCGCCGCTTGCGGCAACTCGCCAAAGGATTCAATTCGTTCCACAATGTGCCGCTGCTCAGATTCATTGAAGAGTTTCTGAAACTTTGACGCGTTGGCGTCGACGATTTGGCCGCGCACACCGCTCTTCCAACTTTCCTTTTTCGTCACGAGCGAACTGACCGCATCTTCACGGTTGGCGATCATGTCTTCCACGAATTCGACACCAAGAAAAGAGCAAATGTCCCGAACTGTTTGTTCAGTTTCAGCGACAAGCGATTCGTATCGGACGAGCAGGTGATTTGGCCGCGCGAGGCATTCGCGCGTCGTGCGAACGCACACCCCCCACCGTTCGATGCATTGATCGATGTCGGTATAAAAACGTCCCCAATGCATATCGGGATATCGCTTGGCGACGTCGTAGAGGGAAGCGACCACATCCGGCCCGCTCCGGACCAGATGGAGAAACCGTGCGTCCGGTGCGAATCGTTCTATTTCTTGAATGTAGTGCAGATGCTCGGGAGATTTTTCAACCCAGACCTGCGCGCCCGCATCAGCCGCCAGCTGATCGAGAATCGCAAGAAATGCCTGCGTCTGGGGTTTGATGCGACGTCTGGATTGCGGAAGTTTGCAGATCAAATCCTCGCGGCCGATTTCCTGCAGGAACTGTCGCACGCTTCGGCGAGAGCCGCTGCTCGCAATCCCGAGCGATTCCCGCAGGCGCCGGCGCATGCCGTTGACGCCGCGCAATGAGCGTCCGAACATGCGGGAATTGCTGTTGCCGATGGTGCGTGCGAAGAAACTTGATTCGGGAAATGACACAATCCGCGGGTGCGCCGCAAGCAATGACTGCAAGAGCGTCGTCCCGGATCTCGGGCAGCCGACAATGAACGATCGAGTAGGGTCAGCCGCCGCAGACATCGGGCTTACTGTACGAGGTCGTCCCCAATGGACGCAATGGCGCGGAACATGTCGCCCGCTCCCTCGACGACCGCGTCCGCCTCGGCGCCGTCAAACTCAAGCTCATCAAGCGTGGTCTTGAAGACGCCCCATTTGGCGCGCTGATCCTCACCGTACGGGTCAAGCCATTCAACGCCAGCCGTCTCAAGGCCGTACACCTTGCGAACAACTCTGGCGATGAAACGCCCGCCATTGTTGCTGCCTTCCAGCACATACAAGTGGCCGATCAGCGCGACGGGCTGCGTTTCCGAGTGCGCGATCAAACGATCACACAGGCTCTTCGTCGCCGGCGTCGGCTTGGCCACCGCGCCATCGACGCCAAAATGGGCCAGGTCGCGCATGAGGCGCGGCGCCTGGAAATAGTCTTCATCCACGATCGCCGCGACGCGCGGATCACGCTGAGATGCGGCTCGCAGCGCCTGCTCAAGCGCCTGATGCACGAGGAGCATCTGCTCCATGTGGGCGGCGTACATCTCGCGCGAGAGTTCACCCTTCAGGAGCGCCCGCTGCAGCTCGTGCCCTTCGGCGGCGTCGTGCAAGGGTTGCGTTTCGGTCTTGAGGCGCTGCGAAATCGGCGCTGTGGTCGTCGTCATTCGAACTCTCCTTCTGGTGTGTTGAAGGCCCTGATCAGGCGCCGCGACCCAACATCCAGGCCACTGCGAAGATCACCAGCCACACCATTCCCTTGGCAAAGAAGAACAGAAATCCAGCCAAGCCTAGCCGCCTCAGCCACGTCATCACGTCTGTTGCTCCGTCAGTTGAGCGGCATGAGACGCCGCCGCTATTGAGACTCGGTTTCAACTGTGCGGTTTGTACCGGCCTGCAATGGCCGCGTCAATTCGGAAGGCAGCCACAAGTCCCATCACGGCGTTTGCCCGGCGAGCGGCGTCCCCCGACCGGACATCGCGATCATGACGGCCACCAGAATGAGGCCAAACGCCAGCAAGTCGCGCGGCCGTAATTGCTCGCGAAGGAACAGAACGGAAAACACACCGAACACGACGAGTGCAATCGCCTCCTGCAAAACCTTCAACTGCGGCGCCGTGAGCGGACCGCCAAAGTTCACATGGCCGATTCGGTTCGCCGGGACCTGAAGGAGGTATTCCGGGAACGCAATGAGCCACGAGATCAAAATCACGGGCAGCAACTTCAAAGGCGACAGATTCAACGTTTTCGACGCATCGTGAAAGCGGAGATGACCGTACCACGCCGCCGTCATGAAGATGTTCGAGCACACCAGCAGCAGCACCGTCGCAAAGACGCGGCTCATCAATCACTCTCCTTTTGTGCACTTTCGCCCGATCGCCCTGACTACGCGCGGAGCGTGGCGCCGACTTTCCCCGACAATGCGTTGACCACTGATTCGATCTGCGGGTCCACTTCCTCGTGACGCAATGTGCGGGCCGGATCGCGGAACCGCATGCGAAACGTGACGGACTTCTTGCCCGCGCCGACCTGCTTGCCGCGATACACGCCGACGAACTGAACCCCTTCAAGCAGCGCGGGCTTGGCGCCTTGCACCGCTTCCTCAATGCTCGCCCACGCGGCGCCTTCATCGACGACCACACTCAAGTCACGCTCAATCGCGGGGAACGCGCCAAGCGATTCGACATTCGCCTTGGGCGGGAATTGCTCGAGCAGCGCCGGCAGATTGAGTTCTGCGAAAGCGACGGGAGTGGACAAGTCGTATTTGGTGAGCGCCTCATCGGTGAGCAGCGCGATGTAGCCAAGATGCATGCCGTTGAGCCGCACAAGGGCATGCGCATTGGCGCGGCAGGCCGGGAAGACGGGCGGCGCCGGTTCGACTTCGATCGTTGCCTCCGCGCCGCCCATGGCGTGGGCACAGGCTTCGATGACGCCGCGCAGCTCGCGCCATGCGTGTTGCGCTTCGGGCGCGTCCATCAAAAGCGCCAGATTGCGATTCTCAATGGTGCGCCCGTCGTCTGTTTCAGCGTAGACCGAGGCGGCTTCAAAAAGGCGAACACCGCCGGCTTGCCGCACGCCCCCATCCTGATTCACTTTGCGGCAGCGCAGCAGACTCGGAATGACGCTGGGACGCAGGGCTGGTTCGCCTTTGCGGCGTTCTTCGTGCACTTTCAACGTTCGTAAACCCGGCGGCATGAAGAGGTCCGCTTCGTCCGGGCGCACAAAGCTGAAGGTGATGGTTTCGAAGAACCCCATGCCGGTCAGCACGCTGCCGAGTTCGCGCATGGCGCGTTCTTCAGTCTGCAGCGGCTTCACTTCGACCGGCATCTTTTCTTCGATGGGAATGTGATCGAAGCCGTGAATGCGCACTACTTCTTCGATGAGATCAATTTCGCGCACAAGGTCAGGCCGGTGCGCCGGGAGTGTGCAGCGCAGCGTTTGGCCCTCGTCGGTCATTCCCGTTTGAATGTCGATTGCTTCGAGATGGTTCACCATTTCCGCCGGGGGAACGACAATGCCGAGGATTTGATCGCACCGGCGCGGTCGCAGATCGATCACAGTTCGCGGCGCCGCATCTCGGCCGCGGTCGATGACGCCATCGAGCAGTTCACCACCGGCCATATCGAGAATGAGAGCCGCGCAGCGAGCCGCGGCGAAGTCAATCGTGCGCGGATCGACTGTGCGTTCGAAACGATGCCCGGCGTCGGTGCTGATTTTCAATCGGCGAGCAGCGCGGCGGATCGTCGCCGGATCCCACGTCGCGGCTTCGAGTAATACGTCCGTTGTTTTTTCGGTGACGGAGGTGTCCTCGCCGCCGATCACGCCTGCCAGCGAAACAGCGCGCTCCGCATCCGCGACGACCAACTCATCGGTGCGCAGTGTGTGTTCATGACCGTCCAGCGCGAGGAACTTTTCTTTGTCCTTCGCCCAACGGACAACGATCCGCGGGCCCGCGAGTGTGTTCAGGTCGAACGTGTGCGTTGGCTGGCCGAGTTCGAACAGGACGTAGTTGGACGCATCCACCACGTTGTTGATGGAGCGCTGGCCGATGGCTTCGAGCGCATCGCGCAGCCACTTCGGGCTGGGACCGACTTTGACGCCGCGAATGACGCGGGCGGTGAAGCGCGGACAGACAGCGGGCGTGGTGTTCTCGACATCCGTCACTGACTCGGCGCGCGTGCTTGAACCGGGGCCCGATTCGATGTCGAACGGAATGGTCGGGAGTTTCACTTTGCGGCGTGTCGCGGCCGCGACCTCACGAGCGAGGCCGACGTGACTTAGGCAGTCGCCGCGATTGCTCGTGAGTTCGACGTCGAGCACGACATCGCCGTCGGGGCGATCTTCGCGGCCTTCAACGGGAAAACCCGCCCGCTCCAGAGCTGCGGCGACCTCGTCCGCGCTCAGCCCGGCCGGCTCCAGATACTTATTCAACCATGAAACGCTTGTCAGCATGGGGAGGAGGATACCGAACGGATATCACCGGTGGGACTTTAGGGTGGCACAGCTCTCCGAGCTGTGCGCTGAGCGCCGAAACGAGATCAGACGGTGGGATCCCGGCGCGCCGGGATCTCGCCCGTCTGTTGCGTTTACGAATTGGGGAAGAACGCGGAGGAAGACAGAGGAATTGGAGGGGTGGCATGCCCACGTCTCCGTGGGCATGGTTGAGCGCAAGCGCGATCTGATCCGAACCGCGCCCGTGAGGAAGCGGATGCGCGCTGCGGTCCGTTCGCATAGCGAGACAGCCGCGTTCGATCGCAGGCTCCATCGAATCTCGCCACTCAATCCTCAGCAACAGGATCCATTAGCGAGAAATACTGTTCGAACTTTTCTCGATCGACGACCTGCCAATGATCTTCAGAATCGAGAGACTCCACCCAATTCACGGCGACCAACTGCCCGTCACTGGTCAATACCGTCAGCACGCCTGACCCGCCCTCCTTGCGCTCAAGGAAATAGAACTCACGAATCCATCGCGAATCCTCATGATCAAGCGAGGTTGAAATATCAGGCGCATATTGCCATTGATGGAGAGCAGTCATTGCGTCACTTGCGCTAGCGCCGAACAAAAACGCACTTCGAATCTCTTCAATGGTCTCCGCAGGAACATAACGGATCGATCGATTCAGACCGACCGACACTGCTCCACCAGCTACGAAGACGACCACAGCGATCAAGCCGACAATAACGCCGATGAAAACCCGCCTGATTCTGAACTGACTGGCCGCATCGGTGGATTGGCGAAGGGACTCTGTCATTGCGCCTCGATACCGCTCTAAAGCTGGATGGAAACCCGAATGACCACGAGATTACCCGGTCGGCGCTTCCTCAACCACCGTTATCCGCGCCCCGCCAACCCGGAGCTGATCAAGCTGCCGCGCACCGATCCGCACGCGCAGTCGCACGGCGCCATTTTCATACTCGCGATCCAAAACCTCAGCACGATTCTCAATCGTGTGGATCGTCTTCGCGTCCGACATGGGAATGGAAAGCGTCATCTCACGCACGTCACCTGTGCTGACGTTTCGCACGAGTGAAAGCAGCCGCTCGTACCCTTCGCGCGATTGAGCGTGCTCCAGTGCGGCGGCGCACAGCGGGATCGCGCCGGGGAACCGGTTCATCCACACGAGCAGTTCCGTATTGTCGCGCAGGCGATCAACCTTGTTGAGGACCAGCACCCGTTTCGGCGCAGTCCACTCTTCCCCCGCTCGTTCCTCGGCCTTGCGCGTCTCTTCGAAAATCGAGTCCAGCGTCTCCATCACGGTTTCGTAGTGCAGTTCCGCCGCGGGATCGGAGACGTCCAGCACGATCAGCAGCAAATCCGCGTGCGTGGTCTCTTCAAGTGTCGCCTTAAACGACGCCACCAGATGGTGCGGCAGATCGCGCACAAAACCGACGGTGTCTGACAGCATGACGCTCTCGCCGCCGCCCATGTCCCATTCGCGCGTGCGCGTCATCAGCGTTGCGAACAAGCGGTCGTCGGCGTAAGCGCCGCCCTCGGTCAGCGAGTTGAACAGTGTTGATTTGCCAGCGTTCGTGTAGCCGACCAGCCCGATCATCACGTGATCCTGTTTGCGCTTCTTCACAGCGCGGGCTTTGCGGTCCTGAATTTCGCCGAGCTCGCGCTTCAATCGAGTGCGCCGGTTCTGCACGAGGCGGCGGTCAACTTCGAGCTGCTGCTCACCGGGGCCGCGCGTGCCGATGCCGCCCACGCCTCCTACACCAACGATGCGCTCCAGGTGGTCCCACATAGCGCGCAATCGCGGATAGGTGTATTCAAGCTGGGCAAGTTCGACTTGCAATTTCGCCTCGTGCGTCGTGGCGCGGCCGGCGAAGATGTCGAGGATCAGTTCGGACCGGTCCACGACCTTCCGCTCGATGCGTTTCTCGATGTTGCCGATTTGCGAGGGCGAAAGGTCGTGATCAAAGATGACCATCGCCGCGTCCAGCGAATCGCACATCGCCTTGAGCTCATCCAGCTTGCCGGAGCCGATGTACGTGCCTGACTCCGGCTTCTGGCGGTGCTGGATCATTTCACCGACCACCGTCGCGCCCGCTGTTTCCGCGAGCGCTTTCAGTTCGCCCAGCGGATCGTTCGGGTCGAACCGGCTCTGCGGCAAATGCACCGCCGCAAGCACGGCGCGCTCGCGGCTGACCTTGATGTCCGTACGTTCTCGATTGATTGCCATACAACAAGCCGCGACGCTTCCGTCCGGCGAATCCTCCAGCGGCTTCAATGGTAGGCAGAGTGAAGGCCGGCGCCGCGATGAATCGCCCTTCACGCACGGCGACTCGGGCCGCGTACTATGCAGGAACTCGTTTCAAGTCGCGCTGGCGGCTCATTCCCTCGGAGGTCGCACCATCATGTCACGCAAGCTGATCCCCGCCCTGCTCGCCTCAACCACCATCGGCGCCCTGGTCATAACGCTGGCGCCGACCAACGCCGCGGCGCCGTCGAACCCATATTCCTGGTTCGAGCCGCTGGTGGACATCGAGCGCATCATCGCGGATCGCTACGTCGAGGATCCCGACCTTGAGGAAATGCAGCTTCAGGCCATTCAGGGCATGATCGAAGCGCTCGATGACCCCTACACCGAGTTCATCCCCAACGAATACCTCGCGGACTTCGACAAGAGCGTCCGCGGGCGCTACGTCGGCATCGGCGCCGCCGTAAACATGGAGGACGGCGAAGTCACCATCGTGACGCCGCTGGACGACTCTCCTGCGTTTGAAGCGGGGCTGATGGCGGGCGACAAGATTGTCGCGGTTGAGGGCGAACCGACGATCGGCCATCCCATCGATGACACCATCGAGAAATTATCCGGCGAGCCGGGCACACAAGTGATGGTGACGATCCGCCGCGCCGGTGAAACTTTTGATGTGCCGATTGTGCGTCGCCAGATCGTCACCCGAACAGTGTCCGGCTGGAAGCGTGTGGGCGAGGACTGGGACTACATAATCGATCCGGCGCACCAGATCGGTTACGCGCGCGTGTCGCAATTCAATGGGACGACGCCGACGGAGCTTCGCAGCGCGATCGATGAAATGCAGGCGCAAGGCATGAAGGGCCTTGTCCTCGATCTTCGATTCAATCCTGGAGGTTTGTTCGCCGCGGCGACGCAGATGGCGGATTTCTTCCTCGATTCGGGCCTCATTGTGAAGACGCGCGGACGGGCGCACCCCGAGCAGCCGATCTTCGCGACACGCGCCGACACGCTGCCGAAATTCCCCGTCGCCGTCATTGTGAATCAGCAAAGCGCCTCGGCGAGCGAAGTGCTGGCGGGCGCCCTGCGTGACAGTGATCGTGCGATCATCGTCGGCACTCGTTCGTTTGGGAAAGGCGTGATGCAGAACGTGATTGCGCTGCCGTCGGGAGTGGGTCAGCTCAAGGTCACGGAGCAGTACTACTACGGGCCGTCCGGCAAGAAAATTCAGCGTGATGATGAATCCACGGAATGGGGTGTCGATCCATCCGAAGGTTTTTACGTGCCCATGAGCAACGCGCAGATTTCTGACATGCTGCGCATGCAGCGCGACAACGCCGTGATCCGGGAGACTCCCGGAAATGGTCCCACTCCCGGCGTTGGCGCGGACTGGATTCGAACTGATCTGAAAGACCTTCAACTCGCCGCTGCCGTGCAGGGCTTGATCGGCAAGATCGAAACCGGCACATGGGAGCCCGCATCGGACGCTGTTGTCGCTGACAGCGTTGAACTCGAAGAGCTGGAGCGGCTCCAGACCGTGCGCGAGCGTTTGCTACGCGACATGGAGCGGATTCAGCGGCGCATCAGCGCGATGTCCAGCGTCGCGCCGGAGGATCAACTCCCGGAGCCGGAATCCATCGTTCCCGAGGGCGTCAACCTCACCGGCGGCGAGATCGAGATTCGCAATGCCGACGGCGAAGTCGTGTCGAAGCTGCGCATCACGGGCGCCGGCGTGGAACGCTGGCTTGTGGATGCCCCGGTCGAAGTCGTCAAGCCGGAAGGCGCCGGCACGCGTTGAGCAGCGCATGCTGATTCTCGGATTCGAATCCAGTTGCGATGAAACCGGCGCCGCAATCGTGTGCGATGGTCGCGATGTGCTGTCGAACGTCATCGCCTCGCAGGATGATCTGCACGTCGAATACGGTGGTGTGGTGCCGGAAATCGCGAGCCGCGCGCATGTGGATCGTGTGCTGCCGGTCGTGCGCAAGGCTCTGAACGAAGCGGGAGTCGGGCTTGCTGATATTGACGCCGTTGCGGTTGGCAATCGGCCGGGATTAATCGGTTCGCTGCTGGTCGGCGTCGCTGCCGCGAAAGCGTTGGCGTGGTCACTCGGCAAGCCGCTGATCGGGATCGATCATGTGCATGCGCATTTGTATGCGTGTTCGCTGGATCGTGACCCGCCGCAGTTTCCGGCGCTTGGGCTGGTGGTGTCTGGCGGGCATACGTCGTTGTATCGACTTGAGTCCTGGCTGAAGATGCGCCGACTGGGCGCGACGATTGATGATGCGATCGGCGAGGCATACGACAAAGTCGCGACGATCCTGGGATTGGAATATCCCGGCGGGCCGAAGCTGGACAAACTCGCGCAGAGCGGCGACGACCGGGCGCATGAGTTTCCGGTGAGTCTGCTGGAGCCGGGATCGCTCGATTTTTCCTACAGCGGCTTGAAGACCGCCGTCCTCTACGCTGTGCGCGGCAAGCCGGTGCGCGATGGCAAAGACGTGCGTTTTGAGCGCGATCATGCGGATCTTTCGGAATCGGAAAAAGCTGACCTTGCCGCGAGTTTTCAGCTCGCGGCCGTCGCGGCGGTATTGAAGAAAGTGGAACGAGCGCTGGAGAACACAGCAACCGGTGGCACGGGCGCGTGTCGTTCACTCCTCGTTGGAGGCGGCGTCAGCGCGAACTCGCGCCTGCGTGCCGAATTGCCCACGCTTGCTGACAATTTCGACCTTGATCTTCGTCTCCCGCCGATGCGGTATTGCCTCGATAACGCCGCGATGATTGCGGGGCTGGCGCACGAGAAGCTCAACGCTGGCGACGTCGACGATCTTTCATTGCAAGCCGTGCCGACGACGGCGTGCTAATCCCTCTCCCTTGGGAGAGGGTGGCGACGCGCAGCGTCGACGGGTGAGGGCTCTTCAACTACCGATCCTTCAAGCCTCATGCGTGCTTTCTCGCTGTTCACGGTTGAGGTGTGCAGCGGGCAGTAGTCTCGTAGCCCCCTCCCGCCTCGCGGGAGGGGTTAGGGGAGGGCGACTGAACTACTTCCTACTACTTCGCTCTTATAGCGCTTTATTCGTTTGAGACTTGTAGAAGATGGAGCCGGAGTAGCCCCCTCCTCAGTCCTCCCCCGCAAGGCGGGGGAGGAGGCTGGAGCGCATCTGCGATAGTTTGAACGACACCTCAACCGAAACGCACGACGCAACATGCACCCTGCCACCCTCCCAGACGAAGACCTCCTCGCCCAATGCGAACTCGGGCGTACGCGCGCTGGCGGCCCCGGCGGGCAGCATCGCAATAAGGTCGAAACCGCCGTCGTCATCACGCACAAACCGACGGGCATTCAGGGTCAGGCCAGCGAACGGCGCAGCCAGGTCGACAACAAACGCGTCGCCCTGCGCCGCCTGCGGCTCAACCTCGCCACCAAACACCGCACCACACCGCCCGCGCCGTCGGGCTTGGATTGGCTGCACGATTCTCCCTCTCCCTCTGGGAGAGGGTGTCATCGCGAAGCGATGACGGGTGAGGGCCAAAGTTCCTTTCTATCCGATCTCTGGCGCTCCCGCCGCCAGGGCACAAAGATCGTCTGCAATCCCGAGCACCACGATTTCCCAGCGCTCCTTGCAGAAGCCCTCGACGTGATCGCATCGGAGACATGGGAGCCGAAGCCCGCCTCGACGCGGCTGGGCGTTTCGACGAGCCAGCTCATCAAGCTCGTGAAGGATCATCCGGCGGCGTTTGAGTTGTGGAACACTGAGCGAGAGCGACGAAATGCCCATCGACTTCGCTAGCGTTCGTCGCTCGCATTTTCTGGGTCGTATTGCTTTGATTCATTGATTATCGCGACTATCTGCGCTCGGCGCGGTTCGGGTAAATCCAAATTGTCGAGATTCTCGCGTATGAACTCCTTCCATCGCATCCAAACACCAATTGAAATTCCGAGCTCTCGCCCGTCCTCTCCGATAGCCCAATCAACTTCTTCCGCGATCGGCGCTTCAAGCACTTTCTTGAGTACGAGCTGAGCTTGTTGATCGCTTGGCGCCGCATGCTCCAAAAAGGCAAAGTTCGCTGGGGGAGGGCAGTAGGCAAATTCTCTAATTCGATTGCTGAGCATTGGAGACAATTCTTCCCCGATGGACCTCGCATAATTCTCAAGGTATCCGACGACGATTGACTCGGCGGTTGCGCCGAGCTGCACGAACTCTCTGTCGTGAAATCGCTCCCAGAGATACGCTGCGGAGCCGCGCGGCATGCGCGCCAAAGCCAATCTTGCTTGCGACCAATCAAAATTACCGAGTTTGAGAACCTCCAGAATTGAATCGACCACGAACTTGGGATCGCTCGAGGATATTGGAACGTAGAGAATTGAAAAATTTATTTGGTAAGCCGCGATCGGCAACTCCATGAATCGTTGAATTGAATACCGAAGCGCGATTTTTTCGTCAATCTCTAATAACCCCGCCGTTCCGATGATCGCAACTTTCGCGGGGAGATCGAGAAAGAACGCGGCGTCCTTTCGGCTGACTGCCGCCGCGTACCATGCATGCTTGGAAAGGACATTCGAGATGCGCGAAAACACGGCCCTGACGGCCTGTTGATCAACTTCGATAATGCCGTCGACGGTCAGCCCTTCTGGCCAGGTATCTTGAATTCCACGGACTGCATCGAGATTCCATTGCGATTTCGAGGAATTCAGTAGCGCACGCATTTCGTCAGCTTGTGAGAGGTCCAAGAGCACTTCCACGGCTGCCTCAGCGAGTTCGCGGTCTGTTGGAAACGCGATTGCTTGTGACTGCTTATCTGGACGCTCGTCCTCTAATTGTGCGATAGCGAAATGCGACGTACTCAGTGCTGCGAGACCCACCATTGCCAAATAACGCTTGAACATTGCCTCGCCTTTCTCTTCGAGCATGATCTGCAAACAAAACTATCCATATACTACGGCGTGCAGGAAGACCCCAGTCAGATTGATCGCCCCCGCCGCCTTGACGCCCCCCCACCGCCGTGGGGTTCGGAATCGCAGGCCGATCGTCTCGCACGCCTGCTTGAAAAAGCCCGCGCCCTTCCCCGCGCGCCCGGGGTCTACCTCATGCAGGACCACAAGGGCGTCGTCCTCTACATCGGCAAAGCCCTGAAACTGCGCGAACGGGTGTCGAGCTACTTCATCCCCAGCGCCGATCTCGGGCCGCGCAAGCAGCCGATGCTGGATCACGTCCACGATTTCGAGTTTCTGCCGTGCGATTCTGAGTGGGAAGCCGTCCTCACCGAAGCGCGGCTCGTCAAAGACACGCACCCGCGCTTCAACGCAATGTTGCGGGACGACAAGACGTGGCCGTACCTTGCGATCACGCTGCGCGATGACTTTCCTGGCGTGTACATCACCCGCGCGCCCAACGACCCGCGCTTTCGCGGCGCCCGCATCCTCGGCCCGTTCTCCGCGCCGGGCGCCCTTCGAGAAGCGTTGGAACTGCTGCAAAAAGTCTTCAAATACCGCACGTGCGAACTGGACATTCGCGAAGATGACGACCAGCGCCGCTTCTTCCGGCCATGCCTGCTGCACGCCATCGGGCAATGCACGGCGCCGTGCGCGGCGAAAATCAGCAAAGAAACCTACCGCGAAGACATTGACCATCTGGTGCGCTTTCTCGGCTCCAAACGCAGCGTGATGTTGCGCGAGATGCGCGCCGAAATGCAGGCAGCGTCGGAGTCGCAGGAATTTGAGAAAGCCGCGACGCTGCGCGATCAGATCCGCGCGATTGAAAAGCTTGATGAGCGCGCTCATAGGCGCGACAAATGGCAGCCGGAGGCGGAGTCGTTCTATATCGATCCGGTGCGTTCGACGCGCAGTCTGCAGCGAACACTGGGCATGGACAGTCCGATCCGATGTATTGAAGCGATTGATATCGCGCACCTTGCAGGCGGTGAGACGGTCGGGTCCAAGGTGTGTTTCATCGACGGCAAGCCGCTGAAGACGCAGTACCGGCGGTATCGCATCAAGACGGTGGACAATGATGATTACGCAGCTATTCGGGAAGTTGTTTCGCGGCGTTATCGCGAAGCGGGCGCCGGGCAGGAGCTGTATCCCGATGTGATTCTCATTGACGGCGGGCTCGGGCAGCTTCACGCGGCTCAACAGGCGTTCGAGCAGCTTGAGGTGAAGCCGCCGATGGTGATTTCGCTGGCGAAGAAGGAAGAACTCATTTACATGCAGGAAAAGTCGGAGCCGATCCGCCTCGGGCGCGAGAACCTCGGCCTCAAATTGTGTCAGGCGATCCGCGATGAGGCACACCGCTTTGCGCAGCATTACCATCATATTTTGAGGCGGAAGAAGACGGTTGGTGAATGATGAGAGCCTTCATTACTCTGACCGCAGCACTTTGCATCGCCGGTTGTTGTCGAGATTATGCATTCGTCATGCTGGAGGTCCGCGACCCCTCTACGCAGTCGCCCATATCGGGAGGCTCAGTCACGATCGATTATCTCTGCAAGCTCTGCCCGCTTACCTCAACTCCTGATGATGAACATTTTTCAATTGACGAAGATGGAATTGCGCTGCTTCGACTGGCGCCGCAATACCAGTACGACCTTATTCTGAATATCGAAGAGGAAGAGTATAAATTTCGTCGGCCATGGTCCAAGCATTCGGATCAGGCAACCATTCCCGCTCGCACCCCGTGGTTTTCAGGCGTGCAAGACTACAGATGGCAGCATTTGTCGTCATTGGAATTTCGAATGAGTGTACTGCCATGAAAATTGCGACATTGTTCTTGCTGACTTTGATTCTTTCCGGCTGCAAATACGAATTCGCCCCCATGCGCGTCGAAGTGCGCGACCGCGCTTCGCATGAACGGGTGCCGCATGCCGAAGTTCGCGCGTCCAACACACACACGCTCAATCCAAACCCGCCCGAGCCTGCGATTGGCTTCACGGATGCGGACGGCGTCGTGGTCTTGAACGTCGGTCTCTACAACGCGCTGGTGATTCGCGTGACGCCGCCGGACGGAGAAACGCATGTTTTCTCGGCGGAGCATCCCGCCTATATCGGGGCCAGCCCGTGGGAGCGGCCGATCCGCACGGTCGGCGGCGAAGCGCCATCGATTGAAATCCGCCTTTCCCCCACGACCCAGCTTCCTGAACCCCCCGAAACGCAACCGGCGACCCCCCCGAAATCACCCTCTGAGTGATTCGGACCTTCGGAACGGTCGATTCCTGAGGTGACATGCTGCGCGTCACCATCGAGGAAGCGAGGCCAGGGATGCCGCTCGCCATGCCGGTGCACCACCCGGGGAACCCCGGACGCGTGCTCCTGCATGCCGGCGCGAAGCTGTCGGAGCGCGCGATCGACCGCCTGGTTGAGCAGGACGTTCGCGACATGTGGATCGCGTGGCCCGGCCTTGAGTTCATTCGTGAGCACGCCAACCCGCAACTGGATCAATCCCACCGCGAGTTCACGCGCAAGCTTGGTGTCGTGTTCGATGCGACGGCGGATGATTTCGCCGCGAACGTCGAATATGGCGAACTCAAGCATTCCATCAGCGACTTCATGGACAAGCTGCTGGAGAGCCCGCGAGCCGCGCATTTTTTGAGTGAGATGATCGGCGCCGGCACGCCGCACGTGCGCCATGCCAGCGCCGTGTGCCTGACGAGTTTGCTGATGGGTCTCAAACTCGGCGGGTATCTGGTGCGTCAGCGCAAGCGCCTCGCGCCCAAGGACGCGGCGAACATCGTCAACCTGGGCGTCGGCGCTATGCTGCACGACATCGGGATGATGCACATCTCCGAGGAAGCTGCGGAGCGCTTCTACGAAACCGGTGATGAAACCGATCCGGAATGGCGCGAGCACGTGCGCATCGGGCATCGCATGGTGTCCGGCAAAGTGGATGCGACGGCGGCGGCGTCCGTGCTGCATCATCACCAGCGCTACGACGGGCTCGGCTTTCCGGAAGTGGACGGCATGGAGCAGATCTTCGGCCCCGAGGGGCGCGAAGGCGACATGATCCATGTGTTTCCGCGCATCATCGCCGCGGCGGACCTGTTCGACCGCTTACGCTTCGGCGCGGAATCCAAACCCGTGCGCACACGCGTCGGAACCCTGAACCTGATTCGACAGCCGGAGTACATCGGTCGCATTGACCCGATCGTGCTTGAAGGATTGTTCGCCGTGACGCCGCCCTATACGCCGGGTTCGGTCGTCACATTGAACACCGGCGACAAGGCCGTGGTCACGAACTGGTTCCCCAAAGACCCGTGCCGCCCGGAAGTGCGCCTGATCGGCGGCCTCGACAAGATGCCGACGGACCAGACGGTCGGCGTGACGATCGATCTGCGCGACGCCCCGCGCACGCAGATTGCGTTCGCCGAGGGGCAACACGTGCTGGACGACAATTACACGCTGGATGAAGGCGATTTGTCGCAGGCGGCGTGATCGGAATTGCAGCGAAGAAGCGCATGAAAAAAGACGGGCGTCTGCCCGTCTTGTGATCATTGTTGCGGGATGGACGCCGCGAATTAGTCGCTGGCCGAACCACGCGCCTGTGAACGTCCGCCGCCGCCCTGAGACTGCATGCGCTTGGCCATTTCACGGACTTGATCGTCGGACATCTTCTTGAGCGCCTCGCGACGATCCTCGGGGATATTCGGATTGTTCTCGAACATCTGACGAATCGCGGCCACATCAATCTGTGGCTCGGATGCGGCCTTCAGCGCTTCAGCTCGTTCCTCTTCTTCAGCTTTGGCCGCCGCGATTTCTTCAGCCGTCGGCTGGATCGCCGCAATCGCCTGCGGCGTGATTTCGCGATTCGACACTTCGCCGGGCTGCGGCTCGCGCATCAGCACATTCGCACCCTTGCTCAAACCTGCAGCAATCTCCGCCATCGTGGTGGAGCGCCGACCGATGCGCACCGGCGACTTCTGATATTTCCCACCGTTGGACGTGTACACGAAGCTCACCTGACCTTCGTGGAAAATCGACTGCACGGGCACGGCGATCGAGTCCGTCACTTCGCCCAAAATGATCTCGGCGTCAGCTCGCATTGATGGTTTCAATTTCTGACTCGGGTTGCCGCCGTCCAGAAGGATCTTGACGGTGTACTCACGCAGGTTCGGGTCGCGCCAGCCGCCGGATTCCGCGAGCACACCGACGCTCTTGACCTGACCGCTGAACACTTCGCCGCGAATCGCATCAACACGCACGTTGGCGCGCTGTCCGGGACGAATGCGCCCAGCGACGCTCTCATGCACACGAACGGACGCCACCATTGACGTGGTGTCCGGCAACACGATGAGCAGTTCATTGGGACGCACCGTGCGGCCAATTTGCAGGCTGCCGTCGCCCGACATGGAACGGAAACGATTGTCGCCGATGCTCGTGCCATAGACGACCAGTCCGTCCGTCGGCGCCATGTTGACCGTCGCCGCGAGCTGCTCCTCAAGTTTTGAAAGACGCTCCTCACGAATCGAAAGCTGGCGACGGCGATTGGTGACGTCTGCTTCCTTGCTGGCGAGGCGGCTCTCATTCAGCTTGAGCGTGCGGTCGAGTTCGGCTTTTGCTTCTTCAAGGTCAGAGGTTTTCTGCTTTTTGTCGCGGCCGTACTCGTATTCCTCGTAGACATCAATATCTTTTTCTGCGAGTTCAACAGCGGCTTCTGCCTCGTAGAACTCGATCTCGTCCCGCTTGAACTCGTCATAGCTCAGAAAATCTTTGTCAAAGAGAATCTTTGACTGTTTGAGTTTCTCGTCCAGGCGATTGAAATTCCGCTCGGCTCGGTCCATGGCTGTGCGCAGCTGCACACGGCGCTTTGCGACTTCGCCTTCTTCCCACTTCTTCAGATCAATCGTCGCCAGTTCAACTTTCAGCTCGCCTTGACGGCGCGACGCTTCATTCTCGTTGAGCTGAATCGCCAGCGCATTTTCCGCCGCGATCAGGTCGCTGCGTGCGGCTTCGACGCTCAGGAGTTGATCCTCGATCGAACGGCGGATCGACTCGTCATTGATCTTGATGAGCAATTCGCCCTTCTTGACGCGGGCGCCTTCATCGACCAGTTCGACAATGTCCGCGGGGCTTTCAAGCTGGCTGCGGATTTCGGTTTGCTTTTCCGCTTCGAGCTCGCCGCTGGCAGTCACGAGGATGTCGAATGACTCCTCGCGAACGGTGTGAATGTCCAGCCCGCCGCTCGAGTTGCCGCCGGCGTTGAGGGTGCGAGCGATGCCGAGGGCGGAGACTCCTACCGCCGCGACGATCAACACACCCGCCACCGGGACGATCCAGCGTCGCGGCTTGTGCCGCTGGCGCGCGGATTTCGCCGCTGGTTGATTGGTGGATCCGGTCGAGGCTTCCTGCATGGTCATTCGCTCCCTGAGATTCCGACTGTTGCAAAGGGGCGAGGCAGACCTGAAGCCTCCACCCACTCATTCAAACCGCTGGGCGCCCCATATGGTTTCGCTGTGCCGCCTCACCAATCCTAGGATCGGCAAGCGCCCAACTCTTCAAGAACTTTCGATCCCGTAGGGCAACGCCTGAGACGGCCTTCTATTGCCGTTTTTTTCGAATGAAACGGGATTTTGGATGTCCGGTCGCGGCCTTTATTTTTACGGAGGCGGCGCCACCCCACCCGCTGGCACGATGCGGATATCACCCATTCCCGGCAGCGGGTCGAACTGCCCCTCCCGGGTCACACGCATTTGCCCGGTCGAGAGCAGATAGTTCAAAATCGATACTCGAAGGTCGCGAAAGGCGAGATCACGGGCATTTTCGGACTCGAGCAATTGATCTTCCGCATTCGTGATCTCGAGCGAGTCGGCCTCTTCAAGAACGAGCTGCTCAAGAATCAATTCGTTGATGCCAATTCGCTGTTCGGCAAGCGACAGACCGAATCGGGCCTGATCGATCGCCCGCACCGAGGCCCGCGAGTCGACAATGACGTTGTCCCGAAACTGCTCGTAGCCGCGGATGTCGCGTTCCAGGCCGATGATCGATGCTCGCAACTGGAGGCGTTCGATCTCGCGATCCAGCGGGAGTCCAAAGGTGACGGATGCGTTGTACCCCGTCTCTTTGAAGTCAAAGTCGAAGTCGCCGTAATTGTCGTTCGGATCCGATCCGATGCGGACGCCGCCATCCAGATCCAAATCTGGGAGCAACTGATTCTTTGAGTTCGCGACGTCGCGCCGGGAGTCGTCGATAAAGTCGCGACGCGTCTGGAGATCCAACCGGTAATTCAGCGCCAGCGCCACCGCGTCTTTGGGAGTGATCTCCGGCTCCGGCACGCGAATTTCGACCGGAATGATGACCACCTCATCCGACACGGCCAGTCCCAAACGAACCTTGAATCGATCCAGCGCCAAGATGTACCGTTCCTGCGCATTTATCAGGCTGCTTCGAACGCCGAGCACCTGTTCCTCGAATCGGCGAGTTTGGAACGCCGCTTCGCGCCCCGCCGCGACTCGTGCTGCTGTGCGTTCCTGCTGCTGCAAGCGGCTTCCCAGCGAACGCTCAAGGTTGGCGATCGCGGAGAGCTGGGCCACCAGATCGAAATAATCGACGGCAATATCGACAAGAAATACACGTCGAAATCGCTCGAACTGCCGTGCCGCGTAAACGAGATCGCGCTCCGCCTGAATCAACGACTCCTTGGCGATCGGACCGGAATTGCGCAGCAATGGGATGTTTGCGTTGATCGCAAACGTCGTGGCGGAGGAGTATTCGCCGGACACTTCCTCACGCAACATTTCCGCCGCGTTCCAAATGAGTGACGCTTCGATGGCGCCGCCGTATGGCAACTGCTGCACCGCGCGCAACTCATTGATGATCGACAGCGTTGTGTCGTTGTTCGTCGTATCGAGATTGCCGTCGAGCGCCAGCCGCGTGTCGTTAAAGAAGCGAGGTCCGAAGCGATGTCGCTCAATCAGCAGACGAATCGCCGCGAGGATGTACTCCTCCTCGGCATTCAGAAACTCACGTGAAGACGCCTGTGCAATTTTGAGCGCTTCGCCGAGATCGAGGACTGTCCCCGACGCAGCGATATCGGCGTATTGGTCAAGCCGCGCCGCGACATCACGATCCGGCGGCGCTTGTTCGAATTCGAGATCATCCGCCGGCGGATTGACCGTTGGAGGTGTTTCCTCCAATTGGGTGTCCGTGCGGTAATCGTCCTTGGACTGGAAATCGCGTTTCGGCGCAAATGTCCCGCCGTCCACATCCGTGGCCGACGTCTCCAAAGCAAGATTGATGCGCCGGTCGGTGCCTTTCCCGCAGCCGATGGACCCAAGCGTGAGCCCTAGCAACGACACCACGGTGACACACATCGATCGGCGAACGACCTGTTGATGAAATCGCTGAAGCATGGCGGCGAGTGTACCCCTGCACTGTGAAGACGTTGCGGCGGCGCGCTGTGGCTCGTAAGGTGTCGGCCCGGCTCAGCAGTTGCGCTGAGAAATGGCGTCGCGGGCGGACGCGACGTTCCCGAAGCCTGCGATCGCGCCCGCCATGGCGTCAATTACCCACGACGGACAGAGTTTCACGATCAACGGTCGCCGCCGCTGGATAGTCGGTGCGTCGATTGATTACGGACGTCTGCCGCGCGAAACATGGGTTGATCGCATCCGAGCTGCACGTCAGGCGGGGTTCAACACCATCGGTGTCCGTGTTTGCTGGGCGCAGCATGAACGCCGCGCCGGGGAGTTCGACTTCTCCGGCGACCTCGACGTTCGCGAGTTCATCCGCGCCATCGGCAAAGAGCGGATGTTCGCGATCCTCCGTCCAGGACCGTTCATCGACGCCGCGTGGGACGCGGGCGGCCTGCCCGGCTGGCTGATCGACGGTCATCCCGAGATCGTGCGCACCGGCGACCCCATTTTTAAGGAAGCGGTCTCGCGCTGGTTCTCAGCGCTGTTCGATCAGGTGAAGTCCTTACAACTCACCTCGGCGGGCGCCGGCGGGCCGATTCTTCTGGTTCAAAATGACCACGCGTGGTTCCGCGGCAACGAAGAGGCCGCCAATGCCTCCATCGGCGAAACAGCGCGGTATTTGCGCGAATCAGGCGCCCGCGTGCCCATCATCAACGCGAACAATCTTTTCGCAGCCGCCGAAGGTGAACTCGACACGTGGATCGGGGCGGACCATGTCTTCTCGACATTGCGCCAACTTCGCGCCGTGCGGCCGGACGCACCGCCCATCGTGCTGGACCTTCCGCTTGGCGATCAGCCCGCCTGGGGAGAAAAACCATCGTCGCCGTCGCCGGACGCTATCACGCGCATGCTGACGGAGACAATCAGCGCGGGCGGGCAATTCCTTGTTGATTCACTCTGCGCGGGCACGACGCCGGACTTCCTTGCGGGGCGGGACGCCCGTGACGATCAGCGATACTTCACTTCGGTCTTTGCGCCGGAAGCGCCGATCACGGCGGGCGGTCAGCGAACGCCCAACTACGCCGCGCTGAAGCGCATCGCCACGTTTGCGTCGAGCTTTGAGCGCGTGCTTGCCAATCTTGATCAGGAACATCTTCCGATTTCGATTCAGCCGGACGCTTCGGGCGATGCGATCTCCGTCATTCCAATGACGGGAACACAAGGATCGCTCGTGACGGTGCTCGCTCCTGATTCGACCCGCACCAAGTCCGTTCAACTGGCGCTGCCCGACGGACGCCCGCTTGATGTGCCGCTGCCGACGCCGCCCGTGGCGTTATTGCTGCTGGACACACTCGTCGGCCGACGAGCCACGCTTGACTATTGCAACCTCTCCGCATTCGCCAACGTCGGCGATGTGTTCGTGTGCTACGGCAAATCCGGCACAACGGCCGAGCTGTCCGTCAGTGGCGAGGCGCTCGAAGCCACGGTTCCGGGCGGGAAGTCGCCTGTCGTCATCGAGCACGAGGACCTCACTGTCGTGATTTGCTCCACGGAGCAGATTGATGCGACGATCGCGACGGAGAGCGCGATCTACATCGGCTGTGAAGGCGTGGACGCCGAGGGCGCACCGATCGCGCACAACGACTATTCGACGTGCCATCGCTTCGGCGCTGATCGCTCGGCCGAAAAAATTGCGATGACGAGCAAGTCGCCACGCAAGCGCCGTCCGTCATTCGGCGCCTGGCGCGCGGCCGTTGACGGCGCACTCAGCAATGACAAAGACAGTGCGGCATGGACCGCACTCGACGAACCAAAGCCAAACGCCGAGCTCGGCGCTTCGCTCGGCTATCTCTGGCTTCGCTGCGATCTGCGCTACGCCAAGACGAACAAATCAAAGCTCGGCTTTCTGGAACTCATGGATCGAGCGCACGTTTTCATCAATGATGAGCCGCAGGGTTTGGTCGGCGGCGCCCTCGACGCCACCGCGAAGACACTCGATGTGTCTTTCGGCAAAGGCGAACACGCCCTGACGATGCTGATTGATCATCTCGGGCGCCCCGCAGGCGGCGCCGGCATGGGACTGCCGATCGGCCTTCCGACGAATCTCTGGGATGTGAAGTCGTTCAAACTCAACAAGCCGAAGCTCGTCACAGCGCCGCCCGTGGCGCCAGTGAAGGAAATCGCCGGTCGTGTATGGGAACTGCACGACGACGAGATGACCGACCCGAACCGGATTCAGTGGTCATTCACGTATCGCCGTCTGGCGCCGCTCTATTTTTCGATTGATGCGCTGCCAGCGCCGGCGCTCATGATTCTGAATGAAACGCCGATCGCGTGGCTCGCGCCCGGCGGACCGAAGGTGATTCGCTTCCCTGACGAGCCGCTCCGGCGCGGCGCCAACACGCTCGATCTCGCCGTTTTGGGCGACGCGTCGGCCGTCATCGACGACTTCGTCAAAGCCGTCAACGTCACCGAAGGCAAAGAGCCATTGACGAAAGACCCCGCGTGGTCGTGGGCGCCATGGGCGCCGCCGCAGGATGAACAGTTTGAAGCCGTCAGCAAGACGCAAATGTCGAGCTATTCCGGTTCGCCGGTGTGGTGGAACGCTTCATTCAACATGAAGCCAACCGATCCCCCCATCGCGTTCGACGCGAGCGGGCTGTCCAAGGGACAGGTGCTGATTAACGGGCGCAACCTTGGCCGCTATGTCGTGTCACTCAAGGGCTGCAAAATCAACACGAACCTGCCGATTCCCATTCCGGCTACGTGGCTGAATGACAATGGAAGCAACGAAGTGACGATCTTCGACGAGTTCGGAGCTTCGCCGGATTCGTGCAAACTGGTCTGGTGCGCCTGACACCATCGTTGTTTATGACGTTGACTTGGCTTCCACGCTTTCTGCTTGTTCCAGCCGACGCTTCACCATCCATCGCACACTCGCATCAGCAATCCGCGGCGTCGCCATCGAAATGGCCATGCCCCAATGCACGAATCGACTCGTCCATACTTCGGGGCGCGGCTTGCGCAAACACTTCACGACCGCATTGGCGACGCGCTCGGGCGTTTGCATGAAACGTTCGCCTGAATGTTCCACCAGCCGCGCCACGTCGCTTTGCTGCTTGGTCACGTCAAAAAACTCGGTCTTGGTGCCCACCGGGTGCACGGAGGACACATGCACGCCCAACGGCTCAAGCTCAAGCCGCATCGCTCGGCTCACATGATTTTGCGCCGACTTCGTCGCGGAATAGGCGCCGTAATACGGCAACGCAAACTTCGCGACGCAGGACGAACAGAACAGCACGTGACCTTCGCGGCGCTCCAGCATTTGCGGCAGCGCCGGACGGATCGAGTGCATCGAGCCGAAAAAGTTCACTTCAAAAATCTGGCGTAGTTCTTCGTCGGTCATTTCGTGCATGGCTCGTTCAACGCCGAAGCCCGCGTTGGCGAACACGCTGTAGAGCGAACCGAACGCGTCGATGCCGCGCTCGATCATGCGTTCGCAGGATTCCGGGTCTGCGACATCCACCGCGATCCACTCCGCGCGGCCGCCGGATGCTTGAATTTCGAGCGCCAAATCGCGTAATTTCTCTTCCCGGCGAGCCGCGACGAGCACCGGCATGCCGGCCCGCGCACATGCGATGGCCGTCGCGCGCCCGATGCCCGCTGAGGCGCCGGTAATGCAGATTGACTTTCCGTTGAGATCGATCGCCTTCGCCATAGTGCGGCGATGATATGCTGGTGCGCGATCCGTGACGGATTCAATCGTCACCAGGAAAGAGGCTCACCGTGATCTATGGAATCGTCGGACTCGTTGTCTTCATTCTGGACGTGCTCGCGATCATTGGCGTCTTGCAGAGCAACCTCGACACGGTGAAGAAGCTGATCTGGATTCTCGTGATCCTTTTCCTTCCGGTCGTCGGCATGATTCTCTGGTTCCTGATCGGGAACAAGACCTAAGCCGCGGGCTGTGGCACACTGGACGATGTTTCATCGCTCACGGCGATGTGCGCGGTCAAACCGCTGATCACATCAATTGCGATGTGCAGCGCGATCGGCAGCCAGATCGAACCGGACACCCAGTACACCAGACCGAAGATCAGCCCCAGCGCAATGATCTGCGCCGCGTTCTTGGCGCCTTGATACAGATGCCCCGCGCCAAACATCAGCGCCGAGAGAATCAGCGCCGCCCACACCGGGCCGCCAAACATGCCGACGATCCAGAACAAGAAGCCGCGATAGAACACCTCTTCGCAGATGCCGGCGGTCACGGACAATCCATAGAACGCGCGCAATTCGCGTCTGGTGTGCGGCAGCAAGAGGCTCACGTCTTTTAACTGCGTGCGGATCTTCTCGCGTTCCGCCGGATCGGTGCGACATTTCAAAACTTGCATGGCCAGCACGCCACTGCCCACCACCACAACTGCGGCGGTGATCCAGAACGCAATGCCGGCCGGCGCGACGACGCCCAGTAGCGCTGGGGAGCGATCCGTCCAGATCCAGAGCGCCACGAGCCCAGCAAACAAAAACCACTGCGTCGCCATCGTGGTGAAATACATCCGGATGCGGAGTTCGTGCCGACCCTCTCGCAGCGCCCGCTCCGCGGCGGGAGACTTCCACAACCCAATCAACGGCATCGCTAGAAAAAACGAGCAGGCGAGCACGTAGTCAAACAATGTCATGGCGATGTCCTTTCAAGTCGAGCACGCCGTGCGACTTATTCCGAAGCGTCGCCGCCGAAGACCCGTTGTGCTTGTTCGCGAAGCGCTCGTTTCGCTTTCTCGACGTTGCTCAGCGCATCTCGGAGCTGATCCAGCTCGCTCCGCCGAACGCTTAAGCCTTCTCGAATGAACACCGCCGCGGCTTCGGATCGACTTCGCACGGCGCCGGTTTCGACCCAGGAGTCCAGATCCCGCGCGGTTGAGGCGTCCACTCGAACCATTACGACCTGATCGCGCGTGGACTGGCCCAGTTCGGTCACGCTGGATTTCAGATCCGGTGCGACACAGACCATTTTGACCTGCGCGGGCTCGCCGCAGGCGCCTTCGAGATCGACGCCGTGCTCCTTCAGCTTGGCGCTGATCTCCGCCCACAGTTTCTCGATGCCGCCGTCTTCCAGGCCTTCGCAACTCGTTTCGATGACGACCATGCCGCACCTCCTTGTCCTAGATTTGGAACGAATGTAATCAAATTACAAATTATGTCAATTCGTATTGCAGTAATTCCGAAAATTGCCAAAAAACCCCATTTCCAGGCGATCAGGTTTGTTTCGAGTCGGAATCGTGGGCGTGGTTCAGGCCACATTGCCTCAAGCCAGGTCACACGAGCAAGGACCGGCCCGTCATCTCCGCCGGCTGAGGTAATCCGATCATTGCCAGCGCTGTCGGCACGATGTCCGCCAGTCGTCCGCCTTCGCGCAGCTTGGCGCCTTCGAACGCCGCGCCGACGACATAGAGCGGCACATCAAACGTCGTATGAGCGGTGTGCGGCGCCTTCGTCTTCTCATCCCACATCTGCTCGGCATTCCCATGGTCCGCCGTCACAATGCAGGAGCCGCCCTTCGCCAATGCGGCGCGCACGATCTCACCAACACAACCATCCACAAACTCGCACGCCATGACTGCTCCGGACAGCGAACCCGTGTGCCCGACCATGTCCGCATTGGCAAAGTTCACGACGATAAATGGCTCGCCGTCCGGCGCTTCGATACGGCGGAGCACAGCATCGCACACGCCGCGGGCGCTCATCTCCGGCTGCAGGTCATACGTCGCGACCATCGGCGACTGAATGATCTCACGGCGCTCACCATCAAACGGAACATCCCGGTAGTCGTTGAAGAAGAACGTTACGTGCGGGAACTTTTCCGTCTCCGCACACCGGAACTGCGTGACACCGATCGCCGACAAATACGAACCAGCAATGTTCACCATCTTCGGTGGCTTTGGAAACGCCGCGCTGCTCCATTGCGTCAATTCAACTTCGTACGCCGTCATCATGACGTAGTGCAGATCGAGCTTGGCGCCGCGATCAAACCCTTTGGCGCCTGTATCCGGCGACGCTTTCACATGCCCTTCGAATTCCGGCATCACAAAGGCGCGCGACAATTCGCGCGGGCGATCGCCGCGATAGTTCACGAAGATGACCGCATCGCCATTTGAAATGCGGCTTTCGCACTGCTCCTCCGGCGTGCCGATCATCGTGGGCGCGACAAACTCATCGCCCTTCTGCGTTTCGCTCATCGGCGCTTCGTAGTAACGCTCAACGGCCTCAATCGCACTTGATGCGGTGGAACGGGCGTCTTGGCCGTTTTCTTTCGAACCGACCGTGCGCCCGGTCAAACACGCATACGCCTTCGCCACGCGCTCCCAGCGGTTGTCACGATCCATCGCCCAGTAGCGCCCGATGACCGATGCAATGCGCCCCACGCCGCGCTCGCGGCAGGCGCGTTCCACAAATTCAACGTATCCCTTGCCCGTATACGGCCCGGTGTCGCGACCGTCAGTGATGCAGTGGACATACACACGCGTGGCGCCGCGCCGTTTGCAAAGCTCCAGACACGCAAACAGGTGCTCCAGAAGCCCGTGCACACCGGCATCCGAACAGATCGAGAGCAGATGCACCGATTTGCCTGAATCCTTTGCCGCATCAATGGCGCGGATCAACACTTCGTTCTCATAGAACGCGCCGCTGCGAATCGCGCGTGTAATCCGCACCGACTCCTGATCAACAATGCGCCCGGCGCCGATGTTCTGGTGCCCAACTTCGCTGTTGCCCATCGTGCCATCGGGCAGACCGACGTCTTCACCACTCGTTTTGATGAGCGTGCGCGGGTACGTCGCGTCAAGCCAGTCCGCCGTCGGCGTCGAGGCGATCTTGATGGCGTTGTACGCATCCTGATCCGGGTGCGGATTCTGCCCCCAGCCGTCGCGGACGATCAGGACAAACGGCGTGTTCTTCAATTGCGGCGACGCCATGCGCACACCTCATTCAAATCGCATTTTCAGAGTTGATTCTCGATCAAGCCAGCGCCGCCAGCACGTCCTCAACCTTCACCGCCTGCCCCGGCTCGCGTGCGGACACCCACTTCACGATCCCGTCCTGGCCGATCACCACCGTGCCGCGGCTCGCGACGTTCAAATCCGCCCAGTACAGCCCGTATGCCTTGCACACCTGCCGGTGCATATCGGCCAGCAGCGGAATGCCGAGTTTGCTTTGTTCCGCGAAAGCCTTGTGCGAAGCGAAGCTGTCGCAGGAAATCCCGACGACCGTCGCGCCCTCCTGCCCGAATCGCTGCTTGTCGCGCGTGAAACACTCCATCTCATTCGTGCACACGCTCGTGAAGTTGAGCGGGTAGAAGCTCAGGACGACATCGCCCCCTTCGGCGAGCAGCCCGGACAGCGAGACTTCCTCACGGTCCTGATTGAGGAGCGTGAACTCCGGCGCTTTCTCCCCCACACCGATCGGCGTCGGGCGAGCTTCCAAATGGTCGTTCTTCATATGGTCTCATCCTCCAGTGGCCGACCCGTGCGGCGGCGCAAAATCAGAATAGCTCCGGCGCCCGGCGGGAGCGCGAAAGCGCCCACTCCCATTGCAAAACACAATCCTCTATACTGATCCCGGCGCGCACGGCGGCGCGCCGTCGTCCTCGGCATGTCCGAGCGTCAACGGAGGCGAGATGCAGACGCTCATGTCTCTCAAGGATCGATATGCGGATGTGAAGCGGCGCATTGAGCGCGCCGCTCGCATGACCGGACGCAGCGAGCGCGACATCCTTCTTGTCGTGGTCTCGAAATATGCGCACCCGGAGCAAATCCTCGAACTCATCCAGCTCGGCCATGTGGATTTCGGCGAGAGCCGCGCCCAGCAGCTTGCCCAGCGCTCCGCCATGGTGCAGGAGTGGCTCGGGCGCCGGCAGACACTGCCAGCGGTCGCAGCGGCGCACCACATCGCCCGCGGCTTACGCGACCAGACGGGCGGCCCGTTCCGCGCCCCCAGCGAGATTCGCTGGCACATGATCGGGCGCCTCCAGCGAAACAAAGTCAAGAAAACCATCGAAAACGCGCGGCTGATCCACAGTGTGGACTCTCTGCGACTCGGTGAAGAAATCCACGCCGCGGCGATGCGGCGCGATCAGGTCGTTGATGTGCTGCTTCAGGTCAACACCTCCGGCGAACAATCCAAGCAGGGTGTGACACTCCCCGCCGCGATGCATGTCGCCGAACAGCTCGACACGATGGTGCACCTGCGCGTGCGCGGCCTGATGACCATGGCCCCGCTTTCCGACGATCCCGGCGATGCACGGTTCACGTTTGAGCGAGGCCGCGAACTCTTTGAAGAGATCGGCAAAGCGGGCGTCGGCGCCGGGCACTTCAACATCCTCTCCATGGGGATGAGCAACGATTTTGAAACCGCCATCGAGTGCGGCGCCAATCTCGTTCGCGTCGGATCGGCCGTCTTCGGCGATCATCCGCATGAGCCGGAGCCGGATGAACCCGATGACGATTCGGACGATTGATTGATCGCGCATCGGGCCGGGCCGGAATCACACTCACTCTTCAATTTGCATTCGTGTTCAGGGATCGTCTTCAGCGACCGGCGCTGAAGCCGGTTGTCCGTGCAACACAGTGGATGGATGAGGGATCGGCGGCAAGCCGTGTGTTTCCCTCATTTTGTTCTGAGTCGCAAGCTCTGCTGCAAAAGTGCTTACGAAAATTGGGCTCACGTAGCCATAGGCAAGGCCGACCATGATGAATTCGTTTGATCCTGGGGAGGCATTCACGTCCGGATCAGGCCAGGCAACCACCAGCCACAAGTTTTGCGCATTCGGCGCATTCACGTCCACACCCTGATGCGTGAAGACAAAATCGCCCATGCGATATGCGACCACGTCGTCTGGAAGTTCATCCACGGCGGCTTGGATGACACGCGATCGTTCGATCGCGGTGAGTGTCTCGAAGTCATCGAGTGGCCGACCTGCGATCAATGAATCCTCCGAGAAGGTCAAGGTGTCAGCTAAGACAAGGTCAATGGCTTCGAGGTCGCCATCAGCAATCATTTCGACAGCATGATCCATATCGCCGGCCTGCATACGGACGATGAGCGCGTCGTTGACAAGATCCGTCTCGGAATAGCCGCTCAACCTTCCGCCACCGAGCGCTCCAAACCCGGCGCTCACAACCCAAATCACGAATCCAACAAACGCCAGTGCACATATCGCCGGTGGCGTCAGCGTTGCGATCAGGGCTCGGGTGCGGCTCACGCGATGCGTTTCCGCAAGCATCAATCCCGAACTGATGCCCCACCAAATCCACGTGACCATGCCGAGGTAAAAGCCAAAGACTGGTATTGCGGTGGCAATATTGGCTCCAGCGCCGTAGCTGACCGCCTGCATGGTGCGTCCTATGCCGCGCGGCGCTCCTCCTGAAAGCATCAAGAGCCCATGCGTAAGCAAACCCCAGATTGCCACTGCGATCACCGCCGAAATGCCCGTAAGAACCAAGCTGAAAAGCAAAGCTCCAAACATCATCGCCCCGAACATCGCGGCTCCCCCAACGCCGCCCATTCCGCCTCCGCCGACGACCCACGAGAACAGAATGAGTGAGCCATAACTGACGACGGTGAACATTATGAGCGTGAAAGTCGCAAACCACAGGGCAGAACCAACGCGTGGCGGCGAGCCGCTCATGCGTATGAGCTTGACGGGCGAAAACATCGACATCCAAATTGTGCGCAGCCACCCGCCGAAAAATCCGAAGCCTTTGCGCGACTCCCACGGATTCTTCCCGTGCATGAGCGTTGCATCTTCTCGCACGCCCTCGCCCGGCGTCAGCACCATCTCGTCCATGTCGATTTCGTGATGGCAGGATGAGCATGCGAATGTGCGCGGCGTGAGATGACCCTTTGCCGACGTGCCGTAATACGCCTGGTTGCAATGCGGACAGTGAAACGCGACGGCGCTGCGCGCGAATTCGAATTCGCTCGGCACGAAGGCTCCGCCGCACTCGGGGCAGATTCGATCCCGGATTCCCCAGAGCGAGTAATCACACGTTTTGCATCGCATGGCGGCCTCCGAGCGTGTTGGGCCAGTGTACGGGGGCGGCCTGTGGTCCGAGAAATGGACGGCGTCCCGGTTGTTCCGACAACCGCAGGTCTGCGCGGTCCGCAATCCGGCGACGCGATTGAGTCCGCCGAACGATCGACCGATGGCGAGGTTTGCGTTGGCGCGCGGCCGGATGGAGGAGCCGGCTGCGTCGCCACGCCCTTCCGATGGAGTGAGCGATGCCCCAGCCCGAAAGCCCAACCGAGCCGATTCGCAGTGAGTTTGCGCACGACCCGGACATGGCCGACCTCATCAACATGTTTGTTGAGGAGATGCCGTCGCGCATCCAGTCCATCGCGGACTGTTACCGGGACCAGCGGCTCACCGAACTTCAGACGATCGCGCACCAGCTCAAAGGGTCCGGCGCGGGGTACGGGTTTGAGCCGGTGTCGCTGACCGCCGCCCAGCTTGAAGCCTCGCTCAAGACCCATTCCGACCTTGAGTCCATCCGCGATGAAGTGGATGCGCTGATTGATATCTGCCGTCGCCTTGCACCGTGACGCGCCCGGCGCGTTCGCACTTCGTTGATCTCCCCAGAGCATTTGCGTGGACAGGAACGACGAACAACCTTCCGTGCTTCTGATCGACGACTCCGTCGAGATCCTTCGCCTTCTGCAGGTGCGCCTCAGGAGCGAGGATGTCAATCTCATAACGGCGACGACGGGCATGGAAGGCATCCGCATTGCGGCGGAGCGCAAGCCGGCGCTGATTCTGCTTGATCTTGACATGCCTGTGATGGATGGCTTTGAGACGCTTCGTGCGCTCAAGGAAGACTCCCGCACGGTCAACATCCCGGTCATCGTGATCTCCGGCAGTGACGACACGGTGGACAAAGTCGCCGGCTTTGAATTTGGCGCGATTGATTACGTCTGCAAGCCGTTCAATCTTCCCGAGCTTCGCGCTCGCATGCGATCGGCGCTGCGCATTCAGCAGCTCATGAGTATGCTTGAGCACCGCGCTCAGATTGACGGGCTGACCGGACTTTGGAATCGTGCGTACTTTGATCGTCGTCTTGAAGAAGAAATCGCCAGCCACATGCGCACGGGTCGTCCGTTCACACTCGTGCTGTGCGACCTCGATAACTTCAAGAGCCTGAACGACACGCACGGTCACCCGGCAGGCGACGCCGTGCTCCAGGGTTTTGCCAAGCAGCTCACGGCGACGCTTCGTAAACAGGACATCGCCTGCCGCTACGGCGGCGAAGAGTTTGCGCTCATCCTGCGCGAGACGCATGCCGAACAGGCGCACGCGTTGATTGAGCGCATTCGAGAAACGCTCGAATCCACGCGCTGGCCGCGCCACCCTGAGCGAGCCATCACCGCTTCATTCGGCGTGTGCGATGAGCCGAACGGCGACTCCTCCGTGCCGGCGTGCTGGCTGGAAACCGCCGACAAGGCGTTGTACGAAGCGAAGAAGCGCGGGCGCAATCGAATCGTTGTGGCCGGCGACCCGCTGCCTGGCAACGAAGTTCCGCTGTCCAAAGCGGGCTGACTTCGCCACCGCAATTGAAACTCACTGTTGTGCAGCGAGCAGGCGCCGCAGCGTTGTCGCCACTGGCTCAGCGGTGCGATGGAGTTCGTATCGCCCTCGCGCGTGTCGAATGATCTGACGCACCTGCTCGATATGCGCGGCAATCTGTGCTCTGCTCTGCTCCGCCGCGTCGCCATTTCCCACCGCATGACGCATTCCGGATTCCGGATCGACAAGGGTCGCGCCAACCGGCGGCGCCGCGAGTTCGTCATCGGAAAGCACCTGAATCAGCATGACCTCTCGAAACGTTGACGCCACTTTGGAGACCTGGGCCACCGCTTCAGCGAACCCTTCCAATTCCTCCAGCGCATCACTGACGGCGATCACGAGATCTGCGGACGGAACATGCTCCGCCGCAGCTCTCAACAGGGCCGCGCACGAAATAGCTCCACTGGCCGTGACGCTGGAAAGGGAATGCGCGATCCGAGCCAAGCCTTCGCGACCAGTCACCAGTGGCGAGGTCGCAATCTCACTGCCATCTGTGACAATTGCGACGCGATCGCCCTGCCGCAGCGCGATGGCCGCAAGCGCGGCGGCAACTTCCAGTGCGGCGCGAAGCTTGGTTGGCCAGGGCCGATCACCAAACGACCGAAACCCCATGGATTCAGACGTATCAACCGCGATGGCGACCGTCATTGGCGCTTCATGGCGGCGGCGGCGAATGTGCAAGTCATCACGCCGAGCCGCGGCTCGCCAGTCCACGCGCGCGATCGGATCGCCGGGGCTGTATGGCTTGTAGTCATAGAACTCATCGGCGTCGCCCGTGCGCAGGGCGAGATGCCGCCCCGCCCCTAGACCATCCACCAAACGCTGCGCCACGAGAAGGAGATCCTCGGGCGGCGGCGCGTTCAACACATGGTCTGTTCGCTTTCGCATTTCAGGCTGCGCTAGGTGGCCAGGCGCCACGCCGCCCCGTCGCGCTCGACGCGCCGATACAGCGTGTCGCGCTCCACAGGGGTAAACCCGGCGTCACGAATGACGCGCTGCAAGTCCCAGACGTTGGTTTCCTGATTCGTACCGGCGCCGCCCACTTTGGTGATGTCATACCACACGACGGTGCCATCGATGTCATCAGCGCCCGCCAGCAGATGCAGTTGCGACATGGCAAGCGTCTGCATGATCCAGAACGATTTCACGTGCGGAAAATTGTCCAGCATGAGCCGCGCGACGGCGAGCGTGCGCAGGTTCTCAAGTCCGGACGGTCCGGGCAGGTGCTCGAGCGCTGATCCATCTGGGAAAAACGGCAGCGGAATGATGGTCTGGAAGTAGCCGCCGCGATCATTCATCGCCGGTGTCGGCAGTGCGGCGCCTTCGCCCGTCAATGTCACTCCTCCGTCGGCGTCTGTTTCGTATCCCAGTCGTTGCAGCGCTTCATCCTGCGCTGTTCGCAGCATGTTCATATGGACGAGGCGATCGTCCACGCTTTCGATATGCCCGTACAAGATCGTCGCGTTGGTATTCAGGCCCAGTTCGTGCGACACGCGGTGCACATCCAGCCAGACGTCCGAGCGGATCTTGCCTTTGAATGCCTCATCATGCACACGATCGTCGAACACCTCAGCGCCGCCGCCGGGAAGTGAACCCAGACCCGACTCTTTGAGATGTTCGAGCACCCAGCGAATTCCGGCCGTTCGATCCGCGCTCTTGAACTGCTTGGCGATCTTGGCGAGATGCACGATCTCAACCGCCGTGAACGCTTTGATGTGCAGCGTCGGCGCTTCTTGATGAATTGCGCGGAGCATGTCCGTGTAATAGTCAAATGGCAGGTACGGATGCAGCCCGCCGACGATGTGCATTTCCGTCGCGCCGGCGTCGCGGGCTTTCCGGGCCTCGGCGCGAATGTCGTCGATGGAGTGCTCATAAGCGCCGGCGTCGCCGCGCTTGCGATGAAATTCGCAGAACGTGCAGGAGAGCGCACAAATATTCGAATAGTTCAAGTGCCGGTTGATGTTGTAATACGTCACATCGCCGTGCATCCGCTGGCGCACACGATGGGCCAAGGCGCAAACGCCCCAAACGTCCGGCGTGGCGTACAAAGTGAGGCCATCCTCAAGCGACAGTCGCTTCCCGGCCTCGATTTTCGCCTCAATGCGCTCCAGCGAAGGATCGGCGCCAATTGCAGGTATGGACGTCGCGAATGCTGGGGCTGAGTCGATAACGGCGGGCACGGGCGCTCCTTTCGGTGCTTCACGGATCGTCCCCGATCCTATCACCACAGGATGGCCTTTGACGATTGTTCCGACTGTGAGACCACCCATTGGGCGCCCTCGCTCACCCCAATCCATGCAGACCGAACCCGTGATGAGCGGGAGAGTTCCGACCGTTTCAGCCTCACGGTCCCAACGTCGATATCGGATCGGCGAGCCGCGCGTCATGTGCGTCCGCCAGTCGAGTCCGGAAACGTCCAGAAATCCGCGCCGAGGCGACACCCCGTGACACACTCAGCAGATCGATCCATGCATGAACAAGCCTCCTCGCGATTCAGCGGCGAGGACGATGTTCTCAACATCATCAGCGGCGTTCAGTCCGAACTCGACCGGCTGAAGACAGCGCAGCGCAAACAGGCCGAAGAGCAAGCCGCGATCGAGAAGCAGAAAAAGGCGCTGGCTGACCGTCAACAAGCAGTGGAAGGACGCGCCGCGGAGATCGAAGAAACCCGCGCCTCGTTCGACGAACGTGCCGCGGCGCTCGAAGCCCGCGCGAAGGAACTGGCCGACGTTGAAGAAGCGATCGAGCAAGCCCGTACGGAAACAGAAAGCCAGAAGCAGGAAATCGAGTCTCAGCGCGCGGCGTTCGAAAAAGAAGCACACGCATTTGCGCAGCGCAAGCAGCAACTTGATTCCGACCTGGCGTCGATCGAATCGCAGCGTGCGGAGCTCGACTCTCGCACCGCCGAACTCGCAGCCAAGCAGCAGGAACTGCGTGACTCGCTCGAGCAGGAGTCCGCCGAGGTCCGCGCCGAACGCGAAGCCTTGGAACGCGACCGCGCGACGATTGAAGAAAAGCAGGACGAACTGGAAGCGGCCGCGGCCCGCCTCGCCGAAGAGTCCGCAGCGCTCACGCAGCAACAGACCCGCTTTCGCGAGAAGCAGAAGGCGCTTGAAGAGTCGTTCGCGACCAAACAGCAGGAAGTGGACGACCGCGAGCGCGAGCTGGCCGCCGAAAAGACCGGCGTCGAGCAAATGGCCCGCAACGCCAGTTCCCTCAAGAAGGAACTCGAGAAAGAGCGCGAGCTGCTCCGTGCTGAACAGGCGGAGGTCGAACAGGAGCAGCAGCGACTCGAACAACAGCGTGCGAGCCTTGTTGAGATGCAAAGCCGTCTCGAACACGCGCACCACGAGTCGAGCGACCAGCAGGAGCGCATCACTGAACTTGAATCAACGATCGAATCGCTCGAACAGCAGCTTGAAAACGCACAGGGCGCCGTCGAGAACGAGAGTGCCGCGGCGGAGCAGCTGCAAACGCTGACCACTGAACTCGCCCAGGCCAACTCGCGTGCTTCATCGCTGGAAACGGAACTCACAGCGGCCATCGAATCACGTGAAGCGATCGAATCCGAACTTGCGGAACTGCGCGAACATGACGCGCAGCTTCAGTCGGCGCTTGCATCCGCGAAGGAACACGCTGGCGTCGAAGCCGCAGATCCTGCCGCGATCGCCGAACTGACTCAGCAAGTCGAGAAGCGTCAGAAAGCGATCGAAGCGCTGGCGGAGAAGCTTCGCGAAGCGCAGGAAGAGATTCAATCGCTCCAGTCCCAGCTCGCCGCAGCACCGGGCGCCGCCCCCCTTCCGACGGGGGTCGACTTGAAGATGCGCCGGTATCGATTGCAGCGCGTTCGCAAAGCGCTGCGCAAGCGCGCCGCAAAGATCCAGCAGGCCAAAGAAACCATTATCGCGCGCCAGCAGGAAGCGGAAAAAGTCATCCAGCAGCGTCAGTCGCTCGCTGCCGCCCGCGCCGAATTGCAAGAGCGCGAACAGAAACTGGCCGCGAAAGCCGGGAAGTCACGCGCCGTTTCGTCGCTTTTCCTTGGTGTCATTGCGATCCTCGGTCTCGGCGCCATGAGCTGGGCCGTGGTGGATCGCGTGTTCCCGGCGACGTACGCCGCAAGCGCGACACTCGCCGCCGACGCCACCAATGGAGCGCTTACCGCGGAGCAGAACGAGGCTTGGCTGAATTACATCGAACAGCTTGCCAACGATCCGCGCCTGATGGAAGTCGCGTCGAACCGCATGCGTCGTCGCGGCATCACCGAACTGGCAAGCGCCGGCGCACTGACATCGCGCCTCGGCCGCGACCTTGATCTTTCCTCACCGACGCCCGGACAGCTGAAACTGTCCTTCAAGGGTGAAGGCGCGGACCGCACCGAGCGTCTGCTGGACACGTACATCGCGGCGATGGTCAGCGTCGCCAACGATGCGCGCGAACGGCGCATGGACGGGGCCTCCACGGTCGTCGCAGCTCCGGCGACGGTCGATGGCGATCCGATCGAAGACCCGCGCCTCGTATACGCCGGAATCGGCTGGGGCGCCTCATCGCTGCTGATTCTGTTCCTGGCGATTGGGTTGTGGGTGCGCATTTCGATTGCTCGCCGCAAGTTCGACCAGGAGAATGCACAAATGCTCGCGGTCGGCGGACAGTCATTCTCGTAATTTCCGGCGGCCTATGAATTTGGTTCAGAGTGTTGCGCCCATCCTGCGCACAAAAAAGCCCGGCCAAACCAGCCGGGCTTTCATCGTTCAGGTTAAATCTTTGGAACTCTGATCAGAGACTCAGAAGAAGCGGGGATGCTTTCTCCGAGCGGGCGGTCGGCGGCACGATGGCCAGCGGCACGCCGTGTTCGATTTCCGTGGTGATCGGCGTTCCGCTGAGTTTGCCGCTCGAGGCAAACGTCGTGATCGGGCGCTGCACATCGCCACTGTCATTCACGATGACCAGCGTGTACTCGCCTTCGACTTCGGGCAGGTCGCTGGTCACGAGGTACGCGGTGCGAGTCTCGGGATCGATGAGAATCGCGGCGCGAGCGCGGTGGCCGTCAATGACTGGCTGGAACGAAACTTTGACTGTTCCGGGGCTGAGCAGGCGATCCGTGAAGTCGCGTCCGAGGTCCTGAATCATCATCTGGGTGAGGTCGCGATCGCGGAAGTCCTGCAAGGCCGCGTCGAACGTGTCTCGCATATAGAACCCGACCGCGATGAGCACGATCGTTGCGGTGGCGAAACCGATGCACGCCGCCCGCCACAACGGAGAGACCGCGCGGCGGATTGACCATTCGTTGGATCCAATCCTGGCGATCACTCCCGAAGCGCCAGCGGGCGCCATCGCCGCCATGGCTTCGCGGACCGCGACCAGAACGCGGTCGCGCAGCGACGCCGGGGGCGATACGTCCGGAAGCGTGTGCTCCAGGT
Organism: Phycisphaerales bacterium; assembly: GCA_029260345.1. Classification (GTDB taxonomy): domain Bacteria; phylum Planctomycetota; class Phycisphaerae; order Phycisphaerales; family UBA1924; genus OFTM186. Next base: position 540,232 of record JAJDDK010000005.1, on the reverse strand, counting down.
CGGTGAGACGGCGTTGTTCGCGCCGGATCTCGTCCTTCAACGCCGCAGGCGCTGAATCGAACGATTCCTCGAATGCCCGGCGCTCATCTGCGTCGAGCAGACCGAGGGCGTCCAGCGTCGCCATCTCGAATAGATTCTCTTGGTTCATATCACAGGCTCCTCGCCGACCCTTTCCCGCAACCGGACCAAGGCGCGGCTCAGCGTCGATTTAATCGTGCCGAGCGGCTTGTCCAGTTCAATTCCAATCTGCCGAAGCGTTTGTCCTCCCAGATACGCTCGCGTGACGACCGTTTTCTGAAGCTCCGGCAGTTGTTCGATTCGCTCCATGAGCGCTGAGTAACGCTCGTCTGTTTCCATATCGGACGCCGGGTGGGATTCCTCCCCCGCCGGCATCCATTTTTCTTCGAGCGCGACTTTCGTCTTCACGCGCGCTCGTGCTCGCCTGAGCCGGTCCACCAAGTACCGGCGTGAAATCAAAACCACCCACGTCGAAAGCGCCGCCCGCTCTGGGTCATACCGGTCCGAGGTTCGCCAGAGGCGAACGAAAATGTCTTGCACCGCATCTTCTGCTTCCGACTGCGTCGGCATCATCTGATATGCGAGGCGATAGACCAGCCCGCCAAACCGGGAATACATCTCGTTGATCGCGGCTTCGTCATCGGACGCAACCGCTCGCATGAGATCATCGTCGGATTCGTAGGGTCTGCCTGGCACGGGTGCTCTCGCGCTGGCTCCTTCCAACTAAGACGCCACCGAAACGTCGATCCGTCAGCGTTCCGGTCTCTTTCGAGAAAAAGTCTCTTGCGGACATTGTACGCCCCAGTTTCAACTTCGGATCCCAAATCTTCTTGATTTTCGTATTTTGTTAGGGTACAAATTCTCCAAAGATAGCAAATCCACGTAGGGGTATTAACCCTGCGAAAAATCACGAATGCTGCTTGTGCCATTGAGCCGATGTGTGCTATAATCTCGCGAACGGCCCTCCGGCTGGCCGGAGATGGATGGTGGACACAATGCGAACTCGTCAACACACGACGACAGAATTCGCTCAGTCTTGCAGGACTCCTTACGGATCCTTCGCCCATCGTTCAGGCTTTTCCATTCTTGATTTGCTCGTTTCCATCGCCGTGATCGGTGTGCTGCTTGGCATTCTGACACCGACGTTGTCGCTGGTGACGGAAGCCGCCCGCCGCGTGAAGTGCCAGAAGAAACTTTCGGACAATGGTCTGGCCCTCACGATGTACGCCGACGATCATCGTGACACGTTGCCTCCGAGCAATGTTGCTGAAGACATTTACAGCGTTGAAGCATCTTCAAACGCTGAGATCATTCAAAGTTCCGCGCTCATGCAACTCGCGCATCGCGGCGCCAATGATCCCAACAACTTCGATGGCCTCGGTCGCTTGGTGGACGAAGAATATCTCTCCGGCGCCTCAACGCTGTATTGCCCGAGCCACGCCGGCGATCACCCGCACGAAGACTACGAGTCCTCATGGGTGGAGCTCGGCAGCGAGATCGTCATCAACTATCACTACCGCCTTCTGAGTGATACGGACAAGCTTGCGATGCTTGATCCGAACACGACGCTCATCACTGATGGCATGCGTTCCGTGGCTGACTACAACCACCGCTCCGGCAACAACATGCTCAAGGCGGACATGAGCGTGGTCTGGTATTCGGATGAGAGTGAATACATCACCTCGATGTTGCCGCAGTCCGAGACAGCGCCGGGCGCCGGTATTCCGGTCAGCGCTTCCTGGACCGTGCTGGACACCGGTACGCCTCCGGAAACCACGCCGGTGACGCCGCAGGCTCCGAACACGAACGCTCTGATCTGGGATTGATCGCGTTCCCGGCAGCCCTTCTCACCTGAATTGAATCAATCCATTGCGTATGGGTGTGCGCACCGGAAGGCGCCACGCGGCGGCTCCATTCCCGTATAGTCCGGCTGGAATCAACCGTACTTTGAGGGATCACTGTCTATGACTTTTCACGCGACCGTGCGGCACGCCGCGATGACCATGCTCCTTTCAGCCACTGCCATGACTGCAAACGCACAATTGACTCCGGACCGCGAGTACTACGGAATCAACCGCCCCATTCCCATGCGGGTTGCGGCGCCGTCGGACACGGAAGGTCCGGTGTCCATTCACTTGCTCTCCCCCGGCGCTCATGGAAGCGCCGACGCGACCATCGTCGCGCAGCAGGAAGTCGAAGTCGGCGGCGTGGACCTGGCCGGCCTCTTCCCAATCCTGTGGACGTCAGAAAACCCGAAAACGCTTTACGCCCAGCTCGTGGTCAATCACGAGGGCGTGGGCCCTGCTGTGGTTCTTCAGCCACTCCTCACACCCATCAAAGCGCGAGCTGTTGAACGAAGCGTGCAATTTGCGCCGAACCAAAATCGGTTGTATTCCGGTTTGCGTGCGTACGTTGATCAGCACATCGTCTTTAGTACGACCGAGGGTGAGATCGAAGTCGCGTTGCGGCCCGACCAGGCGCCCAACACCGCGTACAGCATTCGCTCACTTGTCGATGGCGGGTATTACACCGACATCATTGTGCATCGCGTCGTCCCCATGACCAACGGGAATCCGTTCGTCATCCAGTTTGGCGATCCGACCGGCACCGGCGGCGGCGGACCGGGGTACTTCACCGATCTTGAACAAAGTTCACTCGCGCATGATTTCGGCGTGATGTCGATGGCGCGCACCTCCGACCCGGATTCCAACGGCTCGCAGGTGTTCATCTGCTTGAGCCGCGCGGGCACAGCGTTTCTCGATGTGAATTACGTCTCCTTCGGACAAACAGTCCGCGGCGCCGACGCCATCATGCGCATTGAGCAAACGCCGCTGCAAGGGCCCAACAGCCAGAAGCCCATGAATCCGCCCGTTATCGAAAGTGCAAAGCTTGTGCCCGCGCCGCCGTACGGAACCGGTCCAAAGCCGGTGACCAGACCGCCCGCGTCAGACGGCTCGCGCTGAACGGGTGACTCCACATTCTGAATTCGCATGTGAACGCCGGCCAGCCATCGCCGGCGTTTTTCGTTGGAGTAGACCGATCACGAATGCAGTGCGCGCCATTTGCTCACCGCTTCCGGTTCGCGTGGATAAAGAGGGCTGCACCGCAGAATTTCGGTGGCCGGCAACTCCCAAGAGAGCGCCAGGCACATTTCGGCACTAAGTCGTGGCGACACGATCTGCGCGCCGCACGACGACGCCGCGCGGGCCAGCGACTCCGGCAAATGTGCATCCGCGAGAAGCGCGACGCACGAATCAGCGCTCAAAGCGGCTGTGAGCCCAGCGGCGTCGAGCACCTGTCCGTGCTGTGCCGCGTCACACTGCTCCACAACACTCGCGCCACGTTTCACAAGGGCGACCCATGCGGATTCACGTTTGCTCGACAGCGCCACGGCGGCGCAATCAATGGACGCATCTGATTCAAAGCACACCGCCGCAGCGATGAGCGCCGTCGGCGCCTGCACACATTCAGCGCCCGCAACTTCCGCAATAATCTTGGCCGTCGTCACCGCCACGCGCAGGCCGGTGAATCCGCCGGGGCCGATCGACACTGCGATTCGGTCCAAATCACGCGGTTGAAGTCCAGCGATCCGCATCGCGGCGTTGATCGCGGGCATCAGCGCATCGTCGTGCCGCGACTTTGGCGTCAGCGACTGCACCGCCAGCGTTTGGCGGCGCCCGTCGACATGTTGAACACCCACGCACACATCGCCGGCGCCCACGGAAGGGTTGCTTGTCTCAATCGCCAGTGTCGTGATTGGCTTGGCTGAATCGGCCACGACGTCAGTCTAGCCGTCCTGCTGCGCGATCATGACATCGATGCGCTCAAGGCGTTTTTGATGAGCCGGTCGGTCCGGCTCCAGTTGAACCAGCGCGGCGATATGCCGGCGTGCGCGCTCAAGGTCCTGCTCCATGAGGGCGGTCCGTGCCGCCAGTTCGCGGAGGTTGGCGTCGAACGGCGCGATGGTGGTCGCTCGCTCCGCCTTGGCGCTGGCGAGCGCCGATTCACCCGATTCGGAGTAAAGCCGCGCCAGCGCCGATGCGAACGTCGGTGACGATTGTTCACGCACATCGAGAAACTCAAGATGCTCCGTCGAGTTTTGACGCAACTCTGGATCGTTGCTTTCGAGGAACAACCGCGCCAGCAGCTTGTGCGGGGCCGGGTCCACCGGACGAGCCGCCGCGTATCGCTCCAGCAGCGGCGCCATCTCCAACGTCGGTTCACCTTCGGTGGCTTCCAGCGCAAACCGAATCTTGAGGTCTAGCACGTCCGGGTGTTCCGGGTGCTCGTCAAGCCACGCATCAACCAATGCTTCCGTTGGCGTCATCAGCGGCGGCGTGAATTGCCCGCTGCTCACGCCCGCGCCGCCGGCGCGCATGGCGGTGTCGATTGCAAAATCCGCCAAGGCGTTGCGCAGTTCGCGGCGCGTTCCCGGATCCTGCAATGTCACTTCAAGCAGCATCGAACTCAGACTCGGCTCAGGCAACATGCCCCACGTCGCGGCGTCGGCACGTGCCCAGACGAGAAAATCATTGAGGAATTCGGCTCGATCAATGCCGAGGACGCTCGCCATCGCTTCGCGCTCGCGCACGCCCTCGGCGTAAAGGTCCATCAATCGCAGCGGGGCCTCCGGACCGAAACGCTCGACAATGTATTCGTACATCCAGTGGCCTTGCGCATAGGCCTGACCACGATCCGTCGGCTTTTTCGGACGCACGAAGGCGATGTTGATTTCCTCCATGTCGAACAGCGAACCGTTCTTCAAGGCACCGACCAACAACTGGCACGTCGAGTAATCCCGCGGCGCCCCCTCCAGATACACGGCCGCCGCTTCGGTAAACCAGTGCGGAATGCGATTTCGCGTGCGTGAGAGCGTCACCGTGTGTACATACTCGTGCCGGATCACGCGCACCCAGTCGTATTCACCGGTGTGATTCGGACCAATCTTCGGCGCTTCCATCGCGATCACAGGGCCGGTCGCAGCGGCGATCGTGTGAATCGCAGGCATGCCGGTGATGCGCACCGCAAACCACCGGTGGTTGGGCATGAGTTCGATGATGGTCTTGCGATCAGGCACATGATCGAGCGCGCCCGCGACAATCGCATGGTTCACTTCAAGCGGCGCCAGCATTTCCTCGGCCATCATGCGATCGATGCCCGGCTGGAAACGCACAATGAAGTGCTCGCTCTCAACCGTGTCAAACGCCTGCAAGTCCCGAATCAACGTCAGACTGTTGTCCGCGCGAACCTGGAACGGATCAAGTTCGGCCACGCGCGTCAGCGCCGCGAGCGCTTCTTCGTCGCGCCCGGCCTGCAATTCGAGAAGTCCTAGTTCAACCAGTGGCGGCGGCCAATTCGGCTGGCGCTCCGCAGCGAGCCCGAGGTACTCCGCCGCTTTGTCGTACTGGCGTGCTTCTGAGAGGGCCCGCCCCGATTCGTACAACGCCAAAGGCGAGCCGGGGGATAGTTGGTCGAATGCTGCGATGCGCTGATCGGCGCCTTCGTAGTCGTAGCGTACGGCTTGCGCAGCGGCGCGCATTGCCAACGCATTTCGATAGCGCGGCAATCGTTCAATGGCTTCATCCAGCGCTTCAGCCGCACCGTCGGGATCGTTTTGTCGCAGTCGCGAGCGCGCCGTGACGAGCGCCGCAAGCGGAGAACCAAGTTCGGGCGCGTCCGGCAACTCAGCGGCAAGCACGTCGAGCCGCTCGGTGATCTGCGCCGCGCCATCCATATTGAAACTATCGACTGCAATCTGTCCGAGTAGCGCCCATGTTTCCGCCGAACGCGGATTCATGGAAAGCGCCTGCACCGCCGCATCGCGGGCTTCGCGGCTGTTGTCCTTGTCGTACAGCAGTTCCGCCTCGGCGAGATACGCGGGCCAGTACAGGCGATCGAGTTCATCGCGCGATCGCGCCAGCAGCGTCATCATTTGGCGGTAATTGGAGGCTGGCTCGCCGCGCAAGCGGGCGCGGATGGTCATCGCGCGCACGCCTTCAACGAGGTCCTCAGCGCTCTGCGACTGATTGCGAATCAGTTCGGCGACCACTGGATCGATCGCGGCGTCCGCTTCTTCGAACCGACCAAGCAGTTCCAGCGACGCCGCTCGAATCCGCCGAGATCGAATGGATCGCGCGCCAGCCAGCGCTTCAAGAGCGGCTTCAAGATCGCCGCGCTGCAACAACGCCTCGGCGCGATCCTCGGCGGGGACACTCGGATCATTGAACACGGGGTCATCCCACACGCCCATGTCGAGCGCCGCCTTTGCACGCCGCGACGGTGTATCGAGATCCTCCGGCGACCAAAGCCCATGAAACACTCGTTTGTTCTGCGCTTCTTCAGCGCTGAGATACGCTGCCTCGACGGCGCGCTCGACGCTGGTCGAAAGCGGCGGGGCTTCCGCAGCGGTGACGGCGCTCAATTCCTCGGCTTCGATCTGAGCCGGCGCCAGCGGCGCGAGAAGCGCAGCGCCAAGCACCGCCACGAAGAAACGACGCACGATTCGAACTGTGCTTCCTCGTTTCATTCGCCGCGAAACTCCTTGATCTCCACGTCCCAGCCTTCACCGGCCGGCGGCGCCTCGATGTTGAATACGGTGCTGGAAATCGGCTTGTTCTTGCGTAATCCGACCAACTGAACAAACGATTCATCCCCACCTCGGTTGACTGTCTTGGCGAGCCTTGGGAGCAGCGTCTCCTGGTCGTACCACAAACGAATCTCACGAAAATCATCATCGTCCGGACGATCGGTGCGCGGGGTGAGCTTGAGTTGCCATGTGTCAGCAACAAACGTTCGCAATGATTCCGATTCTTCTTCCAGCCCAACTCTCGGATTAACTAGTTCGACGTCGTAACGGGCCAGCACGTCCGCGGCGCGCTGGCCGATGGGAATTGGCAGTGGTCCTTCACCGAGTCGAAGCGGATCAATCGTCTCACCGGGCGGCGCAATCTGACGTTTCACGAATTGCTTTTCGCGCGGGCGCCGTTCAATCAGCCATTCGCCGTCGAAGATCCACTCCTGCGGATCAACATCGAGCCGAGGATGGATGTAAAGCTCGGAAAAATGGATGGCGAAGAGGCGCTTGGCCCGTTCGCCCTCCGCTGCCGGCTTTCTTTCGAAATAAAGCGTCCCGGCGCGAATCTGTTCATCGCCTTGCAGCAGCATGCGCCGCGTGTACCGGATGCCGGCTTCCAGTGTGTTCAAATCCTGATCAGCTGTTTCGAGCGCAGCGAGCAGTTCCGTCGCATTCGCGATTTCGCCTGCCGGCTCATCCTGCCCCGGCGCCACCGCGCTGAGCGACACCGCAATGATCAGTCCAATCCAGAGTGGGAGCGTCCGTGCTTTCATGGCCAAACTCTATCACCGTCGCCGTGTCCAGAGGTTTCATCCCTCATACCGGCGGCTGAAGGGCCGATTGCAACACCTCATGATTCGAGGCGGTAGGCTTCTGATGCCCCCTGGGGCCACTCGACCCGGAGAGTTCGTGGAGTTCTGAAACTGCTCCGCTCTCAGACGCTGGAACACCATTTCAGGAATGACTCGCCATGCTCAAGACGTTCACCGCTGGTTCACTCGTCACTTTTGCGTCGATTGCGCTGCTCGGCTCCGTCGCCACGGCCGCGGATCGCACTGAATCCGGCAAGACGCTGGTCGTCCCGAAAGATCACGCCGCGATGGGCACGGTCTACTTCGTGCACTCCGGCGCGGACGCCCAAATGACCTTCACCTCAGACGCCGCTCTTGAGCACATCAAAGGCGTGAGCAATGAAGCCGTCGGTTACGCCGTCGCGTCCGAAGACGGTTCCGCGGCGTCGCTCCTCAAGGGCGAATTCCGCGTCCCGATTAAATCGATCGATACGGGCATCCCCATGCGCAATGAGCACCTTCAGGGCGCCCGCTGGCTGAACGCCGAAGAGCATCCTGATCTCGTCTTCGTTCTGAGCGGCGCGGAGAAAGTCAGCCGCGCCAAAGGCGAAGCGCCGGACGGCATGGAAATCTGGAACGCCGAACTCACAGGGAAGATGAGTTTTCGCGGCGTCACCAAAGACTTCACGACCCCGGCGCGCATCACCACGATGAAGGAAAGCCCCGTCACCAAACGCCGCGCCCCCGGGGATCTCCTGATCATTCGTTCCGATTTCGAAATCGACCTGCGCGAGTACGGCCTCAACGACCCCGGCATGAGCGCCGGCAAAGTCGCCGAAGTCGTCGAAGTGGATGTCTTCCTGCTGCTCTCGACCGTTTCGCCCGACGAACTCCGTCGTCGCTAATTCCTAGTTGGACGAACATTCCAACGGCGCCGTGGTCTAGGGCAAAGCCCTAGGCCACAATCAGTGCAATTCAACACGAAAACCGGTGGCACGGGCGTCCCGCCCGTGTGACGGAGCAACAGCGAAAGAACTCAATCCACCCGGCTCAAGAACGTCCGCAAGATCCCCGCCGCCGCAATCGCATCGCGGCGGTTTTTCTTTTGCCCGCGCGTCATCCCCGTTTGCGCCATTGACCAGTCCGCATCCGCGCTGGTGAGCCGCTCATCCTCAAAATGAATTGGCAGCGACACGTGCTGTGCAAGCAGCTCCGCAAACGCGCGCACGAGCTTCGCTCGCGGCCCCTCCGAATCATCCATATTCAAAGGCAGACCAAGGACCAGCGCCCCAGCGCCCTGATCTTCAATCGCGGCGATGATCGCCTGAATCAATCGATCCCCCGGCTGCAGCGGCAATTCCAAGACCTCCAGCGGCGTTGCGATGCGCGTCTCATCATCGCCGACCGCCAGTCCGGTCCGCTTGTCGCCAAGATCAATCGCGAGGTATCGCACAGTCATTCATCGTCTGACTCCCTCTCCCCACGGGAGAGGGCCGGGGTGAGGGGCATTGGACGAACAGAACGGCAGCAGCCGTAAATCCGGGCGACCAACCATGCCCACGAAGACGTGGGCATTGCCACCCGATGCCTCTGCATGCGAACAAATCATGACATGCTTACGACGCCGCGCGACCCACGCGCCACGCCTGACTCATCCTTCGCGGCGCCCATCGCGCCCGTGCGCACCACTTCACCCGGCAGCGGGCTGAAGCGTGATCCCGCCATAGGCACGCGGCGATTCTGCAGGTCTGACTTCGGCAGCAGCGGTTGAATCGCGAACACGACGCCCAGCACCACGGCGTTCATCGCCAGCATCTGCCACCATGCCGTCCATTCCATGAACACCATGACGGCCGTCAGCACGATCAGTGCGATCGAAAGCGGAATCAGCGCATTCCACGCCAGCTTCATCACTTGATCCCAGCGCACGCGCGGAATCGTCCAGCGCACGAGCATCATGAACGCGATTGTCAGCAGTACTTTGCCAAAGAACACCGTCACCTTCAGGAGCGCGGCGCCGATCCCCGTCGCTTCCGGGCTGAGCCACGGAATCAGCGGCAGGTGATAGCCGCCGAAGAACAGCAGCATCAGGAATGCCGAACTCGTGATCAGGTGCGCATATTCCGCGAGCAGGAACATGCCGAAACGCATTGAGGAGTATTCCGTGTGATACCCACCGACGAGCTCCTGCTCCGCCTCAGCGTTATCAAACGGCGCGCGGTTCGCCTCCGCGAGAATGCACACGAAGAAGAGAATTGCCGCCAGCGGCTGCGACAGCACATACCACCCGCCGGCGACCTGCTGTTCAATCAACCGTTGCGGCTGCACCGCGCCCGAAAGCAGCAGCACCGCCAGGATCGAAGCGCTCAGCGGGATCTCATACGAAATCATCCCCGCCGTGGCGCGCAGCCCGCCGAAGAACGAATACTTGTTGTTCGAGGCCCAGCCGCCAAGCGTCACGCCGTACACGCCGAGCGATGCCACCGCGATCAGGAAGATCACGCCGACGTTTACATCCGCCCCGGCGACCGTCACTGGCCCGCCGGCGATCGTGCCAACCAGCGGCAGCGTGATTTCCGGCATATCCCAGACACCACCCCAGGGGATCACCACCCAGCCAATCAGGGCAGGGATGATGATGAGCATCGGCGCCAGCGTGAATAGGAAGAAATCCGCGCCTTTGGGCTTGTAATCCTCTTTGAGCAGGAGCTTGAGCCCGTCCGCCAGTGGCTGAAGCAGGCCCCACTTGCCGCACCGATTCGGCCCGACGCGGTCCTGAATCCACGCCGAGAGCTTGCGCTCCAGCAGGATCAGGTACGCGACGCCGATCAGGTTCACGTGCAGAATCACGAGGATCACCGTCACGCTGACAATGAGCTGCCCGGTGAGGAATGATGAGAGGAATTCGCTCATAAGCGTCTCAGTGTAATCCCGTGGCTGTTGCTCGCCAAAGAAGGCCTGCAACAGGGTGATCTCGAACTGAAATCGGCTTTGGACCGATCCGACTAAGAATCGAGCGATTCCCCCCGGAGCACCAATGACATTTCACCGCCGTCATCGCCGACCTCGAACCCGAAAACGCGCGGCAGTGGTCATCGTTGTCCTCCTCGCCTTCCTCGGTGTATTCGTAATTGTGTTCTCGCAATGGGGATATCGGCGCGTGCAGACGCTCTCACCTGTCGCCCAACTCCCTGCCGACGCCGCCTTCCTTTCGTGGGACGATCACAATCGCGTCTATCAGGCGACCGAGACCCCCTACGTCCTTAAACTCTCGCACTCTGATGGCAAGGCGGTCTACTTCGGATCGTTCCACACCAACGATCCGGACGATCCTCAGATTGCGCAGCTCATCGACGCGTGGGACGAATTCGAACCAACGGTCGCTCTTCTTGAGAGCCGTCTCGGCCTCTACGTTGGCGGCCTCCGCGCCGGAGTCGGCGAATTTGGCGAAGCGGGTGCGGTCTTCGCACTGGCGCGCACGAACGATGTGCCTGTGTTCTCTCTTGAACCGGCGTACGACGACGAGATCGCAGCGCTGCTTGCCGAGTTTCCGCCGGAGCACGTCGCCGTGTATTTCACGATGCGGGTCTTCTGGAGCGAATGCCGCGGCAAACCGGCCGACGCCCTCGATGGTTTGGCGCTGCACCTCTTGCGAAAGCGCACCAACGTGGACGGCCTGCGCGACTCAATCAACTCAATTGACGAGCTTGACGCGGTATGGGATCGAGACTTTTCCGATCTCCCCGACTGGAGAGCCGCCGCGACGTCGGACAGGGACGCGTACACGGTGTACGAAAAAGCGGATACGACCGGCGGCGTGATCCTCAACGCGATTGGAAATGCAGATCGTGAAGTCCGCGGGCGACATATGTCCCGCACCCTGATTGACCTTATGAGCCGCGGCGAGCGTGTTTTCGCCGTCGTCGGGCGCAGCCACGTCATCCGGCAGGAGCCAATCCTCCGCGCCGCCCTCGGCGACGATTCCGTCGCCCTCCGCGCCCCCGCACACCAATCCCTCTGATGCCCGGTCCCTTGGCTCCTGGTCCCTTCCCTCTCCGCTACAGTCCCCGCCATGAGCGAGGCAACGACAAACGCGGCGAAATCGATGGACGAGATCATGGCCCTGTGCAAGCGCCGGGGCTTCATCTTCCAAGCCTCCGAGATCTACGGCGGCGTCAACGGATTCTGGGATTACGGCCCCCTCGGCGCCCAGCTCAAGAAGAATCTTAAAGACGCATGGTGGCAGGACACCGTCCTCACCCCGCCGGATGGCCCGGATGGCAAGCCCGTCTCCATCGTCGGCCTCGACTCTTGCATCATCCAGAACCCGAAAGTGTGGGAAGCGAGCGGCCACGTCGGTGGGTTCAACGATCCGATGGTGGACGATAAGGAAACGAAGCAGCGATTTCGCGCTGACCACCTCTGGGGCTTCTTCCTGCACGCGGCGCCGGATGGCTCCGCCGACGAATTCAGAATGATCTTTGAGCGCGCGGGCAGCGATCCAAATTTCATTCCGCTTTTTTGCTGCGTCGCCAGCGCCAGTGGTGAAGCGCGCGAGTTCGTCGTTCAGAACTCAAAGAAGCTCTTTAAACAATTCAAACTCACCGTGACTGCGGACCCCGCTGATTCCGACGAGTTCGCGGCGATGACGCTCGAGCAAAATGGTCAACGATTCATCGGCGCCCTTGCGCCCGTCACCGGCGAAGCGCTGGCGCAATCCTTTGCAAGCATTCCGTCTCCGTTTACGCACAAGGCCGGTTCGCTTACGCCGCCCCGCGCCTTCAACCTCATGTTCAGGACATACCTCGGCGCCACCGCGACCGAGGACGATATCGCCTACCTCCGCCCGGAAACCGCGCAGGGCATCTTCATCAACTACAAAAACGTCCTCGACACGACGCGAGTAAAAATGCCCTTTGGCATCGCGCAGATGGGCAAGGCGTTTCGCAATGAGGTCACGCCGCGCAACTTCACGTTCCGCTCGCGCGAGTTCGAGCAGATGGAGATCGAATTCTTCTGCCACCCCGACACGACACGTGAGTGGTACACCTTCTGGCGCGACACGCGCATGGCGTGGTGGCGCTCCCTCGGCCTCACCGGTGACAACCTGCTCCTGCGCGAGCACGACACCGACGAACTCGCCCATTACGCCAAGACCGGCGCCGGCACGAGCGACATCGAATACCGCTTCCCCTTCACCGCGCCGGGCTTCGGCGAACTCGAAGGCGTCGCGGACCGCTCCAACTTCGACCTCACACAACACGCCGAACACGCCCGCGCCAAGCTCGAGTACTTCGATCAGGAGCGCAACGAGCGCTACCTCCCCCACGTCATCGAACCTTCCGCCGGCGCCGATCGCGGCGTGCTCGCCCTCCTCTGCGAAGCCTTCACGCCCGACCCCGAGCGCGCCAGCAAGGTCTACATGAAGTTCCACCCGCGCATCGCGCCGATCAAAGCCGCGGTGTTCCCGCTGGTGAACAAGGACGGCATGCCCGAAGTCGGCGAAAAGCTGCACAAAGAACTGCGCTCCCGCTTCGGCATGGTGGACTTCGACCCCAAGCAATCCATCGGCAAGCGCTATGCGCGCATGGATGAAGCCGGCTGCCCGTATTGCTTCACCATCGACTCCGACACGCTGACGGACCAAACCGTCACCGTGCGCCACCGCGACACGCTTGAGCAAGACCGCATCGCGCTGGACAAGGTTGGGGATTGGTTGGGAGAGAAGCTGAAGGCGTAGCACGAATGCCGCGCGCACGGGCGAGACGCCCGTGCCACCGTTGCATTTGTTAATTGCAGGCCTGGCCCCAGCGGGACAACACGGTCGCAAGATCGACACCGTTGACAATGTTGTCGTCGTTGGTGTCACCGCAGGAAGGCTCGATGTACTCCGGCGGCCCCCAGTTGGCGAGGAGCATGGCGACATCAGCGCCGTTGATGACATTGTCTTCATTGAAGTCGCCGAAGCACGGCAGTGCGCTCGTTGGAAACACTGATACACCGCCGAGAACCCCTTGGCCGCCAATGACAATTTCATCGCCATCGATCGAAACGGACCTGCCGAATCGATTCAAGAAATTCGGAAGAAACGAACGCATAAACGCGACTTGCTCCCAAGCGCCTCCGTCATTCCTCTCATAAATATATGCAACACCACGTCGATTATGACGAAATGGAGCGCCGACGACTGCAAAGTGCTCATCAAAGGCCACAGCAGCGCCGAACTGATTGCCGCTAAATCCCGTGAATGTGAGTGGCGGCGTCAATGTATCGATGAGCGCCCATTGACCATCTTCATGCGGCTCATAAATTTGAACGGAGCCAATTGGCTCATCAGTCTCCAATCCCTGAGAGTCAAACGGACACCCAATCCATAATTCATCATCGCCAAGCGCCAGCGATTGACCGAATTTACCTCCCTGAGCGTCGACAATGGTTGTTGTGTGCGACCATCCGCGCACTGGATCACGCTCAAACACATAGACCTGATCGGGAATCTCGGGTTCGCCAAGAAACAGGCTTGCGGTCCAGGCAATTCGATCGCCTCGCACATCCAAAGCCGGCATGCTAAAAACTGAAAGTCCATCGGGCTCAATGAGTGAATCTGAATTCAACCATGTTCCGTCTTCCTGTCGCTCAAAGATCTCGATGGCCTGAGGGAAATGCGACGGATCATTGATCGCGATCACGTCGCCATCGATGGCGACAACGCTGCCCCATGCATAAGTCAGGTCATCGCCTTCGGCTTGTTCAATCGGCAAAACTAAATTGGCAACAGAATTCCATGTTCCGTCTTGCGCATCTTTTTCATACACAACAACGCGACCCAATGGCTTCGAAATGATGACCCGTTGGCCATCTGTGTCCGCCGACCAGCCGAATTCGGCGCCCTCACCGCCTGGATCATGGAACAGTGCGGCTTGCTCCCACTCGCCTTCGATATTCTTCTCAAATATGAATGCCTTGCCCTGCCCTGAGGGCGCGGTTGCGACCATCACGCCGTCAGCCATCGCCACGTTGAAGCCTGTATTGAAACCATCGTTTCCGTCGATCAAGAACTCAATTGAGAATGGACATGCCGCAGAAAGTGCGGCTGGAAACAGGGTCAAGGTGATGACGACGCAGAGTGATTTAAGCATAGGAATCACCAAGGAAAGGCTGTACGGCTCTCGAATTCGTTCGCCAGCACAGTGACTGACGCCCTCTTCTATTAGAACGGCAAGCGCGTCTATGTCTCACGGAAAAATCCATTTCTGTTGTGCGGTCAGCCGTTCTCCGGCGATTCCGGCCGCTTCCCCGTCTGCCGATAACTCGTCCGAAGTTCCGCATACTGGGCCGGATCCACTCCCGGAATATCCGGCTCGTCCTCACCCGCCTTGTGCTGACGGTGCAGCTCCTCCAGAAACGGCACGCACCAGCCGCAGCCGGTCCCCGCGCCCAGACACTCCGACAACTGCGACGGCGCGGCGGGGTCCTCCCGCTTCATATACGCGCGGAGCTTCCGCAGGCTCACGCGATAACACATGCAGACATGGTCTTCAGGATGCACGGAGTGCATCCTAGGCCCTAGTGACCAGGAGCCAGGCGCCAGTCCCAGTTTCGTACACTCTGTTTCTCAACTGGGGCCTGGCCACTGGCTCCCGGTGCCTGCTGTATCCTCCCCCCATGCCCCGTCTCGACTACCACACTGCCGGCGAATCCCACGGCCCCGCCGTGCTCTGCATGATTCAGGGTCTGCCCGCGGGCCTCGCCCTCGACGATGACTTCATCAACGGTGAACTGAAACGCCGTCAGGGCGGCTACGGTCGCGGCGGACGCATGAAGATCGAAACCGACCGCGCGGAATATCTCTCGGGCGTGCGCCTCGGCAAGACCATTGCTTCGCCCGTCACGGTGCAGATCATCAACAAGGATTCGCGCCTCGATGACTTGCAGCGCACGCCGCCGCTCTATCGCCCGCGACCCGGTCACGCCGATCTCGCCGGCAGCGTGAAGTGGCTCACGACCGACTGCCGCGCCACGCTCGAGCGCGCCAGCGCCCGCGAGACCGCGGCTCGCACTGCCGCCGGCGCTATCGCGCGTTGTCTGCTGCGCGAAATCGGCATCGAGGTGTTTGGCTTTGTGCGCTCAATCCACGCGGCCAAGTGGGAAGGCGAAGTGACCGCGGACAACTGGCAGGCGATGAAGGGACAGCGCGACGCCAGCGATGTCTATTGCCCCGATGAAACCACTTCGGAACGCATGCGTGCAGCCGTGCGCACGGCCAAAGTCGATAAAGACACCGTCGGCGGCCTCGTCGAAGCGCACGTCTTCAACCTGCCCATCGGTCTCGGAAGCTGCGTCGATTGGCGCGATAAGCTCGATGCGCGGCTCGCATTCGCCACCATGGGCATTCAGGCGTTCAAGAGCGTTGAGATCGGCATGGGCCGGCGCGTCGCGGACAAACACGGCAGCGAAGTGCATGACCCGATTCGCTTCGACAAGGCGCAGCAGGACTCGCCCAACCTCGGCTTCGTGCGCGACAGCAACAACGCCGGCGGCCTCGAAGGCGGCATGACCAACGGCCAGCCCATCATCGTGCGAGCCGCGATGAAGCCGATCTCCACACTTATGAAGGGCCTGCCCAGCGTCAATCTCAATACGAAAGACGCGGAGCAAAGCCAATACGAGCGCAGCGATGTGTGCGCGGTGCCCGCCGCGAGTGTGGTGCTCGAGAACGTCGTCGCGTTCGAGATCGCGCGAGCCGTCATGGACAAATTCGGCGGCGACACAATGCTGGAACTGCGCCAGCGCTATGACGAATTTCTGGAACTGGCGCGCTCGCTCCCGCTGGAGCCGCCGATTGAAACGATTGCATAATCAGAGCCCCAAGCGCAAGCGCGGGGTCTCTATTGCGCACTCCACACCAATATTTCCAGCCTGACGGAGCGCTCCCGTCACGAACGCCCCATCGTGGCTCTCTCGCTTCGCGAGCGAACCACGCCACCCGGCGCTTGTGCACTACAATGCATGTGCTGCGCCCGTAGCTCAATGGATAGAGCATCGGTCTTCGGAACCGAGGGTTGGGGGTTCGAGTCCCTCCGGGCGTGTTTGAAATGGAAAGAGAAGCGGTGGCACGGCCTTCTCCCCCCGTGTGCGCAGCCTCACTTCCACCATGCGGCCCCCTTCAACCCCGATTCGTCCCCCGTCAGGACCCCTCTGCTATGGTTGACGCCCCTGTCATGACGCAAACCGACACTCCACAGACATCCTCGCGCCCCGGCGCCCCAACCATGCGAGCCCTCGTCAAGGCACGCCCCGCCGAAGGGCTGGACTTCGACGCGAATCGTCCGCTGCCCAATGGCGGAGAGCCCGGCCCGCGCGAAGTGCTCATCCGTGTGAGAGCCGCTGGCGTGTGCGGCACAGACCGGCACATCTGGGAGTGGGACGACTGGGCCGCGTCGCGGATCCCCGTCGGCATCGTCACCGGGCACGAGTTTGTCGGCGTGGTCGAGAAAGTCGGCGAAGACGTCACCACCATCAAGCGCGGCATGCGCGTCTCCGCCGAAGGGCACATCGCCAAGGGTGGCGACTACAACTCCCGCACCGGCAACGCCCACATCGCCCGCGGCATGCAGATCATCGGTGTCGATCGCGACGGCTGCTTCGCCGACTACATCATGATGCCGGAGGAAAACGTCTGGCCGCTGCATGAGGCGATCCCCGATCACATCGCCGCAATCATGGACCCGCTCGGCAACGCCGTTCACACGGTGATGTCCGCGAACGTCAGCGCGAAGAACGTGCTGATCACCGGCGTCGGCACGATCGGCCTGATGGCGACGACCGTGGCCCGAGCCGCCGGCGCATCGCGCATCTTCGTGACGGATGTGAACAACGACCGCTTGCAACTCGCGCGCCGCATCGGCGCCGACGAAGCCTTCAACACGCGCGGCGGCGATGACTGGATTGATGAAGTCAAGCGAGCGACGCGCGATGAAGGCGTGGACGTGCTGCTGGAGATGTCCGGCGCGCCTGCCGCATTTAATGATGGCTTCAGCGCCCTGCGCAATGGCGGCACAGCCGCGCTGCTCGGCCTGCCCTCAAAGAAATTCGACTTCGACTGGAACAAGCACGTCATCTTCAAGGGCGCGACGGTCTTGGGCATCAACGGCCGGCGCATGTTCGAGACGTGGTACCAGATGGAGGCGCTACTGCTCTCCGGCCGGCTGCGCCTCGACGAACTGGTCACACACCAGATGCCAATGTCGAACTACGCCCAAGCATTTTCGCTGATGCAGTCCGGCGAAGCGATCAAAGTCGTTCTGAACATCAACGACTGAGAATCGAACGCGGAGGAAAACAGAGGACAGGAGGGTGGCGTGGTTCGCTCGCGAAGCGAGAGAGCCACAGTTGTGCGCGCCCTGATCCGAACCGCGCCCGTCAGGAAGCGGTTTCCATGCCACGCGCAAATTCCCCAGCACTACGCCATTTTCTTCCCATTTCCCCACGACCTCCCCAATTTTCACCTTGGCGCACGACGCTCTGCCCTAATAATGAAGCGCCATGAAAACACTCCTCCCGCTCACCATCGCCCTCACACTCACCCCGCTCACCTTCGCCATGCCCCCCGTCTTCACCGACCTCACCTTCGAGGACGCGAAGACCAAAGCTGCCGCGCAGGACAAACTCCTCATCGTCGACGGCACGGCCGAATGGTGCGGCCCATGCAAACAAATGGACAAGACCACCTGGGTCGATCCCAACGTCGTCGAGTGGATCGAAGCCAACGCGATCGCGATTCAGGTCGATGTCGATCATCAGCGTGAGACGGCGAGAGAACTCAAGATCAACGCCATGCCGACGATCATCGCGTTTCGCGGCGAGGATGAACTGAACCGCTTTGTCGGCTACCGGGATGCAAACGCGACCTTGCGCTGGCTCAATCGCATCGCGGCTGGAGAGCAGCTCGATGACATCGGCATTCAAGACCATCTTGGAGTGACGACTGATCTTGAAGACGAAGTTGATTCCAGAATGCAAAGCGCGTCCGATGCTTGGTTTGAGGACCGGTATGACGATGGGCTTGCGGACTTGGTGTGGTTGTGGGAAGAAGCGCCTCGCGACCACCCCGAATGGCGCAGCGATCGCGGGATGATGCTGAGCGACATCCTGTGGGAGTACGCCTCCGCGCACGAACCTTCGCGCGCACGAATT
The DNA here is from genome assembly GCA_029260345.1 of Phycisphaerales bacterium. Classification (GTDB taxonomy): domain Bacteria; phylum Planctomycetota; class Phycisphaerae; order Phycisphaerales; family UBA1924; genus OFTM186. Next base: position 521,653 of record JAJDDK010000005.1, on the reverse strand, counting down.
GAATCATGGCGTGACCAAGCAACCCTTCGACTGCAAGAAAAAGATGGGAATTACGCCGACCTCGACGACTGGCTCAGTCTTTCCTACGCGCTCGATCTCGAGTCGGAGATCATTGACTGGATCATTCGAATCGCTGATCGCAAAGACTCAGAAAAAGCGTTTGAGCGGCTCAGTGTGATTGGCTATGAAACGCACGAGCTTTTGATTGAGTTCGAGCTTTGGGAGGTTGCCGGGCAAATGATTCGGCAACCTGCCACCGCAATTCAGATGGCGCTCTTTTCGGCGGGATCAAATCGTGAAATGTTGATGTCAATGATGGGCGAAGAAGATCAAGATTTATTTGATGATGAGTTTTTCGACTTCTCGTTGACGGAGGATCTTTACGCGGCGGTGGAAATCTGGGCCGCGCTTCATGTCGCGAACCGGCCTGAATCAGACGCCGCCCTAGAAACGCTCCTTCGCGATTCGCATGCCGCTCAAATGCGTGTGCTTCTGGTCGAAGTCGCGCTGCAGGCGGATGTGGTTTCACTGGAATGCCTCGACTGGCTCGATGAGGCTGAACACGAAGGCGAGGACGTTGATGCGCTGCGCCGGCGAACCTTGCGCCGCCTTCAGGTGATGGGGATTGATGTCGCCGATCGCGCCCCCGCGCCGCCGCTGCCCAAACTTATGGAAAAGGTTGAATCGCCTGGGTACTGATTCGGCGATGCATCATTTCAGGAGCGGAGGACGTAAGGCGCTTCCTACGCTAGCTTGCGCGCATGACCCCCCTCCTCCTCGCCGCCGAAACCGCTGATACCACCTCCGTCCACGGCCCAATCGCCCACGGCGTCGAACTCGCCGTCCTTCTCCTCTCCGTCGCGGCAGTGGTCGCCGTTCTCACCCGCTTCATCAAGGCGCCGTACACGATCGCGCTGGTCGTGGCGGGGTTGGGTCTGGCGCTGTCGGGGATGACGCCGCACGGCGCGCGCATCACGCAGGATCTTGTCCTCGTGTTGTTCCTGCCGCCGCTGCTCTTTCAAGCCGGCCTGCATCTGCGGCTCGAACTGCTGCGCAAAGTCTGGGCGCCGGTGCTGCTCATGGCGTTGCCCGGTGTCGTGATCACCGCCTTCGCCGTCGCCGCGGCGGTCAAGCCGATTCTCTCCGGCGCGCTCGGGCCGGAATTCGCGACATGGCCGATCGTTCTGCTCTTTGGCGTCGTGCTGGCGCCGACTGATCCGATCTCCGTCATGGCGACGTTCAAAGCCGTCGGTGCGCCGGACAAGCTGAAAGCGGTCGTCGAAGGCGAATCACTCTTCAACGATGGCACTGCCGTAGCAATCTTCGCGCTCTTCAAAACGGCCGTGTTCGCGGGCGTCATCACCGGCGCCGCTGGCGATGCGGCGACCGTTGACGTCACCTTCATCGACGCGGCGGTCAGTTTCGTCACCGTCACCGGTGTCGGAACGTTGATCGGCCTCGGCCTCGGCTTCATCGCATGGCTTTTGCTGCGCCATCTCGATGACCACACACTCGAAACCGCAATCACCATTGCGTTAGCGTGGGGCTCGTTTGTGCTGGCGGAGAAGTTTCATGCTTCCGGAGTGATTGCGACGGTGGTCGCGGCCCTGCTGATTGGTAATCAGGGCGTGCTGCACATGTCGGATGACACCCGCCGCACGCTGACCGGCTTCTGGGACAGTGTGGATTTCGTCGTAAACTCGATCCTGTTCTTGCTGATCGGCATCGAACTCGCCGACCCCGCCATCGGGGGTGTAAAACGCCTCATCGAACCGGACATTCTGCTCGCGGCCGGAGCCTCCTTCGCCGCGCTGCTCGCAGCACGCGCGATCGTGAGCTATCCGGTCAGCATCGCACTGAAATCGCACTGGCCCAGCGGCTGGAAACACGTTGTGTTCTGGTCCGGCTTGAAAGGTTCGCTCACGCTTGCGCTCATTCTCGGCCTGCCCGACGGTGAACTGCGCGCCTTCTTCGCGCCCGTCGCGTTCCTCGTCGTCCTGGCGAGCCTCATCGGACAAGGCCTGACCATGCCGCTGCTCATGAAGCGCGTGAACATGGGCGGGCCGGAGTGGTTCAGCGACGATGGCCACTAATTGAGAAAGCCGCCCCGTCACAGGGGCGGCTTTGGACATCGCTCGTGGGGACAAGCGGATAAGTCAGGATTGCATCGCGATCAGGCTGTCCAGTTCGAGAGCAGCTGCGCAAGGTCCGCTCCGTCGATGACGCCGTCGTCATTCAGATCAGCCGCGCCGTCGGCGCCCCATTGCGACAGCAGCGCCGCAAGATCAGCCCCGTTCACAAGGCCATCACCGTTGAGATCTGCAGATGATCCTTCAGTGACTTCCACCTCTAGATCAAGCGTCGCGGCGAACCCGAACGGAACCGCAAACTTGTTTTCGCGGGTGTAGAAATCGGGAAATGTCTGCGCGCCCTTGCCCATCACCGGCGCCGGGTGAATCGTCGCGAGCATGAAGCGCAAAGCGCCGCTGTTGAGCGATTCCTGCAAATAGGCCACAACATCCGGGTTGCCAAGGTCAAGCGCAAACATGAACGTCGTGTTCGCCGGGACGGTCGCGCCCGGCGTCAGATTGTCGTTGGTTCCAATCGCGAACGGCTGCGGCGTGAATCCCATCTCCACATTGCGGGACACATCGCGCGATTCGCCAAGCAGAAAATCCGTCGCGAACGCATTGCGCGTGCCTTGCCAGTTGCCGAACGGCGCCTGCTGGAAAGACGAACCCTCCTCAAACGTTTCGTACGTGAACCCGTTGCGGAATGAAGCGCCAAAAAGCTCCAGCGGGCGGCCCGCATCGGCGTCCGCGATGAAGTTCGGATTGAGCTCATCGAGATACGTCTCGAATGAATCCACGGTCGGGTCGTATTCGAAGACGCCGTCGGTCATGGACGTCAGCGTGATCACCGCGCTCGTCACCACATAGTTCGCGGCGCCGGCGCCCGTCGGCACAAGGCCGTCCGTATCGAACCCGACCAGGAGCTGGGCATCACGGTCGTCGAACATTGGATCGTTCGGCACGCCGAACGTCGAAGCGCTGGTCTGCACGCCGGGCGTTGCGTTGAACGGGTAGTTCCAGCGATCCATCGTCGGAGCATCGAATTGAATTGACACGGGCTGGGCGGTCGCCGCCGCCAGCGGCACGAGCTGAGCCGCGATGAGCGGCGCCCTACGGAAAACCTTCATGGGAACACTCCATCAGATGATGAGAGGGGAAGTTGGGGTGAATTCCTGTCCTGCAGTCACGATCACTGCGGGGCAGGATTAGAACGACGGAATTCACCGTCGTCAAGTGCAGTTGCGAATGAGTCTCAAAATCAATATCCTCCCGCCGTGCCCATCAATCCCCAAGCCGAGCAGCCCAGTCGCCCCCAATTTCGCGATGGCTTCACGCTCGTGGAATTGCTGGTCGTGATCTCAATTCTTGGCGTGTTGCTCGGACTGCTCTTGCCCGCGCTGGCCCGCGCCAAGGGCGCCGCGAAAGTCGCGCAGCAACTCGCATCCGCGCAACAACTCATGCAGGGCTACCTGATATTCGCAGATGAGCATGCTGGATTCGTATTGCCCGCGCTGCTTGAACCAAATCGCGGTCCGCGCGCCCTCCGCGGCCAGCCCATCGACCACACCGGCGCACCCGTCGAGGGCGAAGCCGCACGGCGCTACTTCTGGCGCCTCGCGGCGTACGTCGATTTCAATTTCGATGTCTTCTATCGCGATCGCGAGCTGCTCGACCGCTATTTGAAAGAAAGCGATTACTACGCCGTCACCCTGTTCACCGGCTTCGGAATCAACCAGCGCTACGTCGGCGGCCTGCCGGAGTACTACCCGCTCGACGGCGATGCCCCGACGCTCTACCAGCAAACCTGGGGCAACGATTTCTTCGTGTCACGCATCGACCAGCCCGACAACCCCAGCCGCCTGTTCACCTTTGTCTCCGCGGCGTACGACGACGGAACCTTTCACGACGGTTTTTTCCGTGTGCAGGCGCCGCATTTCACAAGCGCGCAGTGGCAAGACTTCGGCCTCCCAACACGCCCCGGCGCTTCACCATCCCGCAGCGGCAACGTGTGGCCGGTTGATGGCGCCATCGCCGTCGCAGGAATGCTGGATGGCCACGCCGCAGCGCAGAACTGGGAACAGATGCAGGACATGCGCCACTGGGCGCCAAAGGCGGAGTCGCCAGATTGGCGCATGGCCTTTCCCTGAGAATGAGACGCCAACACCTGTCCGCAGCGACCTTACGGATTCCAATTCGCGAGCAACTGCGCCAAATCATTTCCGTCCACAAAGCCGTCACCGTTGAGGTCCGCTGTGGACTCGCTCAATCCCCACGCCATCATGAGCTGGGCAAGATCGGCGCCATTCACAACACCATTCAAGTCAATGTCGCCTGGCGACAAGTCCGCCACAATAGAATCAAATATGGCAATGCCTCCGCGAGCAACGATGATGAGCTCAACATCACCATCGCCGTCAAGATCTTCTGCTTGAACATCTTCAACCTGCGACTCGAATGGCGCGCTCAGCGAAATCGTCTCGCCCAAATCGACCTGTTGTTCACCGGTCGAATAAATAAAAGTGCCGAGTGCAATCAGGCCGCCTGTGTTGACGACGACTTCACACACACCGTCACCTGTGAGGTCAATCGACACTATTTGCGTTAACGGGGAGTCATATGGAAACTCAGTGACAAGCTCTGGATCTCCGAACCGCCCTGACCCGACGCCATATTGCACCGCAAATTGGTAAGCGGTCGAAGCTGGGCCATTCACAAGGGATTGCAATGGGCGGCCGACAATGTCAATGATGCCGTCTGCGTTAAAATCGACAAAGCTCCGCGGCAGACGCAACGCCACGTCCGTCAGAATGACCGCCGTCCCAAACCCATCAACTGCACCAGGCATCATGACCGGCTGCGGCCCAGGATATTCCTGTGGAAACGTTGACCAATCAAACACAACGTCATTGAAACCATCCCCGTTGATATCACCACTGTACGAGGTGGAGGACAGCAATCCAAAGAGCCCAGCTCCGAACGGAAACGACTTTGCTTTGGACTGAATTCCCGCATTTTCCCCTTGAAATACAATCAGCCTGCTCTGCAAGTCTTCATCGCCGCATTGAGAATAATGCAGCCCCGGATCTGGCATGAACAGGTCAGGTCGCCCGTCTCCATCGAGATCATGCACCGCAATTTCCACCGAGATGGCTGGGCATGCGCTGAAAATATTCTGCGCCGTCGCGGACTCAAATTGACCTCCAACGTTTTCGACCAGATCAATGCGGAGAAACGTCTCATTCGGAGAAAAATTGCTTCCCCAGGCATTGCAGGCTAGATCTAGATCGCCATCGCCATCAGCGTCAATGAGTTTGGATGATCGAGGACTAATCATCTCTACACCGGGCGTTTCATACCCAAACGCTCCAACCCTTTGAAATAGGCCGGATTCACGACCGTATACCTCGAACTGAGTGTCGACGAAAGAGCCAGACTCCATTGTCGTGATGATTTCACAATGCCCGTCACCGTCGATGTCGCCAACCGTGATCGAACCAGTGTTTGGCCACGCGAAGGGCGTCAAAAGAATCTGCGCTGCTCGAAATCGGCGTTGTCCACGATTTCGAATAACACTGAATCCTGAAACGGTTCCAGTCACAAGGTCCTTACGAACATCACCAACCAGATCAATCCCGGCGGCGCCATTGCCTCTTGGGCCGGCCCACCAGAAATGTGGGCCGTCGAATCCACCAGCGCCGTCGCTGTAAAGCACCATGAGCTCTCGAATCGTATCGGATCCCACACTCACTCCGCGCCTCCCAACAATGTCAAGATTTCCATCTCGATCCAAATCGACATACTGATAAGGCTTCAGATACCAAGGGAAGGAATACCCGCCTTTACGAAACGCTCCTGTCGCATCGCCAACGTAGAGTGACACCCCTTCGGATGATTCTGAGAGCAAGTCGACAATTCCGTCCCCAGTCCAATCGGGCAGCAGCCCGATGCCGAGTACTGGCAAGAACGCAAGCGGCAACGAGTGATACGCATCGCCAGTTTTGATCAGGACAGCGCCTGAGCCTCCAGATTGCCCCGTTCGTCGAACGACCACATCCAAATCGCCATCGCCGTCAACATCTCCAAATTGCAGATTGTGGAAACTCGGCAGGCCCGTTGAACCCAAAATTCTCTGAGTTGCTTCACCTGATTGATCCAGTATCAATGCGCGCAACGATGCGCTGCCCGCGGTTGGAACGATGTCGTCGATTCCATCTCCATTCACATCAACAACGATTATTCGCTCCGCACCTGTCGCCCAAAGAAGGCGCGGCGCCTCAAAATGCGTCTTCTCACCAGTTTGCTGAACAACTTCATTCGTCAGCATCGCTCCATCCCGCCCGAAAGCGCTCGCAACATTTCGAAAAACGTAAATTCCTTCGCCTTCAACGAGGCTGGAGACGTATGGCGCCAGCGACACGACCAGATCCGGCCCGCCCCCGTGATCAAAATCAATGATCTCAATGCTCGCCGGCTTCAGCACCGTCGCGATTGGCCACGACCACACGAGATGAAACTCACCCAGTTTCGTTTGCTCCAGCAATTCAATGACTTGCGTGCCGCCACCGTTCTTACGGGCGACGCACACATCCTCGTAACCGTTCCCCGTGAAATCGGCGCTCACCAGATCAAGCACTTCCCCGCCAAGTTCAACGCGCTGCGGCTCAAGGAAACTCAATTCACCGCCATGCGCTATGCTTGCCAACGCCATTGCGGCGGCGCACGCCATGGGCCACTCACACAAACTTGACTTCACGACCCAACCCCTTTCCTAGGAGGCGTTCATCCAGCCAACACCGCACACCGGTGTGCGCACGCAATTCGAATCCTCAGCGGCTCACGTGATCCAAGACAAACCGCAAGTCGCGGCTGTTCACGACGCCGTCCTCATCGAAATCAGCCGCGCCACCTAGCCCCCATTGCCCCAGCAGCAAGGCAATATCGAGCGCATCAACGCGCCCGTCATCATTCAGGTCGCCTGCGACAGATTTGTGAACACGTGATTCATGCACAACGACTTTGCTGAATCCAATCGCGACAATGTCGTCGTCGCCATCACTGTCGACATCCATGAAAAGCGATTGCTCTACAAAGGGGCCGCCGGTCAGCTTGATGGGCGTCTCATCAAAGATCCCGCCACCCAATCCCAGATTCACTGTCAAATCGAGCTGACCAAACGTGATCACAATGTCCTTCACGCCGTCGCCGTCCACATCGAGAAAATCGAGATCAGTGTTCGCTTTTGGAATCTCAAGCATGTCTTCAAGAGGTCCGATGCCGCCAGCGCCATCGCCGAGACGCCGACCGATGTGTGTCGAACCTCCACCCGATTCCGTGACGATGCCGGGACCGATTGACCGGATCTGGATCAGATCGACAGCGCCATCGCCATTGATGTCATCCGTAATCAAGCCCACCGAATCAAGAGCTCGTGCTGTCACGCTTGATTTAAAGGTGCCATCGCCGTTGGAAAGGAGAATGTCGATTCGCCCCCCTGCACTCGTTGACCATGTCGCAACGTCGAGCAGGCCATCATCATTGAAATCAGCGGGCCCATACGGAATGACGCGCGGAGAAGAGCCCGCACCAATGGCGTCGTGGATATGAGAAGCGATCGGCTGACCGTAGGCGCCGGTCGGACCTGCGAGATACGTCAAGAGTCGGTGAGTCCCCGTCGCGTCACCAAGCACAATATCGGCGCGGTCGTCACCATTGATATCCGCAACAAGAAGCTCAGGCTGACGTTGCACACTCGATGGTGTCGGAGGAACGACGATCTGGACATCGCCGAATTTACCATTCTCATTCTCAACGACGCTCAATCGCCACGTGCTAAATCCCATGTGGTCAAGAATGAATGCGTCGACATCACCATCTCCATCTTTGTCGGCCAGCTTTGAAACGATGGCGCCATTCTGGCCGCTGAAACCCTCAAAGGGTGGAAGTCGGACTGAACGCTCAAGCGTCAAACGATCAGAACTGACTTCCATAATCCAGACGACTGGCGGGCAGCACGGCCCAACGGCGCGATGAACCAGCATTTCCTGTTTGCCGTCTCCGTCGATGTCTGCAAATGGCGGCTCTGGTCGAAAAACGCTGTGGAATGGGAAACGGTCGAGCGACGGGAGGACGTGCGGCGCCGCGTAGCGCGATGCGCCGATTCCATGCGCCAAGCCAATTCCATCCACAACAATTCCAATGACGCCGGGAAATTCATCGTCTGCGAGCCGAATCGCTTGCGTTTCGGAGGGCGACCATCCAATCGTATGAAGCAAGCCACGCCGAAAGCTCCCGTCACCTTGACCCAAATGCGATGCGACAATGCCTTCATAATCAGTCGCCCCGATGAGATCCGCGAACCCATCGCCATTGAGGTCCGCCCACGACACAGGCGCCGAACCCATCGCATCAAACACGGGCCCCGACTCAAATTCGAAATTGTCGCCGATGATAAACGTTTGATGTTGAAAATCCTCCTCGACCAGGAGATCCGATCGTCCATCACCAGTGAAGTCCGGAACGTGTCCAAGCAGCATCACCGGCTTAAATGGCAATTCGGCTGCGGCTTGGCCAAAGCCACCGCCGCCAAGACCGCGGCGGATCAGAAATCGCTCAGTCACGTTTGGGAATGCAGCAGGCGTCGACACATTTTTTTGATGCAGGAGAACATCCAGAATTCCATCGCCGTCAAAATCACCGAGTCGCACGTCGCTTGGGTGTGTCGGCTGGCCGGGGATCGCTATCGCCGTGGCATTCATCGCATCATCGATGAAGAGGGTTTCGATGAATCCGGGTGTGACGAACGGTTCCGGAGATGTGGCGACATGACCGCGTTCCGTGCGCAATACGTCCGGCCGTCCGTCACCATCAAGATCCGCGATCTCGATCGATCCCGGTCGTTCTGACAAACGAATCGGCGGGTCAAAGCCATTCGTTGATGTTTGAAAGATCAGGATTCCTGTTTCATCGTCGGGCGACGCATCGCTTGTGCGAATAGCGGAAACAACGATTTCCGAGCGACCGTCTCCATCAAAGTCCGCGACTTCAATATCGAGGTACTGCGCCATCGCGATGCGCTCGTATTCGAATGCCAATTCGCCAGACTCATTCTGAAGAAACAGCGCGACGCCGCCAATCTGCGGCGCTCCCGATACGAATCTTCGAAACATCGCAGCTACGTCATCAAGGCCGTCGCCATTAAAGTCGGCGACCACCAAGCCTTGCAGCGTTCCATCAAACGGCAATCGATCGGCTTCGACAAAGAATTCCGACGCCTGAGCAGCCGCGCCGCACGCCAGCATCGCAACGATCAGTGACTCTCGCATTTTCAAATGGCCTTTCCGGATGCATTCGTTGACTCCCGACGCACTGAGAAGCCGACTCGAATGACGAATCAGGCGTTCATCTCTTCACGCACACTCTCAGCGTTCAATCGCGCCCAACATGAATCGAAGATCAGCAGGCCCAACAACTTCGTCCCAAACAATGTCCGTATGGCCGCGACTTCCCCATCGCGAGTACAGCGCGGCGCCAACCAATATCGCGGCATCCCATTGATGGAATCGAAGCCCTCGAACCCTTTGCACGCGGCTCGAATGGACATTCGCGGAACGACTCAGGCAGTCACCCATCGTGGCCCCTTTCCTGCCGCGGCCCCATCGACGCGGCGTCTTCGCACAAACAAGTCCGCAGTGCCGTTGCGTTTGGTTCCGAAAATGACGGTGATCGCCCCCAGCGCATGAAAAAGGGCGATCGAGGGGACTTGAACCCCCGACCCCCGGGATCACAACCCGGTGCTCTAACCAACTGAGCTACGATCGCCATCGTCGTTCGCGGCGACGGTCGGGAACCCCTCCCACGCGACGCAAACGCCAGATGGGGACGGTACGACGCTCGCTCCTCTCCGTCAACGTCGCGCCGACCACTTGAGGCCCCTTTGCTACACTGGCGGGCTTGGCCCGCGGGGCAGCCGGCGATCTGAAGGAATGATTTGCCACGCCCGGCGCGGGACGGATCCGCCCCTTGCTGGTCCCAAGTCTGGAGTCGCGAGATGACCACCTCACCCGCCCTTTGCGGGCTCGATCTTCCTGCCCCGAAAGTTCGGCGCAATCTTTCCACCGCCGCGCTCGTCGAAGAAGCCCTGGCCAACGGCGAAGGGCGGCTCGCGGCCAACGGCGCGTTCGTCGCCACCACCGGCGAATTCACCGGGCGCTGTCCCAAGGCCAAGTTCCTTGAGGACTCCCCTGAGATCCACGACACCATCTGGTGGGGCGCCGTCAACCAGCCCATGACGAGCGAAGCGTTCGTCGAGCTCGAAAAGCTCGCGCATTCATACCTCGCCGGAAGGGACAAGATCTACGTCTTCGAAGGCTTCGTTGGCGCGGATCCGAAGTATCGCCTCGGCGTCACCACCGTCACCGATCAGGCATGGCACAACCTCTTCGCACGCACACTCTTCATCCGGCCCACCGCCGACGAACTCGCCGGGTTCGACCCCGACTGGGTCGTCATCAATTGTGGCCGTCACCGCCTCACGGAAGAAGAACAAGAACGCGTCGGCGCCACCGGCCCCGTGATCATTGCGCAATCCATGACGCGCAAGTGCGTCATCATCTTCGGCACCGAATACGGCGGCGAGAACAAGAAGTCCATGTTCTACGCCATGAACTACGACATGCCGGACGTTGGCGTGTTCCCGATGCACTGCTCGGCGAACGTGGACCGCAAGGATCCGAACAACGTCGCGCTCTTCTTCGGCCTCTCGGGCACGGGCAAGACGACGCTCAGCGCCGACCCCGAGCGCGACCTCGTGGGCGATGATGAACACGGCTGGTCCGACGATGGCGTCTTCAATTTCGAGGGCGGCTGCTACGCGAAGTGCATCAAGCTTTCCAAGGAAGGCGAGCCGCTGATCTGGGACGCGATCAAGTTCGGCTCTGTCCTTGAGAACGTCGTGCTGGATGACGTCACGCGCGAACCGGATTACGACGATGGCTCCATCACCGAGAACACGCGCGCGACGTATCCCGTCGAGCACATCCCCAACGCGACGATCCCGAGCGTTGCGGGTCATCCGAAAAATGTGATCTTCCTGACCGCCGATGCGTTCGGCGTGCTGCCCCCCGTGAGCAAGCTCACGCCTGAGCAGGCGATGTACTTCTTCATCAATGGATACACGTCGAAGCTCGCGGGCACTGAAGCGGGCGTGACCGATCCGGTCCCGAACTTCAGCCCGTGCTTTGGCGGCCCGTTCCTGCCGCGCCCGCCAGCGGTGTACGCGGAAATGCTCGCGGAGCGCATCAAGAAGCACAACGCCAACGTCTGGCTGCTCAACACCGGCTGGACGGGCGGCCCGTACGGCGAGGGCGAGCGCTTCAAACTCAAGTACACCCGCGCCATGGTCACGGCGATTCTCGATGGTTCACTCGCCAAGGCCACGTTTACGCCGGACGACGTTTTCGGTTTGCCGATCCCGAACTCCGTCCCGAACGTGCCCAACGGCGTGCTCAACCCGCGCGCCACATGGAATGACGCAAGCGCGTACACCGCGAAAGCGAAAGAGCTCGCCGCGAAGTTCCGTGCGAACGATCAGAAGTTTGAGATGAGTGATGCGGTGCGGAACGCGGGGCCGAAGGGCTGAAGCCTCGCGCGCTCGTCGACTCCAAAGGCTTTTCGCCACTTCCAGGGTGAGGTTGCGCCGTGATTGAACGGGTTGAACTCGAAAACGGCGTACGGTTTATCTTGCCGCCGATTGGGTTTATAGGTGGTTTAGGTTGTTTTTCCGTGATTTGGAACGCGATGATGACTCTATTCACTGCGTTCTATATCTGGGGGATTGTCTCGGGCTTCGCCGCAAATCACATTCTTGTCATTGTTGTTGGAACGGTCTTCTGGTTGATTGGAATTGGATCCCTCAATGCAACGGTTCAAGTCGGTCGGAATCGCGCAGAGATCGAAGCCACTCCATCAGGGATACGGATTGAACAGTCAAACGAAGAGCCCAAATCGGCGCACATTCCGTCTCATGAAATCAAGGCCATTCGGACTCAGTTTCGAATTCATGATGTGGCGATTCGCGAGTCATGGCTTGAGATTCAACGAAAAGACGCTGAGTCAATAAATCTTTTCAAAGAACGCAAATTCAACGACGTCAAGCGAATCGCGAGCGAACTGCGCGATGTGCTTGGAGTTGGATCGGAATAGCACAAACCACACGCAATCCCCGCAAATACGCAATTTTTTGCATGCGCCTTGACTTTTTGCATGTCTTCGCGCAAGGTGTTCTTGCTGGGTGCGTCGGCTGCGCTTGCGTGCGGCCACTGCGTCGTCAGATGCGGATTTCTGCGGCTCTTGCGAGCTGCGTCGCACAGGATCAACTCGTCATCGCACACTTTCCGAATTTCGAGGAGCGTCATGCCGAGCGGACTGCAGACTGTTTCTTCACGTCAATCAGAACTTGAGAACGACCCCGTCTTCCGACTCCCGGACGTCGCCAGCGACGTCGATCAGGATGAAGAATTTTGCGAAGTCTGGGAAGGCGGCACGTGGCGGCGCATTCGCTTTCACGATTACGACGAGATTTTCTCCGTCCCCGGCCTGTACGAAAAACTCTTTGACGATGCCTTGCGCTGCCAGTCGCCGCACCGCGTCGTAAAGCTGCTCGACAATGTGCTGGACGACAACGATTGCCGCCCGACGGATCTGCGCGTGCTCGACCTCGGCGCCGGCAACGGCATGGTCGGCGAAGAACTGCGCCGCATCGGTGTGCAGAAACTCATCGGCGCCGACATCATTCCTGAAGCCAAAATGGCCGCGGAGCGCGATCGCCCGCAGCTTTACGACACTTTTCTTGTTGAGGACTTCACGTCTTTGTCCGCCGAGTCCACCGAGGCGCTGAAGAAGCTGAACCTGAATTGCCTGGTCACCGTCGCCGCGCTCGGATTCGGCGACATTCCCCCGGATGCGTTTTCCACCGCGTTCAACCTCATCGAAACCGGCGGCTGGGTCGCGTTCAATGTGAAAGAGCATTTCCTGAGCACGCGCGATTACACCGGCTTCTCCAAGCTCATCGACGAGATGAACAAGGAAGGCATCATTCACGTGTACGCCTACCGGCGCTATCGCCATCGTCTCGACATGAACGGCGAACCGATTCAGTACGTGGCGATGGTCGCGAAGAAGCGGCGCGAGATTCCGACAGCGCTCGTGGACGAAATCGTCAGCTAGACCTTTGACATGCTGAAGCTGGAGAAGCTCACGAAGCGGTATCCCGGCGTTGCGGCGCCCGCCGTGGATGCGCTCTCACTGAGCGTCGATGAAGGCGAGTTTCTCGTTCTGCTCGGCGGGTCCGGTTGCGGCAAGACAACCACTCTGAAAATGATCAACCGGCTCATCGAGCCGACCAGTGGTCGTGTACTCATCGACGGGCAGGACATCACGTTGGCCGATCCGGTGCAGTTGCGACGTCACATCGGCTACGTCTTTCAGGGCGTCGGCCTTTTCCCACACATGTCGATCGCGGCGAACATCGGCATCACGCCGAAACTGCTCGGATGGGACGCCGCTCGAATTCAAAATCGCGTTGATGAATTGCTTGAACTCGTCGGCCTTCCGCCGGAGGAGTATCGCGACCGGGCGCCGCGCGAGTTGTCCGGCGGACAGCGCCAGCGCATCGGCGTCGCCCGCGCCATTGCCAGCGAACCGAAGATTTTGCTGGCGGATGAGCCCTTCGGCGCGCTGGATCCGCTGACGCGCGCCGGGTTGCAAGATGAATTGCTCGCCCTGCGCTCACGTCTCAACCTCACCGTCGTCATGGTCACGCACGACATGACCGAGGCCGTGCTTCTTGCCGATCGCATCGCCGTCATGCGCGCCGGCCGACTCGTTCAGTGCGGCGCTCCAGCCGCGCTCATGCGCGATCCTGCCGATGATTACGTCAAAGAACTTATGCAGGCGCCGAAACGTCAAGCAGACCGCGTTGAAGCGATTGCGGGCGGCGGCGGGGCATGAACGGACTCCGAGATCAACTCGACCTGCTTCCGTCGTATCTCGGCGGCCATCTGGTGCTGTCGCTCTCGGCGCTGGCGACGGGTGTCCTCATCAGTGCGCTGCTGACGTTAATCGCACTTCGATTTAAACGCGTCCAAGGCACGCTGCTCTCAATCGCGGGCGTGGTGCAGACTATCCCAAGCCTCGCACTCCTTGCGCTCATGGTTCCGTTGCTCGGGCGCATTGGATTCCTTCCGGCGTGGCTGGCGCTTTCGGCGTACAGCGTGCTTCCAATGCTTCGGAATTCGATCACCGGCCTGACGACTGTTGACAGCGCGGTTCTGGAAGCGGCGCGAGGTGTGGGCATGACGCCGCGCCAATCGCTGATCATGGTGCAGCTTCCGCTGGCGGCGCCAGTCATTCTGGCCGGTGTGCGCACCAGCACAGTGTGGGTGATCGGCATTGCGACGCTCGCGACGCCCGTCGGCGCGACGAGTCTCGGCAACTACATCTTCAGCGGCCTGCAAACACAGCGGTTCAATGTTGTGCTGCTTGGCTGCGTTGCGGCGGCGTCGCTCGCGCTCATCATGGATGGCTTGATTCGGCTGCTCGAAGTCGGCGCCGCGCGTCGCAGCAAACTCATCGGACTCGCAGGCGGTTTCGGATTGGCGCTCCTCGTCGTCGGCGGACTGACGCCCGGCGTCATCAAGCACTTCACGACCGACACCAAATCGCAAGTCGTGATCGGCGCCAAGACATTCACCGAACAACATATTCTCGCCGAACTCATCGCGCTCAAGCTCGAAGCGGAGGGCATTCACTCGCGCACGCTTTCGCATCTCGGATCGACGATCGCGTTTGATTCGCTGATCGATGAGGGCGTGGGCGTCGATGTGTACGTCGATTACACGGGCACGATCTGGTCAAATCACATGAAGCGGGATCGCACGCTCCCCGCCGAACAAACGCGCCGTGAAATCCGTGAATGGCTTGACGAGATGTATGGCGTCACTCTGCTCGGCACGCTCGGGTTCGAGAATGCGTACGCGCTCGCCATGACGCGTGAGAAAGCGGAAGCGCTGGGAATACGAACCATCGAAGACCTCGCGGCGCACGATCATGATCTCGCGATCGCGGGCGATTATGAGTTCTTCGCGCGCCCGGAATGGTCCGAACTGATCAACGCCTACGGCCTGTCATTCCGCGACCAGCGAAGCCTTGACTCCACGCTGATGTATCAAGCGGCAAAGAACGGCGAAGTGGATGTCATCAGCGCATTTTCGACTGATGGCCGCATCGCGGCGTTTGACCTCGTCGTTCTTGAGGACACAAAGAACGCTTTTCCGCCGTATGAAGCGGTCGTGCTCATCGGTCCTGGCGCCGCTAAAAAAGTTCATGTGGAAACCGCCCTGAGTACGCTGACACGCACGATTTCGGACGACCTGATGCGTGAAGCGAACAAGCGTGTGGACATCGATCGCAATTCCCCGCGCGAGGCGGCCGAATGGCTGCTGGGCCAAATCGAGGGGTCCGGCCCGGACTCCGGCGCCCCGTAGGCGAGGCTGGCTACGATGGCGCCCATGGATTCGTCCGAGACCATTCGAGCTGCGTTTCGTGTGGCGCGTGATGCGGCCCGCGCCGGCGCCGCGGCGGCGCTGCCCTACTACCGTTCCGGTGTGCGCTCCGAGCGCAAGCCCGACGGCTCGCTCGTCACCAAGGCGGATCAGGCGGCTGAGGACTCGATCCTCAACATCATTCGCGCGACGTTTCCGGATCACTCCATTCTGACAGAAGAGACCGGCGCGCACGCCGGGCGGGACGATGCCCGCTGGATCGTCGATCCACTGGACGGCACACATCGCTTTGCCAGGGGCATGCGTTTCTGGGGGCCGATGGTCGCCCTCGAGCTTGAAGGCGAGATCGTCGCCGGCGCGGTCGCGCTGCCGATCCTCAAAGAGGTTTACGTCGCGGCGCGTGGCGAAGGCGCGTTCCGTGATTACCAGCGCATCTCCGTATCACGTCGCACGTACTGGTCGGATTCAAATGTGGCGATTGGGTCGCTGGCTCGGTTGCTGCCGACGCCGCACGGCGCCGGAGCGCTGGAGCTGATCCGGCGCGCGGACTATTGCTTCGCTGGCGGGGATCTTGAAAGCGGGCTGCTGGTGGCGCGCGGCGAAGCGGAAGTCTGGATCGAATACGGCGTGAAACCGTGGGACGTCGCCGCGATCAAAATCATCGTCGAGGAAGCCGGCGGACGCTTCACCGACATCAACGGCGGCGCCGACCTGAACGCGCCTGGATTTGTCGCAACGAACGGCGCAGTTCATGACGAAGTCATGGGGTTGCTCAACGCTTCTTCAGCCGCTCATTCTTGAGAGCCGACCTCAGCGAATCGTGCGCACACGGATCGTCTCAGGCAGCGCCTTGAGTTGATCGCGTATTTCAATATCGCGCCCGGAATCCACGTCCAGAATCACGTAGCTGTGCCGCGCGTTGGATTGCAGGTATTCGGCGGAGATATTCACACCCATCTCTCCGATCATTGAGTTGATGCGCCCTAGCACGCCCGGCACGTTGCGGTGGAAGTGAAGGATGCGATCAAGCTGCGGATGCAGCACAGGCAGATCCACTTCCGGCAGATTCACCGAGGTGACGGTCGAGCCGTTGTTCATGAACCGCGCGAGTTTCGCGCTGACTTCATCCGCAATACTGCGCTGCGCTTCAAGCGTGCTGCCGCCGATGTGCGGCGTGAGAATCACATTCGGCAGCCCCGCAAGCGGGCACGTAAAGGCCGAATCGCTCTCCGCCGGTTCGTCAGGAAACACGTCGACCGCGGCGCCACCAAGGTGACCATCACGCAGAGCGGACGCCAGCGCCTCAAGATCCACCACGGACCCGCGCGCGTTGTTGATGAGAAACGCGCCTTGCTTCATGCGCCTAATTTCGCGGGCGCCGATCAACTGCTTCGTCCGGTCCGTGTCAGGCACGTGCAGGGTCACGACGTCGCTCTGCTCAAGCAGATCATCAAGCGAAGTGGCCGTCTGCGCATTGCCAAGCGACAGGACATCAGAGGTGTCAAAGTGCAGCACGCGCATTCCCATGGATTCCGCCAGCACCGACACCTGTGAACCGATGCGCCCGTACCCGACGATGCCCAGCGTGCGCCCGCGCACTTCGTGGGCGCCGGTCGCCGTTTTGCGCCATCGCCCCGCGTGCAGTTCCGCTGATCGATCGAACAAACTTCGGTGCAGCGCCACGATTTCTGCGATTGTCACTTCGGCGACACTGCGCGTGTTTGAAAACGGCGCGTTGAACACCGCAATGCCACGCTCGGACGCCGCGGCAAGGTCAACCTGATTCGTCCCGATGCAAAAACATCCAACGGCCCAGAGTTTGGGCGCCGCGTCGAGCACAGGCTCGGTAAGCAACGTGCGCGAGCGAATGCCAAGAATGTGCGCCTCGGAAACAACCTCCAGAAGATCATCACCGGTCGGGGCGTCGGGGCGACGTTCCACGTCGTAGCCGCGCTCTTCGAGCGATTCTGCGGCACGCGCATGGACGCCCTCGAGCAGAACGACCTTGATCTTGTGCAAGGGATAGGACGTGTCGTCGGTCGCCACCGTGTTTGGCTCCTTGGGTCGTTGCATAGTTCGACCCTTCTATCAAAGTCGGCTCAACTCGCCAGTGCCATCAGCCGGCCCGCGCATGAAAAAGGGCCGACCTCGAGGTGAGGCCGGCCCGTGGTGTCGGTGGTGAATCAGACGCAATCAGCGGCGAATCACGTAGATCGCTTCGAGAGCAGGCTCAATGCGGGCCTGACAATCCATCGCGTGTGCGAGCGTGTACTCATCCACGCTGCCGCTGCCAGAGATCTTCTCGAGTTTCTCATTGATCTGACGCAGCTTCAATCGGCTGAGATTGGCGATCGTTCGCTGTGCCGGGCTGGCGGCGTCACGGATCATGGACAAATCGATGAGGCGCTCCAGATGCTCACGCTGCAAGTTGCGCCGGAAGCTGGAGATCATCGGATTCGACGCCGTGAACTTGCCGCGAACCGGCTGATCCAGTTCGCTCCACGCGGCGTCGTTGATCGTATTGAACACTTCGGCCAGCGTGATGGCGTTCTCAAGATCCGCCGTGCGGTACTCATTGTCATAGATGCGTCGTAGCGTCGTGGGGTTCATCAGCAATGTCAGGGCCGTTGCCTGAATGCCCGCGATCGTGTCGTGCACGGAATAGGTCGGGTCCTGAAGCGCGGCGCCGATGCCGGGCTGATCAGGGAAGTATTGCAGACCAAACATGCGAACCATGTCGGGCGAAATGCCGAACGCTTCGTCATAGAACGTGTTGTCGATGACGAGATTGAGCGCGCGTCGCTGCGTCTCAGCGGGCACATCCTCGATGGGATTGCGCATGTCGGGATCACCCTTGCGATCCCAGTGCGTGTACGCGCCACCAACCCAGCGTGCAGCTATCGCCGCCGCTTGTACATGCACTCCAAGCAGCGTGTTGTACCGCTGACGCGCCTTCATCCATGAATCGCCATCCTTCACCAAATCATCGGTCAGGTTCTCGCGCAATTCAGCGACAATAAGAAGCTGACGATCGGCATAGTCCAGCGGATCAGCGCCGAGGTCCCACGTTTGGGCACGCGGGTCGGGGCCGATGGTGGCGTATGGACTCAGGAACAAGTGATCCGGTTCCGCGACTTCCGACAGAACCTTCTCTACATCCTTCTCGTCACCGTATCCATATGCGATGGCCCACAGGTCATACGGGCCGACGCGCGGCGTCGCGAACGGGCCTTGTTCTTCGCCCGGCGCGACGACGTTGGCCGCGGAATACTCCATCACCGAACCAATGGTGGCTTCGCCATCAGATTCGTTGATCTCTTCGAGCGACCGAATGGTCGAAGCGCCAAAGTTGTGCTGCAAACCGAGGCAGTGGCCAACTTCGTGCGCCGAGATGTACCGAATCATCGGTCCGAGGAACTCTTCGGGTAGCCCATCCAAGCCATCACCATCGGGCTTGGTGGCGAGCCCGCCATCGAGCGCCGCTGCGTACATCGCGATGTTCATGGACATGAACTCGCCCATGCGGCACGCGACTCCGTCAAACTCGCCGAGGTAATTGCGCTCAGCATCAATGCTGAAATGCGCGCCACCTTCTTCAATGACTTCCTTCGGCGCCGCAGCCGTGGCCATGCGCTCCTTGAGAAGTCGATCACGCACCATCGGCGGCGCCAAACGAACGCGCGGATCCCACTGCGGGTGGTCTTCCAGCCACGCAAGCGTCTCCGGCGTCATGCCCTGCATAGCGACGTCAGCGGTGATGTTCTTATAGAACGCCGTGATGATCGCGTTGGTGAGACCGGCATGCCACACGACGTCGGCATCGACGATTTGTCCAGTGCGCGGATCGGTGCGGCTCGGACCAATGGCATAGCCCTGATTGCTCGTGTTCCAGCGGAAGAAGTTGTACTGAGCATCTTCAGGATCTTTATCCATATGAGCGCCGGTGCCCGCGTCCTGCTGGTACACCTCGAGGGCGCCATAAATACCGATTTCTTCAAACGCTTCATTCCACGCGAGGATGCCTTCGCGCACGTAGCGGCGGTAGCGCACCGGCGTCGTGCTTTCGATGTACCACACAATCGGCTGCTTCGGCGGGCTCATCGATCGCTTTGGATCCGCCTTCTCCACCTGCCAGCGTGTGATGTAGCGGCGGAACGGCTGGTCCGTTCCCGGCTCGCCCATTTCGTTGTACCAGACGTTGAAGTAGCCAACGCGGTCGTCCGCATCGCGCGGCTTGTAGCTCTTGTTCTCAGGAAAATCGCGGAACGACCAGTGCAACGAAATCAGCCGGCCGTAACGATCCGGCGCCTGGTACGCGATCTCCACGTTCTCCGGGAATGACTTTGCTTTCTCAAGTGTTGCAAGCTTGGCGTTGATGCCGCTGATCGATGGGCCGTATCCGCCGTATGGGCTGGCGACGCGGCTCATCGTTCCGAGCAGCAAACTTCGCATGTCAATAACGGGCGCGCCGCTCTTCATCGACTCGATCGGCACATCAAAGAGAACGGTGTCCGTGTAAAGCTGCTTGATGCTTTCCTTTGATTGATCATCGCCAGAACTGCGGTTGATGAAATTCGGCTGCAGGAAAACGAGTCGATCCTTGCCGACTTTCTTGAAGTAGCCGTACCACGTCGGCCCCATGACGCCGGCTTGCTCGTCACCACCGGCGACGGTCGCGGCGATCATGATGAGTCGCTTCTCGTAGTTGCGCGGGAGCACGGCAAGCAACTTGCCGGTTTCATCATCCGCGTACAACTCGTACAAACCGGACGAGCCGTCCGCCATGGATGTCACCAGCGTGGTGTCCTCAGACACTTTTTCAAAATCCGGAAAATCAGGCTTGCTGGCTTTGCCCTTCGGCGTTGCGGAGATCTGTTCGGCAGGTGAGGGCGCCCCCTGCTGCTGCGCTTGCGCATCAATCAGGAGTCCCGCGGCCAGCACAATGGCGCCAACCGAGAGGAAACCCGTTCTTCCAATTCGCATCCGTGAATTCATTGTCTTCGTCCTCTACGTTGTCTCTCGATAATGACCACGCCGCGCAATGCGGGCCGGCTTGGTCAAGTCCCACAAAATTCCGCCGGATCGTCCGAACGTCCGGTCCGCACCGCCCTCGGCTATTCCTACCGAACCCAATACGAACGGATTCAGTTTCCGTTCGCTTTGAAGCCTGTCGCAACCACGAACATTTCGCGTGACACCTCTCGGGTCGCCTTCGGCTTGAAGCCCTTGACGGCACGAAAAAGCCCGCCAGTCCGCCGTAAAAGGTCCGGATACGCCTCTCCCTCAAAGGCTTTCATGACCAGCGATCCGCCGGGCTTCAGCACCGTCGGCGCCAGGTCAAGCACGCGATCGCACAAGTCAATGCTTCGAAAATGGTCGCTCAAATCACCCGCCGTATTGGGCGCCATGTCAGAGATCACCACATCAAACCGTCCGCCCTCGCCGAGCAATTCGACGGGATCGACGACGAATGCGTCACCGACGATTGATTGCACCGTCGGGCCGAAATCTCCTGCGACCGGATTCAGATCAATCCCGACGACGCTCCCGCGCGGGCCGACCATTTCCGCCGCGACTTGCAACCACGATCCCGGCGAACAGCCAAGGTCAAGCACACGCTGGCCGGCGCGAAACAGTTTCCGCTTCTCATGGATTTCAAGAAGTTTGTACGCAGACCGCGCGACGTACCCTTCGCGCTTCGCTTTCCGAAAGTATTGATCGTGGAGAACGCGCCGCGCCGCCACGAATCACGCGCCCGCCGCGGTTTCAGCCGCGGGTTCTTCATTCATTTCGGTCTGGGATTCTGTTTCAACGCTAGGCGCCGGCGCCGCGAGCGCGGCTTGCCCAAATGCAATCAATTCGTCGGCGCTCATCTTGCCGTACTCCATGGCGAGCACTTGGCCGTCGGAGTCAAGCACCAGCGTCGCGGGCCATTTCTCAACACCCAATTCCGCAATGGTCGCGGCGTCGCGTTCCCATTCGAGGTACACGGTTTGGGCGTGGTCCGCCGCCCATTGGGCGACCTGTTCATCGGCGAGCGCGCCACGTTTGTATGACTGGCAAATGGGGCAGAAATCCGCCGTGACCACCGCCAGCACCACGTCGCCATCTGCCGCAGCTTGCTGTCTCGCCTGCACCAGCGTGACGTTTTCATCGAAGATCGGCGGCGTCGGCGCCAAACGGAACACCCACATCAAACCACCGACGGCGAGAGCCGCCACGACAGCCAACGAGAGCACAATTTTCAAGGTTTTCGGTTTCATGGCGGCTTTGGCCTCCGAGACTCCTTCGGCATTTGGGGCTTCAGATTCCGTGGCCGCGAGCCGAGGAATCAGTATAGACCGGGCGCCAGCCACCCCTTGCGGGCATCTTGACCCCGCGAACAAGGCGGCTATCGTGGCCCGACTCGCTTCCGGCCACGCCGGCGGCGACATCCTGGGGCCGTAGCTCAGTTGGGAGAGCGCTTGCATGGCATGCAAGAGGTCGTCGGTTCGATCCCGATCGGCTCCACTTACGTAAGTTGCGCAGAACGCCGGATATAGCGTGCATACACGCATCAGGCTGCACGGCCGTTTGCTCGGACGACGTGGACATTTCCGTCCTACGGGAGCTTTCGAGCGCCGCAAGCTTTGACCTGACAGCTTTCGAACTCAAAATTTCACCCTGCGGCAGTCTTCAACCATTCGGTTCGACGATTGATGCCAATGACAACTGGCTCGATCTGGACGTCGTCGATTCGACGGGGGCTTTGATGGACGCCCAGCCAGGAGTTGCTTGGGGGCGGTTTAATTCGCACTCATTGACCCGCCAGACAAGAATTTTGCCCTCGTGCGCGCTCTTGGCGCCTCCGTGGGGGCCGCGGCTTGCGCGTTGGCCAGATGTCGTGCTCGCCTGAACTCTGCCAATGAGTCGATTCTCCCAAATTCCAACATGTGACGATGGTCTGAAAGGGCTACTGCGAACCCATGCTCCATCTTCAGATCAGCTCGCTTGACTCGGGATCGCTGCGAGACGATAATATATTTATCGATCTACTTAGTCCACAATTCAGGAGTATGACGCCCTGATCTCGCAGACCTCCGAGTATGCGCTCCGAGCCGCAATGTTTCTCGCGGCACGCCGAGATGCCACGCCGGCGTCGGGGCAGGAAATCTCCGACGCGATTCAGGTCCCGGTCGGCTATCTCCAAAAGATCCTGCGGATGCTGTCGCGTCAAGGGATCGTGACCGCTCGTCGTGGAGCCGGCGGCGGATTCGCACTGGCGAAAGTGCCAACTGCAATTAGCGTCCTCGACGTGCTCAAGGCGTCTGATTCGCAGATTCAAAGGATAGAGCGCTGCCCTTTAGGGATAAAGGGACATACTCAACTTTGCGCTCTACACCGAATGCTCGACTCGGAGATGGCCCACACCGAGAGGACATTTGCGTCGACATCCCTTGGGGACTTGCTCGACGGTGAGGGCGGTATTCGGCCATTGTGCGACCCATCCGGCAAGATTCCTTTCGCGCTGCGGGTTGACGCTCAACGCGGCGGCGCCAAACCCGAGAAGCCCTAGGACGAAACGCGCAATGCGGTGACACTTGATCGCATCGAGACGTGACGCTAGTCTTTTGTGGAGTTGTGCATGCACTATAGTGCTTTGCATCCGAACAGAGGAAGTGTGAGCCATGACCCCAGCAGCGAGAGCACCGATGACTGGAACCGGGAACCAAAGCGAAGCGACCACTATTGGCAATCCAGACCCGTACAAGGGGCTTGCAATTGGGGTTGCCTTGATGTTCGCAATCACGCTCCCCTCGCTTCTCGTCGCCGTGGCCCTTGCTCAACCAACGCCGCCCGTCCCGGCATGGACTATCGAAGCCGTCGCGCTGGGCGTGGATCGGGCCGAGATCGTGACCGGCGAGCACGTGTTTCGAAACGCATGCGCCGTATGCCATGGCCCCAACGGGGATGGCGTGCATGGTTTGGGCAAGCCGCTGCACAACAGTGCCTTTGTGCAGGAAAGCTCGAATGAAGAGCTTTTCGAACTCCTCGTTGATGGACGAAAGCTCGACGATCCACTCAATACGACCGGCGCCCTGATGCCTCCTCGCGGGGCGCAGCAACTTGATGACACCAAGATCAACCGTGTCATCGTTTACCTCCGTGCCATACAGGAGCCCGATGCCACTCCTGTTTCGGTCGAGCCGTGGAACATCAAATCGCGTGACGGCGAAGGCGGCGCCTTGGCGATTGAGCTCACCGATCATCCTGGGTTCGATCTCTTCGTCGCGTCGTGCGCTGCTTGCCACGGCCAAGGCGCCGAGGGAATCGAAGGGCTGGGCCTGCCGCTCGTGACGAGCGGTTACGTCCGCGGCACAAGCGACCAAGATTTGATCGGCTTCATCAAGCGCGGTCGCCCGATGTGGGACGCCAGCAACACGACCGGGCTTGACATGCCCCCGAAGGGCGGAAACCCGGCGATCACTGACGAACAAATTCAACAGATCATTGACTACCTCAGAGCCTTGCAAAAGGAAGCGATGGGTTCTTGAGGCCAATGCCAACGTAAACCAAGCCGAATCTCGGCAGAAACCCGAGACGGCGCACCATGGAGACTCAAGATGAATATCAAATGGAGCACCGGCCGACGCCTCGCCGTCCTCCTGGCGCCCCTAGCGATGTGCGGGTTCGCAGCAACGGCGGGCGCCCAGTCGATGCGGGATGTCGAAACGGTCGCCAAGGACCGCGGCCTCACGACCGCGGACCTCATCGCAGCCGCGAAGACCTACTTGCCGAGCGGACAGAAAGACGAGTACTTGATGTTTGCTTCTGGCGGGCACGCCGGGCAAATCTTCGTGGTTGGATTGCCGAGCATGCGCTTGCTCCGCTCGATCGCGGTTTTCACGCCGGAGCCTTGGCAAGGCTGGGGATTTGGAGTTGGCGACAAGATCATTGCCGAAGGGTTTCCAAACGGAAAGTCCAACCTGTGGGGCGACACGCATCACCCAGCGCTTTCCGAAACCAAAGGCGACTACGACGGGCAATTCCTTTTCATCAATGACAAGATCAATGCTCGCGTTGCGGTCATCGATCTGCGCGACTGGGAAACGAAGCAGATCATCAAGAATCCGCTGACGCTGAGCGATCATGGTGGCACCTTTGTAACACCGAATACGGAATACATCATCGAGGGCGGGCAATACGCGACGCCGTGGGGCTCGGATTACGCCCCAATTTCCGAATACAAAGAGCAATACAAAGGTTCAGTGACGCTCTGGAAATTCGATCGAAACCGTGGACGGATTGACAAAACTCAATCGTTCGCGATCGAGCTGCCCCCGTACTGGCAAGATCTCTCCGACGCAGGCAAGCTGGCGAGCGACGGGTTCTTCTTTATGAATTCGCTGAATACCGAACTTGCGACAGGTGGAATTCAGGACAAGAAACCTCCGTTCGAGGCTGGCGCCAGCCGCAATGCAACAGACTTCCTTCACATCATCGACTGGAAAAAGGCGGAGCAGGTCTTCAAAGCCGGCAAGGTCGAGCAGATCAAGGGGTTCCCTGTCATCACGCTCAAGACGGCGCTTGCCGAGGGGCTCCTGCATCTCACACCTGAGCCGCGCAGTCCTCACGGTGTTGACGTGGCGCCGAAGGGTGACTTCATTGTCATCTCCGGGAAGCTCGATCCGCACGTCACGATCTACTCCATGGAGAAGATCAAGCAGGCGATTACCTCAAGGACGTACTCTGGAACAGACGAATTCGGCGTTCCAATTCTCGATTTTGACAGCGTCGTCGAGGCGCGAATCGAAGTCGGACTTGGCCCGCTGCACACGCAATTCGGTCCCGACGGATACGCCTACACGTCACTCTATCTGGACTCTGCCGTCGCTCGGTGGACGCTCGGCGGATCGTACGGTTCGTCCACGCCCGAGCCGGATTGGACATTGGTTCACAAGACACCAGTTCATTACAACGTCGGGCACATTGCCGCCGCGGAAGGTGACACCGTCAGTCCGGACGGCAAATACCTCGTTTCGCTCAACAAGTGGTCAGTTGATCGTTTCGTTCCGACCGGGCCGCTGCTCCCGCAGAATCTCCAGCTCCTGGACATCTCTGACGACGGCACGAACATGCCAGTGTTGTACGACATGGCAATGGGTGTTGGGGAGCCTCACTACGCTCAGATCATTAAGGCGGACAAGCTGAATACATGGACGGTCTACCCAGAAGTGGGCTGGGATCCACATGTGCAAAACATCAACCCAATGGCGCCAAAGCCAAAAATGGAACGTGTGCAGCGCAACGACGACAATTCCGTTGATATCTACATGACAGCGATTCGCAGTCACTTCAATCCTGAGCACATCTATTTGAAGCAGGGCGATACGGTCCGGTGGCACATCACCAATACAGAACGCGCCGTGGACGCGACACACGGGTTTGCCGTGCCGGTCTACAACATCACGGCGTCGCTTGAGCCAGGCGAGAGCGTGACGATTGAATTCGTCGCCGACACGCCCGGCACATTCCCATTCTACTGCTCCGAATTCTGCTCGGCGCTCCACTTGGAAATGATGGGCTACCTCATGGTTGAGCCCAAATAATCAATCACCGCGCGGTGCGCGAAAGCGCGCCGCGCGTCTTGAAAGTGCGCGGCTAGGTCAATCGCGGCACACCACATACGAGGAAGGCGTCATGGTCTCAATTGTCGATCGGATCCTTGGGCCGCGAGTTGAACCTGAAGAGGTGTCGACACACTCGCTTCGATACGGTGCGCCTGGAGTTCTCCTGCTCATCGCACGAGTGCTTCTTCTCACATCCCTCTTCCTGCCGTACTGGCACATGGAGCTTCAAGCTCCGCAGTACCCAGACGGTCTTCACATGACCGCATTTCTCAATGCGCTAACGGGCGATGTTGCGGAAATTGATGGGCTGAACCATTACATCGGGATGCGATCGCTGTACGAAGCCGCGGAGATTGAACGCATCGTCGGCGTGTTCATCATGATTGCCTTCGTTGTCATGTTGGAACTTGCGGCCTACATCCACACGCGATGGGCCGTTCTGCTGATCGCGCCGGCAGTGTTCTTTCCGGTGGTTTTTCTGGTGGACCTGCACCTGTGGATGCGCCACTTCGGGCTCAATCTTGACCCACATGCACCGCTGTCAAATGCCGTCAAGCCATTCGTTCCCACGGCGCTCGGAAAAGGCGGCATCGGTCAGTTCGTGACCGTCGCGACTCCTGGGACTGGATTGATCCTTGCCACGGTCGCGTCATTCGTACTCATTGCGGCTTTGTACTTCCATCGCCGCGCCTATCTGCCTTTGGTCAAGCAGCGAAACGCAACTGCGGCGTCACCGACGAGCGCCTAAGAAAAATCCCCGACATGAAACCCGTTCAATTCGCCATTTCGATCTGCCTGTTCGTCACCAGTTTGACTCATGCTGAAAAGGCCATGCAGGCAACGCTGAATCCAGTCCCGGTGTCGTTTGTTGTCGAATTGATCGAGAAGGCAGAGCCCGGCGATGTCATACGCGTTCCTCCCGGTGTGTACGAGGGAAACCTCATCATTCGGAAACCAATCATTCTCGACGGTGGACAGAAGGCGATTTTTGACGGTCTCGGCAAGGCAACGGTGATCGAAGTTGTGGCCGAGGGGGTCACGATTCGGGAATGCGCCATCCGTGGGTCAGGCATGGATGTCACGGGCGAGCCTTCAGCAATCCGTGTCATCGCAGCCAATGTGACGATCGAATCAAACACGATCGAAGACGTGTTGTTTGGAATCGATCTTCGTGAGGCGCCCAGTGCGAACATTCGCAACAACGTCATTCGATGCAAGGACCTTGAACCCGGGCGACGCGGCGATGGCATTCGGTTGTGGTGGAGTCATGGATGCGTGATCGAGGGCAACGTCGTCCAAGGCTCCCGCGACATGGTCTTCTGGTATTCCGAAGATCTCCAGATATTGCGGAACACCGTCACTCACAGTCGGTACGGACTGCATTTCATGTACAGCCACAACACCGTGCTGGAGGAAAACGACCTCAACGGAAATTCAGTAGGCGTGTATCTCATGTACAGCAACGGGATAACGATTCGCGGCAATCGCATGCAAAATAATCGTGGCGCCAGCGGCTACGGCATTGGACTCAAGGACTGCGACGACATCACGATCACCGGGAATGCGCTGCTCGCCAATCGCGTTGGCGTCTATATTGACAACAGCCCTTCGTCGATCAATTCGACTGGCCTTATTGAATCAAACATGATTGCATTCAATGAGATTGGCCTGCTTGCCACACCGAATACGCACGACAATGTCTTCACCCGCAATGCGTTTGTGGAGAATGAGGAGCAAGCCGTCACTCATGGACGGGGACGTCTCGTCACCAACGCATTCTCACGCGGCGGTGTTGGCAACTATTGGTCCGACTACGCCGGGTTCGATCTTGACAGCGACGGAATAGGTGATGTGACGTACGAGCCGAAGAGTCTGTTTGGCGTCATGCTCGCAAAGGAGCCAAACCTGAGGCTCTTTGTTCACAGTCCAGCGCAACAGGCAATCGAATTCACGGCCAGAGCGCTGCCGGAACTGAGACCGGAGTCCACGCTGATCGATCCATCGCCACTCGCGTCGCCCCCCGAGATCAAGCTGGAAATTGTGGGAACAGGAGTTGGCGGGATGCGCATGTTCATCTTTTCCGCATCGCTGCTCTCTTTCGCCGCAATCTGCATTGCGGTCATGGGAATCGAACGGGGTATGCCCGCCCAAAACTCTGGAGGCCGGACATGATCCGTGCCGTGAACATCAACAAGCGGTTTGGTCAGGCGCATGCTGTGAGCAATGTCTCGTTTGACATTCAAGCTGGCGGCTCAGTTGCGCTCTGGGGCAGTAATGGCGCAGGCAAGACAACTCTTCTTCGATGTCTTCTCGGCGTTATTCGTTTTCGCGGTATGGCTGACATCGGAGGGCTGGATGTCCGCCGCCGTGGACCACATGCCCGAGCGCTGGTTGGTTATGTCCCGCAGGAACTGGCCTTCCATGATGATGCTCGTCTTGGCTCGGCAATTATGTTCTTCGCCCGCCTGCGGCGTGTTTCCGGCGCGAGGGCCGCGGAGTCGCTAGCTGCGGTTGGGCTTAACGGCCATGAACGCAAGCGGGTCCGTGATCTTTCGGGTGGCATGAAGCAGCGTCTCGCGCTGGCCGTTGCATTGCTCAGTGACCCACCCGTGATTTTCTTGGATGAGCCAACGTCAAACCTCGACGCATCCGGTCGAGGAGAGGTCGTCGAGGCGCTCAAACGCTTGCGTTCCGACGGCAAGACACTGTTGTTTGCCTCGCATCGTCCTGACGAAGTGATTTTGCTCGCCGATCGCGTCTTCGTCATGGAGCAGGGCAAGGTGCTCAGCGACACAACGCCTTCCGCGCTCTGGCCGACAGAAAAGCCAGTTCAGATTGTTCGGCTTTTTCTGACGAAAGCGAGCGAGGCGGAAGCTGCAGATGCGCTCCGCAAAGCCGGGCACGCCGTTCATCTCAACGGGCGCGGGCTCTGCGTCGCCGTTCCGCGTGGCCACAAAGCCGAGCCGATCGCCACGCTCGCGCGAAGCCAAATTGAAGTGCGTGACATCGAGGTCCTCGACGACTTGCAGATTCCGGAGGCAAAGCAATGAGCTCCATGACCGCACCGAGCGACCTACCCAAGAAATCGGTCCCAGCGGCTCCCACGCGTGTCGGGGGAATCACACTCTTCGCGCGTCGTGAGTTTCGCGACGCTCTCGCGAGCAAGTGGTTCTTGCTCTACACCGTGGCTTTCACCGTTCTCGCCGTGGCAGTGTCATTCTTGTCTCTCAGTGGGGTCGGTTCGCAAGGGTTTGCAGGATTCAGTCGCACTGCGGCAGGGCTCCTCAATCTCATCATGCTTGTTGCCCCGCTGATGGCGCTGACCGCTGGCGCCAGCTCAATCGCCAGCGAGCGTGAACGAGGCACGCTGCTGTACCTGCTCGCCCAACCAGTCTCACGAGCCCAGCTCCTTCTGGGGAAATACTTTGGACTCGCCGCGGCTCTGACTTGCTCACTTTGTATTGGATTCGGGATCAGCGGCGGCGTGCTTGCGTGGAGAACTGGCGGAGTTGGCGTCGGCGCCTATGCGACGCTCGTGGGTTTCACAGTTCTTCTCGCTCTTGCGATGTTGTCCGTCGGAGTCTTGATATCCGTTGGTTCGCGCCGCTCATCGGTGGCGACAGGGATTGCCTTGTTTACATGGCTTGCGCTGGTCTTCGTGAGCGACCTGGGCCTGATGGCCAGTTCAGTTTTATTCAAGTTGCGTGTCCAGGAGATTTTCGGGCTTGCGACTTTGAATCCGCTCCAATCATTCAAGATGGCCGTCATCGTCAACATGAATGCTTCGCTGGATGTCCTTGGGCCGGTCGGCGCGTATGCCTCGCAAACACTGGGCAACGGTCTCCCATGGGTGCTCGCATCGTCTCTTGCCGCGTGGATCATTCTTCCGCTTGCCCTTGCTGTCGTGCTGTTTGTTCGGAGGGGTTCGGTATGAAGGCTCATATCCGGATCAACGCGCTCGCGGCTGTTCTTGCGTCGCTCTTGGGCTGCGATCGGCAAACTGCGATCAGTCCGCCCACCGTTCGGCTCGGTGACTCCCTTTGCAATCATTGCAACATGATCATCAGCGACGAACGCTGGGCGACCGCGACGATGGTCGAGGGCCCGCGAGGCTCAGAGCCCCGACTCTTCGACGACTTCAATTGCCAGGTGAACTTCGAAGTCGCACATCCGGACCTCACGATTATGACTCGGTGGTCGCATGACTATGTGACACGAGAATGGCTGCGCACTGAGCACGCTCAATTTCTGATATCCACTGAGCTAAGAACTCCGATGGGATCAATGATGGGGGCGTTTCGGATGACCTCTGACGCCGAAACGATCAAGACGGAGTTGACTGGAGAAGTGATGACCTTCGACGATGCATGGAAACACTTGAAGTTCATCGGGACGCACGATCAGGCGGATCAAATTGAATTGGATTCAACTGGACCGGAGCAGCATAATGAATCGTGAACTCACAGTTGACATGACGGTCGGGCAAATTGCAAAGGCGCACCCTGATTTGATCCCCGAGTTCGAACGTCTCGGCATCGACTATTGCTGCGGCGGCGCCCAAACCCTAGGCGTCGCTGCGGCCGCAATTGGTCTCGACGCATCCGCATTGATTCGTGAACTTTCCATTCTTCAATCCGACGGGCCAGAGACCAAGGCCATCATCGATTGCGCATCCATAACCATGACGGAACTGGCGGATCACATCGAGAGCACACACCACGTATTCGCACGGGAAGCTCTCGATCGATTGGAGAACTTGCTCGTCAAGTGCGTTGCGGCGCACAACAAAGACGATCCTCGACTGCTGGATCTGCAGCTTACGGTCGCAGCGCTGACCGAAGACATGCATGATCACTTCATTCGCGAGGAGCGTGTGCTGTTTCCATGGTTTCGGCGACTTGAACGGGACACAGAGATTCAGGGTGGCCCTCCGTGGAGCGTCCGCCGCCCGATTGATTGCATGATCCACGATCACGATGATGTCGGCGAGGCCTTTGCGCGCATCCATGCTCTGACCGACGACCTCACCCCGCCTGAAGATGCGTGCTCAACTTGGAAGGAGTGCTACGGCCTGCTTGGCGAACTGGAGCGAGACACGCACATGCATATCCACAAGGAAAACAACATCCTCTTCCCGGCTGGAATTGAGGCGGAGAAGCGACGCCGTGACGTTCCCGGCAGGCGGCGCCCTACTCCCGTCCTCTAATGCGGTGAAGTGCTCATCAAACTGTGAGGTCAAAGGCTAGACGGCTTTTACTGCATCACGGGATATGTTTTGAACATTTTGAATCCAAGGCAATCAATCTGCGCCCTCAACCTTTGTATAGACACTTGGACTTGTGAACCCTCGCTGCAACATAGAGACAACTGGCTGCTTGCCCGGGTGCGACTTTGGGAACGGCTGACAAGGAACTCAACATTCACTGCCGGCGGCGTGAGCCACAACAGCGCCCATTTTTCGATGAATTCGAGGCTCTCGACCACGTCGAATCTGTCCATTGACTCAAATCGTTTGTAGCCTGATCATTCGTCACGCTGACTGCCCCATTTGGGCTCAGCCCACACGAAACACGGTGGTGGCACGCGAGGAGAATGAGCAGTGAACCACAATGACTACATCTTCATGGCCGGCGCAATGCTCGTTTGTGCCGCCACAAACGCCGCCGCCGCGCCGGGCGATTCGAGCAAAGAGACATTCGGCTCGCCTGGAACTTCGCTCGCGATCGAAAGCGCCTCGCTCCGGTTCGACTATTGGCAACCGGAAGAGGAGACGAAGGATCAGGTGACGAGCCAGACGCCGGAGCCGCAGGCTCATACTGGCGCGGGTGACGGCCACAGTCTCGCGACGAAGCTTCAGAATCCGGTCGCGGATCTCGTCAGCGTTCCGATCCAGTTCAACTGGGACACTGGGCTTGGCCAAAATGGTGACGGCGACAAGATCACCATCAACATCCAGCCGGTGATTCCGTTCCACCTCAACGAGAACTGGAACTTGATCTCCCGCACCATTCTTCCGGTGATCTACGAAGAGGGACCATCATCCGGCGTCAGCAGCGATTTCGGGATCGGGGACACGCTGCAGAGCCTTTTCTTCTCTCCCGTGGAGCCCATCGACGGATGGATTCTTGGATTCGGACCAGCGATCCAACTTCCGACTGGAACCAGTAATTTATTTCGATCAGAACAGTGGGCACTCGGGCCGACGGGCGTCGCGTTGCGGCAACAAGAAGCTGGCAAGGGGACCCTGACGTACGGAATGCTCGCCAACCACTTGTGGCGCATTGCGGGCGCCGATGACTTCCCAGACGTCAACAACACCTTCATTCAGCCGTTTCTTTCCTATACAACGGCAGGCGGAAGCACCTTCACGATCAACAGCGAATCCAGCTACAACTGGACGAGCTCGGACTGGACGGTCCCGTTCAACTTCATGTTTGCTCAACTCGTTCACTTTGGAGAGCAGCCGGTGCAGCTCCAATTCGGCGCCCGGTATTACGCGACGGCCCCAGATGATGGGCCGGAATGGGGCTTCCGATTCGCCATTACGTTTCTGTTCCCGCAGGGCTGACTGGGGGAGCGTTCGCCGTATCTGTGTTGACCGTGACTGTTTCAGCGCCATAGACGACAGTTGCGTCGGTTGATCGAACCGGCGAGCATGGGTTGTCTGCATATTGTGAATCCAATCACGTAATCGTGGACGGGGAGGTCCGATGAAACGAGCGCTGAGTATTGTTGTGTTCGCCATGGTGTGTTTTGCGAGCGCTGCAAGCGCCGATTCCTTGAAGGACGCGGTGAAGCAGGACTACGACACTTACCTCGCGGACCTTTTCGATTATTTCCATCGCAATCCAGAACTTTCTCTGGTTGAGCATGAAACCGCGGCGCGCATGGCCAAAGAATTGCGCGAGGCTGGCTTCGCAGTTACGGAGGGCGTTGGCGGGACGGGCATCGTTGCGCTGATGCCAAACGGGAACGGACCGCTCGTGATGATGCGGGCCGACATGGACGGACTCCCAGTCGAAGAAAAATCAGGCCTGCCAAACGCATCGAAGGCCACGCAGATTGATCCGATCACGGGCAACCTGGTTCCGGTTATGCATGCATGCGGCCACGATGTGCATATCACCAGCCTTGTCGGGACGGCCCGCTGCATGGCGAACTTACGCGATGAATGGTCTGGCACGCTGATGCTCATCGTTCAGCCCGCCGAAGAGCGCGTCATCGGCGCCAAAGCGATGCGCCGCGACAACATATGGACTCGATTTGGCACGCCGGACTATGCGCTGGCGTTTCACGTTTCATCCGAGAATGAAGCGGGCGTGATCAATGTCTCAGAAGGCAGTCCGTACGCAGGCGCCGACACAGTGGACATCATCATTCATGGCGTGGGCGCGCATGGCGCTTCGCCGCACGCGGGCAAGGATCCGATCGTGCTGGGAAGCCAGATTGTGCTCGCGCTGCAAACGCTGGTGTCACGCGAGTTGCCGCCGCGGGATCCGGGCGTCGTGACGGTGGGGTCGTTTCACGCCGGCACGAAACACAACATCATTTCGGACCGTGCCGAATTGCAACTCACGGTGCGCAGCACTTCTGAAGACACACGACGTGTGCTCTTGCGCGGCATTGAGCGGATTGCCGTCAATCTGGGCCGCGCCGCCGGCCTGCCCGAGAACAAGCTGCCTGAAGTCATCATTTCCCAGGAGAGCGTGCCTCCAACGACCAACGATGCCGCGCTTGCGCGGCGGCTGAAGGATGCCTGGATCACCGCTCTCGGTCCAAATGCCGTCATACAGAAACAGGGCAAGGGCATGGGCGCCGAAGACTTCCCGTTCTTCACGACGGATCCCTACATCCCGAGTGTGTATTGGGCCATCGGCGGCACGCCGAAAGAGGACATCGAACTTGCCGCAAACGGTGGCCCTCCGATTCCGAGTCATCACTCGCCGCTCTTCAAGATTGCTCCGGAGCCATCCGTCCGAGCCGGCGTGGAATCCACCGTGGTGGCCCTGATGACGCTCATGGGGAAATGAGGCCAGGAGCCGCTCGATCCGAAGCCCGGTTGATCTGAACGACCGAACATTCCTCGTAAGATTCGCAAGCGCGATCAAGCACGGGGGCGCCGCAGTCAGCACAATTCGTGCATGACAGCATCTGAACAGGACTGGGCCGCACGAATTGACGCGGTCACGCGGCTTCTCGAGGAGCGTCTCGATGAGGACGTTCCGCTGGAAGAACTGGCGAGCGCCGCGCACTATTCGATGTTCCACTTCCACCGATTGTTTCGCGGGCTGACCGGCGAAACCGTGCGGGAGCGCGTGCGCCGATTGCGGCTGGAGCGGGCGGCGCACCATTTGTCGCATTCGGAAACGGACATTCTGCGCGTGGCGCTTGATGCGGGGTACGACAGCCACGAAGCATTTACGCGCGCTTTCAAGAAACGATTTGAGGTGACGCCCTCGGTCTTTCGAACCGAGCGGCGCGCTCTTCACTCCCCACGAACCGAGGCAACGGAGAACACCGACATGAACATTGAGATTCGCCGTCAACCACCCGTGCACATCGCCAGCGTGCGGCACGTCGGCCCGTACAGCGAAGTCGGCAAAGCGTGGGCCGCGCTGATGAAATGGGGCTGGACCAAGATGATGTTCGGCAAGCCAGAGACTTTCGGCCTGTGCTTTGATGATCCAGAAGTCACGCCGACCGAGCACGTTCGATACGAAGCGTGCATGGTGGTGGATGGCAAGACCAAAGTGAAAGGCGACGTGACGTTAAAGGAACTTTCCGGCGGTGACTTTGCCGTGGCGCTGCATGAAGGACCGTATGACCAGATCGGCTCGACGTACGCGGAGCTGTTTGCGCACGTGGCGCGTGAACCGGTCGGCGGCAAGCAGTGGCGTTTGGGCGACCCGCCATCGCGCGAGGTGTACCTGAATGATCCGCGCAAGACCAAGCCGCAGGACTTGCGAACGGAGATTTGGATGCCGGTGAGTGCGGCGTGATTTCTCGCTTCTTCGCCGAACGACGGGCGAGACGCCCGTCCCACCGATCAATGTGACCAAGTGGGGTCTACTTCAGGAAGTAAATGGTCGCTGCGATCGCGCCAGCCGCTACCACGATGCCGATGATGAGCGAGGCGATCTTCCACGCGCTCCACGGTCGTTCGCTTTGCACCTCACCGGTGCGGCCGTTCACAAGAAAGCGAAAGACTTTGCCCTTGTGCTGGTAGGCGCTGACCCAAATCGGCATGAGGACATGGCGAAATGCGATATTTGCGTAGCTCGTATCCATGGATGTGATGCGCTGCACATCGCCACCGATGTCGCTCATCACGGTCGAACGAATCACCGGCCGCACGAGCTCACGGCAGATCCCGAAGCCATCCTCAAGACCAATACGGTAGCGCTCCGCCTGAAATCCGCTGAGATAACTCGTTGCGAACGGCTTGAACTCCGCAAGGTCCCACGGCTCCAGCTTCCGCGCCATGTCGCGCGGCAGACCATCTGACGCAATCACGAGAACATCGTCGAATTGATTCTGCACGTTGCCGGCTCTGGGCGACCAGCGTGTGTGACGCACCTGACGTGTGCGCACCTGTGGTTTGCCGTTGACCATCGTCGTGTACGTCTGCGTGACGTAGTAATAGTCGCCGCGCAAGCCCGAATATTGCGTCGCGGCGTCAGTATCAAGCGTCCAGTACGGAACGTACATCCCGTGCAGTTTGTCCTGGTCCAGTGGGGCTTTCTTGAGCGCTGTTGGCGCGAACCAGAGTTTCTGAATCCAAGTTCGAAACGCCTGCGTCGCATCGGCGCGCGTCACGCGAAACGGTAAGAGTGCCTGTGGTTCAATGACGCGCTTTTTGCGAGCGGCGTCCACAATGTTGGCGCCGCAGTATGGGCACTGGATCGACATCGCCTCGGGTGGTGGCGTGGCTTCGGCGCCGCACGCGTCGCACTTGTAGAACGTGGCGTCGATTGATGTTGATTCTTCGCGAAGCGCTTCGATGGCTTTTTCGTAGTCGTGCTCGCGAACGGCTTCTTCGATCGCCGGATCGTCAAATTCTTCGATCGGGTTGACGTGACCGCAGTGATCGCAGACGAGCGCTTCGGCGCCGGGTTGGAATCGGAGCGTGGCGCCGCACTCCGCGCACGAGAAGCGCGTGGCGTCAACTTGGTTCGCGTTGGCGCGTTCGGTGGGCATGGGGTCGCCTGACTGCAATTAGTTGGCGGGCGCTGCCGGCGGAATCGGCGGCGGGACGCTTCCGAAGAGTTCAGCGAGTTCGACGGTGTCGCCGGCGCGGCGCCATTCGGCCATGCCTTGTCGCCACACCAATGTGGCGCGGGTGAGCGCGCCGTCCGTTGACATCTTGCGGAGCTCCGAGATCGCGAACGGACCGGCCGCAGCGCCGTTTTGCACGACGTGAAAGACGGGCGGCGCGTGCGGCACTTGCGGAGGCGCCGCACCCCCACCGGTGGCGCCCATCGCGCCAGCCATCTGTCCCGCCATCGCAAAACCCATGCCCATACCCATGCCGCCGGCGGCCATTCCGCCGGGGTTTTCCGCCGCGGCTTTCATGGCGTCCGCGGTTTGGAATTGCGTGTACTTGGACAGGTCGCCGACGACGCCCATACTCGTGCGCCGATCCAGCGCTTCTTCAACGGCAGGCGGCAGTGAAATGTTCTCGACGAGCAAGTTGGTCACTTCGAGACCGAAGACGGCGAATTCCGGCTGCATGCGCGTGGTGATAAAGGCGCCAAACTCGTCGTAATTGCTGGCGAAGTCGAGCACCGGGATGCGGCTCTCGCCGATGATGTCCGCGAACCGCGCCACGATCATGTTGCGAAGCTGTTCGGTGATTTCCGAAGTGGTAAAGCGAATATCCGTGCCGACGATTTCGCGCAGGAACACGGCGGGGTCGATGACGCGCAGCGCATAGGTGCCGTAAGCGCGCAGTCGCACCGGGCCAAACTCTGCATCGCGGAGCATGACGGGGTTCATCGTGCCCCATTTCAGGTCCGTGAAGCGAATCGTGCTGACGAAGTAGACCTCGGCCTTGAAGGGGCTTTCGAAGCCGTACTTCCAGCCTTGCAGTGTTGCGAGGATCGGCAGGTTCTTGGTGTCGAGCGTGTACGTGCCGGGCTGAAAGACATCCGCGATCTGGCCTTCGTTGACGAAGACCGCCGCCTGCCCTTCGCGCACAACGAGCTTGGCGTTGTGCTTGATTTCGTTGTTGTATCGCTCGAAACGGGCGACGATGGTCTGATCCCCGCCGGGGGCGGTATCGTCGAGCCATTCGATGATGTCGATCAGTTCGCCGCGAAGTTTGTCCCAAATGCCCACTGGCTGTGCCTCCTCTAGTCACGCAGTCAGAAATCGCCTCCCAGCGTACCTCGCGAGAGTGATTCGCTAGGGCATAAAGGGTCTGCCCCGTTTTATTGTTCCAGAACTGCGTTGGCGATGTGCAGTTGGTTCGCGTCCGATCACAAGACGAATTGGACACGCGAAGCGCCAGCCAAAGAGTCGTGCCTGAGACCCTGTCGCGGGCAATAAAGGCAATTCTTCAAAGCAACAAGAAGAAAATTAGTACGGGCGGAGGGATTCGAACCCCCAACCTCCTGATCCGTAGTCAGGTGCTCTATCCAATTGAGCTACGCCCGCAGGGTTGGGACGGAGAGGCTATCCCGGCGATGCGGCTTCGGCAAGGGGCTGTGGCGGCGGCCGCGACGGAACCCCGTCATCCGGGTTTGGCCGATCCGGGCTTGACGATTGCCGAGATCCTGCAATACTGCCCGGTTCCCAGCCTCGGGCCGGTTTTGGCACGGGCAGGAATTCGACGCACCAGACCAGAGGACGTTTCCCAATGGCATCGACTGTTTCCGCACGCAAGCGTATTCGCCAGAACGAGACCCACCGCGCCCGCAACCGCTGGCGGATGCGTCAGTTGCGCGATGCCGTCAAGGACGTGCGCGAGAAGATCCTCCACGGCAGCGCCGACGAGGCCAAGACGTCGTACCAGAACGCATGCAGCATCATTGACCGCGTTGCAGGCAAGGGCATCATCCACAAGAACACCGCGGCCCGCACCAAGAGCCGCCTGAACGCGCGGCTGCGAGCCAAGAAGGGCTGAGCCACTTCGCGCTGACAACCGAAGATTGATTTTTCCACCGGCGAGGCTCCGTGTCTCGCCGGTTTTTTCTTGCGCGCGGTACCTTCTGCGAAGTGAACACACGCACGGATGCGAAATCGACATCGCTCACCGATTCGGACAGTTATTGGGTTCGCTCAACGCAGCCCCTGCCCGTGCTGTTGTTCTTGGCGCCGCTGATTGCGCTGTATGAGGTCGGGTCCACGCTGTACCTGACCGATCCGGAAACGGGGCACGTGCGCGAAACGATTCGCGCCCACGCACTGTTTTCTCGCTTTTTTGAGTTGTTCGGCGTCGGCGGTGCGATGCTGCCCGGCATCGCCATGATCGTGGTCTTGCTGATCTGGCACGTTATGTCGCGGCAGCCGTGGCGAGTGCGCCTGCAGACGCTCTTGATGATGGCGCTGGAATCCGCCGCGTGGGCGCTGCCGCTGTTCGTGCTCGGGCAGGCGGCGGAGCTTGCGGCGCTGGCGGCGATCCAGGGCGGAGGCCGGTCATTCGGTGCGCTGGCGACGATTGCCATTGGCGCCGGGCTCTATGAAGAATTGCTGTTTCGCATGGTCGCGATCGCCGCGGCTCATTTCGTGCTTGTGGACCTCTGCAATGTGAAGGAGCCGTACGGCAAGTTCGGGGCCATCGCGATCGCGGCGATTGCGTTCGCGCTCTACCACGAGGACTGGTCGACGAATTTGATCTTCTTCCTCGTGGCGGGGCTGTATTTCGGCGGTTTGTACGTGTATCGCGGCTTCGGCATCGTGGTCGCGACGCATGCGCTGTACGACCTCGTCGTGCTGGCGCTCTAGAGCCATTGCCCCCCATCCGGTACCGTGACGGCATGGCAACCCCCGCGGATGGATCGCCGAATCTTCAGGTGCTCGACCACCCGCTCATCCAGCACAAAATGTCATTCCTACGGAGTGTCGAAACCGGGCATCGGCCGTTTCGGGCGCTGGTGGCGCAGATCGCCGGGCTGATGGTCTTTGAAACGACGCGGACGTTTCCGACGGTGCGGGTTGATATTGAGACGCCGCTGGAGATGACTAAGTGCCAGCGCATCGCGCGGCCGATCACACTGGTCCCTGTCCTACGTGCCGGCTTGGCCATGGCCGAAGGCGTGCTGGAGGTCATGCCTGAGGCGCGCGTTGGGCACATCGGCCTTTTGCGGGACGAAGAGACACTCAAGCCGGTGACGTATTTGTCCAAACTGCCGCCGGATCTTGCGGCCGGCCCGGTGTTGCTGCTTGATCCGATGCTCGCGACCGGCGGCAGCGCCGCGCGGGCGTGCCACCTTCTGCGAGAATCCGGTGCGACGGATATTCGGCTGCTGTGTCTGGTCGCCACACCCGAAGGCGTGAGCCGCCTGGGTCGGGACCATCCGGACATTCCGGTGTACACCGCCGCCCTCGATCGCGAACTCAACGAGTTTGGCTACATCCTGCCGGGGCTGGGCGACGCCGGGGACCGCCTGTACGGCACGTAGAACGCAATTGACAGGTTCTCCGCAGCAGGTTCCCGCACGCACGTTTTGCGCTATTCTGGTGTTCGCGCCGTCGCGGCGTCAGCCATTTCATCCCGCCGAAGGAGATGTCAACAACAATGCCGCCGCGCGCCCTGAAACCGACGCACTCTTTGAAAGATCCGGACACGCGCATTTACGTCGGCGATTGCCGCACGATCATTCCGCGCATTCCCGAGTGCGAAGCGAAGTCTGTCGATCTGATCTTTGCTGATCCGCCGTTCAACTGGCAAGTGAAGTATGACGAATGGCACGACGGTTTGCCGCGCGATGAATACCTGAAATTCACCAGAGAATGGCTGGATGCGTGTGTGGACGCGCTGACCGATCGTGGCGCCATCTGGGTTAACATTCCGGATGACACCGCGGCGGAGATTGTCGTTCACCTCAAGAACGAGCGCAAACTCACCATGGTGAACTGGTGCATTTGGCACTACCGATTCGGACAAAACCGGATGGGGTCCTTTATTCAGAGCAAAGTTCATGCGCTGTATTTCGTGAAGGACAAGGACAATCGGATCTGGAATTCGACGGACATTCTTGAGCCGAGCGATCGCGCCACGACTTATTTCGATCCGCGCACGCACAACAAGAAAGAAGGCAAGAACGGACTTCGCGTGCCCATGGACGTGTGGTACGGAAAGTATTGGGGACGCATACAGGGCAACAATGTGGAGCGGCGCGCCAATCACAAGAATCAATTGCCCGAGGTGTATCTCGAACGAGTCATTCGTGCGTGCAGCGATGAAGGCATGATCGTGATGGATCCGTTCACCGGCAGCGGCACGACGGGCGTGGTGGCGCGCGAGCTTGGGCGACGATTCATCGGCACGGAATACAGCGCGGCCAACGCAAAGAGTGCGTTTGCGCGCATCAAAGACGGCCCAGTTCGCGTTTCGAAGGATGCCCCCACGGTGCACACGACGGCGATTTTCCCGCCGCGGGCACGGCGCAATGACAGCGCGACGCCCCAAGAGACGTCGCGCTGATTCGATGCCTTCAGTTGTTGTCGAAAACGATTCGCTTTAGGCGAAGCCCCAATTGGCGAGCAACGTCGCGAGGTCTGAACCGTTGACCACACCGTCGTCATTCAGATCCGCAACGCAAGCGCCTTCTTTCGGACACTCACCCCAGTTGGCGAGCAGCGTTGCGAGATCAGAGCCATTGACCATGCCGTCGCCGTTGAAGTCCGGACCTTCGTTCATCTCTTCGTTGACGGTGTAATCGTCGGAGCCTTGCAACTCGGCGCCGGACAGATCGTCAAGCTCGATGCTTTCACTCGACATTGTGGTGATGATCCAATCCTGAATGTCGGTCCATGTGCCGCCGGCGACGGCTTCATCGGCGCGGAAGTCCGCCGCGAGATTGCCGGGGAAATTCACGTTCGGATTGTTCGTCCACTGGATGTAGTCCGCGATATTGGCGGGATTGCCAAAGTCGATGTTGGCGGCGGCCTGCCAGTAAAGCCCCATGCCGTACGGGGTCGGATCCAGCGGCACGGCATTGAATCCGAGCGGATTGGCGCCGAGATCTTCGAGATTGATCGAGCCCGCGCCGCCGGGGGCGTCGTTCAAGAAGTGGATGTCCAACGTTTCGCCAGGCATCAGTGTGATGCCGTCAAAGCCGTCGCTGTTGGTGTATTGCGCAATGTCGGTCGAGTTTGAGGCGCACAGGCGATAGCCATCCAGCGCCTGCGGCGTATCGCCGAGATTGCTCAACGTCATGACCTGCGTCGGAAAATCAACATTGACGATCTGAATATCGCGCACGCCGGCATTGGCGTTGGTGGACGCCGCAGCCGTGATCGCAGCTGCGCCGAGTGCGCACAGGGTTCGAATCTGCATCTCTGTCTCCTCAAGCGAAAGAGGCGATTCGCCTCTCGCTGACGTGTTGGGGTCACTGAAAACGGGCCCTCCATGATGGCGTTCGGCCATTGAAGAAACTACCCCGAACGCGCGAATCAGTGCAGCGCAAACGGTGCAAACACCCGTTTGAAGCAAAAATTAGTGCCGCTTCCGTATCCCCACGCGCGATTTGAATCCATTCCGGGAGAAACACCTTGTCGAAAGCGCTTTTGCCGTGGTATTCTGGGCAATTGCGGCGGAGCCGCCTCCTCCTGTGTTGCCTCACGCTTCCGCTCCGTACGCAAGGGTCGAACGAAACCGGCCCGACCGTTGTTGGTCAATCATGACCATCGAACGAGGGAGATGAAGCAATGGCGACTTCCACACTTGAAGCCAATGCCACAGCGACAGGGAGC
This sequence comes from Phycisphaerales bacterium, assembly GCA_029260345.1. GTDB lineage: Bacteria > Planctomycetota > Phycisphaerae > Phycisphaerales > UBA1924 > OFTM186. Next base: position 479,494 of record JAJDDK010000005.1, on the reverse strand, counting down.
CGCGCACTCGAATCTCGAGCGTTGCGCGACGCCTCCGACTTTGAACATGTTTACCGCGACGCTCGCGGACAAATCGCCCGCATTCCCTGGGCGACCGGGGAGTCACACGCCGCCCTTGTCGCATGGTTGAACTCCGAGGGACCTTGCCATGTGCGCCCGGGGTGCCGCGTCGCGGTCGTCGGGTGCGGCCTCGGCGATGACGCGATCGAGTTTCTCAATCGCGGATTTGATGTCGTCGCATTTGACGCGGCGCCCACGGCGATTGAATGGGCCATGCACCGCCATTCGAGTCACGCTTCAAGCTTTATGTGCGCTGACGTGTGTGAAGCGCCCTCACGATGGCGACATCGGTTCGACCTTGTCGTGGACGTCAACAACCTCCCGTGGATCGAGGAGTCGCGGCGCGAGGACTACGCCTCGAGCGTTGCGGAACTTCTGCATCCGAATGGCGCGATGCTCATGATTTGCGGCGGGACCGATTCCGAAGAATTGGCGGGCGACTCAGACGATCCGGCGGTCTCGGCGCCCAACCTGCTTGACCTGGTCCGATCATTCGGCCTGACGCCTTCCCGCGAGTTGGACGACTTCACGGACGACGCAGATCCGCCCCGCCGCTGGCTGCGTGGCTGCTTCCGATTCAACCGCTGATTTGGCCTGATCCCGGGCGGATTCCCCATTGCGCGGGAACCGGAGGGGATTTTCCGCAGTACCATGTTGATGGATGGGCGTGACGGGCAGACTCGTCGCCGGGTGGTGTGCGCGCCCGTTACGCCGCAGTGCGAAACGCGCTGCCCCCGCCACCACGACGAATCTGAGTAGGTGTTGGTCGTCGGCGATGGCTGGCGCTGGTGCGATTCACCCGTTCGTCGCGGGCGATGGAAAGTTTGCTTCCCGGGAGGCTCGAATGGTTCGCAGAATTCAATCCCCGCAACGACACGCCTTTACGCTGGTCGAACTGCTGGTCGTCATCGCCATCATCGCGGTGCTCCTTGGCATCTTGCTGCCGACGATTGCGGGGGTGCGTCGGGCGGCGCGATCAACGTCCACCCAGGCGCTCATGCGCAACGTGCGCGTCGCCATTGATGCGTTCCAGGCGGACAACGGTCGGGCGCCCGGCTACTTCAGCCCATACGACATGGGAGGCGCCGAGAACGGCGACATGGATCTTCGCGGATTCACCGCGATGGAGAACGCCATCCTTGAGTTGGCGCTGCCGGGGGACTCAGTACGGACGGTCGGAGACTCGGACCCGGGCACGGCGCCGAGCATGGACAACACATACATCGATATTGGCCCATTCCAAACGGATCTGACGCTGAATGTCCGGGTCAACGTCGCCGAAGTCGGCACCTCCGCGAGTGGATCGTATTTATCCATTGGTCAAGAACATTTTCGTGCGGTCGAGGGCCAGAATTCCGCCGATCCCACGAACGACTTGGACGGCGAACGCTACATCGGCAACCAGCTCATCGGCATGCCGGACATCATCGATTACTTCGGTCAGCCGATCATGCTTTGGCAGCGCGACACCAGCGCAGAGCTTCCACCAGTCGAATTCGCGGATGCAGGAACGACGGGCGACGCCTTCGGCTCCATCTTCAATGTCGATGGCGGTTCAGATGGCAAACGCGCCAGTTTCTACTGGGCAAGCAATGCCGGCTACCTCGCCGCCGGCGGCGAACCCGACGACGTCAACAGCGCCGCCGATCTGTCGGAACTCCCCGGACTTGGTGAGGACCGTGTGAATCAGCACTTGCTCAGTTGCATCGGTGCGTCCCTGAAGAATTCCAATGCGGAATGGGTCAGTGAAAGCTTGATGGGCGCGTTTGGCGCTCCGGCGTTTCCCACTGATCTGGATCCCATGACCATGCTTCCGCTCCCAGCCCAAGCACGCGGGAACACCATTTTGCATTCCGCCGGTCCGAACGCCGTCTTCTTTGAGCGCGCCTCCACTAGTGGCCGCAATTTCACCGCCGCGGAAGAAGCGCTGGATCGTATCGGCTACGCGCCGCGCGAAGCCGCCAAGACGATGCCGCCCTTGTTTCGAACGCCGGAAGACTTCGACGATCTCTTTGAAGCCACCGGCGGGTAAGCGCCCGTCTCCAGGTGATCCCCGCTTTCTGGGAGCAACCAAAGCATTCGCCCGTTTGTAAGAGCCACCGGCTGGGGGTGTCGCGCGCGCGGAAGAGACTCTCGCGGCGGAGCCCCCCATTCTGGTAGGCTGATTTGCATGAAAACCCTTCCTTTCCGCGTCGCAGCGCGCCCGGCCTTGGTCGGACTCGCCGCGTTGGCCGCCATCTTTGGTGTGGCCGTCCCAGACGGCGCCGCCCAGCAGGGACCACTCGAAGGCATCCGCAAAGTTGACCCGCGATGGCACGCGCTGATCGGCGCGACCGTGGTGACTGAACCGGGACAAACCATCGAAAACGCCACGCTGGTCATCCGCGATGGCGTGATCACCTCGGTGACGGCGGGCGGCCCGACGCCCACCGGCGCGCGGGTGTGGGACTACTCCGGTCTCACGATCTATCCGGGACTTATTGAAGCGCACCATCCAGTGAAAGCGCCGGCCCCTGATGCAAAGTCACCCGGCGCGCACTGGAATAAGAAGGTGACGCCGCAACGCTCTGCGCTCGACGGCGAAGGCATCGGCGAGAGCGATCGCGAGAAACTTCGCAAGATGGGGTTCGGCGCGGCGGCGATTTCACCGGACAGCGGCATCTTTCGTGGTTCGGCCGCCGTCGTTCTTCTTGATGAACCCACCGACAACGATTCGTCGGCGCAGTACCCAACCGTGGTGCGCCACAACGCCTATCAGGAACTCGCATTCGAGAGCGGCGGCTTCGGTCGCGCCGCTGGCTATCCCGGTTCGCAGATGGGCGCCATCGCGCTGATTCGTCAAACCTTGCTCGACGCCGACTGGTACGACCAGTCCATCGGCGTGTACGAACGCAATCCGACCCAGTTCGAGCCGCCCGCTGCGGCCGACGCGCTGGCCGCGATCGGCCCGCGCACGAATAAGGAAGTCTTCCTGTTTGACATCGGCGATGATCGCCAGGCGCTTCGCGCGGGCAAGATTGCAGAAGAGTTTGAGCGTCAGGCCATGCTGCTGGGCTCCGGCACGGAGCTGCGACGTTTGGATGAGATCGCCGAACAAGATCTACCCATCATCCTGCCGCTTGCGTTCCCCAAGAAGCCGAGCGTCAGCACGATCGCCGATCAGAACAGCGTCACGCTCAGCGAACTCATGATGTGGGAGCAGGCGCCGACGAATCCGCGTCGTCTGCATGATGCCGGTCTCACCATTGCGCTGACCACGGACAAGGGCGGCAAGGGCGCCAACTTCATGGACAACCTGCGCTCAGCGATCAAGCATGGTCTGTCCGCGGACGCCGCCCTCGCGATGCTCACGACGAACCCCGCCGAAATGCTTGGCGTCGGCGATCGTCTCGGTCGAATCGCACCGGGATACCTGGCCAATGTGGTCGTCGTTGATGGCGACGATCTCTTTGCCAAGAAAACAGAGATCCGCGACGTATGGGTCGCTGGCCGGCGCCATGAAATCAACGAAAAAGAGGACATGGACCTCACGGGCCAGTGGGCGGCTGTCTTTGACGTTGATTCCGAAGAACATCCCGCGACGCTCACGATCAAGAAGGGCAACAAGCTCACCTTCGACTTTGACGGATTCGAAGGCGTGAAAGCGCGCGACGTCAAGCTCAATGACAATCGCTTGTCGTTTCTGATGGACGGCGCCGATGTCGGCAAGAGCGGCGTGTTCGCCGTTTCCGGCGTCGTACGCGGCGAACACATCAGCGGCGTCTGGCTCGATGTTGACGGCGCCATCGCCCCGTGGCGCGCCGATCGCACCAGCGCCGGCGAATCCGCCAAAGATGACGAGGAAAAAGACAGCGAGGACGAAGACGCGATCGATGTGCCTGAAGAATTGCCGACGCCGTTTGGCGCGTATGGCTACCTCGAACTACCGGCGCAAGAGGACGTCATCGTCACCGGCGCCACAATCTGGACGGCCGGCCCCGAAGGCATTATCGAGAATGGATCGCTGGTGATCTCCGGCGGCAAGATCATCGAGGTGCGCCGTGGCGCCTACGACAACGTCATGGGCATGCGTGTCATTCAAGCAACGGGCAAGCACATCACGCCCGGCATCATCGACGCCCACAGCCACACCGGCATCGATGGCGGCGTCAATGAAGGCACGCACGCCGTCACCAGCGAAGTGCGCATCGCCGATGTCATCGATCCCGACGACATCAGTTGGTATCGCGAACTCGCCGGCGGCTTGACGGTCGCGAATCAACTTCACGGTTCCGCGAACCCGATCGGCGGGCAAAACAGCGTCGTCAAGATTCGCTGGGGATCATCCAATCCGGACGACCTGCGCATCGACACGGCGCCGGAGGGGATCAAGTTTGCGCTCGGCGAAAACGTGAAGCAGTCCAACTGGGGCTCCGAGTACACGACGCGCTACCCGCAAACGCGCATGGGCGTGGAAACGATCATCCGCGATCGCTTCATCATGGCTGAGGAATACGGCGAAGCCTGGGATGCGTACAACGCGCTCTCGACGACGGAGAAACTCAACACGGCGCCGCCACGCCCGGATCTTCAGCTTGAAGCGCTGCTTGAAATTCTCGAAGGCGATCGCCTCGTTCACAGCCACAGTTACCGTCAGGACGAAATCCTCATGCTGTGCCGCGTGGCGCAGGACTTCGGTTTCACGATCGGCACCTTCCAGCACGTGCTGGAGGGCTACAAAGTCGCCGAAGCCATTGAACAAACCGCGCTCGGCGCTTCAACGTTCAGCGACTGGTGGGCCTACAAGTTCGAAGTCTTTGATGCGATTCCGTACAACGGCGCCATCATGCACGACGTCGGCGTTCGCGTGTCATTCAACAGCGACAGTGACGAATTGGCCCGTCGCCTGAACACCGAAGCGGGCAAAGCCGTGAAATACGGCGGCGTGCCGCGCGAAGAAGCGATCAAGTTCGTCACGTACAACCCCGCAGTGCAGCTCGGCATCGCAGACCGTGTCGGATCACTTGCCGAAGGCAAGGATGCGGACTTCGTGATCTGGTCCGGCGATCCGCTGAGCTACATGAGCCGCGCCGAAGCGACGTTCGTCGAAGGTCGCGAACTGTTCTCGATTCAAAAGGACCAGGAGCTTCGTGACTGGGCCACGGCCGAGCGCCAGCGCATCATTCAGAAAGTGCTCGCCAAGAAGGGCGGCAAGAAAAGTGACGACGAAGGCGATAAACCCAGTGAAGCCAGCTCCGGCGACACCGTCACCAACCGCGCCGCTGACGCATCACCGGAATCGCACGACGCTGACTACCACCGCGAATACATGCTCGAACTGCTCCGCGCCGGCGGCGATCCCACCGCGCATCGCTGCGGCGATTGCGGCGTGGTCGTTCACGACTAAACCACTTCACACCGAACAGGTGCAATGAACATGAACATGCAAATCACCAACCTCATGCGCACATGTGCGGCCGGCGCGCTCGTCGCCGGCGCCGCCCATGCTCAGGATCTCACGCACAAGGCGCCGCCCCAGGCCGTTCCGATCATCATCGAGCATGCGACGATCTACACCGTCTCCGGCGAAGTGATCAACGACGGCGCGATTGTCTTCGAGAATGGCGTCATTCAGCAGGTGCTCCGCGCCGGTGAAAGTCCCCGCGTGCGCGGCGACGCCGAACGAATTGATGGCACGGGCAAGCACGTCTACCCCGGCCTGATCTCTGCGGTGACCGGCCTCGGACTCGTCGAAGTCAACGCCGTGCGCGCGACAGTCGATTCGTCCGAAGTCGGCGATATGTCACCCGAAGTGCGCGGCGCCGTCGCCGTCAACCCAGACTCGACACTGTTCCCCGTCGCACGCTCCAATGGCGTACTGACCGCCGGTGTTTTCCCAAGCGGCGGCGTTATCCCCGGCCGCGCCAGTGTGCTTCGTCTTGACGGCTGGACGTGGGAGGACATGACCATTCGTGACAGCGCCGGCCTCATCATCAACTGGCCCAACGTGCGACCGATCACGGCCCGCTGGATGAACCAGACGGAAGAGGAACAGCGCAAACGCTCCGCCGAACGCATCACCAAGATCACCGACCTGTTCGCGGCGGCCCGCGCCTACTTCGAAGCCAAAGAAGCGGATTCATCCACGCCGACAGATGTGCGATTCGAAGCCATGCGCTCCGCGATCAACGAAGACACGCCGGTGTTTCTCTTCGCGCAAGAGTACGAACAGATTGTTTCCGGCCTGACGTGGGCGATGGATCAGAAATTGCAGCCTGTGCTCGTCGGCGGCCGCGACGCCCTGCTCGCCAAAGACCTGCTCATTGCCAATGACATTCCCGTCGTCATCACCGGCACATTGCGGCAGCCGAGCCGACGCGACTCGGCATATGACCAGGCATACATGCTCCCGGTTGAACTTGAGAACGCCGGTATTCGCTGGTGCCTTTCAACTGGCGGCGGCTCGTTTGGCGCCTCGGATGAACGCAATCTGCCGTATCACGCCGCGGCGAGTGTCGCGTATGGGCTCAGCCCCGAGACAGCGCTCCGCTCGATCACGCTCGAAGCGGCGAATGTGCTTGGCGTTGGAGATCGGCTCGGTTCAATCGCACCGGGCAAGTCGGCCACGCTGGTTGTTGCCGATGGCCATCCACTTGAGTTGACATCGAATGTCGAGATGGCGTTCATCGATGGACGCCGTATTGATCTCTCAAACAAGCAAACGAAACTGCGCGACAAGTATCGCGACAAGTATCGTCAGATCGGCGAGATCAACGACAACTGATCAGGCCACGCGTTCGCAGTGCAATCAGACCGGTCGAAGACGCGTTCTTCGGCCGGTTTTTCATTTGGCGTCAGTCCTGCCTGAGGCCGCAAGTCCTGCATCGAGGCTTCGCGACAATCGCTGCCTCATGGCGACCGCAAGCTCGATCATCGGAGCGCTGAGGATGACACCAGCCGCAAGTGCCGAAGACATGACATCCGAAATCATGGCCCCACCCGCGATCACAATCTGAATTCCACTCACGCCCGCCGTCAGTGCCGCCGCTGATCTCATCCATGCGTTTTGCCACTGCCGATCTCGGCCAACGGCCCGCCAGCCGATCCAACCCCCGACCCAGCGTGCATCAGCGCACAGAATTGCGGCGATCAGAAATGCAATCCAGAAATCACGCGAAGTGATTTCAACCAGCAGATCGATATGCGCCACAACACCCGCAACAACCATCGGCAGCATGACTCCGGTCGCGGCGATGCGCAGGCGCCTCCGCATCATGCGTGATTGCCAACTGAGAAATCGCAGCGCTGTGATCAAGAGCGATACAAACGCCAGATTCAAAGCCGGAGTCGTTCTTACGACGCCCGCAATCACAACTGTTGCGATCAGCAGTGCGGCAAGCGCCGCCAAGTCAACGCCGCGCCGACGCCCGCCCCACCCGCTACATCGCGTCCGCGCATCAAAGTGCGCGCCGCCCGCGCCAATCGCACCGGCAAATACCACGGCTGTCTCAACAGGCACGTGCGTCGTCCAGCGGATCAGGAGAAACGCCGGCGCCGCCGCAAACAGCGCGCCGGAAATTCCGGAGATCACCCCTGGTGCGATCGGGTCTTGACCACGGCTCAATCGCGCGGCGCCAACAGCCCCAAACAACAGCCAAGACGCTGCAAGCAACCCCCACAAGACGACCCATCGCCCGCGCTGTTCCGATCGCGCTGCGTCAAGCGCTTCGAGCAGCGGCGCCAATTCACGCGCTTGCGCCGTTCGTTGCTCATCAATGGCGATTGGCGTCGCGTCAATGCGTTGAAGCGCGACGAGCTCGACCGTATGTCGCCGCACCATTTCATCGACTTCCGCCTGCTCAGCGGCGCCGCCCTCGAACACGCGGATGTAAACATGGGGCGCCACGCGGCCGAACGTCGTCGCCCCCAGCAGTACGCCCGCAATCAGCCCGCCAAGAATGGCGCACGACGGCCACCCGCCGGGCGTTCCCGATTGATGCAGCAGCCTCGCAAGGATTGACGCCAAAGCGCCGATCGCGACTAGGCATCCGGCGATCATCAACCACTCAGGCGCTGCCGTCATGCGAGCAGTCTACGCCGCATCCGAGCGCCCGCATCGATGCTCTGGTAGCCTGCATCGTCATGAGCGACGCCGCGTGGCTGCACACACTTGATCCCTTTGTATTCCGTGTGACGCCGGCCGTCGGTGTGCGTTGGTATGGCCTCGCCTATCTCGCAGGATTCCTGTTCACGTGGTGGTTTCTTCGGTTGCTTGCGAAACGGCGAACGATCCTGCTGACGCCACAGCAGGTGGGCGATGCAATGCTCGCGCTGGTGATCGGCGTCTTTGTGGGCGGGCGGCTCGGATACGTGATGATGTATCAGCCGTCGCTGCTGGTGCAGTTTTCATCCGACCCTCCGTGGTGGGGATTGCTCGCGATCAACCAAGGCGGGATGGCCAGCCACGGCGGCATGCTTGGCGTGGTCATCGCGTGCTTCTGGATTGCGCATCGAACGAAAACGCCCGCGCTGCATGTGATGGATCTCATCACCATCTCGGCGCCGGCCGGTTTGTTCTTCGGGCGACTGGCGAATTTCGTGAATGGCGAACTGCTCGGGCGCATCGTCGCGCGGCCTGATGAGCCGGGGCCATGGTGGAGCGTTCGGTACCCACAAGAACTGCTCACCGGTCATGCGCCCAAACTCACGGCCGAACAGCAAGGGCGATTGCTGTCGCTGCTTGATCAAGTGGCGCCGGGATGGAGCGAGCCCGGAGGTGTCGGTTTTCTTGGCGCCGTTGATCGGCTTATTGACGCCGTGCAGCGCGGCGGAACCGACCTCGGTGCACAACTCGCGCCGCTGCTGGCCGCTCGTCATCCATCGCAGTTGTATCAGGCGATTGCCGAAGGACCGGTCCTGTTTGGCGCGCTGGCGCTGATTTGGATCAAGCCGCGCCGGCCCGGCGTTCTCGGATCATGGTTTCTGATGCTGTATGGCGCACTACGCATCGCGACTGAGTATTGGCGACTGCCCGACGATCACTTGCAGTCGCCAACATGGCTCGGTCTTTCGCGAGGCCAGTGGCTCAGCGCCGTCATGATTATGGCGGGCGCCGTCATCCTGACGCTTATCTGCTTGCGCAGCCGTCAAGCGCCAATCGGCGGATGGAAGCGCCCCGCAGCGCCGTACAGCGCCGACTCAACCGATGACGGTGTTTAAAGCCTCTTCGAATTCTGTCTTATTCTTCAGCCCGACGAACTTCTGCGCGACCTCACCATTCTGGAAGAGGATCACCGTCGGAATCGCCTGAATGCCGTACTTGAACGAAATCTCGCGGTTGTTGTCGGTGTCAACCTTGCCGACCTTGACGCGGCCGTCGAATTGCTCTGCGATCTGATCGATGGTCGGCGCGAGCATCTTGCACGGCATGCACCATTCCGCCCAAAAGTCCACGAGGACGGGCTTGTCGGACTGCAGCACCTCGGCCTCAAAATTGGCGTCGGTGAACTCCTGCACATTGCTGCTGGTGGCCATGCGAATCTCCTGATCTTCGAATAAATACGGGCTTCCGTCGCCCTCTTAGAGGCTGATCCTAGCACCGTTGTTTCAGCATGTTCAAATATCGGCCGTCTGGGCCGCATCCGCCACGGAAAGCGCCTGCCGGTGCGCCAAAACATCATGGACGCGAAACAGACGGATGCCGCCTCCATGCTGCAGGATGCTCGCCGCGACTGAGACTGTCCCCCGCTGTGAAGGTTCTTTCATCCCTGAAACAGCGCCAAGAAAACTCTTGCGGCTCGCCGCCCCGAGCACCGGAAACCCAAGTTCGACGAATTGTTCCGTCGCTCGAATCAGGGCGAAATTCTGGCCCACGGACTTGCCGAATCCGAGGCCCGGATCAAGCACAATGTGCTCGCGCGACACTCCGGCCTGAATCGCGGCTTCCGCCCGACTGAACAAATACGCGCGCACCGCCGCGACCACACCATTCGGGCGGTAATCCGGCTCCTCGGTGTACGCATGCGAGTATTGATCGTGTGATGCGGGGCGCAGGCGATGCATCAGGATCACGCCGCACTTCCGCTGCGCCACCAGTCGAAACATCTCAGGGTCGTCTTCGCATGCGGAGATGTCATTGACGGCGCCGGCGCCCGCGTCGAGCGCGGCTTCCGCAACGACCGCGCGGGTGGTATCCACGCTGATCGGCGCAGCAATCCCCGCATCACGAATCGCGCGAATGACAGGCCTCACGCGGTGGATCTGTTCGGCCTCCGACACCGATGCCGCCCCCGGACGCGTGGATTCACCGCCGATGTCCAGCATGTCCGCGCCGGCGGCGATCACATCCCTCGCGGATTGCACCGCAGCGCTGACCGTCAAGTTCACGCCGCCGTCGGAGAAACTGTCGGGTGTGATGTTGAGAATCGCCATGATCCGGGCGCGGTCGAGCGCCAGCGAAGCGCCGTTGCCTAGTCGCCACGAACCATGTGCCTGCGATTCACCCATGGTGAGATCGTACCCCGGCGCGCCAGACGCATGAAAAAACCCGCCATTAAAGGCGGGTTTGGGTGCAATTGATTCACGTCACGGGGCAGATCAGAACGGGGGCGCTTCGTTGTTGTTTTGGCCGCCCATGCCGCCAAACATCTGCTCCGCCTGCATCGCGAGCTGCGCGACGGACTTGATGACCGGCGCCGGGACAAAAGTCGTCGCACGAGCTGCCGAACGATCCGTCGTCACACCGATGCCAACCGGCGGCAACCCGGCCGGCAGATCCACCTGGAACGGCATGCCAAACATCGCCGCCATCTGAAGACCCTGCTGAAGGATCGAGTGAACACCGACATACGCCTCAAGCGTGCGGTGCTCGGGTAGACGCTTGGCGACCATCGACAGTCCGCGATCAGTCATGATCGAATCGCCGCCGGCTTCCGACTTCATGGCGGCGCTCAACAATTGGCTGTTCTTTGAAAGCGTTTGATACACGCCATGCTTGCCGGGGGCGTAATAGCCGCCCAAACCGCCGGGGCCAAAGAGCATCATGCTCATCTGCTGCATCACGCCCCCACCGGCGCCCATGTCCATCTTCATCGCCCAGGAGTCGGCCGAAACACCGTCGACCTCTGTTGCGTTCTCCTGGTAGGTCATCGTGAACCCCGGCATGTCTTCTTCCATGCCGGCGATCGCCTTGCGCATTTCCGCAATCATGCCCTTGGGATCTTCAGTCGCGGAGTAATTCACGGTGTTGGCGAGCAACCCGCCCATGATTCCGCCGGGGCTGGCGAACACCGCCATCGCTTGGCCGGTGGTTTGTTCCATCATGGCCTCAGCGCCGGGAACCATGCCCTGCTTCATCTGGCTGAGCGCATCCACAATCTTGCGAGCGACCGGTGCGGAATAATCGGCGCCGAACGCAAACAGGAATGGCTGGTTCGGCAGGCTCTTCATCAGTTTGGCGCTGTTGCCGGATGCGCTGAACATGCCGCTGAAATCTGAGTCCGGCACAAAGTCCATCGCCGTATCAATCGCGACGCCGCTGGCGCCCGCGTTGAGACCGAAGACAAAACTTTGACTGTCCGTAAGCATGGACTCAATGAACTCTTGCGCCTTTTCGGCTTGCTCGTTCATGGCCTCGGCGTCGCCGCCGCCCATCATCGCGGCCATGCCGGCCCGCTCCTGAATCATCGGCCCAACTTGCTGCTGCAACATGTCCAGCATGGGCTTCTTCACGAACACGGTGATGTGCGAATTCGCCGCGAGTTCTGAACCGACCGCGCCGATCTGCGCTTCGTGCGACTTCATGTTGCCAGTGCGGCCGTCGGCAGCGAGCGTCAGTTCACGAATCGGGCTGGCGATGGCGTATCCGCCTTCACCCTTGCGCACGAACAGGCTCTCGCCGGTCGCAATCTGAATTGTGTACACGCCGTCTTCCGCGGTCGCATTGAACGCTTCCATCATGCCGTCGAAATCTTTCGTCGGCAGGAGCGCAATCGCCGGCGGCATGTCACCATTCAAGTCGCCGGGCATCAGCGCAATCGCCACCGGCTTGGTCATGTCGATGCCTTCGCCAAGCCCGGCGCGCCGGAGCAATTCGCTGGGGGTCGCAAGCGCGGGGAGTTCAATCGCCGCGAGCAACTGCGAAAAGCCGTCATCAACGTCGTTCAAATTCTTGGTCGAAACGACCAGCACGGCCTCCGCCGGGACGCGATCGAGGATCGCGGGAAGAGCCGCCAGCGCCGGAGCGACGGTGGTCGCCAGCGCCAAGGCGGCGCCGAGCATCAGAGAACGAAACGGTGTGCGAATCATCGGAAAAGGCCTTTCATCCAAAAGTAGAGCCATGCCGGGGGCCGCCGCGCAAAGTTTTTCGGCGCCGCCCACAGGCCTGAATTGCAGTCTGAATCCCCCGTTTACGCTTCTGGGCGCGCAGCGGAATCCCCTCGGACCCAAGTATATCGGGCTATGGCGCCGTCAGTTTCGCGCGGATTGCCCCTTTTCGGCCCCCTCCGCGGGCAAATGAGTCGCCCGGGATTCCCTCGGTGGTACGCTTGCGAACCCCCATGCGCGATCTGCTTGAACAACTGCTCGCTGATCAGCCGCTCTCGGAATCACAGGCGGAACAGGCGTTTGAGCGCATATTTCGAGGCGAAGCGGATGACGCCCAGATTGCCGCGATCCTCGCGCTGATGCAGCGCCGCCAAGCCACGGTTGATGAACTCGTCGGCGCGGCCCGCGTCATGCGACGTCACGCCGAAGGCGTCTCCACCGAGGGCCTGCCCGCTGAGGCACGTGTGCTCGACACCTGCGGCACCGGCGGCACACCCAAGACGTTCAATATCTCTACCGCTGCTGCGATCATTGTCGCTGCGGCCGGACGCGGGCGCGGCGTGTACGTCGCCAAACACGGCAACCGGTCTCGGTCGGGACGCGGCAGCGCCGAAGTCTTGGCGACGCTCGGTGTCAACATCGACGCGTCGCCGGACGTGCAAGCCAAGTGCCTGCGCGATGTCGGCGTTTGTTTCTGTTTCGCGATTCGGCATCACCCAGCCGCGAAATATGCGGCAGGCGTGCGGAAATCACTTGGCGTGCCGACGATCTTCAATCTGCTTGGCCCGCTGACGAATCCCGCCGCGGCGCCGCGACAGTTGCTCGGCGTATTTGATCGTTCGCGCGTGGAGCCCATGGCGGAGGCGCTGGTGCGCCTCGGCGCCGAGCGCGCCTGGATCGTGCACAGTGATGACGGGCTGGATGAAATCGCGACTTCTGCGCCAACATTCATCGCAGAGGTCAGTGATGGCGACGTCACCACACGGGCTTTTGATCCTGCAGAATTAGGAATCGCGCGCAGCACACTCGATCAGCTCCGTGCCCGCGATCTTGACCATGCCGCAGCGATGATCAAGAAAATTCTCAACGGCAATGATGATGACGGCATCCGACCGGCGCGAGACATCACGCTGCTGAATGCGGCAGCGGCGCTGGTTGTAACTGACGTGGCGACTGATCTCGCTGAGGGGCTTTCACTCGCCCGAGAAGCAATCGCTGACGGATCGGCCCAACAGACGCTGCAAGACCTTGCGAACGCGTCCCACGCCGCGCCGTAAATCAGATTACGAGTCCCGTCAGGCCGGCGAGCCCGATCGGCTCTTTGGTGTAGAACCCTTCCGCCGCAGGAACGCCGAGGCGGCTGCCCATGTATTTCGATCCGGCTTCGATCCACTCCACCACGTGCGCATTGGCCTGTACAAACTGCGTGTCATAGGCGCGGATCGCCTCGAGCTTTCGATCCAGATAGTCCGTGATGTCAATCAAGAAATTCGGATTCGCCACCCAGCGCAAGTGCGTGGCGTAGTAATAAAACAACCATCGCGGATAGATCGGATCACCCAGCAGATCAATCTTCCGAAGCTTTGCATCGAAGCGCGCATCCTCCACAATGCGTGTGACGGCGAGATGGTCTGGGTGCGCATCCTCGAAGAACGGCGTGAAAATCACCTGAGCCTGATGTTCGCGAATGACGCCGGCCATGGCGTGGCGCGCTTCAATGGAATGTTCGACGAATCGGTTCGGCAAACCAAGCATGCGCCGGCGAATCGGGTTTCCTGGCGGTGAAAGAATTTCGGCGGCCCGCGCCGCTTCTTTGGCGCGCGTTTCGGGATCTCCCAGCGGCGTCGGCTCGCCATTGGTCACGTCAAGCAGCAGAATGTTGTGGCCTTCCGCCGCCAGGCGCGCCACCGTGCCGCCCATGCCCGCTTCCTGATCATCCGGGTGGGGTCCGACCACCAGCACATTCACCATTTGATTCACTCCAAGCGCCGTCGCGGCGTCTCTCAACACACGTCGAACATGCTACCGGCGCAGTCCTTCGTCGATTCGGCCGCGATGACGCTCGCTCGTGGTCTGTTGTCGCATGGCCGCGGTCCAGGCGCGGGCGGCGGCCGGTCCTTCCGCAAGCTCAATTGCTTCGGCCAGTTCGATCACGTCGTCCGAATACGATTCGGGGCGCAGTCGAGTGCGCAGCGCATTGATTGCATTTGCATTCCCAGTCGCCAGCGATGGGCGCAGCGCCATCCACAACAAATCGCCAAGCTCGGGATCACTCTGCGTTGATTCGTCCATCACGTCAAGCAGCGCCAGAAGCACGGGAGTCTGACCGGTGCGAAGTGCAATGCGCCAGCCGAGTTGCGCCATGCGCGGCGTCAGCTTCTTTGGATCATCCTCCACAACGGCGCGAAGGAGGCGAGCAGCGTCTGCATCGCGACCAAGCAGGATCAGGCCTTCAAGCCCACCTTCAAGATCGCGGGCGCGCAGCGCGTCTTGCATCGAAGTTTCAACAGCGACAGCGCCCTCCAGTTCCGGCATGTCCGCTTCCGGCGCGGGCGGGCCGAGCGTGATGAGCGGATCCCCGAAAATCGCCACGCGCCACGGGCGGCGCAAATCGCGCGACGCCGCGACCGCCAGAGGCGAAGGTGCGAACAATCGTTGCGCCAGCGCTTCTGGCGTTTGAAACGCCTGCAGGAATGGCTCCTGCACACTGCCGACATAGGCGTAGGCGCCGCGCGCCAACCAGCGGCTGGCGATGGAGCGTTCGTCGTCCAGATTCTGCGCACTGAACGAATGAATGAAATGCACAATGGCGGGCGTCCACAACTGCGGAACATCGGCGCCGTAGGGCCGTCCCGGCGTCAGATTAAATCGCCGACTCACGCCGCTGGTGTTGACGTGAACAAATCCCGCGTCCACGCCGAGGCGTGATCGCATGCGCCATGCGTCGAGGCCGGTGGCGCGAAGGTGGTCCGTCGTGACTTCGTATCCGCGTTGAGTAAAAAGCTCCGCCGCGGGTTCGACTTCATATCCCTCGAAGCCGCTTTTCGCGCGATAGCCGTCAAAGAACCACACGCGGCTCGGTTGCAGGAACAGCGCACACATCGCGCGCCAGACGGATTCGCTTTCATCTCCGAAGACTTGCCCGCACCACGCCCAGCGCGATGCATCGGCATGGCGACCGATGCGATCAGTCAGCGCCAGCGGGCCATTTTCGTCCGCTCGATCGCTGGGAATCTTCGTCGGCATGTTCAGGCAAAGCGTGACCGCATCGATGATGTCGCCTTTGTCGCGCCAAGCGATGTTGAGTTCGTCGAGTGCGGTTTGCACAGCGCTGTCAAAGGCGGCCAATTGCTCCGCCGCCATGACGGAGCCAAGCCGCCCGCGTGGCGATTCCTCGAACCACATGATCAATTGCCCGCGCCCGGCCGCCAGCGCCGCGGCAGCAGGCCAGGCACGATCAAGCAGCGATGTCACGACAACGCCGGGCGGCGCAAACCCGATATCGAGCCACGTCTGCACCAGTGTGTTGCGATCTTCAGCGCCCCAGGCGCGCGCGACAATGTTTTCGATCGATGCCTGTCGATCCGCGAACGACTCCGACTTCTTGAGATCGAAGACGCCATCACCATCCCACATCAATACTTGTTGCGGCTGAAAGGCGCGGGAAAACTGTGCAATCCGTTCGCGCGCCTCATCCGTCCCGTCATTGATCAAGATGGGATACCGCGCATCCATCGTCCAGCGGTTCAGCGCATCAAGGTATGCATCCACACTCGGGACGATCACCAGCGTTCGTGCGACGGGCAGTCTTCGGCGCACGCCTTCAACGCGCACGCCGAGGCGCACTTCCGCTGGAAGATCCGACAACTGCATCGGATCATCGGTCTTGGGCGCTTCGGGCGGCGCTTCGCTCTGCGCGATGCAGACCATCGCTAACAGAGGGAGCATCGCCCGCCACAAACTTCGTTTTCTCTTCACGTGAGACATCACGCTCCACAATTCAAAATGGTCCGCGTGTCGGATTCACCACCAAATTGTCTCGTCCAAGGACGAGCAAATCGGCGATCTCGATCGCTTCGACGAGCGATTCCTTCGCCTTGTCAAGGTCAGCGCAGCGCGGCAGCACTTTGCCTTGTTCGAGGTGCTCGATCGTCGGGACGGCGTCGCCGCAGATCACGGTGGTGTCGCGGGCGCCACTGATGATGAGGCCGCACGTCCCCGGCGTGACGCCCGGCAGCGGAAACACATCCACCCGCGTCGCGACCGAATCAGGGGCAGCTTTGCACCGCTTCAGGACCGCGACATCTCGTGACAGCACCGATGCGAGTTCATCATCACCCGCATCGTTAGCGCGCTGCACTTCCGACACCAGCGCGGCGCCGACGCTTTCACGCTCGGGCGCGTGAATCAGCCATTCCGCTTCCTCAAATGCCTCAATTCCGCGCCACACATCGGGGCGAAATGAGGTGAGAAACACATGCGTCACATCAGACGGCTTCAAAGCTGATCGCTCCGCCAGCCGCGCCGTGATGATCTCCGCAGGCAACCCGGGATCAACAAGCAGCACGACATCGCGCGAGCGCACCAGCGTCGTCGTCGCGTGCCCGGTCCGAACCGGAGTCCGTTCATTCCACAACGGATTCGCGGCGAGGGCGCCAATGCTGATGACACGAATATCAATCATGCGCGGTCCGCCAGTCGGCGCAGCGCCGCGGGCTGTTCGCGTTTCTTCTGCCGCAACCGTTCAATCACAATTGGCGGGCACATGGACGCGAGCACGCCCAGATCTTCACCCATAGCCGTGATCTGTTTGATGAGGCTCGACGAGGTGTAGGCAAAGCTTTGACCGGCGACGACGAACGCGGTCTCCAGTCCGGCGACCTCGCGATTGGTCACGGCCTGCTGCACTTCGTTTTGCAAGTCAGAGAGATTCCGAATGCCGCGCAGAATCACCGATGCTTTGACGGATCTGGCGAAGTCCACCGTAAGGCCATCGAAGGAAAGCACCTCGACCGGCGCTTCGCCCGGCTCGCTCTCAAGGAGCTGAGCGACCAGCGTATCGAGCATTTCGACGCGCTCGTCCGCCGCGAAGAGGCTCTCTTTGGCCGGATTTTGCCCAACCGCGACGATCACGCGATCAAAGAGCCTTCGCCCGCGCCGGATGACGTCCAAATGCCCAAGCGTGGGCGGATCGAACGATCCGGGGTACATCGCCACATGTTGCCGCGTCTCGGCCATGCGGAAAGTGTACGCCCGGAGCGTCCGCCGCGCGATTCAGCCGATCTTCGGCGGGGATGGGAAATCAACCGCCGTATTATTGACGTGATTGAAGTAATTGGTGAGCGTGTTCAGCGCGAAGTGCCCCACCACTTCCGCGACGGCGCCATCGTCGAAACCAACCGCGCGGAACTTCGCCAGATCGTCGTCGCTGACGTGCCCGCGTTTCTCGTACAGCGCGGAAGTGAACTTCGCGACGGCGTCGAGCTTGGGGTCGCCATCGACGTGGCCCTGGCGAGCCTGAACGGTCTGCTCATCCGTGAGGCCGGCCATCTTGCCGAGGGTCGTATGCGCTGCGGTGCAATAGTCGCATCCGCTGGATTCGCCCATCGTCAGCGCCACGACTTCGCCCTCTTTCTTCGACAGCGATCCACCGGCAAGCGCCCCTGAAAGATTCAGGTACGCCTCCAATGCCGCGGGAGAATTGGCGAAACCCTTAAAAATATTCAGGTGCTTTCCCTTGAGCGGACCGTCAAATAGTTCCTTCGTTTTTCCGGTCGCCGTGGCCGGGTCGACAACATTCAGTCGAGGCATGGTGTGTTCCTTTCAGAAGTCGTGAGTTTCCGTTTGATTGTGCAGCGCCAAACACCGCTCAGACCGATGCATCAGTGCGGGCGGCGTCGGTCGTTTCCGAGATCAGCCCCATGAACGATCACACGAGCCGAACATCACCTTTGACACCCCGCGCCGGCACAATGTTTCAAACTTCTCCAACTTTCGACGGAATCGTGACGCGCGCCGATCTCCACGTCCACACCCGCGCCAGTTCCGGCAGCGCCACGCCCTGGCTTGCCGCACTGGGCGTTTCCGAGTGCTATTCCGAACCCGAAGCCGTCTATGACCTCGCTCTTCAGCGCGGCATGGACCTCGTCGCCATCACCGATCACGACACGCTGGATGGCGCCCTTTCACTGCACGATCGTGGCTTCAAGCGGCTGATCATCGGCGAAGAAGTCACGACGCGGCTCACGGAATCGCAGTGCGTCCTGCACGTGCTTGTGTGGGGGATGACGCCGCACTTGCACGAGGAGATAGCGTCATACGGTTTGCGGGATGACGCTGAAGCGCTGGCCCACTGGCTGCGCGACCGACGGCTCGTCCACGCGCTGGCGCACCCACTCTTTGACATCAACCGAAAACTCTCCATCGATGTGCTGCGCCGTTGTGCGCACCTTTTCGGCGGCTTCGAAGCGATCAACGGTGGACATTCGACGGCGCGACATCGGCTCGCCTTTGAACGACTCTTCCTGCGCACGCGCCGCCATGACGCCTCGACCAATTCGGCCATCTGGGACACACCGTGGTTTACCGGCGGGAGTGATGATCACGCGCTGGTGAATGTCGGCCGCGCCTGGACGGCGACGCCTGGCACACTCGACGCCGCAGCATTTCTCGAATCGATCATGACCGGCGCGTCAATACCCGGCGGCGCCGATGCGACGATCGATTCATTCGCGGCACAGTTCGCTGGTGTCGCGATGAACTTTGCCTCGGCCCCAGCTTCGAAGCCGCACTCTTCGCGAAGAATCCAGGCGCAGCAGGCGCTTCAAACCTCGCTTCCACCTTTGGATGAGTCAAAGAGCTCAACCACGGATGGTCTCACACGCGCCCTGCGCAATAAGGCGGCGCACGCGGTGGCGACCTGGCACAGAGACGGCTCTGTCGCTTCAACTTGCCATTTGCGACGGCGCGACTTGCTTCGGCTCGTAGCCCCGATGGCGCTCCCGCAGGCGGCGCATGTGACGGCGTTTGTGCAACAACAACGCGAGCGGCGACTCCTTGAAGCAATCGAGCGGACACACCATCACTCGCCGCAGCGACCAACGCGCATCGCCCTCTTCGTCGATGCGCTCGATCACACCAGTGGCGTGTCGCGCTTCGTGCTCGATTTGGTCGGCGCGGCTGAGCAACGGTCGTGCGAACTCGCCGTGTTCACGTGCGGCAGTCGTGATGAGTCCTGGCCGGAGTCAATTCACTGCAGCGACGCGATTGCGCATATCACGCTTCCGCTCTACGACGGAGTCAAACTTGCCGTGCCGTGGGCAACGGACCTTCTGCATCAGTGTGCAGACTGGTCGCCGGATGTCATCCACGTTTCCACGCCGGGGCCGGTCGGCATTGTCGGCGCCATCGCGGCGAAGGCGCTCGACACACCTCTGGCGGGAACGCATCACACGGATTTCCCTGCGTATGCCGCTCGTCTCTCGGACGACGCCCGCGCGGCAGGATTGGCCAAGCGGGCGTTGGCGTCGCTGTATTCACGATTCGATCGCGTGCTCGCACGTTCCCCCGAGAGCGCCGCCCGCATCGAAGAACTGAACGTCAGCGCCGATGCGATCCGCACTCTTGCGCCTGGGATCGATACGAAACGCTTCAGCGCCACACATCGCAACGAGTCGATCTGGAACTCTTTTCCCCGCGTACGGCCGTCGTGCGTCAAAGCGCTGTATGTGGGCCGCATCAGCAAAGAGAAGAACCTTGATTTGCTCGGGCGCGTCTGGGGCGAAGCGCATTCTCGACTGGAGCAACTCGGTGTTCCCGCAGAACTCATCGTCGTCGGCGAGGGTCCGTATCGCGGCGAACTGTCGAATCAGCTGTCGGGCCGCAGCGTTCGATTTCTCGGCGAACAAACTGGCGAGCATTTAGCCACGATCTACGCAGCCAGTGATTTCTTTGTGTTTCCATCAACCACGGACACACTCGGTCAGGTTGTGATGGAGGCGCAAGCCTCGGGATTGCCGGCGATTGTTTCAGATCAGGGCGGGCCAAGCGCACTGGTGTTGCACAATCGAACAGGCGTCGTGCTTTCTGCCGACGCCGAACAAGACTGGATTCGCGCCATCGTGCTGCTCGCGGCGGACGGTGATCGGCGCCGGCGTCTGGGACGCGCGGCGGCCACGCACGCGCAACACTTCTCCTTCGATCGCACCTTCGATTCGTTCTGGGCGATTCATGAGGAATTGGTGTCCGCATGTCACAGGCGAGAGCAGATGTCGAAACCAAATCTGGTCGTGACGCCAAAGGGGCGCACGCTCAGGCGTCCGGCCGCGACCGTTTCGACTTGAAGAACTCACGCAGCAGATCACCACACTCGTCGGCGTCCACACCGCCAATGGGCTCAATGCGGTGGTTGAGTCTCTGATCGTTGCAGAGTTGAAACAGTGATTCCACGGCGCCCGCTTTCGGGTCACTCGCGCCATACACGAGCCGCCCAACGCGCGCATTCACAATCGCACCGGCGCACATGGGGCATGGTTCAAGTGTGACCACCAGTGTGCATTCGTTCAGGCGCCAGTCGCCGATCGCATGCGCCGCTTCCCGAATAGCGATTAATTCAGCATGCGCCGTTGGATCATCATCGATCTCGCGGCGGTTGTGCGCTTCACTCAACACGCGACCCGTCGCCGTCTCATAGACCACGGCGCCAACCGGCGTCTCGTCCATCGCCATGGCGTCACGGGCGCGGACTAGCGCGCGGCGCATCATGGCGCGATCCAGTTCCGTCGGCGCGGTCATTCGCCGTCACTCCGCGTTGGCGCGTCTCCGGCCACCTTCCGTGCAGAGACAAACTGCATCAGGAAGAGTCCAAGCTCAAACAGCAGGTACAAAGGCGCCGCGAGCAGCACCATGGAGCCCGGGTCGGCCGGTGTGAAGATGGCGCCGGCGATCACACAAACAAAGAGCGCATGCTTCCTCCATGGCTTGAGATCCTTTGCTTCGACGATGCCGGTCCAGCCCAGCAGCAGCATCGCGATCGGCAGTTGAAACGCGATCGCAAAGACAATCGCCATGCCGAACACGAGATTCACGTATTCGCCGATGCGGTATTCCTGCGCGATCGTGCCGCCGATGTCCATCGGCAAACGAAAGACAGAGAGCGCGCCGTCCGGCCCGGTCACCGCGATGCGCAATTCACGCAAGGGTTCGTTGAGCCACATTTCGCCCGCGTTCGGCGCCGGCGGGTCCGCCGCGAGCACGGGAATGCTCGGCAGCACGACGTCAGGCGGCAGTGGAGCAACCGGCGCGTGCGTCTGCACCATGAACGAACCGAACACAATGAAGAACCGGAGCATCACCGGCAACATCACGTAGTACAGGAACACAATTGCCGACGCCGTCAGCAGCGCCGACGCAGGCATCAGAAAATACACGAATCGTTTTTCGTTCTGATACAGCCCCGGCGCGACGAACAACCACGCCTGATACAGAATCCACGGCGCCGAGATCAGCACGGAGCTGGCCATCGCGACTTTCAAATACGCGCCGAATGATTCGACCGGGCTGGTCGCGAGCAGCCGCACCGGCTGGCCGCTGGCGCGCAACTGCGTCTCCAGCGGGATCACGATGAACTCAAGGATCGGCCCGCCGAACACCAGGCACACGATCAGGATCGGGATCGTGCCGAGGAGCGCGAACGACAACCTCCGGCGCAGATCCTCCAGATGATCGCCGAATGACATGGTGGACTGATCGCGGTTCATCAAGCCTCGTCCCAGTTGAGAATGGCTGCATTGGCAGAATTGGGCGCTGAGAATACGCCACGATCGTCCGAAAAGGGCGATCGGGCGCGAATCTGACGATTCATCTGCGGCAAACGACCTGCCTCATCGGTTTTTCCGTAGAAAGGATGACGGTGACGCCTTCGCGGCGCGTCCAGTGTTCGTGGGAGTACGCATGGAGCAGGATTCGACGACCCGCGACGTACAGCGGGCCATCTCGGGCGATTCGCAGGCGCTGGAGCGTCTGTGGGAGCGGCACCGCCGGTGGGCGGCGGCGGTCGTTCTGGCGCACAAGCCGCGCGATGTGGATGTCGAGGACTTGCTTCAGGAGATCGCCATGACCCTCGTCCGCAAGATCCAGGACATTCGTGACCCGGCCCTGTTCCGGCCGTGGCTGCGAACGCTCTCGATCAACACGGCGCGAACGGCGGGGCGAAAGCGGAAAGTTCGACTGCGTTTGGTGCGCCCGGAGCCGGAATCCCTGGCGATGGATCAGATTCCTGACGACTCGTCCGACCACGAAGCGCAGAAAGCGGAAGGCCGCCGGCTGCTGGATCTCGCCAACCGGCTGCACCCCGATTATCGCGAGCCGCTGCTGCTCCGCTGCGTGCGCGGCATGACCTATCGGCAGATCAGCGATGTGCTCGATTTGCCAGTGACGACGATTGAAACTCGCATCGCACGCGCCCGGCGCATGCTGCGCGAGGAAGTTGAATTCGAAGAAGAGGCGGCGTCGATGCGCGTGGCGCGCGAGGCCGCTGAGTAACGAGGTGATCGAATGACCGTCGAACGTGAAGACATCCTGATCGGGCGGGTGGTGGATGGTGAAGCCGCCCCCAACGATTGGATTGAGCTCGAGCAGCTCGCCGCGCGAGACGCGGGCGTCTGGCGTCGGCTTGCTGTCGCCCAGCGCGAACAGGCGTCGCTGTGCGCCGGGTTTGAAGAGGCCATCGAGGTCGCCGATCGCGTTGAGATTCCGCATCACGCGGTGCACGCCGCGCACTCGTTCAATATGCGCTGGCGGGCATGGTCCGGCTGGGCCGCAGCTGCCGCTGTTGCTTTGGTGTGGGCGACCACACAAGGTCTCCTTCCAAACAATGGCGCTGCGGGCGGCCAGCAGGCAAACATTGCAGGCAATTTGTCACCGGATGAAGCGTTCAATGAATACCTGACCACGGGCATGGAAGAGGGCCGCGTGCTTGGCGAGTTGCCCTCAATCATGGTGGATTCAAGCCCCGCCGAAGATGGCGATGGCATCGATGTGACCATCATGCGCCGCATTATCGAAGTGAAGCGCGTCAAAGGCGCGTTCAGCATTGGGGTCGATGAAAACGGTGAAGTGCGGCTGGCGCCCGCGCCGGCCGTGACGGAAGGAGAATCGCTGTGAAAAGCCGTTGCGCTTCTGAAAGGCTTGCGATGATTCAGCGCCGAATGCACATGGGCTCCGTGTTTCTCTTCGTCGCGCTTGTCGCCCCGGCGACGATTGCGCTTGGTCAAGCCACTGCTCAATCCAAGACCGAATGGACGCCACGGCAACGCGAGCGCGCCGCCGTGGCCACCGAGTTGGTGAAGGCAAAAGCGAAGGCCGAGATCACCGTGCTTGAGCTTCGTTCGGAAGAAGGCCAACTGAGCGTGCGCATCGAGGGTCATGAAGTCATCGCGACACTCAATGGCAAGCCGCTCCCCGCTGAGCGCATGCAATTGACCGACCAGTTTCTCATCGTTCTGGATGCGAAAAAGCGTCCGATGGCGACGATCGGTCGCGCCGGCGTCGCATCGACGTTGCGCGCCCGCCAGGACCGTCACCGTGCTGATGAATTTCACTTCGAGTTTGAGCAGGTCATCGACACCGAGCCACGCCGCGTGATCGGCGTGCTGACGCAGCCGCTCGATGAAAAATCCGCGCTGAAATACAACGCGAAAGGGCAAACCGGCCTCGTCATCACTGCGGTCGTGCCCGGTCGCCCGGCCGCCATTGCCGGCATGAAACCGGACGATGTCGTGATCGCGATCGACGGCGAAGCGCCGGCGACGCTTGATTCGCTGCGCCATGTCATTCGCACCAAGTCGCCCGGCGAACCGATTCAGCTCAACGTCGTGCGCTCCGGCAAGCCCTTGACCGTCTCACTGGCCGCCGTCGAGGAGCCGGGCGGCAATCGTCTGCTTGAGCGCATCGACGAAAACGTGCTGATTCCCCAAGGCGATGCGTTCTTCGCCTGGTCGCCCGAAGACATGCGCCTTGCGCCAGAGGTCGAACGCGACGTGCGCACGTGGGTGCGCGACAACTGGGAAGTGCGCAGCGCGCCGGATCATCTGAAAGCGCGCTTTCGCGAAATGGAGCGCAAGCTTCAACTGGATGAACAGCGTCGCCGCGAGCTGGAGCGCAACCTGCGCACCGCGGCCCGATCCATCGAAGAGATGAACATCGACGGCGATTATCCCGAGGTGTCCTTCTTCGGACCCGAAGGACGCGACGTCGCCGTGTTTCCCCGCGGTTTTAGTCGCGCCGGCGGCGCCGGCGGCGTCTCCATCACGACCAATGTCGCGCCGTCGGAAGTCCACGAGCGACTGCGCGACGTGGAAGACCGGCTCCAACGGCTCGAACAACTTCTGATCCGCCTCGTCGAAACGACCCCGGAGCCAGCGAAAGCGCCGGCGTCAAAGACTGAACCAGCCAAACCGATCACCAACAACGTCAACCAATCGGGGACGTAACCCCGCTCGGAATATTTACACCCAGTGCCGTTCGGGTGGGCGGCTGAACCCTCGGGATGCATGTCGTCCCCACGTTTCTCGGAGAGCGATTCAATGAAAGCCACACTGATTGCATCCCTGCTCGCCTGCGCCGGCCTTTCACAAGCCTGCGTCGCGAACGCCGCCAACTCGGCCAAACCGGTCGAAGAAGATCACGTCGTCGTCACCAGCGCGGCGTCGTCAAAAGACAGCACGACGACGAAGACCAGTTCAAAGGTCTCCGTCACCACCAAGGACGGCAACATCGTCGCCGTGTGCGAAGCCGATTCGCCGTCCGTCTTCACCATCAACAAGGACGGCAACGTGACCGTCACCGGCGCGGCGTCGGATTCCAAAGATCACAAGGTTTATGTCGTGTCCCCCAAAGGCAAGCACGAACTGAAGACCAGCGGCAAGTCATTCAAAGTCATCCTTGAGAAAGATGGCGAGCCGAGGATCGTCGAGCTCAAGCCCGGCGAAGGCGTCGGCCAGACGCTCTCCTCCAAAGGCAGCGGCGGCGCGACGTGGACAGTGAAAGGCGACGACGGCAAAGTCTTTGAACTGAAGGGCCTCTCCAAAGGCGGCGGCACGGGCGTCTGGACCTCGAAAGGCGACGACGTCGAAATTCTCGATCTCAAGAGCTTGCCCAAGGGCACTTTCGAACTCAAAGGCATGCCCAAAGGCGAGTTCGTGGTCAAGGGATTCCCTGAAGGCAAAGCGAAATTCTTCAGCTCCGACGACGACCACCTCGTTTTCGTCGCGCCGGACGGCGACTTCGACTGGAAGCAATACGTTCCCGAGGATGCGCGCAAGTGGATCGACAAGGACATGAACATCGAGTTCAAGAAGTCGCCCGATGGCAATGTCTTCTTCTTTGAAGGAGAAGGCGAATCGCCGAAGGTGCGCGGCTTCGCATTCAAGAATGATGACCGCGACGCCCCTCACGCACGGGCCTTCACGTTCCGCGGCGATAGCGACGCCCCCAAGGCGCGTGCTTTTGCGTTCCGCGGCGACAGCGGTGAGGCCAAGGGTCACTCTTTCGTGTGGAAGAGCGACGATGACCAGGAGCACGATCTTGCATTCGCCCCGTCCGATGATCGCCCGCGTCTTGGCGTGATGCTCGAAGAAGGTGAGAACACGCTCCGCGTCAGCGGCGTCATGGACGGTTTGCCCGCCAAGGGCGCCGGCGTCAAGGAAGGCGACACGATTTTCGCGATCAATGGCGCCAAGCCCGCGACGATGGATCGTCTGCGCAAGGCCCTCGGCGCTTCGGAAATCACACTCTCCGTCGATCGCGACGGCGACACCAAGAAGATCACCGTGAAGCTCGGCGGTGGTGACGATGGCGACGCCCGCAAGTGGGTCGCCCGCACGGCGCCGAGAGGCGATGTGCAGAAGCGCGAGTCGGTCATCCTGCGTGAGCGGGCGCCGCGCCCCGACGGCCCGAACTGGACGGCCCGCGTCGCGCCGAAGGCCAAAGCAAGTGGCAATTGCGAGTGCTGCGCATGCTGCAAGGACGGCAATGTCGAAGAGCGCGTCATCATCCGTGGCGGCCCGATCGGCGCGGATGGCCCCGCAGCGCTGCACGAGAAGCTTGGAAAGATGCGCACAGAATTGCACCTGAAGCGTGAGCATCTCGACAAGATGCACAACGAACTGCGCGGCAAGCTGCACGAACTTCCCAACAAAGAAAAGATCGTCATCGAACTCAAGAAAAATCTTGACGACGCCCGCGAAGCGATGGATGAACTCGACTTCGATATCGACTTTGATTTCGAATTCGACGCCGAATCCATGCAAGACATGAAGAAAGCGCTGCACGAAGCGCTTTCCAATGTCGAAATCGACATCGACCGCGAAGAGATTCAGCGCGGCATCGAGCAGGCGATGAAGGAAATGAAAGAAGCGGGCCGTCAGGGCAATGTCCTGATCCGCCGCATGCCGGAAGCGGTGCAGCGTCGTCAGCTCGTTGAGAAGGAAATGCGGCAGGTCGAGCGCGACCGCGCCGAGGCTCACCGCTTCGAAATGGAAGCTCAGCGGCGCAACGTTGATCGCCAGCGTGCCGAGTTCGAGGTCCGCCGCGAGCGAGAGCAGCAGCGAGCCCGCGAAAATGCGTCACAGGGCCGCAACCAGGCCTCAGAAGCACGGTTGAAGGAGTTGGAAGCGCGGCTTGAGCGTATCGAAGCATTGCTCAAGAAGCTTCCCAAGAACGGCTGAAAGGTGAGAGCGCCAATTCCGAATTGAACTCCACGGATCTGATGATCCAATCTCCTCCGAGACGCCGACGCCACCGCATCGGCGTTTCATTTCAGAACTGACCGCGAACCGAACGAGCCCGGCGCTCGAATCATTCAAGACACCACCCATCCGCGACCGCGTTCCGCCAGGCGTAAGCCTCCGGACGCGGTCGTGTTTTTTATGCTTCATGCGTATTTTTGCGCATCCCCGAAGCAGTCACGAGACACGTGAGCCGCGCCGTTAGAATCAACGAGACACGTCAGTTCAGGACACGTTCGCACAAGGAATGACGCATGCGCCGACCGATTGTTTTTGCGCCACTTTCACGATGCTGCCTGATTCTTTTCTTGCATGCGTTCATGGCGCTGAGCGCATGCGCGCAGTCGCCGCGAGCAAGTCTTTTGGTGGACGCGACCGACATTCCGCGCCGATTGCTGAAAGCGGAGATGGAGTTGCCCGTCACCCCAGGTCCTCTCGAACTGAACTACGTCGAATGGACGCCCGGCAACCACAACCCGTCCGGCCCCATCCAAAACGTCGTCGACCTCACCATCACCGACGATCAGGGCCGGCGCCTTTCGTGGACACGCGATCCCGAAAAAATGACGCGGCTCCTGCTCACCGTCCCCGATGGCGCCTCGTTCCTGACGGTGAACTTTGCGTACATCACCAATCAGCCCTCCGTCATCTCACGCTCGACGGACAGCTACGGATTCCCCAACTTCGGCGGCATGAACTGGAACACCGTCCTGTTCTATCCCGGCGACGCCGACAAAGACGAATTTTTCATCGAACCGGAGCTTCGCCTTCCGAATGACTGGAAGCAGGCAAGCTCACTCACCATTGCGCGCGAGCGTCCGGGCGTAATTTTTTATGAACCGGTGAGCCTCGCCGAACTTGTGGACGCTCCCGTCATTTTCGGATCCGCGCTGCGCACGTATCAGCTTGAACCCACACTGACCGAAGTCCCCCACTTCATTCATGCCGTCGCGCCGTTCGCCACCTTTACGGACCTCGGCGAAGAGCGGCTCTCCAAACTCAGCGACATGATCGACGAAGCGATCCGCGTCTTTGGTCCATTCCCGTACAGCCAATATCACTTCCTGATCATGCTCTCTGACGAGTTGCCCGGCCTCGGCGTCGAGCACAACGAATCCACCTTCATTGCCTTCCGCGCCGATCGATTGTCCACCGCGGAGAAAGACGGCGACCCGCTCGGAACGCTGCCGCACGAATACATCCACGCTTGGTGCGGCAAGCAGCGCACGCCAGAAGGTCTCCTGGCGCGCAATTACCACACCACCGCTGATGCGCGACTGCTCTGGGTGTATGAAGGGCTGGACAGCTACTACGACGACGTCCTCGCCGTACGCAGCGGCCTCATGACCGATGCGGAGTACATGGACACGATCTCGAGCCGCATCGCGGATTATTCCCACCGCTCCGGCCGCCAGTGGCGCAGCGTCGAGGACACCGCTGTCTCTGTGCGTCATCTTCGATCGCGCAGTGTTCATTGGTACGACCGCGCCCGCGGCACGTCGTACTACTCAGAAGGCGCGCTGTTCTGGATGGAAGCGGACGCGATCATCCGCCTCGGAACGAATGATGAACGATCGCTCGATGATTTCTGCCGCACGTTTTTTGACGTGAAAGTGAAACTGCCCGGCTCGCCGGTCACGTACACGCGCGAGGACGTGGTGAACACACTGCGCTCGGTGTACGACGGTGAGGACTGGGATGCGCTCATTCGCGCGCGGCTCGAACAACCTGTTGATGACCTCTCATTCGAACCTTTGCTCTCAAAGCTCGGCTACCGTTTGGAATACACCAGTGAGCCAACTCCGGAACAGAAGAAAAGCCAAAACAGCGCTCGCGGCGTGGACCTTCGCTATTCACTCGGCTTCTCCTGCGACCGCGACGGCGTCATCACACGCATCCTCCCCGACAGCCTCGCCGACGCCTACGGCCTCGCGTACGACATGAAAATCATCGGCGTGAATGACTACACCTTCAGCACGTTGCGCCTGCGCGATGCGGTCAGGCACTCCCCCATCACCGGCCACGTCACACTGCTGGTGGCTTTCGGTGACAAGATCGAAACCAAGATGATCCGCTACGACGGCGGCCCGAAGTATCCGCGCCTGGTCGAAATCCAAGGGGCGCCGCTGGTGTTGAAGGCAATCATGGAAGGGGACTGAACGCTTCGCTCGCCGCGCCCTCTTCCCGCCGCTCTATAGTGTCGATAAAGACGCAAGAACCGCATAGAGAGGCGAATCCCATGACCAGCAACGGCAACCCCTTCGGCGCCAAATCCTCCCTCACCACCTCCAAAGGCGCGTACACCTGGTACGACCTGAACGCCCTTGAGCGCGAGGGCGTCGGGCACGTCAACCGCCTGCCCTATTCCATCAAAGTGCTGCTGGAGGCCATGCTCCGCAACGTGGACGGCTTCATCGTCACGAACGACGACGTCGCCGGCCTCGCCGGCTGGAACGCCAAGAGCCCGACCCAGACCGAACTGCCCTTCATGCCCGGGCGTGTCGTCCTTCAGGACTTCACCGGCGTGCCCGCGATGGTGGACCTCGCCGCGATGCGCAGCGCCATGACCCGCATGGGCGGCGACCCGTCGCTGGTCAACCCGCTCATCAAGTGCGACCTCGTCATCGACCACTCCGTGCAGGTGGACGCCTTCGCCAGCGGCATCGCGCTGACCGTGAACTCCGAGAAAGAATTCGAACGCAACATCGAGCGCTACGAGTTCCTGAAGTGGGGCCAAAAGTCCTTCGACAATTTTTCCTGCGTGCCCCCGGCGACGGGCATCGTGCATCAGGTGAACCTCGAATACCTCGCGGACGTGGTGCTGACGGGCAAGAACGCCGCGGGAGAGCGCGTTGCGTTCCCCGACTCACTCGTCGGCACGGATTCGCACACGACGATGATCAACGGCCTCGGCGTCGTCGGCTGGGGCGTGGGCGGCATCGAAGCCGAAGCGTGCATGCTTGGTCAGCCGATTTACATGCTCACGCCGGAAGTTGTCGGCTTTAAGCTCACGGGCAAGCTGCCTGAGGGCGCGACCGCGACGGACCTCGTTCTCACCGTCACGCAGATGCTTCGCGCTCACGGCGTCGTCGGCAAGTTCGTCGAGTTCTTCGGCGAAGGCGTCGCGACGATGAGCGTGCCCGACCGCGCCACCATCGCCAACATGGCGCCGGAATACGGCGCGACGATGGGCTTCTTCCCGGTGGACACCAAGACGCTCGACTATCTGCGGCTCACCGCCCGCAATGACGCCACCATCGAACTCGTTGAGAAATACAACAAAGCCAACGGCCTCTTCTGGACGCCCGGCTCGCCCGATCCGATTTTCACCGACGTGCTCGAACTGGACATGGGCACGGTGCTGCCGTCGCTGGCAGGCCCCAAGCGCCCGCAGGACCGCGTGCTCCTCTCCACCA
This sequence comes from Phycisphaerales bacterium, assembly GCA_029260345.1. GTDB lineage: Bacteria > Planctomycetota > Phycisphaerae > Phycisphaerales > UBA1924 > OFTM186. The sequence goes on along the minus strand of JAJDDK010000005.1, from coordinate 448,929 downwards.
TGCACGCCAACTGGAACAAGGACCTCGTCGACACCTTCGGCAAGAAGGGGTGCGGCGAAGTTATGCGCATCGACACGTGGGCCGGCGAAGGCGGGCAGGCGGATGAGTCGCCCGTGAATACGCCGCAGGACGGTGAGAACTGCGAACACGCGATCGTTGAGATGAACGATCGGAAATTCAGCCTGCATCACGGCGACGTCGTGATCGCGGCGATCACAAGCTGCACGAACACGTCCAACCCCGATGTGATGATCGCGGCGGGCCTCGTCGCGAAGAAAGCGCACGCGCTGGGCCTCACCGCCAAGCCGTGGGTGAAAACATCACTGGCGCCGGGCTCCAAGGTCGTGACGGACTACTACGAGAAGGCGGACCTCACTCAGCACCTCGAAGCGCTCGGTTTCCACACCGTTGGATACGGCTGCACGACGTGCATCGGCAACTCCGGCCCGCTGCCCGACCCGATCGTCAAAGCGATCAAGGAGAAAGACCTCGTCGCGGCGAGCGTGCTCTCCGGCAATCGCAACTTCGAAGGTCGCATCAGCCCGCACGTGCGCGCCAATTACCTCGCCAGCCCGCCGCTGGTCGTTGCGTACGCGATTGCGGGAACGGTGAACATTGACCTCATCAACGACCCCATCGCCACGACCAAAGACGGCAAGAAGGTGTTCCTCAAGGACATCTGGCCGTCGCACGAGGAAGTGCAGACTGTGCGCAACGGTTGCATCTCGCCTGAGCAGTTCCAGAAGCAATACGGGAAGGTGTACGACGGCAACCCGACGTGGAATGACATCCCCGTCTCCGGCGGCGCCGCGTATGACTGGAATGAGGAATCGACGTACATCCAGGAGCCGCCGTTCTTCATTGACATGACGGAAGAGCCGCCCGGTGTGCCGAGCATCACCGACGCGCGCTGCCTCGTGTCCGTCGGCGACTCCGTCACCACGGATCACATTTCGCCCGCCGGCGCGATCGCCGCCGACAGCCCCGCCGGGAAGTTCCTTCAGGAGCAGGGCGTCCCCGTCTCACAGTTCAATTCCTACGGTTCGCGGCGCGGCAACGACCGCGTCATGACGCGCGGCACATTCGCCAACGTGCGCGTGCGCAACCAGCTCGCGCCCGGCACCGAAGGCGGCTGGACGACCGACTTCCTCGATGGCAAGGTCAAGTCGATCTACGAAGCGTCGATGCACTATCAGGAAGAGGGCATCCCGCTGATCGTGCTGGCTGGCATTGATTACGGCATGGGTTCGAGCCGCGACTGGGCCGCGAAGGGCACGTATCTGCTAGGCGTGAAAACCGTCATTGCGCAGTCGTACGAACGCATTCACCGATCCAACCTGATCGGCATGGGCGTGCTGCCGTTGCAGTTCAAGGCTGGCGAGAGCCGCGAGTCGCTGGGGCTGGATGGCACAGAGACGTTCGACTTCGACATCCCTGAGCCGCTGTCAGCCCGATGCGACGTCGGCGTGACCGCGAAGCACCCAAAGAGCGGGAAAACCACGGAGTTCACCGTGACGTGCCGCATCGATACGCCGGTCGAGGTGGACTACTACCGCAACGGCGGCATCCTGCACATGGTGCTTCGCCGAATGATGAATGAGAGTGCGCAGCCGGCGTGAGTTGAACGCGAATTGGTCCGACGCCGTTTGCCCCGAAGGGGCGCGGGATTGTTGCCACGAGTGAAGCGAAGCGCAACTCGTGGTGAGTCGCATAATTGTTCAGATCGCCCCGACGGGCCGAAGGAATGGAATTGTTCGACAGATTTTTCCTGCGGCCCTTTGGGACGCATTTCTTTGCCAACAGCTTTCCACGAGTTGCGCTGCGCTTCACTCGTGGCAAGGCTCCGGCGCCCTTTCAGGGCGTTTCGAATATCGGCTGTCCGCGCCGAGCGAGGATTGTGCAATCGGACCATTTCCGGCCTACTCGTCTTGCTGAAATGACTCGGCGCCCTTGCCGCATAAGATGTGTGCATGACGGCCCTGCGGAGCCAAACATTCTGGTGTGCGATTGCGCTTGTCACGATGGCGTTCGCCGCCATTTCCTGCGGCAGCGCCGCCCCTCCGGAAAAATCGCCACAACAAACCGCCGCCGAGCAGCTCGATAAGACCCTCGCGGACGCCGAATCCATCGCCACCGGCGTGCGCCGTTGGCTGATGCGCAACGCGTCGGATGCGGCGGACGCGATCGATGATTGGAGCCTCCGCGCGCAGCGCGCATTCGAGGACGCCGCCCGCGAATTGCACGATGGCGCCGCGACCACCGCCGACGGCCGCACCGGCCTGCGCCTCTACACCCCCTCTCCCCCGGGGAGAGGGTGGCCGAGCGAAGCGAGGTCGGGTGAGGGGGTTGAGCGCTCAACGCACGAGAACGCCAATACGACTCCCCATTGGTCGATCATCACCGACGAAACCGAGCTTCCCGATCGCATCGTCCTCCTCGTCCACGGTCTCGACGAACCCGGCGACATCTGGGACAACCTCGCGCCGGCGCTCGCGCATGCGAATCACACGGTCGTGCGCTTCGACTATCCGAATGACCAACGCATCGCGACGAGCGCCGATCTGCTGGCGGTGGCGCTCGCACGACTGAAGTCACAAGGCGCGCGCCAGATCGACGTTGTTGCCCACTCCATGGGCGGCTTGCTCTCACGCGATGTGCTCACGCGCAACGCGCACTACGCAGGCAACGCCGACCAACCTGACGACGCAGCCCTCCCTGACATCGACCATCTCATTCTCGTGGGCACACCCAACTACGGCTCGCCCTTCGCACGCCTTCGCGTCGTCGCCGAGATTCGAGAACAGCTCCTGCGCTGGTTTGATGACGGGCGCCCTGAGAATGAAAGCGCCCTCGCATTTCTCGCGGACGGAACCGGTGAAGCGGGAGAAGACCTCGCCGTCAATTCCGCATTCTTGACTGATCTGAACGAACGCCCTTTGCCCGAACACGTCGCCATCACCTGCATCGTCGGCCAGATGGCGCCGGACGATGCGAATCAGCTCGACGATGTCTTCGAGACGCCATTGGCCAAACGCATGCTCGGAAAAAACGCCGAAGCATTCGCCAAGGACCTGCGCGCCCTCTCCAGCGAACTCGGCGATGGCGTCGTCCCAGTCTCTTCAGCGCGGCTCCACGGCGTCGAAGACATCGTCCCCGTTCACGCCAACCACCGCACGATGCTCGTCACGCTCAGCGCTGAAGAATTGCTCACGCCGATCACCGGTGCAGAGCCAGCGCCGCCACCGGCGATTGCAGTCATTCTTGAGCGACTTGATTCACCAAAGTAAGACCGCGAGCCGGCTCGTGCCCGAGCCGGTCGACGCCTACGTGAAATCAAGCCTTAACTGGGCCGAGGACGGCCCGGCTCGCCTGTTTTGGGCCGCTCGCATCTGGCTCGCCGCGCCGCTATCCTGCTCCCCCTTTTCCGATCCAGATTTTGGAGAGTTCAGCAATGACGTCCACAGGCGTTGTCACCCAGGTCATCGGCTCCACGTTCGACGCGCAGTTCGCGGAGGATTCCCTCCCGAACATCTACAACGCGCTCACGATCAACACCGAATCCAAAGCGGGCCCATTCAACCTCGTCGGTGAGGTTCAACAACACCTCGGCGGCGGACGCGTCCGCGCCGTCGCCCTCGGCTCCACCGACGGCCTGACCCGCGGCGCCGCCTGCAATGACCTCGGCGGCCCCGTGACCGTCCCGGTCGGCGAAGGCGTCCTCGGCCGCGTGTTCAATCTCCTCGGCGAGCCGATCGACAAGCTCGGCCCCGTGAACACGGAAAAGCGCCTGCCCATTCACCGCAAACCACCCGAGTTCGAAGACCTCAACGCCCAGACCGAAATCCTTCCGACGGGCATCAAGGTCGTTGACCTCCTGTGCCCGTTCGTCCGCGGCGGCAAGATCGGCCTGTTCGGCGGGGCCGGCGTCGGCAAGACCGTCATCATTCAGGAAATGATCGCCCGCGTCGCCCGCGAATTCGGCGGCTACTCCGTGTTCGCCGGCGTCGGCGAGCGCACCCGCGAGGGCAACGACCTTTGGGGCGAAATGCGTGAGGCCGAGTTCACCGACGACACCGGCAAGACCCAGCGCGTGCTCGACAAGGTCGCCATGGTCTTCGGCCAGATGAACGAGCCGCCGGGCGCCCGCCTTCGCGTTGCGCTCTCGGCCCTGACCATGGCCGAGGACTTCCGCGATTCCTCCGGTAAAGAAACACTGATTTTCGTGGACAACGTCTTCCGCTTCACGCAGGCGGGTTCGGAAGTGTCCGCGCTCTTGGGCCGCATGCCGTCGGCCGTGGGTTACCAGCCGACGCTCTCGACCGAAATGGGCGACATGCAGGAGCGCATCACCTCCACCAGTCGCGGCGCCATTACCTCCGTGCAGGCCGTGTACGTCCCTGCGGACGACCTGACTGACCCGGCCCCCGCTACGACTTTTGCCCACCTTGACGCCTTCGTCGTGCTTTCACGCAGCATCGCCGAGAAGGGCATTTATCCCGCGGTCGATCCGCTGTCCTCGACGTCGCGAATCCTCGATCCGGGCGTCATCGGCGAGCGTCACTACGCCGTCAGCCGCAAGGTGCAGGTCATCTTGCAGCGTTACAAGGATTTGCAGGACATCATCGCGATTCTCGGCGTGGACGAGCTGTCCGAAGAGGACAAGCTCATCGTGAGCCGCGCCCGCAAGATCGAACGCTTCCTGTCGCAGCCCTTCTTCGTCGCCGAGCAGTTCACGGGATTTGCCGGCATCTACACCCCGCTGGAGGAGACGATCGACTCGTTCGAGCGACTCTGCGATGGTGAAGGGGACGATCTGCCCGAAAGCGCATTCATGTACGTCGGCAACCTCGACGACGCCCGCGCCAAGGCGGAGCGCATGAAGGCCGAGTAAGCAGTTCGCAGGATTTGTCAGAGGAAGAAGAGAATGCATGCCCGCCTCGATGCGGGCATGTTTTTTTTTGCGCGCTTGATTGATCGCAATTTTTCACAATTCCCGGGCGCCGTGGTACGGATGCCAAAGGCGTCAGTGCCACGATTGAGCGCCCGGAGTCCGGCGCTCATGTCAAAGCCCCCGCTTCCTCCCCCTCCCGCCCCGCGGGAGGGGCCAGGGGAGGGCTACTGATCTACCCTCTCCTCCGCGCCTCTTCACGCTTTTCACGTTCGAGCCCTAAAGAGAAGGTAGAGGGAGTAGCCCCCTCCTCAATCCTCCTCCGCAAGGCGAGGGAGGAGACGCGCGAAGCCGCAGCGCAACTCGTGGAAGGCTTTCCGCAACAAGGTGGCGCCCCGCAGGGTCGCAGGAGTGCTCTATCGATATCCTCCGTCACCCCTCCGGGGTTCTCAAAATCAGAACGGACCTCTCCCACGAGTTGCGCTGCGCTTCACTCGTGGCAACATTCCATAGCCCCTTTCGGGCTCATTTTGGCGCAAGGCCTACTCGAGGCCAAACGAAGCCCAAACCCGCCCCACAGGTATCGTTTTGCACATGACGAACATACTCACACTGCAAAGATCAACGGTCACATTGCTGTTCGCTTTCGCCGCTCTCCTTCCCGGCTGCGCTTCCCACAACAACCGCGCCATGACTGACCAATCAACCCAACCCCTCGGTCGTTTCGAACCCCTCCTCGGAAACTTCACCGGCGAACTCATCCCCTTCGACGATCAATCAAACCGCGCCACCCCCATCCCCATCGCCTGGCGCTGCGAACCGAGCCACTGGAACAACCTCCTCCGCATCGAGTTCCGCATCATCAGCGCCCAGCCCGGCGCCCCGCTGCGTGGCTGGACCGGCCTCTTCGATGTGAATAACCACGACAACACCTGCCGCACGACGTGGGTCTCCACCAGCGCGCTCGGCGCCGACGGCCCGACCTTCGGTACGCGCGAAATCTTCGCCGAGCGCGGCGGATTCGACGCTTCCGGCCGACTCGTCCTGCAAGCCACGCAACAAGACGAAAACGGCGACCCCATCCCCTACCGTTCCACGTACACCTTCACCGAGCGCGGCATTCAGGTGCAGGACGAAGTTCAGCGCGACGGCCAATGGAAGCCGACCGTCCTCTTCGACCTTCGTCGCACGAACTGAATGCATCCCGCCGCGTCACATGGAATGAGAATTGAGAGGAGTTTGATAATGAACACACGACACATGCGCACAACAGCAATGCTCGCCTCCGGCGCCGCACTCGCACTCACCGCAGCGCTCATGATCCCCAGCGCCACAGCGCAGAGCGGCGGAGCATGGGAATACGCCGAACTGTCCTTCACCGGCTTCGACGCCATCATCAACACCGGCGAAAAAGCGTGGCTCATCGAAGGCCCGGACAACGCCGACCCGATCGCGCTGCAAAACAATCGCCAGCGTTCAACGCCGCCGTCATTGCAGGCGCTGCACCTGAACACACTCGGTAGAAGCGGCTGGGAAGTCGTCCCCGCCAGCGGCGGTGGTGGGTCATCGTTCCTGCTGCGCCGGCCGCGGTAAGACTCCTCCCCCTCCCGCCCCGCGGGAGGGGCCAGGGGAGGGCTACAGAACTACTAACCTCTCCTTCGCTCTTTGCGCTTTTCACGTTCGAGGCGAAGAGAGAGAGTAGAAGAAATAGCCCCCTCCTCAATCCTCCCCCGCAAGGCGGGGGAGGAGGCCAAACCCCTCTCCCTTGGGAGAGGATGGCCGAGCGCAACGAGGTCAGGTGAGGGCTCCCCACCTACTCCCGACTTCAAGCCACGTCGCGCAAATCACGTGAAAGCCAGGAAGAATTGAAGAGCCGCGCTTCGCTTCGCCGGTCGTCGCGGAATGCGGCACAACTCATCAAACATCTTCAAACGGATCACGCCCGACGAGATCGTCCACCGTGCGCACACCGAGTAAATGCAAGTCGCCCTCCGTCGCAAATTCGACATTGGGAATGGATTGGAGACTGTCTGCAATATTGCGTTGAGCATTCATTGCGACTAGCTCTTCCATTTCAGTTCCATGCCGCATTCCGGGCATATCTCCGCGCGATGGAGTCCGTCCAGTGAAAACCGACACTTCGGACAGCAGAATTGATCGGGGCCAGGCCATCGCGCAAGGCTTATTCCGACCCGCAAGAATCGGATCAAATAAAACAATCCGCTCAACAGCACAACAACGAAGATGATGTTGTATGCAATGCCAATCCATAGGAGCCCACTTCGTGATTCTCCAACAGACGCACCATTTGCGATTCGCCATGCTTCGTCGATTAAGAGACCTGGAACAATCATCGACAATCGTGATGGCAAAGTTGGAGTCGCAGTATTGAACCATCCACCAACGGCAGGCGCGCTGGATGACTCGTATTTTGCCTGCTCTTGCATCCGTACGCGATCTGTCTCGGCCGAGTACGAGATTTTCGCCCACATCGGCGCCAGCCATTTTTGAGGATGTTGAGAGTATTTTATGGATTCCCAACCACTCTCAGCGTCTTGCCAATCTGGGTCATCAGGGCGAGCAACACGGGTCACGAGCCCTTCAGATGTTGCAATGAAGTGTGCAGTTCGACTTACCCAACCAGCGTTGATCCCGCGCGGACCCATCCAAAAGACGCCGACGAATATCAAGAACAGAATAAGCGAGCCGAGAGATGTCCAATATAGAGAGCGAAGTCGGGCATGAAGGGACACAGGTTTTCGAATCAAAATCTTTGGCATTTCGAATTCCAATCCAGCCGTTGCCCACACTCCGGACACCGTTCGACGCCGCGCAACTCAGTGACTTGATAGCAACATCGCGGGCATGCAAGCCCGTGTATTCGTACGGCTTGCCTGAACACAATTGTTCGAACAATCATGCAAATTGCCACAATAGCGGCTGTCATTCCAAGCAGTCCCCAAACGACGTTCCAAATCACGGCAGGCCATATGACGGTCGTTCGCGTCGTGTCACCATCGCTGATCGCCGCTGCAAATGAAGGATCGACGCTCGCCCATTGCGCAGCAGCCTGATTTCGCACCCATTGCAATTGGCCACGAAGATTCTGATTGCCGCTTGGTCCTCGCAACACATCTTTATATTCCAGCAGAGAAGGGGAAAAGCGCCAGAAATACCCTTTGACGTTGCGCAACTGAGAGTGTTGAAATAGCGAATGAAATCCAATGAACAATTTGTCCAATCGTCGGCGAACCTCGTCTCTATCCTGATGTTGGGTTTCACTTCCTTCAAGTCTCACCGTTTCATTTGCCAACGCCGCGAATTCGAGATGCCTTTCCCTTGGCGCAAGCTCGATACCACCCGGCGACTTATAGAAATAGAGTACTTGTTGCGAGGTCTGCTCGCGTCCCGTTGTTTGGAGCCAATTAAGCACTGGAAACCGCGGAAGCATGACCCACGCTGCTCGCATTGCAATAAGGGAGACGACTACGACAAGAATTGCCCGCCATGGGGGTCCGAGCCGTGAGATCGGGGACTTTGGCCGATCAAGCCCGCCAATTCTCTTCCGATCACAAATCACAATTCCGCCCTACTCCATTTCAACGTCTGCCCACACTCCGGACAAGGCTCAGAATCTTCATGCCCATCCAGCGAGAACCCACATCGCGGGCAACTATGTTGGTCAGCGCCCTGCCATCGCGTCAGGCCAACACTCAAGCTGAAGAACCGAAAGAGAAAAAAGGTGAGTCCACAAGCCAACACTAAAATTACGGCATTGTGCGCGACGCCAATCCAAAGGATGCCGCTGCGTGGGCGGAAGGGCGGCGCCCCCAAGGTGAGGCGACTGGCCGCACGTTGCATCCGATCTTCAAACACGTTGGAGTACGACGGACCCGGGCCAGCAGGCGGATTTGAGTTGAACCAACCTCCCCGCTGAAGGTTGGGTTGACCCATTCTCACGCGTATCTGTCCATTTGTCTCCGCATTTGAAGTTGCTTCAATCCACATCGGTGCAATCCACGCACTTGGCTTGACCGTATACGTCACCCATTCCATACCCTCTTCGGCGTCGGCCGGCGCCACTTCACCCTTGCGGAATATGCGAACGGATCCACTCTCAGGAGAATTCAGAATAAATACTGCGTTGTTCAATACTCCAATCGGCGCAACCTTGGGGCGCATATAGAGCGCCACTGCAAACAATGAAAGGACAATCAACAATCCAATCGCCGCACGAAGCATTGATCGGTGTCGGCGCCGAAGCGAAACCGGCCTGCGGCTTCGATCCTCATTCCAATACAATTTCTTGCCGCATTCAGAACAGTTCGCCAGCGGCCGCGATGCGTCAAGTTCGTAATCGCAGCGCGGACATATGCAAGCGCCATGTCGAATGGCGCGAAGTCGAAACCCGCGGCGCACAAACATGATCCCGACCACGATGGCGCCAATCGCGCACAACAGCATCAATCCATTGAGCGCAACGCCCGACCACAAGACGTTCGTATGCGTGGTGTTAAACGGAACTGTTTCTGCGATCGTCCACAATCGTTGGACCGTTGATTCTGGAACAGTCCTTGAGGGTGCATATCGAACTTGCATCGAGCCCGAGACGTTAAGTTGAAACCTCTGATTTGGCGCACTCGGGTCAGGCAAAGCCACCCAATTGAAGCCGTAGATCGCCGACTCAACCATTGGCGACAAACGCCAGATCCGCTCGCGCGAAAAGCTCCATTTCTCGAAGCCCCTGCGCCCCTCAACGACAATCCCCGGCTCAAGCGGCGCCTTCCCAGTTGGTGTTTCCTGAAACTTCGCTTCGCGAGATATCACGGTCCAATCAATCCGCAGCGGCTGCGCGATCAGCGCCCACGCCGGCACGGCCAGGAGCGCCAGCGTCAACACCCCCAGCACGATCACTGAGACTCGCAATCGCCGCGAACTCGGTCGGAGAGCCATTCAACCCAGCCTATCCCGAATCCTCGCTTGTCGGAACACCTTTGGCCGGTCACATTCGCCGCCAATTCTCTCTATCCTCCCGCCATGGCGATCATCATCAACGCGGACACCAAGGTCATCTGCCAGGGCATCACCGGCTCGTTCGGGGCGCTGCATACGCAGGGATGCCTGTACTACGGCTCCAAAATCGTCGGGGGCGTGACCCCCGGCAAAGGCGGGCTGTCGGACGAGAACGACCTGCCGATCTTCAACACGGTTGAGGACGCCGCTCAGGCCACCGGCGCCGACGCCACCATGATCTTCGTCCCGCCCCCGTTCGCGGCGGACGCCGTGCTCGAAGCGCTCGATGCGGAAGTTCGCGTGATCTGTTGCATCACCGAAGGCGTGCCCGTGGCGGACATGGTTCGTACGCGGGCCGTGATCGATGAGCGCAATCACGGACGCTCGCTCGACGAGCAATTTGTCCTCATCGGCCCCAACTGCCCCGGCGTCATCACACCCGGCCCCAAGACCGGCAGTGGTGAATCACGCCGCGACCCGTATACGAACAAGGGCTGCAAGATCGGCATCATGCCCGGCTACATCAACAAGCACGTCTCCGAAGCCAAGACCGGCAAGGCCGTCGGCATCGTGTCGCGTTCCGGCACGCTCACGTACGAAGCTGTGTGGCAAACGTCGAACGTCGGTTTCGGTCAATCCACGTGCGTCGGCATCGGTGGCGACCCGGTCCGCGGCGTCGGATTCATCGAATGTCTCGAACGCTTCCAGGCGGACCCAGACACGCACGGCGTGATGATGATCGGCGAGATCGGCGGCACGGACGAAGAAGCCGCAGCGGAGTGGGCCAAGTCCAACATGACCAAGCCAGTCGCGGCGTTCATCGCCGGGCGCACCGCGCCGCCGGGACGGCGCATGGGCCACGCCGGCGCGATCATCTCCGGCGGTCAGGGTGATGCGGCCAGCAAGATCGCAGCGCTCAAGAAGTGCGGCTTCGAAATCGCCGAAACCCCCGCCGACATGGGCGCCGCCATGGGCCGCGCCATGGGCGTGCTGTAACCAGAGCCCCAAGCGCAAGCGAGGGGTCACAGTCGCCCCGTCTCAATTCAAGCACGCCGAACATACCAAACGCATTCAACTGATTTCCCAAGACTCAATGTTCATGCGTTCACCCAAAGCGAATCCACGAATACCACTGCACTTCATACTCCTCGTATGGTGCCCATGCATCATGTTCGGCTGCGGCTCATCCAAAGGCATCGAAGTCCTGAACAAACCCTTCGAAGCGATGCCCGCGCGCCTCGGCGTGATCAACAATCAATGGGAAGTGATTTTCGCCGCGCCGACCGGCGGCTGGCAGGCGCGCTACGACACAGACGAGCCGATGTTCGACGGGCGCGAGGTCTACATCACGCTCACCGAACCGGACCCGGACGCCTTCGTCACGCAAGCCATCACAGAACTGCACGTGCTGACGCCGATCGCCGTGGAAACGACCATCAACGTGTATGCCCGCGTTGTTCCATTCGTCATCAAGGATGGCAAGAAGCCGACGCTCTTCCACAGCGGCACGAAAGAGCCGAACCCGCCGTACACCTTCGCGGCGGCCGAGTATGCACGCCCGCATCCGGAATGACGTTTACCTCAGGCGCGGTCCAGCAGCGACATCGTCACGACATACATCCCCGCCGCGGCGCCAAGCCCGATGACGTTGCTGAGCGCGACGTACGTAATCGCTTTCGGCCATTCCCCGGCGCTGGCGAGCCGATACGTTTCGTACGCAAAGCTTGAGAACGTCGTAAAGCCGCCAAGCAAGCCGACGATGATCGCCAACTGAATCTCCGGCTTCACCTTCTCGTGCACCGCGAACCACGCCATCGCGGCGCCAATCACGGCGCACCCAATCACATTCGCCGCGAGCGTGCCGTACGGAAACGCCTTCGCGTCCTGCTTCTGCAGCGCGATGGTGATGAGATAGCGCAGACACGCGCCAATCCCGCCGCCGAAGAAGATGACGAGAAGTTTCACAGCCATGCGGTATGCAGTTTACGTTCTCAGAGGAGGCGCCGAACTTGAGCCCCGAAGCGCTTCGTGACGAATCAAGGGCAACTTCCGGCTCCCTCTCCCACCGGGAGAGGGCCGGGGTGAGGGGCGTTGTGTACACATTCCGAATGTTGTGCTGAATCAGTGCAGCATGAGCTTCGAACGCCGCACCCCCCCTCATCCGTCAATGCTTGCGCATTGCCACCTTCTCCCGAGGGAGAAGGGTTCAAACTCCCTCTCCCACCGGGAAAGGGCCGATGTGAAGGGCGTTGTGCGATCAATCCAAAGGTGCCGTGGTCTTGACTGTCCCCAGTCAAGGCCACGTCTTCAGCGTGTTCGATTCACTACTCGTGGCCTTGTCCGAGGACGAACAAGACCACGGCACCATCGAAGATTGCGCCCTCTTAAGAACGCCGCCTCACTCCACCGTCACACTCTTCGCCAGATTCCGCGGCTTGTCTACGTCGTGCCCGCGCAGAACCGCCGCGTGGTACGCCAGCAGTTGCAGCGGGATGACCGTCAGCATCGGGCTGAGACATTCGGGGCAATCGGGGACGTAGAACACATCCTCCGCGTGGTTGCGGATTTCCTTGTCGCCTTCGGTGGCGACGGCGATGACACGTCCGCCGCGCGTGCGCACTTCCTGAATGTTGCTGAGAACTTTGTCGTACTGGGCGCCGCGCGTCGCGATAAAGACGACGGGCATGCCGTCGTTGATCAGCGCGATGGGGCCGTGCTTCATCTCCGCCGCGGGCATGCCCTCGGCGTGGATGTACGAAATTTCCTTCAGCTTCAGCGCGCCTTCCAGCGCGACGGGGTAGTTGTACCCGCGGCCGAGGAACAGCCAGTTCTCGCGATCGATGTAACGGCTCGTCACTTCGCGAATGTGATCGCTTTCGTTCAGAACGGTTTGCACCTGCTCAGGGATGCGCTCCATCGCGGCGATGAGTTTCGCGCTGTCGTGAGCGCTCATGAATCGGCGCCGCGCGATGAACATTGCGAGCATCGTCAAGACCGCGACCTGACCCGTAAACGCCTTCGTGCTCGCGACGCCGATCTCAGGCCCCACGCGCAGATAGACGCCCGCATCCGTGTCACGCGCAATCGACGAGCCCACCACGTTCACCACACCAAGCGTCAGCGCCCCGCGATCGCGCGCCTCATGCAGCGCCGCAAGCGTGTCCGCCGTTTCGCCGGACTGGCTCACGACCGTCATCACCGTGCCGTCTTCAATGATCGGATTGCGATAGCGAAACTCACTGGCGTACTCGACTTCCGCCGGCGCTTTCGCAAGATCCTCAATCAGATACTCACCAATCATCGCGGCGTGCAAAGCCGTGCCCTGAGCCGCGAGAATAAAGCGTCGCGATTTCACCAGATCACGAGCGAACTCACCCACACCGCCGAGCACCACGCGCCCTTCGCGCTGGTCCAGACGACCACGCAATGTGGTGCGCAATGACTTGGGCTGCTCAAAGATTTCCTTGAGCATGAAGTGCTCGTACCCACCAAGTTCGATCTGCTCGAGCTCAAGCTCCAGCTCCTGCACGCGCGGCGTCACGGGCGTGTTGTCAATCGTCGTCGTGTGGAAGCCATCACGCGAGATCGAACACACGTGGTAATCATCCAGCGTGAATGCGCGGCTCGTGTGCGCGATGATCGCCGAAGCGTCCGACGCCACGATGTACTCGCTCGGCCCCACGCCAACCATCAGCGGCGAACCCTTGCGAGCCACCACCAAACGGTCCGGCTCCTTTTCGCAGATCACGGCGATGGCGTACGCGCCGGTGACTTCGCGCAGCGCGCCCTGCACCGCGGCTTCAAGATCCCCGTCATACAACTCGCTGATCAGCATCGCGAGTACTTCGGTGTCGGTTTCGGTGACAAAATTGTGGCCGCGCTCTTCGAGCCAGGTGCGCAGCGAGGCGTAGTTTTCGATGATGCCGTTGTGGATCAGCGCGATGCCGTGCCGGTCATCGACGTGCGGGTGGGCGTTCGGCTCCGTCACGGCGCCGTGCGTGGCCCAGCGAGTGTGAGCGATGCCGAGGCTGCCGCGAAAGCCCGGCGTGGATTCCAGCTTCTCCTCGAGGACGGAGACGCGTCCCACCGCCTTGACGACATGGACGCCTCCGTTGATCGCGGCCATTCCGGCGGAGTCGTACCCCCGGTACTCCAGCCGCTTAAGCCCCTCCATCAGGATGGGGGCGGCCTGGCGATTCCCGATGTATGCAACGATCCCGCACATGGGCAGAGCCTCCGGTTCGGCAAACGATCCGATCTCGACTCCAAGCGAGACCGGCAACAGACACTACGCCGCCGAGTCAGAACAGGATCGGTCAAACAGGCCGGGACCGCCAGCAAGAGGGCAAAGTGAGCGTCCAATAACTATGCCCATTCGCCGGGCGCCATGGTACGGCCCAAAGAGCAGTGCCAAGTTGCAGGCCTCAACTCACCGGGGGTGAAAAGCGAGCCGTCTCGTCCCCAAGGCGGTCGACGCCGAAACCACGGTGGACGTCAACCGGGCCGGGGACGGCCCGGCTCGCTTGCGAATCCACCCCACTGGATCATTTCGGGACAGGCTGTAGGTCTGCCGTGCCCACGACCGCTCGATGGAGCTCCCGCCGAGGTCGAACCCGCGCTCTATATATCCAGCGCCTGATTTCGTCAGATCGAGGGTCGGCGGACGAGCCTTAGTTCACGGGCGATCCGAAGAACAAAATCAGCGCAACGCCGATGAGCACGCAGACGGTGATGATTGCGGTGAGGGTAAGACAGCCGCGCATCGACTGATATTCAGTTGCGTCGGCATTATTCACGGGATCCATCGTTTTCTCGATGGATGTCTGAGTTTCGTTGTGCGTGCGAGACATATGAAAGCTCCTGGCGGCCTGATCGGCGAATGTGTTGACCATTGATGTCGTGCAGACGGCGCGCGTTCGACCGCCGACATGGCGCAAGGCCATGAACAGATCCCCGACGAATTGAACAGGGCTCCCCGTTCAGCGCGTGGTCAAACGCGGCACATGATGAAGGAAAATCAGCCGTACACGAACGGCGGCGCCCGCGGCGCCTGGGCACAACCACGGCCCGTCACCGAAGGCAGCCAATACGAAGCGATCGCCGTCAAAGACGATCCGTATCGCAATCCAAGTGTGTCAAACGGCTCTGCGCGAGCCGGCCCGCATTCTGGGCCGCGCTTCTCCGCCGGCAAATTCCTGTCGCTCGCGTGCTGTTCGAACAGCGTCAGTGGGCCGGCCGGAGACGTGAACAGGAACGCGTTTTTGGCCGCACATAGATGCGAGTCAGCCGGCGACGCCGCGCCAAGCTGCGGCACGCCCAGCGCCGGCAGCATCGCCACCACGGCAATGAGCCACAGCGCGGCGGCGATCCGGGCAAATCGCCGGGCCGAATGAGCCAAACGATGATGACGATCAAGCTCACGCATCGACGGGAATATTAGGTCGACGGGCACAGGGAAACTTTTGGGTAGGAGTCTTTCAACTTTGACCGGGCCGGGGACGGCCCGGCTCGCTCATCCTTATCCCAGCGGATCAGGCCGGAACAGCTTCGTGTTCTGCAGCGCCCACTGCCGCTCGGTGAAGTTGCCGCCGAGGTCGAAGCCGCGCTCCTCATCCGGCCGCGTCGCTGCCAGCGTGATCGTCGTCTTCGCATCCAAATCATCCACCATCGACACAAACACGGCCTCCGGCGTCGCAGGCACCTTTGCCGCGCCGTACTCGGGAATGCCGTGGTGCGACAAAATAATGTGCTGCAGCACCATGATCGTGTGCGGCGGGAAGCGCACGCCCTCCGCGCTCATCGTTTGCGCCGCCTTGTCGTGCAGCATGATCGCGCCTTCGACGATGTGCCCGATCAGTTCGCCGCGATCGGAATACGCAAACGTGCGGTCGTAAATTAATTCGCGCGTCTTGCCGAGATCGTGCAGGAACAGACCCATCAGCACGATGTCGCGATTCAGTTTCGGATACAGCGGAAGCACCACATTGGCCACCTTCATCAGCGTGAGCGTGTGCTCAAGCAAACCGCCGAGATACGCATGGTGCATCATCTTCGCGGCGGGTGCGAGCTTGAACTGATCCATCAGCATCTCATCCGCCATATACGTGCGCGCCAGCGCCAGCATCGCCGGGTGCTTCATGGATTCCAGCAGCCCCTTCACCTCCGCGAACATCTCATCAACGTTGCGGCTCGTGGACGGCAGCAGGTCGCGCAGCTCCGCCGTGCTCGGCTCCATCGGCTCGATGGTGTCGAGGATGAGTTGCAGTTCGCCCTGATACGGCTGCGTCTGGCCTTCGCAGTAGACGAAGCCTTCGGTCGGCAGGCGGCGGAAGAGTTCATCGGTGATGGACCACTTCCGCGCAGGCAGCGTGCCGGTCTTGTCGCCGAGCAGGCACTTGAGGTATGGATCGCCGTTGCGCGTCACGCCGCGCTGGGCGTTGCCGATCGCGAAGGAGCCGCCGAAGCGTTCCGACGGACCCAGATCCTTGACAAAGCGGCGAGAAGACGTGGCGTTGCCAACTGGCGACATGAAGGCTCCTTTCGAGGCTCCCCGCGATCATCGCGGAAAGTGGGGGTCAGTCTAGCCCGACGACGCGGCAAGTCTCGCCAAGCCGCGTCGGTCGCCTAGGATTCCTTCGCGTGGCCAAAGAAACCGAGACAGTTCGCGTCAATTTCGGCAAGCCGATCCCGATCTTTCCGCTCGGGGTGGTGACGCTGCTGCCGCATGCGGTGCTGCCGCTACACGTGTTTGAGCCGCGCTACAGGCAGATGGTCGAGCACGTGCTGGACGGCAACGGCCAGATCGCGATGGCCGTGATCGATCAAAAAGCCACCGCCGACGCGCCGGACGCCCCGCCCGTCCTGAAGCCCGCCGTCTGCGTGGGGCAGATAGTCCAGCACGAGCGCCTCATCGACGGCCGCTACAACCTGCTGGTGCAAGGCATCTGCCGCGCGAGAATCCACCGCGAAGAGCCGCCCGACAAAGGTCGCCTCTATCGCCAGGGCGTGCTGCGTCCCATTGAAGTCTTCGACGCCGATGCGGACGAGCTCGACGCCATCCGCGAGCGCCTGCACTTCCTGCTCACCGAATCCCCGCTGCGCAACCTCGCTGCGGCGGAGAATGTCGCCTCCTGCCTTTCCCGTCCGGAAGCGCCGACCGCCGCGATTCTTGAGCTGGTCGGTGTGTCGCTGATTACGAACGAGGACGTGCGATACCGATTGCTCGAAGAAGGCGACCCGCTGGCGCGCGCGAATTTGATCGAAGATGACTTGCTGGATTTGCGATCGCTCCTGTGCCGCGCTGAAAAGCAGCTCGACCCCGCGGCGCCGAAGGGTGTGCACTGGAACTGATCACCTCCTTCTCCCCTTGGGAGAAGGTGGCAACGCGCCAGCGTTGACGGATGAGGGCCGCATGAACACCACAGGCAATGAAGGAAGTCTCGGCCCTCACCCGACCTCGCTGCGCTCGGCCACCCTCTCCCAAAGGGAGAGGGAACCATGCCAACTTCTCTTGTTATTGATGTCGATGATGAGATGATAAAGACGCAACAAGGCCCCGCCCGTTTCTCATCATCTCATCATCTCATCTCCAATGCGGCCCACATTGTCCGGATCACCAATGAATTGGATGCACCGACTCATCTGGCTCGTGACGCCGAACGAGGAATACAGCATCCGGCGTCCGATGATTGCGCTCATGGTGTTGAATTGGACGCTCGCGTTTTTCGCGGCGACGATGATCACCTCAACCTCGCCGCGGAATCAGAACATCGTCATCCCGATCGCGCTGCTCTCGCTGTTCGTTTCGATTGGCACGGCGTTGGTGATTCCTGATGGAGTCGGTCTCTTCCCTGGGCACATGCGGATCATCAATCGCATTGATCGGGACGTGTTGAAGTTTGCGCTCATGGGCGCCGTGCTGCTTCAGGCGCTGCTGCTTGCCACTGCCTACGTGATCATGGCGCTTTTTCCCTAGACGCTCTCTTCAGTTCGCATTTGTGATGATGAGAAAATGTTGGCAACCCCTTGCCAATATTATCTCATCAGCACGCCTCCAAAGAAGATGCTTGGCGATGGCATGAAACGCTTCCCTTTTCACGAACAACCAAGGACACACGACCAGCAAGCCCCGCTGGGGTGACTTCGATCGATCATTCAATCTGCCTAGCGCAGGCGAATTCTGCGCAGGCCCTCCCTCTTCCCCCTCTCTCATACAGCGGGACTCGCCAGGCACTTCGGACATCGTTTGACGATCGCATTCTCCTGCGCGGCGCCACGCCTTCAAGATCAAACCCACGCATTGCCCAACGAAAGACGCAAATCCTCTTTGCACTCGCAAACGTTGTGCGCATGAATGCGGCATCCAGCAAAGGACGTCTCGACACTCACTCGACTATGTTGTGCGCTGGGCCGCCCGTTCTCAATGGGAGAGAAGATTTCACCATGCTCTTGATGAGATGAGATGAGATGATGAGAAACGGTGGCGCCCCCACGCTCATTTCTCATCATCTCATCTCATCACCTGCCCGCGCACAATCGTGACTCATTTGCTGCGCGAGCGAACCACGCCACCCCCGGCTCGGTGATCTTCCGCGTTCGAATCCTCCCCTCGCCCGCACAACCCGCACAATTCGCCGAAACCTCGCTGTCGGCGCTGATTTCACCTCCCGTTCCGACCGACACAGACACGTGAGGGGCATGTCGCCCGCTCGCGGCGTGCATCGCGCCGATCTCTGATCCCATGACGCCGCCGAATCCCGGAGGACCACCCATGCCTGCCAAGAAGTCCAACAAGCGCACCACCACCAAGAAGAAGTCCACACGCACATCCGCCAAGCGCAAGAGCACGACCCGTAAGGCCAGCTCGCGCAAGGGCACGTCGCGCAAGACGACCAAGAAGTCCACAACCAAGACCACGCAGACCGGCTTCGCCAGCCTGACCGGCCCCTTCAAGGGTCAGATCACGACGCCGGGCCTCTTGCACATCGCCCCGGGCGCGAACTTTGACGCAACCATCAACGCCGGCGCCGTGCAGCTCGACGGCTCCTTCAAGGGCAAGCTCACCGCCAAGGGTGATGTCCTGATCACCAAGGGCTCGAAGGTCAACGGCGAATTCAGCGCCAACTGCATCCTTATTGAAGAGGGCGCGAACTTCAACGGTCGCTGCAAGGTGAACGGCAAGACCCGCCGCGCCGCGTAAGCGAACGCACGACAATCTCCTCGAATTCCACGAAAACAACACACCGCCCGTCGGCCTCATGCCGCCGCCCGCCCATGATTGCGGGCCGCAGCGTCTGGACGACGGGCGGCTGTTGTTATTGAGCCGCATCCAGTTCTTTACGTACCAAAATTGGATGCAGTCCTGCGCCCCGTATAGGCTGGCGCCATGGACACAACCAACACCCAATTCGGCCTTCGTCTTGCGGTCGTTTTCATCACAAGTTTCGCGCTCACGTTCGGCGGCTGCGCCCACTCGCGTCATCTCCGCGTTGACCAACAATCCGGCGCCGAAGCGCTGAAATCCTGGGCGCCAGGGCCGGTGCGCGATTCGATCATCACCTTCGTCGAAGACGTCACCCGGTGCGGCTCATCCACCTACGTCGCGCCCGCCGAGCGCATCGCCGTGTTCGACAACGACGGCACGCTCTGGGCGGAGCAGCCGATGTATTTCCAGCTCGCGTTTGCGCTGGATCGCGTGCGTGAATTGGCGCCGCAACATCCCGAGTGGAAGACCACTGAGCCGTTCAAGTCCGTCCTTGACGGCGACGTCACGAAGGCGCTCGCCGGTGGCGAAAATGCCGTCGCACAAATCGTCGGCGCGACGCATGCCGGCATGACGTCGGCGCAGTTTTCTGAGATCGCCAGCAAATGGGTCAAGACCGCGCATCACCCAACCACCGGTCGCCTGTATACGCAGATGGTGTACCAGCCGATGCTTGAGCTGCTCGCGTATTTGCGAGCCAACGAATTCGACATCTACATCGTCTCCGGCGGCGGCGTCGAATTCATGCGCACATTTGCGAACACCGTGTACGACGTGCTGCCGCAGAACACGATCGGCTCAACGATCAAGACCGAATGGGTAATGACCGGCGATGGTCCGGAGATTCGCCGCCTCCCGGCGGTGGACTACATCAATGACAAGACAGGCAAGCCGCTGGCGATCAATCGCGTCATCGGGCTTCGCCCAATCTTTGCGTTCGGCAACTCCGACGGCGATCTAGAAATGCTGCAATGGACCACCGCCGGCGAGGGCCGGCGCTTCGGCGGCATCGTGCATCACACCGACGCCGTGCGCGAATGGGCATACGACCGGAATTCGCACATCGGCAAACTCGACGTCGCGCTCAACAAAGCCCCCGCCGAAGGCTGGATCGTCGTGGACATGAAGAACGACTGGCTGACCGTCTTTCCCTGGAATGGAAAGACACACAAGTAACTCTGAATGAGAGGGAGAAAATGAACCGAAGACTGACTTCAACAGCGACGCGCATGCTCATCGCCGCGGCGCTCGTTGCTAGCCTCGCGCCGACCATGGCGCTCGCCCAGCGCAACCGTTCGCAGCGCAGCAACAACGCGCCCTCGAAACCAAACATTCTGGTCATCTGGGGCGACGACATCGGCACGACCAACATCAGCGCCAACTCAAACGGCATGATGGGATACCGCACGCCAAACATTGATCGCATCGCCAATGAAGGCATGCGCTTCACGGACTATTACGGCGAGCAGTCCTGCACCGCTGGCCGTTCATCCTTCATCATGGGGCAGAGCGTTTTCCGCACCGGCCTTTCCAAAGTCGGCCTGCCCGGCGCGGCGGAAGGCATGCAGATCGAAGATCCGACCATCGCGGGGTTGCTGAAAGATCAGGGCTATGCGACCGGGCAGTTCGGCAAGAACCACCTCGGCGATCGCGATGAACACCTGCCTACCAATCACGGCTTCGATGTCTTCTTCGGCAACCTCTATCACCTCAACGCCGAAGAAGAGCCTGAAAACGAGGACTATCCCGGTGACATGGTGCTACCCAATGGCAAGACCTTTCGCGAACAGTTCGGCCCGCGCGGCGTGATCCGCTCATACGCCACCGCCAACGGTCAAGACATCGAAGACACCGGACCGCTCACCAAGAAGCGTATGGAGACGGTGGATGATGAAACCTCGGACGCCGCAATCGCCTGGATTCGCGAACAGACCGAAGCAGGCAAGCCGTGGTTCTGCTGGTGGAGCGGCACGCGCATGCACTTCCGCACGCACGTCAAAGAAGAACTGCGCGGCATCTCCGGTCAGGATGAATACTCCGACGGCATGGTCGAGCACGACATGCACATCGGGAAATTCCTCGAATTGCTCGATGAGCTCGGCATCGCCGACAACACCGTCGTGTTCTATTCCACCGACAACGGCCCTCACATGAACACCTGGCCCGACGCCGGCATGACGCCCTTCCGCGGCGAAAAGAACACCAACTGGGAAGGCGCCTGGCGCGTGCCCGCATTCGTGCGCTGGCCCGGGCAAATTGAGCCCGGTTCGTACACAAACGAAATCATTCACCACATGGATTGGCTGCCGACGTTCGTCGCCATCGCCGGCAAGGACGACATCAAGGAAGACCTGCTTGACGGCTACCACTCGAATTCGCTCGACCGTGACTACCGCATTCATTTGGATGGCTACAACATCCTGCCGCTGCTGACTGGCGAAACGGATGAATCACCGCGAAAAGAAATCTTCTACTTCTCCGATGACGGCGATCTGACATCGCTTCGTTACGGCGACTGGAAGATCGTGTTTCTGGAGCAGCGCGTCGAAGGCACGCTCAAAATTTGGGCGGAGCCATTCACCGAACTGCGTGTGCCGCTCATCTTCAACCTGCGCCGCGATCCGTTTGAGCGAGCACAGATCACATCGAACACCTACTACGACTGGTTGATCGATCGGGTGTACCTGCTCGTTCCGGCCCAGGCGTACGTGCGTCAGTTCATGGAGACGTTTGCTGAGTATCCGCCGCGCCAGAAGGCGGCGAGCTTCAACCTCGAGAAAGTCATGGCCACGCTCGAATCCAGCGGCGTGAACAAGTAAGTCATTGAAGAAAGAACAACCGCGGCTCGGTGACACGATGCGTCGTGCGCCAAGCCGCGGTTGTGTTTTTGGCAAACGCTTCTATCGATCGCTCCGCGTCACTCCGTCCAGGCGCCGAGCACAATCGCCAGATCAAGAGCGTCTGTTGCGCCGTCGCCGTTGACGTCACCGCACTCACTGCCAACGCACGCGAGCACGCGGCTGAAATCAATGCGATCCACGAGGCCGTCGCCGTTCAAATCGCCCGCAATCGCCGCGGCCGGCGTCTCTTCAAATGGTTGCGCCGGGCCGATGAGCGGCGCGACTACCGGCGCCGCGACACCGATGAAGAGCACGACGCCATCGCCGCCGGGATTGGTTTGCACGGCGTCGATCAACCAGTTGTTGGTGGCCCAGACGTTGCCGGAAAGGTCGATCCCGAGTCCCGTTGTGCGCTGGAGTCCATCACTCGGATATCCCGCAGCGGGGCCGATCGGGTCGCCAGGGCTCGTGCCGGGCGGGCACTTGGCAGGATCGGAGCCGCACAAACGACCGACGCGCTGACCAAAGAAATTGCCGACCCAGATGTGACCATCGCCATCGACGGCGATGCCCCACGGAACAACAATCCCCGGATTCTGATGGACACCGATCACCGTGCCATCCGGCGCGAACTGCGTCACCGACGCATTCACGAGATCCGGCTCAAGATCGCCGTAGTCCTGCGTGTCGCCAGCCGTGGCGCAGGGAACGTGAATGATCGCCGAATTGGAAACCCAGATGTTTCCCATTTGATCAACGACGATGCCCATCGGCTGATGGATGCCGGTGCCTTCGCCGCCAAACGGACCGAGCAGGCGCGATCCGTCGGCGCCGGAAAGTTTGAAGATGGTTTCGTTGAAGTTGTCGCTGACCCATGCATCGCCGGCGTCATCCACCCAGATGGCGAAGGGCTTGGCGTCTGGATCAATTGTGTGAATCCAGCCAAGTTCAGGCTCATCACCGGGAACGCTGGAGAGATACTGCGTGACCGTGCCATTGCAGGTGTTGGCAATCCAGATATTGCCGGATTGATCAGAAACAATCGCCTGAGGCGAACTGATGCCGCCGAGGGTGTAACCCTGAATCGGTGAGTATGGAGTACCGTCGCTTGAGAACCGTGAAACGCTGTTGGCCGGCGGCCGTTCGTCTTCCGGACAGGAATTGCCAAAGAATCCGAAGTTGGCGATCCACAGCGTCCCCCAGGTGTCGAGCGTGACACCAAACCCGGCGCCATCGACTCCGCCACCGGAGTACGGCGCATTCGGAAGGTCACGCCCGTCAGGCGTCAGCGCAATGACTTGCTGGCCGCCGCAGGAAACCAGCGCATGATTGCGCCGGAACACGTAATTGTTGGGGAAATACGCATTGCCCTCGGCGTCGAAGACGACATTGCCGGGACCGTCAAACTCGATGAAATTGCCGACGTATTTGATCGTCAGCAACCACGCTTCCGGGGACTCCTCCAGCGTCGGCAGGTTGATCGGGTTCCCGAGCGAGAACATCCACAGCGGCTCAACGTTGTGCCCCGGATTGTGCGCGATGTTCACCATCGCCTGAAGCGTGTCCGTCGGCTCTTCACCACCAAAGGGCGGCGTCGCCAGATCAAACAACAACTCATACATCGTGGGCGACGCAATCGCCGACGCCAGCATGTTGGACATTGAGTTGTACGTCGCCAGCGATAGCGTCC
Source organism: Phycisphaerales bacterium (assembly GCA_029260345.1). Classification (GTDB taxonomy): domain Bacteria; phylum Planctomycetota; class Phycisphaerae; order Phycisphaerales; family UBA1924; genus OFTM186. Next base: position 425,236 of record JAJDDK010000005.1, on the reverse strand, counting down.
GCGGACCGTTCGGCGGCACCGTCATCATGCGCGCGGCTTGCCCGGTCTCAAGATTTGCAAAGTTCTGAGCGATGAGCGCCCCATTACGAACACCGATTCGATTTCCGCCGATCTGATCGCCATCGATGAACTGCGCCATCGTGAACGCAGTTGCGACAGTCGAAAGCTCATTGATGATCGCGTTCTCAGGCAAATCATCGACACCGAGCAGCGCCGCCAGGCGCAGACTTGGATCCACGCCATCGGCGATGAGATACAGCACGATGTTCTCGCCGTTGGGCGGTGCGTCGTAGGTAATCGTGAAATTGCCGTCGCGGCCAGCCGTCGCGGAGCCGAGCTCCATTGCGCCAGACGCGACCGTGTCTCCCGCCGCGAAAAGTCTCACAGTGGCGTCAGGGACAGGGCCGTTGTCTCCCCGCACCTGGCCGGACTGCGTCGCGCCGTGTGCGGCGCTGACGCTGGCGAGGAATCCAATGGAGGAAATCAACCACGAAGACCCCGTCTTTGCGCGGCTCTTCAACATTTCAGTGCTCCTTGCTCGTGGTCGCAGGCAGGTCCGGGCGACATTGCACACCGCAAAAAAACACCTGTTGCGACATCGCAACCCATCCTAATGAGACGACGCGGGCGAATCCCCCTCCCATTCTGAAAATTGGCGGCGCCTTTCAGCATTTTTTGCGTCGCCATTTTCGCCGAAGCGAGAGTCCCGCAACAGCGCATACAGGCAGACTCAACGCCCTGCCCCGCCAGCCGGCCCCATCGTCTTGGACGACTTGTCGCTCCCGGCGAGGCCTTTGTCGCAGACGCCCCCGCCTGTGTATACTCCGCCCCGCATTTGATTGAGGGCGGGCGGATCGACGTGCATCCCCCTCACTCCACGGAGTGAAACACCCATTGCCGCCACCTTAGCTCAGTTGGTAGAGCGGAGCTTTCGTAAAGCTCAGGTCCGGAGTTCGAGTCTCCGAGGTGGCTTTCGCTTGATCCTCTACGCCTCAATTGGCAGGAGTGACGTCTCAGGTGACGCTCTCAATTTTTAATTGGCATCGAGTTGCATCGCCGCAGAATCACGGTTTTTCTTGATTTCCAAATACCACAACATGGCGGCGATTCCAGAAGTCACTGAAATCCATAGCGTGGCAAGCACGATCATCAATCCAAAGGGAAACTCGATTGGCGGAATCTGCCTTGCGGCGAGCTTTCGACCCGACTGAACGACATCCACGCGTTGTCCAATTTCAATGCCTCGAATTCGACTGGTTGTCGTTGTCACCTTAAACGATGTTTCGCCGCCATCCACCGTTTCACATTGAACCCTCACAAACACCATTCGTCCGTACATGTTTGTTGTATTTCTGACGTCAATTGTTTTCACTGTTCCATCAAAGAACAACGCATTTTTTCGCTGCGACAGTTCCGCGAATGTCGATTGATTGAGTTGCGACGCCGTCAACGCGACGATGAGCGCAAACAATATCGATTGTCCAAACAATGAAAACAAGAATAGCTGCCGCTTCGGCGCGTGTCTGATCGCATGATATTTCGCTATGAATCCACGCATGATCGGGATCGACGAATTTCGCCGCGAAGCGATGTTAGCGAAATCTGTCACCTGTCGATGAGACCAAACTGCAATGGTCCGGAGCAATGAAAAAAGGAGAGCCGCAAGCGACTCTCCTTCGAGGGTGCGTCCGATCACGTGGGGATCGAATCAGACCGCATGAGAAACGAAATTCACGGACACGCGCCCCAGTCGGCCAGCAGTGACGCAAGGTCCGCGCCGTTCACGATGCCGTCGCCGTTGAGGTCCGACGACATGTTGCTCGTGCCCCAGTTCGCGAGCAGCGAAGCAAGGTCTCCACCGTCAACATTGCCGTCGCCGTTGATGTCGGACGGGCAGGCGTTCAGGCCGGTGTACGTCAGCACCACGGTGTTGCCGACCAGGCTCATCTCGAATCCCTCAGCGCCGGTGAGTGATTCAAACATGCCGTTCACGCCGCCGTTGGCCGTGAACACTTCGAACGTCTGGCCCATCATGGGCTCGAAGTCGTCCAACAGTTCAACGAAGAGTTCGCCCGCAAGCGACGCCTCCTCCTGCGTTTCGTAGACATCGCGCTGCGTCGGAGCGTCGCCCGCAATCTGCACGACGATGCGGCCGCTCGACTGCTGCACGTATGAGCCGCCGATGTAGATGTAGCCAACATCGCTGCCCGTGCTCTCAACACCAAACTCACCCGCATTCACAATGTCCACATCAATGTCTGCGGTCTCGGTCGTCAGCATGGATCCAGTCGCCGCGATCTCGATCGTTCCCGAACCAAAGATGTCTGAGCCGGCTCGCTGAATGAGCATGTCTTCCACGACAAGCTCCGTCGAGGAATGCACCAAATTGACCGTTGAGCTGCTGCGAAGATCAACGTGCGTCTCAAACTCGCCGCCGTTTCCGGCGAGGGTGATGTCGCCAGTCAGACGCACCGGCGCACTTCCGATGAGGCGCGCCCGAAAACTGACCAGATCATCCATCATGAGATCGCCGCTCATACGCCATCCGCCGTTCTGCGGACCATTCACCTCCAGCACAGAGGCGGTCAGGTCGATGTCGCCGGCCCACGCCGGACCACCACCCTGTTCACCATTGATGCGCAGAATGCCCCCCACCGCAACAGTCGTCGTCTGAACCGACGCCGCATCGTGCGCACCGGCGATCGTCAATATGTCCTGCGAACCAACATTGACGCCCGAACCGAAGTCGAAATACACCGGCGCTTCAATCACGAGCTCTCCATCGCTCACATCAATGTCGCCCTGCACCGTAAACAGACCTCCAGTGATGCGCGCCATGTTCCCAGCGCCCGCCGCTGAATCCAGCGCGCCGCTGAGCGTCCAGCCGTCATCGAAACTGATCTCCGTATTCGGCCCAAGATTCACCTCATTGACGGAGAGAAACATCGGACCGTCCACAATCAAGCTCGAATTCGCGCTGAGCACATTCACCAGCGGCGGCAAAGCAATCGCCCCTCCACCCGCGACCGTCACCATCAGTTCGCCGCCGGACGCCGAGATGAGTTCACCGCCGAGTCCATTGAACGGAACCAGGTTGCCTGAATTGACCTCAATCAGGCCGTGACCGGTGATGCGCGCATCACTCGAAAGCGTGAGCTGCGTGTTGACGCGCGTATGGCCGCCGGAGAGCTGCAACGCCGCCTCCGATTCGACGTCAAGCGTGTCGACATCAAAGCCAAGACCAGCGCCCGTCACGAAGATGCGCGAATCAACGCCCGTAATCGTCGCGACCGCGGCGCCATTCGTGACATTCAGAAAATGCCCATTGTTCGAGAGCGCCAGATTGCCCGAGAGGAACAACGACGCCAGCGCTGCCGAGTCGCCGTTCAAGAAAATGTTCGCAGGCCCACCGTTGATGATCGCGGCGTCGCCACTGGCCGGCACCTGACCATTCGTCCAGTTGCCGCCGATGTGCCAACTCGTGTTGACCGCTCCCGACCAAATGTGCGCATCGCCGCCGGGACCAATCAGCCCCGCGACGCCGCTGGATGCGGTGGAGAGCGTCAGCGCCGCAGCAAGACCGGCTCGCTGAACCATCGCGTTTTTCAAGATGTTTTTGTGTGAATACCCCATTGATGCAATCCTCTGGAAACCATTCCGTTCGTTGCAGGACGAATGGCCGAAGGACGCCTCCGGCGCCGCCCATGACTTGTCACGTTTGTTCCAGAGAACGACGCGAATCGCCGGCGCGAAGTGCGCCACGCTTTCAACACAAAATTGAGAGGTATTTACAGGGAGTTTGGCGTTTCGCTCAGTGCGTGGCGTAAAAGAGCCTTCCGCGCCCACGGACGCTGTGCTTCATCAAGCGATTCAACCGCCATCGCCGCTTCAACGATCGATCCATGCGTGGCGATAAGGTCCACAACAATCGCCTCCGCCTCCCGGAACTGCGCCCGTGCCGCTTCGCGCTTCGCGATGCGGGCCGGCTCGGGCGTCGCTTCGAAAACGCGAACTGTCCCATCGTGCGAACCGGTGACGAGCCGCTCACCTGCTCCATCAAACGCAACGGCGCGAATCGCGTTCTCATGCCCCTTGAATGAAGCAACCACTTCGTGACGCTCCAGATCCCACAGCATGATCTCGCCGAACCAGGATCCCGCCGCCAGACGGCGCTGGTCCGGCGTCAAACTCAGACTCGTCACGAACTGCCCGTGTCCCTTGAGTTCGTGAAGCAAGGCGCCATCCGCCGCATTCCAAACGCGCACGCTCTGATCGCGCGAACCTGTGTAAATCGTGCGCCCGTCCCCGCTGTAGATGACCGCGAACACATCGGATGTGTGCCCTGCAAGCTCATGTACGAGCGCTCCGGTTTGCACATTCCAGACGCGGACCGTGTGATCGCGCGATGAGGACGCCAGTGTCTCGCCATCCGGACTGAACGCGATGGAAATAACACGCGCGCTGTGGCCTTCAAACGTGCGAAGATGCGCGCCCGTGGTGGGATCCCAAATTCGAATCGTGCGATCATCGCCCGCTGATGCGATCAACTGATTGTCCGGGCTAAACGCAACGGTCCAGACGGCGCCGCCATGACCGTCCAACTCCCTTTCGAGCGATCCTGTGTGCGCACTGAACACACGCACACGGTGATCGTGCGAACCGGTGGCAATCCGGTCGCCATGATTGGAAAACGCCAGCCCATAGACCGGCGCGGCATGCCCACGCAGAGCGCCCAGTTCGCTCACGAGAACAGGATCCCACAGTCGAACGGCGCCGTCGTCCGAAGCCGTTGCAACCACACTGCCGTCCGGACTGAAACGCGCGTTGATAATGCGCCCTGCGTATCCGCGCAAACACGTCACCAGTTCCGGCATAGCGCCGGCGTCCATGTCCCACGCGCGTACCGTGCGATCCCAAGATGTAGAAATCAGGGTTCTGCCGTCGCGCGTGAAGCGCACGCCGGAAACCGCGTCGCCATGACCGCGCCGAAGCAGCCCTTCGCTCTCTTCGTTCAGAGGCCAGAGCATGATCTCGCGATGGCTCTGACCCGCCGCGAGAATGGAGTTGTCCGGGCTGAATGCGAGTGAACGCACCGTGCCAACCGTCCCCGGCCGCTGCAAACGGCGCACCTCTGCCCCAGTGCGCAGGTCCCACACGACTGCAATCCCGGTGACGCCGCCCGCGGCGAACAGTGCGCCATCCGCACTGAACGCACCCGCATACACATCGCCTGGAAAACTTAATTCCAGCCCGGTCGGTGCGCCGTCATATTCCCGAAGCCGAATGTCGCCTGCCTGGTTCCACGTCACGAGCGCCGCGCGATCCGGCGAAAACAGCGCGCCGGTCACGCCGCCCGGTTGATCATCAAATGTGTAAATCGTCTCACCCGTTGAAGCGTCCAAGAGCCGCGCCGCGCCGTTGATTGTCGCCGCAGCCACCACGTCATCTCCATACGACACCGTCGCCAGCGTGGCGCCAAAGTCGTGCAACGTGCGCACAAGATCGCCAGTCATTGCGTCCCACACCTGCACCAGCCCGCCTTCCGATCCCGTCGCGAGGCGCGACGTATCCGGATTGAACGCAACAGTCATGTGCGGCTCGCCAGCGCCTTCGCTCTTCGCAATGAGTGTGCGCGCATCCGCATCCCACACGCGCACAATCCCGTCGCGCCCGGCCGTCACGAACCGCGAGCCGTCCGCGCTCATGTCCATCCCGAAGATCATGTCATCGTGCGCTTCGACGGCGAAGATGGTGCGATCGACGAAACTCGCCAGCAGCCGCCATTCCCAGTCCCGATGCACGACCGGCGCCTGATCCAGCCGCCTTCGCGCGATTTCAATCTCACCCGACTGATGCCCCGACATCGCAGCCGCAATGTTCGCCACGTACGCCTGCCACAGCGCGGCGTCCCGATCCGCCAGCGCCACTTCTTCCGCAAAACGTCGCTGCTTCGCTTCATGCGTTGCGCGCCACGCGAAAATCGACGTCATTGTCAATCCAATCAGCAGCGCCGCCGCGATGCCGATCGCGCTGTTCACCACCGTCCGGTTACGCCGCGCGAAAAGGCGGCACTGACGCATGAGCGTCGGTGGGCGCGCCTCAATCGTCTCCAGCCGCAGGTGCCGCCGAATGTCCGTCGCCAGCGCCGCCGCCGTGCGATAGCGCCGATCCGGCTCCTTTTCGAGCGCCATCAAAATGATCGCTTCGATGTCGCCGCGCAATCGCAGATCGAGGGCGCCCGGTCGAACCGGCGCATCCTCCCGCACCTTGCGCAGCGCTTCGCCGAGCGGCGCGCTGCTCAAATCGTGCGGCAGCCGCCCGGTCACCAGCTCATACAACATCACACCGAGTGAATACACATCCGCGCGTGCATCAACAACACTCCCCGCGCACTGCTCCGGGCTCATGTAGTTCAGCGTCCCGATCAGCGCCCGCTCATCCGTCAAATTCATGCTCACGGTCTGATCAGGATCCGTGGAACGCGCAATGCCGAAGTCAATCACCTTCGGCCGACCGCTTGCATCAACAAGCACATTGGACGGCTTCAGATCACGGTGAATCACACCATTCAGATGCCCGTGCTGCACCGCATCGCACACTTCGACGAACAGCGCCAATCGCTCAGTCAGTTCGAGCCCGCGCGCCGTGGCGAATTCTGTGATCGGCAAGGCATCCGGCACATGCTCCATCGCGAAGTACGGAACCTGCACGCCGCGACCATCGTCGTACGCGCCGGCGTCATAGATCTGCGCAATCGCTGGATGGCGCAACTTCGCCAGAATCTCGGTTTCGAAGCGAAACCGTTGCAGCGCATCGGGCCGAGTCAGACCATGCCGCAAGACTTTCAACGCCACCCGCCGCCGCGTGGACTCCTGAATCGCTTCATACACCGTCGCCATGCCGCCGACGCCGATGATGCGTTCAACGCGATACCCGTTAATCACAGCCCCCGCCGTCGCCGGCAGCGCCGCCACCGGGCGCGGCAGCGCGGACGTCTCCAAAAACCCCGACGGCCGATCCACGGCTCGCAGCAACGACGCCATCTTTCGGCGCAATTGTTCGTTCTCGGCGCATTCCTGATCGACGTAGCGGCGCCGCTCGGACTGATCCTCAATGTTCAGCGCCTCTTTCAAGAGCGCATGCGACCGCCGTGCGAGTTCACGATCCATCGAGCGACCCCGCGCTCTGATCTTCCAGTTGGCACGACAGCCACGCCTTCGCGGCGCTCCACTCCCGATCCACACTCCGCCGTCCCATCGAGAGCGTTTCGGCGATCTCATCGATTGTCAGTCCGCCGAAGAAACGGAGTTCGACGATCTCCGCCTGGCGTGGATCCAGCTCTTGCAGTTCGTTGAGCGCTTCATCGAGCGCAATCAGATCAATCCCCGCTCCCGGCGCCGCCGGCTCCACATCATGCAGCGACAAACCGCGTTGACCGCCGCCGCGTTTATCGGCGAGCCTTCCGCGCGCGTGATCGACCAAAATGCGTCGAATGACGCGCGAGGCCACCGAGAAAAAATGCGCCCGGTCCTTCCAATCCGTGGATCGCTGATCGATGAGCTTCAGATATGCCTCGTGCACCAGCGCCGTCGGCTGAAGCGTGTGATCCCGTCGCTCGCCGCGCATGTGCCCGGCGGCGAGCCGGTGCAGATCATCATAAATCGCGGCCATCAGCGCGTTGACGTCGTCCCGTTCACCGGACGACGCCGCCCGGAGCAGACTCGTCAAATTGGCCTGGGCGTCGCTCATGCATCGCAGTTCCACCGTCGGCTCAGATTTTGACTGAGCCTCAGCAGACCGCGAGTATACCGGCGCGCCGCCCCCATTCGCCCCGGCGCGTCGCCGATTAGACGAGGAATGAACACGTCGATCCAAGACGCCGGATTCCCGGCTCTCCGCCAATATGGACATCATCTTCTCCGATCAGCCCGTGAACGAGACACCCTCGAAGAGCCACGCGGGACGCCGCGCCAAATTGCGCCACCATTCCCCCAGCTCCATTGAAAAAAGGAGAGCCGCGAACGGCTCTCCCTTTCTCGGCGCCGGATCCGGCCCGATTGGGAGCGGATCAGGAAGCCCCTTATCACGATCCAAGAGCCCTATTCGCACGGCCCCCAGTTGGAGAGCATGCTCGCCAGATCAGCGCCATTGACGATGCCGTCGCCATTCAGATCCGCGCCGGCATCATCCGTTCCCCACAACGACAGAAGCGTTGCAAGGTCTCCTCCATCCACCGACCCGTTGCCGTTCAGATCACTGGCGCACGGCGATTCGAAACTCACGTAGTGCGCGCCGTCGTCGAGATTGATCCAGCCGACATTTTCTCCCCACGCGTAGCCGCGCAGGCGCCCCGTGGCGAATTCGAAACGCGCGCCGTCGGCGCCAATGGCGCCTTCTGTTCCAAAGTTGATCCAGCCGGCATTCTCACCCCACGCAAAGCCGCGCAGGTAGCTCGTGGTGAGAATGTTGACTCCGTAGTGAGGCGGCGTGATGCCTCCACCCTGGAACCCGCCGTACGGGCCGTTGCCGTTGCCGACGGTGATCCATCCTTCATTCTCTGCCCAGATGTATCCCGAGAGATACGCGACGGGGTCACCGGCGGGCACGATTGGCAGATTGAGGTCGGTGAAGACGACGCCTGCATCCGTGCTATCCGCGTCTCGCCAGTTCATCCAGCCGATGTTCTCGCCCCACGAATGCTTGTTCGTCTCATGGACGTTGCTTTGGGCGAGCGCGCCGGCCGCCGACCCGAACGAGACCGCAATCGCCAGGAATGTTGGTTGCAATGTTCGCATAGCGAACTCCTTTCCTTTCGTAGCGGCGTTCGCTTAGAAGCTCATGTTGTCCCAGCCGTCGGCGCCGGCGGGCGTTCCGCGAAGCGTGCCGACGAAGTTACCGGCGGCGATGTCATAGTTCGTGGTGTTTGTGCGCGCCATGTTCTTCACGAGGAAGCATCCGCCGCCCGTGATGTAGTACCCGCGAACACCGTCCGTCGCCGTGTTGCCTTCAACACGCGAACCATCGGCGCCGGCGCCGCGGAAGTTCGCGTCGCCGGAGTTGCTGTCCGCATGGTTGCCGACGATGTGGGAATCGGCGCCAAACTGGATGCCGTTTCCACTGTTGAAGTAAGCGCGGCAATTGATGATCGTCGCAGCAGCCGAGCCGGAGATGCCGATGCCGGAATTGTTGTTCGCCGCGCAGTTGGTCACGAGTCCGGCGCCGGACGTCGAAATCCCGCTCGAACCATTCTGACGCGTCGTGCTGTTCGAAACCGTCGAACCCGAGAACGTGCGAATGCCATTGATGCCGTTCAAGACGGCCGAGCATTCTGCAACCACACCACCAAGTCGCACGAAGATGCCTTCGCCGTCATTGTTGTTGGCGGTTGAGCCGCGAACGACGGCGGCGTCGCCAAGATCAATGCCATTGCCGCCATTGCCATCCACCGTGCAGTTCTCAACCAGGACCGCATCGGCCCCGATGTTGACGCCGGACGAGAGAAATTCTCCATAGATTCCGGCAAGCGTATTCAACGACGCCGAGGTGTCCTGAACGACTGATGATGGCCCTACCTTGACGCCATTGGCATTGGTTGAAGCGGTGCAACCAGAGATGCGCGAACGCGGACCGGAGACGATGCCATCGCCACCGTTGTTATTGGAGGCAGTGTTCACAACCACACATTCCTGACCGACAAGAAGAACGCCCTCTTCGACGCACGAGGCCACCGCGCATGAATCGACGATGCTGGAGCCATCAGCGCGAATGCCAATCGTTCCGGCGCCGCGCACCGTATTGTTCACGATCGTTGCGACGGTGCCCGCCGTGATGCCACGCATCCCTGGCTCCGTCACGGTGCAATTGCTCACCTTGCTGTGAACATCGACGAAGATGCCGTGTCCAACGTCAAATCGTGATGTGCAATTCGTGATATTGGCGCCGTTGCTGAATCGGAATCCGTTGCCCCCGTTGTCGCGCGAGACGCAATGGTCAGCCGTCGATCCAACAGGACCGACGAATCCCTGACCGAGGTTGCCGAACGAAATGGAATCGGTGAACAGGCAAGAAGTGCCGAGCCCGATGAATCCGTCGATCCCATTGTTTGAGGCGACGCTACCGCGAACCACAGAGCTGGAACCGACCACGAAGCCGCTCTCGGCATTCATGTCAGCGGTCGACGACTCGACGACGGCAGACGCGCCAAGTTCGAATCCATCTTCGCCCGTGAGTATGGCCGAGCAATTAATGACGCGAGCACGATCTCCCATCAGAAAACCATCGCGCCCAACGTTTCGTACATGCACGTTCTCAACACTGCAGTCATCGTCTTCAAAAAACACGATGCCGAATTGTCCCCAATCCGAAATCTTTCCATTGAGAACACGAAGGTTGTGGCGATTGCTCGCTCCGCCCGGCTGCATTGCAGTGAGCGAGCCCTCCACACCGATGAGCGAAAACCCGTTCATGTCAATCGTCACGTTGTCCGCGTTGATTGCGATCCCGTGTTGTCCAGAGACTCCCGTGATGTTGCTCGTGAACACATACGAACCCGGCTGCGTGATCACATACGGAAAACTTGAGATCGTCTGCTGATTGATCTGAACCCGATTCGTCGGTTGCGGCGAGCCCGACGGCGGAACCAAATCCCCCGCCATTGCCGCGCCGGCGAGCATCAAGCTCACCGCCGTGCCTGTGACATAGTTGCGCTTCATGATCATCTCCCAATCTGATGGCGTCCGAAAAAGGGCGCCTGGTTCTTGACTGCGAAGGGCCCTCCCCTCCGCCAACGCAACTCGTGCCGCCAAATCGGCACTCCGGTCTTGGTGGAGACATGTCCCGGCGTATACTGGGCAATGTCGAGCAGCGTCCATGAAGGAACGCACCGTCTCGACGTTGGGCGTCTCATCGAGTTTGTGTTTTTTTCTCTGGAGCGAGAGGAAGCTCCCATGTCGGCGTCACCGGCACAGGAAGAAGTCACTCAACTGCTGTTCCGCGTCGGCAGCGGCGATGACGCTGCCGCCAGCGACCTGCTGCCACTTGTCTACGAAGAACTACGACGTCTGGCTGACGCCTTCATGCGACAGGAACGCCGCGACCACACCCTTCAGCCCACCGCGCTCGTTCATGAGGCGTACCTGCGCCTCGTCGATCAAACGCGCGTCCGCTGGCAGGACCGAACTCACTTCTTCGCCGTCGCCGCGACGTGCATGCGCCGCATCCTCGTGAACCACGCGCGCGATCGCGGCCGCCAAAAACGAGGCGGCGGCGCCCAGCGCGTCACACTCAAAGACCTCGCCGACACCGGCGCCATCGGCGACGCCGAACTCGTCGATCTTGACGACGCCTTAGCGCGCCTCGAACAACTCGACGCCCGCAAAGTGCGCGTCGTCGAATTCCGCTTCTTCGCCGGCCTCACCGTCGAACAAACGGCAGAACTGCTCGACCTTTCACCCGTCACCGTCAAACGCGACTGGGATTTCGCCCGCGCCTGGCTGCTCAAGGAATTGATCGAAGGGACGACGAATGTCTCCTGAACGATTCAAGACCATGGAAGCCATTTTCGCCCAGGTCGCCGATGCGCGCGGCGCCGAACGCGATGCGATCCTCAACCACGCCTGCGCCGGTGATGACGACCTTCGCCATGAAGTTCTGAAACTCCTGACCGCACACGACGGCGCAGGCGAATTCCTCAACGAACCCGCGACCGGTCACATCGACGCCATCACCAAAGCCGTAAAAGACACCGATCGCGGCGTCGGACGCACCTTCGGCGCCTACGAAGCCATTGACCGCATCGGCGCCGGCGGCATGGGCGCCGTGTACCTCGCCCGGCGCACCGACGAACAGTTCGAGAAACACGTCGCCATCAAAGTCATTCACTGGTGGATGGACACCGCAGAAATCTTGCGCCGTTTCAAACGCGAACAGCGCGTCCTCGCTCGCCTTCAGCACCCCAACATCGCCATGCTGCTCGACGCCGGCGTCGATGACGACGGCGCCCCATACATCGTGATGGAATACGTCGATGGTCAACCCATCGATCGCTATTGCAACGAGCACGACCTTCAAATCGAAGACCGCCTCGACCTCTTCCTCAGTGCATGTGACGCCATACAATCGGCGCACCACAACCTCATCGTCCATCTCGACATCAAACCCAGCAATATCCTCGTCACCGAAGACGGCCTCGTAAAGCTCGTTGATTTCGGCATTGCACGTTTGCTTGACCCCGATGACAGCGGCGTCACGCGCACCGACGCTCGCGTTTTCACGCCCGCCTACGCCGCGCCCGAACAAATCGCCGGTGACCATCTCACCACCGCCACTGACGTCTACGCGCTCGGCGTCGTCCTCTTTGAACTCCTCACCGGCGAACGTCCATTCAAAGCATCAGGCGACGGTTCTCAAAGCATTGCCGATGCGATTCTGACCACACCGCCGCTGCGACCGAGCACCGTCGTCGCCACCGGCTCAGCCTACGACCCCGATCACAAACGGAGTCGCCGCCTCGCTCGCCGTCTGCAAGGCGACCTCGACAACATCGCGCTCAAAGCCATGCGCAAAGAACCGGAACGGCGCTACGCCACCGTGCAAAACCTTGCCGATGACATCCGCCGCCATCTCGCCGGGCGCACGGTCGCGGCTCGCCCAGACACGTTCGCCTATCGCACCTCGCGCTTTGTGCGCCGCAATCGCATCCCCGTCGCCGCAGCGGCGCTCATCCTTATTTCGCTCATCGTCGGCATCGCTGCTGTCAGTTGGCAGGCCCACGAAACGGCGCTGCAGCGCGATCGCGCCGAACGCCGCTTCGCTGATCTGCGCCAACTCACCAACACACTCATCGAACGCGTCGACCGCGATCTCGCTGACGTCCCCGGCGCCACCGAAGCTCGCCGCGCTGTCGTGATGGAAGCAACGCAGCATCTCGATTCCCTCGCCGCCGAAGCGCACCAGGAACCCGAACTGCTCGCCGAACTCGCAGCGTCCTACGTGCAGCTTGGCAATCTTCAGCGCAACTTCATTGGCTCCCACATCGGCGACACGTCCGCGGCGACCGCCAGCCATCGCAAAGCGCTCGAAATGCGTGAACGTGTCCTTTCAATGAAGCCCGGAGATCCCGCCGCGATGGGCCAGCTTGCCCAGAGCAACCTTCTTCTAGGCGACATGCTGCGCGCCCAGGGAGAACTCGACAGCGCCGTAGAGCACTATCGCAAGTGCGCTGACCTCTTTGCCGCGATTGTGCCAAACAGCGAAGAGCTCCACACGGACAAAGAACACAATCGCGGCGTCGTCCTCCTCAAACTCGGCATCGTCCATGCGATGCGCGGCGATTACGAAAGCGCCGCCGCCGCCTACGAAGAATCACTCGAAGCCAATCGGGCCCTGTACGAATCAGACACAACGCTACTGGTCACCCGGCGCAACATGGCCGTCAGCTACGAGAAACTCGGCGACATGGCCGAAGCCCGCGGCGATGCACAAGCCGCCCTCAACTACTACCAAGGCTCGCTCGACATCTTTCGCGAACTCGAACTGCAAGAACCCGGCGAAGCGCGCCACATCATCAGCATCGTCATCGCCCATTCCAAACTCGGCGAAGTGCGCGGCCACCCCGCCTACGCCAACCTCGGCGATCTCGACGGCGCCGTGCGCGAATACCGTGAAGGCCGCCGCCTCATCGGCGAACTGCTCCGCGTGGACGCCGCCAACGCACAAGCCCGCATGATCGCTGCGTTCTTTGACCGTCGCCTCGGCGCGTTCTTGTCCATGCAAGGCGAGCACGATGAAGCGCTCGAATTTCTGCATGCCGCACTCGCGGAATCTGAGCATATGGCGAAGGCCAACCCGTCCGATGTGCAACCGCTTGCGGATGTCGCCTCCACGCGGCAGGCCATCGCCGATGCATATGCGGCAATGCAAGAACCATCGCAATCATTTGAATGGACACGTCAAGCCATTGCAGCACACGAAGCCGTGCTTGCAATGAATGACGACATGGTGTCGACACGCGTCGAGCTCGCAGCGGCGTTTCGCGCCGCTGGCGAAAGTTGCGCCGAACTTGCGAACGCATCACTCGGAAATGAGCGCGCCGCACACTATTCAAACGCGTGCGAATGGCTTCGCCGAAGTGTGCAAACGTACGAGGACCTCGATGCCCGAGGCCAGCTCCGCAGCGCCGCCGCGACTGAATTGCAGGACACGCAATCACGACTGGATGAGCTTGAGCGATCAGCATCCCAGTTTGCCGCCCTGACAACGCCTTGAGCCGCTCCCGGCCCTCCGAAATTGCATTGAACTCCTGCGCCGTGAAAACTAACATTGATTCGCTGGCGGACCCAGCAGTCCGACGCCCTTCTTATGGCGAAAAACGACTCGATGCATGCGCACTTTGACCGGAGGCAATCCCATGAACATGACGCACGGCGCCAGATCAATCGTCAGCCTCATCGCTGCCATTCTCCTCGCCATTCCATGTGTTGCTCAGGTTGAAGTCAACAAAGGCGACGTGTTGACGGAAAGCCAGTTGGCCGCAGGTATGTTCAACGGCCAGACTTTCATTCTTCAACCCGGCACCACCTTTGAAATAAACAGCGGCGGCGCCATCGATCAGATCGGCGGAGACCCTCCGTTCTTTCCAAACGCGCCCTTTGACCTCGGCGGCGCCACGATCAACGTGCACGAAGGCGGGCTCTTTACGAGCCAGTTCGACCCAGCCACGATCGTCGCCAATGTTCTCATCAATGTGCATGGCGGTTTGGTCGGAGAGTTTTTCCGCGCTGAAGCCGGGACCATGTTCACCATGACCGCCGGCATGATCGACCAGGGCTTTCGCGCCAATCCATTGAGCGACATCGTCCTTCAAGGCGGCGCCTTCGGATTCGATCTCGATGTCAATGGCGCCGCGAGCCTCACACTTGTGGGTGGCGAGTTTCTGTTCAATGGCGCGCCCGCAAGCAATCTGGCGTCCGGCTTGGTGAGCGGCGATGTCTTCAGCGGCACACTCGCCGATGGAACCGTCTTCATTCTTTCAAGCGGCGACGCCATTCCCGCAGGCACGACCACCCTTTCAACCGTGGCGCTCCCACCCGCTGACCTCACACACATGGTCGTGACCAGCGGCGAGGGCCCATCTACCGGTTTGCGCGCCGGCCAGCACCTGACGATCTCCGGGAATGCGACGCTCCGCGACCATTTTGCCGCCGTTTCAGCAACGCTCGATATTGACGGCGGCAGCGTCGGTGATGGCCTGGAGTTCGTCGATTCAGATGTTCAAATCTCAGACGGCGAAGTCGGTGATCACATGCGTATGCACCAAGGCAGCCATCTGGAAATGACCGGCGGCGTCATTGGCGCCGACGCAAATATCTACGCAAACAGCCTCGTCGAACTCTACGAAGGCAAAATCGGCAGTAATGCCCATGTCCGATTCGGCGGTGTGGTCAATCTCTTTGGCGGATCACTCGGCGCCGTGGCGACCGGTTGGTCCGGAAGCGAAATCAATGTCGATGGCGGCGTGCTCGAAGCATCGTTCGATGGCCGCAACGGCAGTGTCGTCACGCTTGCCGCGGGCGCCGTCGGGCATCGATTCCGTGCAGATTCCGGGAGCCAGATTCACATTCACGGTGGAGAGTTTTTGCTCAACGGCGCGCCCATCGCGGACCTTTCCGGCGGGCTGTCGTTCGGCGACGACTTCACGGGTACGCTCGCTGATGGATCTTCATTCATCTTCAGCGCACGCGGGCTTGATGAATTGAACGCTGGAACAATCCAGCTGCACCCGACAACGCTTCCTCCGATCGACCTCACGCCGATGGCCGTCACAAATGGCCCTGGACCAAACGAAGGACTGCGAACCGGGCAGGAACTCACCATCAGCGGCGACGCCACACTTCGCGACGCTTTCGCGGTGGTTTCCGCAACGCTCAACATTGATGGCGGGACTGTTGGGTATGGGCTCGAGGCCATTGGCAGCCAGATCAATATGACGGATGGCGAGGTGGGAGAGGCTGGATATTTGTTTGAAGGCTCCACCCTCAATCTGTTCGGTGGACGAATCGGCGCCTCGCTCGACGCACACGAAGGCAGTCTGGTTCACATGAGCGGCGGAATCATCGACGATGACTTCTTTGCGTTCGCCGGATCAGAGGTCTTGATAAGCGGTGGCGAAATCAAGAATGATTTCACGGTGGATAACAACGCCATGGTCACGATGCAGGATGGCGCCATTGGCAACGACCTTGAACTGCGCACCGGCGCGCGTCTCGAAATGTCAGGCGGGCAAATTGGCGAGAACGCCCGCGTCCTGAATAACGCCGATCTTGAAATCTCCGGTGGCGCCATTGGGGACGGGCTACAAGCGTTCTCAGGAAGCCGCGTCACTCTGTACGTCACGCAATTGACCATCGACGGCGATGACGTGGCGCTGACCCTTGGCCAACCAGTGCTGATACCTGATCGTAACGGCGCCCTTCTGGAAGGAACCCTTGCCGATGGCGCCCAGATCGACTTCGTATTGAATGGCGCAATCTTCCTCAACGAGGATTTCTTTCATTCCAACGCTGAGCTCTACGCCGTCCTTGCGAAATCCATCGCATGCCTCGCCAGCGACCTGAATGACGACGGGATGGTCGATGGCGCTGACCTTGCCAACTTGCTCGCAGCTTGGGGAACCAAGGCAAACGATCTGAACGGTGACGGCGTCGTCAATGGCGCCGATCTCGCGCAACTCCTGGCGAATTGGGGAAGCTGCTCCTGACGCCGCTGGCGACGACGCCATAATCAAGTGCTCTTGAGAAGCCGCTCGATGTCTTCCAGCGGCACATCCTTCGTCTCGGGCATCCACCGAATCGCCCAGATAAATTGCAGCGCCATGCACACACCGTAAAACGCGAACACGCCGCCGCCACCCGCCCAGTCACTGAACATCGGGAACGTCTGCGAAATCAGCGCCGCCATCACCCAGTGCGTGAAGCACCCAAGTGACTGCCCGCGCCCGCGCACACGGTTCGGGAAGATTTCACTGATAAACACCCAGATCACGGCGCCCTGCCCGACGGCGTGCGACGCGATGAACAACAAAAGTCCTGCAAGCACCACCGAACTTCCCAGCGATGTGAACTCAATGGCGTCTTCAACTCGGGTGGATTGCGACATAAACGCCCATGACAGAGCGCCGAGGCTGAACATATATCCCACGGAACCCACGAGAATCAGGAATCGTCGTCCGAAGCGATCAATCATTGTCAGCGCGATCAGTGTGAACAGCAGATTCATGGCGCCAAGCCCGACTGAATTCAAGAGCGCGGCGTTCTCATCTGCGCCCGCGCTTCGAAAGATCTCCGGCGCGTAATACAACACTGCGTTAATGCCGGACAGTTGGTTGAACATCGCAATCGCGACCACCAGCAGGATCGGTTTCGTGTATCGGCGCTGGAAAAGCGGCTCCCGGGCGGCACTCCGCTCCGCATGGAGCGACACCTGAATCAACGCAATCTCAGCGTCAACACCACCCGCCGCATCCACACCGACGCGCTCCAGCACCCGGCGTGCCTCAGCAGTTCGCCCCTTCGCCATCAACCATCGCGGGCTGCGCGGCACAAAGAACAACAGCCCGAAGAACGCCAACGCTGGCGCCGCCTCCACGCCAAACATCAAGCGCCATTCGACATCGCCAAGCTCAAACCGGCTCACCAAATAGTTCGACAAATACGCGACCAGAATGCCAAGCACAATGTTGAGTTGCGCCAGCGCCACCAGTCTCCCGCGCCACCGCGCCGGCGAAATTTCGCTGATGTACATCGGCGCCACAACCGAGGCGCCGCCGATGCCAAGCCCGCCAATGATTCGAAATGCCAGCAGCGATGGCCAGTCCCACGCAAACGCGCACCCGATGGCGGACACCACAAACAGCAGAGCCAAACAGAACAGCACAAACCGCCGGCCCAAACGATCCGCCAAGGGCCCGGCCCCAAGCGCGCCAAGAATGGTCCCGATCAAGGCGCTGGCGACCGTGAATCCCTTTGCCGCCGGCGAAAGCGAAAACTGTGCTTCCAGCGCGCCCGTCGTTCCTGACACCACCGCGACATCGAATCCAAACAGCAATCCGCCCAGCGCCGCGACCATGGCGCACCACACGACATACATGCGGAGTTTCACTCGACGATCCTCCTCGCTTGCAGCCGCGCCGTGCGGCTGAGCGTCATTGACCACTTCACCTGTTCCTAATTGCCCGTATCGGCCGCGCTGCCGAATTCAAACCACACTTCGGCTTCCGACGGATTGAGTTCCGCAACCTCAACTTCGGAGCCGTCATCTTGGACGACAACCACACGCAGCCGCATCGCCGCTTGATTGAACCCACCCCACGCAAGCCCATTGATGGTGCCAATCGTTGCACCGGTCACCACGCTTCGCAATCGCCGAAACACGGGATGTCGCTCCGCCGCCTGATCCGGTGAAATCTCCGCGCCGCGGCTCTCCACAAACACCGCGCGTCCCCTTGGCGCCTCGCTCGCACCGCCGCCCTCTCGCAAGAGCGTCAAATTCATGCGGCTCCACGATTCATACTGCTTCAGCAGCAACGGCATTGCCTCGGCAGCTTCGTTTGACTTCAGTTCAAACTCGCGCCATGTGTTCAGCGTCATCCACGGATACTCGATGTGTATTGATTGCAGCGAACCAGCCGCGCCTTCAAACGCGCGTATGACCGGCTCACCGAAATCACTGACAGCCAGGCCGTCGAGCGAACCATCCTCTGCACGTGCCACATTCACAAACTGCGTGTTTCCTCGGGCCGTCAAATGCAAGACCTGCCCGGCCGCTCCAGCAATCGCCAGCTGAATCTGCTGCGGCGGCGCCACCAAACCGTGCGGCTCATATCGCAGCGCCGCCGCCTGATCCGCCGCGGCCATTGCAAAATGAATCTCGATCTCGTTCACCGCATTGCCATTCGATGCGACACGACCGCCACGAATGCCTGACTCCTCACCAATCACGACAATTGACTGCGCCAAACGCTCCACAACTTCATCGCAGCCTGCATCGCGATCACTCGTCAACAAATGCTCAAGGGTGTGCCCATCCAACTGAAGCGACACGACCAGCGCATCACCCTCGATCGAGACGGCCCCCGACACAATCGACATGGGGTGCGCCAGCGCCGAAACACTTGCGCTTGCGATGACCATCGCCACGAAACCATATTGGTTGGCGCGGTTATTCATTGTTCACCTTCTGCGAAATCAAGATCAATCTCGGTGAAAAACGTCCCTTCACCTACATCTTCCGTGATCCAAAGCAGTCGGCGATACGGCCCTATCGCCGCTCCATCATTCGCGGCTACCCGCGACGCATGCACGCCGCCATCGCCAAGCTCGCGCGAGTCCACCACCGCGATCAGCTCCCAACTTGTCATTTCGCCAATGCCGAAGTCCGTTGGCGCCGCAACCTCACCGCGATCCCCCCACACCGAAAACAATTGCGGCGCTCGATTCGTCCGATGCCACGAATATGTACGAATTGAGCCAATCTCTTTAGGCTCGTCAAACTCCAGCACAAACCGCCCTTCATTGTCCCACCACACACACCGATTGGTGTCATCATGGTTCTGCGCCACAAGCCCGTCGTTCAGGCGAACCGCTACTCCACCCACCGCGCCACTTGCACGGTGCAGCTGCATGCGCTCGTCTGCGATCACTTCAAATGAATACGCACTGGACACGTTCGTGTCGATGTCATCGTCCCGCGAAGGCGCGCCCATCGTCAGCTCCTCGAATCGGACCGCGCGTTCAATCTCCGCACTCGCGATGGCTTCTCGATCAGTAAAGATGCGGGTCTCTTTGCGGTCATAGTCGTGCCGCAGCGTTGGCGCTGTACGCCCTACAAAGTCGTCGTACAACGGCGCGGCAGGCGTCACCGGCGCTGAGCCGCTGTCGCTCACCGAGGCCGCGAACACGCGCACTCGTTCATCAAACGGCAGCGTCAGCACGTCAGCCCCATCCGGTCGCGGCAGCGACACGTGATACAGATACGAGAATCGATACGCCTGATTGCCATCGTCGCTGTCGTGCCGGTGCGTTGCGAACCATGCAATCGGCGACCGCTTAATGAAGCCCGGCGTGATCGCCACGACGCGACCATCCGTTTTGTAATCTACTTTTTCAAACGTTCGATCCCACACACGGTCATCCCACTGACCGACGAATCCCGTCCAGTTCTGTATTTCAAGCAGGTGCGCCTCATCGCCCACCCGAAACGGCGCCGTCACATCTTCAGTCGCCGCGACCAGCAAATGGATGCGATCGCCACGCACATTTGAAAGATCGATGGTTTGGCCGCGAGCCGCGACGGCCTGCGCCGCGCCCGCCTCACCGGCTCCCAACTGAAACGCAACATCTCGATCAATCAGTTGGTCCGGCAGCATTTCCGCGGGATACGTGCGGCCCATCAAATCCATCGCTCCATCACTCGGATCGGAATCCGTGCTCGCCACATCCGCGTTGAATGGCAATTCCAATGGAGTGGAGCTCGCCTGCCGAAGCGCACTTGAATCATTCGGCCCGCGCAATCGCACTTCAAATGCCCGAAGCCCATACGATTTCAGATCAAACCGAAATTCGCCATGAAAGGGTTGCCATGCGCTCAGCATGCGCTCCTGACCATCCACTTCGCGAACCGCCACAATCGATGTCGTCGGGAACTGAAGCGCAACGCTCTCCGCATGACGTCCCCACAACTCCTGCACTCGGACAATCACGCTATCGCGCTCTTCAGCCCTCTTGATCGCACGAATATCCACCTGCGGCGAATCCACCGCCGCAAACGACATCGAACGGCCCAGCGCCCCTTCATGCTTCGGCGCGACAAACACCCGCAGCGGCTGATTCAATCGCCGCCCGCGCCATTCACTGCCGCTTTCGCGCCAGTCGCCCGCGTGCGCATACAACCCGGTGCGAATGTCGTGCTTTCCCCAATCCTGACTATGCTGATCGATGTACGAGCCGCGCACGCCCGGCGTGTAGAGAAGCGTCAGCCGCAGTTCGTTGTCCTGCAGCTTGTCCGACCCAAATTTCGAATCCTCAAGAATCGAAACACCGAACTCGCCGGATTCATCGGTGAGATCGATCCACTCGTGCGAAGGCACTTCATACTTGGCGGGATCGTTGTTGCCGCGCTCAATCGTCCCGACGCCCCAGTTGTACGTCGCATTCGGATTCGACGCCGCGAGCGGATACGCCGCTTTCAGCGCCACTTCCGCTGATTGCCAGTCGATGTCGTACACCACGTCCACCGTGTGCCCCGCATCGCCTCGCGCCAATCGAATCTGCTGCTTCACCAGCGAATTGCGAGACCAGCGCGCGATCTCCAGCGACACACGCACCGGGCCATTTTCGACAATGCGCACACTCGCCGCGCCGTCCACCTTGCCAATTGGTGGTTGCTGCCGATCAGCCCAATCCATATTCCACGCCGGCCAATTCCGCGGCTTCTCATGCGTAAACACAAGCGTCGCCGGCTCCGAAAGCAGTTCGCGCTGCAATTCCTTGCTGTACACACTGGCGATGTCGCCCGCACTATTGATCCGCACGACAAAGCTCTCATTCTCAAGAACTTCCGGCGTCACCGTCGGCCCGGCGTCATCTTCGAACGGCGTCTTCGACGGACGCACGTCATACACCGCAAATCCATTGGCCGGCGTCTTCGCGAGAAAGAGCACCGTCACTTCCGTGCCATCATTTGCCAGGAGTTGCGATGGCGTCTCGACACCATCCGGTCCGAACACGCGTACGTTTCCGGCGTCATCGACCGGGACAACCGCCTCGACCACCTCTTCGCGCTCAATCGACAACGGATTGAAAACAACGAGCGGCGTACCTTCAACATCCGTATCCAGTCCGCTTGACGCCACGCCGACGCCCTGCGTGAGCACATCCGCAAACAGGTTCATGCCGACGATCTCATCATTCCACGAATACCGATACGCGCGTGGTATGCTGGTCCCGGGCAGAATGTCGTGCATCTGATTCGCCAGCACACGCACCCACGCACGCTCCAGCTTCTCGTACGGATACGTCATTCCGCCCATCCACGACCCGATCACACTGGCGCGCTCCGCCGCATCGGCGAGTTGCTCCGCCATCCGGTTCCAGCGCTTCATGTAACTCTGCGACGTCAGCGTGCCCGCCGAATGCTCTGTCAGCAGCATGTCGCCCCGATAGCGCGGCAATCCTTCACGCAACTCAGACGTGATGTCCACATACATCTGATCCGATGAGCCAAGCACAAGCTTCATTGCGCCATCGTCAGCGCTCGCGCTGTCGACGTAATTGCTCACATCCGTTTCGCGCGGCGCCCCGCCCTGATCGCCTGTTCCGTAATAGTGATAATCCGCCCACACGCCGTACATCCGGCCATTCCGATTCACGCGCTCAACCCACGTCGGATTGGTGTCCACGCGGCCTTCCACCGCGCCGACGTACGGCCCTGGATCAAGCGCCGCAATCACGCCATCGCCGTTTGGCCCTTCCCAGACACCGATTTTGAATGGAATGCCAACCGCCGAACCCCACGTCAGTTTTTGCGTGGAGAACCCAAGCAAGCCGCAATGCGCCCAGATCGACGGCATCGACGCGGGGAATCCGAAACAATCCGGCAGCATGAAATCATGGCTCGTCTCGCCGAACTCGCGGGCGAAATAGCGATTGCCGTACAGCACCTGCCGCACGATTGATTCTGCGGAAGGCACATTGACATCGCCCTCATCCACCGATGAACCCGACACACGCCAGCGACCATCGGTGATGTAACCCTTGAGCCGCTCGTAGCGCTCCGGGTAATACTCCTTCATCATTTCATACCGCACCGAGCCGGTGAAATTGAAGACATACTCCGGGTGCTTCTCGAAGAGCGCGAAGTTGTCATCCATCGTTGCGCGGATGTACTCATCGATGGTTGTCACAAAGTCCCAGCGCCACTGCGTATCGAGGTGCGCATAGCCCACGGCGTACAGCGCGCGGTTTGCTTCGTCGCCAAGATCGCGCGACGGCGGCGCGACCGATCGAGTCAATCGCTGGGCCGCGTTCTCCGGCTCCGCCGTCGCAGACACCGCGACGACAGCGCACAAGACCAGAACGACACCACTCCTGAACGAAAGCGTCATTCGCCGAAGCCATCCCGAAGGCACACGCACGCTGGGCCGATCCATCACCGTCGTTCTCCTTCCACGCCGCGCAAATCCACCAACGGGCGCCCGTTGACGCAAATCGCACCATACCGGAGCAGGAGCCCCGGCACGTCGGGAGAAACCACAAGGACGACTCCCACACGGCAAGCCGCTCCCCACGGGAAAGCCATCGCCCGCTTGACATATTCATGCAGAGTTCTGTATAAATATGCTATGCGTCGAGAGCGTCGTCGAGAACTGCTGGCCGAAGTGCTCCGGTCCGGACCCGTCCAGACCCAGGAGGAGCTTGCGGACTTGCTCGCCGAACGCGGCGTCGAAGTGACCCAGGCCACCGTGTCGCGCGACCTCGCCGCAATCGGGGCGATTCGAGGGCCGCAGGGATACGCGCTCCCCGGCGAAGGCGCACTGCTAAGCGTCACGTCGGAGACGGAGCTCGAATCCACCTTGCGGCGTCACGTCGTGCGCATCGAAGTCGCTGACGCCTTGGTCGTCATTCGAACAGCGCCCGGGCACGCCGGGCTGCTCGGCGCCGCGATTGATCGAAGATCGCCCAAGGGAGTTGTCGGCACGATCGCCGGCGACGACACGCTGTTTCTGGCGACCCCAAGCCGATCCGTCGCCGCCAAAGTCGTTGCGTTTCTTGAATCCGCCGTTGAGTCAACCGAGCAAGCCGCATGACACCCAAACATTTTCTTTCCACGCAGGACTGGTCCGTCGAGGAACTCCAGTCGCTTCTTGATCATGCGCGATCGCTGCGCGACGTGCCGCACCAGCCGCTGCTTCAAGGGCGCACCATCGCCCTCGTCTTCTTCAACCCGTCGTTGCGCACACGGGCCTCGTTCGAAATCGGCGCGTTTCAGATGGGCGCGCACGCCGTGGTCCTCGAACCCGGCAAGGGCGCGTGGGAGATGGCGTTCGGTGAAGGCGAAGTCATGGACGGCGCCGCCGAGGAACATGCCAAAGAAGCCGCCCGCGTGTTGTCGCGCTACTGCGATCTCATCGCCGTGCGTCGGTTCCCCCTGTTTCAGGACTGGTCGATCGACCGGCAGGACATCGTTCTGAACGCCTTTGCGCGCCACGCGACCGTCCCCGTCATCAATATGGAGACCATCCTGCACCCATGCCAGGAACTGGCGCACGTCATGGCGCTTCAGGACCAGCTTGGATCACTGAAAAAAAAGAAGTACGTACTCACCTGGACGTATCACCCGCGACCGCTGAACACCGCCGTCGCGAATTCGGCCATGCTCATCGCCACGCGCTTCGGTATGGACGTCACGCTGCTGTGCCCCAATGAGCAATACGTGCTTGACGAGCGCTACATGAGTGACGCCGCGAACAACGCCGCCGATTCCGGAGGCTCGCTGAACATCACACATGACATCGAAGAGGCGTACGCCGATGCCGATGCTGTTTACGCCAAGAGCTGGGGCTCACTTGCGTACTACGGCCATTGGGATGACGAGCGACCGATGCGCGAGGCCAATCGCTACTTCATCGTTGATGAAGAAAAAATGTCAATGACCAACAACGCCGTGTTCAGCCATTGCCTGCCGGCGCGGCGAAACGTGAAAGCGACTGACGCCGTGATGGATTCGCCGCGTTCACTCATCATTGAAGAAGCGGAGAACCGGCTTCATGTGCAAAAAGCGCTGATGGCAGCTCTTGTTCCTTCACCCATTGAAGCCGCGCTCGTCTAACTCCAACGAAAGTACGCCCAATGAAACCGATCGTCGTCCTGGCCTTCTCCGGAGGGCTTGACACCAGCTATTGCGTTCCCGCCCTGATCGATCAGGGGTATGACGTCGTCACCGTCT
Organism: Phycisphaerales bacterium; assembly: GCA_029260345.1. Lineage (GTDB taxonomy): Bacteria > Planctomycetota > Phycisphaerae > Phycisphaerales > UBA1924 > OFTM186. Next base: position 400,237 of record JAJDDK010000005.1, on the reverse strand, counting down.
TTGTGGACACCGGCGGCGCCTCGATCGACGAACGCAAACACATTCAATCTCGCTCGCAGGAACTTGGCGCGGTTAAACACCGGACCGTCGATGCGTCCGATGAATTGTGGACATCTTTCGTCACGCCATTCATCATGGGCGGCGCCCTCTACCAGAACCAATACCCTCTGCTGTGCTCCGATCGGTACGTGATCGCATCGCAACTCGTGAATATCGCCAATGAACTCGACGCCGCCGCCGTCGCCCACGGCTGCACTGCAATGGGCAATGATCAGGTGCGCATCGATCAATCCCTGCGATGCCTCACCACGTTGCCAATCCTGGCGCCCATTCGTGAATTGCAAGGCGCCACCAAGACGCCGCGCGCTTTCGAAATTCAATTCCTCCGTGATCGCGGCTTCGATGTCGATGACACCACCCGCCGCTACACCATCAACGACAACGTCCTCGGCGCCACGATCTCCGGCGCCGAGATCGACGAGTTCGGCGCCCCGGGCGAGAAGACCTATCGCCTGACATCGCCGCGCTCGCAGTGGCCGGACACACCGCTGCGCGTCACGATCCAGTTCGAATCCGGCGAGCCCGTCGCCATCGACGGCGTCCCCATGCGCGGCGCCGACATCCTGCATTCACTGAACGACGCCTTCGGCGCCTACGGCGTCGGTCGCAATATCTACACCGGCGACACGGTCATCGGCCTCAAAGGGCGCATCGTCTTTGAAGCGCCGGCCCTGACTGCCTTGCTCACAGCGCATCGAGCGCTTGAAGAGTGCGTCATCACGAAGCGACAGAACGAGTTCAAAGCAATCGCCGCGCACCGCTGGACGGAGCTGGTGTATTCCGGTCTCTTTTTCGAACCACTCCGCGCTGATCTTGAAGCGTTGATCAACTCGACGCAGACCAACGTCACCGGTGAGGTCGTCCTTGAAACGTGCGGCGGCATATGCCACGCCGTCGCCATTCAGACGCCGAACATGCTCGTCACGCCTGGTGCGACGTATGCCCAATCAGCGCCGTGGACGAAAGCCGACGCCGAGGGATTCATTCACCTTTATGGTCTCTCCAGCGCCACCGCTGCACAGCGACAGATCACCTCACCCAAACTTACGGAGCTCAAGCCCTCGTGCTCGACCGTGCTCTGACGCATCTCAAAGCTCTTGTTGCCGCAGATTCGCGCAACCCGCCTCGCGCGATCACGGCATCGCATGCTGCGATCCTGCATTCGAGTGAAGCACTCGAATCGTGCGGCTTTGACGTGCGCATTGACGATCTCGGCGACGGCAGCGTCAATCTTCTCGCCGTGCGCGGCTGGCCGAAGCATCTTGTGAACTGCCACCTGGACACCGTCCCTGACGACCCCGGCTGGAGCGCCGATCCGTGGACGCTTCGCGTCGAGAACAATCGCGCCATCGGACTTGGCGCCTGCGACATCAAAGGCGCCGCGGCATGTCAGCTTGCCGCAGCGGAGTCCACCCAAGGCGCCATGGCGATTCTCTTCAGCACGGATGAAGAAGCAGGACCAAGCCGCTGCGTACGCGCCTACCTGACTGACCCGATCAAAAGCGTCGAATGCGTGGTCGTTTCCGAACCCACGGGCGGCAAAGCTGTCACTGAGCATCGCGGACTGGCGACGTGCGAAATCGAGTTCAAGGGGTCATCCGGGCACAGCTCATCACGCGATGGTCGCAACGACAGTGCGCTGCACCATGCCGTTCAGTGGTCATCGAAAGCGCTTGAGCATTTTCACTCGGAGGCGGCGCACGACGACCACCGTTTCAACATCGGCGTCATCCGCGGCGGATCGAAATCCAACATGATCGCCTCATCAGCCATCGTGAACTTTGGCGTCCGCCCGCCGGCGAGTGTGCTCAACGCCGATTGCCTTGCGCAATTGCGAAACATGATTCCCTCATCGGCCAGAGCGGACTGGAGACCACGATTCGATGCCCCCGCGCTTCCGCACCACGAAGCGTCCGCGGCGTGCGCTCGTGAACTCGGCATCGAAACATCGCCGCCCGTGGACTACTGGACTGAGGCCGCCCTCTTCGCCGAAGCAAACTTGCCCACGTTTGTTTTTGGCCCCGGACACATTGAACAGGCGCACACGGCGGACGAGTTCGTCAGCCTCGATCAATTGTCATTCGCGCTCGACAAATACCGTGAACTCTTCAGCCTGAACGCCTCTTGAACAAGGCCGGCGAAGCCACCCATGAAAACCAGCCACGACCTCATCATCACGCTCCTCTCCTCACTCGGCACGCGCCGCGAGATCAACCAGTATCTCAGTGCGTTTACGAGCGTGGAGTCCGCTCGCTTCGCGGTCGTCAAAGTCGGTGGCGGCATCATCGAAGAGCAGCTCGACGAACTTGCATCATCGATTGCATTTTTGCACGCGGTCGGCCTGCGCCCAATCATTGTGCATGGCGGCGGCCCGCAGTTGACGCGCGAACTCGAGTCACAGGGCATCGAATCGAAATGGATCGACGGGCTTCGTGTCACGACGCCGGAAGTGCTCAGCGCCGCCCGCAAAGTGTTCCTGCGAACTGCGACGGCGCTGGCCGATGCGCTCGACCAGCATGGCGTGAAAGCGCGTCCGATCCCGAGTGGTGTTTTTGAAGCGACACTCTCAGACATGCCCAATGTCGGATTAGTTGGTGAAGTCGAAGCCGTCCACCTCGAGTCCGTTCAAGCGACCAGTCGCAGTGGGTACCTGCCGATCATCTCACCGCTCGGCGAGACTGCGAACGGCCAGATTCTGAACATCAACGCTGACGTCGCTGTCAAGGAACTCGCCCGAACACTGCAGCCGCGCAAGGTGGTGTTTCTCACCAAGACCGGCGGCTTGCTGGACGCTGCGAACCAGGTCATCCCCGCCATCAACCTTGCCGAAGACTTCGACCGGCTCATGGCGCAGGATTGGGTTCACGGCGGTATGGCGCTCAAGCTGCGCGAAATCAGCGATCTGCTGCATCATCTTGATGAACACTCGACCGTTTCAATCACGTCGCCGCGCCACTTGGCGGAAGAACTCTTCACCCACCGTGGCAATGGCACACTCGTTCGGCGTGGCGCCCACGTCCGTCAACTCGAAGCCATCGACCCGACGAACGAATCGCGGCTGCGCGCCGTGCTTGAACAAGCCTTTGCCCGCACGTTGCGACCGGAATACTTCACTTACAACGCCAACCGGCGCATCTATGTCGCGGGTGACTACACCGCCGTTGCCATCATGAACGAGGACGCCCCCGCGCCGTACCTCGACAAGTTCGCCGTGACCGCGGAAGCCCAAGGCGCCGGCATCGGCGCCGCACTGTGGAACCACCTGCTCGATGAATACCCCGCCATGTTCTGGCGCTCGCGGAAGAACAATCCCATCAACACGTGGTATTTCCAGCGCGCCGATGGCTGCCTGCGCGACGGCCAGTGGGTCATCTTCTGGCGCGGCCTCACCAATCGAAACCTGATCGAAGCGTGCATCGACCATGCCGCACATCTGGAGCCTTCCTTTGTCGACTCTCACGAACTCAAGCCGCAGCCCGTCGGCGCCGGCTGAAATGACGACGGCGAACGTCGGAATCCTCGGCGCGCGCGGATACGTCGGGCGCGAACTGGTGCGCTTGATCTTGGCGCATCCGCACTTGAACCTCGCCTTTGCGACGTCGGATTCTGGCGCCGGGAAACCCATCGCGGACACCATTCCCGGGGCGCCGCATGACCTGCGCTTTATCGAGACCGAATCTGCGATGGAGGATCTGGACGCCGCGGATGTTTTGATCTTGGCGCTTCCAAACGGGGCGGCGGAAGAAGTCGTGAAGAACTCCGCCGCGCCGCGATTGACCATCGACATCAGCGCGGACCATCGCTTTCATCAGGACTGGACGTACGGCCTCGCGGAAACTTTCGGCGAAGACATCCGCACGGCCAGTCGCATCGCCAACCCCGGTTGCTACGCGACGGCGATGCACCTCGCCCTGCGCCCACTTGCTGATCTCGGCGTCGCATCGGCGCACTGCTTTGGCGTCTCCGGGTACAGCGGCGCCGGGGCGACACCCAATGATCGCAACGACCCAAACACGCTGCGGGACAACATCCTTCCCTATGCGCTCGCCAACCACGGGCATGAGCGTGAAGCATCGCACCATCTCGGCATGCCGGTGCGTTTTGCGCCGAGTGTTGCGCCATTCTTCCGCGGCCTCATGGTGACGGCGCTCGTCACGTTGAATGAACCGATCGACACCGATGCGCTTGGTGAGCACTTTGTTCAACACTATGCAGACGCGCCTTTCGTGCGCGCCCTCAACGCCGAAACGCCCTCGCTCCACAATGTCGTCAACACGCCGTACGCGGACATCGGGCTGCTGACGGTCGATCGCAACGATCCGCGCCAGGTCGCCGTGGTGTGCGCCATTGACAACCTCATGAAAGGCGCAGCGTCACAAGCGATTCAGAACATCAATCTGGCGCTCGGACTGGCGCCGACGGACGGGCTCCTCCCATGACCAGCATGCTGTGGATAAAAAACGATTCGGTTCTCGATCAGGAGTTGCTCGACTTCATGGTCGGTGAGGATCGCGATCTTGATGCGGTTCTCATGCCGCACGATATTCGCGCGACCATTGCGCACGTCGGTGGGTTGCGCTCCATCGGCTTGCTGACGGAGCAGGAGCATGCATCGCTCGTCAGCGCGTTGGATGCGCTGCTCCTCGAATTTCAATCCTGCGATTTCGTATTGGATGATCGTTTCGAAGACGGGCACTCCGCGATTGAGTCTTACCTCGTTGATCAACTCGGCGATTTGGGCAAGCGCGTGCATCTCGGGCGCAGCCGCAACGATCAGGTGCTCGTTTCAACGCGTCTGTTCATGAAGGATGCGCTTCGAGAGCTTCAATCCAGCGCTGTGCAGTGTGCGCACGCCGCGCTGCGTCAGGCGCGGGCGCATGAATTTGTTCCGATGCCGGGCTACACACACATGCAGCGGGCCGTGCCGTCCACCGTAGGACTGTGGATGGCGTCCTTCGCGGAGTCTTTTGTCGACAACGCGCTGCTGCTCGAGTCCACCATTGATTGGATCGACTCCTGTCCGCTCGGAACCGCGGCTGGATACGGCGTGAATGTCCCCTTGCCGCGCACCGAAGTCGCGACGGAACTCGGCTTCGACCGTATTCAGATCAACCCGATGTACGCGCAGGCCAGCCGGGGCAAATTCGAAGCGCATGCGCTCAGCGTTGCATGGCAATTCATGCAGGATGTGCGCCGGCTCGGTTGGGATCTCACACTCTTCGCAAGCGCTGAATTCGGCTTCGTGTCACTCCCCGCCGAAGCGACCACCGGCTCGTCCATCATGCCGAACAAGCGCAACCCTGATGTCGCCGAACTGCTGCGCGCCGGCGCCGGCGTTGTCGCTGGCGCCATGGCCCAAATCCAGAACATCACGTCGCTGCCGAGCGGGTATCACCGAGACCTGCAACTCACCAAGGGCCCGCTCATTCGCGGCCTCCAGTCTGCAACACGCGCCGGCGCGATTGTGCCGCGCGTGATCGAAGGTCTCACGTTTCATGCGGACCGCATGCTGGATTCAATAGATCCTGCGCTGTTGGCGACGGATCGCGCTGTTGAGCTTGCCGTCTCCGGCGTCCCCTTCCGCGATGCCTACCGCATGGTTGCCGAGGGTGGCGCGGCGTCGGAAAACGCTACTCCACAACAAAGCATCCGCGATCGGGTGTCGCCCGGCGCCTGCGCTGATCTGCGTCTCGATGAAATCGAAGCGCGGCTCCGATCGCTCAACCAGTGAACCTGCGACCGACCCATTCCATCAGCGGATGGGCATGTCCTCATCAATGATCAATTCTTCTTCCCGCGCCGCTCGCGGCTGAAGGTCCGGCCGATCATTCAACAGGCGCGCGCACGTGTTCCAGCGCAAGATCGCATCTTCATCGCCCTCCGGACTGATGGAGCTGGCATGCGCATACCGCTCCATCGCCGCCGTCAATCCCTCGTGAACCACATGCCCAGCGGCGTCACGCTTGAGCTTTCCTTTCGCCCAGCGCTCCAGAACCACGCCTTCGTAATATGCCTTGCGATACGGATCGCGAATACGCTTCAACAGCAATTCGGCTTCATTGTGATGCCGCAAGTCGCACGCCGGGAACAAATCCGTCAGCGTCAGCAGCAGCGTCACGATCGCATCCTGATGATCCGGTTCGATCTCAAGAATGTCGCGGCAGATGCTGATGGATTCGCGCGGCTCGTTCAGCAGTCGATACCGCTCCGCCTTTGACAGCGCCCGAGCAACGGTGTTGGAGTGAATTGGCTTGAGTTCGTGCATGACAAGCTCCATGACGGCAATGGTAAGGGCGCCGCTCACTTCTTCTTCGGCTGAAAGATCCGAAAGAGCTTGGTGACCGGATCATAAAACTCGTCCGCGATTCGCTCTTTCAGCGGAATGATCGCATTGTCGGTGATCGTGATGTGCTCCGGGCAAACCTTTGTGCAGCACTTGGTGATGTTGCAGTACCCGGCGCCGTGCAGCTTCTTCAGATCCGCAACGCGGTCCTCCGTGTCCAGCGGATGCATCTCCAGCGCTGCCGCGTAGACGAGATGCCGCGGCCCGATGAATTCATCATGCATGTGGTGCTCGCGCAGGACATGGCAGACATCCTGACACAGAAAACACTCGATGCATTTGCGGAATTCCTGCACGCGCTCAACATCCTGCTGATCCATCAACCAGGCGCCGTCCTCCGTGTCCGGCGGGCGCGGCTTGAACTTCTTGATCGACCGCTTCATCTTGAAATTCGACGAAACGTCTGTCACCAGATCGCGAATGATTGGAAACGTCTGCATCGGCTGAATCGTGATCGGCTCATCGACGGGAAGTGTGCTCATGCGCGTCATGCACATCAGCCTTGGCTTGCCGTTGATTTCCGCCGAGCATGAGCCGCACTTGCCGGCTTTGCAGTTCCAGCGGATCGCCAGATCCCCCGCTTGCTCCGCCTGAATATGGTGCAGCACATCAAGCACGACCATGCCCTGATCGAACTCAGCCGTGTAGTCGCGATACTCACCGCCGGAGGCGTCGCCGCGCCAGATTTTGAACGTCGCGGTGGCCATTACTTCATCTCCTCGATGATCGTGGTGAGCTCCGCCGGCCTCTCGGCGATGCGCCGGCGCTCAATCTGCATGGCGCCGTCCGTGCCCTTACGCAGGATGAGATTCCACTGACCCCAGTCACTCACCTTTTCGGGGTGGTCTTCACGGAAATGGGCGCCGCGACTTTCCGTTCGCTCAAGCGCCGATCGCGCCACGCCTTCCGCGACGGTCAAGAGATTGTTCAGGTCAACGCAGGTATGCCAGCCGGGGTTGTATTCACGGTGTCCGTGCGCCGACGCATGCTTGGCGCGCCCGCGCAGTTTGGCGATGCCATCCAGCGCGGCGGCCATCTCCTCTTCATTGCGCACAATGCCGACGTTGTTCTGCATGAGATCCTGCAAGGTGTGCTGAATCTCGTAAGGATTCTCAGCGCCAGATTCCGCCGCACGATCAAACGGCGCCAGCGAATCTCGCATCGCGTCGTCCGCCTGACCTTGATCGACGGTCGGCTGTCCATGCTCCTTCGCAAACTTCGCGGCATACTCGCCGGCGCGTTTGCCGAACACCACGAGATCAGAAAGCGAATTGCCACCCAGTCGGTTCGCGCCGTGCAAACCAGCAGCGCATTCACCCGCCGCGAACAGCCCCGGCACGGTGGACATCTGCGTATCGCCGTCCACATCGATGCCGCCCATGACGTAGTGCGTGGTCGGACCGACTTCCATCGGCTCCCTGGTGATATCCACACCGGCGAGCTGCTTGAACTGATGGTGCATGCTCGGCAGCTTCTTCTTGATGTGCTCCTCGGCATTGGAGATTTTTTCTTTGATCCATCCGATGTCGAGGTACACACCGCCGTGCGGGCTGCCGCGCCCAGCCTTGATCTCACGCACGATGCATCGCGCGACGTGATCGCGTGTGAGCAATTCCGGCGGGCGCCGCGCGTTCTTGTCGCCGATCACGTACCGCCAGCCTTCTTCTTCGTTGTCCGCGGTTTGGTTCTTATAGAGATCCGGGATGTCATCGAACATGAATCGGCGGCCTTCGCTGTTTCGAAGAACACCACCCTCTCCGCGCACGCCTTCGGTGACGAGGATGCCGCGCACGCTCAGCGGCCAAACCATCCCGGTTGGGTGAAACTGCACAAACTCCATGTCCTTCAGATCGGCGCCTGCGTCATACGCCAGTGCATGACCATCACCGGTGTATTCCCAGCTGTTGCTGGTCACCTTGAAGGCTTTGCCGATGCCGCCCGTCGCGAGAATGACGGCGCCGGCGCGATACAGCCGGAATCGGCCGCGCTCGCGGTCATACCCAAGTGCGCCGGCGATGCGCTGACCATCCTTCAGCAGCGTCACCACGGTCACTTCCATGTGCACGTCGATTCCCTGATGAATACCGTGATCCTGCAAGGTGCGAATCATTTCCAGACCGGTTCGATCGCCGACGTGCGCCAGTCGCGGATATTGATGCCCGCCGAAGTTGCGCTGAAGAATGCGGCCCTCTTTGGTGCGATCAAACACCGCGCCCCATGATTCCAGTTCACGCACGCGGTCGGGCGCTTCCTTGGCGTGAAGCTCAGCCATGCGCCAGTTGTTCAGGTATTGCCCGCCGCGCATAGTGTCTGCGAAGTGAACGCGCCATCCGTCGCGCTCGTCGACATTGGCCAGCGCCGCCGCCATGCCGCCTTCGGCCATCACCGTGTGCGCCTTGCCGAGCAGTGATTTGCACACCAAACCGACGCGGCAGCCACACGCGGACGCCTCGATCGCCGCACGCAAACCGGCGCCGCCGGCGCCAATCACCAACACATCGTGTTCGAACGTCGTGAACTCCGCCATGTCAGATGATTCTCCAGTCGGTGAACACGCCCATCGAGCACATGCGCACATAGAAATCCGTAAAGCCCACCCAGAACAAGCTCATCCACGCAAAGAGCATGTGCTTGCGATTCAAACAGCTCACGCAGTCATACGGCTTCCCGCCACCGAATGATTTCGAGACGCAGTCCTTCTTGCCGCCGATCAAATGACGCAATGAATGGCAACCGAACGTATAGCCGCCGAGCAGAATCACATTGATGAGCAGCACGATCGTGCCAACGCCGATGCCGAATTGAACGACGCCTTCGGGCGTCTCAAACCACATCGCGTGATACACATCAATGGAAAGAAAGACGAGAAACAGAAGCGCGAGGTAGAGAAAATACCGGTGCACGTTTTGCAGAATCAGCGGCAACTTGGCTTCGCCGCGATACTTCTTGAATGGCTTGCCGACGGTGCAGGACAGCGGCGCCGCCCAAAAAGATTTGTAGTAGGCGCCGCGGTAGTAGTAACACGTCAGCCGAAACCCGCCCGGCGCCCACAAGATCAGGAACGCGGGTGAGTACGGCAGCCACCCCGGCCACCACAATGGCCACGGCCCGAACCAACTGTGGCGAGAGTTGCCGAAGATTTCCGGCGAATAAAAGGGCGACAGGTATCCCTGATAAGTGTAATGCGCACCCTGAAACGCGGCCCACGTCGAATACACGATGAATCCGGACAAGCCGAGAAAGACAACCAGCGGCTGAAGCCACCACAAATCGGTGCGTGCGGTCTCCCCAAAATGTCGCTGGGGAAGAGAAACGCGAACCTCGGCGTCCGGCATGGAAGGCCTCCGAAAGGGTCGTTGCAGCCCCGGTTGGGCGACTGAGGATAACGGAAGTGAGTGAATCGGCCGTCGCCGGTAGTCGCCCACAACTTGGGGCGCCGACACGCCCGGGCGGAGACGCCCGAATTGGCGTCAATTGACGCTGATTCGGTGTCAGGACCGGTTTCGAACGACTTATCTATGGGGTGATCAGGGCATCGTGGCTACACTGGTCGCTCGAATGGTGAACGCTGCCACACGCGGCGAAGGGGCAAACGTGGTGGATCAACCGAACCATCCCTCGGACGAATCGAAACCGAATGGCGACCCGACCGGCGACGGCGGGCGGTCATCCCATTTCGAAACGGCGGACTCGTCCACCCCGTCATCGGCGAACGCTTCTGAAGAGGTCCCGGATCGCATCGGCCCCTACCGCCCCATCGCCAGGCTCGGTACGGGCGGCATGGGTGTGGTCTATCTCGCCGATCAGGAATCGCCCATCCGGCGTCAGGTTGCGCTCAAAATTGTGCGCCACGGACTGCAATCCGAAGATGTGATCGCCCGCTTTGAAACTGAGCGCCAAACCCTCGCGCTCATGGATCACCCCGGCATCGCCAAAGTCTTCGACGCCGGGACCACCCCGGACGGGCGTCCGTACTTCGTCATGGAGTACGTCAAAGGCGTGCCCATCAACGAACATTGCGACCGCAACCGGCTCAACGTCGCCGAACGCCTGCGCCTGATGATCGACGTGTGCGACGCCGTGCAGCATGCGCACCAGAAGGGCGTCATTCACCGTGACCTAAAGCCCAGCAACATTCTTGTGAGCTATCAGGATGATGTTGCGCGCCCCAAAGTCATTGACTTCGGCGTCGCCAAAGCAACCAATCATCGCCTGAGTGAAAAAGCGTATTTCACCGAGTTCGGCCAGCTCATCGGCACGCCCGAATACATGAGCCCCGAACAGGCGGAAATGACCAGTCAGGACATCGATACGCGGAGCGATATCTACTCGCTTGGCGTCGTGCTGTATGAATTGCTGATCGGGCAACTGCCGTTTGATTCAAAAACCCTGCGAGCAGCGGGATACGCCGAGATTCAACGCATTATCCGCGAAGTGGACCCGCCAAGACCTAGCACAAAACTCACCACAGAGATCGGCCAGTCGCGGGAAATGATGGCCAGCGCCGCACGCAACCGCGCCACCGGCGCCCTCGAACTGGCCCGCGAACTGCGCGGCGACCTGGACTGGGTCGTCATGAAGGCGATCGAAAAAGATCGCACTCGCCGCTATCACGCCGTTTCGGACTTTGCCAGCGATCTCGAAGCGTATTTGCACCACGATCCGGTCAAAGCGCGTCCTCCAAGCGCCTCCTACCGAACACGCAAGTTTGTGCGCCGCCACCGAACGCTTGTCGCCAGCGCTGCCACCGTCGCCGTCGCGATTGTGGTCGGCGCCGTTGGCATGGCGTGGCAGGCGCGCATTGCCTCAATCCAGCGTGATCGTGCTGAGCTGCGGCTTGCCGAAGGCCGCGACCTTGCCAACGCCCTGCTGGGTGATGTGCAAACTGCCGTCACCAATCTCGAAGGCTCCACCAAGGCTCGCGAGCTCTTGACCGACGCGGCGCTCACGTACCTCAACAGTCTCGATGCGGCGGCGCTTGATACGAAAGAACTGCGCGAAAGCGCGGCGAACGCCTATGAACGACTCGGCGATGTCATGGGCGCCACCTTTGTCGGCAATCTTGGCGAGACGGCGAGCGCACGAGAGGCATTTGATCGTGCGATCGAGATCCGCCGCGCCAATGTGAAGGAATCGCCGAACGACCTGACACAGCTTCAATTGCTCGCTCGCACGCAGTCCAAATTGGCGGGAATGCTGCGCCGCACCGGCGACACGGCCGAAGCCATTGCGCTCTCCGAAGAAGCGCTCACGTGGCGCCGCCAACTCGCCGCAGCCGCACCAAAGGACATCGCGGCGCAGCGCGATCTCGCTACCGCGATTCAGACCATCGGCGACATGCACAAGCGGCAACACGAATTTGATCAAGCCGATGTGTACTACACCGAGGCGCTCACCATTCGCCGCGATCTTGGCCGACGTCAGCCCAATGACCTTGCCGTGCAGCGTGAGATTTCAAGTGCGGCCATGCGTCTTGGCAATCTCGCCATGGATCGCGGCAATCCCGTGAAAGCGCTTGAATTCAACCGAGAGTGCGTCAATGTCCGCGAAGCGCTCGCCAAGCGTGATGCGACGGACAGCGGCGCGCAGCGTGATCTCATGTGGGGGCTCTATTTTCTGTCAAGCCCGCTCGCCGCGCTTGATCGTTTTGACGAAGCCGTGGATCGATTACGCCGCGCCAAAACAATTGCCGAGCGACGGCGCGAGGTGGACCCGCTCAATGCGGAGGCGCAGCGGGACTGGATGCTGGTTTCGAGCCAGCTCGCCGCCATCGCGATGTCGGTCGATGCGCAAGCCGCTGCGCAGACGTTCGATGAACTGGCCGCGTATGCAAAGTCACTGAAGGATGCTGACCCCGACAACGCAACACTCGCCATCGAGTACGGCGTAGCGCAGCGCAATGCAGGAATGGCTCATGCGGCTGCGAGTGATTATTCGGCGGCGAACCGTGCGTATATGCAAGCGGTTGCTGTGCTTCAGGTCGAGGCGGATCGCGATCCGGACAATGCCAACGTGACGCACGATGTGGCTCAGGCGCTGACCGGGCAGGGCGTCACGCAGATGGAATTGGATGACTCTTTCGGCGCTGCGGCGTCGCTTCAGGCGGCGATCAATGCGTACGAGTCGCTCGGGGCGGATTCGTCCGAAGACGCGCGCGTGCGCCGCGGGTATGCCGAGGCGCTGGCCGCGCTGGCCGGCGCCCGAGCGGAATTGGGCTCCGCGACAGAGGCCGGCGACATGCTTGGCCGAGCGCGTGATGTGCTTGGTTCACTTCCTGAAGACGAAACAACGTCTCAGATTCGCCGCAGGATTGAATCCGTGCGCCTGTTGCTGGCCGAAGGGTCGTAAATCGCTCAAGCCAAGGCGGCGCAAGAGTTGATCGAAAGTTATTGAAACCGCTGGTGTCGTTCCCGTACTCTGGCGGATCGGTGATCACTTCGGGGGAGAACCGCCGCTTTTCGCGGCTCAAGTGGAGCGTGCATCATGACTTGTCACTCGCTGGGCGTTCGCTTCACCATGCGCCGATCGCGTTGCGCTTTGACTGGCACGTTGGCCCTGCCCCTTTTTCTTGCTCCGGCATTGGCCTCCGCCGACGTCCAGCCGTTTCCGACGCACATCATCACTTCTGACGACGATGGTTTCTTCGGACCTGATCAAGGCTTTGCCAATGGCGCCAGCGCCGTATTCGCCATTGATCTTGATTCCGACGGCGACACGGATGTGCTTTCGGCGGCGCGCACGAATGACCAGATTGCGTGGTACGAGAACATCGGCGGCGCGCCGCCAACGTATGTGCCCCACGTCATCACCACCAACGCCAATTTTGCGTTATCCGTCTTTGCCATTGATGTGAACGGTGACGGCCGCATCGACGTGCTCTCGGCATCGCGCAACGACGACACCATCGCCTGGTATGAGAACAACGGCGGATCACCGCCGACCTTCACGGAACGATTGATCACCACGACCGCCGACGGCGCCAATTGGGTCATCGCGGCGGACCTCGATGGTGATTCAGATATCGATGTCGTATCCAGTTCGGAATTCGACGACGCCATTCGGTGGTATGAAAACTCGGGCGGTCTCTTACCCACGTTTACCACGCACGTGATCACGCAGGATCCGGATGGGCCGGGCGGCGGCGCACAAGGATTTGCTGACAGTCCACAATCCGTCTTCGCAATTGACCTCGACGGCGATTCCGACATCGACATTCTGTCCGCATCTTCAGACAACGATCGCATCGCGTGGTATGAGAACAACGGCGCCCCCTCGCCATCGTTTACGCCGCGCGTGATTTCTGACACGGCGGACGTCGCCTGGTCCGTCGTCGCGGCAGATATCGATGGCGACAGCTTGATTGACGTCGTTTCCGGCTCGAGCCGCGACGACAAAGTCGCGTGGTATCGAAATCTCGGTGGCGTTCCCGCCACGTTTTCCGCGCCCAACGTCATCACGATTCATCCGGATGGTGTCGTGCCCGCGTCAAACGGCGTGAGCTCCGTCGTCGCCATAGACGTGGATGCGGACGGCGACGTGGATGTCGCGGCGATCTCAGGTCAGAACGATCGCTTGCGCTGGTTTGAGAGCGACGGCGCCGCAACCCCGATGTTCACCGAACATCTGGTGACGGATCAGGCCGACGGCGGCGAAGTGATCTATGCCGAAGACGTCGATGACGATGGCGATATTGATTTTCTATCCGCGTCGATTCGTATTGATGAAATCGCGTGGTACGGCGTCACCGGGCCGCCCGTCGTCAACCTCAATACGCTCGCCGAGTTCAACGCGATTTCGGACGCGATCGCCGCAGCGAACTCGGGACACACCTTGCAAATCATCGGCGAAGTGATTCCGCTCGAGCCGCACATCGATTTTCTTGGCAAAGCCCTCACGCTCCAGAGCAACGGCGCTTTTGAACAGCCCGAAGGCGGAATTTATGACTTTGCCGACGGTGCGATGATTGAAGCCGCGCCGACGCGAGGCATACAAGCAGCGGGCGTGTACGACATTCCGGTCGGCGCCGCGGTTGACGTCGTCGCTGAGAACTTCATTCAGCGCGCCACAAGCATCGTGACGCTCGGTGATGCATCCAAGCTCGTTGCCGATGCGGCGTCAAGCCTCAAGCTCGGCGGCCGAGTCGATCTCGGCGACAACGCCATGCTGCTGACTCCCGCACGCCTCACGCTGGGCGGCGTCCCTCCGACGTACTCACTGCGCCTGGCGTCGAGCGACATGGACGGCGGGCAATCGTCCGTCGCGGCGGACCTTGATGGCGATGGCGATCTCGACATCGTGACTGCGTCTTACGATGACGATTCGGTTGCATGGCTCGACAACGACGGTCAAGCGCCGCCATCGTTTACCTACCGCCTCATATCAAACACCGTCAATGGCGCCAATGACGTGGCGACCGTTGATCTGGATGGTGACGGCGATCTCGATGTGGTCGCAGCGGCGCGAATCGGCGATGAGGTCGTCTGGTTTGAAAATCTTGGCGGATCGCCGCCTTCATTCATGGCGCTCACCGCAGCGTCTGGTTTAAATGATCCAACCTCCATTGCCGTGCGCGACCTGAACGATGACGAGGCGCCGGACATTGTGGTCGCAGCGAACGCGTCAAACAGCGTCTTCTGGCTTGAGAACAACGGCGCTAATCCACCGATGTTCACCCAGCGAACGATCACCACTTCGGCCGATGGCGCCCGAAACGTGACCACCGCCGACGTTAACGGCGACGGTTTTTTTGATGTGATTTCCGCATCGCGTGATGACAACACGATCGCCTGGCACCAAAGCAACGGCGCCAATCCGCCGATGTTCACTCCCCATGTTGTGGATGCGACGCTTCTGGGCGCCGGCGATGTCGCGGCTCACGACATTGACGGTGATGGCGATGTTGATCTTGCTGCATCCGGATTCAATGCCGACCTCATCGCGATTGATGAGATCGTCTGGTACGAGAATCTGGGTGGTGGATCACCCGCATTTGTGCGCCACGTGCTGAACGACAATGTCGCGTCGGGCGTCTCCGTGACCATCCGCGACATCGATCGAGACGGCGATCAGGACATTTTGTCTGCGGGCTTTATCGACCGCGAGTTGCGGCTCTTTGAAAACGACGGCGATACGCCGCCGGTGTTTACCGAACGGATGATTGCGGTCGGTGTCGTGCAAGTGCGCGACATCACCACCGGTGATCTGGATGGTGACGCCGACATCGACGTGATTGCCACATCGCAATTTGCGGGCCGCGTCGAATGGTTTGAAGCCGCTGGCTCGGGACAGGCGCGCTCGGCGCTTACGCTTGGCGCCGGCGCCCGAGTGCTTTCCGGCGATGAATACCGCCAGACACAGTTGACGCGCCTGACCACCACCGGCGCGGCTCCCTTTGCCCCTTCGGCCATGGTGTTTAGCGGCGAGGCGACTCTGGGCGGCGAGTATCGATTCTTGCTTGATGCGCCAATGCCTCCGCAACTCGGCGATCGGTTTGATGTCATCAATGCGAGCGCCATCGAAGGGCAATTCCGAATCAGCTTCTTCCCAGGGCTTCCGGATCCATTGGCGTTCGTGCTTCGAATTGTTGAAGCGAGCGAAGGGCCGGCGTCAGGCGAGACGGTCACCGTGCAAGTCGAGGAGCTACTCGCCGGATTGCAGTTTGAGAATCCAACCGACACCAACGTACAACAAGGAGTCCCGACTGACGCCGTCGCGGGTTTCTTCAATGGCGATGGCGCGCTTGATCTTGCGGTCACCATCCCGGATGCGCTTGGTGGGAATGGCAGCGTCGTGGTTCTGCTTGGTGACCCGATGGCGCCGGGCGCCTTCCTGAGCGGCGCGCAGATACCCGTCGGAGTCAATCCGTCATCCATCGATGCCGGATTCCTCGATGCGGACGGCATACTCGATTTGGCCGTCACCAATGCAGGCGACGACACCGTCACCATTCTCTTTGGCGCAGGCGATGGCACATTCACATCAGCGGGCGACTTCGCGACCGGACCAGATCCGAGCGCCGTTGCGATCGCGTTGATCGACGCCAACGCACTCGGCGATGTGCTCGTGACCAACGCCAACAACGGTGGCGGCGGAGGTTCACTCACCGTCATCTTTGACGCCGGCCTTGGGCCATTCGCGGATTCATTCTTGCTGAACACTCCTGTGGGCTCAGGTCCCAGCACGGTCTGCCCGGCGGATGTGGACATGGATCGCCAGGCGGATGCCGTGGTCGCCAACTCCGCTTCAGGTGATATTTCCGTTGTGCGCTATCTCGGAAATCGAGTCTTCGCTGCGCAAGCCGTCTTCGAAGCCGGCAACGGCCCGACATCGCTTGCGATTGCGGATCTCGATGGTGACGGCCTCCCGGATTTGATCATCGCGAACCTTTTCAACACGCTTCAGCCTGACGGTTCATTGAATGGTGAAGTATCGATTTTGATCAATGAGAGCAGCCCCGGAAACGTTCAGTTTGCGCCGGCGATTCAGATCCCGGTCGGCCTGAACCCCCAATCCGTCAAGAGCGTTGATTGGGATGCGGACGGCGATCCGGACATTGCCGTGATCGCCGGCGATCCACCCGTCATCAAGATCATTCGCAACGACACACTTCCCGGCGGCGCCTCCGGAGTCGTCCTCGCCGAAGCGATGAACGTTTCGTCCAGTGTTGTCCCGGCTGTGCTTGAATCCGGCGATGTAGATGCAGATGGTGATGAAGACTTGATCACTGTGGGCGCCATGGCGTCATCGTTCGCGGTGACCGAAGGCGCTGCTCCAATCGGCGGCGTTGGTTTTCATCCGGCGGTGGTCGGCGTGCTTGGCGACCTGAATGGTGACGGAATCGTCAACGGCGCTGATCTTGCAACCTTGCTCGCCAATTGGGGACTCGGCGGCGCCGCGGACCTTTCCGGCGATGGGATCGTCAATGGCGCTGACCTCGCAACATTGCTCGCAAACTGGACCAGCTAAACCCAGCCAACAACAAGGCGCAAGGGCGGGCAAGCCCCACGCGCCGTGAAGACGAAGTGCTTCTCCCGAATGAAGGAAAGCGGAGGCGATCATTGCGCCATGAACATTCGAATCGCACCGGTGACAATTGGACCAGATAAGCTTCCTGCATGGAAACGATTCATCCTGCGGCGGCGGACTCCACGCTCGGAACGGCTGATCTCTCCGAATTGATTCATCAACAAGACAGCGAAGGCGCTTTGTCGCTCATCGATCGCATCGCTCCGCGCGACGTGATTCACGTGGTGTCGCGGCTGTCGCGCGAAGACCGAACCGCGCTGTTTTCGATGCTCGAAGCAAAAGACGCCGCGACGATCCTTCAGCAATTGCCTGAGCCACAAATCACGCATGCGCTTCGGACCATGCCCCCGGTCGCGGCCGCGCGAATCCTGGAGCAATTCCCAAGCGACGATCAGGCAGACTTCATCAGCACGCTCGACCATCGGCACTACACGGCGATCATGGCGCATCTCGACGAATCGGACGCCGATGATGTGCGCCGATTGATGTCCTATCCGGACGACACCGCCGGCGGCTTGATGATCACTGAGTATCTGGCATTTCCTGAAGCCGCGACTGTGGCGGAAGTCGTCGAAAATCTTGGCGCCAATGCTGAACTCTACGCTGACTACAACATTCAATACGCATACGTGACCAACGAAGATGACCAGTTGGTCGGTGTGCTTCGAATGCGTGACTTGCTGCTCTCGCGGCGGCAGAATGCGCTTCGAGATGTCATGATTCCGAACCCGGCGTCGGTCCGCGATACGGACACTCTCGAACAACTGGTCGCGTTCTTTGATGACAACCGATTCTTTGGCGTGCCCGTCGTGCATGCGAACGGCGTCCTCTGCGGCGTTGTTGAGCGTTCCGCCGTGGACGCCGCGATCGCGGAAGATCAGGACCGTATCTATCGCAACGCTCAGGGCATTGTTGGCGGCGAGGAATTGCGAACGATGCCGCTGCTGCTGCGGTCGCGCCGGCGTCTGTCGTGGCTCAGCGTCAATATTCTGCTGAATATCATGGCGGCCAGCGTCATTGCCTTGCACCAGGACACACTGGAAGCTGTCATTGCGCTGGCCGTTTTTCTTCCGATTATCTCGGATATGAGTGGTTGCTCCGGCAATCAGGCCGTCGCCGTGAGCATGCGCGAATTGACCCTCGGTGTGGTCCGTCCAACGGAAGTCGTGCGCACCGTGCTCAAAGAGATTTCCGTCGGAATCATCAATGGTCTGGCGCTTGGCGTGCTCATCGGGCTCGTTGCATTCTTGTGGAAAAGCAATTTCTATCTTGGGCTGGTCGTCGGTGGCGCGCTCATGCTGAATACAATCATCGCCGTTTCGATCGGCGGCGCCGTGCCACTCTTGCTCAAACGCATGAAAGTGGACCCGGCGCTCGCGGCCGGCCCAATTCTCACAACGATCACCGACATGTGCGGCTTCTTCATTGTCCTGACATTGGCATCGGCGATGCTGTCAAGACTCACCTAGCCCACCTTTGATGTATCAGAGCTTCCACGACACTTCGTTGAACGTCATGTGCTGAACCGCGGCGCCACCGCCGCCCTCGCGCCTAAGGCTGGAATGCCTCACGGCGCCGAATGGCATGAGAGCGAATGACGACACGCCGTCGTTGGCGCCGAAAACGAATTGGTCACTGTTGGTGCGACAATGACATCCTTCACGGCGACTGAAGGGTACCCCCTCCAATGGACGCTGGGGTTCATCAGATGGCGGTTGGCACTTTCGGTGATCTCACTGGCAACGGCATGATCAATCTCGCCAATCGCGACATGTCCCTCGCTAACTGAACGGGGCCAATCAGCCTGTGAGGACGGCGAATGCGCCGCTGGCCTTCACCGGCAAAGCACACTCAGATTCCGTCTTTCAAAATTGGACAATCAGGTACAGAAGCCTGAATATGATCGTCTGATGCTCACCCTGACTTCCGAATACGCGCTTCGAGCGGTTGTGCATTTGGCGCAGGTTGGTGGCGGACCGGTCACGGCCCCCTTTATTGCCGAGCGAACGAAAGTGCCTGCTGGCTACCTCCAGAAGATTCTTCGGACATTGTCGCGCGCTGGCATTCTGGACTCGCAACGCGGCGTAGGAGGCGGGTTCCTGCTTGCCAGAAAACCGAGCGAGATCACGGTTCTGGACGTTCTATCCGCAAGCGACGATTCCATCCCGCGCATTCGAAAGTGTCCTCTTGACATCCCAGATCATGTCCGGCTCTGCGCATTGCATCGGCTCCTTGATGAACAACTTGCCAACTTGGAGCGCGTTTTTGCCGCAACGTCGATTGCCGACATCCTCAATGAGGAAGACGGCATTCGACCGCTTTGCCAAAAGCTCACTACGAATCTGACGTAATCCCACGCTGTGGCCTTGGCCGGGAGGCGTTGGGAATTACGTGATGCGCGCTATGCCGAAGCAAGACGGTCACTGGCCATTCTTGCGTCGACCTCGATCATTCAAGGATCCTTCAGATTTGGATTGACGTCCATTTCGGCCGGCGATCGACCAGAATTGGCCCCCTGAGCAAAACAGCGCTCAAAGTCCAATAACAACTCCCCAAGGACCCCGTCATCAAGACTTGCACTCCAATAGACGATAAGTGTATCTTCTTGTCTGAATTGTCGGGGATGTCGGCAATGGCGGAACTGGAGCCGCCCAGACAGGTCCCTGGTCGAGCCAGAAAGGCAGGTCAACGATGCGTGCTTTCGCTTCAATCCTGATCCCAGCAACAATGCTTGGCGCCAGCGCCTACGCCGCGCCATCCGACCTTTCCAGCGCGTCGGATCTCGATTCAGATGAAGTTCGTGCCATCGTCGCCGACTTGCTCACCGACGCCCAGACTCGATCGAGCTTGCTTCAGAGCGGCGCAACCGCAGGCCATGACGGCAAGTTCTTTCTTGCGTCGCCCGACGGTGATTTTCGCCTCAATATCTCCGGACAATTGCAAGCCCGCTACATGCTGAACTTCCGGAATGACGAAAACAACACCGTTGATGATTTCACGAGTGGATTCAGCCTGCCGCGAGTTGCGCTTCGCTTTGATGGCACGATCTACGAAAATTTCGTATACGCCATTCAGGCAAACTTCGATAGCAACGGAGGAGCACTGACGCTGGAAGACGCATATGCGGGGTATGCCTTCGACAACGGCCTCGTCATCCTCGGCGGGCAGTTGAAGGAGCCAATCCTGTGGGAGGATGTGCTCCAAGAGAAATACAGCCTCGCCGTTGATCAATCCGTGGTCAACGCCGTTTTCGGCCAGGGATATAGCCAAGGCGCCTGGGCGTTTTACAGCACCGACTCGTGGCGTATGTGGGCGGGCGTCGATGGCGGCATTCGCTCTGCAAACACTGATTTCAACGCTGATCCTGCGGAGTGGGGCGTGACCACGCGCTGGGAATGGAAATTCGCAGGAAATTGGTTGCAATTCGATCAATTCTCATCTGCACGCGGCTCTGAATTCGCAGCAAAGCTCGGTGGTGGCGTTCACTTCGAACAGAGCCCACATGCTCCGGGCACATTTGAGACCAATCTCCTGGCCTATACCGCCGACATTATGGTTGAGGGCAACGGCTGGAATGTCTTCGGCATGGGTGTTGGCCTGTACACCGACACCAACGGCGGCGTCGGCAACTTCAATGATCTCGGATTCCTCGTGCAGGGCGGCGTATTCGTGACTGATGACATCGAACCATTTGCGCGCTACGACGTCGTCATTCCTGACTCCGACCGCACCGCAGATGACGCGTTCAACACAATCACCGTTGGCGCGAACTACTACCTGCACGGCCAGGCGGCGAAGTTCACGCTGGACATGCAGTACTACCTCGATGACACCGCAGGGAATGCCTTGGTGTCAGGGGTTGCAACCGGTGTTCCCGGCTCTGTCGGCAACCAGATTGGGCTGCTTCCCACGACGGATGACGGTGAATTTGTCATCCGCCTCCAATTCCAACTTCTGTTCTAACAGGGGCTGGCGCCCGTTTCGCCCGAGAGGCGGGCGCCATTTTTTTTTCACACCGTGACACGCGTTGCTCATCTAAGAATTATTCTGATGAGCGACAATTCAGGAGTCGCGCACCGAGCATGCGCGGCTTTCTTTTCACTCCACCGGAGCTGACGGCATGAGCGCTGCACGATTACAGGGGCATGAGGGAGGCGGCGCTGACGCAGCGCGTGCCAATGACCATCTCGACGAATTCGTGTACGACGACAAAATCGTGCGCATGTTTGTTTGGGCGACCCTGCTCTGGGCATTCATCGCGATGCTGGTGGGGGTTGTTCTCGCTCTTCAACTGGCGCTTCCTGAAGCAAATTTGGGGCTTGCATGGGTCACTTTCGGACGCCTCCGCCCGCTGCATACCAACGCCGCCATTTTCGCATTCGCCGGGAATGCGATTTTCGCTGCGATTTACTACTCCACGCAGCGATTGTGCAAAGCTCGAATGTTCAGCGATCGGCTGAGTCGACTGCATTTTTGGGGTTGGCAAGGAATCATCGTCTCGGCGGCATTGACACTGCCCCTCGGGTTCACGCAGGGCAAGGAATACGCGGAACTTGAATGGCCGATCGATCTTGCCATTGCGGTGGTCTGGGTCGGATTCTTCGGCGTGAACTTCTTCGGCACCTTGATCCGCCGGCGCGAACGACACATGTATGTCGCACTGTGGTTCTACATTGCGACGATTGTCACCGTCGCAATTTTGCACATCTTCAACAATCTGTGGATCCCCGTTGGCGTCCTTGAGTTCTTCAAAACGGGCGAGGTGTCGAGCTTCGACAACCTGATGAAGTCCTACCCGATCTATTCGGGTGTGCAGGACGCGTTCATGCAATGGTGGTACGGCCACAATGCCGTGGCATTCTTCCTCACCACGCCATTTTTGGGTCTCATGTACTACTTCTTGCCCAAAGCGGCGGAGCGCCCGATCTTCTCGTATCGCCTCAGCATTGTGCATTTCTGGTCAATCGTGTTCATTTACATCTGGGCCGGGCCGCATCATTTGCACTACACGGCGCTGGCGGCCTGGGCGTCTTCGCTGGGAATGGTCTTTTCACTCATGCTCTGGATGCCTTCCTGGGGCGGCATGATCAATGGCCTGCTCACCTTGCGCGGCGCCTGGAACAAAGTCGCCACCGATCCGGTCCTCAAGTTCTTTGTGGTCGGCATCACTTTTTACGGTATGAGCACATTCGAAGGCCCGATGCTCTCCATCAAGAGCGTGAATGCCCTGTCACATTACACCGACTGGACGATCGCTCACGTGCACAGCGGCACGCTCGGCTGGAATGGCTTCATGACTTTTGGAATGATCTATTGGCTCGCGCCGCGGTTGTTTCAGACGAAACTCTACAGCGTCAAGGCCGCAACGGCGCACTTCTGGATTGGGACGATCGGCATCCTGCTGTATGTCATTTCGATGTATACGGCAGGTGTAACGCAAGGCCTCATGTGGCGCGCTTTCGATTCAACCGGACGCCTCGCCTATCCTCAATTCATCGAAACAGTGACGCGGCTCGCTCCGTTCTACTGGATCCGCGCCATTGGCGGAACGATGTATCTCGCAAGTGTCGGACTTGGGATCTGGAACATATGGATGACGTGGCGCACTCGCCCGCCGCAATACGACGAGCCAATTCAATACGCCGCGCCGCTGTCCAAGAACTATCAGGATCCGCCCAAACCGGAATCTCGGCTCCACGCCAATATCGCGTTCGGCGACAAGGTCGATGTCAACATCCTGCAGGGTTGGTGGCACCGTCGTCTCGAACGCTTTCCAATGAAATTTACGGTCCTGGTGATTGTCGCGGTCATCGTCGCCTCGCTCTTTGAAGCAATTCCAATGTTCACGGTCAAGAGCGTGGTCAAGACGATTGACAGCGTGCAGCCGTACACGCCTCTGGAGTTGTACGGGCGCGATTTGTACGTCGCGGAGGGCTGCTACAACTGCCACTCGCAGATGATTCGACCGATTTTTGCGGAGACAAAGCGATACGGAGAATATTCCAAGGCCGGCGAGTCGATTTACGACCGGCCTTTCCAGTGGGGTTCACGCCGCATTGGTCCTGATTTGGCGCGCGAAGGCCAAACAAATCCGAACGCGCCGTGGCACGCCCGGCATTTCGCCGAACCGACCGATACGTCGCCAGGCTCCATCATGCCTTCGTATCCGTGGCTATTCGAAAAGAAAATCGAATTCGAATCGATTCAGGCGCGCGTCGATGCGATGGCGATGCTTGGCGTTCCGTATGGCGAGGCAATCAACAACGCACCGCAAATGGCGCGCGAACAGGCCGCGGCCATCGCCCTTGAGATCGAATCGGATGGTGGACGCCCGAATCTCGCCGACAAGCAAGTCGTGGCGCTCATCGCTTACCTGAAGCGCCTCGGCACAGATATTTTGAGTCCCCCAGCAGGTGACGCCACAGCAGCGGGAGGTGAGGAATGAGTCTCAGCGAATTGATGAGCAGTTACGGCCTCGCATTTTTTCCTCAGATGGCGCTCATCGTCTTTCTTGTTGTTTTTCTTGTGGTGGTGGCGAGGGTCATTCTGGCTCCGAAGTCAGAGATGAAGCACGACGCTGCACTGGCGCTGGATGACGGCGCACAGAACCTTGATTCACCCATCGCTTCGGAGGAAAGCAGACAATGACCCAGCCCGATTCCGGCCAATACGGCCATTTGCTTGAACACGAGTACGATGGCATTGCCGAATACGACAATCCCACGCCGGGGTGGTGGCACACCATTTTCCTGGGGAGTGTGCTGTTTAGCGTGTTCTACTTTTTCTTCTTCACGTTCAGCCCAATGGCCTTGACGGAGGAGGAACAGCACGCGGAAGCCCAGCGTCGGGAGTTTCAAAAGCTGTTCGCCGAGATCGGTGAACTTGAAGCCGATCAGGCGACCATTCTCAGCCTTATGGGCGATCCGCAATGGATGCCGGTCGCCGAGGGCGTCTTCGCGACGAATTGCGTTTCATGCCACGGTTCGATGGGACAAGGACTCGTCGGCCCCAACTTGACGGACGATTACTTCAAGAATCTCACTGAAATCACGCAGATTGCAGAAGTCATCCAGAACGGCGCCGCGAGCGGAGCCATGCCGGCATGGGGCAATCGGCTCCACCCGAATGAAATCGTCTTGCTCGCCGCATATGTCGCCGACATGCGAGGACGTACGATTCCACCTGGCACGCGGACGCGCGATCCAGAGGGCGAGGTCATTCCTCCATGGCCGCCCGTGCCGGATAGCGTGAGCGGAGAATGAGGCGCGACGCCATTCAATCGGGCATTGCGGCGGCGCAAATGGGGTGCGCATGAGTGCAGCGACAGCGGACAAACAAACGGATCGAGTGCTCTCAACGCTCAATGCCGATGGTTCACGCCGATGGTTGAAACCGTGGCTGTCACGTGGTCGGTATCTACGTCGTCGTCGTGTCGTGGCGTACGGGCTCATCTCGGTCTTTACCATCACTCCATACCTTCGGATTGGCGGAAAGCCGCCGATCCTCTTGGACATCCCCGCCCGCGAATTCACGCTCTTCGGCACAACCTTTTATCCAACAGATACGTTGCCGCTGGCGCTGATGATCCTTAGTGTTTTTGTATCAATATTCCTCCTCACGGCGTTCTTCGGACGCGTGTGGTGCGGCTGGGCGTGCCCGCAAACGGTGTACATGGAGTTCCTTTACCGGCCGATTGAACGGCTGTTTGAAGGAAAGCCAGGAAGGCAGAGGAAACTCGGGGCGTGGCGCAAACCTGCGAAATTCGCCGTGTTTCTCGTGATCTCCATGTTCCTCGCGCACACGTTTCTCGCGTACTTCGTTGGAGTGGATCGATTGTGGCTGTGGGTGCAATCCTCGCCTGCACAGCATCCGTTTGCATTTTTGGTCATGGCTGCAACAACCGGCCTGATGATGTTTGACTTCGCGTTCTTTCGCGAGCAAACCTGCCTGGTGGCATGCCCCTATGGACGGTTTCAGTCGGTCATGCTCGACCGGCAATCACTGATCGTGACGTACGACGAACAGCGAGGTGAGCCTCGAGGCAAAATCACAAAGTCCAAAAAGAGCAAGGATGTTCGGCTGCCGGTCGCCGCCGAAGCGCGCGGTGATTGCGTCGACTGCGGATTGTGCGTGCGCACATGCCCGACGGGCATTGACATCCGAGAAGGACTCCAGATGGAGTGCATTGGATGCGCACAATGCATTGATGCTTGTGATGACGTCATGGAAAAGATCGGCCGAAAAAAAGGCCTGATTCGATACAGCTCTCAGGCGGCGGTGTCCGGAGAACCGGTGAAACTGCTTCGACCGCGCGTTGTGATCTACCCGGCCTTGCTGCTTGGGTTGCTCACCGGGCTTGTGCTCGTGCTTGCAGGCCGTCAGCCTGCAGACATCACGTTGCTGCGCGGCGCAGGGTCGCCATTCGTCGTTCTTCCCGATGGAAATGTGAGCAACCAACTCCACGTGAAAGTGCGAAATCGCGCGGCGGAAGCTGCGACATTTCAAGTCGAACTCATTGATGTCACCAACGGTCAAGTCGTGTCATCCAACAATCCATTCACGGTTGGATCCGGTGAAGCGCACGATGCGCCGATGACGATCATCGTTCCACGAGATGTTTTCAAGGATGGCCGAAGGGACATTCAACTGCGCATAGCGACTGAAGACAATGCTTTCAGCACAATCAGGCCATACCGTCTTTTGGGGCCATGGTCGTCAGGCATTTCTGATGCGGAGCAATCGCATGATCCATGAAACAATCGAGAACTCCCGACGGTCGCCGCGGATCCCGGCGCAACTCTTCTGGCCGGGATTGGTTATTGCGCTCCTGACCATGAGCGTGGTCGCCATGACGACGACGATGATGCTGGCGGTCTCCGATCCGGCATTCGCCATCGTTGAGGACTACGAAGCGAAAGCAAGTGCGTGGAATGAGACGTCGGCAGCGCTCCACGAAAGCGCCAAGCTCGGCTGGGAAGCAACCATTGAATTTGATGACGACGTCAATGCGTTGAACGAGAGAACGGTGTTGATCACATTGATCAACGATGATGGCGATCCAGTGTCAAATGCGACCGTTCAAGCGTCAGCGTTTCATCCGGCCCGCAGCGCACACAAAATAATTTTGGAATTTACGGAGGTTCAACCTGGCGTTTACACCGCACGGTTCGCACCGCGGCGGGAAGGACTTTGGGACTTTGCTCTCACCGCGAGCCGAGGCAAAGACCAATTCATTGACCATCAGCAGCAGTGGCTGATGGACTTTGCAGGACGCTGACGTATGACCGCGCTGATTGTCACGGTGTTCATCGCGAGTTTGCTGGGCAGCCTGCACTGCGCCGGAATGTGCGGCGCCTTTGTTGCATTTGCGGTTGCCGCTCCCGATGACCGAACTCCGAAGTGGTTGCTGCACGCGGCCTACAACGGCGGGCGACTGGTCACGTATGTCACGCTTGGCGGATTGGCAGGATTGTTGGGGAGCGTCGTCGACATGGGCGGCTCGCTCGTCGGTGTGCAGCAAGTCGCCGCCGCGCTTGCCGCTGCAACGGTGGCGACCTTCGGTATCGTGTGCCTTCTTCGCGTCAAAGGAGTGCGCGTTGCTCGAATTCGACCGCCCAAGTCCATGGAAATGGCGCTTCATGCCGGGCATCGTCGCGCGATGCAACTGGCTCCTCCATCCAGAGCGCTTGCGATCGGACTCTTGACCACATTGCTGCCCTGTGGTTGGCTGTACGCATTCGTTGCCACCGCAGCAGGGACGGCCAACCCACTATTTGGCGCCGTCACAATGGCGGTCTTCTGGGCGGGCACGCTTCCTATCCTCGTCGCACTCGGCGCCGGTGTTCGTGCCTTCACTGGTCGATTTGGCAAGTCTATGCCAATCCTGATGCCGGTCATGATAACGCTCGTCGCCATGCTCTCCATCGTTTCAAGAGCATGGATGCCCGTCCACCTTGATCAAGACGCGACATCGAAGTCCGCGACTCTCTCAGATGTCGTCGAACATGTGCATGGTCTCGACCATCGCGAGATGTTGTGCTGCAACCCGGAAGACACTGTCGGTGGCTGATGCGACGATCAATGCGGGAAGAGCGCCAACAACGTCAAGAGCGCACACCGCCTGCGACCATTGCGGACTCCCCGTTCCAGCAGGCCTCATTGATTCTGAAAGCGCCGAGCAGTTTTGTTGTGGCGCGTGCCGCACGGTGTATCGGGTCATTCGCGAGTGCGGGCTCGATCGGTATTACGCCATTCGAGATGCGCTTGAACTTGACGCGGCGCCGGCGCGATCAACCGGCGAATCGTATGCTGCCTTCGATGCGCCAGAATTTCGCGATCGCCACTGTTCACCGCGCGGCAATGACGTCTTCGAAATCGAATTGTACCTCGAAGGCGTACACTGCGCGGCGTGCGTCTGGCTCGTCGAACGCCTGCCGCAGATCCATGACGGCGCCATTTCAGTGAGGCTTGAACTGACGCGCTCGCTGGTGCGGATCGTATGGGACGACAAGCGGACATCGCTATCGTGCATTGCGCGAGATCTTGATCGGCTTGGATATCCCGCGCATCCGGCGCGCGGTGGCGAAGCACGTGCGGCGAGGGCGAGAGAAGACCGCCGCATGTTGGTGCGCATCGCCGTAGCTGGGGCGCTCGCGGGCAATGTGATGTTGCTGGCGTTTGCTCTGTATAGCGGGGTCTTTGACGCCATTGAATCCCAGTTCTATACAGCCTTCCGATATTGCAGTATGGCGCTCGGTGTGATGGCGCTGGCCTGGCCAGGATCAGTGTTTTTCAAAGGTGCATTGGCGTCGTTTCGCGCTCGCACGTGGCAACTTGATCTGCCCATTGCGCTTGGGCTGGCGCTTGGCGGCGCCGCTGGATTGATCAATGTGATTCGCGGCGCCGGCGAGATCTACTTTGACTCTCTGACGATGCTCGTCTTTCTTCTCCTGGTCGGTCGTTGGCTCCAGCGCTCGCGGCAGCGACGGGCGGCCGAATCTGTCGAACTCCTCTATTCGCTGACTCCTGCCAAAGTGACATTGATTGAAGGCGAATTAGAGCGCGAAGCGCCAATTGAAGCAGTGGCGCCCGGCTGCATTTTGCTCGTGCGCGCAGGTGAGACCATTCCAGTGGATGGTGTCGTCACGCGAGGTGAAAGCGCAGTGAACGCCGCGGCGCTAACTGGCGAATCACGACCATTCACCGTCGGCGTGAGCGACGCCGTGAGCGCTGGCGGGGTCAATCTTTCGTCGCCTCTGCACATTCGTGCCGACGCGGTCGGCGATGCAACCCGGCTCGGGCGCATCATGCGAGACATTGAGGCCGATGCAGGCTCCGGTTTGCGCCTCGCTGGCATGGTGGACCGCATGAGCGCCTGGTTTGTGACCATTGTCATTGGTCTCGCCCTGGCGACGCTCGCTCTCTGGCTTGTTCTGAAGCCTGCCGTTGCCGTGGAGCACGCCATTGCGCTGCTGATAGTGACATGTCCGTGCGCCTTGGGTCTTGCAACCCCTCTTGCGGTGACCGTGGCGCTTGGACGGGCCTCAAAGCAAGGGCTTTTTATCAAGTCTGGCGATGTCGTTGAACGCCTTTCGCAACCAGGCATTGTGCTTGTCGACAAGACCGGCACGCTCACGGAAGGCCATGTGCGCGTCGTCGAATGGATCGGTGACAAATCGGTCATGGCAGCGGTTGCAGCGCTTGAGTCCGGATCATCTCATCCGATTGCGCGCGCGCTGACTGACGCGTGCGCGGACGCTATGGCCATTGAAGCAAGACATGTTGACCACTATCAGGGACGCGGCGTCCGGGGAACGGTGTCGAGCGCAGACTTTGTGATCGGATCGGCGCCGTTTGTGCTTGATCACGCGTATGGACCATCTTGGGTTGAAACCGAACGAGCCCGTTTCCTCGATTTGTCAATCACGCCAGTGCTCATTGCGCGCGATGGCGTCGTTGTCGCGATGGCGGGTCTGAGCGATCGTCTCCGCGAGGACACGACAGGCGCTCTGAGTGATCTTCGAACGCGCGGCTGGAGAATCGGAATTGTTTCAGGAGATGACGAGCAAATCGTGCAGGCGGTTGCAACGACCATCGGTGGCGAATTCGAAATGCTCGTTGGCGGCGCCTCGCCAGAGCAGAAACGATCGATTGTCGAACGGGTACAGCAACTCCATCCGGTCGTCTTTGTTGGAGATGGGGTCAATGATGCGCCCGCGCTCTCAATCGCGACGGTTGGCGTTGCTGTGCAAGGCGGGGCTGAGGCCAGTCTTGCCGCAGCGGACGTCTATCTCACTCGATCCGGATTGTCCCCAGTGGTGCAGCTCTTTGATGGCGCTGTTCGCACGGAACGCGTCATTCGGCGGAATGTCATCGCAGCGCTCGGCTACAACTCAATCGCCGCGAGCCTGGCCATTGCGGGATTGATTTCACCGCTTCTCGGGGCGGTGCTCATGCCATTGAGTTCGTTGACCGTTATGACGCTGTCAATGCAAGCGCGTACATTTCAAACTGGGGCGCGACGATGAGTGTGATCTTCATCCTGTTGCCGTTGGCGCTCCTCATTGCGACGATGGCTGTTATTTCATTCATTTGGGCGACCAAGGGCGGGCAACTTGATGATCTTGACACGCCGTCCGTTCGAATGTTGTTTGATGACGAGTCGAAGACGACGGAAAAGAAAGTCACATCCAAGACAACAGATCATGATTGCTAATGAGAGCGCGATTCATGCGTGGTTGATTCGCTTCAGTCACTTGGCGGCATACAAGAGGGGAGACGAAACACAGCTCAGGGCGCCGGTTCATTTTGCGCGGTATTCCGTCAGTTTGTAATACAGCTTTCGCTCGCTGATCCCTAGCATTTCTGCAGCAATCTTTCGATTGTCCTCACTCCGACGGAGTGCTTCCATGATTAATTCGCGCTCGATTCGTTCACAATTGAGGTCATCTTGCATCGACAGATCCAGCGCCGCGGCATCTTCGTGAAGCGTCTCTTGTTGAATTTGCGGCGGCAACAGATTGGCCACCGGCGTCTGGACCAGCACATGACGAGACCAGGCGCGATCCATGGCGGTTTCGAGTTCGCCCAACGACACCGGCTTTGTAAGAAAGTCAACGATGTCCATGTGGATCGATCGGCGAGCCAATTCGAACGTGCCGTATCCCGTCGCGATGACCACGGACATCATCGGAAATCGATCCCGAATCTCTTCAAATAGATCCATTCCATTGGCGACGCCAAGGTTGAGATCCAGAAGCCCGATCGAAAACGATTGCGCTGAAAGCGCGGCACGCGCTGCTTCGATGGAACCGACGCACACCGTCTCAAACTCCATGCGCGTCAGCGCTTTTTGATACATCATCCGCTGAGCGGACTCATCTTCGACGACCAGCACACGGCGCGGCGGCGTCATGGTTTACTCTCATTGTTCGGAATGGCAAGCACAAACTCACTGCCTTTGCCCGGTCCTTCGCTAAACGGTCGGAGCGCGGCGCCCATTTCCTCAGCAAGCGCCTGGGCAATCGAGAGCCCAAGCCCGGCGCCCTTGCCATTCTCACGATGTGATTGAAACGGCGCAAACAATTTCGATTCAATCGCTTTCGTGAAGCCTTGACCGTCGTCGCGCACGCGCAGGCAAATCTCATGATCCGTGTGCGTTGCATCAACTTCGATGTGCCCATTCTCAACCACGGCATCGGCGGCATTGATGAGGAGAGTGAGCATGATCTGCCGCACATCATCGGGTGGCGCAAACGCCTGGTGATCAACACCATTGGAGTGCACGATAAAGCATTGCGCCTTGTCCGGACGCGCGGCGCGCGCGACCTGCACCGTTTCATTCAACAGGCGTGTCGTGTTGAACCAGTGCGCTTCACGATCGCTCCGCACCATCGCCATGAGCCGTTCAACAATGCTGCGGCAACGCCATGCTTCCCGCCGCACGACGCGGAGCGATTCCTGGAGCTCCTGCCGTCCCGCTTCATCCACCGGGCCAGACTCAACTGTGCCGAGTGCGAGCTCGCTCAAACCAAGCATGGCGTTCATTGGGTTATTGATTTCGTGGGCGACGTCTGCGGCGAGCAAGCCAATGCCGGCGAGACGTTCGCGCCGAAGCAGCTCCCGATTGGTGTCCTCCATCTTCTGAATCATTCGGGAGTGCATTTCTTCAATCTGGGTCACGACGCCGCCGATTTCTCGGGGCGGTGACATGGCGCCGAGCGCGGGCTGCGCTGAGAGGCGTCGGTGCAACTCGCGCAATCGCTTGTTCACGCCGTTTGCAGACCATATAGAGAGCACAATGCAAATTGCCGCGGAGCTTAACGCGGCGACAATGACGAGCCAGAGCGTCATTTGCTGGGTTCGAAGGGCCGACGATTGGGCAAGTCGAACGCCATGGTCTGTTGCGGAATAAAGCTCATCCAGTCCAGTGCGCAACCGCTCAACGATGGCAACACGCTCGTCCAAAGGCGTTGTATTCCATTGAATGTCGGCGAGCCCCTCAAGCTGACTCAACAACGCTTGCGCATGTTTGGATTCCAGCATTTGATGATTCTGGTCCGCAACGGATTCGAATTGCATCGCCATGAACGCGACAAGATTCTCTTTGGCGTCGTGAATGTATTGATTGGTGTCTTGATGCACTTCTGCATCCCGCCCGCGCACCGCGACGTTGGCACTGCTGATCGCCGCTTCAACACCTTGGAGCAAGCGAACTTCGGCGTACTCCTCTGAGACCACACCAAGTCGTTGCCCCATCTGCCAAAGTCCGACGCCGGTGACGACAGCGACGCTGAGGGGCAAAACCACCATCAGGACCATCGCTACCAAGAGTTTGGACTGTGTTCCCATCGAATGAATTCCGAATTCCACCGCGTGAGCCGCAATGTCGCCCACCGAGGACGTCACAAGATGCGGTGACTTCCTTGCCTCTGCAATTCCTGCAGATTCCGCGACACCAATGGTAGAAGCGCGGCGTCGATCGGGTGATGCAAGCTTGGCCCGAACCAGCAAAAAGTTGGTTCAGGCGGCGATTCGGAGGGCGGCGGAGCACATGCCGTTTTTCAGCACAAACTGGTCGCCCGGCTCTGGGCGGCACTTCAGCGCCGGGGCGATGGCACAGAGGACATGCGCATGAGGCCGCATGAAGTCGTCGTTGTTGGCTGCATGCTGGCGATTGCCGAATCACTTGCACTGTGGTTTCGAGCGGCCAGAGAATGTCGGTCGTGCTTGCCGGATGTGGATATATCGACGTTGGATTCGCCGTCCGAAGTCCATTCACTTCGAGCTCCGAGCGCCAACGAAGAGAAATGAACCATCGGCGAATGAATTGGGCGGCGCCACCCTCCAAGCGACGACATGAATGACACGCGGCCGGTCCAGTTCACAAGTGGTCTCTGAAGACCCCGATTTCATGGCCAGAGGCATCGAGCCGGCCAAATCGTCCATTTCAAATGTGCATCGGTAGACTTACGAAGCCGCTGATTTTCTGCAGGGGCTTCGGCGGCCCAGACATGATGCATTTTTGAAAAGGCCATCACCATGGGCAAAAAGGACGATCGTCCGACGAAACTGAAGCGGAAGGACTACGCAAAGGAACTCCGAAAACTTCAGGGCGAGTTGTGCGAACTTCAAGACTGGGTAAAGCACAAGGGCTTGCGCATCATCATTGTTTTTGAGGGGCGCGACGCCGCGGGCAAAGGCGGGACGATCCGGGCGCTGACGGAGCGTGTGAGTCCTCGCGTGTTTCGTGTTGTCGCACTGCCGGCGCCCTCCGACCGTGAGAAGTCGGAAATGTACATGCAGCGCTACATCGAGCACTTCCCAGCGGCGGGCGAAATCGTGATCTTCGACCGCTCGTGGTACAACCGCGCGGGCGTCGAGCGCGTGATGGGCTTCTGCACCGATGAACAGTACGAACGCTTCCTGCGGCGCTGTCCGGATGTCGAAAGGTACATCGTGGAAGGCGGCATTCAGCTCATCAAAATTTGGATGGAAGTGAGCGACAAGGAACAGAAGCGCCGCTTTGAAGCACGCATTGATGACCCGATTCGCCAATGGAAGCTGAGTCCGATTGATCTTCCATCGCGCGAACGATGGTTTGAGTATTCGCGCGCCAGAGATCGAATGTTCGATGCGACGGACACCACGCACGCGCCGTGGGTCATCGTGCCGTCAGATGACAAAAAGCGTGCCCGGCTGAATTGCATCCAGCACATCCTGAACCAAATCCCGTACAAGCCGTTGAAGCATGAGAGGGTGAAACTTCCCGATCGCGACATGAAACATGTGTACGACGATCAGGCGTCGCTTTCGGGTCGGCGGTTTGTCAACGAACTGTATTGAGGCGCAATTTCTTCATTCCCGATGGTGCGAACGCCTCAAGCAATTCCAGTTGTGACGCGCTCACCATCCCTGACCCGAATAAAAAAAGGCTCATATATTGTGCGCTCGGCGACTATCGATCGCCGGGGGAGCACTCCGTATGGCGTCTCAAGAATCGTTCCGCACTGAATCGGATCTACTCGGCGAGAAACAAGTGCCGGCGGACGCCTACTACGGTGTCCAAACGGCGCGCGGCATGGAGAATTTCCACATCTCCGGCGTGCCGATTTGCCAGTACCCGGCGCTGATCAAGGCGCTGGCCATGGTCAAGATGGGCGCCGCTCGTGCAAACCACGATGTCGGCGCCTTGCCGGAACCGATTTTGCGCGCGATCGAAAGCGCCTGTCAGGAGATCATTGACGGCAAACTTCACGATCAATTCATGATCGACTGCATTCAGGGCGGGGCCGGCACCTCGACCAACATGAACGCCAATGAGGTGATCGCCAATCGCGCCATTGAATTGATGGGGCATACCAAGGGCGACTACACGCACTGCCATCCCAACGATCACGTCAATCTTTCCCAGTCCACAAATGACGCCTACCCATCAGCGCTCCACATCGCGATTGCGCTGATGAATCGTGACCTCGTGACGCAGCTCGAGTCGTTGATTGAGTCATTCCAGCGCAAGGGAAGTGAATTCAAGTCGATCGTGAAGATGGGCCGCACGCAATTGCAGGATGCGGTGCCGATGACGCTCGGGCAGGAGTTTGCCGCGTGGGCGCGCAGTATTGCAGACGAAGTGGAAGCGCTGGAGTCCGTCGAGCGCCGCCGTCTGTACGAAACGAATATGGGTGGCACGGCGATTGGCACGGGGCTCAACGCGCCCGCCGGCTATGCCAAAGCGTGCGCCAGACGACTCGCCGAGATCACTGGATACGAGATTGAATCTGCGACGGACCTCGTTGAAGCGACGCAGGACACGCAGGCGTTTGTGCTGTATTCCTCGGCCCTCAAGAGCCTGTCCATCAAGCTTTCCAAGACGTGCAATGATCTGCGGCTGCTTTCCTCGGGCCCTCGTGCAGGACTCAATGAAATCAATCTGCCGCCGAAGCAACCGGGCTCCTCGATCATGCCGGGCAAGGTGAATCCGGTGATTCCGGAAGTCGTGAATCAGGTGTGTTTCCGGGTGATCGGGAATGATCTGGTTGTCACGATGGCGGCGGAAGCCGGGCAGTTGCAACTCAACGTGATGGAGCCGGTGATCGCGCATGCGATTCTGGAGTCGCAGTCGATGCTCATGAACGCCGCTCGGACGCTGCGTGAGAATTGCATTGATGGCATCACGGCGAATGAGAAAGTGTGCGAGCGCTTTGTCGAGACGAGCATTGGCGTGGTGACAGCTCTGAATCCGGTGCTCGGCTACAAGAAATCAACCGAGATCGCCGCCGAGGCGCTGCGCACCGGCAAGGGCGTGGTTGAACTGGTGCGAGAGAAGGGTCTTCTCAGCGAGGAGGAAATCGCCAAACACCTTGACCCGACGCGCATGGTGGCCATGCACGAACAGGATTAACACGGGGCTTCGCCAATGTTCTGGATTGAATTTCTGGTCGTTTTGGCATGCATCTTCATTGGCGCCCGCATTGGCGGGGTGGCGCTCGGCGCGATCGCAGGCCTTGGCATGGGCCTCATTGTGTTTGGGTTTCGACGCGCGCCCGGCGACATGCCAGTTGATGTGCTGCTGATCATTATTGCGGTGGTGACGGCGGTGTCCGCGTTGCAAGCGGCGGGCGGGCTCGACTATTTAGTGCAAGTTGCCGAACGGATTCTTCGGGCCAAGCCGCAGGCGATCACGTTTGTGGCGCCGGCCGTGTCGTGGCTGTTCACACTCTTCGCCGGCACCGGGCACGTCGCGTATGCGCTATTGCCGGTGATCGCGGAAACTTCTCGCAAAGCAGGCGTGCGGCCGGAGCGGCCGATGTCCATTTCCGTCATTGCCTCGCAGCAATCCATTACGGCCAGTCCGATTTCCGCCGCGACGGCAGGCATGATTGCGCTCTTCGCCGCCAGTGATTCGAATTTGGGTCTCGCTCAGATCCTCATGGTGTGCATCCCATCAACGTTTCTGGGATCCATGATTGGCGCCGTGGCCGTGTCGCGGATGGGCAAACCCCTGGACCAGGACCCCATCTATCAGGATCGACTTGCAAAGGGCTTGGTGAACGATCACACCGAGACGGTCGCCATCGCGCCGGAACGGCTGCAGTACGCCAAACGATCCGTCGCCATCTTTCTCATCGCGGCGGTCGGCGTCGTGGCGCTTGGACTGGTTCAAGTCGCTCGGCCGGTTACGGACTGGAAGGCGACCGCAGCGGTCAGTTCGGTCCGCATCGTGAACGAATCGCCTCGTGCGTTTACGGTGGATCTCGAGACGGATGAAGTGTCGTGGTCCACCGTTTCGGCGTCGCTGGCCCGCCCAAAGGGCTGGGTTGAGGTCACCGGTCTCAATGAGACAACGGGCGTTCTTGAACTCAAGACGCAAGAAGACAGTGATCGCCTGATGACCGGAGATACGACCGGACTCTCCGAGCGCATCGAATCCGGTGATCTCAAGGTGCGTGATCCAAGCGCTGTTCGTGTCGGTATGGCGCCAACGATTGAAATCGTCATGCTCGCGGCAGCGGGACTGATGCTGCTTCTGTGCCGCGCCGCGCCGGGAGATTTGGCGACCGGCTCAGTCGCAAAGGCAGGCGTCGTCGCCGTTGTTTCCATCATGGGCATTGCCTGGCTGGGCAGCACCTTTTTTGAGAACAACAGCGAACTGGTCATTGGATCACTGTCCGACACGGTGCAGCGCATGCCGTGGACATTCTCGATTGCGCTGTTTGCCCTTTCCATCCTGCTGTACAGCCAGGCGGCGACGGTCGCGGCGCTGATGGCGGTGGGGTTGCAGCTCGGCATTGAGCCGAAATATTTGATCGCCATGTTCCCGGCCGTGAACGGGTACTTCTTCCTGCCGACGTATGGCACGATTCTCGCCGCGATTCAGTTTGATCAGACGGGCACGACCCGCATCGGCAAGTACGTGCTGAATCACAGTTTCATGATTCCGGGCTTCGTTGCGACCATTTCATCGGTTGCGATCGGATTCCTCATTGCGTCATTCCTGCCATGATTTCAATCACACCACTTCGCAATGTTCAATTCGGTGGCGCCGTTCTCGGATTGACGACGGTCCTGTCCGTCATGTCGCCATGCGCCGCCGCTGATCCGACGTCTGATGAAATTCGCACCGTCGTCGCTGAGATGCTCGTCGATGCGGAAGCGCGATCTAGCCTGCTGCAAGACGAAGCCACGGCCGGGTACGACGGCAAGTTTTTTCTCGCCAGCCCCGATGGCGACTTCCGACTCAACATCGGCGGCCTCTTGCAGTTTCGCTATACGTTCAACCATCGCGAGGTCGAAGGCGAGACCGAGGGGTTTGAGCTTTCCCGCTCCCGGATTTGGTTCACTGGCGAGGTCTACGACAGTATTTCGTTCTACCTGCGCGGTCAGTTTTCAGGCACTTACAAAATTGAAGGTTTTGAAGAGGCCAGCGACTCCGGCGCCCTGGTGCTGGATCGAGCCTGGATCAAGTTCAAGTTTGATGACGTCTGGTCGCTGGCCATCGGCCAACAAGTCTCACAAATGACGCGTGAAAATGAACACGCCCCGCAAGACCAGCTTGGCGTGGCGTCATCACCGACGGACTCCGTCTTCGGCCTCGGCGGTTTCATGGGCGCCGAGTTGCACGCGCGCGGCGAGAACACGCGCGCCTGGTTCACCGTCAGCAATGGCGGGCGCGTCGTTCGATCGGACTTTGATAACCCTCGAAACGCGGACTACGCGCTGTCGGTGAAAGTGGACCACAAATTCGCCGGCGAGTGGGGTCAATTCTCGAACTTCACGTCGGCGCGCGGCTCTGAATTCGCCGTGATGATCGGCGCAGGTGTTCACTACGAACAAGGCGCCGTGGTCGGTGCTCCCGCGATGTCGACCGATCTGCTGCTCGCCGTCGCCGAACTGAGCTTTGAAGGGAACGGCTGGAACGCGTATGCCCAGTTCCAATACGCGTACGACAACGTCGAGTCGCCCAATTTCGGCTCTGACATCGGATTCGTCGTCCAGGGCGGCTATTACATCGCCGACCCAATCGAAATCTACGGCCGATTCGACATGGTGATCCCGGATAACGATCGCGCCGTTGAGAACGACGTCTTCCAGACGCTGACGGCCGGATTCAATTACTACGTGTTCCCCGGCTCCAATGCCTTGAAGTTCAGCACTGATCTGACCTACTTCTTCAACGCCGAGTCGACTTCGATCGTGAGCCCCAACACCAACACGAGTGTGCTCGCCAGCGCAGAAGACAATCAGTTCGCCGTTCGCGTGCAGCTTTCTCTCCTATTTTGACCTCGGAGAGGGCTGAAACCTGATTGCAAGCGCCGCCATGAACCGAAACAGCGGCCATTGGGTTCAATGGTGCAAAATTCGCGTCGTCAGATATCATCCGCGTCCGCTGTCCTGCACATGACTGGCGGACTCAATCGATGGATCGAAGCTACCGCGAAGGAGTCTCCGGCATGAACACGTTCAATTTCATGGGAACTCAATGAGCGATCTGCACCGCCCGCGCTCCATCTCGAATTCGTGTTCACACCCGAGAGACACTCGCTTTCGAACCGCCTACCAGACCGGAGTCCTTTCGGCAGCCCTGCTCAGCATTTTGAGCGGCTGCATGGTCGGCCCGGACTACACAACGCCTACGGCGCCACTGAACGACGCTTGGCTTGAAATGTCTGAAGCGCCGGCGCATGTGGAAACGCCGGATCGCCCGTGGTGGGAGCTGTTCGATGACCCGACGCTGACATCGCTCGTAGAAAGCGCCGTCCAGCAGAACCTGTCGCTCCGCGTGGCCGGGCTTCGTGTGCTGGAAGCGCGTGCGGCTCGCGGCATCGCGGTCGGTCGGTTTTTTCCGCAATTACAGCAGGCGACGGGCGGCATCAACACGACTCAGTTCAGTTCGAACGATGCGCCGATCGGGGACCGTTCGTTCGCGACGGCGTCCGTCGGTCTTGAAGCCGCTTGGGAGCTGGACTTCTGGGGCAAGTTCCGTCGAGGCATTGAAGCCGCGGATGCGGAACTGCTCTTCACCGTGGCGGATTACGATTCCGTGCTGGTGAGTCTCGCGGCAGAAGTTGCGACCACGTACATCCTGATTCGTTCACTGGAAGAACGACTCACTTTTGCGCGCGCCAACGTGGACCTCCAGTCCCAAACGCTTGAGCTCACCGAGATTCGCTTTCGCGAAGGCGCCGTGTCGGAACTTGACGTTGCGACGGCGCGATCAACACTTGCCAACACGCAAGCCCTGATCCCGGATTTCGAGAACGCCTTGCGCCAGGCCAAATTGGCGCTTTGCGTCTTGCTCGGGCGCACGCCGTCGGAGCTCACCACGGAGCTGGCGCCGGGTGAAGGAATGGACGCGACTGTGCCGGAAGCGCCCGCCGCAATCGCAATGGGCATTCCCGCGGACCTCTTGCGGCGGCGTCCCGACGTGCGTGCCGCCGAACGCCTCGCTGCGGCGCAGAGCGCCCGCATTGGGCAGGCCGTCGCTGATCTCTTTCCGCAGATCTCGATTGAAGGCGCCACCGGATTTGTGAGCACAACGTTCGATGGGTCGAACAATTCCAGCCTCGGCAATCTTTTTGACGCCGACTCGTTCGCGGGCTTCATCGGACTGAATGTGAATTGGCCGATTCTGAATTACGGCCGCATTCAAGGAAACATTCGCGTGCAGGACGCGCGATACGAGCAGGCGGTTGCCGCGTATCAGGAATCGGTCCTGCGCGCCGCCGGCGAAGTGGAAGCGGGTCTTTCGGAATTCCTGCGCTTCAAAGTGCGCACCGACTACCTCGCCGAAGCGGTCGATGCGTCAAATCGCAGTGTGGAGATTTCACTGATTCAGTATCGCGCCGGCGCGGTGGACTTCATCCGCGTCAACATTGCGCAGACGGATCTCGTCGAGCAGCAGGACAGCCTTGTTGAGTCGAAGGCCGCGATCGCTTTTGGCGCGGTGCGCACGTACCGAGCGCTAGGCGGCGGGTGGGAGATTCGTGAAGGCCGCGAATTCATTGATGATGAAACGGCGGATCGCATGCGCGAGCGCACCAACTGGGGCGGCGTGTTGAAACCGGACTGGGAAGAAGGCAAGGACCTCGGATTCAAACGTCCGGAAGCGGACGTGGATGCGGCTCCCGCGCCGGAGGGCGAGAAGTGAAGCAGCGTCGACAAATTCAACTGAATGGCATGTCATCGTTGGTGGCGCGTTCACTGGCGATTGCGGTCATGGCGACCGCGGTGAACGGTTGCGGCGATGATGCGGCTAATGAATACGCCCCTCCGCCGCCGCCCGACGTCATCGTGGCGACGCCGGTCGAGCGCGAAGTGACAAACTATTTCATCTACACCGGTGTGGTCGAAGCGTCTGAGACGGTTGAGCTTCGGGCCCGCGTCCCCGGTTTCCTTGAAAAGATTCATTTCCAGCCCGGACAGCGAGTGAACAAAGGCGATCTGCTCTTTGAGATCGATAAGCGCCAATACCAGGCTGCCGTCGAACAAGCGGAGGCCGAGATTCGGGCGCTGGAAGCGGCGTTGCGCGGCGCCGACAACGACGCCAAACTCGCTCGAGAACTCGCCGATCAAAAAGCCGGCCCCGAGATTGACGCCGTCATCAAACTGGCGAAGCGCGATTCCGTCGAAGCGGAAGTCGCTCGCGCCAAAGCGCAGCTTGTCGAGGCGCAGCTCAATCTTGATTTCTGTGAGATTCATGCGCCCATGAGCGGTCGCATCACCGCAAACCTGGTGGACGT
This sequence comes from Phycisphaerales bacterium, assembly GCA_029260345.1. Lineage (GTDB taxonomy): Bacteria > Planctomycetota > Phycisphaerae > Phycisphaerales > UBA1924 > OFTM186. The sequence goes on along the minus strand of JAJDDK010000005.1, from coordinate 359,572 downwards.
CGGCAACCTGGTCGGACGCAGTGAGCCCACGCTGCTGGCGAACATCGTGCAAGCGACGCCGTGCTATGTGTCGGTGGACGTCAGCGAATCCGATGTGCTCGCCGTTCGCGAATCGGCGAGAGCATCCGAGCAGTCGGACCAGTATGAACCGGGAAAGATCGGCCCGAATGAGTGGCGACCGTGTGAATTAGCACTGGCGAATCAGGACGAATTTACAGTGCCGGGTCATGTGAATTACGTGGCCCCGAACATGGACAACGCCACCGGCACACTCGAGGTTCGCACGGTGTATGCGAACGAAGACGAGACCTTGACGCCGGGCTATTTCGCGCAAGTGCGATTTCCCATGTCCACGTACAACGCCATGCTTGTGCCCGAGGCGGCGCTTCTGACCGACCAGCAAGGTCGATATGCGCTGGTTGTCAACGCCGAGGACGAGGTCGAGGAGAAGCGAGTTGAAATCGGTGAACTCGATGGCGACATGCGTGTGGTTGAATCCGGCCTGGAATTGACGGACCGGGTCATCGTGCTCGGCGTGCTGAAGGCGCGTCCGGGGTCAAAGGTCACCCCCGTGACGCAAGAGCCCGCGGCCGAAAGCCGCTGAGGAGCGCCCGATGCTGGCAGAGTTTCCCGTTCGGCGCCCGATCGTCGCCTCCGTGATCTCGATTCTCATCGTGATCATTGGTCTGGTGGCGTACCCGACGATGCCGGTGGCGCAGTACCCGGACATCACGCCCCCGGTCGTGCAGGTCACGACCGTGTATCCGGGCGCCAGCGCGCAGGTGGTCGCCGACACCGTTGCCTCTCCAATTGAGCAGGAAGTCAACGGCGTCCCCGGCATGATCTACATGGAGAGCACGTCCGCGAGTGACGGTTCGTACACGCTCAAGGTCTCATTTGAACTTGGAACGGACATCGACATTGCCTCGGTGCTGGTTCAGAATCGCGTCAACATCGCGATGCCAAAGCTTCCCGATGAAGTGAAGCGCAACGGCGTCGTCACGGATCGCGTGTCCTCAAACGTCATCGCGGTGCTCTCATTGGCGCCCGAGGACGAAGCCGCGGCCGAAATCTATGACGACTTGTTCATTGCGAACTACTTGACGATCAATCTCTTCGATGAGATTCGGCGCATTCCGGGCGTCGGCGACGCCAAGATCTTTCCAGACAAGGACTACGGCATTCGGCTCTGGCTGGACCCGAATCGCCTGAAAGCGCGCGACCTGACAACGATGGATGTCATCAATGCGCTGCGCGAACAAAACGTGCAGGTAGCGGCGGGCTCGATCGGCCAGCCGCCGGCGCCGTCCGGTCAGGCGTTTCAATACAACGTTTCGACGCTTGGTCGTCTCAGCACGATCGAACAATTCGAGGACATCATTGTCCGCGCGGACGACAACCGGATTATCCGCGTCAAAGATGTTGCGCGTGTCGAACTCGGCGGCAAATCGTACGACCTGCTGGCGCGCTATATGGGTACGCCGGCGGCTGCCATGGTCGTCTATCAGGCGCCTGGCGGAAATGCTGTGCAGGTCGCTCGCGACGTTCGGGCGCTTCTTGACGCAAAGTCCGCCGCGCTTCCTGAGGGACTCTCGTTTGAAATCGTGTACGACACGTCGGAATTCGTGCTGTCCGCGATTGAGGCGGTGTTTCACACGTTAATCGAAGCGCTTGTTCTGGTGCTCGCGGTCGTTGTGGTGTTCCTCGGCAGCATTCGGATGTCCGTCATCCCGATGCTGGCGATTCCGGTCTCGATCATCGGCACATTCTTCTTCGCGAAAATGTTTGGGTTCTCGATCAACATGCCCGTCCTGTTTGGCCTTGTGGTCGCGATCGGCATCGTTGTGGACGACGCCATAGTCGTTGTCGAAAACGTCGAGCGCATTATGAAGGAGTCGCACTTCCCGCCCAAGCAGGCGACGGTCGCCGCGATGAAGGAAGTGCTGACGCCGGTCATAAGCATGACCATCGTGCTGATGGCCGTCTTTGTCCCGACAGCGTTTTTGCCGGGCATCAGCGGGCAGCTTTTCCGCCAGTTCGCGCTGACCATCGCCGTGAGTACGTTCTTGAGCGGTATTTGCGCCGTGACGTTGACTCCTGCGCTGTGCGGCATCCTCCTGAAAACTCACAAAGAGGGTCACAAACCTTTCATCCTGGTCCGCTGGTTCAACGCCGGATTCGACGCGCTGGCCAACGGCTATGCGCGGATGGTCAAGTTTCTTGTTCATCCCGCTATCGTGCTGTTCACGCTCGGAGGCTTCGGCGCCTGTGTGCTCGCCACCGTGTGGACGTTTACGCAAGTGCCGACGGGGTTTGTACCGCTGGAAGATCGCGGCATGGTGATGATCGATCTCTGGATGCCGGATGCTGCCTCGCAGGAGCGCACACTTGAGGCGGTCAAGAAGGTTGAAGCGATCCTCAAGGAAACGGAAGGCGTGCGAAACTTCACGTCGCTGCCCGGCTTCTCGATGATCAACAACAACGGATCAAACTACGCACTCTTTTTTATTGGGCTTGAAGACTGGGATGAGCGGCTGCCCAAGGGTCGCGACCTCGCGACGATCATGGCGGATCTTCAGGCCAAGACGTCCAGAATTCCGGACGGCTTGTGCATTGTCTTCTCGCTGCCAGCGGTGGACGGCGTCGGAAACGCCTCGGGATTTGATTTGCGCATTCAGGATCGGGCAGGCGTCGGGCGCACAGCGATGGGCGAACTGATTCAGCAAATGGTCGCCGACGGAAACGCTCAATCCAAGCTCCAAGGCGTCAATAGCGCGTATCGCGCCGCGGTTCCGCAGCTTTATGTGGATGTGAATCGCGAAAAGGTGAAGAAGCTTGGCATTCCGCTGCAGGATGTGTTCTCGACGCTGTCGGGGTATCTCTCGTCCGCGTATGTGAACGATTTCAATCTCTTCGGACGCACGTGGCAGGTGAATGTTTCGGCGGACAGTCAGTTCCGCGCGTCACCGAACGACATCAAACGTCTTGATGTGCGCAATCCTGAGGGCGCCATGGTGCCGCTGGGTTCGCTTGCCAATGTCAAAGAAGTGCTCGGCGCTGATCGGGTTATTCGATACAACATCTTCCCGGCGGCGGTGCTGCAGGGGCAGCCGGCGCCGGGCGTGTCGTCGGGTGAAGCGCTGAACATTGTTGAGACCATGGCGGAAGCCAATTTGCCGCCGGGCATGACGTATGAATGGACCGCGCTTTCGTATCAGGAAAAGCAGGTCGGCAACCAGGCGATCATCGTGTTCTCAATGGCGCTGCTGGTGGTGTACCTGATCCTGGCGGGTCTCTACGAAAGCTGGACGATTCCGCTTTCGGTCATCCTGTCCATCCCGCTTGCCGTGCTCGGCGCAATGGCCGGCCTGATGCTTCGCGGCATGGACAACAACATCTACACGCAGGTCGGGCTGGTGCTGCTGGTCGGACTGGGCGCTAAGAACGCAATCCTGATTGTTGAATTCGCCAAGGCGTATCGGGAGAGCGGCAAGGGAATTGTTGAATCCGCGGTGGAAGCGTCTCGCCAGCGTCTGCGGCCGATCTTGATGACGGCGTTCGCCTTTATCCTCGGTGTGCTGCCGCTCATGATTGCAACGGGCGCCGGCGCCGCCAGCCGTCAGGCCATCGGCACGGCCGTCTTCTTTGGCATGATCGGTAATACGATGTTGGGCCTTGTGTTCACTCCAGTTTTGTACGTGGTGATTCAAGCGATCACGGAAAAACTGTTCGGCCGGCGAAAACCGGACGCTTTGAAAGAAGCGAAGTCCGAAGAGTCGCCCCCCGTCATCGCCGATTAAGAGTTTCTTTATTTCGAGTCGGACGAAACAATGCAGCAGGACAAAGACACGATCGACATCACTGACTGATCACGCTGGCGTTCAATACAATTAAAGCATGGACCAGCCGATGGCATACCACGTTCGCGCTGCTTCAACGGAAGACGACCTCCGTGGCATCGTCGCGCTGCAAGCGGCCAACTTGCCGCATTTGATTGACCCGACTGAACGGCGCGACCAGGGATTCGTCACGCTTCAACACACCGTCGAACTGCTTCGCGAGATGAACAATGTCTGGCCGCATCTCATCGCGACGCCCGTCGGCAGTGGCGAAGTCATCGCGTACGCGCTTGTGATGGACCCGCGCTTTCGGGATCGGTTCGCAGACCTGCTGCCAATGTTTGTGCAGCTCGATGCGCTGGCTTGCCCCGGCGGCGTGCTAGCCGGCAGGAGCTATTACATCATGGGTCAGTTGTGCGTTGGCAAGGCGCATCGGGGGCGGGGGCTCGTGGAATGCTTGTACGCGGCGCATCGTAGGCAGATGGCGGGCGCGTTTGACTTCATGATTACGGTGATTGATGCGGCCAATACACGCTCTGTGCATGCTCACGAGAAGTCCGGATGCAGCGTCCTGCATGAGTACGACAGCGTGGACGGCCGCCACTGGGTGATCGTGTCGATGGCACTCCAGCCAATGGGCTGAATCCCATTCGGTGTGAAGTGTGCGGGCGGAGAATGCGGTGTTGATCGCTCGCTGAGGAGCTTCCATCGCCGCTTTCTAAGAATCCGGATCTATTTTCACGGTCGTGTTGACACCGTGTTCCACCACCGCGCTCCGTGAACCGAACGGACACAAGGCGCCCGGAAGCAGAAATGAGGCATGATTCGCCGCTTGGCGCCTGAAAGTGTTGGCGACGGTCGCGGCATGGGGTCAAGATAGTGGTCAGCGGCCATCGGCCCGCCGCACGATGACGAGGACCATGAGCACGCGAACTCCCATTGTTGCACGACGCATGATTTCGACGGGCGCCGCCCGCACGCTCACGGTCTATTTCCTGCTCGCGGCTTTTGACCTCGCGACCGTCGCAATCAGCCTGTCGCTGAATCATCGGATCATGCGCATTTATTCGGAATCGGTCATCGTCAATCGAAACTGGGCCGACCGTCAGGGCATCTATGCAAATCTCGGTTCGCTCGCGGCGGAAGTGAATGCTCCCGGGAACGATGTGTTTCAATCCATGGACATTGACGGTGAGTCGCGCCGCCTCGATGACCAGCTCAAAGAGTTCGAGATCCGGGTCGAAGAAGCGCGGCGCGATTTGCGCCATGAGATTCCTGCTGAGGATTCCGGACCGCTCCTTGATCTCCTTGACCGTGCCGAGAGTGAGATGGAGTTGGACGCCGAAGCGGCTCGCGTGGTCTTTGCGCTGCTGCGCCAAGGCAACATGCGTGAAGCGGGCGAAGAGATGGCCCGGATGGATCGCCGCTACAACCGCGCGCGTGAATTGCTGTCCGAATTGGATGCCCGCGTGCGGCTGTTGCAACGACGCAACCTCGACGATCAGGCGCAGGCCGCTGAAGCGCTTCGGCAATTTGAGTTCCTTATTGGCGGCTTGATGGTGTTCATGATTCTGGGCGTGACGGTCTATGGACACTATCTGGTGCGTCAGGCGCAACGCAATTCGAAACTGCGCGAGCAATATGTCAAGACCATCGCTGAGAATGAGGCGCGCCTCGAAGCGGTGTTTCGGACGGCAAGCGAAGGCATTCTCACGGTGCGCGATGGAGTGCGGATCGAATCGGCGAACCCAGCGGCGGGCGGGATTTTCGGGTGCGACCCTGCCGCGTTGCAGGGGCGAGACATCGCGACTTTGCTCGACTCTTCGAATTGGCCCCTCAAGACGCCGTGCTCCGAGCTGGAGACGTTGGCGCGGCGTGAGACCGGCGCCGAATTCCCACTCGAACTTTCCGTCAGCGAGCACGTGGATCTTCCCGATGGCGCCCTCACCACCTGGATCGTTCGCGACATCAGCGATCGCAAGCACATCGAATCAGAGTTGACACAGTACCGCGAGCACTTGGAGCGGTTGGTTCGAGAGAGAACGGCGGAGTTGGAAGCCTCCAATGAACAATTGCGCACAGCGGAGCGGCTCGCCTCAATCGGCACGCTCGCGGCGGGCCTCGGGCACGACGTGAAGAATCTCCTGTTTCCGATGCGCTGTCGCCTCGATTTGCTCGAGCGTCTGGATCTCACAGACAAAGCGCGCGAAGAGACGGCCGAGTTGCGATCAAGTCTTGATTACCTGCAACAGCTTTCAAACGGTCTGCGGCTTCTTTCGCTTGATCCGGAAGACGCAGACGCATCCACTGAATACACCAACATCAATGAGTGGTGGAATGAAGTGGGCGGCTTGTTGATTCGATCGCTGCCAACGGGCGTTGCTTTTCATGCGTCGCTCCCTGAAGACCTTCCCCCCATTCCCGTCCCCTCTCATAAACTGACGCAGGCCGTGTTGAATCTCATCGTGAATGCGGGCGAAGCTTCCGATGACGGCGGCGCCGTAACATTCGCGGCTCGAACGATCGATGATGGCGCTTGCGTTGAAATGCGTGTTTCGGACACAGGGCATGGGATGACGCCGCAGGTGCGCCGACAGGCGCTCGATCCGTTCTTTACGACCAAGAAACGGAGTTTCTCGACGGGGCTTGGCCTTTCGCTGGTTCATGCGGTTGCACATTCCGCAGGAGGGCGCCTTGAGATTGAATCCGAGCCAAACTCCGGCGCGAGCATCGCGATGATTTTCCCCACGACTCACGAACCGGCCACCGCGAAATCTGCAACGGCGCCAAGTGGGATTGAATCATCCTGGCGCGCCGTGATCACGGTGGATGATCCGAGATTGGCGTCCTTTGCCTTGGCGGTGTTAACTGCCGCAGGCGGGGATGTTGTGCGATCGCATGAACTCAACGGGGTTGCGTCGCCCGCCATCTGGGTGACGGATATGCGGGCAAGCCGATTGGTGAATGCGGAAGCGTTCCTGAATGCAGACGATCGTAATCGAGTCATTGCCATCGGTGAGGATTCAGACCAGACATGGGCGCGGCTCGGCGCCTTGCATGTTGATCGTGGTGAAGGCGCGGCGGCACTCCGGCGCAGTATTCTTCGCGCCATGGGCGCACAACAAGGATTGAATGAATGAGTGAAAAAACGATTCGAGTGTTGTGCGTTGATGACCATGCGTTTCTGGCGGACGGCCTTCGCGCCCGATTTGAGCAAGAGTCCGACCTTGAATTCGCCGGCTGGATCGAGTCCGCCGCAGGTCTTGCGCAAGCCGTCGAACGCACGCCAGTCGACGTGGTGCTCCTCGATATTGAAATGCCAGGCGCTGATTCGTTTGAAATCCTTCAAGACCTCATGCGTATTCATCCCGAGATCCGTGTCATTATTTTCAGCGCGTATGTGCGTGACCACTACATCGACGAGGCGGTGAAGTGCGGCGCCTGGGGATACCTCTCCAAAGGCGATCAGCCCGAAGCCGTCATCAAAGCGATTCGCACCGTCGCGGGTGGTGAATTTGCGTTCAGCGATGAAGTGCTGGCACGGACGCAGAAGAAAAAGGCTCAATCGCGAGATCAGGTAGCAGCGGGGCCGACATCAAAGCTTGATCTGCTCACCCCGCGCGAACGACAGATTTTGCGGCTGATCGGTCGCGGCATGTCGCGCACGGAGATCGCCGAAGCGCTGCATCGCAGCCCAAAGACGATTGACGTTCACCGTGCCGCGATCATGGAAAAGCTTCAGATCAATGACCGGGTCGAGCTTGTGCGATTTGCCCTGAGGGAAGGGCTGGCCGAGCTTTGACGCCGGGGTTGGCGCCAATTGGACCCGCAGAGCGAGAGAATCTGAAAAATAGGGACTCGGACCTAGGTCCGATTTCTCGGGTTGAATCCGGGTGGGCGGCCGAAGCAAAACGGCTCTCTTGACGCGGAACAAGGCTTTTTGGTCTATGTGCCGAGAAGATTGAGAATCAACGCCGGTTGCTTCGGGCCGCGGTTCAGGCCCAGTCCACGCTCCGCATTGGGCCATTCCCCGGCCACATCTTGTTTGGCGTGTCGCGGTCCCTTCTAATGAAGTGGGGTGTGTCCACGATGTGATGGAGGGCGCCGGTGTCGTTGCCGCAAGGATTCGCGAAGTCTGACTCGTCACTGCGACCAGCGTTCACGCTTGTCGAGTTGATGATTTGCCTCGCGATCATTGGCGTGCTGATCGGCCTCCTCTCGCCGGCGCTCAGCGGCGCGCTGGGCGCCGCTCGCAATGTGAAGTGCCAGGCTTCGCTTCGCACCGTCGCCATGGACTTCGCGTATTTCGCCGACCAGTCCACGCATCCCAATCGTGGTGACGACAATCAACTGCAGAATCGTTTTCGTCTTTCGACGTTTCAGGAATACGAGTACGCCATTGATGAATTCTGGGCGTTCGGCGCCGCCGAGGAACACGAACTGGAGCATTCAAGCGATGCGGCTTCTATGCATTGCGCATCCGTCTCCGGAACTGTGCGGGTGGCGAAGAATCAGGCGTGCACGAGCAGCGGTGCGCTGAATCCGCCGCAGAATGTGTCGTTCGGATTTAATTCGCGTTTGCACCGCGCCGAGGTCGAGGGGCCGGGCGGTTTTCCTCTGCCGCGCCCGGTGCTCCTGACGAGTGAGATATTGCAACAACCGGATGTCCCGCTGGTCTGGGACGTCGACGGCGCTGAGGCGTTTTCCAATGGCGTACTGCCGCAGTTTTCGGCGCCGTCGCTCGACAGTCAGGCGATTTACGCAAACGACCGATTCTGGTTTCCCGGCTTTCGTCACGGCGGCGTGATCAATATCGCGTTTGTCGGGGGTCAGGTGATCAGCTCGAAACGTCCACTCGAGGAAGGATCGTGGCGCTGGGACTACCAGCCAATCAACTAGCTCGTCGCCTGATTACGGTGACTTTCCCATTGCCTACCGGCCGTCTGGGAGTCTAGGTTTCGAATATGAGCATGCGTGCTTCACATTCCATGTTGAGTCTCGGGCTTGTGATTGCCCTTGGCATGATGGCGCCGAGCGCTGCGGCGGGCGAAAGCGTTTCTTCCGATCTTTACGGCAAGTATTGGGTGGACGCGAAGGGTGATCAGTCGTTTCGGCCGACAGGTTCTATGACGGCGTCCTTCTTCAAAGAAGCCGAGATTGATTTGAGATCTCTCTCGATTCAATTTTGGGCGCCGAGGAGCAAGGCGAATCCGTACGACGGCCAAGTCGTCAGCTACAAGAACGCTCATATCTTCAAGCTTGAATTGGTGGTTGACGGGCTTGTGAATCCGCCTGGACCACTCGGCCTCGGCGGGCATCCGTGGGATCCGGATCGATTTGGGCCGCGTCCGGTGTTCGGCTATGTCGAACTTGATGTTGACGGCCGCAAGAACACCGGCGGCGAACTCGACCCGGTCGCGCGACGACGCTATCTGGCAAACGTCGGGCGATTCGGCGGCTTGCCGTACGGTTCATTTGGCGAGCGCGCCGTGACCAGTGCGAGCGATTTGGACTACAACTTCTCGAGCGCGCCGCAGTATGAACGCAGTGGCGCCGAGTTCGCGCTCGCGCTGTGCGGCTGCTTCGCGCCGACCATTGTGCAGGAGTTCGGCAACGGCAACGGCCAGTTTGAGGCCGGCGAAGTGATGGACGTGCGCGGCCGATTCTTTGAACGCATGCAAGCGATCGCACCGTATGCGGGCGCTTATGGCGGGAGCGATTTCGGCCTGTACGACCCCGAGGTCAAGCTCCGTTTTGAGCATGATCCTATTGACGACGAAACAACCATCACACTCGTGTATGCGCTCGACCAGGTTGGCGCGGCGTTTTTGCGTGGCAAGATGCCGCAGCCGATGGATTTGAATGTGTTGAATCAGGTCAGTGTGGCCGAAGCGCTCAATGACTTGATTTACACCGCGAATGGGTTTTGGGGTCCGGTTTGGAACAGCGACGTGAGTGAACTCATCGAGGATTGGGCGGGCGGATTGGTCAGTGAGGGTCTTGATGTCCGCGAATGGAACGCCGTGGCGCTGATCGGCACGTCGTATCAACAACAAAACTCAGCGCTCTATGTATGGACCGACGTTGGCTTTGATTTCACCTTTGGCGATCTGACGATGGATGGCGCCGCGGATTCCACTGACGTGAAGGCTGTCAAGAGCATCATGATGACGCTCGACGGCGGCCCGGGCGATGCGGACGGCCAGTACAACAACAGTGTGCAGATCCCGAACTTCGGCCCCTCGTTCAACGTGCATGACATCAACAGCGATGGCTTGATCGACAGCGATGACGCCGGCGCCATTCCGATCGGCGCATTCTCTGTGGATCAGAACGGCGATGGCGTCATTAACGGAGCGGATCTGGCGACGCTGTTGTCTCAGTGGGGCTTGAGCGGCACTGCTGACCTCAACGGCGACGGCATTGTGAACGGGGCGGACTTGGCCACGCTGCTCGCCAATTGGGGTTGATGCGCGTTGCGTGAAGACTCGTCGCCAATCCAGCGGCCGCCCGTCATACCGTTGCGGCGGACTTGACCAGTTTTTGGCCGATCGAGGCCGCGGGCGTTGGGCGAGGCGGGGAACTTTGCCCCGCCCGCGAAGGTCTTGTTGTTGAATGGGCAACGCGGCCGTACTGTCGCCCGCCAATGAATGATAATTCGGCACGCTCGGCTACCGGAACAACCAACGAACTCAGTTCACCGGTAGATCCCAGGGCACGCTATGAAATTATTGACATCATTCGCGGGTTCGCCTTGTTCGGCGTCCTTGTGGCCAACATGGTGATGACAACACAGGATTTGGGCATCACTGAAGAGATGCGCGTTGCGCTGCCAACCGTTCGCCTCGACAATTTCAGTCTCTTCCTCACTGGCACTTTTATTGACGGTAAGTTCTTCACACTTTTTTCGATGTTGTTCGGTCTTGGATTCGCAGTGCAACTATCGCGGGCTGCACATCGAGAGGTCAGCGTTCTGCCGACGTACATCCGCCGATTGGGGATCTTGTTCATCTTTGGCGCCGCGCATGGGCTGCTGCTGTGGTTTGGCGATGTCTTGCATGTGTACGCATTGCTTGGGCTCGTGCTCATCCTGTTCCGAAATCAAAGCGATCGAACGATTTTGCTCTGGGCGTTCGGAATTTTGTTGTTCTTGATGGGACTTCCAACCCTGAACTGGTTTGCAGAAGCCAATGGCTGGGAAGACACGATGATTTTCGGCCGCGTCATTGCGCCCAGCGAAATGTATGAATCACTTCGACACGGTGGGTATGCCGAGATTCTTCGATTGAACTGGAGAGTTCATCTTCAAGATTATGGGGAATTCGGCTTCAATAACATTCTTCTTTGGTACCTCGACATCTTCTCAAAATTTTTGTTCGGGTTCTACGTCGGACGCCGCAAGTGGCTGCAACATGTCCAGGAGCACAATGGTCACTTCCGTCGTGTGCTCCCATGGGCGCTAGTGATCGGACTGGCGGGCAACGCATTCATGTACGCCGGTTGGGTGTATGACATCGGAAGGCCCGAGAGCGATTTTGCGCGAGCAGTGATGCGATCCTTGCACGAAGTTTGGGTTCTCTCGCTTTCGATTGGGTACGTGTGCGCCCTTGTCTTGATTTATCAAAGCGCGCCTTGGAGATTCTTCATCACATGCTTGGCGCCACTTGGGCGAATGGCGTTGACGAACTATCTCTCCCAAAGCGTTTTTCTTCTTGCACTGTTCTACGGGATTGGGTTTGGACTGCTCGGCGAAGTGGGCGCTGGCGCTTGTTTGGCGCTGAGCGTCATGATCATCGCCGTACAGATCACCCTCAGTGCTTGGTGGCTGAATCGGTTTCAGTTTGGCCCAATGGAATGGCTGTGGCGCAGTCTGACATACGCCAAACTCCAGCCGCTCCAAAAGAAGTCGAACATCGATGTCATGTGATAGTTTGAGACCCAAGAAGCTAGGGTTGGCGCGCCGCACGACCTAGGCCCCTCCGAAGCCGGACAACAACGAGGCACGGCAAACCAAGTGCGATCGCCTTCGAACCAATGGAAACGGTCGTCAGCCGGACTCAGCGTCTCGATGGGATCGGTCGGATTCCTCGTTTGTTTACAGCTTCTTTGATCGCCCGGTCCAGCACTCAAGCATGCCCACCCAAGCTCCTCCATCAATCGCTTCTTCTTGCCAACGCTCCTCTGGTTACGAGGCTTTCTAGAACACCAGCGATCGTCGTCTGGGGCTTGGTTTCAAGTCAAGACACCTTTTGGCTGACGCCACTTTGAATACAATCCATGTGGAACGAGATAGAATGAACGGTGGGCAAGAGGTGGCATCGGCGAGCATGAATTGTCGGCTGACTTTTCTTTGATCCATCGCGTTCTTGGCCGTTGAGGACGTCACAAAGACGGTCCGCACAGCGAATGGACGACCCTATGGAAACACGAAATCTGATAGGCGGAACTTGGATCGACGCCGAGGATGGTTCGACGATTTCGGTTCATAACCCGGCGACCGATGATGAACTGGCGGTGGTTCCGGAGCATGGCGCGGCCGAAACTCGCCAGGCGATCGACGCGGCTTGGAATGCACAAGCGGATTGGGCCGCGCTTCCCGCCGCCAACCGAAGCGTGTACCTCTCCCGACTTGGCGCCTCCATGCGCCGGGACACAGAGCGTCTCGCAACTCTTATGACAATGGAGCAAGGCAAACCGCTTGCTGAAGCAAGAGGGGAGATTGCGTACGCCATTTCATTTCTCGAGTGGGCGGCGGAGGAAGGCAAGCGGGTGTACGGCGACATCGTGCCTGCCTCTTCTGCGGACAAGCGCATTCTCGCCTTGCGTCAGCCGGTGGGAATCGCGGCGATTATCACGCCCTGGAATTTTCCTGCGGCGATGATCACGCGGAAGCTCGGGCCTGCCTTGGCGTGCGGGTGCACAACCGTCATCAAACCCGCAGAAGCGACGCCGCTTTCGGCGATTGCGATCGGTGAATTGGCGTGCGAGGTGGGCATCCCGGCCGGGGTGGTCAACATCGTGACCGGTGACGCAGCGGCCATCGGTGAGACGCTACTTGATGACGACCGAGTGCGAAAACTGTCCTTTACAGGCTCCACAAATGTGGGTCGACTTCTCATGAAGCAAGCATCCAAGAATCTCTTGCGGCTCTCGCTGGAGCTTGGCGGACACGCTCCGTTCATTGTTTTCGATGACGCCAATCTGGACCTCGTGGTGGACGCCGCAGTGGCGTGCAAATTCCGCAACGCCGGACAAACGTGCATTTGCGCCAATCGCTTCTATGTCCAGGCTGGTGTTTACGACGAGTTCAATGCGCGATTCGCTGCGGTAATTTCCGAACTGTCCGTCGGGAATGGCCTTCAGGAAGGTGTGCATATTGGACCGCTGATCAGTGACGCCGCCGTCAGCAAGGTTGAGGAGCACGTGGAAGATGCGACGTCGCTCGGCGCCAATGTGCTCGCCGGCGCGAAACGCGTTCGAATCGACGGGCTGGCGGATCGTTTCTACGCCCCAACGCTTCTCGCCGGAATGACACCCGATATGAAACTCTGTCGAGAGGAAACGTTCGGCCCAGTCGCTCCGGTGGCGCGTTTCGAAACTGAAGCAGAAGTCATCAAACTCGCCAACGCATCCGAGTATGGGCTGGCGGCGTATTTCTTCACCCGCGACGGCGCCAGGCTGTGGCGCGTTGCTGAAGCGCTAGAGTATGGAATCATCGGTGCGAATGACGGCGCTCCTTCCACCGCGCAGGCGCCATTTGGAGGCGTCAAACACTCTGGTTTCGGACGAGAGGGCGGAAAATACGTGATGGACGAGTACACTGAACTCAAGTACGTCTCGTGGCGGATCTGAGTCCGGCGGAGAGGAGCCGCATCGCGGCCCTTGGAGTTGAAAAGATGTCAGGGATCGGTTCGAAGGGCAGTGACCTGATTCGTCGCCGCGAGCGCGTCGTGTGCCGAGGCGTCGGCCAATTGTCGAATATGACGGCCGCCCGGGCTTCCGGCGGAACCATAACGGACCTTGATGGCAATACGTTTATCGATTTCGCCGGTGGAATCGGCGTGATGAACGTCGGGCACTGCGATCCGGAAGTCGTCGCGGCAATTCGCGACCAGGCCGGAGCGTTGTTGCACACGTGCATCCATGTTGCGACATACGAACCCTATGTCGCCTTGTGCGAAAAGCTCGTCGAAATCCTTCCGCATGGACCCAACACCAAGGCCATGCTGACCAACAGCGGCGCCGAAGCCGTAGAAAACGCCATCAAGATCGCGCGGCAGGCGACCGGGCGACCGGCCGTCATTTGCTTCACCGGCGGGTTTCATGGGCGCACACTCCTGTCCACCACCCTGACGTCAAAGGTCAATTACAAAATTGGTTGCGGCCCATTCGCTCCCGAGGTGTACCGGCTGCCATACCCCGTTGTGCGCAGCGGTCAACAGGACGATGTAGTCGGGATTTCCAAACGGGAACTTGCGCGATTGCGTCTCGCCCTTCGGGATACGGTCGCTGCGAATTGCGTCGCCGCAATCATTATTGAACTCGTTCAGGGAGAAGGCGGCTTCTTTGTGGCGCCGCCGGAGTATGTCCGCGGATTGCGCGATATCTGCGATGAATTCGGAATCGTTCTCATCTTCGATGAAGTGCAGACCGGCTTCGCACGCACGAGTCGATGGGCGGCGTTTGAGCACTACGGCGTGACGCCAGACCTCTCGACGTGGGCGAAATCGATGGGGGGCGGATTGCCGATCTCCGCCGTCCTTGGGAAAAGCGACATCATGGACCGGGTCGCGCCCGGGACGCTCGGCGGCACGTATGGCGGAAACCCGGTCGCATGCGCTGCGGCGCTGGCGACCATTCGCCAAATACAGTCACTGGACTTGAATCGACGCGCGGAGCAAAGCGGACAAAGCATCCGATCGCGATTTGAATCCATCGCATCGCGTGTCACCAACGTGGCTGATGTCCGCGGCCTCGGCGCCATGGTGGCCATCGAGTTTGCTGAAGGCGGCGATCCCGCCAAACCCGACGGCGCCGTCGTCAAGCACATCATTGATGATTGCCGCGAGCGCGGGCTTCTACTCATTGCCGCGGGCATTGACAGCAATGTTATTCGCATCCTCGCGCCTATTGCGATCGCCGATTCTGATCTGCAAAGTGGCCTCGACATACTCGAAGAGGTCATCCTGGCACGCTGTTCACAAACTGCGACCGCACGGGCCGCCGCATCAACGGGAGCTTAATTCGCATGCGTCCATTCGCCGTTGCGGGATTGCAACTCAATGTTTCCGGGCGCACGTCGAATCTGGATCACATTTGTGATCGGATCGAAATGCTCATGCATTTGTACCCGTGGGTGCAAATGGTGCTCGTCAGCGAGTTGGCGACGTTTGGCGGCTGGACGGGAAATGCGATGCCCGTGCCAAACGAGGTGGAGAAGAGATACGGGCAATTGGCGGCCAAGCATCAAATCTGGCTCGTGCCTGGTTCGTTATACGAATGCGCAGAGAACAACATCTACAACATGGCGCCCGTGTTCAATCCGGATGGCGTCGTCGTCGCGCGGTATCGCAAGATGTTTCCATTCATGCCGTATGAAGTTGGCGTCGCCTCTGGAAACGAGTTTTGCATCTTTGATGTTCCCGACATCGGGCGATTCGGCCTCAGTATCTGTTACGACATGTGGTTTCCCGAGACGACAAGAACGCTCGCGGCGATGGGCGCCGAAGTGATTCTTCACCCGACGTTGACACCGACCATAGATCGCGATGTCGAACTCTCCATTGTTCGGGCGTCCGCCGCGATGAATCAGTGCTTTGTCATCGATATCAATGGCATCGGTGACGGCGGCAATGGCCGATCCGTTCTCGTTTCCCCCACGGGTGATGTGCTCTACCAGGCCGGCAGCAATGAAGAACTACTGCCCATTGAAATCGATCTGGATCGTGTGCGCCGTTCGCGCGAAGTGGGGCTGAAGGGACTTGGTCAACCGCTCAAAAGCTTTCGCGATCGGACGGTTGATTTCAGCGTGTACGACCGAACCTCCGGCGTCGCAAAGTATCTTGACTCACTTGGGACGCTCGAAAAGATGGCGCGGGGGTCAAAGGCAGGCTTGGGATTCGGTTCACATACGCCTTCGGAAGCTGGTCCTGCTACGGAAGCGCCAGCACCTCCTCTTCATGACGGAAGCGTCCCCTCGGCGTCCACGCCGCCTGGAGGCCTGTTATGACCGCCGACGATGACACGATTGGCCCTGGTCCATACAGCGCTCCGCAATTGCGAATGGACACCTGGAATGACTTCCAGCTTCGCGCCGCGTGGCTGAACGAGTTTGCCAAACACAACCGTGATCTCGCCGAGCCGCGCCGGCTGGTCGAGGCGTGCATCGCCAATCTTCGAATCTTTGAGAGCTACTGGGCGTTTCCAGGGCCGCAGCGAATTGCACGCCTTCAGAGCCTTCTCGAGCGCGGCGCTTTCGCGGACCTCGCCATTGAGACCCGTGAACTGGCGCGACAACTCGTCGGTGACTCCTATCGACAGCACGCGGAAGCCGAAGATGCGTCGGCAGCACATGCAGACCAAAGCAAACAGCGCAAAGCCTTCGACCGCGCAAACCAAAGAAATCGTCCGTACTTCGAAGTGCTCGTGGTTGACGGCGTCGATTCGTTCGATCAGGACGAATTGCGGGATGGCCTGCGCGCCTGCCGGCGAGACACTGACGAATTTGTCTACGAAATTGTCACGGTTCCTTCACTCGAAGACGCCGTGATTGCGGTGCAATTCAATTGGACGATCCAGTCCGTTTTTCTGCGCTATAACCAGTCATTTCACACGGAAAACAAACACCCTGCCTTTGATCGGTATCTCCGAGCCATCGAACGAATGGGCATGCCGGTGTGCTTCGGACTTGATCGAAGCGTTGCGCTTGGCAAGCTGATTAAGGCGCTGCGTCCGGAGTTGGATCTTTTCCTTGTCACCGACGCCCCGCTTGACCGTGTGGCAGGCAATCTCGGCACCGAATTTCGCCGAGTCTTTTATCGACTTGAACAGTACATGGAGCAGCACCTCAGCATTCTGAAAGGAGTGCGATCTCGATTCGAAACGCCATTCTTTGACGCGTTGCGCCGGTTCAGCGCCAAACCGACGGGTGTGTTTCATGCGCTCCCGATCGCGCGCGGGAAGTCCATGAGCAGCGGTCACTGGACCCGCGATCTGCTTGAGTTTTATGGCGAAAACATCTTTATGGCTGAGACGTCCGCGACCAGCGGCGGACTGGACTCGCTTCTCCAACCACGAGGGCCAATCAAACGAGCGCAAGATCTCGCGGCTCGCGCATTTGGCGCGCGTCATACGTTTTTTGTCACCAATGGAACGTCAACCGCCAACAAGATCGTGTCCCAGGCGCTGCTCGAACCCGGTGACATTGTGTTGGTGGACCGTGATTGCCATAAATCACACCACTACGCGCTGGTGCTCTCGGGCGCGATGCCCGTCTACCTCGATTCCTATCCGCTGACGCAATATTCGATGTATGGCGCTGTTCCGCTCGCGGAAATTGAGCGACAGCTAGAGGAATTGAAAGCGGCGGGCAAATTGGATCGTGTGAAGATGCTGATTCTCACGAACTGCACGTTCGACGGCATCACGTACGATCCGCAGCGGGTGATGGAGCGCGTCCTCGCGATCAAGCCGGACATGGTGTTTCTCTGGGATGAAGCCTGGTATGCCTATGCCCGATTCAGCCCGGTGCTGCGACGTCGAACGGGCATGGATGCCGCAGCGACGCTTCGGAACAAATTCCGATCGGCGCCGTATCGAGAAGCGTATCGCACCGCGTTAAAGAACAGCGGGCAGCGCGGAGACGCGAATCCTGATCAACCCCCGATGGTGGATCCCGACCGGGTTCGTATCCGTGTGTACTCGACGCACTCAACGCACAAAACACTGACGTCGTTGCGGCAGGGATCAATGATCCATGTGTACGATGAGGACTTCGAGCAGCAAGTGTCAGACTCGTTTCGTGAAGCTTTTATGACGCACACGTCGACTTCGCCGAACTACCAGATCGTCGCGTCGCTCGACGCTGGACGCCGGCAGGTCGAGCTTGAAGGCTTTGAGATGGTTGAACAGACCATCGGGCTAGCGATGACGCTTCGCGAGCGAATCAACGAGCATCCTGATCTCTCCCGGTTCTTTTCTGTCCTGCGTCCGGAAGACATGATCCCAGAGGAGCATCGTCCTTCGGGAACGAAATATTACTACGACCGCGAGCGAGGCTGGGGTCCACTTGATGAGGCGTATCTCTACGATGAATTCGTCTTGGACCCGACGCGCGTCTCGCTCTATATCGGCGCCACCGGCATCGACGGCGATGCGTTTCGTCATTTGCTGATGGATCGGTACGACATTCAAATCAACAAGACGTCTCGGAATACCCTGCTCTTCATGCCGAATATCGGCACCACCCGCGGCGACATTGCTTATCTCATTGACGTGCTCGTCGAAATGTCGCATGAGTTCACCGACAAGCTCTCGCTTGAAAGCAGCGCTGGATTGAGCCGCCATTGTGCGCGTGTCCAGTCACTCACGGTTGGTCCGCCGCTTCCAAATTTCAGTCGCTTTCATGACGCCTTCAAGCCGGACGATTTGCCGACCGCGGAAGGCGACATTCGTCGCGCGTTTTATTTGTCCTACGATGACCGGAACATTGAGCCCGCGCCCATGAATCGCGCGATGCTTCGTGAAATTCGAGAAGGCCGGGAATTTGTTTCGGCCGCGTTTGTCACGCCGTATCCGCCTGGGTTTCCGGTGCTCGTTCCTGGCCAAGTGCTCAGCGCCGAGATCATCGAGTACCTTCTCGAACTCGATGTCAAAGAAATTCATGGGTATGACCCAGAGAAGGGCCTCCGTCTCTTTGCCGAGTCGGCGCTCGAACGCGCGAATCAATCCAAAGAACCTCGCATTGAGGTGGAAAGAGGAACACCATGGGCGGCCCGCGACCCGGCGTAAGCGGCGGAGCAACACGATCCTCGTCATCGGCGTCAAAGAGAACGCTGTCAAGCGATCGATCTTCGCGCAAGCGACCGAAAGCGCTGCGAGGCATTTCCGATCTCCGTCGATTCTTCTATCGAAACACGGAGCCGGTGTATTTCATTAGCGCCACCCCATTCAATCTGCTCGGTATGGACGAATGGGTGCGCGGCTTTATGTTCATCAATGCGATTGATTGCTTTGACGGTGAACATCCCAATGTGTTTGTTCCGCCCGCCATTGAGCATGAACCGTGGACGTCAATCGAGGACATCAACAACTATCTGCTGGCCCACCCGGCCGTCAAGGAATTGGTCAAGGAACGCGGGCCTGGCGGCAAAGCGGTCTTCTTGATGTTTGATGAAAAGACCGAAGCGCTCTGCGACGACCTCGGCCTTGAAGTGTGCTTCCCGTCCGCTGAACTTCGCAACGCCGTCGATGACAAAGTTGAAACAACGCGGATTGCCGACCGGGCAGGCGTCAAGTCCGTTCCCAATGTCTTGGCTCGTGTCGACTCGTTCAAATCCCTTCGAGCGCTGACCAAGGACCTGGGCGATGATCTGGTGATCCAAACGGCGTATGGAGATTCGGGACACACCACATTCTTCGTATCAAACGAAGCTGATTTTGAGCGCCACGCCGACGACATCACCGAAGCGCCTGAAGTGAAAGTCATGAAGCGCATTCGCTGCCGGGGCGCCGCGCTTGAGGCATGCGTCACCAAGCGTGGAACCATCGTCGGCCCCCTCATGACTGAATTGGTCGGTTTCAAGGAACTCACGCCGTACAAAGGTGGCTGGTGCGGAAACGAAGTGTTCGCCCGCGCATTCAGCGGCGAGATTCGAGAGCGAGCCCGAGACGCCGCGATGAAATTTGGCGATGCGCTCAAGGAACTCGGATACCGAGGGTATTTCGAGGTTGATTTTCTTCTCGATCTCGACAGCGATGAAGTGTATCTCGGAGAGTGCAATCCGCGCATCACCGGCGCCAGTTCAATGACCAATCTGGCGTCATTCGCCCATGCGGACGCGCCGTTGTTTCTTTTTCATCTGATCGATTGGATGGACATCAATTACCATTTCGATGTCGACAAACTCAACAAGCGGTGGGCCAATCCAGACAACATTGATTCGTGGTCACAACTGGTGATCAAACATACGGACGACGCCGTGCAGCGCATCGTCGCCGCGGCGCCCTCCGGCATTTGGGAAATGAATGCTGACGGAAGCATTAGCCACGTCCGTATGCAGACGCACCGAAGGACGGTGCAGCGTGAAGACCGAGCCTTCTTCCTGCGCATTTCAGGGGCTGGAGACTACTTCTACGAAGGCGCTGACCTCGGAATCCTGGTGAGCCCAGGGCGATTTATGGATGATGATTTCCAGTTGACCGATCGCGCCAGAGCATGGATCAAAGGGATCAAGAGTCATTACGTAGGCGAGCCAGCCGCGGACACTGAGCACACGGCAATTCTCGCCGAGGACCATTCATTCAAACTGCTCTGATGACAACTGCATCCGCCCTCACCCTCAACTTTCGCGCGATCTCAGACGATGACGATTCAAGCGCGCTGATGCCGCAGTTGTTTCGCGAATTTTGGCCCTCGTATCAACGATGGCTCAAACGATCGGAGCCGATCGATGCGAAGACTTGCGTCGACAAGCTCGAGAAGCACATGCCCGAGTTGGCGCCGACGTTTGAGCGATTACTCGAGCGGTTCGGAGGCGGCGACGACGTGGCGCGGTTTCTCACGCTCTACAACCCGCCGCGACTGGTGCGAGCGTGTACTCAATTGGTCGTCGATGGGCCAGACGGCGCCGCGCTGATTCATTCGTACGACCATCATCCTGATCTCTTCGATGGCGTTGTTCTTTCGTCGCGCTGGTCCGGCCCTTCGACGATCGCCGTGACGGATTGCTTGTGGGGCGTGCTTGACGGAGTGAACGAGCACGGTTGCGCCATCGCACTGGCGTTCGGCGGGCGGCAGGCGACGGGAGACGGTTTCGCGGCGCCATTGATCGCGAGATACGTGCTTGAGACCTGTCAGACCACCGCTGAAGCACGAGCGGCGCTCGATCGAATTCCGGTGCACATGCCTTATACGTTTGTCGTGGTGGACGCCGCAGGCGAGTTTTTCACAGCTTTCCTTGGGCCGGATCGGAAAGCCCGATTTGTGCAACGACGAGCATCAACGAATCACCAGGGCGCCGTCGAATGGCCGGCGTACATCAGCCACGTCGCGAGCGAGGAACGGCTGCAATGCGCTGAGCAGATGCTCGGCGATGCATCGCTTCTCGAAAGCGCTGATGAGGAGTTTCTGAAACCGCCAATTTGGCGCACGGACTACGCGAGCGGAAGCGGCACGCTGTACGTTGCTCGCCTGTCTACGCGCGATCACAGTCTCTCGCTGCGCTGGCCTTCAACTCGGAGGCGCTACTGCGTTGGTGAACGGCTGGACGACTCCTTCTCAGTTGATCTGCCGCTTGCGGCCAATCCCGCCTGAGATGTGTCCACATCACGGATGTGGTCGCCGAGACGCAGAAGTTCCAGCGCCTGTCCATGCTCGAACCCCGGATGGGCGCCCGAGACCAGTTCGGGACTGCATGCTTCGCGCTTTCAATCAGCCTTTGCTCGACACGGCGCCCACCAACCCGCAGCGGCATCGGCGCAAAAAACAAGCCAGCCGGAAGTGGCTGGCCTGTCATGCGTAAAGAAGTAGCGGGGACAGGATTTGAACCTGTGACCTCCGGGTTATGAGCCCGACGAGCTACCAGACTGCTCTACCCCGCAATCAGGGAGGAGAGCGTAGACGCCTTCTTGGCAATGTCAAGAAGTCGTGAGGCTGTCGACCCCGATCACGCGATGCATGAACGATCCCGGAACAAGCAACTTCATGTGCGCTCGCACTGGAAATGGCGCCCGATTGGGCCTATATATCTGGCCCCGGAATGGCGCCAGTTTGACGCCGCCCGCGGATCGAGTGAGACCCTTTCAAAGATGCTTTCTCTGACCCGAAAGAGCGATTACGCCCTTGTGGCGCTGGTGAGTCTGGCCGAGCGGCCGGATGAGCTTCAATCCGCGCGGGAGTTGGCGGATCGGCTGAAGCTGCCGCCGGCAGCTCTGCGGAACATCTTGAAGGATCTCACCCGGGAGGGCCTGCTGGAATCCATTCAGGGGACGTCCGGGGGGTATCAACTCGCGCTTCCAGCGGATCAGATTTCCCTCGCGGCGATCATTTGCGCGATCGAAGGCCCGGTGCGGCTGACGACCTGTTGCGGCGGTGATTCGGAGCCGCAATCGGACGGATGCCGTCGCGAGGATTCCTGCCGCATCAAGGCGGCGGTGCGAGGACTGAACCAGCGTCTGGCTGGGTTCCTCGACACGGTGTCGCTGGCGGATCTGGTGGGCGACGCCCTTTCCATTCAAACCACTTTGGGTGACACGCTTGTCGCTCTTGAAACACGAACGCACGGAGCGACCGCATGAGCAGCGCACCGACCGAAACGAAAAAGCCGATCGAAGTTGACCCGATCGATGCCTGGGCTGAGTCGGAATACAAGTACGGTTTCTACACGGACATCGAGGCGGACAGCGCGCCACCTGGATTGAGCGAAGACATCGTTCGGTTCATCTCCGCCAAGAAGGAAGAGCCGGAGTGGATGCTTGAGTGGCGCCTCAAGGCATACCGGCACTGGCTCACGATGGAGGAGCCGACGTGGCCGAAGGTGTCGTACCCCCCCATCAATTACCAGGACATCATTTACTACTCAGCGCCGAAGCGGAAGCCGGAGTTGAGCAGTCTGGATGAAGTCGATCCGCAACTGCTTGAGACGTACGAAAAACTCGGCATCCCGCTGGAGGAGCAGAAGATGCTCGCCGGTGTTGCGGTGGACGCGGTTTTCGACAGTGTTTCAGTGCGCACGACATTTCAGGACACGCTGCGCGAAGCGGGTGTGATTTTCTGCCCGATGAGCGAAGCGGTGCGTGAGCATCCTGAACTCGTCAAGAAGTATCTCGGCTCGGTCGTCCCCTATTCGGACAATTACTTTGCGACGCTCAATAGCGCTGTCTTCAGCGACGGCAGCTTTGTGTTTATCCCGAAGGGCGTGAAGTGCCCGATGGAACTGTCTACGTATTTCCGCATCAATGCGATGAATACGGGGCAGTTTGAGCGCACTTTGATCATTGCGGAAGAGGGCGCCTCCGTCAGCTACCTCGAAGGCTGCACGGCGCCGATGCGTGATGAGAATCAGCTTCACGCCGCGGTGGTGGAATTGGTCGCGCTGGATGACGCGACGATCAAGTATTCGACCATCCAGAACTGGTATCCCGGCGATGCGGAAGGCGTCGGCGGCATCTACAACTTCGTGACGAAGCGTGGCAAGGCCCAAGGCCGCAACTCCCGCATCAGCTGGACGCAGGTGGAAACCGGGTCGAGCATCACGTGGAAGTATCCAAGCTGCATCCTGATCGGCGACAACTCCGTCGGTGAATTTTACTCCGTCGCACTGACCAACAAGAAGCAGCAGGCGGACACCGGCACGAAGATGATTCACATCGGGAAGAACACCCGCAGCACGATCATCGCCAAGGGCATCAGCGCTGGTCGCGGCCAGAACACATATCGCGGGCTTGTGAAAGTGAACAAAGGCGCGGATGGCGCGCGCAACTTCACACAGTGCGACTCCATGTTGCTGGGTGATCAGTGCGGCGCCCACACCTTCCCGTACATCGAAGTGAAGAACAAGACCGCTCATGTTGAGCATGAAGCGTCCACCAGCCGCATTGGCGAGGACCAGCTTTTCTATTGCAATCAGCGCGGATTGCGCACCGAGGACGCCGTCTCGATGATCGTGAACGGCTTCTGCAAGGAAGTCTTCCGCGAACTTCCCATGGAGTTCGCTGTGGAAGCACAGAAATTGCTTGACGTCAGCCTCGAAGGCAGCGTGGGCTAAGACACTTTTCCCAAACACACTCAACGGCACGACACATTGACGAGGAACACCATGCCGCTTCTTGAAATTCGCAATCTGCACGCCAGCGTGGACGGGCACGAGATTCTGAAAGGCCTTGACCTGACGATCAACGCAGGTGAAGTGCACTCCATCATGGGCCCGAACGGCTCCGGCAAGAGCACGCTGGCGCAAGTGATCGCTGGGCATGAGGCGTACGAAGTCACCGAGGGCGAGATCGTGTTCAAGGGCGAAGACCTTTTGGATATGTCTCCCGACGAGCGCGCCGGCGAAGGTGTATTCCTCGCATTCCAATACCCGGTTGAGATTCCGGGCGTCAGCACGAACTATTTCCTGAAGTCCGCGGTCAACGCCGTGCGCAAGCATCGTGGCCAGGACGAACTGGATGCGATCTCGTTCATGAAGCTCGTGAAGGAGAAGACGAAGCTGGTGCAGCTCAATGAGAAGCTGCTGAGCCGCGCCGTGAATGAAGGCTTCTCCGGCGGTGAGAAGAAGCGCAACGAGATCTTCCAGATGGCGATGCTTGATCCGACGCTTGGCGTGCTGGATGAAACGGATTCCGGCCTTGATATTGACGCGCTGCGCATCGTGGCCGATGGCGTGAACACGCTTCGCTCCGAGGGACGTTCGTTCCTCGTGATCACGCACTACCAACGGTTGCTCGATTACATCGTGCCGGACTATGTGCACGTGCTCGTGGACGGGCGCATTGTCAAGAGCGGCGGCAAGGAACTGGCGCTGGAGCTCGAGCAGACGGGGTATGCCTCCGTGCAGGATGGCGCCGTGCAGACGGTGGGTTCCTGAGATTCCGTAGCACGAAGGAGCATTCCCGTCATGAGCAGCGACACCATGCAATCCACCACCCAACGATTTGTTGATCTGTACCGCGGCGTGCGCACCGACCTGTTCGGCGCCGACTCCAAGGAGTCGCTGGCGCGCCGCGATGAATCCATTGCGCGCTTCGGCGAACTCGGCGTGCCCGATCGGCACAACGAAGAATGGAAGTACACCAACCTCGCGGCGATCGAGAAGCTGGACTTCTCAGTCGACCGTGCGGTGCGCGCGCTGGACGCGTCCGTCATCGAACCATATTTGCTAGAAGGCGCCGCCGGGCCGCGGCTGGTGTTTGTCAACGGGTTGTATTCAGAAGCGCTTTCAGACCTGACCGGCGCCGCACAGGGCGTGATGGTGGAGCGATTGCAATCGGACGCGAATCTCACGGATTTGCCGTCCGACCTGCTTGATCGATGCGCCGACCTTGGCGCCTTGCCGTTTGCCCGATTGAACACGGCGCTGACGGCCGGCGGTGCGCTGATTCGCGTGGCGAAGAATGCGTCGTGTGTGGATCCGATTCAGGTCCTGTTTGTCACTGTGGCTGATGATGCTCCCGTGGCGTCTTTCCCGCGCGTTGCGATTGTCGCCGAGGAGGGCGCGCAGGCGACGGTGGTTGAAAATCACATCGCGCTTGCCGGCGCCGCGACGTTCACCGTCGCGCTGACAGAGATTCAGGCCGCCGCGAATGCGCATGTGGATCACGCTCGGACGACGGAGCTCAGCGAAGGCGCCTACCACGTCGCGGCAATTGCCTCGCGTCAGCTTCGCGACAGCCGCGTCGAATCCTGCGTGGTGGCGACGGGCGGCGAAATCGCGCGGCATGACTTCCGGTTCGTTCTTGACGGCGAGAACGCGGACTGCAATATCCGCGGGCTGGCGTCACTGGTCGGTGATGAGCATGTGGACAATCATCTGCTTGTCCGTCATGCGAAGCCCAATTGCACGAGCCGCGAGTTCTTCAAGAACATTCTTGATGATTCTTCGCGGGGTGTTTTCTGTGGGCGAATCTACGTAGATCAGATAGCGCAGAAGACGGACGGCGTGCAGACCAACGCCAACTTGCTGCTGTCTGACAATGCGCAGGCTGAGACACGCCCGCAGCTCGAGATTTACGCTGATGATGTGAAGTGCACGCACGGCGCCACCGTCGGGCAACTCGACGAGGAAGCGATATTCTACCTGCGGGCCCGCGGCGTCCCGGAGGACGAAGCTCGCGGCATGCTCGTGAAAGGGTTTGCTGGTGAAATCCTTGACGAGATTCGCATCGAGTCATTGCGGGATCGACTGAAAGAAAAGCTGTTTCGATCGACCTCCGATCGATCCGCCTTGCAAACAAGCTTGTAATCGCCGCAACCGTGATGGGATCGCGGCGTCAAACTGAGGAGTTCGAGATATGAGCGCCACCGCCGCCCTGAATCCGATCGACGAACGCGGCTACACCCATGCGGATGTGCTTGTTTCCACCGATTGGGTCGCCGATCATGTGAACGATCCCAACGTTCGCATTGTCGAATCCAACGAAGACCCGCTGCTCTATTCGTCCGGCCACATTCCCAATGCGGTTGAAGTGGACTGGACGCGCGATCTCAATGACCCGGTGATTCGTGATTATCTCCATCGCGAGCAATTCATCGAGCTCATGAATCGCATCGGCATCACGCCGGAGACGACGGTGGTGTTTTACGGCGATAAAAACAACTGGTGGGCGTGCTACGCCTTCTGGGTATTCCAGCTGTACGGACACACCAATGCGCGCATCATGGACGGCGGCCGCATCAAGTGGGCGAAGGAAGGGCGTGATCTGACGCGCGAGATCCCGTCCTTTGAGAAGACATCCTATCCCGCGCCGGAACGCAATGACGACGTCAATCGCGCGTTCCGCGACGAGGTGATGGAGCACGTGAAAGCCAAGCGCAAGCTGGTGGACGTGCGCAGTCCGGAGGAATATTCCGGCGAGCGTCTGCACATGCCGGACTATCCGAATGAAGGCGCCTTGCGCGGCGGGCACATACCGGGCGCGCGAAGCGTGCCGTGGGCGAGAGCCATTGTGCCGGAGACGGGCGTGTTCAAGAACGCGGAAGAACTGCGCAAGATCTACGAGAAAGAAAACAACCTGGCGCCGAACGATGACGTGATTGCCTACTGCCGCATTGGGGAGCGGAGCAGTCACACGTGGTTCGTGCTGAAGTATTTGCTTGGCTACAACAAAGTTCGCAACTACGACGGCTCATGGACGGAGTGGGGCAACCTTGTGGGCGCGCCGATCGAAAAATGACCTTTCGCAGCCCTTGTGTTGAAGACAAGCCCGAGCGTCCGGCATTGCCGGAGCGTTTGCGCGATCTGCTGGACATGTTTTCCATGATGGAGGACCGGCAAGATCGAGTGCAGGCCCTGATCGGCATTGCGGATCATTTCGAGCCGGTCCCTTCGCGGATTGCGTCGGCGCCGTATCCGGAGGGCGCGCGTGTGCCGAACTGCGAATCGGAGGCATTTGCATTCGCCGAGCCGATGGAGAACGGCAATCTCCGCTACTGGTTCGCCATTGAGAATCCGCAAGGAGTCTCGGCGATGGCGATGGCGAAGGTGATTGACGACACGCTGTCCGGTGAAGCGCCTGAGCAAGTCTTGAGTGTGCCGCCGGATGTCGTGTATGCGCTGTTCGGGCGTGAGCTTTCGATGGGCAAGAGCGCCGGGCTCATGGGCATGGTTCAGATGGTGCATGCAATGACCCGCCGCGCCATGGGGAACGGCAATCCTGCCGGAGCCGAAGCGTGATCGACACCAATGTTGATTTTCCTGAGGGGTCAATCGAATCGCGCCTGGTCGACGCGATTCGCACTGTGTTTGATCCCGAGATCCCTGTCAATGTCTTTGACCTCGGATTGATCTACGAGATCAGTGTGTCGCCGCGCGGCGATGTCGGCATTGTGATGACGCTGACGTCGCCGAATTGCCCGGTGGCGGAGGCGCTTCCGGCGGAAGTGCAGCGCAAAGCGCGCGCCGTGGACGGCGTGAATGAGGTTGCGCTCGAATTGACGTTTGATCCGCCGTGGAGTGCGGAGCGCCTGAGCGAGGCCGGCAAACTCGAGCTTGAGTTCACCGGCTACACCGGGCCGATGGGCGGGCCGCACGGCGGCACGACGGACCTGACGATGGGGCGCCGTCGCATCGGGGAGCGACCGGATCGTCGTCGTTAGCGTCACTCGCTCGTTTCACGATCCACGATCAGTCTTGAAGCGCGACCCGCGCGTGCGTAGAACACGGCAACGATAAGCATGATCGCGCCGACGACGAGGAACGTGGCGACGCGCCATGCGGCGCCGACTTCGACGAGGTCGTACAGCGCGGTCTTGGCGCCGGCGATCGCCAGCACTGCAAGCCCGATGCGGCGAGCCGTTGCGTTGCGAACCATAGCCCCTGAAATCAAAAGTCCGATCGCTACGACGGCCCACCACAGCGACACGATGGCGCGCTGCGCTGTTGGATCGGAAAATGCTCGCTCTGCAGCGCGCATGACTTCAGCCGTGGTGACGCCGAAAGACCAGAGCGCCGGCGCCGCAATCATCACGATGAAAAGTGGCGTCGCTTCCTGAATGGCGCTTCGGCGCCACTCTCGCAGTGCGGTGGCGAATCCAAGCCCCGCGGCGCCGAGGGCAAGAATCATCGGCGTATTGAGAAACAGCAACTGTTGATCACTGAACCAGTTGAACTCCGACTGCGCACCGATCCAGGCGCCGATCGACGCGAGCGCACCAACGAATGCGAATCGGTGAAGCGGAACGGCGCGCGTTGCAGATCCGCAAAGCCAGAGCGCGAACGACAGCGCAAGCCAAATCACGGCTAGTCCCATTGGGGTGGCCGATTCGTGCAGCGGCGCGGCGAAGATCATGGCGAGACCAAACGTGAGACAGAGATTGCGCTGGCTGTCGTCGTTGTCGTTTCGTGCAAAACCGCTGAGCGCCGCCATTGCCAACCAGACGGCGCCGCCCAGAATGACCAGCAGTGATGGCTGGCTCAGCACAACACCGTTGAATGAAAAGAGCTCCGGCGCTTCCCACCAGTGCAAGGTCGCCATGCGGGCCGTGCCCAACATCGCCACAATCATGGCATAGATCATGAGCGAACTGGCGCGAATCCAGCGAGCGGCGAAGGCTGCGGCGAGCGCCAGCGCAAACCATGATGCGGCTTGCATCCAATCCGCGAGTGCGAGCGCAATCGTGATTGCGGCAAGCACACCCGCGGTTGCGGCGAATGTAGCGCCGAGTCGTTCGAGTTCGGTGCGCGGCTCATCGCGCAGTACGCGAAGTGAGCCGACGAGCACGAGAGCAAGATGCGCCGATGCGGCAAACCCGGCGGCTGGCGCCATCCAGTCGAGGTGCGCCAATGGCGACGAGTGAAGTGCGTAGACGGCGAGTGCGATGGTCCATGCGGTAGTGCTCAGGCTGGTCATCACGCCGCGGAAGTGCGCCGGGCTCAATCCGCTCGCCAGCGTTGCTGCGTCATCTGCATCTGTGAATCCGCGTTTGGCTCGAATGATCAATTCGAAATGTGTGACACACCAGAATGCGGCGAAGAAGGTGGCGCCGATGAGCGGATGGTCGGGACCACGCCACATGGCCCAACCGATGCCGAATATCAATGTTCCCCACCATCCGATGGCGCGGGCCGGCGCGAATACGGAGCCGCGCGTCGCGGCGAGGGCGGCGCCGGTGATCGTCAGCGCCATCCAGTACGCAGGCAGAAAGCCGAGCGGCGGCGGATCGCCAGTTGAGAGGAGCAACGGCGCCCCGTACGCGCCGACCATTGCAATGCAGGCGATGGCGACGGACCGCGATCGATCCGCAACGAGAAATCCAATGATCGTGGTCAGCGCGAGGAGAACAAACGCTGTCGGGCGACTCACCAGATCGAGCGTTTGATGCGATGCATAAGCGGTGGCGTAGAGAACACCCACACCGGCGGCGTTGAGACCCGTGCCGGCGAGTGTGCCGAAGCGGCGGCGAACGGTGTCGCCGGCGATAAGCAGTGCGGCGCCGAAGAGACCGCCGGAGAGCGCTTTCAAAGGATCCGGCAGCCGACCGAGCCAGCCCTGATCCCACGCGAGTTTGAAAAAGAACGCGGCGCCGGCAATCACGATGAGGGCCCCGGCGACCGCGAAGATCTTGACGCCGACGAGTCGTTCGAGATCGCCAAGCGGCGTGGTTGACGGCGCCACTGAATGATTGGCGGCTTGGGAGGATTTGACGACGGGGGCTGCGGCGTGCTCGGTGAGGCGTGCGAGCGCAGCGGTCTTCGCATCGTCACGAGCGGGTTCCGCGACGGGCGAGGACATCGGCGGCTGCGCCTTGGGACGCAGTGTGGCGAGAGGCGGAACGGTCGGCTCTGGTTTGAGGACTGACGGCACGATTCCATGGATTCGCTCGAGCAGAGCGACCCGAGCGGAAAGGTCTTTCAGGGCGGCTTCGAACGGTTGGGACTCGTTCATCTGGTGGCTCCTGAGCAAAGGCGTCAGTAAATAAGTTAGCACTAACTTACCAATGGTCAAGTCAGATTTCTGAGATTTCCGGCAGGAATGCTGGCTCACCGCCGCAAAGAGGCCGGGTGAACGGTCCGATAGGAGGAGGTCAGCCGGACGCAGACGGGGTGCTCTGCCCCGTCGTCTGGTCGAGATTCACGGAGGTGTCCCATGGCCCATACCCTGTTAGATATTGCCCCCCGACCGTCGCACACCGGAACGACCATGAGCACCTTCGTTGATGAATTCATCAGCCGCGTCGAGGCGAAGAATCCGGCACAGCCAGAGTTCATTCAGGCCGTGCAGGAAGTGGTTGAATCCATCGAACCCGTCCTTGCCAAAAACACCAAGTATCGTGATGCGAAGATCCTTGACCGGCTTGTTGAGCCGGAGCGCGTAATCACCTTCCGCGTGGTGTGGACGGACGACTCGGGCGAGATTCACGTGAATCGCGGCTACCGCGTGCAGGCGTCCAGCACGCTCGGCCCCTACAAGGGCGGTCTGCGGTTTCATCCGACGGTCACGCTTGGTGTTTTGAAGTTCCTTGCGTTTGAGCAGATCTTCAAGAACGCGCTGACGGGGCTGCCCATCGGCGGCGGCAAAGGCGGCTCGGACTTTGATCCGAAGGGCCGCAGCAACGATGAAGTGATGCGCTTCTGCCAGTCATTCATGAACGAACTGCAGCGCCACATTGGCCCGGACACGGATGTGCCTGCGGGTGACATCGGCGTGGGCGGGCGCGAGATCGGCTACCTGTTTGGTCATTACAAGCGCTTGCGCAACGAGTTCTCCGGCGTCCTGACCGGTAAGGGCGTGAACTGGGGCGGCAGCCTCATCCGCACCGAAGCGACCGGGTACGGCGTGGTGTGCTTTGCGGCGGAGATGCTTCAGGCAAACGGGAAGTCCATTGAAGGCAAGACGTGCCTGGTTTCGGGCTCCGGCAATGTGGCGTTGCACGCCGTCGAGGAACTGAACACGCTTGGCGCCAAGCCAGTGACGCTCTCCGATTCCGACGGGTTCATCTATGACCCGGCCGGGATCAATCAAGAGAAGCTGGACTGGATCAAGAAGCTCAAGCTGGAGCAGCGCGGACGCATCAGTGAGTACGCGGCGACGTTCAACGGCGCGACCTTCCATAAGACGAGCGGGAACCATGATCACAACCCGCTGTGGAAACAGAAGGCGGACTGCGCGTTCCCGTGCGCCACTCAGAACGAACTCAATGAGAAAGACGCCAAGGCGCTGGTCGAGAACAACTGCCAGCTCGTGTGCGAAGGCGCGAACATGCCTTGCACGGCCGACGGCGCGCATTACCTGATTCAGAACAAAGTGCTGTTCGGCCCCGGCAAAGCTGCCAACGCGGGCGGCGTCGCGGTCTCCGGTCTTGAAATGGCGCAGAACAGCATGCGGCTTTCGTGGACGCGTGAGGATGTGCAGGATCGTTTGAAGATGATCATGAAGCGCATCTTCAATCAGTGCGCTGACGCCGCGAGTGAATATGGCTTCGGCAACAACTATGCTGCGGGCGCCAACATCGCGTCATTCACGAAGGTCGCGAACGGCATGATTGATCAGGGACACGTGTAAGCCACCGCAAGAGGCCAAGGGATGGCGGGATATTCGGGAACTCCGTTGCCGAAGAAGCTGGGGATCAAGGCCGGCCATCGCGTAGCGCTCATCGGGGCGCCGCGCGGGTTCGATACAACGCTTGGAATTCTCCCTGAAGACGTTGTGGTTCGGCGCGATTTGCGCGGCCGAGATCTCGATGTCGTCGTGGTGTTTTGCCCTGACACGCGCACACTGCGCGCCAAGTTTGCGGCGGCTGCGGAACGTTTGACGTCGAATGGCGGGCTTTGGATTGGCTGGCCCAAGAAAGCGTCAGGGATTGTTACGGACATCACCGAAGCGATTGTTCGTCAGACCGGGCTTGACGCCGGGCTGGTGGACAACAAGATCTGCGCGATTGATGACACGTGGTCTGGGCTACGATTTGTGTATCGCGTGGCGGATCGAGCAAAGCGTTAGTCGAAGTCAATTTGCACAACGAAAACCGCCGACCCCATCGGATCGGCGGTTCAAGAATCTTGGTTTTGAATCGCGAGATCAGCGGCGGCGGCGGATGGCCGCGAGTCCTGCCACACCAAAGAGCGCCAGCGGCGCCGGCGAAGGAACCTCAGCGACGAAGACGCTCGTAAAGCTCGCTTGATCGCCAGCGGTCAGGCTGAAGCTCAGCAGAATGCCGATGCTGTTGAGCACTTGCGGGCCAGGCGCGGAGGGGATCATCGGAACATCGCCGAACGCTTCCGGCGTGAAGGAATTGCTCAGGAACGCGCCGGCCGAGACGCTGCTCGGATCATCCAGCAGGGCGCCGGGTTCACCAATGGTCAGGCCGTCGATCATGGCTTGGTAAATCGAAATTCCGGCGAGGGAGCTCAACGTGCCGCCACTACCGTCGGCTGTGATGCCGCCCTGTACCGAACCACCGATCAAAGAAGAACCTGTGATCTGGGGGAAGATCGGCAACGTCACCATGAGCTGGAAGTTCTGGGTGACCGCCGCGTTGTTGGTGAGGGCGGTATTCGCGATCACGAATGGATCGGGGTCGCCTTCGACATCCCACGACAATCCCCAGCCTTGGCCGGACGCATCGCCTTCATACGTATAAACGGCGCCTTCAGTGGGTTCGCCGATTGACGAGCCTTCATAGACTAGCTCGCCATTGGCCCAAAGCATGATTTGCAGCGGCGCCATGTTCCCGGCGTTCGCCGTCGAAGTCACGAAAGCAACCCCGCCAATGGCGAAAAATGCAGCCCCAGCGCGCGAAATATGAGCAATGCCCATGACGTGTCTCCTCCATCTCTGCGTCGATAGACGCATGGGCCCGCAGAATCCCCCGGGGCCCTTCATTGACGTATTGGAGAGGTTACCGGATCTAGCCCGCACGATACAAGGGCTTCCAACTCAATTCGGATGCAAAATCTGCGCGTGGAGTGCGTCAGCGTAAATGATTTCGGACGAAGGCGTTGCGTAATGCTGAGGCGAAATCACGCCGCGAGACGCGTGGTTCCGCCACAAAATGGGATATTCAACCCTGAGTTCCAAGAACCATGGTCATTTCGGTTCACGCCGTGGGCTGCGAAGTCGGTGATCCACCGCCAGCCATCCACGAAATAGCGAAATTCATGATCTCCGGGACCAATTGGGACCCGAGCGATCCAGCGCCCGTCCGGCTCGCGATCCATCACGATCGGGGCGGCATGCCAGAATGTGAAATCCCCACGGATCTCCACCCGATTCGCGTGCGGAAGGTAGATCTCGAACTTCACCATGCCTGACGGCTCAATCGTGACCATCCCGAAGCCCCTTGATCCACCGATCCCCTCGCGTGCGGCGACACACCGAAATGCGCGATCTGTTCTCGGTCTCATTCTTTCGGCGGTCCAAAGCGCCCACTTTGGGCGGAACCGCCAACGATGCGGGACATCCATCAGAGATTGGGCGCGAGCGGCGCTACTTTGTGTCGCATCGCTCATTGGTGTTGCGTGCGCCGGTCGCCGGCCCGCGCCCAGCGCGCCTGTTGAGGAGCCGCCCTCGCTCGAACTCTTCGAAAGTTCCGCGGTCGCCTTTCGAGGCCGCGACCTAGCGATTCAGGTCATGCCGCAGCAGGGACCCGATCCTGCCGGACGCCCCATCAACATTCGAGTCGGGGACGTCGCGACGTCGGGTCACCTCTATCGATTTCAGATCGACGATGCGAGTTCGACGCGATGGCTTGCCACGTCGCGCGCGTGGCGCCCAGTCAGCAGCGATTCAGCGCCTGCGAGATTTTCGACAATCGACATTTTGATTGTTTCGCCACCGAACAATGCTCAGGGCAACCTGCTTTACGAAGGCGAAATCGTTCAGGTGCAATGGTGCGATGAGCCGCACCTTGAGACGTCGCGACTGTTCGCGCTCAGTCCGGCGCCTGCCGCGCTGCGATCACCGGCTGGTCAATCGCAACTCTTCCAGTCGTTGGCGCCGGCGCTACAGGATCCAACAGAGCGCTGGCGAGTTCGTTTGCTGGCGGACCGGCTTCGCGCCAGCGGTTTTGAAATTCTTGCGGACCGGCTTGATCAGATCTCGCTCGGATCGGAGGCGCTCGAAACCGTTGCGACAACACTCGAATTGCAGTGGCGGCGTGGGCTGGATCGGCTCGTCGCGGCGGACCCTGTCATGGCGCGCGAAGTCGCCGAAGCGCTAACGCGCATCGCAACCGTCAACGGCCTCGTGCGCCCAACGTGGACCCCGGCCGTTGTCACCGGGCTTGCCGGTGGCGTTGATCGATTGTTTTCAGATCTGCTGGACGAAAAGCTTTCGATTGCGACGCTGCTGGCGCGCGTTGACGCGTGGCTCGACACCCAGCCGCGCGCGGTGGCATGGGTGATGGATGATGCGGGCGCCGCTGATCCAAACGGAGGACTGGCGCTTTCGCGCGCGGGTGTGGTTGACCTCGCCGGGCGGGGCGGCATGGCGCAAGCCGAATTCAACGAAGATCGCCCGGGACCGGGCGTGATGGTGACCCCGCTGGGCGGCGCTTCAATCGTCGCGTCCGAATCCATGGCGATGAGTGCAATCCCAATGCGAATTTCGCTGGGCGACTGGAGCGTTGAACGTCAGGTCGTCGCCGGGGCGCTCGGGGCTCAACCGCCGGGCATGCCGCTCTCTCCGTTTCTGCAGCCCTGGACACTTTCAACTTGGCTGGTTGGATCGCCGATTCCGGCGCCGCGCGATGAGGCGACCGCCGCACTGTTGGTGCGCCGGGTGGATGGCGCCTGGGAAATTCGTTTGGAATGTCGAACGCCAACGAGTGAATTGCCGGCGGGCGACATGGTGCGTCTGTGGTTTGGTTCGTCGCGCCAGCCGCGCGCGATACTTCGCATCGATCCGCGCGGCTTCATCATCGATGAATTGGAGCCTGTCGGGGAAGACGAGTCACCAACACGCACACCTGTCGTGATTCAGCGAGGCGACGATCGCTGGTCATGCATCATTGATCTGCCGCCCGAGATGATTGAAGCAGGTTCAATGGTGCGGCTCGGACTGGAACGACGTCAGGCTGATGGAACGCGATCCCTGTGGCCGCGTCCAGTCCTGCCTGAACAGGATCAACCGGGGCGAGCGCTCATTCGCCTCGATCACTGGTTCGGAAGTCAATTTCGTCAGGTGCGGTAGGCCGCGACCGCGCCGAATCACTCCGGCAATTCGCCATTGACCGGTTCGGTGAAGGCGATCCGGATGTGGCCCTGATCGTCCTCTTCAACCATGCCCAGCGCCGTCAGCGCATTGAGCGCGGCTTTCTGCTCCGCGTCTTTCTTGGACTGACCCCAGCAGGATTCGTACCGCTCGGCGCCGAGCTGCACGCACACTTCAAAGCACTTGGCGTGATCCGGTCCCTGCTCATCGAGAAGCACGTACAGAGGCGTTGTTTCCAGGCGATCTTGCGCGTACTGCTGAAGCACGGACTTGAAGTTCTGATGGTGCCCGCTTTCCGCGGCGCGCTCAATCATCGGATTGACGAGCGGCAGCAGGAAATCCCTCGACGCCGCCATGCCGTTGTCGTCGGCGCCTGCATCCAGATAGATCGCGCCGACAATGGCTTCGAGCATCGCTGCGGCGACTGAGCCGGGCAGCTTGTCGTGATTCTGCATGCCTTTGCCCAGCACGAGATACGACTCGATCTCAAGGCTCTGCACGATCTTGGCGCACGTCTTTCGCGACACCACCGTGGACTTGATTTTCGTCAGATCGCCTTCGAGCAGGTGCGGGAACCGATGGAAAAGCTCCTCGCACACGACGAGGCCAAGCACAGTGTCGCCGAGGAACTCGAGCCGTTCGTTGGACTCTGTCCGGGCGTCGGCGAACGAAGCATGGGTCAAGGCTTCTTCGAGGAGGGCGCGATTGGCGAATTGATACCCAAGCGCTTCCTGGACCGCGGCGATCACGTCTTCTGACATCGAGTTGCATCCGCATCACGCGGCTTCGGCGGAGCGATTCCGTTCCGGCGAGCGCTGCGTTCCACACTAGTTCCGCCTCCGAGTTCGCTCTGGGCGAATCTTGGGGCGTCCTCATCAGGTGCGGACGCTCGATGGCCGTCGGGTGAAGTCACGGCGCGCGGCGCAGCCCCTTGAGCCGCACCTCGCAACCTCCCCTCGACGGCCTTCGAGCGCAAGCTCCCGAGCGGCCAGGAGGACACCTCCCGACCAGAGGCCGATCAGGGCAAGTGTACCGCATCTTCGCGAAATCGCTCCATCTGAATCCGATGTATTGCATGGTTTTGGGGGCGGTTCCGTGCCTGACGGCCCCTGAGGGGCATCCATCGCCTCCCCCGACTTGGCGCTGACGGGTCCGGTCCCTATAGTCCGCGACTCGCTGCGGCTCGGGGGCCATGCCTCCACCAGTCCGCCGCGCATTCATTCGACCCCTTTGACCTGTCAGATCTGCGAGCCGACGCCATGCACTATCCACGTCGAAACAGCCGAATCAAGCGGAAGCGCAGCATCGGATTCCGCGCTCGCATGCGGACCCGAAACGGCCGCAAGATCATCAATGCCAAGCGTCGCGCCGGTCGCCGCGTGAACATCGCCGACAAGATGTGATTCACGCAGCGTCATGCTGCCGCCATTTCAAGACTTCACCTGACCGGCTGCTCGACAGCCGGTTTTTCATTGGTGGATTTGATACATCAGGACTCGTCTGCCGACGCCCATCGCCCGATCGACATTCCCGTATCATCGCGGCGTTCGCAACGCCCAAGGAGACGACCGATGAAGGTGCACGAATTTCAAGGACGAGAACTGCTTGCCGACGCCGGTGTCCCCGTACCCGCAGGCGCGGTGGTGGAATCCATCGAAGAAGCCGCCAGCGCGTACAAGAGCGTCACCAGCGAATCGGACACCAAACTCGCCGTCGTGAAAGCACAAGTCCATGCCGGCGGTCGCGGCAAGGCGGGATTCGTCAAGCTCGTGCGCAGTGCCGAGGAGGCGACGGAAGCCGCCCGATTCATGTTGTCGCACCGCATGGTCTCGCCGCAGACGCCACCGGATGGCCTTGAAGTCACCAAGCTGCTCATCGCTGCTGGCGTGGACATCGCCAAGGAGTACTACCTCGCGATTACGACCGACCGAGCCACCCGGCGCAACGTGCTGATCGCGTCCGCCGAGGGCGGTGTTGAGATCGAGAAGGTCGCCGAAGAAAACCCCGACGCGATCGTGAAGGAATTGATTCATCCGCTCATGGGCTTGCAGCCGCACCAGGCGCGGCGGGTCGCCTTCAAACTCGGCTTCACCGGCAAACAAGTCGGGCAAGCCGTCAAGATCATGCTCGCGCTGTCGAACGCCTACCAGCGACTCGACTGCTCGCTCGCGGAAATCAATCCGCTGATCGTCACGCCCAAGAACGACGCCCACCCGGACGGGCAAGTCCTCGCCATCGACGCGAAGTTCAATTTCGATGACAACGCGATGTTCCGGCAGAAGAAAGTCGCCGAGATGTTCGACGCATCGGAAGAGAACCCGATGGAGCTGCGGGCCACACGCTTCGGTCTGAACTACATCGCGCTGGACGGCAGCATCGGCTGCCTCGTGAACGGCGCCGGCCTCGCGATGGCGACGATGGACATCATCAAACACCACGGCGGCGATCCGGCCAACTTCCTCGACGTCGGCGGCTCCGCCACCGAAGAAGCCGTCACCGAAGCGTTCCGCATCATCCTGTCGGACAAAGCGGTCAAGGGCGTGCTCGTCAACATCTTCGGCGGGATCATGCGCTGCGACGTGATCGCGCAGGCGATCGTCAACGCCGCCAAGGAAGTCGGTTTCGAAGTGCCGCTGGTCGTGCGCCTCGAAGGCACCAATGTCGAAGAAGGCCGGCATATCCTCGAGAAGGCCAAGAGCGACATCCCGACGATGCAAGCCGCGACGGACCTTGGCGATGCGGCGAAGAAAGTGTGCGCGGCGGTCGGTTGATTGCGCCGCTCAGCCCCAATTCGCCAGCAACTGCGCCAAATCCGAACCGTTCACAACCTCATCCCCCGTCAGATCGGCGCTGCCGTTGGTTCCCCACTGCGCCAGCAATGTCGCGAGGTCCGTGCCGTTCACGACGCCGTCGCCGTTGAAGTCCGCGGGGTTGCCAGCGGTGAACGAAATCACGAGTCGCGGCTGCTTGTCGGGCATGGCGTGCTGACGGCTGTCGAAGCGCTTCGATGAAGCGATGAGCGGCGCCGTTTCGGGCGCGACCATGATCCAGCCAAAGTTCATGCTCGGGTCGTCGAGCCAGGCTTGCACATCATCGCGCATGCCATTGGCCGGGCCGAACACATACGGCCCTTCAAGATTCACCGTTTGCGAAGCGCTGACGATTGCATCGAAATCACCACCGGGAGTGACCCACGGATCGTTCGGGTACCACGCTTCGTCCCAGGTCGCATCGCCCTTGACGGCGTCAATGCCTCCACCCTCGTTGCCGCCGGGGTCGGAAGCGCCCTCGCCCCAATCACGCGTCATGCGATGCAGTGTGTACACGAACGAGCCGGTGTCCGTGCGCGACATGAACAGTTCGAGCCGCACGTTGTCAATCGTCGCCCCGGCTGGAACGGCGCCCGCGATATCAAAGCGAATCATGAACCGGC
Organism: Phycisphaerales bacterium; assembly: GCA_029260345.1. GTDB lineage: Bacteria > Planctomycetota > Phycisphaerae > Phycisphaerales > UBA1924 > OFTM186. The sequence continues at coordinate 320,713 of JAJDDK010000005.1, read as the reverse complement.
GCTGCGATCCGGCGTTGTTCTTGCCACAGAACATGTGCTGGCCGGAGCCGTTGCCGGTGGGAAAGAATTCGTCGTAAATACAACTGTCCCTATCGGCGCCAATGGTGATTTCATCCGCCATCGCGACTGACGAAAACGCCGACATCGCGGCGACGCCCATCAAACACAACACTGCGCGCATTCTTGATGACTCCCACCATGGCGCCGCTCCTTCCCCCACGGTCGGGCGGCGGCCACGTCGGGCCAATGATACGAGACGTCTTGTGGAAACTGAATACGAAACCCGATTCATTTGCCGCAAATGCCTAGTGCTTTCGACCGAGAACCGTCTGTTCGCCCGCGCAAACCGGGGCCTAGGCCCGATTCAATCCGCCGCATTGGGCGGCTGGTGATATAGACTGGCCCCGACACCTTCTTGAATGGGAGACGCCCGTGCGACACGCCTATCCGATCCGCACCATGACGATCGCCGCAACACTTGGGGTCGCATGCGCGGCGTCGCTTTCAGCCGCGCCATTGCGCGCCCAGTTCACTGAAGGTGCGTCTCATCGATACGCGCTGACTCAATCCACAGCGGTCAACGTCATGGATCAGGAAACGAATATCAAGAGTCAATTCACGTATCTGGTGGAAACGATTTCCGTGGGCGATGACAGCGCCACTGTGCGCGTCACCATCGACCAGGTCAGCATGGACATGGCGCAGGACGGCACGTCCGTCTCCTATGACAGTGACGAGGCGCTTCCGGAAGGCGAGGCGGAGAGCCCGCTCGCCGGCGCCCTTGCACCGGTGATTGGCGCCGTCATGACTCTTGAACTGGCGCCGAATGGTGAGGTGGCGTCCGTGGATGACTCCGTCATTCGCGACAACCCGGTGCTGGCGCAATTGCTTGAGCCGGAGTCGCAACGCCGCAGTTTGTCGCGCTTGTTCCGAGTGGAAGGCGCCCCCGACGCGATTGTTGAAGGCGACACATGGTCCATCACGATGTCGCAGCCAATTGATCAGGTGATCGGTGTGCAGTTCACACACGCCTATGCGGTTGAATCCATCAAAGATGGTGTGATCACGCTCGCGTTGTCAGGCGACTCGCGCCTCACGATCAGCGACGACAACCTGCCGCAGGAAATGCGCCCCGAACTGACGCTGCATGAGTTGAGCGGCAAAGTTGTGTGGAACGAGAAAGACGGCAAGCTTGAAAGCTACGCCATCACGACGGACTTCACGATCGCCGGCATGAACCCGCAACTCGGACAGCGCGTCGAAGCGCGCCTGCGGCAGGAGCAGACGCTCAGCCGATTGAATGACACGAAGTAATCAGCGCGTTTCACGAATTCAGCGGCGCTTCATTGACCGAAGCCGTTCGATTCAGTTCGATGGCGCGAGCGGCGATTCCGCGCATCATTCCCCGAAAAACAAACCCATGCATGGGGAACACGAGTCCCCAATACACAATGCCCAGCAAGCCGCGCGGCTTGAATCGCGCGACTTGCACGAGTTCGGATTCGTCGCTCGAAATGGGAACGGCTTCAAATGACAATGTGGCCTCACCCGGCAAGCGCATCTCTGCCCGAAGTTCAAGCGCTGAGCCGCGTGCAACATGGGTCACACGCCAGAAATCAATGGCGTCACCGAAGACGGCATCATCAGGATGACGCCGGCCGCGGCGCAAGCCTGGGCCACCAATGAGGCGATCCAAGGCGCCGCGAAAACGCCACAACCAATTCGTGGCAAAGTATCCGCGGGCGCCGCCAATCCCAAGAAAGGCGCGAAAGACAACTTCCGCCGGCGCCGCGACCTTCATCGATCGTCGGTCAACGAAGACCGTCCCGCCCGCCCAGTCCGGATCTCCGGGGATTGGCCCGGCATCGGCCCACGTCGTCGCGATGTCGCTGTCCCGCACCTTGCCAAGAGCGGCGCGAATCGCCTCCGGCACATCCAACATGCGCTGGGGAAACATCTTCACTGCATCATCATTGCGGCACACCACGCGGTTGCGAAGCCCTTCGGCGAGCGGACGCGCAATGCGGTGATTCAGCGGCGTCACAAAGTGAATCCACCACGAACTCAATCGAGGCGTCAGCACCGGCACGGGAATCACCCAACGGCGCGCCACTCCAAGTTCATTGGCCATGATGCCCATAAGGTCGCGATACGTCAGCACATCCGGACCGCCAATGTCCAGCGTGCGACCGACCGCATCCGGTGTTTCAAGACACATCACCAAGTCATGCAAAACATTGCGCACGGCAATCGGTTGGCATTCAGTCGACACCCATCGCGGCGTCACCATGATGGGTAGCCGTTCAACGAGATAGCGAAGGATTTCGAATGACGCGGAGCCGGAACCGATGATCATCGCCGCGCGAAGGCAGGTGACCGGCACGCCGGTGGATTCCAGCGCTCGCTCCACCTCGCGGCGCGACGCCAGATGCTCACTCAGATCATCGCCCATCTCGCCGAGTCCGCCGAGATAAACGATTTGCGGCAGGGCGGCTCGCTGCGCGGCTCGAGCGAACGTCTCTGCAATGGCTCGGTCTTGCGCACGATAATCTTCACCGGCCGCGAGCATCGAGTGAATGAGATAATACGCGCCGGCGCAACCATTCATCGCGTGCGCGAGGTCGTCTTCGTCCTGAGCATTCGCTTCGATAACCTCAGCGCATTCATGGGACGCCCAAGCGCGACCTTGCAACTTTGCCGCCGATCGTGTCAGGCAGCGAACACGCCAACCTGCATCAAGTAGCCGCGGCGCGAGGCGCCCTCCGATGTATCCGGTTGCTCCCGTCAGGAGCACTGTGCCTCGGGCGCCCGTGGCAGTGGAAGCTGGCGAATTGAGTTGCTTGTCTGTCACGGAAACACCGCGCTCAACTTTCGTCAAGCACGGTGAGGAGCATTGTTCACATATTGCCAGGAATGGAAAGGTGGTCTGGTCAAGCGGCGATGGCCGGGCGGACATTCCATCGACGCTGGATCGCCTTCAGTGAGAGCACCTGGTAGATCGCGGCGATTCCAACCAGCGTGTAGATGACCTTGGCGCCGATCGCGGTTTGGCCTCCGAAGATCGCGGCGACCAGATCAAACTCGAACAAACCCCAGAGTCCCCAGTTCAATCCACCAATCACCAGGAGCGAAGCGACGACGATGTCAACGATTTTCATGATTGATCCTTTCAAGCAAAGTGAGCGCTGATACTTCGGCCGTTCCGCGACGCCAGATGGCGTCGCGGGCCGGCGCAGTTGCATGCGTGCGATTACTCAGGAAGCAGAACCGTGTCGATCACATGGACGACGCCGTTCTTTGCTTCGATATCGGTTTCGACAAGCGTCGCGTTCTGGACTTTCGCCTTGCCGCCCCACGCCTTGATCATGATCGGCTTGCCGGCAAGCGTTTCTGCCTGACCAGCGCTGAGCGCCTGGTCGGAATACACGCGACCCGAGACCACATGGAACTTCAGAATCGTGGCCAGTTTGTCTTTGTTCTCCGGCTTCAGGAGCATTTCGACGGTTCCGGCGGGGAGCTTGGCAAACGCCGCATCGGTCGGCGCAAACACCGTGAAGGGCCCGCCATTCGCAAGCGTGTCCGCAAGACCTGCAGCCTGCGCCGCGGCAAGCAGCGTGCTGAATGAGCCGGCGCCATCGGCGACTTCCACGATGTTCTTCGACTCGGGAAGGATCACACGATCGATCACATGAATCACGCCGTTTGACGCCATGACATCGGTCGCCGTCACGGTTGCGTTGTCCACCATGACTTTTCCGTAATTCGTCTTGATCTCAACGCGCTGGCCGTTGACGGTCGTGGCTTCGGTAAGCTTGACGACTTTGTCAGCCGTGACTTTTCCGGGAACGACGTGATACGTCAGGATTGCGATGAGCTGATCTTTGTTCTCAGGCTTGAGAAGCGTCTCGACCGTGCCCTTGGGGAGTTTGGCGAACGCGGCGTCCGTCGGAGCGAAGACCGTGAATGGGCCTTGACCCTTCAGCGTGTCGACAAGCCCGGCCGCCTGAAGTGCGGCGGCGAGTGTGCTGAAATTCCCGGCTTCGACTGCCGTGTCCACGATGTCCGCTTTCGGACTCCATGATGCGTTCATCACGACGACGTTGTTTGCGTCAGCCGAAGAGTCGCAGGCGGGACCGGCATACGCCGCGGCGCCAAGGGCGAGTGTTGAGAGTCCGAGGTAATGGAGCGTTTTCATGAGTGAATTTCCTTGAGATGGAGCGTTGGGTTTGTTTTGGACTGCGGCAGCCGTGCCAACAGAGCCAATGCGTGATCGCGATCTCTGGGAACGGTTTCGCCGGCGTGGCCGCAGCGGATTCACGGCGAATGAAAATTCGCGTCACAATTCTTTGATTCGAGCGAATCTGAATCCAGGGGTCAGACGAATGTCGAACCGATGCGCTGCGCAATGCTCTTTCGGCGTCGCACAAGTGATTCAACGATTGCGCGGTCTGGGCCGCATTGCCGCCGAACTGGGTATGATGTGCCAGCACGTCTTGCGTTTCCGTCGTGGCGTTTCGAGAAACGACCGGCTTTCAGAAGCCCCTCCCTATGCCGATCAACGCAACCCAATCTGAAAAATCAGTGCTCCAGCGAATCGCTGGTGGGGACGAATCGGCCGTCCACGATGCAATGTCTGAATATGGTGGCTTGGTTTGGTCGCTTGCAAAACGAATGTGCCGCACGCACGCTGATGCCGAAGACGCCGTGCAGGACATCTTTGTGTCCATATGGCGAAGCGCGGATCGGTTTGATCCGAATGTCGGTTCGGAAGCCACGTTCGTCGCGGTCATTGCTCGCCGGAAACTCATTGATCGTCTTCGCGCCCAAACGCGACGTTCGGACACCGTCACGCTGACTGAAGCGGCCCCGGGCGCGGAGTTGACCGTGGACCGCTCAGAATTGGGTGAAGAAGCCCGAATCGCGCTTGAGGCTTTTGACGAACTGACTGATGATCAACAACGGGTGCTCCGGCTCGCCGTCCATCATGGATGTACGCACGAGCAGATTGCACAAACGCTGGAGATGCCGCTCGGGACGGTGAAGACGCACAGCCGTCGAGGATTGATCAAGATTCGCGAAACACTTAAACAACGAAAGGCCAATGGATCGGGCGTAGGAACGGAAGTATGAGCAACGCAGGGCGCGACATCCCGGACCGGCTCCTTGAGCTGCTCGCTGACCAGGCGCTGGAAGGGCTGGGCGATGCTGAAACGCGCGAGCTGGAAACACTGCTGCGTCAACATCCGCAGGTCGAGATCGATTCTTGCTTTGAAGCGGTGGCCGCTCTGGATATGGCGCTGGTCGCCGGCGATCGAGAACCCATGCCGGAAGCGCTTGCCGCGCGCTTGACCGCCCGGGCCGATGAATGGATCGCCGCCGAAGGACGATCTGCAGCATCGAAGAGCCGTCCGGTCATCAAATCGGATCGTCGAATTGAGGGACCGCGCCTTTGGTGGGCGCCGTGGCTTGTGGCTGCGGCGAGTCTTGCCGTTGCTTCCGTCGTTTGGTTCGGCCGCACACCGTCACCTGGCGCCCCTGCTTCCATTGAAAACCAGTTCGCCCGATTTGTCGCCGAGCCGCCCGCCGATTTCGTGCAAGTGGCTTGGGGCGCTATTGGCAAAGGCATTGCTCTTCCGGATGACTTCACCGGCGAAGTCGTGTGGAGCGATGCGCTCAACGAGGGCTACATGGTCTTTGACGGCTTGCCGCAAAATGATCCGACCGTCGAGCAGTATCAACTTTGGGTGTTTGATTCGACGCGTCCTGAAGCCACGCCGGTGGATGGCGGCGTCTTTGACATTGACGCTTCCGGTCGTGTGATTGTCCCGATCACGACGAAGATCCCCGTACGGGACGCTGCGGCGTTTGCCGTGACGGTTGAAACGCCGGGCGGCGTGGTGGTCTCTACCCGCGATCGCATTGCCACACTTGCGGCCGTCGAAAAAGCAAGTTGATCCGCGGCGGGACCGCAATTGACAAGCGCAAATGGAAAGAGCGACGCCCACCTGCCTCCCCGACAGGCCGACGCCGCTCTTTTCGATGGCGATCGACTTCGCGATCAGTATCAAATTATTCAAGCACGGGGCACGGCCCGAATGCGCTGAGCAAGTTGGCCAGATCCGTTCCGTTAATGACGCGGTCCCCGTTCACATCCGCCAGACAGATGTCGCAACTGCCCCACGCCGCGAGCAGGGCAGCGAGATCGGCGCCGTTCACGACGCCGTCGCCGTTGAGGTCGGCGTTGCAATCGAGCACGAACGTGTCGGCTGAGAACAGTTCGTCATTCTCTGACGGCTCGAAGTTGTTGTAGCCCGGGCCGCTATGAATGATTGGGTCGTAATTCGTGCGGCTGCACGTGACCTGAAAATCATTGAGCTGCATCGCCAAGTCGCCGAAGAGCGGTTCTTCGACAAGCTGCCACTGGCCGTTGAGCGGATTTCGACGAAGCTGCACGACGCCGTCGGCCGTCTTGGCGAAGAGATCACCTTGGTCGCTGAAGCTCAACCCAGTTGGTTCTGTGATCTCGGGCAGTGCGATTTCTTCGACATGCACCCCCGCCGGGCCGTTCAGATTCACGGTGTAGATCGAGTGTGACGTCTGCGTGGCGAACGCAATCAGCCCGTCCGCCGGATTCACCGCGATCGAGCCGTCCCCCTCCATCGGGATGTTCATCGGAATGTTGACCATGGTCGGGCCGACGCCGTCGGGCAGGCCCTGGCGATACAGCGCGATTTGATTCGTCAACGGAAGCAACACCAACAATTGGTCCGTTGCGTCGTTGTACGCCATCCCTCTGGGCGGAACGGGCACAAATGCTGATGAAATTTCCGCAGGCTCCACACCATCAACGTCCACGCACGAAATGATCTCCGGCTGCATGATGTACAGCTCGCGATTTCGACCAGACACCAGTTGTGAAGCGCCGGCGTAATTGTTGATGGTCTTGAGCGTTCCATCCGTGTGATCGACGCACGCGAGTGTTTCTTGCACGCCATCGGCTGCGCCAAGCAGCACGTACGAAGCATCGCCTTCCGGGGCCAGGATTGCATCCACCAGAAGCGACTGCGCTTCAAAAGTGATGTTTTGTGGTTCGGGGTTGGAGCCACCGGCGCCACCAAGGAAGCCCGCGAAGGCGGGCACAATGATTATGCCGCCGGGCGACCAGCCGTATCCCTGCATCGGCCGGATCGCAAGGTAGGAGTCGATGATCGCCACATTCGTTCCGGAAATCGGAAACTGCAAGAGCGTGCTGGTCGCAAATGTTCCGTCGTCGAAAAACACGAGTCGCTCTTGCACATTGTTGAACACGCGCGTCATGAATGGAGACTGTGTGAGCAGATAAAGACCGTTCTGCGCCTCGTCCGCAGGGTCACGCACACCGATTCGGATATCGCTGCCAAACCGCTGCGCTTCTGACAGTGTCACCATGTGTCCGCTGGCGCGATTGCCGACGGTGATGAAGCCAGGCAATTCGCTGAGCAGTCGGTAGCGGCCATATGCGAATGCCACGACGCTTTGATTTTGCACCGCCGTCTTCACGAGATTCTGAATCTTGGGAATCCAGCTGTCCGTCTTGTGGTAATGCGTCACGACCAGCGGCGCCTGATTGAGAAGCATCCACACGTACGTCGCCCCATACGGGCTGCCGGTCCCATTCACCTCATCCGTATCCATGATCTCACCGAGGTCATAGATGAAATTCGTCATGTCGTTGTAGTTTTCAGCGAGTTGCCAATTTCGATCGCCGGGCGACAAGCTCGCAAAGCCATGATCTGCGGCATATGCAAGCAAATTCATGGTGCCGGTCGGCACGCAGTACATAGCCCCTTGCCCCGGCAGGAGCAGGCGGCGCTGGTCCAAATCCGGCATGTGCCGAATCTTGTAGCTGAACGCTTCCGGCGCAAGGTAAATCGCCGTTTGCACGTCGGCGCGCGTGTCCACTGAAATGCCGAATGACGCAAGTGCGGCAGTGACGGCGCCAATTCCAACTCGATTGCCCATGAACATGGCGATTTCCTCCAAGCGGGGTTCGCAGAATTCTCTAATCAGGCAACGAAAAGTAGCATTCGCGGGCGCAAAAGAGGAGGGAAATTCACCTGACGCCGCGGCTAGGTGATAATTGCGGCGCCGGGCGCGCCGGCCGCACCTAGTGACCCGGGCAACGGCGTTTTGCACTCCCACTGCGACGAACTCGACAGAAAAAAGCGGCGCCAGCCTGAATTCCGCAAGCCGGCGCCGCACATCAATCATTCTTCATTGATCCGCGTACGAATGCATCATTCAAACACGGGGCATGGGCCGAAAGCGCTGAGCAAATTCGCGAGATCCGTCCCGTTTACGATGCGGTCTCCATTCACATCCGCCAGACAGACATCGCAACTGCCCCACGCCGCGAGCAAGCTGGCGAGATCCGCGCCATTCACGACGCCATCGCCGTTGATATCTGCATCGCAGTCCACTTCGATGTAATCATTGACGAACAGATCCTCATCCTCTTCCGGGAGGAAGTTGTTGTATCCCGGCCCCGAGTGAATCTTCGGATCGAAGTTCGTGCGACTGCACGTCACCGCAAACTCCGACAATGCCGGAACCAACCCGTCGAACAATGGCGCATCCAGCGCCGACCACTGATTCGGCCCATTCCTCCGCAACTGAACGAGTCCATTGCTCGTCATGACGAACATGTCGCCGTTGTCACTGAAGCTCATGCTCTTCGGGTCGGTGATGATCGGAAGCGAAACGCTGTCGACAAAAACCACCTGTCCGTCGATGGTCACATTGAAGAGCGAATTTGACGCTTCCGTCACAAACCAGATTTGTCCGTCCACCGGGTTCACTGCCAGGGCGCCCTGACCCTCCATCGGAATAATGAAAGGGAATGGGACATTCACAACGGTTGGCGAAACTCCAGCGGGCAATCCCGATTCGTAAAGCAGAATTTGACGAGTCGCGGGACTGAGGACAATCACTTGATCCGTGACATCGCTGTAGGTCAATGCATTTGGAACGCCGGGCACAAACTCGGCCGCCGTCGGATTGGGCAGGCCGGAATCAATATCCATGCAACTGACGATTTCATCTTGAAGGATGTACAGTTCGCGATTGCGTCCATACGCCATGGCTTGCGCGCCGGAAATTCCTGCAATCGCCGTCTGCGCGCCATCGGTGTGGTCAACCGCAACGAGCGAATTTGGAGTTCCCTGTACAGCGACGATTACAAGCGACGAATCGCCTTCGGGCGACAGCGCCGCATCAACAATCGTCTGCCCCGCGAGCATCGGGATCACCTGCTGGGAACCACTGGGATTTCCCAGAAACACATTCGGCGCAATAGTGACGTTGAGCCCCTGCGCTGGCGACCAGCCGTATCCCTGCATCGGCCGAATCGCGAGGTACGAATCGATGATGGATGCGGTGGTTCCGGTTGGCGGATACTCCATAATGGTGCTCACGATGTTCGTGCCGTTTTGATAAAACACGAGACGTTCAGCCACGTTTGGGTACTGACGAGTGCTGAATGGTGATTGCGACAGCAGATGGAAGCCGGTGATCGCTTCGTCCGCTGGGTCGCGAATACCGATGGACATGTTGCTGCCAAATCGATGCGCTTCCGAAAGGGTCACCATGTGCCCGCCGGTGCGCTCACCAACACTTGTGAACCCAGGCAAGTCTGACTTGTAGAAGTAGCGACCGTACGCAAACGCAATGATGCTGTCTGTCTGCACGGCCGTCTTCACAAGATCCTGGATTTTTGGAAACCACGTGTCCGTGCTGTAGTACTGACTCACTGTCAGCGGCGCTTGATCCAGAAACAACCACGCATACGCGCCTCCGTAAGCGCTCCCGGTTCCTTCGGTGGGATGCGTGCCCATGAGTTCGCCGAGGTCGAAGATCTCATCGGAAGCAGTGTTGTAATTCTCAGCCAGTTGCCAGTTTCTGGCGCCGGGTGACAATGTCGGGAACCCATGGTTCGCGGCGTACGCGAACAGATTCATAGTCGCAGTTGGGACGCAGTACATGCCGCCTAGACCCGGCAGCACAAAGCGCCTCTGGTCAAGATCCGGCATGTGGCGGATCTTGTACGAGAACGCTTCTGGAACGATGTAAATCGCATCTTGAACATCAGCGTGGGTGTCCGCCGCCATCGAGACCGTGGCCAACGAAGCGGCGATGGCGCCGGTTCGAATCCATTTGCCCTGAAACATGGTGAATTTCTCCAAGAGGAATTTGCTGATTCCTCTATCCCGGCAACGAGAATCAGCCCTATTGGGCGCAAGAGCGCGGAAAAATTCGCGGGCGCCCGCCCCATTCCGGGTAAACTGACGCTGGTCGCGGGCGGAGGCTTGCATGAACACAACTGGTGAAATCACAGGGCTTTTGATGCGAGCGCGGCAAGGAGACGCGGGCGCCTCGGATGAGCTGTATCCAGCCGTCTACGACCACCTCCGGGCCATTGCGGGCGGATATTTCCGCAATCAACGCCCTGATCAGACGCTGCAAGCCACGGCCCTCGTTCACGAGGCCTATCTCAAACTGATCGATCAAACCTCCGCGGACTGGCGCGATCGCACGCATTTTTTCGCCGTCGCCGCCCAGGCCATGCGGCAGATTCTGGTTGACCATGCCCGGTCCCGGTCCGCCAAGAAGCGCGGCAAGGGCTGGAGCCGCGTGTCGCTGGAGCGCATCGAGCAAAATCTTGCCATGAGCGGCGATGACGAGCAGTCCGGCATCGATGACGTGCTCTGGCTGGACGAGGCCATGACCGAACTGGCCGCGTTCGCACCGCGGCAGGCCCAGATCGTTGAATTGCGCTTCTTCGCCGGGCTTTCCGTTGACCAGATAGCGGAGGCCGTGGGAGTGTCGCCGCGGACGGTCGATCTGGACTGGAAACTGGCGCGGGCGTGGCTCGTCCAGAACCTGATGAAATCGAACGAGGCATGAATTTCAGCCCGGACAACTTTGAAGACGTCAGACAGCTCTTTCATGAGTTGTGCGAGTTGTCTCCGGAGTTGCGCCAGGATCGATTGCGATCGCTTGAAGAGACCGATGCGCTGCTGGGCGCGGAGGTGCGCTCGCTGCTGGAGTGCGCTGACGTTGACTGCCCGGCGATCGATGAGGCGCCGTCGAGCATTCTCAATCTGCTGAATGATTATTCCGACGAGCATCGGCTTGCGTTCGCCGACGCCGCCATGGCTGACGATGAAGCGCCGGCCCGGATCGGGCCCTATCACATCTGCGAACGATTGGGCCAGGGCGGCATGGGTGTGGTGCATCGCGCTGAACAGACGGAGCCGATCCGGCGCGAAGTCGCGCTCAAACTCGTGCGCGCCGGGATGGCGACGCGCGCGATGCTGGCGCGCTTTGAAGCGGAGCGGCAAACGCTGGCGTCGATGAATCATGCCGGCATTGCGAAGGTCTATGACGCGGGCGTCACGGACGATGGACGTCCCTACTTTGTGATGGAGTATGTGCCGGGTGAGCCACTTGCACAGTTTTGTGATGTCCAACGGCTCAGTGTGGAGGACCGCATCACGTTGTTCATCGCGGTGTGCGACGCGGTAAACCATGCGCACCGTCGCGGCGTGATTCACCGTGATTTGAAACCATCCAACGTGCTGGTGGAGATGGAAAATGGCGTGTCCACGCCGCACGTGATTGACTTCGGCATCGCCAAGGCCCTGACGGCGACGGTCAATGATCCCATGACGGAAACGGCGCCGGGCCTGCTGCTCGGGGCGCCGCTGTACATGAGCCCGGAGCAAGCGGCGCATGAGCATGTGGTGGATACGCGCAGCGATGTGTATTCCCTCGGCGTCATGCTGCACGAGTTGCTGTGCGGGCGAACGCCGATCGATCCGGCTGAATTGCGAACGAAGAGTTCTGGCGCGGTCGCCGAGCATGTGCGCAAACAGGAGGCGTCGGCGCCGAGCCGCTGCTTTGCTTCGATGCCGGAGGAGGATCGCATTCGCATCGCTGCTGAGCGTGGTTGCACGCCGCGCGCGCTGCAATCAGCGCTGCGCGGCGAACTGGACTGGATCACGATGAAAGCGCTTTCGCGCGAGCCGGGCGGGCGATATGAATCGCCTTCCGATCTTGCCGCGGACTTGCAGCGCCGCGCGCGCCGCGAGCCGGTGGAAGCCGGGCCGCCGACGATGCGATACCGGGCCGGGCGATTTGTGGCGCGGTATCGCGTGGCTTGCATCGCCGCGGCCATTGTCTTTTTGGTGCTGATGACAGGCGTTGGCGGCGTGCTGTGGCAATCGCGGCAAACGAAGATTGAAATGCGCAATACGGCGCAAGTGAATCAGTTCCTGCACAAAGTCTTGTCGTCGAATAGTCCATGGCGCACGGGCGGCGCCGCGCTGACGCTGCGCGCTGTGCTTGATGAAGCCGCCAAGGATCTTGAATTAAATGACAAGCTGACCACGCTGACGCGCGCGCGGCTTCATAACACGATCGGCGCGACCTACTGGGGGCTGAGCGCCTATGACGAAGCGCTCATCCACTTCAACCAATCTTTGTCACTCTTTATCTCGACTGTTGGCGAAGCCAATTCCGAGACCATTGGGGTGATGAGCAACATGTGCCACTTGCTCCACCGGATGGGGCGCGATGAAGAGAGTGAAGCCATCGGCCGCCGCGGGTTGGATCTCGCCGATCGCCACTTGCCGCCGAATGCGGAGGTGACTGGGAACATAATCACCAACTTTGGCGCTCTTCTTGAAGATCTCGGTCGCGATGAAGAAGCGGAAGCGCTCTTATGGCGATCGGTGGAGGTTCGACGAAACCAGCATTCACCAGAAGATCTCGCGCAGTCCCTTTCGAATCTTGGTTCTTACCTCATGAACAAGAATCAAATCGACGCGGCTCGTGAATACTTGGAGGAGAGCGTCACCATCGGTGTCGAAAAGCTTGGCCAAGACCACCCGGTGACGATGTTTGCGCAGATGAACTATTCCATCCTCCAAATGCGCACCAATGAGCTCAGTGAGGCCCTGGTGCTGCTGGAGAACGTCATGGATCGCTGCAGGCGTGTGTACGGTCCTCGTAATTTCGAGACGATCAGTTACTCGCGCAAGCTCATTGTGTTGTACGCCGCGATGCAGCGGCTTGGCGATTCTGAATCGCTCGCACTCGAGTCTTTGGAAGTCAGCCGGACGGAGTTTGGGCCGGCCCATCCCATGACGATCGATTTGACGGAGCACTACGTCGCCGCGGTGGGCATGCAGGGTCGCATTGATGAATCGTTTGAAATCGCGCGGCCGTTGTACGAGGAGTTCAACGAAGCGCTTGGGCCGGACCACATGGCGACGCGGCGCATCGCTCGGTTGATTGGGGAAATTTATGACACCATCGGTGATAAAGAAAACACCGATCACTGGCGCGCCATTGCGGCGGGCTCACCCGGCTCAAAGCCATTATCGCCGATTGGTGACGATTCGTAGCCCTGCAAACTTCGCTTTACGGCTTTCGGCAGAAGAACACGTAATCCGTCACCAGTGGTGAGGCGAGCCTTGCATTCAGGTCGCTGGCAATTTGCCCACGGTGGTAGCAGCCATGCTGGGAGAGCTGCGTCAGAATATCGAGGCGGCGATTGTGAAACATCTTGCCGTCCGACGACCGGTACTCAAATTCTTCGAGCAGATCGGCATCTGAAAGAGATTGGATGAACAATCGCATTTCATTGCCGATTTCCGCCGCTTCCGATCTAGTCTTGTCGAGCGGCCACGTCGGGAAGTAGTCCGTGATCTGGTTCGCATCGGCACGCATGCGGCGAATCCACATGCGCTGACAAATGAGCAGGTGACTGAGTCGATCCAGCGACTTCTGCGGCAGGTCGCCGGCGAGCGATTCCATCGCTTCCAGCACGCGCGCGTTGGCCCAGCGGTCGTACTCAAACAGCCGATCGACATAGTCTGTGAACGTCATCGTGGGCGCTGCGGTCGTCATTGAAATCTCCACATCATCGTGCAGCGCCGACTTCGGCAAGCCCCGGCGCCAGGCGCTCCAGACGCGTGCGCACGTTGTCCAGCACGTTCATGAAGTTGATGTACGCATCGTACGGCGAATCGTACGGATTGAAATACTTGTGAACGTCGCCATCGGCGAAGTACTTCGTGCACATGTAGTAGAAGTGATCGCTCGTGGTGAGCTTGCGCCAATCCTCCAGAAGGAAAGCAGCCTGCCGGCGCGTCGCCTCGTCGCGTGTGGTTTCTTCAACAGCGTCCTTGATCGGGCGCTCCAGCTTGTACAGCTCATGCAGCGCGTTGGACTGCATCGCATTGCCGAGCCACGCGGAAAGATCGCGCTCCGTGTCCGCCCATGAAATCATGTGCGGCACGTCGTACTCCCCCACCGGCTCAAACTGCTGAATCGCTTCGCTGGGTGTGTTGAAGTGATTGTGACCGGGATTGGCGTCGAAAATCTTGCCGGGCATGGCGTCGAGAAAATCAAAGATGCCGGTGTCCGCCCACTGGTGCTCGCCGAACGTTTCGTAATCCATGAACAGATTGCAGACGTACCCATCGCCATTGATCTGATCCACCCAATCGGCGAACTTCTCCGCCGAGAGCGGCCATTCCGCCCAGTCACGATTGGAAAAACGGAACGCGATGTCATCGCTGAGACGGTAGTTCTTCAGCATCACCTTGAATGGCGCTGAATCATTGCGCCACTTCACACCCGGCGGCGTGTAGAGGTAATTCGGCGACCGGAAGCCCAGCACGTTGTCCACGCCTTCGCACAGCACGCCCGCAAAACGGGGCTCGCCCTTGTCGTTTTTCATTGAAGCGACGAACTGAGCGAGGTCGTTGTTGTAAATGAGCTCCGTGTTACGGAACACGCGCGGCGTCTTGCCGAAAAGCTCCTGAATCTTCTTCGTGTGCAGATCGACCTGCTGACGAAACTCCTCGCGGGAGTAGAGGAACGACAGCGAGTGGTAATACGTCTCGCCGACAAACTCGCAGCAGCCTGTCTCTGCAAGCTGCTGGAACAGTTCGATCACATCCGGCGCCCACGCCTGAAGCTGGTCCAGCACGACGCCGGTGATGGCGTAGGACACGCGGAAGCGGCCTTGGTGCCGGCGGACCAGATCGAGGATCTTGATCGTCGCCGGGCGGTAGCACTTGTCGGCGACCTTGCGGCAGATTTCCGCATTGTGCTGGTCGTCAAAGTAGAAGGGGTCTTCGTCGAAGACGGAGTACCGGCGCAGGCGAAACGGCTGATGGACTTGGAAGTAGTACACGACTGACGCCATGGATGGCCGCCTTCCTGCTCGTCGAACGCCCCGATGCTCCCGCCGCATCCATGCGAAGGTCTTCGTCATTCTCCCTCGAATCACCGATTGGACAAGCCCCGACCGGAGGATTGACGCAACTTGAATGGAACCACGGCACGAATTGGCACAGTTGACGAGCGGCGGCACGACGGGGAGCCTTTCACCATGCCCATCAAAACGACATTCATGCTTTTCATCGCGCTGCTCGGTCTCGCCGGGTGCGCGTCCACCGGAACAGGCTCGGCCGCGAAGCCGGACCCGATCGCGGCGCAGCAGCGCGCGATGGAGTCGCTCGACCCGACGCAGCTCACGATGTTCGATGGCGCCAGCGGTCAGCGGATCACCTGGAGTGAGGTCATCGAACGAGCGGCGGGCGCCGACGTTGTCTTCATCGGCGAGATGCACGGACACCCAACCGGTCTCGCGGCAGCGGCGGCTCTGTTTGATGAGGTGGTGGCGATTGAGCCGCACTCGGCGGCGCTGTCGCTTGAGTTCTTCGAGCGCGATGAGCAAACGGCGATTGATGATTACCTGACCGGGGTGACGGATGAAGAGGGGTTCCGCAAGGCGTCCGGACGGACGGACGGGAACTATCCGCCGGGGCATCGCGCGATGGTGGAAGTTGCCAAGAGCGCGGGGGCGCCGGTGTACGCCGCCAATGCGCCGCGACGATACGTGCGGTTGGCGCGAACGGATGGGTTCGAGCGGCTCGAAGAACTGACGCCGGAGCAGCGCCGGCTCTTTGTGATTCCCGATGAGTTGTCTGAGGGCGCGTATCGCGAACGCTTCTTCGAAGTCATGGGCGGCATGCGCGGGCATAGCGACGATGAGGATTCAGAGTTGACTGAGGAGGAGCGAGCCGCGAAGGAGAAGGCGCATCAGGAAATGATTCTGTCATTCTTCCGCAGTCAGAATCTGTGGGATTCGACCATGGCGGAGACGATCGTCTGGGCGCTAGAAGATGAACGGCGCCCCGTCGTGCATGTGATCGGCCAGTTCCACACGGATTTCGCCGGGGGCACACTCGAACGCGTGCGCGCGATGTCACCGGATGCTCGCATCCTCACGATCAGCATGGTGAACACCGCGGCGCCGGGCATGCGGACGGAAGATGAAGGGCGCGCGGATGTTTTGATTCATGTGGGTGAGTGAATTCGCGTGTGATCCTTTAGAACAGAAACCTCAACCCAAACCGCGCGGCGATCACCGTGCGCGGGCGATAGTCCAGCGAATGCACGATCGGGATCTGCACACCCGCTTCCAGCGCCCACGTCTTTGCTTCGTAAAGAATTCCCGGCGACAGGAACAATTCAAGATCGCCGTTGGTTTCGTACTCCGAATTGAATTCGAGGACCGCGTACCACGCATCGTGCGATGAATCCGCGAATGATGCGGGAGCGAGGCGGAAGAGGTACGACGCGTCGCCGCGCAGGAGGTCGGCCTTGCCTTCGCCGGCGAGCAGCGGCGTGGGGTTGGAGCCGGTGGTGAGGCGGTATTGAGCCGCGAGGTTGAAGCCGTGCCGCCCGGTGATGTGGGTATAGACGGCGCCGAAGATCGGGTCGTAGGAATCGCTGGAGAATTCGCTGTCGCCTGAGCGGATCTTGAGCCCGCCGAAGAGACTCAGGCGCCCGGTGTCGAGCGGGCCGAAGTCTTTTTTCCAGACGCGCCACTTGGCGCGCACGGCGAGATCGGGAACGCCGAAGCCATCGAACGATTGACCGGGGGCGCCGCTGATGTCGCGGTAGGCAAACGGAATATCGCCTTCGAGCGAGAGCGAGCCGGTGATGCCGACGGCGATTTGCGTGGTGAAGCGAATGTTCGAGCCAGAGCGATTCAGGGGTGTGGGGTCATCGTCAAGCCGGATGTACTGCGCGACTTCGCGAATCGTGAATCGCCCCGCGCCGGGCTGTGTCGCGGCGGGGGTGATGAGCGCCTGCTGCGCCATCGCGTGCGCGCCGAGCATGAGCGCACCGACGGCGCTGCACCATTGGAGTGCGGATGTGCCCATGGGTTTACGCTCCTTCACCGGGGACGTCGATGCCGCGCAGCGTGAAACCGGAGTTCACAACGATGCGCTTGAAGTCAGAGCGGGACGGGCGGAAGGCGCCGTCAAGGCCGACGCGCACTTCGCCGGTTTCGAGGTTCACATTCACGGTGGAAACGGCGGGCTGCGAGTGCAGCTCTTTTTCGAGGTTGGTGGCGCAGAGCGGGCAGCTGAGGCCGGAGACGTGAAGGACAACGTATTCGGCGTCGGCGGAGATGGGTTCGGCGTCGGAAGCTTGCCGCGCGGCTGATGCCTGGTCGCTTTGAGTGGACGAGGCCGAGCCGGACTGGCAACCGAGAAGGCCAAACGTTGCGGTGAGGACGAGGACACTTGTATTGATATGGGCGCGCATGGCGCACTCCTTGGGTCTGATCGCATCGCGATTGGGCGACGCGGGAATGTTGATTGAGATCGCCCGGCGAACGTCTTGAAATGGCGCCGCGACGAAACAATGAGAATGGAAGGGATTTTCAGTGCGCTGAGCGCGCACTGGTGGCGCAATAGATTTCTTTACGTCCGCCAGACGCTGATCATCGCGAGCGCATCATTGACGCGGCCATCAATCAGGAAGCCGCCGACAATGCGATGCGTGGGATTCACTTCAATCTTCGCTACCGCAGGCACGGCATTCGTTTCGACGCCAATGTTGTGCGGCAGGGAGAAGTGCCATTGCGTGCGATTTTGGTTTGGCGCGGGGGCTTGGGGCGCTGGCTGGGGGGTGGCGGGCGCCTCTTCGATGCAGCCGCAACTCATGTCGACGCCGCATATGCAGTTTGGGCCGCAGGGATGATCGGCGGCGGTTTGCGTGTGGGCGGGCGCTGCGCGGAGCAAACTGATGGGCGCCGCGAGCATTGCCGCGAAGAGTGCGATCGTCAGGATGGCGGCAAACCGCATTCGCATCAAGGGAATGATACCGCTGCGAAATCGCTTTGGCTGCAATTAAAACACGAGCAGGCACGCGGCCATCCAGGCGCCGGCGATCACCATCAAGAGTGCCGTGTAGCCGACGATGTCCCGGGCTTTCACGCCTGTCACCGCCAGCAGCGGCAACGCCCAGAAGGGCTGGAGCATGTTGGTGAGTTCATCGCCATAGGCGACAGCCATGACCATTTTTGCCGGTGACACGCCTGCATCGATCGCGGCTTGAATCGCAATCGGCCCTTGCACGCCCCACTGCCCGCCTCCGGAGGGGATGAACAGATTCACGATTCCTGCGGAGATGAAAGTGAAAATTGGGAGCGTTGTTTCGGTGGCGCCGGCGGCGAGGCTCTGCGCGAGTCGTGCGGTGAGGCCGCTGGCGTGCATCATGCCCATGATGCCGGCATAGAGCGGAAACTGAAGGATGATCCCCGCGCAGCCGCGCACGGCTTCGTCAACTGCGGCGATGTAACGGCGCGGCGTGCCGTGCAGGATCAAACCCAGCATCAGCATCGTGAGGTTGACGGTGTTGGGTGTGAGACTCTTGATGCCGGACTGACTGAGGTTTGCGGGGAAGTAATACATCCACGCCCATGCCGCGATAAGTGCAACAAGCAGGACCGTGACGATGGGCGTGTCCTCGAGAATCCTTGGAAACAGTGGCGCGCGCTCGCGTGCTTGAGGCGCTTTTAGTTTTTCATCGAGGCTGATGAACCGGCTCGCGGGTTCGATGTGATCTGATCGCTTTGGCGATAGCAGCGCCATGATGAGCGGCGCGATGATCAGCAGGCCGCCGGTGACGACGAGATTCATCGGGCTGAGGATGGTTTCGGTCAGCGGCATGGGCTGAACGAGATCAGCCGTCGCGCCGAGGACGTCGCGCAGTTCGCGATCGGTCGTGACTTTGAGCGGCGCGGTGCCACTGAAACCGCCGTGCCAGACGAGGAGACCGACGTATCCGCTGGCGGCGAGGAGCGGGTAGTGTGCTGGCACACCGCGCTTTTCGAGGGCGCGGCCGACGTCACGCGCGAGAATCGCGCCGCCGATCAGGCCGAGTCCCCAGTTCAAGACACCGAGCAACGCCGCGACAAAGGCAATGAGAAAAGCGGCCTGGGCGCCCGTCTTTGGCACATTCGCGAGTTTGCGCAGCGCGGCGGCGACCGGCGGGCTGGACGCCAGCGCGTGCCCGGTCACGAGGATCAGGCACATCTGCATGGAAAATCCGAGGAACGCCCATACGCCGCTGTCAGCGGACCAAGACTCGACAATCGTGCGGGGTGTTTCGTCCGTGAAGACCAACACGAGGACGAACGTCAGCGCCGTCAGCAAAACTGCGATGACGAACGGGTCGGGTGCCGTGGCGCGAAAGAGTGCCGCAATGCGCTGGCCAAGTCGGGCGAGCATGGCGCCAGCGTACCCGGATCGTGCGTCTAGGATGGTGACATGCTTGGATCGCACCTTTCAATCGCCGGCGGCATGGTCAACGCGCTGCACGAGGCGAAGTCATTGAAGTTCAACACCGTGCAGGTGTTCACCAAGAACCAGCGGCAGTGGAAGATCACGCCGCTGAAGGAAGCCGACCGCAAGGAATGGCTCGCGGAGCTCAAGCGCCTCGGGTGGGAGGATCGGACCATCTCTCATGCGAGCTACCTCGCGAACCTCGGAAGTCCGGAGCCGCCGCTGTGGAAGAAATCCGTCGCGATGATGCGTGAGGAGATCGAGCGCTGTCATGCGCTCTCGATCCCGTATCTCGTGTTTCATCCGGGCGCCCACAAAGGCGCCGGCGATGCGGACGAGCAGGCGGGGATGGAGCGTATTGCGACGGCGATCGTTCAGCTTCTCGATGAAACGTCAGATTGCTCAACCACGCTTTGTCTTGAGGACACGGCCGGAAGCGGCACAACGCTCGGCCGCACTTTTGAGCAACTGGCCGAAATTGCGCGTCTGGTTGAGGCGAAGGCTGGTCGCGGCACACGAAATCGCGTCGGATTTTGTTTTGATACGTGTCACGCACTGGCGGCGGGATACGACCTGACGACGCCGGCGGGCGCCAAGAGCGTGTTTGCAGCGTTTGACAAGGCCTGCGGCCTCGATCGGCTCCGTGTGCTTCACTTGAATGATTCGAAGGGCGCCTTGGGGAGCCGCATCGATCGGCACGAGCACATCGGTGAAGGCGCGGTCGGCATGGCGGCGTTTGAGTTCATCATGAACCACCCGCATCTGGAGGACGTACCGAAAATCCTCGAAACGCCGAAGGGGGAAACGCCGAAAGGTACTCCGTGGGACACTCTCAATCGCCGGCGCCTGCTCCGCCTTGTTCATGGCGAAGGCAAACCGGCGACGCATCGACCTCGAAAGACCGCAGGAGCCCGATAACCATGATGGCAATTGGAGTAGGCTTGGCGGCTCGAAAGGGCATTGCGGCGGTGGCCCTCGCGGGAGTCGTCGCTCTGACCGGCTGTTCGATGTCGACGGCGGCCAAGACACGCGAAACCGATATTCGCGCTCGGGAATACGTCGCCCGCGCCGAGCAGCTCACCGAAGAGGGAATGCTGGATGAGGCCATCACCCAGCTTGAACTCGCTATCGAAGAAAACGCGACGCTGACGACGGCGCACGTCGACCTTGGCGACATCTACCGCGTGCAGGGCAACTATCAAGCAGCAGAACAGAGCTATCGCCGCGCGACGGAGCTTGAGCCGCGAAACTTTGAGGCGCAGTACGGGCACGGCCTGGTGCTGCAACTCCTTGATCGATTGTCGGATGCGGTGCGGGCGTACCTCCGTGCACTATCGATTGATCCGAACAACTTCAATGCGAATCTGAATCTTGCAACGGCGTACTTGCAGTTGCAGGAGTCACGTCAGGCGCTGCCGTATGCGCGCAAGGCCGTGGAGGTTGATCCGCGCAACGGTCCGGCCCGCGTGAATCTTGGCGCGATCTACGCCGCCGTTGGTGAATACGAATCCGCCATTCGTGAGTATCAGGCGGCGGCCGAACTCATGGACTTCACGCCGCCACTGCTGCTGAATCTGGCGGACAGCCTCGGCAAGACGGGTCGCTATCAGGAGATGGTGAACACGCTGGGGCAGTTGCTGCGCATGGCGCCGACGGCGCAGGCGTACGAACGACTCGGCTTTGCGCTCTTCCGTTTGCAGCGCTTTGAAGAAGCGCAGGATGCGTTCGCCCGTGCGGTGGAACTCGACAACGCGCACTTCCCGGCGCTCAATGGCTTGGGTGTGTGTCTGCTGAATCGCTACTTGATGAGCGACCGCACTGATTCGGAAGCACGCCGCGAAGGCGTGGCAGCGCTGCGCAAGAGCCTGATTGTGAATCGTGATCAGCCGCGTATTGCGGATCTCGTCAGCCGGTACGGTTAAGCAGAGCCGAGATTCATGTGTGCCACTGCTCTTGAGCAGTACTTCTCAAGTGTATTGGTCAATTCTCGAATCCACTGCTCAAGAGCAGTGGCACACGTCCATTTTCCGATGGGCGGCTACACTTGGCTCCATGGCCGATCCATCGATTCTTGAAACTTTTCCCACCCCCACCGACCAGCCCTTCGTGATTGAGCATGTCGCGGAGGAGTTCACGTCGCGCTGCCCGAAGACTGGGCACCCGGACTTCGGTGTAGTGACGCTCCGGTATCAGCCGCGCTCCGCCGCGGACGGCGGCACATGCGTCGAACTGAAATCGCTCAAGCTGTATTACCAGGACTTCCGGGAGCAGGGCATCTATTACGAAGCGGTGACCAACGCGATTTGCGCTGACCTCGTCGCGGCGCTCAACCCGGCGTGGTTGCAGATCATCACGTCGTGGAAGGGCCGGGGCGGGATTCGTTCGGACATTCGGGCGGATTACGGCGACGTGCCGTCGCACTATCGAGGCCGTTAGGCCTTGAAAACTGAACCCGAACATCGCCCTCGCACGTACTACCATTCGGCGCCTTTCATGAATTCACGAACCTCACATGTCGCTTGCCTGCTTGTCGCGATGGGGTTGCTCGTCGGCGGCTGCGGTCGAGAGACTCCGGCGCCGCCCGCCGCGCCCGCTGAGGTTTCGAACGTCGCGGACCTGACGCCGCAATTTGTTTTGCGCGAGCCGATGCGCTATCAGCACACGCTGACGATGACGCAGAAGCAGCGCTACAACGAGTTCGCCGAGAAAGCGGTCTCGCTTCAGATGTCGACCGCTTTGCGATTTGTCGTCACCCGCCTGACGGACGACGGCGGCGCCATCATGGAGCTGACGTTTGATCGTTTGGCGCTCGACGCCGTGCCGGCGATTGAGCCGCAATTCAAATTCGACACGGAGATTGATCACGATCGCCCCGAGACTGACCGGTATGTTCGGGCGATTCGGCGCGTCGCGGAGTCTGCCGTGACGTACGAGATTTCCGCGAACGGGCAGGTACTCTCGATGGTCGGCGCCGCTGAGATCGAACGCGTCGTGCAGAATCAGCCGGGCTTTGAATTGATCGGCGGCGTCCTGACCACCAAGTGGTTTCGCGAGATCGCGGAGGACGTGTTTGGCCCGGCGGGCGAGGCGCCGCAACGAACCCGCGACGATGTGTGGTCCTCTGAACTGGCGCTGATGCTGGGCGGATTTCCTGGCGCGCAAACGCACGTGGACTGGCGCATTAACCGCATCGGGGAAGACACGGTCGTGATTCGCGGCGCCGGCGAAACCAAACCACCCACGCAGGTCGATCCGAATCTGAGCGGCGTCTCGCAAGACGTCGCCGGCGTGTATTCCCAATTCGAGATCATTTGGGATGTGGATCGCGGCCGGGCTCGCAGCGTCGAGAAGCAGCAGGCCATGAGTCTGGAGTTCAATTCGAACGGATACACCATGGGCACGGCGACGCTCGCGACGCATTCCCTCCTCACCGACGCCGACCGATAATGGACGAGCGCCCTCCAGGCGCCCTGAAGGCGGCACGGCATTTGTCCGATCACGATTCGATGATCGAACCCGCAGCGCGAGCCAGAGGTACTATCTGGTGGCTGGCGGCGTTCGGTGGGACGCTGAGCCCCTATTCAATAACTGCAGATTCTTTGAGGAGAGCATTCCGATGCGACGATTTTCGAACCGGACGGGCCTCCTGACGGCCCTTCTCGTTTCACTCTCGATGTTCACCGGCGCCCCGCGAGCGCTCGCGGCCGATCCGCCGCCCACGACGTATGAAGTCCCGAGCCGCATCGTGGTGGTCTCGGACATCCTCGGCGAGTTTGGTTTGTTCGTCGATGTGCTCCGCATTGCGAAGTTGATCGACGACGACAACGAGTGGATCGGCGGCGAGGCGCACCTCGTGATTCTTGGCAACATTGTCGGATTTGGTCAAGGCGTGCTGCCTTCGTTCGACTTGATCATGGAGCTCGAAAGCGAAGCCGAACGCGCCGGCGGCATGGTCCACCTGCTGCTCGGCTACGGCGAGATTCAATTGCTGCATCGAGACGCGGGCATCGTTGACCCGGCGAATTACGCGCACCTCGCAACCGACGACAGCAACAAAAAGATTGACGAATTCACCGAGCGCGGCGTGCAGGAAGTGTTGTCACGATTCCCCGGCGCGCCGTATCCCGATCGCCTTCGTGCTGAGTACGAGCGCATGATGGACATGGAAATGAAGCCTGGCGGCGTCGAGTTTCTCGAATTGTTCGAGCCAGGAACGAAATACGGCGATTGGCTGCGCAGCCGCAACGTCATCATTCGCATCGGCGATTTGATCTACAGCCACGGCGGCCTCAGCCCCAAGTTTGTCGAGATCCCGCTTCAGCAGATCAACGACGAGACTCGCGCTGATCTGGCGAAAGACACGCTCCTGCTTCAAAAAGACATTGATATTGCGCATCCGTCGTGGTGGCGTGACATGACGGCGAAGACCGAGACTGAAATGCAGCGTGTGGTTGAAGAGGTGCTTGCCGAGGCGCAGGCTCGTGCGCTCGTGGTCGGCATCAATCAGCCGCGACTGGCGACGCGTGACGGCCTGGGCGGACGCGCATTCTTTGTGGATTCGGGCATGCGATCACACCAGAATCGCGAAGCCGACCGGCGCTTGAGTTCACTGGAGATCGTGGGCGAAAAGTACACGCTCTTGTGGGACGACACGCGCGTGAACGCCACGACGCCGCCGCCGAATCCGCCGAAGAAGCGTTAACCACTTCAGTTTCAGATCAATTCAATCGCCCGCCTCCGACCATCCGGCGCGGGCGATTATCGTTTTTGGGAGTCGCTCCAGCAGTTCCGCCGCCGCCGCCTGCACGCGATCGATTGATATGCGATCAACGCGGCATCGCTCGATGTGATCTTCAGCGACTTCCTCTTCGGGGAGCGTGGGGTCGGCCACGAGGATGCGCTCATCATCAAACGGGATGGTTGTCCAGCGGGGGTCCGTCGGGCCAAAGAGCGTAATGACGGGTGTCTCGAACGCCGCGGCGATATGACGCGGACCGGTGTCGTTGGTGATGACGAGACTGGCGCTGCGCACCACTTGCTTCAATGAGCCGAGTGACAACCCGAGGTGCGGCAGCGATCGCTCTTCCGGTAAACCAGCGGCATGGACAATGTCAGCAGCCAGTTCACGCTCGCCCGGCGAACCGGCGACCACGACGGAAACATGGCGCCCAGACTCAAGCCACGAAGCCAACTCCGCAAAGCGCTCCGAAGGCCAGCGTTTGGCGGGGTTGTTTCCGCCGGGATTCAAAACGACAAACGGTTCGAGCGTATTGACGCCGGCTTGTTGAAGGATTGCATCGCCGGACGCCGCTTGTGAATCACTTACACCGAGTTGCATCGGCGGCATCGCAATCGAATCATCTCGAAGCAGGTGCTGAACAAGCCGCATGTAATACTCACACGCGGGGATCGGCGCCCATTTGCGCGCGCTGGATGACTTGTTGTACGGCGCAGTGTCGGCGCGGCGCGGCGCCGAAAGACTCTCGGTCAGCAACATGCTGCGCCCATCGCGACCGTACCCGAGGCGTCTCTGGATTCCGGCGAGGCGCACGATCGCCGCCGTCGAGAATGAATTCGTGAACAGAAGCGCGGCGTCGTAGCGGAGCGGACGCACTTTGATCGCGGCGCGCTTCACGCCCATCATGCCGTCGCGCGAATCCACATGAAATTCATCAATGAAACTTGTTCCGGCGAGCAATTCGTCAGCGCCCGGCTTTACGAGCGCTCCTATGAGAGCGCCGGGAAGTCGCTCACGCAAGACACGAAGCGCCGGCGTCGCCATAACCACGTCGCCGACCCAGCTTGGCGCGACAATCAGAAGACGGCGCGGCGGCGCTTCGTTCGCCGGTGTGGATCGACTCAAAATGGTGGACACGCCCGCTTCGAGGCTAGGTGCAACGAAATCGACGGCGTCTGAGGTCGGCGCCTCCCCGATCAGAACCGTGCGGCAGCCGGCGGCGCGCCCAGCCTGACAATCCCGCACGGCGTCGCCCATCATCCAGGAAGTGCCGAGATTGAGGCCGAGGGTCTGCGCGGCGTCGAGCAGCATCCCCGGCGCCGGCTTCCGCCATGGATGCTCTTTCGAATATTCCGGAACGATTCCCTTGGGGTGGTACGGGCACGCTCGAAACGCATCGATCACGCCGCCCAGCAGCTCATTCACACGGGCGTTCACCCTGTCAACGGCGGCGAGATCGTATTTCCCTCGTGCCACGCCGCCTTGATTTGTCACGACCACCAGCGCGAAACCGGCTTCCTTGAGCGCCCGGCAGCTTTCGGCAGCGCCGGGGAGCAACTGCACCAGCGCCGGATCTCCCAGATCGCCGTCGGGAGTGACATCGCGACATCGAATGAGGGTGTCGTCGCGGTCGATGAACACGGCAGGTCGCATACGATCATTCTAATCCGCGTCAGTGGGACGACTTTCGCCTGGCCGGCGCCGCTCAGAAACTGAAGGACGGGCGGCGGCGTCCGGATGATGCGGCCCCCTGCCATGCAGGGGAAAATCCATTTTTTTGAGTGACCCGTCAGACTTGTGGCTGATGGGGCAGATGGCTACAGTGTCCGGCTCGCTGGCCAGCCCGCCGCGCGAGCCCCGCCGCCGTAGCTCAGTTGGTAGAGCACACCCTTGGTAAGGGTGAGGTCATGGGTTCAAGTCCCATTGGCGGCTTCTGCGCAACCGGCAGTCGGCCGCCGCTAGGATGCGCGGCTGGTGAACCGGCGGCAAACTGCTCGTTGCGAGTTGGACGAGCGAAAACATTGAAGCTTCGATCCGCGTTGGGATGGTCTGGTCCCCTGCGGCGAAATCATTGTCGGCGAGCCGCGGGGCTCGTGCACCATTTTCAGGTCCGGCGGCGTGCGCCGGGCGGTCGAAAGGCGTTGCCTTCGGCCGGTGGACAATCATGAAACGTCGCGTGCGGCGAGTCGGCTCAGAACACTGAGAGCGCGACCCCGAACGCAGGTCTACGAACCAGACGGTGGAGGTCTTGGAGCAATGGCGAAGGACAACTTCGAACGCACAAAGCCGCACGTGAACGTCGGCACCATCGGGCACATCGATCACGGCAAGAGCACCCTGACGGCGGCGCTGTCAGCCCGCTCGTCCGCAAAGCGCGGCGAGAAGGCGAAGTCCTACGCCGAAATCACCAAGGGCGGCACTGTCCGTGACGCGAACAAGACCGTGACCATCCATTCGTCTCATACCGAGTACGAAACGGAGAACCGGCACTACGCCCACGTGGACTGCCCTGGTCACGCCGACTATGTCAAGAACATGATCACCGGCGCCGCCCAGATGGACGGCGCGATCCTGGTGGTCGGCGCCGATGACGGCCCGGCCCCCCAGACGCGTGAGCACGTGCTGCTCGCCCGTCAGGTGAACGTGCCCTTCATCGTCGTGTACATGAACAAGGTCGACCTGGTGGACGATCCGGAACTGCTCGACCTCGTTGAGCTGGAAATCCGCGACCTCCTCAGCAAGTACGACTTCCCCGGAGACGAAATCCCCGTCATTCGCGGCTCCGCGAAGGCGGCCCTCGATTGCGCCGGCACGGATGATGCGGCCTGCAAGAGCATCGACGAACTGTTCGACGCGCTCGACAGCTACATCCCCGAGCCCGAGCGCCTCACCGACAAGCCCTTCCTCATGCCGATCGAAGACGTGTTCTCGATCAAAGGTCGCGGCACGGTCGGCACGGGTCGTATCGAACGCGGGATCATCAAGGTTGGCGACGAAGTCGAAGTCGTCGGTCTCGTGCTTCCCAACCGCAAGACAACCGTCACCGGCGTCGAGATGTTCAACAAGACGCTCGACTCCGGCCAGGCCGGCGACAACGTCGGCATCCTGCTTCGTGGTGTGGAAAAGGACGACCTCGAGCGCGGCCAGGTGCTGTGCAAGACCGGCTCGATCACACCCCACACGAAGTTCGAGGGCGAGGTTTACGTGCTTGGCAAGGAAGAAGGCGGCCGCAGCACGCCGTTCTTCACCGGCTACAAGCCGCAGTTCTACTTCCGTACAACGGACGTGACCGGCGCGGTGAAGCTGCTCGGCGGGGCCGAGATGTGCATGCCCGGCGACAACGTCAAGATCGAGGTCGATCTCGGCGAGAAGCCGATCGCCATGGAGGAAGGCCTCCGCTTCGCCATTCGCGAAGGCGGCCGCACCGTCGGTTCCGGCGTCGTGACCAAAGTTCTTGAGTGATGCTGAATCACTGTTTCTCAAATTGACCCAACCCACCACGCGTCGGGGGTCCTCCGGGGCCCTCGACGCGCTGGCGTTTCACCCGCAACCACATTTGCGACTTGTGAGCACCTGCGATGGCCAAGAAGAAAACCGGCGCCCGTGAGCATGTCTGGCTCCAGTGCACCGAAACCGGCGACCTGAATTACCGAACCTCTGTGCGCGTCAAGGGTGGCATGCCGGAGCGCGTGAAGGAAGGACTGAACAAGTTCTGCCCGCGTCTTCGCAAGCACACGCTGCATAAGATCAAGCGCAAGTGAGCGATGGTCCGGGCGACGCTCGGACCGCACGAAGCTGCGCTCTGGAAGGCCGGTAGCTCAATTGGCAGAGCAGCGGATTCCAAATCCGCAGGTTGAGTGTTCGAGTCACTCCCGGCCTGTTTCTTCCCACGCGGCGGTTCGTCCCGCCATGCACGACCCTCAATGAGGCGCTTTCCATGGCCTTCGGCATCTACAAACCTGGACAGGGCTACTGGACGCGCGTGATGAGCGCGATCGGCATCGGCATGCTCGGGCTTTCCGGCGCCAACTGGGCCTGGAGAGAGCTTGCCGCCGTCAACACCAGTTTCGAAGTGCTCTACCTTCAGGCCAGTATCGCCGGCGTGATCGTGGTGGGCACCGCGATCATGGCCTACTGGCTGGTGGGCCTCAATCGACGCACCAACGAATTTTTCATCGCCACCGAAGGCGAGATGCGCAAGGTCGCCTGGCCTCCCAAGAAGGAGCTCACCGGCTCCACGTGGGTCGTCATCGGCGTCAGCATCATCATCGCGGCGATCCTCTTCGTTTCCGACATTGTTTTCTCGAGCATCTTCCGATGGCTCGATGTGCTCAAGACCTGACGCGGCCTGACCCAGCGCCGCTGCATTTGAGATTTTTCCTATGGACTCCACACTCGCGGGGCGCGACTCCATGACTGACGAAACAAACCCACAAGCCGCCACTGGCGATAGCGCGATGGACGGTCGCGTCAACGAGCGCGAGGACCTTCTGACCGCCGATGAGCAGACCCGCCCCGGCTTTGACTGGTTCGTGCTGCGCGTCGCCTCCAACAAAGAGTCCTACGTGCGCGACACGCTTCTGCGCAAGGTCCAGATTGAGGGCCTGCAGGTCCGCGTCGGCAAGATTCTCGTTCCGACTGAGAAGACCAAGACCATCAAGGGCGGCAAGCAGCGCATCACCGAGACCAAGCTTTATCCGGGCTACGTCTTCGTGGAGATGCAGCTCGAAGACGACGGCCGCATCCCGCAGGACGTGTTCTTCCTTGTGAAGGAAACGACCGGCGTAGGTGACTTCGTCGGCACGGCCGGGCGACCGACGCCGATGCAGCCGCACGAAGTTGAGAAGATGCTGATCGACTCGCGCAAGCCCGAAGAGATGCCAACCGTGCGCATGGTCTTCGAGAAGGGTGACGCGGTCACGATCAAGGAAGGCCCGTTCGAGAACTACGAAGGCACGGTCGACGAGATCTTGCCGGAGAAGGGCCTCGTGCGCGTGCTCGTCACGATCTTCGGCCGCCAGGCGCCCATCGAACTCGAGGAATGGCAACTCGCCAAACCGGAAGAGGCGTAAGGCAAACGCAGAGAAAAATAAAGGAAACGGGTGGCGTGCCCACGACTGCGTAGGCATGGTTGCGAGCCCCTTCTCCCCCCGGGAGAAGGTTGTCCGCCGCAGGCGGATCGGATGAGGGGCGGCCAGTGCAAAGTGTTCATTCCAACGGTGCCGTGGTCTTGACTGTCCTCAGTCAAGGCCACGAAGTAGCGCACACTCACCACTTCAACTAAGAAGTGTTTATGTCCGCACAACCCCCTCACCCCGGCCCTCTCCCGAAGGAGAGGGAGCAAACCCTTCTCCCCCCGGGAGAAGGTGGCAACGCGCCAGCGTTGACGGATGAGGGGCGACCGGTGCAAAGTCATACATTTCAATGGTGCCGTGGTCTTGTCTGTCCTCAGACAAGGCCACGCGTTCTTCGCATTTGAACATGGAACCGCGGCCTTTTCCGTGGACGGAAAAGACCACGGCACCTTTGAAATGCTCACTCAAAAGCCCTCACCTAGCCTCTCCCAATGGGAGAGGGATGAGACCCAATCCACTAGTCTCCTCTCAATGATTGACCTCCTCATCGCCACCACCAATCCACACAAGCTCGAAGAGATCAGCGCGATCCTCACGCCGCTGGGTGTGCGAGCGATCGGGCTTGGTGACGTGCGGCTCCCCGAATCGAACACAGACGGTGGCACTGGCGTCTCGCCCGTGGGCGCGGCGGCCGCCTCCACCCTCCCCGAACCCATCGAAGACGCGGACACCTTCGAAGGCAACGCCGCGATCAAAGCGCGCTACTACGCGGCTCACACCGGCCGCCCTTGTCTCGCCGACGACTCCGGCCTCGAAGTCGATGCGCTCAATGGCGCTCCGGGCGTGCGCAGCGCCCGCTACGCCGGCGCTAAAGGCGACCGCGCCGCGCGCGACACCGCCAACAACGACAAACTCCTGCGCGAACTCGCGAACGTTCCAAAGGCAAAACGCACCGCGCGCTTCGTCTGCGCCATGTGCCTCGCCGCCCCCGACGGCGCCATCCTCGCCACCAGTCGCGGCGTGTTCGAAGGCGTCATCACCGACACCCCCCGAGGCGACAACGGCTTCGGCTACGACCCCCTGCTCGAACTCCCCGACGGTCGCACCAGCGCCGAACTGCCACCAGAAGAAAAAAACGCGCGCAGCCACCGCGGCGACGCGACGCGGGCGATTGCTTCAACGCTTCGTGATTTAATCAGCGAGTCGTGAACCGCTTATCGCCGATCGGACCCCACTCAAACAAAACTGCCGTCAGATCAACTCCATCAACAATGCCCGATCGATTGACGTCTGCATCGCCTGGCCCGCCCCATTGCGCAAGCAGGTGCGCCAAATCAATTCCGTTGACCACCCCGTCGCCATTGAAGTCCGGCGCAAACGGTCCGCTGGCTTGGAAGTGAAGGCCAAGCTCTTCTGCAAGCGCATGCGCGACGGCTGCGTCGAGGTCGCCATCGTGATCAAAATCGGCAATCGCGATGTCGAGCGGCTCGATGAGCGTCGGCATCTCCTGCACAAGTTCAAAGTTTCCATCCCCATCGTTCAGCCAGACGGCAAGCGATCGATCGAGCGGCTGTGTGAACATCAGGTCAAGATCGCCATCTTCGTCAAGATCAGGCGCAATCACATCCACCATGCCGGCGGGCGCTGCAATGAGAATGGGTTCGCCAAGTCCGCCATCCTTCACTCCAAATAATATTGCCCACCAAGGGCCACCATGTGCGATGATGAGATCGTTGACACCGTCGTTGTTGAAATCTTGAATGACAACCGAGTTCGGGCTGTGAACAAATGTTGAACCTGGCGGCGGTGGCAGTTGGAAGGTGGTGATTTGCTCTACAGGAAACTCACCACTCCCATCATTCAAAAAGATTGAAACGTCTTTACTAAAGGCATTAGCGACGACCAAATCAGGCGCGCCATCCATGTTGATATCACCGATCGTCGCATCGGCCGGCACATGCCCGGCAAGGTAGACCGATTGCGGCGAAAACCCTCCTGCGCCGTCACCCATAAGTACTGATATGTTGTTGGAGCCGTGGTTCACGGTCACCGCATCTATCACGCCGTCACCATTCAAGTCTGCGAGGCGCAATTGTCTTGCCTGACCGGCGATGAGAAATGCGCCGCCGGGCGTGAAATTTGCATCGCCATCGTTCAGCAAGACATGAACACGGGTGACGAGCATGCCATCCGTCGCATTCACGCAGATATCGAGATCGCCATCCAAATCAAGATCGGCTGATCGAGCTGCCCACGGCCGAGCGCCCAGATCAACGAGTATTGGCGCGGCGAATGTTCCGCCCCTCGTATTGAGCACAACTGACACGCTGTCGAAATCCACTTCGAAATTCGGCAGCACCAGATCAACGAGGCCATCGCCGTTCAGATCAGCCGCTTCGATGGTGTGATTATCGCCGCCGGACGGAATAGGCGACGCTGTAAAGAAACCAAGAAAATCCGAAGCGTTCGAGCCTGCCGTCACCGCCGCAGCAGCGCTCAGAGAAAATAACCAAGTCTTGCGCACCCTCATGGCGCTGCTCCAGCTAGGCGCCGTCGTCACCATATCGACGACGACAAGTTCACCAGCCAACAACTCGCCGAAAAGCAGCGCCTCCTCGCGCCGCTCACGGCGAACTGATTCAATCGTACCTGCCGGATTCCCAATCCCATTCGAAAAACCGCGTCTTGGCCGACAATAGCCCTGCAATCGCACTTATTCCGTCCTGCTGAACTCACCCTTCATCAGCACTGTCCACGTCTTCGCGTCGTCGTAGGACCACGCCGCCTCCCATAGAAATTCGTGTTCATTCTTCGGAAAGCGGCGAACGCGTTCGACAACGCCGTCGGGCAGTGTGGTAGTCAGTGTGATCACGCCATCCTCATCCGCCGCGGCGCCCTCGTATCGCTTCAGTGATGTGCTTTGCGTACTGAGTGTGTACGCCACCCACTGCTGCGCCTGGCCGTTGTAGGCGTTGATGTCGAACTCTTCGTAGACCTCACCGCTGGGCGTCGTGAGTGTGAACTGGCTCATCACGGCGCAGCCGGCGAGGATGAGATCCGTTTGCAACGTTGCGGGCATGTCGCGCCAGCTTCCATCTCCTTGCAGTTGCGAAGCGGTTCCCGACCATGATCCAACCGTGAAATCCATATCGCGCCGTTCATCACCGGGGCAGCGTTCGTCAATGTCTGCGCCGTGCAGCCACGCCGTGTCGAACTTTTCTGTTCCCTTCTCGCGGCGGACGCCTTCCATGATGTAGCTCGGGCGCGCCCATGTGGCGCCGCCGTCATCACTGAATGAGTTGTCCCAGCGGTAGAATCCGGGGACGGAGTCGGAGAATGTGTAGCGGTTCAGACGCTCGCCGCCGTCGGGTGTTTTGGAATCACCGAAGAACTCGCCGCGGTTGTGGCGAAAGCCGCCTTCCATCGTCCAGAAGCGCGCATCATTCGACGGCCAGTTCAGCAGGATGACCCACTTTTCTTTTTCCGGGTCGTACGCGCGCACGCTGAAGCCAAGGATGTCGGCGCCGAGCCAGTTGACGCCGCGATAGTGTTCGACGAGCGCATCGCCATTGAGAATCGGATACACGCGCAGCGCATTGCCGGGGACGACCGCTTCGCCTTGGCCCGCCGCCCAGAATCGATTCACGACGTCCCACTCGCCGAGCCAGAAATCGAACTGGCGCCGAACGTCATCGTCATTCGTTTGCGCGTTGGCATGCGTTGCGCTTGCCAGCGCTGAGATCACACCAATCACTGCGATCATTCGCGTTGTCATCAAATTGCCCCTTTTCTCACCGCGCCGCCGCCGGCGGGCGCCAGTGCTTGTACGCACGGCGCGGCGGTCCGGATGCCTCTTCTTGGCAATCCGTCAAAACGGCGGGGGCGACACTGTGCGCACGGTCTGGCGGTTGTTCGGGCTGGTGAAGATCAGTGAAGTCGCGTGCAGCAGCATTCGGGGCGATTCGTCACCAGTCACGCCATACAAACTGTCGCCGACCAGCGGCGCATTGAGCCCCTGTCCCGCGGAACACGCAATGCGGATCTGGTGCGTGCGTCCGGTGATGAGTTTGAACTCCAGCCGCGTGCGCACGGAATCCGAATCAGCGCCGGCTTCATTTCGCCCGATGACGCGCCACTGGGTAATCGCAAGCCTGCCGCGCTCGGGATCGATCATCTGCTTGGGTCGATTGTCGAGATCGACGCGGTGGCGCAACTCGATGACGCCGCCCGAGCCGCGCACATCGCCATGCACGACACCGACGTACTTTTTCTCGATCACGCGCTGTTCGAACGCCATCGACAGTTTTCGGTGTGTTTCCGAGTTCAGCGCGACGACCATCAGCCCGCTCGTTTCCATGTCGAGCCGGTGCACAATCAGCGGCCCCGTCGCCTCAGGAAAGAGCGACTGCACGTAAGACGCCACGCAAATTTGATTGGCTGGCCCGATGCCGGGAACGGAGAGCAACCCCGCGGGTTTGTCGATCACGACCCACCCGTCACCGGCGCACACGACGGGCAATTCGCCCGGCGCGTTCATGCCTCGGTAACGTCCGGTGGCATGTCGCCCTGCGGCGCTTGTTGCATAGGCACGACGTCAAAGGGGCGGCGGTTGAGCAGTTCGGCGCCGCACCAGACGGTCGCCCAGTGACGACCGGCTTTTTTGAATGTCGCTTTCTTGAGCTGCACGCCGTGGTCAAGGATCGTCAGCGGACCCGGAATCGTGTGCTGCCCATTGATCGTGACGAGCGCTTCGCCGTCGTCCTGCTCGATACGGAGCGTCACATCCACCTGCCCGCGGCCGTTGGTCAGCGAGAAGAACACACTGATGTTTTCCTGATGCGGGAACCGCTCAGCGCCGACGCGATTGAACACCCCGATCAGCGCCAGCTTTCCCGTGGCGCGATCCTGATAAATCTGCTCACAAACGATGACGCTCGTGCAGATTGGGGTTTCAACACCCGGTTCGGTGGTCATGACAACTTCCAGCCGGGCATGTGGCCCCGGCGGCGAACAGGAATTATCGCTTCGAGAACTGGAAGCGACGGCGAGCGCCGGCCTGACCGTACTTCTTGCGTTCCACTTCGCGCGGGTCGCGCGTCAGGAAACCGTGCTCACGCAGCGTGTGTTCGAGGCCGGGATCGAAATCCTTCAGCGCACGAGCGATGCCGAGCACAATCGCGCCGGCCTGGCCCATGTAGCCGCCGCCACGCACGCGGGCGTAGACGTCGACCTTGCCGAGCGTGGCCGTTTCCTTCAGCGGGGCGACCACGTCGTTGCGATCGCGATCCTCCGTGAAGTACACGTCGACGGGCTTGAACGCCGCGTCTGGGTCTTTCTTGTTGATGCGCTTCACCTGCACCATGAACTTGCCCGTGCCGGGACGGATGCGAACACGCGCCACTGCGGTCTTGCGTCGGCCGGTGCCCCAGCACCACGGATTGTCCGCCGTGAACTCGAACTTCGGCTTGGGCGCAGGCGCCTCAGCGGGGGTAATCGTGGCTTCAGCGGCTGGGGTCATGGTCTCGTCCGCCATGGTGCGTTGCTCCGGATGGGCGTCGATGCGGGAAGTCGCGGGAATCGAATTCGGGTTCAAGGCAATCACGGTTGGGTGATTCGTACGAAGTGTCAGACCGCCATCGCTTCAGGACGCTGCGCCTGATGGGGATGGTTGGGGCCGCGGTACACCTTCAGCTTCTTGATCATCTGACGACCGAGACGCGTCTTGGGGAGCATGCGGCGAACCGCGTCCTCAACGACGATCTCAGGACGACGACGCAGCAGGCTCTCGTACGACTCCATCCGCTGGCCGCCGGGATAGCCGCTGTACGTCTTGCGGAACTTGTGCTGCGCTTTCGAGCCAGTCAACACGATTTTCTCCGCGTTGGTCACGACGACGAAGTCGCCCGTGTCCACGTGCGGCGTGTATTCCGGCCGGTGCTTGCCCATGAGAATCACAGCGATGTCGGAGGCCAGACGACCAAGGGACTTGCCCTCAGCGTCAACCTGGCGCCAACGACGCTCAATCTCACCGTTCTTTGCAAAGTACGTCTGACGCATAGCGTCTCACCTCAGTGGTCAAGCACGCGGAAGAAACGACGACACGATCACTCATTCACGCCTGTTGCCGGATCCTTCCGAGCAACCGCGTGTATTGGGCCCTTCGCAAACGCTTTCGCCTGCGACGGCTGCGGCCTGCTGATCGCGACTCGATCCGGCACAGGCGACAGAAACTGAATGGAATTCGCAGGTGGTGAGCCGCACGAGGCGGCGCCAATCGCGAATTTGAGTCGAGTAGCTTAGCCGCCCCCAGAATCCTGTCAAACCGCGCACGCCGCCCGATTGCCCGGCTCCGGGCTCCTCGTGCTGGACGGATCGGCCCATCAGCCGATGATACGACCATGGAGAATCTGCCCCCCAACACGCCCGCAGGCCATTCCGACCACTTTGAGAACGACCCCGGCCCCAACGCGGGCGCCACCAGGCCTCAAAAGCTGCGCGACCCCGGCTCGATGGGCATGACGGCGCTGTCGTGGCTCGCCATCATCTGCGTGGTCTCGATCATCGTCATCAGCAACAACTTCGTAGTGGGCGGCGGCGCCCCGGCAACGGCGCAAACCGCGCCCTCCTCCACCTCGGGCATCTTCAAACTGATGGGCCGCTACGCCGTCGGCGCCGTTGAGGTCGCCAAGATGTCGCCCGCGCAAGAGCAGGTGGACATGGCGACCGACCAGATGCTCGAACAACTCGAGGGCATGGCCGCGTCGCGCGACGACCAACTTCGCCTTGCGCTCGTCGCCGCCAACTTTGATCGTTCTGAAACCGCGCTTGAGCAGCTCGATCTGGCCACATCAGCGCCCGAAGAGCCTGACGTCATAGATGAGACGGCGGTCACTCCGGAGGTTCCGGAATATGTCTTCAAAGACGCCGCTCGCATTCGCACGCTGATCGAATCCGGCTCGGAGGCGCTCACTGATGAAGACGCCGCGGCCTTGCGCGACCATCACGGCTGGTTCGCCGAGGTTGCGCTGACGTCAAACCTCGAAGACAATGACCCGGCCCGCGAGGCCGTCATCGCGCCCGCGATGCGCGTGCTGTATCTGGTGCTGGGTCTCGCGACCGTCGCATTGATCGCCGTGATCATCGGCTTCGTGATTCTGATCGTTCTGTTCGTGCGCCTAATGGGCGGGAAACTGCGCGTGCGCTATGCGCCGCCGGCGCCGGGCGGCAGCGTGTACCTCGAAACCTTCGCCCTCTTCCTTCTGGGTTTCATCGGGATGGCTTCGGTCGCGGATTATCTCCCGTCAATCGCCGTCGAGATCTTGCGATGGTCGCTGCTGCTCATCCTGTTCTGGCCACTCGTGCGCGGCGCCTCGCCAACGCAACTGAAATACGCCCTCGGCTGGCATCGCGGCGAAGGCGTGATGAAGGAACTTGGCGCGGGCATTGTCGGATACCTCGCCGGACTGCCGATCGTGGCGCTGAGTGTTCTTTTGACGTTGGTGCTCAGCGCGATCACGGCGCCTGCGGAAGGCCCCGCCGCGCCCCCGTCGCACCCGATTGTGCAGAGCGTGGGCGGCGCCTCACTTTGGACGGTGATCTCGTTGTATTTGCTCGCGTCCGTGTGGGCGCCGCTGACGGAGGAATCCATGTTCCGCGGCGCGCTCTTCCACCATTTGCGCGGCACATTCGGCGCTGTCTTCAGCGCGCTTCTGGTCGGATTCATCTTCGCGGTGATTCATCCGCAGGGCATTCTTCTGGTGCCGCCCCTGATGGCGCTCGGATTCAACTTCGCCATGATGCGCGAATGGCGCGGCTCACTCATCGCGCCCATGTTCGCGCACGGCGTTCACAACGCCATCCTCGTGACAGCGCTCATCGTCGCAATGAGCTAATAGCAGGCGTCAGTCACCAGGAGCCAGGCCCCAGTTCTCGCTGATGCCTGGCCACCGGCTCCTGGGGCCTCTTTCAGATTCCGTACATCGGGCGCAGCTTCTTCTCGAGATACCGCATCAGCGGCTCGTGCGAGAGCGGAGCGCCGGTGAGCTTCTCTGTGAGTTCGCTCGCCGTGTGCTGACGACCGACGGAGTGAATGTTCATGCGCAGCCAGTCGAGAAGAGGTGCGAACTCGCCGCGGGAGAAACCGTCTTCAACGCCGGGAACCTGCTCCTGAATCGTGTCCCACAGCTGCGCCGACAGCAGACTTCCCAACGAATACGTCGGGAAATACCCGATGGCGCCCATCGACCAGTGAATGTCCTGCAGACACCCCTTGGCTTCATTGGGCACGGTCAGACCGAGATCCTTCTTGATGCGGTCGTTCCACCACGCGGGCAGGTCAGCAATGGCGAGATCACCAGAGATGAGCGCACGTTCGCAGTCAAAGCGCAGCATCACATGCAAGTGATACGTCGCTTCGTCAGCTTCCACGCGAATGAACGACGGCTCGATGATGTTCACACAGCCGTAGAAATCATCCACGCCGAATTTATCCAGCGCCGGCGCCAGGTCCTTCTTCACGATCGGCGTGATCCACTCCCAGAATGCGCGGCTTCGTCCAACCTGATTTTCCCACAAGCGCGACTGGCTCTCATGCACGCCGAGGCTGATGTACTTCGCGATCGGCTGGCCGAAGAACTCCATTTTCGGCAAGCCCTGCTCGTACAGCGAGTGGCCCGTTTCGTGCATCGTGCCGGAAAGTGAATCCGTGAAGTGGTCTTCGTAGTAACGCGTGGTCATGCGCGTGTCACCGGGAGCGATGCTCTCCGAGAACGGATGCGCCGAGACCGCGAGATACCCCGCCTTCGCATCGAAGCCGATCTTCTCCGCGACCATCTTGTTGAATTCGATCTGCTTGGCGCGATCAACCTTCGCTTCATCAGGCGCGCCCGACGGTCGTTTCGGCGCCTGTGCGATTTCCGCAATGAACGGCGTCAGCGCGGCTCGTAGCGGTTTGAACACCTCCGCGATCTCAGAGCCAAGCACGCCGGGTTCGTATTCATCAATCAGCGCGTCATACAACTCGCCGCCGGCGGGCGCACCGTAGCACTCCGCCTTCTTTCGCGCGAGACCTACGGTCTTTTCCAGCCACGGCTGGAACAATTTGAAGTCGTTCTTGCTGCGCGCTTCCTTCCACACTTCCATCGCGCGGCTCGATGTGTCGGCAATCTCCGACACGAGGCTCGACGGCAGCTTTGTCGCGCGGTCGTAATCGCGGCGAATCTCTCGAATGTTTGCGGCTCGCACGCGATCACTCTGAAGGTCCGAGTCCGACTCACACGCGCTGATGAGTTCACCTAGCTTCGGGCTGGTCCAGCGTTCGTGCGCCAGTCGGCTCAGCAGTGAAAGCTGCTCGGCGCGGAACGACGCCGCTTTGGGCGGCATTTCTGTCTCTTGATCCCACGACGTAAGCCGCGCGAGAGAGTCCACCGTTTCCGCCTCGCGCAGGTGATCGCACAATTCGGTGTATGCCGCCGTCGCCGGAGCCGTCTTGGTCGTCATGCCGTACCCTTTTCTCTTCACTTTCAGAGTTTCGCGACCAATTGCCGCGACGGGCTGGATTCTAACGAATTGCGACGATGCATCGAACCGGGCAGCCAATCCGCATTGAGACGCCGCGAATGATCCTTCGGACACCGGCGTCGTCGGATCTGGACGCAATGTGCACGATTTTTTGCGATGAATATGCCATGCGATACGTGAAGCCCACGGAAACACGCGATGACGTGCGCATGCGCCTTGAACGCCGCATCAATCTTGAGCGCGAGCGTGGCTACACACTCTGGACCGCCGAACTTCGTGACGGGACGATCATCGGGGACGCCGGCCTGGCGCCGCTGGAAGGAACTGGACCGCTGGTCGAAGTTGGCTACCACTTCGCCGAAGAGCATTGGGGCGCGGGATACGCCACAGAATCGGCAATTGCTTCGATTCGGTATGGATTCAAAACGTGCGGCCTCGACCGCATCGTCGCCGTCGCGCACCCGGACAACCGCGCTTCAATGCGCGTGATGGAAAAATCGGGCATGACGCTCGTAGGCCCATCCACATACAAAGGCAAAGACGTGGTCATGTACGAAGCGCGTCAGTCAGCATGGCTTGCGTGGGCGGCGCGCGGCTGATTCGCGGTTAATCCTCGAACAGCGCGCCAACCTCTTCGTCCGATCCTTCCATCAGTTCACGGGCTCGCTCGCCGAGTTGCAGCGTCAGCAACGTCGCATAGCGCCCGCCCTTGGCCCACAATTCTTCATGTGAACCAATCTCCGCGACTTCGCCGCCGTCGAGAACCACAATTCGGTCGGCGTGGCGGATCGTGCTGAGCCGGTGCGCGATGACGAAGCTGGTGCGCCCCTGCATGAGCCGCGCGAGACTGCGCTGCACGAGGCGTTCACTCTCGGAATCCAGGTTGCTGGTGGCTTCATCGAGAATGAGGATGCGCGGGTCCGCAAGGACGGCGCGGGCGATGGCAATGCGCTGGCGCTGGCCACCGGAGAGGCGCACGCCGCGCTCGCCGATGAGTGTTTCGTATTGATCGTCGAAGCGCGAGATGAACTCATCCGCGTCCGCGGCTTTCGCCGCTTCAATGATTTCGTCCATCGAGGCGCTCGGCTGCGAAAAGGCGATGTTCTCCGCGATGGACCCATCGAAGAGGAACACATCCTGTTCGACGACGCCCAGCAAACGCCGATAGCTGTCGAGTTCGATGTCGCGCAGGTCAACACCGTCGAGGCGCACGGCGCCTTCGGTCGGGTCGAAGAATCGCGCCACGAGATTGCAGAAGGTGGTCTTGCCGGCGCCACTGGAGCCGACCAATGCGATCACTTCGCCACCCTGCGCTTCGACGTTGATGTCCTTGAGCACTGGTTCACTGTCGGCGTTCATGTCCGGGTAGCGGAACGTGACATTCTCGAACGCTAAGCGACCGGCGACGGTGCGGCGATCCAGCACGCGCGTCCCCGTCGCATACGCGAACTCCGTCGGCTCCTCGAGCAGATCCAGCGTGCGATCAAACCCGGCAAGACTGGTCTGCACCTGCGTTGCCGTCGACGCGAGCGTTTCCAGCGGCGAAAGCAGGAATCCCAGATAGGCATAGAACGCCATCAGGTCGCCGATCGTCAACACGCCATTCACAACCTGCCAGCCGCCGTAGAGCATCACTCCGATCAGTGAAAGCGGAATGACGAGTTGCCATGCGATTTCGACGGCGCGGGAGCGCCACCATGCCAGCATTTCCTGGCGCAGCATGTAGTGCGTCGCCCGCACGAATCGTGCGGATTCGCCATGTTCACGGTTGAAAGCGCGCACCACGCGCATGCCGCCGAAGACTTCCGTGCTTTGCGCATCGATGCCCTGTCGCGTGCGCCGAATGTCGCGATAGACGGGGCGGATGCGGTTGATCCACGTGCGGTGGGTAAAGAAGACGATCGGCACGAGGACCAAGGCCGCCACCGGCAGGCGCCAATCAATAAACGCCAGCACGAAGAGCGAACCGATGAATTGCAGAATTGCCCGCCACGGGTTGTAGACCAGGCTGAACAGCAGGTCGCCGGCGCCGGCGGCATCGTCTCGCAACAGGCTCGCCAGCCCGCCGGAACGAATCGAATAGATCCGATTCAGTGGCAGGCGCGATGCATGTTCAAATGCCTTCCGCCGCAATGACGCCTGCAGCTTCATGCGCATGGACGTCATGCGCCAGCGTCCCCACATGCCGAACGCCACTGCCACCAGCGTCGCGACCAGGAGCGCCCCGCTCAGCGCCCACAACATCGCGATGCGGTTGCCGCCAAAACCAAGGCCAAGCGGCGCCCCCGCCGGACCGGGGTCATCATTGAAGATGTAGTCAATAGCGACCTTCGGCGCGTACGGCATCACAAGACCTGCCGCCGTCGCCACGCTCAACGTCAAGAGCGCCTGCAAGACCCCCAGGCGCTGGCCACGCAGCAAACCCCAGAGCTTGTGAAAGAGTTCCCTGATTGATCGTGACCGCCGCCGATTCTGCATCGGCGCCGCGGGATCAGGCAGCTCGGTCGGCTCGTCATGGCGCGCTCGCCGGAGTTTGTACTCCGCATAGCGCCGTCTGCTGGACACACGGTTTCGTTGCATAGACGCCAATCGTAGCGCTCAAGAAAGCGGTGGCGCGGCCGTCTCGGCCGTGCGGTGGAAAAAACGCACATCGGACGGGCGAGACGCCCGTCCTGCCGACCAATGAAAATCCTCAGTTCCCGCTGAGATGCTCCGCGTACCAATCCGCCCACGCCTGCAGCATGTGCGCCGTGTGCGCCGGCTCGCGAAAACCGTGCGGCTCGCGCGGATACGCCAGAAACTCCACTTCGCACCCCACATCCTTGAGCGCGCGATACAGCGTGATCCCCTGCCCGAACGGCACACGGTCGTCCGCCATGCCGTGAATGATCAGCGTCGGCGTGGTCGCGCCTTCAAGATGGCGCACAGCGCTGGCGTCGTCGAACGGTTCAAAGTTCGTCCACGGCACAGTCGTATATTCCCACTCCGCCGCGACGCCGTGATTGATGTCGGACAACGCGTACTGATTCACCGTGTCCGTCACCGCCGCGCCCGCAACGGCCGCTTGGTATCGATTCGTGTGCGCAATGGTGTACGCCGTGCAGAACCCGCCCCACGACCAGCCGCCGTACACGAGCCGCGCGGGGTCCGCGATGCCCGCATCAATCAGCGCATCAACACCGGACTCGATGTCCATGAACTCAATCTCGCCAAGTCGCCCGCGGTTGGCGGCATAGAAGTCATGCCCGTACCCAAACCCGCCGCGATAGTTGGGGCGAAACACATGGAACCCGCGAGCCGCGAAGAACTGCGCCCACGAACTGAAGTTCTCCGTCGTCACCGAATCCGGCCCGCCGTGGGGGAGGACCATCAGCGGCGCTGGCGCGCCATTCCGCGCCAGCGGCGTGCGCCACAACACGCCTTCAAGTTTCGTCCCCTCGGGGCCGTCCCACGCGAACACATCAGCGACAGCCATGTCCCAATCAGACGTGTACGGGTGGACATCGGCCACGGTGTTCGTCGCGCCAGTCTTCAGATTTACCGTCATCGGATTGGGGGCCGATGAAGGCGTTGAGGCGACCCCGACCGCCACGCGCCGATTGGTGTCCGTCGCAAATGATTCTCCAAAAACCACGCCCGGAGAAGCGATTCGTTCAATGCGCTGGCCATCCGGGCTGATCGAATAGAACTGCGATTTCGTTTTCTCATACACGTGAGCGACGATGTTGCCATCCTCCGACCACACAAACCCGGACAGGGTCGGATCAAGCGATGCGACGACATTCTTGGACGGCCCGCCGCGCAACGAATGCACGACGAGCGCATTGAGCAAGCTCAGTGAATTCTCACCCTTCTCATACGCGATGTACCGCATGCGCGGCGACCACGCGATGTGCCCGATCGCTCCCGGCTCCTCCTCCAGCACGCGCTCCACCTCACCTGTGCGCGCATCAATCAGCTTCACCGTGCGCAAACTGAATGAGTGATACGGATCAGCGGACTCCGACGCGACAATCGCGACCTGATGCGCCGCTGGCGACCACGCATAATCAATCACATGTTCCGAGCCATCCGTCAGTTCTGTCACTTCGCCGGTTTCGGAGGACATGGAATACAGCCGCGCGTTGCGCCATTCTTCGCCAAAGCGAACGGCGCCGCCGGAAGCCTGCTTTGCTTCTTTCTCCGCATCACTCATCGGCGGCGTCGCGATAAACGAAATCGTGCGGCTGTCCGGCGCGATCTGCAACGACTCCGGCGACAAGTCGCCGGTGTCCAAAATCTGAGTTTCACCGCCGCCCCACACGCCGCTGGACAATCGCAGCAAATGAATCTTGCGATCGCCATCCTGTTTGCGCAGAAACGCCAGCCATCGCCCGTCCGGCGCAAAGCGCGGCGACGAAGCGCTCTCCTCACCAAACGTGATCTGCCGCGCCGGCGCAGAGCCATCCGCCGGCGCCAGCCACAACTGCTGATCGCTCGACCACCCCGCCTTCGATTCCTCATCGTCCTGAACCGAATCAGGATCAAAGTCCCATGTTTTCAGTGTGTAGACGACGACGCGTCCGTCGCCGGAGAGCTGCGGATCGCTCACCGAACTCATCCCGGCGACGTCCATGGCGGTCGGTCGCATTTGGGCGAACACCAGCGTCGGAATCGCCAGCGCGAATGCCACAAACGCCCCACTGATCGACTTCAATCGCATCATCTACCTCCTGCCGCTGTATGCGGTACATCAGCCTACCGCGCCGGCGCGTGCGGGCGGCGCCGGCTTGCGGCGGATGTCGACTCTCGACGACACTGTGCCGCACACCACTACCTGGAGGGCGAGACCCCGATGATCCGGAGCTTCCTTATGACTGCCATAACCGCGATGTCCACTGTTGCGCCGGTCTCGGCGAAGCAACCGATCAACGCAACCGATCTGCTCAACATTAAGCAGATTACAGATGTGGAACTCTCCCCCGACGGCGCCATCGCGGTTTATACGCTGAAATCCATCGCGCGCGAAGGCGACAACGACAAGGGCCTCGAAAAGTACGACTACCACACGCATCTCTGGATGGTTGATCTCGAGAAGCCAGACGCCAAGCCGGTGCAGCTCACGCACGGCGATCGCGATGACTCCAGCCCGACGTTCAGCCCGGATGGCGCCACCGTGGCATTCGTGCGTCAGGCCATGAAGAGCGACGACGAAAAGGAGCGCCCCAAGCCGCAGGTGTGGACGCTCTCAGTGAAATCGCCCGGCGAAGCGCGGCAGATCACCACACTCGAACACGGCGCGACATCACCGGCGTGGCGACCGGACGGCAAGGCGCTGCTCGTCTCCAGTTCGATTCCATTCTCGAGGACGGATGGCTTGCCGCAGTGGTTAAGCGAACGCCCCGCGCGAGCCTGGGGTGATGCGAAAGTCCCGCAGGACAAAGACGACCACACCAAAGCCAGCCCCGCCGGCGATCTTCAGGAAGTTCGAAACTGGCTCGAACGCAACGCCCTCAAAGATGACCCGCACGTCTACAACCGGCTCGCATTTCAGGATGAGCAGTCGATCAAAGGCGAAGACAAGTTCAGCCAGTTGTTTGTGATCGACTTGGAGAATGGTGACGCCGCCAAA
This sequence comes from Phycisphaerales bacterium, assembly GCA_029260345.1. Lineage (GTDB taxonomy): Bacteria > Planctomycetota > Phycisphaerae > Phycisphaerales > UBA1924 > OFTM186. The sequence continues at coordinate 276,073 of JAJDDK010000005.1, read as the reverse complement.
CAAATCACCAGCGGCTTCGTGAATCACAGCAATGCGTCGTTCTCGCCTGATGGCAAATCCATCGTCTTCGTTGATAAACCTCGCACTGAAACACATCCCGACCGCTACTACCGCACGTGCATTTATCTCACCAACGCGGATGGCGGCGCGTGGCGCGTACTTCTGGATGATGAAGAGTGGTCGTACGGCTCGCCGCGTTTCGCTCCGAATGACGGCAGCATCATTTTCACGGCGACGCAGCACGATGAGTTGCTCTACCGCCAGGCGCGTCTCGGGCGCGTGACGGCCTCGAACAGGGCGCCGCAATGGCTGGCGCCGGACTGGCCGTCGGACTTCACCAGCCCGGTTGTCACCACGCGCGGCGTGTATTTCGCTTCACCCTGGCACGGCGCATTCCCGCTGCGATTTGCGCTCTATGGGGATGTAATGGGCGCCGGCCAGCCGATTGTCGAGGGCGAGGTCGGCGCGCACGCCTTTGATGCGACCGACAATCGCATCGTCGCGGCGCTCACCAGTGTCGAGAACCCCTCCGAGCTCTATGTCATTGAATCCACCGGCGAACAGCGCCGCATCACCAGTCACAACGAAGTGTGGCTGCGTGATCGCATCATTGTGCAACCGACCGAACACACCATCACACGTCCGGACGGTGAGCACATTCAGTATTGGGTGATGCCGCCGGCCAACCACGATCGCGCCAAGACGTACCCCACGGTGCTCGCGATCCACGGCGGACCGATGGCGATGTGGGGGCCGGGTGAGTTTTCCATGTGGCATGAGTTCCAACTGCTGTGCGCCTGGGGCTACGGCATTGTCTACTCCAACCCGCGCGGCTCCGGCGGCTATGGCTACGAGTTCCAGCGCGCCAACCACACCAACTGGGGTGAAGGGCCAACCGGCGATGTTCTTGCCTGCCTTGACGACGCCATGCAGCGCAATAACTGGATCGACCCGGATAGGCAGTTCGTCACCGGCGGCTCATACGCCGGCTACCTCACCGCATGGATCATCGCGCATACGGATCGCTTCAAGGGCGCCGTCGCGCAGCGCGGCGTCTACGACATCGCGACCTTCTTTGGCGAAGGCAACGCGTGGCTGCTCGTCGAACACGCCATGGGCGGATTCCCGTGGCAGGACGAAGCCCGCGAGATTCATGTGCGTGAATCGCCGTTCACATACGTCGATCAGATCACCACGCCATTCCTGATCATGCACGGCTCCAATGATCTTCGCACCGGCGTTTCGCAAAGCGAAATGATGTATCGAGCGCTGAAGGAACTGCATCGCCCGGTTGAGTATGTGCGCTACCCCGGCGCCGGTCATGATCTATCGCGCAACGGCGACCCGCGCCAGCGGCTTGATCGTCTCATGCGCATCGTCGAGTTCTTTGAACGCTATTCGAACAACACGACGCCCGCGCCCGTGCACGTTTCCGAATAGAACTCGCGCCCACTACGGCTTGGGCGGCGTCTTTCCGTCCGCAAGCCAGAGAAATGCAAGGCTTGAGCGAAGTCGCGGCGGCAGGAACGCGCGCATCAGCCCGCGCGCCACTGGCCTGCCGAATTGTGAGCCAACAATCACGCCGAAGTACGCCAGTCCGTCCGTGAGCGCAAAGATCAGGGGCGCCAGCATGAGCCGCACCAATTCGCGCGGCTGCGCCACCGTGTTGAACGCCATATCGGCGCGGAAATTCGTATAGATCGCAATCTGAAAGACAGTCGCGATCGCAATAGGCAGCAGCAAGACGAACGCAAGCCGCCATCGGCGCAGGTGCAAGAGCGCCACACTCGCGATGACGCCGAATGCGAGCGACCCGAGCAGGATCGCAAACCACACGCCGACGACTTCGCTCAAGATGACGCGGCGAAATCCTCCCGCCTCGCGCAGCATCGCCCAGTGGTCCTGCTGGCCCCACCATGCGATGTCCACGACGTCTGTCGTGTAGAACTGCATGGATTGCTCTTGGTATCCGCTCTCCGGATCCAACTCGGCGCGTTCGTGCACCCAGCGCACAAAATCAGACAGCCCTTCATCAACGGTCGCAAGGGAAGTCCCCATGAGAATCATGCTGAACGCAAATGTCCCGGCGGCAAGCACAAGGAGCCACAACGCCGCCGCCATGGCCGCCCAGCGATTCGCCCACTTCCCCAGCGTCGGATACTCCTGAAGCGACGCGACGGCGCCGCACTCCGGGCAGCGTGCAATGAAGAGTCCATACCGTGACTCCTTGACCACCGGCTGGCCTGTCAGGTTAAACCCGCACCCGATGCACACCCGATCGCCGACGATCGTTGACACGCGCACTTCATCCTGCGTGGCACGAGATTGGCTCTCCGCTGCGGCGTCTGCGCGATCGTTGGGTGACACATCGCTCATTCTCCACTCCTTGCTCGACGAGCTCGCGCCAGTCGTTTCCGCCAGCGACGATTTCGCGAGCGTTTCCAGGCGTTGCTTACCAGCGGGCCTGCTTGCAGTGCGACGACGGTGATGGCAAATGACGCCATAACCACTTGCGCCATCACCAGTGACTCACCGCGCGTCGGGCCGAAATACACCGGCGGCCGATCCGCGAGTGTGGCCAGCGGCCACCAGATGAGCCACGCAATCATCGGCGCGCTCGCGGCGGCCGCAAGAGCGATCGGCCAGACGAGGTACGGCGCCCAGCGTTTCCAGTGCGGCAGCGCCGCCCCCATCCACAACCCCGCCGTGATCGACACGATCAACCAGATGGCGATGTGCCACGGCCCGACATTTGAAAAATGGCGCCCTGCTGAACTCTCTAGCTGAAAAGCATCCGTGATCACGGTCACAAGCGTGGTGCGGTCCGTCCACATCTGCTCGGTGATGGACCAGCTCAATCCAACGGCCGTCCAAAGGAGCGAATTGAACACCACGAGCTGTGCGATGAGCGTCCAGATTGCATAGCGCCGGCGCATGGCGGTGCGCCACTCGGTCACCAGAAAAGCCCGGCGGCGAACGGAATGGTCGCCGCACTCCGGGCAGGTGACGATGGGCAGCCCAAGCGCAGCATCCCGCTGCACGCGAACGCGCGCGAGATCAAGGCCGCACGAGAGGCAAATGTGTGAAGCTGCCACAAGACACTATTCGGCGGTCGGAGCAGTTTGTTTCAATTTGAGGGATGAATTGCGGCAATCAGGGCGCGCCAGGGGCGCCCGGGCCGAAGTCCGGCTGAATCGGCGATGAACGATTCTCGCCCGGCTGCTGCACGAGGTCGGTGATGCGGAAGGACAGCAGGCGGGTCTTGTTCTCCGTCATTTGGAATCGCCAGCCGTCGAGTTCTTCGTTGAAACGCTCGGCAGCGGCGATGACGTCCGACATGGGCCGGAAATTGGCGCCTGGGGCGCCCGCCGTCATCGCGGCGTTTGCGGCGTCCACATCAATGACCGGCTCTGTTGTGGACGCCTCAAAGGTCGCCCACGTGGCGCCCTCGTAATCGAAGAGGTGCGCCGTCATCACGAATCCATCAAACGTGCGAACGCGCGCTTCCGGACCGGGGATGACTTTGCTTTCGTCAAGCGTGCTCGTGCGCGCCACATCTTCCATTCCGATGTAGATGAAGGAATTGCCCACGAGATTGACGTCGCGTTCGTCAATGAAAACAGTGCCTTCGGGCATGTCCGCCAGTTCGAAGTCCATCGCTTGCGGATCAGGTCGAAAAACGCGCAACACGTCGCCGTCCACTTGTTCGATCTCGACGTCGTACGTCCAGGATCGGAGCACGCGAAGAATTTCGCGATCGATCCAGCGGACCGGATCGACTTCGATCTCCGCGACACCGTCGATAAAGTAGGTGCGCGGATCACCAGTGAGGCGCACGTAGCGCCGCATCGGCGCATTCATCGGCCCGCCGCGCTCGAGATAGCCGAGGATGATGGAGACGATCTCTTCGCCCTCGGCGTCGTGCATTTCGACAAGAATTGAATCTGATCCCTCGCCGGGCTCCTGCAACCCAAGCAACGGGTAATTGTCCGGGCGGCTCGTCTTCGGTTCGATCACGCGAAGGTCGGACAGCGAGAGCACCGCCGTGCGAATCCGCTCCGTGCGGATCGGATACCCGCCCTTTTCGCGCATGCGCCACTGATCGTCTTCAAGATCCACGTGAAACTCGCCCTTGGGCCCGATCACATGGATTTCTTTGATGTCGCCGACCCGATCAAACAGCCCGCCGTACAGCAGTTCCGGCGTCGGGGCGACGTACTCCGTCGACTTGCGGGTGTATGCAATGACTGCTGCGGCAAGCATCGCCATTGCGAGAATTCCGAGAATGAGAAGCGTGCGTATCTTCATGCGTCGATTCGTTTGTCAAAAGGCGCCGCGGGAAGTCCGATACTTTATTTCTGAGCCATGGCGCGGCGATCCGCACGCCGGCGCGAAGCGCGGTACGCGCCAAGGCCAATGGCGCCAAGGGCGACGATCGTCGGCACCAGCGCCGTGTTCAGGATTTTCAGACGCGTGCCGAGCGATTCAACATCCCGGCGCAGATTGAGTTGCACGTTGCGAAGCTCTTTGCGGGCTTCGAGCAGCGAGATGTTCAGTTGCGCAATCTCTTCTTGCACTTCCGGTTCAAGGATCAGTGACGATGAAGGGCGCTCCTGACGGATGCGATCAATGCGCTGGCGAATGCCGCTGATCTCGCGCTCCAGTTCAAGCTCGCGAGCGCGGAACTGCTCTTCGGCGGTGGCGCGGATTTCATTCACGCGCTCAAACGGACGAGCGAACGAGCCGCGAGCGCGCAGGCTGATGAGATCCGACGTCCCCGACAGGTTGTCGAGGCCATTGATGATGAAATCCGCGTTGTCGGCAATTTTCTCGATGCTGCCAAGAGCATTCTGCTGCAAATAAAACCGATCTGCGAGCACTTCCGTATCCGCCACGAGAATCACGTTGATCGGCTCGACCGATTCCAACAGCGGCGCCACGGGGCTCACCGGCACACCCTGCGGCGGGCCATCCGGAAACGCCGTGCGCACTTCGCCCGTGACTCGCGCCGCCAGCGTCAAGTTCTCGCCGCTGCCGACAAACTCACTCATGAGGCGTTTGGGGTCCGGCATGCCGCGCACGCGGAGTGTCTCCATTGCCATGGACTGTTCACTCGTCCACGCGAGCGGCGTAAACGTCGTGGTCGCGCCTTCGATTGGTTCAAGCACACCGGCGCTGGCGAAGTTCAAACGTGAGAGTTTGCCAGTGACCAGGTCGTCGTCGTCGAGATTCTTCGGTCCAAGCGTAATCCACGGGACGTACATCATTGGTTCGCGCTGACCGGAGGCCACCTGATACAGCACCTCTTGCGCGTTGAGCAGGTCCGTCGCGGTTTGCGCGCGATCCATCTTGACGCCCCACGACTGCAACAGTCGCGGAATTTCGGAATAGGTGTCGTGACTGAGCCGCGCCACCTGATCATTCGGGTCGCTCGGCTGATCCGACTCCGAATGCGGATCCATAAAGATCATCGCATGGCCGCCGCCAAGAACGAACTGATCAATCGCGTAGACCATTGCGTCAGGCAATTTCTTGGGGTGGATGACCAACAGCACATCCAGACCCGCCGGGATGGTTGCTTCTTTAGGATCGATGCGGCGCACTTCAAACAACGTGCCGATCTCGCGTGCGATCTGCCACGCCGGAATGCCGCGCTGCTGACTGCCCGGCGTCGGCATGACGCCGCCGATTTCCAGCGTTGAAATCAACCCCAGCACACGACGCTTCGGGTGCGCAAGTTGCTGAATCATGCGGCTGATTTCATATTCCAGAAACTGCTGCTGCTGCGGATCGAAGAACGTGATCACGCTGCGCACGCCGACGGCGTTGCTGCCCACCAACCCGAAGTAGAAACGCTCGCCATCATCCCCAACCGGGATGCCGCGCAGACCGAATTGCACCGCCTGATCTTCGAGATCCGAGAACGGCTCGGGATCATAGATTTGCAGCTTGATGCGACCGTCAGCAACGCGCTCGTACTCCTCAAGCAATTCGCGCACGCGCTTGCCGTACGTCTGCAACGTGGGGCGGCCCGCCGCAAGCTTGGAGGAAAAGTAAAAATCCAGCGTGAGCTGTTCGTCGATTGACTGCGCGATGTTCTTTGAGCCTTGCGCCAGTGTGTACAACCGGCCCTCGGTGAAATCCACGCGCGCCGATCGCAACGTCGCGCCCGCGATCACGTTCACCGCGAGAAACAGCGCGATGAGAATCACCAGACCAGCGGCGGATGCAAGAATCCGATTCATTCCATATCTCCCAGTCGTCTCAGGCCGCTTTCCGCATCTCAATGATCACGACATTGGCCGCCAGCGCGAGCACAATCAACGACACAAAGAACACGAGATCGCGGAGATCAATCACACCATTGGTGATGGCGTCAAAGTGCGTCAGGAAGCTGAAGCCAGTCACCGTGTCGATCACAATGTCCGGCGCCCAGCTTGAGAAGAAATTTGTCACCGCCGGCATGCCCGCCGCGAGAAACAGGAAGCAGATCACGACGCTGATGACAAACGCGATCACTTGGCTCTTTGTGGACGCCGAAACACAGGCGCCAATCGCCAGAAACGCCCCCGCCATCAGGAAGCTGCCGATGTAACTAGCAAAAATCACGCCGTTGTCCGGATCGCCGAGCCAGTTCACCGTGATCCACATCGGCACAGTCAGCGCCAGCGCAATGCCCGCAAAGAGCCATGCCGCGATGAACTTGCCCGCGACGATCGCCCATTCGGAAACAGGCAATGTCATGAGCAGTTCAATCGTGCCGACGCGACGCTCCTCCGCCCACAGGCGCATCGAAATCGCCGGGATCAGGAAGAGATACATCCACGGATGAAAGTTGAAGAACGGCTGAAGGTCCGCCTGGGCACGTTCGTAGTACCCGCCCACGTTAAACGTGAACACGCCCGACATGGCGAGAAAAATCACGATGAAGACATACGCGACCGGCGTGATGAAATACCCGGCGAGCTCGCGCTTGATGATCGCAATGAGGCCTTTCACGCATCACCTCCCTGCGACGATGGCTTCGTCAGCGAGCGGAAGACGTCATCAAGGCGTCCCGGCTCAACCGTCAACCCATCCACTTGCAAGTTTAGATCCTTCAATCGCTGACTCACATCCGCCACGATCGAAGCGCCCGGTTTCGGAAAGACGCGGCACTCCGCCACGCCATTCGCCGACTCCAGCGATTCGACCGAAGAGACGCGCTCAAGCCGCTTGAGTTCCGCGACGAGCTTTTCCGCCCCGCCCCGCACACTGACGCGAACCGCGTTGTAGTGGCGCGATCGTGTTTCAAGATCTTGCGGCGTTTCATCCGCCACGATCCTGCCGCGCGAAATCACGATTGCTCGTGAACACACAGCGCCGACCTCTTCGAGAATGTGTGTCGAAAGAATGATGGCTTTCTCACCAGACATCTCGTGAATCAGTTGGCGCACTTCGAATTTCTGATTTGGATCAAGCCCGTCCGTCGGTTCGTCAAGAATCAGCACATCGGGGTCATGCAGGATGGCCTGCGCCAGCCCGACGCGCCGTTTATATCCCTTGGACAACGTCTCAATTGGTTGCCGCATGACGCCTTCAAGCTGCACGCGCCCGGCCGCCAGCTCAATTGCGGCCTTGCGCTTCGAGCGCGGGATGCCGCGCACTTCGGCGATGAACTTGAGCAGCCCTTCGGGCGTCATGTCGCCATAGAGCGGAGCGCCTTCCGGCAGGTAGCCGATCTTGGCCTTTGCCTTGATGGGCTCCTCTTTGACGTCATGCCCGCAGACGACGGCGGTCCCGGCGGTCGGGGCAAGAAACCCGGTGACCATCTTCATGGTCGTGGATTTGCCGGCGCCATTCGGGCCAAGGAACCCAAGAACCTCGCCGCGAACGACGTCAAAAGAGACGTCGTCCACCGCCAGAATGGGGCCGAACTCCTTGCGGAGTGATTTGATCTGAACCATCACAGTCATACGCGCCGATTCCCCGTTGGCTCTTCTAAGGACTGGAAAGAGGCGATGGTACGCGATTCCCGCACATTCAGGAACCGTGAGCCGGATCGCGCCGAACCCGCCCGGGACATGTCCTACGCACCATCCCAGGGAATGGATCGGTCAATTGGGAGATCGATCTCGTGATGTATCGGTCACGCCGGCTCGACGTCAGGCGGTCGAATTGGCGCCGCCGGCGTCCGACCCGAGGTCTTCGCGTTTTGCGATGAGCCAAAACGCTGGCACGGCGAGGGCTGCTCCAACCACGGGCGCCGCAAGGTAAATCCAGATCGAATCCAGTTGGCCATTCACCACCGCCGGCCCCAGCGACCGCGCCGGGTTCATCGAAGCCCCGCTGATCGGTCCTGCGAACATCGCTTCGAACGCAATGACGCCGCCGATGGCGACGCCGGCCATCACACCCTTTTCCTTCGCGCCCGTCGCGACGGCCAGAATCACAAACATCAACATGAACGTGAGGATCACCTCAAGGACAAACGACTGCATGGCCCCGCCCGCCGGGATCGTCTCACCAAGCGTCTCCGCCGAAGGAAACATCACCCGCAGCGCCACACTCGCGGCAAGCGCCCCCATGCACTGCGCGCCGATGTACGGGGCGACGTCCGAGCCGCGAAATCGTTTCGCGAGCCAGAATGCCACGGTCACGGCGGGGTTGATGTGCGCCCCGGAGACATCGCCGATCGCATAAATCACGGCCATCACAACGAGTCCAAACGTGAGCGCCACTCCGGCGTGCGTCACCACACCGCCGCTGACTTCATTCACGACAATCGCACCGGTTCCCGAGAACACAAGAAAGAATGTCCCCAGAAACTCGGCGAACGCGCGATTGAACAGGGGGAACGTCGTGGTCATGCGGGCGACACCGTATTCGAATCCTGCGACAAGACGCCGGGCATCGCCTCGACGAAGTCGCGGATCTCATCGCGCACGCGACGGTAGTGCCGCATCGCATCCTCATCGTCGATCGCTTCCGCAGCCAATCGGGGCGGATCATCGAACCCTTGATGCACGATTCGCCCAAGCCCCGGCGCCGTCGGGCACGCTTCGTGGGCGCTGTCGCACACCGTCATCACAAAATCGAACGGCTCGGCCATGCATTCATCAATGTGCTTGGAACGGTGCAACGAGATATCCACACCTGCTTCCGCCATCGCACGGACAGCCAGCGGGTTCAGTCCGTGCGGCTCCGTGCCCGCCGAATGTGCCTCTATCACGTCCGGCTTCAGCGCCCGCGCCCAACCCTCCGCCATCTGGCTGCGGCACGAATTCCCTGTGCACAAAAACAGAATGCGAATTCGCTTCTTCTGGATTGGTTCGTCTGTCATGAGCCAGTCTCCGAGTCGTCGCGGCGCATGATCCCATCAATTCTTCCTATTGATCGCTGAAGAATGTTCGGATTCGATAAAGGACGACGCTGCGGTCGGACGCCCATGTCAGATACAATGGCGCGATCGCCAACCGGGCGCGAAAGCCCGACCGACGGCGACGACTTAACTGGAACAATTCGCGTTATGTCCACCGCATCTGTGTCAACTTCCGGCGGCGCCTTTGTCACGTTGCCGGGTCAGGGGGATTCGTTCGCCGTCGCCGGCGATGTCGTCACCATCAAGATTCGCGGCGGCGAAACGGGCGGTGCTTTCTGCCTCGTCGAGATTCGCGTGCCGCCCGGTGGCGGGCCCCCCCCGCACGTGCATCGACGCGAGGCAGAGTCCTTTTATGTGTTAGAGGGCGAGATCACCTTCCTGCACAGCGCCGGTCCGACGCGCATCAGCAAGGGCGGATTTGTGCATCTGCCGAAGAATGTGCCGCACTGCTTTCGCAATGAAACTTCAAATGAAGCGCGCATGCTGGTTTGGTGCCATCCCGCCGGGTTCGAATCCATGGTCGAGCGCGCCGGCATCCCTATGGCCTCGCCTGAGGCGCCGATCCCAGCACGCACGCCTGAGCATCTCGAACATCTCCGCGCCGTCTGCCTCGACTGCGAAATCCCGTTCGTCGATCACTTCTAACCCGTAGAATTGATTTTTCATGGCGTTCCCCTGCCATTACACTGCGCGGGCTATGGCTGCGTTCGACCCAGAAGTTGACGCCATCCTGCGTCTGACGCTCATCCCCGGACTCGGTCCGGTGCTCATCAGCCGTCTGATCGAATCATTCGGCAGCGCAGAAAAAGCGCTGGCGTCATCCGAGAGCGCGCTGCAGCGCGTGCCTCGCGTCGGACCCAAACTCGCACAAACAATCATCGCCGAACGAGCCGCCGCGGCGGAGCGCGTCGCGCACGAACTCGCGCTGGCCAATGAGCTCGGCGTCGATCTCATTCCGATCAGCAGCGATCGTTACCCGGCGCTCCTGCGCACCATTCCCAATCCGCCGCCCATCCTCTACGTGCGCGGCGAACTGCACCCTGAACAAGACCGCTTCCCCGTCGCCATGGTCGGTTCGCGCGCCTGCACGCCGTATGGAATCGAACAAACCGAACGTTTCGCCGGCATGCTTGCCTCGGCGGGCCTGACGGTGATTTCGGGAGGGGCGCGCGGGATTGATACCGCCGCGCACCGGGCGGCACTTCGCATGAACGGGCGCACCGTCGCCGTGCTGGGTTGCGGCCTAGCCCGCTGCTATCCGCCTGAGAACGCGGAGCTGTTTGACGAGATTGCAGATGGCCGCGGCGCGGTCATCTCTGAATTACCGCTGGAAACAAATCCAACGGCGGAGAATTTTCCGATGCGCAATCGCATCATCTCGGGATTAAGTCTCGGAGTGCTTGTCGTCGAAGCCGCGGCGGGATCGGGCGCGCTGATCACGGCCCGCGTTGCGACTGAGGAACACGGGCGCGAGGTCATGGCGATCCCGGGGCGTATTGATTCGGCGGCTTCGGAAGGTTCGAATGATTTGCTGAAACGCGCTGGCGCGGCTCTCGTCACCACACCCACAGACGTCATCGAACAGCTCGAAGCCCCGGCGCGACACCTCCACAACGGTGCGCACGAACAGCGCTACGCGGACCCTGCGCCAATCGGCGGCATCTTCGATGACGGCGCCGCCGAGAGCGCCATCGCGACGGCAAACCTGAATGACATCCAGCGTGTGATCATCGAAACGCTGGCGGATGCGATGAGTTTGGACGAACTGGTGCGGCGGACCAGCCTCGAACCCGCCGCGGTGCGGACCGAAGTGACGATGCTTGAGGTGCGCCGCCTCATCGAACGGCGCGGCCAAACGCTGATCCGGCGCGAAGCGAAATCCTGACCTCGCGCCGACGATTTCGCGCCCCGAAAATTAACCGAACAAACTTGCCGAAATGCCCTTGCTGTGCGGCTTCTGATCGGCTAACGTCACCCGAACAAAATCTGAATTCGTTTGTGCAGCAAGGACGCGAACCCGGCCGATCGAGAATATCCGGATCGGCGGAGATCCAACATGTCGTGGAACGGCATGCATCACGCCCGAGGTCTGGTGGCGCCCCAGTTTGGGGGAAATCGCCACGCGGGGCCTCGAAGCGGATTGGCCGGGTCAACACAGTGCGGCGGCAGAATCAAGCGATTCCGGGGCGGAGCCGACCGGAAGCGCAAGTTCGGGAGAACCGTTCACCCGTTTCGTTCGGATGATGCATCGGAACAAGCGGGTGATTCGACCGAAACACTGCGGCCGCAACAGGTAGGACGGAGCGAACTCATGCGGCTTCGATCGGCATCCCCTTCGGCGACGGCGCTTCTGAAACTCGGTCCCGGCGGAGATTTCACCGCCACCTATCACGGTCGCAAGGGCCGCATTGTCCGCGAGGACGATTCGGAACCCCGGCGTGAAGGCCGCAAGGAGCGCGATCGTTGGGATCGGCAGGCTGACGATGCTTCGCTCGCATTGGCCCAGACGGCCGGTGCGCTTGGCGCGTTGGAAATGGCGCTCGGGCAACATGCCGGTGCGCTTCGCCTGTGGGCCGACCGTTGGATTGCTGTTCTGGCGCCCGTCCGCGTCTGTTGCTCTTCGCCCGCGCTCGCCACCTTCGACCCGGAGACCGCCAGGAATGAATCTCACCCCGAAGCAGCTCACCATTCTTCAGCACGTGCGGGACAGCCGCATTCAGCGGGGCTATTCCCCGACCATGCAGGAGATCGCCGACGCTCTCGGCATCAGCAAGGTCACCGCGTTCGAACACGTCGAAACGCTGGTCAAGCGCGGCGTGCTGCAGCGCGAACGCAACAAGGCGCGCTCTTTGACGATCGCCAAGGGCATGCCGCTCCCTGACGAAGAGGCGCCGCTCCGGTTTCCGCTCGTCGGCAAGATCGCCGCGGGCCTGCCCATCGAGAAGCTCGAAGACCGCGATGAGCTTGACGTCTCCGCGCTGTTCGGCCCGCAAGCCGGCAAGAACGCCGGCTCGTTTGCGCTGCGTGTCGAAGGCGACTCCATGCGCGACGAAGGCATCCTCGAAGGGGATTACGTCATCATCGAACGCACCGAGATTGCCCGCAACGGCGATCGCGTCGTCGCGCTCCTGCCGGACGGTTCAACAACGCTCAAGACTTTCTTCAAAGAGAAGGACCACATTCGCCTGCAACCCGCCAACCCTGCCTTCGAACCCATCCGCGTGCGGCAGTGCACCGTGCAAGGCGTGGTGCGCGGCGTGATGCGCCGGTATTAACCAGAGCCCCAAGCGCCAGCGCGGGGTCGCGGCAGCGTATTTCGAAGTGCGGTTCTCGAACTGAAATTGCACTTGATTTCATCGCTCAACCATGCCCACGCAGACGTGGGCATGCCACCCCTGATCCCATTCGCTCTGTCAGTGTGCCACTGCTCTTGAGCAGTGCCGTTGAGCTGTATAACAATTCCTCCTCCCTCTCCCCCGGGAGAGGGCCGGGGTGAGGGGGTTGAGTGAACAAAGATTCCTTTGCGTCATTGATGAAATTGTGCGCCCAGTCGCGGCCTTGACTGAAGGACAGTCAAGACCACGGCGCCGTTGAACACGACTGTTTTGCACTGGATTCCCCTCATCCGTCAACGCTGCGCGTTGCCACCTTCTCCCGATGGGAGAAGGATTTGCATGTTTACCCAATCAGGCGCAATTCCCACGCGTGCCACTGCTCTTGAGCAGTGCCGTTGAACAACGGCATGCACAACAAGACACTGCTTGAAAGCAGTGGCACACCCCCACAATCCTTAGGAATATTCATCGTACAACTCCAGGATCCGCTCCTCTGTCGTCACCGATCCCGGAAACAAACCGCTCGGCGTGTGAATGCCTTTGAACGTTGAGAGAATGTATTCCGCATCGTCGCGGCTCACGCCGTAGAGATGGAAATACGCCGCGTCGAGCTGGGCCATCAGCTCCGCACGCTCGCGCTCGTCCCACTTGTTCAAACGGCCGCCGTATTCCTTCTTGAAGCTGCCACCGGTGAAATCGCACGCCTCGGCGAGTGCGAGCATTTTCTCCGATGCCCAGACGGGCCTTTGTAGTCTCAGACAGCAGTTGGCCAAGAAGACCCGTTGGAACCGAAGTAGAATTGGCATTCAGTACCCTTCGGAGGTGTCGCATTAGTCGTGTGCGCGTAAAAACTGAGCTCCTCGACTGGGCAATTGAACGTGCAGGCCTTGCGGCGGATGCGTTGAGCAACCGATTCCCCAGACTGGAAGAATGGCTCAACGAGGAGTCCCAACCAACGTTTCGCCAGCTGGAGAATTTCGCTCGCGCTACGCACGCACCGATCGGATACTTCTTTCTTCCAGAGCCACCGACAGAAAACATTCCAATTCCGGATTTGCGAACAATACGCAATCTGGAGATCAAACAGCCCAGCCCCGACTTACTCGACACGATCTATGCGATGCAGCGCCGGCAAGCGTGGCTTCGAGAGGATCGGATGGAATGCGAAGCGGAACCGCTGGACTTCGTTGGCAGCGCCAGCCAAGCAGACAACCCAGAAGACATCGGGCGCGAGATGCGCCGAATGGTCGGCCTGACGGATGGATGGGCCGCGGACGTGCGCACATGGCAAGAGGCTGTTGGTGAGCTGCGGCGAGTCATCGAAGACTTAAACGTCATGGCGGTCATCAACGGCGTGGTGGGCAATAACACGCATCGAAAACTGAGTGTCGGGGAATTCCGGGGCTTCGCGCTCAGCGACGACTATGCGCCGCTCGTATTTGTCAACGGCGCTGACGCCAAGTCGGCTCAGATGTTCACGCTCGCCCATGAGCTAGCGCACATCTGGCTCGGGGAGAGCGCACTGACGAATGTCGGGCTGACAGTCCGGTCGTCGCTGGACATCGAAGCGTGGTGCGACAAGGCCGCCGCCGAGTTTCTCGTCCCAGCGCAATCGCTTAAGACGATCTGGCGCGATGTCCGCCGTATGCAGTCGCCCTTCGAAGCCATCGCGCGGCGATTCAAGGTCAGCCCCATCGTGGCGGGACGTCGCGCGATGGATCTTCGCTTAGTGGGACGGGAAACGTTTTTCGAGTTCTATGACACCTACATCGCGCGAGAGCACGGGCGCCGCGCTGGGGCGGGTGGCGGTGACTTCTACAACAATCAGAATACTCGGGTAGGTGAGTTGTTTGCGACACACGCCATCCGTGCCGCCAAAGAGGGTCGCCTGAGCTTCAAAGAGGCGTACGACCTCACCGACCTTCGGGGGGGCGCATTCCAGCAGTACGCGGCGCGGCTGGGGGTCAGTCTCCCATGAGCACGGACTGCCCCAATGTGCTGGATTCAGACGTGTTTATTGCAGCGAAGAACAAGTATTACGCCTTCGCGATTTGCCCCGGATTTTGGGACAGCCTGATCCACCACCACAATAATGGTCACGTGCTCAGCATTGACCGAGTCAAAGGCGAATTGCTCGCCGGGCGAAAGACGGAAGACCTCGTCTTGTGGGTCAAGGAGCAGGTGCCAGCAGAGTTCTTCGTGGGTACGGATGACGACGCGGTTACGGATGCCTTCGGCCAAGTCATGCTATGGGTGCAGCGCAATGCGCAGTACTTCGATCAAGCGAAGGCGAAATTCGCGACCGAAGCCGACGGCTGGCTTGTGGCGTATGCGATGGTCCACGATGTCACGGTCGTGACGAACGAACAACCTCGGCCTGAATCACGGAACCGGATTCTACTACCCGATGTCTGTATGCAGTTCAATGTGCCGTTCAGGGATACCTTCTCAATGCTGACTGATCTCGGAGGCCAGTATGAATGGAGGCCGCCAGACTAATGCCTTCGAAGCAGTCTTTGAACTTCACCTGACGAGCGACAATCGATGATTCCCATTGGAACAGCGAATAGTCCGTGGGCCCGTTGTCGTAAAGTCACGGTCTCCTGTGTGCCTCTAGCTCCGCCTGCAAACGATTGCGCGCTGTCCCCAATGATTCGTTGTCGACAGGGATATTCGCCAGGTGCCGCTCTATCATCACCCTCGCTTCGGCGGAGCGTCCGTCCGCCGCCAACGCCTTCGCGTACCCCTCGATCGACGCGAGCGTGTCCGCGTGCGTTAAGCCGAGTGTGCGCCGGCGTCCCTCCGCCGCGACGCGGAAGTAGTCAGCGGCTTCCGCCATAAGACCCATGTCGCGCCGGTTCTCGCCAAGGCGATGCGCGCTGAAGAGCGTGTAGTGATGATCGGCGCCGAGCGTTTCGCGCCGACCCTCGTAGGCGTCGATCAGGAATGGGCTCGCCTCATCGTGCCGCCCTTGCATGGACAGCACGGTCCCGATGTTGTTCATCGACAACAGCGTCAGCGGATGCGCGGCGCCGAGTTGCGTTTTCTGCTTCTCAAGCGCTTCGAGGAACAGCGCCTCCGCCTCCGACAACCGCCCCATCCGCGCATACAAAAACGCAAGATTGTTGATGGAGGTGAGCGTCTCGGGATGCGTCTCACCGAGCACGCGCCGGCGCCCTTCAAGCGTCTTGCGATAGAACGGCTCACCTTCTTCGAACCGCCCGAGCGAGCCGTACAGATACGCCAGCGAATTCATGGAGTACAGCGTGTCCGGGTGATCTTCGCCAAGCGTTTCCAGCCGCGTTTCATAGACCTCACGATGCAATTGTTCGGCTTGCTCGTATTGCTCCAAACGCGTGTGCATCGCGGCGATGTCGTGCCGCACGCGCAGCGTCGTCGGCGCCTCCGGTCCATCCGAGGCAATGTGCGCCTCGAGCGATTCGCGCATCGTCGCCATTGCACGTTCGTACTTTCCCTGCTCGCGGTAGATGGACGCGAGCGAATGCAGTTCCGCGCTGATGTCCCCTGCGACACGATTTTGCGAGCGGCGCCATGGCGCAAGCGCGTTTTCAAGAAACGCCGCCGCATCATCGTGCAAACCCAGGTAATTCATGGCCGATGCAACGCCCTGCGCCGCGCTGAGCGTGTCGGGGTGCTCGGCGCCGAGCTTTGCAAGCCGCACCTGATGCGCGATGCGGAAATTCGCGCGGGCGGCGTCAAACTCGCCGATGGCGATCTGTGTCTGGCCGATGGTGCCGCGCAATTCGGCCTCGACGAGCGGCTCGTCGGCGAGCGAGTGTTCGATCCGCTCTGACGCCGCGGCGAGGATTTCGCGCAGCACCGGCGCCTCGCGCCCGCGCGTCACCGCGGGATTCACGCCCTCGAACAGATCCTTTAAAAGCGTCGCGACCTGTGTCGCTCGTGTCGCTTCTCGGCGGGCCCGCTCCGCTTCAATGCGCGCCTGCGCAAGTCCGACGAACAATCCGACCATCCCAAGCGCCAGCGCCGCCGCGACGAACGACCCTGCGACCACGCCGACGCGATGACGGCGCACGAACTTTCTCATGCGATAGGTGCGCCCCGGCGGACCGGCGACAACGGGCTCATTGTTCTGATGGCGCCGCAGGTCATCCGCCAATTCGCCAACCGAGGCGTAGCGTCGAGCGGGGTCCTTCTCCAGGGCGCGCATGACGATCCAGTCCAGATCGCCGCGCAACGCCCGCCGGCGACCATTCGACGAACCCAGCGCTGTGTCGCTGTCTTCGCCGCCCATCCGTGTGCTCGGTCGCGGCGGATCCACTTCGCGCACCAAACGAAGCCGCTCCGTCACGTCGTGCGACTTTGACAATTGCTCCGCAAACGGATGGGCGCCGGCAAGCAATTCATAGAGCAACACACCCAGGGAATACACATCGGTCCGTGTATCGAGCGCTTCGCCCGCGGCTTGCTCGGGGCTCATGTACTCCGGCGTGCCGATGACAGCGCCGCGCAACGTCACCATTGACTGCGGCGAATCGTCCTGATCGAGCGCTCGTGCAATCCCGAAGTCGATCACCTTCACTGAAGGCTCGCCATCGATGCGCTCCACCAACACATTGGACGGCTTGATATCGCGGTGAATGATGGCGCGCTGGTGCGCGTGCTGCACGGCGGCGCAGGTTTGCAGGAATAGCGCGAGGCGATCTTCGACCGAAAGATCGTTGCGTTCACAATACTTCGTGATCGGTTCGCCTTCGACCAGCTCCATCACGAAATACGGTCGTCCACGATCGGTGCTGCCGGCGTCTAGGACGCGCGTCGTGTTCGGATGGCTGAACTGCGCCAGCGTCTGACGTTCCATTTCAAAACGAGCGACGACACGCCGCGTGTCCATGCCAACTTTGATAATTTTGAGTGCGACGTCGCGCTGCACCGGCGCTGATTGATGCGCGCGATACACCACGCCGAAGCCGCCCTCACCAATCACTTCATCAAGCCGGTAGCGGCCGACGATGTCACCGACATGTTCGCCCGGCGCGAAGTCCGGCGCGTCGCCTCGTCCGCCAAGAAATCGTGTGGACGCCTGCTCGTCGTGTGCAAGCAGATCGTCGACCTCTCGGCGGAGGCCAGCGTCACCGGCGCAGGCTTCTTCCAGGTACGCCGCCCGTTCGCCCGGCGGCAGCTCGATCGCTCCGGAAAAAATTTCCTCAACGCGCTTGGGGTCGGGGCTGGTCATTCGTCCCGCCCCTCGCGATTGGTGAATGAATCACCAAGCTCCTTGTGCAATCGTGCGCGCGCATAGCGCCATCGCCGCTCAATCGTGCGTTCGCTGACATCCATCACATCCGCGGTCTGCGCTGCGGACAACCCAGCGAAGAAGCGCAGCATCACAACCTGATGATTGACGGGGTCATCGGCTTCCAATCGCTCGAGCGCTTCATTCAGTGCGAGCATGTCCTCCGCCGGAGTGTCGATCGGTAATTCCACAAACTCGGCGTCGACGCGCTTGCGATCGCCGCCATGCTTAATCGCCGCCTTGCGCCGCGCTTGATCGACGAGAATGTCACGCATCGCTCGGGCCGCCGCGCCAAAGAAATGCCCGCGCCCGTCCCACATTGGATCGACCTCTTTGACGACGCGCAAATACGCCTCGTGCACCAACGCTGTGGGCTGCAATGTGTTGCCGGGAGGCGTTTTCGCCATGCGTGCCTGAGCCAGCGCCCGCAATTCGTCATACACAGCGGGCAACAGCGCCTCGGCGGCGTGCCGGTCGCCGGCGCCGATCGCCTCAAGGATCTGCGTCACGTTCGCGGTTGGATCCGTCAAGCGCCGTCCTCTGCTGGGAATGGGCGTCCGCCACCCGCTTCAAGATACGACCGGCCGCTCTCTATCGCCCGGCCGAACCCCCTGAATCAACGTTTTTCGCAGAACCCATGTCGGTCAACGCAAGGGGCTTTCGGATTGAGCTACGAGCGAGGGGCGACGGGCCCCGCGACCCAGCGTATTCCGGCAAACGGAGCCCATCATGAACCCCGAAACAAATCAACGTCACCCGCACCACCTCATTCACATTCGCGGCGCCCTCGTCGTGACCGGCGCGTGCCTGTTGCTCGGCGTCGCCACCCCCTCCAGCTATGCGATGTCCTTTTCCGGACTGGCAGGAATGCAAAGCAGCAACCTCGGTTTTGGCAATACGAGTCCATTGAACAGCATCGCGTGCGGCGATTTCAACGGAGACGGCGTCATCGACGTTGCCTCGCTCGACAACGATCTTCACGTCCTCAGCATCGGAATTGGACAAGGCGATGGCACATTCGTTCAGGGGGCGTCCCCGGCGACAATTCAGTGGGAGTTGCGCGACATCCAAACGGCCGATCTCAATGGCGACGGACACCTTGATCTCGCCATCGCGTGTCAACATTCGGCGGTGAACCTGATTCGCATCTTCCAAGGGATCGGCGATGGCTTCTTTGCCGAAGCCGTGGCGCTTTCCACGCCGATGCCCACAGGACTGACGATCGCGGACATGAACGGAGACGGGCTGCCGGACATTGCCACGAGCAATGTCGCCGACAACACGGTGACCGTGTTCATGAACCTCGGCGGCTTTGGTTTTTCGATGGGCGCCGCGTTCCCGACCGCCACTGGGCCGCATGGGTTGACGGCGTTCGATGTTGACAATGATGGCGATCTGGACCTCGCCATTGCCTGCGCCGGGGGGACCGCTCCGTCATCGGAATTGCAGGGATTTGTGACGATTCTGTCCAACAACGGCGCCGGCGTGTTTGTTGTGACCGGGACGCTGCCGACCGGAATATTCTCAACTGAAGTCCAGGCAGGCGATCTTAACGGCGACGGCTGGATCGATCTCGCAGTCGCCAACCGCCAGCCGGATATCTCCGTGCTGTTCAACAACAACGGCGCAGGATTCCTCGATGAGGTGCGCTATGACGCGACGACGCCCAGCGCAAGCAGCATGCTGGACATCGCGATCAGCGACATCGATGGCGATGGCGACCTCGACCTGACCCTCGCCGTCCTGCGTGCGACCAACAATGGTGGAATCGAAATTCTCATCAACCACGAGGGCGATTTCCTCAGCCACTCCAACATCACGTTCGGATTCAATGCCTGCGCGGTCCGAATGACGGACGTCAACCAGGATCTCTCACCGGACGTCGTCATCGCGCTGGCGATGGGATTCGTCGGCGCCGCCACGAACCTCACACCGATCGCGGCGCCGGACCCCTTCCAGCTCCTAACGCCCGCCGACGGCGAGGTCGGGCTGCCGGTGCCCGGCGCGTCCAGTTTCTGGCCGGGCACGATCGCCGCGCTGGACTGGTCCGACTCCGCTGCGTTCCATCACACGTACACCGTGGTGATCGCGACCGATGCCGCGTTGACGGAAGTCGTCTCTGAAGCCGCAGGACTCATCCACTCGAGTTACACCGTCCCTGCCGGAATTCTTCAGCCAAACACGACCTACCACTGGACCGTCACCGCGGCGAACCCGACGGGCTCAACGATGAGTGATTCAGGCGTCTGGACCTTCTCGACGGGTGCGCCTGCGGATCTCACGGGCGATGGCAAAGTGAACGGCGCCGATCTGGCGTCACTCCTTGCGAACTGGAGCACGCCCAGCGAATAACACCATCAATGCGCGTTAGTCTGGCGGCATGAAGACTCTAGACCAACCTCTCGCGGGCCGCACGTCCGTCGTCACCGGCGCTTCCGCCGGAATCGGCGAGTCGTGCGCCCGCGAGCTTGCATCACTGGGCGCCGCGGTTGTTGTGAACGCGCGGCGGAAGGAGCGCCTCGATGCGCTGGTGAAGGCCATTGAAGCAGACGGCGGGCGCGCTGCCGCGGTTGCAGGGGACTGTGCGGAGCAATCCGTCATCGACGGCATGCTGAATGTGGCGAACACTCTTTCCCCTCTCCCCTCGGGAGAAGGCCGGGGTGAGGGGGCCCGACCAACGCACCGCTCGGAGAGCGGCGCCACTTGTCAAGGTGTTGATCTGGTCGTCGTCAACGCCGGGCGCGGCCTCGCTGGCAGTGTGATGACTTCGGACACGGCCCAGTGGGATGAGATGATTCGCACGAACCTGACCGCCGCGGCGATGCTGGTGCGCAGCGCCGCCGAGCGCATGCTGCAACGTGGCGAGTCATTGACCGACCGCGCCCGCGACATCATCATTCTCGGCTCCAACGTGGGTAAACACGTTTCGCCGTTTTCGTCGATGTACGGCTCGACGAAGTTCGGAGTCGGCGCCATCGCCGAAGGCGCGCGCCGTGAACTCGGCCCCAAAGGCATCCGCGTCTCGCTCGTCTGCCCCGGCATCGTTTCAACCGAGTTTCAGGCCGTCGCGGGCTACACCGATGAGTTGCAGCAGGGATTCAAAGAGAAATTCGCGCCACTGCTGGAAGCCAACGACGTCGCACGCACGATCGCATTCATTGCATCGCAACCGGCGCACGTGCACATCAACGACGTCGTCATCCGTCCGACGCGGCAGGACTATCCGTAAGACGTGTGCCACTGCTCTTGAGCAGTGATTGAGCTTCGATATCCACAACGATTCTCCTCCCTCTCCCCCGGGAAAGGGCCGGGGTGAGGGGTGTTGTGTGTTCGTTTCAACGGTGCCGTGGTCTTGTCCGTCCTCGGACAAGACCGCGAATGTTCTGCGAAATACAACGAACGCGTGGCCTTGACTGAAGACAGTCAAGACCACGGCGCCTGAAAAAAAGCCACTGCTCTTGAGCAGTGCCGCAGGATTTCGGCACACGCCACAAACCACTGCTCAAGAGCAGTGGCACACGATCATTGCTTCAGGATGGCTAGTCCTTCAGGTTCTCTTCAAACAGTTTCAAGATGCGGCGGTACTCATCCAGCCACGACGATGGCTCCCGAAATCCGTGCGGCTCCACCGGATAAATCGCCACTTCCCAATCTTCCTTCTGAAGTTCGATCAGCCGCTGCGCCAGCCGCACCGTGTCTTTGAAGAACACATTGTCATCCACCATGCCGTGACAGATCAGCACCGGGCTCGACAGACCACCGGCAAACTCGATCGGCGACGAACGTTCATACGCCTCAGGATCAATGTCCGGCGTGTTGAGAATGTTTGAGGTGTAGCCGTGGTTGTAGTGCGCCCAATCGGTGACCGGTCGCAGCGCCGCGCCGCAAGCGAAGAGGTCCGGCTCACGAAACAACGCCATGAACGTCATGAACCCGCCGTACGAGCCGCCGTAGACGCCGATGCGATCGGGATCGACGTTCTTGTTCGCGATGAGCCAGTCCACACCATCAATGAAGTCTTCAAGCTCCGGTTCGCCCATGCGTCGGTAAATCGCCGTGCGCCAGTCGCGGCCGTAGCCAGCGCTGGCGCGATAGTCCATGTCGATGACGACGTAGCCAAGCTGCGTGAGCAGCGAGTGAAACATGAATTCGCGGAAGTACGTGGACCAGCCGAAGTGTGCGTTTTGCAGATACCCCGCGCCATGAACAAACATCACCGCCGGGCGGCGACCGTCGGCATCGGCGCCAGGCGCATCCTCATCAGGCGTGTACACGCGAGCGAAGATCGGCTGTTCACTGTTCGAGGACGCGACCTCAACGAGTTCCGGCTCCGCCCATTCGATGGCAAGGAACTCTTCACTGACGGTGGAGGTGAGCCGCGTCGCGCGGCCGCCGGGAATCAGCGGCTGCACGTACACATCAGGCGGTGACAGCGGCGACGAGTGCGTCACCAACACATGCTCTTCGTCAGGCGAAATCTCAAACCGGTTGCGGCCAACAAGGGACGACAGCCGCGCCATGTCTCCACTCGCAACGTCTATTTCGTACAAATCATCGCGCCCGGGATGTTCGCGACTTGCGCTGATCCACAGTCGCGAACCATCGTGGCTGCGTGTCACATCGCGCACTTCCCAGTCACCCTCGGTGAGCGCGCGGAGTGATTCTCCATCCGCTGAGGCGAGATACAAATGCGAATAGCCGGTGCGTTCGGAAAGCAGCCACAACGACTCGTTGTCAGGCATCCAGCCGAATTGATTAAACGCCCAGTTGATCCATGCCTCGTCGCGTAAATGCTCAGCGACGGTCAACTCGCCAGACTCAACATCAACGACACACAACCAGCGGTCCTTGTTGTCGTTTGCGCGAGCCCAGAACGCCACCTTTGTTCCTGCATCATTCCACTGCACGCCAAACGTCGAAACAGTGCGCTTGTGCGGCTTGGACTTCTTCTCGTCCTTCTTCTCGTCTGCGGACTCATCGTCACCATTTGACGAATCTGATGACGTTTCAACTTCAGCGTCAGACGATTCATCATCGCTCGACACTTCAGTGTCTGCTTCTTTCTCCAGCTTCGCTTTCTCGGCCGCTTCCTTTTTCTTCGCGTCTGCGATCGCGCGCAACTCGGCCAGCGGATCATCGTCGATCATCGGCAATTTGGTGAAATCAATGGCGATCGTCTCACGTCCATCGGCCTTCAACAACAACACCGAGTGCGGCTCCGGTTCGCCCGTCCCCACCAATGTGCGCACTTCGCGATTCTCAACATACCCCTCTTCATTCACCCAGACGGGCATGAGGTCGCGCTTGCCGTCTTTGTGACTCTTCGGCGTTGTGCGCACGAGCATCGCGTCGCCGCGCGGCGAGAGATCCGTGCCGGCAATCACTACTTTGTCGCCGAGATACCACGGCTTGTCGGCGCGGGTCGCATCGGCGAGGCGCAACTCTTCCTGCCGCGACTTGCGTTCTTCATCTTCGCGCTCTCGCTTCTTGATGATGTCGAAGAGGCGCTCCTGCTGGGCATCGACGTATCCATGGTCCTTCTTATCGTCTTCGTCCGGATCCTTCGTGGCCCGCACTTCAAACGGCTGATACTCAAGACCAGTTGCGAGATCGCGCACGAACCAGTCGCCGCCGCGACGAAACGCAATAAATGTTTCATCATCCATAAAGAATGGCGACGACTCGGCGGAATTGGTGCGTGTGAGTTGAATCACGTCGCCGGATTCGACCATCGAGAGAAACACATCGCCGTTGCGGCTGAACACTTTGCGCGATCTATCCTGCGACCAGTCCCCGCCGCGCTCGTGCGCGTCGCCGAGATCCTCATCCGCGATAAGCACCGTTTCGCCATCCAGCGTGACGCGATACAGATCGCGCAGCGGTGAACCAACACGCTTCAATTCGTAGTACACCGCCTCGCCATCGTCAGACCAGTAGACGCCCTGCGGCGAATTCCCGATCCAGTCCGGGTCCTGCATGATGAGTTCAAGCGTGAGCGGCGCCCCTTGCCCGGCCGCGACTGCGGCAAAGCACATCACCGCGACAACGGAGCATCCATGGGTCAGTCTCGGAATGCGCACGACAATCTCCTTCGTTCAATCAGTCCCACTGATCGCCGTGTATATGCCCAATCCGGGATTCGGCTGCGGATTGCCTCTGCCAATGATCATCGCATGATCGCCGAAGCGATGCGACCTTCAAGCGGAAGGCGTCGTTTCACGAGTCTGCAATCGCAAGCTTGTCATGAAATCGCGGACGGTGCGCTCGCATTGCGGCGTGAACGTCTCATCCACCCATAAATCATTGTGGCCGCCGCCCTCGATACCGACGAATAGCCCGCGGCTCGCCGCCTGCGCGACGGATCGGCCATCATCCACCGGGCACACATCATCGTGCGTGCCGTGCAGCACCAGAATTGGTTGCGACATCAGGCGTGCATGACTGGCGCGATCAAAGCCGCGCCAGAACGGCCCGACGCCGAGGCGCAGGCCGAGCAGCCAGAACGCCAGCGGCCCATTGATCGCCCATGGCATGGCCGCGTTGCGAATCACATTGCGCGCCGGGGTCGTTGCCAATCGGTACGGCGCCTCGGCGACAACGCCGCGTACGCGCGGGTCATTGGCCATCGCGCCAGCGGCGACAACCGAGGCGCCGGCGCCGAGCGACCATCCATACAGCACCACGCCGCGCTGCTGCGCTTCATCGGACAATTGATCAACGATGCATGCGATGGCCTTATGCTCGCGCAAGCCAAGGTCGCACAAGCCCGGCGATTCACCCAACCCCGGCGGATCCCATGCGATGATTCGCGATGCAACCGGCGCCAATGCTCTGACGCGGGCCAGCGCTCCGATGCGCGAATCACCCCAGCCTGGCGTGCATAACACCACCGGCGCTTCACCATCATCGCCTTCGATATCCCAGACAGCGAGGTCATACGTTTGCGCGCCCATCTCGCAGTGCGCCGTCCATGTTTCAAAGGCACGCGGAGATGCGAGCTCCGACGGATCGCCGGGAATGCCGCGGGCCACAGCGCTCGCATACGTTCGGCGGGGCGGTCGGCGCAATCGATGCATTGTCCACCATGTCGCCGCGACGATCGTCACGGCAAGTCCGTACGCCAGAATGGTCAGAAGACCGATCATGGATGCAATCGGGCACGCACCAAGTAAGCACAATTCATGTGATCAACCGCCAAGCAGGTTCGCGAGGTCGTTGTACGTCACGACGACAAACACAGTCGCGATGATCGCGATGCCCGCCAGCGCCATGATGTTCTGTATCGCAGGCGAAACCGGCTTGCCGGTGATGCGTTCGATGAGCAACATCACAAAGTGCCCGCCGTCCGCGATCGGGATCGGGAGGAAGTTGATGACTGCGAGGTTCACGCTGATGAGGCCGAGGAAGAAGAGCAGATCCATAATGCCGCGCTCGGCGACGAGTGTGCCAAGGTGCGCAATGCCGACCGGGCCTTTCAATTGATCCACCTTGACGGTGCCCTGGAACAGGCGCACAAATGTCAGGTACGTCTTCATCATCATGTTGTGGGTGTCTTCCACACCCCATGCGATGGCCGTCAGCGGGTTGCTCGTGCGCAGCAATTTCTCGTCAAGTTCAAAGAAGATGGGATTGACGGGGCTCTTCCAACCGAGCGCGTGCAGTGTTTGCACGTCATCCGCGGTCAGCGACCATGTGCGTTCCTCCGTCGGGCCGTCGCCGTATACGCCGCCCACGGGCAAACGAACATCGAGCGTCACGGTTGCATCCGTTGACGACTCAAACGCCTGCGCCGTTGCGGTGCGAAGCGCAGCTCGCAACATTGCGAAGCTCTGAACCGGCGTTTCATCGACCGCGAGAATCACGGAGCCGGGTGGGAGTTCGAGCCGCGTCGCCGCGAGCGGAGCGCTGGGCTGCATTGTCTCTTCGTCATTGTCGCTTGATTCCGCGCTCACGGGCGGCGTGCGGGTGATGATTGTCTTGTCGCGCTGCGTCAGATCAATGCCAAACCCGATGCGGCCTTTGCGGTCCACCGGCGCTTCGAGTGACACATATTCACCATCGCGCAGCACGGTGAGTTGAATGTCCGATCGGGCATGCCGACCGATTTCACTGATCAGCGTCGCGATGTCGGGCCAGGCGACGCCGCCCGCCTGCACAATGATGTCGTCCTTGCGCAACCCTGCTACTTCGGCGCGCGGCTGCACTGATCCAATACGAACGGCGGGTGTCAACCCGAGCAGGTGATCAACGCGCGTGCGCTCATCGCGGCTCGCGCTGCGCACCAGCTCCACCTGAAACTCCGGTTCAGGCCGCACTTCGACCATCGTCGTGTTGCCGACGTCGGACCGAAAGACGGTGCGAACGGGCGCGCCATTGCCATTCTCCAATGCGTCCGTCAGTGGCGACAACATTTCAACCGGCTCGCCGTTCACGCTGACAAGCGTCATGCCGGGATCGACGCCGACCAGTCCTATGGTTGCCATCGCCTCGCGAAATTCCTGCTCCGCCACAGGATCAGGCATGAGGGGCGACACCACACGAGTGGACACAACCGGCTCAATGCCGACTTCCAGCATGCCGGTCGTCTTGCTCTGCCGGGGCGTCGCTTCAAACGTGAGCGGGCCACTCACGCCGGCGCGCTCAACTTCAATTGAAATCGGACGCCCGCGCCGAGCCATGATCACTTCAAGCTGCACGTCGTTGAATGACTTGGGCTCCTCACCTGCAACGTTGACAAACGTGTCGCCGGGCATGAGCCGCGATGGTGTGTTGCCAGGATCGCCCGCGACAAGCGTCGCATTGGCGCCGGGGCTGTTGGCGACCACATTACCAATCCGCGGCGTGATCACATCACGCCCGACCATGTACACAATCACAAAGAGAACCGCCGCGAGAATGAGGTTCATCACCACACCCGCGGAGATGATCACCATGCGCTTCCACACGGGCTTCTTGGTGTAACTGTCCGGCGCCTGGCTTGCCGCGGCGGGATCAAGATCCTCCTGCCCGAGCATTTTCACGTACCCGCCGAAGGGGATCCAGTTCAAGCGATACTCCGTCGGGCTGACGCCGTCGGGAAACTCAAAATCTGAAATTGTCTTGTCTGTGCAATCCACGCCTTCTTCGCTGTGTTTGGTGCGAAGAAGCTCCAGCACTTTCTTCTCGGTGGACCCAACGGCGAAGCCCATACCCTTGCGCCATGAAACGATTGGCGTGCCAAAGCCGATCGCGAACTGATGCACGCGCACGCCCGCCCATTTTGCGGCAAGGAAGTGCCCCAGCTCATGGATAAAGATCACCATGCCGAAGCCGATGATCACGAGGAACAAGTCGAACGCGCTGGAGAGCGATTCAAGCATCGGATGATCCTAGCGCAGAGGAGTGCGTGGCGCGAGTGGTCCCGGTGGTAGCGACCGCGCCCCCGCCGCCAAGCGATTGTGTAACGAAAGCGCGTGCTTCCGAGTCTGCGGCGAGCACGTCATCAAGAGACGTCAGCGCCGGCTGCCGGCCTTCGCCGACCAGTGAATCCAGGGCCGCCGCGGAAAGTTCGGTGATTCGTCCAAACGGGATCTGATGATCAAGGAACGCGGCGACGGCGGCTTCGTTCGCCGCGTTGAACACGGCGCCGGCGGTTCCGCCGCGCTCGATGACGTCGTAGGCGAGTTTGAGCGCTGGGAATCGTTCAAAGTCCGGCGGTTCGAAATCAAGCTTCGACAGCGCAGTGAAATCAAGCGCCTGGCTGATGCCCGCGGCTCGCTGTGGCCACGTGAGCGCCCACTGAATCGGCGTGCGCATGTCCGGCGCACCAAGTTGCGCGAGCACGGAGCCATCTGCGTATTCCACAAACGAATGAATGATGGACTGCGGATGCACGATTACATCGATGCGATCACCGGGGAGGCCGAACAGCCAGTGCGCCTCGATGACTTCAAGACCCTTGTTGGTCAGCGACGCACAATCAACGGTGATCTTGGCGCCCATGTTCCACGTCGGGTGCGCCAGCGCCTGTTCGGGCGTGGCATTGAAGACCCGGTCGCGACTCCACGTGCGAAACGGCCCGCCCGAAGCCGTGATCACGAACCGTGAAACACTTTCATCAATTTCGCATGGCGGACAGACATCGATTGGCAGCGATTGCCAGATCGCGGAATGTTCACTGTCGATCGGGAAGAGATTGACTTCGGCGCGCCTCGCCGCGGGGACGACCAGTTCACCAGCGGCGACGAGTGTCTCTTTGTTCGCCAGTGCCACATCGCAACCAAGCCCAATCGCGGCGAGCGTCGCGGGCAATCCCGCGGAACCAACCATCGCGCCGATCACAAGATCCGCTTCGACGTCGCGCACCAGTTGCTCCGCCGCATCGACGCCGCAACGGAGCTGACTGCCCTTCGGCGCTTCAATCGCATCCTGGTTTGACGCAATTGCCAAATCAGCCACATTCAGCGCACGCGCCTGAGCGAACAACGACTCCGCATTGGCGCCCGCTGCGAGACCGACAATTTCATGCCGCACCGGATACCGACCGGCCGCATGCTCGCGATTGAGATGTTCGATCACTTCGATCGACTGCACGCCGATCGAACCGGTCGAACCCAACAGAATGACGCGGCGGGTTTCTCCCGCATCGGCCTTGTCCGGCATGGGGCCCTCACTCGCTCGCTGGTTCCGTGGTCTTGCTCGTGGAGGTTTTCTTTCGAGTCGTTCGCTTCGCCTTCTTCTTCGCGGCGGTCGCGGCTTTCTTTCGCACCGGCGCTTTCTTCTTGGCCGGCGCTTTCTTGGAGCGAGCGCGTTTCTTCTTGGCGCCCTTTGCCTCGACGACTTCTTCTTCAGGCGTGTCCGGCGCGTCAGGTTCCACGACGACTTCGACGACGGGCTCGGCTGGTTCGTCTGCGATTTTCTCGGCCGCCTTGGTCGCCGCCTTTTTGGCGCGTCCCGGGGGCGGCAGCGGCTTCACGGCTTCGGGCTCGATGTCCCATGAATCGCCGCGCGGCGCGAAACGTGAGTCAGTTGACGCCGCGCGCGACTGACCGTTGTTCGATGGCGCCGGCGTTTCTGCCTCCGGTTCTTCGAGGTCCTCCGTTGCAGCGGATTCGGATTCAGCAGCGGCCGCATCACTGGACTTGCGCCGGCGACGGCGACGACGCTTCTTGCGCTTGGGCTGGTCGTCGGACGATTCTTCATCAGACGCTGCGTCAGATTTCTCCGTTGCGCTTGGCGGCTCTTCCGCTTTCGGAGCGTCGGCTTGGCTGGGCGCAGCCCCGTCTGTTGTTTCATCACCTTCACCGGAACGACGACGACGGCGACGACGACGACGCTTCCGCTTGCGCGGCTGGCCATCCGCGCCGACCTCATCGTCGCCATCCGGATTCATTTCAAGGGGATGCAGTTCCGCTTCCACCTCAGGCTCTGCCTCGGCTTCCGCCATCGCATCGAGCTCTTGAATGAGCTGCCGTTCCTCTTCAAGCGGATCAATGATCCCATCACGTGCCGAAGTGGCGGACTCGCTCCACAACTTTGGCGCCGTTTCGGGCTTGAGCCGCGGCAGACGGGCGATGTCGACGTCGGCGCCGCGATCGTCGTAGGCGTAGTACGTCACGCGATCGATGGCGATGGTTTCGGACACGCGCACGTGCACTTCTTTGTTGGCGCGCATCTCGAGGCGAGTGACGTTGCGCCGCTTGTTCGTCAGCAGTTCGCTGGCGACGCGCGGCGAGACGACCATCTCCACCTTGCGAATACGATCGTGCGCGAGCAGCGACGCCAGTTCCCGCATCGCTGTGCTGGCGACCGAATCAGGCCGCTGCACCAATCCGCGACCGTCGCACTCCGGGCACGGCGCAAAGTGCGTGCTGCGCATGCTGCCGTGCATGCGCTGGCGCGTGAGTTCGATCATCCCGAACTGGCTGATTGCGAGCGCTTTGGAGCGTGCCGCGTCTTTCTTCAGGTTGTTGCGAAGCTGGGTTTCGATATCCCGCCGGTGCGCACGAGAGCGCATGTCGATGAGATCGAGCACGACCAGACCACCGAGGTCACGCAGACGCATCTGCCGGCAAATGCCGTCGATCGCTTCCTGGTTGGTCTTGAATGCGGTTGTTTCCGCGTCACCGTGGGTGCGCATCTTGCCGGAGTTCACGTCGATGGCGACGAGCGCTTCCGTCTCGTCGATGACGAGGTATCCGCCGGAGGGCAGCTCAACCCGGCGCGAATGCATGGATTGAATCTGCTCTTCCACACCGTACGCGTGATAAATCGGCACGTGTGAGTCGTATTGCAACAACTTGGGCGCCGATCGCGGCGCAAAGATCTTGAGGAACCGACCGGCCCGGCGTAATGCCGAGACATCATCAATGATGATCTCGTCGATGTCCGAACTGAGCATGTCGCGCAGGGCGCGGAGCAAGAGATCGCTCTCGGCGTACAACAGGCGCGGCCCGCCGCCAGCCTTGCGCAATCGCTCCATGTCCTGCCAAAGGCGGTTCAGATAGGACAAGTCGCGCTTCAATTCGGTCTTGTTGCGCTCCATACCGGCGGTCCGCAGGATGAAGCCGAAGCCGTCCGGAAGATCAAGCTGATCAAGCTGTTCGCGCATCTTGCGGCGCAGCTCATCGTCTTCGATCTTGCGCGAGACGCCGACGCGATCCATCGCGGGCATCATCACGAGGTAGCGGCCGGGGATGGAAAGGTAGCTGGTGAGCGTCGGCCCTTTGGTGCCGATGCCCTCCTTGATGACCTGCACCATGATTTCCTGACCGCGCTTCAGGGCTTTCTGAATCGGCGGTCGTTCGCGGCGGGGCGTCTTCTTGCCCACCTGTTCGGTGGTCTCGTCGTCCTCGCCGGGGAAGTACTGCGGGTGCAAGTCGGAGATGTGCAGGAAGCCGTTGTGCTCGAGTCCGAAATTGATGAACGCGGCCTGAATGCTGGCTTCCACGTTCGTCACTTTTCCGACGTAGATGTTGCCGACATGGCTGACGGCGTTGGTCCGCTCCGTGTGCAGGTCTTCGAGCCGTTCGTCTTCGACGACAGCCACCCGGCATTCTTCGCCGGGCACGTAATTAATCAGGAGTTGTCTCTTGGCCACTCGTTCCTCACGAGGGATCGCAAGTCGGTCGTGAGCGCGCAACGAACGCCGCGAGGGCGATGACTCGCCCAGCGAAGTTTGTCGGATTGCAGCGTGGAGCGCTGGCGCACGGCCCGGCTCAAGGTCCAGAATGATCAGCGCCCAAGCGCTTTTTCCGCGCGGGATCGCGGCCCATCGGGCGGTCCGACACCGCTCAAGCGTCCCGACATGCCCCAAACAGGGGAGCGGTCAGGTTGGGCCTGCCCCGGCGAGCCTTCTAATAAAGGGCTCGAGCCGACGCCGCCCGCGAGCGGTGCATCCGTCCCGACGGCCCCGCGCCCGTCAAACGGGTCGGCTGGGCGCCGAGAGGTCGTCTTTCTCGAAGCGACGGAGTCACAAGGACTTACCGCTCATTCAACGGAACGCCCGTCAAACGCTTCGGGGATGATTGTCCGTGTCACATCCCGCAAATAGGCAGAGACCTGACGTTCGGAATCGAAGGAGCCGACCTTCCGGGCGACCCGCTCGCACTGTCCAATATCGACGCTTCGGACGATCCGCTTGACGTGGGGAATCAATGACGGCGTCATAGAGAGGCTACGCAGACCGAGGCCGATCAGCAACACGGTGTACTCGATATCCCCAGCCGCCTCGCCGCAAATCGACGTCGGGACCTTGTGCCGCCGGGCCGCCCGGACCACGTCCTTGATCAGCCGGTGAATGGCCGGATGAGCCGCGGTATAGAGCGGCGCCACCCGTTCGTTGGTCCGGTCCACGGCCAGCGTGTACTGCACCAGATCGTTGGTCCCGATCGAGAAGAAATCTGATTCCCGCGCGAATATTGAAGCCACGATCGCCGCACTGGGCGCCTCGATCATGATGCCCACGGGCATCTTGCGATCGAAGTCGACGCCTTCCTCCGCCAGATCATCCATCACATCGCGAAGCAGGAGCCGCGCCTGACGCAGTTCATGAATCGTTGTGATCAGCGGGAACATCACCTTCACCGGACCAAGCGCTGAAGCCCGAACGATGGCCCGAAGCTGGCGCCGAAACGTCGGCAAATGTTGCAAGCAATACCGAATGCTGCGGCAGCCAAGCGCGGGATTGCGCTCCGGGAACGCCCAGCGATCGTGCGCTTTGTCTGAGCCCAAATCCATCGTGCGCACCACGAGCGGCTTGCCCTTGAGCAGCTCCACACACTCGCGATACACCTCGAATTGTTCCTCTTCCGTTGGCTCAACGACACTGTTCAGGAACAGAAATTCGGTGCGAAACAAGCCGATGCCAGACCCGCCGTGCGTGAGCACGGTTTCCACTTCGAGCGGAAACTCAATGTTTCCGTGCAGTTCAATCTCGACGCCATCCGTGGTGATCGACGGCTTGTCCGCAAGCTCGCCAAGCGAGAGGCGCAACTTCGCCAGATCCTCGATGCGACGTGTGTATTCCTCAATAGTTTCTTCGTCGGGCTTCAGAATGACGACGCCGCGATCACCATCGACGATGATCTTCTGTCCGTCACTCGCCTTCTGAATCAGCTTTTCGACACCGACAACGGCGGGGATATCGAGCGCTCGCGCCAGGATCGCCGTGTGGCTTGTCTTGCCACCCGCATCGGTCACAAATCCGATGACGCGGCTGCGATCGAAGCTCGCTGTCTGGCTCGGCGTCAAATCCGGCGCGACGATGATCGCCTGATGATCCAGGTAATCCAGTCGGCTGCGATGTTCACCGATCAAATGGCGAAGCAGGCGCCGATCGAGATCCCACACATCGTTGATTTTGGTTTGAAAGGTCGAATCGCCCATTCGCGCGAAGCGATCGGCAAGATTTTCGAAAGCCGCGGACACCGAAAATTCCGCCGTGAAACGATCAGTGCGGATGCGCTCCCGGATCGGGTCCGTGACCGTGCGATCGGAAAGCATGCCGAGGTGAAAGGCGAAGATCGTGGCCGCCTCGCCGCCCAATTCTTCTTCAGTGCGTGCTCGCAGGGCCGCCAGCTCGTCGATGGAGTCTTTCAACGACTCTTCGAAGCGTTCCAGTTCCCGCTCGACATCCTCCTTGCGGATTTTTCGGCGCGGGATGCGCACGCGCTCATCGTCGAGGATGAACACCGTCCCGACCACAACGCCGGGCGCCACCGGGATGCCTTTGAAGACGTCCATTGAGCGATCCAAGTCCTTACCACAGCCCGCTCCCGGCGCCTCAAATCGCGCGGCTCCGAGAAAAAACCGCCCATGTGCCCACGGGGCCGGTTCCAGCGCCGCATCCTAGCCGCCGCTGGAATGCGTTGCGCGACATGTTGTCCACACGGAGCACGTCTCTTGACATGCTCGCGCGGGGGTGCTGAAATCAGGTGTCTTGAACGGGGCTGCTGCGGCGTGAGCCATGCTCGGTGTTGATGGATCGACGCCTCGTGCCGCGATTCGCAGCCTCTCGAACGACTCTTCATGTCGGAATTAACAGGCATTCTTGAGTGGTCCGCGCGCGCCGAGGGCCGGGTCCGGCAATTCGCCAGTGGCCTGGTGCTTGGCGAAGACGACCCCTTTGTCCCACTCACCCTTGGTGAGCAATATCCATTGCGCAATGCGCAACAGGTGACCGTCGAAGTCGTCATGCGCAAACCGCGACGACGCCGGCGCGGCGCCAACTCCGGCCCGCGGAGCGCACGCCCCGTGGTCGAACGCATCCTCTCCATCGAAGGCCAGTCGCCGGAATCCATGGCCAAGCGCCCGTCGTTCGAAGAGTTGACAGTGATCGACCCGCAGCCGCGCCTCACACTTGAACATCGTGGGTGCGCTGACGCGTGTCGCCTGATTGATCTGTTCTGCCCGATCGGGCGAGGTCAGCGCTCGTTGATCGTCTCACCCCCCAAAGCGGGCAAGACGCAACTGCTCAAAGACATCGCCTCCGGGGTCCACACCAATCACCCCGACGTCGAAATCTTTGCGATGCTCATTGACGAGCGTCCCGAAGAGGTGACGGACTTCAAACGCAACGTCCCGGCGACCGTCATCGCCTCCAGCAATGATCAAACCGTCGAACGGCACATCGAGCTTTCCATGCTGATGCTCGAACGTTGCAAACGCATGGTCGAAGCGGGCAAACATGTGGTCGTGCTGATGGATTCGCTGACGCGGCTCGGTCGCGCGTTCAACTCCTCGCCCAAGTACGCCAATTCAGGGCGCACCATGTCCGGCGGTATGGATTCGAAGGCCATGAGCGTGCCACGCCAGATCTTCGGCGCCGCCCGAAACACGGAAGACGCCGGCTCGCTCACAATGATCGCGACCTGCCTCGTCGATACGGGCAGCCAGGCTGATCAAGTGATCTTCGAAGAGTTCAAAGGCTCCGGCAATATGGAGTTGATCCTCGATCGCAAGATCGCGGAACGGCGCGTGTTCCCGGCGATCAATCTCGCCGCCAGCGGCACGCGCAAGGACAACCTCCTGCAATCGCCGAAGGAACATGACACTGTCTCAGCCCTGCGCCGGCGTCTTCTGAACATGCCGCCGCCTCAGCAGGTGGAGCAGTTGCTCTCCGCGATGAAGCGCTTCAAGACCAATGAAGACATGATCGCGATCGCCGGCGGCGGACAAAACGGCGCCGCCGGCTGAACCGCGATCATCATCATCAGCGCGAGGCGTCTTCTTCCTCGACGCGCTGAACGACGCGTTTATGCACTTCTTCATCCCGATGGGCGCGGGAGACGACGCCACCAATGGCGGGCAGCGCGCCAACAATGCCGTACATCACCACCAAACCGATGGCGACGCCCAGCGCGCTGAGGCCGCCGATGAAATAAGCGATCAGCCCAACAGCCAGAACGCCAACCGCCGCGGCGCCCAGCACCAGCTTGGTCTCAAGGCGTCTGAGCGAGCGCGGCGCCGACTCGCCCTCAGGCATGTGCCGGCGCTCTTCTTCCGTGATGCGTCTCAGTTCGCTGTACGAATGGGGTTGTGTTCGAATCATGGTTCACCTCTCGTCTACAAGACACTACGAGAGCAGCGCTAATTCCGGGGCCTTTGCACCGTGAAATTGATTTCATTTCAAGTTCACTCCAATGGGAATCCGCGATTCCACGACGCCCCGAGCGCGATAAGCTTCCAGCCTTGAAGTCAGATTCCGCACAATCCGCTCCTGTCCGCGCCCCTCACCCCAGGCGAGACGCCGACCGCGCGGATTGGTCCATCGAACAATCCGCCTCGTTCTTTGGCGTCGAGGACTGGGGCGCCGGCTATTTCGCGATCAACGACGCCGGCCACATGGTGGTCCGCCCGGACAAATCTCCCGACCGCGAAATCGATCTTCAATCGCTCGTCAATTCAATCCGCGATCGAAACGTCGGCACGCCCGTGCTGTTGCGCTTCCCGCAGATGCTGCGCCATCGCGCGGGGCTTATTCGGGACGCCTTCGATCGCGCCATCGAAGCCGCGAATTACGGCAACAACTACACCTGCGTCTATCCCATCAAAGTCAATCAGCATCGCTACGTCGTTGAGCAAATGCTGCACATCGGGCAGGAGCTTCGCTTCGGGCTTGAAGCCGGAACCAAACCGGAACTGCTCGCGGTCCTCGGACTCACCGCCGGCGCGCCGAACACGCCCATCATTTGCAACGGCTTTAAGGATGATGAATACATCGAGACCGTCGTTCTCGCGGCAAAGCTGGGGCGCAACATCATTCCTGTCGTCGAACGCCGCCAAGAGCTGGACGCGATTCTGAAATACAGTGAAAAGCACGGCGTTGCGGCGCCGTTCGGGATGCGCATCAAACTCGCCTCGCCCGGCGCTGGACGCTGGCAGGCCTCCGGCGGGCTCGCCTCCAAGTTTGGACTCTTCGTCGCTGAAGCCCTTGACTGCATGAAAGCGCTGAAAGCGCGCGGCATGGCCGATCGCCTCGTCCTGCTGCATTGCCACATCGGCAGCCAGGTAAGTGATCTCTCCAGTTTCCGCGGCGCCGTTCGCGAACTCACCCGCGTCTACACCGAATTGTGCGCGCAAGGCGCCGGACTCGAGATGATCGACGTCGGCGGCGGACTCGGTGTGGATTACGAAGGCAGCCGCGCTGCGAGCGATTCCTCGATCAACTACGACCTCGACGATTACGCCTCCACGGTGGTGCGCTCTATTGCGGAAGTCTGCGACGCCGCTGGTCAGCCGCACCCGAAGATTCTGACGGAATCAGGGCGAGCACTGGTCGCGTACTGGAGTGTTCTGCTCTTTGATGTGCTGGGCGTGTCGCGGCACGCGCCTGCACCGACGGAAACAGAACTAGGCGCCATTGACGAAACCCGAGCCGCGGCGTTGCAATCACTCGCCGCGCTACTTGACGCGGACGAGGACGACGATCCATCCGAAACCCTGCGCGGCGCCATGGACGCGCGCGATGCGCTCAACCGCGCTTTCGCCGACGGCAAAGTCACCATCGATGATCGCGCGCTGGGTGAACGCATCTTTCGAGTCGTGGGGCAGCACGCGCTGGCCGCGTTTGCCGCGACCGGTGATGCGCCGCCCGATCCCGAACGTCTTGCTGACCTCTTATGCGACTTGTACTTCTGCAATCTCTCCATTTTTCAATCACTGCCCGACTTGTGGGCGCTCGGCCAAATGTTTCCATTCAGCCCCATTGGTCGGCTGAATGAACGTCCGACGCGCCGCGCCGTGCTGTGCGACATCACGTGCGATTCCGATGGTGAAGCCCGCATGTTCCCGGGACAAGCCGGCGAAGGCGGCGGCATCGTGCTGCACGAACCGATTCCCGGCGAGACATACGACATCGGAGTGTTTCTTGTCGGCGCGTATCAGGAAATCCTCGGCGATTTGCACAATCTCCTTGGCGACACCAACGCGGCCCACGTCACGCTCAACGAAAACGGCGAAACCGTCATTGAAGAGATCATCAAGGGCGATCTTGTGCGCGACGTGCTGAATTACGTCGGCATCGATCACCAGAAACTGCGCGGCGCCATGCTCACCGAGACGCGCCAGGCCGTCGGGGCGCAACGCCTGACTCCGCAGGAAGCCGCCGCGTTCCAAGCGCACTTCGAGAATGGTCTCGATGGCTACACCTATCTTGAGGAAACGTCGTGATGAGCGCGGCGCCGACGTCCACCACGATCGCGCGCCCCGCCTCCTCCGCTCGCGCCGCCGATCCATTCTTGCATGCCAAGGAACCGGGCCGGCGCGAAATGCGACGCCTCAGTCTTGCGACGCGCTCGCTCTACCCGTTTGTATTGTCGTGGTTCGCGCGCGTCCCCCAGCAAGACCGAGGAGCGCTGCGTGTGCTGGACATGCCCGCAGGATCCGGCATTCTGAGCGCTCCACTGGCCGCCGCAGGATTCGATGTGACGCCGGCGGACCTTTTTCCCGAATACCTCGACAACGCATCGCGCCAATACGCAAACCAATCAACGATAGATGCATTTGAATCGGAGACAGAGTCCACGATGCCGCTTTGGTTGCGCACGAGGCTCTTTGACGACGGCAAGACGGATCCACCTCGACCTGCCGCGCTTGCGGCGACGAGCGCTGATATGGAAGCGACGCTCCCGTTCCCGGATGCGTCGTTTGACCTCATCGCGTGCGTGGAAGGCATCGAGCACGTCGTCGATCGGCACCGGACGCTTCGCGAGCTTCGACGCGTGCTGAAGCCCGGCGGGCGCATGCTGATCACCACGCCGAACCTGCTCTCGATTCGGGCGCGTCTGGCATATGCCTTCGCCGGGCAACGCGCTTTCAAGAGTTACATCGATGAATACACGTCCGTGTGGGGTCGCTCGGACGATGGCGAGCGCATCTATCATGGTCATGCGTTCCTGATTAATTACTTTCAGTTGCGCTACAGCCTGCATCACTGCGGCTTCCGAATCGGCGGACTCTGGCCGAGCAACTGGAGCCCGTCGAGCCTGCTTCTCGCGCCGCTGACGCCGTTGATCTGGCTCGGCACAGCGCGGTCGCAAAGAAAAGCGCGTCGAAAATTCGATCGCATGAAACGCGCCGGCGATGTCGATCCCGAAACGACCGCGCCTTTTGACGAAATGCGCCGACACCTGTTGTCGTCAGCAATGTTGTTCAATGCGACATTGATGATTGAAGCAGTGGCGTGTCCATCACCCGCTCACGACCGGGCAGGATGAACACGCTGCATCGCGAGCATTCCCCCAAACAGCCCATGTCGCCGTGTTTCAGCTCGCCAAGGCTGGTCGTCGACGCCTCGCGCGTCTCACGCACTTGCGGCTATCCTACCGCTCCACGCTCAATTCACCGGCGCCCTCTGTGTCTGGAATGACGTCTCATGCGTAGCGCACAAATACTTTTTTCGGAACTCGTTGACTACGCGGGACTCTTTCCGCCGGCAAAGCTCGACATGGCGACCACCGTCGCCAATTACCGCGCGTACGTTCACAGCGATCACAACTGGATGCTCGGACGCCTCATTGTTCCGGTGGCTCGTCTTGATGAATTTGAATCCGCCGCGCTCAAGCTTCTCCCGACGGACGAGAACGACATGCCGTGGATGATCAGCGCGCTGCTGCCACCGGTTGGTGAAGGCGACATTGACGCCGCGTTTGATCGCATTGATCAGTTCAATGAATCGCACTCTGCGCCGGAGCGCGGGCTGGCGCTCATCGACACCGTTGAACTCAAAGCGCCGACCGCCGCGATGATCGACGATGCGCTCGACGCCATCCCCGAAGGCGTCACGCCGTTCTTTGAGATCCCGTGCGGCGGCGATCCGCGCGGCATGATCGCGGCCCTCGCCGGCACCGGCGCTCGCGCCAAGATCCGCACCGGCGGCGTCGAACCGGAAATGATCCCGCTGACGCGCGATGTGCTCAGCTTCATCCTTGCCTGCGCCGGCGCTCGCGTGCCCTACAAGGCCACGGCCGGCTTGCACCATCCAATCCGCAAGGTGTATCCACTGGCATATTCGCCGGAAGCGCCGCGCGGATTGATGCACGGCTTTCTCAATGTGTTTTTCGCGTCTGCCGCGCTGTACACCGGCCATGCGGATGAAGCGGCAGCTGCGTCGATTCTCGATGAAGAATCATCTGACGCGTTCACGTTCACTGAAGACGGCGCCGCATGGCGGGACCTTGCGCTCGACAATGAACTGCTGGCGTCCGCTCGCGAAGAATTCGCCCTTTCCTTTGGCTCCTGTTCGTTTGAGGAGCCGGTTGACGATCTCATTCACCTGAACCTGATCTGAAATCTCTTCTCCATGCGCAACACCAACGATTCCAAGCTTTCTTCCTGGGTGTCCGCCGCGAATGATCCTTCGTGCGACTTCCCGATTCAAAACCTTCCGTACGGCGTGTTCCGTCGCGGCGACATGCCGGGCGAGCCGTGGCGCGTCGGCGTTGCGATCGGCGACCAGGTGCTCGACCTCGCCGGCGCTCACATGTCCGGACTCTTCAAGAGCACGCCGATTGAGGAACACAACGTCTTCGCGATTGCAGGGCTGAATTCTCTCATGATGCAGGGCCGTCCTGTCTGGACCGCCGTGCGCGAGCGCATCAGCGAATTGCTCGACGCAAGCAAACCAATCCTCCGCGACAATGCGTCGCTGCGCAAGAAAATCATGATCCCGCTCGATGAGATCGAGAACATGATGCCGATGGCTGTACTGGATTACACGGACTTCTATGCGTCAGCGCATCACGCAACCAACGTCGGCAAGATGTTCCGCCCCGATGGCGATCCCCTGCTGCCAAACTACAAGCACTTGCCGGTCGGGTATCACGGACGCGCTTCGTCGCTGTGCGTCAGCGGCGTGCCGGTACGTCGCCCGATGGGGCAGACCAAAGCCGATGACGCCGACATGCCCACCTTTGGCCCGTGCCGCCTGCTCGATTATGAACTCGAGATGGGGTACGTCGTCGGCAGCGGCAACGAGCTTGGCACGCGCGTGTCCATCGACAAGTGGCGCGACCACCTCTTCGGCATGGTCATCCTCAACGACTGGTCGGCGCGCGACATTCAGAAGTGGGAATACCAGCCGCTGGGGCCGTTCAATGCGAAGAACTTCTGCTCAACGATCAGCCCGTGGGTTGTGACGCTTGATGCGCTCACGCCTTTCGCCGCCGGCCCGCCCGCGCGCAGTCCGGAAGACCCGAAGAATCTCGATTATCTCAACCCGCCGGGTGAATCCTTTGACGTCACACTCGAAGTGCTGATCCAATCCAAGCAGATGGAAGAGAAGGACATGGCGCCCGTGCGTGTCAGCATCGGTTCGCTCAAGGACATGTACTGGACGTGCGCACAAATGCTCGCACACCACACGTCCACCGGCTGCAACATGCGCCCCGGCGACCTGCTCGGCTCCGGCACTGTCTCCGGCCCCGCCGAAGAATCCCGCGGCTGCCTGCTCGAACGAACCTGGCGCGGCGCCAACCCGATCCAACTCCCCACCGGCGAAGAGCGCAAGTTCCTCGCCGACGGCGACACCGTGATCATGCGAGGCTGGTGCGAGCGAGACGGGTTCCGCAAGATTGGGTTTGGTGAGTGCAGCGGGGAGATTTTGGCGGCGGAGTGAGGATTCTCCCCTCCCGCCCCGCGGGAGGGGCCGGGGGAGGGCTACTGAGCTATCCCCTTCTCCCTGCCTCATCGCGCTGTTCTCGCACGAGGCAAGAAGTATGAATAGCCGGAGTAGCCCCCTCCTCAGTCCTCCCCCGCAAGGCGGGGGAGGAGGCAAGACAACTTCAATTTGAATTGATCGCGATCCCCAAAGCCAAAACCTGCGGCGCCTCACAATTTCGATCCGTACACACCTGATCGCGCACCACGAGTGTCGGCGTCGCCGCTTCACCTCTCCCTCTGGGAGAGGTCGGCGCAGCGAAGCGAAGCCGGGTGAGGGCCGAGTCTTTTCCATTTTCAACACTTATGGCAAATTCCGCATTGAACACTCGGCCCTCATCCGTCAACACTTCGCGTTGCCACTTTCTCCCAGTGGGAGAAGGGATTCCCCACCTCTCCCCCTAGGAGAGGTCGGCGGAGCGCAGCACCGCTAGGTGAGGATCGAATTCACTTCCTTGTTCCAATTTCAACTGAAGTTCAGCGACAAACTCCTGGCCCTCATCCGTCATCGCTGCGCGATGCCACCTTCTCCCAAAGGGAGAAGGGAATCTCAAGCCTCACCAATCCCAATCCCCAAAACCACCACCTGCGGCGCCTCGCAACTCCGATCCGTACACGCCTGATAGCGCACCACCAGCGTCGGCGCGCCGCTCCATTCGTCATCCGTGCGATGCAGCTGCACGGTCATGAGCGCCTCATCGTGATGCACCAGCGGCCGCGCATGCGGCGGCGCCCACTCTGCCTCAAGCGGGTCGCCCTTCGGGTACACCACTTCAGCGCGCACGCCTGACCCGCCTTCGACACCTACAACCAATCCGGCCACACCTTCGACGCCGGGTTCGTGCGCGTTCACGTGCCAGCCTTCACTGATGCGCAGTGCGAGTTCGATTTCCGCCGCCGCGCCGTGTTTGACCTGCACTTCTTCGACATTGGCAAAGACCTGAACGGGTGAA
Organism: Phycisphaerales bacterium; assembly: GCA_029260345.1. Classification (GTDB taxonomy): domain Bacteria; phylum Planctomycetota; class Phycisphaerae; order Phycisphaerales; family UBA1924; genus OFTM186. The sequence goes on along the minus strand of JAJDDK010000005.1, from coordinate 234,514 downwards.
TCCGAGTCGGCGTCGTCCGATGCTCCATCATCCGGCTGATCAGGCTCAACCGATTCCGCATCCTCGCCCATGCCGTGCTTGCCCGGCAGTAATGGATCGCGCATGAGCACGCGCAGAAGCCCCCGCGTCGCTTCCACCGGCCCCAGCGGCGACTCCCCAATCGCGCGGCTCATGGACGCAAGCGCCTTCATCGCACGATCCAGATGCTTCGCATCGCCTTTCAGTTCCGTGAGGTCCAGCAAATTGTGAATCATCACCGAACCGCCGCTGGGCATGGCGCCGTCGTGCATCGTCTTTGAACGCACGATCAGGTCCGTCTGGCCATCGCGCGTGTCGAAGCAGCCGCCCCACTCCACATCGCCGAAACGCTCCTGCGCCATTTCCGCCAATTCGATCGCCGCGGGCAGGAACTCATCACCGGCACCGGCGCGGTGCAACGCGATCAAGCCGCGAATGAACATGGCGTAGTCCTCAAGGAACGCTTCCGTCTTTGCGGCGCCGTCGCGCCACACGCGCATCAGCCCGCCTGAATCATCGCGCATCTCATGCAGAATGAACCGCGCCGCCTCAGTCGCGGCGTCCACGTAGCGCGGCTCTTTCAGCCACCGCCCCGCATCGGCCAGACCCGCGATCATCAAGCCATTCCACGCGACAATCACTTTGTCATCCGTCAGCGGCTGATCGCGCTTCGCTCGTGCTTCATAAAGCTTCGCGTTCACGTCGTCGAGACGAGCCTGAAACCCCGCCGCGTCCAATTCAAATCGAGACGCCAGCACTTCAGGTCGTTCCGCCAAACGCAAGACATTTGCTGGTTCATCTTCGGGATTGTGTGGATCGCGGAAGTTCGTTCCTTGCGCCAGCCCATACACGCGGCTTGCGAACGCCGCATCTTCTTCGCCTAATGCCGCACGTAATTCTTCAAGTCGCCAGACATAGTTTTGGCCTTCCCGGTGATTGGCCTCCGCGTCCTGTGCACTGAAAAACGCGCCGTTACCACCTTCGCCGGTGGGACGGGCGTCTCGTCCGTTTTCGTTTACGGAAGCCGTTAGTTCCTCATTCTCTTCGTTGGATTGCGCATCCGTGACCCCTCGCTCGCGCTCGGGGCTCTGGTTTCTCATTTCCCGCAACACATACTCACACGTCCGCCGCGCGATTTGCTCAAAGAACGCGTCCTCAAACATCACCGACGCCCGCGCATACAGCCCCACCATCTGCGCGTTGTCGTACAACATCTTTTCAAAGTGCGGCACCAGCCACTGCGCATCCACGCTGTACCGGTGAAAGCCGCCGCCGACCTGATCGAACAAGCCGCCCAGCGCCATGCGCTCCAGCGTGTGCGCCGCGGCGCCGAGCACCGCATGCTTGGGTTCGTCCTCGCGAATCGTCGGCGCGGCGTCGAGAAGAAACTCGAGGAACACCGGTTGTGGGAACTTCGGCGCGCCGCCAAAGCCGCCCATTGATGAGTCGTACATCTGCATGAGCTGCCCGACGGCGTGACCGACCTGCATCTCGTTGATGTGCGCGGGTCTTGATTCCGCGCCGAGGCGATCACGCAGCGCTTCGGCGATGAGTTCCCCTTGCTGCACGACTTCAGTGCGCCGGTTGGTCCAAGCGTCGCTCATCCCCTCCATGATCTGACGGAAGGATGGATGCCCGCCTCGCGACTCGCGCGGGAAATAGGTGCCTCCCCAGAACGGCTTGAGCCCTGGGTCGTCCTCGCCCGCCGAGCCCGGCGGCGTCAGGAACAGGCTCATCGGCCAGCCGCCATGCCCGGTGAGCATCTGGACGGCGCTCATATAGAGGTCGTCGATGTCCGGCCGCTCCTCGCGGTCGAGCTTCACCGGCACGAATCGCTCATTCAGGATCGCGGCCGTCGGCTCATGCTCGAACGACTCCCGCTCCATGACGTGGCACCAGTAGCACGTGGAGTAGCCGATCGAGAGGAAGATCGGGACGCCGCGCCGGCGGGCCTCGGCGAAGGCGTCTTCCCCCCACGGGAACCAGTCCACGGGGTTGTGCGCGTGCTGGAGGAGATACGGGCTGGTCTCGCCTGCGAGGCGATTGGTGAATTTAGGCGTGTTCGAAGTCATTGCGAGGCACTCTAGTGCGAGCCGTCGCGTCCCCGCGACGGTCAACGTCGAACGTACTGCGAACTTAGACCGGGCCGGGGTCGGCCCGGCTCGCCTGATCCCGCCCTTGCCTACCCCGAAATCCCCGCTACACTGCCCGGCTCGACCCTTTTGGACCGATTCTGAGGAGCGTTACAGCCATGCCCCGCGAGTGCTTTTTCACCGGAAAACGAACCGTCAGTGGACGTCAGTACGCCTACAGCGGTCAGAAGATCTCCAAGGGCGGCTTCGGTCGAAAGACCTCAGGCAAGACCAAGCGCACCTTCAAGCCCAACCTGCAGGACGTGCGAGCCATCATCGACGGCCGCCCCGTCCGCATCAAGGCCTCCACGCGAGCCATCCGCGACGGCCTGGTCATCAAGCCGCTGAAGCGGAAGTATGGCTACACGCGGATGCAGAAGGAAGCCGCCGAAGGGTGAGCCGACTGACTGATTGAATCACTAGACCCGGGCGAATTCGTCCGGGTTTTTTCATGCGCAATCCGAACCGCGCCTGTGCGGAAGCGGCAATTCGACCGAACGTCCCCGCACAAACTCAGCCCACCATAGAAAGTGCCCCTAAATTAGGCTACATCTTCCCGAGTCAGAGTTCTTGACCCCTGCTGTCGTAGTTTCCGTGACCGAAGTGTTGGAGCAACGCAACGTGGCAAAGATTTGGCAACAAATTCGAGACAAAGCATTTGAATTACTTGAACATCATCCGGAAGGTATCCGGTATTCAGACTTGGTACGCATGATTGAAGAAACTGACGACAGCTTGAAAACAAACACAATTCATGGCAATGTCTGGAAACTTCATGAGGACTATTCCGATACTGTTTACAAACCATCGCGGGGACTGTTTCGGCTAACGAAATACCGTGATACCGAGACTGATGCGCTTAAAGACGAACTTGTTCCCTCAACCCCAGCCCGTGTTCGAGAAGAAGAATTTTACCAGCCGTTTGCCGACTGGCTTGTCAATGACATTGAAGACTGCACTCATGCAATTTCGCTCGGCGGCAATCGCTTTCGGGACAAATGGGGTACTCCTGACGTAATCGGAAAGAGGGAATCGAAACGTAGCGATATCATTGCAGCGCCTCTTGAGATTGTCTCCGCCGAGATAAAGCCTGACACATACCAGTTGGTAACTGCATTCGGCCAAGCATGCGCCTATTGCCTCTTCAGTCACAAATCATATTTGGTCATTTCGCGTGCGGCACCAGATGATGAAATTGCCCGTGTCGATTCGCTGTGCCAAGTGTTTGGGATCGGACTCGTGCTATTTGATGCAGACAACCCGAAAGATCCAAGATTCTCAATTCGATGCCGGCCTCGATACCAGCAACCTGATCTATTCTACGCTAATCGATATATGAAACACATTGAATCGGAATTGTTCTAGCAGCCCGACTCTCACCGCTTCGCCGCCACAATGTCCATCATCGGCGGCGTCAATAGCACCGCATTCGGATCCTTCGATCGCTCGTCCCACGCCGCCATGAACTCCGCCGCGTCGGCTTCGCTCAAATATCCCGTCTCCACCATCGCGGGAATGTGCAGGCGAAAGAAGATGTCCGGCCATGCCCACACGCTCGTCCCAGGACGCCCCGTGCGCACCAGCGGCGTCGCCTCACGCACATCAAACCCCGCTTCAACCAGCAGCTCCGGCAAGCGCGACGCGACGTCCTGATCGCCGCCGTGCGCTTCCCAGCTCGCGCGAAACGCCGCGATGCCGCGCTGAAATGCTTTGCTCTTGGGCACCACATCGACGGCGCGATAATTTGAATAATCCTGAATCGCGAACACGCCTCCGGAGCGCAGCGCGGCGCCAACGCGCTTCACCACATTCAACGGGTCCGGCAGAAAGCACAGCAGCCAGCGCGCATACGCGCCGTCCAGGCTCCCCGCCGGCAGGTCCAGTTCGTTCACATCACATTCAATCGTTTGCACATTGTCCAGCGGCTCAACCGCCATGCGTTTCTGAATGTGCGACAAGAATCGCTCTGACGCATCGACCGCGAGCACACTGCCGCTCGGTCCGACGAGGTGCGCCAAATCCACCGTGCAGAATCCCGGCCCGGCGCCGAGGTCCAGAATCCGCCACCCCGGCGCGAAGCCCGCGCGCTCCCAGATTGCATACGTCTGCGCGCCCCACGCGCGATGCTGATAGCCGAGGCGCATCAGTTCGGCGTCCCCGGTGCGGAAGAGGTATTCGTCAGGCTCGCCGCTGGTCAGGGCGATGGTGGTGTTGGTCATGATGCTGATCGTACGCCGCGACTGAACAATGCGGCGCCACGTTTCTGCTCAATCGATCGGACTAGGCCACCATTGGAGGCGCCGCAGCACGTTTCGCAATGATGCGCCGGACAAGCGTCACGATGACGATAGTCAACCCCCCCAGAAAGAGAATCGGCGACAAGCAATTCACTGCGAGAATGCCACCGAGGAGGCCAAACGCTGACCCTGCGCTTTGAAATGCCGAACGATTGACGCCGCAAACGCGATCTGGAAACTCACCCTCAATGACAATTCGGTAGGAGCCTGGCGCCGGAGCTTCGAAAGACGTGATCTGCCGTCGACCGTCATCATGTGAGCTTCCGCTTCCTCTCATCGAAGTTGCCTGCGATGATCCGAGAGACAATCGCGAACCCGTCGAGTCATACACGGAAATACCGAGACCCGGTGGTAATTCCTTCGGCGCCGAATAAAACTGACCGTCAACTGTCCCCTGCGGGATCGACCAGACGACGTATGTGCCCGGCTTCTCGACTTGGATCGTCAATTCACCCGGCGCTACAAAAAGCGACGTGGTTTGGCCCATTGCCAAATAGATGATTCCACCAAAAAATATCAGATACAACACGGCAGGAATCACCATCATCGCGCTGCCGATCCAATACCACTTACGCTTGGGACGGATCTCATTCATGTTGTCCATAAGTTCTCCGAAGAACCGCGACCACTGACGCTTTCGTGCTCCAGCAGCCATTCCTTTCGCCACAACCCCGCGCTGAAGCCATGCAGCGATCCGTCCGCCGCGACCACGCGATGGCACGGCACGATGATCGGGATCGGGTTGCGGCCGCACGCCATGCCGACGGCGCGCGAGGCGCCGGGAGAGCCGACTGCAGCCGCGACGGCGCCGTAGCTCATCGTTTCGCCGGCGGGGATGGTTCGCAGGAAATCCCATACTCGCCGCTGAAATGCCGTGCCCAATGTGGCAATTGGCGTCGTGAATAGTGTGTGTGCTTGGCCGAGGTATGCGGCGATTTCGTCCGCCGCCTGTTGCGCCACTCCCGCCACGTCAAGCGGAGGCGCTGCCTCGCCGAGATTCCTTCGAGCCGCGACTGAACCGTGCGCGGTTGCGCCATCAGGGTCCGCGAAATGTATCGCTGTGATCCCTTCATCCGTTGCTTCAATGTTGATGAGACCGATCGGTGACTCAATCGAAATGCTCGCACGCGGTGCGGCCGGCGCCTTCACTTTCGCTGTGTTCACGATCATCCCAGCGCCCTCCTCACGAATTCGGAATCAAAAACCCCAAGTGCAAAGCACAATGCTTCAACTGCAACGTCGTCCACTCTTCGTGCGATAACCGGCCGAAGACAGGGCTCCGATGAGTCATTTGTTCGCCTCCGGTGACGCGACCGATGACGGCGCGCAAGCGCTGCATGCCCTGTTCAAACGAAACGTCGTCCGGCGGAATGAGTGCGGCGGCCGAACCACCCCGAAGTTGAATGCCGGTCGGAATCTCACGATCGCTGAGAACACGCTTCTTCAACATCGGTCCCATGAGTCGAACCGGAAGCGGCGCCGTGAACGTGAATCCATCCAGCGACATCTCAAAGAGCATCGCCAGATGCGTAAACACCTGCCCGGCGCTCCAGTTTCCGAGCGTCTTTACTGAACCTGAGGCCTCGGCCTGCTCAAGGCGATCGAGATCAGCGAGCACCTCGTCGAGCGAATTGAAATGCAGGGCCCGACGCCCCTCCACTTTGCCTGTCTTCACACCAGCCGTCATCACCAAGTCTCCTGCTGCATTGCCCGAAAAAGAGTACCCGCATCCTTCAGACGCAACCGAGATGGCCGCGACGGCTAGAACCAGCGGCGGTCTAGCGCCGATGGGTGGTTCAGCGATTCTCGATGCAGTGAAGCCGGTCCTGCCAGCGTCCGATAGGACGGTGACGGCCGGAGCGCCACACCCACTCGTGCGCCGTCCGCCTGCGTTCGCGATTTCCCACAACGGAAGAGAAGAGTGGAGCCGCCTGCATGAAGCGCATCTTTGCACCCGCCCTGTTCGCCGCGACGGCGATGTCCTCGCTCACATTCGCCGGCGAACCGGTTGATCTGGACGCCGTCGCGCGCATTCGCGCCGAAGCGTTCGACAATTCGGAAGTCATGGAGATGGTCTGGCACATCTCCGATCGACTCGGCCCGCGGCTGACCGGCTCGCCGGAACTGAAGCGCGCGCAAGAATGGGCCCGCGACACACTCGCGGAATACGGCCTGAAGAATGCACGCCTCGAACCGTGGGGTGAATTCGGTCGCGGCTGGACCTTCGAAAGAGTCGCCGTCGGCATGACCTATCCGACGTACATGCCGATGATCGCCATCCCAGAAGCGTGGACGCCCGGCACCAATGGTGTCATCACTGGCGTGCCGGTCTTGCTCGACTTTGACTCTGTTGAAGAAGTGGAAGAGTTTGATGGCGATCTCGAAGGCAAGATTGTTTTGCTCGGCGGCCCGGTCAATCTCGAAACACCGTTTGATCCGATCGCGACGCGCCACGACGAAGAGAGCCTGAAGGAACTGTTCATGGCGCCGATCCCCGGCGCTCGTTCGGACTTCGCTGATCGCATTGCGGAGTTTCGCCGCCGCCGCGCCGTGCAGCGCGCCACCACTGCCGCACTCAAAGAAAGCGGCGCCGCCGTCATCCTCGAACCGGGCAGCCGGCGCGGAGATTACGGCGTCTTTTTCGTTGGTTCCGGCGGTTCACGCGATGTGGACGCCGAACCAGCGCTGCCGTCAGTGGTCGTCGCGGCCGAACATTACAACCGCGTCGCACGCTTGCTTGAGCGCGGCGAAAAAGTCGAAATGTCCGTCGAAGTGGAAGCGACCTTCCACGATGAAGACCTCACCGGACGCAACGTCATTGCGGAAATTCCCGGCACGGATCCGGACCTGCGCGACGAAGTGGTCATGCTCGGCGCGCACTACGACTCATGGCATGCGGGAACGGGCGCGTCCGACAATGGCGCCGCATCCGCTGTGGTCATGGAAGCTGCCCGCATCATCATCGCCAGTGGCCTCAAGCCACGGCGCACGATTCGCGTCGCACTGTGGTCCGGCGAAGAACAAGGACTGCTCGGCTCGCGCGGCTACGTCGGCAAGACATTCGCCGATCGCGACACGATGGAAACAACCGACGAGTACGACAACTTCTCCGCGTACTTCAACCTCGACAACGGCGGCGGCGCCATTCGCGGCATTTACTGCCAGTCCAACGGTGGCGTGCGCCCAATCTTCGAAGCATGGATTGAACCATTCGCCGACCTCGGCGTGACCACCGTCACCATCCGCGACACCGGCAGCACTGATCACATCCCGTTCGACAACGTTGGCCTTCCCGGTTTTCAATTCATTCAGGACTCGCTCGATTACTTCACGCGCACCCATCACTCGAACATGGATGTGTACGAGCGCGTGATTCCGGGTGATGTGATTCGCAGTTCCGCCGTGTTGGCGTCATTCGCGTATCACGCCGCCAACCGTGACGAGAAACTGCCGCGCAAGCCCAAGCCAGAACCCCGAAACACTGACGAGGATTGAACTTAGAACACGGCCCGCAATCTCCGGCGACGTCGAGCTGAGGAGCGACGTCGCCTTTTTTCTGCGCGCAGGACACGTCAGACATCATTGCAACTCGTTGAGCAGATCGACCCTACTCCCTAGCATGGCCTTCCGGTTTTTTTGACTTGCACACGGGGAGTGTGGCGACGGACGCCATCGCGCCCATCGTCACCAAAGGGGAGTTCGATCAATGCAGAATCCGCCACCGGCCAACGGTGCGACTGACGCCGCCAACACTGCGGCTGACACCGGCGCCGAATCGTCACCATCGTTGTCTGAAGTGTTCAACGACTTTCCGGGATTCCTCGAGCAGAACACGCCGCTGATTATTGAATACGCCACGCGTCTCGCAGGCGTGCTCATTCTCATTTTCATTGGTTTGTTCATCGCTGGCTGGGCGCAACGATTGACGTCTCGCGCGCTCACTCGCGCCAAGATGGAAATCACGCTCACCAAGTTTCTCGGGCGGCTCGTGCGCTGGGGCGTGCTGCTTCTCGTCGCGCTCGCGATTCTCGGCATTTTCGGCATTCCAACCGCGAGTTTCGCCGTCGTCATCGGCGCCGCCGGTCTCGCCATTGGACTCGCGCTGCAAGGCACATTGTCCAACTTCGCCGCGGGGATCATGCTCCTCATCTTTCGGCCGTTCAAAGTGGGTGACGTGGTCAACGTCGCCGGCGTGCTCGGCAAAGTGGATGAGATTCAGGTGTTCACAACTATGGTGGACACCTTTGACAACAAGCGCATCATCATTCCCAACAGCAACATCTTCGGCCAGACGATCGAAAACATCACGTTTCATCCGAAACGCCGCGTCGATGTGAACGTCGGCACCGAATACAGCGCCGATTTGCGCAAGACGCGCGAAGTCCTCGAAGCCGCGGCTCGCGCGGTCGAAGGTCGCCTGCCCGATGATGACATCATGGTCTGGCTTGATTCCATGGGCGACTCCAGCATCAACTGGCAAGTGCGCGTGTGGGCGCCCACCCCGGATTGGGCCGCCGTGCGCCAGGCGCTGACGCGCGATGTGAAATATGCGCTCGACAACGCCGGCATCGGCATCCCCTTCCCCCAGCGCGACATCCACGTTTTCCAGGAAACGGCAGACTGAATCCGTTTCTCACTGGCGATCTCGCCATCGACCTGCCATCATCACCGCCCGAACGCATCCAACCGTTCGGGCGGTTTTTTTTGGAGGCCTCGCGCATATGAACATCGATCTCACCGGCAAACGCGCCGTCGTGTGCGGCTCAAGCCAAGGCATCGGCCTTGCCACGGCGAGCGCGCTGGCCACGCTGGGCGCTTCCATCACACTGCTCGCGCGCGATGAAGCGGCGCTGCAACGTGCGCAAGCGTCGCTGCCAAACTCACCCGGACAGGAACACACGGTCCTCGTCGCCGACTTTGCCGACGAGTCGAATGTGCGATCGGTGATTGATTCGTTTGTGAAATCCGCCGGCGGCGCCGACATCCTGATCAACAACACCGGCGGACCCGCCGCTGGCCCCGCCATCGACGCCAACCCGGATGATTTTGTCCGCGCCTTCAAGATGCACCTTGTCTGCAATCAGATCCTCACGCAGGCGCTCACCCCACGCATGAAAGAGCGCAAGTGGGGACGCATCGTCAACATCATCTCCACCAGTGTGAAAGCGCCGATCCCCGGCCTCGGCGTCTCCAACACCGTGCGCGGCGCCGTCGCGAGCTGGTCCAAGACCATCGCCACCGAACTGGCGCCGTTCGGAATCACCGTCAACAACATCCTCCCCGGATTCACCGCAACGGCCCGCCTCGATGCGCTTATCAAAGGACGCGCCGCCAAGGGTGACTCATCGCCCGACACCGTAGCCGCAAACATGCGAGGAAGCGTGCCCATGGGCCGCTTTGGCGAACCCGAAGAAATCGCTGCCGCTGCCGCGTTCTTGTGTTCGCCCGCAGCGTCGTACATCACCGGAATCAGCGTCCCGGTGGATGGTGGCCGCACAAACTGCCTGTAAGAGTGGCGTGCTGGCGCGGCTCGTGGAACAATGGTGAGTAATCGCATGGATCGCCTGACGAATCTCATTGATGGCGAACGTCGCACGCCGCGCTCCGGTGACTGGATCGACGTGCACGAACCGGCGACCGGGAAGACTTATGCGCAAGCGCCGAATTCATCCGCAGAAGATGTGAATGACGCCGCAAGCGCCGCGATGCGAGCGTTTCCCGCCTGGTCGAAAGCGCATCCCGATGAACGCTCGCGCCTCATGCTGCGCCTCGCGGAACTGATCGACGCCAACCTCGAACCACTCGCACAGGCTGAGTCACGCGACACGGGCAAACCAATTTCACTGGCGCGGCGAGTGGACATCCCCCGCGCCGCCGCAAATTTTCGATTCTTCGCCACCGCAATTCTGCACGGCGATTCGGAGTTTCATCGCACCGATGATCGAACGCTGAATTACACACTCCGCCAGCCGCGCGGCGTGGCGGGCCTCATCGCGCCGTGGAACCTGCCGCTGTATTTATTCTCGTGGAAGCTCGCGCCGGCGCTGGCGACGGGCAACACCTGCGTTGGCAAGCCATCGGAAGTCACACCGCTCACGGCGCATTTGCTCGCGGACTTGGTCATAGAAGCGGGCTTTCCGCCCGGCGTGTTGAACATCGTGCATGGCGCGGGCGCGACGACGGGCGCCGCGATAGTTGAACATCCGGATATTCCCACGATTTCGTTCACGGGCGGCACATCGACCGGGCAAGCCATCGCGCGCGTCGCTGGTCCGATGTTCAAACGAATTTCGCTTGAACTCGGCGGAAAGAACCCGAATGTGATCTTCGCCGATGCGGACTTCGACCTTGCAGTGAAGTCTGCCGTGCGAGCCGCGTTTACGAATCAGGGCCAGATCTGCCTGTGCGGCTCACGCATCCTCGTTGAACAATCCATCTACGATCAGTTCATCGATGCGTTTATCGCGCGCACAAAGGCGCTGTGCATCGGCGATCCAATGGATGACTCCACGGAGTTTGGCGCACTGGTCTCGGCTGACCACCGTGACAAAATCGAAGCGGCTGTGAATCGCGCCCGCGACGAAGGCGCGGACGTGCGGCTCGGCGGCAATCGACTCGAAGCGCCGAACGATCGCTGCCGCGACGGATACTTCTACGAGCCAACCGTTCTGACAAACCTGCCAATGTCCTGCGCGACCCGGCAGGAGGAGATTTTCGGCCCGGTCGTCACCATCAGTTCATTCGCCGATGAGACGCAAGCCATTGCCGACGCGAATGGCACACCGTACGGCCTCGCGTCAATGATCTTCACAAGCGATTTGGATCGCGCTCACCGGGTCGCGGCGCAGATTCAAACCGGCATCGTCTGGATCAACTGCTGGATGGTGCGCGATTTGCGCACGCCCTTCGGCGGCATGAAGCAGTCCGGTGTCGGCCGCGAGGGCGGGCAGGACGCATTGAAGTTCTTTACCGAGCCGAAAAACGTGTGCATTCAGACACACGATGAATAAGCAATTTTCGATGGCGCCGCGATGACGCCGCACATTTTCTGTGAGGGGCTATCCATGCACGATCCAACGACGTTTGACAGCAACCGCGCCCCGGAGCCCGTCGGCGCCTATCCACATGCGCGCCGCGTCGGCAACCTTCTGTTCCTCTCCGGCGTCGGCCCGCGTAAGCGCGGCTCAAAGGACATCCCCGGCGTCACACTGAACGCCCAAGGCGAAATCGAGAGTTACGACATCACGGCCCAGTGCGAATCCTGCTTTGCCAACGTGCGCGCGATTCTGGAAGATTCAGGTTCGTCGTGGAGCCACATCGTCGATGTGCTCGTCTTTCTCACCAACATGAAGGACGACTTCAAGATCTACAACAAGGTCTACGCCGAACACTTCGCCGGTGAAAACAACCCCAATCCAGCGCGCACGACCATCGAAATAAACGCCCTGCCAACCCCAATCGCCATCGAACTCAAAGTCATCGCAACCATCGACTGATCCCTTCTCCCCCTGGTCCCCGGTCGCTGGTCCCTGATGCCTAGTCCCCCCTCAACACCGCTCTCACCGGACTCGCATCAAACCCCGCCAATTTCAGCGGCAGCGCGATCAATTCATACACACCGTCCGGCACGTCCTTGAGCACAACGCCTTCCAGCAGCGCGACATCGTGCCGCAACGCCGCGTGATGCGAGGGCAAATCTTTCGAGCTGAACAGGTCAACACTCGGCGTGTCGAGTCCAATGAGCAATCCACCCTGCGCGGCGTGATGTTCAATCAATTCCGGTGACAGCGCCGCGAAGTCTTCGTTGAACTGCTCCGAATTCGGATACGACGACGTCCGAATCAAAACCCGCGGCTCCGTCAACTCCGAAGCCAGACGCTCGCGCCCAACGCGCTCGCCGCGACCGATGGTCGCCGTGATCACCTGACAAGGCCCCAAGTACGGCGCCAGCGACTGCGCCTCAATCGTGCACCCGTTTACTCCGTAGTGGCTCGGCGCATCCGCATGGGCGCCAAGATGCACAGTTGCGCGCAACGTGCTGAGCGTGATCGTGTCGCCCTTCGCCAGATCACAAAGCACCTCGCGGCTCGCCGGCGTGTCGCCCGGCCAGACGGCGAGCTTTGGCGTGACCAGTGGTGTGATGTCATACAGTTTCACCATGATTAGAAAACTCGCACAATAATGGCAAAGAGAATGAGACCGATGATGAGCACGAGCCCCAAAGCAGCGCGCTTGCGCCGCTTTTCAATCGCCAGAGCCGCCGCATACGGAATGTTCGTGAAACTGATCATTTCGTAGAGCGACAGATAGCCGGGGAATGTTCGCGCCAGCACGCGCTCGACTGCTTTCTTTAATCGAAACAGCGGCGAATTCACGGTATCGCGCATTTCTACGTAGTTCGCCAGCGCCAGGTCTGCGATCGCCTCCGCATTTGGTTTGCGCTCGGCGCTGAATTGCGTGAACACGGTCGCCAAATCGGCGCCGCCGGATTCGTCGAGGCGCTCCGCCAGAATACGGCAGTCCTCGAACGCCGCGTTCATCCCCTGCCCGAAGAACGGCACGACGGCATGGCTCGCATCGCCGATGAGCAGCGCGCGGCCGTCCACATTCCACGGGAAGCATCGCATCGTCGCCAGTGAACTGTGAGGATTGCCCGCATAGTCTTCGCGGAATGACGGCATGAGTTTGAGCGCATCGGGGAACTGCTGCTCGAAGAAAGCAACGGCCTTGTCGACCGAATCAATCTCCGCCGCGCTGTTGGCGCCTTCGTGCGGCCAGAAGAGCGTGCACGTGAAACTGCGATCCGCATTGGGCAATGCGATCATCATGAACCCGCCGCGCGGCCAGATGTGCAGCGCGTTGGGCTCCAGCGCGAATTCGCCTTCATCCGTCGGCGGAATGCTCAATTCCTTATACCCGTGCGGCAAGTACTCCTGCGAGAAATCAAATCGATCGCGCAATTGCATGGACAGGCGCACCGCGCTGAACGCGCCGTCGGCGCCGATCACGACACCAGTTTTCACTTCTTCGCGGCGCCGCCCGTCGAGCCATTCCACTTCCGCCGCGGCCCGATCGAAATCTACCTTGCGACATTTCGCGCCGAAGTGAATCGTGACATTGGGCTCCGCGTCCGCCGCTTCAATCAAGAGCTGATTCAGCCCCGCCCGCGAGACGGAGTTGATCGCCTGCTCCTTCTTGTGCCCGTACGGCTGAAAGGTCAGGTTGCCCGCCGTGTCGTGCAACATACGACCGCGCATCGGGATGGCGCTGGCAAGCACTGCATCCTCAAGCCCGACGCCGCGCAAAGCCGTCAGACCGCGCCGCGACAGCGCGAGGTTGATCGAGCGCCCGGCGTCAACATCACCAATTCGCGGATCAGATCGACGTTCATACAGCTCCACTCGTTCGCCCTGGCGCGCGAGATAGATTGCCATGAGCGTGCCAGCAAGGCCGGCTCCGAAGATCGTGAAACGTCGTTCGCCCCCGTCGCTCATTCGTGTTCGTCGCTTTCACTCGGTCGGTCAGCGGATGATCGTCGCCAGCGTGCTGGCGAGACGCCAGCAGTCATGGAAGGTGTTGTACAGCGGAACCGGCGCCGCGCGAATGACGTTGGGCTCGCGGAAGTCGCAGACGATTCCCGCCTCGCGCAGTTTCGTATGTGTTTCGCGGGAAGCGCCTTCGACCACAATCGAAAGCTGGCAGCCGCGCTGCGCCGGGTCGCGCGGCGTGAGCACACTCACGTGCTCGCCGATCGAATCGAGCAGCGACTCAAGAAAACCGGTGAGCGCCAGCGATTTCTCGCGCAGGCGATCTATCCCGACCCGATCGAAGATGCTCAGCGACGCGAGCACCGGCGTGAGTGAAAAGATCGGCGGATTGCTCACCTGCCAGGCGTCCGCGCCTTTCGCCGGCACAAACTGCGGCTCCATCTTGAATCGAATGTCCGGATCATGCCCCCACCAGCCTTCAAACCGCGGCAGGCCTGCTGCGCCGTCGCGCCAATGCCGCTCATGCACAAACGCGCCGGCCACCGCGCCGGGGCCGGAGTTCATGTACTTGTAATGGCACCACGCCGCGAAGTCCGCGTTCCAGTCGTGCAGTTTCAGTGGCACGTTGCCCGCGGCATGGGCGAGGTCCCATCCGACCACGCAACCCGCGGCGTGCCCGGCCTGCGTGAGCCGTTCCATGTCAAACAACTGCCCGGTGAGATAGTTCACACCGCCGAGCATCATGAGTGCGATCGAGCCGCCATCGCGATTCAGTAATTCTTCAACATCTTCCGTACGGATCGTGTGCTCGCCATTACGCGGCTTGAGCCGGACAATCGCATCCTTCGGATCAAACCCGTGAAAGCGCGCCTGACTCGCGACGGCGTAACTATCCGACGGAAACGCCGAGTCTTCGATCACGATCTTGTATCGATCTCGGGTCGGTCGATAGAACGACACCATCAAGAAGTGCAGATTCACCGTCAGCGAATTCATCGCGACGACTTCGCGGGGTTGGGCGCCGACGAGCCGCGCGAGTTTCTCACGGGCGAGTTCGTGATAGCTCACCCATGGGCGCTCGGCATCGTGATGACCTTCGACGCCCATTGCGGCCCAGTCGTCCAGCTCGCGCTCCAGCATGGCGCGCGTTGATTTCGGCTGAAGGCCGAGCGAATTCCCCGTGAAATAGGCCAGTGGTGTTCCCGCTTCATCCGTGGGCAGCAAGAAATTGCCGCGCTCGTCAGCGAGCGGATCACGTGCATCAAGTTCCATTGCCTCTGCTTCACGCTGCGCCAGTTGCCCCACCGCGGCGCCACTCACGCGCGACCGCCTTGCTCGCCGATGGTCGCCGGAGACTCAAGGCGCAAGAACTCATGCGCGGTGCGCCAAAGCAACTGCTCCTTCACCGATTCATCGAATTCAGGCATTGATTCAATCAGCGCGCCGGGATGGTGCTCGCCCAGCGGGAACGGGTAATCCGACCCCAGCGCGATCCTCTCCGCGCCGATCAGATTCACGAGGAATCGCATCGCATCTGCATCGTGCACGAGCGAATCCACATAGAACTTGCCGAGATAGTCGCGCGGGTTGCAGGAGTTGTCCGCCGCACACAGGTCGGGTCGCACCGCATGGCCATGCTCAATCCGACCGATCGTTCCCGGGAATGAACCGCCGCCGTGCGCAAAGCACACACGCAAGTGCGGCAGCTTTTCGAGTACGCCGCCGAAAATCATGGAGCAGATCGCACGCGACGTCTCGGCCGGCATGCCGACCAGCCATGGCAGCCAGTACTGCTTCATATTCGCGGCGCCCATCATGTCCCATGGGTGCACGAAGACCGCCGCGCCGAGTTCCGCCGCCGCGGTCAGCACCTCGACCACCTGCGGCTCATTCAGATTCCAGTCCTCCTCACCCGGGCGCTCAATGTG
Source organism: Phycisphaerales bacterium (assembly GCA_029260345.1). GTDB lineage: Bacteria > Planctomycetota > Phycisphaerae > Phycisphaerales > UBA1924 > OFTM186. The sequence goes on along the minus strand of JAJDDK010000005.1, from coordinate 218,651 downwards.
GCTGCCGATCTCGATCCCCGCCATGCCGAGATCATTCACGCAGCGCTCAAGCTCTTGCACGGCGAGTTTGGGGTTCTGCATCGGAACGGTGCCCAGGCCGCAGAAGCGGTCGGGCTTGTCACGTGTGATCTCCGCGATGTGATCATTGAGCACGCGCGATAGATCGAGAGCCTGTTCCGCCGGCGCCCAGTAGGAAAACAGCACGGGAATGGTCGAAAGCGCCTGCATCGTCACGCCGGTCGCGTCCATGTCCGCGAGGCGCACGTCTGGATCCCAGCAGTTTGCATCAATCTCGCGGAAGAGGCCGCCGTTGCGGATCATCCGCGCGCAGCACGGCGTGATGCGCTCCAGGCGGATGAAGTCTTCGCAATCATACTTCGCGCAAAAGTCCGGCAATTCGCCGGGGAGAATATGTGTGTGGATGTCGATCTTCATGAGAGAACACAACTCGATTCATCAAGCGTTGGCCGGAAAGTACGTCTCCGCAGGTTCCGCCTTCTCAACCTTTGTCCCGCAGTTCTTGCACGTGCGCAAGTCATCCTTCGTCCAGAATCGCTCCATGATGCGCTTCAAATCGAGCGCGATGTTCTCCAGCGTCCACTGCTCTTCGTAGACAATCTCATTGCAATTGTCGCAGTACCACCGCAGCGCGTCCTTCGCGCCCTCAGGTCGTTTCAACTCGATGATCAGGCCGATCGTGTCCGCCGGGCGTTGCGGCGAATGCGGGACCCACGCCGGCAGCAAATAAATCTCGCCCTCACGAATCTGAATCACTTCGCGGCGGCCATCCTCGTGCACAATCGGCAGGTGCATGTCGCCCTTGAGTTGATAGAAGAACTCCTCCGTTGGGTTCACGTGGTAATCGTTCCGCGTGTTGGGCCCGCCGCTGACGAAGACGATGGTGTCGCGATCGTCACGCCAGACCACCTGGTTGCTGACGGGCGGCTTCAGCTCGTCCTTGTGCTCTTCAATCCAGTTCCACAAATTGACCGGTGTGAACATGCCCATGGCGTGGCCTCCTGAGTGCTCAGGTTCGCGTTGATATCCACATGCATCATACGGCTGCAAGCGCCCCCTCGCCCCCGGCGCCCGCGATACGCTAACGAGGCGATTTTCCTCGCGCCGCCCAGAGCTTATGACCACCACCGATCCAACATGGCGCCTTGCGATTGACACCGGCGGGACGTTCACCGATTGCATCGCGGTGGCGCCCGACGGCCGCGTGATGCGCATCAAGACGCTTTCCTCGGGAGCGCTGCGAGCGCGCGTGGATCGTGTTCTGAATGCGAATACGATCTCCATTCGGGCGGATTGGCTCGAGAACGCGGCGGCCATCGCTGGATTCACCCTTGGGCGCACTGAGGGCGCTCCGGACGCGAGCGTGACCGTCACCGCATGCACCATCGATGGTGAATTGAGCGCCGACAGGCTCAGCGAACTGCCATGTTCGATTGGCGATGTGATCGAACTCACGACCGGCGAACCGTCGCCGATCATTGCGGCGCGCCTTGCCACCCGCACGCCGTTTCCTGAATCGCTGCCGCCGATGCGCCTGCGACTCGCCACGACCCGAGGCACCAACGCGCTGCTCGAACGCACTCACGCCCCCACCGCCTTCTTCGTCACTGAAGGCTTCGCCGATCTGCTGGACATTGGCGACCAGCGCCGGCCGCAACTGTTCGCGCTGGACATCCGCAAGAGCCGCCCGCTGCATGGAGCCGCTTTTGAAATGCGCGAGCGGATCGACGCTGATGGAAACGTCATCCTGGAGCTTGACGAAGATATTGTGCGCACGGCCGCGACCGAAGCCGCGGCGAGTGGATTTCGCGTCGCCGCCGTCGCGCTGGCGCACAGTTGGCGAAACGCAACGCATGAGCGACGCGTCCGAGACATCTTGCTTGAAAGTGGTTTCGAGCATGTGTCACTGTCGAGCGATCTCAGCCGCACGCCGAAGTTGCTGCCGCGAGCGCGCACGGCGGTCGTGAATGCTGGTCTATCACCGATTTTGGAAACGTATTTGTCTTCGGTATCCCACGCCGCTGCGCACGCGCGGCTCGACGTCATGACCAGCGCGGGCGGACTCTCGCCCGCGGCGGAGTTTCGACCCGTGCAAGGCTTGCTGAGCGGCCCGGCCGGGGGAGTCGTCGGTGCAGCGATGGCAGGCAAACGCGCCGGCGCTTCACGCATCATCTCCTTCGACATGGGCGGCACGAGCACCGATGTGGCGCGCATTGAAGGTCAGCCCGAACTCACCTTCGAACACACCGTCGGCGATGCGACATTGCTGGCGCCCGCGGTTCGTATTGAGACCGTCGCGGCTGGCGGCGGCTCCATCTGCGGCTTCGACGGCGATCGACCGTTCGTCGGACCGCGCAGCGCCGGCGCGGACCCCGGGCCAGCGTGTTATGGCGCGGGTGGCCCGCTCACCGTGACGGACGTCAACCTCTTGCTCGGCCGCATTGATCCTGCACAATTCGGCATTCCGCTCGACGGAAACGCGGCGGAACGAGCGCTCACGAGCGTCATGGAGCGCGCCGGACTCAATGCAAACAACTGTGAGACGCGCGACCAGGTCTTGCAAGGTTTCTTCGATCTGGCGAACGAGCATATGGCCGAGGCCATCCGGCGCATCAGTGTGCGCGCCGGTTATGACCCCGCCGACTACACGCTTGTCGCATTTGGGGGCGCCGGGCCGCAACATGCCTGCGCGGTCGCCGCACGCCTCGGATGCACGTCCGTCATTGTTCCAACGGATGCGAGCCTGCTCAGCGCGGTTGGCGTGCATCACTCGCCGATGGAGCGCTTGGCCGAGCGAAGCGTGCTGACGCCACTGCCGCCGATGCCATCGGTTCTTGCCATGTCCAACGACTTGGCGCGGCAGGCGCTCAACGCCTTCGATTCAGACATTCTGTCGAAACGGGCGCAGATACAACGCCTTGTTGAATTGCGCCTTGCAGGCCAGTCGTTCACGATCACCGTCGACTGGGACGGCGCCGCGCCATTGCGCGAACTCTTCTTTTCGCGGCATGAAGCGACGTTCGGCTTTGTGCCCAATTCAACTGATATCGAACTGGTCGCCCTGCGGCTCGTTGCACGCATTGATGCGGACGACTCGCACGATGCGCCTCATATCGAACCGCACGATTCCGTCACGGATTCAAACGAGAACGAGCGCACGGCGCACGCCTGGTTTAGCGGCCGACGTGAAGTGCCGGTGCATGACCGCGTCAGGCTCGGCGCCGATGCACACGTGCATGGCCCTGCACTCATTCTTGAATCTCATAGCGTCACCGTCGTGGAGCACGGCTGGACGGCGAAGCGTGGCGAAGACGGCGCCCTGAAACTTGATTTTCGCGGCGATGCAGCGCCAATCGGCGCGTCATCACAACACGACATCATTCGACATGAACTCATCGCGCATCGGCTTGACGCCTGCGCTGACCAGATGGGCGCGATGCTGCAACGAGCCGCGCTCTCCACGAATGTGAAGGAACGGCTCGATTTTTCCTGCGCGCTGCTTGACGCAAAGGGGGAGGTCGTCGCTTCGGCGCCGCATATTCCGGTGCATCTCGGCGCGCTCGGGCATTGTGTGCGCCGGATTGTCGAAACCACGACACTGAATCACGGCGACGTGATCGTCACGAATCATCCCGCGTTTGGCGGGTCGCACCTTCCCGATGTGACGGTCGTTGCGCCCGTGCATGCCGAGGACGGAACGCTGCTTGGATACTCCGCCTCGCGCGCGCATCATGCGGAGATTGGCGGCATCCGTCCCGGCTCCATGCCGCCCGGCGCCACGACGCTTGTCGAGGAAGGTGTCGTGATTCCGCCAACGCATCTGGTGCGCGCCGGCGTGACGGATTGGGCGGCGATCACCACACTTCTGACAACCAGCGCGCACCCAACGCGCGCTTTGCGAGAAAACCTCAGCGATCTCGCCGCAGCGCTCGCCGCGGCGCGCTTCGCCGATGATGCGCTCCGCCGCCTCGCCAATGAGTTCGGACGAGCCGATGTGTTTGAAGCGATGGAGCGAGTGCTTGAGCGCTCAAACCGGGCCGTCGTCGATGCGTGCGCCGCTCGGGCGCCGTTGGAAGCGACGATCGACGATGCGCTGGACGATGGGGCGCCGATTCGCGGGCGCGTGCAACTCACCGAGCGCGGCGCCGTCATCGACCTGACAGGCAGCGCGCCGACCCACGCGGGCAATCTCAACGCGCCGCTCGTCGTCGTGCATAGCACCGTTGCATACGTCATGCGGCTGCTCATCGACGAACCCGTCCCGATCAACGATGGATTGCTGCGATCGGTGCGACTCATCGTTCCGGAGGGGATGCTCAATCCCGTGTTCACGGACGATCCGGCCACATGCCCCGCCGTCGCGGGCGGCAATGTGGAGACAAGCCAGCGCCTGATCAATGCGTTGCTGCGCGAGGTCTCCGATGTCGCCGATTCACAAGGCACGATGAACAATGTGATCATCGGTGATGAGACGTTTTCGTACTACGAAACATTGGCCGGCGGCGCGGGGGCGACGGCGCAGGCGCCCGGCGCGAGCGCTGTTCACACGCACATGACCAACACGGCGATCACCGATCCGGAGATCTTCGAATTGCGCTACCCGGTGCGCATTGCACAAACGCGCATCCGGCGCGGCTCGGGCGGCGCCGGGGCGCATCGCGGTGGAGATGGTCTCATCCGTGAACTCGAATTCCTGCGCCCGCTGGATGTTTCCGTGCTCACACAGAATCGCGTGCGCGGGCCGCGCGGCGCTGCCGGCGGCAACGATGGCTCACCCGGCGCACAAACCTTGATTCGATCCAACGGTGATGTCTTGAAATTAAATCCCACCGACGGAGTGCGCGCGGAAATTGGCGATCGCCTCATCATCGAAACGCCCGGCGGGGGCGGATGGGGTCCGCCGCCACCGGGCGATTGATTCAGAACGCAAGAGTTCAATCAGCGCTGCGTGACCGTCGCTGATTTCATCTGCTTGAATTTCGCTGGAACTTCCTCCACCCGGTCATACCAGATGTCCACCATTGGCTGAAGTGAGCCATCCTCGTTCACGAGCGCCAGCTTGAAACGATACCGATCCGGGTTCGCGTCATCGAAGTACATACGAGCGTCATACGTTGTGACCACTCCTTCTTCGTCGGCGGCGTTCCAGTCCCACAACACCGCGCCGTCGGTCGCAAGGGTGAGCGCGCCTTGTGCGATGGCGCCGTTTTCATTGACGTTGAGGAAGCGCGCCTGGTCAGACTGTGCATCGCGGTACACCGTCGTCGCGCCGTGCTCGAACATGCCGTCAGCATCGCCGAGCCAGCCGGTTCCGACGATAGATTCGCCATCGGGGCCGTGCGTCAGAATGTTGCGCACACGGAAGACGCCGCGCGGCGTTTCGCTTTCATGAACCCACTCACCACCCACGAGTGCGCTCAGCGCTTCCAGCGGGTCGCCCTCGACCACTGCTTCATCCTGATCAAACTTTTTTCTGAGTTCGTCCAGCACTTGGGCGTTGGCGCCCTTGAAGTAGTTGTAGAGCGTGTCCCAGTCGCCGCCTTCGCCGTAACCAAGTCCGACGACGCGCAGTTGTGTTCGGTCCGGGCCAAGCGGCTCAAAATAAATCACGGACCACGTCTGCTGGAAGTTCACTTCCCACGGAAATCCTTCAGGAACCTGCACGTTCTGCATGGAGAGCATGCGCTCGGGCTCAAAGCTGATGATCTGGTTGACGATGGTGGTCGCATCGCCGATCTCGCCGTCGGGGTTGTAGTTGGTTCTGAACAAGCCGCCGACACTCAGGTCAATGTCCGCGAGCGGCGTCATCCAGGTGACAACTTCCGCTTCATCGGTGAAGGCCTTCCAGACATCGGCGACGGGGGCGTTGATGACGCCGCTGTGTTCGAGTGTGCGCGCGTGCGATGGCGTGGCGATTGCTGCAATGCCGAGCGCCATGCTTGTGGCCAAGAATCGAATTCTCATGACTTTGCTCCGATCGAAAAGGACGTGAGCGGCGCCGGGCCAAGCCGCGCCCCGGCGCCGCAAAGGAAATGCGATCAACGCCAAGCGCCGATGATCGCGCCAATGACGACGAGTGACGCAAGCTGCTTGCCCGTATCGATGACCCATCCCTGAACCGGTCGCTCGCCGCCAAGATGCGTCGCCAGGGATAGCGCGCCGGCGATTCCTGCCCAAAGCACGGCGCCGAGCACGACGCCGCCGATGGCGTTCTCAATTCCGATGTTCACCGCGAGCAGGGCGACGACGAAGGCCGTGACGATGTCGCAGAGGAACATCACGGGAAGTGTGCGCTCCGGATGGGCGCCCATTTTCTTGACCTCTTCATCAGTGAACGCATAGGCCTTCTGCCACGCCTTGCCGAAGAGTACGGCGTACCACAAACCGCCGACGATGAAAGAAGCGACCGCCGCGACGAGTGCGGCCCAGATGTTGATCTGCGAGAAATCGAATGACATGGTTGCCCCTTGCGAGTTGAATTGGTTCAGGCGCGATTGGCGCCGGCTTCCGCCGCGGCTTGCGCTTCAAGCTGCGTGAAGTACGCGCGCATCTGCGCGATGGATTGATCGAACGGCTCAAGCGTTCCCGCGGCGCGCGACTGCATAATCGCGCCTTCCATGACGGTCAAGACGAATCGCGCCAGTGCGTTGCGATCAACGCTGTGCGGCAGACGATCGCCCGCGTCATTCAGCCACTGCTCGACGCCGGCGGCCCAGTTCGTGAAGTTCAGATCAATGAGCTTGCGAATCTCGGGATGGTTGTCACCGAGTTCCAGCGCCAGGTTCCCGATCGGGCAGCCCAGCGTGCAGCCGGCTTTGCCGAGGCCCGTGCGGTACAGATTCATCAGGGCAAAGACGCGTTCGATCGGGTCCTCCGTCGCGGCTTCCGCCGGATCCAGAATCACCGGACGAAGCATGGCGACGTACAGCTTCAGCACCTCGACGAGCAGGTCTTCCTTGCTGTCGAAGAAGTAGTAGAGGCTGCCGGACCGGACGTCGGCCTCCCGCAGAATGGTCGAGACGCCAGTGGCGTTGAACCCCTGCTCGTGGAAGAGTCGGCGAGCGACCTCCAGAATTTTCTCTTTCGTTTCGACGGCGACCATGCCGTGCCTCCTGATTAGTTGAACGATCAGCCAAGCGTTGAATGATCATTCAACCAAACCAAGCATCAAGTGTCAAGAGGCCTTTTCAGAAAACCGTGGGAAAATCTGCAAGTCATGGAATGGTCAGTAGTTCCGTCTGCCGCCCGTCGATCCAGCGGACCGATTCGCCGTCGAAAAAGGCATCTTCCTCGAGCATGATCAGCACTTTCTGACCGCCCCACTCGGGGATTGGGACTTCAACATTGAGTTCGATGGAGTGGCAGGTATTGGCGTTGAGGCGGTAATCGCCGCGCCCCGGCACGCCCCCCTGCTGATCCCACAGTCCAATGGTCGGTCCGGCGCCGTGACCGTGAAAACCGAGCGGATGCGTGTAGACACTCGCCGTGATGCCCTGGCTCGCGGCTTCCTCCAGCGCTGCCTTCAAGATCTCGTTGCCGCTGCGCCCTTGCTCGAACTGCCCGATCAAAATGTCCTGCATCGCGTTGCCGATCTTGAACGCCTCGACCAACCCTTGCGGCGGCGCCGTCTCATCGGCCTTCAGCACATACGCCATCTGCTGTGTGTCCGTACATAGACCGAGGTAATCAATGCCGAAGTCGATGTGCACGAGATCGCCGGGACGAATGACATCGTTCTGGTTCTCAAAGAGATCGACAAATTCACTCGACTCTTCGTGCCGCTGCACGGACACGCTTGGGTGAAACCATGTGTCGAGCTTCAACTCCGCCACACGCTCGCGGCACCACCACTCCACATCCTTCGTCGTCGTCACGCCCGGCTTGATCACACGATCCGAAAGCGCCTCACCGATGATCGCATGCGCAATGGCGCCGATCTGCGGGTACACCGCCATCTCGGCGTCCGTGCGTGTTTCCAGCCAGCCGATGGCCAACGGTTCGGATGAGACCTGCCGCGCCCGCAGTTGCGGCGGCAGCGCCGATTGCAGCATGCTCATCTCGGCGGCGGCGAGACCATCCGCCAGTGCAAAGTCCGGCGACATGTTCACCGCGATGCGCTGCGGGTCACGCTCTTGGATGAGTTCGGTGAGTCGCTTCCACTGGTCCGGCTGTTCTTCCGGGTTCCAAGCAGATTCGAAAAACTCCCCGACAGAATAGCGCGACACAGCGAGGCGCTCCAGCGGCGCATCGGGGCCGCGATCGCAAAACACCAGGATCGTGCGCCGGCGCGCCGTCTTGAGCCAGTCCGCCGGAAGCATGGTCGAAAGCACCGGGTCTTCGTTGTACTCGCGTGCGATGAGCACCCACATGTCCACGCCGTTGTCACGCATCAATTGCGGCACGATGGCTTCCAGCCGCTGGGCGAGCCATTGGTCCTGCAACTCGGCGCGATCGCGCATAGACATGATGGACGGCATGTCGGCGAGCGCCGCTCCGGTGAACACGGACGAAACAACCGCGGCGCCGATCACACCAAACACACTCACTGCCTTCACTCGACGTCCCCTCTCAATTGGAATTGGCGCAATCGTGCTGTGCGCCGTGGTAGCGCACGGCCAACAGACACTGATCATCCGTGCGCGGCCGGCCGGCCTCATGTGACTGCACCGCCATGATGACTTCATCAATGACATCCTGCGAAGCGCCGTTTGATCGCGCGACCGCCGCATCGAGCCGCGAGACACCGAACAAGTTGTCATCAAAATTCATCGCTTCCGTGATGCCGTCCGTGTAAAGCAACAGCGTGTCGCCGGGCTGCATCGTGAATTCGTGCCCGCGCGACTCCATCTCATCCGTCACGCCCAGCGGATAGCTCGAATCATGATCGATCGATTCAATCGTGCCGTCCGCACGGCGCAAACGCGGCGGATTGTGCCCGGCGTTCGCATATGACGCCTGCCCGGTGCGGGGGTCAATGACCACGAAAAACGCTGTGACAAACGTCCCTTCGACCAGGCCATCTCGCAGAAGCCGATTCACATCAGGCACGACATTCGCCGGATCAGCGCCGAACATGCGAAACGTGTTCAGGATCGTTCGCATCATTGCCATCACGACCGCAGCGGCAGGCCCGTGCCCGGAAACATCCGCAATGACAAAGCCAACGCGCCGGTTTTTTTCATCGCCGAACAGTTGATAGTCGTAGTAATCGCCGCCCGCCGCATCGCACGGCTCGTAGCTCATGGCGACTTCGAGGCATTCGACGCATGGCACGCTCGATGGAAGGAGCGATCGCTGCACACGTCCGATCTTGGCGATCTCGGAATGCAACTTGGCATTGAGCGCATCGACGCGCGTCGACAACTCCATCTGTTGGAGGCTGCGCGCAAAGAGGTTCAGGTTCGCCACGCCCGTGCTCACTTGGCGCATCGTCAGTGGCTCGCCGGGCGAACGAAACACGAGCAGCCACTTGCGCACTTCGCCGCCGTAATAAATCGGAGCGGCGAGGCAATCCATCGCCCCGCTGAACATCGTGGCGAGCACTTCGTCATCGTCGGGATCAAGCTCGCGCAGCGATTTGGGCGCTGGTGACTCAAGCAACGGCGAAAGCACGGCGCTGCGCCGGCTTTGGCACGGTGTTTCCGAAAGTTCGCAACGAGCCCGCCACCGCTCGGCGTGCCGCTGGAGATCGCCATTGATGAGATCGATCTGATCCGAAATGCGGAACTCACCCGGCGGCAGGTCGCGCACGTCCAGCCCGAGCAAGTGCGTCGCCCCGACGAGATGGTGCAGGTGCGAGGAGAAGGCGATGAACATCTCATCCGCCGTGCGCGCCTGGCTGAGTTCGCGCTGCATGTCCAGCACGGCGTCGAGCGCGGGATCGCCTTGAACAAGGTCTACTGGCATGGCCCAAGTGTATCCAGCTCATGCCCCATGATCTGCGCTGCCACGTAGCCCTTGAATCATCCGTTTCACAAAAAAAGGCGCGTCCCGGGGAATCCCGGAACGCGCCGTGAATGAGTTATACGAACTGGAAAGCGTGATCAGTCGTTGTCGAGCGCGTCTGCGATGCGCGCGTGCAGGTCGCTGAAGTGCGCGGCGGTCACTTCGTCGCCCCACGTTGTGTTTCCGATGCGGTCCTGAAGTTTGCGCAGGTTGAGCCGCGCTAGCGCGGTGGAATCGGAATCGCTGGACTCGGCCTCGACCATCGACCCCAGCAGATCAACGTAAGCCCGCTGAATATTGCGGCGATACACATCAACGGACACATTGCCGGCGTTGCGACCGCGACCGGCGTCCATCTCGGCGAAGAGTCCATTCTGCACATCCGAGAACAGCTCCGCCGCGGTGTAGGTGTCTTCATTGACCGCCGCGATCTCCGCCATGCGCTTCAGGCGGTTCTCGTTCATCAGCGCCCGCAGCACGCGCGACTGCTGGCCTAGCATGCGGTCGGGCGAACCGGACGCTTCGATGCGCCCGAGGATGTCCATATCAATGAACGCTTCATCCGGCGTTGAAAGCGCATTTTCCAGGAGGAAGTCAACGGCGCCGCGCTGCGTGTCGGCGTCGATCGGGAAGAAGCGCTGATCGGCGTCGCCGTAATAGAAATTCACGAGCTTCACACCGCCGACGACATTGGCCACGTGACCCATTTCACGGGCCCACTGTCCGAGCACAGCGCCGTACATGTTGTCGAGCAGGTCGTAGTCTTCGCCTTCGGAGCATGTCGCATCAACGAGGTACCCAGCGACGCGCTTGAGGTTCGCCAGGCCAAGTTCCGTCGCGGCGACGGCATCTTCACCAAGGTCCTCCGTCTGCTGCGTTGGATCTTCGAACGGATTTGGATTGCCAAAGAGCAGCATCGGGTTCTCAAGCTGACGCTCAACGATGGCCTCAAGCTCCGCCTTTTCATCCGCATCCGCCGCGAACTGGCGGTAGCCCCACTCTGTCGCGAACTTGTCGTACGCACCAACTCCCGGCATCAGCGCGGCGCCATCGCCGGGCTGCGCCACGTAATTGAATCGCGCGTAGTCCATGATCGACGGCGCCGTGCCATTGGCCTTGGTCCACTCCGGGTCGCGCAACTGCTCGATCGAATAGCTGCTGGACGCCTTCATGTTGTGCGGAAATCCGAGCGAGTGACCGACTTCGTGCGCCACCACGAACTGAATGAGTTCGCCCATCAGATCGTCCGGCATCGGCAACTGCTGAGCGCGCTCATCGTTGGGCGACGCCTGCACGAAGTACCAATCACGCACCAGCTTCATCACATTGTGATACATGCGCACATCGGCTTCGATGATCTCACCCGTGCGCGGATCGTTCACGTGAGGGCCGAAGGCGTTGGGAATGTTTGAAGGAAGCCAGCGGATGGTGGTGTAGCGTGCATCTTCAGCGTCCCAGTCCGGGTCTTCGCGCTCGCTCGGGGGCTCTTTCGCGATGATGGCGTTCTTGAAACCGGCGGCTTCGAACGCGGGCTGCCACTGCTCGACGCCAGCTTTGAAGTACGGACGCCATTTCTCGGGCACGCCGCGACCGATGTACCAGACGATGGGCTGCTTCGGCTCGGAGAGTTCCGCGTCGGGGTCTTTCTTCTCCAAACGCCAGCGCGTGATGTAGCGCTTCGTCTCAACTTCATGCGCTGAGTCATCCGCGTAATCTTCGAAGCCGACTGAGAAGAATCCGACGCGGCTGTCCAGCTCGCGCGGCTTCATCGGATTCTCAGGCAGCTTGATCATTGAATGATGCACCAGCGCGGTGACGCCGGACTGCGAAGGATCACGCCGCTGGCCGCGCGGCGGGCCGCCCGGGCCTTGCTGTGCGCCGCCGCGATCCGGTTTAAACGTGGTGAGCACGCGCGTCTCAATATTGCGCGGGAATGCTTTGACTGTTTCCACGAACGTGCGCTTCGAATCCACACCGGAAGCGCCGATGGTGCGCTCCGCGCTGAACTCGGAGACATCGCCCGTGAACAGGTCTGTCACGTCGATGACCGGCGCCTGATCTTTGCCCCAGGCTTTGATCTCGAACACTTTGATGATCGGCGCGATGCTGGTCGCTTCCACGGCGATGGCCACCGGATCGTCGGTGTCGGCGCGGATGGTGTAATTCACATCGCGGAGCAGAATGTTGTCGCCGCGCTTCTCCCAGCGCACGACGCGATCGCCCGCGGGCATGCCGGCGTAGGAATATCCCGCCTGTGTGCCGGCGACCTGCGTGACCCAGAGCATGTCGTAGTTCAGAGCACTGCTCGGAATTTCGTACAGGATGTTGTCCCCATCCGTGTGGACGAGGAACAAGCCGGATTTCGTCGTGAATTCGTCGGTGACGATTTCGTCGTACGGCTTGATGGAGCTCTTCTTTTCAGAAGCGTTGCCGCCGCCACCGTCACCGCTGGCGCCCGCCCCGGCGCCCGGGGGCATGCGGCGTTGCGCCTCGGCCGGCGCCACTGCAAAAGAAGTCATCATGGCCAGTGAAAGCCCCAATGCCAGACCGACTCGTGTCGCGCCTCGTTCCATCGCTCGCTCCTGATCTTGTTGTCGCAGAACACCACCATCCGCGGCGCCGGGCGCCGAGGTCATTCCGCCGTTATACAGAGGGAGCGTCGCTGAGCCGCACGGCGAATGTCGACTTTTTCATCGCTGAATTCGGGCGTTGGTCCGATAGCCTCATCGAGATTGATTCGGAGATTTCCTCGTGGCCAAGGGTCAACACCTCTCGCGGCATCAACAGGGCATTGTACGTCGCTATTACGAGCACATGGACACGATCGCGCTGCAGAAGCTGGGCGAACTGGTGTCGGACCTGTATCTCGCGGACACGCCGAAAAAATCGGAGCAGCTTTGGAAGCGCGTCGAAACGGCGCTGGGGCGAATCGCTTCAGAAGAGAAAGATGTTCGCGCCACGCTGCAATCACGCGATGTGACGAAACTCGCCGAACTGGTCAATGACTTGGCGGCCGGGAACGGCACGAAATCGCGCTAGGCTGCGACGTCATTGCATCTTCGAAAACCAGCGATCGAAGCGCGGTGAGAGAAATCCGTCCGGATCGAACGACAGCGCGACGTAGCTGGAGCGGCCATAAATATCGCCACGATCCACGAAGCCGAAGACGCGCGAGTCCAGACTCTGATCGCGGTTGTCGCCCATCATGAAGTATTGACCTTCGGGCACGACAATGGGCTCGAATGAGCGCGGGCTCATGACGCCCTGCGTAAACGTCACCACATGCGAGCGGCCGGGCAAATCTTCTTCAGCCAATACGATCGTCACCTCGTGACCGCCAAGCTCAACCGTTGAACCGTTGTCGATGACGGCGTAGTCCAGCGTTTCACCATTGATTGCAAGTCGATTGCCGACAAGCGAAATCTCATCACCGGGCAGGCCGATCACACGCTTCACGAGTCGCGTGCCGTCTTTGGGAGATGCTAGCGTGACGATGTCGCCGCGCTGCGGGCCGGCCCACTGCGCCAGCCAGATCTTTGTCAGCGGCACGCGCAATCCGAATGCGAGTTTGTTCACGAAGATGCGATCGCCTTCGAGAATCGTCGGTCGCATGGAGCCGGTGGGGACATCATTCCAGTCCGCGACGCTTGAGCGCAGTGGCGTCAGGACAACAGCCGCGACCAGGAGCGGCAGCACCCAATCATGCATGAGCTTGGCGACCGGGCCGCGCTTCGGCTTCGGCTTTGCTTTCTCTCGCTTGGAGCGGCGTCCGAACATTCTCAACCCTCGCTTTCGGTACGAAGCCTAGCCATCGGCGCCGCCGGGGCGCGGCATACGCCGAATCTCAGACCTTGTACGGATTGTGGGCTGATTCGTTCCGAACCTTTGGATTTCGCCACTCGATCCGGCCTCAACCGGTGGGTTTACCGGGCTTTCCGGAGATCACGAAGACACGCCCGGACTGCTTGCCATTCACTTCGCTCCAGGCGGAGGTGATCAGCAGGTCGTTGACGCCATCGCCGTTCACGTCGCCAATGTTGGTCGCGTCAAAGCCAAAGGTGTCGTTTTCGACGTTGCAGGTGATCGTGCGCACCAGTTCGCCGGTCTTGCCCGAGTAGATGTAGATCTTGCCGCCAGACTTGGCGGCGCCGCTGTGTTGCCACGCGCCGATGATCAAATCATCGTGACCGTCACCGTTGAGGTCGCCCGCCTCGGCGGAACCGATCCCGAAACCATCGCTTTCCGCTTCGCCGGAAAACGTGTACAGGCGCTTGCCGGTCTTGCCGCTGTGCACATACACGCGACCGGCGCCGGCGCCGTTGCCGCTGTCGGCGAAGTCAGATGCATAGACATCGGGATATCCGTCGGCGTCCACATCGCCCACGACCGAGACAAACATGCGACCGAGCTGCTGTCCGCTCTCTTCCGCCTCAATCGTGAACTTGAGCGCGCCGCTGCGCCCGTCGTAGACATAGACCTGACCGCGATCGCCTTCGCCGGCGTTCGTCGCGCCGATGACGAGCAGGCTATTCGATTCATCCGACCAGCCGTCCACAGCATTGGCGAAGAGGTCGCCTTCCGCTTCGCCGTCAAACGTGCGGAGCAGTGTGCCGTCTTTGCCGCTGTAGAGGAACGCCTTGCCGCGCGCCTTGTCGTACTGCGGCGCCCCGATCAAGACATCGGCATGACCGTCGCCGTTCACATCACCAACGCCCGAACCGGCCCGCGCAAAGAAGCCGGGGTCATTCAGCGAACGTCGAAACACAAACTTGCCGTCAGCGCCGGAGAACACAAAGCCCGTGCTCAGTCCAACGGCGCCGGCAAAAACATCTGGAATGCCGTCGCCATCGACGTCACCCGCAGCCGTCAATTCCATCCCGAGGTACGACCCGCCCATGCCGTTGCGCAACCACAACACGTCACCCGTGGCGCCGGAAATCATGTACACGCGACCGGCGTTCGGGCCGTCCATCGTTTTGAAAGGCGCGCTCGTCGCGTAATCGGTCGCGCCGTCGCCGTTCACATCACCGATCGCCTGCGCGATCCAGCCGAACTGATCGCCCGCCGCCTCAGCGCGCACTTCATGGAGAATGACGACGTCGTCCTCGACGAATTGTGCGGCTGCAGACGAGCCGAGAATCAATGTGAAGCCGGCAGCGACCATGTTGGGAGTCGTCATTCGCATTTGTTGTCCTTCCTTAAATCAAGCGTGTCGAATAATCGTAGCTCACGCAGACGCTACCCCCAGTTGGCCAGGAGTGTTGCGAGGTCCGTTCCATTGACGACGCCATCGCCGCTGAGATCAGCGCCAGTCCCTTGACCGGTCGTTCCCCAGACCGAAAGCAGTGTCGCAAGATCAGCGCCGTTCACCATGCCGTCCCCATTGAAATCCGCCGGATTGGGCGGTGCGGCGCCAAGGATGACGTATGCCGTGCCACGACCGCCGGCCTCGTTGGCCGCGGTGATCAGAAAATCTGTCACACCGTCGCCATTCGCGTCGCCTGAGCTGGCGGTGTCGAACCCAAACTGCGCCAGTGGGACCGTGTGTGTGATCGTGCGAATCACCCCGTTGGTCTTTCCGGAGATCACAAAAGCTTGACCTGCCTGCATTCCTCCGGTTCCGCTGACCCAGGCGCCCATAAGCAGGTCAACACACCCATCATCATTGACATCGCCAATCGCCTCGCCAATGCCGAACCCGGCTGGACCGATGAGCTGCGAAATCACGCTGCCGTCAACTCCGGACCAGATATACGCGCGATTCGTCTGAAAGCTCGTCGCGTACAAATCCGGCGTTCCATCACCGTCTACATCACCAGCGCCATCGATGAAGAATTGACCAAGGCCAAGTGCGGGGCCATCGGGAATCAAGGTGTGAATGCGCGGGCAACCTGTTTCGGTGGAATGCACATACGCGCGACCGACGCCGCCAGCCGCATTCATCGCCGCAACCACGACATCCAGAACGCCGTCACCATTGACATCGCCAGCTTTGTCCGCCGAAGCGCCCATGTTGTCGCCGGGGGCGGCGCCATCGATGACGCAAAGCTCGGCGCCATCCTGACCCGAATAGATGTATACGCGCCCGGCGTTGTTCAAGCCGCCTGGATCGTGGCCAATGGCGCCGACGAGCACATCAGCAAACCCGTCATTGTCCACATCACCCGCAGGTCCAACGCTATAGCCGAATTGATCACCATTCGCGGCGCCGTTGTGTGTGCGTATCACCGAACCATCAGCGCCGGAATAAATAATCGCGCGCCCAGTTTGCGGAAAAGGCGCCCCGACGATGATGTCGGGGACATCGTCGCCATTCACATCACCGGCGCCTTCCGCGGAAAATCCAAGTTGCCATCCGGCCAGCCCGGTTTTAGTGAACAACACAGCGCCGGACTTTCCGCTGTAGACGTAGATTTTGCCGGCGTTGGCGCCTCCTTCGTCATTGAAATTGGCGGTGGAAATGAAATCATCGCAACCGTCGTCATCCAAATCACCAACCATGCGCGCCACCCAGCCAAACGTGTCGCCTGCGAATTCACCGGGAATGGCCAAGTGCACAGTCGCATCGGGCTCCGCAAATGGGGCATCCGCAAACGCGGAACTGGAAGCACATACAACGGTGTAAACGACACAAAGACACCACGTTCTGTGAGCCATTTTCAAGCCCTCACTTCTACAAACGAGTGGCGGCTCTCATGCCGGAGGCACGGCCGCCGGAGAAGCCCCTGATCTTGCGCCCATCATGCGCGCCGGCGTTGATCAATGCTCCCACAGTTTTGCTTCAGCCCCAGCAGGCGAGCGTCGACGAGGGCACGCCGCACGTCCGACGGCGTCATGTCGAACTCGCGACCGAAGCGGGAGGTGTAATGACTGTGACTTGAATAACCGTGCTTGAGCGCCACGGTGGTCAATTCAACATCATTGTGCTCAAGGTCTTCGAGCGATCGGCGCAAACGCTGACGATGCAGGTATTCGCCGATGGTCATGCCCGTATGAGAACGGAATAAACGGCACAAGTGAAAACACGAAAGCTCAACGGCTTCGGAAAGATCATCGAGTGAATACAGGCGTGTCGGCTCCGCCGCGATCAGGCGCTGTGCTGTGTGCACGGCGTCGCGGCGTTTGTTCTCGGTCGCCGCTCGCGCTCTGCGGCGCTTGGTCGTCCAGGCACGATGCGCTTCGGCGACGCACGCCTCTAGTACGGCCATCGCGCCCTCTTCGATCAGCAGTGGATCCGCGTGCGCGCCCCTGGACGCATACAGAAACACACTGCGCTGCAAGAGATACGTTCTGGCCGACACTGGAAACGCGCCGTTGACAAACAACTCTTCCCGATCATGCACGGAATCGTCATACGCTGCGATCGCTTCGCGCACCAAGCCTGGCGCGAAGTGAAACGCATCGCTGAAATCCGCTTCTTCAATTGGAGAACGCTCGTATTGCTGACCGCGGTTGTAGAGCGATGCGACCACCGGGCTGGCCACGAAACGGGCGCCGCCGTCTTGATGGATCTCCACGGCGCGCCGCGCGAACACAATCATCGGCGATCGCGCCACGCACACATCGCGCCACAGCGTGTGGCGCGGCTCGGCCCGGAACTGATCAATCACCACAAGGGGTGATGCGTACACCAGAGAGTGAATGGCGCCCGCTGAGCGGTCCAATGAGAATCGCACCGCGGCGGCGGGATCCGTCGACCAGGTCGGGAGCGGTACATCAGCACATCGCATACGTCGGCCTTTCGGCGGCGAACTCCGAAGCTCGCCGCGATGGACCAGTGTTCGATGTTCACCCCGCTGCGGTTCCCCACAATCGGCCAGTCCGATCCGTTTGGTACCCTGATGGTCCGATCATGAACGAGAACGAAGCCCGAATGCTGATGCGCGAATGGACTGAAAGTGAATCCCTTCGCGCGCACATGGAAGCCGTCGCGGCGTGCATGAATGCGTACGCCGCGCAGCTTTCACCGGATGATTCCGAACGGTGGATCATTGCGGGTCTCTTGCATGATTTTGACTACGAGAAACATCCATCGCCGGAAGAACACCCCTACGTGGGCGTGAAGCACCTTGAGTCAATCGGCGTTGACGAAGAAATACGTAAGGCGATCCTCGGGCATGCGGAGTACACCGGCACGGTGCGCGACACACCGATGGCCAAGGCGCTCTTCGCCGTGGACGAGCTCTCCGGGTTCATCGTCGCATGCGCCAAAGTGCGACCGACGGGCATCGCGGACCTCACCCCCAAGAGTGTGAAAAAAAAATTGAAAGATCGATCTTTTGCGGCGGCCGTCAGCCGCGACGACATCACGGACGGCGCTGCGGAATTCGGCGTTGACCTCACCGAACATATTCAGACGTGCATCGACGCCATTCGCTCCGAGCGTGACCGCATCGGTGTGTGACGAATGCCCTTGGAGGACCGCCCGATGGCGACCATCGCTCTGACGCGACAAATCAGCCCCGCGCTTGCGGAGTGCCAGCTCACCTATATGGATCGCGATGCAATTGACGTCGCCCGCGCGGAGCGCCAGCACGCGGCGTACGAAGACGCCTTGCGCGCCATGGGCGCTGAAGTCGTGACGGCGCCGTTTGATCCGACTTGCCCGGACTGCGTCTTTGTCGAAGACACGGCCCTGGTGCTTGATGAGATTGCGGTGATCGGCGCGATGCGCCGGGCGTCCCGCGCCCCAGAAACCAAATTGCTTTCGCACCTACTCGGCACACAGCGCGAACTTGCGTCCATTCAGGCGCCCGGCACACTCGAAGGCGGCGATGTGTTTCTCGTGGGCCGCACCATCTTTGTTGGCCGGTCCACGCGCACCAACGATCACGGCATAGAGCAGCTTCGCGCGATTGCTGAGCCGCATGGGTACGAAGTGATTGCGGTCGACGTGCCCGGCTGCCTGCACCTGACGACCGGCGCATCGCGCCTGACTGAGGAAATCGTCCTGCTCCATCCTGAGTGGGTGGATGCAGATGCTTTCATTGGCGTTGAGACGCTCGCCATCGACCCAGCCGAACCGTGGGGCGCGAACACGTTGCGATTGAACGATCAAACACTCATGGGAGACTGCTTCCCGCGCACGCGCGACATCATCGAATCCCGCGGCGTCACCACGCGCACCGTGGACATCTCCGAACTCATGAAAGCCGAAGCGGGACTCACCTGCATGAGCCTGTTGTTCGATGGCGACGCAAACGCATTGCGCCAAGCCATCGCCGGCATTCAAATCACTGCAGATCGGACGTCTCATCGACGCGCGTCAGCGTCGGCGTGAGCAGATCCAGTCGCGTCGGCTGCACAATGCGAAGCTTGAGCGCGGGGTCCACACGCGAAGCGCCATCGACTCCGACGATGCTGCCGAGTCGGCCCTTCAGATCGACCGAATCGTTCGGGACGAGGTACGCAATGGTGCGACCGCCGCCCGCATCAACGCTTTGCAAGCGATACATCAACGGCAGCCGTTTCCCGTCATAGATCGCGCTGGCCGTGAGCCGGCCAACAAGGGCGTACGGACGCGTCTGATCCAGTTGTGCCAGGCGCGTCTCCATCGCGCTAGCGTCAGCGCCGGCCTTGGCGTTTGCTTCGTTGAGCGCCTGCAGATTGGCCTGGAGTTCGCGACGCACTTCCAGAATCGCGATGCGATTGTCCACGCGGCGGCGCCACGTCACGTTCTCTTCCGTGTCATCAATGGTGGACCGGAAACGCACGTACTCAGCAATGAGCGCTTCGATCTCCGCATCTTCAGTGGACTGCTCCGCCAGCGCCATGAACGCTGATTCGAGTTCTTCAAACGTCGGCGCTTTCGGCTCCGCCTGTGCGGTGGTCGTTGTGGCAGCCGGTGTGGTCGTCGCCGGAGTGGTCGCCGGTGTCGTCACAGGCTCCTGAGGCTGATTCGTTGCATCCGCCTGACGACGATCCGTCGGCGTTGCGTTCGTCGTTGTTTCACCCGTGGTCGTCGCCGGTGGGCGCTCGGCAAGCTCCGTCGTCGTGCGCGGCTGCGTCACTGGATTCGTCACCGGCGCTTGCTCAGTCGGATTCGTCGTCGCATCGGCCGTCTTCGTTGTGTCGTCACCCTGCAGACGGGCGGCGGGCGGCGTCGTGCGCTGCTCGTGCGGCGTGACGGCGTCATTCGTCGCCGTCGTTGAATCCGCCAGTGTGCGATCGGGAGTGGTCGCAGGCGGTGTAGTTCCCGTCGTCTTCTCGTTCTGTGCGGTTGTGGTCGGCGCCGTGGTCGGTGTTGTGGTTTCCGTCGTTGCAACTTCGGTGGCGGGACGGTTCTTCGCC
This sequence comes from Phycisphaerales bacterium, assembly GCA_029260345.1. Lineage (GTDB taxonomy): Bacteria > Planctomycetota > Phycisphaerae > Phycisphaerales > UBA1924 > OFTM186. The sequence continues at coordinate 198,398 of JAJDDK010000005.1, read as the reverse complement.
TGCCAAGCCGCAATTTCAGTCGGCGTCGCGCGCCGTGTGTACTGCTCACTGATGAACGCGCTCGAACCGGCAGGCGGTTCTACGAGGTAACCCTCAACCTGACCGTTCGCATCGCGCAGCGTGTCAACGTATTTGAGCTGCGTGCCGGGATTGATCGGCTGCATCAGCAGGTTCTTCCAACTGTCGCCGAATCGTTGTCCGTGAATGTTGTGCGCTTTGAGGCGTGACGGTCGCGTGATGATGACCACGCCGCGATCGCGGTCGTAATCGGCTTCTTCGATGCTGACGAGCGCCGCAGCGCCCTTCGGATAGCCAACGCGCACCCACTTGAAATCTTCACCATCAACGCGGAAGACGTCACCCGTGTTGCCGTACCCGATCGCGTACCACACGCCGCCGGCGCCGCAACGCAGGTAGACGCGCTCGCCGGTCACGATGACGTGATACGGCTCGACGTCGCGCACTTGCGCTTCGGCGCGCTGCGCGGAAAGAGATAGCGCCGTGATCATCGCGAGCGACAGCACGCGGGCGGCGGTAGCAAGCTTTTGAATGGAGAAGGCACGGCGCATCAGAGAACTCCTTTTCTCAAGCGATCCAATCTGCGTTCGCCACCAAGATACGTCTTTCATCGCATTTGTGTGGGGCGGTCGGCAGTTTCTGCGCCGACGTGTCCTGATGATTGGCCGAAGCAAGCGACGCCTACGCGACCAATGTCTTTGACCTTAATTCCTGTGGGGGATACCTTTCTCGCCGCTATGGGAACAACGAATCGGCTGGCTATTTCGGGATTGACGCTGGCCGCTGGCGTTGCTGTCGTCGGCTGTTCGACACCCATGCGCGGCCCGACCAACGCCGATTTGCGCCGTTCCGTCGAAGAATCCACACAGCGCGAAATGGTTGATGCGGAACGCTTTCCGGGCCGCATCGAGCCTCAGCCCGTGGAAGACCGGCTCAATTTTTCGAATGAGCGAGTTGAGGAACTCGATGACCTCAGCGGCGTGAACGCATACCGCGACATGGCGCCCCCCTTTGGTCGGGATCTCCTCGGCAACGAAACACGCACCGTCGGTCTCGGCCTGCAACAAGCGATTTCGACCGCCGTCGATTCAAATCTTCAGTTGCAGATCGCTCGGCTGGACGCCGCCGTCACCCAGACGGACATCGTCGCCGCCGAAGCGCTCTTCGACTGGACCTTCTTTGCGGATGCCTCGTTCAATTCGACCAACCAGGCGTCCTTCGGGTCGGTGATTAACAACGTCGTTGTCGGCTCATCCATCAATCGCAACCAGACCTGGGCTTTTGACACCGGCCTTCGCAAATCGCTGACCAGCGGCGGCCAACTTGCGATCACACAATCATTTACGAACTTTGACAACCAAAGCCCTGGGCAGCAAACATTTCCAGATCCGGCCCGGATCTCGGCGCTTGAGATCGCACTGGCGCAGCCCCTGTTGCGCGGCTTCGGCTCCGATGTCACGCTCGCCAATGTGCGTCTTGCCCGCAATATGGAGCGAGCAGCCCTCGAGGGCCTTCGGGGAGACCTCATCGGCGTGGTCACCCGCACGGAGGCGGCGTACTGGAACTTGCTGCTCGCCTATCGCACGGTCCAGATCGTCGAACGATTGCTGGAGCGCGGCATCGCCACCCGCGATGTGCTGAAAGGACGCCTTGAGTTTGATGTTCGACCCGCGGAGTACTCGGATGCCGTCGCCCGGGTGGAGTCCCGTCGCGCTGAGCTGATTCGCGCACTAAATACACTCCGTGCCCGTTCGGACGAACTCAAAGTGGTTCTGAACGACCCGAACTTCCCCGTTGGCGGCGAGGATGTGATCCTCCCACTGGATGACCCGTTCGAGTCGCCCCTCGAGATCAGTTTGCTGGATTCGTTGCAGACCGCATTTGCCGCACGCCCCGAGATTCAACAAGCCATCCTCCTAATCGATGATTCTTCGATCCGTGAGGACGTCGCCGACAACTCGCGGCTTCCGCGGCTCGATCTCCAGCTCGCCGCGACGCTTAATGGCCTTGGCAGTTCGACGTCGCAATCGTTTGAACAGCTCGCCGAGGCGAATTTCGTGGATTACTTCGCCGGGCTGAGCTTTGAGCAGCCCATTGGCAATCGCGCCGCCGAGGCCGGATTCCGACGTGCGCGGCTTCAGCGTTTGCGCTCTGTCGTCGTCTATCGCAGCACCGCGCAGCAGGTCGTCGCCGAGGTGAAGTCCGCCATGCGCGACGTCGTCACCAACTACCGGCTCATCGAGCAAACCCGCATTGCGAGGCTCGCGGCGGCGGAGAACCTCCGAACGCTGCTCATCGAGGAGCAGAACATCCGCGGTCTCACACCGGATTTCCTCGATCTCAAGCTCCGCCGCCAGGATGCGCTGGCGGCGTCCGAGCGGGCGGAAATCGAGTCGCTGGTGGACTACAACATCGCGATCGCCAACCTGTACGCCTCCACCGGCGCCGCCCTCGATCGCAACCGTATTCGCCTGGTCGCGCCGGAGCCGGGAGAGCCGATCGAATCGATCGGGAGCGCTCCGAATGCCGCCCAAGGCCGTTGATCCTGACCTGATCTCGCAATTCGCGGAATCACTCCGTGCCGGCGCGGTGGTCGCATTCCCGACTGAGACGGTTTACGGACTCGGCGCGTGCATATCGCAGGAACACGCCGTGCGGCGTATTTACGACCTCAAACAGCGCCCACTCTCACAGCCCTTGCTGGCGCATGTGAACAGCATCGCAATGGCCCGCTCACTCGCGGCGTCATGGCCTGATCGAGCGGAAACGCTTGCCGCGAAGTTCTGGCCGGGCCCCCTCACCATCATTCTTCCCAAGGCGCATCATGTTCCGGATGTCGTGACCGGTGGCGGACCGACCATCGGGCTGCGCTGCCCGGATCATCCGGTCGCTCTTGAATTGATTGGAGCGCTTGGCGAGGCCATTGCCGGCACCAGCGCGAATCGAAGCGGCGAAACCTCGCCAACCAAGCCGGAGCATGTGCGCCGATCATTCCCTGCGGATGTGGTGGATGTGCTCGATGCCGGCGCCGCCCCGGGAGGGCTGGAATCAACGGTTCTCTTGCTTGGGGCGCGCCCTGAGAACGACCGGATCCTTCGGCCCGGCCCCATCACAGCCGCGCAACTCGGAATCTCGGACCAGACCAATATCGATGCGAAGCCATCGCGAGGGACGTCCGGGCGCTTTCAATTGATACTCGACGACGACGTTGAGGATTGCGTGGCGCTTCCCGGCGCTGTGTTGGTCACCCACCATCCAGTGGACCTCGATGGAGTTGAGGCGATTCTTCTGCCCTCGACGGCTGCGGACTACGGACGAGAGATGTACGCCGCGATCTTCGAAGCCGAGTCAAAACGCATCGAACCGGGACCAATATTCGTCGTAGAACCTTCTGAAACAGGCGAATTGTGGGACGCGATTCGCCAGCGTTTGCGCCGACTGTCCGAGAATATCTAAGTTCTTGAACACCCAGAGCGGTTTTCCACCCCATATCGATATGGGGTGGTCGCATGTTCGGCGCAAGTCAAAAAAACCTCTCAAGCCGCATATTCATCATTGCTTCACGCACGCTTGCGCGGTAGTTTCTACGCAGGAGTGTCCCGGAGACGGGACTGGAAGAGGAAGGAACGCGTCACCGAGCGGGGTCAACCAGTTGTTGATAGTCCCAGTAGCGAGGGGAATTCGCTGCCAGGACGTTCCGTGTTGAAAGTGACACATCCCGATTCTTGCTGATTCGCCATGCATGTCTGCATGGCGGCAGTACATGTTCGTTCAGGTAGGAGAAGAAACACTATGAAGTATGCACTCACTGCGGCCGCTGGCCTCGCTCTCGCTGCCGGCGCCAACGCCGACGTCGCTTTCTCTGACGCGGCCGGCGCGACCCTCGCTGGCGGCGCCAGCCACGTTCTGTTCAGCGGCAACGCGAGCGGCAACCTCACCGGCTTCAACTGGGATTTCGACTGGGCGGCCCCCGGCGACAGCTCCTGGGCCTCTGACATGCAGATCGTCATCACCGATCCGAACGCGAACAGCGTCGCGATCGCCGGTTACGATTTCCCCGGCCTGGCCACCAGCTATGACGGCGCCGGCTCCGGCCCCGCCGGCAACTACGGCGACAACCTCGCCTTCGGCGGCCTCAGCGGCAGCGGCATCTGGACCGTCTCCATCAACAACAACTGGGGCGGCGACCCGGGCGCCAACACGTTCTCGAACTTCAACGGCAACCTGCAGGGCCTCGTCCCGACGCCGGGCGCCCTTGGCCTGTTCGGCATCGCTGGTCTCGCTGCGACGCGTCGTCGCCGCTAAGTCCGCAATCGCTGAACCGACAACTCAATAAGTTGTAAGTTCCAACGGCTTCCTTGCATTCGCAGGGAAGCCGTTCTTCATTTTTGCCTCGTTCCAAAAATAGCTATTTTTTGCGGCAAATTCGTGCAAAATTGTTCTTGCGTCGCGCGCCCGGCATGAGGTATCTTACAACGTGGATCATGCCAAGTGGCGCTCGCGCGCCAAGGGGGAAGCACATGATCCGCTTCGGTGAGAGAACGCCGCTCGGCGCACCAGTGTCGAATCTCGGCGTTCTGGTTAGGGGGTTCGGTCGAAGCCGTTTATCAGGGTGGTAAGCGCTACTTCGGCCTACGAATTTTTGGGAGTGCATGAAACATGTCACGCATCTCATTGGTCGCGGCTGCGGGTCTCGCAGTCGCCACCGGCGCCAACGCTGACGTTATGTTCAGCTTCGCCGGTCCCGTCGTGCTGGCGGGCGGTCAGTCGGCCGTCATGTTCAGTGGTAACGCATCCGGCGCTTTGGGCACGTTCTCCTTCTCGTTTAACTACGGCGAAGTGGTCTCGGACGCGTCCTGGGCATCCGACATGCAGATCATCGTCTCCGGCCCGAGCGGCTCGTCGACCATCGCTGGTTTCGATGATCCGGCGCCGGACTTCGCAGTTCCGTACGACGGCGGCGGCTCCACGGCTCCGGGCGTCTACAACGCCGCGATCGACATGAGCGGCGCGGGCCTCTCCGGCAGCGGCGTCTGGACCGTCACGATCGTCAACGACTGGGCGGCTGATCCGAACGCGAACACCGTCGGTGATTTCCAGGGCAACCTTGGCGGCCTCGTGCCGACACCCGGCGCCCTCGGCCTCTTCGGCATCGCCGGCCTCGCCGCGACGCGTCGTCGTCGCTAAGCAGCCGGTTTTTTGTCAGATGGCCGAGTGAGGCCGTTTGCACACGCGTATGCATCGGCTTCGCCGGAGAAATCCGGCGACGCCGCTTATTTGAAACTTGTCCGTTTTCAATTTTTCCATTGCTGTAATTCTGGCGCTCCGATAACTTTCCCGTGATTCGTCCGTGGAGACGAACGTCACATGAAGCAAAGGAGCTGGCCATGTTGAGCAATCGAAGAATTGGGGGTTTTTGTGTGACCTGTCTTTTATTTGCGTTGATCCCGCTAAAAGCAAATGCAGCACTGAGTGAAAATGAAGTCCTCATCCTCTACAACAGCCAAAGCGCTGTTTCAACCACGATCAAGAATGCGTATGTGGCTGCACATCCTAGCGTGCATGTATTTGACTTAAATTTCGGCTACACGACTCCAATAGATCCCAACAATCCGGCGCCAACTGATGTGACACGATTCTACATTCATCCAACCCGCTTTCTTCAACTGTTTGGATCCGGTAGCGCGCTTGATTCATATTTAACAAACAATCCAGAAATACTGTCGATCGTGACAACTCGCGAAATCCCTTCAGTAATCACCGACGATTTCCTGATTTCGAATCCAATTGACTCCGATGGGCGCCGAAGTCTCGAGTCGGTAATCGCCAACCTCCCTTATATCGGGGCGAATCCTCTCCTTCCATCGACGGGTGTAGCCAACCCGTATTTGGCGTCAGGAACGTCGTTTTCAACTTTTCTCGCTGCCAATCCAACCAGTGACTTGCGGTATCTTGTATGTCGGCTGGACTCAGCAAACGCCGGCGCGTGGACATCACCGCCTTCAGACTCCGAATACGTTGACGATGTACTCGACTTGATCAGTCGATCCGCATCGCTAAAGGTCAATAAGTTCGAAGTCACAAGTTTTGTGGATGATTGGGATGTCTTGCCCGGGACTTCCTTTAACGTTGGATTCCTCGATCGACTTCGACCAAGACACGGACTCTTCGAACTCTGGCAGAATCGCTGGTGCGTTAAATATGAAGGGACATGCGAGTTCATACATGGGCCAGACGATCCACTTTATTGTGTGACGACAGACTCCTCATTTTCAGGAGATTACTTGAGTTTGGCGATTCTGACAGCCGGTCGTCACCACAATAATAGTGGTCCATCAGTAGGGTCCCCATGTACGAGTTGCACGGCGACGACATCGTGCGATCCGTGCGTCTCATCTCACGGATCTGGCGCCTATGTTCGATATTTTAATCCCCACGCCGCTGGCTATTTTCAGAGCTTGGAATCCTTCAATGGGCTTTCCCTGCACAATCCTTCAACGACAACAAATCATGGCCAATGTCTTGATTGGATTGCGAAGGGCGGCAGCTTCACAATTGCACACATTGCTGAACCGATGTCGAACAAAGTAGAGCTGTTTGGGCCGATCACGACCGCTCTTTATATAGACGGCATGAGTTGGGCGGAAGCCGCTTATCAGGGTGTGCTCAATATCCGCTGGATGAACACACCGATCGGCGATCCACTCGCTATCATCACTGTATTGGATCCAGATGTCGACATGAACGGCATGATCGACAAGTTCGACTTCGACATTGTCGAACTGAGCATGATGGAAGAAACCATTACTGGAGATATTAATGGCGACGGAGTTTCAGACCAGGACGATCTCGATCTTGTCCTAGATGTGATCGGTCGTTCCTGCGCCGAATTGTCTGATTTGGCCTGTCGGCATTGCGTCGGCGACACCAACAACGACTGCGTTGTCAATGGCATTGACCTTGCAAATGTTATTGCTGCCACTGGCACTTTCTCCGGCACAGCAGATCAAAATTGCGATGGGATCGTCGATGGAGCTGATCTGGCAATTGTTCTTGCCAATTTTGGACATATCCGAGGAGACTTGGACAATAATGGAATGGTTACTCCTGCCGACGGACTTCTATTTCCACCTATTGGCACAACCTATCTAGACCCAGGGTACAATCCACGTGCGGACTTGAATTGTGACAAAGTCATTAGCGGCCGTGACTCAAACATCCTAAATAATTGGAATTTTGTCATGCCATGTCCGTATGAAAGGATCTTGCCCTAAGGCCAGAATGAGATGTCATTCCCGGATTATGCATGTGTTGACTCGAAAACCGGCTTGCAGTTGAATGCGAACCCACTGTTGGGTCATTCAACGGCTCGGTAGTGCGTTGGACGAACAACAAGACCCTCTGGCGTGACTTGTCCACTACAAACGACCACTGAAACCTCCCATTAGCGTTTCGAGCCGATGTCGGAATCTCGACGTCCGAAAACGCCGCCATTCCGGCGGCTTTTTCATTGGTTTATTCACCTCTATGAAGTAGATTGAAGAGAGCGGGCGGCGGGGGTTTTCTGTGCGTCGCCCGAGAGGGGTTCGCCCACTGGGAGAAACACGATCATGCGTCACATCGCGCATGCTGATTGTTGCGTTCGACTTGCACCACAGGAATCGTTGTCGGCGTCCAATGCGCCTTGGCGACGTGCGTTCATCGCTTTGCTCATTTCTCCAAGCGCCGTATTCGCTATGGACCCGATGCTGTCGCCGTTCACCGAGGAAGCCGCCGTTCGCAATGTGAATTACACGATTGCGCACTACGCGGGTTATGGGCACGGCGCCGCTTTTGTCGATCTGGACAACGACAAGGATCCCGACCTCATTCTCACCGGCAGCGCCGACGGGCGCATTGGTGTCTTTGAGAACGACGGAACCGGTCACTTCATAGATCGATCACTCACCAGTGGTTTGCCGCTGCGCCCCGCCTCCACCGGCGCCATCGCAGCCGACTACGACAACGACGGCTTGACCGATCTGTACATCACCAGTGTCGGCGAGCCGAACATCCTCGCAAAGAATCTCGGCGGCTTCGTCTTTGTGGACGCCGCGGCGGAAGCGGGCGTCGCAGATCCGCAAGGCGCCACGCATGGCTGCGCCTGGGGCGATTACAACGGCGACGGCTGGCTCGATCTGCTCGTCGTCAATCGCGTCGGCAGCGGCGGCGTGTACGGGCGCGACAAACTTTTCCGCAATGACGGGGACGGCACGTTTACGGATGTCTCGTTCCCCAATGGCATCGGTCAGGACAACGCGCTCGGATTTCAGGGCGTGTTCTTCGACTACGACCGCGACGGCGACCTCGACATTTACATCTCAAACGATCGCATGGTGTGCGCCACCATCGGCTGGATCAACCGCCTCCACGAAAACGTGAACGGCACGTTCGTCGATGTGACGGCAGGCTCCGGCGCCGGCGTGTGCATCAACTCCATGGGCATCGCCGTCGGCGATTTCGATCACGACGGCTATCCCGATCTGTATGCCACGAACACGCCGCAAGGCAATCCGCTGCTGATGAATCAAGGCAATGGCACGTTCATTGATCAGCGCGATGAAGCAGGCGTCGGGTTTTACAGCGTCGGCTGGGGCGCGTTGTTCTGGGATTTCGACAACAACGGCTTCACCGATCTGTACGTGTGCGACATGACGGGGCCCAACGATCTTTACATGAACGTGAACAACGAATGGCCGGTTATTGATCGGGCCGCCGTTCTCGGCGTGAACACGCCCGGGCAATCATTCGCCGTCGCCGCGGCGGACATCGACAACGACGGTGACCACGACTTGGTGGTGACCAACCAGGAAGACGGTTCCCCGAGCAACGTGCGCATTTACATGAATCACGAAGGCCAGAAGCGCGCGTGGATGAAGCTCGATGTCGTCGGCAAGGGCGCCAACTGGGAAGCCGTCGGCGCTTCCCTGGAGGTGCGCGTCGGCGAATCGCGCCAGTATCACGCGACTTACGCGGGCTCAAATTACATGTCACAGAATGAGCGCAACTTCCTCATCGGCATGGACACGGCCGATGTCGCGGACGATCTCATTGTGACGTGGCCCGACGGCGAAACCCGCAGTGTGAAGAATCTCACTTGCTACAACCGCTGGACGATCTATCCCGACGAAATGCTCGGAGACGCCAACGACGACGGCATCGTCGATCTCACCGACTTCGTCGCATTCGTTCAGTGTTTCGATGGGCCACTCGTGCCCGGGTGCGAGCGTATGGATCTCACTGGCGATGCAATGATCGACGACGACGACTTCGCTGAGTTTCTTGTTCGCTACACCGGACCGCTGGAAGATTGTGACGACGACGGCGTGCTCGACCTTGAACAGATCTTGACGACGCCCGCGCTTGATCTCAATCTTGACGGGGCGCTGGACACCTGCGATTCACCCACACCGGCGCGCGACTTGAACGGCGACGGTGTTGTAAATGGCGCTGATCTCGCAACACTCTTGGCGCAATGGGGAACCTCCGGAAGCGCCGATCTCAATGGCGACGGCATCATCAACGGCGCCGATCTTGCCACACTGCTCGCTTTGTGGGGCCGCACCCAATGACGAATACACTTTCAAACCGCTGCGGCGTCGAGAGCCGCACACTCGACCAATTCGAAATTCCCATGGGAGGACAATCATGATCCTGATGACGACCAGCGCCGTGGCGTTCTTACTCGGCGCCGGCGCTTCCACGATGCCCCCGAATCCGTCGCCGTTCACTGAAGAAGCAGTGCAGCGCGGCATTAATTACATCAGCTCACAGGCATCTGCCGCGGGCGTCGGCATTGCCTTCGCTGATCTCAACAACGACGGGTACCCCGACATTATCGTCACCGGTTCCATGTCCGGCCTGGTCGGCGTCTATGAGAACGACGGGACCGGCAATTTCATCAACCGCTCTGGTTTTGCGAATGGAATTCCGGCGCTCTTAAAGGCATCCAGCGTCACCGCCGCCGACTTTGACGGCGACAATGACCTCGATTTGTTCTTCACCCAGACGGCGTTGCCTGACGTGCTGTGCCGCAACGACGGCAATTTCCAGTTTGTCGATGTCGCCGCGCACGCAGGCGTCGCTGATCCGGGCGCCGGAAAGGGCGCCGCATGGGGTGATTACGACAACGATGGCTGGCTTGATCTGTATGTCCCGAATCGCACGGGAACGCTCCTCGCCTTCGAACGGGATCGGCTCTATCACAACAATGGCGATGGCACGTTTACCGACGTCTCCGCTCAGCATGGGCTTGGGCAAACCGATTCGAGTGGACACCAAGCGATCTTCTTTGACTATGACCGTGATGGCGATTGCGATCTGTACATCTCCAATGACGGCATGGGCTTGAATTGCGCCCCCGGCGGCGGGTGGCGCAATGAGCTGCATGAGAATGTGAATGGGCAGTTTGTTCTCGTGACGGATGCATCCGGCGCCGGCATTTGCGCCAATTCAATGGGCGTCGCCGTCGGAGACCTCGATGGCAACGGCTATCCGGATCTGTACGCCACGAACACGCAGCCGGGCAATTTCCTCCTCATGAACAACGGCGACAAGACCTTCAGTGACCAAACGGTCGCCGCTGGTGTGGGGATGTACGGCGTCGGCTGGGGCGCGAACTTTTTCGATTACAACAACGACGGCATCTCTGACCTCTTCGTGCAGGATATGATCGGGCCGAGCCCACTCTACGTCGGCACTGGCTCGTGGCCAATGGTCAATATGGGCGGACAGCTCGGCGTGGACGAATCCACAAATCAGTCGTTCTGCTCAGCCGTCGCAGATATCGACAACGACGGCGACCTCGACATTCTGACGTCGAGTCAACAATTTGGCAGTTCAGCGCCCATTCGGCTCTACGTCAATCACGAGGGTGAAAAGCGAAACTGGATCAAGCTGAGAGTGCTTGGAATGAAGGCGAACAAGAACGCCATCGGCGCCATCTTGGATGTGCGCGTCGGGACGAAGCACTACTACCGCGAGGTGTACTCCGGCACGAGCTGGAAATCACAGGATGAACTCGTCCTGCACATCGGCCTCGGCGACGATGATGAAGCGATTGATGAGATCACCACCATCTGGCCCGGCGCCATCACGCGAACGGTCGCAGGCGTCAGCGCCGGCAAGACATGGAACGTGATTCCCGCAAAACGCCTCGGTGACCCGAACGATGACGACGTGGTCGACCTCGATGACTTTGTCTACCTCACGCACTTCTTCCGCGGCACATACGAGCCGGGATGCGAAATCATGGACTTTGACGGGAACTCCGTCCTTGACATCGTTGACTTTCAAATGTTCCTCGAGAAGTACTCCGGCCCGCTGCTGGATTGCGACCACAACGACCAGATCGATCTTGAACAGATCCTTGTGAACCCAGGACTCGATTTGGACAACGATGGAATGATCGATTCGTGCGTAGGAGCGACGCCAGGCGACCTCAACGGCGACGGGATCGTTGATGGCGCCGACCTTGCCTCGCTCCTTTCGCAGTGGAACGCACCCGGAGGACCAGCGGATCTCAACCGTGACGGAATCGTGAACGGCGGGGACCTCGCGGCCCTGCTGGCCAATTGGGGCTAAGAAGCCGCGATTGACCCACACCGCTTCACCGGCGGCGTGAAATCATCATTCAGTGCTTTCATGAGCCTCCCGCGCGTGTTACGTTTGGTGATACGCAAAGGAGGCTTTTCATGCGCCAGCGATCCATGAATGCCATCACCCTCGCCGGATTTGCCGCTGGTTTCACCACCGCGGCTCAGGCCGACGTCTACTTTTCCCAGATTGGGCCCTTTGAACTCGCCGGCGGTGAAAGCGTTTCGTTTTCAGTTGGTGTTTCCGGCTCGATGTCGGGATGCAATTGGAATTTTGATTGGTTCAACCCCGGCGACAGTTCGTGGGCGTCCGATCTGCAAATCACGATCACTGACCCGAATTCCAATTCCGTTTCAATTGCCGGTCACGATAATCAGGGATTGCCAGTTTCATATGACGGCCCTGGCTCAGGACCAACCGGGACGTATGGAGACAACATCGCTGTCGATGGCCTGAGCGGCGCCGGGTTTTGGACGGTCACCGTCACAAATGATTTTTCCGCAGACGAAATCCCCAGCGTCTTTTCAAATTTCGAAATGAACATCCAAGGGCCGGGGAAGGGCTATACACCAGCGCCCGGAACCGGCGCCACGGCGTTTCTCGCCCTTGGCGCCTTCAGCGCCCGCCGCCGCCGCTTCTAAGGCCAACACCCGTCCGAAAACCCGTTCCGGTTGTGCGGGCAACCGCTCCCGCGGCAATCACTTCGACGCTGGAACCCGTCGCCGCGTGGGGTAGACTTGTCCTCCCGGCGTCGCGGCGGTGGTTGACGCGCCCGGGTGGAGGAAGAGAGCCCCATGATCCAGAACGGTCAGGCGAATTCGTACGACGTAGCGATTGTCGGCGGCGGGCCCTCGGGCACGACCGTCGCCATCCTGCTCAAGAAATACAACCCCGATCTCAGCATCGTGATCATCGAAAAGGAGAAGTTCCCGCGCGACCACGTCGGCGAGAGCCAGCTCCCGTCGATCATGCCCATTCTTCAGGAAATGGGCGTTTGGGACGATGTGGAAGCCGCGGGCTTTCCGATCAAGATCGGCCTGTCGCTGACGTGGGGCAAAGACGCGGACCAGTGGGATTTTGATTTCTATCCGGTTGAAAAATGGCAGGATGAGCCGCGCCCCGCGAAGTACGAAGGGCAGCGTACGCACACGGCCTTTCAGGTCGATCGCGCCATCTACGACGAGCTTCTTCTCAACAAAGCCAAGGCGATGGGTGTTGAGGTGCGCGAAGAAACGCGCGTCGAACAGATCATGATCACCGACGATCGCGTCGATGGCTTCAAACTGCACACCGGCGACGTCATCACGGCCAAGCACTACGTGGATGGCTCCGGAACCGTCGGATTGATGCGCCGCGCGCTGGGCATCGAATCCGTCGCGCCCAAAGCACTGCGCAACATCGCCATTTGGGATTACTGGCAAAACGCGGAGTGGGCCGTTGAGATCGGCGTCGGCGCCACGCGCGTGCAAGTGCGCAGTCTTCCCTACGGCTGGATCTGGTTCATTCCGCTCGGTCCGACGCGCACCAGCATTGGTCTCATTTGCCCGAGTGAGTACTACAAGAACTCGGGCATGACGCCTGAAGAGCTGTACCTCAAAGCCATCAGCGAGCAGGAGACTGTTCAGAAACTCACTGCGAACGCGGTGCAGGAAGGCCCGATCCAGTCCTGCAAGGACTGGTCTCATCTCGCGGACAAAATCGTCGGCGAGAACTGGTTCCTGTGCGGCGAGGCCGCCGGTTTTGCCGACCCGATCCTCGCGGCGGGCATGAGCCTGGCGCACGGCTCCGCCCGCGAAGCGGCGTACACCATTCTCGAGCTCGAACGCGGCGAGATCGACCCCGACTGGCTGCGCCTTCGTTATGACGATCGCAATCGCAACAACATCGCGCAGCACATCCGCTTCGCGCAGTACTGGTACAGCGCCAACGGCTGCTTCACCGACCTGCGCGAACACTGTCAGGAAATCGCCAAGGAGGCCGGCCTCTCCCTGACGCCAAACCAGGCTTGGCGCTGGCTCAGTCAAGGCGGGTTCACGACCGAATCGCTCGGCCTCCCGACCTTCGGATCGTTTGACATCGCCAGCGCCAAGCAGTTGCTTGAGCTCTTTGACGATCGCAATCGTGAGTGCGAATTGCTGTGCAACGGGCACAACGTCTTCAAACTCAATTTGCACGGCGCCGAAAAAGACCACATGGGACTCATGCGCGATGGTCGCGTCGAGCGCATCGAATGCTGGAAAAAAGGCGCCAATCGTCTCCCGAATTTCGGCATCTACAAGATTGTGCTTGAAGTGCTGAATGCAACGAGCGACGGCGATGAGATGATCAAACTCCTGCGGCAGGCGCTCCGGTCACACTCCTCTGAATTTGAGCAGGAGTTTGCACTGGTGCGCTGCGTTCAGGCGCTGGAAGTGATGATTCAGGAAGGCTGGGTCATTCGTGGCAAGAACAAGAAGCGTCCCATGCTGAACATCAGCATCAAGGACTCCAAGTTCGTGCGCAAGACGGCGGACACTCAGCGCGCCATCGAAGAACACGGCGCCGCCGGCACGATCAAGGTCAATACATGATCCGGACCCGTGCGGACCATCGCTCGCGAGTGCACGCCCAATGACGCCCAATACGGAATCATTTATGTATGACGTCGCGATTGTCGGAGGCGGGCCGGTCGGTTCGACCGTCTCCACCCTTTTGAAAAAATACAATCCCGACCTCAGCGTCATCATCCTCGAAAAGGAAAAGTTTCCTCGCGATCACGTTGGCGAGAGTCAACTGCCGTCGATCAGCCCCATTCTCAATGAGATGGGCGTGTGGAATGATGTGGAAGCCGCAGGCTTTCCGATCAAGATCGGCGCGTCGTACACCTGGGGGCGAGACGCCGACCAATGGGATTTTGATTTTTATCCCGTGGAGAAGTGGCAGGATGAGCCGCGCCCGGCGATGTACGACGGGCAGCGCAAGCACACGGCCTTTCAGGTCGATCGCGCGATCTACGATGAAATCCTGCTGAACAAAGCACGGTCAATGGGCGTTGAAGTGCGCGAGGAGACGCGCGTTGAAGAAGTGCTCGTCGACGGTGATCGCATTGAAGGTTTCAGATTGCACACCGGCGAGGTGATCACGGCGCGCTATTACATCGACGGCTCCGGAACCGTTGGCCTGCTGCGCCGCGCGCTTGGCATTGGTTCACAGGCGCCCAAGACGCTGCGCAATATCGCGGTGTGGGACTACTGGCAGAATGCGGAGTGGGCGGTTGAAATCGGCGTCGGCGCGACGCGCGTGCAGGTGCGCAGCCTTCCGTACGGCTGGATCTGGTTCATTCCACTTGGGCCGACGCGCACCAGCATCGGCCTGATCTGCCCGAGCGAGTATTACAAGGAATCCGGCAAGACACCGGAGGAGCTTTACCTCCAGGCGCTCGACGACCAGGGAACCATCAAAAAACTCACGGCCAACGCCAAACGTGAAGGCCCCATTCAATCCTGCAAAGACTGGTCGCACCTCGCAGACACAATCATTGGCGAGAACTGGTTCTTGTGTGGCGAGGCGGCCGGGTTCGCCGATCCAATTCTCGCCGCGGGCATGAGCTTGGCGCACGGCTCCGGCCGTGAGGCGGCATACACCATTCTCGAACTTGAACGCGGCGAGCTGGACGCCGATTGGTTGCGCCGACGCTACAACGATCGCAATCGCACCAACATCGAACAGCACATTCGCTTCGCCCAGTATTGGTACAGCGCCAACGGCTGTTTCACTGATCTGAAAGATCATTGCAGCGCCATCGCAAAGGAAGCCGGCGTCAATCTGACGCCCAATCAGGCGTGGCGCTGGCTGAGTCAGGGCGGCTTTACGACCGAATCGCTCGGACTACCGACGTTCGGATCGTTTGACATCGCCAGCGCCAAACAAGTGCTGGAGCTCTTCGACGATCGTGAACGCGAATGCGAGCTTCTCTGCAATGGCTACAACGTCTTCAAACTCAATTTCCATGGCGCCGAACAAGCGTACATGGGCATGCTCCGTGAAGGGCGCATCATACAGATCGACTGCTGGAGAAAAGGAAGCAAGCAGTTGCCTCTTCATGGCATGTACAAAATCGTGATTGACGTTTTGCAAGCGACCAGCGATGGAGAAGAGATCATCAAGCTGCTTCGCCAGACGCTTCAGTCGAATTCATCTCAGTTCGAACAGAAATTTGCGCTGGTCTTCTGCATGCAGGCATTGGAAGTTCTGATTCAGGAAGGCTGGGTCATCCGCAGCAAGAACAAAAAGCGCCCGGTGCTGAACATCAGCATCAAAGATTCCAAGTTCGTGCGCAAATCGTCAGACACACAGCGCACGCTTGAAGAACACGGCGCCGCAGGCACGATCAAGATGAACACGTGAATTCGCGGCGCCGGTCATCGGCCCGCGTCATACTCGTCCACGAGATCACCGATCAACCGGCGTAGCGGATCAAGCTGTTTCTCGTATCGCTTCCAGCGATCCAGCGCTGACTTGTAAATCGGTCGGCGCACCTGGTCGTAGCTCAACGTGAGCACCAAACCGGATGATTTCTTGTGGAACTGGAGGCACGCGTCTTCCCATTCCAAGCCGCAGAAATCAATGATGTCGCGGCTCCATTTTTCCTGATCATCCACAAGATCCTCGTAGCGGATCTCCATGTAATCAATCCCCGCCGATTGCGCCCAGTGTTTGCACAGCCGGTCGTATTCACGATAGTGCGCCGCGAGATCCTCAAGCGACGACGCGAACGTGTGCACCGTTGGATTGAGCGCCGCCATATAGCACGACAAACATGTATCCATCGGGTGCCGGCGCACATTGATCACCCGCGCGTTGGGGAGCATCATCTGCACGAGGCCTACGTGCTGCCACGTTTCAAGCGTTTTATCAACAATGCGATCGTGGCCATCAGCCAGCTTTTCCGCCTCGTCGAGATACTGCCGCGCCAGTGTGTCCAGCCCCTTGCGCGTGGTCGTTTCGATGCAATCCGGATAGGGCCGCTGCGTCTTCAGCGTTTCTGCAGAACCCATGGCGACGCGATGCATCACGATGATCTCGCCGACGCTCTTGGCGCGCGAGTGGGCGCCAATGATGCGCTCCACCAGCGTGCTGCCCGAGCGCGGCATGCTCGTCACGAACACCGGCAATTCGGAGTCCTGCGATGACTTCGGCATCGACTTCAGATTCTTCTTCGAGAAAATCTTGATCGTCCGGTCGACGCGATCGCGAAACCCCGCCTGGTCGTACGGCATGGCGCCGTACGCCTTGCCACGCCGAAAGGCGCGAAACGCATCGTCGTAGCGCTCCAGCTTCTCCAGTGCGCGGCCAAGCAGCAGAAACAACTGTCGATTCGTCGGCGCATCACCAGAGGAACTCCCAGCAAATTTCTCCGCAATCCGCACCGCCGCTTCGTAATCACCTGCTTGTTCCTCAATGGTTCCCAGAATCAGACCAAAACCCGGCAGATCGCCGCCTTTGTTGATCTGCTCTTCAAGCAGCGCCCGCGCTTCGTCCTTGCGATCCGCAAGCACAAGCAATTGGGCCTTTCCTTCGAGCGGTTTCAAATTCTCGGGTCGCAAGCGCAGCGCCTCGTCGTACTCCGCAATTGCTTCTTCGATGCGATCGCTTCGAGTGAGAAGCCGCGCCAGATTGAAATGATCCTCCGGACGACCGGGATACAACTCAATCAACCGCCGAAAGTTTACTTCTGCTTCGTCGAGAAACCCGGTGGAATACTTAATGATTCCGTCGATCGAGAGACCATCGATATCGTCGGGATTCGCGTCGAGCAGCGACTGCACCGGCTGGCGCGCCGACGCCATGTCGCCGCGCCGCATGTGGCCGTTGATTTCCTGAAGCAGCGCTGTCCGCTCGTTCGGCGTCATCTCATCCCCCGTCGGCGACCCTCATGTCCCCGCATCGATCGAGCGACGAGTCTAAGAGCCGCCGCGCACCGTCGCAATGATTGAATGTCCTTATTCACGCGGGGTTTCCCGCAACGCGTGCAATGCCACGCCCGCCGCGACAACCACGTTCAAGCTGTCCGCCCCCACCATCTGACCCAGACGCACCTGATGCCCCGCGAGCTTCAGCGCTGATCTGCTCAAACCATCGCCCTCAGCGCCAAGAAGAATTGCGAGGCGCGAAGCCTTGCGGCGCTCCCGCCGCCACTGACATACTTCGACCGCATCGGAAGAAGGCGTCAGCGCGATCGTCTCATAACCCGCATCATGGAGTGCAGTGATCGCATCCTTCGCTCGCGGTGCGCGCGCGTGAGGAACAGTCAAAGTCGAGCCAATCGAAACTCGCGTCGCCTTTCGATAGAACGGATCAGCGCAGCGTTCCGTCAGCATCAATCCATCCACACCAAAGGCGGCGGCGCATCGGAAGATCCCACCCACGTTGTCGTGATTCGTCAGATCCTCCAGCACGATGACCATCGAAGGTCCGCTGAATGATTCGAGCAACTCAGCGGGCGCGCGTTCGGGCGGCCGCTCGCCAACCGCAAGCACGCCGCGATGCAAATGGAAGCCCGCGATGTCATCAAAGACGTTTTGCTCTGCGACATAGACCGCCGTGTGTTCGGCGCTCGCTGCCAGCACCTCGCTCATGGTCTCCGCCCGCTTCGGGTTCACGAGCACAGCGCGCGTCTTCAGGGGCGATTCGGTCAGGAGCCGCCGCACGACCAGATCCCCCTCCGCGATGAACACACCCCGCCGCCCGGCGAGGTCGCGGTCCTTCACGTTGCGAAAATCCGCGATGCGGGGGTCGTCAAAGCGGGAAACCGGGATGAATGGGTGATCCAGCGGCACGTCTGTGTTCTACTATCCCATATATGAGACACGCACTCACATTGACGTCGCTCATCCCGCTCTGCGCTGTTCTCGTCGCTTGCGGCGAGTCACCTCCTGAAGGGAAGTACGTCACTGACAATCCCCCGGAGACAGCGGCGCCAGCGGAGGCGGCTCCTGTCGCGGCGCCGGAAACCTCGGACGCGACCTTCGCCGGCCTTACATGGCATCCCGACGCAGACTGGCGGCGCGTCACCCCGGATTCGAGCATGCGCCTCGCGCAATTCGAAGTCGGCCCGCGCGAGCGCGGCGCCGAAGTTGTCGTCTTCCACTTCGGCCCCGGCCAAGGTGGCTCCGTCGAAGACAACCTGCTGCGATGGGCACGCCTCGTCCTCGATGAAAAGGGCGAGCCCACCCTTCCCGAGATCACCGAGTTTGATTCACACGGGCTGCACATTACGAGCGCCGTGTTCCATGGAACGTATCTCGCCGGCCCTCCCGGTGGCGAAAAGACCGAGATGAAGGACTGGACGCTGTACGCGGCGATTGTCGAAGGCGGACCCGAAGGCTCCGTCTTCCCGCGCATGGTCGGTCCTAATGAAATCGTTATTGCTGAGCACGACGCCTTTGAACGATTCCTGCGCAGCGCGGCGCCCGCAAAACCATGACGAAAGTTCAGCATTCGCCTGACCGCTTCGAACTCTACGAACAAGCGGCGCAAACGCCTGAACTTCAGGCGAAGTTTCTGCGCGCCCTCATCGAAGATGAGTCGCCACGCGAATTGACACTCGGTGAAGATTTCTGCGGCGCCGGCGCCGTCTCTCGCGCCTGGCTGGCGCTCGATCCGCAGCATCGCGCCGTGTGCGTCGACCACGATGATGAGCCCTTGCAAAGACTTGCAAAGCTGGCCGGGCCGGAGCCGCGCCTCACGGCGCACCGCGCCGATGTGCAAGACGTCTGCGATCCCGCGGATCTGATCGCCGTCCTCAATTTCTCGATCTGCGAACTGCAATCGCGCGAGACGCTCTTGGCCTATCTGCGCCATGCCCGTGCTCGCCTCACGGCGACGCCGGACTCCGCAGGCATTCTCGCTCTCGATATCTACGGCGGCGTGGACGCCTTCGCGCTCGGGGAATCCGAAATCGAGCTGCGCAACGGCGTACGCTACGTCTGGGAGCAGCGTGAGGCTGACCCCATGACGGCGCAGGTCGTCAACGCCATGCATTTTCATCCTGAGCACGGCCCGGCGTTGATGGATGCGTTTGTCTATCACTGGCGCCTGTGGTCTGTTCCCGAACTGCGGGACGCAATGACCGAAGCGGGATTCACGCGCATCGAGATTCACGATCGGTTCGGTGATGCAGTTGATGACGACGGCAAGCTCTTTCTGCGGCCCATCGAATCCGCCGATGACCTGGACGAAAACTTCGTCGTCTACGTCGTGGCCCGGGCACGATGAATCGCCCGACGAAGGGTGAGCCCAGCATCGCGCACGCCCGCCCGAAAGCGATCAGAATGCACGCGTGACGTTCCTGACCCCCATCGCGGGCATTGTCGCCGCGTCGATTGCGACGCCGCTGCTTTTGCTGCTGTACTTTCTGAAGTTGCGCCGGCGGCCGGTGCGCGTCAGCTCCACACTCTTGTGGGAGCGCGCGGTGCGCGACCTTCAAGTCAATGCACCGTTTCGCTGGTTGCGCTGGTCGTTCTTGCTGCTGCTGCAATTGCTCGCGCTCGCGGCGTTCTGTCTGGCTTTGGCAAGGCCCGCCGTCGATGCGCAGGGCCCCGCCGCGGCACGACAAATCATTCTCATTGATGCCTCCGCATCCATGAGCGCACGTGATAGCGCCGATAACCGTTCCCGTCTTGACGAAGCCAAAGCTATCGCTCTGGAATTCATCGACCGTCTCGATGATGGCGTCACCGCGTCTGGCCGGCGCACGGAAGCGGCGATCATCACCTTCAGCGCGGCGCCTCGTACGTTGACCGGTTTCACCTCCTCACGCGCCGAACTTCGACGCGCCATCGATCAGGTACAGCCGACCGATCAACCCTCCGATCTCGCAAGCGCGCTCAAACTGGCGCAAGCCCTTGTGATGCAGGGGCGAGCCGAAGATGTCTCGACGCGCGTCACGCTCGTTGGCGATGGCGCGTACGGCGACGTCAGCGCCGTCTCCCTTGGCAGTGCAGGACTCAGATTTGTGCGCGTCGGTCCGGCGCCGGGCGCCGACAAGTTCAACCTCGGCGTCACCGCTCTCGCCGCCCGCCGTGATCTTGACGACAACTCGCTTGTCCGCATTTTCGCGCGCGTGATCAATGCCTCAACGTCGCCCATCGACACCGCCCTCACATTGCGCCTCGACGATGCGCCGGTGGAAAGCCGCGAAGTCTTCGCACCGGGCGCGACTGAAACCGGGCCGGGCGTCGCCGCAGTCACGTTTGAATTGCGCGAAGCGCCCACCGGCGAGATGCAACTCGCGACAGTTTCCATCGCGCAGCGCGATGCGCTGGCCAGCGACAACACCGCGGCCGTGCGGCTCGACCCGGCGATCCCGCCGCGCGTACTGATCGTGTCGCCACCGGTCATGAATGATGCGCAGCGGCTGACCCGCGATTTGCTCGTCGGCGCCGTTGGCGCCATTGGGTCGACGGTCATCGAGACGCTCGACACCGGCGCCTTCAACCGGCTGGAATCTACACCGAGCGCGCTCGATCTCTTCGATCTCATCATCATCGACGGCGCCAGTGTCGCGTGGCTGCCGCGGATTCCGTCGATTCAATTTGGTGGCGCCGCACCAATTCCGGGACTGCGCTTCGTGCCGCGCGATGCACAAAGCGGCGCCGGCTTCGCCTCATGGCGGCGATCGCACCCGATCCTGCGCCAAGTCAATCTGGACGCCGTCGCCGTCGCACAAGCCGCGCGGCTCGCATTGCCCGATGATCCAACCGGAAGCATCGTCCCCACTGAACTCGCCGCCGGCGCCGATGGCGCGCTCATCGCGCTCATCCGCGATCGCGGCGTGGATCGCCTGGTCGTCGCGTTCGAACTCTCCCAAAGCAATTGGCCCGTGCAGGTCAGCTTCGTTGTGTTTCTCACCAACGCGATCGAGCAACTCACGCGGCTCATCGGTGAAACAACCGGACAACTCTTTACGACCAATGAGCCCATCACAGTGCGCCCGGCGCCCGGCGCTTCCACGATCAACGTGACTGGGCCGCGCGCGTTCTCACACGACGCCCCGCCGGGCGCGACCACGGTGAATCTCGGCGCCTTTGACCGAGCGGGCGTGTACCGGCTGACGGGCGTGGTGTCGGAAGACCGTGTGACGCCTGTCAACCTCTTGAATGAAGGGGAAAGCCAAATCGCAACGCGGGACACGGTGCGTGTCGCCGGGGAGACGCTTTCATCGGACTCGCTCGGCGCCGGGGCGCCGCTGGAGGTTTGGCGGTGGTTTGTCCTTGCGGGCCTCGGCATCCTGACGATTGAATGGCTGCTCTACGCATGGCGAATGCGCGTGTGATGCTCTACCGTCCGCAGCATGAGACACCTGCTGCCCGCCGCGACGCTCGTGATGCTGCCCACGTTGTGCGTGGCTCAAACGACTGAGCCCGAAACTGATCCCATCTTCGAAGCTGAAGCGGACATCATTTCATCTCCCACCGCGTCGTCGCTCAACCTCAATCTTGAGCCATACGTGTACTTCGGCGCCAAGTCCGACCTCGACGGTGGCGGCGAAGTCGGCATGAGGCGCGCCGGGTGGAAGCTCGGTCTCTCCACGCCCATCAGTGAACGTTGGGAGTTCAATCTCGAGTTCATCAATGAATACTCCTTCCCGGATATCTCGTCAGCCGGCGCGCTTGGCGGCGGCGATCCGTTCAACACACTGATCGGAGCTCAGCTCCTACCCGCGTTCACATGGAAAGGTCCGGGGAAATGGGCATGGCGCATTGGCGGCCGCATTGAATACGCCGCGGAAGCCGGCGCTGACGTCGGCGAGTCATTCATCGGCGGTGTGTTCGCATCGTTCCGCAGGCAGGAGACGCCGACGTTCAGTTGGGGCTTTGGCGCGGCGGTGTTCGCCCGATTCGACGACAGTTTCTGGATCATCCCTCTTCCCGCCATCACGTGGAAGGTCAGCGACACAATCCTCATCTATTCCGAACGTGTTGGCGTGAACGTGCAGGGCACAATTACGGAAGATTGGTTCCTGACGTTCAAGGCGCGGTGGGAGCCGCGCGAGTATCGCCTAACCGATGATGCGACATCCGTCCTTCCCGGCGGCGTGTTGCGCGACGACAGCGTGCTGCTTGGCGTCGAACTGGCGTGGCGGCCGCGCCCGAATTTCGAAGCGCTGCTGGAAGTCGGCGGCGCCGTGTATCAAAAATACGAACTGCTGGACTCGAGCGGAGACACGCAGTTCGATGACAACGCGGATCCGGCGCCGTACATCGCGGCGCGATTGAGATTCACGTTCTGACGGGTCGAATGGACGAGGTTGATGGGGATGCATCCGGAGAGCAGACAACCGAATGCGATGGACCGGCGAAGTTTTCTTGGAGTCGCCAGTGTTGCGGTCGGCGCCGCGCTGATTCCTCCGGTCGCGGCAGCCCAGCACGTGAAACGGTCGCCACAACGCGGGCGCGCCAAGAATCTCATCATCGCCGTACCCGATGGCGTCAGCACCGGCGCGATTTCCATCATGGACCTGGCGCGGCGTGAGCGCGACGGCGTTGGCAGCCGCTGGCTTGCGCTCATGAATGAGCCCGGCACCCGCACGGCGCTGGTTTCGACAGTGCCCGCCGTTGGTGTGCGCACCGATTCAGCCGCAGCGGCGACGGCATGGTCCATCGGTGAACGCGTGAACAATAGCGCGATCTGCACGACGCCCGACGGGCGCACGCCGACGCCGCTCTTTGTGCGCGCCAAGGCATCAGGACGGCGCGTTGGCCTTGTCACGACTGCATCCCTGACTGACGCGACGCCGGCGGCGTTCATGTGCAACGCATTGAGCCGCGGTGAGCAGCCGCTCATGGCGACGCAACTGCTGGACCGCGGGCTTGATCTCGGCATCGGTGGCGGCGCCAAGTATGTCGACCTCCCGGAATGGCAGCGGCGCGGCGTGATGTGTGTGAGCGCCGCAAGCGAAGCGCGCAAAGCCGCAACGACAAGCCTGGACCGCCCGATGGTGGCGCTGCTGGATGATGGTTACCTCCCGCATGCGCTGGACCGAACGCCTGATGATTTGACTCAGCGCGAAGCCGCGCGGTTGGCGCTGGAACGCCTCGCCGATTCGCCGAACGGTTTTTGTCTGGTCTTTGAAAACGAAAACACCGACGAGGCTTCACACGCCAACGATGCCGCGAGCCTTGTTCACGATCTCCTCGACTTCGAAGAAGGTCTCGGTGTTCTCATCGAGTTTGCGCAGTCGCGCGATGACACCTTGCTGATCGTCACCACCGATCACGCCGGCGCCAATCCCGGCATTCTCACCAACGGCCCCAAAGGCACGGAGCAGTTGCACCTCCTTCTGGGCTCACAACATTCATTCAAATGGATTCGCAACGAGTTTCGCGCCATGCCGGAATCCGACCGCACGGCGGAGCAACTTGCTTGGCTCATGCAGGAAGCCAGCGGCGTTGAACTCACTGAGAGTGATGTGCGATTCCTGCGAGGCGCGCTGTTTGGTGATCAAGCGGACCCATTCCGCATGGCCAGCGGCCTCACCAGTGTCATGGGAAGTGTGATGGCGAATCACCTCGGCGTCGCCTTCGCCGGACCGGATCACACAACGGATCTCGTCATCGCCACCGCCATCGGCCCGGGCAGCGAACAACTTCCGGCGCACGGGCATCACACGGATCTGCATCGCGTGATGGTGGATGCGCTGGGTTTGGATTGATTGAGTCCCTCTCTCCTTGGGAGAGAATGGCTGAGCGCAGCGAGGTCGGGTGAGGGCGTTGTGCGTAGAAAACTATGGTGCCGTGGTCTTGTCCGTCCTCGGACAAGGCCACGATGACCGCTCCAATTTCACTGCACGCGTGGCCTTGACTGAGGAGAGTCAAGACCACGGCGCCTTCGAAAATGCGCGGAACCCCTCATCCGTCATCGCTGCGCGATGCCACCTTCTCCCGGAGGGGAGAAGGGTTTGAGAGCCCTCCCCCTACCCCCTCCCGCAAGGCGGGAGGGGAGGCGTCCTTGCCCCGACTACGCCTGACCCGCTAAGAATGCATCAATGCCCGATGCGTCTTCAGGCAAACACGAGAGCACACCGATTTCGCCGCAGATTCGCACGCCGCGCTGGTGGCGGCATCGTTGGAAGATTGTCGTGGTCCTCGCGATCGCACTGACCATTTGGCCGGGACGTCGAATGTGGTCGCTCTTCTGGGCTGTGCCAGCGCCGGATGAGTCGTACATTCTCGAACTCAACGAACTGCTTCAGCAATACCGCGCCGAGGGTGAAGACGCGCTGCCGCTCTATCTCGCGGCCTTCGAGCGACACAAAGAGATTGTCACCACTTTGGGATTTGCCGGATATCGCGATGGCCACGTCTCCTCGTATCTGAATTTCGGTATGGAGGGTCTCGCATTCGTGAACGCGGCGAACTGGAATGAACCGCGCTTGGCGCGCTCTGTGCAGGTCGTCGAGGCTTTGCGCCCATCCATTGATCTCATGATTGAAGCGGCCCATATGCCGGCGCTGGTTGTGCCGTTCGATCGTGAATTCATTGAAGGAGCAGGCTTTCAAGCCGACCCGCAACTGCTTCACCCATTGAGGAGCGTGCCGCGATTTCGTTGGACTTCGCTGATGCGCGGGCACGCGATGAGCACGGCGATCATCGCCGCCGCGAATGCGGGAGACTGGGATCGTTCCCTTCAACTCACCGAAGCGATGCTTCTCAAGGCGCGGCAGCACACGCAAAGCCCACTGCCCAATGATTGGACTCTCGGCACAAGTGAAATCGATGCTCTGGTCTTTGATTGGGCGGGTGTCCTGCACACCTTTGATGTCCCGCCGGAGGTGTGCCTGCGGCTCGAATTGCTTCTTGACCAGTATCCATTTCCAAATGCGCCCTACGCACGCTGGATCGAGGGCATGCGTGTCCAACACGTCGCTCTCACGCAGTGGCACTATTCCAGTGACGGCGTGCCTGTCATCTGGGCCGAGGACCGGGGTGTCATGAACCGGTCGGGGCTCAGCATCTCATGGAACCCATCCACCCTTGACAGGCTTCGCAATGTTTTCATTGGATTCGATATCGCACACCAGGAGGAAGCAATCCGCCGCGTCAACGAATTCTTTGACCACTTCACCAAATTCGCGGCTCTCAGCTCTGAGGATCGCCGTCAGTTTGATCGCTCCGTATTCCCGGAGTTCAGTGTGCACCTAATCCGCGCCGCGCAAGGTGAAGACCGCGACGATTCGACAGGAATGCGTTACCAAGAAACAACGCTGGACTACTTGCTCGACCATACTTTTCGAACGGATGAAGCGCTTGACCTGCTTCGAATCATGATCGCACTTGAGCTGCATCACGCCAAGACCGGTTCATGGCCCGTTTCACTCGATGAGCTTGAACTCGCGCCAGGACTGCTGATCAATGAACGCGACAATTCAACCTACATTTACAAACGAACCGACCTTTCCGATCTCGATTTCCCCGGCGCTTACGACGACGTCTTCGCGGAGATGAAACTGGAGATGCCGTTCTTCCTCAACACGCCGGACGACCAAATGCCAGGCCCGTATGGGTGGCCTTGGGGGCTCCTTCCATACGAAACGCACTACATCGATCAACAGCTCGATCCGGCTCAGTGGATCAAGTGGTCGGATTCGACTCACCCCGCGTTGACTAAACTCTCCCCATGACCGACCCACGATCACCTGAGGACGTCAAAGCCGCCGTTGAGAAGTTCCGCGCTGATTACGCCGCCGTGCGTGATGAGATCGGCAAGGTCGTGGTCGGGCATGGCGACATTGTGGACGGCGTCCTGACGTGCCTGTTCTGTGACGGGCACGCGCTGCTGGAGGGCGTGCCGGGGCTTGGCAAGACGCTGCTGGTGCGCACATTGGCGCAGGCCCTGCATCTTTCCTTCAACCGTATTCAGTTCACGCCCGACCTCATGCCGTCGGACGTCACGGGCACGACGATCGTGGTTGAGATCGACGGTGATCGCTCCTTCCGTTTCCAGCGCGGCCCGGTCTTCGCCCAAATCCTTCTCGCGGACGAAATCAACCGCGCCACGCCCAAAACACAAAGCTCACTGCTTGAAGCCATGCAGGAGCGCAGCGTGACGGTGGACGGCACAACGCATGATCTTGAGCGCCCATTCCTCGTCATGGCGACGCAGAACCCGATTGAGCAGGAAGGCACGTACCCGCTGCCCGAAGCGCAGCTTGATCGGTTCTTTTTCAAGCTTCAAGTTGGATATTCGAGCCGCACGGAGCTGGCTGAGATCCTGAATCGCACCACCGGCGGCGCCACTTCCGAAGTCTCGCAAGTCCTCGACGGCGGCACGATCCGCGCGCATCAGCGCCTCATTCGGCGCGTCGCGATTGCGGATCATGTGCGCGACTACGCCGTGCGCATGACGCTCGCGACGCACCCCGGCGGCGAATTTGCGACACCGATGGCTACGAAATACATCCGCGTTGGCGCCAGCCCGCGTGCGGCTCAGGCGCTGGTGCTCGGCGCCAAATGCCGCGCTTTGCTGGAAGGGCGGGCCGCGGTGAGTGTGGACGACCTGCAATGGGTCGCGCTGCCGGCGCTGCGGCACCGCATTGTGCTGAACTTCGAGGCCGAGGCTGAAGGCGTCACGACGGATCAGATCGCGGAGAACATCATCGCGACACTGCCGAGCATGGCCGCCGGCGCCGCCTAAGCGAGCCGGGCCGTCCCCGGCCCGGTCAACGTAAAATTGTTTCGACGTCGGCCGTCTCGGGGACGAGACGGCTCGCACTTCTCAGTTAATCGCATGCTGCATCGCGAGCAGCGAATACGCCGTGATCAGCACGGGATCGTTCTCCATCCAGCGGTCGTTCACGCTCTTGAAGGAGCCGTCCTCGTTCTGCAATTCGCTGAGTCGATCGATGAGATCGTTCGCCCAGTCGCGGGCTTCGCCGCCGTCTTCGGAAATCGTTTCGATGTACGGCAACCCCCACGCATCCAGTGCGCGGCTGAACGTCACGAAGTAGTAGTACAACCCTTGCGTGCCGACGCCGGGATTCTCTTCCAGCGTGTAGTTGTTGCGAATCCAGTCGTACGCAAGCTGCACGCGCTCATCTTCACGGTCAAGGTTCGCGTAGACGTAGCTCTTGAAACCGGCATAGGTCATTGAACCGTAGCAGCGAAGCCGCGAGTTCTGCGCGCCGCTCGGTGTTTCTTCCTCAATCTCGCCCGCTTTGGACTCGCCAACGCCAAGCTGATCCGCCTCGGGCCCGGTCGCATAAATAAACCCGCCTTGCGTGGATCCCTTGGCGTAATCCATGTCGTTCACGCTCTCGTGCATCTGTGTGCGCTGAAGGAACACCAGCGCCCGCTGAAACGCAGGGTCATCGCATGACAGCCCCGAATCGTGCATCGCCTGAAGCATCATGTTCAGGTTGGAATTGTCCGGCCGGCCATGACTGCCGTACCCGATGCCGCCGTAGAAGGGATGATCGCGCGTGACGTCGCCCGTTTCTTCATGGTCTGCGGAATCTTCGCTCCACTGCAACGAACGCAGAAAATCCTGCGCGGGTGTGATCGCGGCGCCACTCTCTGCCGTATTGGCGCGGGCAAGCGCAGACAAGCACATCGAGGTGTTGTACGACGCGAGAATGCGGTCATAAATGCCGCCGTCGGGCTGACGGAACGACAGGATGAAATCAAGTCCCTGCGCGACGTCAGGATCGCGCGCGTCAATCTGCGGCTCCATCAACATGCCGCTGAGCACAAGCCCTGTAATCGCTGGAAGCTGCGGCCCCTCATCGCGCACGGCCCAGCCGCCGGTGGCGAGGTCCTGCTGCGTGCGGAGGTACCGGATCGCCTGTTCGATCATTTCGCGCGCTTCGCGGTAGTGCGCTTCATCCAGCGCTTGCGCGCCGCTCGTGATGAACCCGATCGAGAGGAGTGCTGCCGTCATGGAAAGGAGTCGTCGCATAGAAAAAATCTCCGATTGATGAGACGCCGATGACCGGCGCGGCGCCACCCGTATCTCTTCCGAAAGTTTACCGGTGAGTTCACACTGAGAGTCAGCGGCATCGCAATTCGTGATCCAGCGCAATGGCGCACGCCGCAGCGGCGGCAAGCTCGACGCGCATGATGTGCGGGCCGAAACGGTGAATCGCGGCGCCGGCGGATTTCGCCGCCGTTCGTTCTTCATCCGTCCAGCCCCCTTCGGGACCAATGAGAATGCGAATACGCGCGGCGGCGCTGGGGGCGTACGCATCGCCGGACATATCAGCGAGAATTATTTGAGTGTCGGCCTCGGATTCGAGCGCGGCTTCGAACGCCGCCGGGGTGTGAATTTGGAGAATCCACGGGCGCCGGCTTTGCTTCATGGATTCGGTGGCGATGCGGGACAAGCGTTTGTGCTTGGCGGCGGTCGGGTCCACGTTGGCGCGCTTGCTTCGCAAGGGAGTCCAGCTCGCGGCGCCGGCCTGTGAAAGGCCGTCAATCAGTTCCCCGAGGCGAGGTCCCTTCGGGGCGGCGGACCACACATCGATTGCTGGGGCGAGCGGAGGCGCCTGCTCGACAGCGAGAATCTCGAGTACGAGATCGCGCTTCGCTTCCACGACCTGTGCGGTCGCGCAGGCGCCGGCGCCGTTGAGGATGAGCAGTTCCTCCCCCTCGCGGAGACGCTTCACCCGCAGGGCATGGGTGGCTTCATCCCCGGAGACGGAGATTCGCGTCCCCGGCGCCCCAACGTCCGGAATATGGAGAACATGGCGAGCCATAGTGGTTTGGAGTCGCAGAAGCCCAACCCGGACAGCCAGACGACCGAAAACGCGGCAGCTTCGGGTTGAGTATGGTCGCTGAGGCGTCGATGATCCAGCAGAAGGTTCCGGCGTTCTCCATGACCAAAGACGATTCACCCACCAATTCGGTTGAGACCGACGACGTGCAGCACGACGTGGACGAGCTGCTCTCGGACGCCGACCGCGCTGATCGCGGCATTCAGTCGGATGAATCAGAGGACCAGAACGAAGCGCCAGCCAATGGCGCGACCAATGGCGCCGCCAACGGACACACGCGCGAATCCGACGCCGAGACGAACAGCGCTGAAGACGACCTCGCGGCCCCGGTCGACGAATTGATCGACGACGCGGTGGGCGCGGTCGAAGCCCTGAATGACTCCATCGACTCAGACGACGAACCGACGGCTGAGGATGAAGCCGCCGTTGCGACGATGGCCGACGACGTTGATGAACTGGTCGAAGAAGCGGCCCGTGCCGCACGCCCGAGCGATGCGCGCGAAACCGTCGCCGTCGTCGAGTTCGATGACGACGACTTCGATGACGATGATTCGATTGAGGCCTCAGCCTCGGTCGAATCGCCGGCGAAGAGCACACCTGAAGTGACGTATTCGGCGCAAGCAACGGTTGAAGAGGCGCCGCAATCGATTGAGGCACTGGATGCGCGCATCGAAGCAGAAGCCGCGGCGTTCGAAGAAGAACTCGATGAGCTCGAGGGTGACTTTCATTCCGCTGATGAGATCGAAGCGCTCGATGATGCCCTGCCGCCGTCCATCACCGAAACCGACGAGGCGCCGGCGATTGATATGCGCGATTGCGTCGCCGAGATCAGCCTTGACGACGATGACGAAGATGAGGTCGTCGCGAAGACGTCAGCGAACGTGAAACCCGCGGTCGTGGATTCGCCGTTTGCCGACGACGATGCGCCGCCCGCTCCATCCCGACCGCCGAAGCCGAAGCCGCAACCCGCGAAAGCCGCGACGAAAACGGCGCCGCCCAAAACGAAAGTGAAGAAGAGCAAGACCGCGGCGCTGGCTTCGGTCTGGCCGGTGACGCATCGGTTCATCCTCAAGCCGCTGGCGCGGCCGCTCTCCAAACTCGACCCGGTCGTGCGCGACTCGGTCGGCTGGGTTGGACTGAATACACTGTTTATTGCGGTGTGCTTGTGGATTTTTCTGATGCTCCGCTGAGGAGCGTTTCCTTCCCATGACGAATCGTTGAAACGTCGATGGCGCCGCTGCGCGCAATGTCCACTGTGATGGCGCCATCCAGCGCGGTTGTTCGCCACACGCGCTCGGCGCGCACGTGATCCCATCGGTCGTCGCCGGCACGCTGCAATCCCGTGGATTGAACAACGATGAGCGGATCAAGCGTTTCTACAAAGCGAATTGCAAATGGCCGGGCGCTGCCGTGGTGCGGCGCCTCCATCACATCCGGATGCAGATTCGGATGGTGCTGCATGATCGCCGCCATAGCGCTGCGCTCGATGTCGCCGCAGAAGAGCGCGGTGCGCTCGCCTTCATCTGTGGGCACGCGCGCCAGCGCGACGAGCGAGCCTTCATTCAGGTCCGTCCATTCATCGCCAAGTTCCGGATGGAGCACGTCGAGTGCGATCGGTCCGAGTGGAACAACATCACCTGCCGCAACGATGCGAAGATTTACATCTAATTCCTCGAGCTGATGAATGAGATGCGCTGTCGGCCCAAGCGGATCGGACGCCGCGAAGTCCAGGCATCCTTGCGTGACCACAATCTCGCGTACGCCAAACGGCTCGACCAGATCCGGAATCGCGGAATAGTGATCCAAGTTTGGGTGACTCAGAATGATAGTTCGAATGGGCCATGCATTGAGCGCCCGCAACGCTCGCGGCAGATCTCGTTCACCAAACCACAAGAGCCGCGAACCGGCGTCCCACAACATCGCCTCTTTTCCGGAACGAATGAGGTGGCAAGCGCCATCGTCCACGCTCAGTGTGTCGATGCGCAAGCCGCGGATCGTCGGGCGCATGAATGGCGCCGCGTGGAGTGCGGCGGACAGCGCCACCAATGCAAGCACCCCGATGTCGCGTCTCGGTCGCCATGCCGCGCTGGAAAGGACAAAGGCAATGGCGCCAGTCGCGGCAAGAGTCCACCACACACTCAGCGGCGGCAGAAACACCACGCTGAACGGCAACGCATCCAGCCACACGGCGCACTCGGCGAGGAGCGAAGCGATTGCATCCAGCACGATGCCCAGCGCCTGCGCTACGCTCGGCAACAGCGCCGCCAGCAGAATGGCCCCAGCGCCTACGCCAAGCACAACCACGACCAGTGGAAACAGCACGATCGAAGCAATCATGCCGATCACGCTGAACATGCCAAAGTGAAACGCAATGATTGGAGATGCGATGAGCCACGCACACGCCGCAACGATCAGCGCCTGCTCGATCTTTCGCATGAACCATCGCTTCGCCGTGAGCACATCCGGTTCAATTTGAATGGGATGTAATCGCTGCACAACGCGCGGAGGAAACACGATGATCGCCGCGACCACGCCAAAGCTCAGTTGGAATCCCGGCGACCACAGCTCAAGCGGCCTCCAAAGCAACACCGCGACGCCCGTCCACGCCAGCACCGCAAGCGGGTGATAGCGCCGTCCCGCAGCTTCCGCACTGAGGTACGCCAGCGCCATGATTCCGGCGCGCACAATGGGCGTGCGCACCGGAATGAGCGTCATATAGAGAATGACCACTGCCGCGACGATGATCGCTTCGATCCCCACTCGCACACCAAGCCCGCGCAGCGCCATCACCAGCAGCCACACCAGGACGCCCAGATGCAATCCGCTGATGGACAGCAAATGCGCGACACCGGTCCGGCGCATGGCCTGCGAAACGTCGCGCATCGACGCATCGTCACGATCGCCCAGCAACAGCGCAACAAGCGCCGCGCGGCCGCGGTCGTTCTCATCCACCGCTCCGGTGGCGTCGTCGAGCCATCCCGCGGCGCCGGCGCGCAGGCGCGCCACCAGGCGATAACGAGCCGCACGAACGCGATTGGCTAACCCGGGCAGGGCCGGCACTTGTTCGACATTGTCGCGCGCCGAAACACTCATGCGGCCAAGAATGTTCTCCTGTTGCGCCCAGCGCCGCGCATCCGGCTCGCCGGGATTCATCGGCGGACGGATAGGTGTGAGAAATCCACTCAGGCGCACGCGATCCCCTGCTCGCACGTGCGGCGTCGTCTCGTTCACGCGCACGAGCACATTCGCATTGACGCGTCGCTCGCCGCGCCCATCAATGAGTCGATCCGCGCGCACGGTGAAACGCGCCACCGGCGGCAGATTCACGAACGGCGCAAAGGCACCGGGGATTGGAGGCCCGTGCTTCGGGTCTTCGCGCAGGACACCCTCGATGTGCACGATCACGCGATCTGTGGTGATGGATTCAGCGCGCTCCTTGAAATCGCCTTGGATGCGCCAATCGAAATACCCGGCGCCGCCGAGCGTCATGCCGATTGCAAGCGCAATCAACGCCATGCGACGGCGAAACGCAAGCGCGAATACGCCCGCGGCCACAGCGCCGGCAAACCACAATTCTTCAAAAACGCCGCCGAATTGATCCGCAATGACATATCCAGCCGCGAGACAAAGCCACGCGCCCAATGCGGGGGCAGCCGGAAGCAGCGGTGCGCGGTCAGGGCGCGGCCGTTCGTCCATAAGAAACGAGATTCGTCAGCGCAGCGGCCGACGTCAAGCGGAAGCGACCGCCGTTTCAGCACGGAGTTCATCCAGCAATGATTCACCCGCATCCAGCCGACGCAGATTCTCCAGTGTCACATCGACAGCGCGGCGCCAGTACGTCGGGCTTGCGGTCGCGGTCGATGGCGTCACGATCACGTTGGCGGCATTCCAGATGGGCGAATTTGGCGACAATGGGCGGTGCTCGAAGCAGTCCAGCCCGGCGCCGGCGACGTGCCCGCGGCGAATCGCGCGCAGCAATTCTGATTCATCAAACACACCGCCCCCGGCGACATTGATCAGCAGTGTGCGCGACCCCATTTGCTCAAAGAGAGGCCGGTCAATCAACGGACGACGACGATCTGGAGTGTCGTCGGCGAGAATCAAGATCTCGGATCGGCTGATGAGTTCGTCAATATGCGATGGCGAAAGGAATCGATCGACCAGTTCAGCGTCCGAGGACGTTGCCCCCGTCGCGAGCAGTTCGCACCCAAATGGTCGTAGCCTCTTGGCAATGGCGCGCCCGACGCTGCCCATGCTGATGATGCCGACCGTGGCGCCGGAAAGATCACGGGTGGATTGCGCGATACGGCTGGACGCCCAGCGGCGGTTGGATTGTGCGGTCGCCGCGATGTCGAGCCGTCGCAACAGCGCCAGCAGGAGCGCCATCGCATGTTCCGCCACTGGATCGGCACGAATGGCGCCGGTTCCGCTGACGCGCGCGCCGGCAAGAATTGCGGCGCGATACGGCGCGAGTGATTCCGCCCACGCCGTCACCAATTGCACAAACTTCAATCGGGTGGCGCGTCCGGTGAACTGCGATCCCGCGAGCGGCAGCCCCATGAGATATTCCGTCTCTGGCAGCAGTTCGACCAGATCGGCGCGCGTGCGCACGGCCTGCACCTCGACGCCCTCGGGGACACCGGCGCGCAGCCGTTCGATTTCTTCATCTTCAAGCGACCATCGTTGCGCTTCGTTGAACACCGCGACTGTGAATCGCCGCGCCGTCATGAATCGCGCTCCGACGTCGGGAAGTGAATTTCGCCACGTTCTTGTGTCACGACGCGCGGGTTGCGCAGATTGAGATCAAAGAACACCTTGGCCAGCGGTCCCGGCGACAAGAATGTGATGACAGCGCGGAACTCGTACTGCGCCGTCCCTGTTTCGGGAATGTCCTCCGCCGCGATTGCAATCGGCGCCGTGAAATTCTGCACGCCAAGCGCGGAGAACGTCGCCTGTGGCGAGCGTCGGCCTTCGAACACACGCTTTCCATCCAGCGTGAGCCAGTAGCGCATCGTGTGCGGCTTCAAATCTTTCTTGGTGCGGTTGGCGGCGGCGAGCTCCACATCAACCACCACGCCTTCCGGCGTTTGCTCCGCCACTCTCATCGACACCACGTCGATCTCCGGCTTGACGATCCTGAAACAACCGCCAAGCGATGACGTGAAGGTGAGCGCAAGCGCCATCAACACAACGCGGCGCCAATTCAATTGAGATAGACGAGCTTGGGGCGTAGTCATTGAGGGCATGCTACCGGGCCGAGGCGGGCTCCGGCAGCGGCGCCTCAAATGGCGCAAAGGCGTCCTGCAGAGCCACCGGCGTCCACTGACCAGCACGCAGCGCTTGAATTGCCTGCACCACGGCATGCGCGCCCGTCGCCGTGGTCACCATGGGGATGCCGAGCCGCACCGCCGTGGCGCGAATTTTGCCCTCATCGGTGTCATAGCCGGTACGTGTGGGCGTATTGATGACGAGATGAATCTCGCCGTTGCGGATCATGTCCAGCACGTTGGGCCGGGCGCCTTCGGCGATTTTCTTGAGCCGCGTCGCGTCGATGGAATACCGCTGGAGCGCATCGGCCGTGCCGCCGGTCGCAAAGAGACCGAAGCCCATGGACTTGAGCGTGCGAGCGACATCCATCATGCGCGGCTTGTCGGCGTCGCGCACGCTCAGGAAGACGTTGCCTTCGGTCGGAAGCTCCACACCCGCGCCCATCGCGGCTTTGGCCAGCGCCGTGGGAAGCGATGCGTCGATTCCCATCACTTCGCCCGTCGAACGCATCTCGGGGCCAAGGACAAAGTCCACCTTCGGGAACTTGCGGAACGGGAAGACCGGCTGCTTTACGGCGTGCAGACCCGTGTCCGGGCGTTCTTCGACATCCTGCTCATCGAGCGTGCGGCCCATCATGGCGCGGGCAGCGATGCGCGGCCACGGCACGCCCTTGGCTTTCGCGACGAACGGCGCCGTACGCGAGGCTCGCGGGTTCACTTCGATGATGTAGATCTCATCGTCCTTCACGGCGAGTTGCACATTCATGAGGCCGCACACGCGGAGTTCACGAGCCAGCGTGCGGCAGATTTCGCGAATCTGTTCGGTGACGCGCTTGGGCAGCGACCACGGCGGGATGGTGCAGGTGGAATCGCCTGAGTGAACACCGGCGTGCTCGATGTGCTCCATCACGCCGCACACGAGGGCGCGACCGTTGCCCTCGGCGTCGTAATCCCCAACGACGTCCACATCGACTTCGGTCGCTTCATCGAGGAATTTATCGATGAGGATCGGCGCATTGCCGAGGTCCGAAGCGTCGACCGCGTTGGTCATGAAACGCAGCATGGCTTTTTCGTCGGGGCAGATTTCCATGCCGCGCCCGCCGAGGACGTAGCTGGGGCGAACCAGCACTGGATAGCCGATGCGCTGAGCGATAGCCGTGGCTTCTTCGACCGTGTGCGCCGTGCCTGCGGCGGGCTGCTTGAGATTGAGCCGCGCAAGGAGTTCGCTGAAGCGGCGGCGATCTTCGGCAAGGTCAATGGAATCAAGCGGCGTGCCGATGATGGGCGGGCCGGCTTTCACAAGGCCATCGGCAAGATTCAGCGGCGTCTGACCGCCGAACTGCACGATGATGCCTTCGACAGCGCGCCCGGGCGCGTTGAGGCGTTCCGCGACATTGAGCACGTCCTCGAGCGTCAGCGGTTCGAAGAAAAGCAGATCCGAAGTGTCGTAATCCGTTGATACCGTTTCCGGGTTCGAATTGATCATCACGGATTCGAAACCAAGCTCGCTCGCGGCGAACGCGGCATGGCAGCAGCAATAATCAAACTCAATGCCTTGCCCAATGCGATTGGGCCCGCCGCCGAGGATGATGATCTTGGGTGTGTTCGTGATGCGAATCTCATCGTCCACGACCGGTTCGCCATTGACGAAGTACGGCGATTCGTACGTGGAATAGAAGTACGGCGTGACGGCTTCAAACTCAGCCGCGCACGTGTCCACCAATTTGTAGACCGGCTCGACGCCGTGAGATTGCCGCCAGCGGCGCACTTTCAGGATGTGTTCGGTTGAAATATCGCCGAGGAGCACATTGGCGAGCTGCGCGTCCGAGTAGCCCATCTGTTTGGCGCGGAACAGAAGTTCACGCGGCACGTCCTCAAGCGAAGATTTCGCGCACAACTCGTCTTCGAAATCCACAAGCTGGCGCAACTGATCGAGGAAGAAGTGATCGATCTTCGTCAGTTCGTAGATGCGATCGTTCGTCCAGCCCATCTTCATCGCGTAGCGCACGTAGTACAGGCGCCCCTGTGACGGCACGGCAAGCTTGCGGACGAGTTTTTCTTCGGCGATCGGCCAGGAGTCGCCTTCGCGCATGGGCTTGCCGCGCTGCGCGCTCAGCCATTGATCCTGCTTGTCGAGGCCGTAGCCGAAGCGTTTGACCTCCATGGACCGGATGACTTTTTGCAGGCTTTCCTTGAACGTGCGTCCGATCGCCATCGCTTCGCCGACGCTCTTCATCTGCGTCGTCAGCGTTTCGTCCGCCTCGGGGAATTTCTCAAACGTCCAGCGCGGCATCTTTGTGACGACGTAATCAATCGACGGCTCAAAGCATGCGCTGGTTGTGCCAGTGATGTCGTTGCGCAATTCGTCGAGCGAATACCCAACCGCCAGCTTCGCGGCGATCTTGGCGATCGGGAAGCCGGTGGCTTTACTCGCCAGAGCGCTGGAGCGCGACACGCGCGGATTCATCTCGATGACGACCATCTCACCGGTTTCAGGGTTCGTCGCGAACTGCACGTTCGAGCCGCCGGTCTCGACGCCGACGGCGCGCATCACGGCGATGGATGCATCGCGCAACCGCTGGTATTCACGATCGGTGAGGGTCAGAATCGGCGCGACGGTGATGGAGTCGCCCGTGTGCACGCCCATGGGGTCGATGTTTTCGATGCCACAGACGACGATGCAGTTGTCGTTCTTATCGCGGACGACTTCGAGTTCGAATTCTTTCCAGCCAAGCAGGGACCGGTCGATCTCGACCTGCGAGATCATGGACGCCGCGAGCCCGCGCCTGACGATGTCTTCGTATTCATCGCGGTTGTAGGCGATGCCCCCGCCGGCGCCGCCGAGGGTGAAGGCGGGGCGAATAATCGCGGGCAGGCCGACGTCGTCCAGCACGCTGAGCGCCTGGTCCACGGTCTTGACCATGTGCGATTCGGGCGTCCGCAAGCCGATGGAGTCGCACACCTCACGAAAGACCTCGCGGTCCTCGGCACGGTGAATCACATCGCGGGTCGCGCCGATCATCTCGACGTCGAGTTCATCGAGAACGCCATCGTCCCAGAGGGCGCAGGCGCAGTTCAGCGCGGTCTGCCCGCCAAGCGTCGGCAGGATCGCATCGATCGGCGATCCGAGGGAGCGTTCCTTCTCAATGATGCGGCGGACCGCCAAGGGCGTGATCGGCTCGATGTAGGTCCTGTCCGACATCGACGGATCGGTCATGATCGTCGCCGGGTTCGAGTTCACGAGGACCACGCGGTAGCCCTCGTCCCGAAGCGCTTTGCACGCTTGGACGCCCGAATAGTCGAACTCACAGGCTTGACCGATGACGATCGGCCCGGAGCCGAGGATCAAGATGGTGTGAAGATCGTCCCGTCGTGGCATTGAATCTGCGGCCCGCCAGCCCGCACTCCGCCTTGCTGCGCGCAAACCGACGGAGCTTACGACAACCCCGCGCTCGCGGCAATTCGGAGACACAGAAGTCGAGATTGGAGATCGTCAGCCACGGAGGACCGTCCTCCATGCCCCCAAAGCTCCAAGGCTGGCGAACGCTAACATCGGGGCGTGAGCATCGGATTCTGGGGCATTCTGGCGGCAGGTTGGGCGGCGGCGATCGCGCTGGGGCTCGTCGTCCGCCGATTGGCGCCTGAGCCGGACGATCCGCGAACGGGCCTCGCCATGCTCGGGCTAAAGATGTACGCCAGGCTCGTTCATGGGCTGCGCATCGAGGGTGCGCTGTCGATGCATGGGCAT
Source organism: Phycisphaerales bacterium (assembly GCA_029260345.1). Lineage (GTDB taxonomy): Bacteria > Planctomycetota > Phycisphaerae > Phycisphaerales > UBA1924 > OFTM186. The sequence goes on along the minus strand of JAJDDK010000005.1, from coordinate 159,982 downwards.
TCCGGGCCTCTCGTTTTGGTCGCGAACCACACCGCGGGTGTGGATCCGCTGCTCATCCAATCCGCGTGTCCCTTCTTCGTCCGCTGGATGATGGCGGAAGACATGCGGTGGCCTGCCCTGAGCCGCCTCTGGGAGTTTGGACGAATCATTTTCGTTGATCGGCACGCAGGAGGCGCCGTCGGGCTGCGCGAAGCGATGGGCGCGTTGCGCCAAGGCGACGTCGTCGGCATTTTCCCGGAGGGCGGCATTGAAGTTCCGCCGCAAACCATTCTTCCGTTTCGCGAAGGAGTCGGGGTGCTCATACGAAGGTCGAAAGCGATCGTGCTGCCGGTGGTGATTGACGGGACGCCGCAAGTCTCGACGGCCAGAACCAGTTTGTGGACGCCGAGCCGGGCGCGGCTTCGTTTCATGCCGCCCATCAACTACACCGACGCCAAACTTTCCGCGGCGGAGATCACAGCCGACCTTCATTCCCGCTTTCTGGAATGGACCCAGTGGCCCGAGAGCACGCAGCCGCCGCTGCCCGGGTGAATCCGTCGATAGGATGCAGGACATGCTTGCGCGGATCATTGGCCGAATTGAATTTGTGGACACAACGACCGCGCTGATCGCGCCTGAGCCCGGCCTTGCCTACGAAGTGTTGCTGCCGCTGCATCTCGCGGATCGACTCGCGGCGCGCCTCGGCGAAGACGTGACGCTGCACACCATGGAATATTTGGAGGCCGTGTCGCAGGGGTCTTCGTTTCGGCCGCGCTTGCTTGGATTTGAAACGCGGCAGGAGCGTGCGTTTTTCGAACGACTGACGCGCGTCAAGGGCCTTGGCGCCAAACGTGCGCTGCGCGCCATGGCGGAGCCTGCGGGTGAAATCGCTGCGGCCATCACGCGTCGCGACGCTGTTTTTCTTCAGCGCCTTCCGGAGATCGGAAAACGTCTCGCGGAAACGATCATCGCGGAGCTGCACGGCAAGGTGGATGCGTTCTCTGATGTCGCAGCGAGTGGCAAGGTCGTCACTCGCCCCGGCGCGGCGGAGCAGGCCATCGCCGCGCTGGAACGCCTCGGCCAGTCACGGAATGAAGCGGAGCGGCTCGTGACGAAAGCCATCGAACGCGAACCGGCACTCGACTCTCCTGATGCGATTTTGGCGGCGGCGTTTTCGGAATAGATGCGGATCAGGGAATACCGATCTCAAATTTGAGATTTCAAATCTGATTTGAGATTTCAAATTTGAGATCAGAAATGAAAAATTCTCCCGCCCTTCCAATCCCGATACAGTGACTCCAATGCGATACGCCATGATCATGGCCGGGGGTTCGGGCACGCGTTTGTGGCCCGTCAGCCGCAAGGACCGGCCCAAGCAGCTCGCGCCAATCATCAACGGGCGCTCACTCCTCGACATTGCGATCGAGCGGGCCCGCGCTGTGGCGCCGCCCGAGCACATTTCGGTGTGCGCTTCGGCGAATTACCTTGACGCCATCAAGGCCGCGGCGCCGGATCTTCCGAATGATCTGCTCCTCGGCGAACCTGTCGGGCGCGACACCGTGAATGCGATCGGTTTTGCCGCCGCCATCCTCGCCAAGCGCGATCCCGATGCGGCGTTCTGCGTGCTCACCGCCGATCACCTCATTGAACCGCTGGACGCGTTCGTGACGTGCATCCACACCGGATTTGAACTCGTCGAAAGTGATCCCGACCGGCTGGTGACGTTTGCGATCACGCCGACGTACGCCGCGACTGGGTTCGGTTACGTACAAAAGGGCGAGGCGATCAAGCACAGCGGCGGGGCCCCGGCTTTTGAAGTTGAGCGATTCGTCGAGAAACCGAATGCGGAAAAGGCCCGTGAGTATGTGGACTCCGGCGCCTTCGGGTGGAACTCGGGCATGTTTGTGTGGAAAGCGGCGACATTTCTGCGCGCGGTCGAAAAGTTTCAGTCTGAAGCACACGCGGGACTCATGAAGATCGCTGACGACTGGGGCGGCGCCCAGCAAGACGCAACGCTTGCGCGCGTTTACCCGACGCTGCCCAAGATCAGTGTGGACTTCGCCATCATGGAGCCCGCCGGCGATTCGTCCAGCGGCTTCAAGGTGTGCGCCGTCGAAATGGACCTGTCCTGGCGCGACGTCGGAAGCTGGCCCAGCTATGCGGAAACGCTGGACGCCGATGATCACGGCGTGCGCAGCAACGACAGCGGCGCCGCCCACACTGTGCTTGATTGCGCCAACACATTGATTGTCAGTGATGATCCCGACCACCACATTGCGGCATTGGGCATGCGCGATGTCGTCATCGTGCACACGCCGACGGCGACACTCGTGATGCCCGCCAGTGAAGCCCAGCGCCTCAAAGACCTGCACGCGCTCTTGCCGGAGCGTTTGAAGTGATCGGCCATGCCTGGGGCTGGTTGCGCGACACCATCGGCGCGGTTTATGAGCTTGGGCGCCTCGCTGTTCTGACGAAATTTCGATTTCGCGGACCGTACTGGCAATGGCGCATTGAAACCGCGTTTGGTCGCGGCTATCCATCATCCCGCCGCGAAACGCTGCATCGACTGCTGGAATACGCGCGATGGATGCATCGCATGCGACGCATGAGCCGTCGATAGCGCTTATTGCTGATCCTGTTGCGCCATCAGTGTGGTCAGGAATCGATCTTCGGCGTCGCGGTACCGCGCAAACGCCTCGGAGATCTCAAGCAAATAGCCGTCGATGGTCTCGGACTGCTTTGCGGCGCCGCTTGGTCCCGCGCCCATGAGGGATTCAAGCGATTCGGACGCAGCGCGCAAATCACTGACGGCGTTCGCGTACGTGCGAGCAGAGTCATAGAGCAGTTCATACTCAAGCTCGCGCGTCTTGGGTCGATACAGCAAACGCCAGGGTGAGCGGCGCACTTCACCCATGGTGAGCTTCATCTGATCCGACGCGAGGCGCAGATTGGCGAACGTCTTGCGAATCTCCGGCTCCTGCTCCGCCATCAGCGATGACACACGCTCGACCACTTCGCCCGCTTCATTCAACTGCGCGCGGCCTTCAACGAGCATGTCGTTCAGGAGCGTCACGGACTCGTCGTTCAGCTTGGCGACCAACTCATCCGCGCGCTCCGTGGCGGATTCGATGTTCGCCACCGTCCGGTTGAAACTCTCTCGGTTTTCTTCAAGGACGCCGTTCATGTTGTCAATGAATTGGCGCGCATCGGCGACGGCGGCGTTGGCTTCGCTCGAGAGCGTTGCGAGATTCGCCGTGATTTCGTCCGTGCGATCGAACCACTGCGCCGATCGTTCGCGCGCATCCGCAGAAATTGCCCGCGCGTCTTCCGTAGCACTGCGGAAACTGGGAATGATGTCGGTCTCAACGGTCTGCACCATGGCCATCGCCCGTTGCGACATATCGTCCAGGCGCTGCATGATGCCGCGCAACTGCTCAGCCTGCTCCGGGCCGTAGCCGGCGCTGCGCAGAATGTCGGGCGGCGCCACGAATCCCGGAATCAGGCTGTCTTTTTCGAGCTGCGTGGCGCCCTCGCCACCGCCCAGTGACGGGAAATTGATCGTTGAGTTTGATCCGAATATTGGCTTTTCAAGGTAGGCGACGGCGTCACTGAACATCGGCAGCGATCGCTCAATCTGAATGTAGACGTCCACCCCCGTCGGCGGCCGCGATGGATCATCCGAATGCAGCGCGATGCGCGACACCTCGCCAACGCTGCGCCCGCCGACGCGCACATCAGAGCCTTCGGCCAAGCCCGGCGCACCGATTTCAACTGGAAACTGAATCACATACGGCGTGGTGCGGCGCAACAAATTGCTTCCACCACCCAGCGTTATCAGCGCGGCGACGAAGATCGCAATCGCGACCAGCACGAATACTCCCGCTTTGATGTGGCCACTGCGCTGTTGATCAATCGGGGCCATGCCGCCGGCTCCTTGCAAGCATCGGAACGTCTTTCAGGTGATTCAATGGCATCATACAAGGCACGCTCAGTCCGCGGCCTCACCCAATGGCTTTACGCCAAAGAGATCGCGCTCGTAACCTTCCGCATCCTCGCGTTTGGAGAGCGGCCCTTCGAGGTCGCCGCGCAGGAACTGCCGAACCAACAACTCGCGCTCCGTCATGTCCACGGTCTCGTCTTCCTTCAATTGCTGAAGACGTTCGAACCAGGCGCGATTTTCGACAGCGACGATGCGACCCTGATCCAGCATGGCCATGCGATCCGCAATGGCGAACGCGGAATCCATCTCATGGGTGACGACGACGCACGTCGCGCCCAGATTTTTCGAGACGGTGCGGATCAAGCGGTCCAGCTCAGCGCTGCGCACCGGATCGAGCCCGGCGCTTGGTTCATCGCAGAACAAGATTTTCGGATCCATCGCGATGGCGCGGGCAAAGCCGGCCCGCTTGCGCATGCCGCCGGAAATCTCCGCCGGGTACTTATCCGCATGCTCGCGGAGGCCGACCATCTCGAGCTTCACCTTGACAATGGCGTCAATGACATCGCGGCGAAGCTGGGTGTGCTCACGGAGCGGAAGCTCGACGTTCTCGCGAATCGTTTTTGACGAGAAGAGCGCGCCAGACTGAAACAGCACGCCGATCTGCTTGCGCGCTTCATCAAGATCAGACTCGCACATCCCGCAGATATCTGCTCCGAGCAGCGAGATGCTGCCTTCGTCCGGCTTGACCGAGCCGATCATGTGCCGCAGGAGAGTGGACTTCCCTGAACCGGAGCCGCCGAGAATGACGAGGACTTCGCCTTCGTACACCTCGAGGTCTACACCGCGCAGGATGGGCTGACCTTGAAAGGTCTTGGTCAGCCCTTTGACGCTGATGACAGATTCAACAGCCATGCCCGAGTCCCTCGCGGCGGCATTGCCGCACGATCATCGCCGAACGATCAGCCAAACACAATGCCCTGGGCCAGGGGAAGCTCCGCACCGTAATTGATCGTGTTGGTTTGACGTCGCATGTAGGCCTTCCACGAATCCGAGCCGGATTCACGACCGCCACCCGTGTCTTTCTCACCGCCGAATGCCCCGCCGATTTCAGCCCCGCTGGTGCCGAGATTGACGTTGGCGATGCCGCAATCGCTTCCGGCGGCACAAAGGAACTGTTCCGCCATGCGGGAGTTCTGCGTGAAAATGCACGACGACAGGCCCTGATCGACCTGATTGTGCAGTGCCAGCGCTTCATCCAGATTTTCGATCTCGAACACATACAGGATCGGCGCAAAGGTCTCTTCCAGAGCAATCGGCAGCGCCTTCCCTTTCGGCACGCGGACGATGCACGGGGTGACGAAATTGCCCGCACGATCCAGACGCTCACCGCCACACACCACTGTGCCGCCCTGTTCTTTGGCCTTGGCGACGGCGTTCATCATGGCGTCGGCCGAGTCGCCGGAAATCAGCGGGCCGACGAGGGTCTTGGAATCCAGCGGATCGCCAATCGTGATGGATCCGTACGCGCGGCTCAGGCGATCGACCATGTCGTCCACCACCGAGCTGTGGGCGAGCAGGCGGCGAGTTGACGTGCAGCGCTGGCCGCACGTGCCGACGGCGCCAAAGAGCACGCCCCGCGTCGCAAGGTCGAGGTCCGCGTCATCAAGCACGATCGCCGCGTTGTTGCCGCCAAGCTCCAGCAGCGTGCGGCCCATCCGACCAGCCACCACTTCACCAACATGCCTACCCATGCGGCACGAGCCGGTCGCGCTGATCAGCGGCAAGCGCTTGTCGCGAATCATGGTCTCGCCGACCACATCATCCTTGCCGATGACAAGCTGGAAGATGTCCGGGAAACCTTCCGCCTTGGCGACTTCGCTTGCGATGCGATGCGTCGCAATCGAAACCAGCGGCGTAATCAGCGACGGCTTCCAGACGACCGTGTCGCCGCACGCCGCCGCGACCATCGCATTCCACGCCCACACCGCGACGGGGAAGTTGAACGCCGTGATCACGCCGATCGGCCCAAGCGGATGCCACTGCTCGTACATCCGATGATTCGGACGTTCGCTGGGCATCGTCAATCCATACAACTGACGCGACAGACCGACCGCGAAATCCGCGATGTCGATCGCTTCCTGCACTTCGCCGTCGCCTTCGGGTTTGATCTTGCCCATCTCAAGTGAGACGAGGCTGCCGAGGTCGTCTTTGTATTCGCGAAACGCTTCGCCGACGGCGCGCACCACGAGGCCGCGCTGCGGCGCCGGCGTCACGCGCCATTCGAGAAACGCTTCTTTCGCGCGCTCGATCGCGGCGTCATACGTCTTCGCGTCGTCGAGACCAACGGTCGCGAGGACGTCGTTCGTCGCCGGGTTCAATGTTTCAACAGATCCGCCGGGGCCCGCGCTTTTCAATCGCGGGTCCTGCGTCAGTCCGAGCCGTTCCAAAAGTGAATGCGCCATGACCTGCAAGCGTAGCGGCTCCAGCGCCGCCGGACAGGAACCGGGCGTTCTCGGACCCACGCGAAATCAACAAAAACAACCACGATTCCGCGAGAAACAATGGCATGCCGCCAAATTTGAGGCAGTCTTCCAGTGCAGTGGTCGGTCTGTGCCGGCTGTGCGGATCGTGCGGCGGGAGGAACTCCGTGGAGTCCGCCGCACCTGAGTAAGAGGGAAACGTCCGCGACAGCGGACGTCGAGACCGCCCCGGTCGGCGCAGACACGACCGCTTGCAGGAGAAGAGGAGTCCTCATGTCGCGTTTGAGCCTGATCATCCTGACGACCGCCGCCCTTCCCGGGCTCGCGTCTGCAGACATCGGCGCGGCGCCGGAGGGATACAACTCCGCCTTCGATGTGGTCGTTTCACTTCCTTCGTTCCAGCTTGGGCCCGACGACAGCGCGACAGAATCAACGTCGTTCACCGTCAATCTCAGTGGCGGTCAGCCCGTCATCGGCATGACGTTCAGTGGTTTCTTCGATGAGATCTTCGCGAACACCGATGCGTATGCGTCAGACATGCGGCTGGATGTGCTCGCGCCCAGCGGCGCTTCGTTCAGCGTCGGCGGCTTTGGCGCGGAAGGCGCACCGAACTCGTGGGAATTCCAGGGCGGCATGAGCGCCTCGGCCGGGTTCTATTCCAGCACACACTGGCAGACCGGCGCCGGCGGACTGATGTTCGCGCCCGGCGAATCCATCGGCGGCGAATGGACGTTCATTCTCAGCAACACCTTCGGCACGCAGACGCGTCATGACTGGTCTGATGTGTCGGTCACGTTTCACAGCATTCCCGCTCCGGGAAGCCTTGGACTGATTGGGACCGCCGGATTGGTAACGATGATGAGGCGTCGAAAACGCTGACATCGAAGCACACACACACGCTTTACACCTGGCTGTCCTAGCCCCGACGCCGCGGCGCGCCCCAAACCTGCCGCGGCGTCACTTTTTTTGGAATGAACAAACTGGTGCGGGTGGCGTGACACGGCCGCCACAGGCGGCAGTGCCACGTTTGGTCGTATTTGCACGGAATCGTGGCACTCCGGCCCTTGGCCGGCGTACCACGGCGCCCGGTTCAATGAGTCAATTGACGTGTGCCACTGCTCTACGAGCAGTGCGATTTCTCAGCAGATCTCCAATCCCACTGCTCAAGAGCAGTGGCACACAGTTCAAGAGCAATGGAACACTTTCCCTCCTCCCCCGCCTCGCGGGGGAGGACACAGGAGGGGGCTCCTTCGGCTACCGCTTCTCCAAGTCTCGAACGTGAACAGCGGAACGAGGCAAGTAGAAGGAAGTAGTTCACGAGCCCTCCCCCTACCCCCTCCCGCAATGCGGGAGGGGAGGCAATCCGCCTCCTCCCCCGCCTTGCGGGGGAGGACCGAGGAGGGGGTTCCTCCGGCTGCTATTAGATTGAATCTCGTTCGCGAACTGCGCGAGGAGGCTTGGAGAAGTGAGTAGCTTAATAGCCCTCCCCCTACCCCCTCCCGCAGGGCGGGAGGGGAGGCCGATCATTGTTCTTTCTCAGTTCTTCTGAACCACCGCGCTCTTCGTCTTCACTGTCACCACCGGCGACAACTCCTCCATCGCGCGGCTGATTGACTTCACGCGCACAATTTCCAATCCTTCAATCGCACACTCAACATTCACCGGCGTCAGCGCGCGTTTGCAGCCCAGACGCCGCGCTTCGCGCAGCCGCGCTTCGATCTGCGAGACGGACCGCACTTCCCCGCCCAGACCTACTTCACCCACCACCGCCGTCGCCACCGGCAGTGATCGCTTCAGCGCGGCGCCCGCGATCGCCAGCGACAGCGCCAAATCCGCCCCCGGCTCCGCCACACGTATCCCGCCCACCGCGGACGCGAACACATCGCGATCCGCCAGCCGCAACCCGCCGTGCTGCTCCAGCACCGCAATCAGCATCGCCAGGCGGCTTGAATCCACACCCGATGCTTTTCGCTTCACCGAACCTGGAAACCCTTCCGCCGTCAGCGCCTGCATTTCCACGAGCACACACCGCGCGCCCGCCATCACCGGACAAATCACCGCGCCCGGTCGCGGCTCACCACTCACCGCTTCACTGATCGCGCCGACACCCGTTGACTCAATCAACCCCGCGCCGGTCATCTCGAACAGACCAATCTCAAGTGTCGCGCCGAAGCGGTTCTTCACGCCGCGCAGAATGCGCAGTGCGTGATACCGATCCCCCTCGAAATACAACACCGCATCAACCAGATGCTCCAGCAGTCGCGGCCCAGCCAGCGCGCCTTCCTTCGTGACATGGCCGACGAGGATCACCGTCATGCCGCTCGCTTTGGCGAGATACACCAGCTCCGTACAGCAGCGGCGCAATTGCGTGACCGTGCCGGGCGAGGCATCGAGATCCGACTTGTAAATCATTTGAATCGAATCAATCACCAGCACCGCCGGGCGCACCTGCCGCGCCTGCTCGATGATGCGCGCGAGGTTCGTGTCTGCGAGGACAAACAACTCATCCTGCGCTTCCTTCCCCTTCGTGCGCGCATCGCCGCCAAGCCTCACCGCGCGCAGGCGCACCTGCTCCACCGACTCTTCACTCGTCACATACAACGTGCGCGCGTGGCGCGACGCCAGCTTTCGCGCCGCCTGCAAGAGCAGTGTCGATTTTCCAATTCCTGGATCGCCACCAATCAAAACAGCGCTGCCCGGCACCAGTCCGCCGCCCAGCACGCGATCCAGTTCGCCGACTCCGGTTCCGAATCGCTCAGGCGCGACATCGGCGCCTTCCGCTCGCGACAGCGGCACGGCGACGGGCGCCGCCAGCGGATCGGCGTTTTCGTCGGCGCCACTCCACTCCGACGCCAGCCCACGATGCGGGTCGCGCCCGCTCGATGCATCAATGCGGCGTTCCTCAAGCGTGGACCATCCGCCGCAATCGGGGCACTTGCCGCTCCAGCGATGCTGCACAGAGCCGCACGACCGGCAGATGAAATTGATGCGCGTCTTGGCCATAAAACGCACGATACCGACGGACCAATTTTTTTTCGTCAGGTCGCGTGCAATACGGCCGGCGCGGCCGGCGTTCAGCGGCTGGCGAAACCTCGCCGATGATCAAAGAAAACGCGGCGAGCGCCTGAGGAGGCCCGCCGCGTTTTCGATTTTTGGTTGTCTCGTGATTCGTGCGATCAGAAGGCGTACACGAGAGCCGCGTAGTAATAGAAGTCGTTGTTCTTCGCGGAGCCTGGCTCAGACTGATACTCATCTGCCACGCCGATGCTGAGGTTGAGACTCTTGGCCTCATTCAGCGCGACCGTCAGCGCCGCGTTGCCGCGCAGCACGTAATTGCTGAAGTCGTCGATGACGGGTTCGTACTCGCCGCGGGCTGAGATGGACACGCGCTCATTGAACTTGTGCTCCACGTATGTGCCCAGCAGCAGAATTGGATTGATGTCGTCGTCCACGCCGCCGATTTCCTGCGCCACACCGAAGCCGAGGTATGCATTCCAGAGCGTTGTGTCGTTGCGCACGATGTCGTACTGCGGGCCGACGGTCAGCGTCCAGCGGAAGTCGTAATCCTTGAACTGGTCGTATTCCTGCGTCGCCTGCACGAAGGCGCTCCAGCGCGACTCGTGCTTGAGCAGGCGCCGTTCAAATCGCTCGCGAGCGAAGAAGCGGTTGGACGTGTTGTCGCCGTCTTCATTGGCGAGTCGGTAGTTCGCTTCGACGAGGAACGTCGAGATGTCGTCCGTGCGCTTCGTGCTGAATGCGGCGTAGAGCGCCGTCGAATCCGAATTGCCCTGCTGACCGTTGGCGCCGAGTTCGATCTTGGATTCCCATTTCACCTTTGGCTCTTCCGGCTCCGCGGGAGCGTCCACGTCGGGCGACGCGGGCTGCTTCAACGAGATCGCGCTGGCCGCCGCGAGGGCTGCGGCTTGCTGGGCTTGCGATGACTGCGCAAGGATCGTTGACAACGCCGGCGCCAGGCTCACTTCCAGCACGTTTTTGCGCGGCAGCGAAACTTCACCAAGCACATCGTGCAGCAGCGTCACGGACTCATCCGTTTGGGTGACCACGTGCCCGAGCAGCACATCGCCATTGACGAGCACCACGCGATCGGGAACGGTGTTCTCGCTGGCGAAAGCGCCGACGGTGAAGGCACACGCGGCGCAGGCCGCGGCCAGGAATCGAATAGAACGGGTCATCGGATCATCCTCTCCTCGTTTGCATGTCCTGAAAATCGCTGCCTCAACCGAAACAAACGCAGCGCGATCACCCGCCACGGGCGAACCATGGCGGCCGCGACTTTGGGAGCGCGATGCTAGCGAGGGAGGATGGGGGTGCAAGCAGAGGCGGAGACCGAATTAGTCTTCAGACTCGTCCTCGTCCTCAACGATCAAGTGCTCGAAGCCGTGGAGCGGAACTTGGTAGTTAATCAGATTGTGGGCATACGCCATGCTGGTCGGTGCGTGCAATCTCGTGGAAAGGTAAAAGCTGTAGTCAGGGCTTACAGGATTGAATCCCATTGGCACGCTGCGCGCTGATCCATCAAAGAATCCAAGATTGCAGCGATGTTTGCCATGCCAGAAGCCGACTTGCAACGTGATCTGTGAAGCGAGATAGGCTTGCGGGAATCGTGTGTAAAGGAATGTCCCGTAATCACCAATGATTGGAAAACGACTGGGCTCCTCAACGAAGTCCACTCGATTGCTGATTGTCGGGCCCGATGTTCCTAACCACCCGTCTCGATCACCAACCTCTGTCCAAATCCAATCGTTGGCGCGGTAGCTGGTGCCCAGTGTGTCAAACAGAGTCTGACCGGCGTACGGCGAATTAGACGCGTCAACCTGACTTTGGAAGATTGGCTCCGCATATTGGAGCGTCAGCGGATGATTTGGCTGAAGAAAATGAAGGAAGTCATCGCTTGGGCACTGAAACAATTCGGCGCGCCCTTGCTCATTTGCTTCACTTCCAACGTAGTCATTGATCGGCCGGCTCGACGACAGTAGGAAATCATCTTCCTGATTGCGCCAATCGACACCGCCCCAATCCCACCACATGGATGGTGTCGTGGTCAACTCGTTTGGTGATGTCAGTCCATCCTCATTGATGTCTTCGTAAATCAACTCACTAAACCGGCTCGGAAAAACTTTGTGATCGTTTGTGTAGAGGATCCAACCAAGCACCAATTGGCGCTGGTTGCTCAAACACGCCGAATTCCGAGCTTCATCGCGCGCCTTCTTGAGCGCCGGCGCCAGCAGGCCGAGGAGGACAGCGATGATCCCGATCGAGATCATCAGCTCGATCATCGTGAATCCTGCAACGCGCGCGCCGATCGCACTATCGAAACGACGTCTTGGCATAACCGTCCATTATATAGCCAATGTCAAGTCCCACGATTCAAAAAAAGACCCGGAGCGGACAAGCTCGCTCCGGGCCAGTATTCATTCTAGGTGACACTTGCCACGATTAGGGGCAAAGCACTCCCCAGTTTGCGAGCAGGTGGGACAGGTCTGCCCCATTCACGACCCCGTCTCCATTGAGGTCGGCGGCCTCATCGTCCGTCCCCCAATTGCTGAGGAGATACGCCTGATCGGCCCCGTCGACATCGCCATCCATGTCAAAATCGCCGGCTTCTCGAGAAATCAATGCATCAAGTTCATCGAGATCATCTGAATCGATATCGCCGTCGAGGTCCGCATCAAGTGCGATGTTGTACCCCTCATCACACAGCTCGTCTCCTTGCGCCGCAACCATCGCGTCGCGATCATCGCAGTCGATGTCGCCGTCATCGTCAACGTCACCGAATACGCCTGACCCAAATCCAGAATCAATCAATGTCTGCATGAGATCGACATCACTTTGGTCGATTTCGCCGTCATCATTGAAGTCCCATCGAGAAACCAGTGATGGCGCCATCGAGTTAAGGTTATCCTCGAGCTCATCAACATCGGATTGTGTGAATCTGCCATCGCCGTTGACATCGAGGTCTTCGTCCGCAAACGAGAGCCCTCCAATCTCACCAACCTCGGAAATTTCCTTTGAAAACTCCCAATCTCCTGTCATTTCATTGAAAATAACACCTTGGCCGGTCGAACCACAATCATCGTAGAAAGCTCCGACGGCCATGTTCCCGCACAAGACTACCTGCCGAATTATTCCACTTCCGAAATTGCCCAAGACCTCCCCTGGAATAACTCCTTCAATTTCCATATCCGAGCATTGAAGCGGCTCAATTGTGATCATTGCCACAGCCCTGGCATAGGCAAAACCGACCGAATTGAATCCGGCTCGCGCAACAATGTCGCCGGCAGTAGGCGGCCAGAACGTCTGAGCTCGTGCAAATGCGGCGCCTCCACAAATGGCGAAGTCCGTGCCATTAACAAACCCATCACCATTTATGTCGGCACAACAACTGGCAGATGCGGATGAATTACCCCCCGTGAAATTTGCATCAATTCGCACCTCGCTAGGTAAGCACGGCGGTGTCGGTCCTGGCCCGTAACATATGGCCGCGGCAAATGACGAAGAGGACGTTGCTTCGGCGGCACATTCGCCAACCCAACGAATTGTCACGCTAAAGTCGGCATTACACAAGCCTTGTGCAAGCGCCGTCGCCGGCAGAACCAGCCCAAGGGCACACATGGGTATTACAATGAACTTCGTGGTCATCATGAGTCTCCTGTTGTATAGGGATGTTCGATCCTTACTACGGAACGATGCCGAGAACAAGTGGGTCTCCATGTCGGGCTTCGTCAACGCATGAAGAGTAGTCTTTGGAACTTATTCCACTGATTCAACACCTAGCAGATCAGGCGATTCATCTTCAGATTAGAGACAATCAGTGATGTGTTCCAACATTCAATCTTTATTTTGAGACAAGCAAAGCCTAGTGGATTACAACTAAGGCCCTACGGAGTTAGAATTAGCACAAATTGAACAACTGCTAGATCGTTTGGAAGTTCACGACACGCAGACTTGACTCCACACCTTTGGCGAACAATTCCAGAACAGAATCAAGTGGACATCCAATGAGTCAATCAGGTTTGTTGGAGTAAAGATCATGAACGAAGCAAAACTGCACGAACTGGTCGGCCGCCTTCTGCAAGACCTGGGCGGCGCCTTCAGTGTGCCGCTGGTGCGGATTGGTGAATCGCTGGGGCTGTACCAGAAGCTGGCTGAAGCGGGGCCGGCGACCCCGGAAAGTTTCGCCGCGCTGACGGACCTCGACGAGCGGTACCTGCGCGAATGGCTCGCGGCTCAGGCGGCGTCGGGCTACGTGGATTTTGACGCCACGACGGGGGCGTATTCCATGAACCCCGAGCAGGTGATGGTCTTCGCCAACACCGACAGCCCGGTGTATCTGGCGCCCGCGTTCGAGGCGGCGTCCGCCTTCGGCGCCAACAAGGACACCATCGAGGAAGGCTTCAAGACCGGCGAAGGACTCGGCTGGAGCAACATGGGCGGCTGCTGCTTCTGCGCCACGGCGAACTTCTTCCGCCCCGGTTACCAGAATCACCTTGTGCAGGAATGGCTGCCGTCGCTCGACGGCGTGGTGGACAAACTCAAGCAGGGCGGCGCCGTCGCGGACGTCGGCTGCGGGCACGGCCTTTCCACCATATTCATGGCCAAGGCGTTTCCGAATTCGACGTTCAACGGGTTCGATTTCCATCAAGGGTCAGTGGACGCGGCCAATGCGCACGCGAAGGAGCACGGCCTGAAGAACGTTTCGTTCAAGACCGCTGTCGCGAAGGATTTCACGGGTGAATACGACCTCGTGTGCCTGTTCGATTGCCTGCACGACATGGGCGACCCCGCCGGCGCGATGAAGCACATCAAGTCGCGGCTCAAGCCGCAAGGCACGTGCGTGATTGTTGAACCGATGGCTGGCGACACCGTGCAAGACAACCTCAACCCGGTTGGGCGGCTGTATTACTCCGCTTCGACGATGGTGTGTGTGCCGACGTCGAAGGCGCAGGAAGTCGGCGCCGCGCTGGGCGCTCAGGCGGGGCAGAAGAAGCTCACGGAAGTGATTACGAGCGGCGGCTTCAAGAGCGTGCGCCGAGCCGCGGAGACACCGTTCAATATGGTGCTGGAAGCGACGGCGTAAATGCTCCCTCTCCCCCTGGAGAGGGAGTAAACCCTTCTCCCTTTGGGAGAAGGTGGCAACGCGCAGCGTTGACGGATGAGGGGAAGCCGGTGCTTTATCGTTTTTTTAAAGGCGCCGTGGTCTTGACTGTTCCTCAGTCAAGGCCACGCGTTACGCGAGTAAGCAACACTAATCGTGGCCTTGTCCGAGGACGGACAAGACCACGGCACCGTTGTCATGTTCGCACAATGCCCCTCACCCGACCTCGCTTTGCTCGGTCACCCTCTCCCAGGGGGAGAGGGATTCGGAACCCTCCCCGGCCCCTCCCGCTGGGCAGGAGGGGAGGCCTAGGATTTCGCATCGATGCATTTGGAGGCCGGCGCGATGGCGACGCTGCATCACATTTCGTCGATGGCGGAGCATGAGCACGCGCACGAGCGCGAGCGGGATGAGTTTTTCTTTCGTTCGTGGGTGTGGTGGACGGCGCTGCCGCCGCTGGTGATCACGCTGATCATGATCGGCGTGCTGCTGGCGTTTGGCGCCGGGCAGAAAGCGTTCATCCTCGCCATTTTCTGGTCGCCGGTGTTCTTGTTTGTGTTCATGTTGTTGTCGGTGTTTCTGGCGACGATCGCAGAGAGTGTGCAGTTTGGTCCGCAGCTTGGTCCGCATTGCGAGCCGCGCATCGAGAGCGCGAATGGACTGAATTCGCAAGAGCGGCGCCGCCGTGTTTGAGTCGCTGCGCGTGCGCATGGCGGCGCTCATCGCGGGCGTTTTGGTGTTTCCGTTTTATGTCATCGGTGTTGTGATGATCGCGTCAAAGGGGCTTGGTTGGTCGGCGCAACTTGACCTTGCGATGTACACGGCGATCGCGGGAGCGGCCGTCTTTGTTGTCGTTCTGCCGCTGCGGTTTCGACCGATTGAACGCCCGAAGGCAGGCACGTGCATCGAGTGCGGCTACGACCTGAAGGGCCTGCGCGGCGACGTCTGCCCTGAGTGCGGCGGTGCGATTCGATCGACGCAAGACGCAGTCACAGCGGGAACCGGTCGAACGATCTAGTCGAACAAATGAGCGGCGGGGCGAAGGAGTGTTCGCCATGCGTGCCACTATTGTTCTTGCGCTTGCGGTCTCACTGTTTACACAACTCATGATGCCGGTCGACGCCGCGGCGTGCCGCATTGATCCGTATCGGCAAGCGCGTTACGAACTTGATGCGCTGTGTGAAGCGATTCAGCGGTATGAACGCGAGATTGGGCCGCTCAAACACGTCAGTGAAGACGGGACGGTTTGGTTTGACGCCTTATTGGCCGCCGAGGTGGGCGATTATTACTTCCTGCCGCAGCTCTTGATGCGGCGGCCGGTGAGTGTCTTCAACATGGAGGTTGTGTACGACCCAAGCGGCGCGGTGCGCTGCGTTGGTCCGAACGGCGTCGACGACGGCGGCAAGGTCGATGATTGGGAGGTTCGTTATTCGCCAGAGTACGCAACGGTGGATCTTGCGCATCCGAAGTGGAACGTGTGGTATGCGGATGAGTACGACGCCGCCCGCTCGCGCGGCGCGTTGCGCGGCTTACTCGTCGCGGTGCTCGGCATCGTGATCGGGCTGACGCTGCATCGCTGGTTCCTCGCGGCGGTGGCGGCGACGATGTGCTACGGCGCCCTGTTTGTGAATATCAGTGCGACGGAAACCGCGGTGTTTCGCTGGCCGTATTGGGTGGAACTGACACAGGGCACAGCGACGATTGCGGTTGTGGTGTCTGTGGGAACGTTTCTCATTTGGGGGCTGGTCCTCATGGCGCGGGCCGGTGAGCGCACGGTGAACGCGGCTGGTGGGAAAGGGTGTGCGAACTGCGGGTACTGCCTCGAAGGTCTTTCAAACGATGTGTGCCCGGAATGCGGGGAATTGATTCGATCAAACGAGATGCGAGACGTGCAGGCATAAACCGGGATGTATGGGAACCGCACCTGAGGTTTCGGCGCACTCACTCTCGCTATGTCTGACGAACTTGAATCAAAATCAAGGGAGACCGGATTTTCTCATGCGATATCTCTGATCATCGTCTTGTCAGCGTCGTTCATGATTCTCGCATCACATGGCGGACGTCCACGGTGCGGATCGTTTCACCTTCGATTCGCAGCAACCATGCGGCAGGGTTTAGACATCATTGAACAGCATCAAGTGAACTATGGACCTCTCGCCGTCGTTTCGCCGGATGGCGTGACGTGGTGGCGTCAGCTCGTGGATCACAATTTGGTTGAGCCGCGCTGGTGGAGTGTCGATGAAACCGCTCACACGCCGTTCGATCGATTTGGTTATGAAATTGTGTTTGTTCCGCCACTGACATTGCGATCGATCGGGCCAAACGGCGTTGATGACGGTGGGGCGCTTGACGACTGGTCGTTCACGCTCATGAATGACAGATCACCCATGCTGGTCGTGACGGATCCAGATTGGACGTTGTGGTTCGCGAAGGACCACCGTTATGCGACGAAGCGACTGATGCTTGCTGCGCCGGGCGCTCTTCTCACCCTTGTGGCGTGCATCGCCACTTTCTGGCGAGTGAGCCGCGCCTTCGGGGTGTGCTTCGGCTTGATGTGCGCCGGCTTGCTGCTCCAAATTGTGAAGCCGAACAGCTACGATGTGCGGTACTGGCCTTCAGGAGTGGTCTCTGCGGAAGTCTTTGGCGTTTTACTCGCCGTAGTCGGAGGGGTGGGGGCGGCGCATTGTGTCCTGTCCACCATTGTGCGGGAGTTTCTTGGCGCCGCGCAGGCCATGATGGTGCGAGAACGTGTCGGATTCTGCCGCACTTGCGACTACGACCTCGCCGGGTTGCCGAGCGATGTGTGCCCGGAGTGCGGCGAGCGCCTCGCGGCGCCCGCGGACGATACGCTGCCTCAAAGATGAAACGGCTGAGGGGCATTTGGGATCTCATCGGCTTCTTCGCGTTGGGTGCGCTCGTTGTGTTTGTGCTGCGCGCTCTTGATGGCGCTGACCCCGTTATGAATGCGATGGTGTCAGCCGGAATTCTCGCATTCATTGGACTGGTGTTCGTGCCGGTTCGCGCCTATCTCAGCAAACAGGCGGCCAAAACGCCGCCCCCGATTGGTGGCGCATGCGTCGGGTGCGGATACAATCTTGCGGGCATCAAAGCCGCCAAGTGTCCGGAATGCGGACGCGACGTGTTGTATGACGAAACGGGCGTCAGTCAACAATCGACGTTGACGTGGCTCACGCCAAGCGACTCAGGATTTAACGAAGTCGATATCCAATTTGATGTTGGTCCGATAGAGGTGGACCTGGTAAATCGCGCTGCAACAGATGCGATGCCGGCGATGCAGGCTCTATTGAAGAAACGCCGCCGCGACGCCTATGTTGCGGGATCATCATTCATGGCGCTTGGGATTTTCCTCGGCGCCTTGGTGTATGCGTTCGACGTCGGCGGCTCTGCAGGTTGGTTGCCGTTTGTGCTTTTCGCACTTGGACTCTTGAGCTTTTGGAACGGCACGCGCGGCATCGACAAAGGGGTGCGGGACAGCTTGGCGCAATATCGAGCGTTTGTGCGAGCAAACGATCCCGAGCGAGGGAAGACATATGTGATGCGCTTGCGCGCAACGCGGCATAGCGTGCTGTATGAGAGTTCGGTCGATCGGTTGGAAATGTCGTGGATTCAGATTCACAACGTGCTTGTCCTTGAGGAGGGCGCGGTGCTGACGACGAGTGAGGGCGGAGGCATACTCGCGCCTCGTTCTGCGTTTGAGACCACGAGCGCCTTCAGAGACTTTGTCAAACAGGCACGCTCTGCTATTGATGATGTCCGTGCGCAAGCGAACTTGCCGGCGCGTCCAGTGCTGCCGGATGAGTCCGAACCGGAGACGCCGCCCACGATGCCCTTTGGTCGCTGCTGCCCGCGCTGCGGCTACGATGTCGGGGCGATTCCCGGCGGCGCGTGCCCGGAATGCGGGCCGCAGACTCCGCCAACGAAACCGGTTTAGTAAATCCAGGAAGGAGCCGTCATGCCGCTCATTGAAGTCGGAAAGAAAGCACCGGCGTTCACGCTCAAAGACCAGAGCGGTGAAGCGCACAAACTCAGCGACTACGCCGGTTCACCCGTTGTTCTTTACTTCTATCCCAAAGACGACACATCGGGCTGCACGGTCGAGGCGTGTGAGTTTCGTGATCAGCAGCCGCAGTTTGGCAAGGTGGACGCGGTCGTGCTGGGTGTGAGCCCGGACGATGAGACATCGCACGCGAAGTTTGTCGCGAAGCACGATCTGAACTTCACGCTGCTGGCCGATGTTGGTTCGAAGGTTTGCGAGAAGTACGGGGTGTGGCAGGAGAAGTCCATGTACGGACGAAAGTACATGGGCGTGGTGCGCACGACGTATTTGATTGGGGCTGATGGAAAAGTGAAAAAGCGGTGGGACAAAGTGAAGGCGCCGGGGCATGCGGAGGAAGTGCTGGCGGCGGTGAAGGCGCTGTAATTGGGCGATTCGTTTTTTCACCGCAGAGGCGCAGAGGGCTCAGAGGAGGAGTTGGAAGGAGTTCAGGGAACGAAAGGAAATGAAGAAAGGGGTCGTCGATGGATCGTGCTTGGATCGAGAAGTTTGAAGCGCAGGCGGACTTGCCTCGGGAATTGATTCAGGGATTGAGCGCCGATGATCTTGATGCGCGGCCGGGGCCGGGGGCGTGGTCGATGCGTGAGTTGATTTGTCATTTGCTCGACAGTGATTTGGTTGGTGGTGAGCGCATGAAGCGGGTGATTGCGATGAATCGCCCGCTGCTGCTGGGGTATGACGAGAATGCGTTTGTGGAGCGGCTGCCGCACGGGGCGATGGATATTCAACTGGTGTGCGATGTGTTTGCAGGGAACCGACGATTGATGGCGTCCATTCTGCGTGCGATTTCTGAAGAAGACTTCACGCGCGACGGCGTGCATAATGAGGTTGGTTTGAAGACGCTGGGCACGCTGGTGGAGACGTATGTCGAGCACATTGAACATCACCGGAAGTTTGCGGTGGAGAAACGCGCGCGGCTCGGGGTGGGTGTTTGACTGAGATGATGTGGCTTTGATTTGGACGACGCGTAGCTTCAAGAACTTCTGCGCCAATGAGACTTTGTTTGCACAACGCCCCTCACCCCGGCCCTCTCCCGTGGGGAGAGGGAGTCAGAACCCTTCTCCCGCCGGGAGAAGGTGGCAACGCGGCAGCGTTGACGGATGAGGAGGAACCGGTGCAACGGCGTTTGATTCAATGGCGCCGCGCTCTTGTCCGTTCTCGGAGAAGGCCACGATTCTCGTTTGAAATCCACAGAACGCGTGGCCTTGCCTGAAGACAGTCAAGACCACGGCGCCGTCGATTCGTTCGCGCAATTGCTGAAACCGCGGCGCTGTTGCTTTGTTCGCACAACTCCCCTCACCCGGCTTCGCTTTGCTCGGCCACCCTCTCCCAGGGGGAGAGGGAGAAAACCCTTCTCCCTTTGGGAGAAGGTGGCAACGCGCAGCGTTGACGGATGAGGGCCGGGTTCCTTTTGAAAACGATGGCGCCAACGAAGGAAGTAGATTTGGCCCTCACCCGACCTCGCTGCGCTCGGCCACCCTCTCCCAGGGGGAGAGGGGTTTGCGGGGCGACGGCTCGACGCCGCCCATCACTGCTTCGGCTTCACGGGATAGAAAATGTCCGTGCGCCATTTGCTTGGGTCCGGCTCGGTGGTGGGGTCGGTGATGTAGACCTCCCACGGCGGGCCGCTGGCTTCGAGGCCTTTGCCTTCGAAGTAAATATCCATCGCGGCGTGCGCTTTCGGGATGCCTTCATACGGTCCGCTGTATTCGATGAGCGCGACTTCGCCGCCGGGGGTCTGGCCGAACTGAATGCGGCCTTCACTCTTGACGCCTCGATCCACCGGAAGCGCGGCTTGAAAGTCCACGTTCTCATTGTTGTAGTCGTAATAAATCGCCAGAGGCTGACCGGCGGACTCCGCGCCGGTGCGGGCCATGTAGCCGCTGATCTCGGCATAGAGACCGCCGAGCGTGGCGCTGATCTCGTCCGGCTTGCACTGGGTGCGGATGCCCACAATCGCGCGCGGCTCAACAGTCTTTCGGTAGATGTTGAAACCGTTGACCATCGCGATGTCGCGCCTCTCCTGCACGACGCGCTGGTACGGGCGCTCAAATTTCTGCGACCAGCTGTCGTCGCGCATCATGGTGAGGCCATACATCAGCACGTTGGCGCCCGGCATGCCGATGCTGATTCGCGCTCGCTCCATCTGACTGCCGGTGAACATCACCTCAAACGTCGCGATGTCGTCGTCTTCGCCTTCGATGGCGTGCCCGTCGAAGAACGAACCGTCGGCGAGGAATCCCCAGAAGCGCAGCTTCTTTGCGTCAGGGTCCCAGCCGATCATGCCGTGCTGCACGCGCTCATTGCCGCCGAGCGAAAGGGAGTGCGTGAAGAGAATGAAGGCGCCGCCCGCGTCCCATTCAAAGGTGTACTCCTCGATGGCCGTGCCAGACGCGGTCTCGGCGGTGCTGCGCCAGGTTGCATCGATCAGCGGCTCAAAGACTTTGAGGTGTTCGTGGCTCGGTGCGGCGGGGGTCTGGGCCAGAGCCGCCGCGGTGAACGTCATTGCAATTGAAACAAGCAGGGCGAGCGATTTCATGTGTGAATCTCCAACGAATGCGGTCTCTCAAGTGGCGTCAGGTTGGTTGTACGCGACGCTCGTGGTCATTGTTGCGTTTGCAGAGCGTGATCGAAAGTGTGCAACTGTCGATGCTCAGCGGTGGGCAGCGGCGTAGGGCGTTGGGTCAGGGATATTGGCGTCCGCGAATCCCTGCATTCGAAGGACGCAGGAATCGCAATGCCCGCAGGCGCGGCTTTGCTCGTCTGGGTCATAGCAGGAGTGCGTCAGTGCAAAATCCACGCCGAGGTCCGCGCCGGTGCGGATGATGTCGGCCTTGGTCATCTTCAGAAGGGGCGTCGTGATCGCGAGCGGTCGGCCCTCGACGCCAACTTTGGTGGCGAGAGCCGCGCATTGTGCGAAGGCGTTGATGAAGTCGGGGCGGCAGTCGGGGTAGCCGGAGTAGTCGATGGCGTTGACGCCGAGGTAGATGGCTTCGGCGTTTTCGGTTTCGGCGAGGCCGGCCGCGATAGAGAGGAAGACGAGGTTGCGGGCGGGGACGTAGGTGATGGGGATTTCGTCAGTCGCGACGTCGCGGTCCTTCGGCACGTCGATGTCGGCGGTGAGGGCGGAGCCGCCGATGGCGCGGAGGTCCAGCGGCAGGACGATGTGCCGCGCGGCGCCGAGCTGGGCGGCGACGCGGGCGGCGGCGTGAAGCTCCGTCCGGTGGCGCTGGCCGTAGTCAAAGGAGAGGGCGACGCACTGGGCGCCGTCGCGGCGCGCGATGGCGAGCGTGACGGCGGAATCGAGGCCGCCGGATAAAAGGACGACGGCGCGTGGCGTGTCTGATGTGAACGCGGACATTGGAAGCGATGGTACGGCGCGATTCTGCGGACGGGCGGGAAGCCCTGCGCCGGCGGCGTTTACGCGCGATCAGCGCGGTTTCTGGAAGGGTCGGGGGTGGACTGGGGTCTGAAAAAACTATGACCGAAAACGCTGGCGGGACTTATTTGGTCGCCTTGAGCGTCCGATCTTGTGGGTCTCCGAGTTGGGGCGAATGTTGAAGCCTCGGTCGGGGCCGGTCCGATAAGGGCGACGTCGCGGAGCGACAGCCCGAAGGCGCGGAGCCTGTGGCCGGTAGACAGACGCCTTGGGGTCGGGTTGCGGCGGAGACCGAGCCGACTCAAGAGACGCCCGCTGAAAACAGCGTGGCCTCGCCATTCCTCACGCTGTCATGCGCGAGCGGCGAGCAGTCGAGCACGGAGTTGACCACGTCATGAGCCGCGAATCCGCCTGGACCACCATTCGACGCACCGCCCCCGTCCTGACCTGTGTCGCCGCGCTCGCCATTTTGCCTGGCTGCTCGACGATCAAGGGCATGGGTAAATCAGTGGGCTCTTTCCTCGGCTTCGGCGGCAAAGACGCCAAACTCGCCGAGACCACCCCGACCAAGACCGCGGCCAACACTGCGACCGATACCACCAACACGAAACAAGCCAACGCGAACACGCCGAACGACGGGCAATACATCGATCCGTTCACGCCCGTCGGCAATCAGGAGGCGGTCGGAACGAACGGTCAGCCGATTGTTCGCAACGCCACCATCATCACGCCGTGGGCGAGCACGCCCGGCGCGAGCGTCTTCGGTGAAGTCAGCGACAAGTACATGGGCCCGACGGCGTTCGGCCTTCAGCACACGGGCGCTGACAACCTCGATCAGATCTCGTTCGCCCACGATGGCGCGGACTTTGACCCTGAAATCACGCCCACGGGCGATTCCATCATCTTTGCGAGCACGCAGCACGCGCCGACGGCGGACATTTACCGCAAGGGCGTTGATGGGCACACTATCACGCAGCTCACGAACGACCCGGCCAATGACGTGATGCCGGCAGTCAGCCCGGATGGCTCGCGCATCACGTTTGCGTCGGACCGCAACGGCACGTGGAACATCTATCTGATGAACACGACGGGCGGCCAGGCGGTGCAGCTCACGAATGATCCGGCGCCGCAGCTTCATCCGTCGTGGTCGTCTGATGGCCGGTACATCACGTACTGCCGCTTGGGCGACACGAGCGGACGCTGGGAACTGTGGGTGATGGAAGTGCAGAACCCCGCGGTGCGCCACTTCATTGGATACGGCCTGCTCCCTGAGTGGAGCCCGTCAGGCGACAAGATTGTGTTCCAGCGCTCGCGCCAGCGCGGCGACCGCTTCTTCAGCATCTGGACGATCGACTTCGTCAATGGCGAAGGCGCGAATCCGACGGAAATCGTTTCCAGCCCGGTGGCGGCGTGTGTGAACCCGTCGTTCTCGCCGGACGGCCAGCGCATCGCGTTTGCAGTGGTTCCCAATCCCGATCACCAGTCGGGCGGCACTCCGGAGACGGCGGACCTTTGGATCACGAATGTTGACGGCACCGGCCGCGCGAACCTGACGGGCGGGCTCTTCACGAACCTGATGCCGACGTGGGGCCACGATCACCGGATCTATTTCATCTCGAATCGTTCGGGCACGGACAACATCTGGGCGTTGCGTCCGGAGCGCGCAATTCTCGCTGCGACCGGCCCTAACACGATGAAGGATGATGTCGCCAAGGTGCGCGACTCCATGAACAACGGCAACCTCGTCGAAGTTCCCGACGACAACGACTAAGTCTTTCCCGATCCGGCGGGTGAAAGCTCACCGGGTCGATTTTCGACACCGCTCCACGGACGGAGCGCCGGCCGACCGATTCAGCATGGATGGCTGAGGCGTGCGGCGGCCGAGGACATCACCCGGGCGAAGCGGAGACTTCGCTCTTTTCAGCACTTGGCAGGACGCCATGACAATTGAACAGCACATGCTTGTCAGGATTCAATCGCGCGCAAAGGCGATGCTTTCCCTGCTCATTCCTCTCTTTCTGTTCGCGCCCATTGGGTGTGCGCCGAAGGCTGAGCTTCAGTTTCCCGCCTCGCTGGTGGCGCCGTACGAAACGATTCAGGGCGACGTGCTCTGGGCCGTGGCGCCGCCCCGCAATGAGTCGGGGGTCGGGCTGCTTGATCCGCTGATCGTGGCGGATGCGCTGGCGGCGACGTTTCAGGAAGTGCGCGGAATCAGCGTGGTTCCGGTCAATCGAACGATCGGCGCCATGCAGGCCATGGGCATCAGCGAAGTGTCGTCGGCGGCGGATGCAAGGCGACTTGCTCTGGAACTGGGCGTGGATGGCGTCGTGGTCAGTTCGATCACGGCGTGGAATCCGTATAAGCCGCCTCGACTTGGCTTGAGTCTGGCGCTATACGGAAGACCAGGATCGGATCGGCTCGTCGAACGTGCGGCGGATGTAGATCCGCGGCGGCTCACCTCGTCCACCTCGGAACGAAGGCTTCCGAACGCCGGCGCGGGAGACCAGGCTCTCTCGGTCGCGGCGGAACATCTTGATGCGGCGAATCACGAAGTGCTCATGGCCGTTCGCGCGTATGCGGAAGGTCGGAGCGATCCACAAACTGCGCTTGGATGGCGCGGGTATCTGGCAAGCATGCAGTTGTTCACGAAGTTCGCGTGTTACCAACTGACCGGTCGGTTGCTCAATGAGGAGCGGCTCCGGCTCGCGCGGGAATACGCCACAGCGCAGGCTCTGGCCCGCTGACGTCCCCGCTCGGCCGGTTCACCGACGGGGGCGCCCAACGGCGCACGGAGGACACCGTCGGCCACGGATGGCCGGGCAACAAGTGGACCGCCGCCTCAACTGAGTCGGCTTATTCGCCGCGTGCGGGCATACGTATCCGCCCCACGCCGCCGGAGTGAAGGATCGCCATGAGCACGCTTCCCATCGTCGAAGCATTCCAGTCGTACCTGACCGATGAGCGTCACTTCAGCCCGTATACGGCGAAGTGCTATGGCGCCGATCTGCGGCAGTACGTTGAGTTCCTCGCAGACGAGCACAACGTCGAGGTCGACGACGCCAACGAGCGCCGCGCCTTTGACGCACGCAAGAACACGAACGGGCAGTCGTCCGACGTGCTTGCGAAGATCGCGCCGGGAGCGATCACCACCCTGATTTCATCTGCGTCCACGGATGTGGTGCGCGGCTTCCTGAATCACCTCGCGGATCATCGCTACTCCCCCGCCACCATGGCGCGGAAGATCGCGACGCTGCGTTCGTTCTACAAGTGGGCGGCGAAGCACAACTTCGCGGATGCGAATCCGATGACGCTGATCCGCACGCCGCGCCAGAGCAAGCGTCTGCCGAAGGCGATCAGCCTCGAGCAGATCGAAAAGCTGCTCTCCGCGCCGGATAACTCGGACACGCTCGGCGCTCGTGACCGCGCGCTCTTTGAAACGCTCTTCTCCACCGGCATCCGCGTGTCGGAGCTGGTGGATCTGAACCTTGGCGATCTGGACGAGAACGGCGAAGCGCTGCTCGTTCGCGGCAAGGGCAAGAAGGAGCGCATGGTGCCGCTGGGTTCACACGCGCTGGCGGCGATTCGCCACTACCTGCGCATGGCCAAACAGGACCCGCGCTTCGCCGGTCCGATCCAGGCGAACCAGGCGGACATGCCGCTGTTCGTGAACAAGCACGGCGGGCGCATCAGTTCGCGTTCGGTCCGCCGCAAGCTGGACAAGTACCTGCGACAGGTCGGGCTTGATCCTTCGATCAGCCCGCACACGCTGCGTCACAGCTTTGCGACGCACCTGCTCGAGAATGGCGCCGACCTGCGCAGCGTGCAGGAACTCCTGGGCCACCAGTCGCTTTCGACGACGCAGATTTACACGCACCTGACGGCGCGTCGCATGCGCGAAGGGTACGACAACGCGCATCCGCGGGCCGAAGCGGGCTAAGAAGCCGGCTTCCTCCACAAACGACTCTTGAAGATTCGACCGGACGCCCATGGACGACACTCCATGGGTGTTCTGTCATTTTGAATGCGCTTGGATTTCGTGACTAGCTCGGCGCGCCGTCTTCGTCGCGCAGGCCGAAAGAATCGGCGAGCGCTTCCATGACGGTGCGGCCGGCGCTCCAGCGCTTCCAGCGCTGCCAGAAACGCCACCATGAAAGTGGGCCGACAAAGACCGCCGCGGCGATCCACCACCAGAAGTGCTTGCCGAGAAGGATCGCGAGGATGACGCACGCGACACCAAGCATGGAAAGAATGAAATACAGCAGCACTTCGCCGCCGAGGGAAAGCCCGAACATGCCGCGGTAGCGGCGGTGGACTTCGAAGACCTCTTTCAAATCAGGGTCGAGTTCGTCAGCCTGTTCGGCGTCCACTTCGACGGCGTCGAGCACCTGGCTCAGATCGACGTCGGCGACGGTGTCTTCGAGGGAGGCGTGTGCCGTCACCGTGTCGTCCTGAAGTTCCGGGCAGCGGACTTTGTTGCCGCACTTACAGCGGAGCGACTTTCCGGAGATTTCAGGCCGCCACCGAAACTGCCGGCCGCAGTGGTAACACTGAAACGTGTCGGTTGTCCCGGACTGACCCGGTGGATGTTCATCACTCATCGATGCGGCCCCGAAACGGCGGATTACATGGCCGGTGGAGGGAAACGGCACATGCCGGATGCTCCGATACTACCGCGTCATTCGGTTCCATGGGATGTTTCCCCTTGATCTGGCGAGATTTGAATGGTGATACGCCCTTCGGCGGCCTCCAGTGCGGGTGCGTCGTCTAAACTCCGGGCATGAGGACTCGAGTCTTTGTAGCAAGCGTGGCATTGTTCGGCGCCGCCTCTTTTGGTTCTTGGGCGACCGCCGCCCCACTTCCACGAACGACTTTTTCTGATGGCACTCACGCGATTCGATTTGCGCCGGCGCCATGTGATGGTCCGGAAACGTGCGTGTACGTCGAAATCGTTGAGCGCGGCAAGGAATTGAAGCCGCTGGTGCAGCAGGTGTGGACCTTCGCAGAAGGCGCTGATGACAAGGCGACGGTCTTTACCTTCCCTCCCCACCGGCTTGAGCGCGGCTGGCCGACGCCAGCTGACGCGTCCGTGGGCTTGTGGGCGGCGCCGGAGCGATTTCCGCGGATTGATCTCGATCGCATGATCCCAATGGGAGTGGCGGAGTTTCGATCGGGGTCGGACGGCTCGTTCATGCTGTCGACGCCGCAGCCGCTGGTGTTTCATCGCGGCGAAGCGCGCACCGTCAATCTGACGGTGCAGGGCGGTGATTCGGTGACGTGGTCGCAGGAGATTCGCGGCGCCGGCGGCGACGTGATTAACTCGGTGAACTATTCGCTGCCGCTCGTTGACGAGTTCACGCCCGTCACCATCGCCCCGGACGGGCTGGTCACGATTGACATGTACGTTGGGCGTGGCGGCGAACTGGAAGCCGGCGACACCGCCATTGTTGGGTACAGCTTCTTTGGCGCCGACGGCAAACTGGTGGATTCAACGTCGCTTCCCGGGCGCACGGCGGAGTTTCTCCAGCCGGCGCCGGGCAACAAATTTGAGGGATTCAGCCGCGGCGTTCTTGGGATGCGCGGCGGGATGACGCCGGGCGCCGATGGCGAACGTCACGTGCGCCGATTGGTGGTGCCGCCCTCACTGGCGTTTGGTTCGCGCGGGGCGCCGCCCCTGATCGGGCCGGACGAAACACTCATCGTGGATCTCGAACTGCACACCTTTAAGGACAACACGCGCTGAGCCGCACGGCGCTTTGAGGCTTGATTCGCCCGCGTTGGCGAGCGACACTGACTGGATTGCCGGAGAACACTGTGACCAAGAAGCTCGATGCACTCATTGACTACCTGAACTCGCTGCAAGCCCCGGCGGATCTGGACACGTTGCGCGGCTTGCTCAGCGATCTTGAAGTCGATCGCGAATGCCTTGGTCATCATGTGCATTTCGAATGCGACCACTACGCGCGGAACAAAGTGGCCACTTCACCGTGGTACGAACTGGTGTGCGTGTGCTGGCAGCCGGGGCAGCGCACGCCGATTCACGACCATCGCGCTTCGAGTTGCGCGTTCCTTGTGGTGGAGGGCGCGGCGACGGAAGTGCTCTTTGAGACGAACGAAGACGGCACGTTGAACTTTGAGAGTGAACCCTTCCGGCGCGAGAAGGGGTACATCTGCGCTTCGTGGGACGCGGACATTCACGAGATCGTGAATGACACTGACGAAGACATGATCACCTTGCACATTTATTCGCCGGCGCTATCGCAATTGCACATCTACTCACGCGACACAGGCGTGGGTGAACTGTGGACGCCGCACATGTCGGATTGCGCGGGCGCTGCGGGGCTTTGAGTTTTTCGGTGCTGAAGATTCAGGCGGCTTCGCGGTAGCCGTCGGTCAGTTCGCGCGACGCGAACATGCGGGCGACGTCTTCGAGGCGCGTCTGCTTCTCCACGGGCACGTTCACAAAGTGAAGACCGATGGTGTGCTTGAAGAGGCCGTCTTTCACGGCCCAGACGCAGCGCGCTTCGACCGTCACGACATACTCATGCGCGACGACGGTGACGGTGCGAATGCGCCCTTCCTTCCAGGGCCAGCGGGTGCGCAACCGGGCGCCGGTCTTCGAGAGATCGAGGATTTCGCCACGATCGCACGAGAGCGATTCGGTTTCGAGTCGGCCGGCCGCACGACGATCGTCGTGATTGACCAGCGTCGGCCCCCGTTGGTTGGTGTGGTCGCGCATAGTGATGTTCATCGAGCGGATTCGGCCTCAGCATGAGTCGAACCGCCTATGAATGGCGTTGAGATAGTGGATGAAATTCAGTTATTCGGTCGTGCCGTTGCGCTGCACAACGTCGCCGGGCAGATCCACGACGAGGCCCATGTGGTCGCTGCCGGGTATGCGGAATGTGCGGACTTTGGTGAGGGGCTCTTCCTTGCCTCCGGCCAGATGAGGCGGCGCCAGCGCATGATCCAGCGCAATGGGCGCCCACATGCCGCCGAGGGGCCAGGTGCCGCTCCAGCGATCGGTCGAAGGATCGAGGCGGCGCCACTCGGTCGTGTGATCCACGAGATGCGTCCAGGCGCGGGCGCCGTGTGACGTATTGAAATCGCCGAGGGCAAGGGCGTGGTCGTTCGGTTCGATCGCGGCGAATCGACGCGCCAGTGCATTGAGCTGCGCCCGCCGGTGTTTGAGTCGCCACGGCAGGTACGGCGCAATCGCATGAACCGCGAGCAGCAGCACGCCATTGGCGCGGCATTCAAACCATCCAAGGCCGTGTTCGTCGACATCAGAAATAGGAACTTCCGGGCGCGCGTGAACGGAGATCGGCATGCCGCGCTGGCGTGTGAGACCACTGGCCCGCTGCGGGGGCAGGCTCGACGACGCATAGCGCTCAAAGCGCGGCGTGGATTCGATCAGCAGCGTGACGTCCGCATTCTGTTCCGCCACGGCCTCGATGGCCTGGGCCGGCTTGATGTTCAAGCAGAAAATGTTGGCGGACACGATGCGCATGCAGGCCTCAACTGGATAGGCCCGATTATACGGGCCTGACGCCGCTCTCAACGCCGATCTCAGAATGCCGAAGAATGCTCACAGAGCGGATTGATCGGGAGCACACGAATAAATCCGTCCTGACGACAGTTGTCATACGATGACAAGCAGCGCTGAGTTTGCCGCCCCAGGAGTTGAACGTATGAAGAACGCGTCGAGTTCGATGAGAGGCCCGCTTGGGTTTGTTCTATTGATGATCGTGGCGGTCCTCGCCATTCGTGCGATCGCGGGCGGCGGCGTGGCGCCGGCGCCTGAGATGTTTGATCTTGAAGTGTCGTATGAAGACGCCGCCGCTCGAGCAGCGCAATCCGGCAAGCCGGTGCTGGTGTTCGCGACAGCCGATTGGTGCGGACCGTGTCAGACATTCAAGCGCGGCGCGCTCAAGGACAAATCCGTCATTGCGTTCGCAACAGAGAACACCGAGCCGGTGTATCTCGATGTGGATGTAGACGGCGAACTTGCGCAGCAATTCGGTGTGCAGGGCATTCCTGCGATGATGATTGTTCGCGATGGTCAGGTTGTCGATCGCGTCGTGGGCGTGAAAACGGCGCCTGCGCTGCTGGCGTGGATGGGCAGCGCCGTTGAGAGCGAACGCTCGAAGTAATGGCGCTTGCTGCGCGCACACGGGCGAGGTCCCGGCGCGCCGGGATGCCACCGGTTGTTCTGCTTTCAACGTCTCAATTACGGCGTCGTGTCAACGACTTCAGCGATCCAGACCTGGCTGGAGGGGCGGTCGTCGCCGGGCGCCGGGGCGCCGCGCTGACTTGTCCACATCATGAGGCGCGCATCGGTTGAGAAGACGGGCATGCCGTCGAAACCTTCCGCAAAAGTGAGGCGGCGCTTGCGCGGCATCATGCGGTTCTGAATTTTGCCGTAGCGCGGCGCATCAATCGCGAACACTTCGTAATTGCGGTGGCTCACTTCGCTGGTCGTGTACACGAGGTATCGGCCGGACGGGTGCCAGTACGGCGCCCAGTTCACGTGCTCGTTGTTGGTGACCTGATGCTCGAAGAGTTCAACGGTCGGCTCGCCATCGGGGCCATCCACGACGAGGAAATCCAGCACGAAAAGTTGCAGGAGGTCGTCGCCGCGACGGTCGGAGCGGTACGTGATGCGCCGGCCATCCGCGGAGAAAAACGGCCCGCCGTCGTACCCCTTCTTTTCCATGACGGGGATGACGTCGCCGGACTGCGCGTCGTAGAGGAAGAGATCAGGATCCTGAGTTTCGGGATTCACACGTGTGTGAATGATGAACCGGCCATCGGGTGAGTACGCGCATTCGGCGTCGTAGCCGTGGTGCGTCCAGAGCGGCGTTGCTTCAGATTCAGTTTCATCAACGAGCAGCGCCGGTGTGGAGGCGACGGGCTGATGCATCGCCGCGTCGCGGGCGATTTCGGGAACGATCATGGAGACGACTTCCATCTGCTCCGGGAAGGCCCAGCGGTAGTCATTGCTGCCGCGCTGGTAGCCCGCGTCCGGCCCTTCGACGGGTGGCACGATGGTGGAGCCGAAAATGATGCGTCCCGGTTCGGTCGGATGGAAGAAGCCGCAGGTGTTGGCTGAGCCGGGGTTGGAGACTTCGGTTACTTCGCCGAGCCCGATGATTTCGCCTTGCGCACCGAATGTGAGCGGTGCGACGTACATGGAATAGAACGTCGCGGGCGTTTCGCCCTTGGGCGGCTGCGGGACGGCCTGGAAAATAATCCAGCGCGCGTCGGGGCTGAAGTACGCTTCGCCCGCTTTCACAAACTGAGTCGGGAACGTGAGCTGCACATGATTGCGGAGGACGCCTGCCTCGGCTTCACGCCAGTCCGCGCCTGGGGCGGGTTGCGCGGTCGCGCATCCGGCGCCGAGTCCAAGAGCGCTGGTCAAAGTCACAGCAACAACAATCGAGTTCCGCATCGTTCACTCCAGCGGGGTGATCGTGGCGACAGGCGCCGGGATCAGTGGTAGGTCGAAAACAGGGCACGCCACTTGGATTTCCCCAAGAGATTTCCTGCGGCGTGGGAAACCGCGGATGGTATCCGCTTCGACGCCTTTGGGTGCGGTTTGTGTGCGTGATTGGCCTGAATCGCGTGGAGGCGTGACACTGGGTGCATTGCGACCCCTGAGGAGGACCGACTGATGCGAATGCGGAACTGGATGGCGGGCCTGTGCGCTGTGATGTGTGCGACCATCTGTCTCGCTGAAGAGCCAGAAAATGAGGCGAAGAACCCCGGCGCGCCGAGTGTGACCCATCACACGATCTCGCTCGACGGGCAGCAATTGTCCTACACGGCGACGGCTGGCTTCTTGCCCATGCGGGATGAGTCGGGCGAAATGCGCGCGACCGTTTTCCACATCGCGTACACGCTGGATGGCGCCGATGACCCCGCATCGCGGCCGGTGACGTTCGTCTTCAACGGCGGGCCGGGGTCGTCCTCGGTGTGGCTGCACATGGGCGCAATCGGGCCGATGCGCGTCCTGATGACGGATGATGGCGAAGCGCTGCCGCCCCCGGCGCGGCTGGCGCCCAACGAAGGCACGTGGCTCGGTGCGACGGATCTCGTGTTCATTGATCCCGTCGGCACTGGGTACAGCCGCCCGGCGGAAGGTCGAGAGCAGCGCGAGTTCTCCGGCCTCAATGAAGATGCGCAATCGGTCGGTGAGTTCATCCGGTTGTGGACGACGCAGAACGAACGATGGTTGTCGCCGAAGTTTCTCGCGGGTGAGAGCTACGGCACGACGCGAGCCGCGGCGCTGGCGCGGCATCTGCAATCGCGCCATGACATGTATGTGAACGGCATTGTGCTGATCTCGTCGATTTTGAATTTCCAGACGGCGCGATTCGATGTGGGCAACGACCTTCCGTATGCGCTGTTCCTTCCGACGTATACGGCGACGGCGTGGCATCACGGCAAGTTGCCGCGCGATTTGCAGGGGGATCTGCAACAGGCGCTGCGCGAGAGCGAATCATTTGCGCTGGGTGACTACTGGACGGCGCTGGCCAAGGGCGACGGTCTGAGCGCGGCGGAACGCGATGAGATTGCGCGCCGTGTGTCGAGACTGACGGGCCTGAGCGAGGATTACGTGCAGCAGGCAAACCTGCGCATCGAGATCGGTCGTTTCTGCAAGGAACTGCGCCGGGATGAGCGGCTGACCGTGGGGCGTTTGGATTCACGTTTCACGGGGATCGATTCAGACGCCGCGGGTGAGCGGTATCAGTACGACCCGAGCATGGCGGCGATCAGCGGGCCGTATGCGGCGGCGCTGAATGATTACGTGCGCCGAAGTTTGGGTTTTGAGTCTGACTTGCCGTATGAGATTCTGACCGGGCGCGTGCATCCGTGGCGCTGGGGATCGGAGTCGAATCAGGGGTATGCGAATGTGGCGGAGGATCTCCGCCGCGCGATGAATGAGAATCCGTACCTGCGCGTGCATATCGCGAGCGGGTATTACGATCTGGCGACGCCGTACTTTGCGACGGAGTACACGGTGAGTCATTTAGGGCTTGAGCCGCAGTTGCGCGAGAATATCTCGACGAGCTACTACGAATCGGGGCACATGATGTACATCCATGTGCCTTCGCTGATCTCGCTGCGCGAGCATGCGGAGGCGTTTATTGAGGAGGCTTCGTATGTTGAGGATTGAGGGTGGCGAGTGAAGTGCGCAAAGAATTCGTGAAGGGATCGCGGGGTTACCTTTTGCGTGCGCACTTGAACGGTTGAGGCTTGGAGGAGGGGTAGGCTTAGAGCCCTCACCTGGCCTCTCCCAGAGGGAGAGGGATGGGAGTTGTTACGATCGCGCGCATGAAGAAGTCGGAACTCGCGTCGCGCATTGATCACACGCTTCTGGACCCGGTCGCATCACCGGGGGCGGTGGTGACGCTGGTGCATGAGGCGGTGGAGCATGGATTTGCTTCGGTGTGTGTGAATCCGGTGTACGTGCCGGCGGTGCGGGAATTGCTGGACGAAATTGCCAAGGAAACGCCGCACGACGTGAAGCTGTGCACGGTCGTGTCATTTCCGATGGGGGCATGCACGCCGATGCAGCGCGCGGTTGAAGCGACGCAGTCGGTGAAGGCGGGCGCGGAGGAAGTTGATCTGGTGGCGTGGCTGCCGCGCATCATTCACAAAGATGAAGCGATGTTGCGGAGCGATCTGCTGGAGACGACGCGAGCGGTGCGTGCGAGCCGCGCTTCGTGCGTGGTGAAGGTGATCATTGAGTCAGCGGCGCTGCGGGCGGCGGCGTCAAGCGATGATGAATTCGAAGCAATGATCGCCTGCGCCTGCGCGGCGGCTCGCGGGGCGGGGTGCGATTTCGTCAAGACGTCAACGGGGTTTCACAGCGCGGGCGGCGCGACGATTGAAGCCGTGCGTCTCATGAAGAAACATGCGGAAGGCTTGAAAGTGAAAGCGTCCGGCGGCGTGCGCGATTACGACGTCGCGATGGCGATGTTTGAGGCGGGCGCGGACCGGATCGGGGCGTCGGCGAGTGTGAAGATTGTCAAAGGCAATTGCTAGAACAGTGTTCCTGATTTCTTTGCAGCTTGCTCAAGAGTTTTTGGAATTCTTACGCAAGCGCTTCGATCCGATTCAGATTCGCGAATTCTTCGATTGTATTCGACCAATAAGTCGTATAAGTACTTGGTTCGAGCAGGAGGTTCGAAGCCTGCAATTTGTTCAATAAGCGTATG
Organism: Phycisphaerales bacterium; assembly: GCA_029260345.1. GTDB lineage: Bacteria > Planctomycetota > Phycisphaerae > Phycisphaerales > UBA1924 > OFTM186. Next base: position 125,792 of record JAJDDK010000005.1, on the reverse strand, counting down.
AACAAATTGAGTAATCTCCAAGACCGCAACTAGACCTTGTAATCCATTCTGCGTGAGTAGGTCTTCGACATATCGAGAGCCTTCGGCCGTCGTGAGAATTATTGGATCAAGTCCTTCATCGAGGTTGCCGTCGCATCGACGCAGGAGCTTGTTTGCGGGCGCGACAGTCACGTGAATTGCAGCATTCCCTACTTCAAAATCCGCGCTTCTGTCAGTTGAGGAATCTGATGCAGGTACAGGATGGTTGGAAATCTCGCGAGAGCTATTCGCTAAGGCGAGTGCCGCTCCAACAATGTGTTGTGCCGCAACCCCTGTCGCACCGATCTCTTTGGCGCTCTCTAAGAGCCTTTGACAAGCGGTTTGCGTAGTTATCGATCGGTTCCACTTAATTTGGACCCCGGCATTCTCATACCACGGCTTGACAAAGTCGTCATAAAGTCTTCGCTGCAATTGCTCGCAAACCCAACGTCGATCATTCTCAGACAATTTATCAAGCTTTGAAGCCTGAATCAGCTCGAATAATAACTCTCCCGCTGGCCTTTGCGCTCTATTTGTCCGCCCCCCTTCCTGGCTGTAGAGGCGATTGTGTTTGCCAAAACGCGCGATAATTTCTTGAACTCTTTCGCCAGAGCATCGTTTCAGTTGGCCTCTAACTTTGTCTGACAGGAATGATTCCCAATCCCTGGGCCAGTCATCTGCAACGCCTTCAAGAATTAAGAGGGCGCCTGCAATCGTCCCTCTCGCGACTGGGCGAGTTCCGACACGGTTTTCATCAAGCCAATTTGACAGCGACGCGTCGAGTCCTTGAAGAACTTCTTCCATTGTCATTCTTGGAACTCCGTGAAGACTTACTTGGTCTTGGAGCATTGCTGTTCGGATGCCCTACCGCATTCTCCAGCACCCAACGCACTGCTGGCACGCAAACCGCATCTCCTAAAGCGAACAACATATCATCAGTGTCGATTGAAGGATCTGGTCTTTTCTTCCATCCTTGTAGTTGCATGCACTCAAACGGAGTTAAGTGGCGAACAGATAGCCCTTCACTGCTTGCACGTACGACAATCTGTTTTGCGCTTCCGCCCTTTGGTGTCCTCAGGCATCCGGCGATCCCGTCGCGTCGTATCTCGGCAACACATCGCTTTGTTCCATCGATGACTCTGACGCGACGAAATGCAGTAAAATATGAAATATCTTTGCTGCTAAGCGCCTCTTTCACAGCCGGTAAATGTCGCGGGTGAATTTGGTTGTAAAAATGCTTTGTTCGCCCACTATCCCACCATCTTTCGTCATCAAGCGGCAAGGGCTCTAAGACAGAATCGACTTTGACGGCGCGTGACCGAATCGAAGGCAATGGCCGCGCATGCCAAATATACTTCTGATGCATTCTCATTGCATTAAGTAGTATTTGAGGTCGAACTTCAGACGGTGCAATGTCATGCGGATCAATTTCTTCTGGCGAATTCGCATCCAACTTAGTCGCAATTAGGAATAGCCTCTGTCGAGATTGAGGGACAAAATGTCTTGCATCAATTCTCAACGGATCCACGCCATATCCGTGTTCATTGAGCGCCTTTATCAAGAATCCGAAATCTCGACCATCGTTGCTTGAGAGCAATCCGACAACGTTCTCAAGAAGCAGGACTCGTGGAGTCCGATTCCTCGGAATCTCCTTCAAAAGGCTAAGGACTTTCCAAACGGCCGCACTTTGATTTGCTCGGATGCCGCCTCGGTTCCCAGCAAGGCTTACGTCTGTGCACGGGAACGAAATAGTCCAAAGATCACATGCCGGGATATTTTGGGGCTGAACATCGCCGATGTCCCGTTTATCTAGGACTGATGGCGCGTCCGGGAACAGCGATTGGTAGATTCGATGCTTCTTGGGGTCATTGTCGTTGGCGTAAATCGTTTCCCAGCGAAACTTCGAACGCGGGTGCTCCAACGCACGTCGGACAAGTCCAATTCCTGCAAAGAACTCTGCCGCCTTTGGTAGGGCTTCTTTGCTATCCATCGCTGCCACTCGTTCTCTTGAGGGGGAATGGCAGGCTACCCCCAATGCCTTGTATCCTCTCTTCTGAATCCCGCCTATATGGTAGGTTAGCACGAGCGAGGTTATTGTCTAGTAAATTCGGATTAGACTGCGGGATTGTGGAAAAGTGCGTGGCTTTGGCGTCGATACAGTACCCCGCACGAGATGAAGTCCACGCCGCGATTCATATTGGCTTTGGTCGGGTTGCTGTCGCTGTTTCTCCTGGGGAGCGGCGGGTATGGGGTGTGGTTTGCGATCAGCCTTGGGGCGTGGTTCCGGATTGGATTTGAAGTGGTGCTGGCGCTGGCCGGGGTGTTTGGCATAGTGACGGCGCTGAATCTGTTTCGAAGCGCGCCGGCGTGGGCGATGTCGTGCGCGGGCGGCGCCGCGGTGGTGTGTGCGCTGCTGGCGAATTCGGCGGGCGGCACCGGGCAAGTCGCCGGATTCAGCCCAGGCGCGATTGTTCGCAGCGCGGTGACCAATCCGCATTCAGCGGCGCGTCTTGGGGCGGGCTTTGCTGTGCTTGGGCTGGCGGCGCTAACGCTGATGCTGCGGCATCCCTCCGTATCATTTCGGCGCTTCGCCATCGGGCTGGCGTGCCTGGCGCCAGTGGCCATTGCCGCGGCGTTGTGGATCGCCGGACCGCTTGGTCAACTGGTGGGCGGATTGAATCCGATCGTGCAAACGATGCTGGCGGTGCTGGTGTTCTTTGCGGTGGTGGCCTTGGTTTCGGCGGGCGGGCACTACCTCATCCGGGCGCTGGAAGCGGGCGTTGAGGATCCGGATGAGCATCACGCAAACGCCGCGTGATGGGCTTCGTCCGGAAACGGCAATTGAAAGCAAAAAGGCGATTTACGGAAGAAGGGAGCGAAGTCTCCTAGGATTGTGCTGTTGATGACTGAACTCCTCCTCATTCTGGCGGGCATCATTTTGGGCGCGGGTGTGCTGATCGGCGCCCAGCGTTTGTTCGGCCGCAAGGCGAAAGTGCAGACGGTGCACACGCACACCGTGTTTGAGCAGGTGCGTGCCGTGGGGCGACTGGTCGGCATGGAAGTGTGCGCCAAGGAGATTGCGACGAGCACGAAGGGTTTCTCGTGGTTGCCGCCGATTTTGCTGAGTCAGGCCCGTGTCGCGATGATCTTTCAGTTCGAAAAGCAGTTTTCGGTGGACCTGGCGCGAATTCGCGAGCAGGACGTGAAGGAAACCGCTCCCGGCAAATATCGCATCGACCTTCCCGCGATCGAAGGTGTGCTGCGCCTTGTGGATGTGCAGCCGTATGACATTCAGGCGGGCCGCGTGCTGGGCTTGCTGGACATCATTCAGGTGGACGCAGCGACGCAGGGCGAACTCATGCGCAAGGCGCAAACACAAGCCGCCGATCTGTACACGACGAACGACGCCAAATACGCAGCGGAAGCCAAACGCAGCGTGGAACGACAGCTCAAGTCGTTCCTGTCGCTCTTTGATGTGGACGCCCAGATCGGGTGGCGCAGTGAAGAGGTCAAGACGCGCACGGCGCTGGCGGACGAAGCGCTCGCCGCGACGCGCTGACCGAACGGTTTACGGCGCCAGCCACATGTTGCGATAGATGAAGCCACGATCGTTGGCATGCGTTTCGCCGACGATGTCGCCGAGGTAGCGCTTCAAGACGGAAATCGGCGGCATGTCGGGGAACGGGTTCTCTTCTTCAAACTCGCGTTCGTCTTTGATCCACTCGTCGATCTCAGCTTCGTCAAAGCCCGCTTCGGCCAGCTCGGCGCGGAGTGTGACGTCCCAGTTTTCCGTCGCCCATGCGGAGTATTCCAGCGCCGGGCCGAAGTCGGTCCAGGTGTAGTACACCGCGCCGGGCGACGTGAGCGCGGCGGCGCGCTTGAACTGCGCATCATCAGAGAGTCGCGGCGACTGGGCATTGACGGCCTGACGAATCGCGGTCTCGACGGATTCCCCGCCGCCCATGATCAGGTGGCCCGCGGACAGCGCGAGTGACGGGCCGAACGCTGAACCCCAGATGGTGTCACCCTGAAACACGCGGCTCTCAAGGCCGGCCATCGGCGCGAACTGCTGAATGCCGTTTGAAATCGCCTGCGGATCATTGGCGCGAATTGCGACCAATTGTTTCTGACTGTCGGGCCCGAAAGGGCGCTCGAATGAGGCGGAGATATAGGTTTCTGGGCCGAGCGATTGCAGAATCGGCCCGGCCGTGGCGGTGGCGAAACCGGCGATGGCTTGCGCCTGGAATTGCGCTTCCTGCGGCAGCGTTGCAATCACGTTGTTCACCAGGGGCACAACACTGCCGAAGTCGAAATTCAGCAAACGCACACTCGACGCATCGGAGGTGACGAACGCAGGCGGTTCGAATGCGCCAAGCGGCTGATCAAAGAGTGCGAGGACGCCTTCACGATGGCGGGACAGCAAAGCCGAACGGCTGACGAGCATCGCGCCGGGGGCGTCAAACTCAACGCCGTACGACAACGCGGTGACGGAAGACAAACCGAGCGCCTCCAGAATCGGGCGCATGTCAAAGGCGACGCCTCCGGCGGCGTCCACGCCGTTGTCGGATTCCATCGCACGATTCACGGCGTCGATCAACGGCTCGGCGAACGCCGCGGCGTAGACGTGACTGAGATTGATCGCTTCGCGGGCTTCGGTGAGTTCGGCGCGATCGCGGGCGGCGTCCAGCGGCTCGCCGGCGGCGCGCTGAAGGGCGCGGGCCAGTTCGTCATCGTCTGAAGTGGCGAGGAACAAACCGTCGCGACGCGCGATGAAGAGGCGCGGAGCAAACTTGAAGAGCGGCTCACTAAACTCGTTTTCTTCCCAATCAAGGAATTCGATCTCGCGGACCTCGGCGCCTTCGATTTCATCGAACAGGACGCGGATGTGGTCGCGATCTTCGGCGCGCTCAAGCACGGCGTCGATGGCTTCGTCGAAACGATCAGCGTCCGCGCCGAAGTCTGCGATGACGAGCGCATGCGCGATGAGGGGCGATGCCGCAACGGGGTCCACCCAAATCGCGGCGCCGACCGCCCCGGCGGGCTGAGGCAAGTCGCCCATCTCGAGACCAATGTCATCGAGCGATTCGCGCACGGATTCCTGTTGTTTGGGCGCGACGGTGCGCATCCACGCTTTCATCTGCGGGTCTTTAAGCAGCGCCGCAAATCCCGTGCGGTCGAACGCTTCACGCAACGTCGTGTAATCATCTATCGACAGGACGGCGATCGAGTTGCGCGGAGCGAGATCGGTGATTGTGAGATCAGCGCCGGCGCCGGCGGCCAGCGTCAGTCCGCACACTGCCGCAGTCAGGCGAGCGGGAACGAATCGCATGCGTCTCATTTGGAATCCTTCAGAACGGGCGGCGTGCCGAATTCGAGTCGCGGCGGCGCGGACTCGTAGGTGTAGCCGCTGTTGGGGTTGCTCTTGTCGTAGGCGAACGCTTCACGGTTGCGCAGGAAATCGCGCACGTAGCGCACGGGAATCGCAAAACCGAGACCTTCGCCGAATGGAATGCCCATGTTGGTGACGCCGACGACTTCGCCGCGCAGATTGAAGAGCGGGCCTCCGGAGTTGCCTGGGTTGATCTCGGCCGTGGTCTGGATGTACGCCAGCCCTTCGAAGGATCGCTGCGCGTTGGCGACGACGCCTTGCGAAAGTGAACGCTCCAGACCGAGCGGGTTGCCGATGGCGAACACGGACTGTCCGGGATCGACAGCGTCGTCACCTTCCAGAAAAACGATCGGGAATGGATCGTCGTCTGGGTGCTTCATCTTCAGAAGGGCGAGATCGACGTGGTTGTTGATGGCGACGATTTCGACGTCTTCGATGGGGCGACGGCGGAATTGCAATTCGCCCTGTTCGTACACGGTGCAAGTGATGTTGGTCTCACCCTGGATGACGTGCGCGTTGGTGACGACGTAGCCATCGGGATGAATGATGAATCCCGAGCCGAGGCCGCTGGGGGTGGAGACGAGCACGACGGCGCCGCCGAATCGTTTGGAGAGATCGGTCGGCGTTCGTTCGGGCAGGCTGGTCGCGGTGCGGAACAGGGCCGGGGTGTCGGCGCTGGCGCCGGCGTCGAGGTCGACTTCGTCTCGCGTGATGGATTCGACGCGGTCGCGGGGCACGCGAACGACATCGTGGCCGAGGTCGAGCCAGATGGCCTCGCTGGTTTCTTTGAGGATGGGCGCCGCGATTTCGCGACCGTCGATGAGCCGCACGACGTCGGCGCCCGCGATGGGGAGGATCGCCGCAGCGAGGACGAGGGCGGAGGCGATGGTGCGGTGCGTCAAACTGGACATAGGCATGAGTTCACTCCCGGCGTCGTTGGCGTGTCCGGATAGAGTAGTCCCGCGGGCGGCGTCGGTCGTCGTTCCTTTTGTAGTCGCCTCGTCCACGATTGGGAGACGAACCCTCATGGATTGCACCCGTGGCCTTGTCGGATGTTGCGTTGTTCTCTTGGGCGCTTCTGGCGCGGGGGCACAGGATGAGTCGCTGGCGCGATATTTCGGGTTTGAGCCGCCGCGCACGGTCGTGATTGACGACGACGCGGGGCCGATGCTCGAGGCGGATTTCAACGGCGATGGTCTGACGGACCTCGCAGTGGTGAACAATCGCAAGAGCCGCATTGAGTTGCACCTGCAGCGTGAAACGCCCCTGAGCGATGCGGAGTTGCCCGCGCTGTCGGGACCGAATGAACTGCCGCCTTCGCCCTATTTCGAGCGCAAGGATGTGAGCGTGGCGCATCGCGTCGGCGCCATTGCGGCGGCGGACATGAATGGCGATGGGCGGCTGGACCTCGTGTATGCAGGGCGACCGGGCGAACTGGTTGTGATGGCGCAGCAGGAGGACGGCACGTTTGATCGCATCGCGCGCCGGCGGGAGCGGATGCTTGCAACGACGCGACAGTCACTGGCGATTGCGGATGTGGCGGGCGACAGCGCGCCGGAGATTCTGGCGATCGTCGGCGGGCGCGTGCATGTGTATCCGTATGCGAATCGCACATTCGCAGAACCAATTCAACTCGGATCGGGGGCTTCGGACGATCAGCTCGTCGCGATCATGGTGGAAGACTTCAACGGCGATGGGCTGACGGATCTCGTCGCGGTGTCGCCGGAGCATGCGCTGCCGCTGCGGGTTTGGCTGCAAGGCGCTTTGGGCGCCAGCGGGAAGCGCGGCCCGCGCGAGCTTGGCGCCGAACTGCGATTTGAAATGCCGGCGCTGCGCGAAGTGGAGCCGGTGCGCCTGCCGTACCAAAGCGCAGCGAGCATCGCGGTGATTGAACGGGCGACGCGACGGCTCGTTCTGTATGACCTTGCGCCGGCGCTGATGACGGAGGGGCGACTTGCGGCGGAAACGCGGCCGGAGCGCCATGCATGGCCGGGCGCGGCGGATCGTGCGCGACCGACTGCGGTGGCGGATCTCGACGGAGACGGGCGGCTGGATCTGGTCGCGGCGGACCCGACTGGCAATGCGACGCTGTTGTTCCGCCAGCGCCAAGGCGAAGGTCTTGGACGTGCGGAACGTTTCAGCACATTTAAGAATCCCAGCGCGATCGCCATTGGCAATTGGGAGGATGGCGCTGGGCTTGGCGTGTTCGTGTTGAGTGAAGATGAGCAGGCGATCGGTGTGAGCCGGTATGAGGACGGAGAATTGCTGTTCCCGTCGCCGATTGCGCTGGAGACTTCGGGCGCGGCGCCGGTGGCGATGGGCTGGATGGAATTGGAATCAGGCCCGGGGCTGGCGGTGGTGGTGCGCGATCGCCGGGATTATTCGCTGGAGATTCACACGCCGCAGGGTGAAGCGACGGTGGTGGCGCTGTCGAATGTGCGGCGAGCGCCGGGGGCGATCCTCGCGGCGGATGTGGATGGTGATGGGCATCCCGATGTGATGTTGCTGACGCCCGGTGAACCGATGACGCTGGTCTTGTCGGATGAAACGGGGCGACCGGCGCGGGTGCTTTCGAGCAGCGACATGCCGCAGTTTGGACTGGTGCAGGCGGCGGGGCCGGGCAACACGGCGCTGCTGGATGTGACTGAGGATGGCGCCGCGGAACTCTTGATCGCGGATCAGAATTTCGTTCGCGCGTGCGCGTATGACCGGGAGACAGGCTGGCGCGTGGAGCGTCAGGTGTCGGCGCCGGATGCGCAGACCGCGCTGACTGGGCTGGCCGTGTTTGATTCGGTTCGAGCGGGCCGATTGATTGGCGCGACGGGGCCGGTGGTCGCTGCGTCTGACAGTGGTTCCGGCGCGGTGCTGCTGTTCGGGACGGCGCCAGAGTCCAAGAGTTGGTCGTTGCTGCACCGGATTGATGTCGCGGGCGAGCGGCCGGCGCAGTTGTTCGCGGGAAGCTTCTCTGGATCGGGCGCGCCAGAACTGTTGAGCGTGGACAACGCAGGCTTCTCCGTCATTCGTCTGACCGGGACCGGGGCGACGCTTGAACTCGTCGACGCGTTCCGGGCGGACAATGAAAACCGGCTGGAGCACGAGATCGCCGTCGGCGATGTGAACGGCGATGGCTTCGCGGATCTGATCGTGCTGGACGCGCGAAACCAGATGTGCCAGGTGTTCACGCTGTCGGCGGATCGGAAGCTGCACTTCGCGACGGAGTTCAAGGTCTTCCAGACGCGGCTGTTCCAGTCGGGCGAGGGCGCGACGTATCAGCCGTCGTCGGTGATCGTGGGCGACCTGACGGGCGACGGCGCGCCGGATGTGGCGCTGCTGGTGCACGATCGGGTGCTGATTTATCCGCAGATGACGGCGCCGGAGTGAGGTCCGGCCGCGCGGGCGCCCGCGCGATACACTCGCCCGCATGAGCGGCGGAACAAAATCAGCACAAGTTGCGGCGCCGGTGTTCGGAAATGTGCTTGAGATGATCGGCAACACGCCGATGCTCGAGCTTTCCAAACTGGACACCGGTCCGTGTCGTCTGTTCGGAAAACTGGAATCGAACAATCCGGCGGGGTCGATCAAAGACCGCATCGGGATGTCGATGATCGAAGGCGCGGAGCGATCCGGCCGCATTGATCCCAAGGCGGACCCGGCGCCGACGCTGGTCGAAGCGACGGCGGGGAACACAGGCATTGGCCTGGCGCTCGTCGCGGCGCAGCGCGGCTACAAGCTGATCGTCGTCATGCCTGACAAGATGAGTCAGGAAAAGGTGCAGCACCTGCGAGCGATGGGCGCGCAGGTGGTGATGACGCGCTCCGACGTGATGAAGGGGCACCCGGACTACTACCAGGAAGTCGCGGCTCGCATCGCCAAGGAAACGCCCAACTCGTACTACATCAATCAGTTTGCGAATCCGGACAACCCAGTGGCGCATTACGAGCACACCGGTCCGGAGATTGTGGAGCAGATTCATGCCGCGACGGGCGGCAAAGTGGATGCGTTTGTGTGCGGCGTCGGTTCCGGCGGCACGCTGGCTGGCGCCGCGAAGTTTCTGAAGGAGCAGAACCCGGAGTGTCAGATCATTCTGGCGGACCCGACGGGTTCGATTCTGGCGCCGCTGGTGAATGAGGGGAAGATTGTCGAGCCGGGATCGTGGTTGGTTGAGGGCATGGGTGAAGACTTCGTGCCCGACATCTGTGATCTTGATCTGGTGGATGAAGCGATTTCGGTGACGGATGGGGAATCGTTCCATGCGGCGCGAGATCTGTTGCGACGGGAAGGACTGCTGACGGGATCATCCACAGGGTGCATTTTGCATGCGTCGCTGGTGTTTTGTCGCCGGCAGGAGCGCAAGCTGAATGTGGTGACGCTGATCTGCGATTCCGGCGCGAAGTATCTGTCCAAGATGTTCAACGATTACTGGATGATCGATAACGGGTTCATCGATCGAGAGTCGCATAATGATTTGCGAGATTTGATTGCGCGTCGGCATACGGCGCAAGAGGATTACACCGTCAAGCCAAATGAGCCGGTGCAGCAGGCGTTCAAAATGATGCGCCTGCATGACGTGTCGCAGCTCACGGTGGTTGATCCGGGAAATCATGATCGAGTCGTCGGCATCATTGATGAAGGCGACATTCTGCTGGCGGTGAGTTCGGGCAAGGACGCGTTCAGCAAAGCGGTGAGCGATTACATGACAAGCCGCCTGGAGACGGTGAAGCCGGGAACATCGGTGAAGGAGTTGTTGCCGATCTTCCGCGCGGATCGGGTGGCGATTGTGGTGGATGATGATGGGCGGTATTTGGGACTGATTACGAAAGTTGATCTGATCAACTACCTGCGGCGTCAGTTGGCGGAGTGAGCTGTGGATTTGGAGTTGAACCGTGGAAACCGCTTCCTTACGGGCGCGGTTCGGATTCGACCTGTGGTCGCGTTACGATTTCTGGCAATTCAGTTGGCGTTGGCAGCGACTGAATTGATCTGGTGTCGCCTTCGAGTTCGGTGAGGGCTTCGAGTTTCTTTGAACTCGCGGCGCCCTTCTCTTCGAACTTGCGCAGTGTCGGCATGAGGCGACGATCCACGGAGCCGACGAATTTGTTGTAGCGCTCTTTGGCGGCGTCGATCGCTTTGCCGACGCTCGCAGCGCTTTCGAGCGCGACGACGGCGCGTTCGTGGAGCTCCTTGCCAAGTTCGAAAAGCTCGTGCGCGCTGTCGGACAAGCTCTTTTCGCGCCAGCCGACGTAGACGGCGCGGAGCAATCCGATGAGCGTGGACGGGCTGGCGATGATGACGCGGCAATCGGCGGCGAGGGACAGCAATTCCGGCTGGCGCTGCAAGGCGGCGTCGATGAACTGGTCACCGGGGATGAACATCACCACAAACTCAGGCGAGTTCTTGAGCTGGGCGCTGTATTCCTTTTTCGCCAGCGCCTTGGCTTGCTCGGCGACGTGGCGCGCGAAGCGCTCGAGGTGTTGTTCGGATTCTTCCGGGCTTTCGGCTTCGATGGCGTCGAGATACGCATCGATGTTGGTCTTGGCGTCGATGGCAATGAGTCGTTCATTGGGAAGACGCACGACCATGTCCGGCCGGAGTTTGGCGCCGTCCGAATTGGTCATTGATGATTGCGTGTCGAAGTCGCAGTAGTCGCGCATGCCGGCGAGTTCGACGACGCGCTCAAGCTGGATTTCGCCGTATCGGCCGCGCACCTGAGGCTTGCGCAACGCCTTGACGAGCTTTGATGTTTCGAGGCGCAGATCGGAGCTTGATTTCAGCACGTCCTGTGTTTGCTGGGCGAGTTTGGCGTACGCCTCGATGCGGGCCTGTTCGATCTTGCCGAGCGTCTCGCCGGTTTTCTCAAGCTTTTCGTGCAGTGGTTTGACGAGTGAGTCCACGGCTTGTTTGCGCTGCTCGAGTTCACTCTTGGCTTTTTCCTGCTCCGCCGCGAAGGTTTGTTTGGCGAGCTTCAAAAATTCGGTTGAGGTGTTCTTGAGCTCGTCACTGGCGAGCGACTTGAACGCATCGCGCATCTGAAGTTGTGTCTTCTCGATGTCGGCCAAGCGCGCCGCGGCGAGTTCGCGGGCGGATTCGGCGGCGCGGGCGCGTTCAGTTTCCGTGTTGAGGTCACGTTGCAGGCGGCTTCGTTGAAGGAAGAGCCACGCCGCGACAACGGCAAGTGCAACTGCGAGCAGGAGAAACGTGATGGCGAGCGGATTCATGAAATGGAGTGTATCGCCGGCGACCTGTGATTCGCGGATTATTCGTCCTCAGGGAGGATGATGATGCGAATGCGGTTGCCGACGGAGAGCCGGTGCGCCAGGGCGTCTCGCACGTGCGATGGCTCAACATCCTGATGGGCGGTCGCGCTCTGGGTGACGCCGGGGAGCGAGCGATTGCGATAGCGCATGTCGGCGAGCTGCTTCGACCAGTGTTCGGGCTCAAGAAGCGATTCACTTGCGGCGCTGGCGAGTTGGGATTGTGCGATGACGACATCCAGCAGACCGGGGCCGCCCAGTGCGAGCTGTTCAAACTCGCGATCGATAAGGTCGGCGACGAGTGATGATTGTGCCGGGCTGGTTGGCGCGATCACCAGAAAGAGACCGAAGCCGGGCAGCGCTTGTGCGGGTCGGTTGGTCATAGTGACGGACGACACTAGGCCGAGTTCATCACGCAGCTTCTGGATCAGGTGAGGGCGCAGGACGCGCTCCGCGACATCGAGCACGCGCGCCTCTTCGATGTCATCACTGTCGGGGCCGACGAATCCGACGGCCACGACGGCCTGATCGGACTGCGTCGTTGTGGTGATCGTGCGCTTGAAGGGCGCTTTGGCACGCTGCACCTTGCGTCGTTCGGCGAATGCGGTGTGGTCAATCGTCGCTCGCGCCGGCAGGCTGCCGACGTAACGAGACGCAAGCTCGGCGGCGGCGCTTCGTGAGATGTCGCCGACGATGGAGAGTTCGATCGGGGCGCGGAGCACGAGATTGCGCAGCCAGGTTTGAGCCGCGTCCACGTCGATGCGTTCGATCAACTCCGGGGTGAGAGATCGCACGCGCACTTCGTCTGCGGGATACATGGTGGCAACGAGCGCGTCTTCGACGAGGCCGCCAGTTTGCGTGCTGCGGCGCAGGGCGCGAGCGGTTTCGCGCTGGCGCCAATCGTCAAGCCCCGCCGGTTCGATGATGGGGTCGATGAGCGTGAGGTAGAGAAGCTGGAACGCCGCGTTGATCTGATCGCGCGGCGTGTCAATTTCGATGGTGACGGCGTCGAGTGACACGCGCGATCGAATTGAAATGCCGCGACTGGACAGGAAGTCGCGCACGGTAAGGCCGGTGAGGGTTTGCGTTGCAGGGCGATCGAAGACAACGGAAGCCGCGCGAGTGAGGCCGCGGGTGGTGGCGTCCTCTTCGATTTCGCCGCCAGCCAGCGTGAGGCGCAGGGTGACTTCGGAGGCGCGCTCGTTCATCAAACGGTGGTGCGCGACGACGCCGTTCTCGAAGTGCATGGTCAGCACACCACTGGCGGCGTCGAGGTCGGCCGAATCCAGTGAAGCGCGCCCGGGAGGTGTTTCCAGAAGCGCCTGAAGCGCAACGGGCGATTGGGGTGGGGCGACGGGTTGTGCTGCGATCCTGCGAACGTCCTTCATCACCGCAGTTTCGGTTGGAACAGGGACGCCGTCGCCGAGTTCGACCAGGATCGCGGTGCGCTCGGGGGCAAACATCTCGATGAATCGATCGGTGACATTCGCCGCGGTGATGGTGGGCAGCAGTTTTTCGAGAAGGGCAAAGTTTTGTCCGCTCGAAATCAATGGCGCGTCTGCGACGATGGGTTCGGTCAGGAGTCCGGCAATGGAGGTCGCGGGCAGATTGGCTTCGCCTTCGGCGATGGAGCGTGCTTCGGCGAGGAGCGTCTCGCGCGCGAGTTGCACTTCAGCGTCAGTAAATCCGTACTGGCGGGCGCGTTCGATTTCGGAGATGAGGTCTGCAAGCATGCCGGGGGAGCGACTGGACGGACCGATTAAAACGATCTGGCCTATCCACATGGCGCCGTAGGCATTGCCGACGTACATGCCGTTGCCTGCATAAGACGCCTCGCCGTTGAATGATCTCGCCTCAAGGCGCCGGGTGATGAGTTGACGTACGAGTTGATCGACGAGTTGGTCGCGGAATTGCGAGCCATGACGGGCGGGTTCGGTGGGCGGGCCGACGGCGATGGCCGCGACGACGCCGCGCACGAGTTCGGGATCCGTCACGACGAGCGCGTGTTGTTCGGTGAATGGACGCACGCCGGATTCGGGGCGCTGCGCGGACTTTCGCGGCTTGATCGGCGCAAAATGCTCAACGATCAACGTGCGGACGGCGTCGATCTCAACATCGCCGACGACCAGAAGCGTGCTGTTGTCCGGCGTGTACAGGCGCGAGTAGAAAGCAACGCACTGCTCGCGCATCATGGCGTCGATGGATTCGGTGTCGCCGGTAGGGAAGCGTTCGCTGACGAGGCTTCCGGGCGCCAGCGCAGGAAGGATGCGCTGAAAGACGCGTCGTTCGGGCGAGTCGTACTGGCGCATTTCGTCGAGGATGACGCTGCGCTCGGTTTCCATTGCGGGGTCGGGGAACGTGAGGCCGTCGAGCACGTCGCTGAGGAACGTCAACCCTTTGTCGAGGACGGATTCGGAAACGCCGGGGAGATTGAGCGTGTACACGGTGTGATCGAACGTGGTGTAGGCGTTTTCGTGTCGGTCAAGCTCCATGCCCAGTGATTGAAACACGCGGCGGGCGGAGCCGGCGGGGAATTGATCCGAGCCGTGAAAGGCCATGTGCTGAATGACGTGCGCAACGCCGCGCTCGTTATCGAGTTCGTCAAGTGAACCGGCGTCGACGATGAGGCGCAGGACGGTGCGTCCCGGCGGGTTGTCATGCGGGACGACGATAACGCGCAGGCCGTTGTCGAGCGTGGTGTCGAGGATGCCTTCGCGCGATGGAAGCGGATCACCGGCGCGTGCGGTTGTGGCGCACATAAGCGCGATGGCGCTGATGGCGACGCAGCACTTGGCGAGCGCTGTGACGTTCAAATTTTGAATGATTGGTCGTATCACGCGGTGGGCGACTCCCGTTCGGATCGTACCGAGGGGCGGCGGCGGGGTTGCCCGGGCCGGTCGGGATCAGACGTTGGGTTCCGGGGGCGGGGCGAGACGGTCCGCAAATCGCTGCCGCACGGGCGTTGCGACGTCGGCGATGAAGCGATCGACCTGGCGCGGGGCGAGGCCGACGTATTTGGCGGGGTCGAGTTCGCGGTCGAGATCGACGCCGGCGAGGAGTGGTTCATCGCGTAGGCGATCGATGAGATCGTTTGAAAGGCCTTCGTCTTTGACGCGCGTTCCCGCGTCCTGGCTGTGCCGCCGGATGGCTTCGTGAACTTCCTGCCGATCGCGCCCGAGTTTGACGGCGGCCATCATCAGGTTTTCGCTGGCCATGAATGGGAGTTCAGCGAGGAGGTTGGCGTTGACGGTGGCTTCGTGAACGATGAGGCCGCCACTGACGTTGTGCATGATGTCGAGACAACCGTCGAGCGCGAGGAATGATTCGGGAAGTGAGAGGCGACGGTTGGCGGAGTCATCGAGTGTGCGTTCGAGCCACTGCGTCGCGGCGGTGTCGTAGGCGTTGTGCGCGAGTGACATCACGAAACGAGCAAGGCCGGTGGCGCGTTCGCAGCGCATGGGGTTGCGCTTGTACGGCATGGCGCTGGAGCCGATCTGCGAATCGCCGAAGGGTTCGTCGAGTTCCTTGCGGTTGGAGAGCAAGCGAATGTCGTTGCAGATTTTGTGGATGACGCTGGCGTGCGAGGCGAGGTCGGAAAGGACGAAAGCGTCAATCACGCGCGGGTAGGTCTGCCCGGTGAGGAGCAATCGCTGATCGGCGGCGAAGCCGAGTTTGTCGCAGACGAGGATGTCGAGCTGGTCGACTTTGCTCGCGTCGCCTTCGAAGAGCGCGAGGAATGAGGCTTGGGTGCCGGTGGCGCCCTTGACGCCGCGCAGGCGGAGGCTGTCGCGCATGTGCTCGATGCGATCGAGGCAGAGGGCGAGGTCGTAGGCCCAGCCTGCGGCGCGGCGGCCGACGGTGGTTGGTTGCGCGGGCTGGTAATGCGTGAAGGCGAGCGTCGGAAGATCGCGCCATGTCGTGGCGAAGTCGGCGAGGGCATCGATCACGCGCGCGGTCTTCACGGCGATGAGGTCGAGCGATTCGCGCAGCAGGACGATCTCGGTGTTGCAGTTGATGAACTGGCTGGTGGCGCCGAGGTGGATGATGGGGCGCGCGGCTGGCGCGACGTCGCCCAGGGCGTGCACGTGGGCCATCACGTCGTGACGGAGGCGCTTCTCGTGCGCGGCGGCGGCGGCGAGTTCCTGATTGGTGGGATCGAGATGATCGCGGAGCTCGGCGAGCTGTTCGTCGGTGATCGACAGGCCGAGTTCCTGCTCCGCTTCGGCAAGCGCCAGCCAGATGCGGCGCCACAGGCCGAACTTGCGGCGTGGGGACCAGATCGCCTGCATTTCCGCCGAGGCATTTCGGGTTGCGAGCGGAGAGACGTATCCTGAAAGCGGATCCGGCGTCGGCGGGCTGTTTGGGGTGGTATCAGTCATGGCGCGGGTTTGGAAAATGAGGGAAAGGCCCATCGTAGCCGATGCCAGCGGTGAGCCGATGTTGGAGAGGAAGACGCGGCGCCCGCCGCTCGCGACGCGCTCATGGTTTCATCTGACGACCCAATTCGTTTGGACGCTCTTGATGATGCATCGCTCATTCGCGCGTATCTCTCGTCCAAGGGGCGGAATCGCGGCGCGCTGGAGCGTTTGCTGACGAGGCACGAAAAGCAGATTTTTGCGACGTGCATGCGGATCGTGGGCGATCGCGAAACCGCGCGGGACATGGCGCAGGACACCATGGTGCGCGTGATCGGGGCGATCGACACATTTGATGAGCGGGCGAAGTTCACGACGTGGATGACGCGGATCGCGATGAACGTGTGCATCAGCCATTTGCGGAAGCAGAAGCACCGCAAGGGGCCATCGCTGGAGGCGACCACCGGAGATGGCCAGATGCCGCGATCTCTGCTGGAAAGCGGGGAACCGGAGCCGGGTCAGAGCGTCGAATTGCAGGAAGACCTTCGTCGGCTTGCTGAGGCGATGCGGTCGCTGGAGCCGGAGCAGCGGGCGATCCTCACGCTGAGGGACGTTCGCGGGCTGGATTATCGGGACATCGCTCAGACGATGGATCTGGCGATTGGCACCGTGAAGAGCCGCCTGTTTCGGGCACGCAGTGCGCTTCGGGAAGCGATGGAGGCTTTGAGCGATCCGGACGAAGTGTCCGGTGTGAAGGATGAGATCTGATGGCGCACCGTCCGAGTGAACATGACCTGCTGGCCTGGATCGAGGGTGAAGAGCTTTCGCCCGAGGCCGCCGCGCAAGTGGAGAAAGCGATTGCGGCGGATGCGTCGCTGCGCGTTTGGGTCGAGGCGGCTCGCGCTGATCGTGACCGGCTGCGGGCGCTTGCGGAGATCGAAGCGGTGCGGGCGCCGCGCGGCATGGTGG
This sequence comes from Phycisphaerales bacterium, assembly GCA_029260345.1. Classification (GTDB taxonomy): domain Bacteria; phylum Planctomycetota; class Phycisphaerae; order Phycisphaerales; family UBA1924; genus OFTM186. The sequence continues at coordinate 108,810 of JAJDDK010000005.1, read as the reverse complement.
ATGCGGCGATGGAGATCGCAGAACGCGATGCGCTGTTTGGCGGCTCAGTTGCGGCGATGGAATCACATGCGAAGCGCATTCGAATTACGCCGGTGCGGTTTGTGGCGGCAGCGGGTTTGGTGATCGCAGCGAGCGCGGCGTCGCTGGTCGGCTTCTTCATGCTTGACGACCCTATGGATCAGCATGAGACGTTTGCGCTGGCGGAGCCGGAATCGCTGATGGCTCCGGAGCTTGCCGATGCGCAATCAGATTCGATGTTGATGGATTTGGGGGGCGGCACAGACAACAGCGCTATGGCGACGTTGGCGGAAGCGCCTCCCGCAGAGATCGCGGCGGGGCGGCAGAGCTTGGCTGCCAAAGCCATGTCCTCCGAAGGCTTTTCGAGAGAACCTTCGGGCGGGGCGGCATCGCTTCGTTTCCGGCTGATTCATCCCGCAGAACATGCGCCGGAGTTTGCACTGACGCCTGACCGGGCCGCTGAGCTTGCGGCTGAAGGTCGAATGTTGCTGCTGGTGCGCGCGACGAACCCGTCCGCAGTCGAGAACGCGTTGCTGGCGCAGGATGACACCGACGATGCGACCGCGGCGCGGTGGCGACGTCTGGTCGACGTGAATGATGATCTGGGGGGCGACGCCGCGCGGCTGGTGGTGGCGGATGCGCTCACGACACCGGGCGCGATGACGCGGCTGATCGCTGCCGTGACGGCCGTCGGTGGTGGTGTGCAAGGCGCCTGGCTGCAAGAACTTGCGGATGAAACCTCGCTTGAGGCGGCGTTTGTCGCAGATGACCTGATGTGGTGGGAATTGCCGCCTACGGCCTGGGCGCCGCGAGCCGCCGTCCCCGTGTTGATCGAGCGGGTCGATCCGGTCGCGCCCGATGCAGAATCGAACGATCCGGCTCAGCCGTGATGGGGCTGAGTTCGGCTTGGTGCTGCACCACGCGGTGATCGTGCCTCTTGTTTTCAGCACGGAGCCTGCGATCGAGGCGGTAGGTTGCGATGACGCCGGCCGGAAGCAAAAATAATCCGAGCAATCCGAGGAGCGGGGTCGCATCGGCGCCGGCGAGCACGTCGGGGTCGAGCCACGTCCAAAGGACCGCCGCGGCGAACGCCATGCACAATGCCGCAACGGCGGCGATGCACGTCAAGCGCAGCGGCACGACTCTCCGAATTGAAAGAAGCAACGACAAAACGGTCTGCATCCGTGCGACATCTATGTGCTGCGGCGGTGTCGAATGCATGATTCGACGCCGCGCGAGTGGCTTCCATCCGTGTCCCGGCCCCGCGTCGGGAACGCGAAAACGTACGCGCTGACAAGAATCGCGGCAACCCCGCCTGACAAGATGTCCACAGGTTGTTCACGCGTCGGGCGGTTGTGAGTGATGTTAGTGACGAGTATTGTCCGGACTCAGTGGCAGAAGCGATTCCTAACCGCGTGGATGTGGTGAATTCGTCTGCGCGCCCAGCGCCACGACGTTGGTCTGTGCATATCGCGTTGTTTGTTGTTGTCTTGACTGGACTTGGCGCGATGTGGACGACGGAGGCACGGGCCCAGCCGGGCGTCACACCGGACGCGTCCACGCTCTCACCGTATGAAGGTCGGCCGGTCATCGAGATTCGTTTTGAGGGCTTGTCGCGCGTTTCTGATGGTTTTGCTCGAAATCAGGTTCGAACGTCTGAAGGGCAAGCATTTTCAGCGGCGACGATCACCGAAGACATTCGGCGCCTGTACAGCATCTATGAGTTTGAAACGGTGGAGGCCGCGGTTGAGCCGCACGACGATGGTTCGGTGACGGTGGTGTTCGTGGTGCGCGAGGCGCCGATCGTGAACGCCGTGGAAGCGGTGGGCAATCGGCGCATTTCCGATGAGGACCTTTCCGAAGCCGTGCATCATGTGAATCTTGTGGTCGGCGTGCCGATGGACCGGTTTCGCATTGATCGAGCCCGGCGCGCGATTGAAGAGCTGTATCGCGGCAAGGGGTATTACACGGCGCGCGTCACCGTCGATGAAGAAGAGCTGAAAAACGGCGTGGTGCTATTTCGCGTGCGCGAAGGCGAGCGCGTGCGGCTGATGTCCATTCAATTTGAAGGCGGACATTCGTTCACTGAAACGCAACTGCGCCGAAACGTTTCGACGAAAACGGCGGGCCTCCTCAAGAAGGGCGGGCTCAACGAAGAGTCGCTCGACAACGACGTAACGGCGTTGATTCAGTTCTATGTGTCATCGGGGTATCTCGATGTGCGCGTGGATCGGCAATTGACGATCGCGCCGAACGGGCGCGAAGCGATCGCGACGTTCTTGATCGATGAAGGGCCGCGGTACCGGTTGCGCGATGTGCGTGTGGAGCGCATTGACGGCGTGGACGAGCCGCCGATTTTCAGCCCGATGCAGGTGATTGGTTTGATCCCGACCAAACCAGGCGATGCGTATGCGAATAACGCCGGCACGGTCGCGGCCCGGACGGTGCGCGAGGCGTACAACGGTCTGGGATATATCGACGCTGACGTGCGGCGTGTGGAATTGCGCGATCCGGATGAGCCGTTTGTTGATCTCGTGCTGCAAGTCAGTCAGGGCGATCGCTTCATGACGGGTGAAGTGGTCATTCTTGGCAACGTGATCACAAAGAACGGCGTCATTCTTCGGCGCGTTCGTGTGAAACCGGAACGCCCCCTGGATGTGCAGGATCTTGCGGAGACTGAAGCGTTGCTCCGGCAATCGCGGTTGTTTGTCGCTTCGTCGCCGCAGAAGCCCGAAGGCGGCGCCAAGATCACGCTGCAACCGGAGGATCCGACGGCGCCGGGATATCGCGACGTGCTGGTCGAAGTCGAAGACGCGAATACGGGGTCGGTCACGTTCGTCGCGGCGGTGAGCGCGGACTCCGGGCTGATTGGTCAGATCCAGATCACGGAGCGCAACTTCGACATCGGCAATCTGCCGCGCAGTTTCGGCGACGTCATTCATCGTCGCGCGTTTCGCGGCGCCGGTCAGACGCTCCAGATCACGATCGCGCCGGGCACCGAGATTCAAAACTACGGCGTGAGCTTCACCGAGCCTTCGCTCCTTGAGACGAACACGTCGTTGTCGTTGTCGGGCACGCTCAACACGCGCGTGTATGAAGATTACGACCAGGAGCGGCTGCGCGGTTCGTTTGGGTTTGGACGCCGCTTTGGTGATCGCTGGGTGGCGCAGGTTGGTTTTCGCAATGACACCGTGAGCCTGTCGGATCTCGAACCCGATGCGCCGGTGGACGCTTTTGCCGTCGCCGACGATCACAACTTCTCAGCCGTCAGCTTGAGTTTGACGCGCACCACCGTGCCGCCGACGCAACGCTTCAGCCCGACGACGGGCACGCGGACGGAACTGGGCATCGAGCAGGTGTTCGGCGACTTTAATTACACACGATTGACGGCAGAGCATCAGTTGTTTCTGCCGATTCACCGCGATGCGCTTGGGCGCACGAGCGTGCTTTCGACGCGCATCGCCATGGGGTGGATTCCGCAGGGAAACGAGGCGCCGATTTATGAGCGGTTGTATCTCGGCGGCTCAAACTTCCGCGGATTTGATTTTCAGGGCGTTTCGCCGCGCGGCGTTGCGAATAACACCGGTGGGCCGAGCCCGTATGCCAACGGTGGCGGATGGTCGTTCTTCGCTGGTCTGGAGTTCACTCAGCCGGTGTTTCAGGAGATCGTGTCCGTGGTGGGATTCGTTGACACTGGCACGGTCACGGAAGACATCGGATTTGAGGATTACCGCGTGAGCGTGGGCGGCGGATTCCGCATCAGCGTGCCGGCGCTGGGGCCGGTGCCGCTGGCGTTCGACTTTGGTTTCCCGCTTCTGAAGGAGGAGGGCGACGAGACGCGCGTGTTCACGTTCACGGCGGATATTCCGTTCTGATCTCGGCGCGGCCCGCGGAGCCGGTCTGGAGGGCGCCGCCATCGCTATGATGAGGGTTGAGCCTCATTTTCGCACTCATTCAGGATTAGTCACGGAGGGCGCCAACATGCGTCTGAATCAGTGGAGCATTCCGATTCTTGTGGCCGCGCTGCTTGTTGTGGGGACCGCGGCATGGCGCGCCGGCGCTCAGGGCGGCGCCCAGCCGAGTACGAAAGTCGCGACCGTCAACCTCACGGCGCTGGTGGATCTGCTTGATGAGCGCGTCACGCGCGAAGAAGAACTCAGGGCCTTCATCCAGCTTCAGAATCAGAAGATTCAGGATCAGGGCGACCTGCTCGAGCTGGCGACCGCCGATATGGAAGCGCTTGCCGGCCAGGCGCGGCGCCGCAAGGCGGAGGAAGTCGCCCAGTTGCGCATCGAGATCGAAGTGCTCGGTCGTTTCGCTGAGCAGCTTGTGGATCGCCGCCGAGCTGAAGTCTTTGCGGATTTGTTTGACAAAATGAGGCAAGCCACGGCGACGGTCGCCCAGCAAAATGGGTACGCGCTGGTGATCAACAATGACTCTGTCGGTGAGACGCCGCGCGACACGGAAGCGCAGATTCGCGCGGTGATGTCGGGCCGGCGCGTGTTGTTTGCGGCGGAATCAACGGACATCACGGACGCGGTGGCGCGATTGTTGAACAACGAGTGGAACGCTGGTCGCGCCGCGAATGCGGGCGGCGCTCGCAACCCGTGAGTAAAGGTCCAGTGGATTCATGCCGGATTCAATGACAGCGGGGTCTGACGGCGCACGCGCCGCGGGCGCCGGATGGACCACGGGTGAGCTCGCCGCACTGCTCGATGCGGAGCTGGTCGGGCGTGATGACTTGCGCGTGACACGACTGGATTCGCTCGATCACGCGGACGCCGAGACGCTGGCGTTCATTCGCGATAACAAGTACGGCGCGACGTGGTCGCGCAGCGCTGCGGCCGCGGCGGTCGTCTCACGCGGCGTGGAGACGCCGGGCCATGAGCCCGCGCAGCGAGCGCTGCTGATCGTGGATGATGCAGATCGCGCCCTCATCGCGCTGCTCGAAAAGATCACGCCGGAGCATGTCGCGCCGCCGGCGGGGACGCATCCGACCGCGACGATCGATCCAACCGCGGTGATCGGCGCCAATGTGCGTCTTGGCCCTGGCGCCGTCGTCGGGCCGGGATCGCGCATCGGCGACGGCACGATGCTGCATGCCAATGCCGTGGTCGGGGCGCACGTGACGGTCGGTCGCGGCTGCAACCTGCGCGCCGGCATGGTGATCGAGGACCGCTGCGTGCTGGGTGACGGCGTCACGATTCATCCGAACGCGGTGATCGGCGCCGATGGGTTCGGCTACCGACCGGCGCCGGGTGGCGCGGGGCTGATCAAAATCCCGCACGCCGGCGCCGTCGAAGTTCACGATGGGGTCGAAATCGGCGCCGGGGCGACGATCGATCGGGGCAAGTTCGGCAACACGGTGATTGGCGCGGGCGCGAAGATCGACAACCTCGTGCAGATCGGCCATAACTGCCGCATCGGGCGCTGCTGCATCATCTGCGGGGCGTGCGGGATCGCCGGGAGCGTGACGATCGGGGACGGCGCGGTGCTCGGAGGAGGCGTCGGCGTGCGAGATAATGTCTCGATTGGCGCCGGGGCCCAGGTTGGGGCGCGATCCGGCGTGATGGACGACATTCCGGCGGGTGAAATCTGGGTCGGGTATCCTGCGCGGCCCGCGAAGGAAACCATGCGTATTGTTGCCGCGACGGGCCGACTGCCGAAACTGATGAAGCAGTTGCGAGCTCGAGGACTCGAACCGGACGCGGATTGAGGATTGATGGGTTCAATGACAACGCCGAAACAGCGCACCTTGGCCGGCGCCGCGACGATCACCGGCCGAGGGCTTTTCACCGGCGCGCCGGTGACGGCGACCCTGCGCCCGGCGGACCCGGACACGGGGTTTGTCTTCATTCGAACCGATCTTCCGGGGTCGAAGCCCATTCCGGGCCGAGTCGAATACGTCGTTTCGCGCCCCCGTCACACGACGCTGCAGCGCGGCGAAGCGATCGTCGAAACCATTGAACACTGTCTCAGCGGCCTGGTCGGTTGCGGCGTCGACAACGCCGTCATCGAACTGGATGCGCCGGAACTGCCCGCGGGCGATGGCTCGGCAACGCCGTTTGTCGAAGCGGTGACGGCGGCGGGGCTGGTGGATCAGGACGAGCTGCGAAAGCCGATCGTGGTCACCGAACCGATCACCTTGCGCGAAGGCGACGCGATGATCGCGGCCATGCCGACCGCCGGCGAAGGCATGGATCTTCTGTACGACCTTGATTACGGCGAGAACACGCCGATTGGTCGGCAAATCCATGCGTACACACTCGACACCGAGACCTACCGCACGCACATCGGCCCGGCGCGCACGTTCGCGCTGCGTCAGGAAGCCGAAGCGATGCGCTCGCAAGGCATGTTCGAGCATGTGTCGCCAACGGATGTGCTCGTCATTGATGACGCCGGGCCAATCGACAATCAGTACCGCTTCGAAGATGAGCCCGTGCGGCACAAGCTGCTCGACCTGATTGGCGACCTGGCGCTGGTCGGGCGCCCCATCAACGCGCGCATCCTCGCAAGCAAGTCCGGACACTCGCTGAACCAGCGCATGGCCCGCGAGCTTGTCGAATTCGCCCGGCGCGGCTCGGATCGCGACGATCACTTGCCCGCCCCGGCGATGGACATCCGCCAGATCATGCGGCTGCTGCCCCACCGCTACCCGATGGTCCTGGTGGATCGCGTGCTGGAGATGGAAGGCGACCGCCGCGCTGTGGGCGTGAAAAATGTCTCGATCAACGAGCCGTTTTTTCAGGGTCATTACCCCGGTTCGCCCATCATGCCGGGCGTTCTGATCGTGGAAGCGATGAGTCAGCTCTCCGGATTGATGCTCAGCCAGAAGTTGGATCGGACAGGCAAAGTGGCGGTTCTGCTCAGCCTCGATAATGTCAAGCTCCGTCGGCCGGTCGTTCCGGGCGATCAGTTGGTGATTGAGGCGGAGGCGATCCGGGCGTCGAGTCGCTTTGGCGATGTGCAGTGCCGCAGTTTCGTCTCTGGGAAACTCGTCGCTGAGGCCCGCGTACGCTTTATGATGGTTGACGCGGAGCAGGACTGAATGGCCACCACTGTCATGCGAGAGCATCGAATCCACCCGTCAGCGGTGATAGACCCCAGCGCCACGGTTCACGAAACCGCGAGCGTCGGTCCTTATGCGGTGGTCGGCGCGAACGTGACCATTGGCCCTGGAACGGTGTTGCACAATCATGCATGCGTGACCGGCCCGACGACCCTTGGCGCTGACAACGTGGTGTATCCGTTCGCGGTGCTTGGCGCTGAGCCGCAGGATCTGAAATTCCACGGTGAGATGTCCGAACTGGTCGTCGGCGATCGCAACCGCTTCCGCGAGCATGTCACCGTCCATCGCGGCACCGAAGTCGGGGGCGGCAAGACGGTCATCGGCTCGGATTGCCTCATCATGGTCGGCGCGCATGTCGCGCACGACTGCGTGATTGAAGATCAGGTCGTTATTGCCAACAGCGTGATGCTCGGCGGCCACTGCCTGATCGAATTTGGCGCCACCATCGCGGGCGGCGCCGGCATTCATCACTTCACCACCGTGGGCCCGCTGGCGTTTGTCGGCGGTCTGGCTCGCATCACGAAAGATGTCCCGCCATTCCTCGTGGTCGAAGGCAGCCCCGCTGAGCCGCGCAAAGTGAACACCACAGCGCTGATTCGTCGCCAGTGGGCGCCGGAAGAGGTCGAAGCGGTCCGCACCGCGTTCAAGCAGCTCTATCGCGGCGATGACCCAATCGCAGTGACGATCCAGCGTCTCCGGGCCGAACCGGGTGTGACCTCCTCCGTCACCAAGCTCTGCGATTACCTCGAACGCATGCAGCTCGGCATCCACGGGCGCTACCGCGAGACGTTTCGCCCGGAATCGGCGCCACGGCGCTGAAAAGGCGCCTTTGAGCGCGAATACGTCGAACGGCCGATGTTCTGCAGGCCGTGCGCAAAGCTCCACCCCCATCGATGTTTGATCCAGGCTGGCTGTTCGTCCTTGCCGGCGGCGCCGTCTTTGTCGCAACGGCGCTGATCCCGGCCTTCGACGACGCCCACATCGCGGAGCGGCAGGTCGAGCAGGGGCGCGGCTGGGCGGATCACCAAACCAAACGAGTCGAGCGGTATTCCGACTATCTCGACGCCCTCGATCGCAAAGACCCGACGCTGATCGCATCGCTCGCCGCGACGCATCTGCACCTGCGGCCGGCCGGCAAGCAGGCCATTCTGTTCGAGGATCCGGAAGAAGCGGCTCGCAAGCCCATCAATGTTTTTGAGGGTGTCGAGCCCGAGCCGCCGCGCACGCCAGCGGCATACAAGCCGCCGAACAGCGTCCTCGGCAGTTTGGCCCGTGGTGAGCGATCGCGCCTCGTCCTGTTTGCCGGAGCAAGTCTGTGCATCTTCTGGGGGTTGTTGCCGCCGGTGACGCCGCGGAAGAAAGTGAAAGTGGCAGCGCGCACCGTTGACGGATGAGGGAGAACCAGTGCTTCAAAGTACTTTTCTACGGTGCCGTGGTCTTGTCCGTCCTCGGGCAAGGCCACGCGTTTACCGAGTTTGCAGCGCATGTCGTGGCCTTGACTGAGGACAGTCAAGACCACGGCACCATCGTCTTGTTCGCACAACGACCCTCACCCGACCTCGCGTTTCTCGACCACCCCCTTCCAGAGGAAGAGGGAACAAACCCTTCTCCCCTTGGGAGAAGGTGGCATCCCGACGAGTCGGGATGACGGATGAGGGCCGAGTGTTTGGCGCCCATTGAACACATTAGCCGCGCGTTGGCGAATTTGATTCGACCCTCACCCGACCTCGCTGCGCTCGGCCACCCTCTCCCAGGAGGAGAGGGGAGAATCGCGCCCGTCCCCTCCCCGCCTCCATTACTCTGTCTCCCTCAGCATTTGATTCTTTCCCCGGAGCAGAGCCATGCCCAACACGACCACCCATCCGTTTCTCGCGCGCACCGACGCCGTTCTGAACGAACTGCGGTCAACCGGTCAGCACAAGGAATTGCAGACCATCGAAGGTCCGATGGGTCCGACGGTGAAGCTCGCGGGCTACGGCGAGTGCCTGTGCTTCTGCTCGAACAATTACCTCGGGCTGGCGAACCATCCTGAAGTGGTTGAAGCGGCGCATCGGGGTTTGCGCGACTACGGCGCCGGCACCGCGAGCGTCCGCTTCATCTGCGGCACATTCGCGCCGCACCTTGCACTTGAGAAACGCATCGCCGCACTCATGGGCGCGGAAGCGTCCTACACGTTCGTCTCCTGCTGGAACGCCAACGAAGCGATCTTCCCGACGCTGTGCAAAAACGGCGACCTCGTGATTTCAGATGAACTCAATCACGCGTCCATCATCGACGGCATCCGCCTCGCGACGACGATCAAGAAAGGCCTGAACAAGGGCGTCTACAAACACAACGATCTGAACGATCTGCGCACCAAACTCACCAAGGCGCGCGGCGAACTCGCCAGCGATGCGGTCATCTGGGTGGTCACCGACGGTGTGTTCTCCATGGAAGGCGATCTGCCGGACCTGCCCGGCCTGCGCGCTGTGTGCGATGAATTCGATGCGCTGCTCGTCGTTGACGACAGCCACGGCACCGGCGTCATGGGCAAGACCGGTCGCGGCACGCACGAACACTTCGGCATGCCCGGCTCGAGCATTGACTTTTTCACGGGCACGCTGGGTAAGGCGCTGGGCGGCGCCGCGGGCGGGTTTATTGCGGGGCCGGCCAGCGCGATCGACATGATCGTGCAGCGCGGCAGGCCGACCTTGTTCAGCAATGCGCTGCCCGTCCCAGTCGCGTGTGCCGCGGACAAAGCGATCGAGATTTTGATGAACGAGCCGCAACGTGTGCAGAAGCTGCGCGACAACGTCACGTACGCGCGCGCCGAGATCAAGAAAGCCGGCTTCGACGTCATCGACTCCCCCACCGCGATCTGCCCGATCATCGTCGGAGAAACTGCGACGGCTATCGCGATGAGCAAGAAACTGCTGGAGAACGGCGTGTTCGTCATCGGTTTCGGCTACCCGGTGGTGCCGGAAGGTGAAGCGCGGTTGCGCGTGCAGATCTCTGCCGCGCATGAGAAAACGCACATTGACGGCCTGGTGAGCGCGTTGAAGAAGCTCTAACCCTTCTCCCACTGGGAGAAGGTGGCATCCCGACCCCGTCGGGATGACGGATGAGGGCTCCCCTGCCTCCTCCTTCTACCAAGTCTCATTCACATCAAGATTCGACATTCCGATCACGGACTCCAATAGGATTCACCCATGTTCAGCTGGATCCGCCACTGGCCCCAAATCGCATTGAAATGCGCGGCTGTCGTGTTCATCCTCCTCGCCATCGGCGCGTGGCGCACGTGGGCGCTGCACAACGCAAAGCCAGAGCCATCGATTAATTACTTGGCGCAACTCAATGAGCTTGTGCAGCGCGTTCAACCAGAGGGAGAGAATGCGTGGCCGCTGTATCGGCGGATTCTGTCAAGGGAATTTGGAATCACCGGATCTCAAAGCGAGACGACTCCACTTGCAAGAGAGCTTCAGCAGTTCATTCGACAGACGACCCTTTTGCATAGCAATTGGGATCAGATCGATCGAACGGCAGAGGTCGCAACTCTCGATAAATTTCAACCGCTCTTGCAAATGCTTGATCACGCGGCTGAGCACTCCGCGTATTTCATGCCATACAACATCGATGGCGTCTTGACAGATGATCCGATTCCATTTGATCTCTCGAAGCCGCTCCAAAAAATGCCGCTTTCAGCGCTTTCCGGTCTCAATATGCTTCGGCGTCTAAACACACTTGCTTTTCGCGCCGCATTCGAGCGCGGAGATTGGAACGAAGCATTACGACGACTTCGGACCGGATTGCGAATCGGCGATCACTTGTCGAATCGCTTATTTCTTATAGAACAGGCTCTCGCCTACAGCAGCGTGGAGAGGATTCTTGTTGAGGCTTCGCAAACTTTAGATTCAACAGAGGTTTCGCCTGATCATGCGAGTGAAATGCTCAACGCCCTTGCAGAACTCCGTTTCTCAACGCGTGACCTGGCGCCAAGATTCATCGAAGCCGAGCAGACCGCGTGGAAGGACATGGTGCAATGGGTGCATTCAAGAAATGGGGTATTTCTTCCAAATGCGTTCTTTGATTTCTACGAGGAGTATGGAAACTCCCCTATGCTGCCAATGCAGACCTTTCCGAGAATGAATATCGCCGGTCCCTGGTTGGGTGGCGCTTCAATGGCGATAAACCAGATTGCAGAAATCAATCAATTCGAATTAGAGATGATCGATCAGGCATTGCGCGACGATGCTGACGGGCTTTGGGACGCGTTCTTTTTCGATCGCGCATGGCATCCCGTGCCGGCGTTCTTTGGATTCAAACTCAATTTCTACTATCGCAGGTCACTTCGATTGGACTCACTCGTCGCCGGGCTCCGCCTCATGCTTCTACTCGAGATTTATCACGCCGAGACTGGCGACTGGCCGGAATTGGTGACAAGCGCAGTGTCCATTGAGAACGCGACGGATCCAGTCTCCGGCGATCTATTCATCTATGAGCGCACACCCCTGGATGAGCACGGACGCCCCTACGAACTGCGTATTCCATGGCTTGATTCAGGCGACCCTCAAGCCATCGTGAACCGGCCGCGCGAAGCGCTTCCGGCGGCGCCGCCCGTTCCTTACGAAGTCATAGATTGAGATCGTTCGGCGTCGACCCACTAAGATCGCTTCATGTTCAGCTGGATCCGCCACTCGCCGCGACACGCATTGGTGCTTTTCGCGATCGCGGCGGCGTTGCTTTCCATCGGCGTCATCCTCTCGTACCCAGTCCTGACTACGCGGCCGAACCCGAGCATTGACTACATCGCGCAGCTCAATGAAATGGTGGCGCGCGATCAGCCGCTGGGGGAAAACGCGTGGGACGATCTGCGTGCGCTCATCGTTGATGGCCTTGGTCGAGACGGCGACATGACGGTTCCTCCGGGGCCGAGCGCCGTGGCGGCGAACTCCTTCGCGGCATCGAGTCAGCTTTTGCGAGGCTCATGGGACGCCGCGAATCGCACGGCTGACATCGCGACGCTCCGCTCCTTTGACGACTTGCTGGAGCAACTGGCGGCGACGGCCGCGAAGCCCGCCTTTCATGCGCCGTATGTGCATCAGGGCAACGCTCTGACGGGTGAATTGGATGCCTCAAACAGGCAGATGTTGTATGACTCGCTGCTGCTGCCGTGGCTTGGGCCCGCCCGACGTCTCGTTTCGCTCAACACACAGGCGATGCGCGTCGATGCGGCGGAGGGACGCTGGGAAGACTTTGTCTTGCGCGTTGAGACGGGCGTGGCAATTGGCGACGGTGTCATGCGTCAGGCGTCGCTGATCGAGCAGCTTGTCGGATATTCCATCATGGTTGAAACATGCGTTGAAGCCGTGCGGTCGAGCTATGAGTGTGACCCGCCGGCGCCGGTGATGCGCCGTGTCATTGACATCCTTGAGAACTGCGATTGGTCGCGCATCGAATCCACGCATCGATGGGTCGAGGCGGAGCGCTTTCATCTCATTGATTTCATCCAGTGGTCGTACTCGGATGACGGCGATGGAAATGGGTTGCTCACCAGTATGGGGCCATTTCTCACAATGAGCGGCGGTCCGGGTACCGGGCAGTCGCCCGTGACGAACAGCTTCTTTTGTCTCTATGGCCTTTTCGAGGCGGATCGAGCGCAAGCGGAGCGGCGCATCAACGAACGATTTGCAAAGATCAAAGAGCTTTCATTGCAGGGGACCCTTGATAAAAGAAAATTTGATCAGATTCTCAGTGACGACGCCGGCACTGATTTCGTTTCGATGGTGCTTTACGTCTTCTTGCCGGCGCTGGATAGAGCCGTGCGGCATGGTCAGATGCTTGAATCATCACTTCACGGGTGGCGCCTCGCGCTGCTGCTGAAACTGCACGAGCGTGAATCCGGCGCCTGGCGGGAGTCGCTCCTCGATGTGGTCACGGAATCTGACGCGACGGACCCGGTCTCTGGCAAACTCTTCGACTACGTGCGCACGCCCGATGATGCGTCCGGCCGTCCGATTCAACTGTTCATTCCCTGGATGGACCGCACGCGCCCGGACGCGGAGATTCTCATGCCGCGCGAGCTGCTCCTAGCCGAAACGCTCGGCGTTGATTCCAACCAGGAATAGTCCGTGCGGCTCGCGCCGAACTGCATTACGATTTTTCCATGTTCAACTGGATCCGCCACTGGCCACGACACGCCTTGGTGATTTTCGCCGTCGCCGCTGCTGTTTTTGCGGTCGGCTGCTGGCGCACGTGGGCGTTGATTGTCGCGAAGCCGCACCCGACGGTTGATACGATCGCGCAGCTCGATGCGCTCACGCTCGAGGGGCAGCCTGAGGGTGAGAATGCGTGGGATGCATATTCAGAGCTATTTGCCGACGAACTGGATGAATCGCATTTACTGATGCGCCCGAACGAACGCAAGCGAGTGGTTCTTGCTTCGTTCGAAGCTTCACGCGGTGAATGGACGGACAAGGACCGATCTGATTTGGTCCAGTGGCTAGGTGAACATCGCCATTTATTGCAAAAGGCAGCGTCAATTGTCGTGATGGACCGCTTCGCCGCTCCGTATTCGCGGTTCATTGGCGTTTATCCATTTGGCTCAAATTGGCAAACGACACTACTGGTGATGGGTGATCCAGAGAATGAGTTCGCCGGCAATATATTTTTATTATCCGAATTAAATAGGGCGCAGCTCCGTGCGTCAGCACACGCGGCAGATTGGAATGACGTCATTGCGCGAGTGGAATTTGGACTTCAATTAGCGCGACAATACTTGAACCAGCCAACGATGAAGGACAATAACCGCGCCATTGGCCTCGCTTTGCTGTTCTTGATTGAACTCGCTCAAGTAGTCAACGAATATGAAATTCCTATTGACGTGTGTCAGAGCATCGAAAATATGCTTGAGCAAACAGAGTTCGATGTTGAGCAGGCATTTGGCCGTGCAATCTCGGCTCATTCGATCGAACTGGTCGATGTCATTCAATGGGGTCACACACGGGCAGGTCTTCCACTGATCACAGTGTACGACAGTTCAATATGGGAGCTGAACTCACTTACAAGATCAAGCGCCAGCGCGATTCTTCGTCCGTGGTCTCCAGGTCGACGTGCGGCGCAGCGTCAAGCAGACGCTCGGATCGTCCATTTACGTAACGTGCAATCTCAATCAGTGCACAACCTATTGGAGCGCCGTCTGGAGCAGGAACCTTTGCTGCGCCATCCATTGTTCTCAACAATTTCGATGTATTCGGCGGAAGGATCACGGAAATTTTACTTGTCAGCCACATCTCAAATTCTTGCAGTGCGGGCGATGCTCTTGTTGGAGATCTATCAGCAAGAACATGGGGTTTGGCCGAATGCACTCACAGATGCGATGGATAACGATGATGCGATTGATTCCGTTTCCGGAGATCCCTTTGAATACATACTTGCGCCTGACGACTCTTCTGGCCGGGCGTATGAGTTGCGTATACCGTGGTCAACGCGATACGGCAATCATGACGTTGCAAATGCTCCAAGAGGCCCATTGTTGCAATCTCCGTATTGACTTTCCGCCACAGTCGAAGCGCTTTTCGTACCCTGTCACCCCATGACCTCCCCCGCCCGCACGCTCGCGGCCAAACTCTTCAGTGATGAATGGCAATTGCCCATCGCGCTCGCCACCGGTGTGTCGCTGCTGGTCGGGTTTTCCCTGCAACAACTCGTTGATGACTCCCTCGGCCGCTGGGCGCAGGGGTTTCATGACGTTGGGCATGCGCTGGTGTGGCTGAGCCTGCTGCTCGGCGCCATTCACGGCGTGAAAGCCGCGATTGAATCCATCGCCGAACTCGAACCCAATATCGACGTTCTCATGGTCGTCGGCGCCGGGCTCGCGGCTCTGATTGGGCATCCCGGCGAAGGCGCCCTGCTCCTCTTCATGTTCACACTTGCTGGCGCCCTCGAACACCGCGCCCTCGCCAAAGCCAAGGACGCCGTCGAGCGCCTCAGCAAACTCATGCCCAACGAAGCGCTGAAGCGCGTCAACGGCACGTGGATCCCCATCGCGCCAGAGGAACTCATCGCCGGTGACGTCATCCTCGTGCGTCCGGGCGAAACCATCCCCACCGACGGCGTCATCACCAATGGCGTCAGCACCGTCGATCAAAGCACACTGACCGGCGAATCGCTGCCGCGCCCGGTGGACCCCGGCGATCAGGTCTATGCCGGAACGCTCAACGAAAACGGCGCCCTCGAAATCGAAGTGGCGCGCCCGATGCGCGAATCCAGCCTGCAGCGCATCCTCGATCTCGTGATCGAAGCGCAGGGCCAGCGCCAGCCCATCCAGCGCGTGATCGATCACTTCAGCACGCCGTACACACTGAGCGTCTTCGCTTTTGCGATTCTCACGCTCATCTATTTCACGTTTTTTCACGAGCGTTTCACCGGCCATGAGATGACGTTCACGGACGCCGCGTACCGCGCGATCACACTGCTGATCGTCGCCAGCCCGTGCGCGCTCGTCATCGCCACCCCCACCGCAACGCTTTGCGGCCTCAACCGCGCCGCCCGCGGCGGGCTGCTCGTCAAAGGCGGCGATGCGCTGGAACGACTCGCTGGCGTGAAGCACGTCGTCGTGGATAAGACCGGCACACTTACAACCGGGCAGATTGCCGTCACCGGGTTTGAAACCTCCGACGGCGCTGACATCGAAGCGATGCTCCCGATTGTGCTCGCGATTGAAGAACGCTCCACACACCCAATCGCCACCGCGATTTCCAAGTTCCTGCACACGCGCGGCGTCAAACCCGCCGCCCTCGACGACTTTGAAATGGTCTCCGGCAAAGGCATTCGCGCGAAGTGGAAGGGCGAAGAGGCGCACATCGGCACGGTGGAGTATGTGGCGCCGCGCGTCAATGAGAACATGCGCGGGCGCATCGAAGGCGAAGTGCAGCGCGTGCGCGAGCAAGGCGGCATCACGGCCGTGTTTGCTTATGGCGGCGAAGCGGTGGTGTTTGCGCTGGCGGATACGCCGCGACCGGGTGCGGAGCATTTCGTGGACGATCTGCATGCATCCGGCGTTGAATCCATCGTGATGCTCACCGGCGACAGTCGCCTCGTCGCGGAGAAAGTCGCGAAGGAACTTGGCATCACCGAGTTTCACGCGGAGTTGCTACCGGAACAGAAGGTCGAATGGATCCGCAAACTGCGCGAAAGTTCAGCGCGGCACGGGCGTCTCGCGGTGATCGGCGACGGCGTGAATGATGCGCCGGCGCTGGCGACCGCGGACATCGGCCTGGCGATGGGCGGCATCGGCGCCGACGCCGCGCTGGAGACGGCGGATGTGGTGATTCTGCACGATGACTTGCGCGTCGCGCCGTGGTCCATCCGCCTCGCGCGGCGAATCCGTTTTGTGATGTATCAGAACCTGATCTTCGCGCTGCTGGTGATCACCACGCTTGCGGTGTTTGCGCTGATCGGCTGGATCCCCATGGGCGTCGGTGTGATCGGGCATGAGGGTTCGACGCTGATCGTCGTGGCGAACAGTTTGCGGATTTTGGCGTATGCGGGGCCGCCGGCGGTGAGGTGATTTGACCTACGCCGCTCCCTGACGGTCGCGACTCGGATCAGAGTTCGACGACCTGCATATCCGCCGAGCGCGTTTGCGATGCGGGCGGCTGATACACGTGCGTGGTGAATAGCTTCAGTGAATCGTGCGTGACGGCCATGTCTCTACGCACCTGCGCGGCTCGGTAAATTTGCCGCATCGTGCGGGGTGGGACTGCCGGGTGTGCGACGGGGACGGCGACGTCTGGGCGTGGGAAGTCGCCGGGCATGGCGCCGCCGACTTCGCGGGCGCTTTCGACGGGCGAGACGCCCGTCCCACCGTCACCGTGTTCGCCGTCACCATTCATCATCGCCGGCTGCGCCGTGATGTTGCGCGGCGAGCCGGAATAATCATTGTTCGGCGCGCTGTCCCACGGCAGCGCCGTCAGCGGCGCGGCGTTCTCAGCGCTGCCGGTGCGCAGTGTCACGGACAGGTCAATCGCGATCTGACCTTCGGGCTTCGTGAAGTCAATCGGGCGAATCGCGGGCTCAAATGCCTGCAAGCGGCCATCGGCGTTTTCAAACGTGCCGGCTTTCTCCGCCCATGTGCTCGACGGCATGACGATGTCGGAGAACTCAACAAGGCTGGAATTCAGCGTGTCGAGCAGCACGACGAAAAGACCTTCGCGTTTGAGCGCTTCGCGCAGCGCATCAGTCGCCCAGGCGCTTGGGTAATTGCCGGTGAGGATCACGGCGCCGATGTCGTCTCGCTTGAGGCGGGCGACGAAGGCGTCGAAGTCTGCGACGGGCGAGACGCCGGTTCCGCCGCTGTTCAGTCCGTCGAGCACGCGCTTCACGCCGCGACTGTTCGGGCATTTTTCGGCGCGGAGCACAAACGGGCGCGGCTCGCCCATGGTCTTCGGCGCGCGAGGGCTTTGGATGTGATCCTTGGCGGCGTCGGGCGGGAAGACTTGATCCTCGCCGCGAATCGGAATCGGGCCGACGCCGAAGATGGCTTTTTCATCAAAGGCGCGTGCGGTGTCGCTCAGAAGGAATGCTTCTTCGCAGGTGAGCATCGGCGAGACGAGCATCGCGAGGCGCTTGCCGCCTTCGAGCGCTTTCTGCACACCACTGACAGTGTCGCGCACAGCGCGGGGCCATTCGGTGTCCACCAGCGCGCCGTGCTGGCGGCGCATCGGCGTCGTCAGGCGATCTTCGGAATGCACGTGCTTCCAGCCGTAGCGCACTTCGTCGGTGATCCACCAGTTGTTGACTTCGAGGTTCGCTCGTGGGCGCACGCGATAGATCTGCCCGTCGGCGTGATCGATCCAGAGGTTGTCGCCACTGGAAGTGAGGCCATCGATGCTGGGCGTGCTGGTGAGGTCCCACACGCGCTTCTGGAACAAGAAATCTTTATCGAGCAGCGCGCCGACTGGGCACAGGTCAATCACGTTTGACGCCAGCGGGTTGTCCAGCGCTTTGCCGGGGAAGACGTCGATCTGTTCCTGATTGCCGCGACCGTCGACGATGAGTTCGTTTGTGCCGGAGACTTCGCGCGTGAAGCGCACGCAGCGTGTGCACATGATGCAGCGGTCGGAATAGAGCAGGACGTTGGGACCGACGTCCTTTTTGGGCTGCTTGATCTTTTGTTCTTCGAAGCGCGACACGCCGCGACCATGCTCGAATGAATAGTCCTGAAGCGTGCATTCACCGGCCTGATCGCACACCGGGCAATCAAGCGGGTGATTGACGAGGAGGTACTCCATCACGGCCTTCTTGTTGGCGAGGGCGCGCGGGGAGTCGGTGTAGATCGCCTGGCCGTCCTGAGCCGTGATCTGGCACGTGGGCAGGAGCTTGGGAATCGGCTCGAGTTTGTTGTCGTTGCGGGGGTTCGGCGCCCAGACTTCCGCCAGACAAATGCGGCAGGAGGCGACGATCGAGAGCCCCTCGTGGAAGCAGTAATGCGGGATTTCGATTCCATTGGCGGACGCGACCTGAAGGACGGTCTGACCGGGGGTGAAATCGCAGGGCTGTCCGTTAATCGTGATCTTCGGCATGGCGGGCCAATCCTAGCAGGAGGGCGCCGCGATGCCCTGTTGGCGAGTCCGGCGGAATCAGTTCCCGATAGGCGGCCGCAATGAGTTGCGCGGGATCGATTCCTGAAACTCGCGGTATTGCTCCTCGTGGCGCTTGGTCATCTCGGCGAGCAAGGCGTGGAAACGCTCATCATCGGCGAGGAAGGCAAAATCCCGATCACGCTGGGTGTCCTCGCGGTCCCACCAACCAAGTTCGATGGCCTTGGCGAGGGCTTTGATGGCGCCGTCGTGATCGCCGGTGAGCGAGCGGCCGCAGGCGATGTTGTAGTAGCCGCCCGCGGACTGACTCTCGGCGAAGGAAGCTTCCTGAAATTCGAGCCATTTGGCCCATGCGGCTCGGGCGTCGTCCTTTGCCTGGGCGTGCCAATAGCTCCAGCCGATGCGATTCCAATTCATGTCGCCGCGCTGGCCGTGCTCTTCGATTTCGGCGGAGAGCATTTCGAGCGCGTGCGTCCACGGCTCGACTCTCGAGAGGTCCGGCTCGGTCATCAAGCCTCGGTCGTAGACATTGACGACGGTGAACCATGCCGCCCGGCGGTCTTCGGTAGGCATTTCGGATTCGTAGCGATCGACGGTGCGATCAAAAAGCTCCGCCTCTGCATCGGGGTCGCCGGAGGCGCCAATCGCCAAAGCAAGCGACAGAACATTGGTGGGCATGCGCTGGGGGCGTGCGGGCCAGCGTTCGCCGTGCTTCAGAAAAAGCGCTTCACCGATTCGCAATGCCGCGATCTGCCCTTCTGTGTCGCCGAGGCCGTTTGGGCCCCAGCAACTGGCGAGGCGTTCCAGCGCTGTTGCGATGTCGATGGACGGGTAGTCGGCGGGCAATGCGCGGAGCGCGGCTTCGGTTCGTTCAAGGGCGCCGCGCGCCGAGCGGTATTGCCCGCTGCGCACCCATGCCCACGCGAGACTGTTCCAGTGCCAGTACTGCATGTCGTCGGGCGACGTCTGCGAATGCTTCAGCAATAAATCAATGGACTTCTTTCGAGCGGCGACGGCGGCGGGGATGGTGTAATCACGCACGAAGCGGTCATCGCGCCGGGCCAGATCGTTGCTGATGGCGTACCAGATCATGGCTTCAGCGCCGTAGGTGGCCGCGCGTTCATCGCCAAAGTCGCCGAGCCACTGATCAACCACCATCGCCAGCGGCTCTTCGCGGCTGATGAGGAGGCGCGCCACGCGCGACCAGGAGTCGATGAGGTTGGGGCGCTCCACAACGCCGGCGGTTGCGGTGGTGAGATTATCGACCACATCAACCTTCGCCGGCTCCGTCGTCGCGACCGTGAAGACCGTCGTGCCGAGGCCAACAATGACGGCGATCGAGATGATGGCGGAGGTTGAAGTTTTCATGCGGCGTGCCCCAAACTCGGGTGTCGGGCGCCGTGGAACGGACGATGAAGTCGTCGGCGCCAAGACTCCCTGATGAGAGTGGTTTATTCCATGTACCCTAGCCCCATGGCCGGATCGTCGAGCGGAAAACAGCATGTGTTCCAGGCGCCGCGAGGCACGCGAGATTTCTATCCCGCCGAAATGCTGCGGCGGCGCTGGATCGAAAACGCCTGGCGGCAGACCGCCGTCCGCCACGGCTTCGAGGAAATCGACGGCCCGCGATTCGAGCACGCTGATCTCTATACGGTCAAGAGCGGCGAGGGGATCCTCTCGGAGCTGTTTTCGTTCACGAGAGCCGGCGGGGAGACGCGATTCGCCCTGCGCCCCGAATTCACGCCCACACTGGCCCGCATGGTCGCGGCGAAGGCGGCCAGCCTGCCCAAGCCGGTGAAGTGGTTCAGTGTGGGGCCGTACTTCCGCGCGGAGCGGCCGCAGCGGGGGAGACTGCGGGAGTTTTTGCAGTGGAATGTTGATTTGCTGGGCAGCGCGGATGATGACGAGGAGGCGAAGGCGCGGCAGGATGCTGAGGTGATTGCTTGTTGTGTGGAGATGTTGCGAAGTTGTGGTTGCTCAAGTGATGAAATCAATATTCGAATTAGTCATCGTGGCCTTGCAAATCAGATTCTCGACGCCGCCGGCGAAGGTGCATTCAATGACTACAAGAATGGACTCGCGTTTATTGATTGCCTTCCGAAACTTTCCGCTAAAGAGCGTCGGGAAAAAGCGCAGGAACTCGGCATCACTCCTGAGGAGGCAGAATTTATCATCACTGCTGTGGAACATCCGCTTGATCTAGATAATCCCGACTTCATTTATCGCAAGACTGGTCGCAAAGATCCAGCGAGAATTCACTCAGCAAAATGGATTAATCCTGCTGGCGAATTGAAATCGCTCTTGTCAAATCTGAACTCAATGAAGATGTCGGCCTGGTGCAATCTCGATGCAGCGATTGTTCGTGGACTTGACTATTACACGGGTTTGGTCTTCGAAGTTCACGAAGTCAGCGGCAAAGAGCGCGCTATCGCCGGCGGCGGGCGCTACGACAAACTCGTCGAACTTTTCGGCGGCGCCCCTACTCCTGCGGTGGGCTTCGCCATGGGCGACGTTGTTCTCGCAAACGTGCTGCAAGACAAGGGCCTCATGCCGAGCGACGAGCAGCTTGCGGATGAACTCGGCCTGCGTCCGGATGTATTCGTGATCTCGACCGGTGATGACGCAAGTGAAGACGCTTTGCTCGGCGTGGTCGCGGGATTGCGCCAGGCCGGTCTGCACGCGCGGCACACGTACAAGACGACGCGAAATGTCGGAAAGCTCCTGAAGGAAGCCGCGAACACGGGGGCGCGGTTTGCGGCGATTCTTGAGAACGCGGAAACATGCGCTCTGAAAGATCTGGAATCGGGTGAGCAGACGGACGGTGTTTCGGTGGCGACGCTCGTGGAATTGATCAGGGCTGGGCGCGCAACCTGAGCGCATGCACTAGGGTGCCGTGGTACGGCCCGAAGGGCAGTGCCACGAATGCGCCACAATTTGCACAAGCGTGGCACTGTCGCCTGCGGCGCCCGTACCACGGCACCCCGGAATCCAGTTGGCGCCTCTCCAGTGATCCCCACTCGTCATGACCGACACTTCACACAGCAAAGACGTCTCCGTCGCTCGCGAAGCCAGCGACGCCATGGAGCACCCCGACGGCAAACGTCAGGACGTGCGCCGGTTTCTGGAAGGCCCCGAGGAGCGCGGCGTCGAACTGCTGCGACTCGGTCGCATTGGCCTTGAATTCCTGCGCGGCTTTCGCCAACTGCACTTCCTCGGCCCGTGCGTCACCGTGTTCGGCTCGGCGCGATTCAAAGAAGAACACCCCTACTACATCATGGCCCGCGACGTGGGGCGCGAATTGGCGAAGGTTGGCTTCACGGTCATGACCGGTGGCGGCCCCGGCGTGATGGAAGCCGCGAACCGCGGCGCCAAAGACGCGGGCGGGCACAGTGTCGGCGTGAACATCGAATTGCCGTTCGAACAATCGGCGAATCCGTACCTCGATAAAGTCGTCACGTTTCGGTACTTCTTTGTGCGCAAAGTGATGCTGGTGAAATACAGCTATGCCTTTGTGGCGCTGCCGGGCGGCTTCGGCACGATGGATGAAATCTTTGAGACGGCGACGCTCATCCAGACTGCGAAGATTCAGAATTTTCCGATGGTGGTGATGGGTCGCGATTACTGGCAACCGCTGTTTGATTTCATTCGCGGCACGATGGTCGAAGAGAAGACCATTGACGCGAAAGATATCGAAGACATCTTTGTGACGGACTCCGCAGAGGAAGCGGCGCAACATATTCGTGATGTGTCGATGGAGCGGTTTGGGTTGAAGTATGGCGCGCCGGTGAAGCCGCGCTGGTGGCTTGGTGAGAAAAACGACAACACGTCATCGCAGCGTTCGCAGGCCATTGATTAATCCGAACCGCGCCCGTGAGGAAGCGGCTTTGTGCAATGGATCTCCTTGCCCCGGAGGGGCGTCCGATTGTTGCCACGAGTGAAGCGAAGCGTAACTCGTGGTGAATATCCCAAATGAATCCAGCCCCGGAGGGGCGCAGGAATAGCTGCTCGTTTCCATCGCCCCTTCGGGGCTTGTTGGATCATTGCGCTCTTTCCACGAGTTGCGCTCACCCCGGCGATGCCGGGATCGCTTCACCCGTGGCAACAATCGTGGGCCCCTTCGGGGCCAATGTGGTTTCTCGCTGGATTAAATTCATGCACAAAACCGCTTCCTCACGGGCGCGGTTCGGAATTGGTTACACCACATTATTTGATGAAGCGCAGGCGACCGAAATCCGGCACCGGGATCGGGCCGAGGTTCTGGTGCGGCGCCGGGAAGTACACAAAGAACGCCTTGCCCATCATCAACTCGCGCGGGACGACGCCGATGCGGTCGTCGATGGTCGCCGCGACCCACGGGTCCACAATGTCCCACATGCGCGAATCGCGGCTTGACGGACTGTTGTCGCCGAGCATGAAGAACTGATCTTTGTTCAGCGTGAACGACGTGTCTGGTGTCGAAGCGCGACTGTAGCCCGTCGAGTCATGATCGGTGCGCCAGTGCAGGTCGCGATCCAGACCGACGTCATACAGCGTGACGGGCGAGCCGCTGAAGGACCATGACACCTGCGGCGCGAGGTACGTCTCGGGCTCGGCAAGCGGCAAGCCGCGATCGCGCGAGGCGTTTTCATTGGTTGCCCACGTGAGTCGTTCAGTCGGCGACCAGTCGTACGTGCCGTACGCGATGCGCTTGCCATTCAGGCGCAGTTCGAGCGATTGATCGACGTGCGCCACTTCCACCGTGGTGATGCGTCCCGGCGTAAAACCTTTGAACTCGCCGCTGGCGAGGACGGTCCAGTCGTCGCTGTCGATGCGGCGCATGCGTAAGGTTGCGGTGGTTCCGTCGAGATCCGCTTTGAACACATGCTGGCGCGCGATGAGCGTTGCCGTGGCGTTCAGTCCGGTTTCGTCCGGTTCAACACCGAGGCGCAGGCGAATGTCGGAAACGGGAAAGTGCATGGACTGGCGCTGGCCATGAATCGGATCGTTGTATGGCGTGCGATCGGTGATGGGCCATGCGTCGTTGTTCCACGTGAGATCGCCGGGGCTGGAAGAATCGGTGCGATACGCATGGCCACTGACGTCCCAGTCTGAGCCGGTCCACGGGCCGCGCCAGGTTTGACCCATCAGCGCGCCATCGAGCGGCGTGTAATCACTGGAGAAAACCGGCCACCACACTTCGTCCTGCACACGGCGCGGCTTACGCTGCACGCGCCAGCGTTTCTTCTCGGGGTCCGTTGAATCAGGCTCGCGCACAAAGAGATCGCCATCGCACAGCCAGATTTCCTCGTGCGGCAATCCGACCAATCGCTTGATGAAGTTCTCTTGCGGGTTTTCAGGGTTCTTGAAGACCACCACATCGAACCGCGCCGGATCAAGCACGGCGTAGAGGTACTTCAGAACAAGGATGCGATCGCCGGCGCGAAGCGGCACATCCGCCTGTGAAAACGGCGTGCCGGTGACTGGATCATCCACCGTGATGGGCTGACCCGAACGGCGCGAGCCTTGCACGCCGTAGGGCTGGCGACCATCGGGGGTGTAATCGCGCGGGTTTGCGGCCCATTCAAATCCACTGGCGGCGCTGTGGAAGCGCATGTGCGCGCCGTTGAGCGTCGGCGCCATGGAGCCGGTGGGAATGACGAACGGTTCGATGACGTACGAGCGGCCGACGAAGGCGAGCGCAAACGCGATGATGATGGAGATCAGCGTCTCCTTCAGCGATTCCGGCTCGCGTTTTTCGCCTGTCGGATTGGCGCTTGAGGTGCTCACAGCGGGTCAGAGGATATCGGGCATCGGGAGCGGTGCGCTCAATCGCTTGAGGGGCCGGGATTTGCGTTGTCGGCGCCTCCGCCTTCACCGCCGGGGCGTTTTCCTTTGCCGCGCCGACCGCGACGGCGTCGTTTCTTCTTGGGAGCGCCGCCCTCGCCGCCGGCGGGTTCGCCTGAGGGAGCGTCTGCAGATGGGGCGCGGTCTTTCTTTGGCGGCCTTGAGGTTTCCGGCGCGTCGGTCTGCTGAGACTTGGCGCGGAAGTCGTCTTGTTGTTGGTGTTTGGTTTTGCCGCGCCCGCGCCGACTGCGCCGGCGTTTGGTGCGTTTTTGATCGTCGGTGCGTTCTTCCACCTTGTCTTTGCTGACGCCGCGGAAGGGATCGGGCTCCGGCTCTTTCACCGGGAGCGGCGCATCAGGATCGCGCAGTTCTTCGACAGGCACGGCGATGCGCCGGCGGTCGGAGTCCAGTTCGACGAGGACGAGCTGCGTGAGAATCTGCGAATCAACGACGATGCCAGGGCCTTCGAGTGTGCCGACGCGCTTCTTGCGGCGCGGCAGTCGTTTCTTCAGCGTTTCGTAGGTTTCGTCCTCGTAGCGCAGGCAGCACATGAGGCGGCCGCACCGCCCGCTGATCTTGAGCGGATCGAGTGTGGCTTTCTGCGTCTTGGCGGAGCGCATGGAGACGGGTTTGAGGACTTTGAGGAACTGCTTGCAGCAGCAGTGCTGGCCGCAGCGTTCGTAGTCGGCGGTGATGCGCGCTTCGTCGCGAGCGCCGACCTGGCGCAGCTCGATGCGGCACTTGTGATCTTCGGCCAGCGTGCGCACCAGATCGCGAAAGTCGATGCGCTCTTCTGAAGTAAAGTAGAACGTCAATCGTTCTTCGCCGAGGATCGGCTCCGCCTCGATGATCTTCATCGGCATGTCGAATTCGGCGACACGGGCGCGGGCGGCTTTGATCAGTTCCGATTTGGTGGACTCAAGCTGGGCCTGACGATTCATGTCCTCGATCGTCGCGACGCGAAGGGCTTTGCCGTCGGTGTAGAACGGGTAGTCCTTGCCGCCGGAGTTCTCGATGTATTCGAGCATTTCCTGGCGCGTGACGCTCTTGGCGCACCCGGCGTTGGGGCAGGTGCTGGTGAGCATTTCGCCGATCTCGGTGCCGCGATGGGTGCGGACGACGATCTTTGAGCCGCAGCCGGGCGTGATGTTGCCGGTGTAGGGATATTCGCCGACGAGCCGGAGGTAGCCGAAGCGCACCACCATGGATTTTGGCGCCTTGAGCTTCTCGTAGATCTCGCGCTCTTCTTGCGCGAGTTTGACGTCCGTCTCGAATTGCTCGAGGGGAAAGATCGACATGTGGGCATTCGCTTCGCGTAGGCGGCGCGCAGTGCATCTCAGGAGATGGGTGCGAACCGTGTTGTCGATCGAACAAGGGTTGTTGCGTCCCGCGCGGGCGTTCGATCAGGCCCGGCGGGGTCCATACGCGAAGCGTGCGATCATCATACCCGAGTCAGCGGCTGCGACGGCCGACGGACTGGCGTCCCTGGATGTAGAGGTCTGAGACGCTGTGATTGCCAAGGAACTCGAGCTGACGGTTGCCGGAGATGCCGTAGACCATCACCTTCTCGGCGCGGCCGTCCAGCACGACCATGACGTCTTCGTTGTTACCGACGGCGACCGTGGCGAGCGCGAGGTCCGCCACAGAACCGGAATCATTGGCGTAGGCCACGCCGGGTCCGAGGCGTGACGCCTGCATCAGAATCATGGCGAAGATGACGAAGGCGGCGGCCCACAAGGTGGTGACGCCCGGCGCGATGCGACGATTTGAGTTTGCTTGATTGCTCATCGGCCACCTCCGGTGGCGACGACGGCGTCTTCAGCCAGGTTGCGATAGCCAAGCGCCGTGAAGCCGCGCCGGTTGCGATCCCAGTACAGCGAGATCATTTCCTGGTTGGACGCGTCAACGATGTAAATCGCGGCGACCTCCGACCCCTGCACAAGACCGCTGATCATGCCGTACTGGCCGCGGGCGCGGGAACCGGCCTGCGCTGAAACGCTCGGCGCCAGTGATACGGCCGCGAGGGCGATCAGCAGGAAGGCGTTGAGCGCGATGAGCGCTCGAAACTGTTTTCTGTTCATATCGTCGTTCCCCTGAAGGGCGTTCCAAACGAAGTGGATGCACGTGACGTTGGTATTCGTGCCATCGGCCAATCGGTTCCGAACTGGCGGCGTCAGTCCTGGTGGCCGCGCTTGCCGGGGAAAACACTCACGGCGATCGTCGCGCCGCCGAGCACCACGAGCACGGTGTAGTACAGCAGGACGGACATGCCGAGCGATTCCGTCGCAGGCGGCGTGGGCGGCGGGATGCGATTGGCGGATTGAGCCGCATTTGGCGGCGGCGCCTGGTTGGTCGTCGGCAACCCTTGTGTCGGCGAGACTTGGGCCATCGCCGGCGCCGCCAGGAGTGTCAAGGCGGCAAGAAGCGTCAGCACCGCAGTGATTCGTCTGATCATGGTGAATCGACGATACGCCGGGGCGTGCGGGGTGTAAAGGAATTAGACGGTCGCCGGCGCCTCGGTTCGGGGTCTGGTCGCCTGAATCGGGCAGAATGGCTCGCTCAGCCGGTGGTAGTCCTGCGCCGGCAGATCCACGGTGCCCCAGCGCTGGCTGCGGACGCGCATCGCATCGCGGTAGTCATCCAGAGCGACGTGTCGCAGGGCGTACCAGCGGCCGCGATGTTCGATGACTTCCTGAAAGAGCGCATCAGGGGGCTGCTGCTCACACCAGTGCATGAAAACGAAACCTGCGCCGAACCCGTCGCCGAAAAGGCCCTGCCAGATCGCGAGCGATTCGACGTCTTCGGTGGTGACCCAGGACTCGAGCCGACCGCGCCCGGCAGCCCCCATTTTGCGGCCTTTGACGTCGATGAGATGGTTGCGACCGGCGCCGTACACGACAAAGTCAAATGATTTGAGCGCGCGGGATTCAAGGCCATCAATCGCGCCGGCGCCGAGGAGCGCTTTGCGCGCTTCATCGACGGTGACATAGGGAATTCCGCGAGCTCGCAGAAATCCTTCGAAAGCGCGTTCGTAATGCAGTCGTCGCCGTGACACCGCGGCGCATTGTACCGGTCCCGCGAGCCGGGCCGTCCACGGCCCGGTCAACGTCCAATGTACTGCCAGCGAAAACCGGCTCGGGGACGAGCCGGCTCGCTTCAACGAGACTTACGGCGGGTCTTCAATCGTCACGAAACCGGTCGCGGCGGACACCGCCACGTCCAGTTCACCTCCGTCATTCGACAGACGGACGCGAACATCCGTGATTGGATTGAGCCGCCCGACTGAGTCGAAGACCACTTGATCCGTCACACCAATGAGCTCGATGGAAATACCTGCGAGGTCCGCCGCCGCACCGACGCCAAACGTGATCGTGTGCGGCGTGGTGGTGTATGGCTTCATGACGGGCGTATCAGGGTCGCTGACTGTGGCGACCCAGTACGTCGCACCGTCGCGTTTGTCCGGGTCGAACTTCACCAGCGTGGCGTCGTTGGGAACGGCGATTGAGCGCGACTGGGCGTATTCCATATCCGCCGCGACTTGTCCCGCAGCGGTCACGAGCAAAGCGCGATCATTCGGCTGCAACGCAGGAACGGCGATGCCGATGGCGACCGCGAGGATCGCGATCGCAATCAAAAGCTCGACGAGCGTGAACGCGCACGCTCGTCGAGTGAAGGGCTTGGTTGTTGGAACTTCGTGGTTCAAACCATCGCCTCGTTAGTCATCATCGTCATCATCATCATCGGCCTTCGCGACCAGGAACGATCCGTCCGGCTCATCCAAGAAATCCTCGTTCTTCTTGCGGATCTCCATCGCAAACGCTCTCATGGGCCACTCGCGGGCGATGGCGCGGCCCCTTTTGCGTTCGGTGACATCGATGGCGGGTTCCCCGCCACCTCCGCCACCCAGCAAACCGCCGACCAAATCCACCACGGATCCCAGTGTTGAAGTCAGTCCATCGACCGCGGCATCCAGCCCGGCGGTGTCATTGACGTTGGCCAGCGCATCCGCCAATCCGTCGATCGGATCGCCGTTTGCCTTGTACAGCGGGCCCATTTTCTCCGTCAGACCAATGCCCTTATCCAGCGCAGGATCACCCAGAATGGCGCCGTTGCTGGTCAGGCGCATGCGCCGCCCTGAGATGCGCCCGAAGACGGTGCCGCCGTCGCGAATGTCAACTTCGGAGTACGGAGCGTAGATGTTCGCAGAGACCAAAGCGTTGTCCTCGATGATCACGTACTGGCCGGGGACGAAATCGTTATCAATGAATCGCCCATCGTTGTAGACGCCATTGATGCGAATCGAAGATGGTGAGCGATACTTGAATTTGTCGTATCGCGAACGGCCGGAATCAGCGGCAATCGCTCGTGCGAATCCTATCGTGCTGTCTCTGACATCCAGTGTGTCTGCGATCCAGACCTCCATCGTGGAGTCCGTGGTCTTCAATTCGATGGCGGAGCGATTGCTGACCCGAATATCGTCGTCAACTCGAATCTTGACATTGCCGGCAATCACCAGCACGGAGCCGGATTCGATATCCAGATCATCGAAGGCATAGTGCGTGCCGTAGATCTCATTCAGTGTGACGACGGCGCCATTGCGCAATCGCAGGCGTTTGAAGTGCCCCGGCGGCAGGTTGCCGGACGTTCCGTTGTAGTCGATTTCAGTTTCCACATAGATCAGGCTGTCAAAGTCAGATGGCATCAGCTTCGGCGGCGCCGGCAGCGGCACCGGCAAACGAACGCCCGTTGTAAAGCGCACGTCGTTGATTGCGGTTCGCAGCGACGATGCGGCAGCGCTCGAGACATAGATGCCCATCTTGGACACCTTGGCGCTCGACGACACCTGGAAGTTGGAGCCGTCCGCAAAGCCGATGCCGACTTTGCCAATCTTCGACGAATTCGCTTCGGGGCTCGCGCTCCACACGCCGACGACCGACGTGCTGTCCACTTCCAGCGCTTCGTCCGCGAACACCGTGAATTCATCCGCGATGTTCTCGATGGCTTCCTCAACATTGGCGTCGGGAATCAGACGCACGATCTTCTGCGTCTTGCTTTCTACGCCATTGACCACGGCAGTGACTGTCATAATGACGTCAGCGTCGTCAGCGCTTGGCGCGTCGCCGTCCAAATTCTGAAACGTGATCGTCACGTTGCCGCCGGCGATTGGTTGATTGCTGATCAGCGTTCCATCTGCAATGGCGGTGCGCCAGTCCAGCTCGGTTTCCATGATGGCGACGCCGATGTCTGATGCGGTCTTGGCGCTCCAGCTTGCTTTGATGGCGCTGGAAGCGTTGTCGCCGACCGAACCGGCGGTGCTGTTGCTTGTCATGTACGCGCCCGCCAGGACCACTCCCGTGCCGAGCGCGACGATGACCAGCAGCATGGCGACGCCGCGACGGCGCGGCGCCGAGGCAGTGCGACGGAAGCAAGTTGGTGTACGTCGGTTCATAGTGCGCTCCTCACAGGGACAGGGAATCAAGCGGACGGCTCGATGTGATTCGGCAGCCCAACGACGATGTACGTTTGCACTTCGTCGCCTTCATCAGAAGTCAGAGTGATGGCGTAGCGAACGCGGTCGGAGGACTGAATCCCCACGCCATTGAAGGTCAGATCTAAATCCGCGACGGTCTCCAGCAGCGTGTCCGTCGTGGTCTGGCCCGCCTCGCGCATGGCGATGATTTCAGCAAAGAAATCCGAGGTTTTCACCAGCACGGCGTCTGCCGCAGCGATCATTTCCGGCGTCCAGTTGTCGGGAAACTCCACGCGTTCTGCGGTGATGGCGCCGGTCTCGGCGTCAAACCACAGCACACGCAATTCAGTCAGGTTCACCTTTTCGCCGGGGTTGTCATCGTGCAGCCAGATCGCCACTCCTTTGGTGGCGTCAAATTGCAAAACGGCCAGCGACGGCTCGGTGTACGAACGCAGGCGCACCTGCGCCAGATGCGAACGCATGACGGCAGCGCGCTCATCGCGCGAACGAGACGTCGTCTCGCCGACCAGCGTCAGCATGGTCGAGATCGCCATGGCGACGAGCGCCGTGATGACGATGCCGATCAACAGTTCCGCGACCGTGAAGCCGCGCCGTGCATGTGTGCGTGTGCGGGCTTTCATGACGACGGCTCCGGAACAAAGCACTCCAGTTCGACCAAGACACGATCGTCATCGAACGCCGCGACGACGATGCGCCGGCCGTCGATCACGGCGCCCAGGCCGCCTTCGACGTACTGCGTGTCTTCCACCAGCACACTGCGCCCCAAGGCCCAGTATGTGTCGGGGTAGTCATCGCCGGTCAGCGTCTGCAACGCGCCGACGTCCTGAACCATCCCGTCGTAGCCCGGCAGATTGGCGTACGCCACGGCGCGCAGCTCAGACATCAGGTCGTCCGCCGCCATGGCGCCCAGAACGGTCTTCTTGCCCTCCTGGCTTGCTTTCTGGGCGGCGCTCACGGCCAGCCCCACAGCCAGCACAATGATGCCCAGCACCGCTGCGGCCATCAGGTTCTCAATCAGCGAGAAGCCGCGACGAGATCGAGGTGTATGTGTCTTGCCACGCATGGGTCGTCTCCCGGACGAAATATGTGCCAGGCGCCCCGATGCGAAACTGGATTACGGGCGCCGCCATACCACCATCGAAAACTCTCGCCATCGAAAGCAGCGCCAAGGAGTCGAATTTGTGTGGATCGGCCATGTGAGGGCGGCCCAGTCGTTGCGGCCCGCGCAGCTTTCCAGCCGTTTCCGGACGAACGTGCATCGCTCGCTTGTGCGCCACGTCAAACGCGGCGACGATGGACCGATATGTGGATTCGATTTCCGCTGCGCATCTGGGGACTGCTCACCGAAGACCTGTGGCGTCTGGCGGCGCTGACGCTCGCGGCGCTGTGCGGCATCGTCGCATTCGCCGCCGGGGTGCGACCGCTCGCCGAAGGACAACTCGGACCCACTGACGCGCTGCGCTTCATGGCGCTGGCCATGATTCCCATGCTGCAATTCGCGTCGCCGTTCGCGGCCGGATTTGCGTCAACGCTTGTCTATCACCGGTTCGCGGCGGACAACGAACATCTCGCGGCGTCCGCCGGGGGCATCAGCCACCGTTCGGTGTTGATGCCGGCGATCGGACTTGGATTGAGTCTTGCAATCGTGGTCGCGGGACTGGCGCACTTTGTGATTCCGACGTTTCTGCGTTCGATGCAGGAACTGATCACGCGTGATGTGGCGCGCATGCTCATCACCTCCATCGAAAAGGGCGACGCGGTCGAGTTGAACGGACTGGCCATTCACGCCGATCGCGCCATTCGCGGGCAGCCCGATCCGGCACGGGGCGTGACGGATCGATTGTTCTTAACGGGTGTTGTTGCGTATGACGCCGCGCCGGATGGCTCCATTCAGGCGGAGATCGCCGCCGAACGCGCTGAAGTGCTGCTCAGCACCGAACGGCAAGGCGCCGACGTCGTCACGATGGTTCATATGCGTCTTGAAGGCGCCGTTGGACGGCAACAGGGACAGGGCCTTGGTGAAGTCGGCACCATTCGGCGCATCGGTCCGTGGATCGTTCCAAATGCATTTGAAGAGAGCCCTCGCTTCTATACGTTTCTTCAGCTTGGCGACTTGCATGACAATCCCGAGCAGCACAACGCGGTTGATCAGTTGCGCCGGCGTCTTGCTGCGGCGCTGACGAAACGCCGCACGGAGCGCCTTCTGGTCGCGGCGATTGCGGGCGAATCACGTGTTGGTCTCACTGATGCGCTGGGGCAACGGCTTGCGATTCGCGCCTCGGACGTGCGCTATGAGAATGGCCGCTGGCATTTACTGCCAAGCCCCGGTGAATCCATCGAAGTGGATTGGGTCTTGAGCGACGGCGCCCGTCGTCGCCAGACCGCCGAGAGCGCCTGGATCAGTGTGAACGCCGAAGAGACCGCCGGCCCCACGTCCATCACGCTCGAACTCACGCAGGTTGGCACACGCAACGGGGGCGGCGCCATGCGCGAGCGGCAAATCGTTGAGCAATTGCGACTCGTGTCCGACCCCGGCGCGGAATTGTACGAATTCAGCTCGGCGCAATTGCTGCAAGAAGCGGATCGCGTGATCGATCGTTCGCGTGATGATCCTGAAATCACCGAACTCGTGCGGCGGCGCGACGTCCTGGACACACGCATCGAACGGCTGCGGCGTGAAATCTTCGGCAATCACAACGAACGCTTTGCGCTCGCAGTGGCGTGTTTCCTGATGACGCTGACCGGCGCCATCGTCGCACTACGCCTGCGCGACGGAATGCCACTGCAGGTGTATCTTTGGAGCTTCTTCCCGGCGCTGGCGTCGGTGATCACCATCTCCGGCGGTGAAAACGCAGTCGCGGACAACATTGTGACCGGGCTGCTCGTCCTTTGGGGCGGCGTCGCGGCGCTCGGCGCCTATACGGCGTTTGAATACTTTAGGCTCCGTCGTCACTGACGGACGCTTCGCTTTCCGCAGGCGTTTCGGCGGATGCATATTCCGTCGGCAACGGATATCCCGGAATCCAGCCCCCGCTTTCGTACGCATCGCGAATTTCGTCGAGATGTTCCGCGAGATAAATCAGCAGAATCCAGTCGTCATCAGGGTCGTGTTCGTGTCGGAATGACTCGGGGTAAACATCTGCGAGACGTTTGCCTTCGACGAGGTGCCGGTACAGCATGACGGCGAGTGTGGTGCGCTGGGCGCCGGCGCCGCACTGCACGAGCATCGGGTAATTCGATTCATCGCTCATGAGACGCAGCGCGGCGACGTAATCATTCGGATTTCCTGTCGCATCACCTAAGAGATCAAAGCGATGGCGCTCCATGCCGAGCTCCGCCGCGACGCCCTGCTGTTCGAGTTCTGCTTTCGAACCCCGTTCAAACGCGCCAAAATCAACCACGGTGCGAATGTTGTTCTGGTCGTGCAGCTTCCGCATTGTGCGCGGCGTCTGACGTCCGGCGCGATAAATCTCGCCGTCTACGACCACGCCGTAGTTGCGAATGATGACCTGATCCTTGACGTATTCATCCCACACCCAGATACCGCCGCCGATGAGCGAGACAAAGAGCAGCGCATTGATGGCGAACCGAACGGGGCTGAATGGTTTTTTCGGCTTAGGCGCCGCGGTTTCATCCGTCATTGGAGGGTTGCTCCATGTTTTCCACTTCTCGATTCGTGCGCAGCACAAGTTCCGCTTGTTTCTGTCGCACCACATGGCGCGGCGGGACGCTGAACGTCAGGAACACGCCGCCGGAGACGACGCAATCATCTCCCACGACTGTATCTCCGCCGAGGATGCACGCGCCCGCATAGATCGTCACACGATGACCGATGGTCGGATGGCGCTTCAGGCCGCGCACGAGTCGTCCGTGCGCATCCTTTTCAAAACTCCGCGCGCCAAGCGTGACGCCTTGGTACAGCTTCACATGATCACCGACAATCGTGGTTTCGCCGATCACCACGCCCGCGCCGTGATCGATGAAGAACGATTTGCCAATCTTCGCGCCGGGGTGAATATCAATCCCCGTGTCCGCGTGGGCCTGCTCCGTAATAATCCGCGGCACGAGCGGCACACCCAGTGACAACAGAATATGCGCGAGGCGATAGCTGAACACAGCGCTGACGCCGGGGTAACACGCGATGGTCTCATCGGAATGCGTCGCGGCGGGGTCGCCGTCGTACGCCGCCATGACGTCAAGCGCGATGGCGCTGCGTAGTGACGGGAGTTCTTTGAGGAAACGATCCACCACGCGCTGTGCCTGGCTTGAGGGGTCCGGCGCCGCAGCCCGATCTTGCGGCGTCGGCAGGCCGACATGGGCGGCGTATTCGATCGCGCGGTGAATGATCGCGCACGCGGATTCGTGAATCTCTCCGAGCAGCTTCTCCACCCAGCCGTCGACGCCCGGCGAGGCGAGGGCCTCATCCTCGAAAAACCCGGGAAAGACGAGGCAGCGAACCTGCTCGACGAATCGCCGGATGTTCCGCCCCTTGGGCAGCATCGGCGCATCGAGATGCGAGAGGACCGGCTGGGCGCGGATGGATTCCGCAATCGACGCCCGCACCCGCGACGGCACGGGCGGCGGCCCCGACGAATGAGAACCGGATTCTGAACGCCCCGATGGCATGGGGGCATCCTAGCGATGGCGATTCCCGTCATTCACTTGCTCCAAAAAAGCAAGCGCATGAAAAAAGTTCGCCTCGTTGTCGAAGCCCGCGTCCAAGCGATGCTCGAACCCCTGCGACCAAGTGGGCGCCCTGTCCGTGATCCCGGCCGTCCACTCAGAGGAGGCATGGCCATCGTCTCGGGGTTCAGGGGCTCCCCAGGGGTGACTTGAAGGTTCGAGCATTTGTCATGGCCGCGAGCCAGGTGACGACGAAGCGAACCTTGACCAGAGCATACTCCGCGTGGGAACCGTCGTCGATGGAAATCCGAATGATGGGGTGTCGAGGTTGGCGGCGGGTCCAAGCAAAGCCCGAACGGCCCCAAAGCCTCATTGACTCGCCCCGGCGGCGTCGATAGAACACCACTGCGTGCGGCCCGGTCGCGACGCGTATTTTCAGCCATTGAGGAGACGGTCCATGTCCCGACGACGCACACGAGTTCACGCCGCTCTGGTTTTGAGCGCCGGCGCCATCGCCGCGACGACGCTGGTTGGGTGCGGCGGTTATCGCGGCAATCCGACGCCCGGCGTCGGCACGCTGAACGTCTCCAACGTGCAGAACTGGAACCGCGCGGCCATCACGCGAAACACGAATATCCGCGCGATGCGCAACGACTTCACGACGTTCTGGCTGTACGACAAGCCGTCGCGTCTGCACAAGCAGCCGTCGCCGTATTGATCGCGACGCCGCAGTCGAACATTTGCATGAACCAACAGCCCGGCTTGACCGGGCTTTTTTATGCGCCGGGTTTTGACGGCGCCGGTGTGGAGTGATACTGCCAAGGAACGTGATCGATCTCTTCGGCCCTCCCCGGCGCTACTTTGACGCTCGCACGCTGCCGCTCATGACGCGGCCGAGCTTTCGCTGGGAATTGCGCAGCGCCATGGCGTTCCCCTTTGCGATGGCGGCGCTAGAGAGCGGCGTCGTCGGCGTGATCGCCAAGAAAACGTTTGATGCGGACAAGCTGATTGTGGCGGCGGTCGCCGCGGCGCCGATGGTCGCCAACCTGACAAGCCTGGTTTGGGCGCGATTGCTCGTCGGGAAGAATCGCGTGCGGGCTGTCGCGGTGTTGCAATCGCTAGTGATTGCATGCGTGGCGCTGATCGCGCTGGCGCCGGTGAACGCGGCCGGCGTGTGGATGCTGGTGACGCTGGTGTATCTCGGGCGGAGCTTTGTGGCGGGGCTGGTGACGGCGCGGTCCGACGTGTGGCGGTCGAATTACCCGAGGTCGCTGCGTGCGTCGATTGTCGGGCGGTACGCATCGATCATAGCTCTGATCATCAGTGTGTCCGCCGCGGTGATTGGCGGCGTGCTTCAAGTGACGAAGACGCACGATGTATTCGCGTTTCGCGCGATGTACATCGGGTGTGCGCTCATCGCGCTGATCGGTGTCTGGGCGATGTCGCACGTGCGCTGGCGCGGCGGGCCGGCGCAATTGAAGCTTGAACATGCAGGATTGGCATCGGACGTGCGCGGTCAGTTCGGCGCGCGGGGCATGCTGGAAGTGCTGCGCGATGATCCGCACTACCGCGCGTACATGGCGGCGCAGTTCGTGCTTGGCATGAGCGCCATGGCGGGACTGGCGCCGTTCATCATCGCGGTGGATGAGGATTTGCACCTTGGGTACGCATGGGCGATCACGCTGACGCAGGTCGCGCCGACGCTGCTGACGGTGATCACGATTCCCATGTGGGCGCGGCTTCTGAATCGCGTTCACATCGTGCGCTTCCGCTCATGGCACGCATGGCTGTTTGTCGCGGCCAATGCAACGACGGCGCTGGGGCTTGGCGTGGCGAGCGTCCCCCTGCTGCTGCTCGGGCGCATCGTGCTTGGCATGGGGTACGGAGGCGGACGACTCGCGTGGAACCTCGGTCACCATGACTTTGCGCCGCGCCATCTGGCGACGCTGTACATGGGCATTCACGTCACACTCACCGGTGTGCGCGGCGCCATCGCATCGTTCCTTGGTGTTCTTCTTTATGCCGGGTGGAACTTCAAAATCGGCGGCGCGACCTATCACTACAGCGGCATGAAAGAATGGCTCTTTGTGCTGCTGGCGTTTGTGAGCTGGATCGCGTCGCTCATGTTCCTGCGGCTGCGCCGGGATATGCGTCGTGCGAATCCGACGGCGACCGACGCTTAAGCGCCTCCGTGCGCTGTTCAGTATTGGTTTATTTGTAGTTGGCCTTGACGGTGTACTTGCCGCGGGAAACGCGCTTGAACGCGGGGCTGTTAATAAGCGTTTGATTGACGATGGTGCGGAAGTTAGGGCTGGTCGTGCGATAGCCGGCCTTCTGCACATTCTCCGCAGTCTCGGTGACGGAGAGCGTTTTGTTCTTGAGGAGTTTGATGAGCGACTCTTCAAGGTTCATTTCGTTGCGCGGCCGGCGTCTCACGCCGCCCATCACAACGGCGCCGCCAAGCATGGCGATCTCTTCGTTCACTTCGTCGAGCTGCTGCGCAAGGCGATCGCGCTTGCGTTCGAGTGTTTTGATGGACTTGCTGCGGCGTTTGAGCTCCGCGGCAAGGTCGTCGGTCGAAACTTTGTTGAGTGCGCGCTTTGCCATTCGTGAGGTCCTGTGAAGAGAGCTTGGTGCGATGGAAGAGCATCCGACCTCACATAGGAGGCTGGCCGCTTACGATCGCAAGGTGATGAAGAATTAATGCAGCGCAATCGTAGCGCGAACGACACAAGTCCAAACGGTACAGCCCACGCCATGCGCTGGCAAGGCGAAGTTACGCGTATCTAAAGTGAGGAAAAGGACGAGCTTTACGTGCGATCAGGGGATACCCCCATGCGTGCAAGTACGCCGTCGAGCTGTTCCAGATCGTAGAAATCCACCTGAATGCGCCCGCGCAGTCCCGCCTTGTCGAGGTGCACGCGCACCTTGGTGCCGAACCGATCACGAAGTCGGCGCTCGAGATCGCGTTTCGCGGCGGCGCGAGCGGACGACTCCGGCGCCTCAGTGCGGGGCGTTTCGCCTGGGCGTTCATCGTTCAATTGCTGAACGTGTTGCTCAAGGCGTCGCACGGACCATTCGCCATCGCGGGCGCGGAGCGCGGTTTGCAGCCGCGCTTTGCCGGAGGGCATGCCGAGCAAAGCTTTGCCGTGCCCGGGGGAAAGGCGCCCGGCGCTGATTTCATCTTGAATGAGTTCTTCGAGTTCGGTGAGGCGGATGAGATTGGCGATGGTGGAACGTTCGAGGCCGACGCGGCGTGCAATCTCGGCCTGCGTAAGTTCGAAATGTTCCTGCAACCGTTGGAAAGCGCGGGCGCGTTCGATGGGGTTGAGGTCCTCGCGTTGGAGGTTCTCAACGAGCGACCATTCCGCGGTTTCGCGATCTGTCAGCGATGCAATGACGGCGGGAACTTCGGATAGCCCAGCGCGTTGCGCTGCGCGCCAGCGTCGTTCGCCCGCGATCAGTTCCCATGCAGCGCCGGCGGGCGCATCGTCATCATTCGCGAGCGGGCGAACAACAATGGGCTGCATGACGCCGGCGGAACGGATTGATTGGGCCAGGCGTTCCAGCGCTTCTTCATCAAAGTGATGGCGCGGCTGGTATCGATTCGGAACGATGGCGCCGACGGCGATGGGCCGCCATCCGGGGCCCTCGGTTGAAGGCGCAGTGGCAGCGGCAGGAGCAGGTGCGGGCGTGGCGGAGGCGCCTTGCTTCTCAATCGAAACGGGTTCGCTGAGGAGGCTGCTGAGGCCTCGGCCGAGTCGTTTGGGCTTCTTTGCGTCTTTCGCGTTTGACGTTGCCAAGTCTGAGCTCCCCTGCCGCTATCGTGTGATCAGCTCGCGGCGGCGCGTATACGGTTATCGGACGGACCAAGGACCACCAAGTCACCTTGAGAGCAAGAAAACAACAGTTTGAATTCGAGCTCTCAATGACAGATATCGGGCCTGCGGCACATCGTACCGCACAATTTGGAGGTTGGCGAAGCCGCGATCGCCGATGGATGAAGCACGTTGAACTCAGCAGATCCAAAACGAATTGAAGTCATCGCCCGCGGCGTCGCGAGGCGCGGCGATGAAGTGCTCGTCTGCCAGAACGTGAAGCACGGCTACTGCTATCTACCTGGCGGTCATGTTGAGCCGGGCGAATCGGCGGCGGAGGCTTGCGCCCGCGAGTTCGATGAAGAGACGGGATTGCAGGTACGCACCGGCCCCCTGCTGCTGGTTGCGGAGTTTCGATTTGAGCAGCGAGGCAAGCCTCGCCATGAGTTGAACCTGGTGTTCCACGTGGAACCGATGACCGGCGATTGGCCTTCGACGGTTGTGAGCCTCGAGTCAAAGATTGCATTTGAATGGCGCCGCGCGAACGAACTGCTTGATGCGACCATGCTTCCCCAGGCAATCGCCACGTGGGTGGCTGAACGGGCGGCGGGCGAAACGGCGATTGATTGGTTGTCCGAGTCGAACTGAATCGCCTTATTTCAGCCTGTGATTTGCCCGATAGTGGCGCTTCGATGCGCCCCCAGTCACGCCATCACGAGAATGCTCCATCGCAGCCGGACTCGCCGCCGACGAGCGCTGCGTTCGACACGCTGGCGCGAATGGTGGCTCATGAGGTGCGGAACGCGCTTTCCCCGCTTCGCATCGCCGCACAAACCGCAAAAGCATCAACCAATCGGGGCGATTCTGATCCACTTGCCAGCCGCGTGATTCGAACGATCGACCGCGTTTCGGTGATTACAGAAGCGATTCTAGAGCGCGAAAGCGGGTTTGTGGACGGCGTTCATCCATCGAATGTGATTTCAGGCGCCTTGGAAAGTTGTTCCACGTGGAACGCTGACGACGCTCCTCGCGTGGAGTTTGCGTCCGGCGATCTCTCGCTCGCCACGAACTCAGCGGTTCTTCACCACATCATTTCGAATCTCATTTCGAACGCGGTTCGGGTCAGCGGCGGGGATCCCTCGGGCGTTTCAATCTCAGTGCATCGTTCCACGTGGAACAGCGCTGCCGGTTCGATGCGCGGCGTCGCGTTCTGCGTTACTGACAACGGTCCGGGATTGCCGCAAGCGGTTCTCGAACGGCTCAGTGAGAATGGCGACATCGCTGGAAATTCCTTCGACCCATGGCAAGGTGGTGTCGGGCTCGAAGTCGTGCGGCTCTTGTCGCAATGCATCGATGCAAAAATCGAAGCCTCCAACCGCCCGGAGGGTGGAGCGCAGATCATTATCAAAGCGCCGGACCAGCTCGAAGCCGCATCCGTCGCGGCGTGAACCACGAGTTCAATCGACGTCTGGCAGAATTACGATATCTTCTTTATTCACAGATACTTGCAGCTTACCAGCCGTCGGCCCGCCGCCTTCAGGATTAGGCTCGTTCACTTTCAACTGCACGCCTTGGCTACCGATGCTCACGAGCCGCTGCGCCGTGCTGCCGAGATAGATCGATTCTAAATTGTTGGCATCAAAGACGTTGTCGCAATTCAAGGACGCTCCGAGCCGCGCCGCTTCCGGCCGGATCGAGCAAACGACGTTCTTGAGGTCCGATAACATCAATCCATTCGATTGGGCGATCAGTCGCCCGGCGGGGGAGTCAAGTTCAATGTCGTCGCCGCGCCGCCCGACAATCGTCGCCGGAATCAAATTCGTTTCGCCGAGGAATTCCGCGACGAAGCGGCTCTTCGGACGCCGGTAGGCGCCGACCGGTGTATCGACTTGCACGATTTTTCCTGCACGCATCACGGCGAGCCGGTCCGCCATGCTCAGCGCTTCCGCCTGGTCGTGAGTCACATAGATCGTCGTGATCGCGGCTTTCTTGCAGAGGCGACGGATCTCACTGCGCATCTCGAGCCGCAATTTTGCATCGAGGTTGCTCAGCGGTTCATCAAGCAGCAGCACCTGCGGCTCCACCGCCAATGCTCGCGCCAGCGCCACGCGCTGCTGCTGTCCGCCCGAAAGCTGCGACGGCTTGCGGCTCGCGCATTCTTCCATTTGCACGCTTTTCAAAGCCTGCATGGCACGTTCGCGGCGCTCGGGCTTCGGGACTTTCTTCGCCCCCAGACCAAACGCCACGTTCTGCAGCACCGTCATGTGCGGCCACAGCGCATAGCTCTGGAACACCATGCCCGCGTTGCGTTTGTTGGGCGCCAGTTTCGTGACATCGCGATCACCGAACAGCACGCGCCCGGCTGTCGGTTCAATAAAGCCCGCGATGAGGCGCAGCATCGTCGTCTTGCCGCACCCGGACGGCCCAAGCAGGAAGAACAATTCGCCCGGTTCAATCGTCAGCGTGATGTCGTCCACGGCCCGGACGGAACCGATGTGCTTGCTGAGCGAACTAAGCGTGATCGAGGTCGTCATCGGTGGGGCGAAGCCTAGCATGGGGCTCCCGGTACCGTGTGTTGGGATTTCGTGAGGAAATCACCGGTTGAACGCCGCACCTGCGTGGCCGTTTTGATTCAATCATTCGTGAGGTTCGTTCGGAGGAGCCGCTGCCGATGCGATACGTGATGAAACAGTCCTGCCGACTCGCCGCGATGGTCATCGCAGGCGCCATCCTGTTCGCTGCCGCGGCGCACGCCGGCGTCGTCTGGGTCGGGATGCCGGCGCCGGAGCTTTCCATTGATCGCTTGCTCAATGCGCCATCCAACGTGCCCCCTACGCTCAGCGGCAACAAGGGGCGGACCCTCGTCATTGAGTTCTTTTCAATCAATTGCCCGAAATGCCATGAAGCGATGCCGCACTTCAATGAGCTGGCCCGCGAGATGAAGGATGAGCCGGTCACGTTCATCGCGCTGACCAACGAAGACGAAACCGCCGTGCGCAAATACATGGCCGAAGTCGGCATGAGCGCGTACGTCGGGCTTGATCCCGACTGGTCGATGTGGGGCGAGTATGCGGTGCCGGGCGTGCCGATGGCGGTCGTGATCAATCCCAAGGGAATCGTCGCGGCGCTCGTGCATCCCGATGAGCTGAACCCCGAGATGTTGCGCACCATCATGAACGGGCGCACGCCGAACGTGAAGTTGACGGAGCTCTACGAAGATCCGAACGCGCCGGAAACGCTGCGCAATCGTGCGTTCCCGCTGATGCAGGTTGAAGTGCGCCCCGCCAAACCCGGCGATCGCATGGCGATCTGGAAGGGGGATGAGTTTCAGGCGAGAGCCGCGACGCTGGCGGATTTGCTTTCGCTCATCACAAACATCGAAGCGTATCGCTTTGTGTCGGACGATCTCCTGCTTGATGCGCGTTACGACGTGCGCATTGTGCCGCCACAACCGGACTCCAGCATGACCGATGCGATGCTGCGAGCCATCATCGAGCAAATGGCTCAGCCGAGGTTGAAAGAAGTTGAGCGCACGGTCCCCGTGTATGTGCTGCGTTCACGTCCGGCCGGCGCCATGCACCTCGTGCGCGGCACGGATCAGCCCGCCATCAAAGGCGGCGACGGCCACGTCATAGCGACGAACGTCCCGATTCAGCAGATCGTCGCCAATTTGCAGCGCGACCTGCGCGCCCCGGTGATTGATGAGACCGGCCTTGAAGGGGGCTGGAACTTTGAAATCAAATGGGATGTGAACGATCCGCAGTCCGTCGTCGCGGCGCTGCGCGACCAGCTCGGCCTCGACGTGAGGCTAGAGCAGCGGCCGATGCCAGTGATTCTTGTGAAGCGCGGCGACTGACGCGCCGTTCAAGCGCTAATCAACCCACGCCATGCCGTCCGGCTCTTTCCCGGCGCGCATGCGCCCGGCGATGCGCCACGTCTCCAGATCAATCACCGTGATGACATCCGCGTTGGTGTTTGCAACAAAAGCGCGCTGGCCGTTCGGCTCAATGAGAATGCCGACGGGCACGGGGCTTTCTTCAAACTGATCGCCGAAGAGGCGTTTCTGCCGCTCGTCCGGCGTGATTGCTTCGGCATCCATGGCGATCGCCGCGATCTTTTTGCGCGATTCAACGTCGTACACCCACACGTCGCCGCTGTCGGCGCAGCTCACTAGCGCATGCTTGCCGTTCGGCGTGATCGAGACGCGTATCGGCACGCGGCCGCTGTCCAGCGTGCGCACAATGTCCAGCGAATCCGTGTCAATAATGCTGATCGTGTTCGCGGCACGATTCGTCACCCACACTTCCGGCCGCGTCGGGTGCACGTACACGCCTTCCGCTCCGGCGCCGGTCGGAATGACTTTGACCAGTTCCTTCTTCACCAGATTAATCACGGACACACTGCCCGATCGGATGTTCGCGACAAACGCGAGTTCTTCGTTCGGCGTCAGCGCCACCATGTGCGACGTTTCCTGATCCGTATCGATCGCGGCTTCAACCGCGCCGGTGCGAATGTTCACGATCAGCAGTTTCTTTTCCGCTTCCGCCGTCACCACCACGCGATCGCCATCGCTCAAGAACACAATGCCGTGCGGCCGGTGATAATTCCCAAGCTTGATCAGCGACGATTTCATGCGCCGACCGTTGCGCTCGATCACACTCAGCGTCGAGCCCGGCTCGCGTCCACCATAGTTGCACACAACGATCGTCTTGCCGTCGGGCGAAGTCGCGGCTTCGTGCGGCCCATCGCCCACCGGAATCCGAGAGATCTCGCGACCTGTGTCCGCATTCAGAAACGTGACGTCTGCTTCGGATTTGTTCAGGACGACCAGCGTGCCCGCAATCGCGGGCGATGCGAAGAGGAGCGTAGCCGCCGCGAGAAATGAGAGTTGTCGAAAAGTGCGCATGGGTGGAGTCTCCATCACCTTGAATCGGCGGCAGAAGGTGAATCCGCGCCGCCGGCCAGTGGTACGCCCGACACCGGGGCGCCGTTGCGGCAAGGCGCTCGAATCACATGCGAAACACAAGTCAGAGGAGACGCCCCTTGAGAATCGCATTCTATCTGGCGATAGCGGTAGCGGGGTTTGTGTTGATCGGATGCGCTGCGGGCCCGTCAGCCGCGCAGCGAACCGTCGAGCAATTTCGCGCCAAACTCGCGGCGGAGGATTACGCCGACGCCCAAGCAATGATGTCGCCGGATGCGCGCCGCTGGTTCGACGTGAAACAGGGCGAGGGCATGCCGTGGAGCGTCGGCAGCGGTTCAACCGGGCCGTGGGCCGCGTGGGACAAGCATTTCAACAAGCGTTCCGAGATCATTCAATGGGAATCGGGTGAGAACCAAGTCGCGATGGTCTATCGCGAGACGAACGATTACTTCCTTTTGCTTGATCGCGGCTGGGTGACGAATCGCAACACGTATTTCCTTGATGATGACGGCCGACTCGTCGGATTGCTCGTCGCACCAGCGGATACAGGCGCGCGACCTCAAGGCCGAACGACAGAGTTCCTCACTTGGGCTCGCGCAAACAATCCTGAAGAACTCGCGGCTCTCATGCCAAACGGAAACGTTGATCCCAGCGGCGATCACCCGCAGCGCATGCGCGCACTCTTGAACCAATGGCGCGCTGATTCAGGCTTGCCGCCTTTGAAGTAAGCAAACTTCAAGAATCGTGTGCCACTGCTCTTGAGCAGTGCGACCTTCAAAGTGTCGTCCAATGGTTCACCACTGCTTGAGAGCAGTGGCACGCGATGAAGTGAGTTCTTTGGAAACCGCGTCCTGATCCCGACACGTCGGGACGGTTCGGATCAGACGGCCTCCCCTCCCGCCTTGCGGGAGGGGGCAGGGGGAGGGCTACTGAACTACTCACTTCTCCATTGCTCGATTGCGTGGTTCACGTTCGAGGCGCGGAGGGAAAGTAAACGGAGAAGCCCCCTCCTCGGTCCTCCCCCGCGGGGCAGGGGAGGAGGCAAGAATCTCCACTGCTTAAGTGCAGTGGCACACGGCCA
Source organism: Phycisphaerales bacterium (assembly GCA_029260345.1). Classification (GTDB taxonomy): domain Bacteria; phylum Planctomycetota; class Phycisphaerae; order Phycisphaerales; family UBA1924; genus OFTM186. The sequence goes on along the minus strand of JAJDDK010000005.1, from coordinate 64,384 downwards.
TATTTCATCAGTGCCGAGCCGCGATCACATCCTTGATCAGCGTCTCGATCTCTTCCATCTCCGTGTCGAAGCTGCACATAAAGCGGTAAACATTCCACGACACATCACCAAAGGGGTAGTACCGGTGCCCGCGCGACACCAGCATGTCGTGGGTTCGCTTTGCAAGTTCGACAAACACGCCGTTGGCCTCGGTCGGAAAGCGAACCGTGGCGCCGACATTGCGCATCCCTTCGCTCAGACGGTATGCCATGTCGTTTGCGTGAGTGGCGTGCCGCAGCCACGAACCGTCCTTGAGCGTGTGCGCAAACGGCGCACTCACAAAGCGATGTTTGCTCAGCAGGTGTCCAGTTCCTTTGCGATGGTGGGGGAGTGACATGGTGGCGCGTTTGTACGCCGCGCCGTCACCCTGCGAAAAGAATACAATCGCTTCACCCATGGCGAGTCCATTCTTCGTGCCGCCAAACGACAGCGCATCCACACCCGCCTCAATCGTCAGCGCGCGGCAGACCTTCCCCGCATCCGACTCACCCGTCTTCTTAATAATCGATGCGACGGCGTTGGCGAATCGCGAGCCATCCACATGCACGCGGTAGCCGTACTTGTGCGCTGCATTACACAAGTCAGTCATCTCGTCAGGCGTGTACACCGTGCCGAACTCGGTTGAGTTGGAGATCGTCAACACGCCGGGGCCGGGTTGATGGACGTCGCCGCGCCCCTGCGCGCCGGCGCGTTCAATATCCCCAAGCGTCAGCTTCGACCCATCACCACTGCTCGGATGCAGGGGCGCCGTGCGGCAGTGCGTGATCCGCTCCGGCGCCGTCGATTCATCATCATTCCAGTGGCTGTGCACATGACACAGCACCCGTTGCCATGGCTCCGTCAGGCTTGCGACCGCGAGCGTATTCGCGCCTGTGCCAGTCGCGACGAAAAACACTGAGCACGACGGCCCGAAGAGTTTCTTGAACGCCGCGACGGCCTGCGTCGTGATCTCATCGTCGCCATAGCCGACGGCATGTCCGCCGTTGGCGTCCGCGATGGCTCGCATGGCTTCGGGCGTCATGCCAGCGTTGTTGTCGGAGCGGAAGGTGCGCATTGCGACGGAGTGTACATCCCAGACCAGAGCCCCAAGCGCAAGCACGGGGTCGAGGCGGTGTCAATTCGTTCATTTGATCTGAGGCTGAACATGGCCCCAGCGTGCGATTTACGGCCAGTTCGAGGGCAATTCTGCGAACTCATCCCAGCCACCACTCGCTCGCGCTCGTGGCTCTGATTCTTGCCTATCATGCCCTCTCAGGACGCATTGAGGAGGAATACCCCATGACCACCGTTACGCCATCAAACGCCACTTCCGCCGCCGCGACGACCGATCCGCTTCGCCTCGTCGACGTGGACCATGTCCGCTTTTATGTCGGCAACGCCAAGCAGGCGGCGCACTATTACGCCAACACCTTCGGCTTCCAGATCGAGCAGTTTTCGGATCTGACGACCGGCAGCCGCGACGTGGCGAGCTATCTGCTGACGCAGGGCAACATCCGGTTTGTCCTCCAGACCGGCCTCACGCCCGACAGCCCGATTGGCGAAGAAGTGCGCAAGTACGGCGACGGCGTGAAGGACGTTGCGTTCACCGTGGCGGATGCTGAGAAAGCGTTTGAGCGCGCGGTGAAGAACGGTGCGAAGGTCGCGTTTGAGCCGCGGACGGAGTCGGATGACGATGGTTCGGTGACGAGCGCCGCGATCGAGTCCTACGGTCGCGCCACGCACACCTTCGTTTCGCGCACCGGGAAGTACGACCTCGAGACCGTGCGCAATGGCGGCCGCTTCAGCCCGCTTTTCAAGCCCGCTGACGCCCGACGAATCAACGAATACAACAAGAAGAACCCTTGCGGCCTGCAATGGGTCGACCACTGCGTCGGCAATGTCGAAGAAGGCAAGATGAACCACTGGGTCGAGTGGTACGAGAATGTGCTTGAGTTCAAGCTCTTCAAGCACTTCGATGACAACGACATCTCGACCGAATACTCCGCCCTCATGTCCAAGGTCATGGCCAGCGGCTTCGGCGTCATCAAGATGCCCATCAACGAGCCCGCCGAAGGCAAGAAAAAGAGCCAGATTCAGGAATACCTGGAATGGCACAACATGACGCCCGGCGTGCAGCACCTCGCTTTGCGCACGAATGATGAGCTTTCCAGCGTCGCAGAACTGCGCCGCCGCGATGTGGACTTCCTCTCCCTGCCGGACACGTATTACGAAGTCGTCTGGGACCGCGTGAACACCACCCTGCGCGAAAACGGGCACGACCCGGTGAAGGAAGATCACGACAAGATCCGCAAACTCGGCGTGCTGGTCGACGCCGACGATCAGGGCTATCTGCTGCAGCTCTTCACAAAGCCCCTGCAGGACCGCCCGACCCTCTTCTTCGAAATCATCTGCCGCCGCGGCAGCCAGTCCTTCGGCAAAGGCAACTTCAAGGCGCTGTTTGAGGCGCTGGAGCTGGAGCAGGAGCGGCGGGGGAATTTGTGAGAGATGCTACGAGATGAGTTCTGCCGGCGGCATAAGTCATATCTCTGAAGATGTTGCCTTGAATACTTTTGCGCGTGCCTGTTTCGTAGAACAGGCGGACTGCGATTACATATGCGCGCGTGCGGTGCATCGATTAGGCATGCAAAGCCAATTTCTTTGGATGTCACAGCAGACTCTAGAGAAATATGGCAAAGCCGTGCTGTTATTCAATCGCAACGATAAGTCGATGCCAGTGGGTCACGGCAAGAAGACCATTCGTTCGTATGGTCATGATTTGGTATCTATTTTTGATGCGGTGCGTGGACTTCAAATCATCGACGTTCAGATTTCAAATGCAGTCGTTGAATTGATTGCACGAATTGCGTCTTTTGCATCGGATCGATACTTGACCAAGTCTTGGTGGACAAAGGGCGATGAACGTGAGCTGCTCGATCAGGCAGTTTGGGAGATCAGGCCGTATTGTGCTCCGTGGGTAGATATCACGCAGCGGTTGAAGTCCAGGGGACATTCGCCTACTCCACCAATTGCGGTAAATAAGTGCCCCGGTAATCCTGGGAATGTCGGTGGCATTCTTGAGGGATTGGTATCTGAAAACTGCAGCCAAGTCCATGAACATTCCCGTAGCGCGCTGCTCGAAAATAATCGACATATTTTTGTCAGGTCTCCGGACACATCTGTTGATGAATGGAAGTGGTTGGGCTCAAAGACGACTCCGCTTGACCGCGATTGGGCAAATGATCCTAGCTTGAAGGCGGCATTTCGAAGGTATATCGATCCTTCTATCAAAGCCTAATCTTAGCGTGCAAGTAACCGTGCATAGTCGCATTCATCGAATGTGCCATGAGAGGCCGATCGTCGAGACGTCATCTCGCAACTCTCAATCTATCGCCGAACGCATGGCCTCGCTGTGCGAGACGATGGCACAATAGATTCGAAACCACATATGGGGCGCCACTGCTCAAGTGCAGAGCGGAGTTCAAATTGTGGTTCGATGGTCCACCATCGCTATATGAGCAGTGCCTGCCGGTGCCAATCACATCAACGGAACCACCCGCCTCCGCCCCACGAATCTTCCGAAGAAACTCCAGCCGCGAGGTGCGTCGTGAAGCCATTCCGGAAGTCCGTCGTTGTGTTCTTTTGCGGCGCCGCGGTCGCGTCTGTGCCGTGGGGGATTGCGTTTGGCCTGAGCCGCATGTCGCGGGCGGTCATGCAGATGTATGAGATCAAGATCACGGACTGGTCATGGCAGTGCATCCTCGAAGGCCTCGCTGAAATCCGCCTGGGAAACGAATCCCGCGGCATCGAACTCATCGAACGCGGACTCGCCGAAGATTTCACGTGGGCCATTGGTGAACTCGGCGAAGCTCAAATTGCAGACACCATCGGGTTCAGCGCGGCGGTCGAATACGACAACATCACCGGAGCCGCAATTGCTTCGCGGTTTCAGGAATCACTGATGGAAAAAGGAATCGAGTTGGCGCCAATCCCGGACGGATCATTGCGCGCGAGTTTAAATCGGTTGCAAGCTCGGTCGGAATGAATGGTGTGTGCCTCTGCTCTTGAGCAGTGCGGTGTTCAACTTGTGGCCAATGGCTCACCACTGCTTGAAAGCAGTGGCACATTGAATTGACGACTGGCACGGAAACCGCTTCCTCATCCGCCTGCGGCGGACGGTTCGGATCGGGCTCCCTCCCCTCCCGCCTTGCGGGAGGGGGTAGGGGGAGGGCTACCTATCTACTCACTTCTCCATCGCTCGATTGGGCTGCTTACGTTCGAGGCAAAGAGAAGGGAGAAGATTAAGAGCCCCCACCTTGGTCCTCCCCCGCTAGGCGAGGGAGGAGGGATGAATCACCACTGCTCTTGAGCAGTGGCACACTGTTTCTATTTCAACATTTACTGATTCAGAAACTCAAATTCGCCCACGAGTTGCCGCTGGTGATCGTGGCGCCGGCGACGTTGATGATCTGCCCGACGGCGTTGGTCGCGGCGATGTTGTAATTCGTGGCGTTGCCGCTGGCGCTGTTGGAAATGATGAGGTTGTTGCCAAAGCCGGCACTGACCAGAATGCCCGTCGCGCACCCTTCGACATTGTTCCCTTCGATGCGGCAACGGGAGAAGCTGGACAGCACAATGATGCCCGCCGCGCCGACGTCGGAAACGTTGCAATTGCGAACCGTCGAGCCGCTTGAGGCCTGAATGCCGTCGCCGGCGCCGCCGAAGACGGTGCACGACTCACCCAGTGAGCCCTGACGAACGCTGATGCCTACGGCGTTTTGATGGTCGAATGCGGCACAATTGGTGATCGTGGAGCCATTGAGGGCGTCCAAGCCAGAATTGTCCTGGTACGAGCCGCTATTGGAGATGGACGAGCCGTTGGTGGCCTGCATGCCCCAGATTCCGTTCTGGCTGCTGCCACAGGACGTGATGGAGCCGCCGGAAACGACAATGCCACGCGCGCCGTTGCTGGACGAGGTGGAGTTGGTGACGGTTGAGCCATCGGATGCGAAGATCCCGTCACCTCCGGAATCGCGCACCGTGCATCCATTGATGGAGGCGCCGAACGCGATGATGCCAGTGTCGCTCGACCCCACGACAGCGCAATCATGCACGCGCGACTGTCTGCCAGTTTGAATGCCGGCGAATCCGCAGTTCTCGACGCGCATGTGCCCGATGATGCAGTTCTCCGAATTTGGCAGCGAGATGCCGCCAAGGCTCCAGTTGCGCACCGTGCCATTCTTGATGTGAATATTGCGTCGATTGGTCGCGAGGATGCCGATGCGGCCGGCGACGACTTCGCTTGCGCCTTCGAGATAGAAACCGTTGAGATCGATCGTCACGTCGTCAACGATAATTTCGATGCCATTGGCGCCGCTCGCGCCGGTGAATGGCACGTTTTCGACGAGGTAGTACGAGCCCGGCGTGTTAATCAGGACGGGGAAGTCCGCCCTTGCGAGGGGTGTGCGCGGCTCAACTTGGAAAAGAGTCTTGTAGCCGAGCGACTGCTCCGAATCAGTCACGGGCCCGGACGGCGGGTCGAGCGGACCAGCGTGGGCGACGAAAACGGCGCACAGACACAACACGATCCCTGAAGTCTTTCCAAGCATTTCAATATCTCCAAAGGGTTGCTGCCCACCGTATCCGGGGGACACCCCATTCTCCAAGATCTAAATTCCTATCAGACCCCCGCCCGACGTGGCAGAGGCGCTGGACACTCAATCAAGCGTTGGTTTAGGGGTACGACGGCGCGCGATCATGGAACTTTCGGTGCGGCGCCGCAGATGTGTGTGCCACTGCTCTTGAGCAGCGGTGAACCTTTGGACGACAAGTTGAACTCGGCACTGCTCAAGAGCAGTGGCACACGGTGATTTGGTTTTACTTTGGAAACCGCTTCCTGACGGGCGCGGTTCGGTTCAGGTCCAGTCCGCCAGCAAAGTGGCCAGGTCAATGCCGTCGGTCACACCGTCACCATTGAGATCGCCGCCAGGGCCACCCCAACTTGCGAGGAGAGTCGCCAGATCGGCGCCGTTGATGAAGCCATCACCATTGAAGTCAGCCGGTCCTGCGGGCGGAAGCGGCGGAGGTTGCGGCGGATCCGCGGGAGGCGGGCATGCATTGAGCGGCAAGCCGCAATTGCTTGTATCGACGACGTGGAAGCCGTCGTTGCCGATCGAAACGAATGTTGACGTTCCGTTGAGCGCGACTTGATCGGTCCAGCGATGGTACAAGCCAACGATCTCCGGGTTCATCGGGTCGGACACATCGATGATTCGCAACCCGTCATTCCCAAACGAGCAATACACCAAGTCACCCTGGATCTTGAGGTCCCAGACTCGAGCTTGATTTGCATAGATTTCGCTCAAGAACTGCGGGTTCGCAGGATCAGACACATCATAGAACTCAACATTATTGTTCAGCCTCGCCACGGCGAGAAGGTCGCCGCAGAGCGCGACCCGTTCGGCCGACGTATCGATCGACGCTGCGACAAACGGTTGGGCTGGATCGGAAAGGTCCACAACGTGAAGTCCGCTCGTTCGTCGACCGACGTATGCAAAATTTCCGCTCATCACAACGCCGCCATCCGCTGTGCCAATACCGTTGGTTGGCAGCGGGAGAGTGCTCACGACGAATGGCATTTCTGGATATTCGATGCTTGCGATGACAAGCCCGTCTGAACCAACGAGCAACGCAAGATCTCCAAGGCTCGCCACTGAATGGCCCCCTGGGGCACTAATGGACCCGACGACTTCGAGATTGTTCGGATCTGAAACATCAATCATTTTGAGTCCGCCGACGATCGCGTAGTCGCCGTTCAAGACGAAGTCGGCGCCTGACGTTTCCATTGACGACATGATGATCGGGTTCAACGGATCGCTTATGTCGATTGACTTGAACATATTCGGCGCTCCCAGCTCGCCATCAAACACGAAAGCAACATCGCCTCGGACCGCGACTGCCGTTGGTATCTCCATCGGCGGGTTGATGCGATCGAGACTGTTCACGGCAACCGGCGAGGAAACGTCAAATGTCTCAACCCCGTCGTAGGCGACTGTCAATACCCCGCCGTCAACCGTGAAATTCACATGCCTGTTGCTTCCTGTCTCAAATGAACCCAGATACACAGGCGTGATCGGATTGGACAAGTCATAGACGCCTATCCCCAAGGGTTCTTGGCTTTGAAAAAGGTAACCATTGCTGATGTGGATTGCGTCGACCGAAACAGGAAACGGCAAGATAGGCGCCGAGACAAGGACGGGGTTCTCAGGATCTGAGATGTCAACGGTCGCCACACCCTTTGGTAGGTTTACTGCCGCGTAAACGATCGACAAGTACGCGTAATCACCGTCGATCGCTATTCCAGTCGCCAATCCAGGCCCGCCCGGAATCACTGTGAATTCCTTTGCAATTGTCGGGTTCACCGGATCTGACACGTCAATCACATACATCGGCGTCGGGACGGTGCTCGGTCCGGACGTGGCGACATAGACGTAGTCTCCGTCGACCGCCAAATCATCCATCTCTGGAAAAATCTCGACAATCGACAGAAGCGTCGGATTCGAACGGTCCGAAATGTCGATGACGTGCAGACCGACTGGATCATTGACCGAACCTTGCTTCCAGTTCGTCACGAAAGCGAGATCGCCCTGAACGGCAATGCGGCGGGGGCCTTCAGGGATTTCGACGTATCCAATTTGTGAAGGCGCTGTCGGGTCCGTCGTTTCGTAAATGAGAAGTCCGGTCAGGCCGGTCGCACTCTCATCATTTCCGACGATGTAGAGATACCCTTCGTCAAATGCCATATCCGCCTGATTGTTCATGGACTCTGCGTAGCGGGAATTCGCAAACGGCGACGACACCTCTCCCACGATCTCAAGGTTCGAAGGATCCGAAGCATCGATCGCAATGATCCCCAGCCCACCCAGCGCATAGATCATTGAGCCGGCGCGAGTCACGTGATGCATGTCGTTGCCGAGGAAGCCGGTCGTTGGCAATTCACACACCTGCCCTAACGTGGCAGAGGCGATCCCTAGCGCCACTACGAATGAAGCCTGCGTCGACCAAGTGCGAATGCGACTCTCCATGGCGCCTCCGTCGAATCGTGAGAATATGCACTTCTGAGTCACCTTTCGCCTCGAAAGGTGCATCTGATTTTATTATGAGAGTTTCACTGAAACGGGCAAGCAAAATCGCCGGAAAGCCCCCTGACGCTGACAGAAGGCCGATCACCTATGCGGCGCGATCATTGTGGCCCGTTGAATTTGAACAATGCAAAGCTCGATGAGTGGCCGAATGGTTCTTCACTGCTCAAGAGCAGTGGCACTCGGTGAAGTGAGTCTTCTTTGGAAACCGCTTCCTGACGGGCGCGGTTCGGCTCATGACTCACGGAATCAAAACATGCCATGCTCGTTCGGCGATTGGTCCGGCGTCACTTGTGCGACATCCCACATCTCAGCGATGCGGCCGTTCTCAAACCGGAAGATGTGCACCACCGCCATCGGAGGTGTCTTCGCGTCCATGCGCAGGCGCGAATGCACCGCGACGAAATCGCCATCCGCGATGGCGCGCTGGATCTCGAAGACTTTGTTCGGAAGCTCGATGTGCTTCTCTTCCATCGCCTGCTGCAACGACGCGGCGTCGCCGGGGAAATGCGGGTTGTGATGACGAAAATCGGCGCTGATGTGCTTGTCATACGCCTCGCCGATGGCGCCGGCGACGACGAGTTCAAGAAAATCAGTCGTGGCTTTCTTGTTCGCGTTCTGATTCATCACAGGCCTCCTCGAGCGCCGCCACCGCTTGCTACTCTTCAGCGACGTAATCAACCATCGTCTTGAATCCGCCGTACGCCATGCGATTGCAGTCAAACGGCATTGACTTTGGATCAGGACACATGGCCGTGAGCCGCTCATCCGCCATGACATTCTTGTTCACACGATCGCGATGGGCGCGGGACTTGTAGAGAATCCATGCGAAGATGATGGTTTCGCCGCGTTTGGTTTCCATCAGATTGGGAAACTGAACGCCCATCGGCACGGTCATGTCGTCCGCGACGCACTCGTGATATTCAAGCGCACCGTGTTCAATCCAAAGCTTGCCCGCCTTGCGCGCAATCTTCTTGTACTCATCGAGTTTCTTGGACGGAACCGGAAGAACGTATCCATCGATGTAAGCCATCTGTGTTGCCCTCTATGAAGTGAATGCGACCCAACGCGGGAAAGCGACGAGCCGCGGCGGTGCGTGAGTTTACTTACCGAGGACGCCGGGGAGCTTGAGCGCCTGACGGATCGACAAAATCTGGCCGATGTGCGTGCTCTCGTGCAACGTCACAAAGGCGGGCAGGTGCGAAATCGTCGGCGTAATGTCCGCGAGCATCTCGTGGTCGACCGGGTCCAGAAGTCTCGCATCGGGCAGCGAAGCCAAGTGAGCGGCGAATTCTCCACGCACGCGGTTCAAGACATTCGTCACTTCCTGCGGCGAGGGATAATCACTTGCCTTCGCTGACGGCGTGCAGCCCATGTTGAACAGCTCTTTCCACGATGCAGGCACAGTGCTTGTGTCGCCGCCGCTGGCGCGTAGGAAATCACCATCGCAGTATGCAATGTGTCCGACGTTGAACATCACATGGTTCATTCCCGGCTTGGGCTGATGCATCCATTGCTCAGGCGTCAGATTCTGGATGAGTTCCGTCATCAGCCATCGCGCTGTGGCGAGTGAATGCAGGCCGCTGTCGCACGCGGCTCGGGCCTGTGCGGGCGTCATGGTTGCCGTTGCAGTTGTCATGGTTTGATCCTCTCTCATGGGGCGTTGTGTGTGGTGTGAAAGGTATGAAATATTGGTTTCGCAGGTGCGATCAGACGCGGCTTTCAGCAATCTCGCGCACACGATTCAAACCGTGCTCCCAGCCTCCGTGCACGCCTTCGAACACGTCCGCAGCGATGTGCCCGAGCGCCTGGTGTGTGAGTTGCAAGTGCGTGCCGCCGTTTGATTCGGTCAGGCGGTACTGCACAAAGTTGATCGCGGGGTATGACATGAACATCGGCCCGCTGATCTCCAGCAGCGTCGGCGGCTTGATGACCTGCACGTGCCCCCAGAGATGGCCGGATTTGTTCCCGAGGTCACGGAACCAGCGCCCGCCCGGCCAGGGTTCGATGACCATCGGGAACGCAGTGCCATCGGGCATCACGCTTCCGGGGCCGAGTTCGGTGAGGATGGCTTCGAACGTGACCGCGGGCGGCGCCGCGATCTCGATCTCTTTGCGAAGGTCGAGCGATTTGATGATCTCTTCAACAGCGCTTTTCACCATGGCGCAATCTCCTGCAATGAATGGTGATCTCTATGAATGGTCGCGCGGTGCGTGCGGCGACGTCGCCGCCTGTTCAGCGCGATCTTTGATGCGTTCAAGCTGCTGACGCCAGAAAGGCTCAAATGTGCCGATCCAGTCGTACGCGGGTTTGAGCCGCGCGGCGTTGAGGCTGTAGAGGCGCCGGCGCCCGTCGCCGCGCACGGTGACGAGGCCGACCTCGCGCAAGGCGCGCAGGTGCTTCGAAACCTGCGGCTGCGACATGTCCATCGCCTCCACCACCTCGTTGACTGGGCGCTCTTCCTCGGCGAGCAGTTCGAGGATGCGCCGGCGGCGCGGGTCCGCGAGAGCGTCGAAGGGGTCGGCCGCGATGGTGGGAAGAAGTGGCACGGAGTCAATATATTCCAATATTGGCATATGTCAAGAGTGAACACAAAAATGTGTGTCACTGCTCTGTGAGTAGTGCGTTCCAAGGGCTTCGCTGTTCACGGTTCTGCACTGCTCAAGAGCGCCCTCTGCGCATTCCTGGCGGCGCCGTGGTCTTGGCTGTCCTCAGTCAAGGCCACGCTTGCGCGCTCAATTCAACAACGACGTAATTGAATCTTTGTTCGCACAACACCCCTCACCCCGGCCCTCTCCCGAGAGGAGAGGGAGTAAATCCTTCTCCTGCCAGGAGAAGGCGGCATCCCGACATGTCGGGATGACGGATGAGGGGAGACCAGTGCATCGCTCATCACTGAGTTTTGATGCGCTGTACTCGTTTGAGGCTTGGAGAAGGGAGGAGTTTCGGAGCCCTCACCTGGCCTCTCCCAAAGGGAGAGGGATGGGAACGGCGCCCGCGCTCCTACGGCTCGTACTGAAACACTTCATCCAGCGGCTTCTCAAACACGCGCGAGATCTTGAACGCCAGCTCCAGCGTTGGCGAATACTTCGCCTTCTCAATCGCAACGATGGTCTGGCGGCTGACACCGACACGGTCGGCCAGTTCCTGCTGTGTCATCTCATTCGCCATGAAGCGATGCATGCGGATTGAATTGGTGACGGAGGTCTTGCTCATACGCTTCTCCGTCACTGGGATCGCCGATAGTCCATCGCCTGCGTGAGCAGACGAATCACTTCGGCGACAACGACGCAGAGAAACAGACCGTACGCGACGAGCATCGGATCCAGCAGGAGATTGCTGGGCCCATCGTCGCCCATCGCGGCGCGCTGGGAGATGAGCGCGATGATGGCGAACCAGATGCCGATCGTGTCGACGATCACGCTGTAGCGCGTCGATCGGCCTCTGATCACGGCGTCGCGCTCGTCATCAGGCTGCTTGGGTGTGCCGAGCGCGATGATGATGTGCAGCGCGAGCAGCACGATGATCTGAGTAATGACCGCGGGGACCATGACGCCAACCCAAAGCATGGGGTTCTGCGGCATGGCCCAGATCGCGACCAAGGCGCCGCCGTTGACGATCCCGATGACCGCAGCCGTGGCCCACGCGCTTTTCTCCCTGAAAAGGGCGCCAGTTCCTGTCTCGTTCATGATTGTCTCCTGTCGAGTATCATCGCCAAAGAGTATAGTATTTTTTACATCAAGGCAAGTTGTATATTCAAAATGTCCATCAAACAGGACATTGAAGTTCAAAAATCTCGTTTGAGAGGGCGTGAGGGCTGATTTCAATCGGGTGCCACTGCTCTGTGAGCAGTGCGATCTTGAAGGATGGCTGATCGCGATTCTCCACTGCTCAAGAGCAATGGCACACGAATTTGAGCCTCCCCTCCCGCCTCGCGGGAGGGGGTAGGGGGAGGGCTCTTGAACTACTCCCTTCTACAAGCCTCATTGTGCTATTCACGTTCGAGGCTTGGAGTAGGGCGTAGATAGGAGAGCCCCCTCCTCGGTCCTCCCCCGCGGGGCGGGGGAGCCAAACCCTCTCTCCCGCTGGGAGAGGGGTTCGCTATCTCCGCCCCTTCAGAGCCTTCATTCGTAAACGAGGTCGGTCACACCTCACCCCGGCGCGGACAGGTCGCGCGACGATTTCGCCGTAGACGCCGCCATGAGTTCGTCCGGCGCATCGGCGATCTTGCTTCCGCATTCAGAACACAAGTGCGACATTCCGCCACTCAGGTCGTAACCACATTTGGGGCAGCGATCATTGAACAAGCCATACATTGGGCCGAATCGTGCGCGCGCACTCGCCGTTGCAATAAAAATCCCGGCAAAGCAACCAAAAAAGATAAATGGGATGATCGCAAGCGCCGCGAGCATAAGGAAGTCCCCAATCGTTGTGCCGGTGAAAGGCAACGACATGCCTCCGAACACACAGAAGGGGATCATTGGGCCGAATGTGCATCCGAGCCAAACCCGCATGAAATGACGATCGCGAGCTCGTTCATGTCGCGTCGCAAAGTCATACCGAGCTTGCTTTGCACGCTCGATCACGAGGCGCTCTCCGCATCCTGCCACGTTGGCGCCTCATCAAACTCGTCGATTGCCGTCCCGCACTCCGGGCAACGGTCGCTTGTCAACCCTTCGAAGTCATAGCCGCATTCCAAACACCGATTGTCCTTTGAGGAACGACACATTCTGACGACAAAGCGATCGACTGCTAACACAATTGCCGCCGCGAGCGCCAATACTCCAATGTAGAACGTGAACTTGCTCGCCGCGACACAGATGTCGATCCAAGCTGGCTCATTGAAGATCACCATATTCGACGGAACCAGAGTCGCGCCAAGATGCCCAACGATGATTGCCCAAGTCGACAATGAAGCGAAGTTGACTCGCCGAAGGCTCACAATCGCCGCAAACAAAGCAAGTGCAACAACAACTCGAGCCGAGACTCGCCAATAGATTTGTGATCGCTCCTGCGCAAACCAATACTCCCATCGCGGACCCGTCTCAGCAATTTGGCGGCCGTGAAACGAAACCTCCCAGTCATCGAGTTCGCCTCCATCATCGACGCCATTTGGGCCGACACATCGAATCAGTCCAAGACGCAGCGCCGCAAGTGGGCGACCCCACACGTCGAGCGGTCGCCCCGCTTCATCCAATGCTCCATGATTCTGAAAAAAACGATTGAGTCGCCAGCTTCGATCGATCATCTCCGCATATCGCATCGCAAACCACTCGTCATCCTCAATATCGCCTTGCAGATGAGGAGCCGAAGTCTGCGCGACGTATATTCGCATCGCATGTTGCTGAGCTTGATATTCATTCGCCGGAATCCACGAGCGCGCGGACGTGATTGGGGCCGACCATTGGAGTAGCGCGACGACGATTGTCACGCGAGCGATGAAGTCTCGACCCAGCCGGCTCCGGCTTGTTGGGAACAATGCCATCACGTTTGAGTTATTCGTCGCTGCTCAAACGCCAGTTCCATCGTCCCGCTCGACTGGCGCGGCGGCGAGAATCGACTCATCCGCGACTGCCACCCCACATTCCGGACACACCACCGACACTGAACCACGCAAGTCATACCCGCACTTCGCGCAGCGACCCTTTGAAAGGCTCCGCTTGGGCCCATAACGTAATCGAGCGCTTACGAACGCCGTGGGTAAACCCAACACCGCGCCCAGTAGAAGAACGAGCAGTATCAAGCCGCCGACCCAAGGAAGGTCTGACGCGAACGTCGCACGCGCACTGCTTGCGATGATGAGGACAAAGGACAATCCAACTACGATCGTGGGGAGAACAACGCAGCAGGACCAAACCCGCATGAAATACCGATCGCGCGCTTCTTCGCGCTGCCGCGCGAAGTCGTATCGGGCCTGCTTGGCGCGCTCGGTCATGATGACTGCTCCGCTACGGGCATCTCCGTCATTCCATCGCCCTGATCAAAGAGCCGTCCGCATTCGGGACACCGATTCGATTCAAGCCCGCTCAAATCATAGTTGCACACTTCGCACAGACCATCTCGCCGGGCGAATGCAGCGACGATCCGCTTGATCGGATATTCCAAGACAAACATGAGGAGCGCATAACTGGCCGTGATTGCTGCGAAGAACGCAACACACCTCGCCACACCCTCAAGGAATTCGAGCCATTTCGGCCACCCCATGATATGGACGTCCGGCGGTCGAATCTGAAGCACAAGTATGGATGGAATGAGGCAAGCGGACGCGATTCCAAAGACTCGCGCGCGGCGCCAGCAGAGACGACCGATCACCGGCGCAACAAGAACCGAAAGCAACACGAATACGGCGGCACGAACGCGCGCATGTGCAAAGTGATCGGGATACCAAAGACTCCAGTCAGGTTCTTTGGTGCTCCAGTCGGTATACGATTTTGCTTTTGAGAACGTCCAGTCATCCAGGTCGCCGCCATCGTCAACGCCGTTCGGGCCGGTGCATCGAATCGAATCGGGCGGAATGTAAATGAGTGGATTTCTGAACTGATCGAGTATGGGTTCGTCTTCCAAATATGTACCGGGAAATCCCATGACGATGAAAAAGTGTGATTCCGATTCCGAATCTTGCAGAATGCGCCACCATGGAGATCCCTTTTCATCCATCACTGGAAGCACGCCAAAGAGCTCCTCATACTGCTCGATCGACGACAGCGTCAGATTTGCCGAACGCCAAATCTGACTATCGCTAGGTTGGGGAGGGCGATAAGGGGGCCTGCTTCTTCCTAGAAAATTGTCTGCCCACCACATCAAGAACACGATGATGGCGAACCACGCAACAAAGTGTTTGATCGGGCGGAGCGTCGACGCAAGCTGGCTCGGCGAGTTCATCTCAAACCATCATTCGCACGCATGAACGAATTGGTTCTGACAGAAGGCATGCGACGCCTACGCTCACATAGCGAAGCTCAAACGACCTGAGCCCGCCCCAACGGGGCGAAAGATCGTTGCCACGAGTGAAGCGCAGCGCAACTCGTGGATAACCGCCCACAACAACCTCGCCCTGAAGGGGCGAAGGAACTCCACGTCGTAATCTCAATTCTTCCAGCGCCCCTCCGGGGCCTTGTTCATTTGTGCCATCTTCCACGAGTTGCGCTCGCCCGGCGGACCGGACTGACTCCACTTGTGGCAATAATCGAAACGCTCCTGCGGGGCTCAGGCCTTCATGCCAGACCGCCTTGCCCCTCACTCCGGCTCGTTAGGTCCGGTGAGGTTCGCGGCGGCGCCGCAATCGGCGCATCTGCGGTTGCGCTTCCGCATTCAGGGCAGAGACTGCTTTGAATTCCGCTCAAATCGTACCCGCAGCCCTCGCACGAATTCTCCGGACGCTCGCGCATGACAACATGCCGAACAAATACGACCAATCCGGAAAGCACAGCGAACACGGTCAACCCGATTCCAACCGTCCAGGGAATCGTCTGAAGGAGCTCGCGCAACGCACGCTCGTCTGCATCAGGCAAGTCGTACCCGCCATATCCGCCAAGCAGCACGACATATAGAAATCCTGTCCAACCAAGCATGCAAAAAATCGTTATCCCTGCAATCCATCCGACGATGGCCTTCGTCTTATCGCCCTTCACGATGCGCTCGATCTCGAATTGATTCAGTTCCTTTTCCATTAGTCCGCGAGACCTCGTGCCTCCCGCACTTCCTCCAGCCGCTCCTTCATCAACTTCTCAAACCCGTGCGCCGTCGGCTCGTAATACATCTTGTCCACACCCAAATAGTCCTGCCCCGTCACCCCACCAACACTCGTCTCTTTCCCGCGTGCATGGCTGTACTCGTACCCTTTGCCTTCCTTCGGGCTTCCAACGCTCTCCACCTTGTGACTATCGCGCAGAAACATTGGCACCGGGATCGTTCGCCCGTCGCGCACGTCCGCCAGCGCGGCGTCGATCGCTCGGTACACCGCGTTGCTTTTCGGCGCCAGCGCCAAATACGTCGCGCACTGCCCAAGCGTGATGCGCGCCTCCGGCATGCCGATGCGCTCCACCAGTGACCAGCATGCGTTGGCGATCACCACCGCCTGCGGGTCCGCGTTGCCGATGTCTTCACTCGCAAGAATGGCCAGACGCCGCGCGATGAAGCGCGGGTCTTCGCCGGCTTCGATCATGCGCGCCATCCAATACAGCGCGGCGTCCGGATCACTGCCGCGCACACTCTTGATCATCGCGCTAATAACGTCGTAATGCTCATCGCCATCGCCGCTGTAGACAAGTGCTTTGTGTTGAATGGATTCCTGAGCGTCGAGGAGGGTGATGTGCAACCCTTCTCCCCCCGGGAGAAGGTGGCTCGACGAAGTCGAGTCGGATGAGGGGGATCGCGCGGCGGGCGAATCACTTCTTCGTTGCGCCGATTGCGTGCTCGTTCCCTGATGCCCCTCACCCCGGCCCTCTCCCGGGGGGAGAGGGAGATTGGTTTTGCTGAGGACCGCCACTTCCAGCGCCGTCAACGCCCGCCGCGCGTCGCCATCGCTAAGCCGTGCCCAGTGCGCGATCGCCTCGTCATCTACTTTCAGATTCAGCTTGCCGTAGCCGCGCTCTTCATCCGCGATCGCGTTGCGCAACACCGCTTCAATCTCATCCTCACTCAATGACTCCAGCCGGAACACCGTGCTGCGGCTCACCAGCGCCGAATTCACCGCGAACATCGGGTTCTCCGTGGTCGCGCCGATCAAAATGATCACGCCGCGCTCGACGTCGCCCAGCAGCACATCCTGCTGCGACTTGCTGAATCGGTGAATCTCGTCGAGAAACAGAATCGTGCGCCCGGCGTTTTCTTCCAGGCGCCGCCCTGCGTCCGCGATGATTTCGCGAATGCGCGCCACGCCCACGCTCGCCGCGTTCTCGCGCACAAAGTTCGCCTTCACGTGATGTGCGATCACTTCCGCGAGTGTTGTCTTTCCGGTGCCGGGCGGCCCATGCAAAATGATGGACGTCAGCGTGTCCGCTTGCAGCATGCGCGGCAGCAAACAACCTTCACCCAGAATGTGTCGCTGCCCGACGACTTCATCAATAGTGCGCGGCCGCATGCGCCACGCCAGCGGCTCCACTCGCCGCCTTGCCGCTTCACGCCGTCCTGACCACAGGTCGCTCATGGGCTCATGGTATTCCGTGAGTGGATCGGCCCTGTTTGATGCGCGATAACCGTGATTTCTTGAGCGAGAGAGCCTCGCCGCGGGGCTTCTTCACGATCTCTTGACAAAACCGCCCTTTTCCAACGGTTGCGTGCGGCGACAATCTCCCCCGTAGTCGGAGGCAGGGTCCTCTGGCGTTCCCAAACGAGCAGGAGACCGATGATGATTCGCAAGTTTGCCATTGCCGCCCTTGTTGCGGCCCCCGCCATGGGCGTGATCGCCCAGAGCGTCACCGTGGACCGCTCGCTTCCGAGCTACACCCCTGTTTCGGGCGTGTCCGGCTCACTCAAGAGCGTCGGCTCCGACACCCTGAACAACCTCATGACGCTGTGGGCGGAAGAGTTCAAGGGCTTCTACCCCAACGTCAGCATCGAGATCGAGGGCAAGGGCTCCTCGACGGCGCCGCCGGCGCTGATCGAAGGCCAGTCGCAGTTCGGCCCCATGAGCCGCGCGATGAAGTCGTCTGAAATCGACGCCTTCGAGAAGAAGTTCGGCTACAAGCCCACGCCGATTCGCGTCTCCGTTGACGCGCTGGCCGTGTTCGTCCATAAGGACAACCCGATCGAATACTTGAGCATCGAGCAGCTCACGCAGATCTTCAGCGTGACCGGCCCGCGCACGATGACGTGGGGCGACCTCGGCCTCACCGGCGAATGGCGCGACAAGCCCATCAGCCTGTACGGCCGCAACTCCGCATCGGGCACCTACGGCTTCTTTAAGGAAGTCGCCCTCGGCAAGAACGACTACAAGCCGACCGTCAAGGAGCAACCGGGCTCCAGCTCCGTCGTTCAGGGCATCGCCACTGACAAGTACGCGATCGGTTACTCAGGCATTGGTTACGCGACGGCGGACGTCCGCGCTTTGCCGCTCTCGATCGACACCGGTGATCAGGCATTCGCGGCTGACGCTGAAAATTCCTACAGCGGCGACTACCCGCTTGCCCGCTTCCTGTACGTCTACATCAACCACCGCCCGAATTCGCAGCTTGATCCCATCCGCCGCGAGTTCGTTCGTCTGATCTTCTCCCGTCAGGGCCAGGAGATCACGATCAAGGACGGCTACTTCCCGGTTTCCGCGGCGATCGCTCGCGAAGACCTTGCCAACCTCGGCATCCGCGCCGGCTTCTGATCAGGTTCCGGTCTGATACACAATGCGGCGGGTCAGCAGGGGCCCTGCCTCGCCGCACAGCACTTTCGGGCGGTCGGCGCCAACGTTGCCGACCGCCCTTTTCCTACGAAGTGGCACGCCCGTGCCTGATCGGGTAGACATCCGGACCCTCGCATGACTGACTCCACGCCGACACCGCCGACGCGACGACGCACGACGCGCCGCAGCGTGTACCTCGTGGACAAGGTCTCGACGCTTGTCATCACGCTGGGCGGTTTAGTGGTGGTCGCGGCGGTCCTCGGCATCGCGATCTATTTGATCGGCGTCACGATCAACCTGTTTCGGCCGGGCGTTGTCGAAGAACGCTTCGTGGCCGACATCCCGACGACGCATCGCGCGCTCTTCATCGAACCCGACGAACATCAATCCACGGTGCTGCGACTCCTCGACGACGGCGTCCTGCAAACCATCGAGCTCGACACTGGCGAGGTCATCGCCGAGCAGGACGTCATTCCCGCCGAACGAACCATCACCGCGTTCAGCCGCGCGCCCCGCGGCGGATACGTCGCCTTCGGCTTTGACGACGGCACCGTGCAGCTCGGCGAAATCGGATTCGACACGCAATTCGTGGCGCCGAGCGATGAACCGGAGCAACTAAAAGACCTTCAAGCAGACCAAATGCGCCGTTTCGGCGACAGCGTCGCCACGCGCACGCCCCTGAAACAGTTGCGGCTCACGAAGGCAAAAGTCGAAATTGCCGACCCGATCAAACTACGCACCGGCGACGGCGCCGTCTTGCTGGTTGATTACCACGCGGACGATCGAGAGGAGTTTCTCGTCGCGATTCGCGCCGACGGGTCGGCGGCGTACAACCAGGTGCGCAAGATTCAATCGCTGATGGGCGGGGCGCCGCGCATTCGTCTGCGCGAATACTCCTTCCCCGCCAAAGTGGACGCCGTTGAACACGCACCCCAATGGGTCTTCGTCACCGGCGACGGCGAGAACGCGCTGCTCTTTTGGGTCGATGGCGCGGTCCAGCGCTACGACACCAGCAATCCCGACAGCATCACACTCGCCGAAACCGTGGACGTGGCGGATTCCGGCCGCACCGTGACGGCCGCGACCAAAATCCTCGGCGGCAACACCATCGCCATCGGCGATGACGCGGGCAACGTCTACGGATACTTCGCCGCTCGAAACGAACTCGCCGACACGCCGGACAAAAAGAATTTCGTTCGCGCTCACACCCTTGCGTCACAGGGCGCTGCGATCACTTCGATCGGCGTCAGTTCGCGCGATCGCACCTTTGTCACCGGTGATGACCGAGGCGGCGCCTATGTGCGCAACATGACCAGCGATGCGCTCGTCACGAAGTGCGACGCGGGCTCACCGCTGGCGTTCGCCATGTTGATGCCGAAAGTCGACGGCGTGCTGCTTGTGGACGACCAGCACCGGATGCACGTCCTCGAACTCGACCCGCGCCATCCCGAAGCGACCGTTGGAAGTCTCTTCGGCAAGGTGTGGTACGAAGGTGATCCGGAGCCAAGCTACACCTACCAGTCTTCATCGGGCGATGACGCCGCCGAAGCGAAATACAACCTCGTGCCGCTGATCTTCGGAACGATGAAGGCGACGATCTACACAATGTTGATCTCGATCCCTTTTGGGATCCTTGCCGCAATTTACACGAGCGAATTTCTTTCCCCGCGCATCCGCACGTCGATCAAACCATCCATCGAAATGATGGCGTCGCTGCCATCGGTCGTTCTCGGATTCATCGCGGCCATGACGCTGGCGCCGCTCATTCGTGACTATCTGCCGGGCATCCTGCTGTCGTTTGTCGGCATTCCGATTGGCGTGCTGCTTGGCGCGTATCTCTGGCACTTTGTGCCCGTGCGGTACATGAATCGCGCGACGGCGGGCGGCCGCCTCATCATGATCATTGGCATCACCGCGATCGCGGCGTTCGTTTCCGTCGCCATTGGACCGGTGCTGGAAAAGACGTTCTTCCAGCCCAGCAACAATGACGTGCTGGTGCGCGCCGGCGGGTACGAAGCGGCGCCGCGCGACGAATGGCCGGACTGGGTGCAGCAGCGCTCAACGATCACCAATTCCGATACGCGGCGCCTGCGTCAGCAAGGTCTGTATTACCGCAACGGCGAGATTGTTCGCCCTGCCGGTGAACTCTCTGATCCTGAAATTCAGCGCGAGATCGAACTGCACGAGTACGACCGTGCCGACATTCGCGCGTGGCAGGACGGCGTGATCGGCGGCCCATGGTCGGGATGGTTCCTCATCTCCTTCCCCGGCGCCGCGATCATTGTGGCCATCATGGTGACGCGCTATATCGATCCGCGCTTGCGCTCCTGGGATCGTGCGTTCTCGCCAACCGGCGAAGCGGGCGTCGAGTTATTGAAGTTCCTGACGACGCTGGCGCTCAGCGCGGTGGTCGCTGCGATATTCGCGCTGCTGCTCACGAGCGTCGGCCTCGATGCGCGCGACTCCATCTTCGGCGCCTTTCAGCAGCGCAACACACTCGTCGTCGGCATTGCGATGTCCGTCGCGGTGATCCCGATCATCTACACCATCGCGGACGACGCGATGACCAGCGTGCCTGACACACTGCGATCCGCTTCACTCGGCGCCGGCGCGACACGCTGGCAGACTGCCGTGCGTGTGGTCCTGCCCGTCGCGATGAGTGGTGTCTTCAGCGCGTGCATGATCGGCCTGGGCCGCGCCGCCGGCGAAACCATGATCGTGCTGATGGCCACCGGCAACACGCCCATCATGAGCTGGAGCGTCTTCGACGGCCTGCGCACACTCAGCGCCAATATCGCCGTCGAACTCCCAGAAGCTCCCAAGGACCACACGCATTACCGCGTGCTGTTCCTCTGCGGCCTCGTGCTCTTTGCGATGACGTTCATTATCAACACCGCGGCGGAAATCATTCGCCAGCGCGTGCGGAAACGGAGCGCATCGCTGTGAGCCAGGCGCCATTGATCCAGTCCGCCGGTGATGCGAATGAGCCGCGCCACGTGAAACGGCGCACGCCCTTGGCCGTGCGCGGCGAGCCCATGCTCTGGCTCACCGGCATGGCGCTGACGGCGTGCATTTTCATGATCGTCGCGCTGCTTGGCATCGTTCTCTGGAACGGTTTTGCGACATTCTGGCCGCGCGACATTCACGAAGTAAAACTCGACAACGGTTCGGTCTTCCTCGGCGTGCCCACACGTGAAGAGTCATACGACCCCGGCCCGGCGCGCCTTGCGGATATTCGCGCCGAATCTGAAACGCTCCCCGCCGGCTCACTCGACGACAAAGGCCTTCCCAAGCGGCGTCTGTACCGCGTCGGCAACAAGGAAGTCACCGGCCAGCCATTCCAGTGGGTGGACCTCATGGACATCGAATCCATTGAGGAGCCCAAAGATGTTGTGCTGCTGGAACGTACCGAGTGGGGGATCTGGCTCGGAACGCCGGAAACCATTCTTCTCAAGGAAGAGCGCTTCATTCCCGCCACTGCGGATGGCGGCATCCCGCTCGAGGGCATGACGCAAACGAAGTGGGGCGAGCGGCGCTTCGAACGTGAGATCCTTGAAAGCACTGATGAAGGCGCCCGCGTCATTGAGCGCACTTACGTCGCGGAGACTGGCCCGGATGTGTGGGAGCTGCTTCCCGAAATGCATCGCGACGCGGACAAACGCCGCGCCCGAATCAAATCGCTCAACAAGCACGACGTCGGCTTCATCAACATGAAAATGGAGCGCGCCCGCTTGGCGTTCCGCGAAGTTCAACTCCAGCACGAAGACGGCAAAGTGAGCGATGAAAGGCTCGCCGCCGCCCGCGCCACGTTTGAAGAAAAGCAAGAAACGCTCGAAGCGGAATACGAAGAGCTGCTCGAAGAGATTCGTGAGCTCGAGCGCATTGACGATCGGTATCGCATCGTCGTGCGCGATCCGACCAGCGGCGCTTTCGCTCCGCGCGCACAAACCGAACCCGATGAGCCGATGCGCCTCAGCCAGATCGTGCGTGTGGTGCGCGCCAACGATCTTGGCGTAGGCGGTCGATTGGGCGTTTACTTCAGTCGCTGGTGGGAGTTCGTTTCTGAAGAGCCACGCGAAGCCAACACCGAGGGCGGCGTCTTCCCCGTCATCTTCGGCACCGTCATGCTCACGATTCTCCTGAGCATCATTGTCGTGCCGTTCGGCGTGATCGCGGCCCTCTATCTGCGCGAATACGCCAAGCAGGGCCTCATCATCAGCATGGTGCGCATCGCCATCAACAACCTCGCCGGCGTGCCCAGCATTGTCTATGGCGTGTTTGGGCTTGGGTTCTTCTGCTACACGCTCGGCAATTACATCGACAACGGCCCGACCAATCCGTGGTCGCCCGGCATGTGGTGGGTCGGTTCGGTCGGAACGGTCGTGATACTCCTGTGCGCCGCGGTCATCGGCGCGCTTGGTCGTCCAACACCGGGACAACCGCCAACTCGGCGCAACAAGATCCTTGGCGGCGCCGCGATGATGCTCTGGCTCGGCACGCTTGGCCTCTTCATCGCGCTCATTGCGAAGTCGCCGTTCTTTGACGGCTTCTTCCCCGCGCGCACGACGTTCGGCACCAAAGGAATCCTGTGGTCAGCGCTCACCCTCGCGCTGCTCACGCTTCCGGTCGTGGTCGTCGCCACTGAAGAAGCCATTTCATCCGTGCCAGGTTCACAGCGCGAAGGCAGCTACGGCTGCGGCGCCAGCAAATGGCAAACCATCCGCCGCATTGTGCTGCCCTCCGCCATGCCCGGCATTATGACCGGCATGATTCTCGCCATCGCGCGCGGCGCCGGCGAAGTGGCGCCCCTCATGCTCGTTGGCGCCGTCAAACTCGCGCCGGAACTGCCCTTTGAGCCCTATTTCCCGTATTTCCACCTCGAGCGCAGCTTCATGCACCTCGGGTTCCATATCTACGACGTCGGCTTCCAAAGCCCGGATTCCGAAGCTGCACGTCCCGTCGTCTGGACGACCACGTTCCTACTGATCGTCGTCGTCGTCACCTTGAATCTCGCGGCGATCGCCTTCCGCGCTCGCCTTCGCAAGCGAACCCGGGGCGGAGCGTTCTAAGCTATGACTCGAACAGAAACCTCGACAGCCCCAACCATGGACGAGCAAACCCACACATCCGAAGCGGAATCGGCCGTCAAGACGCGTCGCGTCGAAATGCAGAGCCGCGATGCGCAACCAGCGCCCGACCCAAGCGAGTTCGCCGTCATTGACGCCATCCGGCGCGGCGAGACCGTCCCCGCGACCATTCACGACGCCGTCGAGGATGAGCCGCACGTTTTGAACGTGCAGAACTTCCGTCTTTGGTACGGCGCGGCTCAGGCGCTCTTCGACCTGAACATGAACATCCCCCGCGGCAAGGTCACGGCCCTCATCGGCCCCTCCGGTTGCGGCAAGTCCACGTTCCTACGCTCTATCAATCGTCTGAATGATTTGATCCCGAGCGTGCGCACCGACGGCGAATTGCTGCTGAATGGTGAACCGGTCTATGCGCCCGACGTAGACGTCATCGATCTGCGCAAGCGCATGGGCATGGTGTTTCAGAAGTCCAACCCGTTCCCGATGAGCATTTACGAAAACGTGGTGTATCCGTTGCGCATTGACGGCGAACGGCGCAAGAGCGTGCTCAATGAAGTGTGCGAGAAAGCCCTGCGCGGCGCCGCGATCTGGGACGAAGTGAAAGACCGTCTGCACCAGCCCGGCACGGGTCTGTCCGGCGGTCAGCAGCAGCGCATCTGCATCGCCCGCGCCATCGCGGCGGAGCCCGAAGTGCTGCTCATGGACGAACCGTGCTCGGCGCTCGATCCCATTGCGACATTAAAGATTGAAGACCTCATCAGCGAGATCGGCCAGCGCTACACCGTCGTGATCGTCACGCACAACATGCAGCAGGCAGCCCGAGTGAGTGATTACACCGCGTTCATGTACCTCGGCCGCCTCGTCGAATTCGGCCCCACGGCGGAGCTGTTCCAGAACCCGAAACTTCCGGAAACAGAGCAGTACGTGACGGGGCGGTTTGGCTAATCCCTCTCCCCTTGGGAGAGGGTGTCAATGCGCAGCATTGACGGGTGAGGGCCGAGTTTCTTTCCCATTCGCGATTTCATTCAACGATTCAGGATCAGTTTGAGGGTGCCGTGGTACGGACGCCGTAGGCGTCAGTGCCACGATAGGTGGTTCGCAAACTCAACCGTGGCACTGCGACCTTTGGTCGCCGTACCACGGCGCCCGATAGAACCACCGCTCGACGCCACCCACTTTTTGAAACGTTTTCAGCGCCGCACCCACCGTTTCCCCCAACGTCTCAAAATACGCTCATTCGGCCGTCCACCAACGCCGATTCAAACACTACTATCCCTACAGTGCTCCAGTGATCGAGCGCCGCGGCTGCGGATCCGCCCACCCCTCGATCGGACGCCAAGTGCAGGTGGATTCACGACATGGGCACTTCAGTGCGCGCAGCGAGGCCGTCAGTGAACGGCTGGAACGCCGAGTATCTGGACGAGCAGTATCAGCGGTGGCTGGACCACCCGGAATCAGTCTCGGACGACCTCGCCGAGTTCTTTCAGGGCTTTGAACTGGGACGTGCCTCCGGCGCCCCGGCCAGTGGCGCTGCCGCGGCTCCGACCGCCGCCCCCGCCGGAGCTGACTCCGCGCAGAGGGCGGTCGATCGACTGATCGACGCCTACCGCGAATGGGGCCACTTCTGCGCCACGCTCGACCCCTTCGGTCGCGAGCGCCCGGCGCCTGATGAACTCACGCCGCAACACTGGGGATTGTCCGACGCGGACCTCGACCGCACCTTCGACCCCGGGACGTTGCCCGTTGAGAAACCGGCCACGCTCCGCGCCATCATCGAAGCGCTGGACGAAACGTACTGCCGCTCCATCGGCGTCGAATACATGTACATCGCCGACGCCACCCAGCGTGAGTGGCTGCGCAACGCTTTCGAGACCACGCGCAACCAGGCGACGCTTTCCAATGGCGAACGCATTCACGCGCTCGAGCGCCTCCACCAGTCGGAAATGTTCGAGACGTTCCTGCACAAGCGCTACCTCGGGCAGAAGCGCTTCAGCCTCGAAGGCGCGGAGTCCACGATTCCGCTGCTGGACCGCATCATCGAGCAGGGCGCTGAACTTGGCGTGCGCGAATACATCATGGGCATGGCCCATCGCGGCCGCCTGAACGTCCTCAACAACGTCCTCGGCAAGAGCTACGAGCAGATTTTCACTGAGTTTGAAGCCAACTGGGACGAAGACTTCGTCGATGGCGGCGGCGACGTGAAGTACCACCTCGGGTACTCCGGTGACCGCGTCACGCGCACCGGCAAGGAATACCGCGTCGTCCTCGCGAGCAACCCCAGCCACCTCGAATCGGTCAACGGCGTCGTCGAAGGACGCACCCGCGCCAAGCAGCGCCTCGTGTCGGACAAAGATCGCAAGCAGGTCGTGCCGCTGCTCATACACGGAGACGCGGCCGTCATCGGCCAGGGCGTCGTGCAGGAAACGCTGAACTTCTCGCAGCTCCCCGGTTACAAGACCGGCGGCACGATGCACGTCATCATCAACAACCTCATCGGTTTCACGACCGGCCCGGATGACGCCCGCAGCGGCCCCTACTGCACCGACATCTTCAAGATGATCGACACGCCGATCATTCATGTGAACGGCGAAGATCCCGATGCGGTGCTGCACGCCGCCGATATCGCGATGCGCTACCGGCAGGAGTTCGGGCGCGATGTCGTCGTTGATCTCTGGTGCTACCGGCGCTGGGGCCACAACGAAGGCGACGACCCGTCTTTCACGCAACCAGTCATGGCGGCGCTCATC
Organism: Phycisphaerales bacterium; assembly: GCA_029260345.1. Taxonomy (GTDB): domain Bacteria; phylum Planctomycetota; class Phycisphaerae; order Phycisphaerales; family UBA1924; genus OFTM186. The sequence goes on along the minus strand of JAJDDK010000005.1, from coordinate 38,061 downwards.
AAGAAGAAGCCCAGCGTCCTGAAGACGTACGCCGAGCGCCTGCTCGCCGAAGACGTCATCACGGAGGCGGACGTCGAGACCATCCGCAAGAGTCTTGAAGACCAAATGGAAATGGCCCAGTCCCGCGCCAACAAGATGGGCGTTGACCCGACCATCGACCCCGGCTCATGGCGCTGGCAGGGCTTCACGCACAAGTATTCGCACGAGCCGGTCAACACCGGCGTCGATCGCAAGCAGCTTGCGGAAATCGCGAAGGCCATCGGACATTCGCCCAAAGATTTCAATATTCACAAGACGCTTGCCAAGATTCTCGAGAAGCGCGCTCAGGTCATCGATAACGATGAGCCGCTGGATTGGGGCGCCGCCGAAGCGCTGGCGTTCGGTTCGCTGCTGCTCGAAGGCACTGCGGTGCGCGTCAGCGGTCAGGATTCCCGTCGCGGCACGTTCAGCCACCGGCACGCCGTGCTGCGCGACGCCGAAACCGGCGACTTCTACGTCCCGCTGAACCACATGCGCGAAATGGGCGAACCCGGCGTCAAAGGCCAGGAGCCAGGCGATATGGGCGACGACGGACGCCCGCGTCAGGGACGCTTCTGCATCTACGACAGCCCGCTTTCTGAAGAAGCCATCGTCGCGTACGAATACGGCTATTCCCTTGCAGACCCGAACATTCTGGTGATCTGGGAAGCGCAGTTTGGCGACTTCGTCAACGGCGCGCAGGTCATTCTCGATCAGTACCTCGCGTCGGCGCAGCTCAAGTGGCAGCGCTGGAGCGGCTTGACGATGCTCCTGCCGCACTCTTACGAAGGGCAGGGTCCGGAACACTCCTCAGCGCGCCTCGAACGATTCCTGAATCTGTGCGCCGACGACAACATTCAAGTGGTCTACCCGACGACGCCGGCGCAGATCTTCCACCTGCTGCGCCGACAGGTGCGCCGCAACTTCCGCAAGCCGCTGATCGTCATGTCGCCCAAGAGTCTGCTCCGTTTGCCGGAATGCTCATCATCGGTGAGTGAACTGGTGAAGGGTCGCTTCTACGACATCATCGACGACCCCGCGTTTGAAAAATCCGGCGATCGGCGCGGCGTCAAGGAAATCATCCTTTGCTCCGGCAAGGTTTTCTACGACCTCATGCAGCGCCGCGACGAAATCGGCCGCGACAACATCGCCATCATCCGTGTGGAGCAGCTCTATCCGCTGAACACGGAGATGCTCGAAACCATCCTGAAGCGCTACCCCAAGAACGCAAAGCCCAAATGGGTGCAGGAAGAGCCGAAGAACGCGGGCGCCTATCGCTACATGGACGGCGCCGTGCGCGACCTGATGGGCTGGGATCCGCTGCCGTACGTCGGCCGCCCCGCCAGCGCCACACCCGCGACCGGCTCCAAGAAGCAGCACGAGCGCGAACAAGACAAACTTCTCACGTCGGCGATCGGCGCCGCAACGCCCGAACCCGTCGCGGCCACCTAACCCGGTGACACAGTTCTCCGAGCTGTACGGAACGAGATCACGAGCAACACCATGAGCACCAACATCACCATCCCGGCGCTGGGCGAATCCGTCAGTGAAGGCGTCATCGCGACGTGGTTGAAGGCCGACGGCGACTGGGCCGATCGCGATGAGCCCGTGCTCGAACTCGAGACGGACAAGATCACCATGGAGATCCCCGCGCCCGCCGCCGGCGCGGTGAAGCGCAGCGCCAGTGAAGGCGACACCGTCGCGGTCGGCGCCGTGGTCGGCTCGATCGATGAATCCGCGAAGAAGCCCGCCGGTGGCGCGGCGGATTCCGACACCAAGCAATCCAAACAGGAATCCGGAAAAAGCGAACCGGCCAAGAGCGAGGCAAAGTCAACGGCGACGCAGGATGCGCCTTCGAAGAAGAACGCCACACCCGCGCCGTCACAATCGCCAGCATCGGGCGGCGCTTCGCAGGACATTCACGCCACGCCTCTGGCCAAGAAAATCGCCGAGGATCATCACCTTGATCTCACCGGCGTCAGCGGCACCGGCCCCGGCGGACGCATCCGCGAACAGGACGTGCTTGCGTTCATCCAGACGCACCCCAACGGCGCGGCGAAAACAACGGGCGTCGGTGGCACGGGCGTCTCGCCCGTGTCGAGCGCAGGCGGCGCAACCCGCACCATCACCCGCGAACGCATGTCCCCATTGCGTCAGCGCATCGCCGCCCGCCTCGTCGAGGCGCAGCAGACCGCCGCGATGCTCACGACGTTCAACGAATGCGACATGACAAACGTCATGGCCCTGCGCAAGAAGCACAAGGAAGCGTTCGAAAAGAAGCACGGCGTGGGTCTTGGCTTCATGTCGTTCTTCGTCAAGGCGTGCGTGAGCGCATTGCAGGCCGTGCCGAATGTGAACTCGCAGATCGGCACGAACGACAAGGGCGAGCCCGAAGTTCTGCGGCACAGCTACTGCGACATCGCCGTCGCCGTCGGCACGCCCAAGGGCCTCGTTGTCCCCGTCGTGCGCAATTGCGAGACACTGAGCTTCGCTGATGTGGAATCCACCATTCGCGAACTCGCCGTGCGCGCCCGCGACGGCAAGCTCACCCTCGAAGAAATGCAGGGCGGCACGTTCACCATCTCCAACGGTGGTGTGTACGGCAGCATGATGAGCACGCCGATTTTGAATCCCCCGCAAAGCGGCATCCTCGGCATGCACAACATCATGCGCCGCCCCGTCGAGAACCCGGACAAGCCGGGCAGCGGCGAAGTCGTCATCCGCCCGATGATGTACCTCGCCCTGAGCTACGACCACCGTATCGTCGACGGCGAAGGCGCCGTGACATTCCTCAAGCACGTCAAAGAATGCATCGAGGACCCGGAGCGGCTGCTGCTGGGAATGTGAGACGAGCGGGGAAGAACGCGGAGGAAGACGGAGGAAGAAGAAGGGATTGGGCGCCGTGGTACGGACGCCGCAGGCGTCAGTGCCACGAGTGAACACACATCCCTTCCTCTACCACGTACCGAAGAAGAACGCCATGCAGGGACTGAAATACAAGCCATGCAGCAATTGCCCTGCTTGTAGTCAAGGCCGGATCTTCTGCTACGTGCGATCAGACACCCATGCGTTATTGTTCGAATGCGAAGAATGTGGAGCCGGCTGGAATAAACCTTCTGACATCGGTCGGAAGAACGAAGGGTTTCTTGCGATCGACATTCCGGGACGCGATGCGAATTTGTTGGATATCCGTTCAGCAGGATTGTCCGAAGATGATTTTGTCGAGGTCAGCGACTAATTCGCCGGGTGGCGTGGTACGGACACCGAAGGTGTCAGTGCCACGGTTAGATGCAATTCCGAACCGCGCCCGTGAGGAAGCGGTTCGCAGATCAATCGCATTGATGCCGTTTCGAATTGATCGACTCTTTGATCGACCAACCCCCTCACCCCGGCCCTCTCCCCGTGGGAGAGGGAGGGGGAGGCGCCTCGGGTGGCATGCCCACGTCTGCGTGGGCATGTATACGACTATTGCACAAGACCGCTTCCTCACGGGCGCGGTTCTGTTTCCTCCCCTCCCGCCTCGCGGGAGGGGGTAGGGGGAGGGCTACTGAGCTTCTCCCTTCTACCTGTCTCATTTCGCTGTTAACGTTCGAGACTTGTAGGAGTGGTAGCCGGAGTAGCCCCCTCCTGTGTCCTCCCCCGCAAGGCGGGGGAGGGGCATGCTGTGAATCCGCTTCTTCACGGGCGTAGTTCGGTTCCTTTCGATCCCTCTTCCCAACTCAAAACATCCCCCTCCGGCACGTCTTGAACGCCGAGCCGCCGCAGCATGAACAGGAGCTGCGACCGGTGGTGCATGTTGTGCGTAATCACGTGCGCAATGGTCCCGCCAAACGTGCGCTCCTTCGGCGGCGCTTCTTCGCGATCCATCCAGCTCTCATCCCAGGCGCCCCGTGATTCGATTTCATTCGCCAGCGCGCTGAACTCCGCCATCGACGCATCGTGACGGGTCATCAACTCCGCAATACTCGTCCCGGCGCGCTCCCTCGCCGCGCGGCTGCGCATCAGATCCGTCCACACTTCGACGTTGCGGATCATGTGATCAAACGTGGCGCGCAGTGTGCGCTTGCCGAGATCAAACTCACGATCGAGATCGTCGTCGGGGAGGGGCGCCGCGAGTTCGAGCAGGCGGCGTGTGGTCCAGTCGTCATGGCCGAGCAGGCGGTCGAGGAGGTTCATGGCGCATGAACTTATTCGAAGTGTGCTGTGGAAACCGCTTCCTGATCCCGACGTGTCGGGACGGTTCGGATCAGGCGCGTCGCCGGATTGCCTCCCCTCCCGCCTTGCGGGAGGGGGTAGGGGGAGGGCTACTGAACTACTGCCTTCTACCTGCCTCGTCGCGCTGTTCACGTTCGAGGATTGGAGAAGTAAGTAGCCCCCACCTGTGTCCTCCCCCGCGGGGCGGGGGAGGGGGCGTCAACGTTCAATGCGACTTGCTCGGAGTCGGACACTGAATCGTGGCACTCTCGCCTTTGGCGAGCGTACCACGGCACCCGATCCTCGAATCTCGATGCCTCGATGCCTCGCTCCCTCGCTCCCTCGATCCCTCGATCCCTCGATCCCATCCTACTTCAGCGCCCGCTCCAGATCCCCAATCAAATCATCCACATCCTCGATCCCTACCGACAGACGAATCAGTGTGTCGCTGATGCCGAGGTCGGCGCGTTGTTTCGCGGAGATGGAGGAGTGCGTCATGATCGCGGGGTGTTCGATAAGGGACTCGACGCCGCCGAGGGATTCGGCCAGCGCGAAGATCTGCACGCGCTCCAGCATGCGGCGCGCCTCATCCAGCCCGCCCTTGATGAACATCGTGATCATGCCGCCGAAGCCGTCCATCTGTTTCTTGGCGATTTCGTGTTGCGGGTGTGATTTCAAACCCGGATGCACGACGCGTTCGATCTTCGGGTGTTTCTCCAGCCAGTGTGCGATCTTCAGCGAGCTTTCATTGTGGCGCTCGACGCGGATGGCGAGCGTCTTGATGCCGCGGAGGAGGAGGTAGGAATCAAACGGCCCCAGCACAGCGCCGAGCGATTTCTGCACGAAGCGGATGCGTTCGGCGAGTTCAGGCTTGTTCGTCACGAGGATTCCCGCGAGGACATCCGAATGCCCGCCGAGGTACTTCGTCGCCGAGTGCATCACGACGTTGAAGCCAAGCTCCAGCGGCCGCTGGTTGATCGGGCTCGCAAACGTGTTGTCGCACGCGAGGATGACATCGGGGTTTTTCTTGCGAGCGATCTCGGCGATGCGGGCAAGGTCCGCGATTTTCAGATTCGGGTTGGTCGGCGTTTCGACCCAGACGAGCCGCGTCTCGCCGGTCATGGTTTCGGCGAGGCGCTCGGCGTTCGTCAGATCGATGTACGACAGCTTCAGATTCTGCGATGGCTGGCGCACTTGCGTGAGTAGTCGGTGCGTGCCTCCGTACAGATCGTCCATCGCGATGACGTGGCTGCCCGCCGGCACAAGATCAAAGAGCGATCCCGTCGCGGCGCACCCACTGGAAAATGCAAACCCGCCTTCGCTCACATCCACATCGCGCGAGATGCCCGAGTTTTCCAGATTGGCCATCATCCGCTCAAGCGCATACCGCGTCGGGTTGTGCGCGCGGATGTAGTCCATCCCCTTGTGCACGCCCGGCGACTCCTGCGCGTACGTCGTCGACGTAAAGATCGGCGGCATCACAGCGCCCGTCGTCGCCTCGATCTCCTGCCCGCCGTGAATCACCTTCGTCGCTGGTTTCATCTCAAAGTCGTGTTGCATTCGAATTCCCAAATCCGGGTGCCGTGGTACGGACGCCAAAGGCGTCAGTGCCACGATTTGTGTTCCATCTCTCAGGCGCCGTGGTCTTCGTGCCGCACGAAGGCCACGCTTTGTGCATCCATTCTCGAAATCGTCGCCGCTCAAGTCTTTGGCGGTGGGACGGGCGTCTCCCTGTCTGTTGGATGATGATCTTTACCACAGAGGCGCAGAGAACGCAGAGTGGGAATCAGAACTTGACGGCTTCGGACTCGGTCGCTGTTCCAAGATTCCAGCTCTCCCTTCCCACACCAATTCCAACCTCTGCGTTCTCTGCGCCTCTGCGGTTCAATCCTTTTCTCACCCCGTCACCACGCTCACCGGCTCCCCCCCAAACAAAACCGCCGACACATTCGCCGACACGATCTCCGTCATCATCTCACGATACCGCCGCCCGCCCGACCCGATGTGCGGCGTCAGCACCACATTCTCCAATTCCAACAATTCCGCCGTCACCTGAGGCTCGTTTTCGTAGACATCAATCCCCGCCGCGAACAGCTTGCCCGCCTTCAGCGCCGCCGCCAAGGCTTTCTCATCCACCACCGGCCCCCGCGCCGTGTTCACCAGCACCGCCGTTGGTTTGAGCAGCTTGAGATTCTCCGCATTGATCAAGTGCTTCGTCGCCGGCGTCAGCGGCGTGTGCAGACTCACAAAGTCAGCCTGCTTCAGCCCGTCCTCCAGCGAGACGCGCTCAGCATTGAGCGGCGCGAATTCAAAGTCGTAGTGCCGCGACCGCGCGACATACAGCACGCGCATCCCCCAGCCGATGGACCGCAGCGCCGTCGCGTAGCCGATGCGCCCCGCGCCGACGATGAGCAGCGTGCGCCCGGCGATGTCCACGCCCAGCATCTCGCTCATGCCCATCACGCCGTGCTCGCTGAACGCGCCCTTGCGCACGAAGCGTTCGCCTTCACCCACGCGCCTCGCCGCGGCGAGTAAGAGCGCCCACGCGATATCCGCCGTGCCTTCCGTGACGGCGTGGGGCGTGTTGCAAACGGTCACGCCGCGCTTCGCGCAGGCGGCGACATCAATGTTGTTGTAGCCCACGGCGAAGTTGCACACGACCTTGAGCGAATCACCCGCGGCGTCCAGCGCCGCCTCATCGATCGGATCATGCACCATGGAGACGAGCCCATGCATCGGCGCGTGCTGCTTGATGAAGGCAACGAGTTCGCCGGGCTTCTGGTAGCCGGCTTCGCGACCGACAACGATCTCGGCGCCGTTGATGGACAGTTTCCCCGGAATGGCGCGTGTGACAACGACTTTGGTCATAAACGAATGCTCGCTTTCGTACTGATCATGAGCCGCATCGCCTCCTCGCGCGAAATCGCCTGCTCCGGCGCAATCGCTTGATCTTCACTCATCCCAGCTCGCCGCCGAAACACCGCCGCCTGCACATTGTCCTCGGGATTCGGATCGACGACCGGCGCATCCGAGCCGAACCAGATCAGCTCCGCTGCGTCGCGACCCGCGGCTTGGCACGCATCCACAAGCTCACGCAGCGGCAGGACACGATTCAGCCGGTGCGGCGTCAGCCGATGCAGCGCCTCAATATCTGGCAGCAGGTGGCATGGCTGCACGCTGGCGATTACACCAAGCTTCGCAAAGCGCGGCACATCCGCCTCATCAACAAACTCACAATGCTCGATGCGGTGGGGGAGCGAGCGGTCGCCGTGCGCTTCGATTAGATCAAGGCACCAACGGACGGCCGCATCGCCGATCGCGTGCGCGACAACTGGCAAACCCGCGGCGTGCGCCTGCTTAATTGCCGCGATAAACGCCTCGTCCGTCATCATCTTGCGCCCGCACGGGGAATCCGGGCGCGGCTCGGTGAATGGCTCCAGCATCCACGCCGTGCGGCTGTTGAGCGTGCCGTCGGTGAAGACTTTCAAGCCGCCGAGGCGGATTGAGCCGCGCTCGAATGATTCGCGCAGACGCACGATTTCATCGGAGTCTTCGACCACCGGGTGCAGCACGATCCGCAGCGGCAGTTCGCCGGCTTCGTCGAGTTCAGTTAGCGCCAGCGTCAGCCATGGGCGCGAGAGCATGTCGTGGGCTTCGATGAAGCCGCGACGGGCGAGGTCCGCGCACGCGAGGCGCACATGCTCCTTCTTCTGCGCAAACGTCAACTTCGGCGCGGCGTCCAGCACGCGCTGGGCCATGGCTTCGAGAAGGAGGCCGGTGAGGTGGCCGTGTGTGTCGAGTTCGATTTGATCTGCAACAAATTCGGTGGGACGGGCGTCTCGCCCGTCTGCCGCGGAGGCGTCGCCTTGCACGGAAACCGCTTCCTCACGGGCGCGGTTCGGATCAGATCGCCTCCCCTCCCGCCTCGTGGGAGGGGGCAGGGGGAGGGCTACTGAACCACTTCCTTCTTCAATGCTCGTGGCGCTGTGATCGCTCGAATGTCCACTTGTAAATTTTACTTCGGACCCCCTCCCCGGCCCTCCCCCGCGGGGCGGGGGAGGGAGGAATCCCGCAGCTTGCAGCGCCGCATTACTCGCCGCAAGCGAATGAAAATCAAATGACTTCACGATGCACGGGCGACCGCCCGCCGCGTCGTGCAATTCTTTGGCCGTCGGCCACGCGCGTTCGCGCCAGCCTTCCGGCCGCGCCCGCACGGCGATGATCCAAGAGGTGGCACAGTTCTCCGAGCTGTGCCGTTGCGCTTCCACCGCGATGCGCTCCAGGCACTCCGCTTTGCTTGCGCAATTCGAAACATCGAGCGCCGAAAGCTCCGCCCCAAACTCCGCCAGATGCACGTGCGCTTCGCGAAGTTGTGTAAAGCGCCGGAGTCCCTCACCCGCGGCCCCTTTCCCGGGGGGAGAGGGGGGAAAGCTGTCACGATCGCCGCTCACCCCTTCGCCTCAACCAACATCTGCTCAATCAACTCGCGCGCCTCATCTTCGCTCTCGGCGATTGTGTCAAACCACACGCGCACCGCGTCAAACTTGGCGCGCACGTCGAAGCCTTCCGCATCCACTCCAACGCACTTCGGCGATTCAATCTCCATGCCGCCGTGAACTTCCGTCATTTTTCGCAACGCATCGACATCATCATTGAGCAGATTGCAGAGCCGCGGCTCCGCCTCTTGCAGCGGATTCGGTGTCATCAGCGCATCGCCATCAATCACCACGCGCTCAAGCTTCGCCATATCAATCCAAATCACCGCCCAGCGCACGTCTTCCGGCTCACCGTGAAAAATACGCCATCGGTCCGCCAGCGCATCGTTTTCGTCGATCTGCTCAAGCGAAACGAGCATCTGAAGCGAGTCTTCCGCTTCTTCCGGCACAAACAAAATCGTCTCCGCCGCCGACAACATCGCGACCATCACCGGCGCCGCCAGCCGCCCGCTCTCCGGATCAATCACATATTTGATCGGTACGAAATGCTCATCAAACTGCAGCGTGCCGCGATGCCCATCGCGCAGCATCGAGCGCGCGATCGCCACCTGGTCCCGCACCGGCTCGCCCTGCATGTCGCCTTCATTCGTCATCTTGCGCCCTCATTCTCATTCACACGCGCCGGGTGGCATGCCCACGTCTCCGCGGGCATGGTTCAGCATCGACTTTGAAATGACGTGCACCAATCAACTTGCAACGCCCGCATCCTGATCATCGCGCTGTTCATATCAGGCGTCGTTCGCTTCACTCCATCGACACAACCCAAATTCAACCCCTCGTTGCCTAGATCCCTTGTTGCCTAGATCCCTTGTTGCCTCGATCCCTTGATCCCTCGATCCCTCAACCCCTACCTCTCCACATCCTTATCAAACAGCCGCCCGCACTTTGGGCATCGATCGCGTGTCGGCAGGTTGGTGATGTCTCCGCCGCACTCGCGGCAGCGGTCGCGCTTTGTCAGGTTTGGAGTCTGCGCTCCTTCGTACAGCGACTCCAGCGCTTCAGGTCCGTGTCTCGACACGATCAGTTCGGTGAGATCGTATTCGCGTTCGCACGCCGGGCAGGCGCCGGCGCTGGGCATTGCCGCGAGGTCGGCGCCGCACTGGTCGCAGGAGAGATCAAGCTCCGAAAGATCGAGTCCGGCGAGTTCGGGTTGGGATTCCTGCTCCCAGTCGGGGTCGAGTTCGATGGGTTGGGTCTCGAACTCGATGAGGAGCGCTTCCGCTTCATCGAGTTGAGCGTGATCGAGCAGCATCAGTTCGACCTGCAGCATCTTCGGCGCGCGGCGGCCAATGACGACCTGATTGAAATCGCCAACGACAACGGCGCCGATGTCATGCCGGCGCAGAAACATTGCCGCGTGCTCCGCCTGCAATCGGCTTGCAAATCGGCGCAGGCGGATCATCCCGCAGGGTCCCCGACGGGCGTTGGCTCGGGCGCTTCAGCGTCGGCGCGGGGGAAGAGCGCTTCGCCCTTTTCGATTGGCGTGCCGGGCGTGAGGCGGCCCCACTGCGCGAGTTCCTTCAGCGGCGTTTCACCAACCACGACCGGCGTTCCGAATCGCTTCCATGCTTCCTCCATGCGCTCGGGCATGGCGGCCCAGAGGATGAGGCTGGCGATGCGCAGCGCCTCGGCGCAGTGGTAGAGGATCGCCGCGACGTCGCCCATGCGAGATTCATCTTTGGCAAGTTTGAAAGGTTCGGTTGCATGGACATAGCCATCGACGCGGCGCACGATGCTCAGGCCATCCTGCATGGCGCCGGGGATGTCCAAACGATTCATCTTGGCGATTGCGCTTTCAACAGCGGCGTTCGTGATGGCCGGCCAATCATGACCGGCGTATTCCGTGACGCCCTTCGCATCCGGCAGCGCGCCATCGAAATACTTCGCGATCATGTTGCTCACGCGGCTCATCGCGTTGCCCACACTGTTGGCCAGGTCCGCGTTGTACATCTCAACGAAACGGCCGTGGGCAAAATCCGCATCCGTCGCGCCCATCGGACCTTGCGTGGCCAGATACCAGCGGACGGCGTCCACGCCGAACTCGTTGCAGTAGCCGCGGAGTGTGGGCATGTCGAGGAAGTTGCCCAAACTCTTCGACATCTTGCGGCCTTCGCGGATCCAGTACGAATGCGCGTACACGCAACCGGGCAGCGCTTTGTCCATCGCCATAAGCATGCACGGCCAGATCACCGCGTGGAACCACAGAATGTCCTTGCCGATGACGTGCGCATCAGCCGGCCAGTACGCGCGGCGGTCGTCCGTATCCACCGCGCTCAGATAATTAAAGAGCGCATCAATCCAGACATACACCCGGTGCCCCGGGTCATCGGGCATCAGAATGCCCCATGACGCGGCTTCATCGTTCGGGTCCACAGCGCGAGAGACGGGCACATCCTGCAAACCGGTCTTAATGCGTCCCACCACTTCGTTTCGCCGCGCTTCGGGCGCGATGAAATGCGGGTTCGCTTCAATGTGGGCCAGCAAACGATCCGCGTATTTGCTGAGGCGGAAGAAATAATTCCGCTCGGTGCGCTTCACCAGCGGGCGTCCGGTCACCGGGCTTTTGAAATCATGCTCGCGGGCGGTGGTCTCGGTGACGTATTCCTCCTGCGAGCCGTCCCACCAGCCTTCGTAGTCGCCGAGGAAGATGTCGCCGGTTTCCTTCAGTGCGCGGATGTACGCATCGACTTTGTCCTTGTGCCGGTCTTCGGTGGTTCGGATGAAGTCGTCGTTGCTGAAATTGAGTTCAGCGAACGCTTCCTGAAAAGCGTGCGCGTTGCGGTCCGCCCAGGCGATCGGCGTGATGCCGCGCTCAGCAGCGGCCGCGACGACTTTTTCCGCGTGTTCGTCGGTGCCGGTCAAGAAGAAAGTCTCGCGCCCGGACAGGCGCATGAATCGAGCCGCGACGTCCGCGAGGAGCGTCGTGTAGCAATGCCCGATATGGGGCCGATCGTTGACGTAGTAGATCGGCGTGGTCACGTAATAGCGGTCGGTCCGGGTCATGGGACGGCGATTGTAGTGGGAGGGTCGAGAATCGCCGTTGGCGCCGGTCAGCGGGTCCAAAGCACCCAACCCGCACGATCACGACAGTTTGGCGTCATCTTCATGCCTGACCTGTCCCCGCGCAACTCCCGCCACCGTCGAAACGTACGCTTCAGTGCATGCGGCCTCGTTCACACCTTGTGAGGGCCGTTCGAGGTTTTCGGGCTTGATTGATTCGAAACCCATGCGACAATACGAGGGTCGGCGTGATGGAGGTCCCGTCGGCGGCGTCATTGACTAGTTCCTCAATGGCGTCCGGGAGAGAGAGGAGCCCCGCCTTATGACGACCTCCCGACGAACCCCGGTGACAGTCACCTGCGCACGACTCTTCGGAGTTGGCGCGCTCGTGGTCATCGCTCCGCACGCGGCGGCGATGGCGCCGTTTGTCGGATTTGAATCCGCCACTTCAGTTGCAGTCGGTGATGCGCCCATCTCGCTGGCCGTTGGCGATTTGAATGGCGATGGCATCGTCGACCTCGCGGTCACCAACACGCAACAAGGCGCGGTCTCCATCCGGTTTGGAGTTGGCGACGGCCAATTCATGGCCGCCAGCGAATTGAGCGTCGGCGCGTTCCCGGACGGAATCGCCATCGGCGATGTCGACGGTGACAACGACCTTGACCTCGTGGTGACCACCAACCCCGCCGGCGCCAAGAGCGATGGCGTGGTCGTCCTCAACAACAACGGCGTGGGCATGTTCACGCTCAACGGCTTGCACATCGTCGGTTCGTCACCGAAGTCCGTCGAACTGGTGGACCTTGATCGGGATACGCACCTCGACCTGGTCGTCGGCGTCTTTAACGGCGTCGCGGTGATGAACGGAGATGGTGAGGGTGGATTCTCGGCGCCGGAGTATGTGCCCGCCGGATCATCCTTCGTCTTTGCCAAAGTCGCCGACATCGACCGGGACGGGAACGTGGATGTCGTCGCGGCGGGATTCAGCAGCGCGACCATTTCGGTGCTGCTGAATCAGGGCGCCGGACTGCTTGAAACGCCAATTGCATACCCATCGGGCGATCGGCCGCGCTCGTTCGCGATTGGCGACATCAATCTGGACGGCTGGCCCGATGTGGTTGTTGCCGGTGCAACGACGGATGGCGTCGGCTCCGTTCATATGCTGCACGGAAATGGCGCTGGCGGCTTCAACCCGCCGAAACGCCTTATTTCTGATCAAGACGCCGGCGCCGGCGTCGGCCCGTGGGATGTGTGCCTCGTCGATCTCGACTTTGACACCGATCTCGATCTCGTCGTTTCGAACGAAAGCTCCGGCAACATCGGAGTGCACCTGAACAACAACGACGGAACGTTTGCGCGGCCTCGGTACTACGCCGCCGGCGCTTCGGCCCGCGCCATCGCGACCAGCGATTTCAATCGCGACGGCAGCGCCGATCTGGTCGTCGCGACGCTCGCGGCGGACTCCGTCGCTGTGCTGCTGAACCTCACGCGCAACCCGCTCGACCTGAACTCCAACGGCCTGGTGGATTCGGTTGACCTGGCCATCCTCTTGTCCACGTGGGGCACAGACGGCGGGCCGCTCGGCGCGGATCTCAATGGCGACGGCATCGTCAACGGCGCGGACCTTGCGATCCTGCTGTCCGGCTGGTCTTTCTGATCGCCGCTTTCGCTTTAATCCAGTGATGTCGTTAACGCCGCCGGCCCGACCGTCGCGACGGTGATCTCGCCAAGCCCACGCCGCGCCACATAATCATTGACCTGCGTCAGCGTGACCGCATCAATCGCATCGGCGATCTCGTCCAGCGTGCGGGCTCGCCCAAGGCGGAACCAGTCCGTCGTCAGCGATGAAGCGCGGGCGCTGGTGGATTCACCACTCATCACCAGTTTCGATTTCATGCCGACGATCGCTCGGTCAAATTCGCTCTGCGTGACGCCGCCGTCGCCCGTCGCGGTGAGGCGGCGCAATTCCGCAATGAGCACTTCGAGCGTTTCCTGGGCTCGTTCCGGCGTGGTGCCGGCGTACGCCGCGACGCGGCCGAAATCGCGGCTCGCGCCGTAGCTCGCATTCACGGAATACACGAGCCCGCGCTTTTCCCGCACTTCGGTGAAGAGTCGCCCGCTCATGCCGCCGGAAAGAGCGGCGATCACGACGCGCTCCAGCAGAGCATCAGAATCCGATTCCTTCGGGGCATCGTGCGCCACCGCGATGTGGACTTGACTGGTGTCGTCGTCTTCGTGGTGATAGCCGCGGGACTTCGGTTCGCCCCATGCGACTTCGTTCGCGGCGCCGCTCCATCCGGAAAGCAAATCATTCAATTTCGCTTCGATGGCGTTCACATCCACATCGCCCGCGACGCCGATGGCCGAGCCGTCCGGCAGCGCTGACTGTCGCCATTCCGTCTGAAGGTCTTCTCGCGTTAGCGCTTCGAGTGTCTCAATGCGACCCATGCCTGATCGATTGATCGGCTCCGGTGCGTGCATCTGCCGCGCCAACAGCATCACGCGTTCATGGGGATCATCGGCCAGGGCTTCGATGGATTGCACGCACAAATCGCGGACGGGTTCGATTGAAGCCTCATCCATCGCCGGCGCAAGCACCATGTCAGTGAAGAGCGGCAGGGCGTCCACGACGCGCTCTCCCAGCATCACGCCGCCGATCTTCATGAAGAAGGTCTGGACATTGGCGTCCCGCGAAGCCCCCAGTCGGTCCATCGCGTCAGCGTGGGCCCGGGCGTCACGCGAGCCGGCGCCTCGAAATAACAACTCGGACCACATCGCCCCGAGGCCTTCCTTCGATTGCGGCTCCCGAGCGGATCCACCCGCGACCAGCCACGACAGCCCCGCCGAGCGCACGCCGTCCATGCGTTCGACCAGCAGATCCATCCCGCAATTCAGGCGTCGTGTTTCGATCGTGCTCATGCGGCTTCTCTCGCTCCTCAGGGCAGGTGATGGCCGAGTCTATGCGTCGATCGCACAAGCCGCACAATCGGCGCAACCGGAACAGTTCGCCGATGCGTCACAACGGCGCCGCGTGGCGCCGCGCCGGACACGCGATGCGTCGGAGATCCCGAATCAGCGCCCCAAACCGGTCGATAAACGAGCCAGAACTATGCGCTTGCTCGTTGACCTGGTGGTGCTGGCGACACTGCTCGCCGTGGTCGCTGGTGCGGTCCTTCACAACCGCGCCGTCGATCGCGAGCGCGCGGCGGTACAGGACGTGCGCGCCGACTTGCGCCGCATCGAACAGGCCATCCGCGTCAAAGCCGCGACCGGCGCCACCGAAGTGAATGGGCGGGGCTGGCCGTTCAGCATTGATCCCGATTGGTTTCCGGAAGATCCTCCACAGAACCGTCTGCTCACGCCGGATCGTCCGTGGCTGGAAATCGCGCCGCCTGAGTACGCCAGCTTGCAGCATCCGACCATTCGCATGGCGTTTGACCGTTCTATTGCAGCGTTTTGGTACAACCCGGCCAATGGTGTGATTCGCGCCCGCGTGCCCGTGACCATCTCCGACAAACGCGCCACTGAGTTGTACAACCGCATCAATACGGTCGCACTGACGTCCATCTTTGAGGGTCTCTCAATCCCCGACGGTGAACTGACCGGGTTCGACAAGGCGGACGCTGATGCGCTGGCGCGCATCCTCGAGAACGAAGATCTCGACCCGACCAAGCCGCTCGATTCAAAGCCCGACTGAGCGCCGGCCTCCGGTTCACGACTGCACGTTCAAACCCAAGACGTCCGTTATCACATAGTGCCCCGGCGCCTTGCCGTGCATCCATTCGGCGGCGCGCAACGCGCCGATCGCGAACACATCGCGCGACGCGACACGGTGCGTCAGCTCAACAATTTCACCGGCGCCGCTGAAGCGCACGACGTGTTCGCCGACCGTATCACCGCCCCGAATTGAAAAAATCTGCGATTCATTCACTGTGGCGCCGATTTTTCGCATCGAATCCGCAATCCAGATGGCGGTGCCGGAGGGCGCATCGCGCTTTCCAGCCCGGTGAGACTCCACCAAAGAAATGTCGTAAGTGCTTCCCAGAGAACGAGATGCAACAGACGCGAGGGCCGTCGTAAGGGCCGCGCCGAGGCTGGTGTTGGGCGCGATCATCACGGGAATGCGCGCTGATGCATCGTGCAAAGCGCGGATTGTCGCGTCCGAGAGCGCCGTGGTCGCAACAACGATGGGCGCGCGGTGCGAAAGCGCCGTTTCGAGTGCGCGCTGACATCCTTCGTCTGTTGAAAAATCAATCACCGCATCAACAGGAGGCGCGCAATCGCCATTAAAAACAACGTCTGCGCGTTGTAAGACGGGTTTTCCGGTCGATGCGCTCGATGCAAGCGCGCCGGCAAGACGATGCGCCGGCGACGATTCGACGCGTGCGCACAGCGCACGACCGACGCGCCCGCTGGCGCCGCTGACCACAACTGAAAACGTCTTCACGAGATGCTCCTTGAGGAATTCCGGGACAAGTTTGCTGAAGGACTTGCAAAAAACATTCCGATAGAGGTACAAATTGCGTCGGTTCGGCGATGAGCCGGGATGTGGTGCTCCGAACACACCGACTGTTTCCCATCGCTCCGACCTCCATCAAGGAGAGCCAACATGGCAAAGAAGCGTGCCACGCGAAAGAAAGCTACGAGAAAGAAAGCACGTCGCAAGAAGGCGTCGCGCAAGAAGGCCACTCGAAAGAAGGCCACACGCAAGAAGGCAACCCGTAAGAAGGCTGGTCGCAAGAAGGCGGCCCGCAAGAAGACCGGCCGCAAGAAGGCCGCTCGCAAGAAGACTCGCCGCAAGAAGGCGACTCGCAAGAAGACGACCCGCAAGAAGGCAACGCGCAAGAAGGCTCGTCGCAAGAAGGCCGGTCGCAAGAAGGCAGGACGCAAGAAGGCATCCCGCAAGAAGACCACGCGCAAGAAGGCGACCCGTAAAAAGGCTCGCCGCAAGAAGGGCCGTCGCAAGAAGGCCTGATTGATGCGCGCCGACGCGTCGAGTGTCTCGACCGCGTCGGAAATGGAGCGCCACCAATCATGACGACAGGGTCGACAATCAGTCGGCCCTGTTGTTCTTTTTGGACTTCGCCATGACGCCTCCTCCATCTCTCCGCTACCATCCTCTCCGTTCGTCACCCGGATCATCGCCGGCGGCGACTTCTGTTCACCCCAGACCTCATGCACGCGAAGATTTGCCATGACACACGTCATCGCTGAACCCTGCATCAGCACCAAAGACACCTCCTGCGTCGACGTCTGCCCCGTGGACTGCATTCACCCCACCAAGGATGAAGCCGACTTCGAGGGCGCCGACCAGTTGTTCATCGACCCCGACACCTGCATCGACTGCGGCCTCTGCGTCGACGAATGCCCCGTCCGCGCCATCTTCGCGGAGGAAGACCTCCCCGAAGAATGGTCCAGCTACGTGCAGGTCAACGTCGATTTCTACCAGAATAAATAACAAGGGCGCCCGGCGCGGCTCATCGTCCGCTCCCAGCGCCCTTCATTGCACACATCAACCGTCGTGACGGCTCGCGTCGCTACGCCGCCTTGTCGTGTGTAATCGAACGGACCTTCGACGGCGCATCCGCCGCTTCGGTCCAGTCCTCGACATTCGACAGATTCAGCTCCAGCGGCATCGTCTTGCGATACCCCAGCAGACGAATCACTTCCAGCACGTCCGTCCACGCCGGAAACGTCTTGTGATTGGCCCGCTTGAAGGCGTCAATCGCGGCGACGAACAGGAACTGCTCCTGCGTCAGCTCGCCTTCCTCAGCCGCCTTGGTGAAATCGCTCAGACGCCGACCCGGCCCGCGACGACGCTCCAGACCGGAGCCGCCTTCACCGGGGGCCTGCATATCGCGACGGTCCACGCCGCTACGGCGGTCCACCACGTTCTCATTCTTCCACGCTTCGTTCGGATCCTTGTTCGTCATGGCGCAAGCCCTCGCGGACGCGGCGCGATCTCCGCATGGCGTCCGAGCCGGCGCAGAACGCGTCAGTACTCCTCAACTTCCTCGTCGTCGGCGACCTCGAGTTCGTCGTCGTCCTCGTCGTCATCGTCGTCCAGGAAGTCCTCTTCCTCATCGTCGAAGAAGTCGTCGTCATCCTCATCGTCGTCAAAAAAATCGTCGTCTTCTGCTTCCTCGTCGTCATCATCCTCGAAGAGACCAACCACACCGGGTGTGACCCAGATATTTTCGGTCGTGGCGTCGAGCAATTCTGTTGATTCGGACGTGCAAATGGTCATGACCGACTCTCGCGTGAAGACGGGGGAATTGATGAAGGCAGCGCGATCGTCCCGATGGACCGCCGCTGCCCGATGACCCAAGACGCGCGGTACACTAATAACCCTCAACCATCTGTCAATGCCCAACCCGCGGCTTTTTTTCACCCCCCTCAACATCACCCCGCCGACCCGCGAAGCCACAGCGCCATGCCAGTCACCAGGCACGACGAACAACTCGAACCCTTCGCGGCGATTCTCGCCTACGTCCTGCCCGGACTTGGCCACCTCGCCCTGGGCAAACCCAAGCGAGCCGCGTGCATTTTCTGCGGCGTGATGGGCCTCTTCTTTGGCGGACTCTTCATCGGCGGCATCGACGCCGTGGACCGCAAGGAAGACTTCTGGTGGTTCGTCGGCCAAGCCGGTGTCGGCCCCGTGGCTTTCGTCGTCGATCGCGTCCATCAGAACTGGTTCAAGGTCGAAGATGAGAGCGAAGCCTCCGTGCGCCGCTCCATGCTTCCGGATGAAAACCCGCGCAACCGAAAATCGCTCGGCCATCCCAATGAGATCGGCGCGCTGTACGCGACCATCGCCGGCATGCTGAACATCATCTGCGTGCTGGATTGCCTCTGGCATGCGCCGCGGCCACGACCGGAGCCGCGCGTCCTGCACCGGCGCACTGAGGACGAAGGAGCCGCCGCATGATCGCGCCCTTCTTCACCATCGCGGCGACCCCGCTCCCATCCTGGCGACCCTTCATCGACCCCATCCCGCTCCCCGGCGCGACATGGTGGCTCACGCTGATTCCGCTCGCGCTCCTGATCTCCGTCGTCTACAAAGCCGTCCGCGTTCGCAACATGGATCGCTACGCCCCCAAAGTGCTGGTGATGGCCGGGCAAATCATCGTCGCGATGCTGCTGCTCGCCTTCGGCGTCCACGCGCTCGTGATGTGGATCGTGCCGGCGCTTGGCGGATAAGGGGGAGGCCAGAGATCTCAGATTTGAGATTTCGAATTTGAGATTTGAGATTTGATTCCCGCCCCGCGTGTCACTGCTCTTGAGCAGTGCCAACGTGTCCGACGAGCGGTCGAGTGGAGCGACGATGTGGAGCGCGAAGGGCTGATTCACATGGATGCCGCGAGTGGATTGACAGAGTCGCCAGACGGTATTCATTCACCCGTCAGCGAGTCCTACCTTCGAGAGTTTCCGAAGCACGCTGGACTATTCGCCATTCGCTGCGCGATCCCACTACGGAAGAAATTGCGGCTGCGTCCCGGTTTCCTAGCGACACTATTCCTCGCGGCGCCCACAGCCCTCGTGACGCTCGGCGTGTCAAACGCACTCTACTCTCTGCCATATTCACCAATATTCATCAGCATATTGATTGGGATCGTTGCGTTGTTGTTTACGCGCGGCATCCGGAGTGAGACGATCGAATGGCGTATTGAACAGTTTCATCCTCCATTCAAACGATTTGGCAAACGATTCATTCCTGCGAGCTGTGTGGATGCGATCGAGATTCTTCATGTCAGAGCGACCTGGAGAAGCGCCGACCCGCACGAAGACAATGACAATCCTCCCGCGCTCCAACTCTTTATCCGCATGGGCGCCGGCGTCCGCCCAGTCCTCGTCACGACGGCGGAGTACATGGAGGAGCGGAAAAAGCGGAATTTCAAACTTCGTGTGATCAAACATCGCGAAGGTGTGTTGACGGATGAAATTGTGGAACAGATCGTCACGAAGGGCCTCGAGATTGCTGAGTGGTTCGGCGTGCCGTTGATCATTGACACAGCCTTGGATTCTGAAGAACAAACGTGGTGGCCCCACGACAGACCCATCCCGGGAACCAACAAGCCTTCAACGGTCAAGATCCTCGTAGGACGGGTTGAACGGTCAGAAATTCCAATTGAATGAGCGAGCGACCAAAGGGAGGCGTGCCACTGCTCTTGAGCAGCGTTCCCCCAAATCCCAACTCTCCACTGCTCAAGAGCAGTGGCACACTCTCACGCATACCGCCACCGTTCCATCCGGTGCGGCTTATCAAGATTCACCACCAAATACCGCAGCGCATCCACCGCATGGTCACTCCCATCCTTCACTGGCTCGATCGCCTGCGGCCGCTCTGACGGAAAGTGATACGACTCCAGCGACTCGATGAGCTTCTCACACCGCTCATGCACAAACAGTCGCGGCCCGCCCGTCGCCGGCGCCAGCCGCGCTCGAATCAGTTCAATCCCTTCCATCACTGAAAGCCGCCGATCGCGCACGACCAATCCCGCCCTGCGCATCGCCGTCGCCGCGCTGATGCCGGTTTGTTCTGACCGTTGCCGCCCCGCGGGATCAATCCCCACCCACCGCGCCGCCGGCCACGGCGAATCAACGATCGCGCGCACATGCGCATCCAAGACCACGCCGCGCTCCACGCGCTCATCAAGAATGCGCAGCACACCATCGCCATCCACCGCGCCCCACAACACCACCGTCGGCGCCCGAAACCCAAAGTCCATCCCGCAAACAAAGAACTCGGTGGGACGGGCGTCTCGCCCGTCTGCCCCGCGATAACCCCCAACCACATGGACGTCCCTCTCAAACTCCGGCAACACCAAATCACTGCGGCTGGGCATTTCACACAACATCTCACTCCGCCACGCATCTGCACTGCTCCGCCGCTTCAGCGCAATCGCATCTTCAATCGCAATAAACCCACGCGCCGCTTTGGCCTTCCCACCGCACTCTTCGAATAATGCACACGGCTCACACGGTCGCGCCGCTTCACACTCCTCCAGCGCGTCAATCACACCCCAGCGAAACACACGGCGCGATTCACCCGCCTCGCTTACCACCCTCGCCATCAGCCCATGCGCCCGATGCATCGTTGAAAACGCTTCGACGGCGCCGCGCACGAATACCTCGCCGCACTGTTTCGACCGCGTCACAAGCTGCGCCGCCTCCCACACATCGGGGTCAAACAGTTCCACTTCATCACACCGCAACTTCTGCACGCGGCAGCCCCGCACCGATGTATGCGACTGCGCCAGCGTCTCGCACAAAGACCCGTTGACAAGCCGCAAGCGCCGCTCCGTGATGCGTCCGTCAACCAAGTCGCGCAGCAGCGGCTTCTCAAACAACATCCGCAAGTGCCGCTGCATGCGCTGCGACTGCTCGAGCGACCCACCCAGGATGCGCACCTCGATCCCCGGTTTGAACACGAGATCGAGCATCGTCGAGACGGCGCCGAGAAACGTCTTCCCGCCGCCGCGATTCGCCCATACGACGCAGTCGCGCACACGTGAGTCTTCGAAGAACGAATGAATGAGGTAGTCAAACGGCGCCGCGCTCCCCGCCAGCAGGGGAGTCCGAGGCACGTCGATATCAACCGCCAGCCGCAACCACGCGTGAAGCTGGTTGGCGGTCCGTGGGGAAACATGCAGCGACGATGAACGCGCAAGCCGCGATGTGCGTCTCATGAATCCGTCCGCGACAGTGGGGGAGCGCCGTTCTCTGACCCCAAACGCTCAAGCGCCGCCAGCCACGCGCGCTGCTCTTCGCTGGAAAGCTCGATAGATTCATCCGCAGCCATCGCCATCACCGGCGCATCATCGAGATTCAAGAGGTCGACGCACGCCTTGCGCGCCGTCTCCTTCGACTCTTCATCCTGCGCCAGTTCGAGCAGCGCCTGCGCCGCTTCCGCCTTGGCGCGGGCGACCGCCAGTGCGCTCCGCGCCTGCGCCAGTCGCTGCAATGAAGAAATCGCCGCGCCTCCGGCGCTCGTCGAACCCCAGCGCGCCACCTCTGCAAGCGAAAGCTCGCACACCACCGCCGCCCGCTGCAAATCCTGCCCTGAATGCAGCGCGATCAAGAGCCGTTCCACCGTTCGATCATCCACAGCGACGCCCCCGATCCGCGCCAGCCGCACCGTCAATCTTCAGCGCCTTGAGCAGCGCCGTCCGCCGATCCGGCCCCAGCTTTTTCATCGCCCGAATCGCGCGTCGCCGCTCGTCGTTCGAAAGAAACACCGTCAAGGACGACGGTAAGTCGTCTCCTGGTGGCACAGCTCTCCGAGCTGTGCGTTGGTCGGTGGCACGAACATCTCGCCCGTGTGATTCACATTCACCTGAATTCTTCACAACGCGGCTCCTAAACCTCTCCACCCGCGCCATGAATCCACTTCATTCACTGCATGCCCCAAACCCTTCTCCCTCTGGGAGAAGGTGGCATCCCGACTCGTCGGGATGACGGATGAGGGCTAGATATTGTCTCACATCAATCGAGAAACCTCGGCCCTCACCCGGCTTCGCTGCGCTTCGCCGACCTCTCCCAGAGGGAGAGGTGGGAATACCTTCTCCCACTTGGAAGAAGGTGGTCCGCCGCAGGCGGAACGGATGAGGGCCGCATCAGTTTCATCAACCTTGCACATACGCTCGTCTCCCCGCCGCCACCGTGCGGCACGCCCGCCTCCACAACTCCTCCCGCCGCTCACGAAACCGCGCCGTCTCCGAGCCCCGGTCGTATGACCATTGCCGCAATTCCCGCTCCATGAATTCCTCACCAGCCGCCTCCACCGCGCGGCGCCACGCCGAAGTCGGCGTCGCAAATCGAAACGTCTCCACACCCGCATGCTCAAGCGCATCCAGCAGCCGCGCATCGCGCGGCAAAGTTGGCAACTCAATCGCACGCATCCCGGCCCGCTCAAAGAAACGACTGAACCGAGCCATCGCCGCGACCGCTTCAGTGCGAACAGTCAACGGCTCATCCAAATACGCGCGCACCAACCGGCGCGCCAGGCCGACCCCACGATGCCGCGGATCGACAATCACGCGCGCAATTCGCCGCACTTCATGGTTCAGCCGCCGCGCATCCACACGCTTGTTCCCCGTGTCATACCGCCCCGGCCATGCAAGCCGCCGCCAGGCGCCGTTCAAAGTCGGCATTGCAACAACCAGCACGCCCGCGATTTCGCCCGTCAGCGCATCGACAGCCCGCAGCGTTTTCACGACCGAAGCAGGCCGCCCCGATCGATAGTGCAGCCCCGCCAGCGCGTCGTAATCCGCCAGCGTTCCAACCTCAATGTCATACCGATCCGCGGCTTCCCCTCCACACGCGCCGCGCTCAACATAAACATCGCCGCACAATGAAATCCGCGCAATCTCCGCCGGCGCCAGCGCCGCGTCCAGATCATCATGCGACGTCGCCACCACGGCGCACACATTCGCCTCGCGCTTCACCGCCCGCGCGAAGCTCATCGCGACGCTCCGCGCCGTCGTCCGATCCAGCGATTGCGCAAACTCATCCGCCACAATCAACGTCTTCATGCGCTTCCCGCGCGACGCCCGTTCCAGCGCCATCGCCAACTTCAGCCGCGCCCGCTGCCCGTCGGACATTTCGTTCGCCCGCCGCACAATGCACCGCGCCTCGGCGAGTCCAACTGACGCCAGGCGCGCCATCGCGCCCTCTGCATTGCGCCCGGCCAGATTCACCGCCGGCGCTTCACCAAACTTCAATTTCCCAACATCAATCACGCGCCACCCATCCGCCGTGGCGCGATCAACCACACTTCGCAACAACGTGCTCTTCCCCGCCCCGCTCGGCCCAGTCACCAACGTCACCGTCCGCGCCGCAAGCGCCAGCTCCACATACTCCCGCGAAGCGCCTACTTCCAAATCATCAAACGACATCCCCAAAAGCGCCGCCGCTTCACACGACATTCGCGTCGGCGCCGGTGCGCCAAACGCGCATCGCTCAACAACCAGTCCACGCCCCGTCATCGCGCCGCCTCCAACATCGCATCCACCACATGCATCTGTTTCCTCACTTCGTGGAACGACACCTGCAAGTGCTTCGCCGCATCGCGCATCGACCGGCCTTGCAGCACGCACGCCGTCGCCACGCGCCGGCGCTCCTTGGGCCAGCCGTCCCGCTCCCGCAGCACGAACACGAACTTCTCGCTCAGCAGCCGCACCACGACCCGCCGCAACCGCCGCCTAACCATCGCCGCCGTCTCGCCCCGCAGCTCCGCGACCGCCCTTGCCGACATCCCCTCGCGATACACCGCCTCGATCAGCCGCCGATCCTCCGGCAGTGCCCACGCGGCTCGCGCCACCAGCGTTTCCGCCTCGTCCCGCACGCTCCGCCGCCTCAGATCGACGCCCGGGCTCCGCACGAGCCGATCCGCATCCGCCACTCGAATCATTCCTGGATCTCCTTCCAGACCTCTTGACCTTGGGTCTCTGAGGCGCCATGATGTTCACTGAATGGCGAACATTCAACCGTGTTCTTCAATCAACTCGGAGATTTACTCGGAAATTGTTCGGACCCACCACGTCCGGGCGCACAACCACCGCCAATGAGCGATCTCGGCCACCGAATCCGATCCCGCCGACAAGAGCTCGGCCTCACACTCCAGCAGCTCGCCGACATGGCGCTCTGCGGCAAGAGCTATCTCTCCGAAATCGAAAACAACCGAAGAGCCGCCGCGCCGTCCGAGACTTTGCTGCGGCGCATCGAACAAGCCCTCGGCTTCGAGCGCGGCTTCCTCATCGAACGACGCCACTTTCAGGACGCCCCGCCCGAATTCCGCAAACGCATTCAGGGTCTTGAACAGGATCAGAAACTCGCGCGACAACTCGCCGAACTCATCAAACGCGACGGCCTCGATGGCGCGCACTCCTCCGGCGAACTGCGCAAACTCGTTGAGCGCTTCGCCGGTGACGATCCGCCGCAACTGATGCCACTGCCCGTGCAAGTGCCCATCATCAACAAAGTCGCGGCGGGCTACCCAACCGAATTCACCGACCTCGGCTACCCCGCGCGCATCGCCGATGAATACATCTCAACACCCGATCTCTACGACCCGCAAGCATTCGCGGCTCGCGTCGTCGGAGACTCGATGG
This sequence comes from Phycisphaerales bacterium, assembly GCA_029260345.1. Lineage (GTDB taxonomy): Bacteria > Planctomycetota > Phycisphaerae > Phycisphaerales > UBA1924 > OFTM186. Next base: position 13,244 of record JAJDDK010000005.1, on the reverse strand, counting down.
CGCCCGACTACCGCGCCGGCGACGTCGTCGTCTTCAGCCCCGAACGCGACACCCCCGACGGCGCCGACTGCTTTGTGCGATTAGATCGCGACAACGAAACAACGTTCAAGCGCGTCTACTTCGAAGGCGACGACGGCGACGAGCGCATCCGCTTGCAGCCGATCAATCCCGCGTACCCGCCCAGAACCGTGAGCCGCGAAGAAGTCGCCGGTTTGTACGCCGCGGCGTACGTCGTGCGCGCCGTGGATTCAGCGCCGCGTTGATCGCAGGGCCCCGCTGATCCGAACCGCGCCCGTGAGGAAGCGGTTTGCACGGGGAGCAAACATCTTCACCTCCCCCTCCCGCCCCGCGGGAGGGGCTAGAGGAGGGCTACCCATCTACTCCCTCCTACCAGCCTCATCGCGCTCTTCGCGCAAAAGACTTGAACAGATGTAGCCGCAGAGCCCCCTCCTCAATCCTCCCCCGCAAGGCGGGGGAGGAGGCAGGAAGCGCCGCCGGGTGAGGGCTCCCCACAAACTCCCTCCTCCAACGCTCATTCAAACAAACCGCGCTCATCGCGTCACACGCCCCCGCGCGGCGAATGACCACAAAAAACACACAATTCCAACCCGATCCGCAGCCCCGTTTCCCGCGTATACTCGCCCCTCAGCCCGTCCCCTTGCCCGGGGGCGGCGCCTTCAATAGCGTACCCTGTCTCGACGCGGCATCCGGCGTGGGTCGCCCTCACGCCCGGACCGCTTGTTTCGCCGGAGCCTCACCGCCATGGCCAAGATGTTCTACACCCTCGAAGAAGCCGCCGAGAAGCTCGGCAAAGACGCCGATGCGGTGCGCGAAATGGCGAAGTCCGGCCAGATTCAAGAATTCCGCGATCGCGACAAGCTCATGTTCAAGGTCGAACAGATCGACCTGCTGTCGCACGGCGACGACGAACACATCGATGTCGACCCCGCCGACATGAGCTCCATGATCCCCCTCGCCGACGATGACGTCAGCGAAAGCTTCAGCGACTTCTCGCTCGAATCCGAACTCGACCTCGACGACATGGGTGGCGGCGGCTCCGATGAGTTCTCACTCGCCGAATCCGGCCCGGCCGATCCGCCGGCCGCAAAGCCAGCGCCAAGCACCGCCGCACAGTCCGGCTCCGCTTCAGCGCTCGATCTCGATCCCATCGAACCAGACTCCAAAGAGCGCACCGGCGTTTCCATTTTCGATGCGGACGAACTCGACACTGCTGACCCCTCCGCCGTCACGCAAATGTCCGACGGCGGCTTCGACGAACTTCAGCTCGACTCCGTCGGTTCAGGCTCGGGCCTGCTCGACCTCACGCGCGAAAGCGATGACACCTCGCTCGGCGCCGAGTTTCTTGATGAGCTGTATCCCGCCGACGATCAAACCGTCGATCGCGATGCGCCCTCCGGCGGCCTCTTCGAAACCTCCGGCGATGAATCCGGCGCACTCGGCGCTGCCGCCGGCGTCCCCACCGGCGTCATGGTCGCGGCGGAACCGCTCGACGGCGCCGGCAGCGGCCTCGCCGCCGGATTGTCCATCGGCATGGTGCTCGCGCTTGGCATCGGCATCGTCGCCGTGATCATCGGCCTGATGGATGTCCCCGCGGACAACGTCATGGCGATGCTCGCCGACAACTTCATCATTGTCATTGGCGGTCTCGCCGGTGCCGCGCTGATTTTCGGCGTGCTCGGCCTGCTGATCGGCAAGAAGGCCGGCTGAATACGCATCGACATTCACCTGAATCACCAATGCCCATGGGTTTCAACTCATGGGTTTTTTCGTGGCCATTCACATGACGGCGTCAATGCTTCCCAATGCCCCAAGCAAACAACTCACCACACCGTTCACCGTAAAGAACGCCATCGGCAAACCATCCAGCCCGCGCCGCGCCACCACAACGTGTTCAACGACGAGCAGCGCCGCCGTCACGATCACGCCGGCGCCGAACAACCATCCAAAGCGCGGCTCCACGCTCCACGCCATCACCAGCGCCACAATCGCCATCACATGCAACCCGCGGCTGATCCACACGGCGCCGCGCCACCCAAACCGCGCCGGCATGCTGTGCAGCCCGACTTTGCGATCAAACTCAAGATCCTGAAGCGCATACAGCACATCAAATCCGGCCACCCACACCAGCACCATCATCGCAATCAACCACAGCGCCGGCGTTGATATGAGCGATGTCGGATCCACCGCAAGCGCCGCCGCGATCGGGCTGGCCGCCAGCGCCCCGCCAAGAAACAAATGACTCGCCCACGTGAAGCGCTTGGTGAAGCTGTACTGCGCGATCCACGCCAGCGCCGGAATGGAAAGCAGCGCCGGCCACGGATTCCCGAACGCAAACCAGAACGCCAGACACGCGCCGATGAACGCCGCCGCGCACGCGCACGCGACCATCGCCGCCTGCACCGGATCAAGTCGCCCCGATGCCAGCGCCCGCCGCGCCGTCCGAACATTGGCCAGATCAAACCGCCGGTCAGCGATGCGGTTCACCAGCATCGCCCACGTCCGGGCGAAGAACATGCAGAGGACGATCAGCCCAAGCTGCCAGAGGAAGGGGGGCCAGGATGTGACATGCTCTTTGCCACCGGGAGCCGATCGAGTCTGCACGCTCCCAAAGGCCAGAAACGCTCCCAGCACCGCAAATGGGAGTGCAAAAACGGTATGAGCCAGTTTGATGTCGGAAAATGCGACAAGGATGCGGCTACTCAATCCAGAATTCTGATGCGCCTGCCTGACCATTCACCGTCCATATTCGCCGGAGCACCACGGATTCAAAAACATTGCAACGCATTTAAATGCGTCCGATCCAGATTGAAAAAATAGCGTCAAAATTTCAATGTGACGGGCACTCGCCCTGAAATAGCCATTGGGCTCAAGATCACCGCCCCGTCGCCGCGCGCCCAAGCTGCTCCTCCCACCGCACCTCCAGCCCATGCTCCACCCCTAATAAATCCAGCGCTTTCCCCACCACAAAATCAACCAAATCGTCCACCGTCTTCGGCAACAGATAAAACCCCGGATTCGCCGGACACACAATCGCGCCCGCTTCCGTCACGCGCCGCATATTCTCAATATCAATCATCCCCAGCGGCATCTCGCGATGCACCAGCACCAATTTGCGCCGTTCCTTCAGCGACACATGCGCCGCTCGCGTCAGCAAATTATCCCCGACGCCTGATGCGATCATCCCCAGCGTGTTGCTCGAACACGGAATCACCACCATCCCGTCATGCAGAAACGAGCCCGACGCGATCACCGCGCCGACGTCTTTCCATGAGTGTTTGTAGACGCCGCACGATTCTGGCTCCTCGCCGTCCGCCAGCCCCGCAAGCTGTGCGACGTCCAGCCGCTCCATACCCAGTTCATCGTGCAGCAGTCGCTGCCCCGGCCCCGTCGCCGTCACATGCACTTCATGTCCGCCGCCGACCAGCACACGAATCAGCCGCTGCGCATACAGCGCCCCGGAGGCTCCACTGATCCCAACCACAATCCGCTTCTGATTCGACATCACCGCTCCCAATTGAGTGAGCCAGAGTTCCCCGTCACTCTAGCCGCCCAATTCAGCGTGCCACTGCTCTTAAGCAGTGTTCCCCCAACCAGCCACCCTCAATCCCTCCCCCCGATCCGGTACACTCCTCCCGTTCCCGCGAACACGGAGGTCCGCGCCATGTTTCGATTTGCCCTTGCCGCGCTTGTGTCCATCATCCTTTCCGGCTGCGCCGGGTACACCACGTACCCCGCACCCGAACCCGGCACGACGTCAGACGCCGCCTTCAACTCACCCAACGTGCCGCCCGCGCCGGACGTCATCTTCACGGCGCTCGAATACTCCATCGATCGTTTCCCGATCAACGGCCCGTACGCGATCAACCTCCCGCCCGAACTCGACGCCAAACGCGTCGATTACATCATCGGTCTCCTGAAAGACCCCAACGCCGCCGTCCTGACCGAATCCAATCAGGACCTGCCGACGTATCACGTCGCCCGCATCTGGATTCGCGCCGGCCGCGCTCAGGTCGATGTCTTCCGCCCCGTCACCGACATCCCCGGCCCTCAGGGCGGCCAGGTCACACAGATGGTCACGGTCAATCTCAAGCCGCACTTCACGCGCTGGCAGGTTGAATCCGCACGCTCCGCCGCGATCGGCGTCGCTTCACCGCCCGCCCCGGCATTCCGCGATCCCAACACAAGAGCCATCGCCACCGCTGGCCCGGCGCAAGACGACAACTGACCTGCGATTCAGCCAAGTCCACCCGCCCGCTACACTCTGACCCATGGCCCTGCTCACCAGCAATTACACCATCGGAACACGCGTCCGGATCACCCAGCAGATCCCGCGCATGCGCGGCGTATGGACCAGCTCCGTCGAAGGCGTCATCGTCAACATCGAACAAGCCAAGACCGGCTCGTGGTTCGCCCACTCCAAAGACGACCGCCTCTGGCTCGATCGACTCGAACTCCGCCTCGACGACGGCGAACTCGTCGTCTGCAACCTCGATCAATACTCGCGCATCGAAACCGTCGACGAACCCGTCACGGAATAAGCCGAGTCGAATAGAGATTTGTCTACTTCGCCAAGTAGAATCGGCAAAGCCAATCTTGATCGCGACACCGCAAGGAAACGGCTTGGGGGCCATCCCTTCCGCAAGATCTTGGATTGCGCTATAATGACATGACTAGGGTGCAATGGCGCTTTTTCCCTTTGCACACTCCTGCTAGTGTAATTACTTCAGCAGGACTAGAAAGCCGACCCGGAGCACTTCGCCCCGGGTCGACGGAGTTGGCTTATTTGCCATCTACACCGATAACCGCGCGAACGGCTATCGGTGCGTTGCGATTCACGGCTCTGCCAGCGACGACGCGAATAGCCAGACGCTGTTCCTGACGGAGCCTTGGAAATTTCCTCATGGCTTTGACTATTCCAAGGTTCAATTCTCACCCTCCATCATGTCCATCAAACGACGGTAGCCTTCGAACCACGACTGTTGAATCTCAGATCCCCAGGAGGGGTCAAAATCTGGGTACTTATCAAGGAGGGCATGCCTCAATGATTCTGGCGGGACTGAATCATTTGTTGCTTCGCGCACACCAACATCTTCGCCACCCGTACGGTCATTCTCCGCTCGCTTTTGGCGGCGCTGCCGAGATGCCGACTTCCATTTATGCTTTGCAATATGCGGTGCGACAGGTAGTCCCGCCTCTTTAGACGCGCTCACCATGAATCGGCACGCCGGAGCAATCATGGTTGCTCCGACCAAATCCTCAAATGATTTGATGAGCGCACTCGGTGTCGATTTTGCGAGCGTCACCAATTGTTGATCGGGATAAAAGGTCTGAATCAGGTCAGCCAGAAGGCGCTTCCAAGACTCAGCGTCATCGCGATCCAGCGCTCCAGCCAATTCTTGAAGACTTTTGGTCGGATGTGAATCATCGTCGAGGAGTTGGAAAAACCGAAGTGCACTGAAGAATGCCCGCTGGGTTCCGCCGCTCATCGAGGAGACGACGGACGAATCGACCTGAGCAGGCAGTTCGCCATCATGCACCAAAGCCTTTAACCCCGTCTTGAAAGACGGGAATGGCAGGTAGGGTGGCGGCTTGAGTGAATCAGTTTGACGCTTGCTCATTTTGGCTTACCTCGCTTGACAGGCGAGCATAGCCCGCCCATTTCGCCTACGCAGCAGGCGGGGCAGGCAAAACTAGCGAAGTAGGCGACAAATTTCAAAAAACCGCCGTGACGGGCCAATATCGCGGTTATTCTAGATGAGAATTTGGTTATTTGCTTCTTGGCAACATGCCATTTTGAATCTGAGACTAGCAGTCCGCCATTTTTGATTGGCAAAAATCTCTTTATGCCGGCGCCAGATCGCCCGCCGGTATCACGCGCCCAAACGCACGCGGATTCATCGGAAACGCTTCATACACGGCGCGAATGTCGTCCAGCGTCACAGCGTTGATCGTCGCCAGCTCTTCTTCAAGCGAGCGGTACTCGCGCAGATACGTCCACAACCGGCCCAGCCGCTGCATGCGCCCGCCCGGGCGCTCGCCCGCAATCGTCGCGCCCGTCGCCGCCTTGTTGCGAATGCGCTCCAGGTCATCCGCCGTCACATTCGCAACGACCGACGCCAGTTCGTCCTCAACCACCGCCCACACCTCATCGGCGCGCTCGGGATCGCACGACGCGTACACCAGATAGTTCCCTGCATGATCGTGCGGGTCGTACGACACCGACGCTTCATCGGCAAGACCCGGATCAACCAGCCCCCAATACATGCGGCTGTTGTCTGAATCACCCAGCGCCATCGCCAGCATGGACGCCGCGTACCGCCGCTCATCCTGCGCGCTCGGCGCCGGCGCCAGCATGAGCTGATAACACCGGTGCACCCGCGCATCCTCAGCGGAAAACGTCTTGGCATGCGCCGGGGGCGTCGCTTCATCGCGAGAAGCGTTGGTGCGTTCCCATGAGCCGCACAGCGCCGCGATTTGGTCCACCGCGCGATCAAAATCCAGATCGCCCGCCAGCGACACCGTCGTGTTGTCCGCGGAATAGCGTGCCTGGAAGTAGCCGCGCATCTGCTCCGCCGTCAACGCATTGATGGATTCGTTCGTTCCAAGAATGCGGTACCCCAGCGGGTGATCGCCGAACCGTTCCTCGGTCACGCGCTCGTACAGCACCCAGAATGGCTGATCCATATACATCGCGATTTCTTCGAGGATGACGTTCTTTTCCGTTGCAAAGTCCTCTTCGCGCAGCGCTGGGCGCAGCATGTCGCCCAGCAGATCCGTCGCCTGTTCGAGCCGCTCCGGCAGCACCTGCGCATAAAACGTCGTCATCTCCGCCGTGGTGTAGGCGTTGTAGCGAGCGCCGATCTCATCAAACTCACGATTCACATCGTCCGCGCTGCGCCGCGCCGTGCCTTTAAACATCATGTGTTCGAGGAAATGCGACACACCCATCAGTTCGCGTGTTTCATCGCGGGCGCCCGTCTTCACAAAGAACCCGCACGCGGCCGTGTGCGCACTGCGGTCCACCTCCGCCACAATCGTCAGTCCGTTGTCGAGTGTCGCCTGCTTGAACTCAATCGCCATCCGTTGCTCCTCAAACCGCCGTCGCGGCGATGCGCTTCGCCATCAGAAAATCGTGCATGCCCGGCCCGGATGCATCCGGCAGGGCGCCGCACACCACATACCCCAGCTTCGCATAGAACGCGATCGGATGCCGCGACTTCAACTCCAGCCCTTGTAACGCCATCAGCGGATCAGGCATGATGTCAACACCAAACAGGTTCGTCGCCCCCGTCTCGTCCTCGGTGCCAAGCCAGATGGCGCCGACGCCGGCATCCGCCGCTTCACGCTCGAGCGCCTCCACCAGCATCCGGCCCACGCCGCGACCGTGATGGGCCGGCTCCACACACAACGGATGCAGCTCCCACATGTGCGGCGTATGCATGATCGCGCCAATCCACCCCGCGAGCTCATCGCCCTGCATCGCCACAATGATCAGCCGATCATCATCACGAAAGCGAAACGCCTCCTCAATCGCGGCGTCACGATTCGAATAACTCTTCGGCAAATCCTTCATCGCCCGCCACAGCGTTTCACCGAGACGCGTCAGCATCGCATCATCGAGATCGGCAAGCCGCTGCAATCGCACATCAGCCATGATGCACCGTCTCCCGATCTGCCTTGATCGCGGCTACAAGCGCGCCGCACACCGCTTTCGGATCCGCGGCGCCGCACACGCACGAAGTCACCGCAATGCCGAACGGTGCGCTGTTTGCGATATCAACTAACTGATCAAGATTCCGCTCATTGATCCCGCCAATCGCCAGCGCCGGCGGCAGTGGGGGAGTCACGCCGAGATAGTCGCGCAGCAACGTCGGCGTCGCAATCTCATCCTTGCGCTTGGTCGATGTTTCAAACATCGCGCCAACGCCGCAGTAGTCCGCACCGTCCCGCCGCGCCTGCAGGGCCTGATCCATGTTCGATGCCGAAACACCGATGAGCAGTTCATCACCCACCAGCCGGCGCACGTCTGTAATTGAGAGATCGCTTTGGCCCAGATGCACACCCGCCGCGCCGGAGAGCAGCGCCACATCCGCGCGATCATTCACAATCACATCCGCATCAAATTCACGCGCCAGTTCGACGAGCGCCCACGCCCGCGCAAGCAGCTCGCGCCCGTCAAGCTCCTTTTCACGTAGCTGCAAACAATCCGCACCGCCTTCAAGCGCCGATTTCGCAACCGTCAGCCAGTCGTGATGAATGCACAGCGACTCAGTAATCAAAACGCACAGCGACCATCCTTCAAACGAAGCCCGCCCCGCGCCGAGCGCCAACACCAAGTCGCGCTCAACGTCATACACCCGATACCGCAGCGCTTCGAAGAGTGATGAAGCGCTCTCCTCCCTCCCCCGCCCCGCGGGGGAGGGCCGGGGTGGGGGCGCTCCCAATCCCTTCTCCCCTTGGGAGAAGGCGGCATCGCGCAGCGATGACGGATGAGGGCCAGAGCTCTCCCGATCCGAAGCGCGCCCGTCAGGAAGCGGCTTCCATGCATCGCGCATTTCTGACGCTTGAGACTGAGAGGAGGCAGTAGATGAGGAGCCCTCACCTGGCCTCTCCCAAGGGGAGAGGGATGGATCACTTCCCTCCACAACCTTGCTCCACTCCTCCAAAGACCGCAACGACTCCGTCACGCGGCGGCTCGCCGCCAGCGTCACGTCGCGCACGCCGGCGCGCGACATCTCCGCATTCGTGCTGACGCCCGTCCCCACATCACCCGCCGCATCCCGATGCGCCTGCAGCGCGCTCACACCGCCGGGAATCAGCGCCATCGCGGCCCGCAACTCATGACGAACATCCTTCAACCGCGCGCACAACGACTCATCATCCAGCACAAAGCGCGCCACATCCTCCATCACGCGCAAACCTTCGCGCGCCCGATTTCCCGCGGCGTCCAGAATCCTCATCACATCGCGCATCAATCACGTCTCTCGCGCTGGTCATCCCACTGTGCGCACGCCGCACTCCCGCGCCGCCGCAATTCAAAGAATAGCACACAAATTCTTTTCCCCTGAAAACACAAGCACTTTCGCGCCCCGCGGCTCAGCCGACCCGCTTCCCACGCGCGCACGTCGCCGCACGCCCGCGCCAAGGGTGTCAGGCCCGCACCATCGTTCGCTGGGCCGATCTCACACTTGCGGGACGCCCTCCATGCCCTACGCACTCACGCCATTCAACGCCGTGCCGCTCACCGAGTCGCGACTGCGCGGCCTCATCGACGCGCACACGCACGAATCACTCCCCAGACTTCAACGATTCTGGCGCTACTACCGAAACCCAACCATTCGCGATCGCGATCCGCGCACCGGCCAGTCCACGCCGCGGCTCGCGCAAGAGGACGGTCTGCCGCGCCGCCTCACGTCACCACCCATCACCGACGATCGCCAATCAAACGATCGCGAAGTCGTCATTGAGAACGACATCGCGTGGCGCCTGCATGCGCTTGTGGACTTCATGCTCGGCCAACCGATCACGATGCTCTCCAGCGCACCGGACGCGGAACGACGTACGCAGATCCAGCGCATCCTCGACGCCGTCCTCGAAAACTCCGGCGGCATGGCGCTCTTGCAGGACGCCGCCCAGATCGCGTCCATATACGGCTCGGTCGATTTTCTCTTACGCACGGAGGACTTTTTCAGCGCCCCCGTTCCAAACGAGGCGCCAAACGACATCGACGAAGTCATCGCGATTGCCTCGCGCCTGCGCATCGAAATCATCGAGCCGCCCCGCGCCATCCCCGTGGTCAGCGCGAACGACTACCGCGAACTCGACGCCTACGTCATTCACTTCGAGCGACAAAGTACGGAAACCGGTGGAACGGGCGTCCCGCCCGTTCATCCCACGACAAACTTCAACCTCCTGCGCGCCCTCCGCACCCGCCTCAACACCCGCACTACGCCAACCTCAACCACCACCGAAGTCATCTCTGCGCACCACCACCAGCGCTACGACAATGACACCCTCGTCCACGACGCCCCCAACCCCCTCGGCGTCCTCCCCGTCGTTCACATCCAAAACCTCTCCCAACCCTTCCACTACGACGGCCTCTCCGATGTCGAGCCGCTGATCCCGCTGCAAGACGAACTCAATACGCGCCTCTCCGACCGCGCGCACCGCGTCACGCTGCAATCCTTCAAGCTCTACCTCGCTAAGGGTCTCGACGACGAAACGCCCGTGCGCGCCGTCACGCCCGGCCAGGTCTGGACGACCTCCAATCCCGACGCCGCGATCGAATCATTCGGCGGCGATGCGGCGTCACCCTCCGAAGACAACCACATCCAGCAAATCCGCGAAGCGATGGACAAAGCGTCCGCCGTCAACCCCATCGCCGCCGGCGTGCTGCGCGCCAAAGTCGGACAACTCTCGTCAGAAAACGCGCTGCGCATCACACTGCTCGGCACGCTCGCCAAGACGCAGCGCAAACAGCTCGCCTTCGGGCGCGGCCTCGCGCAGCTCGCATCATTGATCTTGTATGCCCTCGACATGCGCGGCGTCTACCGCACCGATCCCGCCGAACGCACTGTGACGGTGCAGTGGCCAAACCCGCTGCCGCGCAACGAAGCGGATGTGCTCGACGCAGCACAAAAGAAACTCAACCTCGGCGTCCCGCGCGATCGCATCCTCGCTGAACTCGGCTACGCCCCCAACGACGAAGCCGTGACATAAAGCGAGCCGGAGCGTCCCCGCTCCGGTCAACGCACAACAACTGAACGCGCACTTCGCGCAGAGAAAACCACACGCAGCACATCAATCGCGTTGGCCGGGTCGGGGACGACCCGGCTCGCTGGGAATCACTTGGAGAATCAATGAACAACGACGACACGAACAACCCCACGAACGACCAATCATCTGAAATGGACGACCTGCGCGCCCGAGCCGAACGCGCTGAACGTCAGGCCACCGAACTCGAATCCCAACTGACCGAGCTCAATACACAGCTTGAGCAGGCGCAGCAATCGATTGCACACACCGAACGCAACCATCAGCTCGACCTCGCTCTCACCAGCGCCGGCGCCATCGACCTCGACACCGCGCGGCTTCTCGCCCAGCGCATCGCACACGGCAACACCGACGCCACACCCACCGACATTCTCAACCAGCTCACACGCGAAAAACCCTTCCTTTTCCGCAAAACCTCATCCGCGCACAGCGCCATGAGCCCCCGCGCCGACAACACCAGCGCGCCCGCCATCACCGCCGCACACCACGCCGCCACCACCGGCGACCGCACCGCACTCCTCGACTACCTCCGCGCCCGACGCACGACGTAACCCCTCTCCCCCTGGGAGAGGGTGGCATCCCGACTTGTCGGGATGACGGGTGAGGGCCGAATTTTCCTCTGATCCGAACCGCGCCCGTAAGGAAGCGGTTTCCACAACCCACTCCCGCAACCAACACACTGCTCAAAGAGCAGTGGCACACTCAAGAAACTCTCCCCAACCGAACAACACAGGAGCACACCACACCCATGCCATTCACTGGAAAAGCAACCTACGCCGCCGGCGCCACACTTCCCGAAATCGCCGAAGACGTCTCCGACATCATCGGCATCATCAGCCCGTTCGAAACGCCGCTGCTCGATCATCTCGGCGATCCCCGCCGCAGCGCCAGAAGCACCATTCACGAGTGGATCGAAGACGCCCTCCTCCCCAATCGCGGCGTCATCGATCAATCCACCTTTACCCCCGACGCGCTTACCGAAACCACCATCACCGTCGACGACGGCGCCATCTTCCAAGTCGGCGATCAACTCAAGCCCGACGGCTCCGCCGAGATTCTGTTCGTCACTGACGTTTCCACCAACGACCTCACCGTCGTGCGCGGCTATGGCTCCACCACACCCGAAGCCCTCGCCGACAACCAATCACTCCTCATCGTCGGCAACGCGCTGCTCGAAGGCGCCGACGCCGCGGCAGCGCGATTCACCAACCGCGCGCGCAAACAGAACTACACACAGATATTCGGCGCCACCGTCGAGGTCAGCGGCTCGCAACTCGCGGTGGACTCCATCGGTGTTGAGGACGAACTCGATTACCAGAAGCAGGAGCGCTTGCGCGAACTGCTGCGCGATCTTGAGAACACCGTCATCAACGGCGTCGCGCCCGCGGCGGATCAGCAAGGCAACTCCACCACTCGCCGCACGATGAACGGCGTGCTCGCATCACTCACCACCAACACGTTCATCCCCAACAACGGCCCCATCCCGCCCGGCGACGGCTTGTCGGAAGACATGCTCAATGAGGATGTGCTCAACGCCGCGATCCGCGCGATTTGGGAGAACGCGTCATCGAGTGTGGACACGATTGTTGTGTCTGGCCTGCAGAAGCGACGCATCAACGGCTTCGCCTCCGACAAGCGCGGCTTCGCGCCGTCCGACACACGCTTCAGCGATCTGGTGTCGGTGTACGAATCCGATTTCGGCGTCGCGCGCGTGATTCTTTCCCGCTGGGTCCCTGCGGACACGGCGCTGCTGCTCGATTCGTCGCGTATTGACGTGCTGCCGCTGGCCGGGCGCTCGTTCCAGTTCAAGCGTCTTGCATCGCAGGGCGATCGTGAGACGGGACAGATGATCGGCGAATACACGCTTGAGTTGCGCAACGAAAACGCGCACGGCGTGATCACCAATTTGGCCGTCTGAGCACGACTCGCAAGACCATCACGCAACATTTCACCACAGAGGCGCAGAGAGCACGGAGATTCAAATCTAAGAAATCCACTCTGTGACCTCTGCGCCTCTGTGGTGAATCGAATGTCTTCCGAATTGGCGCGAAATCTCTCCTCCCGCATCCCAGCGCCGGCTTCGTGGCCGGCGCGGGATTTCCAAATTGAAAGCAACTGGTGGCACGGGCGTCCCGCCCGTGCGAACGACAACAGCGCAAACGAGAACTCACATGCCATTCGCCACCGACCGCGACCTGCTCGCCTTCGAACCCAATCTCTTCCGCGACATCGCCTGGACCGGCCAGCGTCGCCTCAGCGCCGACGACGGCGCCACATCCGGCAGCGCACTCACCAGCGCCTCATCCAATTTCACAACGGCGCAAATCAAACCCGGCCACGTCGTCATGCTCGACTCCGTTCCACTCGAAGTCATCTCTATCGACTCCGACACACAACTCACTGTGTCACTGTTGCGCGACGACATCAGCGACCCAATTCTCCCGCCGCCG
>JAJDDK010000004.1 GCA_029260345.1 Phycisphaerales bacterium | reverse complement strand
TTCACAACGGCGCAAATCAAACCCGGCCACGTCGTCATGCTCGACTCCGTTCCACTCGAAGTCATCTCTATCGACTCCGACACACAACTCACTGTGTCACTGTTGCGCGACGACATCAGCGACCCAATTCTCCCGCCGCCGGCGCTCACCGATGCGCCGCTCATCATCACCACCTTCGGCCCGCAGATTGCAAGCGTGCACGATCAACTCCTGCGCGCCCTCGGCATCGAACCAACCGACGAAAGCGCCAGCCCCAGCGCTGCGAACATCACCAACCCCGCTGCGCTGGCGCGTCTCGAAGTTCTCGGCGCTCTGCATCTCATCTTCACCGCCGCCGCGGCTCTCGCCACCACCGACGACATCCTGCGCACGAAAGCCGAGATGTACCGCGACCGCTTCATCACGCAGCGCAACCGCCTCGCCATCGGCGTCGATCTCGACGGCGACGGCCTCCCCGAGGCCACACGCCGCCTCAACACCATCCAGTTCATCCGCGCCTGAAAACACATTCACCGGTGGCACGGGCGTCTCGCCCGTGTGCCCACAGCACGTGCACCAAACCATGCTCTTCCTCAACCCACAACAAGTCGCGCTAAACGATCTCACACTCGAGAACGTCGAAGCCATCGCCATCAGCCGCAAAGCCGATCGCCTCGCCATCGACTATTCCGACGGCGGCGCCTACCCCGTCTTCGCCGACGTCCCCGAGCAGCGCATCACACTCACCATCTCGCGCGATCTTCTGCACAACGACGACGACATCGCCGACGCCGCGATCCCAGGCGCGCAATTCGACCTCACCTTCACCACGGCGCCAAACGCCAGCGATGCAAACGCGTGCATCTACGACATCCCCATCATCATCACTGCGATTGAACACGCGCTGGCGCGATCAGGCCGCGCCCGCCAAACCATCACCTGCCTCGCCATCTCCGAGGACGGCGAGACGGATCCCATCACGCCGGCGCCGAAGGGAGGCCCGCGGTGAGCAGCATCGCCGGACACACACTCTTCAACTCCGGGCCGCACCGCTTCATCGTGCGCCCCGTCGGCATGCTCTACGTGCCGCCCCTCTTCTTTGATCCGATCCAAACCACGACCAACGTCGTCACCCAACTCGAACTCACCATCATCCAAACCGGCCGTCTCATCGGCGCCAGCGAATCCGATCTCTGGTCGCAGGTGAACGCGATCAAGTCCGCTGCTGAAGTGCAGCTCAACGGAACCCTCACCGACAACAACGGCGTGACCTGGACTGACATGACGCTCTTGCGCTTCGCGCCGGCCGACCGCGTCGATCGCGGCCGCGTCATTTCTCTCGCTTACGAAGCGACGTACATCCGCCTCGCTGCCTGATTCACCTTACGCGCCACTGGAGCAACCCATGGAACAAGACCTCATGAATCTCGTCACGCAGTTCGGCGCCGCCGGGCTCATCGCCTGGATGTGGCTGAGCGAGCGCCGCCACGCCGCCAAGCGCGAGCAGCAGCTCACCGAATCGCACGACCAGTTGCGCACCCAGCGCATCGCCTTGGATCAGCTCGTCGCGCTCGTCACGGACAACACGCGCGCCGTCGCCTCACTTGAGTCCGGCCAGCGCGCCTTGCTCTCCTACCTGCATCAATTGCAGCCGTCGGCGCCTTTGCAAGACGATCGCGCCGCCGCCTGAACCACCACCCATGCAACACCGGTACACTTCTCAACGCATGAGACGACTCGCACTCGCTCAACTGGCGCCCGCCGCACTGCTTGCGCTGGTCGGTCTGTCGGCGTGCGGCCCGTCCCATTCCAAAGAGATCGCACCGCCTCCCACCAAATCAGGCGGTTCGTCCAACGTTCCAACCAACCCGTTCACCCCCGCACGCGTCCGCATTCATCCGCTCACTCGCATGTTGCCGGCGATGTCCGAAGACTCGCCCGCGCGCATCGATGCGCACGTCGAATTGCTTGATCCCTGGGGACTCCCCGTGCGCGCCCTCGGCGAATTGCGCTTCGTCGCGCGGCTCGCCACCTCCGACGCCGACACCCTCACCAGCGACGATCCAAATTCCAGCGGCGTCGTCGTCTGGAACATTGATCTCTCCGACCCCGAGGTCAACGCCACGCAGTTCTATGACCGCGTGACGCGCACGTATCACATCGCACTGAGCGATCCGGCCCTGACGCACGTCCGGGCGCCGCTCACGCTGGACGTCGTGTTCCTCGCGCCCGGCGCCGCGACGTTGCCCGCGACGACGCGCATTGATCCTCCCGCGTCCCAAAATGAAACAAGCCCGCGACCGGAATAAGCCGCGGGCTTGAAAATGTCAGTTCGAAGTCAGAGACGCTTACGGCGTCGGCGTCTGGCCGAACCGGGCCAGCATCGTGGCGATGTCTCCGCCGTTGACCGAGCCGTCCTGGTTGAGGTCGTACTCAGCGTCCGACGAGCCGTACTTCGACAGCAGAATCGAAAGGTCGGTCGAGTTGATCATGCCATCGGTGTTCAGGTCGCCCATCCCACGCATGATCATCAGGTTGATGTCTGCGTCTTCGAGGTACCCGTTGCCGTCCATGTCCACCGGTTCGCTCATCGCCTGCAACACCGACAACTCAGGCGAATTCGCCAGATCGATGAACCACGCGACGCCGAACGGAACTTCGCTGGGCCACAGGTTGCGATAGGTGGCCGTGTCATTCAGGTTGCCCGGGCGCAGCAACTGAAGCGACTGGATGTCGCCGCAGTGACGGTACCCGCCCATGTCGCCCAGCGTGTCCGTGTACTGCACACGGAGGAAGTAACGAGCAAACAGGATCTCGGAGAAGTCCATCGGCGGGCATGAGCCCATCATGCCGACGGAAATGTGCTCGAACGTATCGCTGGCGTTGCGCCCCGCGGCGATCAACACATTCGGACCGATCGGATTGACGCGCCACAGTTCCAGGTCGAGGTTCTCAAGCGCAAACGCTTCCTGATAGTTCGGCAATTCGAAACCTGGCTCGGAAACGAACGGCGGGGGGAACCCGCCAGCTTCGTAATACGGCGGCTGCGAGATGCGCACGCGGGTCGCCGCAAGTTGCAGTTCCTTGAAGCCGACCGGCGCCGCCATCGAATCGATGTCGGTCTCGCTCCAGACCTCCGTGCGATTCCACACCAGCGTGGCGCGAACCGTGGAGTCCGGCGTGATCAGACCAAGCGGATAATCGATGAAGCCAACACCCAGACGACCCACGTCCCAGCCGCGCTTCGACTTCTGAAACGAGCTCGAACCACCGATGTTCGTGCCATTTCCGGGGCCGGGCGAAGGGTCCGGAACCGGCATCATGCTGCCGCCGCCAAGGTCAAAGCGATCATTGTTCAGATCAGGATCCGGCGGAGGCGTGACCGTCGGCTGACCATACGGCACATGCCGCGAGGGCGGGTTGTGCATCGGCGAGCTGACTTCAGTGTCATCGTCTTCAAAGACGTTGGTTGAATTCGTGTTCGGGCTTGAGGTCGGCGCCGCCATCACCATCGAAGGCGGATCCTGCGCAAACTCAACCGTCGTCACAAACGGCGTATTCATGTCAGTGCCGACCGTCGGCACGGCCACTTCAAGTCGCCAGCCGTCAAACCAGCCGAATGCGTCACCCGAAACTTCACCTTGCTGCGTACCCCCCGCAGGGATCGGCGCCATCTGGGTGATGATGTCTTCCACCGTCACACCACTACCGCCTCCAATTTCACTGGTCCATGGCGGCGTTGGCGGATCGGAGCGGTATCGCTGCTGGTCATACGGAACAGCCTGATTGAATCCGGCACGCGTGAAACCTTCGAGCGTCCGCACAATGCCGTCCACGAGCATCGGTTGACCCGAACGCACGTCGCGCGCCTGATTCGCCAGCAAAAGATCCTTGATGCGGCGAGGATCGATGATGCCGAGACCATCAGAATCATTCGCGCCCGCCGTGAAGATACAAGCGTCCTCTTCCAGCGAACCTTCCATGCCGCCATCCGACATCAGGTTGGGCGCCATATCCGGTCGGTACGCCGTCATCATGATCGCGCGCGTCGCCAAGCCGGACGGCTTCCGCACGCCGTTCAAATCAGGCGACCACAAGTTGTTCTTGTTTCCAACGTCATGGATCATCGCCGCCGTGCCAGCCGCGATGGCGCTCGCGAAGCTCGTGCCTCCCCAAAGCGAACCAAACGCCACATCCGCCTGCGCGGGGCTGATGTTCGGCGGATCAATCGCCGGTGAGCCTGCCAAGATGAGCGCCGATCCAGGCGCGGAGAGCAACGGTCCCGACCGCGCGCCGGGATTCAAATTATCACCGTTGAAGGCGGGCGTGCAGCCCATCGGAAACGTCGTTGGGTCAATCGAGGAAAGAATGAGTCCCTGCGACCGCGGGTAATTCGAAACGCCAAGCGGGCCGACGCCGGAATTGTCATCCACCGTCGTGCCATCCTGATCGAGGCGCGCAATACGAAGAATGTTGTACCCGGACGCGGGCGCCGCGACCGTGCCTCCCGGATCGCCCATCAACATGATCTCTGCTAGGAGCGCCGGATTCTGATTGTCATCACCGACAGCCGCCACAATCACCGGGTCATTGCGAAGCACCGCGACGTCAAAGGCGTGCGCCACCAGCGCTTCACCCAATCGATCGGACTGATTCATGGTGGAGCCAAACGATGCGTTGACCACCGTCGCCACTTCGTAATCCGGAATGCTGAGCAGGTTTGCCGCAAACCCTGCGACCTTCGGATCCGTCAACGCCAGAATCGTAAACGCCAAGGCCATCGGATCATCACCGAGGAACGTGCCGTCCGGCGTCACGCCGCCGGCAAATCCCGCGGACAAGATCATCTTGGCGCCCGGCGCAAATCCAATCACCGTTCGCGGATTGAGCGTGATGGGCGCATTCGGAATCGTCTGCCAGTTTCCCGCCATCGCGCTGGCGGCCGCCGTCGCGTGCGCGGAATAGAACAAGCCGCGCGCCATTCCGAGCTCACCATTCGAGCCGTCCGGCATGAATTGAACAAAGTCCTGATTGATGGGCGGGAAATTCACCGGCCACCAAATGGGATTAATGCGCGAACCAAACGCCTGGTGTGTTTCCCACACTTGGGTCGCGTCCATATTCGCCACCACAACTGACGAACCTTGCGAGTTCTGCGAACCGGCGAATTGCGACAATCCCTGAATGCCAAGCCGCATGCGCGACCTCGTGACGGCGTCCGCCGTCGTGCTGACACCAAGCGCAAGACCAGTCGCCGCAATCAAGATCGCCGGATGGCGCATCAAATGTTGTTTCGAATCACTGTGCCGTTTCCGATTGCTCATTGAGAGCCTCCTTGGGCCGCTGCGATCGCCGCCCGCTTCGTCGTGCCGGTGCCCGACTGATGCAGGGAATTCCCACCAGACCTTCCGTCGCCAGCCCGCCTCCTCGCGGCGCCACCGCGGACTCTTTCGCGTTTCACATCTTCGCGGGCCTTGTGTCTACTGACAACCCGCCAAAACCAGAACATTTAGCGGCTTTCGCTAAATCCTGGTCCGGAGCCACACATGGGAGGCGCCTAGGGGTCACCACCCGGACTCCGAGTCACGCACAGTAGAGATACGAAACGACCGCCGCTCCGGTTCCCGTTCCAAGCTCAATCCCCCCGACATGCGAGTCCCATCAAATCCAACCCGATAACCTGTTTGGCGCGCCATACATCTTGTTTTTCGCAGCAAAACCATTGGATTCGCCGACCTCCCGGCGTAGAACCGTCGGAACCAAAATTCCGCAAATCGGTACGACCAGCGACCGTCGCCAAACTCGATCGGTGGACAAATCGGGCTAAATGCCCCGCGACGGACGGAATCAGTCATGAGGAGCGACCATGCGTTCTCGCAATCTGTCTGCGCTATTCATCGCCATCGCGGCTCTCGCCGCCGTCGCTTCCGCCCAAAAACCACTCGATCACGACGTCTACGAAATTTGGACCGCCATCGATGACGAAGCCATCAGCTCCGATGGCCGCTTCATCCTCTATTCACTCACGCACGAAGTCGGCGATGGCGCCATCCAGATCCACAACCTGCAAGACGACCACACCCACATCTTCGAGCGCGGCGTCGACGGCGCCTTCTCCTTCGACGCCTCCCACGCCGCCTTCAGAATCAAACCCGCACACGAAGACGTCCGCCAAGCCAAACGCGACAAGAAGAAAGGCGACGACCTCCCCAAAGACGCACTCGGCCTCGTCGACCTCTCCAGCGGCGAACTGATCACCATCGATCGCATCAAATCCTTCGCCATGCCCGACAAAGCCGGCGGCTGGATCGCTGTCCTTCTCGAGAAGCCGGCCAAGGAAGAAAAGAAGAACGCGGAAGACGCGGACCAGGAAGAGTCGAACGAACCCGGTCCGGAAGCAGAGCCTGAAGTCGCGCCGGAAGTGATTCCTGAAATCGAACCAACGCCGGAACCAGAGCCGGAAACAGAACCCGAGACCGAACCCGAAGAAGAATCCGACACCACAGACGACGAGAAGAAGAAGGACAAGAAGGAAGGCACAGAGCTTCTCCTCATCAACCTCGCCAGTGGCGAGCGCTCATCCTTCGACAACGTCCTCGAATACACCTTCGACGAAAACGCGCACTACCTCGCGTTCACGCGATCATCCAAAGACGGCGAAGACGACGGCGTATTCGTGGTTGAGCTTGCCACCGTCGATCTCTTTGACGTCATGACGGGCGAAGGCAACTACAAGAGCCTCGCGTTCGACAAAGCAGGGGAGCAGCTCGCGTTTCTTTCCAACCGCGATGATTACGCCGCCGACGAACCCGCGTGGACGCTGCATCACTGGCGCGCCGGCGCGGATACGTCAGTGACGGTCGCCGCGCTCGGCGACGACGGCATTTCCGAAGGCTGGTGGATCAGCGAACACCGCGCGCCGTCCTTCTCCGAATCCGGCGATCGTTTGTTCTTCGGAACGGCGCCGCGCCCCGAGCCGAAGCCTGATCCCAAAGACCCTGACACGCCGCTTGATGACGAACTCCCCAAGCTCGACATCTGGCACTGGAACGAGCCTGATCTGCAAACCATGCAGCTCAACAACCTCGATTCAGACAAGAAGCGCAACTACCTCGCCGTGATTGATCTGGCCAACGGCAATGAATTGATTCAACTCGCCGATGAAGAGGTCCGTTCCGTACAAGTCGGAACCAAAGGCGACGCCAACATCGCCGTCGGCGAACACGATGAGCCGTACCGCAAATCAATTCAATGGGACGTGCAGGTTCCCACCAACATCATCGTCATTGATCCCGCAACCGGCGAGCGCGAAACAATCCTCGAGAACGTCAAGGCGCAGCGCTGGGGCGGCGACTGGCTCTCCCCCGACGCCAAGTACGTCCACTACTGGGATTACGCGAACAGCGCCTGGATGGCGTACGACATCAAAGCGCAGGAACTCATCAACCTCTCCGAATCAATTCCTACGTCAGTCAGTGATGAATTGAACGACTCCCCTTCGCTGCCCGGTCCCTACGGGATCGCCGGCTGGCTCGAAGGCGACGACGGTGTTCTCATTTACGATCGCTTCGACATCTGGCTGGTCGATCCCGCCAAACCCGGCTCGCCGCGCAACCTCACCGAGAATGTCGGGCGCAACGAAAACATTCGCTTCCGTGTCATCGACCTCGATCGCGAAGTTGAATTCATTGATCCCTCCGAACCGCTCCTCCTCAGCGCGTTCGATGAAATCACCAAGAACGAAGGCTTCTACCGCGATCGCGTTCGTGGCCGGCGCAAACCCGAGCAGCTCCTCATGGCCGCGCGCGATTTCTCCACGCCGCGCAAAGCCGAAGAGGCCGACGTCCTCTGGCTCACGCGCGAATCCTTCCGCGAATTTCCCGACCTCTGGGTCAGCGGCATGGACTTCTCCGACATGGAGAAAGTCAGCGACGCCAACCCGCAGCAGTCCGATTACGCATGGGGCGACGTCAAACTCATCGACTGGACCAGCGCTCGTGGCGAACCGCTCGAAGGCCTCCTCTACACGCCTCCCGGGTTCGATCCCAAGAAGCAGTACCCCATGATGGTCTACTTCTACGAGCGCAACAGCGACAATCTGCACAGCTACGCGCCGCCCACGCCGCACCGATCCATCATTCGCTTTTCCTACTACGCCTCGCGCGGCTACGTCGTCTTCGTTCCCGACATCATCTACAACGACGGCTACCCCGGACGCAGCGCGATGGAATGCGTCATCCCTGGCGTGACGAAACTGATCGACAAAGGTTTCGTTGATCCCGAGCGCATCGCGATGCAGGGTCACTCATGGGGCGGCTACCAAAGCGCGTACATCATCACACAGACCGACATGTTCGCCTGCGCCGGCAGCGGCGCCCCCGTCGCCAACATGACCAGCGCCTACGGCGGCATCCGCTGGGGCAGCGGCATGTCGCGCCAGTTCCAGTACGAGCAAACCCAAAGCCGCATCGGCGGCACACTCTGGGAAAAGCCCATGCTCTATCTGGAAAACTCGCCGCTCTTCCATCTCGAAAACGTCAACACGCCCGTGCTGATTCTGCACAACGACGAAGACGGCGCTGTGCCGTGGTATCAGGGCGTCGAACTCTTCATGGGATTGCGCCGACTCGACAAACCCGCGTGGCTCTTGAACTACAACGGCGAGCCGCACTGGCCGGTGAAGTACCCCAACCGGCGCGATTACGCGATCCGCATGCAGCAGTTCTTCGATCACTTCCTCATGGACGCGCCCATGCCGGCATGGATGGCCGAAGGCGTGCCGGCGGTCGAAAAGGGGAGAAGCTTCGGACTCGAACCCGTTGACGACCGCTAACTCCCGCTGCCCGCTCGCATCACCGCTGAATCCTCATCCCAATTGAGGTCCGGTGATTCCCAAATTCGGTCAAATGTAGATCTGAACAAGATTTTGTTAGGTCGTGCGCCGCTCCGCCCGGACAATGCCGCTTGCTTGGATATGCGGCGCCCGCGAAAGGGCGCCCGCTACCTGAGTCCGTATTTTGAAGGGTGTCAAATGAAACCGATCCGATTTTGTGGCGCCATCGCCGCAGCAGCGATGGTTGTGTCCGTGTGTCCGGCGCCGGCGAGTGCCGATTTCTGTGAGCTGTCATGGGACGTGCCGTGCTGTCCCATCCCAGGATGCGATATGGGCAGCGCCGTCGTCACGCTCACGATCTGCAACTGCACCGATATCCCATCCGGCTATGAGTTTCTGATGAAATCCGCCATTTCCGGTGTGACCTTCAGCCCCCCGAGCGGCGGCGTCATGCTTCAGCCCGGTGAGTGCATCGACATCGACATCACGGTGTACTGCCCCAACGTCGCGCTGGAAGGCATCGAGATCTTCGCCAACGTCTCCAACCTGACGACCGGCTCCGCCATGCAGTGCCCCGGCCTGGTCAAGCCGGTTCAAAGCTTCAAGGTGACGCCGACGGATCCGGTGATCGTCACGCCCCTTCCGACCCTACCGACCCCCGTCCCGGTGTCGCTCGTCATCAGCAACATCGGATCCACAGGCAAGGACGGCGTCGAGATTTCGTGGTCAGTCATGGGCGCCGGGTTTGATCCGTGTCCGGACAATCTCTGCGTCCTCGTCGCGCAAGGCCAGACCATGGTGGTGAACGCGACAGTCATTCTGGATCCTCTTCCAAACTCAGTGACGGAAGGCGGCGGCCTGCCCGGCGCGCCGCGCACCGCCGCGGTCCTCATCAGTTGGGACGACGACGGCGACGGCGTTCCCGAAGTGAACTCATCCGTCAACCTGCGCTTCGAAGGCGCGGCGTGCGCCGGTGACCTCAACGGCGACGGCATCGTCAACGGCGCCGACCTCGCCGGACTCCTCGCGAACTGGGGACTGTGTCAGTAACAGCGCCTTCTCTTGAGTAGCGACGCCAATTCGTGCACAACACCTGATCGACGCTCGCAGGCGACATCGCGCGAGCGTCGGTTTTTCATTGCCTGGTCACCACAGACGCGACGATGCCACGCCTCGTCAATTCTTACATGCTTCTTCGGTAGATCATCGTGTATTGACTTTTCAAATTTTTTATTTTAAATCCTCCGCCCGTTCGTCTGCAATATGCCGCTGTCATGAGTGTGCCGATGACCGTGTTGGGTCACGGCGAACGAAAACTGCATTGATAGGGGCTTCAAATGAAACGAATGAGTATTGGCGGAATGATCGCCGCGTCGGCGATCGCAATGTGCACGTGCGCCACACCGGCGCAGGCTGACCTGTGTGAACTCTCTTGGGATGTGCCGTGCTGCCCGGTGCCCGGGACGAGCTACGGCGTCGCCATCGTGACGATGACCCTTTGCAATTGCACCGATTTTCCAGCGGAATACAGCTTTATGATGAAGTCGCCCATTCCAGGGCTTGAGTTTGAACCTTTCAGCGGCTTTCTTGTCTTGCTCCCCGGAGAATGTGTTGATATTCCCATCACCGTGTACTGCCCGATCGGCGCGCCGCCGATCATGGGCGGCTATCCGGTTCTGGCGAACGTCACAAACCTCAGCACCGGCGCACAATTCGGTTGCGAAGGGCTCGTCAAACCCGTTCAAGATTGGAAGATCGTCGCGACCACACCAGTGATCGCGTCACCGGCCGATCCCAACGTCACCATCGGCGTCGGCCTTCTGGTCAACGACATCGGTGGCGCAGGAAATGGCGGCGTCGACCTCACCTTCTTGACCATGGGTCCGGTGAATCCGCCGACACCGACGTTCGTTCCGGTGCAGCCCGGCTCCACCACCGTCGTGAACCTCGCCGCAAGCTTCAACCCGAACGGTGTGGGGGGCGCGCTGACTGAAGGTGGATCGAACATGCCATTAACCGGCGCCTTGCTCATCCTCTGGGACGACGACGGCGATGGCGTTCCCGAAGTGAACTCGTCAGTGAACTTTCGGTTCACCGCGCCACCGTGCCCCGGCGACCTCAACGGCGACGGCGTCACCAACGGCGCCGACCTCGCCGGCCTGCTCGCCAACTGGGGGCTCTGCAATCCATAACACTTGTTTGCGCTTGAACTGTTTGTTGTGAATCGTTGATTGATTGCAATCGCTTCGGCGCCTGACCCGCGTCGAAGCGGTTTTCGTTTGCGGCGCAAGAGCCTTTGGCAATATTCAGGATCAATGACGGCACGAATTCAAGCGTCACACTGGGCAATGTCGCACCGTAGAACTACGCACTCCTTTAGTCCCGCCACATCCCCCGATTTCGGTGGCGCTTCGAGAAAGTACATATTCAACGAACGCCGCGTCCTCGCGCTCATCACCGGCTATTTCCGGCATTTACGGCGAATCATCGTTCAATTCAATGAGTACACCATCGCCAATCCGCCCCTTTGGTATTGATCGCACCGAACGAATCCCGTGCAATTGATGTGGAATTCGTGATTTCTCCGTTCATTCCATGACGCAATGACGCTGAGCGAAATGAGAGATCGGCGCCGATGTGGTGGCCGGCGATCACAAGTGATTGAAGGGGTATCAGTATGAAACGCAACAGCTTTTTCGGCGCGGTCGCGTGCGCGGCTCTCATGGTGGCGTCAGCGCCAACCACAACCAACGCAGACTTCTGCGAACTCTCTTGGGACAAACCATGTTGTCCCATTCCGGGCTGTCCGGTTGGCGTTGCAGATGTCACGCTGCTCATCTGCAACTGCACGGACGAAACCGCCGTGTACAACTACGAGCTCTTCTCACCGGTGCAGGGCGTCTTCTTTAGCCCGCCCAACGGCACCGTCACGCTTCAGCGCGGCGACTGCATCGAGATTCCCATCAAAGTCTATTGCCCGGTTCCGGCGCCTCCCGGCAACATGGGCATTCCGCTCAATGCCATCGTGACGAACCGAACCAACGGCAATCAGTTCGAGTGCCAGGGACTCGTCAAAGTCGTGCAGGATTTCAAGGTTGATCCGACCGACCCGACCCTTCCCGGAACGGCGCCCACACCGGCCGATCCCAACAGTGGCTTGATTCCGGTCTCGCTCTCCGTCAGCAATCTCGGCTCCAGCGGCAAAGACGGCGTGAGCATTTCGTTCGATCCGATGGGCCCGATCGCGCCGCTCGAACCCATCTTCGTTCCCGTCGCGCCCGGCGGCACACAGATCGTTGAAATTCTGGCGCGTGTCCTGCCGCCGACGACCGAAGGCAATCCGCCGCAAGGCCAGCCCACCACCGGCGCGCTGCTCATCAACTGGGATGACGATGGCGACGGCATCCCCGAAACCAATTCGTCCGTCTCCTTCCTCATTGGCGCGCCTCCCTGCGCCGGCGACCTGAACGGTGACGGCATCGTCAACGGCGCCGACCTCGCCGGCCTGCTCGCCAACTGGGGCATGTGCTTCTAAGCCGCGACTGATTCATCAACGCGATTGACAAACAACAAGCGTCCGTGCGCTGCAGCGCACGGACGCTTTTCTTTCTTCATGAGACGCCGTGACAAAAGGGCGCGTGTACATTCAACGTTGGCGTCTCAATCCGAAGAATCCGAGGGCGCCAAACACCGCGATCGGCGCCGGCGCCGGAATCACCGCCCAGTGCACGTTGTCCACGTCCCACACCTCTCCGGCGAAACTCAAGTTCTCCGCCATAAAGGTGATCGTCGTAAACGATGAGTCATGCACGTATCCGAGGAACCCGTCCACCCCGCCGGTCAGGAAGTCGTCGAACGCGACCACTTCCACACCATCAATCAGCACGATGAGATCACCGCCGCTGGCCGGGCTTTCCCAATCACCGGCGAAACCAATGACCGCTTCAGGAAAAATGAACTGAATCGTGTTCATGCCCGAGGCATTGTTGCCGCCCGGCACAATGGAGAACCCCTCAAACGACGCCGAGCCTTCGAACGGCGGCGTGCCCGTCCAGCTCGTGTTCACGGCGTCAATGCCCGCGTCAGACGCGGCGGACGCATCCGACGTTTCCTCAAAGTAGATCTGCATTCCCGAAGGCGTCGCAAAGAACGTCCCCGATGGAATGTCGATGTTCGGCCCGCCGGTGAAACTGTCGAACGTTTCAAGTCCGAACGTGGATGATCCCGTCGCCGTCATCCACGCCGCGAACTGCGCCGATGAATCCGTGTACACACTGACTTCCGAAAACACCGCGCCCATCGCGCTCAGCGGCGTCGACGCGGCCAAAACACATACAACTGATCGTCTTGTCAACATACGTGTTTCCTCCTTCTGTTCCGTGACCTTGCGGCCTCCCCCGGAACTCATGGAATGCACACGCGCAACTCAAAACTACCTTGCGATACAACATTTCAGAAGCAGGAATCGGCGCAGAACCCTCATGAATTCCTAACCGCCTGCCCACACCCATGTTGAAGATGTCCGCCTGACGACAAGGCCATCCATTGCCAAACACACGGTGTAAGAAATTGCATTTCTCAGCGATCCTGCGATCTCGATTGGCTCTGGTACCCACCAAATACGCTGACTGGCGACCACGCCGGCGACACCGATGGCAACGCAGACGGCGCAAATCGATCACTGAATTCGCCCGACGTATACACAATCTCGCCGGCAATCACCGTCAGCTCTGATTCAATCTGTCGAATCTGCGCCGGCGCAACAGTGAAGTAATCCATATTCAGCACCGCAAAGTCCGCGAACTGCCCCGGCGCAATGCGGCCCTTCACATCATCTTCACCACTGAACCACGCGCTGCCGATGGTGTACAGCTCCAGCGCTTCGGCGCGCGAGAGTTTGTTCTCCTCCGAAAACAGCGTGGCGCCGCCGAGCGTCTCGCCGGTCACCATCCAGTGCAGGCTCAACCACGGGTTGTGACTGCTCACGCGCGAAAAGTCCGTTCCTCCACCGACCGGAATGTCCAACTCAAGCATGGCGCGAAGCGGCGGTGCATTCCGCGCGGCTTCAACGCCATACCGTTCCACGAAGAATTCCCCCGCAAACGCCATGCGATTCTGAATCGCCACCCCGCCGCCCAATGCCTTGATGCGCTCTAGCTCATCTCGTGTCGCCGTTTCCGCATGATCAATCGCCCAGCGAGGCACAAACCGGTCTTGCTCGTATTTCACTGCTTCGAAGACATCCAGAATCTGCGCGATGGATTCGCCGTACGTCGCATGGATACGCAGCGGCCATTGCTCTTGCACCATCAGCTCCGTCACGTCGTGCAACTGGCTCCGCCACTGTGCACGATCACTCAATTCTGGTCGGTTCGACATGAAGTTCTCGAAGTCGCCCGCCGACCACACGAGAAACTCACCGGCGCCTTCAAGCTCAAACCCATGCTCGTGCGACGCATCGCCATTGCGCCCGGCCCCATACTCGCGCGTCCACTGCGTGAAATCCTCGAATTCGGCGCCTGGCCGCTGCGGAAAGAGGTAATAGCTGATGCGAATCGGCAACTCGCCCTGATCAGCGAGCGCGAGACTCCCGCCGTAATCATTCGGGAACAGATGGCCACCGCCGCCGGCGTCAATCACACTCGTCAAACCGAACCGACTGAGTTCCCGAAAGAAGTGCATCGTGCTGTTGACTTGGTCCGCAGGCGACAGTCCGGGCAATCGCGCAATCGTTTTGTAGAGGATCGTTGGATCAGGCTCCGCGTGCAGAATGGCGCCGCCGTCAATGAACTCATACCGACCGCCGGCAGGGGGGATCGAGTCTTCATCAAGCCCCAGCGCCTCGACCCCCGCGCGATTCAGAAACCCCTGTGAATACAGAAACAGCACAAACACCGGCGTGTCCGGCGCCGCGACATTGAGTTCGTCAATAGTCGGCATCCGGCGCTCTTCAAACTGATACGGCGACCAGCCGCCAATCACACGCACCCATTGGCCGTGCGGCGTGCGCTTCGCCTGCACACCAATCATGTCAAGCCCTCGCTCAAGCGATAGCACACCATCCCAACGCAATTCCAGGTTGTAGAAGCGCCCGCCGCGCACGGCATGGGTATGACTGTCAATGAGGCCGGGAATCACGCGCTTGCCGCTGGCGTCAATGACGCGCGTATCAGGCCCAATAAACTCACGCACGCCAGCCACATCGCCAACCGCGACAAACACACCATCGCGCATCGCAAACGCTTCGGCTTGCGGCTGCGCCTCGTTCATCGTCGTGACGAGTCCGTTGACCAGTACTAGATCCGCCGGCTGGGCGAGGGCCACCGCCGGAGACAACGCCGCCGCGACCAACAATAGTGACCGAAGAGTGTGTGCGATGTGTTTCATAACCGCGCTCCTGATGAGGAAGAATGCAAATGAAAAAAGCCGCGGCGTCCATTCCTGGACGCCGCGACGCAAGTGTTCCGTCAATCAGTGCCCGCTCTCTTTGGCGCCGAACATGTCGTAGGCGTAATCAATGCCGACGCCATACGCGCCCGAGTGCTCCCGCGCAATGCCCGTCACGGCTTCATACGTGCCCGTGTTCGCCCAGTCGCGTTGCCACTCCAACATCACTTGCTGCCAAGTGACGGGAATCGCGCCCGCCTGCACCAACCGCAACACGGCCATGTCGTGGGCTTCCTTGCTCGTGCCGCCGGATGCGTCCGTCACGATGTACACGTCATAGCCATCTTCAATCGCTTCAAGTGTCGGCATCACCATGCAGACTTCCGTCCACAGGGCGCCGATGATGAGCTTGGGCCGACTCGCCTTGGCGATCTCGGCGACCACGCGCTTGTCGTCCCACGTGTTCATGCTGGTGCGGTCGTACAGCGTGTGATCCGGAAACACGTCGACAATCTCCGAGATCATCGGACCAGAGAAACTCTCTGCCGCGACGGTGGTCAGCACGGTCGGCACGCCGAAGGTCTTCGCGGCTTTCGCCAGCCCCTCCACATTGTTCCGCAGCAATTGCCGATCATGCGAATGTACGCCGAAGATCATTTGCGGCTGATAGTCGATCAGCAGCAGTGTCGAATTCTGCGGCGTCAAAAGGCCAAGCGACCCTGTATCCGCCTGCTTTGTTGACTCTTTCTTTGTCTCATATTGCGCGATGGCGGTCGAACCACCGAATTGGTTCGCGGCGATAACGCCGAGACCAGCGGCCAGTGACAGTGCGAGAAATGTTCCGGTGATGCGTGTGCGTGTCATGGTGAGAGCTCCTGAATTGGTGACCTGCATGTGCGGACGCCGCCCCGGCGCCTCGCGTGAGAGTGATGTTGCAATAAATGTGTTGCAACGACTATTTGACGGTAAGAAAAGCCTCATGGCTGGCGCGCCCGAAAAAGAAGATCATTGAGCTGCTTCAGATCGCGGCGCGACAGACTCGCGAATTGCGCCTCATGAACCGCGATAACCTTGCCATGAAGCCGATCGAGCAAACGACGCCCCTTGGCCGTGACCTTCACCAGCACACACCGACGGTCGGCAGGGTCTCGATCGCGATCGACAAAACCGGCTTTCATGAGGCGATCGATGAGCCGCGTCGTATCCGGATCCTGCGCCACCATCCGATCGCCGATCTCTTCAGAGCGAATCCCATCGCGGCCGGCGCCGGCGATGATGCGCAACGCGTTGTATTGCGGATCGGAAACACCATGCTCCTTAAACAGCGTCGCCAGTTGCCCGCCGAGGACCGAGTACGTCCTGGCAAGGTTCAGATACGCCTCCTGCTCAAGCAGCGCAAAGGGCTCTCGCTTGCCGACCTCGTGCTGGAGATTCCGTGAATGACCATTCGTCGTGGGCATGGCCGAAATATATGTTGCCACACATATCGTGTCAACACTAATTTTCAGTAAGTCGCAGCGCGCCAAGCCGAAGGCGGCCCCGGCGCTGCGATGCTGTTGATATAGGGTCAACTTCCTATACCCCCAAGACTTACATCACCGTACCGTTGTCAATGTGCGATCCGGGCGTTGGCGCACTCCCGCCACCCCCCTAACACGTCCGGATCGTGCCGCACTTATTCCCTATTTTCCTCATTCCAAAGCGCCGACTCCGCACCACCCCTGACGGAGTCGGTGCTTTCTTGCGCGCGATGGTGAATCGTACCGCCCCCAACCGCGCCTCACTCTGGCCGCGACCAGTCGTATTCGGTGTCCTTCTCAAACACCGTCGCCCCTTGCTTGATGCAGCGCAGACACACCACCGACTCCTCATACGCCGGGCTGCGCCATCCCGGCTGATTGCGCTCTTCAAGACACAACGTGCAATGCTCAACGCGATCCACGCTCGGCGTCTCATGCGCCACCACCTCGGTGTACGCGACCGTCAGACACGGCCCGCAAATCAAACTCCCCTGATGCCCCTCAACCATCGGTCGATCCTCCGCCCACGCGCGGCGGCAAAAGTCACACTTGAAATAGTCATTCCCGGTGGCGGATTCATCATGCATGAACACATTCTAGATCGAACGCGGAGGAAGACAGAGGGGGACAGGAGGGGGGAAGGAAGAGGGCAGAAGAGGGAAGAAGAGAGAAGAGGAGAAATGAGGAAGAACAAGAACGCGGATGAACTCCGGGTGGCATGCCCACGTCCCCGTGGGCATGGTTGAGCGCTGGTAGCGCAATGAACGCGAAAACATCAAAACGCGTTCAACGCGCCACGCCTCCAACCCCTCCGTCTTCCTCCGCGTTCAATCCCCCAACTCACACGCGAGCAAGCGTGCCGCTGCCGCCGCGGAGTTGGTTCATGGCGTATTGCATGTTGCGTCCGGGGCACAGCGTAGACGCCAGCTCCCGGTGCGTATTCACGCGCGTCACCGGCACTCGGTAGTTGCGCATCTGCATGACGAGGAAGCGCTCCACCGCCGCGACTTGCGCGCTGGTCGGTTGCTGCGCTTCAAAATTGCCCAGCACCAGCACACCAAGATTGCGCTCGTTCTGATCCTTCACATGCGCGCCTTGGTACGCAATCGGCCGGCCTTCCCACACCTGCCCGAACGGGTCCACGATGTAGTGGTACCCAATGTCGCCCCAGCCGTTGGACTGATGCGCCGTGCGGATCTGATCGATGCGCGATGCGACGTCCTGGCGGCTCGACAACCACACCGGCGGCATGCCGTCGTGGTGCACCGTCATGCGATCCACGCGACCAAGCGAATTCATCCGCGACGGGACCGGCGCTCCCTGCGCCCACGACGAGCGCGGCATCACACCGGCAATCGGCAACGTCGGCGAAGGTGTTGGAACCGCCGGCGGACGCGTGTACGTCGAACGCGGTGATGTCACGGTGGTGTGATCGAGTGGCGGCTCTTCCAGACCCGGCCAGGTCGGTCGAGCGCCCGCGACGCCGCGTTTGCGACGACCGCCCGCACACGCCGGCAGCATCACCGCCATGCCAGCCGCCAGACCCAGACCGATCAATCGCCGGCGCGTCAGCGCGGCGTCGTCGATCTTCTCAATATGGCGGTCTTCACGCTCCACTCGTTCCATTCACATCGACCGGACCCCGCGGGGTTCTGTAATCGCTTTTTCCACGTCCAGAAACTTTGCCCCCAACACTAGGACAGCGTCCGAAAGAGCGTGCGATCCGAGGACGCAGGCCGCACGTCCACCCCCGGTGATTCCTCGCAAATCCGCTTGGCGTAGTGGGGGAGAAAGCCACGCTCCGTGTTCGTATGCCCCGCCAGCAGTATGGAGCAGCCCTTGGCGACCGCCGCCAGAGCCTCGTGATGCCGCATTTCGCCGGTGACGAAGAGCTCGCATTCCTCAGCCATCGCCGAATCCAGCAACACCGCCCCGGCGCCCGGGCACACGCCGATGCGCGACACCGGCTGGTCCGTCGCCGCCGCCAGCTTCACCGCATCGACACCGAGATTCTTCTTGAGCCGCATCGCCAGTTCACGCGGCGTCGCGGGGTGATCCAGCGTAATCCGCCGCCCGGCCCCCGTGTCCCGATGCAGCTTCGGCGTGAGTTCATAAATGTCGAACGCCGGTTCTTCATAGGGATGGAATTGCCGCAGCATCTCGACCGCCAGCGCCAGTGAACGCTTCGGGCAGACCATCTCAAGTCGCACTTCATCGGCGGATTCAAGCTGTCCGCGTGTGCCGACGCTCGGCTTCGTGCCTTCACCGGCGAAGAACGTCCCCGTGCCCTGCAAAGTGAACGAGCACTGCGTGTAATCGCCGATTACACCCGCGCCGACTGACGCCAACGCATTGCGCACCGCTTCCACATTCGTCGCGGGAACGAATGTGACGATCTTGTGAGTTTGTGATGGTTGTTGCTCAAGGCCCGGCGCCAGCGCTCGTCGGTCGCCCAGCGTGCGCCCGCCCGTACCATCCACCGAAAGCATGTCGCACAACCAGTCCGTCACCCCGCCCGGCGCGGCGTCCAGCGCTGTGTGCGGGCTGTAAATCGCAAGCCCCGCACGCAACGCGCCCAGCAACACGCGTTCTTTTGCATCGGCGCTCGTGATGCGCTTCATCGCGGTCCAAATCGGCGGGTGATACGCAATGACAAGTCCGGATTCGGCGCTGACGGCTTCCGCGAGCACTTCTTCCGTCAAATCGATGGTGAGGAAGACCGGGCCGCGCAATTCCCATTGCGGGTCGCCAACGATTAACCCTGCGTTGTCCCACGGCTCCGCGTGAGCCAGGGGGGCAATTCGCTCCAGGGACTCCATGAGTTCGGCGATCGTCATCGCGCATCTCCTTCACTGGCGGACGCCCGCCCGCCGATACACTCTAAGCGAGAGGGGATCACGCCGAGCGGGCATATCGTCCATCGTCGCCCTTCAGGGAGGAGCGCCGCGCGTGACCAGGACGAAGAACGCTACCAAACAGAAGTCGGAGTCATCCGAAGCCGCGCCGGAGCAAGCCTCGGCAAATGGCTCCAAGGCCGAAATCAAGAACTTCGTCCTCGACACCAACGTCCTGCTGCACAACCCCGAAGCGCTCTTCATGTTCAAAGAGCACAACGTGGTCATCCCGCTCACCGTCGTCGAAGAACTGGATAACTTCAAGCGCGGCAACGACGACCTCGCACGCAACTCCCGCCAGTGCATCCGCCGCCTCGACGCCCTCCGCAAGCGCGGCCGACTCAACGAAGGCGTCCGCTGGGGCGACCCGCGATTCGACAAAGCCGGCGTCATCCGCATCGACACCTCCGAGCCGGATCGCCCGCCCATCCTCAGCGACGGCGGCGCCGACAACCGCATCATCGCCGTCGCCTACGACCTGCATAAGCGCGGCGAGAACGTCGTCTTCATCACCAAAGACATGAACGCTCGCATCAAGAGCGATTCACTCGGCATCCCCACCGAGGACTTCGAAGCGCAAAAGGTCGATGCGGATCGCCTCTTCGTCGGCTTCATTTCGACGGACGTCTCAAGCGAACTCATCAACGACATGTACGACCAGCGCATGCTGCCCGTCGAAAAACTCAATCCGTACCTGACCACGGAAGAAGAAGGCGAACGCTACACGCGCGAAGTCTTCGCCAATCAGTTCGTCGTGCTGCGCGATGCGCAGGATGAATCACACTCGGGCCTGGCCCGCCGCCTCGCAGACACCGATCACCTGATCCCCGTCACCGCGTCACGCCGCCCGACGTTCGGCGTGCTGGCCCGCAACATCGAACAGACCATGGCGCTGGACCTGCTGCTCGATGACGATCTCAAACTCGTCACCCTCACCGGCGGCCCCGGCGCGGGCAAAACACTGCTGGCGCTGGCCGCGGGCATGCACAAAGTGTTCAAGGAAGAGCGCTACGACAAACTGCTCGTCGCGAGACCGATCATGCCCATGGGGCGCGACATCGGTTACCTGCCCGGCGAAAAAGATGAGAAACTCGCCGCGTGGATGCAGCCCATCTTCGACAACCTCGAGTACCTGCTCTCCACGCGCGGCTCGCTCAACCAGCAAGCCGAATCGCGCTCCGTCGAGCAGCGCCTTGAATCTTTGCTTGGCGATGGCCGCCTCGTGCTCGAAGCGCTCACGTACATTCGCGGCCGTTCCATCCCGCACGTCTTCATGATTGTGGATGAGGCGCAGAACCTGACGCCGCACGAAGTGAAGACGATCATCAGCCGCGCCGGCGAAGGCACGAAGATCGTCCTGACGGGCGACATCGAACAGATCGACAACCCGTATCTGGATTCATCGTCGAATGGTTTGTCGTACAGCGTTGAACGGATGAAGGGCCTGGGCATCGCCGGTCACGTGACGATGCGCAAGAGCGAGCGTTCAGAGCTGGCGTCGCTGGCGGCGGAGCGGCTCTAATCCACGGTCAGTTCGCCGAAGGATCTGCCGTCAACTCTGCCGAGTTTGCATCCAATACGGACTGTACGTCCTTCTGCATCGCACGAGCGATTTCAGCCTCTGAGTACGCGCCGGACTCCAAATTCTTCTTCAAAGCATCAACCATAAGGCTACCGACCGCCGCAACTTCATCTGCTCGTTTCTTCAGCGCATTGGCTTCCGCCAATCGATTCGCGGAAACATCCAGCAAATAAAGAGTCGTGCCCGCACCACCGGCCAGCGCAAGCAGGAACAGCGTCAGAAACGCCGCCGCGATTGGCTGTCGCCGTGCCCACAATCGCGCTCGACCCGTTGCCCGTCGCGGTCGCGCATGCACTGGTCGGTGCTCAAGCCACGCGCGCAAGTCTGATGCAAAAGCATCCATCGATCCATAGCGTTTTGCTGGCTCGAGCGCCAGTGCCTTCATGCAGATAGACTCAAGATCGCGATCGATGACGGCATTGATAGATCGGGGTGAAACTGGCTTTTGGCCTTGCTTGGCGGCTCGACGAATCTCAATCTTCTGCCAACCAAGCGGATACTCGCCCGTGAGCAGCCAGTACAGCACGCCGCCGAGTGAATAGACGTCGCTACGAACGGAAGATTCTTGATCGCCGTGAAGGAGCCGCTCCGGCGCCATCAGCACCACGTTGCCCGTGAGCGCATCAGCGGGCTGCACGCCGGGCGCATCCGCCAAACCAAGATCACAGACTTTCACCGTTCCGTCCTTGCGCACAAGGATGTTGCCAGGCTTGATATCGCGATGCAACAAACCGACTTCATGCACGGCGCTCAATCCCTGCGCGGCTTGCGTAATGACGCGCACCATTTCGCGCACGCGCGAACGATCGGCGTCCTGTGACGCCCAGCGCCGCAGCGACTCGCCTTCAATGTGCTCATAAACGATGTACAGATCGTCGCGAAACTCGCCGCGATCCAAAACGCGCACGACGTTTTCGTGGCTCACGCGCCGAGCGAGCTGAGCTTCGCGATTGAATCGGTGTCGCGCATTTGGAGCGACGCTTTGTGACAGCACTTTGATCGCCACAAGCGCCTGATTCATGTCTTCGCCAGACAACACTTCATCTTGAGCTCGATACACGACGGAAAACGAGCCGCGACCCAGTGATTTCAACAACGTGTAGCGAAGGCGACCGTCCGGCATTTCTGGCCCAAACGATGCGGGCAAATCACGATCATCAAGCAGTGACGTCGTGATTGCCGTCGGCAAACTGGCGCTGATGATTTCGTGAAGTAAGGCGCCGCGAACAATGCTCTGGCCCAAGTCCGGCCGCGCTTTAATCAGCGCATTGACTGCATCGTCCAGCGTCATGCCCTGCGCCATGAGCGACTGCGTACACACATCAATCGCGGCGTCCAGCGTCAATGATCGCTCGATGCCGCGCGGCAGCACGCACGCATAGTTGGAAAGCTCCGCCGTGCGCCCGATCGCCATGCGAGCGCGCCCGTCCGCATAGATCAGCGACGCAATTTCTTCGTCGGAGGAACACTGGCGCTCCGCCAGCAATTCGGAAAAGCGCGCCACGCCATTCGTTTCCACGATGCGCGCGACCACAATCGCCGATTGATCAGTCGTCAGATTCAGTGTCTGTGTCGTCACGGACCAGTTTCTCCAAATGGCGGCGCGCCCGCGAAACACGGGCGCGAACGCTGGCTTCCGACATCCCCATCGCCGCGGCGATCGCGCGATACCCGAGACCGGCGCCAAGGAGGCGCAAGAGCTCGCGATCTTCGGCGCTGATGGTGGAAGTGTTCAACATGGTCCACGTCTCACCGTGCTGTACTTCTGGGACGACGGCCTCTGACTTTTGGGAGCGCTCCTGCTCACGGGCAGACCGCGATCGAATTGATCGCGCGCGATCCTGTATCGAATGCAGCGCCGACGAAGCGAGATACGCCTGGAGTGTTTCCTCGGTCACACTCCGCATTCGCCCCGTCGCAACTGCTTCATCAAGACGGCGCGCCGCGCTCGCCGCGGCATCTTCGGAATCCAATTCGCGACGTATTGATTTTGGTATGCGGTGACGAACCCGGGCGCGCAGCTCCGGAAAAAACTCAAGCGCGAACTTGGCCGCGGCGTCGCGATCACCCGCGCGCACCAGTTCAAGCAAGCGTTGCATGTTTTTATCCGGCTCATCCGTCATGGGCGCCCCAATCCCCGATTGCCCCGCCGCAGAGCATATCGGACGGCGCTCATCGAATCGAGTTCTTTTTGTGCGGAAACGATCACAAGTCATTGGTCGCAATGGCTTTCGTGGCGCCTCTTTCTTTCGCGGGACACGACGTCTCGACGGAAAGGAAGAGGAAAAATGCATACACGAAACACGAACAGCCGCGCGATGTCGGCGCGGCTCACGTCGGCCTTGGCGATTGTCGGGGTTATCACCGGCGCCGTTGTCGCCGCGTCCGCTGGCCCGATTCAGCGAGCAGACACCGCGCCCGATAGTGTCAGTCCGTGCCCTGATGACGGTAGCTTCGCATGTATTGCCCGATGGGCCGAGTATTTTGGATGTTTGACGGGCGGAGGCGGAAGCGCTTGCATGGTTCCGTGCTGCGATCCCATCAAGATCGATCTCGCAGAATCGCCTGAAAGCTAAGCCGCGCGGCGCCTTTCGCCTCAACAACGGCAACTGATACTTCTGCATCAACGCGCGAATCGTCGCTGCCATCGAAGTGAGGCACTTCAGCGATCCATTCGACACCAAGGTCGATTGATCGTCGCGGCTCATCACTTCATCTTCCACGACGTCTGCTTGATGATCTCGGCGCCGACGTGCGTCACATCATCCGTCACGTTCGTCCACCGCACTTCGACCAGCCATGCCGTGCGCTGCTCAGTCGTCGGAAAACTCACGACGAACTGCTGGCCGATCGCGATGGCTTCGCGCGTATCAAAGCCAAGGCCGTGCAGTGAGATGTCGCGCACCGTCACTTCGAATTCAAGGGCGCCGCGCTCACGTCTGGCCAGGGCGCGGCAATTATTCAATGCGATGCGCGTGCGCTCCGACTTGGGCGCCGGTTCGCTGCGCTGATGTTTGGCCATGAGCCCCACCACCGTGTCCGGCCATCCGGTCACCGTGCCGGCAAAGGTCTGGCGGCGTTCGGGGGACGCTGCATTCATTGCTTCATCCTTCGGAATCAAGATTGGCCGGCGCGACATCCCTGCACGAGCGCCGACCGATGGAGTGGAACAAACCGCAACACAACCAAGCTGCGCGCGGCCTACCCTCAATGAAAGGCGGAGCCGAACACGCCGGCGCAACATCAAATCGGAATCATTTGGGAGTTTGGCGCCGCAAATTCAAAAATGGGGACACCAGCCGGGGGCCAACTACGCTAAACGCCTCGGCCATGGCCGTCGAAGCCCTCACGAAATGGAGCGGACCGGGATCGAACCGGCAACCCCTAGCTTGCAAAGCTAGTGCTCTCCCAATTGAGCTACCGCCCCTCATTTCGGGGCAGATCATAGGGGCACAGGGCGGGGCTTGGAAATCACGCGCGGCGCCGACCACCCGACGGGCGATGGTCGCGACGCCATCGACCTATCGACTCGATTGAAGCCCCTGCACCGAGGAGTTCCAGTTCGCCACCAGTCCCATAATTCGCAGTGCATTTGCAAAGGCGACGTTCTTCCCTAGCGATGACATCGCTGTGCCGGGCGCAGCGAATGCGGCCGCGGCGTTCTCTCGTTCGACTTGGATTTGTGACGACTTGCCACTTCGCTGGCGGCGTTGGCGTAAGTCGGCCCGCAGACTCAATTTATGTGCAAGCATGTTGCGTGCAACCACGCATAGAGCATTTCGGATCCAACTCACATTGAACTTTGATAAGCTCATAATTAGTTCGACGACATCAAGGACCACTCAATAGGTGACACGCCATGAACGCAGTGCCGCGTAGCTTCGTGCTGATTTTTCTCTGTTGCACCGGATGCGCCCAGTTACACGAAGGTTCGATTGATCATCGTTGGGCAGTTCCTGAATCGAACATGCCGGGATGGACGCTCGATCATGAATTCATTAGCGCGGTCGCGAACGATCGAAAGATCAAACCCAATGATCCGATCTCAATGACGCTCGAAACCGCGTTTATTCATGCATTTCAGGAAGGCTTTGGGGAGGACGGCATCGTCCGTGGCGAGATCGTCATCCTCGCGAATGTTCGTCCGTTTGGAAACGATCCGGTGGATTACACGAACGACGCCAAGAACGGGGCGCGCGTGATCTACTATTCCGCCGACGTGCGCCCTCACGAGAACGGCAAACCCGGCCAATTCTTGAGTCTTTCGTCGCTTCCAATTTACGGCCCGACCATCTATGACGGTGACAGCGTGCTCATTGAGCTCCACATGCTCGAACTTGATGGGAGCGAATCGAGAAGCATTAAAGCGCTGTTGAATGGACTCGCACAGGTTGGCGGCGCCATTCAACCTGCGGGCAGCCCTGTGCTGAGCCTGTTGAACACCCTCGGGCAAGCGCTGCTCTCTGGTGCGCAGGATGATTCGGAGTTTCGATATTACGCAACGCTCCATCCGAACACAAAAAACAACGCCAGCACAACCCGCGCTTATCTTCAAGAGGGCGACCTCGTGATCATCAAGCGCGGCAATTTGCGCCCGTTCTATTGGACACGCGTCATTCTGCCCGAATTTCACCTCGCCGAATCAAAAGAAATCCCGTGGGATCGCCTCGTGCTGAACCCACAAGACAAGCGGCTCTATTTCACAAGAGAAGTAAATGGAAAAAAGCAATCGCAGGAGTGTAAAGACGGTGGAGCACGGAAGCCAGTTGTGCTAGGCGATCAGTACCGTGATCACACGTACTTCGTCATCAATATTTCAACCGAATTCGACGCCTCCAAATACGCGATGCAAAGCGCCGTGTATCAATCCTTCGGCGAATTCTCGAAGATCATGAATCAAGACTCGCCGGCGCTCACGGCGGCCCTTGAACTGGACGGCGCGCTTCAGCAGTTGTCGAAAGACGTTCGTTCACGACTGGTGGTGCAGAATGCCATCGAGCTTGCTGCGGCGATAGAGAATAACGATTTTGGTGTGCGCGGCCGACGAACAACCGTCATGGAATTGCTGGAGCTTCTCTCACGTGAGATCACGGACGAAGACAACCGCATCCTCAACACTGCGCAAATTGACGAAGTGCTGCTCGCGTTACGGGAGGCCGTACCATCCCAACACACAGGCGCCGTTGATTGGGACCTCTTCAAGCCAGCATCGGACGATGAGGATCCACCCGACCCGCGAGACCTCGCCAGTCAGTTGGGCCTCTTTCCGAACACAACGAGCTAGTCCGATTCTGGAGACGGTTGCCGCCGTGGGCACAGGGGCGCGAGGGCGCCAGGCCCGGATCAGGACAGTGCTCAGAACATCTGTCGCGGCGCCGCCGATGCCACCAGACGGATTGTCTGCGGGGCGCTGGGGTCGGCGATCGCTCCGAAACGCAAGTCCTGCGAATCATTGGGCTCGATCGTCATGTCCACTGTCGCCCGGTCCAGCGCGAAGGTCTGGCGGTTGTAGTGCAGCGTGAAGGAGACTTCGACCACGCCGCGGATGAGCGGGCGTTCTTCAATGATCAGCGGATCGTCCGCATCCGCATCGATGAGGACGTACCACAGTTCGCCGGGGCCGTTCTCGATTTCGCCGGGGCGCAATTCGATGCGCGTGATGCGCGACATCCCCGCCGCGAGATCGCGCTCGCTGAGGAACTCGATGAAGTCTGACACCACCGGGTTCTGATTCGTGTTGTAGACATCCGCCGGGAACGGGCCGAACTCCACGCCCGTGCGCAGCATCGACAGCACCCGGTGCATCACGATGCGGCTCACCACGTGCGTGGACGCCGACTCCGTCGTGGACTTGTACTGCTTGAACGAGGAATCCAGCGCCGCCAGCGTCGCCGCGAGCAGTGTGCTGCTGATGGTCAGCGCAATCAGCACTTCGATCATGCTGAAGCCGCGCCGCCGAGCCGGACTTGTTCGTCGAATGGATGTGGCGCGAATCATTCTTCACCCGCTTCCGCGATGATGCGTCCTTCGTGGTAGGACAACGGAATCGCTTCGATGTTGAGCGGCGCGATGAGACCATCCGGCATCACAAGGTCCGGATTAAAGTTCAGCACGACGCGGCCGTAGCCGTTGAATGGCACGGGCGTGCCGCCGTCGCCGGGGCTGACCGTGTCCACACGACCGTCGCCGTCGAGGTCAAAGCCGACGATGATGTCGCCGTTGTATTCAAACGGCGCCAGGCCTTCCGCATCGCCCTGCAAGGGGCCGAAGTACCCGAGCGTGATGTTGAAATCCGCCGGGTTGCCGACGGGCTCGCCAAAGTGCTGCAGCGCAGGGTCCGCCAGCGTCGGTTCAAACGTCAGCAGCAGCGCGCCGTTGATTTCGGTGTTGCCGCGCACGTCGAGCACGCCGGCGATAATCAGCCCATGCAAATTCACGTCCTGATCCGGGCTGGCGTTGTTCTCGCCGATGTCCACCGAATAGTGGGGGAGCATCATGGAGCTCTTCTCGATCGCCGCGAGATCTGAGGAATCAGGATTCAGCGCCGGGTTGCTCGGCTCATCGGGGTGCTCGGTCGCGAACTTCGTCGCGCCGGTGAACTGCAGCTTGTTGCGCACATGCGTGTAGTTGTTCGGCTTGTCCGCCACGACGGAGCCGATGAACGTGCAGTCGTGAAAGCGAATGTTGTTCGACAGCGGCTTCGTGTTGACGTACGGCACGCCGGACACTTCCAGTCGCGGCACATCAAACCCGTCG
The DNA here is from genome assembly GCA_029260345.1 of Phycisphaerales bacterium. Taxonomy (GTDB): domain Bacteria; phylum Planctomycetota; class Phycisphaerae; order Phycisphaerales; family UBA1924; genus OFTM186. Next base: position 421,968 of record JAJDDK010000004.1, on the reverse strand, counting down.
GGCACGATGATGCTGCCGTCATCCGGGAAGTAGTCATTGTCGAGCTGCGCTTCGCTCTCCGCCGGCAATGGCGGATACGCCAGCGACCCGTCCGCATTCTGCACGCCATAGAACTGCCACGACACATGCGTGTTGTCGATGTGCGTCTGCACGCGCGTCACACCAACGAACGTGCAATTCTCAAAGAGCGCGTTCGTCCCTGACGGAATCACCACGTTCTTGAATACTTTGTTGCGAATCACCGGGCGCTGGTACCAATCCACCGGCGCCGGGGCCGTGAGTGGCGCCGGCTCCACGATGACGTCGAAATCACTCTCGTCGTCGCCGCTGTGAAACACCGGATTCAGCGTCTGGCCGGTCACGACGCCGTCGCCGTTCGTCACTGAGTCCCACACCCAGGCCAGCCCTGCCTGTGAGGCGAACGGCGCGCCATCCGCTGCGGCGCCAAGATCAGTTTGCGCCACATCAAACGTGTCCGCGTTGATGTTTGGGAGAATCTCATCACTGGCGTTGAAGATCACCGGATCTTCACCATCCGCCGTGATCGCGCCTTGAATGAACTGCTGATAGTCGCCGATCGGCGAACCGAAACCGTCTTCCTGATCTTCCCAATCGTCGCGCTGCGCTTTGAACAGCGCCTGGCCGCGGAGTTTCGCGTACCGATCGCGCCGATCCATCACGCCGTCGCGGTAACCAAGCGCGGTGTCACGCGCATCGACCTTCCCATCGCCGTTGCGATCCGGCCGCGCGCCGTCGATCAGCAGCGCCAGATCCTCATCAATATTGTCGAATTCCGCGGTCAGGCCTTCGTGCGCTGTGCCAGCGCGAAGCAAATCCGAAAGCGCCACGCGACCGTCGGCGTTGTCGTCAAAGTGCTTCAGAAAGATGTCAAATTCATCGAGCATGCCATCACCCGTGAAGTCGGTGATCATGCCATTCTCACTGCCGCCGGAGCCGTCGTCGTAGTACGTCGTCGCGAGCGTTCCGACCATGTCGTCTTCAATGACATGAAGCAGGCGCAGTCGGTTGTCGCCGTCCTGATCCGTCGCCAGCACGGCGTCGTAAAAGTCCTGAAGCTTGTCGTCGAGGACTTCGTCCAAGCCGAAAAAGTCACTGTTCACGACGAGCGGGTGACCCTCAACATGCTCCACGCCGACGAAACGGGCGCCAAGCGGACCGTTCACCTGCACGTTCTTGCCGATCATGATCTTGCTCGGCCCGAGCACCGCCTGCCGCGGACTCTTGCCAAGCACATAGAGCTGCTGCGCTGTGCGACGCGTCCACTGTTCGGACGCAAAGTCCCACGAGAAGCCCGTGACCACCACGCGCACGCCAAGCCGGTTGATGTCGTTCAACTCGACCGGCACATACGTAATCTGAAACGCGGTAGCGACCTGTCCGTTCACGCTCTCAAGCACGATCGGCTCGGTGACGAGCCACGAATCCTGCGCCGTGAACTCCGTCTCAATGCTCACGGTTCCGGCGTCGTCTTCTTCCGGGTGCAGGGCCGCGATCAAGTCGCGCACGCCCGTTGAAAGCGCATCGCCTTCCGCATCGACCACCGGGCCGTCCGCTTCGGAGTACGTCCCGTTCCAGAGCTTCATCGCGTAGGTCGCGTCGATCTCGCCTTTCCAGACGCGCATCTGGCCGGACGCGATTCGCAATCGTCCGGACGCCATCTCCAGACCGGCGTCCACGGCGCCCAGCGCGCCCGAGACGCGCAAGTGCGTTTGCGCCGTGCGCAGGTTGCCTTTGCTCACAATCGCCATGGCCGCGGCAAGTGAGCCGAACAGCACCATGAACATCATGGCCAAGACGCTGATTACGCCGCGCCGGGTGCGCAACGATCGTCGGCGTCGTGGGGTTGTCGTGGTTCGTCGCATGGCGTCGAATCCTCGTTCCTCGCTCCAGCACGCGCTGCGGTTGCGAATGATCCAGCCGTTGAGTCGTCGCATTGCGGTCACTCCGGAGCGACCCACGTATGCCGCGCAATGATGCGCGCTTCAGTGTCATAGTTTCCCTGGAACAGTGTCCACACCGTGACGCGCACCGGGAAATTGTCCACGCGCCGCTCCGGCGTTCCGCCGAACGCGGCTTCGAAATAGTCGTCCGCGATCGTCGTCGTGAAGTCGAGCGGATCGACCTTGTCCACCTGCACGTACTGCGTCCAGCCCTGCAGCGGCAATGTCTCGTCGTCGCCATCCACGGCGGTCACGCCCGACCACAACGTCTCAGGAATCACTTCACTGAACGCGTTGATCGGACCGGGGAAGCGCATCAGCACGCCGCCCACTGTCGCGATCGGACCCGGCAAGTCAGCCGCCGCGGCGTCGCCAAACACGACGCCATCAAAATCATCAAGATCGTCAAACAGTTCCGGCAAGACTTCATTGAGCTCCGGTCCCCAGCCTCGGAAGCCCGTGTGATTTTCCTGATCCTCAAAGTAGATGCCGCCGGAGAAACTGTCGTGCCGCGGGTAATGCCGTGTCATTTCGCGCACTTCATTGGCGAGCAAGGTCGCGGTTGAGGTGTGCGTGGACCACGCATTCGTGCGGAGGAAAGTCTGGTGCGATTCCATCAGCGCAAGCACCCCCACCGCAATGATGACGGTCGCCAAGGCCGTCTCGATGAGTGTGAAGCCCGCGCCGGCTCGAGCGGGATGTGTTGAACGAATTCGCATCGCCGCGCTCCTGATGAAAGACTCCAAGCGAGCCGGGCCGTCTTCGGCCCGGTTGACGCCGAAAAGTCCACGGACGTCGACCGGCTCGTGGACGAGCCGGCCCGCCCATGTTTCCATCGGTTAGCTGACGATCTGACTCATCTTGAAGATAGGCAGGATGATCGCCATGGCGATGAATCCAACGATCGAACCCATCACAATGATCATGATCGGTTCAATCATCGAGGTGACCGCCTTGATGTTGTCGCGCAACTGCTTCGCGTAGAAGACCGATATCTCGTCAAGAACTTCACCGAGCTTACCGGACTCCTCACCCGCGGAGATCATCTGCACCACCGCTTTGGGGAAGAGCGTGCTCTTCGTCAGCGGCATCGCGATCTTCTTGCCTTCTTTCACCGCCGCGAACACCGTGCCCCACAACCGCTTGTACAAACGGTTGCCGCTGATGTCGCCGGTGATCGCAATCGTGTCGAGCATCGGCACACCCGCGTTGATCAGCTCGCCCATCGTCTGCAAGCCGCGGCTGATGTACAGCGAACGGAACATCACGCGAAAGACCGGCGCCCGCAGTTTCATGCGGTCCCACCAGAAGGCGCCCATCTCCGTCTTCAGGAAGAAGAAGAAACCAATCGCCGACGCGAACAGGAAACCGACCAGCAGCGGCCAGTTCGCCACCATGAACGCGGACAATCCCATCAGGAACGTCGTCGCCCACGGCAGCGCATCTTCCTTGCCCTCGAACACCGCGCCGAACTTCGGCAGCACGAACGTCAGCAGGAAGACCGTCACGCCGATCGCCATCGTGCCGATCACGCCGGGATAAATCATCGCGCCGATGACCATTTTCTTGGTCTCGATCTGCTGCGCGAGGTTCATGGCGATGCGATCCAGCATCTTGCCGAACGAACCCGACACTTCCGCGGCTCGCACCATGTTCACATATAGCGGCCCGAACAACTTCGGATGCCGTGCGATTGCTTCTGAAAACTGCTTGCCGGACTCCACGTCCGCTTTCATGCCTTGAATGATGCGCTTGAAACCAACGTGCGTGCTCTGATCCGCAATGCCCTCAAGCGCCATGCGCAGGTTAATGCCGGCGCGAATCATGACCGCAAGCTGGGTCGTGAAATCCAGCACGTGCTTCATGTTCGGCTTGCCGGCGTTGAGCTGGCGCAACCGATCCGCCAAACCGCCCGCCGCCGCGTCAGCCGCGACAGCGCCCAGATCGAGCACGTGATTGCCCTGCGCGCGCAACGCGTTGGCCGCGGCCGTCGCGTTGTCCGCCGCAATCATGCCGACGGAAATCTGTCCGTCGTTTCCCTTCACCTGATAGCGGTAATTCGGCATGCCTGACCCATTCCTCACTCACGCCTGCGCGGCGGACGTCACTTGTCATTCGAACGGGCCCGGGCGCCCGCTGCACCAATTCCGTCTTACGCCGCCAGTTGTCGTTCGATCTTGTCAGGGAACGCCGCCTGAGCGATCGCATCCTCACGACTGATCATGCCGTTGAAGTAGAGCTCGGCAATCGCAGAGTCGAGCGTCGTCATGCCGATGGCGCGGTTCGTCTCAATCACGTTCGGAATTTCAAACGCGCGAGCTTCGCGGATGATGTTGCGCACGGCGGGCGTACACAGCAGAATCTCAACCGCCGGGCACATGCCGGGCTCATCAATGCGTGAGAACAACGTCTGCGACACCACGGCCTGCAGCGTGTTGGCCAGCATCGAGCGAATCTGATTCTGCTGCGACGCCGGATACATATCAATGATTCGTTCCACTGTCTGTGACGCGTTGACCGTATGCAACGTGCTCAAGACCAGGTGACCGGTTTCCGCCGCCGTGATGGCCAGCGCAGTCGTTTCAAGGTCTCGCATTTCACCGACGAGGATGATGTCAGGGTCCTGACGCAACGCGTGCTTCAGTCCTGACGAAAAGCTCGGCATATCAGCGCCGAGTTCACGCTGCTCCACCAGACACCGGTTCGATTCAAACGCATATTCGACCGGGTCTTCCAGCGTGATGATGTGCTTGCGGTAGCGCTCGTTCATCGACTGGATCATCGCGGCGAGCGTCGTGGACTTACCCGAACCCGTATCACCCGTCACGAGCACCAGCCCGCGCGGCAAATACGTGAGCCTCGCAATCACGTCGGGAAGATTCAACGCCGCCAGCGGCGGAACTTTGCTCTTGATCGCTCGCATCGTCAGCGCCACGCAGCCGCGCTGCATGTGCGCGTTCACGCGGTAACGACCGAGATCATCAACCGCGTAGGAAAAGTCCGAGTCGAACAAATCGTCGAACTGCTTCACCGCCGGCGGCGACGCAATCTCTTCCAGCATCGCTCGCGTCGTTTCCGGCGTGAGGACCGGAAAGTCCATCGGCGTCATCACCGTATGAACGCGCATCACGGGCGGATGGCCCGCAACGATGTGAATGTCAGACGCATCAGCTTCGTGCGCGGTGTGGAGGATCTGATCGATCTTCATCTCGGCCTCGCTCCTGAAAATCCAGCGAGCCCACCCGTCCCCGAGCGGGTCAACGCCGAAATACTCCAATCCCTCGACCAGACCGGGGACGGTCCGGCTCGCTGCAGAGCAATCGGCACGTTTGGCGCGGCTGATGACTCTGGCGAAGCGTGAATCATTCCGACCGCGCGGGTTGTGCGGGCCGCGCCGTTCTGGCGCCGGATTTGCACAAGCGTTGCGGAGACAGTGGTTTGGGCGCGATTCACCCCGAAATCAGCCCAAGAGGGGGAGAGGTCAATGGTTCAACCCGGTTCGTCAACCAACCCGATGGCGGGAGGTTCCGCCACTCGGCTGGACGGATCGGAGCGCGCCTGGCTCGCCGATCGCCTTCCTTTATTGACCGACCGAGAACTCGACGTCCTCTTTTCCGTCTGCGAGGGCGGCAGCAACGAAGAAATCGCTGACCGCCTCTGCGTCTCCGTCGCCACCCTGCGAACGCACTTGTCCCGAATTCATTCGAAACTTGGCGCCGGCCGCAAGAGCGACCTGATCCGCCTCGCGCTTGGCTCTCTTATTGATGCGTACCGCTCGCCGCGCGCCCTGGATCGGGGCGGCGCCGCGACCACCCGCCGCGTGTGAACTCGGACCGATAATTAGGGTCATTTTCCCCAAATCGTCCGATAACCCGCCAACAAAGACCGAAAATCATCGCTTTCGAGGACGCGTCCGGGGCCTTCTCTCGGACACAATGCGCAAAGATTGTGGCCTCTGAAGCCTTTGAGCCGATGGAGGCCTCGACGTAAATCCAGAATCGCGGGAACGTTGGGACGTCACCTTCCTTCGCCGCGAAGCCCGAAACGGGAGCCGCTGCTCTCGGATTCTCAGACTTTTCGCCGCTTGCGGCGAAGAAAAGCGAACGCTAGCTTCTGATAGGTCCGATACACCGGCCATGGCGCGGTTTCGTTCCGCGCCAATTTGGGGATCGAGGAGAAGGAAGTTGGAGAACTACGACCGGGCCAGAAGCAATGCTTCGCGGCCCACGTCAAAGACGACATTAGGTGTGTGGCGACCGTCGCCGCATGCAGACACAGGGGCGAGTCCGGCGACGAAGCTCGTCGAGCCCGTCATTCTTCCAGAACGTTCACAGGATCAACCAATCGTGCACGAGAGGAAAGGAACCAAGTTCATGAGGCGCTACACAGCAATGCTTGTGGGTGCGGCGGCGGCAGCCTTGTTGCCGTTCGGCGCCTACGCGCAGAACATTGACCCGAACACGACGATGTTCACCACCGGCGGGATCGATGTCGACGCACCCGTGTTTAACAACATGGCCGTTGCCGGCCCAAACACCACGGCCGTAGACATTTCTACGTCCGGCGCACCGTTCAACGCCCTCGATCAAGTGGACATTGACGTCGTCGTCTTCATCCACGACGCCAATGGCATGACGCAGGCCGTCGGCGTGTTTGACAGCGTCAATGGCGGCGCCGACAGCGCCGACGGCGGCGGCGCCCTTTCGGCGACCATTGACTTCTCGGCGGTTCCGCTGGGCGGCGCTCTCAACACAGCGATCAATACCGCAAATAGCTTTGTCGGTGTGATCAATGTTTCAGGCGGCGGCATCGCCACTGGCGTACGCATCGGTGTGGTCGTGAACGACCTGAGCGGCAACGGCGTGGACACGCTGCTTGACCTCGACGACGTCGTCGCTGATCAGACCATCACGCCTGACCAGGACGGTCCCGTCCTGACCCAGGTCTTGCGCGACGGCGATACGCGAATCATCTTCGTTTTCGATGATGAAATTGAAACGAACTCGACGCTCGGCAACTTGGACAACACCAGCTTCGAGTCATCTACAACCATCGGCGGCGTATACGCGGCTTTCGCGGCTTTGGCCTTCCCCGGCAACCCGACCATCGTGGCGACCAGCAACGGCGTTGCGATGCAGTTCGCGATTGCAGGCGGCCAGGAAAACCTCGCTCCGTCCATTGGGCAATTCGTCCGCATCGCGCTGCCCGACAACGGCGGCACGACCAACGACGACATCGTTGACCTCGCTGAGAATGTTGCCGACATGCAGGTCGGCGTTCAGGTGGAAGCTGTTTCGGCGCCGACCATCGTCAGCGCTGAGTGGATCGTCGCCTTCGATAACGAAGGTCTCTCGATTGACAACGCGATTCGCGTGAAGTTCTCCGGCGCTCTGTCTGATCCCGGCGCCGCGGCGTTCTACTCCATCGCCCTCGCGGGCGGCGACGATCCCGAAGGTGATTACAACGTCACCGACGCCGCGCTCGATCCGGAGGATGCGAGCTGCGTCCTTCTGGACGTCGGCCTCTTCGGCGGCACCTCCGGCATCGGCGCAGACGGCCTCGGCCTCTTCGACGATGACGATGAACTGTTCGAGATCATGGGTGACTCCATGGCCGGCGCCCCGCCGGTGGACATCCTCGGCACCGACTTCGACGGCGAAGGCACCGCGGACCTCGACGACGGCATCAACCCGACCGTCACCAGCGACGTCTTCACCGTTGACGCCAATGGCGACGGCGTGATTGACGGCTTTGGTCTGTACTTCTCCGAGCCGCTGAACATTGCCGACATCGATGAAGACGGCTTCATCTTCACCAAGGTTGACCAGACGGTGTACCCGTTCGCCCTCTTCCTTGAGAACCTCGCCCTCGGCATCACCGATCCGCTGGACGACGCGAACGAAGCTGAAGTCACCACCGAAGGCGATGACTCCGACATGTTCCAGGACACCATCACCGGCTTCAGCCTTGGTGATGAGGACGCCGACGGCGGTCGTCTCATGCAGAACAACTGCCTGATCATCGCTTTCGATTCCTCCATGGTGGACTGGGACAACGACGGCATGTCCGGCGGTTCCGACACCGATGGCGAAGCAATGCCCGGCACGTTCGACGAAGCGTTTGCTGACATCGAAATCATTGCTGCCGACGCCGGCATCGCTGACGCCAACAGCAACGCGTTTGAAGACGACGTTGACGAGCAGCCCTTCGACGGCGCCCCGCCGGTCGCGGCTCGCGTTGAGTTCTCCACCGGTGACAACGTCTCCGGCGGCATGCAGAAGCCGTCCGAGCAGGACGACGAAGTCGGCGACAGCGACAACAACAACACCGCCTTCATCATCTACAACGAGCCGATCGACGACACCGAAGGTGGCGCGACGAACATCATCGAAGAAGCGTTCCGCTGGGGCAACGGCCCGAACGATCGCTTCATGGAAGGTGATTTCGACACCATCAGCGGCGATAGCGACAGCATCCTGGTCATGCAGGACAACTCCGGCGGCGGTTTCATGCCGGGTCTGCCCTTCACGATCGTGTCGCCCAACAGTGTCTTCGACGGCGCTGGCAACATGTACCCCGGCAGCGGCCTCTCCGGCGCGCCTGAGCTGACCGTCCTCGACGCCAGCGCCCCGTACGTGCTGCTCCAGTCCGACATCAACGGCAACGAGATCTTCTCAGCGTTCCTCGGCGGCGAGGACGACGAAGGTTTCGCGACCACGGTCACCATGACCTTCAGCCGCGACATCAAGGTCGGCACCGAAGGCACGACCAGCGATTGGGAAATCGAAGGCGTCGGCAACCCGACGGCTGTTGATCTCGACGGCAACGTCATCACCCTGACGTTCCCGACCGACCTCGTCGGCATCACCGAAGTGGTCGAGATCACCTACCTCGGCGGCGACATCAGCGACCCGACGATGCGCATCAGCTCCGCGGACGGCACCATGGCCGCAGTCGCGGAAATGGATGACTCGTGGGACGCCCGCGCCGTGCCGCAGCCCAACTCGGACGGTGAGTTCATGGCCGTCATGGACATCGCCGGTGTCATCACCGACATCGATGGTGAGTCCACCGTTCCGTCCGGCACCAAGGTGTTCGGCATGATCGGTGTCCCGGTCGCCAAGAGCGCTTCGTTCACCATGGGCGGCGTTCGCGTCACGCTTGATGATTCGACCGAAGCCGGCTTCTACTCGATTCAGGCGATCACAAATCGTCTGCTCGGCCTGGAAGCCAACCTGTACATCATCGTGGACGGCGCGTACATGTACTTCAGCAACTACAAGGACGACGAAGAATTCCCTGACGCCGTCATCAGCGTCAACATCAACGCCAACAACCTCAACAACGTGACCTTCACTGGCTCGGGCTCATTCCTGACCGGTTCGGGCACGCCCAACGCGAGCATCTCGCAGGGCACCATCCGCATCGGCTGGGACGTGCTGCGCTCCGACGAGGGCAACTCGGCTGACCTGTTCGACGATGGCTACGAAATCTTCGGCGCTCCGCTGCTCTCCAGCGCGGTCGTCTCTGGTGAAGACGGAAGCTACCTGTTGCACATGACCGCGCCGATCAGCGCGTTCAATGACCGCCTCAACGCCAATGGCTGGCCGGTCATCATCGTGATCGAACTTCCCAACGGGAAGCGCTACCCAGTGTCCAGCATGCTCAACGCGATCGACCTCCTTGGCCCGATCACGTTCGCCGGCCTGAACCGTCAGAGCGATCCGTTCAACTCTGACGCCAACCTCGTCTTCAATCCCAACCTCGCCAACATCGGCATGCAGAGCCTTTTCGAGGGCTGGAACGCGCTCGCCGATGACCGCAACAGCGGCTGGCAGGCGACCAACAACGCGGTGCTCGCGCCCGCCGGCGTGACGAACATCGTCACCGGCACGACGCTTGCCTCCACGCACCCGCTTGACCAGTTCGTCTTCTTCTACGACGAGAACAACGACGGCATGTGGACGGCCGCCGACGACGACGATGAGCGTTTCGACGGTATCGTCATCTCCAGCCGCTGCCTCGGCTTCTTCAGCTTCGTGCTCAACAGCACGGGCGTGAAGACCGGTGACAACATCCGCGCCATCACGGGCGGTTACGCCACCGGCGTCTTCAACAGCGAAGGCAACGGCCGCATCGGCGTCTTCCAGTTCGGTCCGGCCATCACCGCCAGCACCGTGTTCACGGCGCTGACCGGCACCGGCTCGTTCCCGGACAACAACGTCACCCTGGGCTGGGCGCTCGTCACGTCGCCGGTCAGCAGCACCAACCTGCTGAACTTCCTGCAGACGAACGCCTCCGACTTCCTCATCATCTTCAACCGTACGAGCAACTCGAACGTGACAATTCGCACGTTCAGCTCCGCCGGTGGCGACGCTGAGGAAATCGAGCAGGGCCAGGCTCTGTTCCTGCACAAGTGAGCAATGACGCTCGCTAGTTGATTCTGAACGCTTCACGGGGGCTTGCGCTGACGCGCGAGTCCCCGTTTTCGATTGTGCCTCGCATGATTTCGGGCCTAGCGTTGAGCCCCGGCCCGCCGTTTCGGAGAGATCACATGCTGCGCAACGCTTCACCGTCTCAGGTTCTTTCGCTCGCGATCACCGCGGCGCTCGCCACGACTGCATCGGCGCAGTTCAACGACGTGCAGCCCGCGACGGACATCGTCGAACAGCTCGACGGGCAGCTCCTTGCGGCCAACGGCGCCCCAACGCCCGAACCCGGCGACCAGGTCGCGGCGTTCTTCGGCTCGCAGATCATCGGGCTCTATACGTTCACGTCCTCGCAGCCCGACCCGCTCGCGTGGGACATGATCGTCTTCGGCGATGATCCCTCGACAAACGAAAAGGAAGGCCCGGCCGTTGGAGATGCGGTTCGATTCCAGTTCTTTGACTCCAGCGCCGACACCATTCGCCTGGACATCGTGCCCACGCGCCAGAACAACAGCGAAGTCATCACGTACGTCTTCCGCACCAGCGAACCAACGTTCCAGTTCCCCATCAACATCCCCGGCGCTCCGCCATTCCCCGGCGCCCCCGGCCCGAGCATTCCCTTCGACCTCACCCTTGGCATCGCCGCGCCCGGCGGCGGTGATGGTGGTGGCGATGGCGGCGGCGACGGTGGCGGCGGGTCCGGCCAGGGCAATCCCGATGTGAATAGCGACGGCAAGATCGACAAGTACGACGCCGCGCTTGTGCTGCGCGTGATGGCCGGCGCCCGGCGCGGCGTCTCCCAATCCATCGCCGCCCGCGCCGACGTCAACAACGACGGCGTCGTGAACACGCGCGACGCGGTGGCGATCCTCAGCGATCGCAGCCGATTCGAAAACACCCCATGACCTGCGCACGAAGACACGTTGACCGGTGGGATCGGCGCCGGGTGGCACAGCTCTCCGAGTTGTGCGATGGCCGAACAAATGAAATTCGTCACAAAGACGCCGGATCTGAGCAAGCGCAAGCGAGTGAAGGTCCGGATCAAACGGCGCCAATCAACCACCAACGATCCGCGTCTTCGCTTCGCTCAGGCGCGGCGTCGATGAATCGTCCCCTGCGGACTGGCATTCCACTCCGCGCGCGGCGCATCCGCGCCTTCTCTCTCCTCGAACTCATCGTCGTACTGGTTCTCATGGGCATGGCCGTCGGCCTCGTCGCCCCCGCCGTCACCCGCAACGCCGGCGCCGGGCGCGAGCAGCGCTCCCTTGGTGAACTCGCCACCACCCTCAGCGCAGCGCGGCTCGACGCCATCCGCACCGGACGCACCGTCAACGTCGAACTCACCGCCGCCAAGAACACACTGCTTGTGCGCCACCAGGACGAACTTCGCACACTGGCCAACTGGCCGCTGGCGCTGCTTGATTCAAACGGAAACGACATCGAAAACATTGCGCTCACGTTCGACATTCGCGGGCGAACCGCCCAGAGCCGTCTGTCGTTCCGATCCAGAGAAGCGCCAAGTAGAATGTGGGAAATCGCTTTTGATCCCGTCGGCGGAGTTCCGGCGGCACACCGTCTCACGGAGGATTCCGCAGGATGAATGACACGTTGACCAGCGCGCGGCGTGCCCGCGCCCGCGGCTTCTCGCTGCTGGAAATGATCATTGTGCTGGTGTTGATGGGCTTGCTGGCCGCACTCGTGGCGCCCCGCCTCACCGGCATTCTCGGCAAGAACAAGGTGCGCACGACCAAGGTGCAGGTCGAAATGCTCGCCAGCGCCGTCGAACGATTCAACCTCGATGTCGGCCGTTACCCGACGGCGCAGGAAGGATTGATGGCGCTCGTCGAGCGTCCGCAGGACATTCCTGAAGACACCTGGGACGGCCCTTACACCGAAAAGGACTTTGTGCCAAAGGACGGGTGGGGGCGCGACTTCACCTACGAAATTGGCGAGAACAGTCGCTTTATCGTGAAGTCATTCGGCGCCGATGGATCGCCCGGCGGCGACAACGACAACGCAGACATTGACAACCGAACGTCATGATCGGAGCCGCATCAACTCGATCCGTGTTGCGCCTTGATGGCGGGGCGTTCTTGCGCGCCGTCGTTGAAAGCGGCGATCTCACGGATGTTGATGCGCGCTTAGCGCAAGAAGTCGCCCGCCAGAATGGGCAGACTGTCGTGCGCGCGATCGTCGAACTTGGCCTGCTCAGTGAAGAGATCATCGCGGATCGGCTGGCTGAGTCGTGCGCGTGCCCGCGCTGGAAGCGCGACGATGAGACGCCCGTGGTCAGCGAACAGGCGCCGCGCGAGTTCATGCGCGCCAACAACGTGCTGATCATCGAACGACCCGCGGCGAGCGAAGACGGCGCGCCATCCACGCTCGTCATCGCGGCCGACCCGTCCGAACGCGATGTGCTGCGCTCGCTTTCCGGACTGCTCACCGGCGATGTTGAATACGCCGTCGGCACGCAAAAAGACATTCAGTCCGTCCTTCAGGAAACGGCACAAACCGAACACGACCGCCCCGGCGTGGACGTCGACGACGCGATCGACGTCGCGGCGGAAGTCTCGCAACTGCGCGACATGGCGAGCGAAGCGCCCGTCATTCGTTTCTTCAACCAAACCATTGAACGCGCCATGGAACTTGGCGCTTCCGACGTTCACCTCGAACGATTCGACAAGCGTGTTTCGTTGCGCATGCGCGTGGACGGCATGCTGATCGATCAGCCGCCGCCACCCTTGCGCCAGTACGAAGCCTTGCTGTGTCGTTTGAAGATCATGTCCGAACTGGACATCGCCGAGCGCCGCCGCGCCCAGGACGGTCGCATCCGCATGCGCCTCCGCGGCCGAATGGTTGATCTCCGCGTCAGCCTCGTGCCCACGCTGTACGGGCAAGACGCGGTGCTGCGTTTGCAAGACCGCCAGAAACTTGGCGAGATTGACCTGACGTCCCTCGGCTTCGCGGAGACACAAGTCGACTGGCTGATGCGCACGACCAATCGCAGCCACGGCATCCTGCTGATCACCGGGCCCACCGGTTCAGGAAAAACGACCACGCTGTATGCGCTGTTGCGCAAAATCGTGAACCATGAACGCAAGATCATCACCGTCGAAGATCCCGTCGAATATGCAATGGACGGGGTGAATCAGATTCAGGTGAATCCGTCGATCGGCCTCACCTTCAGCGGCACATTGCGAAACGTGTTGCGTCACGATCCTGACGTGGTGCTGATCGGCGAAATCCGCGATGCGGAAACGGCGCAGATGGCGTTTCAAGCCGCGCTCACCGGTCACATGGTCCTTTCGACGTTGCACACGAATGATGTGCCCGGCACATTTGTGCGTCTCATCGACATGGGTGTCGAGCCGTACCTCGTGAACGCTGTCGTTGAGGGCGTCACCGCGCAGCGCCTCATTCGCCGCGTCTGTTCGTCATGCAAGAACGACCCGGCCAAGCGTGATGACTGCGACATCTGCAAGGGCCTCGGCTACAAGGGCCGCATCGCGCTGATGGAACAAAGCAGCCTCGCGCCCGCCGTCAAACGCGCCATCGTCGACGGCGCCGATGAGCGCAAGCTCCGCGAACTCCTCCTCGCCAGCGGCTATCGCACCATGCGCGAACGCGCTGACGAACTCATCTGCGATGGCCAAACCGATGAAGCCGAGATCCAGCGTGTGCTCGGCCTGCCAGACGTGATGGACGGTGACGCATGACGACGTTCACCTACAAAGCGATCCCCGCCGGCGCGGGCGGCGCCGTCGTCACCGGCGCGCTCGAAGGGGCCAGCGCCGAGACCGTGCGTTCCTCACTGCGCGACAAAGGCCTCATCGTCATCGAACTCAAGTCCGATCGCGGCTTGCCGGCGCTGCGCCTCCGCCGCAAGCGCGACGCCATCAAGCGCAAAGACGTCATCTGGTTCTTTCAGACGCTACGCCGCATGCTCACCGCGAGTGTGCCGATCGAACAAGCCATGTCCACGATGGTGGAGCTTGCCCCGAACGCCGCCTGCGACCGCGCCTGCCGCACGACGCTCGAGGCGCTGCGCTCCGGCGCTTCACTCGCGGACGCCGTGAATGAAACTTCCGGCCTCGTTCGACCGCAACACCTCGCGCTGCTGCGTGTCGGCCATGAATCCGGCCGCCTCAAACACTGCGTCGAACTCATTGAGAAATCCATCGAATCGCGCGAGCGTCTGCGCCGCACCATCGTCGGCAAGCTCACCTATCCCGCGATTCTCACACTCGCTTCCATCGGCGCGGTCTGGATCCTGACCACCGTCGTCATCCCGCAATTCGCCGAAACGCTTCAGTCGGCCGGCGCCGAGCTGCCATTGCCAACCAAGATCACGCTGGCGGCGTCCAAGTGGCTCATCTGGATCATCCCGCCGCTGATCATCGCCGGAATCGCGGCTCTCGCGATCAAGCCGTCTGACCTTTCGCCCGCGTTCCGTCGCCGCCTGGATCGAATCCTTCTGCGGCTGCCCATTGCGCGCGATCTGATCGCCCTCTCACAAGGCGCCGTCATCGCCGACACCGTCGCGACGATGCTCGAAGGGGGCGGCGACCTGCTTGCCGGGCTCGAACAGGCCCACGGCGCGGTGACCAGCCCAACGATCGCGGATCGTCTCGCATCCGCGGCAAAGGCCGTTCGCGAAGGCCAGGAGCCAGGCGATGCCCTCCATGAACGGAAAGTCCTGCCCCCAGAAGCGGATGCGCTGGTGCGAATCGGCGCCCGCAGTGGCGATTTAGTCGGAGCCCTGCGGCAGGCATCCGCCCTCTGCGCCGAACAGCAAGAGCAATCGGCCGATCGGCTGCTCACTCTCATGGGGCCTGCCATCATTCTCTGCCTGGCCACGGTGGTCGGTTGGATTGTCTATAGCCTGATTTCAGGCATGTTGTCGATAAACGACATCAGTGCGCTTGGGTAAGAAATCGCCTCGTGCGGCGGGCGCTTCGCCCGTGAACTCGGTGGAATCGAGGAGACCGCTATGAACCGAAACGTCACCATCATCGGACTGACACTGGCCGCCGGCCTGGCACTGGTCGCGTGCTCCTCGCAGCCCAAACAACCGAAGCATAATTCTGCGTCGATGCCGGCGCCCATCGGCCGCAACACGCCGCCCAGCCAACGGCCGCGCGTTGAAATGGTCTCCGCGATGGGCGGCCCCGCCGACGGCTACGCCCAAACAGCGCTGCTTGCGAAACAGCGCGTCGCCGCTCGCGCTCAGGGCGTCGAACGCGTCGGCCCGCAAATCATCGGCGACGGTCCGAACGACGCACGCCCCATCAGCGTCGCGTTCAATCAGCTCGACGCCAAGGACGCGCTGCGCGTCGTCATCGGTGAACTGCTTGGCCGTAATTTCATCATCGACCCGGAAGTCAACGGACAGATCACGCTCGAAGTGGAAGATGATCTGTCGACGCAGGATCTCTTCGACTTGCTCGATGCGCTCGCCATCGTGCACGGGTGGTCCATCGAGAATCGCGGCGACACGCTCGTGGTTCGATCTCTGAAGAACCGCGCCGGCTCCACCGCGGCGCCGATCCTCACCGCCCGATCAGCCAACCCGTCTGAGCGCCCCGGCGTGCGCGTGTTCCCACTCCAATACGTCGCTCCGCAGCAGGCGGGCGAAGCCGTGAAGCTGCTGCTTTCCCCCGGCGGCGTGTCAATGGTCGCCGGGCGCATGTTGCTCGTCGCTGATTCGATCGCGCAACTCAACCGGCTCGGCGAACTCATTCGCGCGCTCGACAAGCCCGCCTTCGACGGTGTGGAAATCTGGACCTTTGAGCTCGCGCATCAAACGCCGCTTGACGCCGTTCGCGCGCTGGATGCGATGGTGCAACAGACGAATCTCTCCAGCGGCGGTGATGCGCTGGCATCCTTCGTGCCGGTGCCGCGCACGCGTCGATTGATGGTCATCAGTCGCGATGCGACGTTGCAGCCCATGCTCGAAGAATGGGTGCGCATGGTGGATCAGTCGCCTGAGATGCCGCAGCGCCACCAGTACCTTTATCACATCCAGCACATGAATCCGACGGAGTTGAAGAACCTCTTGGAGGCGTACTACACCGGTCGCATTGAGCAGAATCCGGCGGATCCAACTGACAACCGCATGCGCCTCGTCGTCTCCGTCGAAGAGGAACTCTTGCTCATGCTCGCCACGCCGGCGGACTACGCCGACATCATGGGCATGATCGAGCGCATCGATCGCCCGCGTCAGCAGGTGCAGTTGCAGGCTGTGATCGCGGAAGTGAATCTATCCGACAGCCTTGAATACGGCGTTGAGTACTTCCTCAGCACCGAAGTCGGCGGCGGCCTTCTCGATCTCGCCGGAACGCTCTCGCAGTTTGCCCCGGCAAACCCGGCGGGAACCGCCGTCTTCCTCGGCACCAGCGGCTTCGCCGTCCTGGAAGCGCTCAAGACCAAGAGCAATGTCTCGCTGCTGTCAGCCCCGAGCACATTCGTGCGCGACAACTCCGAAGCGTCACTTAAAGTTGGTCAGGAAGTGCCAATCATCAGTTCGCAGGTGGACTCAACGACACAGATCGACGGGTCGTCCGGCGTGCGCAACGAAGTTGAATATCGCGACACCGGCATCATCCTGGGCGTCACGCCGAAGATCAACGAATCCGGCGAAGTGACGATGACGATCAAACTTGAAGTCACGGACGCCGTGCCCACGACCTCGAGCGGCATCGACTCACCAACATTTACCACGCGCATTGCGGAGACCGTCGTCACCGTGCCGCACGGCATGACCGTCCTCATCGGCGGCGCCATCGAAACACGCGCCACGGATCGAAACAGTCGCATTCCCATTCTCGGCGACATTCCCGGCATTGGCCTGGCGTTCCAGAGTCAACGCATCGAAAACCAGCGCACCGAATTGTTGCTGGCCATCACACCGAACATCGTCAATGACCCGCGTGAGACCAACCTCGTGGTCGGCGATTTCCTGCAAAGCTCCTACGGCCTGCGCGATGCGCTCCGACGCTTCGTGGCGCCAATCCCCGACGTGTTGCGCACGGCGGATGCGTCAAGCGCGCTCGAGGAATTTGAGAACGCGTTCGCGCACGTCGCGCCGCAGGATCGCACCACACGAACCCCAATTGAAGAGCCAGAGGGTGCACCGCTGACGCCCACACGCCGCGGCGAACTGAATCGCCTCGCCTCGGCGATTCCTTCCAAGGATGCGGAATCGGAAGCCGTGGCGCATTTCCTCAGCGGCCTCGCCGCCTGGACGCCCGGTGAGGGCGAAGGTTGATCCCGTGCGCACCCGCGGCTTTACCTTGCTCGAAGCGGTGATCGCTCTGATCATCCTTTCCTCGTTTGTGGTTGCCTGCCTGCAACTGCGGCTCAATGGCCTGCGCGCCGGCCGCGCCGTCGCCGAAGCGCAGCGCGTTGAACGCGCCATCGATGATGTCCTCACGCTCGCCACGAGCCGTTTGCTACCGGAGCCCATTGTCGAACGCGACGCCGAGGGCGACGTCGCCCGCATCATCTGGCGCGGCGAGCATGCCGGCATGCCGTTCGAATGCATTTCTCAGCGTGGAGTGGCGCCGGCCGTTGGCGACAACGTCAATGCCGCATCCATTCCCGTGCAGCAATACACCGTGACCATCGAAGATCGCACCGTGGTCGTGTTCCGTCCGCTGCCGCCGAGCCGCACGTCATGACATTGCTTCGCACCAATTCGACGAAGTGTCGTCGCGCCATGACGCTGCTGGAAGTCATCTTGGCCATGACCGTGATGGCGTCGATCTCAACCCTTGTTGCGGCGCTGTGGTCGCAAACGCGCAGTTGGGCGATCGAGAACGCCTCGCACCAAAGCGGACTGCGCGTGGAGCGCGCCGTCGGACTGATCGACCAGCAATGGAAATCGCGCGTCCTGAGCATCGCGCTCGGCGAGGACGACGCCCCGGCGATCGCACTTACGGATGAACGGCTGTCGTTCATCACCACCACGCCGATCTTCTTCCATGAAGCGCCGATGGTGCGTGTCGTGTACCGCATTGAGCGCCGCGGCGGATACCTCGCCGGCGAAGACGCCACCTTTTCACTCGAATACGAAGAATCACCTGTCACCGATCCGCGCGTCGCCGTCAGCACGAGCGGCGCCTCAGGCGGTGGTCAATCAAAATCGCTCACGCTGCTTAAAGACGCGTCCGCGCTGCGCTGGGAACGATGGGACGACCCGTCCGCGACGTCGTCAAGCGATGAACCGGCGCGGTGGGTTCCGCTTGAACGAGGTGAGGAAGTTGGCGTCGGCGCCGCCGTCACGGTTTCAAGCCAGGGCCTTGATGACTTGAACGCCGCCGCCGAGCGAGCGCGTGCGCAAGACGAGAACGAAAATCCCTTGCGCGCCGGGCGACTCACTGGAACCATTGAAGGAGATGAGATCGCATGGCTGTTCGTCGCCGCGCCTTCGCGCTCCTGATTGTGCTCGTGGTCGCCAGCGCCACCTTCGCCCTCGCAATACAGGGCGCGGTCGCCGTGCGCTCAGCCACGGTGGAAGCGTCCACCATGCGCGCGCACGCCTCGGCCGAGCGTGACGCCTTGAGCGCCGCCACCATCGTGCTCGCCAGCCTCACGGCCGACGCCAAACAGGAGACGGACGTCATCGGTGGCGGCAGTTCGTCCTCCAGCGGCGCCGCAGCGGATCTCGATGAATCAGAACTCCCCGAAATGCCGCCAGAGATGCGCGAACTCGTTCGCGGCTTGCTGCGCAATCAACCCCAAGACGAGGACGGTTCAGGAAGCGTCTCGCAGCGCGGCTCAACCATCATCAAACGGGGCGGCCCATTGACGGCCCTGCGTGATCGTGGCTTGCCGCGCAATGTGATGCGCATCCGACTGAATAACCGCGAGTTCCTCGTGACGTTGTCTGATTCGACCGGCGGCATCAATCTGAACACTGCGGAAGAGGATCAGCTGGTGCGGTATTTCCGCGCGGTTGGCCTCGATACGCTCCGGGCGTCGTCCATCGCACATGAACTGCTCGACTGGCGCGACGAAGACAACCTCCCGCGCACGCGCGGCGCCGAGCGCGAAACGTACGTGCGCCACAACATCACGCCGCGCAACGGTCAACTGCAAACCATCGAAGAACTGCTGTTCCTGCCTTCCATGTCACGCGATGTGCTCGATGAGATTCAATCCGATCTCACGCTGGTCGGTGATGGCAAGATTCACGTGCACACCGCATCGCGAGCAGTGCTGCTCAGCGCCCCTGACATGAGCGAGCAAGCCGCCCAGCGCATCCTCGCGCTGCGCGACAGTGGGGGGCTGACGGAGGAAACGCTCGATGAAGCGCTGGGCGCTTTGGCGAGCGACGCAGAGGAAGTCCTCCGATTCAAACCCGGCTCCCTCATCATGCTGCGGCTTGAGCCCGTCGGCGAAGGCCCCGCGTACCGTGTGGACGCCTCCATCGACGACAATCACGGCGTGCAGATCCTGGGAATTCGCATGATTCCGCGAAACTGACGAGGCTACGCTTGAGTACGAATTCATGTTGATTCCGCCCCGCACCATCCTGTCCTGCTGCATCGTCGGTGACGACCTGCATGCCGCCCGCCTGCGCCTCGGACCCGTCGGCGCCCGTGTGCTGGATTCCACATCAATCGAACGATTTCTGTCGCTTACGCCAGACAAACGGCGCAGCGCGTTGCGGCCACTGGCGAGCGGCGTGAAACGTCTCACGCTCACCGTGCCCAGCGCCTGGTGCGCCGTGCGCCCGATCGCTCTCACGACGAAACAATGGGCGAGTGCGCGCGACGAATTGGTGCAATCCATCGATCGCCTGCTCCCGATGACCAGCGACGACGCCATGGTCGGCCTGCTCAATATCTACGACGATGAACAGCAAGCAGCCGCAGGCCGGCTTGTTGCCATTCGTCGAAAGGTCGCTGAACCGTGGCTGCATGCGATTGAGGATGCGACGGGGATCGACGCGGGCGCGGTGCTTTCCCCGCACATGGCGATGCTTGGGCTTGGACTCCAAGAGCATGTGCATGCGACCGTCATTGAGCCGATTGATGAGGTTGAGTCGGTGCGCCATTCATTGCGTTACGGCCTGCCGGTTTCGATTGGCGACGCTGTTGATTCTTCAGTGAATGACGCCATCACCGTGACGCTGCCGAAGCAATCCAGTGCGCGAACTGCAAACACAGTTTCCGGTGTTGACGTCGCCGTCGCGGGCGGCGTGGCGCCACTGGTTGCGCCGCATGCCTTTGCGCCGATGAGCGGCGCTGTCGCAACCCGCCGCGCCGAATGGCTGGCGCCGGCCGCCGCCGCGCTGCTTGCCGCCGGATTACTGATCGGCGCCCCCATGATTTTCGATGCGAGGCTCAAAACCGGCCTTGCGAATCTTCGCGCCGAGCAAATGGCACTCACCGATGAGTACCAGCGCGTACGCTCCGTGCGCAACAACACGGAACGCCTTGCCTCCTTGTTGAACGAAGGTGTGCGTGAACCAATCTCCCGCTGGCGACCCGCCATGCCGGTGATGGCCGAAGCGCAAGCCGCCCTTTCCAGCGAAGGGTTCCTGTATCGCATGCTCGTTGACGCGCGCGGCGTGACCATCAGCGGCGAAGCGGACGACGCCGGCGCGGTGCTGCAACGACTCGAAGACAGCCCGATTCTGTCATCCGCACGGCGCACCGGTCCGCTCATGCCAAGCCCCGAAGCGGGCTGGTCCATCTTCGAAATGCGCGCCGAGCGCACCGCGGCGGGAGGGACACAATGACCGCCGAACGCAAACGAACCACTATCCTCGTCGCGCTCGTCGCCATCGTCGGCGGGCTGGTTGTGCTCGATCGCTTAAGCGCGGACGACACGGCCATCGACAGCGCGACAACGTCCACCCGTGTTCAGTATGCACAGCAGGCAACGCTCGTTGCGGAAATGCGGCAGTTCATCAACGCCGCCGACGACTGGGAGCGCGCCCAGCAGGATGCGATCGAAGCGTGGCAAACCGCGCGATCGCGCCTCATCGCGGCGCCGACGGCGGAGCTCGCCAACGCGCAGCTCACGCGCCGGATCAACTCTATTGTCGATGATCTTGGCGTCACACTGGTCGCCACGAGTGCGCCGAGTGTGCGTACACCCGTCGAAAACCAACCGGTGCGTGTGATCGGCCTTCAAATCACAATCGCGGTGGAATCCACCGAAGAGCTGTTCGCCATGGTGGATCGACTTGAGAACATGCCCGATGCGTGGTGCCATGTGTCGCGCGTGCAAGTGATCGGCCCGAGGCGCACACCCGTGACGAAACTCGATGTGGATATCGACCTCGAAGCGCTCGCGCTCATCACCACAGGGGGCGCCGAAAGTGCAACGTGAATCAATCAATTCCACTTTGCCCGCCGCCCGGTTGCGGCGCGCCGGCGTGACCGGCGCCGATGCATCCACATGGGCCATGCGCGCTGGCGCCGCAGCGCTGCTGTTCGGCGTCGCCGTCGCCTCATGGGCCATGCTGCGACCGCTCCCGTCACCAAAGCTCGACGAATCCACGGCCGTGACGCGCATTCCGCGGAATGCGGCGCCGCTGGTGTCGCTCGCCGATCGTGAGTCATTACTCGCGGATGTCGCTGGCGCCGGCAACATTTTCGCCCCGGATCGTGAACCGTGGCGCCAGGCGGTGGCGCAGCGACCGGGCACGAGTTCGGAAACCGATCCCGAGGACACAGCAAGCTCAGAAGACGATCCCGCGACTGTCGCAGCAAATCTGGCCGCCGCGAATGCGAAGCCCGGCGCCGCAACCTCGTTGACGCCCTTCGACGCCATCCCGATCACTGAATCACCGCCCGTCGCAATTCAGAAGGATCTCAAAGACCTGCGCTTGCGTGGCGTGTACCGCACAAAGTCAGGCCCGGTGGCGCTGATCGGCAATGTGAAAGATCAAAACAAGAACGGCGCCAAGCCTCGGCGCGTTGGCGAAACCTTTGGCGAAGAAGAATGGGCCGTTCTCGCGATCGACGATATCGGCAAGCGCGTGATCCTCTCGCGTGCTGACCTGAATGTGCAACTCGCGATGTACACACTCGCCGCAGAGGCTGCGCAAGTCACGACGCAAGCCAATGGGTCCGCCATTCCGGTGTTGAAACCAAGCGTCATCGTCATGTCAATGACACCTGAGCAGTTGCGCCGCGAACTGACCGAAGCCGGGGTCAGTCCTGCTGAAATTGAAGAACTGCTCGCGCTGGCGGCGCAAGAAGACGCGCCTGTCGTTGCAGCCGCAACTGAAGACGCAGCGCCGGAAGCCATTCCCGCGGCGCCGGATGGCCTCGCGGAACTTCTCAAGATGATGTCAACGAACAGCGGACCGGGCGAAACCGGGGGCGGCGGGCGCGCGAAACAATTCCGCCCCGATCGCTCAAAGCCGCCATCCTGACGTTACGCGTTGGATTCGGTGACGCGCAGCACTTCCTGCACGGTCGTGCGTCCCTGCGCCGCCTTGGAAAGCCCATCCTGCCGCAGTGAAGTCATGCCGCGCTCGATGCACATGCGTCGAAACTCGGAGACGTTTGGATTGCGTGCAATCACGTCGCGCAACTGATCGTCCGTCACCAGCATTTCATAAATGCCGACGCGGCCCGAGTATCCGGTGTTGCGACACCGATCACAGCCAGTGCCCTTGAACATGGATTCCGCGGCGAGGCCGTTCATTTCCAGGAACTCCGCCATCTCTTCCGTCGGCTTGTCCTGCTCTTTGCAGTGTTCGCAGATGCGCCGCACCAGTCGCTGCGCCAGCACCGCATTCACCGCGGCGCCAACCAGGAACGGCTCAAGCCCGATGTTCACCAGTCGCGTGATGGACGACGGCGCATCGTTCGTGTGCAACGTCGATAGCACCAAGTGGCCCGTCAGCGCCGCCTGCACCGCCGTGTGCGCTGTTTCGTGGTCACGAATTTCGCCGAGCATGATGACGTCGGGATCCTGACGCAGCAGCGCCTTGAGGGCACGCGCAAACGTCATCCCGATCTTTTCGTGCATCTGCGTTTGTGTCACACCATCAAGGTGATATTCAATCGGGTCTTCGACCGTGGAGATATTGAGCCGCTGCTTATCCATTTGGCGCAGCGACGCGTACAGCGTCGTCGTTTTACCTGAACCCGTGGGACCCGTCACCAGAATGATGCCGTGCGGCTCTTCAATCTGACGCTGCCAGATCGACAGCGTTCGCTCATCGAATCCCAGATCCTGAAGATCTACGTGAATGCTGCGTGTATCAAGGATACGGAGCACACACTTCTCGCCGTTGGGCGTCGGCAAGGTCGAGAGTCGCAAGTCGAGACGCCGGCTCTGGATCGTCGCGCGGATGCGGCCATCCTGCGGCAGGCGGCGCTCGGAAATATCCAGGTTGCCCATGATCTTCAGACGCGACGTGATGGCCGCGGCCATGGCCTTGGGCGGCTGCATGGCTTCAAACATCACGCCGTCAACACGAAAGCGCACTTTGAGCTTTTTCTCGCCCGGCTCAATGTGGATATCGCTGGCGCCTTCCTTCGCGGCGGTCTGAAGGATGTAGTTCACATAGCGAATGACCGGCGATTCACCGGCCTGCTTCTCAAGATCGACCTCATCGATGGAGTGATCGTGCACCTGCACGTCGTCTTCATCGATGTCGCCAAGAATGTCGTCAATATCGACGTCATCGCCGACGGCGCCGCCGCCGAAGTGTTCAAGCACGGCGTTGACATCATCCGGCGACACCACAACCACGGTGAGCGCCGCCATGCCGACGCGCCGGCGCACGTCATCCAGCAGGAACACGTCATCCGGGCGCACGGCGCCGATCACGACACGATCGCCTTCAATGCGCAGCGGAAGCACGCCATGCTGTTTGGCGAACGGGATAGTGAGCCGCTGAAGCAACTTGCCTTCGACTGCGGCGTCGATGTCGTCACGATTGAGTCGTTCAAAAGGCAGTCCGGCGTGCTCTGCGACGATGGTCTGCACGGCGTTGCGATTTACGTCATCCTGATCCAGGAGCACATCAACGAGGCGATGCCCCGGCGACTGCTTGAGCACGGTTTGACCGAGCGTGAGCTGTTGCGCCGTGACGGCGCCGCGCTGGATCAGCAGTTCGCCGATGTCGGTCGAACCGCGCGTGGCGGTGTCGTCATCGTCGGGCGTGTAGATTGATCGAAACGCTTCACCGCCGAGCTTTGGCGCGCCCGCGACTGGCGCTTGCGCCTCAGTTGACTCGGCGCTCGTCGGCATGGGCGCCGGCGCCGGTTCCGGAGTTGACGCAGGCGTCGGCGCCGCGGGTGTCGATTCAGAAACGCCCAGTTCAGACAGCAGTTCGTCGAGGTCGTACTTGCCCATGGTTCGCTCCGCGGATGGGCTCAGTTGCTCATCGTCAAGGTGTACACTTCGCCATCCGCGACGAGCTCAACCGAACGGCCGCGAATGGAGCTCACGACGAACAAGTCCTTGACGCGGTCACCGACGCGCACGTTTTCGCCACTGATGCGCGCAATCGGCATGGAGCCGCCAACTACACTGTTCAGTTCGAGTGACTCGAACGTGTTGCGAATCAACTGCTGGCGGCGGGCGCGCTCGGCCGCTTCACGGTCATACGGAGACGTCGACGCCGGCTCGGGCGAGGCTTCATCTTTCTTCATGCCAAGCTGGAAGGGGTTCTTCTTCACTTCCTCCAGCGGCACCTGCACCGCGACGGAGCTGTCGCGCAGCGCCGCCAGCACACGCTCGTGCTGTTCGGTGTCAGTGCGAGGTCCATCGATCGGATAGTCAATCTTGACGTCGACTAATTCAAGGCGCGTGCCCAGACCAAACTGGCGCATGATGTACAGCACGCCACCGGCGACGACGACCACCAGCAACAGAATCAGGGTGCCGGTGGACACGCGCGCACGCGACGACTGGCCGGTCGGAAGATCCGCGCCAACGCCGATCAAACCACCGGAGTTTTCGGCGGATTCGTTCATGGGATCCGGCGTCGAGTCATCGGCGCCGAGTGTGGGCAGGAAAACACCGCTGGATTCGCGGGGATCGGCGCTACTCATGACTGGCCTCCGTCCGTCGCTTCGAAGTAAATGCTGAGCGTGAATTCCGCTGACATGGCGCCGTCCTGATCGCGCGAGCGTTCGATCTTGAGGTTCGGCACGCGCGTGATTCGTTCAAGCTGTTCGAGGTCAAGCAAGAAGCTGTAGAAACCTTCGAAGTCGCCGGTGATGATCATGTTCAGCGGCTGCTCCATGTACGCCGCCGCCGTCACGGGCTTGTCCGACTTGACCTTCTCGAGGCTCAGCTTGCGCCCTTTGGCGATTTCCGCGACCTGAGTCAAAACGACGTCCACTTCCTTCGCGGTTGGTAGGCGTGATTCGATGAGTTCGATCGCCTTGCCGATCTCGGTGTTGAGCGCGGCGAGGTCCTCGGTTTGCTCGGTCACTTCAGAGAGTTTGCGCAACATCTCTTCTTTGTGGGCGATCTCCTGACGCGCCTGCTCGATCTCATCGTTCTGGGGTCGAAAGACGAACCAGAACGACGCGGTCGGCACCGCGAGGAGCACGAAAAGGAAAATGACTTCTCGGAGTCCGAAACGCATGTCAGTTCTCCTCCTCGTGGTCGTCGGCATCGGCGACGGCTTCGCCGGAACCGAAGAGACCCGCGCGCGACGCCGTCAACGGCTCGATGCGTCGTGCATCAGCTGAGTTGTTGAGCGTCGCTTCGATCCGGAACTTGATGAGTTGACGATTGTCGAGAATCGTGAACTCACTGAACTTCAAATCAACATTGACCAGAAGCTCGGACTGCTGCAATTGTGCGAGATACGACGACACGTCCTCGTGGCTCGGCGCCACGCCAATGAGCACGAGATTGGTCTGGTACCTCGGCGGCGTCGGACGCGCGACTTCGGCTTCTTCTGCTTCCGCCGTCTTGCGCGAATTGCGATTGCGGCCCGCGAGGCTCTTGGGCTTGGTCGGCGGTGCGTTGCGGCGTGAAGCGCCGGAGTCCAATCGCTTGCTGGTGAGATCAAACTCCAGCAGCGCCAAACGCTCGGGCATGCGATTGATCAGATCCGCCATGAGCAAGGAGCGCGGGGCTTTCTCGATGAGCGCCGTGGTGAGCTCTGCCTTGGAGAGCATCTGGTCCTTCTGCGACTCCAGCGTCTTGAGCTGCTCGATCTGCTGCGCTGCTTTCGTGTAGCGCACGTTGATGCTTTCCTGCTGGTCCTTCACAGTGGACCACTGGCGATTGGTCACGAAGAACGCCGCGACCACGCCGAAGATGACGATCGAGAAGAGCGTCAGGCAGACGAGGTTGGTGCGGTTCTCCGCCTTGCGCACCACATAGTCTTCCGGAAGGAAGCTTGTGTTGACGGAGTCGGGTTGTTTGGCACGATCGAACATGACTCATCTCTCCCGGGCGGCGCCACAGAGGCCGCCTTTCCGGTTCACAGGTTGCGCGGCGAGAAACTCAGGCCGAACGGCACCGTCCAGCCGGGCTGAGGGGCGCCAAGATCAATGTGGCGCATGGGTTCTTTTCCGGTCTTCTCCACGCACGTGAGCGGGTCGGCGATTTGCGCTGGCACGCGCAGCAGCTTGGCGATGCGCTGACACAAGGCCAGGTCGCGGGCTTCGCCACCGACGAACACGGCGCGCCCAACCGGATGGTCGGGGAACAATCGTTCGTGATAGCGCAGGCACATGGACACCTCCGCCGCCAGCGCGCTGGTTGGCCCTTCGAGCGGCTTTTCAATCGCGTCATCGTCCGTGCGCACCGGCGCGGTCATGCCGACGGCGGTGGCGCCGACGCGGCGATCTTCAATCACAGCGACGGATTCACCTTCGGCGGGCGCCTCGTCGGCGGCTGACTTGCTCATGGAACCGATCGTGGCCGGGGCCTGTTTCGGTTTGGTCGGCGCGGGCATGTCGCGCCCCATCGCCAGTCGACGAGCGCGCGCTTCGGCGAGGTCGCACTTCAATTCACGCGCGATGGACGTATCGAGGTCCACCCCGGCGACGTGAATCGTCTTGGCGAACACGATGTCGCGACCATGCGCAAGAACGATTTTCGTGGTCCCGACGCCGAGGTCGAGGTACATGCTGGTGAGTTCGCTGTCGGAGGCGCGCTTGGTCACATGATCAAACGCGCGAGCGAGGGCGATGTGTTCGGAGTGCAGCCCAATGACTTCAAACTTTGAGGCGCGCAGCGCGTTCATGATGCGCATGACCATGTCGCGGGCCACGGCAAAGCAAATGACTTCCGTGCGCGAGCCACCGGCGCGGCTGACTTCGCCGACTTCCACATGACGCACGACGACGCGCGTCGGGTCGCAGTGCAATTGCGATTGCAGGTGGCTCATGACCTGGTCGGCCATGTTCAGCCCTTCGCTCTTCTGCACCTGAATGTGCTGCACAAGGGTGAAAGGCGCGGGGATCGAGCAAATGACCTTCTTGCCCTTGAACCCGGAGTTCTTGAGCAGCTTGCCGACGTTTTCGCATTGGTAGGCGAGCCGGGCGTCGTGATCGCGGCGAACGTCCTCGGGCGTTTCGATGCAGGCAGCGGCGACCAGCGTCGGGGGATCGCCCGGCGTCAGTTGCAGCGCCTTGAGCGATCCGACTCCAAACTCGATCGCAATGGGCGCTGTGCCCGAATTCATCATCCCGAAGGCCATTGTTGCACTCGCTCTTGCCGGTCGGACTGAAGGCGAACCACGCGCGCCGACGCCGCCAGCGCTGAACACTGCGGTTCTTCATCGGCCGTGAGGTGGGGCTGGTTGATCCGGGCGGAACAGGCGAAGCGTGCGAAAAGCTCCCCAAACCGCGCAGTCGGCGCGTCTGCTTCAGCGGCGTCCGGAAAAAACGGGATCAGAGTTGTGAGACGAGTTCGGTGAGGCGTTGAAACGCCTGGTCAAGGTCCCATCGTTGTGATTGACGGTCGCCCGTCGTGTTGCTGATCACGCGCAGCTCCGCGAACGGAACGGACGCGCCAGTGATGCGATTGACCCACGCGGCGGCCAGCCCGATGGCGGCGCCTTCCATCGCTTCAACCACGGCGCCCGTCCGAGAACTGATCTCGTGCGCCAGCGCATCGGTTGCGGAACACGTTGAGACGGTTGCAATCACGCCGCGCTGATCGGTGATCGATTCGAGCGCTTGGATGACGTCGGGATCGCCGGTCGCCGCCATGGCTCCTTCGGGGAATGGCGGGAAGCCAATGCTCCCGACATCTTGAAAGCCCTGTGGCGATTGAATTCCTTCGTCCGCAAAGACACTGGATGTCCCAACCACGGATGACCCGATGGGCAGATCGTTCCCGGGAAACACGCCGCCGATTCCGAGATTCAGCACGAGCGACACCCGGGATGGATCGAGTGCGCGAGCCATAGCGCCGCTGGCGTTCGCCTTGCCGACGCCGGTGAGGATCAACTCGAATCGTTGACCGACGGGGATGGGTTTCCATGTTTCAGCGCGCGCAGCGGTGGCGCCGAGCCCGGCGAGCGCCGCATCCGCTTCGCGCGGCGCCGCGACGGCGAGCAGGATGCTTCCGCGCGCGTTCCAAGGCTCAAGAAGTGCGGCCATGCGTGAAAGACTACGAGAACTGCGGTCGAGAGGGCGGGTGGCGTCTCGCCCAGCCGCGCGTGGCGGGGAGCATCCACGGCGGCTAGGGTTCGGGTTCATGCCACCATCCACGGCGATCACGATTGGCAGTTTTGACGGCGTCCACGTCGGACACGCCGCGCTTTTGCAGGCGGCTCGGGCGGCGGTCGGCGACTCCGGACGCGTCGTCGCGCTGGCGTTCTTCCCGCATCCGATGACGACGCTGCGACCAGACGCGGCGCCGGCGCGCCTCACCAACTGGCGCCTGCGTGAAGAATTGTTGCTCAAAGGCGGCGCGAACGAGGCCGTGCAACTGGCGCCGACGCCGGAAATGCTTGGTCTTGAGCCGCGCGCTTTTGTCGAACGAATGATGGCGGAGTTCGCGCCGGCAGTATGGGTGGAAGGGCCGGACTTCCGTTTCGGACGGGCACGCGCCGGGGACGTCGAGACGCTTCGCGCTCTCGGCGATGAGTATGGATTCGAAACGATCGTCGTGCCGCAGCAGGATGTGGCGCTGAATGATCTGTCGCTTGTGCCGGCGTCCAGCACATTGGCGCGGTGGCTGCTTAGCCATGGGCGCATCGCTGATGCGCGCTGCGTGCTTGGGCGAAACTATGAATTGATGGGCGAAGTCGTTCGTGGCGATCAGCGCGGGCGCGAGCTTGGCTTCCCGACGGCAAACATCGAAGTGGATTCGATGCCGCCGGCGGATGGCGTGTACGCCGGAGTCGCGACGCTGCCTGATGGGACGACGTGCGCCGCCGCGATCAGTGTGGGATCAAAGCCGACGTTCGGCGATCGCCCGCGCGCGGTGGAGGCGTACCTGCTGGACTGGGACGGCGCCATAGACGGCGAACCACTTAACTATGGATGGACCATTCGCGTGACATTCTTGACGTGGCTGCGAGAACAGCTCACTTATACGAATCTCGATGCGCTGATCGAACAGATTGAACATGATGTCGCCAGAACGCGCGACATCTTTGACGAGCATACGAACACAATCCGAGCGATCGGGGCCTGCTCATGAGCGATGCGTGGATGACCAATGTCACACTTGAGCGCATCGCCGAACGGTTGCGCGACGCGAAAAACGTCGTGCTGCTCACGCATGAAAAGCTCGACGGGGACGCCCTCGGCGGCACGCTCGCGCTGGCGCGCACGCTGAAACAACTCGGAATCAAAGCGACGCCGGTGTACGCGGGCGCGTGGACGAAGCGTTTTGACCCGATCGTGGGCGGAACGCATGTGATTCAACTCGGCGATGAGCCGAATCTGGATCTCATCCCGAGCAACCCGGATTGGATTGTGATCTCAGACACGGGTTCATGGTCGCAGCTCTCCAAGGTGCGCGCGTGGCTTGAGCCGCGCACGGAAAAAACGATGGTGATTGATCATCATTTGCATGGCGACGCGACAACGGCAGCGGTGCGGCACATCGAAACCGGCGCGGCGGCCGTGTGCCAGACGATTGCGGAGTTGTGCCGCATTTTGTTGTGTGTCGATCGCGTCGATGAACTTCCAAAGGAAATTGCTGAGCCGCTGTATCTGGGATTGGCGACGGACACGGGGTGGTTCCGGCATTCCAACGTCACGCCAGATGCGCTGCGGCTTGCGTCGGAACTCCTTGAAGCGGGCGCCGATCATGCGCGGCTGTTTCGCTTGACCGAACAGATGGACAAGCCGGGGCGGCTGCGCCTCATCGCCCGAGCGCTGACGTCGATGGAGCTGCATTCATCCGACCAGATCGCCGTGATCGCCCTCACGCTCAATGACTTGAAAGAGTGCGACGCCAATATGAATGAAGCGGGCGGACTCACCGACATGCTGCTGACCATGGCGCCGGTGCGCGTCGGCGCGTGTTTGACGGAAGTCGGCGAGTCGCGCACCAAGATCAGTTTCCGCAGCAAGACGGGCGAAGGCGCCGTTGCAACGGTGGATGTGAACCAGGTGGCGCGCACGATTGGCGGAGGCGGGCATGCGCAAGCGGCGGGCGCGCGGCTTGAACTGCCGATTGGTGAAGCGAAGGCGCGCGTCATCGCGGCCCTTCAGGACGCCGTGTCATGACTGATCGTTCAGGTCCGCGTGGGGAGCCGCGCCGCCGGCGTGAACCATTTCGCAAGCCGCCGCTGTCGGTGTTTCCGACCACGCTGTGGGAGTACCCCAGCCAGCACTACGGCACGAGAATCCAAGGCGACAAGAATTACGTCGGCGCCACGCCGAGCTGGGTGATCTGGCAGTTGCTGCAACGCTACACGCGACCTGGCGATGTGATCGTCGATCCGATGTGCGGCAGCGGCACGACGATTGACGTGGCCAAAGATTTGGATCGCAAGGGAATGGGTTTTGACCTAGCGCCGTCGCGCGATGACATTCGGAAAGCGGACGCCCGCGCGATCCCGCTGGATGATGCGTCGGCGGATTTTGTTTTCATCGATCCGCCGTACTCGACGCACATTGATTATTCCGACGATCCTGCGTGCATCGGCAAACTCGATGCGCTGGAAGGCGATGGCGCGGCGTACTACAACGCGATGGCGAAAGTGATCGCGGAAACGCACCGGATCCTGAAAAACCGGCGTTATATGGGCTTGTACGTGTCAGATTCGTTCCGCAAACGCAAGCCGCCGCTGCCAAGCTTCGAACCAATCGGATTTGAGCTGTTCGCGCTCATGCGAAAGCATTTCAACGCGGCGGACATCATCTGCGTCGTGCGCAAGAATCAGAAACTGAAGCGCGGCAACTGGCGCAAGACGGCGGTGGAGGAGAACTTTTTCTTGCGCGGGTTTAATTATCTGTTCATTATGAAGAAGGAAGATTGAGTGGGGCGCCGCAGCGACTGATTCGGCGCCATGAGATGACGAGAGTTGGAGAAGGGGTCGATGGGAAGCGCTCACCTGTCATCCCTTTCGGAGTGACATCCTCTCCCGTGGGGAGAGGGGTTAGAAGCGCACGGCGAAACCGGCGCCGGTGAAGAAGTCATCAGCGCGATCGTTCAAGCCGAAACCGACGCGGGCGTCGAGTTGGAAATTGTTGTTGATGAGATACGTCACACCGCCGTTGAGGTAGTGCGCGGGGCCGGAGCCGTCGGTGGCTGGATAGAAGCCGTAGTACTCAAGGTAGGAGCCGACGCGTTCGGTGATGGAGATACCGAGCGCGACGGACGCCGCGCCTTGGAAGAATCGATCGTCGTTCTCCGTCACGCTGGCGAAGTTCACGTTGCCGCCGATTGAAAGACGATCATTGAGGTCGTACGACCACAAGAGTTTGATCGCGGGGTCCACGCCGTCGCTGGAAAGATCACTTGAGCCGGTCGGGATTGACACTTCACCAATCACGCCGAAGTTCGGGACGAGGCCATCCTGTTCAACCAGTTTGACTTTGACGCCGAGGCTCAGGTCTTCGAGGCCATCGGCGCCTCCGGCGGGGTCTTCAATCGTCGCGAAATTCGGCCAGCCGATGCGCAGCTCAACGCCTTCGAACACGCCGATGCGCAAAAGCAGCTCCGGCGTGTTGTGCGTTTTCGAATCGCCGCCGTCGGTGTAGGTGTAGCCGCCTTCAAATTGGAATCGCCCGAGCGGCACGGCTTCAGTGCTTTCGGTGAAGTCCGGCCGGTCGGTGACGAGGGGCTCGTCAATCGGCGCCGGATTCCAGAACAGGCGTGACTTCTTCTCATCCACAAGCGCCGGCTCGACGCCTGACGGCGTTTCCGGCGCATTGCCTTGCGCGAACGCATTGGGCACACCGACAACCATGAGCGCAACGATCGCGCACGAAGACATTCGCATGATTCAACCTCGCTTTGCGACGGCGGGCGCGACAGAATGCGCCCGCATGACGCTGCGAATGTAGCCGATGCTACATTTCAACGCAAGCCGCAATTTGAGGAGCGAGACCGACGCTTCAGCGAATCACTTTGAGAATGGAATAGCGACGTCCAAGCACGGCGCGGGCGTCGGCGCCCATCCAGCGGTCAAGGACTGTCGTGTACAGACTTCGGAAATCAATGCCGTACTTGAGATCGCCCTGATCAAGATCGGTGAGTGACGGATGATTCCCAAGCACGCCGGGATGGACCATCGGACCAATCAGAAACGCAGGCGCCGCGGCGCCGTGATCGGTGCCGCCGGAGGCGTTCTGGCTGACGCGCCGGCCAAACTCGCTGAAGATCATCGTCATCGTGCGCGCATCGTCACCGGTTGCTTTGAGATCGGACACAAACGCGCGCATCGCATCGCCCACTTGTGCGAGCTGATTGGCATGCCGTCCGTTGGCGGCGCCCTGTCCGGCATGCGTATCAAAGCCGGAAAGCGTGACGTAGTAGACGCGCGTCGCCATGCCGCCACGAATCATCGCCGCGACCATGCGCAGCTGATTGGCCAGTTCTGTGCGCGGGTAATTGACACTGGATCGGGATTCAACCGCGCGGCGGACCTGATCGCTGGTCACGCGCGCATCCAGCGCGGTGCGCATGAGAAACGCCGCGCTGGAGTCCGGCGACACGCCAGCCGGCACGGGCGTTTCAACGATGTCGTCGTACGCATCGGAAAGGCGTTCGTGAGCTTCGGCGGCTCGCCACGTGAATGCGTCCGGATTGTCGAAACTCACCGGGCGCACTTGCTTGCCCTGCATGGCGAGCGGCGCTTCGCTGCCGACGGCGACGCCGATATCGGGTTGCGGCGATCCGCTGCATTCGTTGTCGAAATAGCGACCCAGCCAGCCGCGACCGGTGCCGGCGGTGTCTGCGGTGTGCCAGATGTCCATGGATTTGAAGTGAGAACGATTCGGGTTCGGGTAGCCGACGCCTTGAACGACGGAAACGAGACCCTCGTCGTACAGCGATTTCAAACCAGCCAGCTTTGGATGAAATCCCAGGCCTGTGGAGCCGAGCGCCAGCGCCTCGCGCTCGGGAATCGCGATGGATCGGCGCGCATCGTAGTACTGACTCAACGAATACGGGACGACGGTGTTGAGCCCGTCATTGCCGCCGGCGAGTTGCACGACGACGAGGATGCGCTCTTCGGGCACGCCGGGTTGAAATGAGAGCGCCATGTCCCAGTTGGTCATCGCGAACGCGGAGCGCTGCAGGAAGAGGGGGATCGTGGCGGCGCTGGAGGCAAGCGTCACGCCGCGCTGGAGGAACAGGCGGCGGGTGAACGGCGTGTCGTGGCAATCGCAACTCATGATGAATGCTCCGGCGCCGTGATTAACACAATTGGTACTCCGGCATGGCGGTGATCAGTGCGATGACGCCGACGGCGGCTTCGCGACCGAAGTTTGGACCGATCGTTTCCAGGAATTCCTGCAACGACTCCAGCCGCGCTGCGCCGATGGGGTTTGACGCATCACCAATCGGACCCAGCGCATGGCGCAACATCGCAGTAGCGAATTCGTCACCACTCATCGTCATGCCATTCGGAATGACGGTGCGCGGGTCGTAACCAGCCGCGAACTGCTGACGCTGCTGCGGATTGCGCCGACCGCCGGCAAGCATGAGCGCGAGCGCATTCTGCCGCGCGTAGATCGTGGAGGTGTTGATCCAGGATCGCCCGCCGTCCCAGCCGGCGACACTCGGCGGGCGGAACAATTCCTGCCCCATGGCATCGAGCATGCGCACCATCGCGATGTGAAAACCAACTGGAAGATCGAGCGAGCGCGTGGCGCCAGCAATGAGTTCGACCGGGGACTTGATCCGCCCGGCCATGTTGGCGGGGTCGTAGAAATGCTCGGAGAGAAACAGTTCGCGCAACACGGGCTTGACGTCGTAGCGGTCTCGCCGCAATGCGCTTGCCATGTGTCCGATCACGAGCGTCACATTATCGGGGATCTGTTTCGGATCGTCGGAGACATCGGCGACGAAGAAGCGATAGAGCTTGAGCGCCAGGAATCGGGCGCATGCGGGCTGTCGAAGGATGGCGGTGACGAAATCATCGCCGTTGATGGGGCCGCGCACGCCGAGAATGTTCTTGGTGTTGTCGTCGTGCCATTCATCGCGGAAGACGAACTGATTGCCTTCGAAGGTGTACCCGGTGAGGGCGCGGGCGCCTTCTTTGATGTCGCGCTCGGTGTAGTTGCCGACGCCGAGGCTGAAAAGCTCCATAAGTTCGCGGGCGAGGTTTTCATTCGGTTCGCGTTTGTTGGAGCGGTTGTTGTTGAGGTAGGCGAGTATGGCCGGATCGCGCACGATGCCGTAAAGCAATGTGTCGAACTTGCCAACGGCATGCTCGCGAAAGAGCTGGTTTTGCAAGAGCAGGTGGTAGCTGTTCTCAACGCCTCGATAGCTGGTGGCGAAGTGGCCGTGCCAGAAGAGCGTCATCTTCTCTTGCAATGGGTGCGCTGTCGTCGCGAGGACTTCGAGCCACCAGGCCTGCAGTTCGGCGAACTGGCGCCGGTCGTTGCGCTGCATCTCCTGACGCATTTCGCGAAAACGCGCGAGGGTGTTTTCATTGCGGCGCTGGCGGGCACGGCGGAGTTGTTCTTCTTCGGCGTCAGTCCATTCGCGAACGATGTCGCCACGAAACTTGGACGTGTCAACACCATTGGCACCGGGCACATCGAGCAAACGATCGACGGCGTCTTCGGGTCCAAGGTCGATGGCCGTTGAAATGTCGAATGGATCACCGCCGAACCCGGCGTGCCAGAGCAGATGCCGCGCTTCATCGGGTCCGAAATCCGCCCGCGTGATGGGGTTGAGCGAGGCGGTCGGTCTGGCGGTTTGCATCGGCATGCGGCTGGTCCACGGGTCACGCGATCACTCGTGAAACGCACGCGCGGCGATCGCATTGCATGTATTCGGCAATTGCACCGCGAATGTTCCGCTCGATCCTACCGAAAGCGACCAGCCCGAAGGTCGGCGAGGGGATAAAACGTGTCTCGCCAGTGCACGCCGCGCTGGCGGATGGTGAGAAAAGCGGAGCGTAAAGCGGCGTACATGATGACCGGGACCATGAACGGCGCCAGCAGCCCGTTCCATTTCCTGAAGCGGAATCGCCTTGCGATGACCATGCCGGAAACGCCGTGCGCGGCGAGCCCGGCAAAAGCGACCAGCGCTGCCCAATGACCCGTCGCCAGCCAGAGCAGCGGCCCGAACGCCGCGACGCTCCAGACAGAAAGCATCGCCACGATCGCAGCGATCAGCCATGTCACGCGATATTGAAAGCACGCGAACATGTTCTTTTCGAGAACGCCGACGGTTTGACGCAATGTGCGTCCCCACGTCGTCGCCACATCGTCAAGCGCAAGCAGAACGAGCGATTGACCGCCGGCGCGTTTGATGAGCAAACCCATGTGCACATCGTCCAGCACTTCCATCTTCAGTGGTTCGTGACCGCCGAATTCGCGATAGGTTTCTGCACGCACCAGGTTGAAGGCGCCGACGCCAAAGTACGCGCGCGGGCGATCCAGATTGATGCGCCTGATCCGATCCGTCACGCCGAGAAAGAAAAGGCATGCCAGCGCGCGTGATGGAACGGTTTGCGCAGGAAGGCGTGGGAAGAGACCGACATGATCGGCGCCGCTGTCGCGTGCGACATCGACGGCTCTTCGCACCACGTCTGGCGTGGCGAGAGTGGTGTCCGCATCGGCGAAAAGAATCCAGTCAGCGTCGGCGCATTTGGCGCCGGTGTGCAGCGCATGGCATTTGCCGAGCCAGCCGTCCGGAAGGGTGTCGATACGAACGGGCGTCAGGCGCGCATCACCCTCTGCGGCGGCGCGAAGCACTTCGCCGGTGCGATCGACGGACCGGTCGTCGACGACAATCAACTGAAGATCGATCTGTTCCTGCGAAAGAAATGATTCGACTGCCTGTCGCACATGCCCCGCGTCATCGCGCGAGGCGATGACGACGGCGACGCGAGGCGTGGGCAGCGCCGGCGAAGGCGCCAAAGGAAGGGAAGGGAGCCGGCGCGCCTGGATGGCGTTGCGAATCGCCGTCACCCACCACAATCCTGCAATCAGCCACAGCGCGATGTCGAAGAGCAGTTTGATCATTTGTTTTCCGCGCGGGATCGTAGCCTCGGGCGCCGTATCATGACCGCACTGAGCTGATGCGCCGCTCGCAGCGCTGTTTCCAGAGGAGTGACCCAGCAATGATCAAACGCATCATCGTCGCTTTCGACGGATCCGAGATGGCGCAGGACGCGTTCACGCACAGTGTCGAACTGGCGAAATCGCTGGGCGCTTCCATCATGGGCGTGCATGTGCTGGAGCCGGTGCCGCCGCCGATCATTGCCGAGAGCGTGGCTGGCGTGGACGCGGCGCCGGCGATGGCGGACTTTGACGACGCGGCCCGTGAAGAGGAAGCGGCTGAGCGAAAGCGGTTTGAAAAGTTCTTTCGCGATCAGGAAGCGCTGTGCAAAGCGCAGGGCATTTCATATTCCAATGCGATTGAGGTGGGGCTGCTCATTCCGACGCTGGTGGATCTCGCCGCGGCAGATGACCTCATCGCGATCGGCATGAAGGGGCGATTCTCGCGCGCAGGGATCGGGTCGTCGGCGCGTTCGCTGATCAAGAAATCACCGTGTCCGGTGCTGGTCGCGAGCGGACCGGCCAAAGCGGTGAGCCGCGTGCTGGGCGTGTTTGATGGATCGAGTGTTTCAAAGCGCGCGGTTGATTTTGCGAGAGAGATGGCGGCGACGACGAAGTGGCCGCTGTCACTGCTCGCGGCGGAGAGCAGCGACCTGACGGCGGACGAATCGAAATCGCGAGCCGCGGAACTGGCGCCCGAGGCGGACGTCGTGTGTTACGCCGCCAAGGGCAAGAGCGAGGCGGAGCAGATCGAGCGCGCCTGCAAAGCGGCCAGCGATGCGGTGCTGGTGATGGGGGCGTATCCGGATTCGTGGCTGCACCAGTTGTTTTTCGGTTTCGGCGGGACGACGGCGCATGTGCTGTCGCATGTGGGAGCGCCGGTGATTTTGGTGCATTGATCAGGCGTTCGTGTGGCTCAATTCAGCGCCCGCAGGCGCGGTCCATTCCTCGCCGTTGACATTGAGCACGACGCAGCCGGATGAGTTGAGTTTGACGAGCATTCCAGATTTTGAGTCGTTGTTAGGAAGCCGCACTGACGCGGGATCGCCGATTCCATACAAACGCTGATTGATCGTTGCGATGAGTTCGGGTGATACGCCTTCAGTTCTAAGGGCTTCGCGTAGTTGGTCGCAGAGTCTCGCGAGCAGCTGCTCCAAATCGATGCGCCGGCCGGTTATTTCGCGCATCGTCGTTGCGCTTTGGCGCAAGGCTTCGGGCAATTCGGATGCGGCACAATCGCCATTGATGCCGACACCAACAAGAACGAAATTCACTCCGTCGTGGCCGAGCGTCTCGGCGAGAAGTCCCAGCACTTTCTTGCTGTTCACAAAAACGTCGTTCGGCCACTTCATTTGAACGATCGCTTCGACGCTTTGGTCTGCGAGCGCTTCGTCGATCGTGCGAAGACATGCGAGACCGAGCCGCAGGCCGAGGCCGCTGAGCATCGGTTCGAGGTCGCCCTCCATCGGCCAGATGAGTGTGCACCAGAGGCCACCCTTTGGGCTGGCCCAGGCGCGGCCGAAGCGGCCGACGCCGCCGGTCTGGGTGGCGGCGACGATGACGCGGGGACCGTCAATCTGGCCCGATTTGACGAGGCTGCGGGCGTGGAGGCTGGTGGAGTCCAGGGAGTCGTGCCGCTCGATGGGCAGGTCCGTCGTGATATGGTTTGAGCGGCTCGTCATGTGGTCAACCGGCTTATCGTATGGAAGTCTGGCCGGGGGTCTTTCCCGCGATCGGCGACGGTTTTTCCGGTCCGGGCTTGCCGCAGGCGGGGCAGGGGTCGATACTCCCAAGGTCGAAATGCGAGATTCGTCATTCCAATCCGGTTTCCGCCCGGCCCGTTCAGCGATGAGCGGGTGGACGCTGGCTCTTTTGCTGGCGACGGCGCTGGCGAGTTTGCCGGCGACGGGAGAGGGCGGCCGCGCCGGGGAACGGGCGGCTCGTGCACTTCGCACGATGCAGGCGGAGGCGTACGCCATCGCCGGCATCGAACTCGTTGCGTATTCGACGCTTGCTGAGCATCAGGCCACGGCCTGGGCTCATCCGGACGCGGCGCATATTTACGCGTCGCCGCATCGCGCGACATCTTCGCTGTTTGAAGCTGATGTCGTCGCTGGTCTGTTGAATCTGCCGCCGCCGGCACGGGCCTGATTCCGTGTGAGGCTTGCGATCAAACGATTGCGAGCAATGTGGCTGACGATTCCGGACCTCTCAAACAAATAATGAAAACGATCGGCCCCGTGTGTTCCGGGCGCCTTGCGCATTGCGTTCTGAGGACGCTCTCGCGGCGAGGATCACGACGAGACGCCGATCATCCTTTGAAAGAAAAGCATCATGCAGAAGACACACGACATCCCTGTGGTCGGCCCGTTGCTTCGGGTCATGTTCGGCACGCGGAACGAACGTTTCGTGAAGCGCTACACCTCGCGGGTGGAGGCGATCGGTTCGCTTGAGCCTGAGATGCGCCGATTGACGGACGCCGAGCTTCGCGCCAAGACGCAGAGCTTTCGCGATCGAATCAGCGGCGGCGAAAAGGCGACTGAAGTGCTGATTGAAGCGTTTGCGGTGGCTCGTGAGGCGATGGACCGCAACGTCGGCATTCGCAACATTTTCAACCCGAAACACCGCGACGCGGTTGATCTGGAAAAGTTCCCGGCGAACGTGCGGGCGCTCTACGAGCAAACGCTCGAGGCGATGGATGCGACGGCGCCCGCCGAACCCATGGGGGATTATCTCGGAGAAACGGAGCCAATCGCGGGCTGGCAGCAGCTCGATATCCCGGTTGAAATC
This sequence comes from Phycisphaerales bacterium, assembly GCA_029260345.1. Classification (GTDB taxonomy): domain Bacteria; phylum Planctomycetota; class Phycisphaerae; order Phycisphaerales; family UBA1924; genus OFTM186. The sequence continues at coordinate 382,191 of JAJDDK010000004.1, read as the reverse complement.
TACGACGCGGTGCGCGAGTTGTATCCCGTGAGTCGCCCACCGTTCCGGGCGCGGCCGTTCGATGTGCAGCTCATCGGCGCGATGGTGCTCTATCAGGGCAAGATCGCGGAAATGAAGACGGGCGAAGGCAAGACGATTGTCGCGCCGCTGGCGTGCTACCTCGCGGCCCTCGAAGGCCTGTCATGCCATGTCGTGACCGTGAACGAGTATCTGGTGCAGCGCGACCGGGATTGGGTCTCCCCGTTCTTCCGCGCGGTCGGCATGACGGTTGGCGCGATTCATTCGCCGCACCGTCAGCCGGAGCAGGTCAAGCGGCACATGTATTTGTGCGACGTGGTGTACGGCACAACGAGCGAGTTCGGTTTTGATTACCTGCGCGACAACATGAAACGCTCCGTTGAGCAGCAGGTGCAGAAGCAGCGCGAGTTTGCGGTCGTTGACGAAGTGGACTCGATTCTGATTGATGAAGCGCGCACGCCGCTGATTATTTCCGGCGCCGCACACGAGGATCAGCCGCGCTATGACCTTGCGGATCGTATTTCACGCCACCTTGTTGAGAAGCAGGGCCCGTGGAACGGCAAGGATGAAGGCGTGCAGGCGTGCCTGAAGCGCATCAAGGGTCTTGAGGGCGACATTCGCAATGCGCGCGACAAGTCCAAGATTCCGCCGCTGAAGCAGGAGCTGGACCGCCTTCGTGCGGAGTTGCCCGGCCTGGAGGCGGAGCGTGATCGCTTCATTCAGTACTACGAAGTGGAGATTGACAAGAAGCAAGCGCACCTGACGCACGCGGGTATTGAAGAAGCGCAGCGTCAGTCCGGGCTAGGTTCGTTCTACGTTGGTGACAACGTGGACATGCCGCACCTTCTGGAGCAGGCGATTCGGGCGCACACGGTGTACATGCGTGATCGTGATTACGTGGTGGTGCCGCAGGACAACCCGCAGACGGGGCAGAAGGAGCCGGCCGTCGTCATCGTGGATGCGTTCACGGGACGCTTGCAGGTCGGGCGTCAGTGGTCGGACGGTTTGCACCAGGCGATCGAATCCAAAGAGGGCGTGCCGATCAAGCAGGAGACGCAGACCGTCGCGACAGTGACGATCCAGAACTTCTACAAGATGTATCAGCGCCTGGCGGGCATGACCGGCACGGCGGATACAGAAGCGCAGGAATTCCACGATATTTACGGCCTTGACGTGGTCGTGATTCCGACGAATGTTCCGGTGCAGCGCGCCGACTTCAACGACCTTGTCTACCTCGTTGGTAAGGACAAGTGGGTTGCGATCGTGGATGAGATCGAGGCGATGCACAACCTCGGCCAGCCGGTGCTGGTCGGCACGACGAGCGTTGAAAAGAGTGAAACTCTTGCGGACATGCTGTCCAAGAAGCACACGATCAAGCATGAGGTGCTCAACGCGAAGCAGCACGAGCGCGAGGCGCACATCATTGAGAACGCCGGTCAGCTTGGCGCCGTAATGATCGCCACGAACATGGCCGGTCGCGGCACCGACATCAAACTCGCCAAAGTGACGCGCGAGCAGTTGCTGGACCACTGGTTGCGCCGCGGGCTGGCGCCGCGCGAACTAACCGTGGATGCGAGCGATGAGGAGTTGCGCGACAAGGTGTACCGCAAGATCGCAACGAAGGAGCTTGGGCTTTCCAAGGGTGACGTCGAAGCGATGTCGTCTCAGGATGTCGAATTGCAATTGCTGCGCCACTGGGCGTTCCAGCACACGTGGCTGGATCAGAAGCGCGTCGATCGCATGAGCGCCGACGAGCTTCGATCAGAGCTAGACGGGCACGGCCGCTTTGCGCTGCATCGCCTGCGCTGGTTCAACAACGTCGAAGAAATGGGCGGGCTGCACGTGATCGGCACGGAGCGGCACGAGTCGCGCCGGATCGATAATCAGCTTCGCGGCCGTTCGGGGCGTCAGGGCGACAACGGTTCATCGCGCTTCTTCGTCAGTCTCGACGACGATCTGATGAAGATGTTCGCGGGTGAGACAACTTTAAAGATTCTGTCGCGCCTTGGCATGAAGGAAGGCGATGCGATTGAGCATCCGATGCTCACCAAGAGCGTGGAGCGCGCCCAGCGCAAGGTGGAAGAGCGCAACTTCCAATGGCGCAAGCAGATTCTCGAATACGACGAGATCATGGAGCACCAGCGTCAGTCGTTCTACGGGCAGCGGCAGCGCGTGCTGGAAGGGCGCGACATCAAGGGGTTGATCTTCGATTACATCGAAGACTCTGCGGTGGATTCGGTGAGCCGCTACCTGGCGCCGGATCACGCGGCGGAGCGCATCGCAGAACGCGCCAGCGAACTGCTGAAGACGTCAATCCCGATGGAAAAGATCCGCCGGCGCGATCGCGAAGACACGTTTGCGCGCATCCGCCAGATCGCCAAGGAAGAGGCGAGGCAGATGATCGACGTAACGATCGGCGAATACATGCCGGAGGACGGCGAGGCCGAAGATTACGACGTCACGCACCTGGCGAATTGGGCCACATCGCAGTTTGGCGTTGAGATCAAGCCAAGCGAGGCGCGTGAATTGTCGCGGCGCGAGATTTCGGATCGCTTGGTTGAGGCTGCTGAGGTGCGCATCGACGCGGCCGATCTCTCCACCATTGAAGAATTTCTTGTGCCGGATTACGGCCCGACGATGCTCATTCGGTGGGCGAAGGACAAGTTCAACGCGGACCTTTCGCTGGACGCGATCAAGGATGCAGAAGAGCAGGAAGACGTCATCGAGATGGTGATCGACGCCGCTCGCGATGCGTACAAGGAGCGCGAGGTTGAGCATCCGGTCACGTTCTCACTTGAACTGACGATGGCGACGATGCGCCAGAACCCGGAGACTGCGGCGAGGCAGTTCGTGCAGTGGGCGAATCGTCGCTACGACATGGGCTGGGATGAGTCGATCATTCGCACGAAGATGCCGCAACAGATTCGTGAGGATCTCTTGAAGGCGTCGCGTGAGTTCATTGAGTCGGGACGTCTGGAGCAGGAGATTGCTGACGCGCAGGCGCTGGCGGAGGATCTGGATCGGCTCGAGACGCACGTGCGTGACCGACTGGATATCGAACTTCCCGACCGCATTCGAAGGGCCAAGGGGCAGGCGCGGCTCGATGCGATTCACTCGCTCGTCGAAGGCACGCTGCGCGGCGAGATGGTGCAGCTTGAGCGTTTGATTCTTCTGGAAGTGCTGGACCCGGCGTGGAAGGATCACCTGTATTCGATGGATCAGTTGCGCGATGCGATCGGTTTCCGATCATTCAGCCAGCTTGATCCGCGGATCGAATATAAGCGTGAGGGTTCGCGTCAGTTCGAGCAGTTCGAACGTTTGGTGCGCGATCGTGTGACGGATTACTTGTTCAAGCTGAAGTTGTCGCCACGCGTGGCGCCACAGCAAGCGCCGCAACAGGCTCCGCAGCAGCCGCCGCAGGGTGGCGGGCGCTTAGAGGCTGGGGCTCCGGCGGGTGCGCCGCCACAACGACAAGCTACGAATGCGCCGGCTCAGGCGCCGGCGCCGCCTCGACAGACGGCGGCACAGTCGGTGATGCAAGCGGCGGGCGCTTCGTCGTTCACGGGTCCGGGTCTTGATTCGCCGCGACCGGCGCCCCGGCCTGCGCCGGCGCCTGCCAAAGCGCCTGAGGCTTCGAACGGACCGTCAACGGGTGATGAAGGTGAGTCGAAGATCGGGCGCAACGATGCGTGCCCGTGCGGCTCAGGGCAGAAGTACAAGAAATGCTGTGGTCGTCCGGGTGGTGGGGACGCAGAGTGATCTGTAGTGCACTGGTTGAGTGCTGTGACACGCATGCCCATTGACGAAGACACTGCTCAAGAGCAGTGGCACGCTTCACAAGGTTGACTGACGAGGTTTGTGATGTGCGACGCTGATCGTGCCACTCGGCGTCGCACGGCGCCCGGACTCAAAAGACGAGGGCACTGCTCAAGAGCAGTGGCACACGAGACCCGTATGCGATCAATCGTCAGAGATTGAGGTGGAGAGGGACTGCTCGAAAATGAGCAGGTTCTCGCCTCGGTCCGGGTCCCAGCGGATGCCGATGATTTCGTAGTCTTCGGCGATGCCGAAGTGCATCATGGCGCGGTGGCGGTTGGTGCATTCGAAACGGATGGAGCGGTAGCCGCGTTCTTTGGCCCATTCACCGGCGGAGCGCATGAGCTGGCTGGCGATGCCGCCGCGACGCGCATCGGGGAGCACGCCGACGAGCCAGGCGAAGAACACGGATGGTTTGAGCTCCATGCCGATGAAGAAGCCGACGGCGTCGGTCTTGATGCGCGCAACCATGACGAGCGGATTGACGCGATTGCGCAAACGACGTTCAAAGAAATCGGCGTCGCGCTCAGGCCGGAACACCTGATTGTTCAGGTGCACAATGGTCGCCGTGTCCTTGGGATCGATTTGATCGACGACAACGTCGGCCATGGTGGGACTCCGATCGGAAACTCAGGCTCGCGACTGGTACTCGCCACTGGTTGACGAAATGCGGATGACTTCGCCTTCGTTGATGAACGCGGGCACGCGCGTCTTCAGGCCGGTCTCCAGCGTGGCTTCCTTGAGCTGGTTGGTGACCGTGGCGCCTTTGATGCCGGGCGGCGTTTCGATGACCTTCATTTCGATCGATGCGGGAAGCTCGAAGTTCACCGGGCGCGAACCGTGGAATTGAATCGTGATCTGAAGATTCGGCGTGAGGTACAGCTTGCTGTCGCCGAGCGTGTCGGCGTCGAGGGTGAACTGGTCAAACGTCTCTGCGTCCATGAAAACGGAGCCGCTGCCGTCGTCGTACAGGTATTCGCACGTGCGCCGGTCGAGGGTGGCGCTGTCCACCGTGTCGGAGGAGCCGAGGCGCTTCTCAATGTGCGAACCGGTCATGAGGTTCTTGAGTTTGGCCTGCACGTACGCCGGGCCCTTGCCGGGCTTGACGTGATCGGTCTTGACGACGGCAAAGAGCTGCCCATCGAGGGTGACGGCCATGCCGGGCTTTAAATCATTCGCTTTCATGGGGTGTGTTTTCCTGATCTCTCTCGGTGAAGGGGCGGATTGTAGCCGCGCGTGCGGGGATTCGGCGGTATAGAGGGAAGTGAAGTTTTTTGAGGGGTTGGAACGGCGAGAACCCCTCACCCCGGCCTCTCCCGACGGGAGAGGGAGAGAAGCGACGACTGACCGGACGGAGATCATCGGCATGAATCTGACGCGACGAGAGTTCACGGGCCTAGCGATTGGGGCGGCGGCGAGCGGGGCCATGGGTTGGCCGGCGTTTGCCCAGCCGGGGCGCTGGGGCACGTTCTACGACTGGAAACCGGTCGGCGAAGCCGCCTTGGCGGCGTTCGGCGCTGGCGGGAATGCGCTTTTGGTGATGTCCGGCGATGAAGCGGTGCTCGTCGATTGCAAGAACATCGGGTACGGATTGACGCTGCGCCGTGAATCGAAGCAGGTGTACGGCGCAACGCTGACGGCCGTCGTCAATACGCACCACCATGGCGATCACGTGGGTGGTAACCACGCGTTTACGAACAACCTGCCGCTGATCGCACAGCGGAATGCCTCCGAGCGGATCGAAGCATGGGCGGTTGGCACGATCAAACGGATCGAGTCAAGCGGCGAAGCGATGGAAGAGCGCATGCTGAATCAGATGCGTGAGCAGGCGCACGGCCCGGGTGGCGCCAAGACCGGATCGGGGGACATCGCGCAGTTCTTTGATCTGCTCCCGAACATGAAGGCGTCAGAGTTCAAACCGACGGAAACGTTTCAGGATGAGCACGAGATCAAAGTTGGCGAGCTGACCGTGCAATTGCGCCATCCCGGCGCTGGTCACACGGACAACGACGCGATTGTGTTTATTCCTGAGTTAAATCTGATGCACACCGGCGACTTGTGCTTCAACCGGCTGCACCCGTTCATCGACATGAACGCGGGCGCGACCAGCGCGGGATGGATGCGCTCATGCGATGCGATGCTGGAATTGTGCGATGACGAGACCGTGGTGATCCCCGGTCACGGCGAGGTCATGGGGAAAGCGGGCATCACTGAGCAGCGCCAGTATTTTGAGATTCTCCGCGATGCGATGGTGAAAGCGCAGAGCGACGGCATGGAGCGCACGGAAGCCGTGGAGATGACGATTCCGCAGTTTGATGGGTATGGGTTTGAGCAGATCAAGCCGCGGACGTATGCGGCGGTGTTTGATGAGATGTTGGCGGGATGAGTAGAGTTTGTACGCGGAGGAAGACGGAGGGGAGTACGGGGTGGCGTGGTTCGCTCGCGGAGCGAGAGAGCCACGGTTGAGCATTCGAGTTTCACTCGATTTCCCCTCCCGCCTTGCGGGAGGGGGGAGGGGGAGGGCTATAGAACCACTCCCTTCTCTTTGCCTCGATTTCGCTGTTCACGTTTGAGATTTGGAGAAGTGGTAGACGGAGGAGCCCCCTCCTGTGTCCTCCCCCGCGGGGCGAGGGAGGAGGAGAAACTGCGACCCTCATCCGTCATCGCTGCGCGATGCCACCTTCTCCCAGGGGGAGAAGGGATTCCCACCTCTCCCCCTGGGAGAGGTCGGCGAAGCGCAGCGCCGCCGGGTGAGGGCCAAATTCATTTCCTTGTTCCTGCCCCAACTGAAGATCAGCAACGAACACTCGGCCCTCATCCGATCCGCCTGCGGCGGACCACCTTCTCCCAGGGGGAGAAGGGTTATGGCTTTGTCGCGGTGATCTTGGCTGAGGTGACGTAGTAGTGCGCGCCGGATTCGGGCGACCAGTCTTTGATGAAGTCGCGGCTCTTCTCGTCGACATCAACCACGATGTTGTTGAAGCCGGCGTCTTTGAGCATTGCCTTCAATTCTTCAACGCGCGCGGCGCCGGAGATGCAGCCGGTGAGCAATTCGAGTTCTTTGCGAATCTTGTCTGGGATTTCGTCCGTCGCGACGATGTCGGAGATGGCGAGGCGCCCGCCGCGCTTGAGGGCGCGGAAGGATTCCGCGAACACGCGCGGCTTATCCGGCGACAGATTGATCACGCAGTTGGAGAGAATCACATCGACTGTTCCATCCGCGACTGGCATCGCTTCGATCTCGCCGAGACGGAAGTCCACGTTGGTGAAGCCCGCTTTGGCGGCGTGCGCGCGTGACTGTGTGATCATGTCGGGCGTCATGTCGATGCCGATGGCTTTGCCGCTCGGGCCGACGCGTTTGGCGGCGATGAAGCAGTCGATGCCGGCGCCGCTGCCGAGGTCCAGCACGGTTTCGCCGGGCTTCAGCGCGGCGATGGCAGTGGGGTTGCCGCACCCGAGGCCGAGGTCAGCGCCTTCGGGGAGATCGGCGATGTCGTCAGCGGTGTAACCGAGTGTTGCGGCGCCGACAGCGGCAGGGGAGACGTGACCGCCGGAGCAGCAACCGGGGCCGCAGCAGCTTTCGGCTTCTTCACGGACGATGGCGCCGTAGCGATCGCGTACGGCGTTGCGGACGGCGTCCTGCTCGGTGGTGTTGGGGGCGGTGGTCATGGTGAAGGCTCCTTGCAGATGCAGACCGGGCTGTTCGCGGCCTGCTGCATAAGTTGGGTGGTGAATTCGTGAAGAAAATTGAGGACGGCGGGGTCCACGCAGCACTCGATGCGCTGGCCGTTGCGATTGCACTGGATCAGGCCGGCGAGGCGCAGCTCCTTGACGTGGTGGGAGACGGTCGAGGGCGAGACGCCGAGGCCCTGGGCGATGTCACCCACGCACGCGGCGAACTCCTCGTCCGTGGCGCAGGCTGAGCCGCAACAGGAGAGGAGGGTGCTGAGGATGCGGACCCGGTGCGGGCTTGAAAGGGCCTTGCAGAGGTCAGCGATGCGGTTTTCGTCGATGGTTCGATGATTCGACATTTATCGAATTATTCTCACTTTGGATGAACAGTCAAGCTCGAACGGCAACAAAGTTTGATATACGCGCCTACAGGCTGGATAGAATCCTCTATATTTGTCGATAAACAATGAGGATATTATCCCCATGGACAACAAACACGTCCAGAGCGATCAGATCCAGCGTGCAATTGACGTCTTTCGGGGGCACGGCGGAACACTGCGCACCAAGGACGCCATCTCGGAGGGCATTCATCCGCGAACGCTCTATCAAATGCGGGACCAGAGACTCCTCGTCACGATCTCACGAGGCGTGTATCGACTGGCAAGCGCGGACCCGATCTCAGACCCCGATCTTCTCACCGTCGCGGCTCGTGTTCCCCAAGGAGTCATATGTCTTATCTCAGCCCTTGCCCTTCATGAAATAACCACGCAGATCCCGCACGCTGTTGATATTGCGCTCCCGCCCGGCGCTTGGACGCCTGAACTCCAACATCCGCCGATTCGGATATTCCGATTCAGCGGGAGATCGATGACCGACGGAATTGAAAATCGCCCGATTGACCGTTTTCAACTTCAAGTCTTTTGCGCTGAGAAAACGCTTGCTGACTGCTTCAAGTTTCGAAACAAGATAGGACTCGACGTTGCCATTGAAGCGCTGCGCCTCTATCGGAATCGCCAACGCATCAACGTTTCGGAGCTATTCCGCTATGCAGAAATCAATCGCGTGGCGCGAATCATGCGACCGTACCTTGAGTCTCTGACATGAATTTTCGATCACCCACAAACATCTCGACATCGATTCATCAACGACTCAAAAACGTAGCCCATGAGTCCGGACGCACATTCAATGAGGTCTTGCAGCACTACGCGCTCGAACGCTTTCTTTACCGTCTCTCGGTTTCACAGGTGGCCGACACCTTCGTGCTCAAAGGCGCCCTGCTTTTGCGAGCTTGGGATGTTGCAAGCGCGCGTCCGACGCGAGACATTGACTTGCTTGGTCAAACGGGAAATGACGTCGACAATCTGAAGCGAATCATCCGGGGCATTTGTGAGATTCCGTTTGAGGACGGCCTGACATTTGACCTGGAGCACATCAGCGCCGAACGCATCGCTGACCAAGCGGAATATCAAGGCATTCGTATTGAGTTTCGTGCTTCCCTGGGAAATGCCGTCATTCCGATGCGAGTTGATGTTGGGTTTGGCGATCAGGTCACACCCAAACCCAAACGCATTGACTATCCCACACTCTTCGACATGCCGCGACCACGGTTGTACGCCTATCCGCCCGAAACCGTCATTGCAGAGAAACTCCAGATCATGTTCCGATTTGGAATGCTCAACAGCCGCATGAAGGATTACTTTGACATATGGATGCTTGCACAATCTCAATCGTTTGACGGCCGCACTTTATGTGAGGCGATCCGGAGGACTTGCGAGCGACGCGACACACCCATCGAATCCAACCCGGTCGGACTCAGCGAAGCCATGTTTGCCAATACACAAAACGCGACACAGTGGAAAGCGTTTCGCCGCCGCCTGGGAAACACTGAGGCGCCGGAAACTTTCGAGGAACTTGGCGATATCATCGCAGCCTTCCTCAGCCCGCCGATCAGCGCGCTCGTTCATCGCCAATCGTTTCACACGAATTGGTCGCCGTCTGGCCCGTGGACGCCTCACCAATAAAGCGTCGAGGACTTCGAGACTACGTGCCCGCCGTCACACTCAGCGCCACCTTCGCCTCAACCTCCGCCTTGCTCTCGATGTGCAGGCGCTTGGTGCGGTGCTCGGACCAGTCGTTGACTTTCAGGTCGGGGCTGGCGGTGGTGTCATGCACGCGGAGGATGTCGTAGACGTTGTCGCGCTGGGCCGGGGTGAAGCCGGCGGTGCGGATGAGGCGGCAAAGGACAGCTTCGTCCAGGCAGTAGGTCGTGCCGGCGCTGCTGACGACGTTCTCTTCCATCATCACGGAGCCCATGTCGTTGGCGCCGAAGAAGAGCGCGGTCTGTCCGATGTGGGGGCCCATGGTCACCCACGAAGCGCCGATCGAATAGACGTTGTCGAGGACCAGGCGCGAGAGGGCCTGCGTGCGCAGGTAGTCGGTTGCGCCGGCCATGCGCAGGCGCCGTCCGAATTCCGGGTGGGCTTTGGGGTCGCCGTCGCCGCGAATGGAGGCGGCGAGGTCGCCGGGGAAGGGCTGGTCGAGTTCGCCTTCGCGCTGGCCCCATTCCTTGAGGCGGCCGAGGGGGGTGTTTTCGCGCTGGAAGGGCCAGGAGATGAAGGCTTTGTAGTGGCCGTGGGGGGAGGGGGAATGGGGATTGATTTGGCCCTCACCCGACCTCGCTCCGCTCGGCCACCCTCTCCCAGGGGGAGAGGGGAGACCGGAGCCCTCACCCGTCATGGCTGCGCCATGACACCCTCTCCCAGGGGGAGAGGGAGCTTCGGAACCCTCACCCGGGCCCTCACCCGCGGGGCGGGGGAGGGAGGCGGAGGCCTCCCGGAGGATTCGGTCTTGCCATTCGCGGACGAGGAGCATGTGGTGCACGCGGTCGGCGGCGCCTTCGATGTGGCCGAACATCATCGTCGCGCTCGTGAACATGCCGAGCGTGTGCGCGACGTACATCGTCGTCAGCCAGTCTTCCGCCGTGCACTTGCCGAGGCCGATCTTGCGGCGGACGGGATACGCGAAGATCTCACCACCACCGCCGGGCAATGAATCGAGGCCAGCTTCTTTCAGCCGCACCATCACCCAGCGGAGTTTGTCTTCGAGCGTGGCGCCGGGCGGATCGAAGAATCGTACGAACTCGATGAATTCCGGCGGCGAGAAGCCGTGCACGTGAATGTCGGGGAAGCGCTCTTTGAGGCCCCGCAGCAGTTCCAGATACCAGTCCAGTGGCAGTTCGGGGTTCATTCCGCCCTGCATGAGGATCTGCGTGCCGCCGATGGCCTGGAGCTCGGCAACCTTCTCGTAAAGCTGTTCGTATTCGAGTGTGTAGGCGTCGGCCTCGTCACCGTCGCGCCGGAAGGCGCAGAACGTGCACTTGGCACTGCACACATTCGTGTAGTTGATGTTGCGATCAATCACGTACGTGCGCAGGTGGTCGCCATGCAGCGATCGGCAGCGGGCGTCGGCCCAGCGGCCGAGTTCAAACAGCGGCGTGCGCGTGTAGAGGTCCAGCGCCTGTTCGCCGGTGAGGCGTGCCGCGCCGATGGCGACGTCGCGCAGCAGGCCCGGGTCGAGGGCGTCGCTGGCGGGGCTGGTTGGCGGGGGCGTGTATCCGGCGGGCATGAAGATGCGGGCTTTCTCTCAGCGTTGATCGCCGGTCCGGCGCGTCGAAGTCGGTTTCCGAAGGGAAATGAGTGTATCGCTGCGGGGGCGGGGGTCCAGATTTCGAATTGCCGCCGATCTGGCCTTGACCGGGGTTCCCGATCGACCGATAGCGCCGGATGCGCGACGCCCTTGTGCGGCGGCGGGCACTTCTTTTGGCGGAGGCCGACCGTGTCATACACACCAAAACCGCACGTCTCGGCGGCTCTACGGCATCTCCGGCTCGCTGTAACAGCCGCCGGCGCCGCCCTGTCGCTGGCGCTGATTCTTCAGATGCTGGTCTTTGCGTTTGTGCATTACACGGACGTTCGATGGACGGAGATGGAGCCGCCAAAGCAATCGACGCGCGAAATGCGTGTGGTGCGCTCCAATGCAGATACGGCGGTGTCGCTCTCCGGAGCCGGGTCGAAAGTGGCCGATAAGGCGCCGCCACCGGAATTGACTGTGCAAGCCGCAGATGTGAATCGCGTCCTCAATCGAAACAATCTGTGGATGCACAGCACGAGCGATCTGGCTCGGTCCATGGGTTTTGTTGCGGTGGTGGTTTTGGCGCTGTGTCTGTTTCAGGGAGTGATTGTTGCGGGCGGGGCGGGCGTGCCGGGCGTGGAGCGCTGCGTGACGTCAAGCTCGTGGGCGATGGTGCTGGCGCTGGTTTGTTTGCCGGTCGCGGCGATGCTGCCCGGCATTCCGTTTGGCGGTGCGCTGCCGTCTTATGAATGGTTGACCGCTGCCAGTGAATCCATTCACAACAATTCACCGGCGTCGCCGGGATGGGGCGAGTTTTACGCTTCCGTGCTAATCGTGCCGCTGATTGCACTGATCGCCACGGGTCTGATTGTGCTGCGATTCCACATGGGCGTTGAGCGCGGCGTGATCGCGACCAGCGTCAGTGAACTCGATGAGAAACTGCATCGCGAGATGTCGTCGATCAAACTCGGCGCCACCAGCGCGCCGCGATCGGTTGGCGCGCTGAATCGCGCGATTGGCGAGCCGACCGGCCTTGCCGCGGCGGCGCCGAAACCAGTTCCCGAACAGGCACTCGCCGCCGGTGGCGGTCAGTCATTACGGCGCATTGGTGAGCCTTCGTCGGGTGATGGGCTGAAGAGGCCAATTTGAAGAAGGCCTCAGGCGCCGGGAGCCAGGCCCCAGTTCCAGAAACTGATGCCTGGCCACTGGCTCCTGGTGACTGCTCCCTATCCCCTCGGATGAAACTTCCGATGCACGTCCTTCAGACGTGATCGATCGACGTGCGTGTAAATCTGCGTTGTCGCGATGTCGGCGTGGCCGAGCAATTCCTGCACGAGGCGAAGGTCCGCACCGCCCATCAAGAGGTGCGTTGCGAATGAATGCCGCAATGTGTGCGGATGCACATCCCGCAGTCCTGCGCGGCTTGCATGACGCTTCACGATCTGCCACACCGCGACGCGCTCAACCGGTCGGCCGGTCTTTGAAAGGATGAGGCGATTCTTGTCGCGACCGTCTGGGCGTTTGAGTTGCGGGCGGCAATCAGTGAGATACGTCTCGATCGCCTGAATTGCGGGGCGGCCCATCGGCGCCAGTCGCTCCTTGTCGCCTTTGCCCAGCACACGAACGACGCCGAGCTTTGGATGGAAGTCCTCAACACCCACCGCGCCGACTTCACTGGCGCGCAGCCCTGACGCATACATCAGCTCGAGCATTGCTTTGTCGCGCAACCACAAGGGGGGCTGGCCGGGACGATCCAGCTCGGGTGATGGCGATTCGAGCAGTCTTCGCATTTGATTGGGCGAAAGGATGTCCGGCAGACGTTGCCAGCGGGTCGGGCGATCGAGCCACGTCGCGGGGTTTTCGTCGATGGCGCCCTCGGCGTGCAGCCAGCGGAAGAATGTGCGGATCGTCGCGAGACGGCGGGTGATCGTCGAAGACGCCTGGCCGCGATCATTTTTCATCGAGGTGAGGTGTTCGACCAGTCGGCGCGGCTCAACGGCTTCCGGTGAGGTCACTTCGTTTTTGTCGAGATCGATGAGCAGATCGCGCAAGTCGCGCCCGTACGCCTCGATGGTGTTGGACGCGAGGCCGCACTCGACACGGATGTACGTGAGGAAGGCCTGCCGAGCGTGATGGAGGTCGCGATAGCGCATGCCGTGCCTCCAGTATCGGGCGTCGAGGTGAGATCGGCGCCACGAACATCCGAGCGAAGATTGCGCGGCGAATGACAGACGTGCGCATTGAATGCGCCTGATTCGACCTCGCGACACGTTGAGCCGCACTGAGCGCGTGCGATCCGCCTGCACGAGGTTTTGGCACAGCGATTGAGAGTAGATCCGTTGGAGCACTCTCTCATGCAGACGCTGCGCATCCATCCTGACGTGTCCCGGCAAAGCCGCACGAGCGATGCGCTCGGGCGGGACGCCGGCGCGCTGGGGCGGCGTGTTCTTGCGGCCGCTCAGGCGGCGACAGCCATGCATCTGGCGGAGTCCACGAGTCAGTCGCTCCGATTCAAGGCGATTCAGCACTCATCAAAAGCGGAGGATCCGCGATGAATTACGGCCTGTATCTCTCGACCTCAGGCGTCTTGACGGCCATGCACCGCATGAACGTCGCATCCAACAACCTCGCGAACGTGACCACGACCGGTTTCAAGCCGGACATCGCGTTCACCGTGCAGCGCGATGCGGCTCGCATCGAAGATGGTCTCTTTCATATTGATTCAGATGATCTGCTCGAACGACTCGGCGCCGGGGCGCTCGCGTCACCGACGGTGACTAACTTCACACCGGCTGGTCCTGAACTCACCGGCAATGACCTTGATGTGGCAATTCTGGGCGAAGGGTTTTTCGTGCTCGGCGATGGCGGCGAGGAATTGAAATTCACCCGCGACGGTCGCTTCACGCTGGACGAGAACAGCTTTCTCACGTCAGCAACGACGGGCATGCAGGTCTTGAACGAGCGCGATCTTCCCATCCGTGTGTTCCCGGGATTGCCCGTATCCATCTCAGAGCGCGGCGAAGTCATTCAGGGTGATCGCGTGTTCGGCGTGCTCCAAGTCGCCAGTGTGCCCAATCGCAATGACCTCGTGAAGATCGGCGAGAACCTCTTTAGCGCCGATCCGGCGGTGGCGGAATCGCGATTTCTCACCGGGTCGTTTCTGGAGCCCGGCTCGGTTGAGACGTCCGGCTCCGACCCCATCAAGGAAATGATGGCCGTGACGAACGCCGGGCGCGACATCCGCTTCGGCACGCGGCTCATGCAGATTCACGATCACCTGATGGACCGCGCCATCAATTCCTTTGGCCGCGTCGTTTGAACTGACTTTCTTCGTATCGGAGCGAACCGATGGCGTTAACCGCCCTGTATTCCGCCTCGACCGGGCTTTCGGCGCTGACGACTCAGCTTGACGTCATCGCCAACAACCTGGCCAACGTGAACACCGACGGCTTCAAGTCCAGCCGCGCCAACTTTCAGGATCTGCTCTACATCGAAAAGGAGCAGCCGGGTGTTGAGAACGCCAACGGCGATCAGCGCCCGACGGGCCTCTATGTCGGCCTTGGCGTGAAAGTGTCCGGCACGCAGGTCAGCTTTCTTCAAGGTCCGCTGCTGAGCACGGGTCAAGAGCTTGACGTCGCCATCGAAGGACACGGGTTCTTTCAGGTGCAGGTCGAAGATGACCGCGCCGTCAATGGCATTGCCTACACCCGCGCCGGCAATTTCGCTTTGAATGAAGATGGCGAAATCGTATTGGCGAACGATCAGGGACGACGCATTGAGCCTGGCATCACCGTTCCGGAGGGAACGGAAGGCATTTCGATCAGCACCGATGGTCAAGTGACGGCGCTGGTGCCGGGTGATTCGCAGCCGCGCCGCATCGGGCGATTCGAACTGGCGCGATTCATCAACCCGGCGGGATTGCGCCAGATCGGTGAGAACTTGTTCGGCGAGAGCATCGCGTCCGGGTCGCCAGTCACCGGCACACCTTCAGAAGATGGATTCGGGGTTCTGCGTCAGACCTTTATTGAAGGCTCCAACGTTGACCCGACGCGCGAACTCATCGGTCTTATTCGTACGCAGCGCGCCTTCGAGATGAACAGCCAGACGATTCAGGCCGCGGACGAATCACTCCAGACCATTGCGCAGCTTGGCGCGTGATTGGTTTGAGCCACGGAGGGCTCTTTTGATGCGATGGATCGCACTCACAATTTGCACCTTGTTGTTTCAGGGCGCCGCAAGCGCCGGCCGCATTGAACTCAAACCGTCTGCGATCGCGCCGGAGAGCGGCGCCGTCACGTTGAAGGACGTCGCTGACCTCGAAGGTCCGAACGCCCTCGCGCTGGCCGATGTCGTCATCATCGAAGATTTCGACGAGCGCGCCGGCGGACGAGCATGGGTGCAGCTTGCGATCGATGATGTGCGCACCGCGCTCGATGCGCGCCGCGTGAACTGGGGCCGCATCTCGCTGCAAGGGCGGCACTGCACGGTGCGGCTCGCCGGCGCGCTCATCACTCAGTCATCTGATGATCACGTCGCCCCGGCGACTCGCGCCCCTGAAACGGTGGACCTCACCGGCAACAGCACCGTGCGCACGCGAATCGTGTCTCTGCTGCTGCGCGTTTACGACGTCGACTCCGAGAACCTGCGCGTGCTCTTCAATGAGGACGATAAGTCATTCCTCGATCTGCCTGATGCGGGTCGGCGCATCGAGGTGCAGCCCGCGTCGACCGGGTCCAGCTCTCGGTTCGCCGTCGTCGTTTGGCTGTATGCGGGCGATCAGTTGCTCGAAACACGCACGATGCGCATTGATCTTCAGGTGCGTCGGCGCGTGTTTGTGCTCAGCAGCGAACTTGAGCGCGGCGACGCGATCCGTGAATCGCACCTTCGTTCCGAATTCATGTGGCTCGAACCCACCGGCCCGGCGCCGGTGCTCAGTCAGGACAAGGCGATCAATTCCGTCGCGCGCCGCCGGCTGACCTCCGGCACGGTGCTGCGCGTGGATCATCTCGAATCACCCGTCGTCGTTCGGCGCGGCGAACTCGTGACCATTCACTGCATCAGCGGCGGCGTGGTCGTGAAGACACGCGCCCGCGCTCAGGACGACGCACGCGAAGGCGAACTCGTCGAAATGCGCGTGGATGGCCGGCGCAAGACATTCGTCGCCCGCGTGGTCGGCGCTGGGCGCGCCATCATGAATCTTGATTCCACATCGAGCGCCGCATTGAGCGACGCTTCGAATAGGAAGGAGTGACCACAGTGAAACATTCCACACTTATTGCCCTCGGACTCGCCATGACGGCCGCGACCGGCGCCGAATCGCAAAGCCTGTTTCAACTCGGTGAAGCGGCGGCGGTCAGTGCGGTGGCGCCGAACTACGCCGAAACGCTGTATGAATTCAGCCTCTTCGCGATTGAGCCGCCCCAGGCGCGCGTGTACCGCGAGAATGATCTGATCACGATCATCATTCGCGAAGAGAGCTATCTCGAGCGCACGCAGCAGGTGAAAGCGGACAAGGATTACGAAAACTCCTTCTCCATGCTCAACAAGACGCTCCTGGAGCAGTTCCTGCAATTGCGGCTTCCTGTCGCCGGCCAGACGCTCGGCGAATTCGACCTGGCGTCAAACGAAAACAACTTTGACGGCAAGGGCGAATACGAGCGCACGGACGTCATCGAAACCAGCATCACGGCTCGCGTGCTCGAAGTGAAGCCCAACGGCACACTTCTGCTTGAAGCGCGCACGGTGCGGCAGACGGACGAAGAAATCCAGACCGTCACGCTGTCGGGCATCTGCCGCAGCCTCGACATCACCGTCATCAACACCGTGCTCAGCACGCAGCTCTTCGACTTGACCTTGAACGTGCAGCACGAAGGTCAGGTGCGCAAGGCGACCAAGAAGGGCCTGATTCCGCTCGCCATCGAAGCGTTGTTCAACTTCTGATCCACACTCGAATCGCGGAGGCGATTGTTCATGCGATGCGCATTGCAGAATCTCGTGTTTGGCGTCTTGCTCGCGTTGATTGTCACGCCGCTGGCGCGCGCAACGAGTGTGCAGGAACTCGTGCGGCTCAAGGGGCAGGGCGAATCCGTGTTGCAGGGATTGGGCCTGGTGGTCGGCCTCCCCGGCACGGGTGACGCCGGCGAAGACTTGATGATCGCGCGACCGCTCGCAAAGCTTCTTGAGAACGCAGGCAACCCGATCGGCGGCTTTGATGAACTCGCCAACTCACGCTCCATCGCGCTGGTCATGGTGACCTGCACGATCGACCGCACCGGCGCCAAGCTGGACGATAAGTTCGATGTCGTCGTCAGCGCCATCAACAATCCCGACAGTCTGGTCGGCGGCGAACTGTTTCTTGCGCCGCTTCGTGCCCCGTTGCCGCCGCACCATGTGTATGCGATTGCGCAAGGGCCGGTTGTGCTGGAAGGCAACAACCCGACCCGCGGAATGGTGCGCGGCGGCGCCCGCATGACGCGCGACATCATCATGCCCACGATCGCCAGCGACGGCACGATCACGCTCATCATTCATCCGCACGTCTCGGCGTGGACGACGGCGCAGCTTCTCGCGGACACGATCAATCAGCACCGCATGGGGCTGGATCAGCTTGGCGAACCACTGGCGCAAGCCGTGGATGATCGCTCCGTCCTTGTGAAGATTCCCGCGACGGACCTTGCGGATCCCGCGAGCTTTGTCGCAGACATTTTGAGCATTCGGTTTGATCCCTCGCTGCTCGAACTTCCTGCGCGCGTCGTCGTGAACGAGCGCGAAGGCATCATCGTGATGACGGGCAATGTCGAGATCAGCCCGACGGCGCTGACGCACGGCGATTTGATCATCACAAGCATTACGCCGCCGCTTGAGCCTGACGTGGGGCTTCCGATCATTGAAGAAGCCCGCTGGGCGGCGGTCAGCACGTCGCGCCGGGCCAGTGAAGCTGCGAAATTGCAGGATCTGCTTTCCGCGTTCAAACAGCTCGATGTTTCGGTGGATGACCAGATTGCGATCTTGATGCAGCTGCATCGCACGGGAGCGCTCCATGCGGAGCTGATTGTGAACTGATGGACAGCGCCCTGATCACACCTTCGATGCCGGATGTCTCGCCCATGTCGCGCGTCGGTTCGACGCCGCGCGCGTCCCAGGCGCCCAATCGCGGCTTTGGTTCAACGCTTGGCGGCGCCCTGCGACCGGTGTCGGGCGAAGAGGACGCCCGCCTCGCGGCGGAAGAATTTGTCGCGATCGCATTTGTCGAGCCCATCCTCAAGTCGCTTCGTGAATCCAATCAGGCGGTTGAGCCGTTTGCTCCATCGGAAGCGGAGAAGTCTTTCGGCCCATTGCTGGATGCTGAAATCTCGCGCCGCATCGTCGCCAAGGAGCGGTATTCGCTGGTCGACGTCGTGGCGCGCCGCTTGCTTGCGGCTTCTGAAGGCGCGACACACGCGCCGGCGGGAGTTGATCTTGATGCCTGACGCAACCACACATGCTCAAACTATTTCAGCACACGCGGGAGTTCCCGAGCGGCTTCAGTCGCTGATTCAAGAGCTGCACCAGGCTTACGAATCGCTGGATCGACTGACTGATGTGCGCCGAGGCGCCGTTTCAAGCGCTGATCTCAGGGCGCTGAGCGAGTGCGTGCGTTCCGAAAACGACGTGGTGCAGCGCATCGCGGCGCTGGATGGCGAGCGCGAGTTAATTGTGCGCCTCGTCGCGCAGGAATCGCGCCTTGATCCCACGACGGCGACCATCACACAGATCTCCTCGCTTATGCCCGAGCCGTGGCGCAGCGAACTGCTCGACAGCGCCCTGCGCTTGCGCACGATCATTGATCGCGTGCATCGCAAGAACGAAGCCAGCAAGCTCGCGGCTGAAAAACTCGCGCGGCACATGCAGGGCCTGCTGCTCGCGGCAGAGCGTCAGCACAGCCACGCCGGCGTGTACGGGCGGCGCGGCGATGTGCGCACTGGCAAGCCCGTCGTCACCGCACTGGACTGCACCTCGTAAGGAGCCGCGATGGGACTCACCGCGTCATTCCAGATCGGGCGCAGCGCACTGACGGCGAGTCAGCTCGCGATTCAGGTCGCGGGCGACAACCTCGCGAACGTCTCCACGCCGGGATTCTCACGTCGCGTAGCCGGGCTGTCATCCACCCCCGGAGCGGGGGGCGTTGGCGGTGTCTCCGCCGGTCGCGGCGTCAGTCTTGTTGATATTTCCCGGCGCGTGGATCAATCGCTGCTCACGCGCCTGCGTTCAAGCGTGGCGGATCAGGAAGCGGCGCTCGTATCGAGCGATCTGTTTGCGCAGATCGAATCCATCACCAATGATCTGAGTGAGTTCGGCCTGAGCGGACAACTCAACGAGTTCTACAACGCATTCTCTGAACTGGCGAACAATCCGCTTGGCGCGGAGACCAAGTCATTGCTTGTGGAGCAGGGCGTCTCACTGGCGAGTTTCCTGCAGGGATTGCGCAGTGATCTTGTCGACTTGCGCAATCAGGTCGATCAGCAGCTTTCCGGCGCCGTCGGGCGCGCGGATGAACTGCTCAATGAGATTGCATCGCTGAACACGTCGATCTCTACGTCGGAGCTTGGCTCGGCGGAGAACGTCGCCCTGCGTGATCAGCGCGATGTCTTGCTGGAGGAACTCTCCGGACTGGTGGATATCTCTGTTGTTCAGCAGCAGAACGGCTCCGTTGATGTGCGCATCGGATCAACCCCGGTCGTGCAGGGGGGAACGGCGCGCGGCCTCGATTTGAAACTGGAAACCGTAAACGGTGAACTCGTCGCGAAGGTCGTTGTCCCCGGAAACCTCGAAGAGCGCGTTTTTCCGGAGTCCGGACGCATTGGCGGACTGATTCAACAGCGATCAGGACTCGTCAATCAGACGGTCGATGATCTGGATCGCGTCACGTCATCGCTCATCTTTGAAGTCAACCGTATTCACTCGTCCGGGCGATCGTTCCCCGGGCTGACCTCGACGTTGAGTGAGCGCAAGGTGACGCTCGCCGATCAGACGCTCGCGCTCAATGATCCGAACAACGTTGCGTTCTCGGAATTGCCATTCGCGGCGGGCAACGGTTCGTTCAAGGTGCTCGTGACGGACAAAGCGACGGGACAAACGCAGACGGTGTCCATCGACATTGACCTGGACGGCATCGACAACACGGGCGCGCCGGGATTTGGGGATGACACGACGCTGGCGGACGTTCAAGCCGCGCTCGACGCCGTTCCGAATCTGACGGCGACGCTGAATGCGAATGGGCAGATTTCCATCAGCGCGAGTCCCGGATTCGAGTTCGGTTTCAAGGATGACAGTTCGGGCGTCCTCGCGGCGGTTGGCATCAATACGTATTTCACCGGCACGAACGCTCGCGACATCGGCGTGCGGCAGCAGCTCATCGACAATCCGAACTTTCTGGTCGCCGGCGCCGAAGAAGGCTCAAACGAAGCGGCGCTTGCGATTGTGGAGCTCCAGAACAAGTCGCTCGCGGCTCTCGGCGATTCCTCCATCAGCGAATCGTGGCGACGCGTCGTTGATCGAACCTCCGTGAGCGCGAAGAGCGCCCTCACCCGCGCCGACGCCGAAGGACAGGTTCGCGCCAGTCTTGAAGCCCAGCGTGCGGCTGTCAGCGGCGTGAGCATCGACGAAGAGTCCATCAATCTGCTCGGCTTTCAGCGTCAGTACCAGGCGGCGGCGCGTTTTATCGCGACTGTTGACGAACTCACTCAAACACTCATCTCGCTGGTGTAATCGACATGCCCTCCGTGCCATCCAACCTGTCTCGAGCGCCGAACCTGCTGGCTTCGCAGGTGATGCTCTCGAACCTGACGCGCACGAACATTGATCTCGTGCGGCTGCAAACGCAGATCTCATCGGGCAAGCGCATCGAAACCGGCAGTGATGATCCGATCGGCGCTTCGCTCGTCAGCGTGCTGAATGAGCGGCTCGGGCGCAGCGATCAATTCCTGCGCAATCTCGATCACGCCGGAAGCGCGCTGGCGACGCTGGATCAGGCGCTGGGCGAAGCGACAAATTTGGCGCTCGAAGCTAAGTCGATCGCATCGAGCCAGGTTGGCGTTGGCTCAGACGCAGCGACGCGCAATTCACAGGCCACTGTGGTTGAATCCCTCATTACAGAGTTGGTTCGTTTGTCGAATACGGAATTCGACGGACTGCATCTGCTGGGTGGCGATCGCACCGGCGCCGCGCCGATTCAGTCGTTCTTCGATGGCTATCGCTACGTCGGCAAAGGCAACGGACTGACGACGGACCTGACCAGCGGCGTCGCGGCGCCCATCTCCATCGGCGCCGATCAGGCGCTGGGTGTCATTTCCGGGCGTGTGCAAGGCGATGTGGATCTGAACCCGTCGCTGCTCACGACCACGCCGCTGGCGGACCTGGCCGGCGCCAATGGCGCTGGCGTCACTCTCGGCGCTATTCAAATCGACATCACCAACGGCCCGACGCAGACTATTACCGTGGATCTGTCCGGCGCTGAGAGCGTCGGCGATGCGCTGGACGCGATTGAGTCGGCGATCCGTCAGGCGGACCCCGGCGCGCTCAACGGCGCCTGGCCCGGCGGCGTGACGCTCGGCCTCACCGGTGAGCGCCTGCGATTCAATGTGCAAGCGGGTGTGTCGATCAATGTGAGCGACATCGGCGCGGGAACCACCGCGGCCGATCTCGGATTGTCCGGCACGACCTACACCAACGCCGTTCCAGAGAACGTCGCGGCCGATCTTGATCCGCGACTCTCCGACACCACGACATTTGGCCAGCTCACACCGACCACCCCGATCGACTTCGGCGACATCGTGTTCACCAACGGCGGTCGCAGCGGCACGGTGACGATCACTCCCGCAACAACGATTGCGGATTTCAAAGCTGACGTGGCGCGGCTGAACATCGGCGCCCGAGTCGAAATCTCCGATGACGGACAATCGCTGAATGTGCTGAACGAAGTCTCCGGATTCCGCCTTCAAGTGGAAGAGGCGGGCGCGGGCACATTCACGGCGACGACGCTTGGCCTGCGCTCATTTGCCGCGACGACTGCAATCGCGGATTTCAACGACGGCCGTGGCGTGCAGATCGCCGATGGCGCCACCGACCCCATCTCCGGCCTGCCGGACCCCGATCGCAACGTCGATCTGGAGATCACGCTGACGGACGGTTCAACGTTCCAGGTGGATTTCGTCCCGTCGGACCTCGTGAACGTGCAAAGCGTGCTGGACCGGATCAACGCGGACGCCGCGACGGCCGGCTTTGGCGCCGTGTTCGCGGCGACGCTGTCGGACGGCGCCAATGGGATTGTGCTCGAAGACACCACGGGCGGCGGCGGCACGATTCAGGTCGCGCAGCTCAACGGGCGGGCCGGCGAGGATCTTGGCCTGCTGGATGGCGCGTTCACGCCTGGCGCCCCGGCAAGATTTGCCGGTGAGGATCGCGCAACGGTGCGCGTTGATGGTCTACTTTCTGCGCTGATCGACCTGCGCGACGCCCTGCGCAGCGACGATTCGACTGGCATCACGCTTGCTGGAGAGGGAATTGAGCGAAGCATCGAACGCTTGGCACAATCGCGCGCCGTCGTCGGCGGGCGAGCCCAGCGGGTCGAAAGCGCGAAGACCAAGGAAGAGGATTCAGCGCTGCTGGATCAGATCGTGAAGAGCCGTATCGAAGACATTGACTTCATCGAGGCGTCGAGCCGCTTCAGTTTGCTTCAGCTTTCGCTTCAGGCGGGGCTGACGACAACGGCGCAGGCACAGTCGCTCTCGCTACTGAACTTCCTGCGGTAGGCAGGGGATTTGCATCTCGGGTCGCCGACGGATCGGTCGCGTCGGCATCACCCGGACCGGAGGTCATCTGCGGAGGAACGCAGAGCCCACGTGGAACGACGGACCGAACGGGAGCACTCCGATGGAAGTGCAAACCACACGATTCGGCGTGATCGAAATCGCCGACGAGCGCCTCATTCACTTCCCGAAAGGGCTGCTGGGCTTTCCAAGCATGAAGCAGTATTGCCTTTTGCAGCCATGCGACGACGCGCTGTTCTTCTGGTTGCAGTCAACCGAGGATCCGTCCCTCGCCTTCGTGGTGACGGACCCATCGCTGTTCGTTTCCGACTATTCCGCGCCGATTCGGCCGGAGCAGATGGAAGAGCTGTCGATGGACAACCTCGACGATGCACAGGTGTTCGTGATCGTCAACAAGGTCAACGACACCCTCACGGGCAATCTGCAGGGGCCGCTGGTGATCAACACGATCAACCGGAGCGGCGAGCAGCTCGTGCTGGCGGAGAAGCGATGGACGACGCGACATCAACTCATGACGGTCGGCGCTCCGGCGCGGGCTACGGCGTGAGTGGTTGAGCGAGAGAGCGGGCGGACGGATTCGCCCGCAGCGTGATTTCCGTGGTTTTTCCTCGGCGCCGTCACGACGACGCGCGGGGTTCCGCGGCGCACGCGCCACCAAGGAAGGAGCCGACGAGCATGCTTGTGCTCTCACGCCAACGCGATGAAACAATCATGATCGGCGACGACATCGAAATCACCGTCGTCGATATCCGAGGCGACAAGATTCGTCTCGGCATCACCGCTCCGTCGCGCATCGCCGTGCATCGCAAAGAGGTGTACGAAGCGATTCGCGCGGAGAACGAACGGGCGTCCCAGCTTGACGCCAGCGAAGTCAACGGCCTCACGGATGAGGCTATTTCCCCTGGGCCGCAGCGCCGCCGCACCGGTGGCGTCTCGCGGCTGACGCAATCCGCGCCACCGGTGGCGGATCGCATCACCACTGTGAACCGACCCCCGCGCTCGCCCAAGTGAGCGCCGTTTCGAAAGTGTCCTGACGTTTCTCACCGCGGTGATTTGCCGCACGCACCTCGACGTCGTCCGAAGGATCGGACGGATCGCCTCAATCACGGAGGATTGTCATGGCGAGGATCAATACGAACATCGCCAGCCTGATCGCCCAGCGAAACCTCGCTAC
Source organism: Phycisphaerales bacterium (assembly GCA_029260345.1). GTDB lineage: Bacteria > Planctomycetota > Phycisphaerae > Phycisphaerales > UBA1924 > OFTM186. The sequence goes on along the minus strand of JAJDDK010000004.1, from coordinate 358,074 downwards.
GTCCAATGCCGACCTCGGTGTGCGCCTCCAGCGCCTCTCGACCGGTTTGCGACTCAACCGAGGCGCCGATGATCCGGCCGGTTTGATCACTTCCGAGCGTTTGCGCTCAAACCTGCGCGGCATCGAGCAAGGCGTGAAGAACGCCGAACGAGCCAGCAGCGTCATTGCAACGACCGAAGGGTCGTTGACGGAAGTGTCCGAACTGCTCAACTCGATCAAATCGCTCGTCGTTGAAGCGGCCAACAGCGGCGCCTTCTCCGCCGCGGAGCTTGACGCCAACCAGCGGCAGATCGACTCGGCGATCGATTCGATCACCCGCATCAGCAACACCGCCTCCTTCGCGGACCTGAAGCTGCTCAATGGTGAACTCGGCTACACGCTCAGCGGCGTGGACGCGACCGAAGTCACCAAAGCGACCGTCAACGGCGCGCAGTTCCTCGAACGAAGCAACATTCAAGTGGATGTTGAGGTCATCGAGTCCGCGCAGCAGGCGTCGCTCTACCTGCGAGGCGACTTCAGCAGCAACCCGCCCTTCAACCCCCCGGGTGTTGATGGTCAGTTGCTGTCGACCGTGACCGTGCGCGTCGCCGGCGGCGCCGGCATTCAGGAACTCACGTTCACCAGCGGCACAACGCTCGATGAAATGGTGACCGCGATCAACGCGGTTGGCGCGGCGACCGGCGTGCGCGCCGAGCGCGTCAGTGGCGCCGATGTGACCTCCGGCATTCGCATCTTTTCGTCTGAATACGGTTCAAAGCCGTTTGTCTCAGTTGAACGCGTCGGCTCGACCGGCGGGTTCCTGGACAACGGACTTGTGCGCCTCATTGACAACGGCGATCCTGCGACGCTGGATTACACCAATGGCGCCATCGTCGAATCCGCGACGCGCGACACCGGCAAGGACGTCGTCGCGCTGATCAATGGCGCGCTCGGCACCGGGCGCGGTTTGTCGATCGCAAGCAAGACGTCCGAACTTGATGTTGATCTACTCCTTGACGAGGCATTTGCCACGGCGGTCAGCGGCACGCCGTCCACGTTCCATATCACCGGCGGCGGCTCGCTGTATCAGCTTGGCCCGGAAGTGAACGCCTCGCAGCAGATCAACGTCGGTGTGCAGTCCATCGCGTCATCGCGCCTTGGCGGCACACTCAACAACCTCGCGGCAGGGGGCACGGAATTCCAGTTCCTGTCCAGCCTGAAGTCCGGAGGCGCCAATTCGCTGGCGACCAAGAACTTCATCAGCGCCAGCCGCATTCTGGAAACGTCGATCGATGAAATCTCGACGCTGCGCGGCCGCCTCGGCGCGTTCGAACGCAACACCCTCCAGACGAACATCCGTTCGCTGGAATCGGCGCTTGAGAACGTCACGTCGGCCAACTCGCAGATTCGTGATGCGGACTTTGCGGCGGAAACCAGTGCTCTGACACGAGCGCAAATCCTGACCAATGCAGGCACGAGTGTGCTGGCGACGGCCAATGCGTCGGCGCAGTCCGTGTTGCAACTCCTCGGGTAAATGAAACGCGCGTTCGTAGACACACGCATCCATATAACACGGCTCTTTTTCCGGACCCCCGTTGGTTATCCCGACGGGGGTCCGTCTGTGCGCGTCCTATAGCGTGGATCGCGTCAATAAACACTTTCCCCTCGTGAACTGAGTGTCATGTCCCGTCGATCGAGACTCGCGGCGCATCGTGTCCGCGTGGACCGGGCGCCGGGGACGGCCTGACACAATTGGTCAGGCGCCCGACGTTTGTCGCGGTTCACAACGGAGTGCATCGCGGCAACGCCCGGTACGACTTTCACGGAGGGAATCGGAATGAGTCGGATCAACACAAACGTCCAGTCTCTGCTCGCACAGCGGATCCTTGGACAGAACAACAAGCAGCTCGGCCAGGCTCTTGAGCGTTTGAGCACCGGTTTGAAGATCAATCGCGGCGGCGATGATCCGGCCGGTCTGATCGCATCACAGAACCTTCGCGCTGAGAAGGTCAGCCTCGGCGCCGCCATCGGCAACGCCGAGCGCGCCGAGCAAGTCGTGAACATTGCTGAAGGTGGTCTTCAGGAAGTGTCGGGCCTCCTCACGGAACTCGAAGGCCTGATCACCGCGTCGGCGAACACCGCCGGCCTGAGCGCTGAGGAAAAAGAAGCCAACCAGCTTCAGATTGACTCCATCCTTCAGACAATTGACCGCGTCTCGGAGTCCACCAGCTTCCAGGGCAGCAAGCTGCTCAACGGCAACTTCGGTTACGAAGTCACCGGTGTGGACACTGAAGTTTCCAGCTTCAAGATCAACGGCGCCAAGCTCGAGTTCGGCCAGACGCGCGACGTGGACATCCTCGTCACGCAGTCCGCGCAGCAGGCCGGTTTCTTCCTGTCCACGGGCGGCGCCCTGGACCTGAGCTCCGCCAATGCGCAGTTTGTCCTCGATGTGGGCGGCGCCAAGGGTTCACGCGAGCTTTCGTTCGCGTCGGGCACGGCCGTGGCTGACATCGTCGCCGCAATCAACAGCTTCAGCGACGTCACCGGCGTTTCCGCCGCGGCGTCCGGCACGGGCTTCCGCGTTGACAGCGTCGAGTACGGCTCAAACGAATTCGTCTCGGTCAAGGTTGTCGATGACGGCGACCTGAACACGGCCGTCGCGACCGCCGGCATTGTCGGCCTTGCCGGAAGCGACACCGCCGTCGCGTCGGCTGCGACGAACACCCTGTTCAGCGCTGGCGCCGCCACCAACGGTGTCAAGGACGACGGCCAGGACGTTGGCGCCACGATCAACGGTGTGGTCGCCACGACCAATGGCACCAAGGCCAGCATCTCCACCGACTTCCTGTCTGTGGATATCGATTTGACCGCGACCGGCGCCACAACGCCCGGCAACATCAATGCCTTCACGATTGAGGGCGGCGGCGCTGACTTCCAGCTCGCTTCCAACGTTGATATCGCCGGCAAGGTGAGCATCGGCATCGACAACGTGGCCGTTCGCAACGTTGGCAAGACCAGCAGCGGCGGCACGAACTACACGCTGTCCGATCTGAGCTCCGGTAAGGGTCTGTCCGTCATCGACGGCGACCTCAGCGTGGCGCAGGATGTCGTTGGTCAGGCGATCAAGGACATCAGCGGTCTTCGCGGCCGCATCGGCGCGTTCCAGAAGAACACCGTCGGCGCGACCATCCGTAGCCTCGGCGTCGCCCTTGAGAACACGACGGCCGCCGAGTCAGCCATCCGTGATGCGGACTTCGCGTCCGAGACGGCGGCTCTGACCCGTTCGCAGATTCTGTCGCAGTCGGCGACGAACGTTCTTTCGCTGGCCAACGCCCAGCCGCAGAACGTCTTGGCGCTGCTCGGCTAAACCCGACGGCGGGTTGATCTGAGTCCGAGAACTCCGAACCCCGCGGGGCATTCCCGCGGGGTTTTTTCATTTTTGACGCCCGATAAGACGTGATTTCCGGTTCGTTGACTCTGGCCTCACCGGCGCCCGTTGTAACGGTCGAAACGGGTGGGCCGGATAGTCCGGATGGAAAAAGTTTGCGGGTTGATGCGGTGTCGGGCTGAAGTCCCGAAACGCACCTCCCGATAACGCTGGGCGAAGGCGCGGGTGACGAATCACGCCGCGTCACAGAAAAAGATCACGGAGGATCTCATGACCCGCATCAACACCAACGTCGAGTCGTTGATTGCCCAGCGCGTGCTGGGCGGCAACAACCTCGCGCTGAGCCAATCGCTTGAACGGCTTAGCACGGGGCTGAAAATCAATCGTGGCGCCGATGATCCGGCCGGACTCATCGCGTCGGAAAACCTTCGCGCTGAGAAGGCGGGCCTGGGCGCCGCCATCAGCAATGCGGAGCGCGCCGAACAAGTCGTGAACATCGCTGAAGGCGGTTTGCAGGAAATCTCTTCCTTGCTGACTGAGCTTGAAGGCTTGCTCACCACCACGGCGAACACCGCCGGCCTGAGTACGGAAGAGCGCGAAGCGAATCAACTTCAGATTGATTCGGTGCTGCAGACGATCAACCGTCTCGCCGGCGCGACGAGCTTCCAAGGCACCAAGCTGCTCAACGGCAATCTCGGTTACGTGACGAGCAACGTCAGCGCCGAAATTTCCAGCTTCAAAGTCAACGGCGCCAAGCTTGAGCAAGGCCAGACGCTTGACGTCGATGTCGTCGTGACGCAGTCCGCGCAGCAGGCGGCGTACTTCCTGTCCACGGGCGGCGCGCTCGATCTGAGTTCGTCCAATGCGCAGTTCGTCATCGAAGTCGGCGGCAGCAAGGGCTCACGTGAACTGTCGTTCGCGTCGGGCACGGCCGTCGCTGACATCGTCGGCGCGATCAACAGCTTCAAAGATGTCACCGGTGTTTCGGCCGCAGCGAGCGGCACGGGCTTCCGCGTCGACAGCATCGACTTCGGTTCAGCGGAATTCGTTTCCGTGAAGATCATTGACGATGGCGATCTGAACACGGCGGCCGCGACCGCCGGCATCGTTGCCGTCGCCGCCAGCGATGCAAACACCGCGTCGGCTGCGACGAACACACTGTTCAGCACCGTCGCCGCCTCGAACGGCTTGACCGATGACGGTCAGGACGTCGGCGCTGTCATCAACGGCATTATCGCTGTCGCCAAGGGCACCAAGGCAAGCATCAACACCGACTTCCTGTCGGTTGAGCTCGATCTTGCCTCAGGTGGCGCCGGCCCCAACGCCAGCAACCTCGGCGCGCTTCAGGCGCTGACCATCACCGGCGGCGGCGCTGACTTCCAGCTCGCCTCCAACGTGGACATCGCCGGCAAGGTGAGCCTCGGCCTCGACAACGTCTCGATCTCCGGCCTTGGCCGAACGGTGGACGGAGCGGCGTCCTTCACGCTGGCCGATCTCGCCGCAGGCAAGAACCTGAACGTCGAGAATGGCGACCTCACGATGGCGCAGAAAGTCGTGCGCGAGTCCATCAAGGAGATCAGCGGTCTCCGCGGCCGACTCGGCGCTTTCCAGAAGAACACCGTGGGCGCGACGATTCGCAGCCTCGGCGTTTCGCTGGAGAACACGACGGCGGCTGAATCCGCCATTCGCGACGCTGACTTTGCATCCGAGACCGCAGCGCTGACGCGCTCGCAGATTCTCGTCAGTTCGAGCACGAACGTGCTGGCGCTGGCGAACTCGCAGCCGCAGAACGTGCTGCAGTTGCTCGGATAATCGACTCGGTCTCGATTGAATCGGGATCCTCTGACGCCCCGGTCCTTCACGGATCGGGGCGTTTTTCGTGCGCGCGAGGCGCGGTAGCATGCGCGCATGAGCGATTACACCGATCGAAACGTCATCATCACCGGCGGCGCGGGCGCCTTGGGCAGCGCCGTCGTGAAGCGCCTGCTCGATCGCGGCGCCGAATGCTGGGTTCCGTGCTTTGACCAGAAAGAGCACGATGCATTCGAACTGCGCAGTAACGAACGAGTGCATACCGAAGTCTGCGTCAATTTGGCGGACGAAGACGCATGTGAGTCATTCTTTGCAAAACCACCGTCGCTGTGGGCGTCCATTCACATCGCAGGCGGTTTTGCGATGGGGGCAATCGAAGAGACGAGCCTCAGCGATTGGCGCCAGATGCAGGACATGAATGCGACGACGTGCTTTTTGTGCTGCCGCGAAGCGGTGAAGCGCATGAAAGACGGCAATGGCGGGCGGATCGTGAATGTCGCCGCGAAACCGGCGCTGGTTCCGGCAGGCGGAATGGTGGCGTATTCCGCGAGCAAGGCGGCGGTCGCATCCATCACGCAGTCACTCGCGGAAGAAGTGAAAGACGATGGCATCTGGGTGAACGCGATCGTGCCATCCATTATGGATACGCCCGCGAACCGCGAAGCAATGCCCAAGGCGGATCACGCCGCGTGGCCCAAGGTGGATGAAGTCGCCGCAACGATTGCGTTTCTGGCGTCGCCGCTGAATGCGGTGACGCGCGGGGCGTTGGCGCCCGTGTATGGGAAGAGTTGAGACTTCTTTACCGCAGAGGCGCAGAGAGCACGGAGAAGGGTTGAAGAGAGAACTGAGAATAAAGGTAGAGAAGACAATTTGAGATTTGAGATTTGAGATTTGAGATCCGTGATCCGTGATCCGTGATTTGTGATTTGTGATTTGTGATTTGAGTGTTGGGTGTTGGGTGTTGGAAGTTGGGAGTCCCGAATTTGGCTTCACCCAAACAATCCTGATTCTCTCCGCGCCCTCTGCGCCTCTGTGGTGAAAAAACCCCGCTTACACAACGTGCGAGGTTTCCTCCAGCGCGGCGTCAACTTCCGTCTTGTATTTCTCAAACCCCGCACGCCCCATCAAGCCAAACGTCGCCTTCTTGCCAGTCTCCACCGCTGGCTGGTCGTACGCATCGATATTGAGCATGCGACCCGCGAACGCCGTCGTCATCATCCATAGTTGCAAAAACTCGCCGACATGGTGCGCATCGACGCGCGGCATGCGGATCGTGAAATTCGGCCGCTTTGATTCAACGAGCGCATACTCCGTCGCACGCTTCTCCGCGCTGAGCAGCGCGGAAAGCGTTGACCCTTCCAGATATTGCAACGAATCCACACCGAGTCCCGGCGGGATCGTGATGTCGTGTTCAAACTGCTCGACCTCGACAAAACCGATGACTTTGTCGTTCGGCCCTTCGCGGTACAGCTGAATCTGCGAGTGCTGATCCGTCGCGCCCAGCGCCTTCACCGGCGTGAAACCAGCAAATACTTCACGCCCGCTGGCATCGACACGCTTGCCGAGCGACTCCGCCCACAACTGCCGGAACCAGTCCGCGAGCAGGTACATGTTGTTCGCGTACGGCATGAGCGCGTGAATCGTCTTGTTCTTCTGCCGCGCGAGTTCGACGAGGATCATCGCGAGGATCGCGGCGGGGTTGCGATGCGCTTCGCGATCGGCGCAGCGTTCATCCATCAGCGCCGCGCCGTTGAGGAGCGCTTCGATGTCCACGCCGCACATTGCGGCGGAGAACAGTCCGACGGGAGACAGCACACTGAATCGCCCGCCGACGCCGTCCGGAACGGGCAGAGTCACGTACCCCGCTTCATCGCAGATGGTTCGCATCGTGCCTTTGGCCGGGTCGGTGATTGCGACGATGTTGTTCGCGTGCTCGCGCTCGCCAAGCGCATCGATCAGCGCTTTGCGAATGATCAGGAACTGCGCTGCGGTTTCGGCGGTTTCGCCGGACTTGCTGATGACGTTGAACAGTGTGCGCTCAAGGCCGCCGGGGGATGACGCGGCGCATTCGAGCACCGCGCCGATGTTGTCGGGATCGACGTTGTCGAGCACGAACAGTCGCGGGCCGGATCGCTTGTCTTTCGGCAACAGGTTCCACGTCGGCGGGTTGAGCGCGCTCTGCAGCGCGATGTTGCCCAGCGCCGAGCCGCCGATGCCCAGTACGACCATTGTGTCAAACCGGCCGCGGCAGCGCTCTGCGACATCGCGCACGGATTGCACGTGTTCACTCCGCATGGGGTCGAACGGCAAGAGTCGCCAGCGCTCCCAGCCTGAGCCGCGCGAAGCGGCGAGCTGCTCGGCGATTTGAGCGAGTCGCGCCATCAGTGGCGAGTGCGGCTCAAAGCTGTTGGCCTCAAGGCCGTGCTTGCCGACGCGGGGGACGAGACAGTTGGCGTAGTCGATGGTGATCATGGCGTACTCAAGGTACAGCGCGGCGGGCGCCGCCCGCGCTGAGGGTGGTACAGTGTCACCCAATGCGTCCGCCCGGCGAGATCTTGATCGGGGAGAGAGAGATCAGGGATCGGGTCGCGTCCATCGCGCGAGAGCTGTCCGATGCGCTGCAGGCGGACCTCCGGCGCGAGGGGCACGGCGTCGATGTGCCGGGGCGCGTCATCTTCATCCCGGTCCTGTCCGGCGCGATCGTGTTCTTCGCCGACCTCATCCGGCAACTGCCGGTCACGATGTCCACTGAGATGGTGAGCGTCAGCAGCTATCGCGGCGCCACGACGGCGTCCCTCGGCGTCAGCGTCGTCGGCGCGCTGCCGGACGACCTTGCCGGAAAGCACATCGTGATTGTGGATGACATCCTCGACACCGGGCGCACACTGGGCCTGCTCAAAAAAGAAATCGGGGCTCAGAAACCGGCGTCTCTGCGCATCTGCGTGCTGCTGCGCAAGGAGCGCGACCGCGATGTCCCCGTGGAGGCGGACATCACCGGCTTTGACATTCCCGATGTGTTCATCGTTGGATACGGGCTGGATTACGACGGGCATTACCGCAATCTGCGCGACATTCGGCTGCTTGAAGAAGCAGGTGACGCATGATTGCGCGGCCGTCGCAGTGCGAACCGGGGCGGCTCACACCGGCGCCGCGCTTTTGCGCGGAGGTGGTCGGCGCTGACGCGATTGAGGAGAACTTCGCGCACCGATCCATTCTTGGTGTGCCTTTGAATGCGGGCGAGGTCGTAATTCTGGTGTGCCGGCGTTCGTGGTGGATCGATGCGATTTCCGCGGTCATCGCGGCTGGCATCGGCGCGATGGTCGCGTGGCTGGTTTCCAAGGCGCTCGGTCGCCCGGTGGCGACACCGACGGCGGCGCTCGTCGGCCTGGCGATTGGCTGCGGCTTCTTTGTGTTTGAACACATGCGCCGCCTGTACGTGCTGACCGATCGGCGCGTGGTGCGGCAGGATCGCAAGTTCACGCGCGTCGCGCATGCGGAAGCGCCGCTGGCGAGTGTGCGCGGCTTGACGCTCGAACAAAACGATGCGCTGTCGCGATTTGACGTCGGCACGGTCGTGTTTCGCACGGACGAGGGCGTGATCGCCTGGAGCAGCGTCGGAGATGCGAAGCGCGTGCACGACATCGCGCAGCAGGCGGTGAAGCGGTACGGCGGGTCACTGCGCGGGATGTGATCAGAGCCGCGAGCGCGAGCGAGTGGTCGCTCTTGTCAACCGGGGCGCTCAATACGTGGGACTGAAGAATCGCACCCGTCTCATGCAATTGATGGCGCTGGTGTTGAGTGACGACCTCTCATGCCCACGGAGACGTGGGCATGCCACCCGATCATTCTGAATCCGGGCGCTCTTCAATCACTTTGGTGCGTGTGTCGTCGTAGACGTAGACCGTCTTGGGGTCTTCGCTCGCGCACTGTTTGTGCGTGCCGTCGCAGAAGGGGAAATTCTGCGTGAGACCGCAGCCGCAGATAAAGATGGGCTTGTCCTGCGGCTCAATCTTGATGGGGCCGGTGTGATCGTGTCGGACGAGTCGGGGCATGGGGAACTCCGGAGGAACGCGAATTATTGTTCGTTCCAGAGTAACAGTCTGAGATTTGTGTGGAATTGTGCTTTTTCGTGGCCTTGCTGCGCAAGACCACGGCACCTTTGGAAAGGACGGTTCCGTCGCGCAATCAACTCGGCGCTTCGACGCGTTCCATCACTTCTTGCAGCACGCGGTCGGCGACGACGGAGCGGCCGGCGCCGAATTGCGCTTGCGGCATGATGCGGTGCGCGCACACAGCGTTGATGTTGCTTGTGATGTCTTCGGGAATCACGTAGTCGCGGCCTTCCATCACGGCGGTGGCGCGGGCGGATTGGGCGAGCGCGAGTGTGCCGCGGGGGGAGAGGCCGATGCGCAATTCTTCGTGTTCGCGCGTCGCGTGCGCGAGGCCGACGATGTATTCGGCGAGGGTGCGATCAAGGCGCACATCGTCCACCTGCTGCTGAAGCTCCAGCACTTCGGTGTGCGTGAGCGCATGCTTGAGCTGATGAATCGCCGTCGTCGCCGGTCGCAGATCGAGCACGCGGGCTTCGTTTTCCGCGGTTGGGTAGCCAAGGCCGATGCGCATGAGGAAGCGATCAAGCTGGCTTTCCGGCAGTGGGTAGGCGCCCTCAAAGTCCGCCGGGTTCTGCGTCGCGACGACCATGAACGGCGGATCAAGCCGGTGCACGCGCCCGTCGATGGACACCGTCGCTTCGTTCATCGCTTCCAGCAGAGCGGATTGCGTCTTCGGCGAAGCGCGGTTGATTTCATCGGCCAGCACAATGTTCGCAAAGATCGGTCCGGGTTTGAATTCGAATTCGCTGCTGCGCCGGTTAAACACCGAAACGCCCAGCACATCGCCGGGAAGGAGATCCGGCGTGAGCTGAATGCGGTTGAAGGTGCAATCGACGGAACGCGCCAGCGCCGTCGCCAGCATCGTCTTGCCCACCCCCGGCACATCCTCAATCAACACATGGCCGCGCGCCAGCAGGCACACAATCACGCGATCGATCGCCGCTGGATCGCCGAGGAACACCCCCGCGATGTTGTTGCGCAGTCTGTCAATCGCGTCGATCATGCTCGGTCGAGTATACGGATGGGTATAGGGGTGGGTTCCGATTGCGTGCTTGGCAGTAGACTGCAAGGCTAAGGGTGGCTGGATCGATCAGATGGTGGATCACGACGGCGATTCCGTGGATCTTGAATCGGCGCGGCCTCTTGAAGCCGCGCTTCGCGGCTCGCTGCCGTGCATCAACTGCGGCTACGAGCTGCAGGGGCTGTCCATTCGCGGAAATTGCCCCGAGTGTGGCATTCTGGTGCGGGCCACCATTCTCTACCGCGTGGACCCGCACGCAGAGGCGTTTCGGCCATTGCCGACGCCGCTGCTGACGGCGTGGGGCGTGGCGCTGTGGCCAATCGGGGCGTTGATCGCAGTGCTGTTTGCTTGGGCGCCGCGCGTGGCGGACATCGCGGCGTATGCATTCGGGTGGACCACTCGACCTGATCTGCACTGGACGACTTTGGTGAGCCTCGCAGCGCTGGGCATTTCGTTCGTCGGCGCGCTGGGGATGGTCCGACCGACGCGTCACGGTCCGGCGTGGACGAACTTCACGGCGGCGATCGGCCTGCTGAGTTTTGTGCCGCTGGCGTGGTGCTGGTGGCGAATCGGGGCGGTCGTTGATGCGACGTCACTGGCCCCGTATGTGCAAGCCGGCCCCAACATGCAGCGTTTGTCGCTGCGAATTTGCCTTGGAGTGTGTGCGCTCGTCGTGCTCCTGGGTTTGCGGCCCAATGCGCGGCAACTCGTGGCGCGATCACTGGTTTTGCGCACCGGACGCGTCGGCCGGCAGACTATTTATGCGACGGCCGCCGCGGTGGCGATCGCCATGGTTGGCGATGGCGTGCGGATGGCGTCAACGATGGTCCCGGCGATCAATCAGGATCTTCTGGCCGGAGCGGGGACGATTCTGGTGCTGGTAGGTTCGATCCTGACCACGATGGCTATTGCAGGCGGCGCCCTCGACGGCTGGCGCATTCGAAAGGCGATCATCACGCCCAGCCCATCGCTCGGACAGATCATCGAGTTTCGCCCTGCCAACGGCGCGTGAGGCTGCCAGTGTGGCAGGCGAGGAGCGGCGCGGGTCGCGGCGTGTCAGGCGCGGCGGCGGCGGCTCCGTGCAGATGAGCCTCAAACACGGTTGTTTTGCTGATTTTCGGGTTGGTGAGCCGCGGCGCGCCGCTTGCATCTTCTTCCGTTCGGTCTGTCGGTGCATCGTCGCTGATGGGCCGCGAATCATTCCACTCGACTTTCGACGGACGGGCGAGACGCCCGTCCCACCGTCCAAAGCTTTTTTAGAGACAGAAACGGAGATTGACGCCGATGGCTTCGAAGGAACTGACGTTCGATACGGACGCCCGGCAGGCCCTGCTCGCCGGGGTCGGCAAGCTGGCCGCCGCGGTCAAGAGCACACTCGGCCCGCGCGGGCGCAATGCGGTCATTGACAAGTCTTGGGGCGGGCCGACCGTCACCAAGGACGGCGTGACTGTCGCCGAGGAAATCGAACTCCGCGACAAGACGGAGAACATGGGCGCGTTGCTCGTGAAGGAAGCCGCCAGCAAGACCAGCGATGACGCCGGCGACGGCACCACCACCGCGACGGTCCTCGCCGAAGCGATCTTCCGCGAAGGCCTCAAGCACATCGCCGCCGGCGCCGATGCCAACGCGCTCGTCCGCGGCATGCGCCAGGGCGTCGAACTCGTCGTCAAGGACATCCGCAAGCAGGCCAAGCCCGTCAGCGGCAAGAGCGACATTCAGAACGTCGCATCGATCAGCGCGAACAACGACCCCGAGATCGGCAAGATCATGGCGGACGCGTTCGACAAGGTCGGCAAGGACGGCGTGATCACCGTCGAAGAGGGCAAGAGCCTCGACACGATCGTTGAAGTCGTCGAAGGCATGCAGTTCGATCGCGGCTATCTCTCGCCCAACTTCGTCACCGATCAGGACGCGATGAAGGTTGAGCTCGACAAGTGCCTCGTGCTCATTCACGAAGACAAGATCGACAACATCACCAAACTCGTTCCGTTCCTCGAGAAGGTCATGGCGGCGAAGAAGCCGCTGCTGATCATCGCTGAGGACATCACCGGTGAAGCGCTTTCCACGCTGGTCATCAACAAGCTGCGCGGCACGCTTCAGGTGTGCGCCGTAAAAGCGCCGGGTTACGGCGACCGCCGCAAGGCGATGCTGCAGGACATCGCAACGCTCACCGGCGCTGAGCCGATCATGAAGGACCTCGGTCTTGAGCTTGATCAGATCACGATCAAGCAGCTTGGTCTGGCCAAGAAGGTTGAGATCACCAACGACACGACGACGGTGCTGGAAGGCGCCGGCTCGAGCAAGGACATTCAGGCCCGCGTTGAGCAGATCCGCCGCGAGATCGAGAACACGACGAGCGACTACGACCGCGAGAAGCTGCAGGAGCGTCTTGCGAAGCTGTCCGGCGGCGTGGCGCAGATCAACGTTGGCGCCGCGAGCGAAGCGGAATTGAAGGAAAAGAAAGCGCGCGTCGAAGACGCCCTGCACGCGGTTCGCGCGGCGGTGGGCGACGGCGTGGTCGCGGGCGGCGGCACGAGCTTCGTCCGCGCTCGCAAGAGCATCGAATCCAACCGCGACTGGAAGGCCGTCTTCGGCAAGAAGGACGAGGTCCACATGGAGGACGTCGGCCAGATGAAGTACGACCTCGCGGCCGGTCTTGAGACTGTGCGCAAGGCGCTGAGCGTGCCGCTGTTCACGATCGCGGAGAACGCGGGCGTGAAGGGCGCGGTTGTGGTTGAGAAGGTCGCCGAACACGACGGCGCCAACTACGGCTTCAACGCGCTGACGCTGACGTATGGCGACTTGTTGAAGGACGGCGTGATCACACCGGCGAAGGTGGACATCAGCGCGCTTCAGAACGCCGCGAGCGTGGCGACGGTGCTGCTGAGCGCCGACGTCTTGATCACGGAAAACAAGGACGACGATGACGCCCCCGCCGGCGCGCCTGGAATGGATGGCATGGGCGGCATGGGAGGAATGGGCGGCATGGGCATGGGTGGTATGGGAGGCATGGGCGGGATGGGGTTCTAAACCGCCGCGCATTGCCGAATCGAATTCATCTGAACAAACAACACTCGCTTATTCACTCGCAAGGAGCGAAACAGAATGTCCGTCAAACCAATGGATGATCGCGTGCTCGTCAAGCCGATCGAGCAGGAAGAAAAGACCGCGGCCGGGATCTACCTCCCCGAAAGCGCGAAGGAGCGCCCGGTGCATGGCAAAGTCGTCGCCGTCGGCCCCGGCAAGCGCCTGGAAAACGGCCAGCGCGCCAAGCCCAGCGTCAAGAAGGGCGACACCGTCGTGTACGGCAAGTACGCGGGGTCGGAAGTGGAGATCAAGGGTGATGAGCATTTGATTCTTCGGGAGTCGGAATTGCTCGGCATCGTGGAGTGAAGTGATTGGCGATCTCTTTTTTTTCACCACAGAGGCGCAGAGAGCGCAGAGATGGAACTTGTGGTGGAGAGGGAGAGAAGGAAAAGAGGAGAGTGTTTCTCTCTGTGTCCTCTGCGCCTCTGCGGTGAATCCAAAGTGCGTAAATGAACACTCATCAATGTTGAGGAAAGCAAGTCAATGGGTCTAAAGGTTGAGACTCCAGAATCACCCACGATCGGCGCCAAAGATCCCGTCACGGGCGAAATCATCGCGGCGGCGATCGAGGTTCATAAGGCCCTCGGGCCGGGACTGCTGGAATCCGCTTATCAGGCCTGTCTCGAACAAGAACTTTCGGATCGCGGCGTGCCTTTCGCTTCGCAAGTCGAACTTCCCGTCGAATACAAAGGACGGCGCATCGCATGCGGCTACAAGCTTGATCTCGTCATTCGCGACCGCGTCGTCGTGGAACTGAAGGCAGTCGATGAGCTCGCCCCAATCCACGAAGCACAACTCTTGACCTACCTCCGTCTCTCTCGTCTCGACCGCGGCCTCCTTCTCAACTTCAACGCCCCTTACCTACGCAACGGCATCAAACGACTGATCCTCTCACCCAAGTAATCCTCTCTGAGTTCTCTGCGCCTCTGCGGTGCAAACTGATCGACTCGATAACGGAAATAGCCATGTCAACAAAGCAACTCATGTTCGACGACACCGCGCTGGTTGAGCTCAAGGAAGGCGTCACGCGCCTTGCTCGGGCCGTCAGCGCGACGATGGGCCCGACCGGGCGCAACGTCATTATTCAGAAGTCATACGGCGGGCCGACCGTCACGAAGGACGGCGTCTCCGTCGCCAAGGAAATCGATCTGCCGGAAGCGTTCCAGAACATGGGCGCCAAAATGATCCAGCAGGTCGCCAAGAAGACCAACGACAAAGCGGGTGACGGCACGACGTGTGCAACAGTCCTCGCTGCGTCGATCTTCACGGAAGGCCTGCGCCAGATCGCGGCGGGCGCCAACGCGGTGCAGGTGCAGCGCGGCGTGAACGCGGCAGCGCAAGCCGCGTGCGATGCGCTCGACGGCATGGCCGTGCAGTGCAAGGGCAAGGCCGATTACAAGAAGGTTGCCTCCGTCGCGAGCAATCACGATGAAGAGATCGGCGAATTCATCGCCGAAGCGATCAGCAAGGTCGGCCCCGATGGCGTCGTCGAAGTCGAAGAAGGTCAGTCCGCCGAGACGACGCTTGAGTACGTCGAAGGCATGCAGTTCGACAAGGGCTACCTCTCGCCGTACTTCATGACCGATCCGAAGAGCGCTGAATGCGTGCTGGAAGACGCGATCATCCTTCTGTACGAGAAGAAGATTGCGAACCTCAATGACTTCCTTCCCTTCCTGAACAAGGTCGCGAGCAGCGGCAAGAACCTGCTGATCGTCGCCGAGGAAGTGGAGAACGAAGCGCTGGCAGCGCTGGTCGTGAACCGCTTGCGTGGTGTGCTCAAGGTCTGCGCTGTGAAGGCGCCGGGCTTCGGCGACCGCCGCAAGGCGATGATGGGCGACATTGCAACGCTCACCGGCGGCACGTTCTTCAGTGAAGACATCGGCCGCACGCTCGAGAGCGTTGAAATCAGCGAGCTTGGCAAAGCCAAGAAGATCATCGTGTCCAAGGACGCGACCACGGTCATTCAGGGCGCCGGTAAGAAGAAAGAAATTGACGCTCGCGCTGAGCAGATCAAGGCGCAGTTCGACAAGTCCACGAGCGATTACGACCGCGAGAAGCTCCAGGAGCGTCTTGCGAAGCTCACCGGCGGCGTCGCGATCATCAAAGTCGGCGCGCCGACCGAAATCGCGATGAAGGAGCGCAAGGACCGCGTTGATGATTCGCTGAACGCGACGCGCGCTGCGGCTCGTGAGGGTTACGTCCCCGGCGGCGGCGTGGCGCTGCTGCGCACGCAAGATGCGATCGAAGCCGGCCGCAAGAAGGCCAAGGGCGATGAGAAGCTCGGCTTTGACATTGTCTTCAAGGCGGTGGAGTCGCCCTTGTCGCGCATCGCGGAGAACGCGGGCATCGACGGCGACATCGTGGTTGAGAAGGTCAAGGGTCTGCCGGTGTCGCAGGGCTTCAACGCCGCGACGCATCAGTACGTGGACATGATCAAGAGCGGCATCATCGATCCGGTGCTGGTGCCGAAGACGGCGCTGGTGAACGCGGCTTCTGTCGCGGGCCTCATGCTGACGACCGATGTGCTGATCGCCGATCTGAAGGACAAGGACGAAGCGGTCGCGGGATCGGTTTCGTAAGAGGAAAAGGTGGCACAGCTCTCTGAGCTGTGCGTTGAGGGTCGGCCCTCACCCTGCCCTCTCCCAGAGGGAGAGGGTTCAGAGGGTGGCATGCCCACTTCCGAGTGGGCATGGTTGGACGAATGACGAATAGTCGTCGCTCGACCAACGCCCCTCACCCCGGCCCTCTCCCGGTGGGAGAGGGAGCAGGCAGGCGCCTGCGAGATTGACTGAATTCTCCGGGCCTTCGGCTTAACCGGCCGAAGGCTCGCTTCATGCCGACGACGCGCGACTATTACGAGATTCTCAGCGTTGAGAAGGACGCTTCCGACGATGACATCAAGCGCGCGTATCGGCGCCTTGCGATGAAGCATCATCCGGATCGCAATCCGGATGACGCGGAAGCTGAAATCAAATTCAAGGAAGCCGCCGAGGCGTATGAAGTTTTATCGGATTCGGACAAACGCGCGCGGTACGACCGGTTTGGTCACGAAGGCTTGCGCGGCGCCGGGGGGCCGGCGACGCATGACTTCAGCCGCATGCATGTCGAAGACATCTTCTCGATGTTCAACGACATCTTCGGCGGCGGTGGCGGCGGGTTCGGCGGCGGACAAAGCCGGCAGCGCGGCGTCGCTCGCGGATACGACCTCGAAACTGAAGTCACGATTGATCTGGAAGATGTGCTCAACGGTTGTGAAACCGAAGTCGAGTTCACGCGCGTTGACGTTTGCGAGACATGCAGCGGCTCCGGCGCCAAAGCTGGAACGTCGCCGAAACCATGCGCGACGTGCGGCGGGCAAGGCCGCGTCATGCAGCAGGGGCTTGGCGGCATGTTCCGCATTGCAACTGCGTGCCCGCATTGCCGCGGTCGTGGCGAAGTGATCGACGATCCGTGTTCGGAGTGTCGCGGCAAAGGGCGCGTGCCGCGCAAGCGCGCGATCAGCGTGAAGATTCCGCCGGGCATTCATCACGGCCAAGCGGTGCGCGTGCGCGGCGAGGGCGAGCCTCCGACGCCGGATGTTTCGCCGGCAGGCGCTGGTGTGCGCGGCGACCTGCACGTGCTGGTGCGCGTTCGTGATCACAAGATCTTCGAGCGCGAAGGCGATGACCTGATGCTTGAACTGCCGGTGACGTACACGCAGGCGGCGCTGGGCGCGGAGATCGAAGTTCCGACATTGACGGAGCCGACGACGATCAAGATTCATTCCGGGACGCAGTTCGGCAGCCCGTTCAAGGCGCCTGGCGAAGGCTTGCCGAACCTGCGCAGCGGGAAGCGCGGCGATCTGATTGCGATCGCAAAGATCATCGTGCCGAAGAAATTGACGTCGAAACAGAAGGATTTGCTCCACGAACTGGCGGAGGAAGAAGACACGCCGGTCGTGGGGGAGAACAATGGGTTCTGGCAGAAAATTCGGGATCGATTGGGAGGGTGAGAATTCACCGCAGAGGCGCAGAGGGCGCTGAGATCGGATTGAATTGGGAGGGGAGAGAGATTGGGTGGCATGCCCACTTCTGGGTGGGCATGGTGGGACGAACGATGAACTGTCATTCTTCGCTCAACCCCCTCACCCCGGCCCTCTCCCATAGGGAGAGGGAGATAGGAAGCGCCTTTTGATGATGATTGAGACACGATGAGCAAATCAACGAAGGACAAAGCGAAACAGCATGAGCCCGAGCGCGGCGACGAGACCAAAATCTCGCCCGAAGAGCTTGCGGCTCTGCGCGCCAAAGTTGACGAACTGGAATCGCAGCTCGCCGAAGCGAGCGATGCGCGCCAGCGCGCCCTCGCCGACTTCATGAATTACCAGAAGCGCGCGATGATCAATGAGCGCGAAGCGCGTGGCGAAGGCTCCGGCCGCGTGATCGAGAGCCTGCTCACCGTCGCCGACTATCTGGACATGGCCCTGAAGCAGGACGCGGAGCGCGTGTCAGCGAAAGCCGTGATGGATGGCGTGTGGCTGATTCGCGAAGAGCTGAACAAAGTGTTCCTGGAGCACGGCGTGACGCCGATTCGTCCAACGCCGGGCGAAGAGCCCCGACCGTCGCACCACGATGCGATGGGTCACGAAGAGGCAGAAGGTGTCGGGCCGGGATTGATCACGCGTGTGGAGCAGCCGGGCTATGAGCTTGGCGGCCGCGTGTTGCGTCCGGCGAAGGTGTATGTCGCGCCGCCGACTGAATTCGGCGCGCATGAGTCTGAGGAATAATCGCAATGCCGACGTACGACTACCGCTGCACCGCCTGCGAACATCAGTTCGAGCTGTTCCATTCCATGAAGGACAATCCAAAGCGCAAGTGCCCCGAGTGCGGCAAGAACGCGCTGGAGCGCCTGATCGGCACCGGCGCGGGCGTGATCTTTAAGGGATCCGGCTTCTACGAGACGGACTACCGCTCCTCGTCGTACAAGAAGGGCGCGGAGGCTGACTCGAAGTCCTCTGAGAAGGGGAACGGCGAGAGCAAGAGCGACAAACCAAAATCCGAGAAGAAGGCTCCGTGCGGGCCGAGCTGCGGCTGCGCCGGCGGCGGAACCACGCCCAGCGTCAGCGCCAAGAAGAGCGAGTGAGCACCGCAGGCCCAGGCGCCGGGGTGGTCAACTCGATTCCTGCTCGGGAATGGTCAATTTCGTGCGATCAATTTGGCTCTGCGGAATGCCGCCATTCGATTGACCTATAATCAATGGCTCCATCCTTGATTGTTCGCGGCGTCCGATCGCTTTCCTTCGCCCCGTCTGATCGCGAAAGAGGAATCAATTGAACAACCAACCGCAGGACGCGACGCTCAGCGCAGGCAAAGGTTTTCTGCTGCTCGGTGGCGCCCCGACAAGATCGTCCGACCACGAGCACACGCACACTTCGCCGAACGCATCCATCGGTGTCCGCGTCGCCAACCTACTCGCCATCCTGCTCCCGTTTGCGGGATTCATCGCGGCCGTCGTGCTGCTGTGGGGGCGCGGCATTGGCTGGACGCAACTCGGCATTTTCTTTGCGATGTATCTGGTGACCGGCTTTGGTATCACGATCGGCTACCACCGCTTGTTCACGCACAAGTCATTCAAGACCAGCAAATTCATGACGTTTCTCATCGGCGTCTGCGGCTCAATGGCGGTCGAAGGGCCAGTCCTGCAATGGACGGCGACGCACCGCCAGCATCATCAGCACAGCGATCACGAAGAGGACCCGCATTCGCCGCACGTCCACGGCAAGGGGTTCCGCAACATGTTCCGCGGCTTGATTCATGCGCACATGGGCTGGCTCGTGAAGCCGCTGTCGCGCGACATGGATCGCTACGTGCCCGACCTGCAAAAAGACCCCGTCGTGCGATTTATTGATCGCAGCTTCCTCGGTTGGGTGGCGCTGGGGCTCATTTTGCCCGCAGCGCTCGGCGGCCTGCTGACCATGAGCTGGTGGGGCGTGCTGCTCGGATTCATTTGGGGTGGACTCGTGCGCATCTTCTTCGTCCACCACATCACCTGGAGTGTGAACTCCGTGTGTCACATCTGGGGCGGGCAGCGGTTCAAATCCGGCGACGAGAGCCGCAACAATGTGATCTGCGGCGTGCTCGCGCTTGGTGAAGGCTGGCACAACAATCACCACGCCTTCCCGGCGTCGGCGCGGCACGGCCTGCGCTGGTGGGAGCTGGACCTCAGCTACATCGTGATTCGCGGGATGGAGAAGCTCGGGCTGGTGTCGGATGTGAAGACGCCGTCGGAAGAGCACATTCAGCGCAAGCTCGCTGCTTGAGCCGCGGATGTCGCGTGTCATTGCCCATGGCGTTGACTTCGTCGAGATCGCGCGCCTCGCGGAGATGATTCAGCAGCATGAGGACCGCTTTCTTGAGCGGTGCTTCACCCCGGAAGAGCGCGCGTACGCAGAAAATCGCAAGCGCCGCGACGAGCACCTCGCGGCCAGATTCGCGGCGAAAGAAGCCGTGCTGAAAGCGCTCGGGACAGGCTGGCGGAGCGGGATCGCCTGGACGGACGTCGAAGTCGTGCTGGAGCCGAGCGGGGCGCCGCGCATCGTGCTGAGCGGGGTCGCGGCTGAAACGGCTTCGAAAATGGGGATTGCGGAGATGCTCGTGTCGCTGTCGCATGCCGGTGGTTTCGCGATGGCGTCGGTGATCGCGGTCGGTTGATTTCTTTCCCCTCTCGCACTGTGGGAGGGGCCAGGGGAGGGCTCCTGTACTCCGTTCTCCTCCGCGCCTCATGGCACTGTGCTCGTTTGAGGTGGAAGGAATTTGTAGAAGGAAGAGCCGCCTCCTCAGTCCTCCCCCGCGAGGCGTGGGAGGAAGGCAGAACCCCCTCCTCAGTCCTCCCCCGCGAGGCGGGGGAGGAGGCTCGATTGGTCACAACCAACAAAAGGGTCGATAATCAGAGTCATGGCGAAGAAGGGGCCGACACTTTTTGAGCTGATGCGTGACCCGGCGCGGTCGCGCCCGGTGCGGGCTGAAGAGGCCCCGGTCGCCCCACCGGCGCCATTGGATGAGGCTGACAGTGGATACTTCGGCCAAAGCCGCGCGATCCGCGTGCCCCTTGGATATGTCTTCATTGCCGGGGCCGTCGCCGTCGCGTGCATGGCCCTGACGTATTCGATCGGCTTCCAAACCGGCCAGCACAAACGCGACCGGCTCGACGCTCAACGGCTCCAGTCTTCGGCTGATCCAGTCCGGGATGTGCCCACGCGAGACCCCTTGTTGGCCCAAACTGACACGACGCGGCCCTCCCAGACTCGCACCTCCGCCCCCGCCAACAACGCCTCTCCGCCCCGCAGCCGTCCCGCTCAGACGGGCGATGTGCGGGTCCCGGACCTCAATTATTTCATCGTTTTGTATGACGGGCCGGAGGAGGCCGAGCGGGCTGCTGCGTTTCTCCGGACGAACGGGGTTGATGCGGCGGTCATTCCTGCTAACAATGGTCGGTTCCGCTACGTGGTCTCGCTGATGGGGTTCGCATCGTCGGAGGTGGGCTCCGGCGCGTATGAGGCGCACCGCAACGAACTGCGCCGCCTCGGGCGGATCTGGAAGCGGGATCACAACGGAACGCGGGACTTCAGCGAGGTGTGGCCGCAGAAGTACACCCCGCCACAGCATCAGGCCGACGCAACGAGCGGCGGCGATTGACGATCAGGAGCAAGCGGTGAGCATTGACCCAAGTTTGAAAATTGCATCCGGCAACCTCGCCGCCCAGCGCAGCGTGTTGACGCGTCCCGAGCGCATCAAACAGCTTCAGGATGAAAAGGATTACGACGCCAAGAAGAAGGGCGTCCTTGGTCTGCCGAAGACGCGCGTCGCGCGCCTCAAGGCCGGCAAGTGATCCTGATCCGATCCAGCGCCAAAGTTGAAAGCCGCGACTGATGGACCTCGCGAGCTTGATCTCTGCGCGCGCTGAATCGATCGATGTGTCGGGCATCCGGCGCATCTTCGAACTCGGCGCCCAACTCAACGACCCGATCAACCTCTCCATCGGCCAGCCGGACTTCGCCGTGCCGGAGTCGATGAAGCGCGCGACGATCGAGGCAATTCAAAACAACAAAAGCGGCTACACGCTCACGCAGGGCATCCCCGAACTGCGCCAGCGCATCGGTCAGCGCTTGCGCGAGGACCTCGGCTGGAATGCGCCCAGCGATCAGACCGGCGTCATGGTCACGAGCGGCACGTCCGGCGCGCTCTTCCTCGCCGCGATGGCGCTGCTGGACGCCGGCGATGAATGCGTGATTCCCGATCCGTATTTCGTGCTGTATCCGAACCTCGCCAAACTCACGGGCGCCAAGGCGGTTCTGTGCGATACGTACCCCGATTTCCGCATGACGGCGGAACGCGTCGAGCCGCTGCTGACTAAGCGCACGAAATTTGTTCTGAAAGTCTCGCCGGGCAACCCAACGGGCGTGGTGCTGAACACGCAGGAATGCCGCGACCTGCACGAACTGTGCAAATCGCGCGGCGTGCTGCTCATCGCCGATCAGATCTACGACGAATTTGCGTTTGATGAAATGCTTGAGCCGACGCCGCAGGACCCGTCGCGGCGCGCCACGCCCAGCGCCGCTCGCTTCCCGGGCGCTGAAGAATCCATGCTGGTCATTCGCGGCTTTGGCAAGACGTACGGCTGCACGGGTTGGCGCATGGGCTACGCCGCTGGCCCGAGCACGATCATCACTCAGATGTCAAAGGTGCAGCAGTATTCGTTCGTGTGCGCGCCGTCGATCGCGCAGTGGGGTTGCATCCCCGCGTTCGAGTGCGACATGGGCGAAGTGCTGAAAAAGTACGAACGCCGCCGCGACCTCGTGATGGAAAAGCTCACGCCGGTGACGGAAGTGCCCAAGCCCGGCGGGTCATTCTTTGCGTTCGTGCGCATCTCCGAAAAGCTCGGCATGACGGATGTGCAGTTCAGCGAAGCGTGCATTGAACGCAACATGCTCGTGATCCCCGGCAGCGCATTCAGCGCAAAGCACTCGCACTTCCGCATCAGCTTCGCCGTGGAAGACTCCAAGCTGGAGCGCGGCCTGGATATCCTCGCCGAGATGCTCGCGGGTTGAGAATTCACCACAGAGGCGCAGCGGACACAGAGAAAAGGAAACCGGGTTCAGGGGTGATTCGATCCGGATTCTCCTCTTCCAATGACTCCTCTCTGCGTTCCCTGCGCCTCTGCGGTAAAAACTCAAGACAGTTGGGTGTCGCGTCGCCACCCCTACAATGGGCGAGGCGGGCTCGGCGGCCCGGCGTTTTGAACTGAAATCATCGCGGGGTGTGGCCCGCGTCGAACCTTCGGAAGGAGCAGGCAGCCATGGCTATTCGTGTGGGCGTGAACGGGTTTGGTCGCATCGGGCGGCTCTTCTACCGAGCCGCGTGGGATGCGGGGATTGAGATCGTCGCGGTGAACGACCTCGTGCCGGCGGACAACCTCGCGTACTTGCTGCGTCACGACACCATGCACGGGCGCTTCGGCAAGAGCCACAGCGCCACGGAGAACTCCTTCACCATCGACGGACGCACGACCAAGACCTTCGCCGAGCGCGACCCCGCGAAGCTGCCGTGGAAAGACCTCGGCGCCACGTACGTGCTCGAATCCACCGGCCTCTTCACCGATTACGACAGCGCCAAGAAGCACCTCGACGGCGGCGCCAAGCGCGTGCTCATCTCCGCGCCCACCAAGAGCACCGACCAGGTCCCCACGATGTGCTTCAAGGTGAATCACGAGGATTACAACCCCGCCAAGCACCACATCGTCTCGAACGCCTCCTGCACGACGAACTGCCTCGCGCCGGTCGCGAAGGTGATCAACGATGAGTTCGGTCTTGAAGAGGGACTCATGACGACGGTGCACGCCGCGACCGCGACGCAGCCGACGCAGGACGGCCCGAGCAAGAAAGACCCGCGCGGCGGGCGCAACGCTTACATGAACATCATCCCCGCCAGCACCGGCGCCGCCAAGGCCGTCACGCTGTGCATCCCCGCGCTGAAGGGCAAGCTCACGGGCATGGCGTTCCGCGTGCCGACGGCGAATGTCTCGTGCGTGGACCTCACGTTCCGCACGGCAAAGTCCACGAGTTTGAAGGACATCAACGCCGCGATGAAGAAAGCGAGCGAAGGCCCGATGAAGGGCGTGCTGGCGTACACAGAAGAGGACGTCGTTTCGAGCGACTTCATGACCGACCCGCACTCAAGCATTTACGACTCCGGCGCGTGCATCGAACTGAACGACCGGTTCTTCAAGATCGTGTCGTGGTACGACAATGAGTATGGCTACGCGAGCCGCTGTGTGGACATGTTGAAGATGATGGCGGGGAAGGATTAAGGGACCGGGGACCAGTGATCGGGGACCAAGGGGATCAGAGCCCTGAGCGCAAGCGAGGGGTCACGGTGATGTGTTTGCAACCTGCATGCGCGACTGCGCGTGATCGCCCGTTCCGACGGTGCCGTGGTCTTGCCCCAAGGCCACGTCTGAGCGCATTTCCAACGGAATGTGGTTCTCACCCGTCGATCTGATTCACCGCAGAGACGCAAAGGCCGCAGAGTGGGAGAGATTGGATGAGAAAGAGCAAGAGCGTGATCGGAATGGTATTGACGGCGCTGCTCGCGCTCATCGCGGCGCCGCTCGCAGTCGCCGCTGACATCGACTTCTCGCAAGGCCAGTGGCATCGCGCGTGTCTCGAGATCAACGAAGCAACAGAGATTCCGTTCTTGTTGTGGCTGCCGCATGGCGAAGGCGATGCGGTCATTCGCAATGGGAATGAGGACATCCGCGTTGATTTCGAACGCTTCCCGCCGCCCGCGATTCAGAGCGATGGGATGGAGCGCTTCGTTCTCGATTTTCCGCATTATGACTCGCGCATCTTTGCTGAACGTGATCTGACGAACACGTTTCGCGGGCAGTGGACGAAGATGCGACGCAGCGGCATGGCGCAAATGAGTTTTTACCTGGAGGTTATTTCAGAACCTCATCCACTGGCTACATTCTCAGAATTCGGCGCCAAATACACCATGCAAGACGGGCCTGAAGGCAACGATCAGAAACTATTCAAGATCAATTTTCAGGAGAGCGGCGTCGCGGTCGGCGTATTCAATTTTGGGCGACGCGTCGCAGGCCCTGAATTCTATCTGCGTGAAGTAAACGGAACCATTCGAACGCCGACGGGTGATTATCGATACCTGTCTGGAACATGGGATTTTTACGGTGACACGTTTGAAGATCCCCCGAGTCTCCGATTGTCGGTATTCGATGGCGCCCATGCCTTCCTCATTGACATG
Organism: Phycisphaerales bacterium; assembly: GCA_029260345.1. Lineage (GTDB taxonomy): Bacteria > Planctomycetota > Phycisphaerae > Phycisphaerales > UBA1924 > OFTM186. The sequence goes on along the minus strand of JAJDDK010000004.1, from coordinate 333,378 downwards.
AGTCACAGTCCGGCTGACGGCACAATCGAGGGTGACTTCTATTCAGGCAACTGGTGGCATGAGACTCTGACCGGGCACATGCTCGAACCGAACGAGGAATTCAAACTCCCGGACCCGTTCAGCGAAGTCGCGCTGACCAGCGGCGATGGGAAGTTACATCTGGCGGAGCTTGATACGCCGCGCTATCGGGGCAAGCCGGTGATTGTGCAGATCTTCGGCACGTGGTGCCCGAACTGTCATGATGAGACGCCGGTGCTGCGCGATCTGTACGAGCGCTATCGCGAAGATGGCCTCGAAGTGCTGGGCCTCGCGTATGAAGTGACTGGCGATGATGAGCGCAGTCAGCGCCAGGTGGAGCGCTTCAAAGAAAAATTCGGCATCGACTGGGAGATCGTCATCGCCGGCACAAGCGACAAGGCGCAGGCGTCAAAGACATTGCCCGACATCTCCGCGGTGAAGTCATTCCCGACAACGATCTGGATCGGACGCGACGGAAAAGTGCAAGCGATTCATTCCGGGTTTGCGGGGCCGGCGACGCAAATGGAGCATGTGAAGTTGGTGCGGGAGTTTGAGGCGTTGACGGAGGGGATTGTGGGTTCGGAGTAGGCATCAACGCATCAAGGCAGCTAGGGATCGAGGGGATCAGAGCCCCCAGCGCGAGCGCGGGGTCGTATGTGCGCATTGCATGCGGCGTTTCATTCTGTCATTCGAGAGCATTCGAAATTGGTCCATTTCGCCTCCCCTCCCGCCTTGCGGGAGGGGATAGGGGAGGGCTACTGAACTACTCACTTCTACATGCCTCATGGCGCTGCTCACGCTCAAGACCTGAAGAAGATGTAGCCGGAGTAGCCCCCTCCTGTGTCCTCCCCCGCGAGGCGGGGGAGGTGGAAACTGAGGACGCCGGATCTGAGTAAGCGCCAGCGAGCGAAGATCCGGATCGGACCGTGTCAATCACAACCAACCATCCGCGTCTTCGCTTGGCTCAGGCGCGGCGTCATTGCGCATCGCAACTTCCAACAGTGGCGCAGTTCGACCGACCCTCACCCGTCACTGCTTCGCAGCGACACCCTCTCCCAGGGGGAGAGGGAGATCAGGCCCTCACCCGTCATCCCGACAAGTCGCGATGCCACCCTCTCCCAGGGGGAGAGGGGTTAGGCGCTCTCTCTGTCATACGGAATAATGTTCGCCCATTCGCTCGCGTCGGAGCGCGCGACCACCGCAACCACATCTTCTGTATCACTCATATTGAACACTTCGTGCGGCACACCAGGTTCGATGTAAATGAAATCACCGGCTTTGTTCTCGATGATCTTCTTGCAGCCGGGGCCGTATTCGTGGCGCACGTTGCCCTGCAAGATGTAGAGCATCAGTTCGAAACCGTCGTGAATGTGGGCCAGCGCCACGCCGCCGGGCGGGATGGTCGCGACGTTCATGGAGAGTTTCGTCGAGCCGACGTTCTTCGACGACATGCCGACCTTGTATCGAATGTTGTTCCAGCCGCGGCAAGTGTCGCTGCCGCGAATGACGAAGATGCCGTCGCCGCCTTCGACGAATTGCTTGAGATCGGTGTCGGCGATGTCGGGCATGGTGAGGTTCCTCGTGTGGTGAGTTTGAAGCATTCTCGCTGAATCTGGGAGAAGGGGCCAACACTTTTTCGAATTGATGGCATCGTCGGTTCCGAATTCATGCTGGCAATACAAGTAACCATGCCCACGGGGACGTGGGCATGCCACCCGCGACAGCGACCGATTCAGTATTCCGAAAGAGGGGGTTGCAGGGGGAGACTTCCCCCTGCATGTGCGATGTATTTTGAGATGTGAGCGCCCAATCGTGGCCTTGCTTTGCAAGACCACGGCACCATCGTTTCGAACGCTCAAGTTGGGCGCATGAACGGGAACAAGATCACGTCCCGGATCGATCGGTTGTTCGTCATCAGCATGACGATGCGGTCCACGCCGAGGCCGAGGCCACCGGCGGGGGGCATGCCGACTTTGAGGGCTTCGATGAAGTCGTCGTCCATCGTGCGGATGGCCTGCTCTTCCTCGTCAGCGCCGGCGAGCTGTTCCTGGAACTTGGCGATCTGAATGTCGGGGTCGTTGAGTTCGGTGTAGGACGTGCCGATCTCCATGCCTCCGATGAAGAGGTCCCAGCGCCCCGCAAACTGCGGCTTATCCGGCAACGGGCGCGTCAATGGCGAAATCGCGGACGGATATTCCGTGACAAAAGTCGGCTTGCCGGGATCGATCAGCGGCTCGGCGACTTCTTCGAAGAGCTCGTTGATGATGAACACGTCGTCGAGGCCTTCGTGCTTGAGTTTGCGGTTCTTCGCTTCTTCACGAGCGCGCTTGGTATCGCTGATCGGGAAACCGAGCGCCTTCTCATACAGCTCCGAATACGTAAAGCGCGCAAACGGCGAGCCGTAATCCACCGTGATGTCGCCCCACGGCAGTTTCACATCGCGGATGTCGATGTCTTCGCTTATGACGTCCGGGTCGGCGGTGGTGACGGCGATGAAGTGTGCGAGGCCGCGCATCAGCGATTCGGTGTGATCGAGCATCGACCAGCAATCGCCGAACGCTTCGTACACCTCAATCGACGTGAACTCCGGGTTGTGCTGCCGGTCCACGCCTTCATTTCTGAAGATGCGCCCAAGCTCGTACACCCGCGGCATGCCGCCCACGAGTAGTCGCTTCAAATGAAGCTCCGTCGCAATGCGCATGACGACGCGCATGTCCAGCGCGTTGAGGTGGCTCCTGAACGGTCTCGCCGCGGCGCCGCCGGGTTGAGGCTGCAAGACGGGGGTTTCGACTTCGAGGAAGCCGCGCTCGTCCCAGAAGCGGCGGATGCGAGCGATGATCTGGCTGCGCAACGTAAACGTGCGCATCACTTCGGGATTCGTATAGAGATCGATGTATCGCTTGCGATAGCGAATCTCGGGATCGGCGAGGCCGGACCACTTCTCCGGCGGCGGCGCCAGACTCTTCACACCCGCGCGCAACGAACTCGCCCATACCGTGATCTCACCCGTGCGCGTCTTCACCAGCGGGCCTTCCGCAATCGCAATGTCGCCGAGATCGCTGGCCTTGGCGAGATTAAAACCAAGTTCATCGCAATCGCGCTTGCTCACCGCGACCTGCAAGTCGCCAGTGTGGTCGCGCAGGTTCAACCAGATCAGTTTGCCGTTGTCACGATGCAGCATGATGCGCCCACCGATGCGCACGCGCGGACGCTGATCGGCGAAACCCTCTTCCTTGCCATGCTCCTTGAATGCGGCGTCGGCATTCTCGTCGTATTGGCGAGCGGCTTCAGCAAGTGAAATGAGGTCTTTTTCACGCTGGCCATAGGGCGCGAGGCCCAGTGCGGCGACTGCATCGCGATTGGCGCGACGCTGGGCTTCCAGGCGATGGACGTCGAGTTCACCCGTGGATTCGTGTTGCGGCTCAGTCTCAGGCATTGGACACGCATCGTACCGATCCCGGCGCAGGCCGCCTGTTGGGGGATAGACTTTCGTGCTCACCCGGAGACGCCGCTCGGCGCGAATTTGGAGAACGATTCATGAGTGCGTTATCGAACAAAGTCGTCATCGTCACCGGCGCCAGCAGCGGCATCGGGTACGCCACCGCCGTTGAACTCGGGAAGCGCGGCGCCAACGTCGTCTGCGTCGCCCGCCGCATCGATCGGCTGGATCAGCTCGCCAAAGAGATCCTCACCCTTGGCGGCAAGGCAATCGCTGTCGAGTGCGACGTCACCTCAAGATCTGATGTGGACGGAATGGTCGCCACGGCGCGGGAAACCTTCGGCCCCATTGATGTCCTGATCAACAACGCCGGCATCATGCCGCTGTCGTTCATGGATGCGTGCAAAGTTGATGAGTGGACGCAGACGGTGGATGTGAACATCAACGGTGTGCTCTACGGCGTCGGCGCCGTGCTGCCAGAGATGATCGAACGACGCACCGGGCACATCATCAATGTGTCGAGCGTGGCGGGGCGCAAGGTGTTCCCCGGCGGCGCGGTGTACTGCGCCACCAAGTTCGCCGTGCATGCGCTCTCCGAAGGGTTGCGGCAGGAGCTGGCGTCCAGCGGCGTCCGCGTGACGACTATCGCACCGGGCCTCGTAACCACGGAGCTTCAGAACGCGATTACGGATGAACGCGTGAAGGAGCGCTTCCGCAGCCTGCCTGAAGACTTTGTCCCGCTGGAGAGCGCGGACATCGCCGCGGCGATCATCTACGCCATGGAGTCGCCGCCCCATGTCAACGTGAACGAGATTCTCGTGCGGCCCACGCGGCAGGAGAACTGAGGCAACGCCGCTCGCGGCGGTATGCTGACGGCGCGGCATGAATCGCCTCGATCGCTACATCGCGCGCCGGTACCTCGCGAACTGCATCGCGCTGTTCGTTGTGCTGTTTGCGTTTGTGGTCGGGATCGACGTGTTCCTGAATCTGCGCCGGTTCATTCAGGCAGCACGGGATCTTGATCCGGATGGATCGTCATTGAAAATCGTGGCGGCGACGGGACTGGCGGTGATTGATCTCTGGGGCCCGCGGCTGCTGCAATTGTTCAGCTACTTGAGCGGGCTGGTCATCGTGATGGCGGCGGGATTCACCGCCGCGAGCATGGTGCGCAAGCGCGAACTGGTCGCGGCTCTGGCCAGCGGCGTGAGCTTGCATCGACTCAGCGCGCCGATGGCGATGGCGGCGGTGCTCGTGCTGGCGGCGCAGGCGGCGAATCAGGAGTTCTTCCTGCCGCGGGTGGCGCACCTCTTGCCGCGCGACGCGAAAGACATCGGCAAGCGAAAGCTGGAGACGTTTCGTGTCACGCTCCTTCGCGATGGCGCTGGGCGGCTGTGGAACGCGACGACTTTTGAACCGTCCGAACAGCGACTCACCAACGTGGCGATTTGGGAGCGCGACAGCTCGGGCTACATCACCCGGCGCATCGCTGCGGATGAAGCGATCTGGGAAGGAACGGCGTGGCGTCTCATCGGCGGCATTGCGGAGCGCCCCGGCGCTTCGAATCAGCGCGAAGTGGTCGAACGCATCGAAACGGATCTTGAGCCGACCGTGATTCTCGTGCGTCAGGTCGCTGGGTTCGGACAAAGCCTGTCGTGGCGGCAGATCAATGCAGCGCTGTCACAGCGGGACTTCCCCATCGACAAGACCACGCGCGATCGACTGAACCGCATTCGCTTCGGACGCGTTGCGATCATGCTGAGCAACCTCTGCGTGCTGCTTATCGCGATTCCGTTCTTCTTCTCGCGCACACCGGTCAACATGGCGTCCCGATCGTTCCGTGTAGCGCCCTTGATCGCGATAGCGATGATCGGCAGTGTGATCGGCGTGATGAGTCCGCTTCCGGGCTTGCCGGTGTGGCTGGCGGTGTTCTTTCCGCCGCTGGTGTTGGCGCCGATTGCGATCGCGGCTCTTTCGAGCATGAAGACGTAAGGCTGTTTCAGCCTTCGTTTTCCTCGGATTCTTCTTCGTTGTTGGAATCGGGCGTTTCGGACGTCGCGTCTTCGGCCGGCGGCAGCGCGTTCGTCTTTGCGCCTTCGATGGCTTCTTCGTGTGTGACGACGGTGGCGCCGAACGCCGCGGCGGCTTCGAGGGCTCCGGGTCCGTAGTTGCGCAGCAGTACGGCGCGCGGGCCGGGCAGGAGCGCCATCACATCAACGAGTTTCGGCTGCGGCGAGCCGAGCGATATGGGATCGAAAATGGCGATGCCAATGAACGAGCCTTGATCCGTATCAACACGGAATGGAATGGGCATCGCATCATTGGAACCCTGGTTTCCACTGACGGTCGTGGTCTGTCGTGAGCCGGAGTAGATCGTCCCGAAACTTTCAAACATCTGACCGATATTCGCGTTGACGCCGGTGATCTTGCCCTCATTCACTTCGATCGCTTCGATGAACGAGGCGAATTGTTCATCCGTGACGTCGGCGTCGGCCGTCGCCGTCAGGACGCTGCGCGCCTTGGTGAAATCACCTTGCGTGGCGCTCATGAAGAATGTTGACGCGACCGGCTGCATGGTCTTCTGGTAGTACGTAAAGCCCTGCATGACGCCGATGGAAAGCGCGACATGAATCACGACCATCAGCAACCCGAGGAAGATGCCGGTGATCGCCGGCGTGCGCCCGGAAAGCCGCCCATTGGATCGTTTGATCAATCCGAGCGACACGGCGCCGAGCGTGACTGCGAGCAAACCCGGGATCGCGCCGACGAACGGAATACAGCCGCACGGAATAGCGCACAGGATTGAGAAAACAGCCAGCAAGCTCGTGCGCGGCGGATCGGGATAGTCGTAATCATCGCCGCCGTAGCCGTAGTCTTCGTTCTGCTGGTAGGGGTTTTGGCTCATGGGTGTAAGGCTACCGGTGGGGAGAAAACGACGCCAATTCGAACAATGAACGGCGCCCGCTCACTTCTTCCGAATCACGCTCCGCCCATTGCATGACGCCCGTGAACGTGTTTCGGTCACGCAATCGCCAATAAACCCGCTAGTGTCGTGCGCCAGAGGAATTTGCACCCATGATCGCAAGCATTGGCATATTCGCGCTCGGAGTTGTCCTGCTGGTCGTCGGCGGAGACATGCTGGTGCGCGGCGCCATCGCGCTGGCCGGGCGGCTTGGCGTCTCGCCGCTCGTCATCGGCCTGACGGTCGTCGCCTTCGGCACTTCCGCGCCGGAACTGGCGCTGAACATCGTTGCCGCGATCAATGGCAACACCGAACTGAGCTTCGGCAACATTGTCGGGTCCAACATCGCCAACGTCGGGCTGATCCTCGGCTTGTCGGCGCTGATCAAACCCATGCAGGTCAAAGCGACGCTGGTCACGCGCGAGATTCCGCTCATGCTCGCCGCGACGCTTGCATTCATTGCGCTTGGATATGTGAACCCGCCCGCGTATGACGGCGCGCCGGGGCTGGCGCGGCTCGATGGTGTGATCCTGCTGACGCTTTTCGCCGGCGTGTTTCTGTTCATCCTGCGTATGTCGCGCAGCGAAGGCGTCGGCGACGGCATCATTTCGATTGAAGAACAGGAGCAAATGGCCGACGTCCGCCGAACGCCGCTGGGCTTGTCGATCATGCTGTTTCTGTTTGGGCTTGGGTTGCTGCTGGGTGGCGGCAAGCTCGCGGAGACGGGCGCGGTGCAGATCGCGGCGTCCATCGGCATGTCCAATGAACTGATCGGCCTGACGGTGGTCGCGGTCGCGACGAGTCTGCCGGAACTGGCGACGTCGCTGATCGCGGCTCGCAAGGGTCAGGTGGACATCGCCGTCGGCAATGTGGTGGGGTCAAACCTGTTCAACATTCTGCTGGTGATGGGTGTGACATCGACGGTGGCGCCCGTGCCCTTGCCGCAACTGGCGCTGTCATCGCTGCTGATGATGGCGCTCTTGAGCCTGCTTCTGTGGCCAATGAGTCTGACGTCGGGTCGGATGATCAGCCGCGTGGAGGGCTCGGTGCTGCTGGCCCTGTACTTCGGGTACATGGGGTATGAGGTGGTGACGGCGCTGTCGCGGCAGTGAATGCAGAGCTCAAGGCGGCACAGCTTTCCGAGCTGTGCGTTGAACGTAAGCACGAAAATTGAGTTTCCAGTCACCGACGGACGCCGCGTCTGAGCGAAGCGAAGGCTCGGATGCAGGCCGGACCGTCTCGCCCGTTTCTCCCGGAATCACTGCTCAAGAGCAGTGGCACACGATCACTAAAGCGATGTCTCGCCAATGAAAAACACCACCCGCGGCTAGCACGGGTGGTGTCGCGGTGCGGTCGCCTGAACTCAACGCACTCGGGGGTGCTTCCCTCTTACCCCGCACGGCCTCAAAGAGGCCGACGCGAAAACGCCCCGATAGGCGACGCAACACACGAATGGCGCAGTGCGCCAATGGCCACTGCGCATCAGTCTGAGCACGTGCACACACACAACACACGCTCAGTCCTGATGAACTGAACCAAACTCATCGGGTGGGAGCGCACTGATCACCGGGGCGCAAGAGGGACAGCGCCGGGGCTTTTTCGATCGTGGACTCGCCACTCTCTCTTCTCGTGTCCGCTTGATCGGCCCCTGTGCAAAGCGCCGATGTCGGACTGCGTCATGCTACCGCTCTGACGTGTCTCTGCAAGACTCTTGACCCGAAAAGCGTGTGAAAACAACAACTTGGGGTAATCGGACCATGCTTATCGGGCGTGCAGGGTTTGCGCGTTAGTGGTTGCGGCTCAAGGAATTCGAACAAGCTGGGGGGGTTGCGTTCGGGTCGAACCGTCGCTGAGTGTCTCCGTCACGCCCATGCCGTTGTAGAGGTGCGCCGGATGCCGCGTCATGAGTTGTTGCAACTCCGTGCTCATGCGACTGGACGCGGGATCAAAATCACGATCATTGAACACACCGATCGTGACCATGCTTCGGTTCGGGCCGTGGTAATAGAACGCGAGTTCACCGTCGCGCCGATACGTCGACGCGGCTTCTTCAGCGAGACGCATGGCCTCAGCGCGCCGGTTGCTTTCGTACACCGCGACTTGCAACGTGTATTTCACGCTTTGCCCGTGCTGTTCGCGCGCGTTGGCAAGGTTCCATTCCGGGATCGCGCCCGCGACGCCGCTCTGGGGCGGCGCCAGGAACGCGCGCGGATACATCACCTGCCCGTTGCGACGCATGGCCTTGACGCGATCCAGTTCGCGCTGTGCCTGACGGCTGTCCGGTTCATCAAAGGCGCCGATCGCAATGATGGCGCCGCTGCGGCGAGGCTCGACGAACGCCTCGGGCATGCCGCCCTCACCCTGGATGATCGGCAGCGCGATGTTGGCCTGAGCCACGGCATCCGGCCCGGAGAAAACCGCCAGCGCCACTCGCCACGCCGGCGGCCTTACCTGGGGTTGTCCGGCGCGATTCACATCGCCGAACACCTCTCGGCCCTCGGCACGAAGGTTTTCGTTGCTCTGACTGCTTCCAGACGAGCAGCCGGCGGCGCCGATAGCGGCCAGGGCGCCCGCAAAGACGCAGATGAGGCTCCGGAGTCGATTCTGTAAGTCTTTACGCTTCAATGGATTATCTCATTCTTTCAAGTCGATGAAGGGCGTGTGTCGATACAGGTGATGGTACGAATGGATTCGTGAGTACGACAATCGGCAGGCCGGAAGTTCTCAAATCACCGGCGCCTCGGGCGTCGTACCGCTTTACTGAACGACTGCAACGGCCCTTCAAAGACACTTTCATGCCCCGGACTCGTTCGTTGAAACGCAGGAGCAGAATGTCCGCCATGAGCGACGCATCACCAATCAGTCAGCCGTCTGCGGCGTCAGTCACCCGGCTCAACGGGAAGCCGCACCATACGAACGCTCCCGCCGCGCGCGCCGAAATCAACGGCGCCCTTCGGCCGAGCGATGAACTTGAACTCTCGAATCGCGCTGTGCTGCTGAGCCGCCTTCGCGAGCTGCCCGCGATACGTGCGGACCTCGTTCAGCGCATCAAGGGTGAGATCGATTCCGGCGCGTACAACACGTCGGACAAGATCGACTCCGCTATCGATTCCCTGGTGCAAGAGATCTCCGAAGAAGCCGCCGAATAACCAACGCGGCCGTTCCCGTCAGAGACATTGACCCCTCAACCGAGTTTGCGAGACATCGCGCGATCAATGTCGCGCTTGGCTTCGCGTTCGCGCAGGTCGCGCCGCTTGTCGCCGTGCTGTTTGCCGCGTGCGACGCCGATTTGCAGCTTGGCTTTGCCGCGCGTGAAGTACAGCTTCAGCGGCACGACGGTCACGCCCTTTTGACTCACCAGCAGCACCAGCTTTTTGATTTCGCGTTTGTGCGCGAGAAGCTTGCGCACGCGCGTCGGCGGATGCTGGTGGCCGGCGGCCGGTCCATATTCGGGAATGTGCGCGCCATGCAGGAATAGCGCGGGGGGGGTCTCCTGCACGCGGACGTACCCCTCGGCCAGCGACGTGCCCCCGGCGCGGATGCTCTTGACCTCCGACCCGCGCAGCATCATGCCGACCTCGAGTGTGTCCTCGATGACGTAGTCGTGTCGCGCTTTGCGGTTCAGCACGGTGGGGGAGTCGGAATGGTCTTTCTTGCGTTTGGCCATGATCAGAGAGCGGGCACACTAGGAGTCCGCCGCACCGGCTTCAATGCCGGGGGCAGGATCACCGCAATTGCCCGGTGTTGGGTCTCGGCCACTATGATCCTCGTCCGAGCATGCCCGCCAGCCCTTCAGAGAGACCGACGCTCACCCTCGCCCATTCGCCGGACCCGGACGATGCGTTCATGTGGTGGCCGCTGACGGGCGCCATCGACACCGGTCGCTTTCGGTTCGAACTCGTCCCCGAGGACATTCAATCCCTCAATCAGCGGGCGATTCGCAAAGGCGATCTCGACATCACCGCCATTTCGATCCATACGTACCCGCACGTGAAGGATCGCTACGCCCTTACGAGTTGTGGCTCTAGCATGGGTGATGGGTACGGCCCGCGACTGGTGGCGCGCGAGCCGCGCAGCGACGGTTTCGCCTGGCTTGCTGACCCTGCGTCACGCATTGCGACGCCTGGACTCCAAACGACGGCCCATCTCGTCTTTCGCATGATGTTGCGCGGCGCCGAGCCAAACGCCATCGCATTGCCCTTCGATCAAATCATGGATGCGGTCGTCAATGGAGAGGTCGACGCGGGCATCGTGATTCACGAAGGCCAATTGACCTACGCCGACGCAGGGCTGTCGCTGATCACCGACCTCGGCGCTTGGTGGCGGGGGGAAACCGGCCTTCCGCTGCCGCTCGGTGGCAACGCCATCCGGCGCGATCTTGATGATCGATTCGGCGACGGCGCCTGCGAAGAGGTGACGGGGATCCTGTCGCAGAGCATCGCGCACGCGCTGGTCGAGCGCGAAGAAAGCGTTGCCTACGCCATGCAACACGCGCGCGGGCTCGACTCCGCCACGGCTGACGAATTCATCAGCATGTACGTGAATCGGCTGACCATCGACGCCGGCGAGCGCGGGCTCGAAGCCATTCAGGCGCTGCTCTCGCTGGCGCATCACATGGGCCTCTGCCCCGATCCGGGTGAGGTGACGATGGTGCGGCCGCCCGCCGAAACCATCCAGAAGGACCAAAGAGGCCGCTGAGGTCGGATTCTGCTCGGTAAATCCTTGTGTTTTGGCGCTCGTGTGGGATACTCGGGATTCTGAGTCGGGCGGACGTCGGTCGCGGATTGGGTGGTGACTGGCGGCGGTTTGCGGGGGGGACGTCGTTCAAGACGTAAGCCGCCGGCATTTGCTTGTGACGGCGTCCGCCGGGCTCTCTTTTTCACGGGGCTTCGTCCAAGGATCCGGACGCACGATGAGTCAGTCGCCAAACCCGTTCGAGACGGCCCAGGGCTATTCGCCTCCGAGCGTCACGCAGTTCAGCGTTTTCCTCGACAACCGCGTCGGAAAACTGCGCACACTGCTGCAAGCATTCGATGAGCGCCCGTACTGCCGCCTGCACGCCATCACTGTGCACGAAGCCTCCGACCATGCGGTCGTGCGACTCATCACCAGCAACGCCGAAGACGCCATCCTCACCCTGCGCGAAGCGGACTTTCCATTTTCGGAAACCGAAGTGCTCGTCGTAGAGATAACCGGCGATCACACGATCGCCACGATGTGCGCGTGCCTCGTCGCGGCGGAGTTGAATATTCAATTCGTGTACCCGCTGCTCGGCATGGCCAACCGCGGCCCGTCTGTAGCGCTGGCGGTCGATGATCCGACACTCGCGGGGCAGATCCTGCGGCGCAAGTGTTATGAGTTGCTCGGCGAATCTGATTTGGCGATGGATTGAATACCCGCACAAATTGAACGGCTCCTGCCATTTCAAAAGTGCCGTGGTCTTGACTGTTCTCAGTTAAGGCCGCGAAACATCGCACATTTTCAAGGACTGCGCATCGAAATCATCGTGCGCCCAACGCCCCTCACCCCGGCCCTCTCCCGGAGGGAGAGGGAGAAAACCCTTCTCCCCCCGGGAGAAGGTGGCAACGCGTAAGCGTTGACGGATGAGGGGCGGCCAGTGCAAGACCGTAGTTTTCTATGGTGCCGTGGTCTTGACTGTCTTCAGTCAAGGCCACGAGACAGCGCACATTCTCAAGGACAGCGCATCTGAATCATCGCGCGCCCAACACCCCTCACCCCGGCCCTCTCCCGGAGGGAGAGGGAGTCAAACCCTTCTCCCAACGGGAGAAGGTGGCATCCCGACTTGTCGGGATGACGGATGAGGGGAATCCGGTGCTCAATCGCTCTTCGCAACGGCGCCTCTCCCCAACCTCCGTCACAATGCCCGCGCCATGCACGTCGCCCACACACTCGAAGACCTGCGCCCACACTTCGGCGGCGTGCTCATCCCCACCATGGGCGCCCTGCACACCGGCCACATCGAACTCATCGAGATCGCAGCGCGACATGCGCATGACGAACTCAACGGCGCGCCGGTCGTCGTGTATGTGTTCGTGAATCCAACCCAGTTTGACGAGAAGGACGACTTCGACCGCTACCCGCGCACACTCGAAACCGACGTCGCTATCGCGGCCGAAGCCGGCGCGCAATGCGTCTTCGCGCCGCCCGTGGAGCTTGTGTATCCGCAAAATGAATCCATCCCCGTCGGAACGATTCCCGATTGCGCTGTGAACAAAGGCCTGGAGGATGCCTTTCGGCCGGGGCACTTCGAAGGCGTGTGCCAGGTGGTGCGCCGGTTTTTCAAACTCACGCAGTGCGCCGCCGCGGTGTTTGGCGAGAAGGACTGGCAGCAGTTGCAAACCGTGCGCGCGATGAGTGAGGGCGAAGGATTGGGTGTGACGATTGTGCCGGGGCCGACCGTGCGCGAGAAGGATGGGTTGGCGCTGAGCAGCCGCAATGTGCATCTGACAAAGGACGAGCGCGAGCGGGCGCTCTCCATCAGCCGCGGCCTGCGCGCGGCCCAACAAGAATTCACCGTCGCCGACGCCGAACGCGCGATTCGCGAATCCGTGACAAGCGCCGGCATCGACGTGAACTACGCCACCGTCCGCGACGCGGCGACACTAGAGCCATTGCCGCCGCACACAACGGCGAGTGAATTGCAGGCGCCCGCAAGAGCGCTCACCGCCGGGCGGCTTGGGCTTGTGCGCCTCCTCGACAACATGCCGTGGCCCTCAGAGCCCTGAGCGCCAGCGAAGGGTCACAGACGCGCCTCGCGCACAATCAATGTCGGTCAAAAAGGATGCGCATCCGCAGCGCCCTATCCCGAAGGGATGAAGGATTGTTGCCACGAGTGAAGCAGCGCCCACTGGGCGCAGCGCAACTCGTGGAAAACGACCCATAGGACGCCGCGCCCCAAAGGGGCGCAGGAATCTTTTTTTTCGACGGGCCTTTTCGAAACTACAATTCCTTTGCCCCTACGGGGCGAGGAGATTCATCAGGCAACCTCCCACGAGTGGCAACATCCGCCGCCCCTTAGGGGCGGATCGCGACCCTCATCGACTCTTTGAACGCTCAGAAGGTCATTTGGTCAATCGTCAATCGTTTCGAATTGATAATGGCGTGATAGTCATCTTGCGGCAGCCACGGAACGCGTAAGACATATTCGCGAACGTCTGCTTCATCATCAATGATCTGATATTCAAAGAATGACCCCGAGACCGGATCCCGCGCATCATTCTCGCTTATGACCTCCAATAGTGACTTCGGCGGTTCGTTCCCATTCGCCAAAGCGGATTCCAAAAGGGCCATCACGCGAACGCCTGCAATTCGAGATTGCCGCGTGTGAAACTGATTCAGCACGCGCCGGTGCAGCCCCCAATCCTCCAACATATGCACCGGAACCGTTCCAAACTGTTGGTGATATGGCTCGCCAAAAGAATCCCATACGGACGGCGGCGATTCATAAACACGGTGAAGAAACTCTCTCCATGACTCGATCGAAGCCACCGATTGCTCTCGATCGGCAAGAAAAAGCCCTCCAAAATCGCCGAGATAAGCAACTTCAGCAGGTCGCGCCGCCCATACTGAAATCACTTCGATGAAATCCCCGAGAACGAGCGAATTCCATGGAAGACTCTGGCCATAAATCCACTGCACGGAATCTTCACGAATGAGCGCCTCCCCATCAATCCAGTTCGTCATGCGTTCAGCCATGCGAGTTTGAAACACCAACAATCGATCCGAGATTGCATCCGCAACCCAGGGCGACATGGATTTTTCATCGAGCTGATGACAGAGTTCCGTGAGCAACAATTCAATGGACGCACTCGAACTGAGATGCACCACAAGAAATCGTTGGAGCGCCTGCTGCTCAATTTGTGCGAGGCCTGATTCCAGACGAGCGAGCGCTTCGTCCCAGTCTTCAACCTCAAAAGCGGCGCGCATCGCGGCGGCGTTCACCGTTGCCAAATACCGAAATGGCGCTCCAATCCTGAAGGGCGCTGCGCTCGCCGCCAAAGTCATTCCATATTCATCAAGGCGCTCGGTTGAACTGGAATAGGAAGCATCAAATGGAACTGCGAGCCCCGGCAATGCAGTCGCCTGATCAAACGCCGTCAGTAGGGGGTATGCCGCGACGAGATGGGATTTGGCGACATCAAGGCGTGAATCGTCCCAGCGCCCATGAAAAATATGACTGCCAAGAAGCGACCGGAGTCGTGTGTAAGTCGCATTGCCTTCAAACTCGATCGGGTCGTATTCAAAGGTCTCAAAAATAATCTTCCGATACACCGGCCACGCATCCTCCCTCTCCGGCTGCCCCTCCAGCGTCAACGCATTCAACTTCGCGATGTAATCCACCGTCGGCCTTGGCTGCGCCGTCATGATCGCCCACGTGCTCCACGCTCCGTACGCGAGTAGCACGAGCACCACACCGCCGCACAGCGCGGCGTGGCGGGGCCAGCGGAAGATCCAGGCGAACATTGGAGGATCGTAGCGGTGGGGGAGTCGGAGCTGCGATTCCGTTCAGCCGAACGCACGTCATCGTGATTGCGCCGCCGCGACCCCTCGCTTGCGCTCAGGGCTCTGATCCCCAGTGCCTAGTGCTTGGTGCCTGGTGCCTGGTGCCTGGTGCCTGGTGCCCCGTCCCTTCCGCTATCGTGTCAAACCCAAATCAATTCCCGCACCGTACCCCGGAGCTTCCCCATGCTCAAAACGCCCTTCAACAAACTGCATCACGACGCCGGCGGCCGCATGGTGGACTTCGCCGGGTGGGAGATGCCGATCCTGTACACCGGCATCATCGAAGAGCACAAGCAGGTGCGCCACAGCGGCGGACTGTTCGACGTCTCGCACATGGGGCGCGTGTGGTTCAAAGGCAAGGACGTGCGGCGATTCCTCGAGCGCCTCTGCACACGACGCATCAGCGACATGCAGCCCGGGCAGTGCCGCTATTCGCTCGTCTGCAACGAAGCCGGCGGCGTGCGCGATGATGTGCTCGTCTACCGCATCGATGAATCGGAATTCATGCTTGTCGTCAATGCATCCAACCGCGAGAAGCTGCTCGGGCACTTCGATGAAATTCGCGGCGACCTGAAAGTCGACATCGATGACCGCACCATGAAGACTGCGATGGTCGCGCTGCAAGGCCCGAAGGTGATGGACCTGATCGGCAAGTTCAGCCAGGAGATTCCGCAACTCAAGCGGTATCGCTTCGTGACCAAGGGCGTGCTCATGGTGAAGGCGCTTGTGAGCCGCACGGGGTACACGGGAGAGGATGGCGTTGAAGTCATCCTGCCGAACAGTGTCGCGGGCATGGCCATTGACCTCATCAAGCGCGAAGTCGATTTCACCAAACCTGACGCGATCATCAAACCGGCCGGTCTCGGCGCGCGTGACACACTGCGCCTCGAAGCGGGCATGCCGCTGTATGGGCATGAGCTTGGTGAAGACATCCCTGCATGGTCCAGCGACTTGTCATTCGCGATTAATCTCGACAAGGCCGAACACGAACCCAAGGAGCAGTTCATCGGTTTCGACGCCGTGCGCGAGCAGGCGGAGAAAGGCACGGCCCGCAAGCTTGTCGGCATGGCGATGGAAGGCCGGCGCAGCGCGCGACAGGGCATGATCATTCAACGCAACGGCGAAGACGTCGGCCTCGTCACCAGCGCGTGCCTCAGCCCGACGCTCGAAAAACCGATCGCGATGGGATACGTGGATTCTGCGCTGGCCGACAACGGCACGAAACTCGACATCATCGCCGGCGAACGCACGATCGCGGCGGAAGTGGTGGGGTTGCCGTTTTATAAAGCGAAGAAGTAGTCACTAGGAGTCAGGCCCCGGGCTCCAGTGTTGCGCACTGGCGCCTGGTCACCGGCTCCTGAGGCCTTCCTCAACCCGCCTTCTTCGCCGCACCCTTAAAGAAGCGGCTTGGCTTGTCGTCGTGCAGGCGCTTGTTCAGCTTTTTGAGCGCATGAATCTCGATCTGGCGCACGCGCTCGCGCGTCAGCCCGATCTCGGCGCCAATCTGCTTCAGCGTCAGCGGCTCGCGCCCGTCCAGGCCAAATCGCAAACGCAGCACCACGGCTTCGCGCTCGTCGATCGCTTCCAACAATTGCTGAATGGTGCGCAGCTCATCGTCGAGCAGCACTTCTTCATCCGGGCGCGGATTGCGTTCATCCTTCAGCATCGCGCTGAGCGTCACATCCTGCCCGTTCTCATCCACTGGCCCTTGCCCGCGGCTCTGCACCGCGCGCACGGCCTTGCGAATGATGCGAATCTTCTTGACCGGCAGTTTCATGCGCTCGGCCAGTTCCTGCGCGGACGGCTGGCGACCAAGCTCATCCTGCAGAATGCGGCTCGTCTGCTTCCACTTCGCAATCAATTCAACCATGTACGCCGGAATATGCACCGGCTGCACGGCATTAATCAGCGCGCGTTTGATCGCCTGCTTGATCCACCACGAGCCATACGTGCTGAATCGCGCGCCTTGCGCGGGGTCGAACCCCTCCACGGCGCGGATCAAACCAATGTTGCCTTCTTCGATGAGGTCCGAAAGCGTCAGCCCGCGATTGTTGTAGCGCTTCGCGATGGCGACCACGAGGCGCAGGTTCGCGCGGATCATGTGTTCGCGCGCATCGGGGCAGTTGTCATTAATGACACGCCATCCGAGCCATCGCTCTTCCTCGGCGGAAAGCAGCGGCACTTCGTCGATTTCACGAAGGTACGTCTGCAGGTCAGACTCAACGCGGCCCTTGCCCATCAGACGTCAGATCCCCCTCCTGGACGCCGCACTTATTCGGACGAACAACCACGCTTGGCTCGGTCCGATGCGGGCGCGCTGTCACACACCGCTCCGAGCATCGGCCCGTCGCGATGGCCCCTTAAGGCGGACTCTGCGGGGCGTGTGAAGCGGCGCGGCCTGCGCACACAGGGCGTCCGAGAACGCCCCATTTGCGTGATCGCCGCAACCGAACCCAAAGGGTCCGTCCGTCGTATAGTTGGATGGCGTCGCCTTGATGGAACTGCCGATAGGCGTTCATCGAGACGAGGCCTGATGTTATGACCAATGACCTCACCAAATTGTTGCAGGATTGGCCCTTCGTCAACGGGCAGCTTGCGGTGCGCCTGATTGAAGGCGAAGACGGCCGCGACAAGCTGCAAATCCGTCTGGATCTCGGACTCTTGCAGCTCGAAGCGCAGGGCCGGCCCGATGGTTCGCGCCCGCACGGCTTCGAAAGCCTGCTTGATTACTACGAGGCCAAACTCGAAGAGCATCAAATCGAAGGTGGCGACCCCGAGCAGTTTTTGCTTGACGAGGAAGCCTGCCGCACACTGCGCGAGGAAGCGTCGCAGTTTTATCACCGGTATGTCGCGCTGTACGTGCTTGAAGATCTCGAAGGCGTGCTGCGCGACACGTCGCGCAACTTGCGCGCGCTGGATTTCATGGAGCGCCACGCGGGCAGCGATGATGATCGCGAATCACTCGCGCAGTTCCGCCCCTACCTGCTGATGATGCGCGCCCGAGCGCTGGCCGGGCTGGCGATTCGTGATAAAGAGCCGCGTGCCGCGATCCTCGCGATTGACGAAGCGCTGGAGCGCATCCGTGAGCACTTCGATGAAGCCGGCGAGCCGGACCTCTTCGAAGAGTCCAACGAAGCGCGGCTGCTCGAAGGCATGAAAGAATCCCTCGTGCCCAAACTCCCCGTCAGCCCCGAGTCCGAACTCCGCGACCGCCTGACCAAGGCGATCGAGCACGAGAATTACGAACTCGCCGCGATCCTCCGCGACGAACTCCGCGCCATGGGCGGCAGGCCGGGAGCTTGAAGAGAAGGCCTCAGGAGCCAGTGACCAGGCCCCAGTTCCGAAACCTGATGCCTGGAGCCTGGCTCCCCGTGACTGACAACCGCTAGCATCCCCTCTCCATGCCCATCGACCAGCCGATCTATATGGATCACGCCGCCAGCACGCCGTGCGACCCGCGCGTCGTAGGCGCGATGCTGCCGTATCTATCCAGCAGCCCCGGCAACCCAAGCAATCGCAACCATCGCTTCGGCTGGGAAGCGGCCCAAGCCGTTGAAAGCGCGCGCAAACAAGTCGCGGCTCTCCTCAACGCATCTCCCCACGAAATCATCTTCACCAGCGGCGCCACCGAATCCAACAACATCGCCGTCAAGGGGATAGCGCGCCCCCCTCTCCCCCTGGGAGAGGATGGCCGAGCACAGCGAGGTCAGGTGAGGGCTCAAATTAGTTCCCCTTCCTCCTCCCGCCCCCACATCATCACCGCCGCGACCGAACACAAAGCCGTCTACGACCCGGCCCACACACTCGAAGCCGAAGGTTTCGATGTCACCTATCTCACGCCCGGCCCCAAAGGCGCCATCACGGCAGAGATGGTCGAAGCCGCGCTACGCGACGACACGATCCTCGTCTCCGTGATGTGGGCCAACAACGAAACCGGCGTGATCAGCGACGTCCCCGCCATTGCGCGCCTCTGCAACGAGGCCAACGTCGCGATGCACACGGACGCGACACAGTGGGTGGGCAAAATGCCGACGGACGCATCGCGCGATGGGTTCGACTTGCTCTCGATGTCCGGGCACAAGATTTACGGCCCCAAGGGCGTCGGCGCGCTGTACATCCGCGACAACGAGCGCACGCGCGCTTTGCGCGCCCAGACCGAAGGCGGCGGACAAGAGCGCGGCTTGCGCTCCGGCACACTCAACGTCCCCGGCATTGTCGGACTCGGCGTCGCCTGCGAAATCTGCGCTGAACACATGGACGACGAGGCGCCACGTCTGGCAAAACTGCGCGAACGACTTGAAAAAGGCCTGCTCTCGCGCCTCGACGGCGTACACATCAACGGCGCTGAGGCCAAGCGCCTGCCGCACATCACGAACATTTCGTTCGAGCGCATGGACGGCGAAGCCTTGATGATGGTCGCGACGGACGTCGCCTGCTCCGCCGCAAGCGCTTGTTCGAGCATGGCGGTGAAGCCGAGCCACGTGCTCACCGCGATGGACGTGCCCGAACAAATGGCGCTGGCGACGCTGCGGCTTTCATTAGGGCGCTCCACAACGGAAGAAGATGTGGATTATGCGATCGATCACATCGCGACAGCGGTGAGCAACTTGCGGGCGCTGGCGCCGCTGTTGGGGTTGGGGTGAATTTGTAGAAATTGACGTTTCGGCGAAGCGATTGGTGAGAAATTGTTGTCACGGAAGTTCACGAATTCGCGTCTCTTTCTGGAATACTTGCCGGATCGAATTGTCTCGCGTCGGCCAACCGTTGATTGTGTAGCGTTTGGCTTCGCTGGCATGGCTGCCAGCCTCCTGCCTTGGATTGCGGCGCCGTTCTTCGGCTATTCGCTTCCAATATGGTGGTGCTTGATTGCCGCCGTCGCACTTGGTTGCGTCATATTCTCGATGAAACGATTTCGACCATGGTTCACAATTGTGACTGACTCCAACATTGCCTGTGATAAGCCGCGTTGTATACATGCCAGTGAAATTGATCGGCTCGTCATTCGCCATTGGCTTCATGTATCAAGCAGCCAACACGGAAAGGCGGAGGATCGCTTTATTCAACTGTGCATAGCGCACGGTGGAGAGACAACTCCGATTCAGCAGCGCTTTTGCCGCAAAATTCGCGATGACATAGTGATCCAATACCTGGATGCAGCAATTCAACTTGCTTCCCAGTTTGGGACCGACATCGAAATCGAAGCAACGGATGAATACGGAAAGACATGGCTCCCGCGCGGGTTTGAAATTGAGCATGCCGTCACGATTCCAGAGTCGATTCAAGTTGCCGTCATTCGGCACAGCCGAAAAGGTCGGATCACGCGGCGCATCGTTGGGGGCGAATTGGAGGTCGTTCAAGAATCAGAACTCTGATTGGTGAAAAGACGACGAGCCGGATCAAGCTGGCGCCGCTGCTTGGCCTCGGCTGAGCTGCGACGCGCTCACAGATCACAAACATAATCCCCACATTCGGCGTTCGCACGTCTTGAGGGGTCTTTTCCCATTTTCTCATTGGCCTGCGTGGCGCCTTCGCGTAGTTTGGGGGCAATTACCGGAGGGTCTCATCATGAACATTACATCGCGCCGGATTTGGTCTGCACTCTTGTGCTGGATGGGCCTCGTGCCGTTCGCGCACGCGGGAACACCATTTCCCGAACGTCTCATCGACGATGAAGCGTTCAATCCAACGCACATCGCCGTCGCCGATCTCGACAACGACGGCGATCAAGACCTCATCGTCGTTTCCGGTAGTGGCGACGAACTCTTCGAAGGCGTCGTGGACTGGTATGAAAACGACGGTGAAGACCAGCCGGGATTCACACGGCGCGGGCTCGGCGCGCTGAACACACCCGGCGCTGCCGCGATTGATGTCGGCGACATCAACGGTGACGGACTTGTCGATCTCGCGATGGCCGTTAGCGGCGCCAAGGCGCTGGGCTTGGAGTGGTTCCGAAACAACGGGGGCACGCCGCCGACGTTTACGCACGTCGTCACCGAGACACCGCCGCTGAGCAACACCAATGTGTTCCTGACCGATCTCGATGGCGATGGCGACATCGACCCCGTGCTTCCGAGCGGTTGGCTCGAGAACGACGGCGCTCTGGCGCCGAGTTTCACCTACCACCCGCTCAGCGCCGGCAAGGTCGCCACATCCTTCAACCTTCTCGACGCGGCGGACATGGATGGCGATGGCGACGTCGATTTGCTGGGCCGCTTCGCGCCGTTCGCCAACCCGTCCTATGCCGTCGGACTGTTTCTGAATGACGGCGCCGCATCGCCGACATTTGCCGCTGAAATGGCGACTTCGGTAATCAGTCAGGACCAACTCGGACCCTTCGAAGTTCATGCGGCGGATATTGACGGCGACGGCGCCATGGACATCTTGAGCCGCACAAGCATTGTGCTTCGGTGGTATCAGAACAACGGAGCGCCGTCACCGGAGTTTGCCCAAATGTTCATCGCCGGCCCCTACGAAGGCGGCGGCGCCACAGCTCTTGCGGATCTCGATGGCGACGGCGATCCGGATTACCTCATTCGAGACACCGGACGAATCATTATTTACGAAAATCGCGTCAGCGCCATGGGCGCATGGTTCATGGACGAAATTGCGCAGGAAATACTCCCCAACGACAACGCCCGCGGCATCGCCGTCGCAGACATGGACGCAGACGGAGACCGGGACATCGCGGCGATCTTCAGCCCCTCCGGCGGCACGAACAACGAAGACGTCGTGTCATGGTTTGAGCAGGGCGGCGAGTTCATCCCTGATCTCACCGAGGCGTGCCTGCAAGCGGATATCTCGGGCAACGCTGTCGTGGACGGTGCTGATTTGGCGCAAGTCATCAACAATTGGGGCACCGCATTTGGCGACCTCAACGGAGATGGAACCACCGACGCCCACGACCTCGCGTTCCTGCTCGCGAACTGGGGGCCATGTTTCGATTGAATTGCGGCGCGCCCAGGTCAAGAGCGATCACGTGTGCTCCAGCTTCCCGAACCGCGACTCGAGCGCATGCTCCAGCTTGCGGGCCGCGCCCGTCACCGCCTTGAAGAAATCGTCGGACCGATCCTCCACGGCGATCGGGTCGAGGCCGCGCGGGCGGGCTTCCAGGGTGCAGCGCTTGTCCGCCGGGCCGTGTTTCTTTTCGTTTTCGTCGTGCAGGTGCGCCTCCACTCGGGTGAGGCGCTCGCCGAATTTCTTCAGGTCGTGGGTGACCCGGTCACGGACGTGGTCGTCCAGGGCGTCGGAAGCGGGGATGTTGGCGAAGTTGACCTGAATCTGCATAACGAAAACTCCTTTCCGAATTGGCGCGGCACAGCGTCGCCGCCCGCCGCTTTCATCTCGTACTGATCCTACGAGCGCCGCCCGCCCAAGTTCTGCGGCCATCAGGGTCCGGTATTCGGCCCCGAAAACGGGTCGAAAAACCGCGTTTCGCTGGCAACCACGCTCGTCATGTCGCCTATGATTGGTCGATACATTGATGGTCGCGGCGCCCGGACGGAGGCGTCAGGCCGCGACGCGACCACCTTCTGAGCCATTTATTCAGGAAGCGAATTCCATGATCATCCTCACCGACTCCGCCGCCCGTGAAATTGAAAGCATTATCAACCAGCAGGAGCTGGACCGCGAGACGGTTCGCCTGCGCGTCGGCGTCAAAGGCGGCGGCTGCAGCGGCTTCAGCTACGTGCTCGATCTCACCGAGAACCAGAAGGAAACGGACGAGATCTTCAACAACGGCGCCATCTCCGTGATCGTTGATCCGAAGAGCCTCCTATATCTCAACGGCACAACGATCGATTTCAAGGATGAAGTCATGGGTCGCGGCTTCGTGTTTCAGAACCCGAACGCCAACACGAGCTGCGGCTGCGGCTCCAGCTTCGCGGTCTGAAGATGCGCCTCGGGGTGGCACAGCTCTCCGAGCTGTGAGTTGAGCGCCCAATGAAAATGACGCGCTGGGACGGGCGTCTCGCCCGTCCGTTCGAAGTCCTCGGGATCAAAACCATCAGCCCACGAATTCAATGTCGTGGGCTTTTTCTTTGCGCCGCAGAATCGCAGGATTTGGCAAGAAGCCTCCCCGCGCGCCGCAGTAGGCTGGCGCGGCAAATGACACACTCAGAACTCGGAGGCTTGGCATGACCGACATGAAACCCGGAACCATGGGCTGGATGGATCTCACCATTGACGACGCCGAAGGCGTGCGCGATTTCTACAAGGAAGTCGTGGGCTTCACGCATTCCGAAGTGCCGATGGGGGACTACTCCGACTTCTGCATGATCCCTCCCGCCGGCGGCGACCCAACCTGCGGTGTCTGCCATGCGCGCGGCTCCAACACCGACCTGCCGCCCGTCTGGATTCCGTATTTCATCGTCGAGGATGTGGAGAAGGGAATCGCGGCGTGCCAAGCCAAGGGCGGCTCCATCGTCGCCGGGCCGAAGAGCATGGGGCAGGCGAAATACTGCGTAATCAAAGACCCAGCCGGCGCGATCTGCGCGATCTACCAGCCATAAGCATTTGACATTGAACGCCGCCCTACGCGCGCTACTGTCATGGCTTCACATTCGGAGCGGACAGCAGCCATGCTGCGGGACATCCTTCTGATCGTCGGCGGACTCGTCTTGCTTTCCATCGGCGCCGAAGGGCTGGTGCGTGGCGCCTCAGCCATCGCATCACGGCTCGGCGTCTCCAGCTTCATCATCGGGCTGACCATTGTCGGCTTTGGCACCTCCACGCCGGAGCTCGCCGCAAGCGTGCAAGCGGCGCTTAAAGGCGCCGATGCGATCGCCGTTGGCAACGTGATCGGCTCCAACATTTTTAACATTGCCGTGATCCTCGGCCTCACGGCGCTCGTGTGCGGCATTCCGGTGAATGTACGCGCGGTGCGCGCCGAAATCGGGTGGATGGTCGCGGTGGCGTTCACGCCGCTGGTGGCACTACTGGCGGCAGGAAGAATTACACCGTTGATGGGCGGCGCGCTGCTTGCCGGATTGCTTATTTTCACCGTGCGCGGCTATCTCGTCGGCCGGCGGAAACCCAATGCGCCTGAAGCGGACATGGAGGCGGAGATTGCGGCGCTGGCGGTTCCGAAGGGGCCGGGGCGATGGTTCGACAAGACGGCGGCGTCGATCGTGTTTGTGATTCTGGGTCTAGTGGGGCTGATCGGCGGCGCGGCGCTTCTGGTCGACGGCGCGGTCGGCATTGCGCGTTCACTCGAGATGTCCGAACTGGTGATCGGACTGACGATCGTCGCGGCGGGCACGTCCATGCCGGAGCTAGCGACGTCGCTGATCGCGGCGCTGCGCAAGAAGCCGGAGCTGGCGCTGGGCAATGTGCTGGGGTCGAATGTCTTCAATGCGCTCGGCATTCTCGGTGCGGCAAGTTTGTTTTCGACCCAGCAGGTTTCGCGTCAGTCGTTTCTCCTGGATACGCCGGTGATGATCGGCGTGAGTGTGCTGCTCGCAATCATGTGCGCTACGGATCGGCGCATCTCGCGCCCAGAAGGCGCGATGCTGCTGGTGATTTTCCTTGTGTATCTCGGGGCGCTTCTGTTTTGGGCGCCAGGTTATTTTGCTGCGGAATGAGCGGCGCGCCACCCGGCGCCGCACTCAGGGCAGCGGTCGGCTTGTGCGTTGCCCGTCATGTCATAGCCGCAATTTTCACAGCGGCTTTGCCACCAGCGCTTGCGACGTCGCGCGATGAGCGGTGCGAAAATCGCTGGCCCCATCGCAAAGAGCCCGACTGTGCCGGTCGCGGTGAGTGCGAGGAACGTGCCTGAGCCGCAGTAGCAGTCGGTGCGCTTGCGCACCATGACATCCAGCGGAATGATCGCGGCCGTCTCAATCATTGTGCCGAGAAACAGGCGCGTTGAGATTCGCGCGATCAGCGAATCGCGCGGCGCATTGCGGCAGAAGATGAACAGTAGGGGAGTCGTGAGCAGCCACGCAAAGCCGATCATGCCGAGCAAGATCCACGCCGCCCCAGGAAGGCCGACGAAGTCCTCCCAAAGTTGCATGAGTTCGATGAGCGCCCAGATCCCGGCGCAGGTGAGCAGCGCGATGGCGAGAGCCGCGGCGATGAGGCTGGCTTTCAGTGATGTCCCAGCTTCACTGATGGCGAAGGGGCGGCGCACGGGAAGGAGCAACGCCGCTTGGGCGCCGATGATGCATGTGGTCCAGATGCCGACGAAGAGATGAGCTTCGGGCTCATAGAGCAGTGCGACGAGATCATCGCGAAGCTCGCCCCCAGACGCCGAGAGCCAGACGAATCCGAGCGAGTAGATCAACGCGGCTTCGATCAATCCAACAATCAGGATCAGCATCCAGCGACGGCGCATGAACGCATCGTACGAAGCAATCCCCTCCTCCCCCGCCCCGCGGGGGAGGACCGAGGAGGGGGCTCCTTCTCCCTCTCGGAGAAGGTGGCATCCCGACGTGTCGGGATGACGGATGAAGGCCGGGAATCTGACGCAAAACGCAGGGGAATACTTCGGCCCTCACCCGGCTCCGCTTTGCTTCGCCGACCTCTCCCAGAGGGAGAGGTGGGAGCGGCAAACCCTCGTCGCCTCGTCCTCTACAATCCGTCCACCATGTTCACGCCGAAGCTGACCGAGCCCGTTCTGACCCGCCGCATCCCGACGTACCCGTTCGGCGATGAAAAAAACCGCCACATCGTCAAGTACGACGAGTACATCAAGACGGGCGGCTACGACGGCCTCCGCAAAGCCCTCACGATGGCCCCCGACGACGTCACCAACGTCGTCAAGGAGTGCCAGCTTCGCGGGCGCGGCGGCGCCGGATTCCCGACCGGCCTCAAGTGGACCTTCCTCCCCAAGGTCGACGACCCCAACAACCCCGGCCCGCGCTACCTCGCCATCAACGCGGACGAATCCGAGCCCGGCACCTTCAAGGACCGGCTGCTCATGGACTTCGACCCGCACCTAATGCTCGAAGGCATCGCGATCTGCTGCTACGCCTGCCGCCTGTCCAAGGCGTACATCTACATTCGCGGCGAATACCACCACCAGGCGCGCATGGTCGAGAATGCGATCAAAGAGGCATACGAAAATGGCGTCTTCGGCGGGAGTGGCTTGCTGAATGGCTCCGACACCGCCACCGGCGCGCCGTGGAAAGTCGAGTGCTACCTGCATCGAGGCGCGGGCGCGTATATCTGCGGCGAAGAGACCGCGCTGCTTGAATCCATCGAAGGCAAGCGCGGCTGGCCGCGCAACAAACCGCCGTTCCCCGCGATCGAAGGATTGTTCGGTCGCCCGACCATCATCAACAACGTGGAAACGCTCGCGCACCTGCCGTCCATCATCGAAAACGGCGCGGAGTGGTTCAAAGCGCAAGGCTGCGAATCCAGCATCGGCGGGCCACCGAGCTATGGCTCCAAACTGATGGGCGTCTCCGGGCATGTGAACAAACCCGGCGTCTATGAGTGCGACCTCGGCATCCCGCTGAGCACGCTCGTCGAAGATCACTGCAAAGGCATGCGCGGCGGAAAACGCTTCAAATCCGCCATTGTCGGCGGCGCTTCCACCGGCGTGATCGGTCCCGATGACTTTGATGCCCCGATGGATTTCGACATCGGCCGCGCGTACAACGTGCTCGGCCTCGGCACCGCGTGCCCGACGATCTTTGATGAAGACACGGACATGGTCGCTGTGGCGCGCAACCTCGCGCGCTTCTACAAGCACGAATCCTGCGGCCAGTGCACGCCCTGCCGCGAGGGCTCCGGCTGGATGCTGCAATTGCTGGAGCGCATCGAAGCCGGCGACGGGCGCACCAAAGACCTCGATCTCACGCTCGAAATCGCAACCAGCATGGGCGCCATGCCCGGCACCACCATCTGCGGACTCGCGGACGGCAACAACTGGGCCGTGCGCACAATCCTCAACAAGTTCCGCGATGAGTTTGAAGCCCGCGTGCGACCGACGTTTGTGCCGGTGACAATGACGGTCGGCGCGGCTGCAAATGCGTGAGCGTCATGTTGCGCACAAGACGCCGATGATGGTCGCGGCGCCGATCAGCAAGACAGAGAAACATCCGGCCCAATTTGAAGTGCGTTTATACCATTCCTCCTCGCGCCATTCGACGACGCTCAAATAATCGCCGTCGCCGCGCAGGTAGGAATGCAGGAGAGCGATCGCCGAATCAAGCGACTGCAACTCCGTCACCGCAAACAATTTCTCGGCGTCGGGACTTCGATACTGAACATTGATTTCATCACCGTCAGTTGCTGCCTGAATGAAGCCATCGCCCTCGGTCGCCGTCAGAATGACAAAGTCTTCCGGCTCCTCCGCCATCCGTCGCATCGCAAGTTCGATGTCATCTTCGGTCGGTGACTCAATCTTCTCGGTAAACGCGGTTTCCAGCGGCATAGACGGCGCCTCCATCGCCCCAGCACCTGAGCGATGAAAGAAACTTAACTCACATTTTGGTCTTGTCGCAAATCGCCTACACTTGTAATGACGGCGGGCCATGCACATTTTCGGATCCGCCACAGCCTGGAGGCATCACCATGACACTTCGAAACGCTCTCATCTTGACCATTGGCTCGTCCGCACTCCTCATCGGTTGCGGCGAGCGAAACGAACAACCGTCCGGCGCGGATTCGGCCCCGGCCGACACCGCAGCGCAGGGCGAAAGCGCCTCGCAACAAGCCGCGGACGCCGCGACGAGTTCAACGGCCAACGCGCAGCGCGACGCCGCGGTTCAGGCGATGACGTCGCAGCTCAACGACGCGACCACCGCGATGGAGAATCTCAAGACGTGGATTTCCCGCGCCGGGGACAACGTGCCGACCGACATCACCGAAGTGCGCACGCAGATTGAGTCGCAGCTCGCGAATGCGCGCGAAAAGCTCAACGAAATGAAAACCGCCAGCGGCGACGCCTGGCAAGACGTTCAGAAAGATCTTTCAATGGCGCTCGACAGCATTCAGAACTCCATCAGCGATGCGATCGAGAAAGTCAAAGCCGCGGCGCCGTCGATTCCGGGCATGCCGAAGTAACCGCTCGCGCGGCACGTTGATTCAAGAAATGTTTGAGAGCCGCCGGAGTGGTCCGGCGGTTTTTTTATGGGAGTGCGCACAACCCCATCATCCGTCAACGCTGCGCGTTGCCACCTTCTCCCGGTGGGAGAAGGGTTCTGACTCCCTCTCCCCCCGGGAGAGGGCCGGGGTGAGGGGCGGAATGCGAACATTTCAAAGGTGCCGTGGTCTTGTCCGATCTTGGACAAGACCACGATTGTGCGACGAACAACATCGAACGCGTGGCCTTGAGTGAGGACAGCCAAGACCACGGCACCATTGAAGAATACGGCTTTGCACTGGATTCCCCTCATCCGTCATCCCGACAAGTCGGGATGCCACCTTCTCCCGCAAGGAGAAGGGTTAGCCGCCCGGGCCTTTGCCGCACTCTGGGCACACGTGCGCCGACAAGCCGCGCATGTCAT
Source organism: Phycisphaerales bacterium (assembly GCA_029260345.1). GTDB lineage: Bacteria > Planctomycetota > Phycisphaerae > Phycisphaerales > UBA1924 > OFTM186. The sequence continues at coordinate 304,988 of JAJDDK010000004.1, read as the reverse complement.
AGCCGCAATGCAGACACGTCGGGTTGATCTCAATCAGTCGGTGTCGCTCCGCATGAGACCAGCCATACGCCCATGATCCAAGCGTAAGCTGCCAGAACGGAAGGCCAAAGATGACCATCAACATCATCATGGTCACGGAATGTCCGCCGAGCGCAAACACAATCCCGATCAGGCCAGCCACAACCAGCGTCGCCGCAAGTCCGGCAAAGAGCAGCGAACGGGCGCCGCTTGCAACGCGCAGCGCGATCGTAAATGCGATCGAACTGGCGATGATGCCGATCGCGAGCAACCACGTGAGTGACAGCGAACGGCCAAGCGCCTCCGCCGCGCCGTCGGCGGCAAACCCAACACCAATCCCAAACACCGGCGCCAGTGCGGCGGCGACGCCAACCACAATCAGCACCGATCGCGGGCGCCCCGCACGTTTCAGCGCCGGGATAAGATGCGCCATCGCAATGATCGAGGGCAGCTCCACCAGGAACGCCGCGACGAGCGCATTGATGATTTGCTCGATGAGAAACATCACGCTTCTCCGAGCGGCAAATCACCCTCGCGCGGCTCACGGAACGCCTCGCCGCACTCCGGGCAACGGTGGCTGCGCAGCACCGTATTCAAGTCGTACCCACAGTTGAGGCACTGTCGATTGGCCGATCGCACATTGATGGTTCGTTCGCGCAAAGCGGCGGGAATCATGACGCCGGCCAGACCTGTATTCCATGCCAGCGCCGCCCAGAAGCCCGTCGTCGGACACAAGTGCGCCGGTATCTCGTGCTTGGCGAATAGCGCGGCGACATTCATGGCGAGCGCACACAGCAGAAACGCGGTGCCCGCCGCGAGCGCGGCGACGTTAAACGTCTCCAGCACAATCGTGAGCATGAGCGTCACGAGCGCCGACACCGTCAGGAGAAACACATACGTCGTGACGAACGGTCCAACTTCCGACGACCCCAGCCACTGATGCAGCACCATATACAGCACCGGCCCCCAGCCGATGAAGCCAAGCGTGAAGAGCCACAATCGCCAGCTGCGCAGAAAACCCGCGTCGCCGGTGAGGCGGAGGGCGATGACGAGAACGGTCATCATCAGAATCGACGCAAGCGGGGCGGCGAGGAGGACCATGGGGAGAGTTTAATCGCGTGGCTGGGTTGGCTGCGGGATCTCCGTCCCACACTCGGGGCAGCGCGGGCCGGGAAGGCAGGAGAGATCGTAATCACATTGTCTACATTTGGTTTTATCGCGACGTGATTCACGCTCGCGCTGCGCCCATGCTGTGAGCACGCCCGCAGTCACTGAATGCCATACAACGGGTGCAATGCCAATCACAAACCCAACGGATGCGCCTTCTGACGGAATAAGAAAACCCAAGAAGATCATGAGCGAAGACAATGCGAGCGGCAACCACGATTGGCGCCAGTCCTTGATGAATCGTTCGGTCAATACTGCGGAGTAAGCCCCGGTAATGAAGAGCCCGATGGCAAAAAGAACGACATCGCTCGCATTACGAGAGAAAAGCAGGACTGAAACGACGCCAACGAACGCCATGACTGCAATGAACACCAAAGGAAGGACAAACGCGTGCAGTATCGCTTCAAATTGAACAGGGACACGAGCAAATCGAAACACAATCAGCAAGAACGCGGCGTACACAGGACACAAGACGAGAGTGAGCGCCGCTAAACTCATTCACTCCTCCACACCCAAGTCCCGTTTCGTAAACACCGCCTCAAACCGGCACCCGGCGCGCTCCACGTTCTCCCGCGCGCCTTCCTGCCGGTCGATCGCGGCGATCACCGCCAGCACCAGCGCGCCTTCGTGCCGCAATGTGTTGATCGCTTCGACGGCCTGACCGCCGGTGGTGGCGACGTCTTCGACCAGGATCACGCGGTCGCCGGCGCGCAGTTCGCCTTCGAGTTGTTTCGCCGTGCCATAATCTTTTTTCTGGTTGCGCACGAAGACAAATGGCAGGTTCGTCGCCATACCGACGGCGGTGACGATAGGAATGCCGCCGAGTTCGGCGCCGGCGAGGCGCTGCACGCCTTCATCGCCGCCTGTGCCGCGCTGCTGGGCGGCGTCGATTGAGCGCACGCGCTCAGCGAATTCCTGCGCCAGCGCCGTGAGCAGGTCGGGCTTCGTCGTGAAGAGGTATTTGTCGAGGTAGTAATTGCTGGTGCGCCCGGAGCGCAACGTGAATTCGCCGCGCAGCATCGCGGCTTCAGCAACCTTTGCGGCAAGTTCTTCGCGTGTCATGCGAAAAGGATAGCGGGGGAGGGGATGAACGCGGAGGAAGACGGAGGGGGGGCAGGAGGGGGATCAGTAGCGGCAGACTTGTTGCTTCGCACGCAAGTAGTTGGATCGCACGATCACGGATTTTTCTGCTCAACCTCCGCGTTATTTGCGTTCGTTTCCGCCGAAGACGGGCGAGATCCCGGCGCGCCGGGATCCCACCGGTGTTGTTGCATTCGGACGACGAACCATGCCCACGGAGACGTGGGCATGCCACCCGGTGCTTTGGCGTGATCAAGTGCAGCGGAGTTGCATGACGCTCGTGCTCCAGCGCCTCGATGCCTCGTTGCCTTGGTGCCTTGGTGCCTTGGTGCCTTGATGCCTTGATGCCTTGATGCCTCGATGCCTCGATGCCTCGATGCCTACACCAACGTATGGCCGCGCTCACATTGCAAATGCACAACAGAAACCCCTCGCTTGCGCTCAGGGCTCTGAACGGTCCTTCTCAAACTCGATTTCTTCGATTGTTGTGCGCCGCAGTGTGACCTTGCCGCGCTCCGTCTCGCGTTCTTCTTCTTCGACGGTGCGGCTCACTTCGTGCCTTTCACGAGTGACGTCGCCGGTCACGCCGCGCCAGATATGGCCGACGAACTCACCCAGCGAGCGGGCCAGCGGCTTGTGATCAGGGTCGGGCGTGGGCATGAAGGCATCCGGAAAGTGCAAGAATCGGGGCGTTCCGCCGAACAATAGGGCATGGAGACGCTGAACCCAAACATCGTGCATCGCGACGTGCAGACGAAGAAACCGTGGTTTGCGTGGCCGATCATCATCGGCGTCGCGGCGATCGGGTGGTGGGGGTTCATCGAGCAGATCGTGATGGGCCAGCCGTGGGGGAACAAGCCGGCGCCGAACGCAGTGATCTGGGTCATCTGGATCGCATGTGGCGTGTTGACTCCGCTGTTCATGATGATGCTGCGGCTCATCATCGAAGTGCGCACGGACGCGGTGGTCATTCGATACATCCCGATTTGGACGAAGCGGATTCCGATTGAAGCGATCGAGTCCGCGGAGGCGGTGACGTTTCACCCGATGCGCGACTGGGCGGGGTGGGGAATTCGCTGGCGCCCCGGCGGCGGATGGGCGTACACCATCAGCGGCGACCGCGGCGTTGAGCTTCAGTTGAAGGATGGGAAGAAGAAGTTGGTTGGCGCGCGGGATGCGGATGTGCTGGAGGCGGCGATTAAAGCGCAAATGGGGAGAGGGGATTGAACGCGGAGGGCGCGGAGGAGTTGGAGGAGGAGAGTTGGGGAGGGAAGGTTGGGGCTTTGGATTTGAGATTTGAGATTTGAGATTTCAGATTTGCAATTACAGATCGATACAAAAGAGGCATCCCGGGACCGCCCCGAAGGGGCAAGAGGTTCTTGCCACGGGTGAAGCGCAGCGCAACCCGTGGAACAGTGTTCTCGTCACCAAAAGCGCCCCGGAGGGGCGCAGGACAACAAAGAACGAAATGCGCTGAATCCTTCGCCCCTACGGGGCTCTTCCCTCAAATGGAACATTTTCCACGAGTGGCGCTCAGCTTGCGCTTCGCTCTACTCGAGGCAACAATCCCGCGCCCTCTCAGGGCGGCAGGACCGTGCAAATGTATTCCACTCAAATATTTCTCTGCGCCCTCTGCGTCTCTGCGGTAAAAACCGAGACGCGGTAACCACGATCACTTCGACTGATCAATCAACGACTTCACCTGCTCCGGCGTGGCGTTCTCATGCAAGGTTTCGTCGAAGAGCATGGCGGGCGCTCCGCCGCAGGCGCCGAGGCATTCGAGTTCAACCAATGTGAACTTGCCGTCGGGCGTCGTCTCGCCGAGTTCAATGCCGAGCTTGTCGCGGCAGGCGTCCGTCACTTTCTTGTGATCGCACACTTCGCACGCCATGGAGCGGCAGACCGCGATGACATGCTCGCCCTTCTGCTTGAGCCAGAACTCTTCGTAGAAAGTCGCGCAGTCCATCACGTCGCCGGCGGTGAGGCCGAGGAACGCCGCGATCTCTTCGAGGGCCTGGGCCGGCAGCCAGCCGTACTCGTGCTGGACGGCGTGCAGTGTCGGGATCAGGGCGCCCTGCTTCTTCTCGTAGCGCGGCAAATAGACCTGCTCGATCTTCTGCTTGATCGCGTCGGTGAGGTACGGCTCGGAACGCCGCTCGATCTGCGTGGTCCCGCTCGGTTTGGTGATCCATCCCATGGTGAGGGCAGGATAGGGCGAAGTGGCGATTCCGTCAGCGGGGGCGGAGCGGAGAGGGGGATGAACGCGGAGGAAGACGGAGGGAGGCAGGAGTTGGGGATTGGGAACGGGAGGCGGCATTGAGGCGCACGAACAGCCTGGTGGGAGCGGCGCCGGAATAGCGCCCGCAATCAACCCCTGCAAGACCTCCGCGTCCACTGCGTTCGGTTTCGGGCCACATCATCGGAATCACGATTCTTCGTATCACCACAGAGGCGCAGAGAACACAGAGATTCAGGTCCAAGTGCCCTTCTCTGCGCCCTCTGCGCCTCTGCGGTGAATCCGAGAATTCAGAGGAGCTCTTACTCCGGATCAGCGTCCGCGACGGTCACGCGGTCCGGGATCCAGCCGGGGCTGAACCAGGCGCCGTCGATGTCGCGATGGAGCAGCAGCATGCCGCTGTCGCGTACGCGCTGGACACCGCACTTGGGCGACGGCTTCACGTACGCGATGCGCGGGTTGCTCGTCCAGTCGCGCATGTCGCTGGCGCCCCACATGATGATGTCCACCGGCAGGCCATCCGGCGACGAGAGCATCACCATGTCGTTCTGATTGTTCAGCGCCTTCATGCGGCTCGTGTTGCCGAGATTGAACACCCACGCGTTGTTGAAATTCTTATTGCGCTCGCTTGGAACGGTAGTGGCGCCGCCGACAGGGCCGCGGATTTCCGTTTCGCGACCGTTGAAGACAACGGCGATTTCGCCGGGTTCGAGTTTCATCACGGGGAAGGTGAATGAGAGCTGCGTGCCGCGATCGGTGAGTGTGTAGCCACCAATGTCAATCGCCTTGTCGTGCAGGTTGGCAATCTCGATGAACTCATCGCCGACCGCTTCGCGCACGCCGTCCAGCGACGGATCGCCTTCCGAATCCTGCGGCACATGAAACAGCACTTCGGTAATGCACGGATGCGGGAAGGGCACGGGCCCATTGGCGGCGTTCTCATCCTGCGCAAGAGCGACCGGCGAAGCGAGCAACAACGCGGCGTACATCGAAAGCAATCTCATTGTCAGTCCTCCAGCGAACGTCGCCCAAAGCACGGGCCGCGCCCCCGTGGCGCGAACGAACCGGTCAGGGCAGGACGCCGCTGGCGGGGAGAATAACGGGATTGGCGGCGCGATCCAAGCGGGAATCTGGGATTCAACTATCGAAAATCAACGAAGTTACCGAAGCACAACCAACTCAAACACTTGCGGCGACGTCTCTTGGATCTGAATCATCTGTTGCGAAAAGAGTACGAGCGAGTCGATTGCCGATGAGCCATCAATGTCATAGAGCTGAACGTGATCATTGACATGGAATCCGAGTTCTATCGACTTGTCCGGATCAAGAACAAAGGTCTTGTCTGACGTCTCATAAATCCATTGGTTTCCAACTGCTTCGTATCGAATTTCAAAAGACTGATTCGTCTTATTCTCGATATAGGCAGACGATGGAATCGCTGCCATAAAGAGCGCGAGGACAAGCGCGGACACAAGCAGCGCAACGAAAACGAGAAGCGCAGGTATCACAATTCCGCGTCTCGACATCATCGCCTCTCAAACTGAAACGGCGCTTGACCTGCGCTCGGCCTGATTACAACGTGCTCGACGCCAATTAATTCAAATCGCTCCGCCCACGAATAGGATGTGTCAGTAAGCCCGAGGAAATCGCCCGTCTTGTACGGCACGTCGATTGTCTGCCCCGGCGCGATGCCCCAAGTTTCGGCGCGGCTTGATTCCGTCAATGGCATCAGATTGAGTTCAAGCGTGGCCGTGGAATCGTTGAACACCGCAACTGTGCTTTCGGCGGTCGGCGAATCACCAAAGAGTCCGCCTTTCCGGGCAGAGAAGGCAAGAGCGACAAGAACGACACCGACGATTCCTCGCTTCAGCAATCTTTGCTGATACGGCTCCATGACTCACCTTTCAATTATCGATCCAATTCCGCCGCCACAATATTGATCGACCCCAGCACCGCCACCACGTCCGGCAGCATGTGGCCTTCGAGCATTTTGCTGACCACCGCGTAATTGATGAACGACGGCGGGCGCGTCTTCACGCGCCAGGCTCGCGGCGAGCCATCCGCGACGACGTAGTAGCCAAGTTCACCATTCGCGGTTTCGTTGGCGCCGTAGCCTTCGGCGATGGGGGCTTCCCAGCCGCGGTTGGTCATGATCAGTTCGAAGTGCTGAATCAAGCCTTCGATTGATCCGTACACCTCGCTTTTGGGCGGCTTGGTCGTCTTCGAATCGGTGAAGACATTCATCGGCCCGCCGGGGATGCGATCAATGAGCTGCTCGATGATGCCGACGGCCTGGCGGATCTCTTCAATGCGCACCTGGAAGCGTGCGTACACATCGCCGGCTTCCGCAACAGGCACTTTGAACTGCACGGCCTCAGCGCCCTGACCATCCCAGTTGTCCGCATAGCACAGGTACGGCTCATCCTTGCGCAAGTCGCGACGCACGCCCGAAGCGCGAGCCAGCGGGCCGCTGAGGCTCCAGCCGATCGCTTCTTCGCGCGTCATCACGCCGATGCCGACGGTGCGGTCATAGAAAATCTTGTTGCGCAGCACGAGGCCTTCGAGGTCCTTCAGCGCGTGCGGCAGATCGTTATGAATGAAGTCCTTCACCATGCGCCGGAAGACTTCTTCATCGGGCAGGTCCGCCATGGCGCCGCCGACGCGCGTCCAGTCCGGGTGGAAGCGCTGGCCGGAGATGAAGTCGCAGATGTCGTAGATTTTTTCGCGTGGGTTGAATGAGTACAGAAAGCCAGTGATGGCGCCGAGGTCCAGCGCCGCCGCGCCGACGCACAGGAGGTGATCCTGAATGCGGGCGATTTCCGCCATGATCGTGCGCACAACAATGCAGCGCGGCGTCAATCCAACCCCGAACACCTTCTCCACCGCGTGATGCCAGCAGATGTCGTTGGCGATCGGCGACAGATAATTCATGCGGCTGACGATCGTGACGTACTGGTTGTAATCAAGATGCTCGCCGAGCTTCTCGAATCCGCTGTGCAGGTACCCAATGTGCGGCGTGCAGCGGGCGACGCGTTCGCCGTCGAGCTCGAGGATGAGCCGCAGCGTGGTGTGCGTCGCGGGGTGCTGCGGGCCGAAATTGAGCACCCAGCGATCGCCGGTGTCCACGTGGTCTTTGAGGTACTCCGTGGTCTCGATATCGATGTCGAACGCGTTGGACGGCTTGAGCGTGTACGGCATGGCGGAACGGGTCTCCCTAGCTGGACGAGCAGTATAGAGGGGGCGGGGGAGGGGCCCAACAGGCTCATGAATCGTCACCGGCCGCGATGTGAGATGGCCGATGCCGCGGGAAATTCCGCGCGCCGCACTCAGGGCAGATTTCACCAGAGAGTCCAACGAGGTCATACCCGCAGTTGCTGCAGAACTCGTTTCTGATCGCATGGACTGGGTAACCGTAACGCACCCAACACGACATTGAGAGTGCGACGATGAAATGCCAGGCGGTACTACCCACCCATGGGCCCACGCCTGGCATCGCATTCGTCCATCGAATGCAACTCCCGGGGCTTGGAACATCAAAGCTTCGAACCACTTCAAACGGCGCCGACACACATGCGGCGACGATCGCTCCAGCGAACATGGCGCATGGAATGATTGGGTCGCTGAAGAGGCGGCGAAAGCTCTTCGTTGCCAGAATTGAAGCGATAAGGAACACGGCGCTCGTGTTGATCGCAGTTGCGAGCCGCTGATACTGGCGCTGCGTCCAGAATACCTCACTTGCAAATGCGCTGACCATGTCGAAGGCCAGCAATATCAACGCCGTCCCGATCGGGATCAAAAACGCAGGGACGACGATGACTGAAAGCCGCCAACCGCCGGCTCGGAGCGATCGTCGCAGAAGTGGCGCGGCGTAACTCGTGAACAGACAACTGTTCACAATGCAAAGTGCAATAAGCCAAACCAATGCTTCGGCTTTGTTTGTGTTCATCCACGGCATCGTGGACTATTCGAACGGTGACGCAAATCGGTTCGAGCTGTTGGAACCGTAATTCTCAATTCGTCGAATGATGGGCAGGTTCGGTCGATCCGGCTGAGCTGTTCATACGCCCAGCAATCTGCATCCCGCATTCGGGACAGCGGTCGGTGTCGATTCCGGCGAGGTCGTACATGCATGAAGCGCACTTATTCGCAGCGCGAATTCGCTCGGCGCGAACTTTGTTCGTCTCAGACCACGTCACGTAGCAATTGATGACGTGCCAAACTATTCCTGCAATCACTGCAATGAGTAGCGCACTTTCGGCGCCTAAATAATCTGGATGAACGACGGCCGGAAGCCCTAAGCAAAGTATGAGGCAAGTCGCGGCCGCGCCGGCGAAGAGCGGTGGGCGAGTGAGTCGCGTGTCTTCAAAACACGACCGTTGAATGAGCGCGCACCATCCAGAAGCGACCAAGTTGACGCAGAGCGCCGCTGAGAGCAGGATCACTTCGTCAGAGATGAAAAACTCAATCATCGTCGCCAACAGAGCAACGATTTGAAACGCCACCATCAGCGGCGTGATCACGACAAGAATCGTTGCGAACGCCAGAAGGATAAACCCGCCGTAACCGGGATACTCAAACGGACTCGATCTCCGCAGCGCCGGCAACATATACGCGAGGTAGATCGCGACCGGCGCCATGAAAAGGAGAATGAGCATGTCGGATTCCACGATTATTCAGATTTTTTGATTCGAATTCGCTCGCCGCACTCAGGGCACAAGTCAATGGTGATGCCGGCAAGATCGTATGCGCATCGTGGGCAATACGAAAAATCTACGTACTGCATCAACTCTTTGTCAACGGCGAGTTGCTTGAAGTGGCCCCACATGAAAGCCTGCCATATAGCGCTCGCAATCCATAGGCCCGGACCGGGTAATGATTCCGTAAAGAAATAGTTGCCGCCATGCCTCGACATGCCACTTGAGACATCGATCTCCACAAAGTGGCACACGGCAGCGCCAATCGCGCCGACTGTCAGCAACATTGCTGTCGTGCTCGAATGATGAAACACGCGACGAAAACACTCCGCCGCAACCACCGACGCGCCAAAAAACAAGATGCTCGTATTCAGCCACATGGCCATTCGCTGATCCGACCGGTCGCGATTGCATGCGTCATTGATCCAAACACTGAAGACATCGAATGCAATCCAGATTGCTGCGTACGCAAATGGGATTGTGATTGAAGGGACAATAAGAGTGCGCAGCCGTCGCCCTCTGGACCGAAGCGGCATCACGAGCAATGGACCTGTGCATATCAAAAAGAATGCGCTGTTCAATGCCGCGAGCACAACAAGGGAAAGCAACGCTTGCTCCTTGTTAGGCTCGATTCCGTACATGACCTGCTATTCGCTTGAATCCTCCGGCGTGTTCCCATCATTCACCATGGCCGTAGTCGCCCTCCCTGCAACCTGCATCCCGCATTCCGGGCAAACGTCGCCCGCAATCCCGCGCAGGTCGTATCGGCACATTACGCAGAGCCTCGCATCCCGCAATCGGTTGGCGCGAAGGACGCTGGCGCGCTTCAGAACGCCAGACGATGTGATGGCATGCCACGTGACGGCTGCGAGGATCAGGATGAGTCCTAGAAGCCATTCGAAGTCACTGCCAATAACCATCGCCCCTGGTCCACCGACGATGATGGTGGACCAGCCCGCAGCTATAAGTGGGGGCTTGGTGATGCCGCGATCTCGAAAGTATTCCCGTAGAACACCCGCGCACATCGTGGAGCCGATCCAAATTAAGATCAATGAACTCAGAAGGATTTCAAGGTAATCAGAAGCCTGCATTCCGAATTCTTTACTCACGATGTCAGCAAGTAAAAATAGCGCCGCCAATACTGCGCCGCCGATAGGCGGAATGGCGAGCGTCGATGCGATGAAGCCAGCGACGCGGCGCTTGCCGAGCGGTTGCGACCGCCACAGCGCTGGCAGCGCGTAGAAAAAATAAATCAGCACTGCCAATTCACCAAGAACCGTGATGGCTAGGAAGATTCCGAACATATTTGCTCTTTGCGAAGCGTAGCAACGATCTCACTGGCGCCGCCGCAACATGCCATCGTGCCTCTCGGTACCACCCGTCGCGGCGTCTGGTGGCGGCGGACCGCGGGAGGATTCGACATGAACGTATTCGGATTGGGCGGCGCCGCGATTTTGGCTGTTTCGGTGTTCGGCGCTTCGGGCGCGGCGGCTCAGGATGATGCGTCGCCGACAATGCTGGAGCAGATGAGCACCGAAGCCGCGAAACTGCGGCCGCTCGTGGAGAGCGATCTGGCGAAGGACTTTCTGACGGCGGTTGGTGAATTGCCGCCCATCGAAGGCGAGCGCGTGGTGTATTTCCGGCGCAGCGATCGTGCGGCTCTTTCGGAAGACGAAGCGATGCGGCTTTCAGAAGATGAGCGCGCTGAGTATTCGCGGATGGAGCTTGGTGAGCGCTTCTACTACCAGACGTTTTATGGCACGCCGCTGGCGTATGTGCGCGCGATTGACCTCGCGGCGGGCGCCGGGTTCGACAGCGCGGACGGGGCTCGCGTTTTCGATTTCGGCTTCGGCGGAATCGGGCATCTGCGGCTGCTGGCGAGCCTCGGCGCGGATGTCATTGGTGTTGAAGTGCTGGAACTGCTCGACAAGTTCTATGACGAGTCTGATCTTGGTGTGATTGAGCGCGCTGATGTTGCGGGTGAAGGGGAAGAGGGATCAATCACACTGCTGTACGGGCAATGGCCGGCGAATGCGGAACTGGTGCAGGAAGCCGGCGGCGGGTTCGATCTGATGATGTCGAAGAACACGCTGAAGAAGGGGTACATCCATCCCGAGCGCGAGGTGGACTCGCGGATGCTGGTGCATCTTGGTGTGAGTGATGAGGAGTATGTGCAGGCGATGTTTGATGCGCTGGCGCCCGGCGGCGTGTTTGTGATTTACAACCTGTACCCGCCGCCACTGGGTGAGGATGAGCCGTATCAGCCATGGCGGAGCGGCGAGTGTCCGTTTGAACGCGAGCTGCTTGAAGAGATTGGTTTCGACGTGGTGGCGCTGGATGTGGACGACACGGCGTTTTCACATCAGATGGGGAGCGCGCTGGGGTGGGATCAGCGCGAGCCGCCGATGGACTTCGAGTCATCGCTGCGCGGGATGTACACGATCTTGCGAAGGCCGGAGTGAGGGCCTGCCCCAAAGGGGCAGTGGATTGTTGCCACGAGTGGAGAAAGCCGCGCAAGCGGCGAGCGCAACTCGTGGAGTGCGGCTTTAACAACAACAGCGCCCCGAAGGGGCGCAGGAAGAAGCATTTCATTTGATTACAAAGATTCCTTCGCCCCGCCGGCGCTCCCCACATCAAGAGGCCAGCTTTCCACGGGTTGCGCTCTCCCGGCGAGCCGGGATCGCTTCACCCTGGGCAACAATCCGTTGCCCCGTTGGGGCTGTTGAGGGCGCCGACTGTTCATAGATAACGGTCGTCCTGAACTTGGACAGTTCTGTCGTGATGAAGTGAATGGTGGAAACCGCTTCCTCACGGGCGCGGTTCGGATCAGAGGGGACGCCAGCGCCGGCCGCAATTCGCGCAGGTTTCACCCTTCGCCTCGGCCATCGGTTACCGGGCCTTCCCGCCCCAGTTCTGAAATGTCCCCCTCCCCGGCGAATGCCACTGGACCCGATCCCCATGTGTTCTACACTTGCCGGCTGGAGACGGCGGGTCGATCCGACGATGCAGGCGGCATCCGACCCATCATTCAACGTGAGGTGATCGCGACAGACGATGCGAGCCAGTGTGCCCACCGCCCCCACCGAGGCGAGCGACGATTCCGGACCGGCCCACCAACAAGCCGAACCGGAGCCTGAACAGCCTCCCAGTCCGAGCCAACCCCTGCTCGATCTGATCGACGCCGATCGGCGACTCCCGGAACGGGACCGCCGCGAGTTGTCGCAGCGCGCTGAGGCGGCCCTGGCCGAACTGGCCCGCGATCGCGACGGCGGCGAGGTGCGCGTGCGGCTCGTCGGCGATGACGAAATGTCGCGCCTCCACGACAACTACCTCAACGACCCGACCACCACCGACGTGCTCACCTTTGATCACGCTGGCGACAAGGCGGCGCCGCTGGATGTGGACATCATGGTCTGCGTGGATGAAGCGGCCCGCAGCGCCGAATCGCGCGGCATTGCGCTCTCACACGAACTGCTGCTTTACATCATTCACGGCGCGCTGCACTGCTCGGGCTACGACGATGCGACGGCGGAACAGTCCGCCGCGATGCATGCGCGCGAAGATGAGATTCTGCGAGCCATCGGCGTCGGCGCTGTGTATGCCCCCGAATCGGGGGATGCGACATGAACACCGGCGCCTTCTGGGTTGCGATTGTCGCGGCCACACTGACGGGGCTTTTCGCCTCACTGCAAATGTCGTTGCGCAATGCGTCGCGCAGCAAGCTCAAAGAGCGAGCCACACGCGAAGGGCGCGGCCATCGTCTGGCGCCGATTCTTGATGACATTGGCGGGCATGCGCTGGCGGTGTCCTTGCCGCGCGTGGTGTGCAATTTAGTGGTGGTGGTCGCGGCGCTGGTGTGGGCGACGGGCGTGGGCGAAGGCTCCATTGTGACGTGGCCCAATCTGGCGATGGCGGGCGGTGTGTCGCTTGGCCTACTTTCGATCTTTGGCGTGGTGATTCCGATGAGCATTGCGGACCACGCCGGAGAAGGCGTGGTGCTGCGGCTGGGTTGGTTGATTCGATTGATTCATATGGTGTGCTGGCCGTTGGTCCGGGCGCTGGGCGTGATCGATGAAATCATCAAGCGCCTTGCGGGTGTCGATAATGGCACGCCGGAAGAAGAGTTTGAGCGCGAATTGCTTTCGGTCGTCTCCGAAGCGGAGCACGAAGGCAGTTTCAATCAGGCGGAGCGTCACATGATCAAAGCCGTCGTGGACTTCAAGTCGCGCACGGTGGAGGAAGTGATGACGCCGCGCACTGAGATCGAAGGCATCGAGAAGACCGACGACCTGCACGACATCAAGCAGTTCATTCGCAAGGCGGGGCACAGCCGCATTCCGGTGTACGAGGGTGATCTCGATCACATCGTCGGGCTGCTGTATGCGAAAGACCTGCTCGGATTCCTCGCTGAAGACGCGGCGGTGTTTCAGATCGACAACATCGTGCGCACGGCGCGGTTCGTTCCTGAGACGAAGCCGATCACGGAAATGCTGCTTGAATTCCAGCGCGACAAAGTGCACCTGGCGATCGTGCTTGATGAATACGGCGGCACGGCGGGGCTGGTCACGATTGAAGACGTGCTGGAAGAAATCGTCGGCGAGATTCAGGATGAGTTTGAGCCGCTGGACGAGGCGCCGCCGGACATCACGATCGTGCAGGACGCCCGCGCGATGGAGGTTGACGCCCGGGCGAGCATCAACGATGTAAACGACCGGCTCGAAGCGCTTGGCGTCGCGCTGCCCGAGAGCGATGATTACGACACCGTTGGCGGCTTTGTCTTGACCGAGCTTGGACGCTTGCCCGAACAGGGCGAATCGTTTCGCAAAAATGGCTTCCTCGTGACGGTGCTTTCCGCCGAGCCGACTCGCGTCACGCGCGTGCGGATCGACTTCGACATGCCGGGGTCCCGCGAAGACATGCACGCGGCGGATACGACGGCGAAGTAGAAGTCGAACCCTTCTCCCACCGGGAGAAGGTGGCATCCCGACTTGTCGGGATGACGGATGAGGGGAATCCAGTGCAAAGCCGTATTCTTCAATGGCGCCGTGGTCTTGGCTGTCCTCAGTCAAGGCCATGCGTTCGTTGTATTTCGTCGCACAATCGTGGTCTTGGACGTCTTCGGCCAAGGCCACGCGTTTGATGTGCTTCGTCGCACAATCGTGGCCTTGTCCAAGATCGGACAAGACCACGGCACCGTTGAGATTGCTCGCACAATACCCCTCACCCCGGCCCTCTCCCGGAGGGAGAGGAAGTAAGAACCCTTCTCCCGCCGGGAGAAAGTGGTAACGCGCAAACGTTGTCGGATGAGGGGGATCCAGTGCTTGAACGTGTTTTTCTACGGTGCCGTGGTCTTGGACGTCTTCGGCCAAGGCCACGCGTTTGATGTGCTTCGTAGCACAATCGTGGCCTTGTCCAAGATCGGACAAGACCACGGCACCATCGCTTTGAACGCACAACACACTCACCCCTGCCTTCTCCCGGTGGGAGAGGGAGTGAGACTGACCTCTCCGCACCCCTCCGTCTTCCTCCGTTTTCCTTCGCGTTCCATCTCCCTTCATGATCGCTACGCTTGCACGTTATGCCGCTTCAGATTCACAACACGTTGACCGGTCGAACCGAGACGTTCATCCCGCTCGAAGCAGGAAAGGCCACGTTCTACACGTGCGGCCCGACGGTCTACGACTACGCGCACATCGGAAATTTCCGTTCCTTCCTCGCGGCGGACGTCCTGCGCCGCTGGCTGGAGTCGCCGCTGTGCACGCGCGTGAATCCCGACGGCTCGCTTGATGAGCAGAGCGGCGGCTACGACGTCACGCATGTGATGAATCTGACGGACGTCGGGCACATGACGGACGACGCCGCGGCGGACGGCGCCGGTGAAGACAAAATGGACGCGGCTCGCAAGCGCCTGCTCGACGCCAAGAAATCCGGCAAGCTTCCCCCCGGCGCCAGCATCGACCCCAACGACCCGTATGCCATCGCCGAGTTCTATGCGAATGCATTTCTCGAAGATGCGCGCATGCTCGGGATGAAGGTGGTCGAGGACGCGGAGAATGATCCGACGCTCTTGCCGCGCCCGACGCACGTCATCCGTGAGATGCTCGAGATGATTCTCGAACTGATCGAGAACGGCCATGCGTACGTCGCTTCGGATGGTGTGGCGTATTTCGATGTGCAGTCGTTTACTGACTACGGCAAACTGTCCGGCAACACACTGGACAAGATTCGCGCGGGCGCCGGCGGGCGCGTTGAAGATGCGAATCAGGCGGTGAAAAAACACGCGGCGGACTTCATGCTCTGGAAGCCGGACCCGACGCACTCCATGCGCTGGGATCCATCGAAGCTGCTGGGGCGCGATGTGCCGCTCAAAGAAGGCTACCCAGGCTGGCACATTGAATGCTCGGTCATGGCGCGGCAGCGCCTTGGCGATGTGATCGATCTGCACTCCGGCGGTGAGGACAACATCTTCCCGCATCACGAATGCGAGATTGCGCAGAGCCGTGGCGCCACGGGTGCGGCGTACTTTGCGCGCTACTGGTTCCACCCGCGCCACCTGTTCGTCGAAGGCGAGAAGATGTCCAAGAGCAAGGGCAACTTCTTCACGATTCGCGACCTCATGGCAAAGGGCTTCGATCCCGCGGCGATCCGGCTGGAACTGATCAAGACGCACTACCGGTCAAATGCAAACTTCACTGAACAGGGTTTGAAGGATTCGACGCGCATGGTGGAGCGATGGCGACGCTTCCTTGACGCGGCGGAATCATCAAGCGACGCCGGTGTTCGAAATGCGATGGTGGCTGGCGAATTTGCGCGCGCCATGAATGACGATCTCAACGTTGCGGGCGCCATCGGCGTGTTGAATCAGTGGATCGGCGCGAACGCATCGCCGACGAAAGCGGACATGGCGCTACTGCGCGAATTTGACCGCGCGCTTGGCGTGCTCGAACTGGAAGCGAACGAAACTCAGGGCGACGATGCGGACGCCGCGCAGATTGAGGCGCTTATCGCCGAAAGAAACGCAGCTCGAAAAGACAAGGACTTTGCACGGGGCGACGCCGTCCGCGATCAACTCGCGGCGATGGGGATCGAGATCAAGGACGGGCCGCAGGGGACGACGTGGACGCGGAAGGCGAGTCTCTGACCTCGATTGGGCGCTGGATTGCGGCGAAATATCGCTTTCCTTCGAAACACATGATTCCTTTCACTCGTACACTTTCGTACGATCCAATGTGAAAGGTCAAATCTCATGATCAAGCGCAGGCCCATTTATCGATTTCGATTCCTATCTGGCGCCACGGCATGCGGCGTAGCGACTTCGTTTGCGTCGGCGACCGGACCCGGGTTTTTTGCGACGTCGCCGCAAGTGTTTCCCATGGGCATCTGTTACGACGTTTTGCTTGAAGATTTCGATGGCGATGATGATCTGGACGCATTGTTTACATACCGCGACGACGAACCAGCGCAGGTCTGGTTCAATGACGGGTCAGGTGAGTTCACCTTTGGGCAGGCCCTGCCGCAATCGGAAGATGGGTATAGAGCTGTTTCGGGGGACTGGGATCTCGACGGCGACACGGATCTCTGCGTGACGGGATCGATTTACTTCAATGATGGCTTGGGGAGTTTCTCGTTCACCGAGGGCCCTATCAACCAGTCCATTCCCAACGCCGACTCAATCGTTAGCGCTGACTTCGATGGCGATGGGGACATGGATTTGGCGGCGACTCCTGCATTCGGCGGAAAGGCTGTGATCTTTCGAAACATGCGGATTGAAACTGGCTCCGCATTCTTCGCGCCGACGCAAGAACTGACGGTGAACCTCTCGTGCGTCGATTCAGGAGACGTGGACGGCGACGGCGACATTGACTTGTTTTTCGGCACGAGGGCCGTCACGTCGGGAAGCGAACTCGGTCCGGCGCTTTGGCTCAATGATGGCTCGGGTCACTTCGTCGAGACGAGTTTTGAACTACCGGCGGGCGCCGAGACCAGTGTTCTACTGGTCGATCTCAACAATGATGGCGATCTTGACGCATTTGTGTCGACTGCGGAGCCGGTCTTTACATCGTCCATCTGGGTGAACGATGGCGCCGGCGGATTTCATGATTCGGGGCAGCGGTTTCCTGGAGTTGGCCGCCGCGAGAGCTTGCCGATCGATCTTGATGGAGATCAGTTTATTGACGTCATCAACTCAAGCAGCGCCTTCACGGTGGAGTCTTGGTTGAACCAATCTGGCGGCCAACTCAATGGTGTATTTCAGTTTGTCATTTCTGAATTCGCCAGCGGCGTCGCCGTGGGGGATGTTGATGGCGACGGTGATGAAGATGTATTCGTCGCGGTGATCTTTGGTCGCAACAAATTGCTGATCAATGGCGGTCTGTGCAGGGGCGACGTCAATCAGGACGGCCTTGTCAACGGCACGGACCTCGCGTTTCTGCTCAACGGGTGGGGCATGGCCGGAGGCCTGTTTCCGACGGATGCGGACCTCAGCGGCTCTGTCGATGGCGTCGACCTTGCGACCTTGCTCTCGAATTGGGGTCCTTGCGATTGACGAGGCTCCGGGGTGGCGTCTCGTGCGTCTGCGACCCCTCAAGAGCATCGCCAATCCGGAAATTTGCAGCAACATATTGCACGATCGGCTCCGCTCGCGAACAAGAATAGGCATGTCGCCATGGTTGATCGGTGGCGTCGAAAAGGGGTCTCATCATGAAATTGGATCATGCGCGGATCGCGGGCGGGCCATCAATGGTCATAGCGGCGGTGGGGTTTACTCTGTCAACGCCGTGCTTCGCCGAGTGGCCGGATGATCCGACGTCGCCGCTGGTCGTCGGCGGGATTCAAGGAATCGGCTCGGTTGATCACCAGCTCGTGACAACACCCGACGGCGCGACGTGGGCGGCGTGGGTGGATACACAATGCGCCGGCTCGGTGCGCGTGCAGCGCATTGACGCCAACGGTTCAGTGCTGTTCCCGGATGGCTTGCCATTGAGTCCGCATGGTGGATGTGTGCCGCAGGAAGCGCTGCTAGCGCCATGTGCGGATGGTTCTGTTGTGGTGAGCCGCGTCGGTTTCACGATTGCGGATTCTTCCGTGCTTCGGATCGCGCCAGATGGCGGCATGATGTGGGGCGACGACGGAATCACCGTGTCCACCGCGCCAAATGGTCGGCCCGGCCAATTGCTTGGGCTTGCCAACGGCGAAGCGCTGGTTGCGTGGAACGAAGGTGGCACGATTGTGGTGCAGCGCTATTCGCCAAGCGGCGCCGCCGTGTGGGAATCACCGGCTTCGTTTTCGAGCCCGAGCGGTTCAAACATGAGCCTCTTTGCTCTCATCCCCGATAGCGCTGGCGGCGCGTTTGTGTTCTGGGATACGCCGCTGGAGTACGTGCGCCGGGTGTGGGCCGCGCGTGTGACGGCTGACGGCGCCGTCGCATGGAACGAGTCAACAGTGGTTGTTCCGCCATTCCCCGGTTCATCGCGCCACACTGATCCCGTGGCGATTCCTGATGGATCTGGCGGCGCCGTTGTGGTCTGGACGCGGGGCGTGGAGTCCGCCGGGACGATCGTGCCGATGTTCATGCAGCGCGTATTTGCCGATGGCTCGCTTGCGTTTGCCGGACCGGAGGGCGTGCGTATCTCTCTTGATGTGTCGCGCCAGTTTGACGCCGCGATCTCGCAGGATGAGGCGACGGGTGACCTATTCGTTGCGTGGCGCGACGGTGTTGCGGAACAAAATGTGCGCGCGCAGCGACTCACATTGAATGGCGAGCGCCTCTTTGGCGACAGCGGCGTTGGCGTGACTTCGATTGGACCGCTCGGGCACTTTGATGCGCATTGGAACGGAAGCCAGATGTTTGCCGCAGTGTCCAATGATCCCGGTGTTCCAGGCTCGGCGCATGTTGTGATGCATCGCATCGATGGCGCTGGCGTCGTGAATTCAAGATCATCGCCGATCTCCGATGCGGCCCCGGCGGGTTCGGTGCGTCTGGCGCCGCTCGGCGAGGCCGTCGCCGCGAGTTGGCTGAGCGATGGGGAACTGCTGAATGATTTCGTGGTCGCGCAGCGCGTGAATGCGGATGGCTCCGTCGGGCTTCCGACGATTGGTGATCTGAACGGCGATGGAGTTGTCAACGGCGCGGATCTCGCGGCGCTGCTGGCGCAGTGGGGCGCGTGCGGCGGTTGCGCCGGAGATCTCGATGAAAATGGGTTCGTGAATGGCGCTGATCTAGCGTCGCTCCTGGCGAACTGGAGCGTGTGAGGGCGATTCACGCGTCCGATTTACGAAAAACATGGTTGATCGATTGCGCCCCTCGGCCACAATTGACGTGTGCAACTGTGGAATCCGTTTCGTTTTGAGGGGACCGATCGATGAAGATGCAAGTGATGACAATGGCGATGATGTTTGTTTTCGCCGCAATGGCGCACGCCGCGCCGTTTCCTGATCCGCAGGGCGATACGTCCGACCCATTGCAGCAAGGGCCACCGTTTCAGGACATCGCCAGCGCGGAGGTGACCGTTGGCCCGGGCCACTTCTGCTTCACGATTACGTTTTACAACTCATTCTCACCGCCCGGCAGTTTGGATGAAGATGCGCTGTACGGCTTCATTGACATCGACGCGGATCAGAGTGGCGAGACCGGACAGGGGCCGCAACAGAGCATCAACGATGCATTTTTCCCGCAGGACAAGGATTTCGGTTCGGACTTCATCATTGATTTCTATCAGGCATTCGATACGCCCGGCATGTTCCGGATGTACGACATCACAAACACATTGCCGCCTGTGGACATTCCCTTCACGACGACGGCGAATTCTGTGAGTGGCTGCCTCATGGGCGAAGACGTGCCATTCGACGGACCCGTCGACGTCGCGATTCTCATGGGCACGTTTCTGCAAAGCACGGACTCACTGAACCCGTCGATGACGTCATGCCCTCCGAGCTCGCCTGCGGATCTCAACGGTGACGGATTCGTCAACGGCGCCGACCTTGCCAGCCTGCTCGCGAATTTTGGACCGTGCGCCGTTCCGTGCCCGCCATCGTGCGCTGCGGACATCAATGAAGACTGCGTCGTCAACGGCGCGGATCTCGCAGCGCTGCTGGCGAACTGGACCGGGTGAGGACGCCCCAGAATTTGTTGGCGATTTCAGGCTCTGAGTCGCCGTGAAGTAATAAATCGGGGCTTTTCCCTTGATTCTTGGGGCTGCCGCCGTACCTTTGGTGAGTTGAAAACCTTATTTCACTCGGAGGACGGGGCAATGAAGTATTCGCGCGCATCGTGGTTCGTGGTCATTCCAATTCTCGTTGCGGGCAGTTCGGCGCTTGCGAATCCCGTGACTGATCCGACTGGTGATGAGCAGGATGTGTTTGGCGCCGGCGGGTTCCTGCCGGACATCACATCGATGTCTCTCTCGCAGGACGGGACGACGGCGACGTTCACGATTGTGTTTGCTCAGAACATCGCGGCTCCGTCGGCCATGACGACAAACAGTGTTGCCGGATTCGTGGAGATCGACACGGATCAATCGAGTGCGACGGGCGTCACCCCCGGGCAGAATGGATTTTCAGAGTTCACCAAGATCTCTGGATTCGGGAGCGATGTTTTCATTGATATTTTCAATGAAATCAGCACGCCGGGATTTGCTCCCATTTTTGATAATGAGACATTCGCATTCCTTGGCGAAGCGACGATGGACTTCAGTGGCAACACGTGCTCCGGCACATTCAATCAGAGCATCATCGGGTCCAGCCCGGTGAACTTCCTCACCCTGGTTGGCTCCTTTGCGCAGCCGACCGATGCGCTGTCGCAGTTCGGCACAAGCCGGCCCGAAGGCGGGCTGACGGGCGACTACAACGGCGACAGTGTGGTGGATTCAGTCGACTACGCCATTTGGCGCGAATCACTTGGGCAAACCGGATCGGGTTTGGCGGCGGATGGCAATGGCGACATGGTCGTGGACTCGATTGACTACGCGCTGTGGCGAGAGAATTTCGGTTCGGGCGGCACGCCCGCACCGGATGGCGATTCACCGAACGTGCAGGCGTCGGTCGCGGACAATTCCGGTGTTCTTCCCGGCGATGACACGGTCAGTCCTGAATTCAACGGCGCGTTTGATGGCGATGGCACGCATTACACCTTTGGCATCGTCGCCACGCCGCCAACCGGCGGCCCCACCGGCACGACCACCATCGTCGGCGGCGCCATGACTGTTGATTCTGTGAGCTCCGGGTATTCAATCTATTACCACCCGACATCAAATGGTGTCGTGCAGGCGCCGAACCCGTCCATCCCGGCCGCGGCGTTCACAACAGGCGTGCGGTTCAATCCGGACGGACTGACGCCGCACTTGAGCAAGGCGTCAATTTTTGACCCGACCGAATGCTTTGTGATCTTTGGCGCAAACTCAGACGCAATGACGCTCAATGCCTCCAGCCCCGTTGCGCTGACACAGGTGACCGTAGCGCAAACGATTGAAGGCGCCAATGGCCCGGCGCTCGCAATGGTGTGCCAGCCCATGTCGGCGCCGATGGACACGGAAGGGAACAACGTAATCGCGTCGATCGTGGTCGAACTCGCAGCACTGGGCGCGGCTGGAGTTGGGCCGCCGCTCTACAATTGCGACATCTTCACGAGCGCCGGTCCGGCGGATCTGAACGGCGACGGCTTTGTGAACGGCGCCGACCTGGCGAACCTGCTTGCGAACTGGGGAGTCTGCGGCGCCCCGTGCCCACCACCGTGCGCGGCGGATCTCACCGGAGACTGCATCGTCGATGGCGCTGATCTTGCGCAACTATTGGCCAATTGGACTGGCTGATTCGCCAATTTGTGAAATTTGCGGATCGAGTATGGAGTCAATGCGCTCATTGACTTAGGTTGGTGTCGCGCGTGGCCGTCGGCGGCGCGATGGGGACCACTCGTAAGGAGCGCATCATGATGATGAACCGTTCGAGAACGTGCGGCGTAGCAGCCTTTGCGTCAGGGCTCTTGTTCGCAGGACACGCAGCGTTTGCGGGTGTCATCGATCCGAACACCACGCAATTTGACACCGGCGGCCTTTTCGTAATCTCCCCTCTGGATGGATTGCGCGAAGTGACAGGGCCGAACAGTTCGCAGTTGACGATCGCGTCTCCTCCGGGGGTCTTTGCGCCGCTTGATCAACTTGATGTTGACTTTGTAGTTCTGGTGCATGACGACAATGGGGTCAACATGGCAATTGCGATTTTCGAAGACATTAATGGCGGCGCTGACACTTCAATGGCAAATGGCGCCACGGTTATTGATGTTGACCCCTCCGCCGCACCGCTCGGTTCAAACCTTCGAACAGCGATCAATACGGCGAATTTATTTGTCGGCGTCATTAATGTCACGGGCGGCGGTCTCGTCACGGGAACAGGCATCGGGCTGGTGGTCAATGATCAGAGCGGCAATGGGGCGCAGACGCTTCTCGATCTCGACAACGAAGGCGCCGACATGATCTTCGAGCCGGATATCGACGGGCCGCGGCTGCTGCGCGTTGTTCGAGACAAGCGCAGTGAACCAGAGCGATTGGTGATGGCGTTTGATGATGTCATTTCACCGTCACTTTTTGAGAGCCTTGAGAATACGGATTTCGACTTTTCGTCAACGCAGATGGGGCAGTTTGCCGCGTTTTCTGCTCTTGCTTTTCCTGGAAACCCATCGCTCGCGCCAAGCGCTGACAATCGCACACTCGTGTTTGAAATCAGCCCGTTTGAGGAGAATCTGGCGCCAGAAGTCGGCAACTTTGTCCGCATCGCTCTGCCCGACAACGGCGGCACGACGAACGATTCACTGTTTGATCTCGCCATGAATCCAGCGGACGAACAAGAGGCGGTCATCGTGGAATCCGCCAATGTTGCGGACCTCAACGACGATAACGCCGTCACCGGCGTCGATCTCAGCATGTTGCTCGCAGCGTGGGGCCGGTGCGGCGACCCGAAGTCCTGCCCGGCTGATCTCAATGGGGATGGCGTGGTGGATGCGATGGATCTGTCGCAGCTCATCGCCAGTTGGTCAAACTGAGGCAAGACTCATCGAGCATTGAATAGAGGAATTGAAATGACCATTGCGAAGCGATCAGTCCGCTATGCAACTGCAATTTCGTTCAGCTTAATCACGACGGGCAACATTGCCTTTGCAGGCGGCAACATCAACCCAAACACTACCCAGTTCGACACTGGCGGCGTGCTAGTAGTGTCGCCGCTGGACGGGCTGCGCGAAGTGATGGGGCCGAACGGACCAGAGATCACTATTGCATCGGCGCCGGGCGCGTTGAATCCCCTTGACGATTTCCAAATCGATGTTGTGGTCTTCATCCACGACGCTAATGGCGTCCTTCAAGCCATTACTGTATTCGCCGACGTCAATGGAAGTGCAGACGCAGCGAATGGCGAAGGCGCGATTACGCCTACGGAGATTGACCCGGCGGTCTCACCGCTTGGGGCAAATCTTCGCACAGCGATCAATACGGCAAATGCATTTGTTGGCGTCGTAAGTGTCTTTGGCGGAGGAACGGCCGTCGGCGTCGGCATTGGTCTTGTGGTCAACGACCAAAGCGGCAACGGTGTGCAAACACTTCTCGATCTCAACAACGAAGGCGCGGACATGATTCTGGAGCCGGACATTGATGGACCGCGGCTGGTGCGCGTGATTCGGGATGATCGTGGTCAACAAAGTCGCATGGTGATGGTGTTTGACGACGTTGTTTCGTCTTCGATGTTTGAGAATCTGGACAACACGGATTTCGAGTTTTCCTCAACACAAATGGGGCAATTCACCGCGTTTGCAAGACTCTCGTTCCCTGGAAGTCCAATAATCACGCCAAGCGCTGACAATCGCACGCTCGTGTTTCCCATTGCACAAGGTCACGAAAACCTCGCGCCGCCCGTCGGTCGATATGTCCGCATTGCCCTCCCCGACAACGGCGAAACAACCAACGATGCGCTCCTCGATCTCGCCTTGAATCCAGCAGAAGAGCAAGATCCCGTCATCGTCGAACTCGCTCAAGCCGCCGATCTGAATGGCGACAATGAAGTCACCGGGGTCGACCTCAGCATGATGCTCGCGACATGGGGGCCGTGCGGCGATCCGAAGTCGTGCCCGGCTGATCTCAATGGGGATGGCGTGGTGGATGCGCAGGATCTCGGTCAGTTGATGGCGAGTTGGACCGGCTGACGCACTAGCCGGTAGATTCAGCGTCAAGGCCCCGTCAAAATCAGGAGAGATCGAGATGACCAATCCCATTCCCGAAGGTTGCGAAGGCGTGATTCCGCATCTCGTCGTGCAGGGCGCGGCGGACGCGATCGACTTTTACAAGAAGGCGTTTGGCGCTGAAGAGCTGTGCCGCATGACCTCGCCGGACGGCGCGATGGTGATGCATGCGGAGATGCAGGTGGGCGGGGCGAAGTTCTATTTGTGCGATGACTTCGGCGAATGCATGAACATGAAAGCGCGTCATCCGAAGGCGCTGGGCGGCTCGACGGTCACGATGCATCAGTATGTGCGCGACTGTGACGCCGCGATCGCAAAAGCGGAGAAAGCCGGCGCGACGGTGAGCATGCCGGCGATGGATGCGTTCTGGGGCGACCGGTACGGCAAGGTGACGGATCCGTTCGGGCATGAATGGGCTTTTGCGACGCACATCAAGGACATGACGCCTGAAGAAATGGAAAAAGCCGCGGCGGCGATGTTCGGCTGAAATCGCGGCTGGCTCGCCCAATTCGGCGCGTGCGCTGAATCGCGGTACGCTCTTCCTCGCTGCACTTTGGTGGAGGATGAGCATGAAATTGAGTTCGATGATGAATCAACGACGTGGCGCGCTGGCTGGCGCGGTGATTGCGCTCTCACTTCTCGTCGGCGCCGGGTGCGGCGGCGGGCCCAGTGTGTCCGGCTTCAGCGTGGGGTCAGCACGATTCATCGGTGTCGATGAAACGTTGACGGTCAAACTTCCACTCGGAGAGGACGGAACGCGTTTGTGGCGCGTCTCATCATTCGACTCGGCGTTTCTGACGCCGCTGAACCGGCAGGTGGTGGGGACCGGTCGTAGCGCGAGGCTGGTCATCACGGCGCGCACGAGGCTGCCGGGAACGACCGAGCTGGAAATCGTCGAAGTGCTGACGCCGACCGAGATGGCGCAAGGTATGGCGCCGCGCACGAAGAAATACAAGATCGAAATCGTGCCGTAAGCGAAAGAGCGCCGCTTCTCTAGAATCCTCGCTTCATGAGCAGCGCACCCAAAGATGGTTGGCTTGAACGACTCCGGGGTCGATTCCTCGTGTTCGAGGGGCCGGACGGTTCGGGCAAGAGCACGCAGTACGCGCGTTTTGTTGAACTGTGCCGCCATGCAGGACACACCGTGTGTGAGGTGCGCGAGCCGGGCGGCACGGCGATCAGCGAGCGCATTCGTGAGTTGCTGCTTGATACGAAATCGCCGGAGATGTCGATCCGGTGCGAGATGATGCTCTACATGGCGAGCCGCGCGCAACTGGTGGATGAGCGCATTCGGCCGGCGCTCCAGCGCCACGAAATCGTGCTGGCGGATCGTTTCGTGACGAGCACGCTGGCGTATCAGGGTCATGCGGGTGGCGTTCCGATGCAGGACATTCTCGCGGTGGCGCGGGCGGCGTGCCGCGATGTGTGGCCGGATCTGGTCGTGGTTTTTGACGTTGATGAAGCGACGGCGGAAGCCCGGATGGATCGGGAACTGGACCGCATTGAGAGCCGCGGGGCGGAGTATCGAAAGCAGGTCCGCGAGGGGTATCGGGCCCAGGTCCGGGAAGATCCGCAGCGGCATGTGCTGATTGACGCGCGAGGATCGGTGGACGAGGTCAGCCAGGCAATGTGTAACGCCATTCAGGGCCGATTCGCGTAAACACCGGCTCTGCGGGCCGTGCGAAGCTGCAGGCGGGAGCGCCGCGGGTCGATGTTTGATGCATGCGCTCTCACTCAATCCCAACGAATTGCTTGAAGCCAGCCGCCGCGTTTGTCGTGGTTGCGCTCGCTCTTGCGACGACTGGGGTGGTCGGGTGTGATCGCTCGACGGCGCCGGAGCGGTTCAAGCCGCGCATGCCGCGCGTGAAGATCATCTTCGACAAGCCGGGCGCCGGTAGTGAAGCGAAGGACGGGCGCACCGTTCTGGCGCATTACGTCGGCCGGCTGGAGTCTGGAAAAGAGATTTTGAACACGCACGACATGGGCGGGCCGCAGGCGTTTCGTCTGGGAGATGCGGGTGTGATCGCCGGCATGGAAGATGCGGTGCGCGGCATGCGCGCCGGCGGCCGGCGCATTGTCGAGATCCCGCCGGAACTGCACTGGGGGCGCGGCGGCTACGCGAGCGTCATTCCTGAGCATGAACACCTGACGTTTGAAATCGAACTGATCGAAGTGAAGTGACCGAATGCGACTGGCGCGCAGTCGGCGCACGGGTCGGCTGCGCGCTATTCTGTCAGCACGAGTGGTCGCCGCAGAACAACGCGATCGCTGATCGGGCCGTATTCACCAAGCTCGACGGCGATGCGCAACGTTCCGGGCGAAACCGGAAGGGAAAACTCAAGGCGCGTGCGCTCCTGGCTGAGGCGTTCGCGCATGAGCTCTGTCCCGTTTTGTGAAACGACGAGATCGCAGTCGCCCCAGGGGAGTGATTCGAGCGGCAGTTCCGCGACGCCGACGAATCGGACGGCGCCGTCAGGGAGTTTCCAGTGTGTTTCCATCGGGCCTGGAAACTCAACGTCGGGAGCGTTGAGGTCCACAGGGCTGAGTGGGCTGGCCAAGATGCGCACGGGGTCGAAGACGCCGCGCTCGCCGATGGCGCGCTGATCTTGCAGTGGCAGGGCCGCCAGGGAATTGAGTCGTCCGGCGTCAAAGGCAACGGCGCGCACATGATCGAGCGGCACGAGCGCCGTTTGTCCGCCGAGAAGCCGAACGGAGACACTTTCGTCGAGCCGCGTTTGCAATGACGCGACGACGGCGACGGAGCCGTCTTCGAGCCACACCACCATGCCGGACATTGGCGACGGCGGGTTGGCGAGCGTCGCTTCGGAAATGCGATCAAGCGGAATGGCGATGATCTCGCCGTCCACTTCGAATTCGACGGGGTCGCCGAAGCTCACGAGAAATCCGACAAGGCGGTCGCCGTTGACGAGCACGAGTTGATCATCCACGCGATCCGTCGGGAGCGGCGCGGCGCCGTCTTCTTTGTGATTCTTGAGCGCGAGGCGCGCGATAGAGTCAATCGCGGCGCTGACGAGGCCGAACGTCGGGTGACTCCAGACGAGTGTGTCGTCTTCGCCGCCGGTGGGCGCGGGCTGACCGGGGAAGCGCTGGCCGTCGTTGAGTTCGAGCACGCCGCGATCAGTTCCGATTGGCGCGCCGGATGGCATCGACGCAGGTGAAGCGTCCGGCGGCAGCGCCGGAAGCAGCGCGACGTACCCGCCAACAGTCGCCTGTCGACGTCGGCCCAGCGCGTCCTCGTAAATGATGGCTTCGTCGCCGATGGAGATGAGGCGGATCTGGTGCGCTTCGCCGCGCGCGTCAAGCAGGACGCGCGAGACATCCAGTTGTGCACTGGACGTCGATGCAAGCGTGGCAGCGCCCGCAATGGCGAGTGCGTGCAGCGCACGAAACGGATTGGAGCGACGAATCGTCATTTCTGGAAAATCGGCAAGTATCGCTTCGGCATTTGCAGAATGATGAGAGCCATCGCAGAACCATAGGACGATCCCGCGTGGTTATCAGTCCAAAGGCCGGTTTCGGTCTGGCGTGAGATCAATTCATCGCGAATGAGCGGCCACCATTCCTGCCAGTGTTCGCCCCCGGCGAGGTACATGCACTGCACGGCGTAGTAGTGCCCGTAGAAATAATGGGCGCCCGGACGTGAGCGCGGCCCGGGCATGGCGGAATCTTTGAGGTATTCGAGGCCGCGATCGATCGCGTCGTCGTCGTAGATGCCGGAGTAGTACAGGCTCGCCACACCCGCGGCTGAGCGCGGCCACGCGGAGCCGCCACTGGTGAGTTGATACTTGAAACCACCATCGGGATTTTGACAACGGCGCACGTATTCGACCGCGCGATCGATGGTGGATTTCGGCACTTCGATGCCGGCGTTACGAGCGGCGCGCAAGGCCATGATCTCGCAGATGGTCACGGAGATGTCGGCGTCGTATGGAACCGGGTTGTACCGCCAGCCGCCGTCGGGATTTTGCGATTGCACGATGAGGCGTACGGCTTTGACCAAGGTCTCGTGCAAACGAGCGGCAAGCGCCGTGTCTTGCCCGCCGGCGGTCATTCCGTAGATTTCGCCAAGGAACAACGTCGCGAAACCGTGGCCGTACATAGGGCCGTGTGAAGTGTCTTCAGCGAGCAGTCCGGTTTCGGTGACGTGACTGAGAACAAACTCAAGGGCGCGCTGCACGTTGTCGCCGTATTCGCCACGACCGGGAAGGTGACCATCGGCCATGAATGCGAGTGCGGCAAGACCCGTGATGCCGACGTGACGCCCGTAGCGCGTGCCGCCGTCCCAGGAACCATCGGGATGCTGCGCGGCGGCGAGAGCCGCAAGCCCGCGCGAGATCGAGCGATCCAGCTCTGGCGTGATTTCATTGGCGGCGGCGGTGTTTTCGGCGCCTGGCGCTTCCGGACGAACCGGCTGAGCGGCGGCGGTCACGGTGAACAGCGCAGCGCCGACCAGCGTGAAATGAGCGGCGGATGCAAAGGAGCGAAGGTCAATCATCGAGGCTCCGTGTTCTGCTCGGCGAGGCGGCGGTAATAGGCTTCGGTCATGGATTCGTAGAGCGAGCTGTATTTGTCGCCTGCGCCTTGCAGCAGCGCATCGCGCACGCGCGCCGGCAGTGCGCCCCACGCCGCCACCATGGCGTCAATCTGACCGTTGAGCTGCGCCTGCTGCACGCCAGGGGGGAGGCGCTCATCGCGATTGTCGCCCTGGTTCGCCTGTTGATTCTGACCCGGCTGTGGCTGCTGCGGTTGTTGTTGCTGCTGCTGTTGCTGGGAAGAGGACGAAGATGACGAGGACGAGGAGGATTGCTGCTTCTCCGCTTCTTCGATCAACTTCTCAAGCTTGGTGATGATCTCTTGCTGCACGCGCTGCGTGGCGGGGCCGACACTGCGCGATTCGCTCAGCAGCTTGGCGGCGTCCGACATTTGCTGCACGGCCTGTTCGAACATTTCAGAGACGTTGCGCGATTCCAGCGCACGTTCGAGTTCGAGCTGTTCGGGATCAACCAGCGGCGCTTCAGGGTCGGTTTTCTTTTCCGTGGGAAGACCGAGCAGTTCATCGAGGTCGGGGAGAGCCTTGGGGGGCGCCGGCTTTTTCTCGGCAGGCGCTTCTTTGGCGGGTTCTTCTTTCGCTGGCTCAGAGGGTTGCTCTTGCGCACTCGCATAAGGAACGAACAAGAGCGCGCACGCGACTGACAGCGCACACGGAGCGCCGATCCACGATCGAAATGTCGTTGCGGGCGGTCGTTTCATTGCGGAGGCTCCTGCTGGACCGGCGGCGGTCCTTGTCCCTGCTCCTGCATTCGACGTATGAGGTCGGTCCCAAGTTCACCCAATTGCTGCTGTTCTTTGCCAAGTCGCTCGACGAGAGCCGCATTTCCGCCGGAATCATCGACCAGGCGCGTTCTGCGGGCCACGTCGATTTGAATCTGGCGAAGAAGGCGAAGCTCGGCAATTGGCGGGATGAGCGGTTCTTCGGACGGTGATCCGCCGCCCCCGCCACCACCGCCGCCCGCTTGGGCGAAGTCATCCTGATTTTGCGGCGGTTCTTTCAATGCCTCAACCAGACCTTGCAGAATCGCTACGGCGGTGTCTTCGGGCGGAAGGGCGCCGCTCACGTCGTCTTCGTCGAGCCGGCTCGCGGCGTCGTCAATCTCTTCATTGAGCCGCTGGTGTGCGTAGTCGAAAATCGCTGCTTCGCTCAACTCCTGCGACTTGGTGAGCAGCTCATCGAGGGATTCACGAATGGCGCGCTGTTGTTGCGTGAGACGGCGCACCGCGGCGCGCTGGCGCCGGTCGAGGGCTTCGAGCGCGGCGAAGTCCGCGGTTTCGGCGCGCACGGCGACCTGCCGTTCCAGCGCTTCGCGATAGGCCTGTCGCAGCTCTTCACGGGCGCGCTCCTGCTGACGCTGCTGCATTTGTTGATCGAGTCGCTCGGCGTCATCACGCGCCTGCTGGAGCAGTTCGAGACTGCGGCGTTCCTGATCGTCGGCGCGGACATCGTCAACGGGTTTGGCGCGAAGCGCGATAATGGATTCGGTTTGTGCATCGACGGCGCGGCCGATGAGTTGCGCCACGGGCGCGAGTTCGCGGCCCGCACCGGAGGCCTGATCCAGCACGCCAAGTGTGTTCTGATTCAGGCGGATCATTCCTTCATCAAGGCCATCGAAGGGGCCGTCGGGGCGCGCTTCGGTGAGCCGCGCCAGCTCGCTCTTCTGTTGTTCGATGAGCGCTTCGAGTGATTCGATGAGGCTGGCAAGTACACGGCGCAGCACTTCCTCGCGCGAGCGTTCGGCCTCATCGAGGTCTTCGAGCATCTGCTCAAGTTCTTCGACGGCTTCCTGTTGCTGTTCGCCCGCCTGCGCCATTTGGTTTTGCTCAGCCTGCTGCGCGGCTTGCTGCATGGTTTGGGACACCTGCGACTGGCGCGCGCGTCGTGCGGCTTGGCGCATGCCCGCTGCCGCAGCAGGGTCATGTTCTTCGAGTTCGCGGGCGCGCTCTTCGAGGTCTTGCGCCAGTTCCTCGGCGTCTTGCGCCAGCTCCAATTGTTTGTCCACGATGCGGTCGAGTTCGGTGCGCTCTTCCGGCGTCAGTTCGCTCGCTTCGCGACCGGCGGTTTCGCGAGCCGCGGCGGCGGTGCTTTCCTGAAGCTCAATCTGCTCGTTCAACAGTTCTTCAAGCTGCCGACGCGCGACCCAAGCGTCTTCACCGGTGTCGAGCAGTTCAGCCAAACCGGCGAGTTCATCCTGCACGCGCTGCTGGGCATCATCGATCTGGCGCTCTTCCTCTTGATCGAGCGGCTCATCTTCGGCTTCGGCTTCGGCATCGTCGCGATCGCTCTTGGCTTCTTCCATGCGATCAGTGGCGCGACCGGACCAGTTTCCGCTTTCCTGAAGGAAGCGGCGTGCATCATCGAGCACGTTGTCGAGTTGCCGATCGTTCAGTGCGTTGTCTTCGACGCGCTGCTGCACGCGGCTAAGTTGTTCGCCAAGACGGGCGATGCGTTCGGTGAGCTGGGCCTGCCGGCGCAACGCTTCTGTCGCGGCCCGCTGGTCCTGATCAAGATCGCGCAGGGATTGCTGATCGTCGAACAACCGGATGGCGCCTTGCCGCAGCGCAGAGAGTTCAGCGCGGATTTCGGTGATGAATTCGGACTCGTCAATGATGCGCAGCACGCGCGTGATGGATCGCGTGGATTCGTGCGCGGCGCCGTTGATGGCGAACACATCGTCAGCGACGGCGAAAAGCCAAAGCTGATCGCCAGGACGCAAACCGAGCGGCGCCAGATCAAGTTCGGTTTCCACTTCGAGCACGCGCTCGCCGTCGGCAGCGCTACGGATGACTTCAACAGGCTCCTCAACCGGTTCGATGGCGCCGCCGGGGCCGGAGGGCTGCCCGCCAGCGGGACGCACGCGCTGCCGCTCGAGCCATACGGCGTCGAGACCGACGTCGTCGCGGCCTTCGCCGACGACGCGCACCACAGCCGTGGCGAGCACGCTCATGTCCTGCGCCGGTTCGGTGACAGTTGCGGTGGCGGGACGATCTTGAACGCTTTCGAAACGGAAGACGGATTCGGCGGTGGATTCGATGCCGTATTCATCAACGAGCGAGATTGGAAGCCGCACGGAATCAGCGAGCGTCCAAGAGAGTGTCCATTCGTTCGAATCGGCGGCGGCGCTTTCGAATGAAAAGTCCGCGTTCAGGATTTCATCGCCGATGACGTTGTCGAGCCAGTTCAAGTTTGTCGGGTCCGCGTTGAGCGCTTTGTTCAGCGTGAGCGAGAGTTCGATGCGGCTGCCGGCGAGGGCCGGCGGCGCGATGGCGCGTTCATCAGTTCCGTCGCCGAGATTGACGGTCGTGCGTTCGGTGAGGGGCGCGGCGAGGCCTTCGGTGCGCAACGCTGCGGCGTAGGCAGGGGGCGTGATGATCGCCGACGCCGTTTCCACGGCGGGCGGCGCGACGAGGCGGACGCGCTTCCAGCTTATGCGATCGTCGAAGGTGACGAATCGGTATTCGATGGATTCGGCGTCGGTTTCGATGAGGCGTTCGAAAAGCGCGCCGCCGTCCGTGGGACCGGCGCTGATGTCGCGCTGCTGCCACGTCATGAGTTCGCGTCGAATCGCGCCGGTGGAACCCGCGCGAATGTTTCGATACTCAACGGAAACGTCGGTGCGCTCGGGTGTGCGCACGCTTCGGGTCAGTGCGGCGCGCAGCGGGATCGCGGCGCCGAGCGGATGCACTTCGATATCGGTCGCATCGGCCACGGCGGTGCGTTTGGGCCACTGCGCATCCGTCCATGGCGCCAGCGTTCGTGTAACGCCGATGCCGGCGAGCTGAGGAGACATAACGACGATCAGCGCCGCCGCGATGAGCGAAAATGTGAGCGCGACGATGGCCTGCGCAACGTGGTTTACGCGCAGGATGCCTTTGAGGTCGTCCAGTTCGAAACGGCTCGCGGCCTCTTCGGCGACGCGCTGGGCGAGTGTGCGCTCGACATTGCTCGCGCGATGCGAAATTGACGCATCGAGATCAAATTCAACGCCGGACGCGAGGACGCCCGCAAGTTCGGGATGTGTTTTTTCAACGCGCAGGGCAAGGGTCGCGAGCGTCGGGCGCAATCGCCACGCGGGCGCGATGAATTTCCAAATCGCCCAGCCAATGACGCCCAGGCCGACAATCAGGTGAACCCAGCGAAGCCCCGCGGGCAAACGGAGGAAGTAGTCCGCCACGGTGAGCACCACCACGATCGCGATGGCCACGGCGAGCAGGCGTGCGGAACGTTGTGTGAGCAGCGCGAGCCGCGCTCGAGCGCCGAAACGGCGCAGCGCTTCTTCGACGGCCTTTATGGCGCCGGGCGCGGCGGTCGGATTGGCGGGCTTCTCAGTCACGCAAGCTCCTTGCGGCTACACACTTCATCGGCCAACCACGGGTGATACCGGCCAAACCGCCGGTCAGATGAGACGAATGATCCTACGACCGACCCATTCCGCTGTGAGCAAAAAGATGACCATGATCAGCGCCAGCGGCGTGTCCCACAGTGTTTCGTAGCGTTCGGTCACGAGCCGCAACTGACGGTTGGGCAGAAACGTTGACAGTTCAGTGAGGTTGACCGGCTCGATGAGCCGCCCTTCGGACGCATCGGCGAGATTCGCCAGCAGCGCATGATTGGTTTCGGGCCGGCGGAGCTCATCGTCCGCGAGGATCGCTTCGACTTCGGTGGAGAGATCGAGACCGACGAGCGGTGAATCGATCGCGTCAATGCGCCAGCGGCCGGGAAGTGATGGCGCCCATGTTGCGGCATAGCGCCGGCGCTGATCCGCTTCGCGACGGAGGGTGAGTTCGATCTGAGGAGTGTCGGCGAGTTCGGGGGAGTCTGTCGCGCCGGGCTGTCGCGTGAGCCGCACGGTGAGTGACGCAAGGTCGAGTTCGACGAGCGACTGATCGAGGACTTCGATGGTGATGCGCGCCGGTTCGCCGACGATCGGTTGGCGCGGCGCCACGGTCATGAGCGCTGATCGCTGCGAGCGCGACAAACTTTCGCGCGCCAGCAGCCGCACCATTTGGAGCCAGAATCGTTCCGGAAGCAGTTCGCCCTGGCCGTATCGCCAGCGCCAGATTTCGTCAGTGGCGACGTACAGCGCGCGTCCGGCGCCGAAACGCATGGAGAGCACGATTGGGAATCCGGCATCGGCGGGCACGGGTGTTGGGACGGAGCCGATGACGTCCGCCGCAGGAATGCCGACGGCGAGGATTTCAGAGGCGGGCTTGAGGGCGCGGCGTTCGATGCGCTGCGACCAGCGCAAGAGCGACCATCCGGATTGCGGATCGGAAATCGCGCTGGGCCATGGCGCCGTTGGCGTCGCGCCGAGTTGCAAGACGCCGAGTCGCTCGGCGGTGGAGGTGGGCGCGAGGACGATGCGCTCGTTGATGGCGGGCAGCTTGGGCGTCGTCATCGTGAACGGGAGGAGATCGGCGAGGACGGTGCCGGCCCAGGCGTCGGGCGTGGCGCTGGCGCCGCCGATCCAGATGAGTCCGGCGCCGCGCACGGCGATGTGTTCGCGCAAATTGCGAAGCTGGTCCGTGGTGAAGACTTCCGGTCGCACATCGCCGAGGACGACCACGTCAAACTCCGCCCATTCTTCAGGCGAAACCGGAAGTTCATTGAGTTCGACATCGCCTTCCTGCAAGTAGCGGCGGTTGGGCGCGAGGATGAGATTGCTGGACGTGATGCTCGCTTCGCGGAGCAGAAGATTCTTGAGGTAGCGCTGCTCCCAGCGCGCGACACCGTCGATGTAGAGCGCGCGGAGCGGGCGATCGACGAGTTCGATGCCAAGTTCGGCGGTGTTGTTGCCTTCGATGAGGTCGCCGCCGTCGGGGACGAGCTGCACGGTCCATTGCGCGCGGCCGGCGTCCTGGGGGCGCGTGATGAGTGTGACGGCGCCAGACTCGTCGGCTTCGTCGAGCGGTTTTTCGTCGAGCACGATGCCGGTCGCGCGATCGATGAGCTGGACGGAGCCGCGCAGCGCTGCGGCTTCGCCGAGTCGATCGATCTCGACGCGCACGGGCGCGAGGTCGTTCACAAATGCGATGCCGGGGCCTTGTGCGGAACGAATCGCAAGATCGCCGACGGGTTCGGCGCTGCCGAGCGGGATGGTGAAGATGGGCACGCGCTCGGCCTGCAAACGACGCAATGCAGCGCGGCTGGGTTCATCGATAGAGCGACCGTCGCTTAACACCACGACGCCGGCGAGCGGGCGGGCGGCGGCGCGTTGCAGGGCTTGATCAAGCGCTTGTGCAAGATTGGTGCGCAAGCCGACGGGAGCGCCAAGATCGACGGCGGCGTCATTGGCGTCGGCGCCGCTGCGCGAGACATTGAGTTCGTAGGCGCCGGCGTCAAAGCCGAGCCAGAGCACGACGCGCTCGCGAGCGAGTTCATTCCACATCGGCCAGGACTGGGAGAGGGCGGTGCGGAGCTGTGCTTCACGGGATTCGCGATCGCCGCGCAAGTTCTCAGCGTCTTCGATCGTCATGGAGGCGGAGCGATCCGCAAGCACGACGACCCAATCGCGCTCCACCGTTTCATCGCGCTCAACCAGTCGCGGCCCGGCGATGAGTGTGACGATCGTCGCGAGCAAGAGCGCGCGAAGCGTTGCGAGCACCATGCGCGCGGCGCGTGAACCTTCGAGCCGCCGGTAACTCCAGAACGACACGACGAGGATCGCGCCGATGAGCCCCGGCCATGCCCAACCGGGCAGCGGGCGTTCAAAA
Organism: Phycisphaerales bacterium; assembly: GCA_029260345.1. Lineage (GTDB taxonomy): Bacteria > Planctomycetota > Phycisphaerae > Phycisphaerales > UBA1924 > OFTM186. The sequence goes on along the minus strand of JAJDDK010000004.1, from coordinate 269,287 downwards.
CCAAGTCGCACGCCTTCGGCGCCGAGGTCGAGTGTTTCGATATCGAGCAGCCATGTGAAGAATCGATTCATGCGCTGCCTCCGGTGGCGGACGCCGCCGGTTTGATCGATGCGTGACTGAATAAACGTGCGAGCGCGAGTTCAAGAAGGGCGATGAGAGCCGCGGCGATGAGCAGCGGATAGCTCAACCACGCGCTGTTGTCAGCGGTTTGCGCGATCGTGGCGCCGGATGAATCGGAGTCTGCCTCGCTGATCCAGGCGAAATCATCACCGGCGACGCCGCTGCCGAGGAGCCATTCGCGCACGGCGCTGGCGGGCTGCACTTCGGTGCGCCCGGCGCTGATGTCGGCGTTGACGGCGACGAGGCCGCGCGCGGCGCTTTGGCGATCAATGGCTTGCCAGAGTCCGGCGTTGCGCACGGGTTCAACGGTCAGGCCACTGGGCGCGACGGAGAGGCGCGAGCGGTCCTGTTCATCCTTGAGCGGCACAAGTTCCGCCGTGCGCGCCGGTGGTTGCAAACGTTCGCCGGCGGTGAACACGCTGCCTCCCGCGGCTTCGCCGACGCCTTGCCTGACGAGCTCTTGCAGCAGCGGCACGATGAAGGGGCGCGCAGGGAGGTCCGTCCAGGTGAGCGCCGGCGCACTGGCGAGATACAGCACGAGGCCTCGCGCGCTTTCGGTGTTGTCCTGGCCTTCTTCCGTGGTTTCGCTTTCATCACGGCCCGGCGGCGCGGCGATCAACCACGTTGATTCGTCTTCAAGCACAAGAAGCGGGCGCATGCCGGGGGCGTCCGCGCCTTCGATGATGGGCAATGTTTGAAACACGGTGACGGAGCGGGCCAGCTCCGGCAGTTCGCTCTGCACCATTTCAAAGATCGGGCTGCGCGGCTGTTCATCTGAAAGCGGTTCGCCTTCACCGAGCGATTGTGCTTCGCGCACGATGCGCCAGGGCAAACCAAGCGCGCGGGCCATCGGGTCTGACCAGAGATGCACGGTGGTTTCGGTTGGTGGTGAAACGAACACCAAGCCGCCGGATCGCGCAAAGGCGCCGATGCGCCGCCATGCGGGTTCATCAATGAGATCGGGTCGAGGCAGGAAGATGGCGTCGAGAGCCGCAAGCGTTGGTGTGTCGATCGCGTTTGGGTCGACGTCGATAACTTCGATTGGATCGGTGTCGGAGGGCGCCAGCGCGAGTCGCAGCCAGTCCTCGGGAAGCAGCGCGTCGGGGGCAGGCAGGGCGCCGAAGCGACGACGCGCGGCCACACCAACGCGCACAGCGCTGCGCACCTGCACGGGGCGAGCAAATCGGTTGTCACCTTCGATCGCATCGCGATCAATCGACGCAACAATTGCGGCGACGCCGTTCTCGCTGAGGTTCGCAACGGGCGCGCTCAGGACAACGTCCGCTTCGGATTGACCGGCGCTCCAGCGGACTTGTGTGGAAGCGAAGGTGGCAGGCTCGCCGCCGGCGCGTTCGATGGTGAGACGCACGGTGGAAACGCCGGATTCGCCAACGGCAGCGCCGGTGCGGCGCAGGCGCACGCGCACATCGACCGCAGCGCCTCCGGTGGCGTCCCGCGCGAGCACGATGCGACGAAGCGGTTCGGCGGAGATCACCTGCACGTTGCCGAGAGGGGCGTCTGCGGGTCGCGAAGCGCTGAGTTTGAGTCGCGGGATTTCGGCGAACACGGCGTCGAGCGGGCGTGAGACATCCGCCGCGCCGAGTCGGAAGTCGGACAGCGCGACGACGACGGCTTGTCCGCTGCGGTCAGGGTCTTCGCGCAGTTCGCGTGAGATGGCGGAGAAAGCGCCGGCGAGGTCGGCGCGGGCGTCGGTGTTTTCGAGTGATTCGATGAGGCCGCGCACGGCGGCGAGGTCAGCAGAGGGGGGCACAACGATGGGTTGTGCGGGCGCGCCGAGTGAAATGAGCGCGGCTCGATCGCCTGAGCCGAGCGCATCGATGAGTTGACTCGCTTTTTCTTTTTGGCGATCAAGTGAAGAGCGGCCGTCGCCGGCGATGTCGCGCGCCGACGCGGCGAGGGAGTTGTCCACGACGAAGTAAATCGTGCGCCCACCGCCGAGGCCGAGGGCTTGCGCGGCGGACTCCGCAACCGGGCGACCGATCGCCAGCGCAATCAATAGGAGAAGCAGGCAGCGCGTTGCGAGAAGCAGCCACTGTTCGAGTTTGAGGCGGCGCTGGTGTTTCTTGTACGCCTCGATGAGAAAGCGCATCGCGGCCCAGACGACAGGTTTGCGCCGCCTGCGGAACAGGAAGTGGATGATGATCGGGATGGAGACAGCCGCAGCGCCGGCGGCGAAAAGGCCGAGGTTGAGGAAGGTCATGGGTGCGCCTCCTGTCGGAGGCGAGGCGTCAGGGGCCGGGAGCCAGGCGCCAGGGGGAGAGAGGTCGAAAAGACGAGAGTCGGTGGCACGGGCGTCTCGCCCGTGTGGCGCGCGGACGTCATCGTTGCGCTATGCGCTTCTTCGTGTCTCTCGGCTTCGCCGCGAACCACGGCGTCCGGCGCTTTGTGTGATTCGTTCCCGACCGAACGGGGATTTTTCACCGCAGAGGCGCAGAGAGCACGGAGGAGAATACTTGTGTGGAGCGGCGGGGAGACGGAGGCGGCGGCGAGCGGCGCAACGATTGATCGATGACGAACTGCACCCGAATAGGCGCGCCCAATCTTCGCTCTGCGATCTCTGCGCCTCTGTGGTAAATCCCGCCTCATCCCGCCTTACTCCGCTTCAGACGCGCATTGCGCCGCGCCAGGAACGCCGCCAGCGGCGGGCCGAGCCAGTCGTGCGTTGAAACAAGGCGATGTTCGAAACCAAACGAACGCGCGATGCGGTGGATCTTTTCGATGTGTCCGTTGAACGCTTCAAGGTACGCCGTGCGCAGGGCGCGCGGGTCGATGCGCACTCGAGGCTCGCCTTCGAGCCCTTCAAACGGCGCGGCGTCCTTCAGGTCGAACTCCTGTTCGCGCTTGTCCACAACTTGAAACAGGATGACATCTTGTCGGCGGTGCTTGCAGCGGGCGAGAGCCGCGCGGATTTTGTCGGCGTCTTCGAAAAAGTCACTGATGAAAACCAGGAGGCGCCGGTTGTTGATCTTGCCGAGTGTTTGATCCACAGCGCGGCTGATGTCCGTCGGCGCGTTGACCGGGTGGGTTGATAAAGCGCCGACAATCTGTCGCCACTGGGCCTGCGCGCTTGACGGGCGCACCATTGCTTTGATCGAATCGGCGTAGACAACGAGGCCGACGCGGTCGCTCTGGCGAATGGCGATGTAGCTCATCGCAGCGGCGAGCGCCGTGGCATGATCAAACTTGCTCCAGTACGGGCGCCCATCGGCGGATTCCTTCTTCCCTGCGGCGGAGGCGTCGGAGAACAGCCGCGAGCCGAAATCCATCGAGCCGGAGGCGTCGACCAGAAGCATCAGGTCGAGGTTGGTCTCCTGCTGATACTGCTTGAGCTGGAGCTTGTCCGTGCGCCCGTAGACCTTCCAGTCCAGGTGGCGGATGTCATCGCCGGGGACGTACTGCCGGTGCTGAGCGAACTCGACGCTGAATCCGTGGTGCGGCGAGCGGTGCATGCCGCTCATCACGCCCTCAACGATGTGCTTGGCGCGGAGCTCCAGCGTGCCAAGCCGCGCGAGCGTCTGCGGATGCAGATACATCATCGCGTCGGAGGGGGAGGTAGTGGAATTGGTGCGCGATTCGGACATTGCTTAGCGCATCACCGCATCCAGCTGCTTCTTCTCCTCGCCGCTTTCACCGTCCACCGGCACGGTCTTGAGAAGCTGGTCGATCACGTCATCCGGCGTAATGTTGTCCGCTTCGGCATTGAAGTTGGTGATCACGCGATGGCGAAGGACGGGTTTGGCGATGGCTTGGATGTCTTCGGGGGTCACGTGGAAGCGGCCGTTGAGGATGGCGTGGGCCTTGGCGCCGAGGATGAGGAACTGGCTGGCGCGCGGGCCGGCGCCCCAGGAGAGGTATTCGACGACGATCGCGGGCTTAGGGTTTTCCGTTGAGTGTTCGCGCACGCGGGTGGCGCGGACCAAACGAAGCGCGTATCGCGCGACGTGATCGGCGACGGGTGTTTGTCGAACAAGCTCCTGCACGCGCAGCACATCGGGGCCGCCGAGAACGGGCTTGACCTGTGATTCTTCCGCGCTGGTCGTGCGGCGGATGATCTCCAACTCTTCATCTTCGCGCGGGTAGTCGATCGTGATCATGAACATGAAGCGGTCGAGCTGCGCTTCGGGAAGGGGGTAGGTGCCTTCCTGCTCGATGGGGTTCTGTGTGGCGAGGACGAAGAAGGGATCGGGAAGTGTGTGGCGCACGCCGCCGGCGGTGACCTGGCGCTCCTGCATGGCTTCGAGGAGCGCGGCCTGCGTCTTGGGGGGCGTGCGGTTGATCTCGTCGGCGAGGATCACGTTCGCGAAGACGGGGCCTTTGACGAAACGCAGTTCGCGCGAGCCGGTCGTCTTGTCCTCTTCGATGACTTCCGTGCCGGTGATGTCGCTCGGCATAAGGTCGGGCGTGAACTGAATTCGAGAAAAGCCGAGGCTGAGCGTGCGCGCGAGCGTCGAGACGAGCAATGTCTTGGCGAGGCCGGGCACACCGACGATGAGCGCGTGGCCGCGGCAGAAGACGCTCATGAGGAGTTCTTCGACGACGTCGTCCTGGCCGACGATGACGTTGGCGACTTCCTTGCAGAGGACGTCGTACGCCTCGCGGACCTGAGCGACCGCCTGCTCGGGCTCGGTGGTGGTGAGCGTCGGCTTTGATGCGAGCGGGTCGGGCACGGGGCGAACTCCTTTTCGCGAGAGGAGTGAAAACAGGCGAGTGGATCCATCCACAGCTCGGCGAGCTGCGCCACAGTGATCTTACCCGTGGGGCGGGAAAGGGTTCGGGGAAACCATTCTTGCTGTGGGATAAGGTCGTGAAGCGATTGCCTGGATGAATACGGGGCATCCGGTGCAAGGCCGTAGTCTTCGATGGCGCCGTGGTCTTGGTTGTCCTCAGTCAAGGCCACGCTTTTGATGTTCTTCGTCGCACAATCGTGGCCTTGTCCAAGATCGGACAAGTCCACGGCACCTTCGAATTGTTCGCATAACGCCCCTTACCCCGGCCCTCTCCCGGAGGGAGAGGGAGTCAGAACCCTTCTCCCGCCGGGAGAAGGTGGCATCCCGACTTGTCGGGATGACGGATGAGGGGAATCCAGTGCAAAGCCGTATTCTTCAATGGTGCCGTGGTCTTGGCTGTCCTCAGTCAAGGCCACGCGTTTGATGTTCTTCGTCGCATAATCGTGGCCTTGTCCAAGATCGGACAAGACCACGGCACCTTTGGAATGTAAGCCCAACTCCCCTCACCCCGGCCCTCTCCCGGGAGGAGAGGAAGAGAAACTTGGCCCTCACCCGTCATGACATTGTCATGACACCCTCTCCCAAAGGGAGAGGGACGCGGAAACCGCTTCCTCACGGGCGCGTTCGGATCAGTCGGATCACGGCGTACGATCAATCTGTCATGCCGGAGTTGCCTGAGGTTGAGACGGTTCGGCGCGCGCTTGCCGCGACGTTGGTGGGGCGGCGGGTGGAGCGTGTGGACGTGCGCCGGCCGGATTACGTGCGCGGCGGTCAAACTGCCAAGAATCTGCTTGTCGGCGGCGTGATCGATCGCATTGAGCGGCACGGAAAGCAGTTCGCCGTCGTGACTCGGGATGGCCGCGCGGTGTGCGTTCATCTTGGCATGAGTGGCCAGGCGCTGGTTTCAGAGGGAATGACAGAGGCGCCATCGCACACGCATGTGGAATGGACGCTGAACGGCGCCGCGAGGAAATCGACTTTTTGGCGCATGCGCGATCCGCGCCGGTTCGGCGGCGTGTGGACGTATCGCACGTTCGACTCGCTCGTCCAGGAGCGGTGGAGCACGCTGGGGCCGGACGGTCTGGCGATTGACGCGGCGTTCCTGCACAGTGCGCTCAAACGAACGGACCGCTGCGTGAAGGCGGCTCTCTTGGATCAGTCGGTGATCGCCGGAGTGGGCAACATCTATTGCGATGAGGCGCTGCACCGGGCGGGCGCGAGGCCGCAGGCGCGGGCGAGCGCGATCAGCAAGGCTCGAGCCTCGCGACTGGCTGACGCCATCCGTGAGACGCTGGAGGAGTCCATCGCCGCCCGAGGCTCCACCATTCGTGACTATCGCGATGCGAACGGTGATGCGGGTGATTTCAGCTCCCGCTGGCGGGTCTATGGGCGAGCAGGGCTAAATTGCCTGACCTGCGGCAGCTTGCTTCGTGATGGGGTGATCGCCCAGCGAACCACCGTCTGGTGCGGCCGATGCCAGCGATGATCGTAATTCTGCTTATCCACAAACAACTCACATCTGTGGATAATTGAATTTGGTGGTGGTGTCCTCACGGATCGGACTGGGGTCGGAAAGCTCCTCTCTCCAGAACGAGATATGTCATTCATTCATCATCATCTTCAGTAACCGCGCCGGTCGCGGGGATAACGGCGTGATGGTGTGTTGTAAGTCGTTTGTATTGCATGTTTTGCGAAGTAATCCATAGAGTGTTCATGTTGTCGGTTGTGTGTCGCTGGGGAGGTCGCTGGGCGGATTGGTGTCGTCAGTTCTCCGCCGCCGCCCAGATGAAACCGTTTTCATGGTGGTTTGAGCGCCAACGCGATGGCGCTTATCCACAAACTCCCCCGACCGGTCCGACAGGGTCGAGCGCAGCAAGTTCTGGTGGGAATGACCCTTATTCGGCGGCGGCGACGAGGCCGCGCTCGATCTCTCGCACCGCGGCGTCGAGGTCTTCGTCGCGCTCGCGTAAGTCCTTGATCACACTCACTCCGTGCATGACGGTGGTGTGGTCGCGACCGCCGAAGTAGCCGCCGATCTCCTCGAGGGAGTGCATGGTGAGTTGGCGAGAGAGGTACATGCCAACGTGGCGCGGCAGGGCGACGGATCGGGTCCGCTTCCGGGAAAGCAGTTGCGGCACGGGCACGCCGAAGAAGTCAGACACGCGCTCGATGATCACCTGCACGCTCACACGGGGCTTGGTCGCGGCGATCGCGACACCGAGCGCGTCTTTGGCGACATCCAGCGTGATGGGGACGCTGTGCACGTGCGCATGGACCTGCACGCGAAGAAGAGCGCCTTCGAGTTCGCGGATGTTGGCGTCGAAACGGGCGGCGATCAGGGCGGCGACGTCTTCGGAGATGGTGAAGCCGCGCAACTTGGCTTTGTTCAACACGATCTGAACGCGCGTCTCGTATTCCGGCGGGGCGATCTGCGTGACCAGGCCCCAATTGAACCGGGAAACGAGCCGCTGCTCGAGGTCGGGGATGTCGTTGGGCGGGGCGTCGGACGAAAGCACGATCTGCCGGTTGGACTGGTAGAGCGTGTTAAACGTGTGAAAGAACTCCTCTTGCGACGAATCCATCTTGCAGAGGAAGTGGACGTCGTCGATGACGAGCATGCCGACATCGCGGAACTGACGCCGAAATTCGTTGAGGTTGCCCGCCTGCACCGCATCCATAAAGCGCGAGATGAAAGCCTCGCAGGACAGATACAAGATGCGGCCCTCAAGGCCTTCTTCGAGATAGCGGTGACAAATCGCCTGAAGCAGGTGCGTCTTGCCAAGCCCTACGCCGCCGTGAATGAACATCGGGTTGTAGACGGTTCCCGGGTTGTCCGCGACTGCGCGAGCGGCGGCATACGAGAGACGATTCGTCGGACCGACGATGAAATTCTCGAATCCGTGATCCGGATGCAGCACGAGTTCATCGTCACCGGCTTCGCGTCGCACTACACGTCGCGTTTGATTCGATGATTGATCCAACCCGTTGTGTTTCGGACTTGGCGGCACTTCACCGGGGCCGATGAATTCAACGGACAACAGGCGCCCGGTCGCCGCTTGCGCTGCATCGCGGAACGGGGAAGCGCACGACGTCTGCAAGTAGCGCTGCTGCATCTCCGTAGAAGCGCGGAGCCACAACACACCGTTGCTGATGCCCATGGGTTCAATTTCGTCAAACCATTGCCGGCACAAAGTCGGCGATGATGAGCGAAGGTGCGCAAGCACACCATCCCAGATCACATGATCGGGAGCGTCCGCCATGGAGTTCCTTTAATCAGCAGCCGTTGTCGTGACTTCACCACTCGCTCGATCGCCGCGCCGTCGTTGCGATGTGTCATCGCACTCTCGTCCAAGTCCACCGGCGAACAAAGGCGACTTCGAGCGAGCGAAAACTACGTTGAGCTTCGCATGCTGTCAACCGGTTTTCCACGTCAAAGTCGGACTCGATGCGCCCGGAAAACATTGAGAATGCGCTTGACTCTTCAGTCGCGTTGTGCATCGGTCGCCAGCTTTTCCGCCGCGGCGACTTGTTCTTCGTAGCGCAAGCGCGAGCCGCGCTGATCCATCAAAAACAGCACGCGCTCCGCTTTTTCCTTGCCGACCAGTGAAAGCAGTTCGCGCTTGGCCTGCGCAATGGTGTTGCGCCGCGACAAGTGAATCAGCACCAGCGCGCTGCATTCCAGCACCGGCAGCCATTCCGCGATGTCTTCAACATGCAAGTGCTTGCCGATCTTGGCGCGCTTGCGATGGTCAGGATCGATGAACGTGCATTCACTGATGACAACCTGCGCTTTGCGCACGTCTTCGCGCACGAGTTGCGGGCACGGCGCTGTGTCGCCGAGATACGCCATGAGCGGGATTTCGAGAATGCGCGTGATCTCGACGCCGCGCTCTTTCAATTCGCGCAGTTTTTCCTGCGGGTAATCGACGTATTCCGGTTTCAGCTTGCTGCGCTTTTCGATGACGCTGTAGCCGAAGGCGGGCGCGCCGTGTTCAAGCTCGAAGCCGCGCACGACGACGTTGTTCTTGATCTCGTATTCCTGCTCCGGCTCGAGCGGGACGATCTCGTACGGCGTGACCTGCTGCTCGAGGTCGATGTAGCCGTCCATCATGCGTTTGATCGCGGGCGCGAGGCGCGCATCGCAGATGATCGTTCCCGGGCCCATGCCCTGAAAGACGCGCTGCGAGCAGTAGTACGCCAGGCCCCCGACGTGATCCATGTGCCCGTGGCTGATCGCGACGAACTTGCTCGCGAGCGCGGCTCGCGGGCAATAGCCCATGTCAAAGCAGATATCGAGCTCCGGCGCCTGCACCACCGTCGCTTCACCGGCGACGGAAAATCCCTGCACGCGATACGGCGGGACATACAAGAAACCGAGGGCGCCCTCTTTTGGTGGGGGCTTGGGAAGCATGCCGGAAATCTCCGCGGCGAGGCTTCCGCCCCGCCCAGGCGTTCATGGTCCAGTCCGCGGGGCACATCGCCCCGCGAACCGCTCGGATCGTAGAGACCGGTGGCGAGCGGTCAACTGGAGACATGCGAGCCGCGTTCGCGACTACCATGCGCCCATGGCCGACACCACCCCAGCGCCGGAGCCGCTCAGCGAAGACGTGGTCCGCAAAGTCGCACACCTGTCGCGGCTTGCGATCAGTGATGACGAGATCCGCACGCAGACGACGCGCCTCGCGGCGGTGCTCGGCTACATCGAACGCTTGCGCGAACTTGATCTTGAAGATGTCGAGCCGCTGAACAACCCGATGGACGCGACGAACCGCGTGGATGACGACACGCCGCGCGAAGGGCTGACGACGGAAGACCTCATGAAGATGGCGCCGGGGTCACACCCGCCATTCGTGAAGGTGCCCAAAGTGCTCGGCGACGGCGGCGGCGCGTAATCGCGAAACATATTGCGTTGAAATGTCCTCTAACCGGGTGCCGTGGTACGGCCGCTGCAAGCGGCAGTGCCACGCCGTGACAAGGGTTTTTCACCATCGGGTGGCATGCCCACGCCCACGCGGCCATGGTTGCGCGCGTTCAATAAGGCGGCGCCAAAAGACTTTCAACGTCGGCACGCGCGTCTCGCCCGTGTGTACACAAACGATTGGAGATGAGAAATGATCACCATTCGACGCTCTTCAGACCGCGGCGCCCTCAACTTCGGCTGGCTCGACACCAAACACACCTTCAGCTTTGGTGATTATCGCGACCCCGAATGGACGCACTTCTCCGTCCTTCGCGTCATCAACGAAGACATCGTCGCGCCCGGCGCCGGCTTCCCCGAACACCCGCACCGCGACATGGAGATCATCACGTACATGATCGACGGGGCGCTGGCGCACAAAGACTCCAGCGGCGGTCAGTCCGTCATCCGGCGCGGCGACATCCAGCGCATGACCGCCGGCATGGGCGTCACGCATTCCGAATTCAACCCTTCAGAAAATGAAGGCGCGTATCTGCTGCAAATCTGGCTGTTCCCGTCGGAGCGCAGTTTGAAGCCGGGGTACGAAGAAAAGCACTTCCCGCTTGAAGACCGACGCGACAAACTCGTGACGCTGGTGTCGAGCGACGGGCGCGATGGATCGTTGTCGATGCATCAGGACGCCGCGCTGCTGGGGACGTTGCTGAGCGCCGGCAAAGGTGTGACGCATGAACTGGCGCCGGGGCGCAGCGCGTGGGTGCAGATCGTGCGCGGCCGCGCGATGGTGAATGGTGAGGAGCTTGGCGCCGGAGATGCGGTGGGAGTAACGGAGGAAGAACTTGTGGCGATCGAAGCGGGGGAAGAGACGGAGTTACTGCTCTTTGACCTTCCATGATTCTTCTAGCTCAGTGATCCATTCAATGGGCACGCCGCGAAGAATGATTTCTTCACCCCAGATCGCGTCGAAGCCTTCGGTGAGTTCAACGGAGGTAGGGTTGGGCCGTAGGATGAGGTCGACGTGATCGGATGCTACGCCGAATTCCTCGGGCTTGGTGAGGATTCGCATGCTTCGCATTCGCAATTCACCATCCAGCGCCATGTGCAGCGGCGCCGACGGCCACTCTTGGTCACCGTCGCGAATGAAGACGTCAAACGCAATTGCCACCGGCAGCGGTTTGACGCTGCGCTCCATTAGAAAGTGAATGTACTCGCCTTCGCGGCGCACTTCCTTGAATTGAATACTGATCGATTCCTCGACCAGCGCTTTCAATTCCGGATCGCGCACCAATTGCACCGTCCGCGGCTCGCGTTGCGGCTCGACGGTGAACTGAAAACTTATCGTGATGGGAAAATCGACGACAGGCGTGTGCTCGCGTTTACGGAATGGGAGCGACAGCTCCAGAGGTTCGCCGGTTTTCGAGTCGATGGCTACCGTGCCGCTGCCCCATTTGCCGCGATGTACCACGAGGTCTTTGAATACATGGATTCTCCACGTCGAAACCGCTTCATGAACGCCGGCGGGCATGGGTTCGAACATCGTGATACTCACATTGTTGAAGCCGCTGGCGCCAGTCATTCCCATTTGTTGGTGCATACCGATGCCTGCATTGACCTCTTTTCCGTCAACGGTGAACGTCTCGAGGACTGGGCGCATGAAGAGATCGGTCGACGCGGCGCCGCGCATGCCAAAGGAAAACACGAGGTATTGGCGTTCGCCTTCGTACAGTGGCTTTTGTGGATTTGGACGATCTGGCGGACGGTTCAGCGCAAAGGAAAAATCTGACGGGACGGTTGACGGGTCAATGAACGTCCACATTTGCGTGCTGCGCTGAAGACTCAGTGCAAAGTCATCATCAGAAATGACCTTGGATTGATGCGCTATTTCGATGAGATTCCCCCACAGGGGGCGCCATGAGCGGTCGAAATCGCTTTGGATCTCCATGGCGCGCTGTGCGAGCGCACGGTGGGCGCTCGCAGACAGATTGCCTTGACTTGCGCGCGCGATGAGTTCGGAGAGCGCTGCATCCGCCGCGCCGTCGTTGGCGCCTTCAGCTTCCATTCGCAACAGCCAGACCGGTTTGACCGTGTTCCAATTGAAACTGTTGGCGCGTCCCCAGCCCCAGGCGGCGCTGACTCCAATCGCAAGCAGCAGCAAGAGGGCGCCACCGGTGATAACGACTGGCCGCTTGCGGCGGGCGCCGTTGCGGACGGCGCGTTTGCGGGAAAGGTCGCGGCCGCACTCGGGGCAGCGGGGGTGACCTTCGTTTGTTTGGACGGACGAGACGCCCGTCCCACCGTCGCCGGTGCTTTCCGGTGGGTAAACACCGATCAAATCAAACTTGCACTTGCGGCAGATGGGGTGGTCGTTGATGCGCTTGCCGCGCAGGCCCGCGTGCATCACCACTGCGCCGAGAAGAAGCAACAGCCCAACAATCGTCCAGGTCATCACCATTCGTCCTGCGGCTCCTCGATTTCCCAGACCACGTCGTCGATCACGATCTCGCCGTCCCAGATTTCGCGCATCGTGTGCGATCGGCGCGCGGCCGCGGCGCTGCCTCGGAAAATGAGTTGAGCGCCATTGAGATCAATATCTACTTCGGTCGCACGTCCGCCAGTCCCCATGCTGGCGTTCGGGCCACCATGACAAAGACCGAGCGGCACTTCGACGTCTCCTTTGCGCGCGAGGATCTGGAATGCAACGTCTATGGGGGGTTGCGAGATCATCACGCTGATTTGCACTGTGTCGCCTTCGGGCGTGCGCTCGATGTGCGCACGATCAATGCGGATGGAATTGCGAATCGCGTCGGCATGTTGCGGCGCCGCGATGAGGGTGACATCGCTCTCACCGGGTTCGAGGACGGTAAAGGTGGTGGACAGAGTGACTGTCCAAGGTTTGGAGTCCGTCTCTGAGGGCTCAGGCGGGATATCAGAGATGCCAATGCCGGCGCCGCCGGGACCCATACGCGCCGTGCGACGCAGGCGAAGTTGCATGGTCGCATCCACCGTGTTGTCGCCGGGCATTGTGGTGGGGAGGACATCGCTCATCGCCCAGCTCGGTGTACCACGACCGGGTGAGAATGAGGCATACCCAGTTTGGTGCGGCACGACCTCGCCGTTGAGGCGCAGTTCAAGTGGTTCGCCCAGCAACTGGTACGCACGATGGTCGCCGCTGCCGGCGCGGTATGGCGCGAAAACAAAGCTCAGTGATGTGACGCCGCCATGCACAACTGGTGAGCGCACACGCGCCATGATCCCCGGCACATTCTTGATATAGGCGAGCGTGTCGTCGTCCGAGAGCCAATCCTGCGACATTGCGATCTCGACCAAATCACCCCAACTAGTGTGCCAGTTCGCAATTGGATCGGCTTGAATCGTGAGGGCGCGCTGCACGAGTCGTTCGTGCGTGCCGCGCAGGAGTTCTTGTTTCGCCGCTCGAAGCACGAGTTCATCAAGCGCAGCGCCGGAGATGGCCGTGTCAGCGCTGTCGGCTTCGATCACCAGCCACCACGTTGGTTTGATCGTGTTCCAGTTGAAGGTGTTGGCGCGCCCCCAGCCCCAGGCGCCGCCGATGCCGATGGAAAGGAAGAGCAGCGCGGCGGCGGTGGAGAGGTGGAATGGGCGCTTTCGCCGCGCGCCGAAGCGCACGGAGCGCTTGCGGCTCAGATCGCGGCCGCACTCGGGGCATCGATTGCTGTTGTCGTTCGCCACGACGGGCGGGACGTCCGTCGCACCGGTGGCTTTGTTTTCCGCCGCGTAGACGCCGACCAAATCGAACTTGCATTTGCGGCAGATTGGGTGGTCGTTGACGCGCTTGCCGCGCAGGCCGAGGAAGAGGGTCGTGAGGGCGAGGGCAAACAGAAGGAAAAAAGCAATCCACAACATCATGCGCCACCGCCTTTGGATTCCTTTTCGTATTTCTTGCGATACAGCTCTTCGATGGCGCGGCGACGTTCCGCTTGCTCCGCCTCGACTTCCGCCGGCGTCAGTCGATTGACGGGCACGTTTTCGAGCACGATGTCCTCTCCCCACATCGCTTGCAGCGGCAGATGCCGCTCTGCGAGTTCAGGCTTTGGGCGCAGGATGATCGTGACTGACTCGTCCAATGTTGGGAACTCTTCAGGACCCTTTGGAATAAAGGAGCCTCCAGTGTGCGAGTCAAAAATCAAGTGCTGAATCACGAAGTCCCCTTCAGTGCATCGCAGAATGACTTCAGCGCACACAGGGTGAGGAAATGGAGGCAAAGTAAGTCGCTCCTTCGCCTGAGGCGACCAATGTCCTTCCGTGACACGAATGGAATCAAATTGCGCCGCCGCGCCATCGTGCATAGCGGCGCGATCCTCCGGACGGACGATCAAGTCATATTCCGGCGTACCTGCCGGTTGAATGTGCACGTCAAAGACGTGCGTCTCGCGCCATTCAACGCGAGGAGTTGTTGCATGTTCGTGCGGTTCGTATCGTCCGCCGCAGTCGTCGTAGAAGCGGTATCGAATGGTGGCGCCCACACGGTGCAAGCCAGGTTCGATGTTCTCGAACGGGACTTTGAGGCGCGTTCCAAAGCCGCCGGAATGCTCCCACAATCGAATGTTGTGCGCGCCGACATTGCGCGCAATGATTTCACCGTCTACGGATATGAAGGCGAATTCTGCGTGAACGACGGGCGGATTGTTGTGGTACCCGGCGAGATCTGTTTGATAGCTGATGTTGAGCCGCAGTGGCATGCCGATTGGTGTGGTTGGATGAGCCGACGTCGTTACAAACATGGCGTTTGAGAGAAAGCGGATGATCGCGCCGTCACTGAGAAGGCCACGACGGATTGCCCGAACGATGATTGAGCCCCATTCGACTTTCCATTCTTCAACGCGGCGGCCATGTTGCCCGGATTCATTTGGCAAGGGGCGATCGGTGGACTGCCGCGCCAGACCCTCCATGGCGAGCTTGCGCAGAGTCCCATCGCTGAGGGAGCCGGCGCCGAGACGTCTTCGCAATTCGCGGAACTGTGCGTCGTTTGGTCTCCATGACGCATCGTGAAGTTGCACCATCAGCAACCACTCGGGCTTGATGGTGTTCACATCGAAATTGGATGCGTTCTTCCAGGTCGCCACGCCGAGGGCGCTCACGCCGATGAGAAATAAGAGAGCGCCACCAATGATGAATCGCGGGCGTCGTCGCCGCTCGCCGTGGCGGACCGCGCGCTTGCGGTTCAGATCGCGGCCGCATTCGGGGCAGCGTGGGTGGTCTTCGTTTGTTTGGACGGGCGAGACACCCGTCCCGCCAGCATCTTTGTTGTTCGGTGAATACACACCGACCAGATCGAATTTGCACTTGCGGCAGATCGGGTGGTCGTTGAGGCGGCGGCCGCGGAGACCGCGCCAGAGGGCGGCGCCGCCGAGGAGGGTGAGGACGCCGGCGATGATCCAAAGCAGAATGGGCACGTCGGTCCTCCGTCAGGGGTAAGACGACGCCGCGGTGGGCGAGGTTCCAGATTATCCGGAGATTGACCCCCGGGATCGGGGCGCAGGGCGGTCGAGGCCGCTTTGCTACAGTGCGGCGGTGAACCTCACTGACCTCACACTCATCGAACTTCGTGACGCGATCGCCCGCGGCGACACCTCCAGCACAGAAGCGACACAGGCGAGCCTGGCCAGCATCGCCGCGCAGGACGGCGCCTTGGGGGCGTTCCTTCAGGTCTTTGAGAAGGAAGCGCTCGAACAGGCGGCGCGGCTGGATGCTCGGATCAAGGCTGAGAGCGCCGGGGCTGTCGGCGCGCTGACCGGAGTTCCGGTCGCGATCAAGGACAATATGTGTCTGTCGTGGGGGCGCACCACGTGCGGCTCGCGCATTCTCGAGAATTACGAATCGCCGTTCACCGGAACGGCCGTGCAGAAGCTGATGGACGCAGGCGCCGTGATCGTCGGCAAGGCGAACATGGATGAATTCGCGATGGGTTCATCGACGGAGCGCTCGGCGTTTCAGCCGACGCGCAATCCGTGGGATCCGCAGCGCACGCCGGGCGGCTCCAGCGGCGGTTCGGCCGCGTGCGTCGCGTCGCGCTTGGTCGCGGCGTCGCTCGGCTCGGACACGGGCGGGTCAATCCGTCAGCCGGCGGCGCACACGGGTTTGGTTGGGATCAAGCCGACGTATGGGCGCGTGTCGCGATGGGGTTTGGTCGCGTTTGCGTCGAGCTTTGATCAGATCGGTCCGTTTGCGCGGAATGTCGAGGACGCCGCGCTGATGATGAATGTCATCTGCGGCGCCGATGAGTTGGACTCCACCAGCGCCCGCGTCGATACCCCGGACTTTCTGGCGACGGTGAATCAGCCGCTGACGGGTTTACGACTCGGCGTGCCAACGCAGGCGAAAGACGAGAACAATCATCCGGCGGTGCTGGAGGCGTTCGGCGCGGTCGTGGCGACGTATCAGTCGCTTGGCGCTGAGATTGTGCCGATCGACTTGCCGAATATCGGTTACGGCATCGCGGCGTATTACATCATCGCGCCGGCGGAGGCTTCGACGAACCTGGCGCGGTACGACGGCATTCGATACGGGCGGCGCGCGGAGATCGGACCGGGTGAGGATCTGGTGGCGCTGTATTCGAAGAGCCGCGCTGAAGGGTTTGGACCGGAAGTGCGCAGGCGCATCATGCTGGGAACGTATGCGCTGTCGTCAGGGTATTACGACGCGTACTACAAGACGGCCCTGCAGGCGCGGCGGGTCATCAAGAACGATTTTGATCGTGCATTCGGTGAGAACAACGTGCACGCGGTGCTGATGCCAACGACGCCCGATCCGGCGTTCAAACTCGGCGCCAAGACCGAAGACCCGCTCGCGATGTATCTCGAAGATTTTTACACGGTCGCGGCAAACCTCTCCGGCCTTCCGGCGATGTCGTTCCCGGTCGGGATGGCGGTCGAGGATGGCGTGAAGCTGCCGATCGGCGCGCAACTCGTTTCACCTGCCTTTGATGAAGTCCGCATGCTGCGCATTGCGCGCATGCACGAGGCGGCGACTGAGTGGCATCTGCAAAAGCCTCCGTCATGAGCGATCTGGTTGTCGGCATTGATCTGGGCGGGACCAACATGCAGCTTGGCGTGGTGGATGCGTCGGGCGCGATCATATCGCAACTTAAGAAGAAAACGCGCGCCAACAAAGGCACGGACGTGCTCTTTGAGCGGCTCGTCGACGCGATCAAGTGCGTGTGCGAAGAAGGCGGCGTGACGCCGGCGCAGGTTGGCGGCGTGGGCCTTGCGATTGCGGCTGCGGTCGATCATGAGAACGGTGTGTTGCTGGATGCGCCGAATCTTGGGTGGCGCGATTTTCCGATTGAGCGCGAACTCGTCGAGCGACTTCAGACGCCGGTTGCAGTCGAGAATGATGTGAACGCGGCGGTGCTGGGCGAACTGCACTACGGCGCGATCAAAGGCGAGCGCGAAGCGCTGGGTGTCTGGGTCGGCACGGGCGTCGGCGGTGCGATCATCCTTGATGGTGAACTGCATCGAGGCGGGTTCGGCACGGCCGGCGAGATCGGGCACATCACCCTGTTCCCGCGTGCGGCGAAAGGTTTGCGCAAACTTGAAGACATCTGCTCGCGCACAGCGGTGGTGCGGCGGCTGGCGCAGCTCGCGCCCACGCACAAAACCGTACTGCATGAATTGTCCGATGGTGATGTCGCGTCCGTTCGATCGAGCATCATTGCGAAGGCGTACAAGTCCGGCGATGAACTCACGTGTTCGGTGGTGCATGACGCCGCGGAGCTGCTTGGAATTGGGATCAGTTCGGCGGTGACGCTGTTGTCGGTCCCGGTGGTGCTGCTCGGCGGCGGGCTGACCGAGGCGATCGGCGAGCCGTATGTGGAGCATGTGCGAACGACGGTGCGCGAATTTGCTTTCCCGGCTTCGCTCGAAAAAGTTCGTGTGGTCGCATCAACGCTTGAAGAAAAAGCGGGCATTCTGGGGGCGGCGATGACGCTCCGTCGCAAGCTGGACGGCGCGGATTGAGTCGCGACCCGAAACGCCGGCGATGATGACCCGTAGAATTGAAATGAAGGCTGATCATGGGGCGATTGCGCCCCGCATTCCATTGATGTGAGGAGAAGGCATGGCTGCACGCCGCATGGTGTTGATGACTTTGGTTTGGATCGCGGCGGCGCTGGGATTCGCGTCCGCGGCGAATGCTCAATCCATCGAACCGGGCATTTGGTCTGGCGCGGTCACACTCCCCAATCGAGCGACGCTGGAGTTTTCGATCGAGATCGGCGCGAATGAGGACGGCGAGCAGTGGGGGACGATCACGATTCCGTCACAAGGCACGGTTGAACAACCTCTTGATGAGATTTCGTTTGAAGACCGGACCATCTCGTTTTCATGGAACGCGGTCGGCGCGGTGTTTGAAGGTCGGCTCGGTGGCAATGGCGAGTCGGTTGTCGGCACGTTGACTCAGCAGGGTCAGACGTTTGCATTCCGGTTGGATCAGGCGCCGCCGGTGGAGGAATTTGACGGCGAGATCGTGCGCGAAGTGCAGCGATGGAAAGGCGTCGCGAAGCTCCCCGGTCTGGATGTTGAATTTCTGGTCACTTTCACACCAGAAGGCGACACCGGATGGTCGGCCGTTATTGATGTTCCAATTCAGAACATCTCGAACATGGCGCTGAAGGACGTGCGCTTTGACGAGGAGATCGGTTTCACGATTCTGCTTGATCAGGAGGGCGCCCCGCCGCCGGCGATCTTTCAGTTGGAGCGGGTTGGGCAGGAATCGGCGAGCGGGATGTTCTCGCAGGCGGGATCCCAGTTCATTGTGCGCATGACGCAACTGACGGATCCGAACGAAACGGTCGGTTTGAAGCGGCCTCAAAATCCGAAGCCGCCGTTTCCGTACAGCGAGCGCGAAGTCACATACACAAGCCCCGTTGATGGCGTGACGCTGGCCGGCACGCTGACGATGCCCGAAGGCGAAGGGCCGCACCCGGCAGTGCTGATGCTGACGGGTTCGGGGCCGCAGGATCGTGACGAAACGCTCATGGGGCACAAGCCTTTTTGGGTGATCGCGGACTATTTGTCGCGGCGCGGCGTGGCGGTGCTTCGCGTGGATGATCGCGGCGTCGGTTCGTCCGGCGGCGACATCATGCAGACCGTTGCAAAGACCAACGTCGCCGACGCTGTTGCGGGCGTTGAGTTTCTCAAGAAGCAGCCGGGCGTCGATGCGTCAAAGATTGGTTTGATCGGTCACAGCGAAGGCGCATGGATCGGGCCGATCGCAGCGTCGCGTTCGGACGACGTGTCCTTCATGGTGATGCTCGCGGCGCCGGGGGTGAGCGGGAAGGAACTGCTGGTCATGCAGCGTGACGCGGTGCGCGGCGCCGCTGGCGTTCCGCCGGAGCAGCGACAACTCGAACAGAAAGCGCACGAGGAATTGCTTGACGCAATTGCTCGGGGCGAGTCCGATGACGTGGTCGCTGAGGCGCTGCGCAAGCTGGCGCTCCTGGAGCGCGGCGGCGCCAGTGATGCGGAGGAGTACGCGGATCGCATTGTTGATCAGCAGATGGCGATGATGACGTCCGCCTGGTTCCGCGATGTGATGGCGCTGGACAATCGTCCGGCGCTGCGCACGTTGAAGATCCCGGTGCTGGTGATCACGGGCGATCTGGATTTGCAGGTGCCGCCGGATGAGAACATGCCGCAGATCCGCGGCGCACTGAACACCGCGGGGAATTCGAAGTCAACGCTGGTGACGATGCCGGGGCTGAATCACTTGCTGCAAACGGCGCGGCTCGGCTTGCCGAGTGAATACCTCGCGATTGAGCAAACGATTGCGCCGGAAGTGCTTGTCCTGATGACGGAATGGATTCAGGAGCAGACCGGCATTGAGGCCGCGCCAGGCGAGGATTAACGCTGGAGCGATGCGGCCGCGACGCCGCACAGTTTGAAGAGGATGCGCGAGCCGACGTTGGCGTCAAACTCCGGCGCTTCAGCGGGTCCGGGCGCGACTTCGACAAGATCAAAGCCGACAAGTCGTTTCCCGGATTGCGCCAATGTTTCAAGCAGCATACTTGCCTGATTAAAGGTCAAGCCGCCGGGGACTGGCGTTCCCGTGTGCGGGCACTGCGTTGGCTCCAGTCCATCGATGTCGAATGTGATGTAGACAAGCTGTGGCAGGGATTCGACAATTTCGTAGCACAACTCACGCCACGATGTCCCGTCATCAAGTCGGCGCCAGAGATCAATATCGAAGTACGTCGCGATGCGCGGCGACTGCTCCCGTGCGTACTCCACTTCGCGCTCGGCGACATCGCGAATGCCCACCTGCACGAGTCGCGACACACCGTCCATCATTTCCAGCGCATTGCGCATGACGGATGCGTGCGAGTACACCATGTCGGCGTACGCGGGATGAAGGTCCATGTGCGCATCGATTTGAAGGATGCCGATCGTGGCTGACGGGTCGGAGGCGCGTTCGTGATCGAGGCACGCGCGGATGACGCCTTGCGACATGGAATGTTCGCCGCCGAGCATGCCGATCATTTTTCCGTTGCGAAGTTGCGCGGTGACCGCGTCGAAGACGAGCTGCTCGGCTTGGGCGCACAATTCGTTGGTTGTGGCGATGTCAGCGCGGTCCTCGGGGCGCACCATGCCGCGATCGAGGATTGGCGCGGCGACGGCGCGCACGCGATCGGAGAGGTCGCGCAGGCCGGGGATTTCTTCGGTCATGGCGAGGCCGACGTCGTAAATGCGCCCAAACTGAAGATCAAAGAGGTCGATCTGGACGGACGCTTTCGCGATGGCGCGGGGGCCGTCGGCGGTGCCCGTCCCGTATGTGGTGGTCCCGTCGAAAGGCGCCGGAATGACGACAATGCCGGCTTCGTCCACCGTGGTCGGCAGGCCGAAGAGGCCGTCTTCGGCGCACATGATGTCATCGGGACTGAAGTTCATCGGTCAGGGCTCCGGCTGGGCGCGGCGTGCACACGGGCTCGCATCGCATGGGCGTCAAGCGTAGGCTTTCTCT
The DNA here is from genome assembly GCA_029260345.1 of Phycisphaerales bacterium. GTDB lineage: Bacteria > Planctomycetota > Phycisphaerae > Phycisphaerales > UBA1924 > OFTM186. Next base: position 248,509 of record JAJDDK010000004.1, on the reverse strand, counting down.
GGAGGCACGCGGGCCGCAATGCTCAGCAATTTTCGTAAGGATGACAGCGCCGGTGAGTGAACCGCACAGTGAAAACAAGAACGACCACGACACGGCGCCCGCCGAGAGCGCGGCCGAATCGCTGAACGCCGGCGACTCCACCTATGGTCTTGACGCCGCGCCGTCCGAGCCTCCGGCAAGCGATCCGGACGACCGGTGCCCCAAGTGCGGCAAGCCGATGCCCAATGCAGACGCCGTCGTCTGCATGCACTGCGGCTACGACCAGGTGCAGAACAAGGTCATCAAGACCAAGGTTGGCGCCGTAGAGGTGGATGAGAACATCGGGCCGCGCGAGTTCGTGCGCGCCGGCCGGGGCGGCTGGAAGGCGCCGGCGATCGTCGCATTGACACTCTTTGTCGTTGCGGCGGTGCTGTCGGGAATGCAAGCGACGCACCGGCCGTTTGGACATGGTGTCGCGACGTTTCTGTTTGCGCCGGTGTTTGTGGGGCTGGGCGTCGCGGCGGTTTGGCTGACGGCGTTGCTGATGGAGGAACGATTCGGTCGTTTCGAGCACGCCGCGGGAAGGATGATGCTTGCGGTCGCGGTCGTTGAGTTTGCGTGGCATGCGTCGTGGAACCTTGAACTTGCGAACTCGCTCAAATTCCTGATCGGCGCCGTTGCGGGGTTAGGGCTGTACTTCCTGATTGTGTGGTGGACGTTCTCGCTGACTCGCACGGTGGCGACGATGGTGTCAATGTTGCATCTGGCGTTTTGGGCGGCGTTCATGGGGCTGCTCAAACTCAATGCGTGGCTGGCGGTGGTTCCTGCGGCGGGGGAAGCGGCAAGTTGAGATGCCGTCATTCATGAAGAAGACCTCGAAACATTCAAAGCGAGCACAGATGTCTTTTGAATTTGCAATTGCCGCATGCCCCTCGGTTCGAGCCTCATGAGCGGCGCTGTCTGGATCAATGGAGCCTTTGTTGAGCGAAGCGAGGCGCGCGTCAGCGCGTTTGATGCGGGCCTTCAGCATGGGGTTGGTCTGTTTGAGACGATGCTGTTTACGGACGGGCGCGTGCACCGGCTGGACGAGCACTTGCAGCGATTGATTTCCTCGTCGCGGGCGCTTGGGCTGGCGCAATCGATGCGGCATGAGCCGCTGGCCCAAGCGGTGCTGGCGGTCGCGGCGAGGTGCGAACTGGAAACTGCGCGGATACGCCTGACGATCACCGGTGGTGACCTAAATCTGCTGGAATCGAATCGCGAATCGCCGGCGGATCCGATGATTCTGATCGTGGCGCAGCCCGCAACGCGGTATCCGAAAGAAATGTTTGAGAAGGGTGTGCTGGCGACCATCGCGGATGATCGCGTGAATCCGCTGGATCGGTTTGCGGGGCACAAGACACTGAACTACTGGCCGCGACTTCGAGCACTGCAGGATGCGGCGACGAAAGGCGCGGGGGAGTCCATCTTTCTGCAAGTGACGAATCACGTCGCCAGCGGCGCGGTGAGCAATGTGTTTGCGGTGCGGAATGGGTCGCTCATCACGCCTCTGGCGCGCGGCGAAGAGGAGGGTGGCGCCATCGGCAGTCCGGTGCTGCCCGGCATTGCGCGCGAGACCATTCTTGAACTTGCGAATCGCGCCGGCATCGGGTGCGACCGGCGCCTGGTCACGGTGGAGGATGTGCTCGATGCCGACGAGGTGTTCCTGACGAACTCAAGCTGGGGCGTGCTGCCGGTCACGCGGCTGGAAGCGAAGGCGATTGGTGACGGCGCGGTGGGGGAAGTCACGAAGTCGCTGCGCGAAAAATGGCTCGAAGACGCAGGGGTCTCCGAGCCGGAGTGAGATTCAAGTTGTGGTGGAGCATTGCGGACTTAGGCGCGGCGGCGGCGTGAGGCGATCACGCTCAGGCCTGCGAGGCCCATGAGCCCGGCGCCCGGCAACGGGACCATGTTCGGCATGCCGATGAGCTGATCCTGCTTGGAGCCGTTCCACAGACCGTAAAGAACACGGTTGTTTCCGCCCTCAACCATTGCGGCGTTGAAGAAGGTCGCGAGGTGGGCTCGGATGGCGGCTTCGATCGTGCTGTTGTCGCTGATGTTGGTGGCTTCGAACATGCCGTCGTCGATGTTCATCGAGCTGGCGCCTTCAGTCGTGTTGAAGTCGTACACGATTTCCCAAACTGCAAGCTGAAATGCCGCGGAGAAGTTCGCATCGAGGCCGGCTTCGGCTTCCTGACCGGCGGCGAAGGTGTACAGATTGCGAAGCGCGTTGGCGCGGTCGGCGCCCATCGCGGGCGTGGAAATATCTTCGGGCGGGGTGACGCGGTATTCCTGCGACGAACTGGTCACGTATTGCGTGATTTCAGAGCAGAAGGTGAACATTTGACCGGAGAGCTGCGTGCCGACGCCCGTTCCATTTGAAAATTCGTGCAGAAGTTGTCCGGCGAAGACGCGCTTCGAATTGCCGTTGTGTTCAACGGTGACGGTGCGTCCGGCGCCGGTGCCGGCGAATCGCAGATCGACGGTGTCGGCGTTGGCGAATCCGGTGCTGATGATGGCGGCCGTGCAAGCCGCGAGAATGCGAGTCTTCATTTTGATCTCTCTCCTCTGGTCAAGGCCGACGATCACGTGCGGGCTCTCGACGACCTTGGTTCTTGGCTGTCCTCAAACAACTCCCGTGTGGGGGTCACATGGAACATGCCCCATGGCTGGAGAGAGGCCAGCCCTTCTCGCAAGGAAATAGATTTTTTGCCGTGAGTGTCGCCCGCAAAGTCGTTACGACCTGCGATCAGGTCCGACAACGCGCACGTTGCGGCGTCCAGCACCGCCGCCGCGTCCGAAAAGTCGCGCTCCTTTGGATCGAATCCAGGAGAACAGGATCAGCGCGATGACCAGCGCAATGGCGATCACCATCAAAGGGATAAGAAGGAAGAACGCGAAGGTCAGGGCGAGCAGTCCGAGAATCACCGAGACCGCCGCGCCGATCGGCCCGGGGCGAACGGAGAACGTCTCGACTTCGGGTTCGCCGTCCTCGCCGGTGCGTGTCTCAATGATGGTGAGGCGCTGTTGGGCCATGTATGAGGATGCTAGCACGCTCTATTTCTCTGGATTGGTTGTCGCTAATTCCACTGAACCGAGGGCGCGCGGTAAACTCCGTCACTTGGTGAATGCCCTACAGATGGCGTGATGAGGAGATGGAATGGGAGATCAGGCACAAGATGTCGTAGGAGCGGGCCTGCCGCGCGAGCGACAATTCATCCATCTCCACCTTCATACGGAGTATTCGCTGCTCGACGGCGGCAACCGCATTGACCGACTGGTGAATCGTGTCGCGGACCTGGACATGCCGGCGGTCGCGGTGACGGACCACGGCAATCTCTTCGGGGCGCTGTCGTTCTTTCAGCAGGCCCAGAAGCGCGGCGTGAAGCCCATCCTCGGATGTGAGGCGTACGTCGCGCCGGCGTCGCGGCACGACCGGCGCACGACCGGCGTTGCGGACGGCGGTTTTCACCTGGTGCTGTTGTGCGAGAACAACGCCGGTTGGGCGAACCTGATGAAGCTCGCGTCGGACGCGTATCTCGAGGGGTTCTATTACAAGCCGCGGATCGATCGGGAATTGCTTGAGGCGCATCACGAGGGATTGATTGCGATCAACGGGCACCTCGGCAGTGAACTGGCGCATCACCTTGTTGAATACGAGAAGTCGAAGGATGAGCTTCACTGGGAGCGTGCGGTGGATGTGGCGAAATGGCACCGCAAGGTGTTCAAGCCGACCAAGTCAGGGCCGCGCTTTTTTGTTGAGCTTCAGCACCATGTGCCGGAGCAGAACGCGATCAACCCGCATTTGATTCGGCTTGCGGAGGAGCTTGATCTGCCACTCGTGGCGACGAATGACTCGCACTTCCTGCGCGAAGAGGATCATGATGCGCACGACACGCTGATCTGCATCTCGACGGGGAAGTTCAAGAGCGAACAGAACCGCATGCGGTACACGCCGCACTTGTATGTGAAATCGCCGCAGGAAATGCGGGACATTTTCGAGGGCGACTATGGCGATGTCGGGCGCGTGGCGTGCGATCACACGGTGGACATTGCGGACCGCTGTAATGTGGACATGACGTTTGACAATCACGCGCCGGTCGTGCGCGTGGTGCGGCCGGAGGAACCGCTGTCATTCACGCCCGGCTCTGATCTGACCGAGTGGTTTAAGCAGTTTTGCGATCGATACGAGGTGCAGCCGTTTGACCCTAGCGCGGGCGGCGCGACACAGGATGAATTGAAGGCGGAATGCGATCAGGCGCTGCGCGAGTTGTGCGAAGCGGGCCTGGTGTGGCGCTATGGCGAAGCGTTTGCGCCGGGCGCGCGAGAGCCCGGTGATGAGATTGAGCGCAAGCGGCTCTTCGACATTCGCGCGCGGCTTGATCGTGAACTCTCGGTGCTCATTGAAAAGTCAATCACGCCGTACTTTCTGATTGTGTGGGATTTCGTGAACTGGGGTCGCCAGCGCGGCATCCCGGCCAACGCGCGTGGCTCCGGTGTTGGCACGATGGTCGGGTATCTGCTTGGCCTTTCCAACGCATGCCCGGTGCGCTACGGACTGCTCTTTGAACGATTCACTGATCCTGATCGTTCGGAATACCCCGATATCGATATTGATCTGTGCCAGGACGGGCGCGCCGATGTGATCAACTACGTGCGCCAGAAGTACGGTCACGTAGCGCAGATCATCACGTTTGGAACGATGAAGGCGCGAGCAGCAGTGCGCGATGTGTCGCGCGTGCTGGAAGTGTCGCTGCCGGTGGCGGACCGCCTGGCGAAGATGATCCCGGAGCAGCTCGGCATCACGTTTGAGCGCGCGCTGGAGCAGGACCCGGCGTTTCGAAGCGTGTACGAGGGTGACGCGGCGGCACTGGAGAAATTGAATCACGGGCTATCCGTCGAGCAGCAGGTCTCCGCGGCGCGCATTCGGCAGCTTGTGGACAACGCGATCGTGCTGGAGGGTCAGGCGCGGCACGCGAGTGTGCATGCCGCCGGCGTGATCGTTGCGACGCGGCCATTGCATGAGATCGTGCCGCTGTACAAGCCGCCGGGCGCTGAGGACATCATCACGCAGTGGGACGGACCGACGTGTGAAAAGATCGGCCTGCTGAAAATGGACTTTCTCGGCTTGCGCACGCTGAGCATTATTGAACGGTGCAAGCAGCTGGTGCGCAAGTCGATGGATGAGGCAGCGATTCGCACAGCGCTTGGGTGGCCGGAGGATCGCGTCGGTGATCCGCTTGATCTTGAGCGATTGCAATTTGACGATCCGCGCGTGTATGCGCTCTTCCAGCGTGCCGATACGACGGGCGTGTTCCAGTTTGAATCGGGCGGCATGCGCCGGTTGCTGTCGGAAATGAAGCCTGACCGTCTTGAGGATCTGATCGCGGCCAACGCGCTGTTCCGTCCTGGTCCGATGGATCTGATCCCGGATTACAACCGGCGCAAGCACGGGCAGGAGGAGGCGCCGCAGGTCCATCCGATCGTGGACAAGCACACGGCTGAGACGTATGGCGTAATGGTGTATCAGGAACAGGTGATGCAGATCGTCCACGAATTGGGCGGCATCAAACTGCGCGATGCGTATGCGCTGATTAAGGCGATCAGCAAGAAGAAAGCGTCGGTCATTGATGCGAACCGTCCGCTGTTCGTTGAGAACGCGGTCAAGCAGGGGCTGTCGAAGGAAAAAGCGGAAGATCTCTTCGAACTGATTCTGAAATTCGCGGGATACGGCTTTAACAAGAGTCACTCAACCGGGTACGCCATCGTCGCGTATCAGACCGCGTTCCTGAAGACGTACTTCCCGAACCATTACATGGCGGCGGTGCTGACGTTCGAAAGTCAGGCGCAGAAGGTGGCCGACTGGGCGCCGTATCTGGATGACTGCAAGCGCACGACATTTGTCAGTGGCAAGATCGGTGTAGAAGTGCGCCCGCCGGATGTGAATCGTTCGGATCCGGACTTCACTGTCGTGTTCGAGGATGGCGAGGAGCGAACGGCCGAGAACGGTCATGTGCGATTTGGTTTGCGCGCCATTAAGGGTGTGGCGACGAAAGCGATTGAAGCGATTGTCGAGGAACGTCGCGCGGCGGGGCCGTATGGGTCTCTGTTCGAATTCTGTGAGCGCATCCCGCCGGGCGCGGTGAATCGCGCGACGATTGAGGCGCTCATCAAGAGCGGTGCGTTCGACACGGTGCACGGCGCAGAGCATCGCGCCAGCATGGTGGCGACGATTGAGTCTGCGGTGTCAGCGGGCGCGACGGCGGCGCGGGACCGGGCCGCGGGTCAATCCGCGTTGTTTGGCGGGGAGGGGGGCGCCGCTGCGGAGGCGGATGCGCCGGCGCCGGCGTTGGTGCGAGCAGATACGTGGAACATGACTGAGGCGCTCGGGTACGAGAAAGAAACACTCGGGATGTACGTGTCGAGTCATCCGCTCGATCGCTGGGCGGAGGACATCGCAACGCTTGGCGCCGTTTCAACCACAGCCGTCAAGGAAGCGAAGCAGGACGCGGTGGTCATCATCGCGGGGCTGGTGCAAGGGGTGCGCACGATTGTGACGCGCAATGGGCGCAACCCGGGGCAGAAGATGGGCATCGTGACGGTCGAGGACCGGCTCGGCTCCATTGAATGCGTGCTCTTTCCTGAGGCGTACGCGCAGAACGAAGCAATGCTTGAGGCGGAGCGGGCGCTGGTGTTCATCGGGCGGCTTGATCAATCGCGCGGCGATTCGCAGGTCATCATCGAGCGCATACTTCCGATGGAAACCGCGCAGGCGACGCTGGCCCGCGCGATTGAACTTGATATTGATGATGCGCGATGGAATGGCTCGACGGTGCAAGTGCTCTCGGATGTCAGCTCGCGGCTGAAGTCGTTTGCGCTCCACGATCGTTCGAGCGAGGGCCAGCCGATTCCGGTGACGGTGTCGCTGCGACTGAGCGGGCGGCGCGTCGTTCTTGAAGCGGGGCAGTCCATGCGCGTTCGCCCGACCGCGCGGCTCATTGAAGGCATGACCGAGACATTGGGCGCCGGGTGCGTGCGCATCGTCACGGGCGCCCCGACGCTCCCCGATCGAAATGGAAACGGGCGCGGCCGCCGCAGCAACGGGCGTGAGCGACGCTAACGATCGGCCTGTGCGGTCGCCGGTCGCGTTGGCATTTCCGTGACGCACGTGAGCAGGAGTTTGTCGCGCTCGATGCTCAGGCCGACGAGTCGAATGCGCCGGCCGTCTTCCAGATCCACGTACGTGGAGGGCAGTACGGGCGTGCGCTGGCGCAGGGCGTCCAGCATACGGGCCGTCATTTCGCGCTCGCGAATCTCTGGCGGCAGCCATGACTGCAAACGCGCGATGGTCCATCCGGCCGGAATGTCGAGGCGACCGGCGTTGGTGGAGGGCTGTTTGAGCCACAAGCCGCCGTCGTCGTGCAGATCCGGGTTCACGGTCGCGGCGACGATCTGATCTTCTTCATTCGAACCGATGCGCACCCCAACGGAGATTCGGCCGTCGCCAAAGTGCGTTTGCACTTGCCCGATCTGATCCGGCCATTGCGCGTTGCGGCTGTGCACCCAGCGCGGCAGCTTCACGTTGAGCCATGCATTCGCTTGCGGCGCGGTGACGGCGACGGTCCACGGCTCGCCGATCGGGCGTGCGCGATGCATGGAGCTGACCACGGCACGTTCGACGCGCTCAGCCAGTTCGATCACGCGGGGATTCTCGGCATCAACAGTGCGCCACCACGACGGCGATTCCCGCGCCAGCAGCAGCGCCACGACGACGAAGGTCATGGCGGCGGACGCCAGACACGTCGCCGCGATGACGCCGATGGCGACGAGTTTGCGAGCGCGGGACGTTGCGAGTCGCCGCGCCAGCACCGCGCGCACGCTGAGCAGCGCTCGATCCGCTTCGTCAAGCGAAGCGGTGTCTGTTCGTGCTGTTGCGATGCGGTTGTCCACCCTCGTTGCGGGCTCCATCCCGAACGTTTTGTGTAATTGCCGCGCTAGCGCGACTCCCCCTCGAACCGACTGATGACCAGAGTGTTGTTCTGGCCGCCGAACCCGAAGCTGTTGGAAAGCGCCGTGCGCACGCCACCGATGCTGTTCACGTCGCGCGGCTCATTGGGGACGTAATCCAGATCGCAGACCGGGTCGGGCTTGTTCAGGTTTTTCGTTGGCGGCAGGATTCCAGTGTGAATGCACTGCACGCAGACGATGGCCTCGACCGCGCCAGCCGCGGCGATGAGGTGCCCGAGCATTGATTTGACAGAGCTCATCGGAATCTGCCCGGCGCGATCGCCGAAGACATTTTTGATGGCTCGGGTTTCAATGGAATCGTTCTCGCGCGTGCCGGTGCCGTGCGCTGAGATGTAGTGAATGAGCGGACGGCCGTTGTCGTCTTCGTCGTCCGGCCCGATGCCCGCTTCGTCGAGCGCTTCGAGCATGGAGTACCGCGCGCCTTGGCCGTCGGGCTGAATGTCGGTGATGCGGAACGCATCGGCGCTGGAGCCAAAGCCGGTGATCTCGGCGAGCGGTGTGGCGCCGCGCTTTTGCGCGTGTTCGAGTGTTTCGAGCACGAGCATGCCGGCGCCCTCGCCCATGACAAAGCCGTCGCGATCGATGCTGAACGGGCGGCTGGCGTTGGGGATGTCGTCGCGCCGGCTGGAGAGCGCGGTCAGGCGGATGAATCCGGTGACGCCGAGCGGGTGAATCATGGTGTGCGCGCCGCCGGCGATCATGAGATCGGCATCGCCGCGACGGAGGATTTCGGTCGCTTCGCCGATGGCTTGCGTGCTGGCGGTGCATGCGGTGAGGCAGTTATACGCGGGGCCGCACGCGCCAAGGGCTTGGGCGACGTGCGAAAGCGTCATGTTTGACTCTTGCTCGAGTTCGCGCACGGCGCTCATGTTTTCGTACGCGGCTTTGGCCCACTTGGCGGCGTCAACGGTGCGCTTCTCCGCGTCCCATCCTGCAAGATTGGTGCGCACGTAATTCTCGAAGTCGAGCACGCCTTCGCCGGAGCCGAGGTAGATGCCGACGCGCGACGGATCGACTTGCGATTGTGAAGAGGACGGTTGCTTTGGATCGCCCAGGCCCGCCTGTTTCCAGGCCTGTGCGGCTGAAGCGAGCGCGAACTTCGTGTTTCGACCGACGCCGACAAATGGCGATGGATCCGCGTACCAATCCGCCAGATCAAGATCGGGCGCCTGCGCGGCGAAGTTGGTGCTGAAGGTCGCGGCGTCAAAGCGCGTCACCGGGCCAAAGCCGGTGCGGCCATCGAGCAGGGATTGCCACATCGTGGCGACGTCCGTGCCGAGCGGTGTGACGCAGCCGATTCCGGTGATGACGACGCGATGTCGAGCGGGGCGCTGGGTCACGGGTCACTCCGAGTCAGGGTCGCTGGCGCCGCCGAGCTTGTCGGGGTTGAGCACGCGGACGAGGCCGTCTTTGAGGCGGCGTTCGCCAAAATTGATGATGAGGCCGAGTTCGAGGTCCGCCGCGCGAAGTTTGGCGCGCAGCGCGGTGCGATCCACGCCGTCAATCTCGCGCCGTTCGGCAAGCGGTTCGACAACGAATCGATCATTGACAAAAAGCCCGACCGTGGCGCGGCCGACTTCCTGATCCTTGAAGCGAACCGGAAAGGCGTGGTCTTTCACGAACGGAATATTGAATGACGCCAGTTCGTTCGTCAGCGCGTTCACGTACACGTCACGATCGAAACCTGGTCCGAGCGCTTTGTGCACTTCGATGGCCGCGCCGATCACCTGGCGGCTGACGCCCGTGAGCTCCGGATCAAGCGCTTCGATTGGCACGGCTTTGCGTTGGTGCGGCATGAACGAGTCGCTCCGTAGAAGTAGAAGCGCGACGAAAGGCCTACTGCGGGCTTTCGGTCGCGGCGGATAACACGACGGCCCCGTTCTGGCCGCCCTGTGCGTTGGTGCAGATGAGCATGTGGTTGATTGGCGCGTCGCGCACATCGGCGGGCCCGGCGTTCAGATCTGGCGCCGGCGTTCCCGCGTTGAGGCGAGCCGGCAACGTGCGTTTGCGCACACACATAGCGCCGACGCCGATGGCGATTGAGCCGTGTCCGGCCATCGTGTCGCCGATGTTGGGCGTAATCGTGACAAGCGGGATGTCATTGAGTCGATCGCCGAAGACGGTGCGCAATGCGGCGATTTCCTCGGCATCCATGTGAGGGACGCCGGACGCGTGCGGCAGGATGGCGTCGATGTCCGCCGGCGTGAGGCCAGCGTCTTTGATGGCGCTTTGGATGGCGTATTGCAAGCCGCGCGAGCGTTCAGCGGCGTCGTCGGACCGTGGCGAATGACCGGCGCCGAAACCGCTGACGCGCGCATAAATGTTTGCATCGCGAGCACGGGCGCTGGATTCGAGTTCAAGCATGAGGATGCCGCCGCCCTCGCCGAGCAGGCCGCCGGGCGTGTTCGGATCGAACGGGCGGACAATCTTGGCGCCGTCGGTCTCGTCGCCGGTGGGGGCGAGGCGCTTGGCGAAGTCCATCCGCAGCATGCCCATCTCGTTGATTTTGTTCTCGGCGCCGCCGGAGAAACAGAGGTCGGCGTCGTTGCGCTGAATGACGCGGAGCGATTCGCCAACGCTCAGGATGCCGCTGGCTTCGGCGCAGGTGATGGTGTTCGATGGACCCTGCGCATCGTGGATGATGGTCACATGGCAGGAGAGCATGTTGGGGAGGTACTTCAGCAGCCAAAGCGGCTGAAGATTTCCCATGGCGCCGTCGCCTTCTACGTCACCCCATTTCTCGAGCGAGAACACGCCATCGTCGTCCACGGCGGTCGCCAGGGCGCTGGTGAGTTCGTCGAGCTCGGCGGCGATCAGGCCGGCGCCGATGTGGCATCCGATGCGCCGCGAGGGATAAGTCGGTTCGACGTTGTCGGTGGCGGGGCAGCCTTTGGTGGAGAGGCCGGCGTCCTCGATGGCGCATTTGGCGGAGGCGACGGCGAGTTCGATGTCGCGGGCCATGACCTTGACGGCTTTGCGGTAGGTCTTGGGGACGAAATCGCGGGCGGAAAAGTCATGGACCTCTGCCGCGAGACGGCTGGGGAAGCCGGATGGGTCAAATCGCGAGATAGGGCGCAGGCATGATGACCCAGCAAGGAGCCCTTCCCAAAGCGGCTCGATGCCCACGCCGAACGCCGTGACGGCGCCCACACCCGAGATGACGACTGATCGGTCCACGATTCGGGCAGTGTATCCCCAGCGGGCGGCGCGGGAGGGCGCGGGGGTGAGACGCCGCCCCGCCGCGCGACGGTTAGGATGTCGTCATGGCGGAGATCACCAACGTTCGGCTGATGGTCGGGCTCGAAATTCACGTCGAGCTGGCGACCCGCACCAAGATGTTTACGCGGTCGGGCAGCCCGGCGTGCGCGGAGTTTGACGACGCTCCGGCCAACTCGCTGCTGGACCCGGTGGTGCTGGGGCTGCCGGGGGCGCTGCCGGTGCTGAACAAGAGCGCGATCGAGATGGCGATGCTGGTCGGCGCGGCTTTGGAATGCTCCATCGCGCGCGAGACCAAGTGGGATCGCAAGAACTATTACTACCCCGACCTGCCCAAGGGGTACCAGATCAGCCAGTACGACATGCCGGTCTGTTTTGATGGCGCGATGGAGATTCCTGACCCGGCCGACCCGAGCGGGGAACACATGCGCCGCATCGGCATCATCCGGGCGCACCTTGAAGAGGACGCTGGAAAGCTCTTGCACGAAGCGCCGGGCGGCGGTGCGATTGATTACTCCATTGTGGACTACAACCGCGCGGGCACGCCGCTGCTGGAGATTGTCACGCAGCCGGACTTCCGCACGGCGGATGAAGTGGTTGCATTTGCGCGCCAGTTGCGCAACGTGTGCCGCTTTCTCGGTGTCTCTGAAGGCGTGATGCAGAAGGGGCACATGCGCTTCGAGCCGAACATCAACACGATCGTCGATACCTCCGACGGGCGCGAGATTCGCACGCCGATCGTTGAAATCAAGAATCTCAATTCGTTCCGGGCTGTGCAGCGCGCGATTGAATATGAATACGCACACCAGCCGAAGCGATGGCAGAAGGACGGCGTTGAGATGGCGTCCGGGCGCAAGACCACGCGCGGCTGGGACGACGTCAAGGGCGTCACGGTGATGCAGCGCGAAAAAGAAGAAGCGCACGACTATCGCTACATGCCGGACCCGGACCTGCTTCCGCTGGTCATTGACGATGCGTGGCGCGAGAGTGTCGTGAGCCGTTTGCCGGAATTGCCGCACGCGCGGGCCAAGCGCTATGAGCATGATTATGGCCTGAGCGCGAAAGAAGCGAGCGCGCTGACGGACGAACGAGACCTCTGCTTCTATTACGAAGCGTGCGTGGAGTGCGTGGGCGCGCAAGGGGTTCAGGCTGATGTCGCCGGAAAGCAAGCTGCGAACGTGGTGCTGCAGGCCGGCGCGAAGCGCGCCAACGAGCGCGGCGTCGGGGCATGGGAACTTGGCATCTCGCCGCAACAGATCGCGGGGATTATCAAACTTCGTCTTGGCGATGAGATTGGGTCATCCGCCGCCGATGCGCTGTTTGAAGCGCTGTGCGAGAGTGATGAAGAGGCAGCCGCAGCGGCGCAACGACTCAATCTGCTTCAGGTGAAAGATGAAGGTCAGCTTGCCGCATGGTGCCAGGCGGTGATTGATGATCCGGCCAATGCGAAAGTCGTCGAAGACGTGCGCGGCGGCAAAGAGGCGGCGGTGGGCCGGCTTGTCGGCGGGGTGATGAAAGTTTCCGGTGGCAAGGCGGATGCGAAAGCCGTGAAAGAGAAGCTCATTGAACTCCTGAAGGCGTGAAGCAAAGTGTGCGGCGAGGTTCTTCGTGATCGGAGACACTTCTCCTGAAAACGGTGACGTTGGTGGTGGTTTGTCCGCGGATGAATTGGGGAGATTTCAAGGTGTCCATTTTCAATGGCGGCGTTGGCCGCTCACTCTTGAGCGTGGCGATGGTGTCGATGGCGGGCGCGCTGCTCCTTGGGTGCGGCGGGAAACCGACGTATTCAGGCTTTCTTTCTGATTACGACAAGCTGAAGTCGGGCAGTGCGCACAAACGCGATTTTTTCTATCGCAACGAAAGCGTGCGCATTCTTGATTATGACGCACTGCTGGTCGACCCCGTGCAGATGTATTTCACGAAGGACGCGCGCGGACAGGACCTGAACGAAGAAGCGCTCGCCGAACTGACGGCGTACTTCGATGAGCAATTTCTCGAAGTCATGAGCGAATGGTTCGCATTTACGGACGCCCCCGGCGAGGGTGTGGCTCGCGTGCGCATTGCGATGACCGATGTGCGCCCGTCAAAGGTGCTTTTTGACATTGTGCCGCACTCGAAGATTCTGGGCTTGAATCAGGGCGGCGCCACGATTGAGGCGGAAGTGATTGACAGTGTGACGGGGGCGCAACTTCTTGCGGTGGTTGATCGCGGGTGGGGCAACAATCTACGGCTGCTCCCCGAATTTGACACACTGGATGATGCGCGCAATGTCATTGATCAGTGGATGCGCATTTTTCAGAAGAACCTTCAGAATTGGGCCGACGAAAATCTTGCGGCGGAAGCGGAGATGTCCTCTTCGAGCGAAGGCGCTTCGGCCGGGGATTGATTCGCGTGTGGTGCGAATTGGCGAGGGTGTAGGTCGCTAAGCGGCTTCGCCAGGATTCGGCGGTTGCGCTTCGTTCGATCGAGGAGGTCGCCGCAGATCATTGGTCGTAAAACTCGCCGAGCGCAGCGCACGCCGCGCGAGCTGGGTCGCTTCCATTAGACTCCGGTACGGCAAAGGATTGCAGCAGGACGGCCTGACCTTCATCGAATTTGGATTGTTTGACGAGGCAGTCCACCGCGAGGGCGCCATTTGAAATCGCGAGAGATCATCCGCTTCGCTACAGACTTCAATATTCGATTGGAAGGCCATGTTCGATCCAATCGGTCAAGTCATTCTCGACAAACACGCCGTGACGAAGACCCGTTTCGCAGAGCGGCACGACCATCCACTCCAACTGCGCGTCAATGAGATTGTCGGCGTGTTGAATCATGGCGTGCCGTACCTCTTCGCGGGGTAGGCCGAGTGATATCGCGCGGGCGATGGCCCATGGGATCATCGTGGACCCTATGCGGCTGGCGCGTTCGGGCGAGGCGATAAACTTCAGCAAATTCGCGGGCGGCTTCTGGAGGTCAATGAATTCAGCTCGATTTCGAATCATCTGCGCAACTCGTGGTGATGTCGCCGCAGTCAGCTCGGCGGCGGACACAATGAGCGGTTTGGAAGCCTCGTCTCCAAGGAACGCAACAGCCGAAATGGCGCCGAAGTGGATTGATTGATCTTCGGCGATCGAATTGTGAATGTGATTTCGAAGCGTCGTCACAGCCTGATTATTCAGGAGCGAATAGAGGGGAATGTTGGTTCCGCCGCGCGGCTGACGCAGAATGATCGACAAGGCGATGCTGGACTTTTCACTCGTGCTCAATGGCAGACTCAAAAGTACGTCCACCGCCTTGTTTGAGTCTACAAGCGATCCGACGCCGCCAAGCGCTGCGACTGTCAGGAGTTGCGGCGTCGCTTCGGCCTCAACCGCCCATTCCCGCCATTGCGCGTCGGAACTCAATCGATTGAGCAGTTCGCCGCAAACCCATGCCGGCTCAATGACGCCTTGCTCAAGGATTCGATCCTTGCGACCGAGATGGGCCTCACCCCAATCGGCGACAGTCGCGATGAGGTCCGCCGCGACGGGTTGGCTGTTCGCGTTCATCACCATCGCAAAGATGGTGTATTTGACTTTGGCGTTTGGCTCCGGCGCTTCGAGCAACGACTTGATATCAATCCAAGTCTCGTCCGGCGCGACGGCCAACCGGCCGCGAAGCGCATCGAAATGTTCGTTCAAACGATCTGGCGGACCATCAACGGGAAACTGGCGCAGGGCTTCGATCGTCTTGTCGCTTGCAGCTGAAGCGGTCATTGCCCACAAGGGCAAAGCCAGGCAGAACATGATGAACGATGACGCTCTTGAGAACATGGTCACCCGGATCATATGGCGCGATCGTAGGTGTCAGTCTTCTTCATCCTTCGGCTTGTACGCCGCGATGACATCGGCTTGCACGTTGGGGGGGCAGGGTTCGTCGTGGCTGTAGTCCATGGTGTACGAGCCTTGTCCAGCGGTGATGCTCTTGAGCTGGCTGGAGTAGTTGCGCACTTCTGAGAGCGGGATGATCACGCGTACGAGGCACATGTTGCCGGGGAGCATGTCGGAGCCCTGGATGCGGCCGCGCTTGCCGCTGACGTCGGCGGAGATGTCGCCCATGTTGTCTTGCGGCGCCGTGATTTCCATCTCGACAAATGGTTCGAGCAAGACGGGCTTGGCTTTTTGCACGGCGTCCATGAACGCGCGCTTGCCGGCGGTGATGAACGCGACTTCTTTGGAGTCCACCGGGTGATGCTTGCCGTCGTAGACGGAGACTTTTACCCCGGCGAACGGGTAACCGGCGATGACGCCGTGTTCAAGCGCCTTGCGGATGCCCTTTTCGATCGCGGGCATGAACTGCTTGGGGACAGAGCCGCCGAACGTGTCGTCTTCGAATTCGAACCCGGACTCGTGATCCTGCGGTAGAGGCTCAACGCGCAAATAGACCTCGCCGAACTGACCGGCGCCGCCGGTTTGCTTCTTGTGCCGGTGGTGGCCTTCGGCTTTGCCGGTGATGGTTTCCTTGTAGGGCACCTTGGGCGTTTCCGTTTCGACTTCGACGTGGAAACGGTTCTTGAGTTTCTCAAGAAGGATGCGCATGTGCAGCTCACCGACGGAGCGCGCGACGGTCTGGTGCGTCGCCATGATGCGCTCCACGACGAACGTCGCGTCTTCCTCCATCATCTTGCTGATCGCAGAGCCGAGTTTGGTTTCGTCGCCGCGACTCTTGGGGGTGATGGCGAGGCCGTACATCGGGCGCGGCGTCGGGATCGTCAGGAAGCGCACGCTGTCGAGCGCATGGTCATCGTGCAACACGTCGTTGAAGTGCAATTCATCGACCTTGGCGATCGCGCCAATATCGCCGGCAATCACGTCGTCCACTTCGGTGTGGTCTTTGCCGAGCGTGCGATTGAGGTGACCGATGCGCAGGGCTTTCTTTTCATCATTGCGATACGCCTGCGTGTTGTGCTTGAGCGTGCCCTGATGCACCCGGAAATACGCGAGTTTTCCGACGAAGGGGTCGGTTGAGATTTTGAACACGTGCGCCACGAGCGGCTTGGCGGGGTCCGGCTCAGGCGTGAACGTGCCGCCGTCTTTCTCAAACGGGCGCGGGTTGCCTTCGAGCGGACTGGGGCAGAACTCCTCGAAAATATCGAGCATTTCCTTGACGCCGACGCCGGTGCGCGATGAGACGAACACAATTGGCGCCAGGTGTGATTCGCGCAGTGATTTGCGGAATGCCTTGCGGAGCGCATCATTCGTGGGCTTTTGGCCGCCGAGGTATGCCTCCATCAAGTCTTCATCAACCTCCACGACTTGATCCACGATCGCGGTGTGCGCTTCGGCGAAGGTCGAGAAGTCAGGCTCGCCGGGTGTTTCGTGGAGGCAGTCAACGATTTCTGTGGCGCCCTTGGCGGGGAGGTTCATCGGGACGCATTTGGTTCCGAATGCTTCCTGCAATGCTTTGACGACGCCGGGGCAGTCCGCTTCGGATGAGTCGATCTTGTTGATCGCGATCATGATCGGGAGGTTGCGCTCCTCGGCGAGTTTCATCATGCGTCGGGTGACGGACTGCACGCCGCGGGTGGCGTCGACCATGACGAGGGCGACTTCGACGGCGGGCAGCGCCGTCATCGAGGCGCCAATGAAGTCGGGGTAGCCGGGGGTGTCGATCAGGTTGAGGTGCAGTCCGTTGTGATCGAACTGAAGGAGTGCGGACGAGAGGCTGTGCTGGTGTTCGCGCTCTTCGGGTTCGAAATCGGAGGTGGTGTCGCCTTTTTCGACGGCGCCGACCTTGCCGATCACGCCGGCGGTGTGCAGCAATTGCTCGGCGAGCGAGGTCTTGCCGCAACTGGCGTGTCCGACGAGGGCGATGTTCCTGATGTCCGCGGTTGTGTAGGCAGCCATGTGCGCAACCTCCTGAAGAAGGGCGATTCGAAGGCGCCGCCGGTCGAATCTGCGCGCTGCTCAAGAAGGAAGGAGCGGCGCGGCGACGGACGTCAATCGGCGACGTTCGGTCGTGGTCTGATGTCGCGCCGCGGTCCGGTCCACCACCGGGGTCTCGCGGCGGGCCGGGCAGTGTAGAGGGTTCCCCCGTTGTGTGGGAATACGGTAAAGACCGCATAGGGGCCTCTGGGCGGGGTCGCCGCCGCGCGGTAGGGTGCCGATGTCCATGGCGAAAAAGGCTTCGAGCAAGTCGGGAAAGGGCAAGAAGGCGGCGGCTGCGGCGCGCCCGACGGCGGAGCACCGCATCGTGGTGCTGCATGGGAAGGAATCGCACCTCCGGTCGCTGCATTCCGATGTCCTGCGGCGTGAGCTGGAGGAGGCGTTCGGCGATGTCGAGACGATTCGCTTTGGCGGGGACCGGGCGACGATTGCGGAAGTCCTTGATGAGTGCCGCAGTTATGGGCTGATGCAGCAGCACAAGCTCGTGATCGTGGATGAGGCCGACAAACTGGTGAAAGCGGAGACCCGCCCGGCGATGGAGCGGTACGCCGCGTCGCCCGTCGAGACCGCGACGCTGCTCCTGCGATCAGACACTTGGCGACCGGGGAATCTTGACAAGGCGATCGCCAAAGTCGGCGCCATTGTGAAATGCGACACGCTGAAGTTCGCGGAGGCCGCGACGTGGACGCAGCGCCGCGCAGAGAAACAGCATGGGGCGAAGATTGACAGCCGTGCGGTGGAGACGCTGCTCGATCGCGTCGGGACGGATTTGGGACGACTCGATTCGGAATTGGCGAAGCTCGCCGCGATGGCGCCGGATGGCGTGATCAGGGTGGAGCTGATTCGGACGGCGGTCGGGCTGACGCGCGAGGAAGAGGTTTGGGTTATTCAGTCGCGGTTGATTGGCGGCGGGGCAGAGCAGGCGATTCGGGCTGTGCGCGATGCATTGGGGCCGTCGAAACAGCCGGAAGCGCTGGTCTCTTTTGCCATGATTGAGCTGGCCCGAAAGCTGCACGCCTCGGCGCGGCTCCTGCGATCGGGCGTCAACGAGCGCCAAGTCATGAGTCAGGTGCGAATCTGGGGCGATGCCTCGCGGCCCATCCTGACGGCGGCTCGCTCCTCCGATCCCGGTGATCTGGCGGACCTGCTCCGCGACGCTGTTGATATTGATGCGAAGTGCAAGACAGGTCAGACAGAGCCGGCGCTCGCTTTTGAGGAATTGGCCGTCCGCTTCGCAAGCCTGTGAGACAACCGGGCCGATGTAGTGGGACGCGAATCGCGCGATTTCTGCGCGAATAACTCGCGGGACTGACATTGGGCGCTCACAAGCGCGAGCAGGAGGCGATCGCCGTGATCCGACAGACATTCACAGGAACAGCCCTTTCACTTGCATTGATCACAGCGGTCGGGTGTTCGAGTGGCGGCGACGGGAAAACTGCGTCGTCCGGTGGGGTGAATGCGGGACTTGAGCAGTATTCCAGCGATGCGAACGCCGCGCCCGCCAAGTCTGCGGACTCAAGCATGAGCCGCAATGACATTGAGAACTGGCTCAAACAGGATGCGGAAGTGTTGCCTTCGCTCGCGGAGGGTCGCACGCCGGATTCGCCGTCGTTGTCGTCACGAACGCCAATCCAGACAAATCCTTCGCCTGGGCTGACGGTGGAGTCCGACCTTGCCGCACTGGAAGTGTCAGGTTCCGAAGATGCGGCTGCGGCGCCGACGACCACCGCTCAGGAACCGCCTGCCACGAAGAAATCATCGGCGACCACAGTTGAAGAATCGCCGACTGATCGTCGCGCGCGACTGGTCGCAGAACTGGCGGAGACGTTGCGTCGTCAGGTGCGCGATTCGGCGGCGCCGCTGCGTGAGTATGCGGCGCTCGCGGCGCTGGAACTTCTCGAGCCGGGCGTGTCGCCTGATCCGACGTCGATTCCGACGCTGACGCCGCGCGAGGTGGAACTGCTGGATGCGTGGCGCGATCTCTTCGTTCGTGCTGACGAGGAGCTCTCAAGCGCGGCCGGCGACATCAGCGCGCTGGCGACTGTGGTTTCGGAGCTTTCCACGCGTATGCAGGAGTGGGAAACGCTCTCAATCTCGGAAGCCAAATTGTGCTCTCGCGTCGATGGCTTCGGTGTGTATTCGACGCTTCCGGGGCCGAAACTGCTGACTGGTCGGCGCAATCCGGCGATCGTGTACGTGGAACTGGACAATTTCACGCACCGCGCCGCCTCGGGGCCGAATGGTGAACCGGGCTTCATGGTTGAACTTGGGCAGGAATTGTCGCTGTATCACGATGCGGATGGCCTGCTTGCCTGGCGTCAGCCGGAGCAGAAGGTCGAAGACTTCTCGCGCAATCGGCGCAACGACTTCTTCATTGTCCAGCGGATCGATTTGCCGGAAACGCTCTCGGTCGGCGCCTACCGGCTCAAGATCACGATGCGGGACAAGGCCACCGGCTCTATCGCGGAACGCATCCTCCCGATTGAGTTCGTCGCAGACGCCGCTCTCGTGCGCGCGCAGTGACGTCGTGCGACTTCGGGGATACGATGCGTCATTCGATGGGCAGCACGCCAGTGAGCACGGTTGCAGGACGGGCCTCGATTGATCGTTGTTTGCTCGACCTCGACCGGCTCGATCCAGAACACATTCGCCAAATTCTTCAGGGTGCAGCGGCTCATTTTGAGTCGCCCGGTGCGCGGCATGAAACGCTGCGCGGCCGCACGATCGCCAATCTTTTCTTTGAAGACTCGACGCGCACCCGCGTGAGTTTCACGATTGCCGCTCACCGCCTCGGCGCTGATGTTGTGGATTTGTCGTCCAAGGGATCGTCAGTCACAAAGGGCGAGACAATTGCTGACACCGCCCGCACCGTTGAAGCGATGGGTGTGGACGGGATCGTGGTGCGTCATCATGCGGCGGGCGCCGCGGATGTGGTGGCGGGCGCCGTGCAATGCGCTGTTATCAACGCGGGAGATGGGCGGCATGCGCATCCGACGCAAGGGTTGCTTGACGCATTGGTCATCGCGCGCGAATTCAATCGCATTGCCGATTTTGACTTGCGCGGGTTGAAAGTGGGCATTGTGGGAGATCTAGCGCATTCGCGCGTGGCGCGATCGGACATCGGCGCGCTGACAAAGCTTGGCGCTTCGGTGGTGTGCATTGGGCCTCCAGGCCTGGCGCCGCAGGCGTTGAAAACGCTTGGGTGCGAGGTGACGCATGATTTTGATGCGGCGCTGCCGTCGCTGGACGCAGTGCAAATGCTTCGTGTGCAACTTGAGCGCGGCGCGCGCGTTGGCTCGACGCGTGAATACGCATCGCAATTCCAAATGAACGAGCGCCGAATGCGTTTGATGAAGCGCGGCGGAGTGATTTTGCACCCCGGTCCGATGAATCGAGGCGTTGAAATCACGTCAGAAGTGGCTGACGGAAAACAAAGTCGAATTTTTCTTCAGGTGCGCGCCGGCGTCGCTGTTCGAATGTCGTGCCTCGAATTGTTGATGTCGTCGCGATGAACGGGCGAAATGCGCGCAAGTCATTGAAATAAGGTTGTTTGCGGAGTTTTGAAGGTTGTCCGCTGCGCCTGATTTCGAAGTAGAAACAACGCTGTAACTTGTGCAAATTACCTATATTTACATCAACGGCGGATATTGGCGCAACCTGCTGTTATGCGATGAGTTCTGCGAATCAGTGAATTTATTGGACGAGTTTGTTCGCGGGCTCCCAAAATTTGCGAAGTCCAGAAAGAAAAGGGTTTTATCGCAGTAGACACCCCGCTATATTGGCCCTCGGTAGGACAGCGTTTCAGGGGCTAAGGACAACGCTCAAATATTGTGTAGTCGGTGGGCGCGGAACCGCGGTTCCATCTGCGCGACTGCACGGAGCAAGGGGCCCTGATCAAAATTCAGTGACCGCCAATGGACGGCGGTTCCATCAACTGTTGGGCGCACCGCTGGGGAGGATCCAGGGCGCCCGAGTGTGTGTGTGTTTGAGGAGACTGCGATGAGCAAGAACAGTGTTTCGAAGATGGTTCGCTTGGGCGCATTGGCCCCGGCAGCGTTGATCGCGTCGGCCGCGTTTGCGGACGGCGCCCCGACGCCTGCTCCGGTTCCGGTGGCGTTTGAGCCGGCCGAGCCGAATGACACCTGTGTGGGTCCGTTCGGTGGTCAGACGATCGAGATTCTTGAGGATTGCACGCTCGTGACGGGCAAGCTCGAGAAGCGCTACATCCCTGGCGCCCAGCCCGACACGTGGCTGTGCGTGTACGACAAGTTCGGCAACCTGATCGCGAGCGATGACAACGACTCCATGACCGGCAACGGCAAGGGTTCAGGTTTGTGGAGCACCGATGGCGACGGCAACGGTTACGCCGACATCCTGACTGCCAACGGTGATGGCACATTCAGCCTTCGTCTCGGCGTCACGGGTTTCCCGGACGGTTTCGACGGCAACTGCAACGGCTTCTTCCAGAATGCCCCGCATGGTCAGATCGGCGAGTTCTGCGTCGCGATCGACTACCTCGATGCAATGGGTGCGACAATTCGCACTGACACGTACACCGATGAATTCGTCTCAGGCGCTGAGGCGTTCCGTCTGAACTTCACCGCTCCGGCCGGCAGCGCCGAAGTCCACATCAACATCGACAACACCTGCGGTCTCGAAGAGATCTGCTACGACGTCGACTTCATGTGCTTCAGCAATCTTGAGCCGCTCGGCGCGTACTGCATCACCGTCGTCGGTGGTCTGGACTACGACTGCAATCCGACCGACACCCAGCTCTGCTGGATCGACAAGAACTGCGATGTCATCGGTTCCGATGACGACTCCGGCCCGGCCGTGGGTTACTCGCAGCTCTGCGTGATCGCCGACGTCAACGGCAACATCTGCATCAGCGTCTCCGGCGGCGGCGACGACGACTGCGATGGCTGGATTCTTGATGATCCCCACGGCGTGTGCGGCACGTACACCCTGAAGGTCTACAAGAACCCGGACGCCAATCAGCCTTCCGAGCCCGTCAATCCGCACCCGGATGACTCGACGTGCGAAGAGGCCGCCATGGCGACCCAGGGTGACGTCAACATGGACGGCGTTGTCGACGCTGCCGACCTCGCCAAGCTCCTGTCCAACTGGGGCGTCATCACGATCGTTCAGTAATTGATCGATCCCAACGAATACATCACGTCTTCGTGACGTGACGATTCACCTTGCAGGGGCGGGCACACACGCCCGCCCCTGTTTTTCAAAGAGAGATCCTTGAACGTGTTTGCCTATGGGCGCCGTTCACGGAGATGTGCCGCGCTGGAGGGGCTGGCGCCGCACATCGCCGAACATCACGCGATGAGGAGCAGAGCGATGTGTATGACTCGCCTTCGACCGATCGGCGCCGCCGTCCTTGCGGTGGTTGCGTCAACGGCTGCGTCCGCGCAGTTCGAGATCGGTCAATCAACCATGGTCGTCAACGAACCGAAGGAAGCGCACCCTGGTTTTGCCGGCGCGCCAATCCCCGGCCAATCGTGTCAGATCGATTTCGAACCAGCCGAACCAAACGACCTTTGCGTTGGTCCGTTTGGCGGGCAAACGATCACGCTGGCGCCGGAACTGGATTGCCTGCTGATCAACGGCAAGCTGGACAATTGCGGCACACCGGGGCCGCAACCCGACACCTGGCTCTGCGTGTTCGACAAGAACGGGCAGTTGATCGTTTCTGATGACAACGGCAGTGATTTCGGAAACGGAAAAGCGTCGGGACTGCTCATTGGCGACGGCAACTTTGACGGCGTCTCTGATGTGCTCGTGAGCAATGGTGACGGCACCTACAGCCTGCGGCTGGGAATCACGGGTTTCCCTGACGGTTTCGACGGCAACTGCAATGGTTTCTTTCAGAACGCGCCGCACGGTCAAATGGGTGAGTTCACGGTCTACATTGAATTCATCAGTGGCATCGGAATGTCTTCTGTGGTGAGCGAGACGACCGAATCGGACGCCAATAGCGCCGGCGTGGTCGGCGAAACGAATGTCGCGACATCAGCTCTTCCCGGCGTGGTCATTGGCACGGCCAGTTACACGGATGAATTCGTCTCCGGCGCCGAGGCGTTTTTCTTGAATTTCGTCGCGCCCCCTGGCGCCGAGTTCGTCAACATCAACATCGACAACACGGTTGGTGAAATCGAAGACTGCGACGATGTGGATTTCATGTGCGTCACCGGGCTTGACCCGCTCGAGTCGTATTGCATCACTGTCGTCGGCGGTTTGGACTACGACTGCAATCCGACTGACACCCAGCTCTGCTGGATCGACAAGAACTGCGATGTCATTGCGACCGATGACGACTCCGGGCCGGCATTGGGATACTCGCAATTGTGCGTGATTTCCGATGTGAACGGCACGGTGTGCTTCGCGGTGTCTGGCGGCGGAGATTCTGATTGCGACGGCTGGATCCTGGATCAGCCCCATGGCGTATGTGGGATGTATGTGGTTCAGGTGCGCCGAACGATTGACATGACGCCGCTCCCGATTGATCCAGGCGGCTGCTCGCCAGACGATGCGTCTGTAGCAGAGCAAGCCTCAGAAGGCGACCTCAACAGCGACGGCGTGGTTGATGGTGATGACCTTTCACGTCTGCTGAGCAATTGGGGCGTCATCACGGCGCTCTGAGCGTTTCGACCTTGAAATACAGTGGTTTTTTGCAGCAACGCCCGCGCTTGAGCCGCGGGCGTTCTGTTGCGCAAGGGTGATGTTCGTCCGATAACAGAAACATGCAGAAGAGTCACGCAAGAGTTGTCTTTTCAACAACTTAAGTATTGACCCAGCAAGCGAAAACTGCATGATGGCGTTGTCGGCGGCCAAGCACAGGGGCTGATCGATAGCGCATAATTCTGTTCAGGGCGCAGGCGTTGGCGGCGCGATTGTCTTCTTGCACAGGGGTCAATCGTTGTACGGGCGCTGCGGAGGAGTCAAGAGAATGTTTCATGCAAAAGGCAGGACACAGGTTGCGCGCGCGGCGTTCGCGCTGATTGGCGCAGCCGGGCTCGCAAGCAGTACGCAGGCGGGCATCATTGGGCACCAGTGGGTCGAAGTTGACAACAGCGTGGGTGTGGCTGGCCCGACGCATCTCAGCGATGGCACACTTCCGGGTGGAGTCATTTACCGCACGTTTGACCTGTACCTTCAGGTGCCGGATGGCGTGCAGGTGCTCGACTCGGGATTCACGCAATCACAGGGTTCGAACACGGGCATTGAAATTCAGAACACAAGCTTCTTCCAGGTTGAGCCGGGCGGCGTTTCGAATGACAAGCCGCCGCTGCCGGGATTTTTCCCGCTCTTCCCGCAGCTTGAGTTCGACAGCTACGTTGCCATGGGCGACCTGCCCGGGGCGCAGATCGGTCTCGCTGGATTGACATTCACGACGAGCGAACTGACAGGCACGTGGTTCGCCACCGGTGGATCAGCGGCCGAACCGACGGAAGACGGCTTGCTCTTTGCCGCTCGTTTCACGGTTCAGTCATCCACCGGATTCGGCACCGACGAGTCGGCGTCGCGCTTCCTCGGCGGCGTGATGTTTCTGGGTCTCGATGGCGGCGACAACAACGTCGTCATCACGCTTTCGAACGCCTTTGCTACGACTATTCCGGCGCCAGGCGGCGCAGCCATGATGGGTCTGTTGGGGCTGACCCTTTCGCGGCGGCGTCGGGGCTAATTTGACACGCCAGTTCGGCTGAGTGCGGCGCCGCGCAGGCGCGCCGAACGACACGCCGATACTACACCCGGCGGCTCGGTCGATTCAATTTGGTGTGAGGCCTCGGCGGCAACTGGGGCGTCGCCGCTCCCGCACCAAATTGAATCGGCCGAGCCGTTGTTTCATTTTGAACACCCTCGAAACCAGCGCGGCCCATCGCTCGACTATCCTGTCCGCCGCGATGAACACGCACGGAAGCGATCCCAACCCGACCGGCGCCGCTGGCCTGCTGCTGGTGCTTTCCGGCCCCTCAGGCGTCGGCAAAACCACCATCACGCGCGTCATCCGCGAACGCCTGCCCGAAGCGGTGTTTTCCATCTCCGCAACCACGCGCCCCAAAACCAGCGGCGAAGCCCAAGGCGTCGATTACTTCTTTCTGACGGAAGACGAATTCAAACGGCGCATTGAGCAGGACGCGTTTCTCGAACACGCGCAATACGCCGGCCACTGGTACGGCACGCTGCGCGACCAGGTCCAGCGCGCGATGAACGCCGGCAAACTCATCATGCTCGACATCGACGTGCAAGGCGCCCGGCAGGTGCGCGAGCGCATGCCCGA
Organism: Phycisphaerales bacterium; assembly: GCA_029260345.1. Lineage (GTDB taxonomy): Bacteria > Planctomycetota > Phycisphaerae > Phycisphaerales > UBA1924 > OFTM186. The sequence continues at coordinate 223,051 of JAJDDK010000004.1, read as the reverse complement.
GATGCTCGGCGTCTTCATCATGCCCCCCGGCGAAGATGAGCTGCTGGAGCGATTGCGTCATCGCCGCCGCGAAGATGAAGCCGCGATCCAAAAGAGATTCGCGCAAGCCAAACGGGAAATCGCGGAAGCGAAACAAGCGGGGCTGTACGACGCACTGATCGTGAATGACGATCTGGATCGGGCGGTGGGGGAAGTGATGGGGTTGATTGAGGCACGGCGCGCGCAAAGGTAGGGCAGCAAATCCGTACCGCGCCCGTGAGGAAGCGGTTTTGTAATTCAGCGTTCATAATGGAAACCGCTTCCTGACGGGCGCGGTTCGGAATGGCGCGGCCCGGATCACTGCCTCCGACTCTCGCTGCCAATCCGACAGTCCACACCGCTCAGACGCCTTATCCGGCGGTCAAAACTGCCTTTTCCAGCCTCCCAGCCCGGCGCGCCGCTTGCATGAATAGCCTTCCACAGGGTTTTGCCTGACGGAGGTCTCTATGCGTCTTGATCGATTCACCACACTGGCACAGCAGGCGCTCGCCGACGCCCAGTCGCTCGCGGCGGAAGATTCGCACGGCGAGATTTCGCCACTGCACTTGCTCTCAGCGCTCATTGCTGAAGACGGCGGCACGCCCGTCTCCATTCTGAAGAAGACCGGCGCGGATGTCGCGCGCCTGCGGCAGGTGGTGGAGGCGGAACTGGGCCGCATGCCGACGGTTTCGGGCGCAATGGCGCAGACCGGAACGTCGCTCGTGCAGGTTCTGCAAAAGGCGGAGCAGGAGTCGAAGAAACTCGGCGATTCGTACACGTCAACGGAACATCTGCTCCTTGCGCTGGCGGACGTGAACTCCAGCGCCAAGGAAGCGCTCACCGTCATGGGCGCCGATCGCAAACAACTCGAAAAATCCATCAAAGAGCTGCGCGCCGCCAGCGGCGTGGACAGCGTCAACGATCCCAACGCGGAATCCACCTACGAAGCGCTGAAGAAGTACGGCATCGATCTCACCGAAAAAGCCCAACAGGGCAAGCTCGACCCTGTCATCGGGCGCGATGAAGAAATCCGCCGCTGCATGCAGGTGCTCTCGCGCCGCACGAAGAACAACCCCGTGCTCATCGGCGAACCCGGCGTCGGAAAGACGGCCATCGCCGAAGGCCTCGCCCTGCGCATCGTCAACGGCGACTGTCCGGACTCCATGAAGAGCGCGAAGATCGTCGCGCTGGATGTCGGCCAGTTGCTGGCCGGAGCGAAGTTCCGCGGCGAGTTCGAAGAACGCCTCAAAGCCGTGTTGCGCGAAGTCGCGGCGAGTGAAGGCCAAGTCATCCTGTTCATCGATGAGTTGCACACGATCGTCGGCGCGGGGCAAGCGGAAGGCGCGGTTTCGGCGGGCAATCTGCTGAAGCCCGCGCTGGCGCGCGGCGAGTTGCGCTGCATCGGCGCGACGACATTGAATGAGTATCGCCAGCACATCGAGAAAGATGCTGCCTTTGAGCGCCGCTTTCAGCCGGTGTACGTGAATGAACCAAGCGTCGAGGACACCGTCGCGATTCTGCGCGGCCTCAAAGCGCGCTACGAAGCGCACCACGGCGTGCGCATTCAGGATGGAGCGCTGCTCGCCGCTGCGAATCTGAGCAATCGCTACATCTCCGACCGCTTCCTGCCCGATAAGGCGATTGATCTGGTGGATGAAGCCGCATCGCGTTTGCGCATTGAGATTGATTCAATGCCGATGGAGCTCGACGAGCTACGTCGGCGCATCATGCAGCTTGAAATTGAACGCGAAGCGCTGAAGCTCGAGACCGAGCAGGGAGACGAAGCTTCGAAGAAGCAGTTGCAGCGCGTGGAGCGTGAGCTTGCAGATCTGCGGGAAGAGGACGGCGCCCTGACGGCCCGCTGGGACGAAGAGCGCACCGACCTTGATGCGGTCAAAGTCGTCAAGGAGCAGATGGATTCCAAGCGTGTTGAGCTGGAGCAGGCGCAGCGGCGCGGTGACCTCGAAGCCGCGGCTCGCATTCAGTACGGTGAGTTGCGCGAGCTTGAAAAGGATCTTGATCGCGCCGAGCAGCGTCTGAAAGAACGGCGCGAGAAGGGCGACACGCTGGTGAAGGAAGAGGTGGACCCCGAGCAGATCGCGTCCGTGGTTGGCGCGTGGACGGGTATTCCCGTGTCGCGATTGGTCGAGTCCGAGCGCGAGAAATTGACGCGTATGGAAGAGGAGCTGGCGGAGCGCGTGGTTGGCCAGGCGGAGGCCGTGCGCGCGGTGAGCGATGCGGTGCGCCGCAGCCGCGCCGGGTTGGGTGATCCGAATCGGCCGATTGGCTCGTTCTTGTTCCTCGGGCCGACGGGCGTCGGCAAGACGGAGTTGTGCAAATCGCTGGCGCAGTTCTTGTTTGATACGGAAAAGGCGCTCGTGCGCATTGACATGAGCGAGTACATGGAAAAGCACGCGGTGGCGCGCATGATCGGCGCCCCTCCGGGGTATGTGGGCTACGAAGAAGGCGGTCGTTTGACCGAAGCGATTCGCCGGCGCCCATATGCGGTGGTGCTGCTCGATGAAATCGAAAAGGCGCACCCGGACGTCTTTAATATTCTGCTTCAGATGCTGGATGATGGGCGACTGACCGATGGTCACGGACGCACGGTGGATTTCCGCAACACCATCGTCGTGATGACGAGCAACATCGGCTCACAGCGCATTCAGCAAATGACCGAAGAGGGCGCTGAGGACTGGGAAATCGAAGCGGCGGTGCGCGATCTCGTGCGTCGTGGCCCCGGCGCGGATATTGAAAGTAAGGGTTCAGCCGGTGAAGGCATGGACATGCGGGCGCGCCTCGACCTCGATGTGCATCAAGGCTTCATGCGTCCCGAACTGCTCAACCGCATTGATGAGATCATCGTGTTTCACCAGCTCAAGAAGCAGCAGATCGAGCAGATCGTCAACATCCAGCTTGATCTCCTGCAGAAGCGGCTCGCGGAGCGCGGCCTTTTCATTGAATGGACCGAAGCGGCGCGTGCGCAGCTTGCGGCTGAAGGATGGGACCCGGCCTTCGGCGCCCGCCCGCTCAAGCGTGTGATTCAGCAGCGCATCGAAAACGCGCTGGCGTCGCGGCTACTGGCCGGGGAGATCGCTGAAGGATCGCGGGTGGTGATCGACTTCGAAGGTGGGCGATTCACATTCGCTTCCGAAGCCGCCGCAAGTTCAACAATCTAAGAGAGAGCAGCCGCCCGGAGCACCAATTGTCTCCGGGCGGCGTGCATTTCAAACCAAGCTATTGAAACACCGCGTTGAACAGAGTGATTAACGGCGTTTTCTGCGAGCCGCGAACGGCGCGGCGACGGCCAGCAGTATTACACCACCGGGCGTGGGCACGTGATAGTGCACAACAAAGGTGATTGGGTTGTCGCCATCGTTGTTGATCCAGAGCCACGAACTCACGGTGCTGATGTCTATTGACGTCAAGTCAAGGTGAAACGTCTCGAGCATGTCGAACATGACCCATGCCGTCGTGGTTGAGGAGTAGTCCCACCACTGCGTCAGCGGTGAATCATTGGTGAGCCACTTCTGGAGCGAGTATCCACCGGACGCGGGGTCGGGGTTATTGACTTCAATGTGCGTGCTTCCCATTTCGCCGGGGAGCACCGGACCAATCCAAAGATTGTCCCCTTGTCCGCCACTGGATTGGTATCCGCCATGCATGCTCGCCGGCTCATCCCCGACGTTGGTGAACATTTCCCAGTCGACGAACGGGCCTGATGATTGGACATCCACATGGACGCTGTCGCCCGAGTCAAGATGAAACTGACCGTGCATATCAAGCTGGATGTGGGCCGTGCCAACGGTCAGCCAGTCGATCCAGACCGTCGTGTCGATCGTGCCGATGGGCACTCCGTCAAAGTGGTGATGCCACGATTCGCCGGGATTAATCGTGACCGTTTCCCAGTGCCAGAGTGAAGACATTTCCGCATTGGCGGAATTGAACCAGCATGCCGCCGCCGACAGAACGATCGCCGCACTTCGTTTGGTTTTGCTCATTGCAATACCCCTTGAAAACCACATAAAACGCTCGGTCGGAAGTCATCGCGGACGCGGCGCCTAAACAAACGTCGAATCCGACACACAGCGTTTCTTCCCTCGCAGGCCTCGATCCAAACGAAGCCTTGACGAGTTCTTTACAAAGCCGAGCATCGCGCGCGGGACATGCAAAGTCAACAGGAATATGGCGGTTTCACCCCAGAAAATATAGGGTAAATGCACCTACGTAGTTTCTGCGAGCGCTTGCAATTCTGGAATCCCAACTAGCAACGGCGCCTCACGCCGACTGCGACATCGTCTTTTCGAACTGCGTGGACTTCGGATCGAAGTCGTCCGTCTTCGGCGCTTCGGGCTGCTCGCCCGCGGCGCTTGTGCGGCGGGATTCGGACTTGGTGTCCGCCCCGGGATACGCGATGCGCGAGTGGTAAATACTCGTCAAGCTCTTGATGATCGATGATTCAATCACCTGCAACTCGCGCAGTGTGAGATCGCACTCGTCGAACTGGCCGTCTTCGAGGCGTTTGCGCGCGAGCTGCCGCACGAGGGCTTCGATGCGAGCGGGCGCCGGTTCTTTGAGGGCGCGCGTCGCGGACTCGACGGCGTCGGTCAACATCAGGATCGCGGCTTCCTTCGTGCGCGGCTTCGGGCCGGGATAGCGGTATTCCATCTCATCGGGCGCGGATGACTTGGCTTCGTCCGCCTGCTTTTGCGCCTGATGGAAGAAGTACTCCACCAGTGTCGTGCCGTGGTGCGATTCGATGTAGTGGTGCAGCGAACGCGGCAGCACATACTCACGAGCCAGCTCAATGCCGTCCTTCACGTGCCCAACAATGACAAGCAGCGACATCGCCGGGGAAAGCTTGGAGTGCCGGTTGTAGCCGCCGGACTGATTCTCGACGAAATAGTCCGGCTTGTTCATCTTTCCGATGTCGTGGTACAGCGCGCCGACGTAGAGGTGCAGTGACTTGGCGCCGACGGCTTCCGCCGCATTTTCGGCGATGTTCGCAACGGCGAGGGAGTGGTTGTACGTGCCGGGGGCGCGTTGTTGAAGTTCGCGCAGCAATGGCTGTTTGGGGTCGCGCAGCTCGATCAGCGTCATGCCCGTGATGATGTCGAACACACGTTCGATCGTCGGCAGGAGCGCGAGTGTGACGACGCCGATCGCGACGCCGGCGCCGAGCGCCCAGCTTGAATCAATCAGCAGCGTGCGCCACAGGCCGGGCGAGAGCGGCCGATCCATCAGAGCGACGGCCGCGACGGCGACAGCGAGCGTCGCGCCGGTGGCGAGCCCCGCGCGGACGAGGTCGTTGCGGTGGCGCACGTCGTTCAACGTCCATGTCACGGCGACCACACCGGCCAGCGCCGGGATCATCATGGTGGCGGGTTGATCAAGCGCGACGACCACCAGCGCGGCGTGCAGTGAACCAATCGCCAGGGCCGTGCCGCGGTTGTAGGCAATCACGAGAATGCCCGCGACAAACGCCGTCGGCGCGGAGGCCGCCAGCGGAATCAGCGCCGGGCTTTGAATGGCGATGACGCCGGCAAGAGCCAGCGCGCCGAGCAGCATGGCGGCGACGGCCAGCACACGCAGCGGATTGCGCCGAATGCGCATGCAGAACGCCGCGATGTAGAGCGACAACCCGATGGTGATCAGCAGTGATTCGGCCATCGCGCCGAGGCGCGGGCCCCACAACGCTGCTTTCGGGATCTCATCGCCGTACGCCTTGTGTTCCGCGAGCAGCAACGAGTATTCATCGCGCGTCAGACGGTCGCCACTGTCGTAAATGACATGACCGACGGAGTAGGTGATGTATTCCGGTTCGACGGCGGCCGCGGAGGCGTCCTGCGCAGCGCTGGTGGCGCGGGCGTCGAAGATGAACGTTGGTTTGGCGTTGCGCGCGAGGTATCCCGCGATCATGGACGCAACCGGTTCGGCGAAGCCGGCTTGCAGAACGGCCTGGCGCAAGGTGGTGGCGAGCTGGGCGCTGGCGAGGTTGATCGTGCGGCCTTTGAGCAGCCGCGCCGGATCGCGACCGGGCACACGAATCTCAATCCACTGCCGACTGCCGGACGTTTGTTCGAGTTGGTACGCCTCGTTGTCGAGCAGCGGCGTCGCGTAGAGCTGCTCGACGAGCGCTTCGACTTTCGATCGCCATGCCTGACTGGCGTCACCGGCGACGGCTTCGGTGCGAAGCGCGGCGAGTTCGGCGTCGGTCAGTTGGAATGTCTCGCGAATTTCGGAGGCGACGCTGTCGAGCGTTTGCGCATCGGCGAGCGCGGTGGGCAGGCGCGTCAATCCGTTTTCGATTTCGTCAAAAACCGCCGGCGCCGCGACGTACACGCGCGCCGTGTTCTGGCGCGCGTTGCGCTGCTTGTCTTCGAGAGCCGCGACGTTTTCGACGCGGAATGGCACGCGCACACTGCGCGTCTGGGTCATGTATTGGCCAGGCTCCACGAGCGGCTGTTCGCGCACCCAGGCGGTCAACACGCCAGCGAGAATGGCGAACACGAGCGCGATCGGGATGGAATACGTGAGGTCTGGGCGCAGCAAAATGGTGCGCCAGCGGGACTCCGGCTTGCGCAGGTTCTTGCGCAATTCGGCGCGCCGACTGACGGCGGCGTGCGACGTCGATTTGGCGGCGCCTTTGGTTATTTTGGACTTCTGGGCGTCAGCCATTCATGCGGTCCTGATGGCCGGTTGAGCGATCCGATTCGCGGACCTTGTTCAACGCGGCGTTCACTGCATCGGCCTCTTCGCCATAGGCCTCCACGATGCGCTGCACCAAATCATGACGAACAATGTCCCGTTTGGTCAGATGCACGCAGGCGACCCCCGGAACGCCACTAAGGCGTCGTACGGCGTCGGCGAGGCCACTGTCGCCGGGGTGAGGAAGGTCCGTTTGCGTCATATCGCCGGTGACGATCATCCGTGAGCCTCGCCCCATGCGAGTGAGGAACATCTTCATTTGAGACTTGGTCGTATTTTGCGCTTCGTCGAGGATGACGATCGCCCGATTCAGCGTGCGACCGCGCATAAACGCCAGCGGCGCCACTTCGACCACGTCGTGCAGCATGAAGCGTTTGATGGTGGCGAAGTCCATCATGTCGTGGAGCGCGTCGAAAAGCGGGCGCAGGTACGGATTGACCTTGGCTTCCATGTCGCCGGGGAGGAATCCGAGCTTTTCGCCAGCTTCGACGGCGGGGCGCACAAGGATGACTTTTTTGACGGCGCCGGCTTTCAGGAAATGCACCGCCGCAGCGACGGCGAGATACGTCTTGCCGGTGCCCGCGGGGCCGATGCCGAAGACGAGGTCGTTGTTGCGGATGGATTCGAGGTACTCCGTCTGATTGTCAGATCGCGGCTGCACCGGCCGGCCGCCGGAATAGACATCAAGCGAGTCATCCCACGCGGCGCGAAGTAGGCGATCCGTGTCTGCGGAGTCGGCATCTTCGATCGCGTCTTCCTCGGCGCGGCGGCTCGCTTCGGTGATGAGGTCCAAGACTTCGACGCGCGACAGCACACGACCGCGTTCGGCGGCATCGGAAAGGTGATCAAGCACACGACGGGCGGCGGCGACGGCAGGCGCCTCGCCGGAGACCTTCACGGTGCGATCCCGAGCCGAAATGTTGACGCCGAGCGCTTCCCGCAGCATCTTCAGGTTTCGCTCGGAGGCGCCAAGCATGTTGGTGCGCTCCGCGCGGGGCGGGAGCGTAATGACAGTTTCACTCGTAGACATACCAGACGGCGCCGCGACCAATGAGGCCCGGCGATCTCACTCCTTTCCCGGCTCATCACCGGTCGCCCAATTCTACGCGGGCCGGTGGGGGATCCGTTCCCGAATTCTTCTGAGTGCAGTTCTGGCGATTGCAGGCGGGTTTGGAATGGGCTGTTCGGGTGGCGGAGCGGCGCCGAAGTCGGCCCAGTTCGCCGCGGAAAGCCACGTCGCAGCGCACTGGGACTACCTCGAAGCGGCGGTGATCTACGCCGCGGCGAAGGAGGAGCTCGCGATTTTGCGCACGCGCGAATTGAGTGAAGGCGATGCGTTGCGTCGTGAATATGTGCTGGTCACGCTGCGCGATGCGGAGATGGTGGTGGACGTGCGCGGCGATGACGTGGATGGCGTGGCCCGCGTGACGGAGATTACAGCGCGGCTGACGCCATTTCGCGATGCGCAGCGCGAGGATGCGTTGGTGCGAGCGATTGAGAATCGGCTGGCGAAACTGGAGCGCGGCGGGGGGATTGCGCCGGGCTAATCCCGCTTCGGTTTCCCCGTCTGCAAATCATTCCCACGCAAATAGCGAACCGTGTCGCGCATGAATCGCACCGTTCGGGCCCGTTCGGCGGGGTTCGTTCGCTGGTTCACATCCGCTTCCACGCGCACGAGAATGTCTTCGGCGCGGTTGCGATTGATGTTGGTGTCGGCGTCGGCGGCTTGGGCGTCGGCGCGTCGTTCGGCGCCGCGCTTCCAGCGGTCGAGGCGCTCTTCCGGCGGATCGTCGCTGATGACGCCGGCGGGGTCGAGTTCGGATTGCAGCGACAAAAGCTCGATCAGCGATTCACGCAGCACTTCTTCCTTCTGATCCTCAGGCGTCGCGGCGTACTTCTTCGCATAAGAGTCCATGAGATCAACCATCAGGATCGTCATGTTCTCTTCAAGCTGCTCGCGCGCCTTGCCTGCGATGCCCGCAGCGAACGACGCCATCAAGACTGAATCCTGTGCGCTCATGGCTCGCAATCGCTCAGCGATCTGCTTGGCCAGTTCAATGCGCTTCTCCAGCGGCAAGCGGTTGAAGTCCGCATCGAGGAGGGTGAAGCCAAGCACATCGTCGAGCGGATCGGTCATCGGTTTGGGCGGGATGACCGGTCCCCATGATTGGTACGCGATCACGGCGCCGCTGGTGATGCCGATGACGGCGAACGCAATGCCCAGCGGTTTGGCGAAACGCGACATGCGCTCAACAAACGCTGTCGTTTCGCGCGGCTCGCGCGCCGGCTTGGGTTTCGCCTGCGGCGCGCCTTCCTCCGCCGCGATCTCGTCGAGCAGCGAGGGCATTGTGTTCGCGTTCTGATGTTCGTCGTTCATGGCGTCACCGGTTGGGGATTGGGGTCCTGAATCATCCAGTCGGCGCGCCAGTCGCCGAAGTAGAGCGCGTTTTTGCGTGTGCCTGTGGGGCCGCGCGGGTGGCGATCGTTGGAATCGGCGAGCACCGGGAAGTCAGGGTTGTCGCCATAAAACTTGGTGACGGTGAACTCCGGTCGCTCATCCTGTTCTTCAAGCTCACGAAACACCATAAGCCAGCCAGCCCAGTATTCGTAGCTGGAGTGCCGCCCGACGGGGCCGTTCTGCGCGATCGCAAATTCATCGGGAATCATGTCATCCGCAGGACAGATGAAAACTTCGGCGGAGTCCACGGTGTCGCCGATGGTCGCAAGGATGCTGTCGGGGCTTGGGCCTTCGCTGAGCGGATTGAAGGCGCTGTCGTCGAGTGGAAGTGCATATGGAAGAATCTGGTCGTGCGCGTTCAGGTAAACCTGAAGGCCGGTTCCGATGCCGCGCAGGTTGGCAATGCAGGCGACGCGGTGGGCGGACGCCTTGGCGCCGCTGAGTGCGGGCAGTGCGATGCCGAGCAGCACTGCAACAATGCTGATCACCACCATGAGTTCGACGATGGTGAACGCATTTCCACGAAATGGCGCCCCGCGACTTTGCACACCGGATGGTAGGGGCGAGCCGCGTGCCGGTTGAGATATTGCGGCTTTTGTGTCGTCGACGGGCGAGACGCCCTTCCCACCGGTTTTGGATTTTTTGGGTCAGGCCAAGCGTGCGACGACGTCGGCCATTGCCGGATTGCCGCACCAGACGGTGAGGCGGCCGCGCTGTTCGAACGTCATCATGATCGGTGACGCCAGCGCGATGACGGCGAAATCGTGGGCGCCCGGTTCACCGCCGGCGAGCACCGATGCGGCGATCTTTTCGACGAGCCGCAGATCCGGTGAATCCAGCACGAGAGGATTGCGCGTGCGCAGGTGCAGCGCGGCTTCCGCATCGATGTCGTTCCAGTGCTCATCGGTCGCGAGGTCGAACGCGACCAGATCGACGATCGGGCCCCATTCCCGCAGCGGGCATATGGCGACGTCAGTCAGGTGTTCCTTGTGGATGACGGAATCGAGCAGCTCGGGCAGCTTGTCCTTTTCCTTGGCAATCACGCGCGCGTTTGGCGGGTCGACGGCGACGTCCGCCTCGCCGAAGACGATGGCGCGCGGCTCAAGCCCGGGCGCGTATTTCTCCGTGAGCGAGAAGCGCACAGTGTCACCCTCGCTCGCCACGGTCAGACCGAGTGGCTTGAGGCTTTCGAGAAAACTCTTGTAATCGATGAATTCCACGGTGTATGCCTGTGAGACCAATGTCCCGCAGCTATCTCTGGCGCGTTGAATCGGTCCGCGGTGAATGTAACCGGGCGCAACAGGGTTGCAAGGCGCATCGGCGGGCGCGCCTGCGCCGTGCTAGGCTTGACGCACCAACGGAGGCGACGTGGGCGCGCATGGCGAGTGACCCGATCAATATCCTGTTCGTGTGTTCCGGCAACACCTGCCGCAGCCCGATGGCGGCGGCGATCACGCGCCATTTTGCGAAATCGCGTCCGGAATCCAAGCCCGCGATTCAGGTCGAATCCGCAGGCGTCGGCGCGATGGACGGGCTTCCATCAACGCCTGAAGCTGGCGCGGCTCTGAAATCCCTCGGCATCGATCCCGGCGAACATCGCTCCCAGTCGCTGACGCGGGAACTGGTGGAGCGAGCGGACGTGATCTATTGCATGACGGCGAGCCACGCGGCCGGAGTTAGGGCGATTGCCCCAAATAGCGATGGAAAAGTCCATTTGCTCGATCCTGAGGGTCAGGATGTCCTCGATCCGATCGGCGGCTCGCAGCGCGTTTATGATGAAGCGTCTCGACTCCTGGCGGACCTGATCGCCACTCGATTGAAGGAGCTGGATCAATGAAGCTCGCCGTGGGCGCAGATCATCGTGGTGTGGACGCAACCGGGCGGCTCGTCGCTCACCTCAAGGAATTAGGCCACGAGGTCGAGACGTTGACTGACCTCGAATCGACGTGTCTCGATTATCCGGACTCCGCCTTCAAGGTCGGCAATGCGGTCGCCTCCGGGCAGGTGGATCGTGGCCTTCTGGTCTGCGGCACCGGAATCGGGATGTCCATGGCCGCGAACAAGGTCAAGGGCGTCCGTGCGGCTCTGGTCCACGATGAACTCACTGCGGAGCTCTCTCGGGCCCATAACGACGCCAATGTGCTGTGCGTCTCCGCTGACCTTGTCGGCCAAAAGCTCATCGAACGCATTGTCGATGTCTGGCTCAATGGCGCTTTCGAGGGCGGGCGGCATGCGCGGCGTGTGCGGAAGATCATGGCGATCGAAGAAGGACGCGACCCCGGTTCCATTTCCGAATGAAACAAAGAGCGCCGTCCTGCGTACAAAGAACGGGCGGGGGCATCACCTCGCCCGGCTCGACGATTTTCGGAGGCTGACTCCATGCATGACGTCAACATCGTCCTCCGCCGCGCGGCTCGCCGGCTGTTCCTTGACCGCCTTATTCGGTCATTGCCGATCACAATGGCGATTGCGCTGGTGGCGCTGGTCGCCGCCCGACTGCTTGAACAACTCGCAGCCATCCCGATGGACTGGACGGCGGCGTGGATCGCCGCCGGCATAGGCGCGGTTCTGGCCTCGCTGATCATCGCGACGATCGCGGCCCGTGATCGCGCCGCCGTAGCGCGTCTGATCGACGAACGCGCTGAACTTCGTGAATCACTTTCCACGGCGCTTTCACTCGGAGATCGCAATGATCCGTGGAGCGTCGCCACCATCGAAGATGCGCAGCGCCGCGCCAAGGGCGTTGACTTGCGCCGCGCGTTGCCGTGGTCATTCCCGCAGCGCTGGCCCTTGCCGGCGCTGGCGGCCGTCGCGTTTGCGGTGATCTGGTTCGCGGTGCCGCAGGCGGATTTGTTCGGTCGTGACCGGGAGCGCGAAGCAGACGCCGCCGAACGTCAGGAGATTGCCGAAGCGCAGGCGGAAGCGGAAACGATCGACGAAGAATTGCGCACGATGCTCGCCAAGCTTGGTGAGGAAGACATTGATGGCCCTGAAGACGGCGCGCTGGAAACGCCAAACCCGTCCACGCCGGATGAAATTCGCCGCGCCGCGATTCGGAAATTGACCGCGGCGAAGGATCGGCTTGATGCATTGAAGTCCAATTCGGAAAACGGCGTGCTGGATGCAATCAAGGACCAGATGCGGCAGTTGCGCCAGCCCGGCATGGGCCCCGCCAACGAAGTGGTCAGCGCGCTGCAGCGCGGCGACTTCGCAAAGGCCAGCGAAAAGCTCGGCGAGCTCATGAATCAAATCGCGCAGGGAAACCTGTCCGATGAGCAGAAGAAAAAGCTCCAGGAGCAGCTTGAAAATCTCGCTGAGCAGCTTGAGAAGCTGGCGCAGGAGCGCAAAGAGCTTGAGCGCCAACTGAAGCAGGCGGGCATTGATCCGGCGGTGATGAATGATCCCAACGCGCTGCGCGAAGCGATTCAGAATGCGCAAGGGTTGAGCGATCAGCAGAAGCAGCAGCTCATGGATCAGGCCGAGTGCACGCAGGGCGCGTGCGAAAACGCCGGGCAAATGGCGCAAGCGATGAACCAAGCCGCGCAGCAGATGGGCGAAGGCGGCGATGGCATGCAGGGCATGGGCCAGATGGCGGACATGCTCAACGACCTTGAGATGATGGCGCAGGAGATGCAGCAGATCGGCGCCGCTCAGGACTTTGTCTGGGGCAAGATCAATGACCTGTCGCAGTGCCTCGGTGGCGGCGAAGGCGAGATGAGCCCGTTCCAGCTTTGGGACGAGGGCAAAGCCGGACGCGGCCAGGGCGGTTCGCAGATGTCCGCCAGCGATGCGCAATCCAACACGACGAAAGTGAAAGCGCCGAGCAAGACCGGCGAAGGCCCGATCATCGGAACCACGATGGTTGAGGGCGAGCAGGTGCGCGGCGAGTCCAGAGCGCAGTTTGTTGAACTCGTCGAAGCGGGCGGTCAGGCTGCGGCGGACGCGATTGAAAGCAAAACGGCGCCGCGCGAATATCACGATGCGCTGAAGCATTACTTCGGCCGTCTCAAGGCGAAGGCCGAGGCGGAAACGGCGCCCGAAGCGCCGCCGAGCGAATCCGAACCTGAGTAAACATGATCTATTTCAATCGACGCGCAGCGTTGCGGGCATTCTTCGCGATCGCCGTTGTCATTGGTGCGACGGTCACACTGTCGTGCTCGCAAGCGGGTTCGGACAGCGCAACGCCTCGGCGCGAAGTCGTCCTGTACTACTCCGCCGATGACTACGTGGCAAAACCAATCATCGACGCCTTCGAAGAACAGACCGGCATCACGGTCGTGGCGCTTGGTGACACCGAAGCGACCAAGACGACCGGGCTGGCGCAGCGATTGCGGCAGGAGCATGCGCAAGGCACGCCGCGAGCGGATGTGTTCTGGTCGAGCGAATGTTTCATGACGTCAGTGCTTGCCGGTGAAGACGTGCTGGCGCCGATTGAACTTGAAGAGTTCGCCGGCTGGCCGCAGCGCTGGCGCGGGCGCGAAGATCGGTGGTTCGGCTTCGGCGTGCGCGGACGTGCGATTGTCTACAACTCGAATGTCCTGAATAAGAACTCGGCCCCCGAGCAATTGATCGATCTTGTCGATCCGCGGTTCAAGGATCGCGTGGTGATTGCCCGCCCGGAGTTCGGCACGACGCGCGGCCACTTCGCGGCGATGCTCAACTTGTGGGGCGAGGGGCCGTACCGGGAATGGCTTGAAGAGTTGAAGCGCAACGGCGTGCGACTGGTGGATGGCAACTCCGCCGTCGTGCAGGCGGTGGCCTCCGGCGAAGCGATCATTGGATTAACCGACACCGACGACGTGTACTCCGGGCAGCGCAACGGCTGGCCCGTTGAAATGAAACTGGCGCAGCATGCGTTTACGCGGGGCGCTTCCTTCAGCATGATCGACATGACACTCGCAGGGCCACTTCTCATTCCCAACACGGTGGCGCGCGTCGCCGGCGGGCCAAATGAAGCTGAAGCGAATGAATTGATCAAGTTTCTGCTCAGCCCTGAAGTGGAAGCGATGCTCGCCGCGAGTGATTCGCACAACACGCCGATTCGTCCCGGCGTGCAGGTTGAAGCGACGGAGTACATGCTGCCGCTGAAGAACAAGTTTGATCGATTTGAATCATTTGATGTCATTGCGCCCGACATGAACCGAGCCGTCGAAATCGCCCGCGAGGTCTTGGAGCAGTGAAGCGGCGCGTCGCACCCGACGCGCTGACGATGGCGGCGTTCGTGCTGGTCGCGACGTGCGGCGTCCTCATCGTGCTGGGCGCTGCGATGGCGATGCGCGACGGCCGCATTCCAATATCGAAGTCCATCTCGGTATGGTCATGGATGGATGGCGCGCTCCTGGTGCGCACCATCGTGGTGGCGATGGCGATTGGAGTCTTGGCCACGGCATTGGCGGCGCCAGCCGCGTGGGTTGTGCGAAGCTCGTCCCCCGCGCTGTGCGCGCTTCTGATGACGCCGCTGCTTTTGCCGACCTATCTCGTCTACGCAAGCTGGGGATTGCTTCGTGCGCCAGGCACGGCGCTGGGCGATTGGGCGGAGCGTGCCGGGCCGGACGCGATTCGTGCGCTCAATGCGGTGCAGGCGATCGGGGGATTGTCGCTGTGGGCGTGGCCGATCGGCGCGGTGATCGTTGGCGTCGGGGCTCGACGAATCACGAATGATGAAATGGATGCGGTGCGAGCGGTGCAACCATCGCGCTGGCGGCGAGGGTTGTTTTGGGGAATTGCGTTGGCGCCCGCCATGGCGCTGTCGGTCGGCGTCATTTCACTCCTTATGCTTGGCTCCGCGGTGCCGCTGCACGTGGCGCGCGTGGAAACGTATGCCATCACCATCTGGCGCCTGCTGAATGAATCGGGCGATTCTTCGCTTGCATGGATTGCGTCAATGCCGCTGGTGGCGATTGGCGTGCTTGGCGGAGGTGGGTTGGTGGCTCTGACGATTCGGCGCTCCGGCGCGCGGGCCGTTGACTGGCGCGAACGGCGCGGCGTCTCATCCCCTTTCATCGGAATGACCAGCTTGACCGTGTGGACGGCCTCAGCCGTTCTACCGGCGGTAGTTTTCTTATGGAGCCTTCGTGAATGGAGTTCACTCCGCCGCGCGATCGTGGCGATGTCGCCGGCGCTACGAGAAAGCGCGATCGTCGGGCTTGGCGTCGGAGTGTGCGGCATGGTGATCGCAGCCGGTTCGTTGTCTGGTTTTCGAATGCACGCCGGGCGCGCACAGCGAATCGCGGCAACCGTGATGATCGTGTTGCTCGGCGCAACGGCGGTTGTGCCGGGAGTATTGGTGGGCGCGGCGTTTCAGTCCGCGTCGCGTTTTGGTGTACTTCAGTGGATTGTGGAAACTGACGCTGGGCTCATTGCGGCTCACACGATGCGATTTGGTGTGCTCGCGGCGTTCGTGGGATGGTGGATCGCGCTACTTGAGCCGCGCGATGTGGCGGACCTGCGCGAATTGAGCGGGGAAGCGTCCATTCGCGCGTGGTGGCAGTCACAAGGCGCGGGGACCGCGGGAGCCATCGCCGGTGTGGGGCTCGCCATGGGGTTCTTGAGCATGCACGAGATCGAATCCACGGTCATGCTCGCCCCACCCGGCTTCGATAGTCTCGCAAACACATTGCTCAACTTTTTGCACTACCTACGGATGGAGGAACTCAGCGCCGCAGGCGCCTGGCTGACCGTCGGCGCATTGATCGTGGTCGGATTGATCGCCATCCTGATGCGCGGCGTGTCGCGATGGTCCCTTCCGCGTGCAATGCCGCTGATCACGCTCGCGGGAACGATGATGTTGGCAGGTTGTGACCGAGCCGCACCAGGTGAAGTCGCGGCGATCCGCGGTGCGCAAGCATTTGGTGAAGTTGGAAACGCGCCGGGCCAGATTGTCTATCCGCGATGCATCGACGTGACTGACGACTCTATCTGGATCATTGATCGCACCGCGCGGGTGCAGCGGTTCTCGCACGACGGAAAACACCACGGCGGCTGGACCATGCCGGCCTTTGATCGTGGTAAGCCGACGGGCATCACCGTTGGGCCGGACGGGTTGATTTACGTCGCCGATACGCATGAACATTGCGTGACGGTGTTCAGTGAGGATGGCGAACTCGTCACCGCGTGGGGCGCGTACGGGACCGGGCCCGGCGAGTTCATCTATCCGACCGATGTCGCGTTTCTTGTCGACGATGTCGGAGCGATCGAGCGCATCTACGTCAGTGAATACGGCGGCAGTGAACGCATCAGTGCATTTGACGCTTCGCATGAGTTTCTGTTTTCGTTCGGTGAAGAAGGCTCGAACGCGAGTGGTGAGCCGGTGCAGTTTGCGCGCCCGCAGTCGATCGTGGTCGATCAGGACAGGCGCGAATTGATCGTCACGGACTCTTCCAATCACCGCGTCGGGCGGTTCACACTCGACGGCGAACTCATCAGCTGGATTGGGCGCAGCGATGGGCTTCCCGGAGAAGCGCCGGGCGAGTTCCGCTATCCGTATGGACTGGCGATGCTCGATGACGGCACGATTCTCGTTTCCGAGTTCGGCGGCAATCGCGTGCAGCGCCTCGATGTCGAGCGCGGCGTCTCGATCGGCGTCTATGGCGGACCGGGGTTTGAAGTCGGCGAACTGCGCACGCCGTGGGGCGTCGCGGCGGCGGGTGATCGCGCGTTTGTGCTCGATTCCGGCAACAACCGTGTGCAGAGTTTTGATCCCGCGCGCCAGCCGCGCCTGACACAGCCAAATCGAGGATCATCAACGCCATGATCCTCGGCCCGATTGAATTTCGGTCGCCGCTCTGGTTGCTGCTGGCGCCGCTGCTGTGGGTTGTGGCATGGTGGCTGGCGCGCGGCAGCCTCGCGGGGCTTGGCCCGGTGACGCGCCGATTCGCCATCGGCTTGCGCGCGATGGTGATCTTGCTGCTGGCGGTCGCGCTGGCTGAGCCGGTGTGGCGCGACACGAGTGACGATGTTGCGGTGAGTGTCATTGTCGATGCGAGCCGCTCCGTGCCGCTGGATGCTCGGATCGAAGCAAATGCCGTTCTGCAGCGCGCTTCCGAAGACGCCCGCGCAACGGATCGCGTTGGCATTGTCTCCGCGGCTCGCGAAGCGCTGGTTCAGGCCTTGCCAAGCGAACGCGTGCGCACGATTGAAGTCGGCGATGCGGGCGATCTGGATGCGACGAATCTCGCGGCTGGCGTGCGCCTGGCAATGGCGAGCTCGCCGGAAGATGCGGCTTTACGCTTGGTGTTGATCTCCGATGGCAATGAAACAACCGGCAGCCTTCTGGCGGCGGCGCAGAGTGCGGCAGCGGCGGGTGTGCCAATCGATGTGTACGTCGTCGGCTACTCGCACGACAGCGAAGTGATTCTCGAAGACCTCATCACGCCGCCAACGGCGCGGCGCGGCGAAACAGTCAATGTGCGATTCGTCCTGACCGCCACGGCGCCGACGATCGGCCGCCTCAATCTCACACTCAACGATCAACCGATTGATCTTGATCCCGAAGCGACCGGTCTCGGAGCGACGATTGAACTGGCCGAAGGCGCCAACACGGTGACGATCCCGGTCATGCTGACCAGCACCGGGCCGCAGCGGTTCGAGGCGTTCTTCGAGCCGGTGGTGGCGAGTGACGATGCGATCCCGCAAAACAATCGCCAGGACGCGGTAACGTTTGTCGCCGAACAGGGGCGCGTGCTGATTTATGTCGGGCAAGGCGCTGATCTCGCGGCGGAGCCAATTATTCGTGCGCTCGATCGCGCTGACATCACGGCGGAGTCGCGCCCGGCCTCGCAAGGCCACGATTCACTCATCGAGCTTGGTGCATACGACGCGATCGTGCTGGTCGATACGCCCGCATGGGAGTTCACGCAGAAGCAGCAGGACGAATTGCGCTCGTACGTGCATGATCTGGGCGGCGGGCTGGTGATGATCGGCGGGCCGCAGTCGTATGGCGCGGGCGGCTGGATCGGTTCACCGCTGGCCGATGCGATGCCGGTGAAGATGGACCCGCCGCAGAAGCGCGTGATGCCGCGGGGCGCACTGGCGCTGATCATGCACTCATGCGAGATGCCGGACGGCAACGCGGCGGGGCGCGAAGTGGCGCGAGCTGCGGTGGGGGCACTGTCGCGCCTCGATCTCGTCGGCGTGCTGGAGTATTCGTGGCAGGCGGGCGGCGCCGGCTGGATCTTCCCGATGGCGGAGGTCGGCGACGGGTTCGAAGTGAATCGCGCCATCGACAATCTGTCGTTCGGGGATATGCCGGACTTCAACAGCGCGATGAACGCCGCGCTCACCGGTTTGAATGGCGTTAGCGCCGGACAAAAGCACTGCATTGTTATTTCCGACGGCGATCCCTCGGGACCGGGGCAGGCGCTCGTGCGGCGGTTTGTCGACGCCGGCATCACCATCAGCACGGTGGCCGTGTTTCCGCATGGCGGGAGCATGAATTCGCCAGATATGCGCAAGATGCAGGGCATCGCGCAGATGACCGGCGGGCAGTTCTATGCCGTGCCGTTTCAATACAGCGTAAAGCAGTTGCCGCAGATCTTCATCAAGGAAGCGCAGACGGTGAAGCGGTCGCTGGTGTGGGAAGGCGACCCGTTCACGCCGAAGATCGTCAACGTCGCGGCCGAAGGCATGCGCGGCATTCACGGCGTGCCGCCCATCGCGGGCTATGTCATCACAGCGGATCGCGAGGGTTTGTCGCTCGTGTCATTGCGCAGTGAACAGGATGACCCGATTCTGGCGCAGTGGCAGTACGGCCTTGGGCGCACCGTGGCGTTCACATCAGATTCAGCGACGCGCTGGGCGCCGAGCTGGCCCGCATGGGATGGTTCGCAGAGTTTTTGGGCACAGCACCTGCGTTGGGCGATGCGCCCGAGCGGCTCCGGCAACCTGACGGTGTACACCGAGCGCGACGGTGATGACACGGTGCTTGTGGTGGAAGCGCTGAATGCATCGGGTGAGCGCATGAACTTTGCGCAGTTCCTTGGGCGCGTGGTGAAGCCGAATCTGGAATCGGAACAGGTGACGATGCGCCAAACCGGCCCCGGCCGATACGAAGGGCGTTTTCGTGCGGACGACGCGGGTTCATACCTTGTGAACATGCGCTATGACGCGCCGGATGCGGATGGCGCCGGCATCGTGCGCGGCTCGGCGCAGATCGCCGTGTCGCGATCATTCGCCGAAGAACATCGCTTCCTGCGCGACAATTTGCCTCTGCTGCGCCAAGTGGCGCAAACCACGGGCGGACGCATTCTCAGTGATGAGCAAGTCATTGACGGCCCGACACTCTTTGCGCGCGAAGGATTGTCCATGCCGGTGCGCTCGGCGCCGATCTGGCTGCCGGTCGCGATTGCCGCGTTGTCGGTCTTCTTGATCGAC
Source organism: Phycisphaerales bacterium (assembly GCA_029260345.1). GTDB lineage: Bacteria > Planctomycetota > Phycisphaerae > Phycisphaerales > UBA1924 > OFTM186. The sequence continues at coordinate 203,496 of JAJDDK010000004.1, read as the reverse complement.
GCAGGCGTGCGGCGTGTGCGCATCGATGTGCGGGCCATGGCCGCATTCGTGCGGCGCGGATTCTCGAAGCGCGATCGCGCCAGTGAAGAACAAATTGGCGCGATGCGAGCCGCACGCGAGCGAACGCAGAAAAAACTCGCCGGTCGCGGCGCCGGACAGGCGACCATGGGCGGCATGTCGCAGCAGCGCGACACCTCCAGCATCAAGTTCGAAGCGGATGAGGCGAAAACGCCGCCCACGAAGCCGCTGGGGCTGGAAGCGCCGATCGAGCGCAAGACAAAGAAGGAACCGACCGCCGACGAAGGCGAAGAAGGCATGTCGCGATTGCTCAAGGCGAAGCGGCGGGCCCGTGATGAGATGGACGATCAGGATCGGAAGGATGATGAACGATGAAGGGCGAGACGCCCGTCCCACCGATTTCTTACGGACGAACGCGCAGCGCACTGCTCAAAGAGCAGTGGCACACAGAGGATGAGTGAATCATGGCAGTGAACGAAAACGCAGTGACTCCCGCCGAAGTGCAGGCCAAGTGCGACGCCTTCCGCGAAACATTCAGCGGCTTGCAGGCCGAGATCGGCAAAGTCATCGTCGGGCATGACCTCATCGTCGAAGGCGTGCTGATCGCGCTCTTCGCCGGGGGCAACGTGCTGCTCGAAGGCGTGCCCGGCCTTGGCAAGACGCTGCTTGTACGCACACTGGCGGACACTGTGCATCTGCCGTTTGCGCGCATTCAGTTTACGCCGGACCTCATGCCCGCGGACATCATCGGCACGAACATCATCACCGAAGACCCCGACACCGGCCGGCGCGGCTTCACGTTCCAGAAAGGCCCGATCTTCGCGCAGGTGATCCTCGCTGATGAAATCAACCGCGCCACACCCAAGACGCAGTCCGCCCTGCTCGAAGCCATGCAGGAGCGAAGCGTGACCATCGGCGGTGTGACGCGCAAGCTCGACAAACCGTTCTTCGTGCTGGCGACGCAGAACCCGATCGAGCAGGAGGGGACGTACCCGCTGCCCGAAGCGCAGCTTGACCGCTTCCTGTTCAAACTCGTCGTCGGCTATTCGCAGCTCGCGGATCTGATGACGATTCTGGATCGCACGACCGGCGCGTTTGAAACAAGTGTGGATTCGAAGATTGACGGTGCTGGAATCTTGGCGGCTCAGGATCTGGTGCGCAATGCGATCGTGGCGCCACACGTGAAGGAGTATGCGGCGAGACTCGTGCTCGCGACGCACCCCGAGGGCGAACATGCTTCGAGCATCACCAACCGGTACATCCGCGTTGGCGCGAGCCCGCGAGCCGCGCAGGCGCTGATTCTGGGTGGCAAGGTGAAAGCGCTGACGGACGGGCGGTACCACGTGTCGTACAAAGACATCGATCACATCGCGCCGCTGGCGCTGCGGCACCGCCTCGTGCTGAACTTTGAAGCGGAGGCGGACCGGATCGATCCGGATGACATTGTGCGGACGATTCTGAAGGAGACGGTGAAGGAGCCGGTGGGGATGCCTGCGTAATCCATGCTGCGCGCTCCCACATCATCCCGACCCAAGTCGATCGACGACCTCCTCAAGCCGGAGTTTGTCGCGAAGCTGTCGCGCGTGGATCTGGCCTCGCGAAAAGTGTTCGCCGGCAAACTTAAGGGCGAGCGGCGCAGCAAGCGGCGCGGTGAAAGCGTCGAGTTTGCGGATCACCGGCCGTATGTGGTTGGGGATGATCTTCGCTTCATTGACTGGAACATCTACGGGCGTCTCGACAAGCTTTTCCTCAAGATGTTTCTTGAAGAGGAAGACTTGTCGCTGCACATCGTGATCGATGCGTCTGCCAGCAGCGATTGCGGCGAGCCGAGCAAGTTTCGGTTTATGCAGGAGACCGCTGCGGCGCTAGGGTACATCGGGCTGATCAATTACAACCGCGTGTCGCTGACCGCGATCGGGGGAGTGGGTCAAGTACGAACCGTCCCGACGCGTCGGGATAAGGAAGCGGATTCCACCAAAGAGTCAGATTTCGAGAGCACTGCTCGCAGAGCAGTGGCACACGGGAAGACGGGCGAGACGCCCGTCCCACCGGTGAATGACAATTCGGGGGTTGTGTCCACGTTGCGCAACCTGCGCGGACGCCGGCGCGTGCATGAGATGGGGTCATGGCTGTGCGACCTCGAGCCGTCTGGCGGAACGGACTTCGCCGAAGCCGCGAAGCGGATTGCGCTGTCGCGCACGGGCAAGGGTGTGATGGTGGTGCTGTCGGACTTTTTCTTCAAAGAAGGATACGAGCAGGGACTGCGGTATTTGCTGGGTCGCGGGTACGACGTGTTTGCGATTCAGGTGTTGTCGCCGCAGGAAGTGACGCCGGAGATCGGCGGCGATTTGCGGTTGAAAGACATCGAAGACGCGGACCTGGCGGAAGTGACGATTTCGAAGCCGCTGCTCGATCAGTACAAGAAGAACCTCGCGGCGTACTGCGACCAATTGCGGCAATTCTGCGCCCGGCGCGATGTGATTCATTTACTGGCGCAGTCCGACATGGAGATTGAAACGCTCGTGCTGGACGTGCTGCGCCGGCGGGGGCTGCTGCGATGAAGAATCAAAACCAGAGCCCCGAGCGCGAGCGAGGGGTCGCAGAAAATGGTCATCAGTCGGGCGGTTTGGTTTGGCGACAAGAATCAATGCGACCCCTCGCTTGCGCTCGGGGCTCTGAGGTGCTTGCATGACGTGGCTGACGCCTCTCATTGCGGGGATCGCCGCGGCGGTGCTGATTCCGCTGCTGGTGTTGTTGTACTTCCTGAAGCTGCGCCGGCGCGAGGTGGAAGTTTCGACCACGCTGCTGTGGAAGAAGTCGATTCAGGATCTTCAGGCCAATGCGCCGTTTCAGAAGTTACGCCGCAACATTTTGCTGCTGCTGCAACTCCTTGTGTTGTTCGCGGGGCTGCTGGCGATTGCGCAGCCAGAGATCGCTGCGGCCATGAGCGAGAAGACGCGGCACATCATCATGATTGATCGCTCCGCGAGTATGAGTTCGGTGGATGCGGGTGATGATGGCGCCGAAGCGCGGCTCGACGTCGCGAAGCGCGAGGCGCTGGCGTTTGTTGAGGCGCTGCGCGAACCGGGTGTGTTCGGTCTTGGCGAACGCGATGAAGCAATGGTGATTTCGTTTGATTCCTCGGCGGAGGTGCTCCAGCCGTGGACTTCAGACAAAGCGCGCCTGCGGGCGGCGATCCAGTCGATCCAGCCGACGGACGCGCCGACGCTGATGGATGAAGCAGTGCGCCTCAGCGGCGCCTATGCACAGCCGTCGCTGGTTGAGGATGTCGGGCTTGTCAGTCAGGCGACAGCGCCGATTCACTTGTGGTCAGACGGGCGCGTGCAGGATGCCCGCGATGTGCTGCTGCCGAGCGTCACGCCGATGACGTTTCATGGCATTGGCAATGCGGATTCAATCAACGTTGGCATCACGGCGCTGCGCGCCGAGCGTGATTTTGATGATCCCGGCAAAGTGAGTGTGTTCGTGGGGCTATCCAGCACGGCGCGGGTGGCGCAGCGGGCTGAAGTGGAATTAGCGATTGATGGTTTGGTCGCGGCGATTCGACCCGCGCCGATGTCCGCCGCGAGCGATGAGGCGCCGGGCGCCGGTGGAGTGGTGTTCAATCTGGATCGATCGGAAGGCGGGCTGGTGCGTGTGCGCCTGACCGGCACGGATGCGCTGGCGGCGGATGATGTCGCGTATCTGGCGCTGTCGCCGGCCAAGCGTCTCGCCGTGGCGATTGTCAGTGAAGGTGATCTCTTCGTCGAAACTGCTCTTGAAGGCATGGCGCTGTCGCGCCTCGTGCATTTCTCGCCGGCGCAGTTTGAGCGGGCAGCGCAATCGGGTGACCTCGCGGCGTTTGATGTGATGGTTCTGGTTGGCTGGGCGCCATCGGACCAATTACCGCCGGGGCGGTATTTGATCTTTGGCGCCGCGCCGCCGATTACGGGGATTGAATCGGAGGGCGAGCGCACAGGCCCGTTCATTGCGATCGACTGGTCGCGTGAGCATCCGATGTTTCGCTTTGCGTCGCTGGATAATCTGATTATTTCGCAGGATGTCGGGCTTGAGCCGCGCGAGGATTTGCGCGTGCTGGCGCGCTCGGACGCAGGGCCGATCGTGGTCGAAGCGACGGATCGCGGCGTGCGCGCGATTGTCGTTTCATTCGAGCCGGCGGAGAGCAACTGGCCGTTTGATCCCGGTTTTGTGATCGCCCTGGCGAGCGCGGTGCGCACGCTTGGGGAGTCTGAAGGCGCGGTGACGTCGGAGAGCGTCACACCGGGCGATGCGGTCTCGACGCGCGTGCCGCCGAGTGTGCGCGAAGTGGCATTGCGTGAACCGGGCGGCGCGACGAACACGCTGTTGCCGTCACCGGATGGCACGGTGACATTCGGCCCGGTGCAGCGCAGCGGCATTTATCAATTGTCGTGGCGGGGCGAAGCGGGCGCGACGGACGCGGTTGTGGACGGTCGAGTATTGCGTGTGATCGCGGCGAATCTTCTGGATGCGGCGGAAACGACGATCGGCGCCGCGCCGACGCTGGAGCTGGCGTCGAGGCGGGTGGAGGCGACCACGTCATCCAATGATGCGTCGGAGCGCCGGCGATTGTGGCCGTGGTTGTTGCTGGCGGCTTTGGCGATCGTGATGCTGGAATGGTTTGTGTACAACAAGAGGGTGCAGGTTTAGGGACCAAGAGCCGGGGACCAGGCGCCAGTGACCAGTTCGTGTCATTGCGGTGAATGTTGCTTATTCGATTTCTTTGTGATTGAGGCATGGAGAAGAGAAAGCCCCTCACCCGTCAACGCATTGCGTTGACACCCTCTCCCGCGGGGAGAGGGGAGATCTGTTCGCCGCACTCGGGGCAGATGGGTGCGTTGAGACCTTCGAGGGAATATCCGCAGGTGAGGCAGAATTTGGCGCCGTGTTCGCGTGTGCGTCGCGCCCATCGCACGAGCGCTCTTGCGCAACACAAGTGCCAGGCGATAGAAGCGACGAAGATCACGACAAAGAGTGATCGCGGATCAACTCCAACCACGCTGGTCGCGAGAACGCCCATTGAGATCGCGCCACCGAGCAGTGTGGCGCGCGCGACTGCTCGCGATTGTGTGACACGTTTGAGCACTGAAGCTGCAACGATGGTCGGCGGCGCCGCAGCCAGAGTCAATGCGATTTCCGTGGCAGGTTCAGGGATGCTGCCGGACAGCACCATGACGCCAAGCATCGCGCCCGCGCCGGCGCCATACGCGATGAATACAAAGGCGATACGCGCCAGTGGTTTCTCCAAAGGCGCCGTGCGATCGCCTTGGGTGCAGTAAACACCGTACACAAGAAACAACGAACTATTCAGGCACGCCACGAACAACCCCGCGGCGGTGACGGCGATGAACACCAACCCCTGCATCAGCGCTTGACGCGGGCGACGAGGATGGTGGTGTCGTCCGTCTGGCGGGCGAGTCCGGTGAATCGGCGGCTTTCCCACAGGATGTGGTTGGCGATGCGATCCGCGGTGGCATGCGGATCAAACGCGAGGATGTCCAGCAGCGCCTTGCGCACTCGGCGTTTGCCGAATCGTTTCTCGTCAAAGTTCATCGCGTCGGGCAGGCCGTCGGAATGAATGAGCACGACGTCACCGGGCTCAAGGTCATAGACACCTTGCTGGTAACGCTGTGACGGATCGACCCCGAGCACCATGCCGCCGATGGGAAGTTCGTCGATATCAGCGGTGGTGGGGGCGCGGTGCGCGGGCACGCGCACGACGATTGGCGGTTCGTGTCCGGCGTTGCAGTAGCCGAGCTTGAGTGATGCGGGATCGATCACGCCCAGGAACACCGTCGCAAACTCATTCATCAGCGTGTCGCGGCAGAGGGCGGTGTTGGTCAGGGCCATGACTTCATCGACATCGCCCACGCTGTGCGTGTGCGCGCGAATGGTGGCGCGCACGCTGCTCATCAGAAGCGCCGCGGGCAAGCCCTTGCCGACAACATCGCCCAGCGTCATGGCGACGTTGCCTTCATGGCAGAACACGTCGTAGAAGTCGCCTCCGAGTTCGAAGCAGGATTCGTATCGTGCCGCGATATCGAGCTTCTCCACTTCCGGGAGGCGCGCCGGAAGCATGCGGCGCTGCACATCGGAGGCAAGTTCGAGCTGACGGCGCACGCGGCGTGCATCTGCTTCTGCTTCAAGCAGGCGCGCGTTGGCGATGGCCGCCGCGATCTGCTGCGCAATGGATTGCAGCATGTCGCGTTCTTCGGCGCTGAGGTCCATCGCATCGCTGCTGTAGAGGCGCATGAGGCCGAGTGTTTCGCCGCGAAAGCAGAGTCCGACACTGGCCATGCCGCGCAGTTGTTCGGCGTCGAACGCATCGACGTGTATGAAGTCTTCGCGCTCGCGAATGTCGGGGATGATGACGACGCTTCCGCTGAGTGCGTCGCAATCGCAGGCGCGGTCCGCGGGCAGGGCGCCCGCCGCGGCGATGTATGCGGTCGAAAGTCCGACGCTGGCGCGCAGCTGCAGAATGCTTCGTTCAGCGTCGAGAATGCGGATGGAGCCGGCCGATGCGCCGAGCATGGAGACAGCGGACTCGAGCGCGTTCTTCAGGACGGCGTCCACCGTCGTAGCGCCGACGAGCATGGAGGACAGGCGGTACAGCACGCCGAGCTCGTCCACGCGTCGGCGCAACTGCGTCTGGCCTTCGCACACTTCGGCGACGGTTGCGGCGAGATTGGTGATGAACTCGCGGATGTTGCCGTGGTGTTCGGGATCGACGTGATCGCCGGCGATCTCCACACTGATGGAGCCGATGACGCCGCTGCTGATGGTGAGGGGCGCATTGAGCGTCGCGGAGACTTCGGTGGTTGCTTCGAGGCCGGCGGTCTGCACGGCGTAAGCGCGTTCACCGTCGCCGCGCACGATGACGCGGCCGCGCGCATCGCGCAGGGACACCGGCAGGCCGGTGATGCGCTGCGTCGCATCGCACACTCGAATGAGCGAGCCATCGGTGAGGAAGTCAGTGATGGAGGGCAGGCGCGGCGGCATAAGAGGAGGCTCCGAAGACTGGCGGCGGTTGTCCGCCGGGGCCAACTCTAGGCGCGCCTGTGGCTGACGCCCTTAGTCGATCCAAACGTCGCGCACGACTTCGAAGAAGGGGTAGGGCTCTTCCCCGAGCGCCTTGGTGATGCGGTCGATGGATTCGAAGCCTTCACGCACGGCGACTTGGTCATTGGTCTGGTAGCCGAGGTACGCGAGCAGGAACGCGCTGTTGCGGCCCATGGCATTGGTGTTGTTCGTGTTCTGACGCAGCCGATCCATGACCTGCCCAATCCGCCTGGCGTTGGGCATCAATGATTCGTCGTAGCGAACGGGGATCATGCCGGGGTTTTCGCGCAGCAATTTCTGGAGATTGACCGCCGCGGAAAGGAACAGCGCGGCGCCGAGTTCGGCATGCACGCGGCCTGCCGCAGCCAGCGCCTCACCGGGTCGCATGGAAAGCGCGCTGGCGAAGTGCTCTTCGGCGTCAAACCAGCGTCCACTCTGGAGCATGCGCTGCGCAATGTTCATTTGCTCGCTGAAAAAGTCTCGCTCTTTGTTGTTCTGCGGCGCAAAGGAAGAAACGACCGGCTGAGCGCCCTTGAGCATTTCGATCGTGCTCTCCACCTGCTGGCGGGTGCGATCGTTTTCGTTGATGGCCTGCGATTGTCTCGGGGACATCGCGCTCTTGAGCTGGTTCAGTCGCTGTTCGAGTGTGAGTGACGGCAACTGGGTGGCGCCCGGATCGCCGGGGCGCAACAGATTCGAATCGCCCGGCAGTGTTCGATCAGGCTCGATCCCGAAATCAATGCGTCCAATGGGCTTGGGCGAGTTCGTGTCGTCGACCGGCGACGTTCCAAGGAGTTCGCTTGGGCGACCGGAGACCTGATCGTGCGTGCGCAGGCTTTGCAGAATGTTGTCGTAGCTCTGCGTGGCCGTGATCGGTTCGATGAGATCAGAAATTTGATTCGGCGAGCGCATCTGCTCCGTGACATCTCTTGAGGTGTTAGACACGAGCAGGTCGGTCGTCAGGATGTCGGTCGTAAACGTCGGCGCTGATTGCGTGGTGATGCCGCGCAATGGCGTGGCGACGGTGAAGCTCAGGGCATGGCCTTCGCTTGGCTCCTGTGCTCGAAGCAGCGTGGGGTCGAGGTACGAATTTGAAAGGAACTCCGTGGTGGAGCGCAGTGTGCCGGGCGCGATGGTGTAGGCGTCCATCGTGCGCACCAGATTCTGGTCGTACTCGGAACCAATGAGCAGATCGGAATGGATCTGCTGTGATGGGCGGCGGATGACCGGCAGTACCGGGATTTCACCGCTGAGGGAGCCGGTCTGCAGTCGCATTTGGTATTGCAACGCATCGATGCCGCTCACGCCTTGGGCCGCAAGACCGGAGTAGAACGAATCCGTTTGGAATTCGAAAAGGTCATCCGAGCCAGCCCCGGCGCCGAGGGTGTTCGCGTTGCTCAAATTGAAGGGGACGACGGCGCCGCCCGTGAAGTCGCCGGCGGCGCGGTATCCGACGTCACCTCGAAACGCCATGCCTCCGGGCACGTTGCCCGTGACGATGGCGTTTCGGAAACGAAGTTCCGATTCAAAGTCATTGCCGCCGAGGTTGGACCGTCCTCGCGTGGACAGATTGCTATCGAGGGCGTTGCCGCCTCCGAGGGCTGATTGGGCGCTGGCGGGGGTTACCCCGACGAGCAAGCCGCTGGCGGCCGCGATGGCGAGGGCGAATGAACTGGTCTTTGGTGTTTTCATAGCATTAAACCCTTCGGCCAACTGTAGCTCCGGACGAAGCTCGATTGCACGAAAAAAGGCCGATGCGAGCATCGGCGGGCTTCGTTCTCTCTGTGATACGTTCGATCAGGCGGGCAGTTCACGCCCTGGGGCGCCCAGGAGCGTCATCAGGTGGCTCTGAGATGTCTCATCCTGGCAGAACAGGTAGTACGTCAATCCGCCATTGCGCCAGATCAGGAGGGCGCCGCCGCCCTCCATGGGGACGCGGTATCGGACGTTCTCGTCAAGCAGGCGGGAGTCATCTGATTGCTGCACGAACAAGCTGACGGCGCCGTCTGAGGCATCAACCGGTCGGTAGATCATGTGGACCGAAGCGCCCGGGCCGGGGACGGCGCACGGACCCATGCCGGCGAATTGATATCCGGCGTCATCGAGTTCAATGCGCGTCGGAGGCGCGCCAAGCAGCTTCACGACCGTGTCAGTGGCTTCCGCACTGTCACGAACTTTCATTTTCAGATCGAAGTAGCGCTCAAACGGCGCGCAGCGATTGTGTTCCTTCGCAATGAACCGCGAAGCGGCGATGAACATGCCTTGATCGATGGGCGCCACGCCAGTGACGGGCAGAGGCTGCTTATTCACCGGCCACTGCGTGATCATCGTGGCGGAGGCGACGACCAGAATCGCCGCGGCGGCGGCGAGCCATCCGGCGCGGCGGTTCCAGAACGACGTTGAACGTGTGGCGGCCGGGCCGACCACGTCGCGCTCTTGAGCGAAGATTGATTCGATGTTGGCGCGCAGCGCTGCGGGCGCCGCGGCAGGCTCGTGCATCGCTGTAGCGACATGGCGACGCAACTGCGATTCAAACTCGATCGCGCTGTCCACAGACGCATCGGAGGAGCGAAGCGTCTCCAGAACGCGGCTTTGCTCAGCCGAAAGCTCGCCATCGGCAGCGGCGCGGATCAGCGCGCTGCGCGAGAGCGGATCATGCGGGGACTCTGAATTCGCGGAGTGTTCAGTCATGAAGGCTCATCGTTCGTCTGAGTGCGGTCTCGCACGCCGAGGTCCGCAGAGAATTCGCCGATCCTGGCGATCAATTGCTGTCGAGCCCGGTAGAGGCGGCTCATCACGGTTCCGTCCGGGACACCAAGAATGGCGGCGATCTCTCGATACTTCAATCCTTCGACGCCCCACAAGAGCAGAGTGAGCCGAGCTTCCGAATCGAGTTCGTCGATGGCCTTCTTCAAGCGTTCATCGACGTGATCCCAATCAAAGGCGCTCAGATCCCACGCGGGCGGGGCATCGTCAGGGAGCGGGGTCCGGTCATCCGCCGCGTAGATGGTGTCCACACTGGCGGGCTCTCGAGCGTCGCGCTTGAGGCGCGAATAGAAGACGTTGTGCAGGATCGTGAAAAGCCATGGGCGGATTCCACCGCCGCGATCCTCAAACGTGTGCGCCGAGCGAAGCGCACGAACATAGGTGTCCTGCACGAGATCGGCCGTGAGGGCGTGATCTCGGCAAAGCTGGAAGGCGGCTCGATGCAATGCGTCGAGCTGCTCCAGGGCGAGCCGCTCAAAATCCGTTCGCTCCACGCGAATGGTCCTCTCGCCAAAGTAAGGAACGTTGACCGAATCCCGATTATTCCCGATTTCTACGTGTCTCGCGAAAACTTGTGCTTCTGAAACGGGTTCTAGGACTCGTTTTCATCGTCTGAAAACCGTTTCTGTGCCCGTTTCTTGGCTGCCAGCAGCCCGGCGGCGCCAGCGTCGTCCCCTTGGGAGTCCTTCGGCGCGGCTTTCTCGGGCCGAGTTTTCTTTGCAGGCGGGATGGCGTTGCCCTGAGACGCTCTCAGGGCTTCACGGATTGATCTTCGGCGTTCGGCGGCGTCCGGCTCATCGACAACACGGATCGGACGTCGCTGCGGAGGCGCTTTTTGCCTTTCGACCGGCGAATTGCCCCCGCCGACTTCCGTTCGAGCTTTGCCGCGAAGCCTCCCGAGCGTCGCCGTCGCTTGCTCGCCTCGGGCGTGCGACGTCAGATGCGCCTGCTCGCGAATGGCGGCGGCGAGTTCCTTCGACAGCAATCGATCCCATGCGATGCGCCGTGTGCCAACATCCAGCAGCATGATCGCGACGGTCCAGATGAGCAGCGTCGGCCAAAGTGGGGACAGTGCTCTCGTCGGCGCGAGATCGGCGCGATCAAAGACACCCGCTTGTTCCGGCGAGTCCCACGAGAGCGCGCGGCCGCCGGTCGCTTCGGCGAGCTGGCGCAGGAGGCCAATGTTGGATTCAAGCCGCGCGTATTCCGGACTGGTGGCGCTCGCGGCGCCCGCGATGACTGGCGGCAGGCGACGGTCGCCCAATCGTGGCGTCAGCGCGGTGACATACGCGCCGGTCTCATTGGCTTCCACGTCTGCTTCGTACACACCCGGACCGGTTTGCGTCAGTGTGATCTCACGTTTGCGTCCGCTCGGTGTGTAGACAGTTCCGGGGACGGTCAAGAGATCGAGCGGATCGCCGTTGTCATTGGCGGCGTCCAGGCGAATGCGCAGCACGCCGTCGCGCGCTTCGGTCGTGACTTCATATTGCTGGTTCGTCGCCGGGCGCGACACCGTGCGCGCCAGTTGCGTCCACAACGTTTCGTATGCCGGCGAGTTCACCCAGTCGCGCGCCCACACGCTGGCGTCGCTGGTCCACGCCGCCGCCTGACCGAGGCCGACATTCCAGTGCGCCAGCACCGGTTCGCCGGTGGAGGACAGAATCGCATCGACTGCAATCGCCTCGGGGCGCGGCTGCGTCAACACAAATCCACCAAGCGTTGGCAGCGGCGATTGCAAACCGACCGTGATCGGCGAACCCGTCGGCATGAGGCGCGGCTGAAACGGCGACTCGCGAATCATTGGTTTGCGCACGACGCGCACTTCGCGAATAAAGATCTGCGGCAACAAGTTCGGATCTATGACCTGGTAATACTGTCCGTTCCCTGCTTCGGCGATGGATGACAAGGCGCGCGTATCAGCGCCGTCACCGACCGCGATCGTTGAGACTTTGACGCCTTCGTTTGCAAAGCGCGCCGCCAGTTGCTGGCCATACTCCGGCGAACCCATCGACACACCGTCCGACAGCACGATCACGAGTTTCACTTGCGCATCAACATCGCGCAACATCGCGCCGGCTTCGGCGAGGGCGGGGTACATATTGGTGCCGCCATCGGAACTGATGCCGCGCACGCGCTCGGCGGTGTCCGCCGGGTTCACATTCGGCCCCAGCGGAACCACGACGCGGTGCGCGCTTGCAAACTCAACGACGCCGACGAGGTCCTGCGGATCAAGCGTCTGAATCGCGAGCGCCGCCGCTTCGTTGGCGATTTCCTGTTGCGAGCGCATCCCGCCGAGCACACGGTTGTTCATGGAGCCGGAGGAATCCAGCACGATGACGATCGCGGCGCTGGGGACGATGAGGTCTTCGGGAAGGTCCATTTCGACGGGGAGCACTTCCTCGACGGCGCCGCCGTTCCAGCCGCCGGCGCCAAACGAGTCCGACCCGCCGATCATGACGAGCCCGCCGCCCATGTCGCGGACGTATGACGCAAGAATGTCCTGCCCGCCGCGCGCCATCTGTTCGGCGGGCACGTTTTGAAGCATAATCAGGTCATATTCCTGAAGTGAAAGAAGATCAGTCGGCAGCGCACCGGCGGGAATGGTCTCCACGTCAAGTCCCGCGCGAACGAGTGTGGAGGGAAGAATGGCGCCCGGTCCCGCGCCGCCGCCGGAGACGCCGTCCACGATGAGTATGCGCCCTTTGCCGGGGGTGACGGTGAACGCTTCGCCGGTGTTGTTGTGCACGACGGTGTCGATCGCATTCCCATCCGGTTCAAAAACCGCGCGGAATCGATGCACGGTCTCCGGCGGTGTGCGCACTTCAACGGAAACCACCTGGCGCCCCGGTTCAAGATTGACGCGCCGCCCTCGCCCCGGCGCTTGTGGATCAATGTCCACCTCGACGCCTTCGCGCAGCAGACGAAGTGTGCCGCTGGTCGGCTTCGTTGCAAAGAGCCCGACACGCACCGTGACCAGCGACTCGCGCGACGCCTGTGGCGGCGCATCGACAAACTCAATGAGCGTTTCGTTTTCGACGTTGTAAGCGACGGGCAGCGCATCAATCGGCATGCGAGCGCGCTCGGCGCCGCCGGCGGCGGTCATGATTTCTCCGGCCGCGACCAGCGCATCACCGCTGGTGGCGTTGCCGTCGGAAATCAACAACAGTCGTTTGCGCGCATCAGGCGGGAAGAGCGCCGACGCAAAGCGCAGCGCGTCCGCAATGTCGGTTCCTTCGGCGAACGAAAGATCAAGCGGCAGATCCGCCATGCGCCAGCCGCGCCCGGAATCCGCGCCGTCGCGATCGCCGGGCGGCGCTGGCGCCGCAATGGCGAGTGAATCGCCATCAAACAGAACAACGCCGAACAAATCGTCGGGCCCGCGATTGTCGACGGCGCGTTCGAGCCAGTCGCGGATGGCTTCCGCTGCAGGGATGCGTCGGCCCGAGGCGTCCGTTCCAAAATCAGCGAACCGCTGCATGGAACCGGAGACGTCGATCACGGCGATGACGGCGAGGCGGTCAGTGCGCTGCACGGTCGCGGCGCCGGCGAGCATCATCGCCACGAGCGCGATCAGCGCACTGCGCATCACCACCGCTGAAATCGCCCGAGCGCGGCTCATTGACTTGAACCATCGCAAACCGAACCACGCCAGCGGAATCGCCAGCAAGATCAGCAGCAGCCAAACAGGTTCGCGAAAAACGAGTGGCACGGCGTCCAGTGTAGGTGGATGTTCGGCGAAGCTAAGAAACGATCATTGGTCGCCTTCGGCGTTTGGCGCTGGCGCCTTCTTGCGAGCCGCGTCGAAATACTTTTTGATGATGTCGCTGTAGCGCCGATGGACGGCTTGTTCCTCGACGGCGCGCTCGGCGCCACGGGCGGCGTCGCGGAGCTGGTCGTCCACGACGCGGCGCGAGACATCGCCGGATTCACCGGGCTGCGCATCCGGATTGAACCATTGCGCAATGACGCGATCGGGGGCGGGTTCTTCCGGCCGCAGGTCGAGCGGATCGCGTGCGAATTCGGATGGATCGCGGCTCGGTGGCGGCGCGGGTGTGGTTTTCTTCTCGCGATCGAGCTCCTTGGCCCAGCGTTCGAACTGCTCGCGCTGCTCCGGCGACATGCGATCAAGCATTTCTTTGGCGCGCTGACGTGCGGCTTCGGCTGATTCGCGATTTTCCTGAGCGCCTTGCTTGCGATTGTTGAGCTCTTCAAGCTTGCGGCGGGCGCGCTCCAGCCCCGGCGTGAGGTCGCCGTCGCCGGCGCCTTCCTGTTGCGAAGGCGACTGGCCTTCAGGCGCGTTGGGATCGGGCGATGGTTGCGGGGCGCCGTCGGGAGACTGCTGCGGCGTTGGCGCTTCACCGATTGGTGATTGCGAAGGATCAGTGGGTGATGGTTGAGTGTCCGGCGTTGTGCCCGGCTGGTCGGTTTGTTCTGGCGTTCCAGTTGGCGGCGCGTTGGGATCCGGCGTCGGACTCTGTGATTCTTCGGCGGGCGCATTCGGATCCGGCGTCTGTTGCGGCGTGCCTTGCGGCGACTGCTTCGGGCCTTCACCACTTTCGCCGGGCTGTTCCTGCGGCGTGTTTTGCGGCTCACCCGTTGGTGATTCTTCCGTACCGGGTTCGGACGAGGGCTGCGATTCTTCTCCTTGCTCGCGTCCCTGCTCCTGATTCTGTTGCGGCGTCTCGCCGGTTGGTGATTGCGTATCACCCGGCTTGGGCTGCTCGCCTTCACGCGGCTGGGATTGCTCTTCACCGGTTTGTGAAGGAGATTCCTGCGATGGCTGATTCGGCGCGGGTTGCGGCTCGCGCGTTTGCTCGGCGGCGTCCTGCAATGCTTCTTTCAATTCCTCGGCGTCGCGCTTGGCCTGCTCTTCGGCAGCGCGCTGCTGATTCTCTTCGGCGAGTCGATCCGCGAGCGTTTCGGCGACTGGTTCGTCAAGACCCTCTTCGCGCAGCGCATCGCGAATGGATTCAGGATCAGTCTCATCGCGCAGTTGATCAATGGTTTCTTCAGGAACGCCGAGATCGCGCAGTGACTGTTCGGCGCCCTCAGGAGGCGCTTCAAGCGAGTCTTCCGGCGAGGTGGGCTGTTCAAGCGAGTCGGCGAGCTGATCGAGCTGCTCGGCCAGATCTTGCCGCTCATCTTCACTGAGTTGATGGAGCTGCTGTTGGTATTCCTCAATCAAGCGCTGGGCTTCGGCGAAATCGCCAGCGGACAGCGCCTTGGAGAGCGGCGAACCGCCTTCGAATTCTCCTGAGTCAAGGCCGTTGAGTTCATCCTGAAGCGAATCAAGCGTTCGCGCTTCCTGCGCCGCTTCGCGTTCGAGGGCGTTCGCGGCGTCGTTGAGCGCGCCGGCGGCTTTGGCGCGAGCCGCATCGGGATCGACATCGCCCGCTGTGAGTTGTCTTTCGAGTTCTTCAAGCGTTTGCAGATCGGTCGGCGTCGCCAGATCTGACGTTTCCGTGTTCTGCGGCGTCAGCGCCTGGCGCGCTTCAGCCAGATCAGCGACGGCTTGTTCACGCTCGGCGATGCGTTCGGTTTGGCGTGCTTCCTCTTCAGCGCGCTGTGCAAGATCAAGCGCCGGCAGAAAAATCGCGGCGGCCACAGCAACGGCCAGAACCGACGGCCATGCCCACCAGGCGCCTCCAAAAGCAATGGGCGTCGCATCCTTCACACGAACGTCCGGCGCGATGCGTTCGCCTTCCGCAACGGCGAGCGCCGCGAAGGGGTCATCATCAGCGCGCTGTTGCAGTGAAATCGCCGAGCCAAGTCGATCGTCGAGGTCGAGCGCCCGGTCCACATCGGCGGCGGCGCGGAGAAGGTGTCGGGGCGTCAGCGCGGCCCATGCGATCGCACTGACGAGCGCGGCCGCAATCGGAGCGCCGAGGAGCATCCAAGACGCGATATCAAGCGACAGCAATCGACCCAGCACTACGAGCATGAGTCCAATGCTCGCGCCGACCGTGAGGCAGACGCCAAGCACGCGCACGCCGCGAGCGATGGCGCGTCGCCGCTGGGCTCGTCGAACTGTCGAAATCACGCGGCTCATCACTCAATGCTACGCACGAAGCCCTGTTTCGTTTCAATTTGGCCTCTGGCGGCATGGCGGGCATACGATCATGCCCCTCTCACACATCAACCCCCGGACGAGGAGTGATCGATGCCCGCGACATCCACCAATGCCAGCGCCCAGACGATCGTGCCGCCCACGCGAATGGCGCTTGGGTTATTTGAGAAAATGGTTCGCGAGATTCCAGCGGAGAAATTCGCTCGCAAGCCCGAAGGCGTGAACACAAATCACCCGGCTTGGATCCTTGGCCATCTGTCGATCTATCCCGATTACGTGATGGAGCTCGTCGGCAAGCCGGAGCTCGCGAGCCCGAATCCGGCGATCACGGAATTGTGCAAAGACGGCACGGAGTGCAAGGACGATGCGCAGGGCTCGATCTATCCGCCAAAGGACGAGTTGATCGAACTTTTCCTGACGCGCATGAACGCAGCGCTCGACGCCATCGAGCAAACCGACGATGCGACCATGGCCGGACCGAACACGCTGTTTGGTCAGGAAGCCATGCCGACCGTCGGCGGCTTGCTCAATTTCCTCACGGCGCACCACATGATGATGCACATGGGCCAGACCAGTGCCTGGCGCCGCATGATGGGCATGGGCTCCGTGATGTGATGAGTGCGCGACGGCGCACGTCTCCACTTACGCGGCTGACGGCGGCCAGGTGTCCGACGGCTGCGGCAGTTTGAACGCATCGTCAAGCTGATGCTTCACGTCATCAAGACGGCGCTGCACATCGTCCAGCGCGTTTTCGATGTCGCGCGCCAATTTGAGCGCACGATCGTCAGCGTCTGACGAACCTTCAGCCGGCATGTGCTTGAAGTGGTTCATCGATGGAAAGGGGATTGAGGTTGGCGCCTCGTCGCGGTCGTACCCGTCGTACCGAAGTTTGAGGTTGCTCATGGAGCGTCCTCCTCTGGTGGTCTTGGCCGGGACAATGCGCGGTGGGGAGAGACCGCAGCAGTCCGGCGTCGAGCAGCGACATCGGCCGATTGTTTAGGTAGAAAGACCGGTTCCATCGCTTGGCGGACACGACGCGCCCGCACAAGCCGCACGACCCCACCCGCGCCGGGTCGCGCATCCCATGAAAAACACTTAGTCGCTTTGTTTTCGGAGCAAATTTGTTCGTGGCTCGGTCCCGGCCAACGTCCGCCGAATGTTGCCCCGGTGGCGCCAGATCACGGCCGCAGCGAGAGCGCTGGAAATCGCGATCCCGGGCCAGACATTCGCCAGTCGAGACCAGAGGCTGAGGTCCGAATCCCCAAGCGCCGCAGCGGCGATCGAAATGAACACCGGCACGCAGATCGCGGCCAGGCACGAACTGACGCCCACCAATGATGTAAACCACACACTGATGAGCCACACGATGAGGCTTCCAATCGCGGCAACAGTCGTGATCGGCCACATGGCAGCCAGAGCGCCGAAGCCCGTCGCGACGCCCTTGCCGCCCTTGAAGCGAAGCCACACCGGATGCATATGTCCGACCATGGCGCCAACCGCAACGCCAAACCACCACGCCGTGCGCGCGGGGTTCAAAGTCTTCACATCAAGCGTGTTCATCACGACGCCAGCGACCAACACGGGAATGGCTCCTTTCAAAACATCCAGCGCAAAACACAACGCGCCGTAGCGATTGCCCAGCACCCGTCCCGCATTGGTTGCGCCGATGTTGCCGGAGCCGTGCGCGCGAATGTCGATTCCTTTCAACCGGCCGATGAGCAGGCCGAACGGAATCGAACCGGCGAGGTACGCGGCGGCGATGAGACCGATCCACATGAATGCGGGGAAATTATCCATCGCGGTGAGTGCGAGCTTCTTCGCTGTCGCGGCGCGACAATTCCAAGAGAATGAGATGCTTCATCATGGTCGCGCTGGCGGTGGCGCTGGCGGCGGCCCAGCCGCGCCATCCATCGCGCCATGCCTGCCGAATCGCCATTTGCTTCATCCAGGCGCCGATGGGCGACGTCAACAGTCGTCGGCGCGAGCCGCGGCGGCCATCCTGAAAATGATTCTGCGCCCCGACGACGCTGTGCGCCAAATTTTTGCGGAGGTAGTCCTCCATGCTGGTGAAAGCATCGTGACGCATGTCGCCGGAAATTCGCGCCGTCCGAGCCGTGCGATCAATAAGTTCAAGGCGATCATGCGGGTTGCGTCCGACCCAGTGCGCTTCGCCTCGCCGCACGAGGCGCAAACGCCATTCCGGCTGCCACGCGTAATTGAGGGGCCCGCCGGCCCACCACACTTTTCGGTTCATTTCGTAGCCGCGCACGTCTGGGGATTCTGACGTGATCGCAGTTCGGATTGATTGCGCCAGCTCCGGCTCGAGCGATTCATCGCTGTCGAGGCTGAGAATCCACGGAGATGAGCATCGCTCCATGGCGAATTGTTTGGTCTCTTTGTAGCCCAGCCACTCGGACTCGATAACGACGGCGTTGTGCGCTTTCAGCAGCTCTATGGTGCCATCCGTGGAGCCGGAATCAACCGCGACGATCTCCTCCGCCAGTCCTCTGACGCTGTCGAGTGTGCGCCCGATGGTGTGTTCGCTGTTCTTACAAACGATGGAGACAGACATCGGGAGCGGCTTGTCAACCATGCGGTGATCGTCCGGCGGCGCGCGCGCGATGTCAACACGTCCGCGATGTCCGGATACCATCCCGCCGTGCCAGAGGCTGTGAATCACACCAATCCGCCTGCCGCGCCGGATGCGTTGCGGCTCGTGCGCCCGAAGAAAGGCGCCATTCTTCGCGATGAGGCGGAACAAGCGCTCGAAGCGCTCACGCGCGGCGCCTGGGTGGGAGAAGGGCGTTTCGCCAAGATCGAAGGGGATCACTTCACCTACCTCGGTGAACTTGAATACTGCGGACGCACCGTGCTGGTCGCATTGAAACAAATCGTCGCGGCGGATGGGCTTTGGGGCCGGATTCGGTCACTGAGCCCGCGCCGAAGATCGAGGCGACAATGGCGCGGCGCCGAGCAGCTCGACGCACTGGGGATCCCCACGGGGTCGCCGGTGCTACTGGCCACGGGGAAAATCGGCAATCGCCGATGCGACTGGCTTCTGATGCGGCACGTCCCTGGCGTCGATCTGCTTCGCCACCTCGCGAATGGCGATCTCTCCGTTGCGGAGGAACACGACGCCGCTCGGCGCGTCGGAAAACTCGTCGCGACGATTGACAGCTACGGGTGGTTTGATCGCGACACCAAACTCTCGAATCTGATCCGCGTGCCGACGGGCGAGATCGCGGCGATCGACACCGTGGACATTCAGCGCCGGCCCGGCCGTCGGGTGCGCATGTTGCGCGCCATGCTTGCCGAGGCGCTCGGGCATGGGGTGTTGCCGCGCCGGACTGTTCTGATGAGGGCGTTGACGGAGGCGGTGGAAGAGCCGCATAAAGTCTGGCGCGAGCTTGAGCAGTTTGCGAAGAAAGGCAAGAGCACCAAGCCGCGCGTTGACATGCTGCGCGAGCCGAGTCACGCGTCGCCGGACAGCGCATAAGAAAAGCCCGCGACGCCACATCGCGGGCTTGGAGCATTGAGATTGGCGCAACCGAGAGCCGTTGTGTTACCCGGTCCAGCCCGCCAGCAACGCGGCAAGATCGGAGCCGTTCACAATCCCGTCGCCGTTAAGATCAGCGCAGGGATTCGCCGAGTTCCAACTCGCCAGCAGCGCCGCGAGATCAACGCCATTGACGGCGCCATCGCCGTTGATGTCCGCGCCTTTCCCTGGGCACAGACCGGCGACTGGAAGGAGCGGCGAGTGCATGCCGACGTCATCACTGATGCGGATCCACTCACCGGCAATCAGCGGCCGAGAAAGCTTGGCGAAAATCGGATCGCTGGTTTGAATCGGTCCGGTCGCGAGCAACTCGAATGGTTGATTGGTCGCTGGGTCAATTGATTCGATGCGGTAGACAATGTCGAAGAACGAATCGACGTTGTAACCCGCGATGGGCATGACATTCTGGCCGGGCACGAGTGGCGGCCCGACCTGCACCGGCGGATACAGCACGGTGTTGTAAAAAATCTGGCCGAACTCGAAATCGTTGTTTGGATCGCCGTCAAAGTTCTCGGCGGGCAGGCCAAGCAGCGGATCGTCAAAGCCGAATGCGACGTTGTCGAACGCGATGTCGTCCGTGCCCCACACGGTGAGCAGCAGCGGGTCCAGATAGAAATCCTGGATAAACGAAAGATCACCCTGGATCTGGTAAACCGGATTCGGCTGGAGCGTGTCGGGAATCTCGTCGGCATTGGTGTCCTGAAGCGGCCAGATCATGCCGGTTTCCCAATCGATGATGAAAAGGAGTCCGCCGACCGGAATGGTGTTGACGAAGTCAAGATCACTCGAAAGCGGGGCCATTGGCGGCGTCTGGAACATCAACTCGGTGAGTTCGAAGAGCCCGTTCCCGTTGCCGTCAAAGTAACCCTGCATGATCGCGTTGTCCGCATTGTCACTGCCGAGTACGAGAAGCCACGGTGATTCATCACCGAGCGGCAGAATGATGTCCGCGACGCCGCCCCCGAGACCCGTGTCCAGCGGGAAGTCGCCGTCCATGTCATCGGTGAACTGCTGAATCACCGGCTGATCGCCTTGGCTGATGAGTGTGATGCGCGGAAGATCGAAGCGGCTGATGATGCGTCGCCAGCGCGCGTCTCGCAATGTTTCTCGCAAGACTCTCAGTGTGGCGGCTTTCTCTTCTGGCGTCTTGTAATTCGTGGTGATGAAGACGTCGAATGCCTCTTTCGCCTTGCGGTAGCACGCGATAATGGTGTTGTTGCTGGTTTCGACCTGACACAAGTGGGCGATGAAAGTGTCAATCGCCATGTTGCGCTGTTTCTGGTTTGGGAAATCGTTCGTGAACGCCATCAGAATATTTTTGGTGGCGTCTGACGCGTTGGGATCGTTCGGCATGTTCATTTTGAGCTTGTTCAGCTCGGTCTTCAGCTCTGCGATCCATTCGTTCTCAATGACGTGAGCGCCTTTGTCTTCGCCGTTGGCGCCATCGGAGGCTTCGTTGCAGACGCGGCGCTTGTTGACGGTCGCGCGGGCCTTGCATGCGTCGAGGCCGAGGGTCGTTGGGTCGTAATCCTGCACGGCATGTTTGCCTTCGTGCAGGAGCGTCAAGACAAGACACATGAAGCTTGTGTCGTACGGGCGCGGCGTCCCCTCTTCATCATCGCCGGGCGGGTAGCGATTGATCATGCGCAAGTACCGACCGTTGATATTGATCTTGTCGTTCTCGTTGCATTCCGGCTTGCCGTCGTTGATGGCCGTGCCGGCCGTCGTCGCGGGCGCATCGAATGCAACACAGATCAAGCCTTTTTCCTTGAGCTTTTCAAGGCAGGCGCCAATCGTTGCATCCTGGCGCTTGACCTGGTCGATCGCGTCGCAGACGTGACGCTTCATGATCTTCGCTTGCGCCAGCGCGCCGTTGTCGTCATCCGCGCCAAGGCCGAACACGGCCTGGATTTTGTCGATGTACGCCTTCTGCGCGTCGGTGAGCACTTTGCCAGCGTCAATCATGTTGTCGTTGTTGGCGTCGAGGCCATCGAGGAGATTGACGGCGTGACCTTGTCCGGTGATGCCGCTGAGATAACCGGCGTGCGCAGCGGGCGCGGCTGCGATACCAGTTGAAATCACAACAGTTGTACTCAGGAGCCAAATTCTCTTCGTTTTCATATGTTCTCGCCCACGTTTGAGCCGCGTCACATCGCTCAGACCTTCCGGCGAGCGCGCGGCCACCTCTCCTCCTCAAGAGAGCGTCATTCACCTTGCCATAAGGCGCGGTGATCAACTGAATTGCAAGGATTTCACGGCAATTTTGGACACACTGATCAAAATGCACGCAATCGGATGCGGTTTCATACGCAGATATACGGGCAGAAAAACTACGAACAGAGCCCATTTTGACGCAATGAAAAAAACAACCCGCGGACCGAAGTCCGCGGGTTGAATTGAAATCATCTGACGATGATTGGTCACATTGAAATCAGCACGATCCCCAAGCCGCCAGCAGTGTTGCGAGATCCGAGCCGTTGACGACGCCGTCACCATTGAAATCGGTGGTGGGATTGTTCGTGCCCCAGCTCGCCAGCAGGCCGGCGAGGTCGGAGCCATCCACGACGCCGTCGCCGTTGACGTCGCCAATGCACGCCGCGCCAGCGCTGACATCACCGCTGATCACAAGACCGTAGCCCTGCGTCTGCTGATTCACGGCGGCGCCGATGATGCGCGCCCTCCAGGCGCCGGTTTGCGGATTGTTCACATGCACTTGTTCGGTGCTGTTGATCGCATCGAACGAGCCGCCGGTGACTGACGAGCCCCCGGAAAACACGTTGCCACGGAAGATCGCGCCGGACGGGGAGACGAGTTCGAGATTGATGTCGTTGATCGGCGTGAAGGCTGAGAACGTGTTGGCCGGCCAATCGGTGAAGGTCAGCGTGACACGAAGCTGCTCCCCAGCGCCATCAACCATGAACATATGCTCATTGGTCGCACCGGTGGTCAGTGACTCCGGATCGCTGTTACGCACGTCAATGGCAACGAGTGAACGTGTTTCGCCGGTAAAGTGCAGGGCGTTCTCGAGCAGGACGCGGCCCCAACCTTCAAGGTTGCTCGGATATCCGGCGATGCCAGTCATATCGACGGCGCCGTTGAGCAGCGTGGCGCGCATGAGAGCGCCGGTCGGCGTGAGCGCATCGGAGGGATTCGCGGCGCCGCTCGGGTAGTAACCATCGGTGTAGTACTGACGCGCCAGCGCCATCGCACCGGCGACGGCGGGCGCCGCCATGGACGTGCCCGTCATGCCGACCGTGCCGCATCCGGAGCCGCTTGAAGACACTGTGTTGCATCCGGGGGCGAAAATTTCAGGCTTGCGGCGTCCGTCGGCCGTTGGCCCGGAGCCACCCGAGCAGAACAGGTGTTGCTGGTTAATGCTGCGCGAGGCGCCGACCGCCAGCACACTCTTGGCGTTCTCCGGTGCGCGAAGGCTGCCGAGGTTCGTTGTGGCGAAGAGGACGGCGCTGTCCTCGTTGTTGCGTGAGAACACATCAATGGCGCGCGTCCAGTTGGAATAGGCGGTCGTGCCGTCGTCGCCCCAACTGTTCGTGTGAATGCGGGCGCCTTGGTTGTGGTGCACCTGCAATCGATTGATGAGATCGTTCTGGTTCTGGAAACCGGGCGTGATGTTGTAGACGAGCTTGGCGAGGTAGGCGATGCCGCGCGTGCTGCTGAACTGGCCGCCATCGCCAACGGCGGTGCCTGCGACGTGCGTGCCGTGGGAACTGATCGGCGAAGTGCTCGTGTTGTAGGCAAGGATCTTTCGGTGACCAGCGCCAAAGGCGACGCCGGGATCGACGAACGAGCAGTGGTTGACGGCCGGACGACCGTCCATCATGCCAATGACCTGACCTTCGCCATGAATGCCGTTGTCATAGACCGTGGTGGAGTTGCCGACGTTGGTCTGCACGATCCATCGTGAGTTGTTGTTGCGCAGTTGAGCATCCTGCGCATCAGCGATGAAGGCGACATCGGAAAGGTTCGCGAGATTCGGCACGCGCGCTTCGGGCATCGTCGCGGCGACGAGCGGCGTGTCGCCTTGCATCCAAGTCTGCACCACGCTGACGCCTTCAAGAGCGCCAACCATCGCAGCGGCGTCTTGCAAATCAACGCCTTCAAACATGGAGATCACCACCGGCAGCAAACCGTTGTCGCGCAGAGCGCTCAAATGCGGATCAACGTACGTGCGCTGGCCGAGTTCGGGTGAAACTTTCCACGAGGTCTCGAAAGCGCCGTGCCAGCGAACGAAGTTCAATTCGCTAAGCCGTGCGGCGTCGGCGTTGGAGAGATTCGCGACATACGCATACATCGGCAGGTATTCGCCGAGCACCACGCCGGCGTTCGCCAAAGCGCGAGCGCGTGCCGGTGAGAGCGGACCATCAAGCTGAATCACGCGACGAGGCGACGCGTTTTCTGGCTGCGCCAACACAAACGCGGCGAGGTCGGTTCGGTCAATCGACGTGTCGACGACGCCCGACTGCATGTGAAGCGCTTTGCTTGAAACGCCGAGCTCTTCAAGAGACTGCGCGAGGGCGCAGGGCGCGACGGCCAGCAGCGCGGCAGCAACCAAGGCGCGCGCCGAGCGGGCGCGCCAACTGACCAGGGAATCTCTCAACATGTTCCACCCGTTATTCGAAGGAAGGGCCAAAGCGCGGCGTCCGGTGCTGCGCACTGAAATTAGTAGACCTCATCGATCGAGGCCGATCAAGCCTAATCAATGGTGAAGGGCGTGAAACCTGACGAAAGCGTCCGGATTATCAGGCGTTCGCAGGAAAATTGGGGGCGATCCGGGGCGCGCTTCGAGGGGGTATGGCGATCTCTGCATCAGGATCGTTTACTGAAGATTCACCGGCATCACGATGTAGGTGAAACCGGGGCCGCAACGAATCACGCCGGGCTTGTTCGACGCCTTCAGTTCGATGGTGACTTTGGCGTCTTCGATCACCTTGAGCGCATCGATGACGAATTGCGGATTGAAACCGATCTCGACGCCGTCGCCCTCATAAGACTCAATGGGGACATCGATCTCCGCATCGCCCATTTCGGCGGCGCGGCTGGTGAGTCGGAGCGATTCCACGCCTTTTTCAGGGCCAAACGTCATGCGTACGCCGCGCGAGTCTTCGTTGGTGAGAATCGCGGCGCGCCGGAACGCGCTGCTGAGGCGGGCCGTGTCGAAGACGGCCTTCTTGTCCTGATCCTTGGGGATGACGTCTTCGTAAGGGGGGAACGCGCCTTCGACGAGGTTGGAAGCGAGCACCGCACGGGGCGCTTCTTCGGGATGGCCGAACGCGAAAATCGCCTGATTCTCGGTGACGGCGATGCGCACCGGCTCGTCCGGATCGTCGATGAGTTTGACGACCTGGTTGAGCGCCTTGGTTGGAATGATGCACTTCATCGGCTGATCCGGCCCTGACAGCGCGCCGCCCTTGGCCAGCGCCAAACGGCGACCATCGGTCGCGACCATTTGCAGTTTCTTCTTTTCAGCGACCAGCAACACGCCGTTGATGGCGTAGCGCGAATTCTCACGCGCCGTGGCGAAAAGTGTCTTCGAAATAAGTTCAGCGAAATCGCCGCTGCGCACGCCGATCACGCCCGCCGCATCGCGGGGAAACTCCGGCGGCGCGGGGAAGTCAGCGGGGGGATATCCGAAGATGTTGAATCGCGCATCAGCGCCCTTGATCGTGAGCGCATCGCCTTCGGCGCTGAGCGTCAGCGTCGGTTCGTTTTCTTCAGCGGCGACAATCTGGCGCAGTTTGTCCGCCGGGATCAGCGCGACGCCCGGCTCCTGCACTTCGACGTTGAGTGTCTGCAGCGCGAGCGAAACTTCGCCATCGGCGCCGACCAAAGTCAGCAGCCCCGCATCACCATCCCGGGTGGCCTGAAGATGGACGCACTGAAGCTGCGGGCGCGGCGTGCGTGAAGCGACAGCGCCGGAAACGAGGTTGATAGCGTCCAACAGCGCGGCGCGATCGCAAACAGCTTTCATCGGCGTCTCTCTCCGCAAAAAAGGGTCAATTAAGCACGCTTCGGGGCGTTCCTCGCCCTGGTTGTGCGAGGCTGGAGGATACCCGATAATCCCTCGCTCGATGTGGGGAGGCGTTCCCCCGCGATTTGTCCAATGTTGCAAGATCCACGGCTCCGGGCCGACCATGCCCGCACCGGGAAAGGTGTCGCACCAGATGTCCTTTGAAGCCGCCGTCCACGCCCAGGCGATCGACCTTGACCGGCTCAGCCTTGAAATGTGCGCCTCCGCCGGCAGTGGTCACCCGACCACCGCGATGGCCCTCGGCCACATCGTCACTGTGCTGATGTTTCACACGTTGCGCTGGAGCCCCGAACAGCCGGACTACCCCACGTCGGATCGCCTCGTCCTGAGCGCCGGGCACGCCGTGCCGGTCGTCTACGCGGCGTATGCGCGCCTCGGCGGCATGATCGGCGAGGATGATGCGCGCCGACCGATGACCGTGGACGACCTGTCCTCACTGCGTGAAGCAGGGTCCGTCCTCGAAGGCCACCCCAATCCGATGGAAGGCATGCCCTTCTTTGACGCCGCGACCGGCTCGCTGGGCCAAGGCCTTTCGGTTGCCGCGGGCCTCGGCGAAGCCGCCCGCCTCGACGACAACCCGCGCCGTATCTATTGCATCATTGGTGATGGCGAATCGCGCGAAGGCCAGATTGCTGAAGCGCTGGATTACATCGCCGAGCGCAAACTGACCAACGTGCTGCCGATCTTCAGCTGCAACGGCTGGGGACAGGCCGCCCGTGTGAGCGAACAGCAGTCGCCCGAAGTGCTGGCGAAGAAGCTGGAAGCGTTCGGATTCACGGTGCGCACGATCGACGGGCACAAGCCGGCCGAGATCAAGGCGGCGTTCGATGCGTTCGTCGAGCTCGATGAAGACGCGGCGCCCATGGCCGTGGTCGCCAAGACGGTCAAGGGCTGGGGCGCCACCACGGCCCTCACCGGCAACTGGCACGGCAAGCCAGCGACAGGCGCCGCGCTGGACGCTGCGCTGGCGGAACTCGAGCAGCGCCGCGTTGAACTGACGACCTCGCTCGTGCAGACAGACCGGTTCACGATTCGCCCGCCGGAAGCCGCGCCGAACAAGCAGATCACCATCAAAGATGCGCCGTCGCTCAGCCAGATGATGCGCGACATGGACATGGAGTCCGTCCTGCACTCCGGCCGTTTCGCGACGCGCAAGGCGTATGGCCTCGCGCTGCGGGCGCTGGGTCATGCGGACGAACGCGTTGTCGTGCTCGACGCCGATGTCAGCAATTCAACCTTTGCCGAAACATTCGCGAAGGACGCGGCGCTCAATCCGCGATTCTTTGAATGCAAGATCGCTGAACAGAACATGGTGTCGGTCGCGGCGGGCCTCGCGGCGGCAGGAAAGATTCCGTTCCTGTCGAGCTTCGGCAAGTTCCTGACGCGCGGCTACGACCAGATCGAAATGGCGATCAACTCCGGCGCCAACATCAAAATCGTCGGTTCGCACGTCGGCGTGTCGCTCGCGGCGGATGGCCCGAGCCAGATGGCCCTTCCGGACATCGCCTGGTTCCGCGCCTTCACCACGATGAAGGACCACCGCGGCGAGCCGGGCTGCTACATCCTGCAGCCGGCGGATGCGTACGCGGCGTACGGACTCACGCAAGTCATGGCCGAGCATGAAGGCGTCTGCTACATGCGCACACTGCGTCCCGAAGTGGAATTCCTGTACTCCGACGATGTGGTCTTCAACCTCGGCGGATTCGAAGTCCTTTCGGAAGGGCGCGATGTGCTGCTCGTCGCCGCGGGCTACATGGTCCATGAGGCGAACAAGGCGCTGGACAAGCTCGACCGCGAAGGCATTTCCGCCACGCTCGTCGATCTGTACTCGCTGCCGTTCGATGGCGATGCGCTGCTGGACATTGCCCAGCGGAACAACGGGTACGTCATCTCGCTCGAAGACAACTACGGCGCTTCGATCGGTTCGGCCGTGGCGGATGTGATGACCGAGTCAGGCGACTCGTTCACGCTGAAGCAGATGTTCGTTAACCGGATCCCGAAGTCCACACACACTCCGGACGAGCAGATGCGCATGCTGGGTCTCACCAGCGACGACATCACTCGCTCAACGATGGAGCTGCTCGAAGTCGGTGTCGTCTGAATCATCATCGTTCGGCATCGGCAATTCGGGAATCACGAACCATACGGTCGTGCCCTCTTGGTAGACGGACTCGAGTCCAACTTCGCCGCCCAGTGCGCTCACAGCGTGCTTGACGATGGAGAGTCCGAGCCCGGTGCCGCGCTTGGATGAATTGCCGGCGGCGGACAGGCCGGGGCGCGCCGCATTGACTTGATAGAAGCGTTCAAAGACGCGCTGCTGCTGGTTGAGCGGAATGCCGACGCCTTGGTCGCGCACTTCGAATCGGGCGCGGCGGCGGGTGTCGCCGCCCATGGCGATGGCGCCGACAATGCGCACGGTGGTGTCGTCGTCGCAAAACTTCAGTGCGTTGTCGATGAGGTTTTTTAGCACCAGATGCACGAGCCGTGGATCGGTGCGAAAGCCGTTGACGCCTTCCGTCAATTCAAATTGCAACGTCACGCCGCGGGCGGCGCCCTGTTCGGCGTGCAACGTGCGCAGTGAATCGCACAGATCGAGAACGGACAGCGGTTCGGCGCCGATGTGCAGGTCCGGGCTTTCCAGACGCGACAGGTCGATGAGGTCGCGCGTCATCTCTTCTAGTCGGCGCAGGTGCGCCGGCGCCATGTCGATGAAGCGCAGCATTTGTTCGGGATCGTCGTTGGCGGCGAGGCGCGCTGTATCCAACGCCGCCCGGATCGCGGCAAGCGGCGTGCGCAATTCGTGTGACGCGTTTGCGACGAAGTCCGTCTTCATGCGGGCCGCTCGGGCCAGATCCGTCACATCGCGCAGCACGAGCACGGCGCCGGTCGCGTCATTCCCTGCGGCGATTGGCGCACTGGAGACGTCGTAAATGCGCGGGCCACGGTGCGTGCCAAGGTCTGTGCGGGCCGTATGTCGTCCGCCGACGAGCGCGCGGCGGACGGCCGTCAGCAGTGGTCCTTGCGTGATCGCTTGCGGCGCCGGAGCGCCGATGAGCCTCTCGTGTTTGATCTGAAAGAATTCGGACGCCGCTCGGTTGGCGAAAATGATCTCTTCAGTTTGATCGATCACGAGCATTGGTTCGTCGAGCGAGTCAATGATGTGACGCAGATGATCGTGCTGGCGGCTGGCCTCGCCAAGGGCGGCGTCCCGCGCCTCGAACGCGCGAGCGATCATGCGTGGAAGGTCAACAATCTCGGCGCGTGAAGCGTCGAGCTTGCGAGCCGTCAGTGCGAGATGCACATTCGCTTCGCGCCACACCCGGCGTAACGCCAGGCTTGCCACAACGCCGGCGCCGATCGACGTGGCCAGTGCGGAGAGAACGATGGCTGATCGCTGCGCGCCGACGGCGTCCGCCACGATCACGGCGATCGTGGGCGCCGCAGCGGCGGCGGCGCCGATCATGATGCTCGACAAAATGTGTCGACGAATCATTCGTGGTTCAGGCGGTTCAGTGGGCCGTTTCGCGCTCGGGGCTCATCCTATAGCCCACGCCGCGCACGGTCTTGATGAGGGCGCCGGAGTCGCCCAGCTTCTTCCGCACCGCCGCGAGATGCACATCAATAGCGCGATCCGTCACGCGGATGCCAGGCCCCATCGCGCGGCTGATGAGCTCCTGACGCGTCAAGACACGACCCTCGGCCTGCATCAACGCGGTCAGGAGTTTGAATTCGGTCGTGGTCAGGCGGAGCGGCTCGCCATCGACGGAAGCCTCGTGGGTGTCGAGATTCACCTGCACCGGTCCGATCGCGCTGGAGCTGACGCCCGCCGCGGGTGAGGTCCGCCGCAGAACCGCATCAACGCGGGCCATCAGGACCGGGATTGAGAATGGTTTGGTGATGTAGTCGTCAGCACCGGTGGCGAGGCCCGAGAGCTGGTCCCGTTCCTCGGCTCGGGCGGTGAGCATGATGATGGGGATGGAGGCGGTGGTTGGCTCGGCGCGGAGGCGGCGGGCGACTTCGAGGCCGTCCATCTTGGGAAGCATCAGATCAAGAACGACAAGGTCCGGGCGTTCGCGTTTGGCCATGGTCAGGCCGGCAGCGCCATCATGGGCCTGCAGCGGCGTGTGCCCGGCCCGCTGGAGATTGAATGAAATGATGTCGGAGAGGTCGGCTTCGTCCTCGACGACCAGGATGCGGTTGCTCGTAAACATGGGTTCTCGCTGGCAATCAGTTCACGATCCACGCCCGGCAGGACGACCCATCCCGGTTGGCGACGCGGCGGATTCTAAGGAAGCATTCCTGATCGGCGGGGTCTGGATGAGGGTTGGGTTGCGGTCTTCGCGCAATCCTCACATGAGCCGCATTGGTGGCGGGGCGGGGCAAGACCGGGAATGGATCAAGGTCCGAATCGAAGTTCTCCTCACCAATATGAGGGGCGATCTCCCCATTTCAATAGAAAAGTGTTCATGGAATTGAATCAGGATCGCCGACATATCGGTCGGTCGCGAGTTTGCGGCTGCTAGCCAAGGAGGTATAGTGGTCACGAGCTTTTGACTGTCCGGTCCGCGGGGCGCGATCACCGGACGGTGTTGGTTCAACGCAAGGGCATCGGATTCTCAACACAACGTACGACGTTCAATCTTTTGCACCGGTCGTGTCGGCTTGTGCAAGACTTGAACGACCCTAGGGAAACGGGGAGTGGCGGCACTCTCCGCAAGATAGAAGCAAGGT
Source organism: Phycisphaerales bacterium (assembly GCA_029260345.1). Taxonomy (GTDB): domain Bacteria; phylum Planctomycetota; class Phycisphaerae; order Phycisphaerales; family UBA1924; genus OFTM186. The sequence goes on along the minus strand of JAJDDK010000004.1, from coordinate 173,214 downwards.
AAGGAGACGTCTCCAATGATTCGAACGATGAGTCTCAGTTTGCTGGCGGGTGCTGCGGTCAGCCTCGGTGCGACGAATGTCGCGCTGGGCGAGACCAATGCTCCGGCTGGCGCCAGCAGCGACGAAGTTCGCGCGCTGGTTGCAGACATGCTGGCCGACGCGGAAACGCGCTCGAGCCTGTTGCAGAGCGGCGGCACCGCCGGCTACGACGGCAAGTTCTTCCTTGCGTCGCCGGATGGCGCCTTCCGCCTGAACGTGAGCGGTCAGATGCAGTTCCGCTACATCGCGAACTTCCGCGATGAAGCGACCGGCGCGACGCTCGATGAATTCGAGAGCGGCTTCCAGAATCGCCGCATGAAGCTCCAGTTCGACGGTACGGCCTGGAACGACTGGTTCTACCGCTTGCAGTTCGAGTTCGGCCGCAACAACGGCACGGCGACGCTGCAGGACGCGTACTTTGGGTACAACTTTGACAACGGCTTGAAGATTCGCGCCGGTCAGTTCAAGTTGCCCTTCCTGCGTGAAGAGCTTGTCAGCTCCAGGTACCAGCTCGTCATCGACCGCTCCTACGCGAACGAGATCTACAACCAGGATCGTTCGCAGGGCATCGAGCTCTCCTATCAGGCTGAGCACTGGCGCGTCGCCGGCGCCTTCTCCGACGGCATCGGGCTTGGTCCCATGCTTCTGCCCGTCGCAGTCGGCACCGACAACACGGACTTCAACAACCCGGCTGAGTCTGACTGGGCCCTGACCGGTCGCTTCGAGTACCTCGGCAGCGGCAACTGGGATCAGTTCAAGTACTTCTCCAGCCCGCGTGGTTCCGAAGGCATCGCCTGGATGCTCGGTGCTGCCGCGAACTGGCAGGGCGGCGCCCCCGGCTCCACCCCGGCCGATCGCGACACCGGCAACATGTTCGGCTGGACGGTTGACGCCAGCCTCCTCGGCAACGGCTGGAACGCCTTCGCCGCGTTCACCGGTCGCCATGGCGACGCCGATTTCTTCGGCGGCTCCAGCGTCGACGAGTACGGTTTCGTCGTTCAGGGTGGTGTGTTCGTGACCGAAGACATCGAGCCCTACGTCCGCTGGGATGCGATCATTCCCGACGGCAGCGCCGCGGCTGATGACATGTTCAATGTGATCACCTTCGGTGGCAACTACTACATCCACGGTCAGGCGGCGAAGTTCTCGCTCGACTGCCAGTACTTCATTGACGACGGCGCCGACTCCACCGTCGGCAACGTGTCGCCGCTCCCGTCCAACACGGGCATCGGCTACCTCGGTGGCCCCACGGATAGCGAATTCGTTATTCGTGCTCAGTTCCAGCTGCTTTTCTAAGCCGCACGAACTGATCTGATTTGATTCAAGACCGACCGGTCCACATGGGCCGGTCGGTTTTTTTCTGCGCCCATTGCGTGAGCCGCGCTCGGCCCCGAAGATGCATGCATGGAAACAACCCCCATCGCGGCGTCGCTGGCGCATCACGTCGAAGAACCAAAGCGCACGCGCGAACTGCGCACGCTCTTCTGGCAGAACGTCGTGCAGGCGATGCTGGTGTCCTTCCCGGAACGAGCGGCCGAGTGCCCTGAAATCACCGACGGTCGACTCGGCGTCATGACGCACGGCGGAGAGCGCATCGCCATCAAGGGAGTCGTGCCGTTGTTCTCACTCAGTGTGCCGACGAATCCTGAACAGCGCATGCTTTCCGTTGCGGTGCAATGCACGGTGTTCGAAATTCATACGCCCGATGGCGAAGTCGTCACAGTGCCCCTCGAAGAAATCCGCGGCGTGCATTCCCTCAGTGAAGACCTCATCGAACAGCTCAAAGCAATGTCGCAAGCCCGCCAAATCGAAAGCGGCGAAGAGCCGTTCGGCTTCGCGGCGTTCACGTCCATGGCGCGCGAGCAAGAGGTTGAGATCGAAGACAAGCGTGCGAAGTGATCAGAGCCCCGAGCGCAAGCGACGGGTCGCGGATGCGCGTTTGTGGGTTGTGTGTGCGGCTGAGTACGTGAGGCATCAAGGCAAAAAGGCATCAAGGGATCAAGGCTTTAGGCATTGGGCACGAGTCAGCGGAGAACGGACAAACTCCGTCGCCGGGTGGCATGCCCACGCTCACGTGGGCATGGTTGTGCTTTCGAATGCAAAGAAGTCGGTGGAACGGGCGTCTCGCCCGTTCTCTTTAGTTCAGCGCGTTTCGATTCCAGCCGCACTCGGAGCAGCCGGAGTCGAATTCGGCTTGCAGGTCGTAGGCGCATTTTGGGCAGAGGCCGCGGCGTCGTTTTCGTCGTTGATTCCAGAGATAGGGGAGCTGCGCCGGAAAACTCAATGCAAACCAAACGCTTCCGTAAAAGACTGAATTTATTGCGAACGCCAAGGGCAGTGGTTTCCATGGAAGCAAGCGAGGCACCATTTGTCCTGTCCAAGGAATTCGCACTGCCTCCTTCAGCTCGAACGCATTGAAGCGCTGCAACGGGAGTGGCGGCTTGATGAGATCGACGGTTCGGCGCGTGTGCCCAGCAAGCGACTTCATTGGCCAGCCGGCGCGGGCAACGCTGATGATGGTCCCTCGATAGTATTCAAGCGGCGGATTGCGAACTTGGCGCTGAACCCATAGCGGAGGGAGTTGCGTTCCTTCAGGAAATTTGGGGCTACCCAAACCAGTGCCGACCAGCGCGCCAGTCAACAAATTGGTCAATTCGTAGCCGCGGCCATAGAAACTCGCGAATCCGCTGACGAGCTTCCAATTCCCAGGCACATCGTATAGCTCAAGTAATCGGCCCTGAAAATTGAACGTATCTTGCGTCCGAAGGATTGGGCTCCAACAAGCGAACGCAATTGAAGTGCAGACCGTCGTGATCAAACCGAGCACGAAGCAAATCGAAATTCGAATGACCCATCGCTTCATGCTGTGTTCGCGCCATTGGGGCGACCGCTCGTTCGATTCCAGCCGCACTCCGGGCAGCCGGAGTCGAATTCGGCTTGCAGGTCGTAGGCGCATTTTGGGCAGAGGCCGCGCTTGCGTCGCCGCTTGCGTTTGGCATAAGGAAGGAGCATGAATGTGAAGCTCAATGCAAACCAGACGCTGCCGTAAATCGCGGAGTTTGCAAGCAACGGGAGGAATTGAGGTTGGAGTGGGAGGAGCCGGTCGTGCGGCAGCTTTCCGACTGGGAAATTCGGAATTCGAAGTGAGATCGTGAGAAAGACTGCCCAATCCGTCGTGAAGTCCTGATCTCCGCTGTATCTGATGCGCCGGCCAATGAAGCAACGAAGCGGCCATCCTGCGTGCGCTACCCGAAGAAACTCGCCGGCGTTTCCTCCGCGAGGACGGAATGAATTTGGGAGGCTTGGTTCGGACCAATCGACGACCCATTGCGGTGGGAGCGTCGTTCCGGCCGGGAATTTCGGCCTCGCTGGACCAAACCAACCAATGTGGGAGACGCAATACACGGAGTTATACCCCGTTGCATTTTCGCCCCAAAAAGTTACATGCTCCCAACCAGGTTCGTATTGCACTTCACTTGGCAAATTGGCGTGCGAAATGAAGAGAACGTCAACAGGCGCGCGGAAGAAGAGCCACGCGGTCACCGCAACGGTCGTGAGCAATCCGAGGAGAAGGCAAGCAAGACTCCGGATGAGCCATCGTCTTCGCCGCGATGTGCGTCGCTGCTTCATCGGCTTTGCGCATCATCATGCCCATGCAGACATGGGCATGGCACCCGAGCCAAGAATTCCTAGTGGTAGTCCCTCGATGCCTTGATCCCTCGATGCCTTGATCCCTCGAGGCCTCACAACTGTGTGCCGCACGCACACCTTGCAAACACACCGTCGCAACCCCTCGCTTGCGCTCGGGGCTCTGGTTACTCTTTGCTCTCTCTTATTTTTGCCAGCACGGTGTAATCCTCGAGCGTCGTTGTGTCGCCGACTTTCTCCACACCGGCGGCGATGTCGCGCAGGAGTCTTCGCATGATCTTGCCGCTGCGCGTTTTTGGCAGCGCATCGGTGAAACGGATTTGGTCTGGTTTCGCGATGGCGCCGATTTCTTTTCCGACGTGTTCGCGGAGCTTGGTGCGCAAGTCTTCATCGGCGTCAAAGCCGGGGCCAAGTGTGACGAACGCCGCGATGCCGGTGCCTTTGATTTCGTGCGGCATGCCGACCACCGCCGCTTCCACCACGGCTTCGTGAGAAACCAGCGCGCTTTCCACTTCCATCGTGCCGAGGCGGTGTCCGGAGACGTTGATGACATCGTCGACGCGGCCCATGATCCAGAAAAAACCATCGGCATCTCGGCGAGCGCCATCGCCGGGGAAATAGTACGGCTCACCGGATGCATCTTTGATGCGCGACCAGTACGTCTCGATGAAGCGTTCACGATCGCCGAGGATGCCGCGCAGCATGCCGGGCCACGGTTTGCGGATCGCGAGCAGGCCGCCGGTGTTGTTGGGTTGCTCGACGCCGTCTTCACTCACAATCGCGGCGTCCACGCCGAAGAACGGCAATGTGCACGAGCCGGGCTTGGTCGACGTCACCGCCGGCAAAGGCGTGATCATGTGCCCAGCGGTTTCTGTCTGCCACCAGGTATCGACGATCGGGCATTTCTCGTGACCAATTATTCGGTGGTACCACATCCACGCTTCAGGATTGATCGGCTCGCCGACGGTGCCGAGCAATCGCAGCGATTGCAAGTTGTGTTTGCGCGGATGATTGTCGCCCCATTTCATGAAGGCGCGGATCGCAGTGGGGGCGGTGTAGAACTGCGTGACCTTGTGGCGCTCGACAATGCTCCAGAAGCGATCCGGCGTCGGATGATTGGGCGCGCCTTCGTACATCAGCGTCGGCACACGGTTGGGCATGACGCCGTAGACGATGTACGAATGGCCGGTGATCCAGCCGATGTCCGCCGTGCACCAGTACACCTGATTCGCGTCTGGATGCAGATCAAAAACGTATTTGCTGGTCAGGTACGTATAGACCATGTACCCGCCGGTGGTGTGCATGATGCCTTTGGGCTTGCCGGTCGTGCCGCTGGTGTAGAGGACGAAGAGCGGATCTTCAGCATCCATCGGCTCAGCAGGGCAATCGGCGCTGGCGGCTTGCATCAGGTCATGCCACCAGTGATCGCGTTTTTTGCCATGCGCGTTTGAAGGTTCGTGGTGCCAGGCGATGTTGGCGCCGCACCGCTGCACGACGACGACGTGATCGAGCGTGTCGCACTGCGTGCAGGCGGCGTCGACGTTTTCCTTGAGGGGGACGATTGAGCCGCGCCGCCAGCCGCCGTCCGCGGTGATGAGGACTTTGGAGTTCGCGTCCACGACACGATCCGTAATGGCATTGGCGCTGAACCCGCCGAAGATCACCGAGTGCGGCGCCCCGATGCGCGCGCACGCCAGCACCGCGATGGCGAGTTCCGGAACCATTGGCATGTAGATGGTGACGACGTCGCCCTTCTTGACGCCGAGCGATTTCAGCACGTTGGCGAATTTGCAGACTTCGGTGTGCAAATCGCGATACGTGAGGCGCTTGATCTCCGGGCCGCCGTCCATCGGCTCGCCTTCCCAGATGATCGCGACGTCATCACCGTGACCGCTCTCGATGTGACGATCGATGCAGTTGTAGGAGAGATTGGTTTTTCCTCCGACAAACCACTTCGCATCGGGCGCGGACCATTCGAGGACCTTGGTCCACGGCGCGAACCAGTGCAACTCTTTGGCGGCGTCGCCCCAGAACCCCTCCGGGTCGGACAGCGACCGCTCGTACATTTCGCGGTACTGCTCCATCGACGCAATGTGCGGCGTGACGGGCTCAGCGCCGGGGCCGGCGCTGGTCCAGTTCGCCGATGGCGCGAAGGTGCGATTCTCGATGAGGCCGGACTCGATGTCAGAGCGATGCGCGTCAGTCATGCGGGGCAGGATACCGCGCGGGTTTTTGACGCGTCACTGCGGCAAACAGGGGCCCCAGTTGGCGAGAAGCCTTGCCAGGTCATCGCCGCCAATCGGCGAGCTGTTGGGCGTGAGCGAGCCGACATCCTCGCCCCACACCGCGATGACGGTTGCGAGGTCAGCGCCATTGACCACATCGTCGCCGTTCATGTCGCCGGGACAGCCGATTGGAGCAAACTGAATGGACGCTGATTGCGGGTTGATGTCGTTGTTCTCACGAAACTGAAGAAAGAGAATGCCCGCGAAGGCGTCCGACCAGATGCGATCGCGCGCGGGGATGAGCCGCACGACCGGATCGAGGTTTGATTCGTGAACGACGAATTGCCCGGCGAAAACGTAAGAGAAGCGCGGATCCAGCGATTCCGGAATGACGACTTCGCCGTTGGCATCCGTCGAACCCGGCGCGCGAGCAATTCCTTCATCGGAGGAGTTCGAGCAGCTCCAGCAGGTGTCATCGATCACGGTGTCGGTGACGCCTTCCAGCGGGAGACAGTTCAGCGTTTCCGCAGGCGCATGAAGATTGCCAAGACCGAAATAGGTGCTCCATTCAAGCTCCGGTGCGAATTCGAAATGCGCCGGCGCCGGGGGAATAAGCGTCGGATTCATTGGATCAAAATGAAACGTCCCCGACATGGTTGCAAGAAAGGTCGTCTCGTATCCGAGATAGACCTGATTGAGTTCGTCCGTCGGGTTTTCAAACGCGATGAAGAGGCGGAACACCTGCGTCGGCTCACCGAGCGTCGTCGAAGCGGCGTCATTCCACTCCGGCAGCGTGACGAGCATGCCGCCGACGAGATCGGCGCGGCTCAGCGGGCACAGGCAGAGTGACGCGGCGACGCCGGCGGATGTGAGCTTTGTTGTTGCGAATCGCATGAAAGTCTCCTGAGTCGCCATGGGCAACAATACGCCGACAAGAAAACAAGGCCGTCACCTCGGAAACGCATGCTCACAGCAGTAACAGTTTCCCCATTCCGACAGCAGCATCGCGAGATCGAAACCGTTGACGACGCCATCGCTGTTGAAATCGGCTTTCTCGCAGGATTCGTGCGGTCCCCATGCTGCCAGAAACTGCGCAAGATCGGCGCCGTCAATCGTGAATCCGCCCGTCGGATCGTTGTCTTCGTCAAGTGACGCATAGCACGGACGATCACCCGTGTATTGAAACGTCGCACTTTCGGTGCCATCGAATGCGAACTGTGCCACGTAGACTGGCCATTGCAGAAAGAACTCATCAATTCCAGTTTGGCATTCAGCGCCTAGGAGCGTCATTTGCAAGACAAGGGCCCCTACCTCGCCTTCACCAAGTGGAGTGGACGGGACGCTTACGTCTTGAGCAAAACCTGCAAGCGTCGGTCCGCTCCCACCGGCGATGAGGTCGTTTGAAATGCTGTCATTGCCTGCATTCGGTCCGATGAGTGGCTCTCCAGTCTCCATCGTAATGTTGATCGTAAAGAACGTATCGAATTCGAGCGCTGGGTCGTTTGCGACATCATCGGCGTTGGGCGGGAGATTGTCGCCCAACGGATGATTGAAAAAAGAATGAAACGGACTGAGTGTGATGATCCGAACCGACGCGCTGAAAAGGAACTGATCCGCCGCCGTCGCTTCGTCGTACACGAGATACATGCGAAGCACGCGCGCCGTCTCTGCGTTCTCGACACCAAAGTCGGTGAGCGCCAATCGTGCTTCAGCATTGAGCGATTCGTCCTCCACAAGGCGTACGCCGATGATTTCGGCGCGCGCCGCGACGCTTAGAAAGCATGCCATTGAAATCGCGATCGCCGATGCTGTTTTCATTCCAAACCTTTCAATCAGTTCAGCAATCCTGAAGCGCCTTGACGCGCAAACTCAGATCTTCGGAATCTCGCCCCAGTTCGACAGCACGACGACAAGGTCCAGCCCGTTGACGACGCCGTCGGCGTTGAAGTCCGCCGCGGGCCAGCAGCCTTCGGTGTTCACGCTGCCCCAGCGCATGAGAACGTTTTGCAGATCAATGACGCCGATGGGCCCTTGTGTGTTGTCCGCTGCGGCGGCGGGGTTGCCGGGAACAAGTGAGAAGTTCTGCGATCCGACCGGGTCGGCTGTTCCGACCGGCGTGCCGACGCCTTCGAAATACACAAGGTCTTCATCGCAGGCGCCGAGCACGGTAAAACGCGCGATCAGGAGCCACGAAGGATTCGTCACGGGCGGTGTGCCCAGCGCGCTTTCCGGTTCGGCGTCGAACCAACTCCCCGCGATGTGATGTTCATCAAAGACAAAATCTGGCGCGGTCGTGGTGGAGTCAAACACGTTGCTGTTCGACACGCCGAGTGAAACAAAGCTGTCCCATTGCAGCGACGGATCGCTCGCCCAGTCGGCGCTCAAGGGCGGCGTGTCACCGGCGCCCGGCGCCTCGGACTGAAAGAACCGAAACTGCGGCTGCACGAGTTCGATGGATACATCTTCCATCGCCAGTAGTTTTTCGTTGGCAAGACCGGGGAACTCGCCTTCGCCGGTCGGCGCAAAGGTGAGGTACAGCACGTACACGCGTGCGGTTTCCGCTTGTGCAACGCCGTCCGCCATCAGCGCTGCGCGGGCAGTGGGTTCGACGCCTTCAACGCGCTGGAGCACAAACGAGGATGGCCCGGCGCTGGCGCTCGCGGCGAGAGCCGCGACGGAAGCGAGTGCGAAAATTGGTTTTGCTTGTTTCATGGCGTACATCCCCAATTTGAGAGCAGCATGGCGAGGTCGGCGCCGTTGACGTCGCCGTCGTTGTTCAAATCGCTGCGCGTGACGCATTGCACCGCCGGGCCCCACTGGCTGAGCATGTACGCAAGGTCAACGCCGTTGATGACGGAAACGCCGCCGCCGTCGTTCGCAAGTTCGCCGGTGCAGTACAAACCTCCGAAGATTGGCACTTCACTGGCCTGACTGGAGCCTTGCACAAAGATGGACAACTGTCCGGAAAGAAGACCGGTGATAAACGCGCCTTCCTCTTCTTCCATGCACAGTTCGGTTTCGTCGCCCAGCAAGGTGAACTGGAAGAGCAGCGTGCCGAAGGTGCCGTCGCCGAGGTCCACACTCGCGGCGCCATTCGCGTTGGGCGGAAAACTGTTGAACCAGCCGCCTTCCATATGCAGGATGCCTTCATCAGCGCCGGGGCGATTCAGGACGGTCGAGGCGTCACTCATGGTGAGGCCGCCGATGGAGCCGAATGAATCAAATTGGAGCGCAGGCAAGAAACCGAAGAGCGCTTCATTGGGCGGCAGTGTGCTCCCTTGCGGATGCTGATAAAAAATCACGTTGGGCCGCGCGGGCCACAAATTGACGAAGCTCGTAGAGAGCACCGTGTTGTCGACGCCGTCGCCCGGCCCGTCAAAGACGGCCCAGACGCGAAGCACAATCGCGGTTTCCGCATCCTCCACGAACGCATTGGCGAGTGTTTCTCGAGCAAAGGCGTTGACGCCGTCGTCGCTCGTGATCTTGACGCCGAGGAACGCGGCCGAGGCTGGCGTGGTCGCGAAAAAAGTCGCGGCGCCGAACATGGTGGCGAGGCCGATTGAATAGCCATGCTTCATGGCGCTCCTCCTTTAAGTTTGATCTCCTCACCATCATCCGGCAGGTCGGGCGATGTGAAAAGGGGAAAACCCTGAATTGGCGCTCGGAATGTTTTTTCGCCGCAAGTCCGCGAATGCCGAGAACATGAGTTCCGCCGGAAGAGGTACAGAATCCGCGGACACGGGAACCTACACCCGCCTCGTGCGTTTCATAGACTGCGGCCCGTCTCGGGCTGTCCGTGGCGAAGGAGGCTTGATTTCACGATGAACCGTTTCGAATCGAAAAACCCATTCACGAGCCGCAATCGCAGGGCGTTCACCCTGCTCGAAGTCATGCTCGTGCTGCTCATCATTGGCGCCCTGGCGGCGGCGGTCGCGATCAACTTTGCCGGCGCCGGCGAACGAGCCAAAGGCCGCACGACCAAAATTGGGCTGAACACCTTGAAATCGAGCCTGGTCGAGTACAGCTCGGACAAGGGCGCGTATCCGACCACTGCCGAGGGGTTAGTTGTGCTCGTGCCTTCTTATGTCGAGTCCAAGGCATTGAAGGACGCGTGGCAGCGAGATTACGCCTACTTCTCCCCGACCGGCGATGCGGCTCGCCCGTACGACCTCTTCAGCATGGGGCCGGACGGCGCGCCCAACACGCCGGATGACATTTCCGTCTGGGATGAGTGAGTATGACGGCGCGTCGAGGTGTCACATTCCTTGAGGTTGCGCTGGCGGTGGCGCTGTTGTCGAGCGTCGCCGCGATCATCGCAACGGCCTACGACGGGGTGAACCGGATCGACGATCGCCAGCAGCATCGCATTTACGCTTCGGAAGTCGCGCATCGACTTATTCTCAACTATCTGCTTGATCCCAAATCACTGCCCAGTGAGGGCGAGCGCATTCCGTACGGGCAGAACAATTTCTATCGCCATGAATTGAGCGAACAGATCCTGCTCGAACTGGAAAGCGAAGACGAGAACATTGCGCTGCGGCAAGCCGCGCCGGAATCGCGATTGAATGCGGACGAGCGTCTCGGCGCCGGTCTCAAGATGATCACGGTCACCATTTACCACTTGAAAAACAGCGGATTCGCCGACGTGGACGAGCCGCTGGCGAGCATCTCGCGCATTTACAGCCCGATCGATCCATCGAAGGATGAAGATGTGCTCCTGCGGCAGGTGGAACAGTTGCTCGGGCGACCGGTTGAGTTGCCGTCCACCAGCCCGGTCAGTGGCGGGGCTGGTCGATGATTCCGGCGAAGCGCCGCCGCGCTTTTACGCTTTTGGAAGTCATGCTCGCGATGTCGATCGCGTCGGTGATCATGTTGTCGTCGCTTGGGTTGATGGAATATGTGTCGCGCATGGATGACAAGCTCGCGAATCGTTTCGACGATATTTCCGAGCTTGGCCGCGCCCGCGAGACCATGCGCACCGCGATGAATTCGCTCGTGGGCGTCGTCGATCCGCCGGAGGAGCCGGGCGCGCGCACCGGTTTGGCGCGCGAGCGTTTCGGCGAGGATTCGCTTGCCGAGCGGATGTTTGAAGATGACGACGAGAACCCGCCTGTGTTTGAACTTGGGTACACCATTCCCAATCGGCGCGGTGAATCGGATCCGCGCAAGATCGTGATGCGGCTGAAGCGCTCGCCAATTCCCGGTGCGCCGGCGCAGCGCGATGTAGTCGTGGGCGCTTTTGAACTCGTGACGTATCCACTGGATCCGTATTTCACCGAGACCGGGCAGGAAAGCTGGGCGCTGTTGTGGACGCCGCTGTCGCCGCGCGGCGAGCCGGTGATCTTGGCCGACGCCATCAAGTTCGCGGCTTGGCAGGCGCTGCGCGACCCGCAGCCGCCGTCCAACGACATGGAATGGGTGGACGAACACGACGCCCGCTTTGTCGATGATTTTCCAAGAGCCGTGCGCATTGAACTGGAAACATGGAGCGGCGCCGTGGGGGACTGGATCTTCGAGCCCATCGTGGAAGCGAGGACCGTGCAATGAAACGCATGACCCGCCCTCGACGTTCAGGCTTCGCCATGGCGTTCGTGCTGCTGCTGGTCTTGGTGGCGTCGCTCATGATCGGCGCGACACTGACGCGGCAGAACGCGCAGACGCGCACCGTCGGACGATTGGTGCAGGACTATCAGATACACCATGACATGCTCGGTGTGCGCTCCATCGTCGAGCTCTGGATGGGCCGGCGCACGCCGTCGGAGCTCGTGCGTCTTTCGGAGAGTGAAGAGGAGGCGTACCGGTTCGAGATCGAAGACGTCATGACCATTTCCGTCCGTGTTGAGGATGGTCAGGGATTGCCGGTCGCGTCGGTCAGTGCGGTGCCGGAAGGGCAGCGCGACGTTTACAAGCAGATTCTCGACCGGCTTCCGGACGATCGCAGCGGGCTTGTTCGATCGCGCGGCGCCGGCGCGATCAGCATCAATGCGGCGCCCGCCCCGGTGCTTGCTGCACTGCTCGATCAGCGAGGCGACGAATTCGCCGAGGAGATCATCAGCCTCCGCGAGCGCCAAAAAATCGACAGCGAAATGTTCAATCAGATCATCCGGAGCTACCCGGGTGGCGAGACACAAGCAGGGCGTCTGGGTCAGGTCATCACGTTTGAGCCCTCAGTCTGGCGCCTGCGCCTCACAATGACCGATCAAAGAGACAACGAGCGCACCTTTGGCATGGTTGCCGAGGTGGTGCAAAACGGGGCGACGGTCCACGAATGGCTTTCTGAGCTGGACCTCAACCTGCTGGACCGATCGGCCCAGGACGAAGAAGACGATGCTCCACGCCGCCAACGCGGCGCGGCAGAAAGGAACCGCTGACGATGATGCTCCGACGCAGCACAGCCCGATCCATGACACGCATCGCCCAGGTGGTGAGCGTGGTGTCGCTCGCGCTGCTGGCCGCCGCGATCATCCTGCCGCAGCGCACGATTGAACTCCCCAAGCCGGTCGATACACACACCCAAGTCGCCAGCCAGCCCACTGATCAAACCACAGACACGCCCGCCGTTCCGCTCAGCGACTGGACGGTGCTCGCGACTTCGCTGAGTGAAGTGCGTGAGCCACTCCAATCCGCGGCGTCGAACGCGACTGAGACGACAGAAGAAACAACGACGGCCCAGGTCACTGATCCGGAAGGCAACCCAAATGAGCCGCGGCCCAATCCGGCGCCTCCCGGATGGCAGTACGTCGGGTACGCCAAGACGTCAGACGGCGGAGTCTCGGCGCTGGTCACGATCAACGCCAAGCAGACCTTTGTCCGCCCCGGCATGACGCTCGAGAACTTCACGGTTGCGGAGGTTACGACCGAGCGCCTCCTGCTCGAACGCGACGACCGGCGATTTGAAGTGAAGCGCGTCGATCCATTGCCGTTTGATGCGACAATGTCAGCCATGAATGCTCGCACCAGAAGCGAGTCCGCTCGCGGACGCAACGCCCGATTAGAACAACAGCGCATGCAGCAGATCGAAGAGGCGCGGCAGCGCCGACTCGACGAGGCCCGCGATGCCGGCGAGATTCCCGATGAAGGAGGGAATTTCAACCGGTGAGCGTTGCCTGCTACATCGAATCGGATCTCTCCAGTGTGCGGCTCATCGGTGACGGCGTCGATGAAACGTGGCGCGCGCCCGCGTTTTCGGATGACGCCGGCGGGAGCGCCGTTTCGCGCATGGTGACCCGCGCTCGCGACGCCGCGACTTGGACGGCGGGCCGCCTCGGTCGGTCCCGCCGATTGGGCGCGGTTGTAATTTCAGTTGAAGACTCGATCTGCGCGCGAGTGTCAGCGCCCAGCGCCGCTCGGGATGTGCTTGCCGCGGCGCTCAGCCAGCGCGAACGCGAATGGACCACCGACACTGGCGGCACCACAGTGCAGGCGCTGGCCCAGCCTCGCCAACGTTCGCGCAAGTCGCGGGGCAACGGCGATCACATCGCGCCGACCACCGGCCGCATGACCGTCGTCGAAATGCACGATGGACCGGTGCGATTGTGGCTCGATCAGCTCGATCAGCAGGGGATCAGTCCTGAATCGGTCGAGACGTTGTGGCACGGGATTGCTGAAGCATGGCCCGCCAAGGGCGTGGACGAGCGGGCGCTCACCGGCGTCGTGCTCGAACTGGACGACGCCTACATCTGGAGCTGGTCACGCGCGAGCAATCTCATCGCGGCCGGGCACTCCCGCAAAGTCTCGACGGACGAATTGGATGATGTTGCGGCGGAAGAAGATGCAGTCAAAGCGGCGCCGCCGCGCCTTGTGCTGGATTGGCTCGCATGGTCAGCGCAAATCGGTGATGCGCCGCAGCGCATCACCGTGGTGTCCAAAGCGCCGGAAACGATTCAGCAGGTGCTCACCGAGCATTGGCCAGAATCCGGCGCTGAAACGCGCACGGTGAATGATCCGCTCGCCAAGACGCTCGCCGCATTGGCGGAAAGCGCCGCCGAGACGGATGACCCGCGGCGCTGTGTGGTGGATCTCACCCATCGGCCCGGGCGTGCACATCGATGGCTGTCGTACTGGACGGTCGCGGCGATTCTGCTGCTCGCTGTCGGCGTCGCCGGCATCGGCATGCGCCAGCGCTCGGCGATCAGTCAATCCAGGGAAATCACGTCAGAACTCCGTGCGGAAATCAATGAGCACGTCAGCGCGATCGACCCGGCGCTCGTGAGCAACGCCGACCCGGTTCGGGCGCTGCGCAGCGTGCTGGTGCAGGAGCGCGAAGCGAACAAGCCGATCGAGGCGCCGCAAGCGCCTTACCCGATCTTCGACGAACTCTTGCTGGCGTCAGCCGCGATTGCAACGGTCATTGGCGACAAAGAGGACGCCAACGTCCGGTCCATGAAAATCGATGAGCTTCAGGCGGAGATCACGATTGCCGTGCCGGATTTTGCGACCGGCGAAGCGATCTTCGATCAGCTGCGCACCAACGGCGGCCGGCTTGATTGGCGCAGTTCGTTTCTTGGAGCGCCGCCGACGACGCAGCGCCTTCTTGCAACGTGGGGGAGTGCTCCGTGAAGAAAAGCACCCTGACTCCTGCTGAAGCGCGCGACGTGCAGATGTACGCCGCCGCCGCCGCCCGGCGCAACCGGCCTACGGCGCTGCTGGTCACTTGCGGCGTCCTGCTGGTCGCGGCGATCATCTTCGCTATCGCAAGCCTGGTGCAATCCGGCGCGGCCCGCCTCTCGGTGCATCGCCTCGCGAATGAGCGCGCCGGCGTGACGGCGGTCGCCGATGAGATTATTGCGCTGCGTGAAGAGGCATCCGAAGGCCAAAGCGACGGGCGGTACAAGCGCGAGCTGCAGCTCTCGAAACTCGAGGCGATCAATCAGCAGGTGCGACTCCCAACGGCGCCGACTTTGTCCGAACAGCGCCCCACTCGCACGATCGGATCGTCGATCGAGAAGCGCCGGGTGGATATCACCATGGACAACGCGCCGCTCGATGCGGCTCTGGAATGGATCAACGCGGCCCAACGGGCCATACCCGACCTCTTTGTCAGCGCGATTGAGCTGCGCCCTCGTCCGAATGGGTGGCTCATCCGTGTGCAGGTTGCTCGATGGGAGCTTCGCTCGTGAATCGATATGCCGTCTTGGGATTGTTCGTGGTCGCCGGCGCCGCCTTCGTGGGGGCGGGGGGCTGTAATTCGACGTCAAGCGGCCCGGTCGTCATCGAAGTGGAAGATGAGTCCGTCATGATCGCGCAGGCTCAGGCTTTGGCGCTGCAGGCACAGAAGGCAAAATCCACAACGAAGGCGATCTCCTTGTATCGCGAGGCCATCGCGACGTACCGCGAACTGGCGTCCGCCTGGAACAACCTGGGTGTGCTGCTTATGGAGCAGCAGCAGTACCTCGACGCCGCCGAGGCATTCACGACGGCGAGCGAACTGGAGCCGACCGATCCGCGCCCGCTCTACAACCTTGGCCTGACGTGGGAGCAGGCGGGCTACATGACTGATGCGCTTCGCTTTTACGGTGAGTCCCTCAAGCGAGACCCGCAATTCCAGCCCGCCTTGCGCGGCGCCATTCGTGCGGAACGATTGCTGGGGCGCGCCAGCGACGAAACATTGCGGCGATTGCGAATTGCTCTCGGACAAGAGCGAGATGAGCAGTGGCGTCAGTGGTTCGAAATGCAGCGCCCTCAGGTCGAGGCCGAGGTGTACGCCAAAGGCGAGGCCGAATCCATGCGGAAGACCGGCGGCGAGTAGTCGTCGAGGCAAAGGTGACGCGCGGGCCGCAAGTCGTTCTTGGTCGATTGCGAAAGCGCAAATATCTTCTCAGGGTTTGTATTTAGGGCAAAGGCCCCAGTAAAGATGGGTTAAGTATTCGATTCTGGGTCTTTCGTTGGGGCCATTTACGCAAAACGAGCGCAAAAAACCTCAACAAGGCGCTGGCTTCAGGATTGGCCTCTGGTATATTCAGGGAAGCATCGTGTGTGCCCGGTCAGCCGGTCACTGTGTCATGCGTCTCGCACGTGCGTGCGGGGCGTAGAAGAGAAGAAGAAGAGGAGAGTTCCACATGATTCGTACTATTGCTATGGCTGCTGGTCTCGCCGTTGGCGCCAGCGCTGCCAACGCGGCCTTCCTTGGCGCGACGATCGTCGAGGGCGACAGCGCCGGCGCGTCTGCCGTGCTCGGTCAGGCCGCGACCGTCCTGAACATCTACGCTGCGTTTGACGGCGCGGGTGATGGTCAGGCGAACACCGTGGTCAGCACGTCGTTCGTGAACATCAACCTGCTTAGCGGCACGTTCTACCAAGACGCATTCGGCGGCGTGACGCCCCCGAATGCTGCGTTCTTCCCGCTCGCCCCGTCGCTTCAGTACGACAGCTTCGGCACGATCGGCGCCCCGGACAACTCCGGTCCTGGCGCGGCGATCTCGACCGAACCCGGCACGGGTGAAGGCGCGACGAACTACAGCGGTGGCTGGTTCAACTCGAACCCGCCCAACGGCGTTGGCGCTGCCAGCGTTGACCTCGGTGGCGGCCAGTTCGGCACGCTCCTGTTCCAGCTCACCATCATCGGTGGCAGCGAGCAGGGCGCTCAGACCATCACTGAGCTGATCAGCGGCTCGATGTCCGTCTTCACGCAGGGCGATGGCGTTGCCGTCGAGAACTTCGTCAAGTTCGTCCCGACCCCGGGCGCCCTCGCACTCTTCGGAGTGGCGGGCCTCGCTGCGACGCGTCGTCGTCGCTAATTGATTCGCCAGCTAACAACGGTCGTTCGCACTCCTGACTCTTCCGACGAATGACCGGCTGACAAGATTGAATTCCCGCACAAGCGAGCCCTTTTGGGCTCGCTTGTGTTTTTGGACCTTCCATACCGGTTCGATGACCCCAAAGGCCTGGTCCTATATGTAATTTTGCTGATTTGTGATTCTTTTTTGTGACAAGGGCGCTGATTCGCCTCAATCCTTCAGGTAATCTTGGGGCGTACGCGAAAGCACAATCCGCTGGCGGTGCGACGCACATGCCCGCTGCGGGAGGAGAAAAGGAGTCATACATGAATCGTGCGCTTATCGTGACGTCGGCACTTGCGTGTGCCGCCAATGCTAATGCTGCCTTCATCGGCGCGGCTGTTGTCGAAGGCGACAGCGCCGGCGCATCCGCCGTCCTGGGCCAGGCCGCGACAGTTCTCAATGTCTATGCCACGTTCGACGGCATCGGCGATGGTTCGGTCAACACCGTAGTCAGCACGTCGTTCGTCAACATCAATGCCGTCAGTGGCACGTTCTATCAGGACGCATTCGGCGGCCTCACGCCCCCGAATGCTGCGTTCTTCCCGCTCGCCCCAACGCTCCAGTACGACAGCTTCGGCACGATCGGCGCGCCGACCAATGCTGGTCCCGGTGCGGCGATCTCGACCGAGCCCGGCACCGCTGCCAGCGACACCAACTTCTCTGGTGGCTGGTTCAACTCGAACCCGCCCAATGCAGTCGGCGGCGCCTCGGTCGACCTTGGTAATGGCACCTTTGGCACGCTGCTGTTCCAGTTCACCCTCCTCGGCCTTGGAGAAACCGGCGCAAACGCCGTCAGCGAGCTGCTCTCGGGCTCATTCTCCGTCTACACGCAGGCCCCGGGTGAAGCCATCGAGAACCCCGTCAAGTTGATTGTCCCGACCCCGGGCGCCATGGCGCTCTTCGGTGTCGCCGGCCTCGCCACATTGCGTCGCCGTCGCTAATCGACACAGCGGTGAAAACCGTTTGAAAGCCGCACGCCTGTAAAGGTGAGCGGCGTCCAAGGAATTCTCCATGCACAAGCGGACCCAATTGGGTCCGCTTGTGTTTTTGTGCCTTTTGAAGTGTCGTCGCGCCGATCCGAACCGCGCCCGTGAGGTAGCGGCTTCCACCAGACGCTTGAGTAATCTGAGGGTCTTGGAGGACAGAATCCAGTCCCATCGTGCAATGGCGCCAGCCTTTGATGTGCCGCGAAATCCGTGGCAACCGCTTCCTTACGGGCGCGGTTCGGATTCTGTGCAGCCCCGATCAGAAACGCTCAAACATTCCCAATCCGCGACCCCAGCGTCATCAGCGGCAGCATCACACTCATCAGCACGCCGCCGATGATGATGAAGACGCCGACGATCAGCAGCGGCTCAAGCAAACCAACCGCGCGCTGCGTTTGCGTGTCCACCTGCTGCGCCAAGTCCTTCGCCAGATCATCAAACACCTGATCCATATCACCAGCGCGGTCTGCGGCGATGAGCAAACGCCGCGTCGCCAGCGGCAGCGCATCAAGCTTTTCAATCATGTTCTTCAGGACGCCGCCCTCGACCAGCCCGCGCCCCAGCGACAGCAGTTGTTCACGCAATTTCGGGTGCGAGATCACACCCGTCGCGACAGACAGCGCATCGGCCAGCGGCACGCCCGTGCGCGTCATCGCGCCCATCACCGAGAAAAACCGCGCCGATTCACTCGTGAGCATCACCTTCCCAAACAGCGGCGCCCGGCGCAACAGCGCCATGATCCAGGCGCCAACCGCTTCGCGCAGCAAGATCGCAATAACCAGCAGCCCGCCAAAGCCAATTAGCGACATCAGCCACTGATCGCGCAGACCCTGCCCCGCCGCCATCACCACTTGCGTGTACCACGGCAGCGTGCCGCCAGTTTGCTGAAGTGTGACCGCGATCTTTGGCACCACCATCGTCAGCACAATAATCGTGACGACCACTGCGACCGAAAGCACGACCGCCGGGTAAATCATCATCGTGACGACTTTGCCCGAGATGCCCAGGCGTCGTTTCGCCGACTCCGCCAATCGCTGCGCACTGGCGCCAAGCTGACCAGAGCGCTCCGCCGATCGATACACCGTGATGACCACATCATCGAACGCGCCAGTCTTGGCGCACGCATCGGCAAATGAATCACCCGCGGAGACAAGTTCACGGAGCTTTGCCACCGCCGGCGCCGCGTTCTTGCTCACAACCGTCTGCGCCACTTCAAGCGCTTCGACCAGCGGCACGCCGCGATCGACAAGCGCCCCAAGTTGTTCATTGAGCGCCGCTTGATCCTTCAGGTTGAGCCGCTGTTCGCGCGCCGTCCAATTCGGCAAGCGCCATGAGCGAAGCAGCAGAAGCTGCTCTTCCGACAGCGACGACGCCAATTCCGACCGCGTCGGCGCATAGCGCATGCCATAGCGCCGTCCGCCCGTGGGCTTGACGGCGATGTACATAAACGGCGTGGTCAGTGCGGCGTCAGACATGCAACTGTTGGTCAGCAGTGGTGGAGCCAGAACGAGTGCGGCCGACAAAGCATAATCGCTCCGTTCCCACCTCTCCCTGCGAGAGAGGTCGGCGCAGCGCAGCGAAGCCGGGTGAGGGGCTACTGCGGCCTCCCTGCCTCGTCACGGTCGGAAACGCGAACTCCAATGCCTCCGGGGTCAACTCGACGAGCAGACTGAAGACACCTCCACGATGTGGGCAACTACGACCCCGCGCTCGTGCTTGGGGCTCCGGTCTACTCATCGTGCAGCACACGGTGTAACTCCGTCTCCGTGGTGCGCCCGGCATCCACCTTCTTGCGGCCGTCGTCAATCATGGGCCGCATCCCATCGGCGATCGCCTGCTGCTGAAGCTCCAGCGCATCGGCGGACCGCATCGTCATCTTGCGAAGCTCATCCGTCATGAGCATCAGTTCGTAAATCGCCACGCGGCCGGAATACCCCGAACCCAGGCACCGCTCGCAGCGCGTTCCGTTGGTGGTTCCGACGCCTTCGCATGTCTTGCACGTGCGACGCAACAGTCGCTGCCCAAGCACCGCCAGAAGCGCCGACGAAATCAGATACGGCTCCACACCGATGTCCTGCAATCGCGAAATCGCGCTGGGCGCATCATTCGTGTGCAACGTCGCCAGCACCAAGTGGCCCGTGAGTGACGCCTGAATCGCAAGGTGCGCCGTTTCTTCGTCACGAATCTCACCGACAAGGATGACGTCCGGGTCTTGACGAAGCAGAGATCGAAGACCAGAGGCAAACGTGACGCCACGCTTCGGGTTCACCTGCACCTGTGCAATGTTTTCCAGGTGATATTCGACGGGATCTTCGATGGTCATCACGTTGCGCGACGTGCGATCAATCTGCTCAAGCGCGGCGTACAACGATGTGGTCTTGCCCGAACCCGTGGGGCCAGTCACCAGGATGATCCCCGTCGGGCGCGACACCAGATCCACCAGCTGCGTTCGCATCTCTTCCGACATGCCGAGCGTGTCAAGATGCAGCTGCGTCTGGCTTTGGTCGAGCAAACGAAGCACCAGCCGCTCGCCATAGATCGTGGGCACGCACGACAAACGAATATCGATCTTCTTCGAGCCAATGCGCACGGTCGTCTGACCGTCCTGCGGCGAGTGCCGATTGGCGATGTCCAGCTCCGCCATGACCTTCAGACGCGATGAAATCGCCGGCGCCAGCGACAGCGGTGGGCTGAACGCATCCACCAGCATGCCGTCGACGCGATAGCGAATCAGTAGTCGATCTTCGAGCGGCTGCACATGCACGTCCGAAGCGCGCCGGCGCAGCGCTTCGAACAAGATCATGTTCACAAGCCGGATGACCGGCGTCTGCCGCGCCAGTTGCAGAAGGTCCGTCGCCTTGCTCACGGAGCCGGCCGCGGTTTCAAAGGCGCGTTCATCCAGCGGAATGTCTTCAACAATCTCAGTGACGAGGTCCTGCCGCTGTTCGTACCCGCGGTTGATCAGGTTGGCGACTTGCGCGCGCGGCGACAGCACAATTTCAATCGGCATTCCGATGGCGCGCTCAAGCTGTGCAAAGCCATCCGGCTGCAGCGGCTGCCCGGTCGCGACCGTCATCACGCGGCCGTCACTGTGCAATCCCGCGATCAATCGACGGCGCGCCGCGGACGCCGGCACACGCTCGTAGAAGCGTTCCGCCGAATCCTGCAAACGCGGCTCAATTTCAAAGCGCAAGCCGCACCGTTTGGCGAGCGCTTCCAGCGCCGACTGCTCTTCCGCGCCAATAGTGGACAGCAGCGCATCCCACGGCTCTTCGTCAGAGCCCGGCAATTCACCAAATCCGCGAAGTTGCTCCGGCAGCACCGGCAGCGGCTTGAACAGATCAGCAACACGGCGCAGCGTCGCGGCTTCATCCGCCGAGTGCGCCGGCAGCGATTCACCATTGGTCGGGGTGCGGCTCACAGCGTGTTCTCAGCCTTTTCATCGCGATCGCGCACCGGCATGGTGGAGGGAAGCAGCGGCGGCAAATCCTCAGCGACGTCCACCGCGTTCATCGGGCCGCGCGTTAAGAGTCGCAAGTCTGCGAATGTCTCATCCCGCAGAATGCGCGGCGTAATGAACACATACACCGTGCGTTCACTCTTCGACCGCGACTGTTCCTGGAACGCAAGCCCGATCAACGGGATGTCGCCAAGGAGCGGAACCTTCTGAACGGTCTTGTCACGCGAATCGAACGTCAGCCCGCCCACGACGATCGTGCTATCCGCCGGCACCGTCACGATGCTCGTGAAGTTGTCCGACAGTCGAACGGGCGGCAGATCCGGTGAAGGACGCTCGCCGAAGCTCGACAGATTGATGTTGTATTCGAGCCGCAACATGCCGCGCTCGCCGATCGTCGGTCGCACGCGCAGCGTCGTACCGGCAGAGAGCGTGCCGCCCGTTGACGTGATGCTCGGCGCCCCGGCCACCTGGCTGGTCGAAGCGAACGGCTCTTCACGAACACTTTCGAGTTCGGCTTCTTCGTTGTCATTCACGAGCATCTTCGGCGACGACACCAGTCGCCCGTCACCCAGTGTCGTGAGCGCATTAATCACGATCGGCGTGTAATCGTTGCGGATGACGGCGGCGGTAAAGCCGGTCATCGCATTGGGAATCGGCAAAGTGGCGCCGTACGGCACGAGCCCGAAGTTCGAGAAGATCGGAACATCGCTGTTCGGCGATGTCAGTGCGGTGTCTACGGAGAACTCAAAGTCCTTCGACGCATTCACCGACACAATCTTCACTTCAACGTACACCTGCGGCCGGCGCTGATCGAGCTTCTCAATGATTCGTGCAAACTCACGCTGCTGTCGGCGCGGCGCCCGAATGATCAATTGATTGTTCGGAAGGTCTGCGATGACCGTCACGCCTTCCGTCGGCGTGAGTGTCGAGTCGCCCTCGCCACCCTGTCCGCCAGAGGCATTCTGCCCGCTCTGGGCGCCTCCCTGATTGACACCGCCGGGCCCAGTGATCGTGGCGCCGGGCTCGCGAACCACATCGTTCGGTGAGGCGCCAAGTCGTGTGAACCCGGATTCTCCCGGCGCCTGCCGAAGTGAACCGGGAAGGAACGGCGAATCCGCTGTGCGCGTCGTGGACGATTCAATCTCCATCAGCGACGTGAGCACTGATTCCGTTTCTTCCGCTGAGATATTGCGCAGCTTGTAGAACTCAACCACAAACGTCTCTTCACGCGCCTGCGCCGCAAACTCATCAACCAGTTCCTGCACCTGCGCATGTTGCGACACCGTGCCGTAATACGTGAATGATTCGCTATCGAGGGAACTTAGAACGAACCCGCTGCCGAATCCGGTTCCCTGATCACCGGGCCGCGCGCCAGCGCCGGGAGCGCCCGCCTGTGATGATTGCAGCACCAGCCCCAACCCTTTGCGCGAACCAACCTGCGTGATCTCCTGCGCCGTTGGACCCGCGTAGTACCGGCGCACGACAAGGCGGCTTGGCGTGTCCACCATCGCCACATACTTGCGCACGGTCACTGCGGCTTCCTCTTCGCCACGATAGATGAGCGCATTCGTCGGACGGTCGATGAGCAGTCGTTCGTCGAGGTTTCCGAGGCCGCCAGAGCGCCCGCCCGCCGCCGCGGCTTGTGCGGCTTGCGCGCCACCTGAGGTCGCCTGCGATGCTTGTCCGGTCAGTTCGAGCACACGCGCTTTCGCTTCCGCCGCGGCAACGTGCTCAAGCTCGATGCGGTGCAATTCCTGACTCATGATCTCTTTGACGATGCGATCCACGACTTGCGCAATCGCCTTGTTCGTGCGCGGCGGCGCGGTCGAAATAATCACACCGAGATTGTCGAGGTACACGACCTTGGCCCCGCCCATCCCGCCTGAAGCGCCGCCCGTGCCGATGGCCGTATCAATCGCAGCCTTGATGCTGCTCGGTGTAATCAGCGGGGTGCGGATGATCTTCGTGGCGGAGAATGGGTCGTCGCCGAAGTCCACTGCCGCTTCGCCAGCAGGAATCACCATGTAAATGCCTTCAGGGCTGCGCACCAGCGCAAAGCCCTTCGGCGTCAGCAAGGTTTCAAGAAGTGAAAGCAGTTCCGAGCGCGGCACATCAATCGGGGCGCTGAACTCGACCGTCGCGCTCGCCAGCGCCGACGCGTCCGTCTGCAAAATGATGACATTGAGCTGTGAAGAGATGAAATCTATCAGGGCCGCGATCGAGATTGGCTCGGCAAACTGGCCGAACGACACCATTTCGGGCTCAGTCGCTGGCGCCTCATCATCCGCCTGAATCAGCGAACGAGGCTCCGCCGGTTGATCCTGCGCAATTGCCGCGCCAACCCCGAACATGGAAGCCGCAATTCCTGCCGCCATCACCATGCCGCGCACGCGCCATCCGCGATTCGCCCCACCGACGCTCAATTCTTCGATCACGAGTTCATCCTTTCACGTCGCACGCGGCCAGTGGAGAGAACTTCCTTGGGCCCGCGTGCCGTACTATTCGGCATGCGGGTCGTCAGCCTCATCCCATCTGCTACTGAGACGCTTTGCCGCCTTGGGGGTTCCGCCAAGTTGGTCGGCCGGAGCCACGAGTGCGATTTTCCGTCCGACACCATGAATCGGCCCGTCCTCACGTCGCAGACCACCGAATTCACGACCTCGTCTGAAGTTGACGCGACCGTCAGCGCCTCCATCGCCGCCGGAACGCCGCTCTACCGGCTCAATGAAGCGCTGCTTCGCGAATTGCGGCCTGACGTCATCCTTACGCAAGACCTGTGCCAAGTCTGCTCCATCGACCTGGACACCGTTCGCGCCGTCGCGGCGTCGATGTCGCCGCAGCCACGTATCGTGAGCGTGAATCCCGAGACCTTTGAAGATGTGCTCGATGACGTGCTGACAATCGGCGAAGCCGTGGGACTTACGGACAATGCAGAATCACTTGTGGTCGATCTTCGCGAGCGTTTTTATAGGACGTCGGAAGCCGTGCCTTCGTTCGTCGAAGGACCGTCCGTCGCTTTCCTGGAATGGACCGACCCGGTCTTCGTCGGAGGCCACTGGACGCCGCAGCTCATCGATCGCGCCGGGGCCAGCCACACGCTGAATCCGACGTTCGCCGCGGCTGACACCGGCAGCGGCGTCGCGGCTCAACTCGATCAGCGCATCGCCGGGAAATCAGTTCGCGTGTCCCACGAAGATCTCGTCGTGAGCCGCCCCGAAGCGGTCATTGTCTGCCCCTGCGGTCTCGATCTCGCCGCCACCCGCCGCGCAGTGAAGGAGATCGAAGACGAATCATGGTGGCGAGAGTTGCCGGCAGTCAAGAGTGGGCGCGTCGCGCTCGTCGACGGCAATCAGATGTTCAATCGCCCAGGGCCGCGGCTCGTGGATGCATTCGAGTGGCTCGTCGGCTGGCTCAACGACCGGCCTGAACTGATCCCCCAAGGATTCCCTTGGGAGTCATGGAAGTGAATGGCTCAGAGCCCCAAGCGCAAGCGTGGGGCTTCTCGTGCGCACTAGTCAGAGTCATCGCAAGACTGACAAAAAACAGACTTCGCGAAGGGTGTCATGCCCACCTCCCCGTGGGCATGGTGATTTGCGCAATTCTCGTTGTGGCGCCTATGTCACAGGAAGTCGAAGCCGCGCCATCCCTCCAACTCATTGCCGAAACCACACTCGAATCAACGACACCGCTCGACCCGCGTCCCGTCGGAGGCCTCAGCGGCCTTTCGCACATCGAAGGCGACCGCTGGATGGCGGTCAGCGACGACGCGCGCTCGCCCCGCGCGTATGAGCTTGAGATTGCATTGAATGAAGATGGTAGTTTGCATGCCGAAGTCATCGCCGTGCATGACATCAAGTGTGAGGCGCGCGATGCTGAGTCCATCACCCGCGCGCCGGATGGTGGTTGGTTCGTCGGCTTCGAGTTTCCTGCGACGATCGTTCGCTTCGATAGCGCTTTCAAGAATCCGCGCGAACTCGCCGCCGCGCGCGAGGCTGGCGCCGCGCTGCAAAACAACAAGGGGTGGGAGTCAATCACGCTTCTGCCAAGCGACCCGCCGGCGCTGCTGGCCATCAGCGAACTCGGCCCCGCGCCAAGCACGGAAGACGCCACACAATACTGGCGCGCTCGCGCCATTTTTCTCGATGCGCACACCGGCGAATGCATTGCCGATGGGGAGTATCCAATCTCGCGCCCGCCCGGACTTGGTCCGACGGGACTGGTTGAGATCGCCGCGATCAGCACCGATCAATTCCTCGCGTTGCAACGTTCATTGACGATCGGTCGCGGTTTTGACGGCGTCATTGAATCCGTTCTATTCAGTTTCGATGACGCGGCCCACTTTACAATTACAAAGACGCGCATCGCGTCGATTCGCGATAGTGGCGCTGCGCACATTGAGAATGTTGAGGCCATGGCGATTGGCCCAACTCATGCAGATGGGTCGGTCACGCTCATGCTATTGTCAGACAACAACTTCGGACGGGATGGCCAAAATGCAACGCGCATCATCGCATTGAAATACTGGCCGGACTAATTGCTCTGCATGAACGACTAATGATGCACGTGCCGCCAGCGCTCTTCGCGCACCGTTCCGCCGATCACCATCGCCGCTGAAAACAAAATGAAGTCTTTGATCAAGTACTGTCCCTGAATCGTCGGCACGCCCCACGTCGACGTCCAGCACACATCTGGTTCGAGAATGAGCGCCAGCAGCGTTCCCACAAGTCGGAGCGCAAGCAGCAGGAGCGCCACGCGAATCAGCGGGCGCCACAACAAACACAAACCGATCAGGGCTTCCCACACGCCAAGAATCGGCACCACCCGATCAGGTGATCCTGCATACACCGTGTCCGCGATGATCGATGTCGCTGACTTTTCACCAAACACCTTGAGCAGTCCGAACCACACAAAGAGCCCGCCGAGCATCACGCGATGGAGAAAATGACCCCAGCGATGCATGAAACGCGAAATCGCCAGGTCAAACGCATCCACTTTGGGATGCAGTCGCCGCGTCATTGCCGCTTGCCTTTGCCCTTCCGGTCGCCGCGATAATCTTTCTTCCGCTTGTCGCGGCTCTTGGACCGCTGCGCCCGCTTCTCCGAACCCGTGCGTCCGCTGAAACCGGCGCCTTCGGCCGGCCCAAGCCCGCCGCCGCCATCGCCAAGCTTCAGCGCCTTGCCGACGCCCGCACGCTTCGAAGCCTCCTCATCAGGAATCAGCAGTTCCATCTGGCGGGCGGCGAGATTCACCTGCGACACCACGACCTGCACGCGATCGCCAAGCCGGTACGAGCGCCCGGAGTTGGTCTGCACCAGCGCGCCAGTTTTCTGATCGATCTTCCAGTTCCCGCCGCCCTTGCGCCCGGGAACTGGCAAATCTTCGCTCTTGATCAGCCCCTCGACGAGGTACTTCTGAATTTGCACGAAGACGCCCTTGGGGATCACGCCCGTCACCACGCCCGGATACACCTCGCCGATGTGCTCCGAAAGCAGCTGCATCACCAGGAAGCTGCGCAGAT
Source organism: Phycisphaerales bacterium (assembly GCA_029260345.1). GTDB lineage: Bacteria > Planctomycetota > Phycisphaerae > Phycisphaerales > UBA1924 > OFTM186. The sequence goes on along the minus strand of JAJDDK010000004.1, from coordinate 146,560 downwards.
CGTCCTCGGCGCTTGACGCCAACTCTTCGGTGCGATTGCAGGCGCCGCCGATGCGCTGCAATTCATCTTCATTCGGGCACAAGCGATCATCGCGCAAGTCTTTGCCAAGTTCCTTCAGTTCGTGGTCCTGTTTCGGCGGTGACTGCCCGTTCTCCGTGCGCTGTGTGTACGCCGCCAGCGCGCGATGCACCGTGAGATCGGGATAGCGCCGAATCGGGCTGGTGAAGTGCGCGTACCCATCGCTCGCCAGCGCATAGTGGCCGATGAGAGCGGGGGAGTACTGCGCTTTCGTCAGCGAGCGCAGCACCGCAAAGTGAACCGCAGGCGCGGCAGGCTTTCCTTTCGTCGCATCCAGCAGTTGCTGCAGATCAAAAAGCGTCGGTTCTTTCGGCAGGCTGAATCCGACAGCGCGAAGGTACTTGCGCAAACTCTCAAAGCTTGAGGGTTCAGGCTCCGGGTGAATGCGCCGCAGCAGCGGCACACCTAGTCGCTCAAAGAGCTGCGCCGCCGTTTCGTTCGCCTCCACCATGAACATTTCAATAAGACGATGCGTCCATGCGTCATCTTCGGGTTGCGCATCGACGACGCGGCCTTCTTCATTGAAGACAAGCTCAACTTCGGGCAGGTCAAGGTGGATCATGCCGCGCGAACGCCGGCGCTTGTAGATGAGCTTCGAGAGACGATTCAAATCGTGCAAGGTTTCGATCAACTGGTCGGAATACTCCGGCTCGGTCTTGGCGTGCTTTTTGGCTTCTTCGATGTCGCCGTCAATCAGCGCCTGCGCTTCCAGATACGTCAATCGTTTCGCAGATTGAATCACGCTGGAGCTGAACCCGCGCGCGATGACATCGCCCTTGTCGCTGTACCGCATGAATGCGCTCTTGCAGAAGCGCGGCACACCTTCCTGCAACGAGCACACGCCATTGGACAGCAGCTCCGGCAACATCGGAATCACCAGTCGCGGCAGATAGCACGAATTGCCGCGAATCGTCGCTTCCTTGTCCAGCGGCGACCCCGGCGTCACGAAGTGGCTGACATCCGCGATGTGAACGCCGAGCGTCCATTCGATGGATCCCGATTTCGTGATGCGTTTTTCGAGCGAGAGCGCATCGTCAAAGTCGCGCGCGTCCGGCGGGTCAATCGTCAGTATGAAGCGCTCGCGCAAATCTTCGCGATCCGGAAAGCCCGCGCCGTCCAGCGCGCGTTCGACTTCCTCGTCAAACGCTGCGGAAACTTCGCGAGCCTGTTCAAGACATGATTCTGGAAACTCGCCCGGCAAGTTGTGGGCCGCAATTACGGCTTGCGTTTCGACATCCGGCTCGCCGGCGGCGCCAAGCACTTTGGTTATAACGCCCTCGCCGAGCATGCCCTCTTCGGGATAGTGCAGCAATTCAAAGAGAACCTTGTCGCCGTCGCGACCGTTCTTGGCGCCGGGGTCGTTCACAATCACCGGTTCGTGCAGCGCATCGCCATCCGGGAAGACAACCCATCGCCCGCCCTGATTGCGCAATTCACCGGAGAATGACGCCTGCTTGCGCGTCACAACTTCGATGATCATGCCCACGAATTCGCTTTCACCGCCGCGCCCGCGCCGCTTTTTCACTTTGGCGCGCACGATGTCGCCGGAGAGCGCGTCGCCGGTCTCGCCGGGCGGGATAAAGAGATCGCCGTGCGCCCGTTTTTCAGTTGGGATGACAAAACCGAACCCGCGCGGATTCTTCTTGAATGAACCGACCAGTTCATCGCCCAGCGGCGGCAGGCTGATCTGGTCTTCTTGCTTGAAGACCACTTTGCCAGCCTGTTCAAGCTGTTTGATCGCTTGGCGGAACGCTTCCGCGTCCTCTGGCGGGATGCCCATCTCTTCGGCGAGGCCGGCAATCGGCCGCGCTTCGGCTTCGGAGTCCGCCAGTCGGCGCAAAATACGGTCCTTGAATCTCAGCGGCATGAAGCCCTCACGTTCGGTCGTTGGTGTCCTGCGATCAGGATAGACGACCGAACGCGAAGCCGCGTGAAATCAGTTTCACTCGTCCAGGTCGTCGTGTGCGCCGTGCCCGACAAAGCTTTCGAGCTTGCGCGAACGCACCGGATGCTGCAGCTTGCGAATCGCCTTGGCTTCCACCTGGCGCACGCGTTCGCGCGTGACCTTGAAGATGCGCCCGACTTCCTCAAGCGTGTACGTGTACCCATCGCCGATGCCGTAACGCAGCTTGAGGATCTCACGCTCGCGATACGTCAGCGTCTTGAGCACCTGCTCGATGCGCTGGCTAAGCATCGTGTTGGCGGTGGTGTGGTCCGGCGCATCCTGACGCTCGTCTTCGATGAAGTCGCCGAAGAAGGAGTCTTCACTCTCGCCAACCGGGCGGTCGAGGCTGACCGGGTGACGCCCGATCTTCATGACGCGCTGCACTTCATCGACGGGCATCTTGGCTTCTTCAGCCAGTTCCTCGATGGTCGGCTCCACGCCGTTCTTCTGAACAAGGCGCTTCTGAATCGTGCGCAGCTTGCTCATCGTTTCGATCATGTGCACCGGGATGCGAATCGTGCGGGCATGATCGGCAATGGCTCGCGTAATGGCCTGACGAATCCACCACGTGGCGTACGTGCTGAATTTGTAGCCGCGCTTGTATTCGTACTTATCGACGGCGCGCATCAGGCCGGTGTTGCCTTCCTGAATGATGTCGAGGAAGGACAAGCCGCGATTGCGATACTTCTTTGCGATCGACACGACGAGACGCAAGTTGCCAGCGGAAAGATCGCGCTTGGCCTGCTCGTACTCCCAGAAAACATTGTCCAAGGCGGTGACGCGCTCGGAAAGCTCTTCCGGCTCCTCCTGCACGAGCGAACGCAACCCGTCCAGCTCCTCGCGCATGACCATGACGTCTTCCGGATCGAATCGGTTCGGCGACTTCTCCGCCTGCGCCAGTTTGATCTGAAGGTCCAGCATCTTCTTCGAGACGCTGCGCAACTTCTTCAGGATCGGAACTATGCGGCTCGTGCGCAGGCAGCACTCTTCGGCCAGCGCGGCCATCTTGCGACGGCGGCTTTCAATGAGCGCCTCAAGATCCGCGATGCGCACTTCATCATTCGCGGCTTTCGCTTCTTCAAGCTGTTCCCACTGCTCCTGCCCGATGTCCAGCAGCTTCTGCAGTGTGCCGGTGTTGACCGGAATACGCCGCGCGATGATTTCCTTATGGTTCTCTTCCGCCGTGCTGATGCGCATCGTGCGGTCGAAGGGAAGCTCGCCCGCATGCACCTGCGTCAACGTCTCGACGGCGAGCTGCACCGCATGATCATTCTCGAGGCAGCGTCGGCGGAAGATCCAGCGCGTGACTTCGATCTTCTTCGCCAGTCTGATCTCTTCATCACGTGTGAGCAGCGGAATCGTGCCCATCTGCGTGAGGTACATCCGCACCGGATCATCAATGCGCTTCGAGGAAGACTCCGCTTCCAGCGCTTCAGTCAGTTCCTTGACGGCCTTCACATCAATCGGCAGGCCGGTCAGTTCATCCGACGGTGTCTCGTCAGCGTTGTCGCCATTCTCCGCAGCGCGCTTGCGGCGTGACTCCGCCTCGCGCCGGGCTCGCGCCTGCTTGGTCCGGAACTCTCGCAGGTCGATCATGCCGACGCCGAGGTCGTCCACCATCGCGAGAAACTCGTGCATGCGCTGCGCATCGACCAGCTCATCCGGGGCGGTGTCGTTCAACTCCTCGTACGCGATCCATCCGCGTTTCTGAGAGAGCTTGAGAAGGTCGGCGACGGCGGGGTGCATTTGTGGGGTCACGTCGGAAACTCTCCCGAATTTGGTTCGTGTGTCGGCGAAACACGCGTGCATCGTGACGGGCCACATGCCCGGTTCACGATGCGTCAGATTGAGAAAACGACGACTCGGCATTTTTCAGCCGACCGCCATTCAGAAGAGCGCCTTATCTGGCGCCACTGGGCGTCGGCTCCGCCGACTTTGCGTGAGCAAGTGGATCACTTCCAAATCGGGCGATGGTCTGCTTTCGGGCTTGAATCCGTTCCAGCACCGAAGCCGCGTCGCCGGTCTTATTGATTGGAGAATCCACCGTTGTGTTTCGTGCCTGCATCTGCTGAAGCGCGCGTCGCACGCATTCATGGAAATGAGCCGCCAATCGGGCGCCATCCCCGCCCGTCTCGGTCGTCACGATTTGAACCAGTTGAGCCGCCAGTCGGCGGGCTGATTCCTCCTGCACCCGATCGATGACCGAAGCCGTCGTCGGAGACTCCGCATTCTGTGCATCCACCACCGCCGCCGCCACCTGCCGCAAAGGGCCGGGAGGATAGGCGCCAGGATCAAGGATGTCACGATCACCATCAATCAAAGTCGCCGCCAGCGACGGCTCGCACACGAGACAACCAAGCGTGTGGGCGTCCGGCCGGCGAACGTCGATCACCGGCGCCGCGTCCGCATCTTCTTCGCGCTGGTCGCGGCGGGCGGCTCGCTTCGCCGCCGCCTGAATCGCCCGAATAACGGAAGTTTCATCCACGCCGGCCAAAGCCGCAATCCGCCGCACAATCATCTGACGGCGCACAATTGGCTGCCGATCGAGGCCGAGTTCGACCAGCCGCGCAATTTCCGCGTCAATGGCTTCCGCCCGCTCCGAGAGCCCTGCTTTGGCCAGCCGCGCTCGCAGCCGCGAAAGTCGGTGATCAAGCGCGTCCACGGCGCCATCCAGAATCGCCTGGAATTGAGCCGCGCCGTCCTCTTGAGCAAGAAGATCCGCCGGATCCTGCCCGCCGGGAAGCACCGCGATTTTCACATCCACCGGCTGGCTGAAAAACACTTCGATGGCCCGGTCCGCCGCCTTCGCGCCGGCTTCATCGCCATCAAAGAGCAGAACAATCGTCTTGCAAAGTCTCTGCAACACACGCGCGTGTCGCGACGTCAGCGCCGTGCCCAGCGTCGCGACCACATTCTCAAACCCTGCTTGATGGCACGCGATCACATCGGTGTAACCCTCTGTGACAATCGCCTTGCCTTCACGCTGAATCGCCTTCGACGCCAGATGCAGCGCATACAACGTGCTGGATTTGTCAAAAACCAGCGACTCCGGCGAGTTCAAATATTTTGGTTCATCTTCTTCATTGAGCTTGCGCCCGCCGAAGGCAATCGGGCGGCCGATCTGATCGCAAATCGGGAAAATCAAGCGATTTCTGAAAACGTCGTACCCTTCGCCGCGCCCATCCCGAGGCGGCTTGGAAAGCCCCGCCGCCAGCAGCGCTCGCGGCTCGACCCGCTTCTTCATCGCGGTCGAAATCAGCGCATCCCACGCATCCGCCGCGGCGCCGATCTGAAACCTTTCAACAATCTCATCACTGAAGCCGCGCTGCTGGATTACCCGCCGCGCCGCAGACCCCTTCTCGGGATGCTTCAGCAGCAAACGGAAAAAGTCCAGCGCAAACGAATTCACCGCGAGCATCTCCGCACGCGTCGAGGTCGATTCATTCGACGTCGCATTCTTTGAATCCGCAGCTTTTCTTGGCGTCAACTCCACCTTGCCGCGCTCCGCGAGGAATCGCAGCGCATCAATGAATTCCATCTTGTGAAAGTTGATGACGAAGTCGAGCGCATTGCCGCCGGCGCCACACGAGAAGCAGTGATAAATCTGCTTCGCGGGCACCACATACATCGACGGTTTGTGATCATCATGAAACGGGCACAAGCCGACGTATTCACGGCCTTTGGCTTGCAACTTCAGGTGATCGCCCACGAGCTGGACAATGTCCGTCGCGTCGAGCACGCGTTGTCGGTCGTCGGGTTGCCGGAACTCGCCGGGCAAATTCGCACCTTCCATGTCGGCGAACGGCGATAGAGCGCCACCGCTTCGATCCCGCCCCAATTCCTACGTGTTCCACACGACAAAGCGTGCGCGGCGTCAGTCCGCAGCAGGGAACACGACCATGGTCAAGGGGAGAAAGACCTCTCGCTCGTCAGGGTCCGGTGGCGGACGAACCACCGGGTGCTCGGAATCGTCCGGAGTAAGTATTCCTGATCGTCGCGCCGCCGGCGTGAGGGCGGGCGAATACGATCCATGACGACGGGCGCAGCCGAGCACCTCAACGCTATCACGCTGCAGGGGGTCGTCAACTGAACCGCCCGAAAAATCCTGCAAGTTCCGCCAAAATTCCCACCCTGCAAAGTCGGCGCCGCTCGCCCCAACTCGCATCACATCCCCGCCTGCCAATCCACCAATTTTCGGACCTCTCGCCAAAGGACTTGCACGCCGCTCGTCGGTATCATGTGCCCGCATGCGATGCGAAGTCACATTTATGGGCCGGGTTCAGGGAGTCGGGTTCCGCGCCACGGCGAAGAATCTGGCCTCCGCCCACGGCGTGGCCGGCTGGGTGCGTAATGAAGCGGACGGCAGCGTCCGTCTCGTCGCCGAGGGCCCGGAAGAAGTTGTCAGCGCCTACCTGGCCGAACTCCGCGAGCGCCTCCGGGACTCAATCAGCAACGAAAAAATCGAAACGGACGACGCCTCCGGACGTTACGCCGGTTTCGAAATACGCTGACGCCCTTCGATTTCTTTCACTTACTCCGGGTGTCTCGTGCTCATCCTCTTTGACATCGACGGCACGCTCCTCCGCACCCAGCGCATGGGCGTCCTCGCCGTCGGCGACGCCGGGCGCGAGCTATTCGGCGCCGAATTCCGCGAAGACCTCGTGGACTACGCCGGCGGCCTCGACCCCGTCCTCTTTCGCAAAGTCCTGACCGCCCACGATCTGCCTTGCGAAACCGCGCACATCGATCAGCTCCGCGCCGCGTACGGCCGCCATCTACAGCGCCGTCTCGCCACTCCCGGCAAGACGCACGCCCTCCCCGGCGTCGCCGAACTCATCGACGCCTTGCGCCCGCATCAGCACATCACCCTGGGCCTTCTCACCGGCAACTTCCCCGAAACCGGCGCCGCCAAAATCGCCGCGGCGGGCCTCAACATCGAACACTTCCATGTGCGCGTCTGGGGCTGCGATTCCCCGCACGAAGCCGCCCTGCGCGAGCACCTCCCGCCCGTCGCCGTCGAGCGCTACCGCGACCTGCGCGGCGCCGACCTCGACTTCGCCCACATCACCATCATCGGCGACACGATCCACGACGTGCGCTGCGCCAAAGCCCACGGCTGCCGCGCCCTCGCCGTCGCCACCGGCGGACACGACCGCGCCCTCCTCGAAGCCAGCGGCGCCGACCTCGTCGCCGATGATCTCTCCGACACCGAAGTGATCCTCGAGTGGCTCATCAACGCCGCGCCCGTCGGTGCGGTCGCCACCAAAACCGAACCGCGCCCGTAAGGAAGCGCCTTCCCACAAAACCGAACCGCGCCCGTCAGGAAGCGGATCACACCAAGAGACCCCGAACATCCACAAACCGAAAAGTCCCCCAAAACTCAGCGTGCCATGATCCGGAACCGCGAGATGATGTTCTCTTGCGCAATAGAAAGTCAGGCCGCGCACCGACACCGTGCAGCTTTGCGCGAAGGTTGAGTACAACTCGATTCAGCGCTTGGTTATTGCGCCCCATTCAAACAGAACCGCCATCAGATCGGCCCCATCCACCATCCCGGATCGATTGACATCCGCATCGCCCGGCCCGCCCAATTGTGCTAGCAGGTGTGCCAAATCAATTCCATTGACCACCCCGTCGCCATTGAAATCCGGCGCAAATGGTCCGCTGGCTTGGAAGTGAAGGCCGAGATTCGTGCCGAGCCGGTGCGCGACGGCCGCGTCAAAGTCACCGTCTAGGTCAAGGTCGGCAACTGCAATGTCCCACGGTTCGATGAGTGTGGGAATCTCTTGTGCGAGAGTGAAGTTTGCATTGCCGTCATTTAGCCACACCGCCATTGTTCGATCCAGTGGCTGGGTGAACATCAAATCCAGATCGCCGTCTTGATCAAGATCGCTCGAAATCACATCAACCATTCCCGCCGGTGCGGAAATGGAAATTGGTTCTAATAGCTGTCCTGATCCATCGCCAAGAAACAGCTCCCAAATTGGTCCGCCGTGAGCAACGACGAGATCGTTCACACCGTCACCATTGAAATCATGAATGGTCATGGCAGAAGGGTCTGAAACAAACTTTGAGCCAGGGCGCGGCAACAACTCGATCGTGTATGTCGATTCCGCCGGAAATCCGCCCATTCCATCATTGATCAGGAACGAAATGTCTCGACTAAATGCATTGGCAATGACGATATCGATTACTCCATCAAGATTGATGTCGCCGATCGCAACGTCCGCAGGCACTTGCCCCGCCAGGTGGACCGATTGCGGCAGGAACCCGCCTATTCCGTCGCCCATAAGTATCGAAATGTTGCTGGAGCCGTGATTCACGGTCACCGCATCCGGTGCGCCGTCTCCGTTCAGGTCTGCAATTCTGAGTTGTCGAGCGTGTCCGGCGATGAGAAACGAGTTACTCGGTATGAAGTCTGCCGCTCCATCATTGAGCAATACGTAAAGCCGTGGAATGAGCATCCCATCAGATGCAATCGCACATATATCAAGGTCCCCGTCCAAATCGACATCCGCCGTACGCGCCGCTGTTGGTCTGGCGCCAAGGTCAATAAGAATGGGAGCGCCGAACATGCCCCCGCCTCTATTCAACACGACGGTGACACTGTCGAGATTGACTTCAAAATTCGGCAGCACCAGATCAGCGAGGCCGTCGCCATTCAGATCAGCCGCTTCAATGGTGTGATTGTCGCCGCCGGACGGAATAGGCGACGCTGTAAAGAAACCAAGAAAATCCGAAGCGTTCGAGCCTGCCGTCACTACTGCCGCAGCGCTCAGAGAAAACAACCAAGTCTTGCGCACCCTCATGGCGCTGCTCCAGCTAGGCGCCATCGTCACCAGATCGACGACGCCAAGTTCACCAGCCGACCACTCACCGAAATGCAGCGCCTCCTCGCGCCGCTCGCGGCTCACACCCGAAGTCTACACCAGCCCCCCCCCCCCGAACAGGCAACAACTTTTTGGCCGATAACCATAATTATTTCTTATGTACGGATTATGTTCAGTTCACTTGGACACCACCCCGAACCGGTTCTCCGGCGTCAAAAACCGCATCCATCGCCGTGTTTGCAGCCCGCGGCGCCGCCCGCACGCCCTCGGTACTTTGCCCGCATGAACGAGACGCCTCGCACGGACGCCGACCTGCCATCTGAACCCGCGCCGCCTCCGGCCGAGCTTGCCGCCGCGCCGGTCTCGGGGCGTGAGCGCATTCTCTCCATCGATGTGCTGCGCGGCTTCGCGCTGCTGGGCATCTTCGTCATGAACATCGCGGGCTTTGCGCTGCCCTTCGTCGCGTACGGCAACCCGCACTGGAACGGCGAAGCGACCAGCGCGGATTTCGGCGTGTGGCTCGGGTCGCACCTGTTCTTTGACATGAAGATGATGTCGATCTTCTCGATGCTCTTCGGCGCCGGGATCATCATCTTCACCGAACGCGCCGAGCGGCGCGCCGGCGCCTCGGCGGAACTCTACTACCGGCGCATGGTGTGGCTGCTGCTTATCGGCGCCGCCCACGGCTACCTGATCTGGTACGGCGACATCCTCGTGAATTATGCAACGGCGGGGATGATTCTGTTCTTCATGCGCAAGAAATCAGCGAAGACACTGCTGATTGCGGGTGTGCTGCTGACGCTCCCCGCGATGCCGATCGCGATGATGAACGGCGTCGCGATGAATGAAGTCCGAAGCGCGGCGTTGGAGGCGCAAGTTGCTGAAGACGCCGGCGAAGAATTGACTGAGGAGCAGGAAGAAGCGATTGAAGCGTGGGGGGAGTCGCGGCTGTTCTTTGATCCGCCGCAGGAGGAAGTTGAGCGACAGATCGAGGCGCATCACGGGTCGTGGCTCGAGATTCGCGAAGAGCAGGCGCCGGGCGTCATGATGTTCCAGACGTTCTATTTCCTGATGTGGGGGATCTGGCGCATCGGCGGCATGTTGCTCATTGGCATGGGCTTGTACAAGCTCGGCGTGTTCAGTGCGGCGAGGTCGATGCGTTTTTATGGAATCGGCGCCGCGGTTGGGTATGCGGTGGGTTTCCCGCTGGTGGGCTTCGGCGTGACGCAGTTCATCGCGCACGACTTCGACGGCATCGCCATGTGGACGCAGGACTTCAACTACAACTACATCGGCAGCATGTTTGTCGCGTTCGGGCACGTCTGCATGATCATGCTGTGGTGCAAGTCGGGTGCGATGGATTGGCTGCTCGGTGCGCTGGCCGCGGTCGGGCGCATGGCGCTGACGAATTATCTGATGCAGTCCATCATCGCCACGACAATTTTCTATGGCTATGGCTTTGACTACTTCGCGTCGCTTGATCGGACGCAATTGATCAGCGTCGTCGGTTCGGTGTGGTTGCTGCAATTGATTGTCAGCCCGATCTGGTTGCGCTATTTCCGCTTTGGCCCGGCGGAATGGGTGTGGCGCAGTTTGACGTACTGGCGAATGCAACCCATGCGCCGCGCGTGACGCTATGCAGGGTCGCTTCCTACTCCCTCTCCCCCGGGAGAGGGCCGGGGTGAGGGGCGTTGCGTAAACAATCTGGCTTGATCAGACTTTCCTACGGTGCCGTGGTCTTGTCCGTCTTCGGACAAGGCCACGATGAATCATCCAATTACGCTGAACGCGTGGCCTTGACTAAGGACAGTCAAGACCACGGCACCATTGAAGAGCATCACTTTGCACTGGTTTCCCCTCATCCGTCGACGCTGCGCGTCGCCACCTTCTCCCGGGGGGAGAAGGGTTCTGACTCCCTCTCCCCCGGGAGAGGGCCGGGGTGAGGGGCGTTGAGCGTTCATCTCAGTTGGGCGTCCATGTCAATGGCGCCGTGGTCTTGTCCGTCTTCGGACAAGGCCACGATGAATCATCCAATTACGCTGAACGCGTGGCCTTGACTAAGGACAGTCAAGACCACGGCATCGTTGAAATTACATTGAGCTTATATTCTTAAGTTCGGCGCCCCTCACAGCGGCCGGTACAAATCAATCACTTCCTTCAGCCGCCGCGGGTCGGGAATGTGCTCGCACTCGACCTCAATCCCATCCTGACCCGAACTCGAAATCCCAATCTTCCCGACGCGGCACACGCGATTGATGAACGACTGATCAATCTCAATATTGCGCACATGGTCGTGCAGCACTTCACTCGTCGAGCGGCTCAGTAGGCCCTCATGAATCACCGTGCGCTTGTTTGTGATCTCCAGTGACGTTGAAATGCGAACAAACAGCGCCCAGCTCCCAAGCACCAGCCACCCTAGCGCCGGCAGCGCCACCAGCACCCACACCGGCCGCTTGTCGCTCGGGATCATGATCCACAGCGCGATCATCAGCGCCAGCGGCGCCAGCCCAAGCGCCGCCGCGAGAAACGGGCGGCTGCGAATCAGTGACGGGCGCACTGTGATCACGCGCGTCTCCGGCCCATCATCCGGCGGCAAACCGTGAGCCGCCGCCCGATCGGGCGCCGCAGACGACGTCGGTGCGGCTTCGCCGGACGCCGGCAACTTGTTCATGTCACCGCAATGCGGGCATTCCACTTTCTGACCGGCGAATTCATCGCCAAAGGTCAGTTTCTGTTCGCAGCGATCACAGTGGATCAGAATCATGTTCGGACCTTTCCAAGCGAGGCGGACGCCGCGCGATTCGCGGTTCGCTGGCAGCATACGACTGTTCCGATTTGAAGGTCCGCTATTGCGTTTTCAACGAAAAGCGCTTGTCGCAGGAAATCATCCTCCGAGCGCTGGTCATGCCGGTGTTATCGCCCAATCCTCACAACCTGCAGGCCTGCCGGTGGCATGCGGCTCGCCGGGGTGAATTACCGGTCCGCATCGCCCGATGGATCGGTCGGGTGGTGTCCGCTTGCGCGGGCGCCGCGCGCCGGTTGTGAGGGAGGAGCTGTGTCGCAAGATCGTGGACTCATCATTCGGCACGCGCAGCGGCATGAGATCGCGCTGCCGTGCGAACTCGTGATGGCCGTAGCGCATGAGTCCGCCGTGCGGCTCTCTGCGAAAGTGTCACTCGTGAATGGTCGCGTCGGCGCCACACTGGTGGACGCCAGCGCCGGCGGGCTTGGCGTTCTTTCTGAAGTGTTCTTCCCGAAGCAATCGCTCGTGGACCTGCGCGTCTTGCGCGCCGGTGACAGCAGCGCCTCTCCAATTTTTGAGACGACACTTCGAGTCAAGCGCGTCGTTATGACGGATCGCCAACCTACGTATCTCATCGGATTGTCCTTCGAACATCACGATGAGCCGTCCATGCGCCGAGTGCAGGAGTTCCTCGCTTCGCTGGAGGGCGTCGCACGTGCTTGACGCCAGCGAATTCGTCGTGCGCGACCTGCTCGATCGCGGCCGCATTTCCGATGCGGACGTCGAACGCAGCCGCGCGCATGCGGAGCGCGAAGGCATCGGTTCGATCGAAGCGCTGCAAGCGCTGGGCGTTGTTGACTCACGTGAGATCGCCATCACCCGTGCCGCCATCTGCGAATCCCCATTCGTGGATATCGAGGCGTACGACATCGACAACAACAATGCCGAGCTCATGCCGCGCTCTGCGGCGGAGAAGCATGGCGCCTTCCCGCTGTTCAATGTTGAAGGCGTCGTCACCGTCGGCATGGTGGATCCACTCAATCTGCGCGCCGTCGATGCGGTGCGGCAAGTGCTCAAGGCTGATGTCGTCACCGTGCTGTGCGATGAAGAGCCACTGCGTGCGCTGATTTCGCGTGCGTATAGCCTGGCGTCAAGCGTCGGCGCCCAGCGCATCGACGAATCATCAGATGCATCGGATCTGACCACCGGCGAAGAGCCGATCGTCGCCGCTGTGAATCAAATCATCCGGCGAGCCGTGGACGAAGACGCCAGCGACATTCATATCAATCCCGACGAGCATTCCTTAATGATTCGCTCGCGCATCGATGGCGTCTTGCAATCACGCCAAGGCCCCGGCATTGGCGCGCACGCGGGCATCGTGCAGCGCATCAAGGTGATGGCTGGTTTAGATCTGATGCAGACGCGCCGCCCGCAGGATGGCAAATTTCGGTTTCAGCATGCGTCCGGCCCGATTGACGTGCGCGTCAGCACCATCCCAACCGTGTGCGGCGAAAACGTCGTGTTGCGTCTCCTGCGACAAGGCACATCGCTGAAAGACTTTCACGAACTCGGCATGCCCACGTCCATCATCAGCAAACTGGAAAACGTGCTGGCGATGCCCCACGGCATGATTCTGGTGACCGGCCCGACCGGCGCCGGCAAGACGACCACGCTCTACACCGGTCTCTCCAAACTCAACACGCCCGATCGCAACCTGATGACGATCGAAGATCCCGTTGAAATTCGACTGCCCATGGTGCGCCAAACGCAGGTGCATCCCGAAGTCGGTCTGACGTTCTCCGGTGCTTTGCGATCCATTCTTCGTCAGGACCCCGACGTCATTCTCATCGGTGAAATCCGCGATCAGGAAACAGCACAGATTGCGATTCAGGCGGCGCTCACTGGTCATCTCTTGTTGTCCACACTCCACACCAACGACGCGGTCAGCGCCATCGCTCGCTTGCGCGATTTCGGATTGCCGCCTTTTGCGATCAACTCCGCGCTCCTCTGCGTCGTTGCGCAGCGCGTCGTGCGCCGGGTGTGCCCTTCCTGCGCCAAACCGGAAACGCCAAGCGACGAAGCCATGCGCGCCCTAAACCTTAGCGCAGATGATGTCCAGGGCATGCAGCGCGGCGTCGGCTGCGTGAAGTGCCTCAACACTGGTTACCACGGGCGCGTCGGCCTCTACGAAATGCTTCCGATTACACCAAAGGTGCAGACGCTGATCGAGGAGGGCGCCAGCTCGCGCGAACTCAAAGAGTTTGCCATCGGCGCTGGCATGCGGTCCATGTTTGATGACGGTCTTGAAAAAGCGCGTATCGGGCTGACCACGATCGATGAGCTCTGGAAGGTGCGCATGGTGCTCGACGATGAGCCCGCCGTGAACAACGACGCCGCCGCATTGAGGATGAGTGCATGAGCGTCGCGACGTTCAAATACAGCGCCGTGGACAAGAGCGGCGCCCGCAGGCGCGGCGACGTCAAAGCCCTCACCGAGCAGGACGCCTACCGCAAGCTCACCATCGAAGGCCTGACGCCGATTCGCCTCCGCGCTGCGCGCAGCCGCAGACGACCCTCATCACGAATCTCCCTAACCGAGATTTCGCAGTTCACCTATCAACTCGCCGTGCTCATGGAAGCGCGCATCCCAATCGCGGATGGCCTTCTGAGCATTGCCGAACAGGAAACAAACGCAAAGTTCCGCACGCTGCTGATCGACGTCGCCAGCTCGATCCAGGCGGGCGCAACGATCACCGAATCGCTGGAGCCGCACCGGCGCGTGTTCGGCGATGTCTACGTCTCAACCGTGAATGCGGCGGAGAAGTCCGGAAACATGGTCTCCGTCCTCGAGATGCTTGCAGAGATGCTTGAGAAGCAGTCGGAAGCCGTGAAGCAAATGCGCGGCGCGCTCACGTACCCGGCGGTGGTGTTGATTGTGCTGTCGTCCGCGACACTTTTCCTGCTGGTTTTTGTCGTGCCGCGCTTCGCCTCCATGTTTGAACAGCGCGGCGTTGAATTGCCAATGCTCACACGCCTGCTGCAGGCTTTCGGACTTTCCGTACGCCAATGGTGGTGGCTGTACGGCATAGGCATAGCAAGCGCGGTCGTAGGGGGGCTGGCGGCGTGGCGTTCAACTCAAGGCCGCGCGATCATCGACCGAATGCTCCACCGAACACCCGTTCTTCGATCCGTGCTGATTGGCCTTGCGGTCGGACGCTTTGCGCGGGTGTTTGGCGTATGCCTCAGGTCCGGCCTGGGGCTGCTGGAAAGTCTGGAGATGGCGGGGCAGGCCACCGGCCGACCGCTGCTGCAACGGGATGCCACACGACTCATGAACCAGGTGCGTGGTGGAAATCGACTCGCCGAAGCGCTGCGTGACTGCACGTATCTGCCGCCTTTTGCGCGGCGGATGATCGCTGCCGGCGAAGAGTCCGCCGAAATGCCGCGCCTATGTGATGTCGTGTCGCGCCACTACGAGCGCGAAGTCAGTCATTTAACGAAAAACATGGCGACGATCTTGGAGCCGCTGCTGATTGCAGTGATGACGATCGTCGTGCTGGCCGTGGCGCTCGCTGTGTTCCTGCCAATGTGGGACATGGTCGGGCTGGTGGGATGAGTGTGATCAAGGTCAGTGATTGAGGAAGCGATGGCGATTCGCCAAGCGTCAACGGGAGGAGTAGCAATGCGCGGAGTCACGAAGCGTCGAAGCATGGTGCGTCATGCCTTTACACTGGTCGAATTGATCGCCGTGATGGTGGTCCTGGCCGTGCTGGCGGGCGTCGCCATTCCCAAATATTTTGATTACGCCGATCGCGCCAAGGCCACGGCGCTGGAAGGCGCGCTGGGCGGCGTGCGATCCGGCCTGGCCGGCTTCTACTCAAACAAGGCGATCGATGGTGAAGCGGCGCACCCCACATTCAACGAGTTCACAACGTCCGGAACCGTCATGCAGGAAGAAGTGCCGGTCAACCCGTATACCGGGTTGCGCGAAGTGCAGCAGATCCGCAATCTCGACGAAGCCAATACTCGCATCGTCAAGAACCCGACGCGGTTCGGCTGGAACTACTTCGTCGACAACCGGACTGATCCGCCAGTGGCGATCTTCTGGGCCAACAGCGAAGACGAGACATCGCTGCTGAAGCGCAACGGTCGTCCGTATAAAGCGAATGAACTCTGATCGGGAGCGGCGCCGTCGGCGTCACGCATGAAGACACGGCGCACGCAACGCAAAGGGCGTGATTCAGGTTTCACACTCGTGGAGCTGATCACCATCCTTGCGCTCGTCGCCGTGTTGTCAATTGCGACGGTTCCCGCGATCAGCGCGATTCAGCGCACACGCGAGCGAGCCGCCACGACTGAAGTGGCGCGATGGCTCACGCTTGCGCAGCGCCGGGCGGTGACGACGGGCGAAGCGACCGGCGTGCGTATTGATCCCGCCGCCGATCGCCTTGAGCTGCTCTGCATGCCGGAGGGAACGAAGCAACCCGTCGCAATGAAAGGCCCAACCGGCGATGCGCGGCTGGAGCTGCATGTTCCGGCGGACTTCCCCGGAGTGACGATCGAGTCATTCCTGTCCGGCGCGGGAAGCGCCGGCGCCGGCGAGTGCTGGTTTGATGCAACGGGGACGCCGCAGGAACGTGACATCGCGACACTCACACCGTGCACGCAAGACGCACGCATTCAAGTCAGCGGCGGGGGCGTCATTATCGTGCGGGCCGTCACCGGAGCCGTGGAATGGTGAGTTCGAATCGCCAGCGCCGGGGTTTTTCGCTCGTGGAAGCGATCGCCGCGATGGTGATTATTTCAATCACGGCGCCGACGGCGATGGTGTATCTCAACGACGCCGCGCGGAATCGTATCGACGCCGCACAATCAACCCGCGCCGCCTGGCTGGCGCAAACGATTCTCGAAGAATGTGCGGCGGACGCGGCCAGCAGCGATCCGATCATCAATTTCGATGCGATGGCAAACGCCGCGCAGTATCGCACCAGTCTCGCGTCGCGTCTGGCGTCCGACATCACGGATCAGTACGCGAAGTACGGCATGTCATGGAGCATCACGACGCAGCCCGTCGTCGTGGCGCCGGTCGCTGGCGGACATCGTGCGACCGCCCAGCCGGGGCTCGCGGACCCGGATTTTCGTCAGATCGAAGTGACAGTGCAGTGGCGGAGCGCATCGGTTGGCGATCGATCGATCACCGTCGAGTGTGTGGTGGCCCGGCCATGACCACGGACGCACTCCATCAGCGCGCGGTCGGACGCGGATTCACGCTTGTCGAAGTCATTGCGGTCATGGCGATCGTCGGCGCGATCGCCGGAGTGGTGACGCCGCTGGTGGTTGGCTCATCAGAAAATTTCTCCTTGGCGACCAGCCAGCGGGCCGCGGCGAGCCGCGTGGATTACGCCATGCTTCGCGTCACTCGTTCGATTCGCAATGCGCATGGCGCTCTGGGCGGCGGCGCCGACATCACCACAGCGGGCGACTCACGCATTGCGTTTGGCTGCGGACTTCGGATTGAACTGCTTGGATCGACGTTGTGGTTGACCGAGCCAAGCAGTGCCGCGGCGCCGCTGTGCCAATCTGTAGATGTGTTTCGTATCGAATATCTCGGCGAAGACGGCGTGACGGACACCCAAGGCGCGCCAAGTGAAACGCGCCGCTTGCGCCTGGTGATTGAATCCGGCCGCTTTGCGATTCAGACAACGGTGTTTCTGGCGCAATCGGAGATGTCGCCATGAGTCAGGCGCGACGACCATCACGAACCTCGCGCCGTGCCGGCGTGCTGGTTGCGGCGCTTTTGGCGCTGGCGTGGATCAATCTGGTGGTGATCGGCGCCGTCACCAGCGCCGGTGATGATGCGCGCCTCGGCGCCTGGCGCGTGCAGGCGATTCACGCGCACGCCGCAGCGGAGAGCGCCGCCCGCATCGCGTTGCGTTTGCAGAAAGACGATCCTGAGACTCCCGCCACAGGATTCATCGAACTGCCCGGCGGGGTCGCCGTGACGATTGTGGACGCCTTTGAGGCGTCTCCGGAAGCGCCGGGTGAACTTCGCGTCGAGGCATCTGTCGGTGAAGCGAAGCAGCAATGCGTTCGCGTTCTCACAGAACAGCCGTAGCGGAGGCGCACAAAGCCCGAATAACACATTTCAGACGACGCCACTACCGGACACGTTCGCACTGAGCCGCAAGTGCCGCATTGGACGTTCCGATAGGTGAAGTGAAACCAGCCATGCCGCTCTCGGCAGGGAGGCGATGCCCGTGCGTCCGCGCGTCTTGATTCACATTTCGCAAAATTGGATTCGGCTCACCAGATATGGCGGCGCAGACCAGCGCACCTGCATGGTTGGGTTTGATCGGCCCCTCCAGGATGACACTTGGGTTGATGGCGTTTCTGCGCTCGATGTTCAACTCGCCAGCGCCGTGCAACAACTCGGCTGCGAAGGCGCTGATGTCGTCGCGCTGTACGAAGGTCCGACGTTCGTGGTGGATCTCCATCAAGCGCCGGTGACGGGAAGTGATGCGATCCAAACCGCGAGCCTAGCCCTGCGCGATGCGGCGCCGCACGGAACCGCCGACGACCCGACGGCGTTTCTTATTCTTGGTCGCGACCAGTCCGGTGCGCCGCGCCGCACACATGTGCTGGGCGTCGTTGACGAAGCGCGTCATGCCCAGGCGATCATCAGTTTGGTGGAACGCGCCGGTTTGCGATGCCGCGCCATTGCGCCCATGGCGGCGACGACGGTGAGCGCTGCGATCGAAGACGCGATGAATGAAGCCGGCTCTGACGTCGTGGTCCGACTTCGCATCGAAGATGGAATGTCCACGCTGACGGCGACGCACAACGGTCATATTCATCTGTTCCGCATGATCAGCATCGGAACCGATCGGCTGGTTGAGGCGCTGACACGTCCAATACTGCGCCACGATCAGGAATCGGCACTGTCCAACCAGGAAGCGCGACGACTCCTCGAAGAGGTCGGCGTCCCCGAGTTTGATGATGTGATTGATGAATCGCGCGGCCTCAAAGGGGCCGACCTCCTTCCCATCATTCAGCCCGTGCTCCAGACGCTCGTCGTTGAGGTCAAGCAGTCGCTCCGATTCAGCCTGAGTGACGATCAGCGATCAAGGATTCAATTCAAAGTCTGCGGCGCTGGCGCGTCCATTCGCCGATTGGCCGAAGTGCTTTCACACGAGACTGGCGCCCCATTGGCGGTTGAGAGCGACTCGTCTGTGGCAAAGGCGGTCTTGCGCGACGACGCCGCATCGCGAGCAGCGCTGGCGGAGCAGCTTGGCTTATTGCCGCCCGCGGCGCTCAAGACCCGACTGAATCGGCGCGTGCACCGCGGACTGATTGCAGGCGTGTCGATTGCGGTGGCGCTGCTGGCTGCCGACGCCGCGTGGAGTGTGTGGATCACGCAATCCATGGATCGTCACATCGCTTCGCTTGAAGCGACGGCGCAGCGCATTGGCGCCACGCGGGATCGTCTGGCGACAGCCGAGCAGGACTTCATGATGTCACGGCGTGCGGCGGCGCGCGTGCCGCAGTCGATGCCGCCGCGTGCGCACTGGGGAGCATGGCTCGCAGAGCTCTCCCGCCTCACGCCAACGGCCGTGCGGCTGACGAGTGTGCAAGGCGCACACGAACGCGAGAGCGTGCATGTACGACTGCAAGGACGCGCTGACGGAGAGAATCCGGAAGCCGCCCGGCGCGCCATCACGCACTTTGTTGATTCCTTGCGGTTGTGCCCGCTCGTTGAACAGGTCGAGCTTGGCGGCATTCGTCGCGGCGCCGATTCCGCCGGCGGGCAGCAGGAATTCGACGTGACTGTTCAGCTCGTGGCGGCGCCCGTCACGCCGCCTCCGGCCGAGGAGCAGCTGCCGTGAAAGTGCAAAGCACGCGCGATCTTGTTTCCATGGGTGTGATCGCTGTTGCGATGGTCGGCGGCGTGGCCATGCTGATCAATGGACGGCTCGAGCAGGGGCTGGAGCGCCGGCACTCGCTCATGGACACGCTGTCGGCGGAGGCGCGCTTCTCACCTGATGCGAGCCGCACGATTCGACTGGCGTCAGAAGCGGATCGCCTCTTCGCGTGGCTCGACCAAGGCACGCCAAGGGTCGAAGCGCCGTGGTCCACACGCTTGCTTGAACTTGGAGAACGCGAAGACGTGCGCATCGATCGCATCGATCCTATCGCGCAGAATGAAGACGATGAAGATTTCGCGCGATCGTATGGATTCACAGTAGAAGCGACCGGTGAGTACGAACGAGTCGCACGATTCCTTGCCGCGATCGAAGGGGACTCCGGGTTCAATGTCGTGACGCGGTTCTCACTAACGCCGGTGGAGCATGCGGATGGGGAAACGGTCCACGCGATGATTCAGACAGCGCACTACTC
The DNA here is from genome assembly GCA_029260345.1 of Phycisphaerales bacterium. Classification (GTDB taxonomy): domain Bacteria; phylum Planctomycetota; class Phycisphaerae; order Phycisphaerales; family UBA1924; genus OFTM186. The sequence continues at coordinate 126,571 of JAJDDK010000004.1, read as the reverse complement.
TTTTGACCCGGCCGCGCTCGCTATCACGATGGCTGCAATCGATGAGGAGGATGAGTGATGCCCGGACGACGGCAGCTCCTTCGAGGCGCCGGCATTGGCGCCGCGGCGACTCCGATTGCGATGGCGCTGCTGTTCCGTTGGGGTACGGGCGGGGCGCCGCCGCAGGCGCGAGCGACGATCGATGACGGTCCATCGGCGTCACAGGTGATGCCGCTTCCGAAGCTGACTGAAGCGCAAGTCGCCGTGGTGACATTTGCACGGTCAGCGATGCAACAGCCATTCGGCGCTTCGCCTTTACATGGCGCTGCGCCGATCGTGGAAACGACAGAAGAATCGACGGCCCCAACCAATGTCGTTCCGGTGGAGGTGCCGGCGCCGTCGTTTCATGTGAAGTCGGTGCTGGTCAGTTCAAAGGGCGCGCTGGCCACCGTCAACGGTCGCTTACGCCGCGTGGGCGACGAGATTGAGCCCCAGTGGACGCTGGCCAAGATCGACGTTGATGCGGGGATCCTGGTGATCTCAGGGCCGCGTGATCGCACGATTGAAGTGCCGATTCACCATTTGGTGAAGTGATCCGTGATCGACACAAGTCAATGGTTCGCGCGCAAGATCCAGAGGTAGCCGCGCGCTGACGACTCCACACCCAGGATCGTTAGTTTCTCGTCATAACGCTCCGCGACAAAACCAACAGTGCTTTTCTCATGCGCGTACCAGCGTTCGGTCGCGATTTCGACGTGCGCCGGTGAAAGCTCCGCGACGAAGTGACTGCGCACGTGGAAGGCGTCGACCTCTCCGGCGCCCGTTTTGACGGATTGCTTTCCGATGAGTTCGACCGTTTGGTGGCCCGTGCCGCGCCGGCGCACTTTGTTGCGATCGCTGGGCGGGTGAATCACCATCTTGATTTCTTGTTTGAAAATTTTTCCCGGCTCCAGGGTTCGCGGCATCAGTGTGAGGGGCGGGTCGTAGACGGTGAGCGCGTCTCGGTCGTATTCAGTGGTCTCGATCATCACAACGCCGGCGTCAGTGGATTCAAGCACGTCCTCACGAAATGGGGTCTTGGCGCTGTCGCGAACATAGCGCACCTGCCACCGATGCCCGCCCGAAACGGGCTCGATGGACACCGTGACTTTTCCCTTGGATCCATCCTCGGCGCCGACGACGCTAAAAGCCGACTCGCCGGCCTTGGACACGTACGCCTCAGCCGCCTTCAGTGATGAATCCGCTTTCGTCGCCGGGCCAAAGCTCTTGGTCGCATCCGGGCTTGATCCGAAGTGACACCCGGCCAGCCCCATCGCCACCGCCGCCAAAGAGAGCCATCGAAACGGCAACGTGAACCGGCCAATGATGCGATCAATCATGAGGCGCCTCCTTCACTTCAGCCTGAATCCGCTTTCACCGTACAATCGAATCGTGCCCAGTGCTGAACCGACTGCGAATACGACTCGCCGACTCCGCGCCGCCGGATGCATGGTCTTCGTGTACTTCTGCACCTTATTCGTCAGCGGATGCGGCGCCGATTTCACCGGCGGCAGCAATCTCGAGCAGGACACGATTCTGAATATCTTCTCGCCGCCGGATCCTGCCGAAGCCGCTCGCTGGGCGGCGGACCCGTATGACCCCGACAAACGTCAGCGCGGCATGCTGCTTCTCTCCAATGCGCCGTGGGGCGGCGATCCGGTGTACCTGCGCTTTTATCGCCTCGCGATGGATGATGAGGATCCCACCGTGCGCGCCGTCGCATGCGAAGCGGTCGGACGACACGGTCTGACAAGCGATGCGGTGCTGCTCGCTGAATCCCTGACGGATGATTCACCCATCGTTCGCAGAGCCGCGGCTGAAGCATTGCAGCGCATTCATAATCCAGCCGTGGTGGAGCCGCTGATTCGCGCGGCAAGCCCTCGTTTTGAGACGGATTCCGAAACTCGTGCCGCCGCTGCGGGCGCCCTTGGGCAATACGCGGACGCGCAAGTTGTGCAGGTGCTTATTTCAGGGTTGCTCGATCAGCGACTCCTCGTGAATCAGGCGGCGCTGAGTTCACTGACCATCCTGACCGGGCAGGACTTTGCCTATGACGCTGGCGCGTGGCTTCAGTGGACGTCCGAAACGGACGATCTGTTCGCTGGGCGCGGTACCTACGTCTATCCCGTGTATCAGCGAAAGCCAAAGTTCTGGGAATACATCGTTCCATGGGTCGAGACACCAAACGAGACCGCATCGATGCCAGTCGGGATGACGCGGGGAACCGCGCCGAGTCCCGAGGGGGAATGAGTTTTCGCGCGGTGCGCCTCAGCGCCGGCGCCATCACTCTGGCGAATTCCGAAACACGAGCTCCAGCCGAAACCGAAGTCGCCGTGCGGCCTTCGCTGGTGAGCATCGATTGGTTTGACATTGCGAGCATGCTGCGCATCGATGACGCAACCGCGTTCACGCCCGGGCGCGAATTTGTCGGGACCGTCGTGGAAACAGGTTCGAAATCCGCTGCCCTGCGCCGTCAACGCATCGTCTCCTCGCCGGACATCGTGTGCGGCTTGTGCGATCTGTGTCGCGGTGGACTGAGCACGCATTGCCGCGATCGGCGACTACTCGGATCACCGGGCTGCGATGGCTGCCTGCGCGAACAATTCAACCTTCCGACGATGAATGTGTGCGCGATTTCTGAGTCGCTGCCGGATGATCTGGCGATTTTCGCGGCGCCACTGGCGCGGGCGCTGCAAGCCGCGTGGTTCACGCACTTGGAAGGCCGTCCGTACATCACGGTGCTGGGGCGCGGCTCCGAAGCGCTGCTTGCGGCTCAGGCAATGGCCAAACTGAATGCGTCTGTGCGTGTTGTATCGTCGTGCGAAGCGACGCTGCATGCGGCGGATCGACTCGGCGTGCGCCATCGTCCGCTGGAACAAGTCGGCCGGCGCGAAGATCAGGATGTGGTGCTCGATGTGTCGGCGCCGGGAGGGAGCATCACGACCGCCGCGGCCATGGTGCGCCCGCGCGGCAAGATCGTGCTGCTGCGCCCGCTTTCGCCTCCCGGATTCGATATGCCGGATGAAACGGATCTGCGCCCGCTGGTGGAGAATGAGATCGAACTGCTCGGTTCGCGCGGCGCCCGCCTGCGCGAAGCCGTGACCATGCTCGAACGCGGCGAGATCAACGTCGAAGGACTGATCACGCAGCGATTCAAGCTGGAGCATGCGGCCAAAGCATTTGCGGCGGCGCAAGACCCGTCACAGCTCAAGGTTGTCATCGAGATGTGATTGACTTCGGTGCGCGCCTCAACCGAATTGCACAATGCCCGCAGCGATCAATCCGCCAAGCACCGCGCACAACGCAAGCCGATACCAGCCAAACACAGCCAGGCCGTGCTTATTCAAGAATGACACGAGCCATTTCACGGCAAGCGCTGCGGCGATCGTCGCGACGATCAGCCCGATGACCACCGGCATGACGCCGAGGTCTTCGAACATGTTCGGCGTGCCGTTGTCGTGCGATTCTTTCAGGTTCTTTGCGAGTTTGTACACGGTGGCGCCGCCGAGTGTGGGCAGGCCGAGCAGGAATGAAAACTCCGCCGCTTGTTTGGGGCGCAGGCCGAGCAGTGTGCCGCCGGCGATGGTCATCATCGAGCGCGACGTGCCGGGCCACATGGCGACGACTTGAAAGAAGCCGATGGCCAGCGCCGTGCGCCACGAGATGTCTTCGATCTCGAGATGGCGACGCGGCGCCGCGCCGAGTTTTTTCGCTTTTTCGTCTTCAGGATCGTGCTCGTGGTCGATGGCTTCATGCAATTCTGCAGAGGCGCGCCGTGCGCTCGGACGATCCAGCCAGATCATCCACACGCCGCCGAGAGCGAGAGCCGCGAGCACCGGGATGGGTGAGAAGAGTCGCGCTTCGATCCAGTCGTCGAGCAATACGCCGAGGATCGCTGCGGGGAGAAACGCGATGATGATGTTGATGGCGAGCTTGCGCCCGGCGGGGTCGCGCCCGAAGACGCCGCGAATCATTTGAAGGACGCGCTGGCGATACAGACCGAGCACGGCGAGGATCGCGCCGCCCTGCACGACGATCGTGAACGTATCAACAGAGTTCTTGACGGACGGGTCATCGAGACCGAGCAGCGCGCTGGTGATGATGAGATGACCGGTCGAACTGACCGGGAGGTACTCAGTGATTCCCTCAACGAGGCCCAGAATGACAGCGTGCCACCAAGTCATGTGGGGAATCTATCGGCGATATGGCGCCAATCCCTTCTCCGTCTGGGAGAAGGTGTCAACGCAACGCGTTGACGGATGAGGGCCAGATGTTTGACTTGATTTATTCTTTCTTAATGAATCGAACGGGCGAAACTCGACCCTCACCCGGCGGCGCTTTGCTTTGCCGACCTCTCCCAAAGGGAGAGGTGGAGCGAGTCCCTCTCCCATTGGGAGAGGGTGGCCGAGCGCAGCGAGGTCGGGTGAGGGCCGAATGTGTCCTGCTTTCCGGCGCGTTCGCTGATCATGAAGGAAGGAACTCGCCCCTCACCCGGCGGCGCTTTGCTTCGCCGACCTCTCCCAAAGGGAGAGGTGATGGGAGAACCCTCCCCTAACCCCTCCCGCGAGGCGGGAGGGGGAGGATTAGTCACGCATACCGCATCCACTTGATCAGGCCAATGAGGCTCGGCGGCTGGCCGTACATCAGGACGCCGACGCGGAAGATCTTCGCGGCGAACCAGACGCTTGCGATCATGCCGAGCACGCCGACGACCGTCGTGGACACCAGCTCCCACATCGGCATCGGGTCATTGATGTACGCGACGCGCATGGACATGACGAATGGGGTGGCCGGCGGGAAATAGCTCAGCCCTCGCGCGATTGAGGAGTGTGGATTGTCACTGATCATCACACTGAAGATCGCGAGATACATGATGAGAATCGTCAGACCCATGATGGGCCCTTGCAGGGCCTGGGCTTCGCGGGCTTCGTTCACTGCGGCGCCGATGGCCGCATTAAATGACGCATAGATGAAGTATCCCATCAGGAAGTAGACGACCAGCCACACGAGCAGCGATGGTGGGATCAGGTCCATGAAGGCGAACTGGATCGCCGCAAACACACCAAGCCCGCCGTAAACCAACAGCAAGAGAAGCCCCACAAAGCCCTGGCCGATGATCTTCCCTGTCATCAATTGCATCGGTGACATTGAGGAAAGAAGCACTTCCATAATGCGGCTCGATTTCTCTTCCACTGTGCTCATCAGCAGGTAACCGCCGCCGGTGAAGATGGCGATGGCGAGAAACATGAGGAAGGCAAGTGGCAAGAAGCGTTGGATCATCTCCGAGCCTTTGGTTTCGCCGCCAGAGGCCTTGAGCGTGACTTGCTGGGCGCTCGGACGGCTATAGAGCGCGCGTACGAGCGGCGCACTCATACCGGAGTCCTCAAGACGCACGTCAACGACAGAGTTCGCGACGGCATCTTCAATCATCTCGATGTCGCGTGCTTTGGCCTTCTCTCCAACCTGATCGGTGAATGTGCCTCCGGGTTCGATCGTGCTCTGCGTCACTTCGATGAGAGCGAGAAGTTCACCGTCACGAACGCGCTGGCGAACGGCTTCGAGATCGGCCGAAGGCTCGTGCGATTCGACGTCAATCTCGGACGGATCAAACTTGAATAATCCTTCCGCCTGCTTCGCCGCATTCTCGCCCATGGAGCCCATTACCTCGGCGAGTTTGGCGCTGGCTTCGGCTCTCATGGCTTCGAGTTTCGCCTTCTGCGCTTCAGGCGAGAGGCGCGCCGCCACGAGTGCCGTCAACTGTTTGTCCGGCGTCGGATCGACGAGAGCAATTTTTCCTTTCGTCGGCTCAGGCTTTTGGCTGAACAGGCCGGCGCCCAGCGCCGCAGCGAGCACACCCCAAATAATCAGCGGCAAAATGACGGCGCCGAACAGAAACGCCGGCGTCAGCGCCGTGGCTTTGAATTCACGAATTGCGGTGAGAATTATCTTATTCATGAATCAGGCTCCCACCGACATGGCGGCGTCGGATTTCAGTGCCGCGCGGATGGTGTCTTCGGAGTCTCCCGGATCGACGAGATTGACAAAGATGTCTTCGAGTGTCGCCTTGCGCAATTCGATGCGCCGGACGGGCATGGCTGCCGCGATGGCGCTGAGCACTGTCTGGGCGTCCGCGCCATCGTTCAGATGCGCTTCGTACACGGAGCCACGCTCGCCGATTCGCGTCACGGAGTGGACGCCGGAGATCGATTGGACCTTGCCGTAGAAATCCTGGTCCGCGTTTGATGCGGCAGGCTCGACGACAATTGTTTTCGGATCAAACTTGGCGCGGATGCCTTCGATGGAGCCGTCCAGCACTTTCTGGCCCTTGTTGATCATGAACACGCGGTCGCACAACTGGTCCGCCGAGGCGAGCACGTGCGTTGAAAAGATGATCGTCTTGCCGGCCGTGCGCATCTCATCAATGAGTGTGCGCAGCAAGCGTGCGTTCACGGGGTCGAGGCCGCTGAAGGGCTCATCAAGGATGATCAGTTCCGGATCGTGAATGATCGTCGCGATGAACTGCACTTTCTGCTGCATGCCCTTGGAGAGCTGCTCGCACTTCTTCTTGCGCACGTCCGCAAGCTGCACGCGATCGAGCCAGTTGTCGATCTTGGTCGTCAGGTCGCGGCCGGCATCCATGCCTTTGAGGCGCGCGATGTAGGCGAGGAAGTCGCCAACTTTCATCTTGCGATAGACGCCGCGCTCTTCGGGCAGATAGCCGATGCGGTCTTTGGACTCGATGGCGCTCTTCTTGCCGAGCACTTCGATGCGTCCGGAGTCTGGATAAATGATGGACATCACCATGCGGATGGTGGTGGTCTTCCCGGCGCCGTTGGGGCCGAGGAAGCCGCACACCGAACCCGTGGGGACTTGCAGATCGAGATGATCGACCGCTTTCTTGTCGCCGAACGTCTTGACGACGCCATCGAGAAGTATCGCGTTGTCACTCATGCGTTGTGTTCCGTCATATCGCCACCATTTTTTGCCCCGCGGCGTTGAAACCACTTTGAGAGGCAGCATCCGCCGCTATTTGATTCACGTGTCGCCAGAAGTCCGCCGAAGCTGGTCAGCGCGAAGAACGCGCCGTACGAAAGGCCTTCACGCATCGACGAATCGCCGAACATCACGACGATGGCGCCCGCCGCGCTGCCGATTCCCAGCGCAAGGAGAGGCAGCATAAGCCACGAACGCCGGGGCGTTTGGCAGACGCCGCCTGCGTGCGGCTCGGTCGCTTCATTCGGTTGTTCCAGATTTCGCCACTCATCCCGCGATGTCTTCATTTCGATTTCTCCGGTTCGGATTTCATTTCTTCGCCATCTTCGGGATCGGTGAAAATGGTTTCGATTGGTCGGTCGAAGAGCCTGGCGATGCGGAAGGCGAGCGGAAGGCTGGGGTCGTAGCGCTCGGTTTCGATCGCGTTGACGGTCTGACGAGAGACGGAAAGCCGCTTGGCGAGGTCCGCCTGCGACCACTTCCGCTCCGCCCGCAAGACCCTGAGCTGGTTCTTCATCAGTAGCGGCGGGTGGCGTACCCGTACCCCGCGACCCAGATCATGATGAAGAGGAAAAGGACCCAATCCATTTCCATAGGTGGAAGCCCGATGTTCGCGACTTCAAGGCGGTTGTAGAGCAGGAGAAGCAGCCATCCGCCGGCGAACCCGATGGCGAGGGATTCCAGCATGATGCGGCGGCGAAGCTCGTCCAGCATTCTGACGCCGCGAACCATGACCCAGATCAGCAGCACATAGAAGGGGGCTGGCGAGAGCGCGACTCCCAAGCGTGCTGGGGCCGACATCTCGTACGTCTTCAGGACGTAACTGGAGGCCACAAGTGCCCCAGCGGCGAGCAGGGCCACGCCGAGCTGCGAGATCGTGCATTTGACGCATTGGTTCATCGGATTGCCCACGATCGATCGTAAAGCATGATTGGCAAAATGTCAATGTCACTTTCCATTTCCGGATTCTTCATCCGTTGATCCGGATGAACGGGACGATATGATGCGGGACGGTTCGGGCTGGCTCGCCGCAAGTAGGGCAGAGCGCTTCGGACGGACTCCTCGATTCCCCCATCGCCCTCTGGAAGGACGAATCCCAGGCATGGCTCAATCTCCGCTGCTTTCGCGTCTCGGTCGCCGCCCGTTTGTCATTGACGGCGCGATGGGCACGAGCATTCACAATTGCGATTGCGACCTTGAGCGCGATTACCTCAACAAGGAAAACTGCACCGAGATCCTCGTGCAGACGCGGCCGGATGTGATCCAGTCCATCCACGAATCGTTTCTTGCCGTCGGCGCGGACGCCGTCGAGACGGACACATTTGGCGCCAACAAACTGGTCTTCGCAGAGTTTGATCTGGTCGAACAAACGCGCGAGCTGAACAAAGTCGCGGCGGAAATCGCGCGCGCCGCGTGCGAGCAACATTCGACGAAAGACAAGCCGCGCTTTGTGCTGGGTTCGATGGGGCCAGGCACCAAACTGATCACACTGGGCCACACCACGTGGGATGAGTTGCTTGCGTCTTACGTCGAACAGGCGCGGGGCTTGCTCGACGGCGGCGTGGATGCGTTCATCATCGAAACGTGTCAGGACATTTTGCAGGTCAAGTGCGCCGTCAATGCGTGCCTCGATGCGCTCGCGGAGCGCGGCAAAGACGCATCCGACGTGCCGATCATGTGCAACGTCACGATCGAAACAACGGGCACGATGCTTGTGGGGACGGAGATCGCCGCAGCGGCGCATGCGCTGAAGGGCTTCCCGATCGCATCGCTCGGTCTGAACTGCGCCACGGGCCCGGTTGAAATGACCGAGCATGTGCGCTGGCTGAGCCGCCACTGGGATCGGCACATCGCGATTGTTCCCAATGCCGGTTTACCGGTGCTGGTCGAAGGGCGCACGGAATATCCGCTGAAACCGAAGCCATTTGCAGATTCGGTGGCGCGCTTCGTGACGGAGTTCGGCGTCTCGATCGTCGGCGGCTGTTGCGGCACGACGCCGGAGCACATCGAAGCGCTGGCGAATGCGCTTGACGGCGCCATGATCGCCGACGTCGAAAAAACGCCGATGAAGCCGTCCTGCACGTCGCTCTATTCACCGGTGGAGTACGACCAGGACAGCTCAATCCTGATCGTCGGCGAGCGCACGAACACCAACGGCTCGCGCAAGTTTAAGCGCCTGCTCAATGAAGACGATTGGGATGGCTTGGTCTCCATGGCGCGCGAGCAGTTACGCGACGGCTCGCACCTGATTGATGTCTGCGTCGACTTCGTTGGTCGCGGCGGCGTCACTGACATGGACGAAGTCGTGTCACGTTTCGTGCGCCAGGCGCCGACGCCGCTCATGGTCGACTCCACGCAGATTGATGTGATGGAGGCGGGGCTCAAGCGGGCCGGCGGCAAGTGCATCCTGAACTCGATGAATCTCGAAGACGGGGAAGAGAAGCTCGCCGAGATTTGTCGCATGGCGAAGCGGTACGGCGCCGCGATCGTTGCAGGAACCATCGACGAAGATCCGCAGGAAGCGATGGCCAAGACGGCGAAGCGCAAAATCGAGATTGCCGAACGCATTCATGATCTGGCATGCAACAAATACGGCATCGCGCCGGAGGATTTGTTTTTCGATCCGCTGGTGCTTCCCGTGACCACGGGCGTTGAGGCGGACCGGCGGTTGGCGCTGGAAACCATCGAAGGCACGCGGCTCATCAGCGAGCGCCTCCCGCAGTGCAACACGGTGGTTGGGCTTTCCAATGTGTCATTCGGTCTGAAGCCGGCCGCTCGCGTGGTGCTGAACAGCGTGTTCATGCATGAGCTGCGCGAAGTCGGCCTGACCAGCGCGATTGTGCATGCGTCGAAGATTCTTCCCAAGACCAAGATCAGTGATGAGCGGTGGAACGCGGCATTGGACTTGATCTACGACAAGCGGCGCGAGGGCTTTGATCCGCTGCACGTCTTTATCAAGCTCTTTCCGGATGACGAAGAAGGCGTCGCCGAGGCGCGTGTGTCGCTGGCGGACCTGCCGCTTGAAGAACGTTTGCAGCGCCACATCATTGATGGCGAAAAGGATGGATTGACGGCCTCGCTCGACGAAGCGCTCACGAAATACGAGGCGCTGGATATTGTCAACGATCACCTGCTCGGCGGCATGAAGGTCGTTGGTGAACTCTTCGGCAAGGGCGAAATGCAGTTGCCGTTTGTGCTGCAATCGGCGGAGGTGATGAAGGGCGCCGTGGCGCATTTGGAGCCGCACATGCCCAAAGTTGAGGGCGGCGGCAGCAAGGGAAAGATCATCCTTGCGACGGTGCAGGGCGATGTGCACGACATCGGCAAGAATCTTGTTGACATCATTCTGACAAACAACGGCTACGAAGTCGTGAACCTCGGCATCAAGCAGCCGATCGCAAACATCATGAGCGCGCTCGAAGAGTACGGCGCCGATGCGATCGGGCTGTCGGGGTTGCTGGTCAAGAGTGTCGGGGTCATGCAGGACAACTTGCGCGAAATGGCTGAGCGTTCCGTCGCCACGCCGGTGATGCTCGGCGGCGCCGCGCTGACGCGACATTACTGCGAGACGGAACTGCGCACGACGTATTCCAGCGGCAAGGTGTACTACGGGCGCGACGCATTTGAAGGGTTGCGCTTGATGGATCACATCATGAAGCGCGACTTCGACTCGCTTGATCAGGAAGTGGCGGATCGTCTGGAGAAGCGCGCTCGGGCTGAGGAGCAGATTGCGAAGTCCAAGTCACGAAAAGCACAGGAGTCGGTGGGACGGGCGTCCCGCCCGTCTTCCGGAGATGGGGTCGCTGATGACACGGACGGGCGAGACACCCGTCCCACCGGTGAACCCGCACTTGCGGTCGCCCAACGCAGCGATGTGGCGCGTGATGTGGATGTTCCCGAGCCGCCGTTCTGGGGATCGCGCGTGGTCGAAGGCATCAAGCTCGACGATGTGTATCCGTTCGTGAACAAAGTCGCGCTGTATCGCGGGCAGTGGCAGTACAAAAAGGGCCGCAAGAGTGACGAAGAGTTCGAGCGTCAGGTGCGCGAGGACGTTGATCCGATCTTCCAGCGCTTCTGTGACATGTGTCGCGATGAAGACGTGCTGACGCCGCGTGTGGTGTACGGCTGGTGGCCGGTTGCGAGCGACGGTGATGATCTGATCGTCTTTGACCCGGACGATCGCACGCGCGAGATCGAGCGCTTCAGTTTTCCGCGCCAATCAAGCCGCAAGCGCCTGTGCATTTCGGACTTCTTCAAGGACGTCGGCGAGCCGGAGCGCGATGTGCTGGGGCTGTCCTGCGTGACCGTTGGCGAAGAAGTTTCACGTCGGGCTCGCGATCTCTTCGAGCGAGATGACTACACGGAGTACCTCTACCTGCACGGGTTCGGCGTCGAGTGCGCCGAAGCGCTGGCGGAAATGTGGCACAAGCGCATGCGTCAGGAACTCGGCATTGGCGGCGAGGACGCGACGAAGATCCGCGAGCTTTTCACGCAAAAATACCGCGGTTCGCGGTACAGCTTTGGCTATCCCGCCTGCCCGGAGATGAGCGATCAGGAAAAGCTCTTCCGTTTGCTTCAGCCGGAGCGCATCGGCTGCGCTCTCACTGAGAACTGGCAGATTGACCCGGAGCAAAGCACGAGCGCATTGATCGTGCATCACCCGGAAGCCAAGTATTTCAATGTCTGACGTAGCGATCTGAGCGCCGTCGGCGGAGCCGGAATAGCGCTCTTCGATCAGTTCGACGACGTCTGCGTCATGGTCGCATTGGCGGGAAGCTCCGGCGCGGGGCGCAGGGCCATGTCCACGCGGCGCGAAGAGCGCGGCGGGGACGGGATCTCATTGTCGAGCTTGCCGAACTTCTTCCCGGCGTCCATCACTTCCCACAGCAACGTGTCGGGCATGAAGGCGCCTTCGTTCTGGCCTTCGCGGAAGATGATCACGACTTGCTTGCCGACGGGCACATCGACCGACCAGACCGTTTCGTCCGTGCGCTTGTCGACCAGCGAGACGGTCTTGGGGCTCAACGACGTGCTGATGTACGTCTCCGGCGCCAAGCCTGAATACCCCGGCCCCTGCGGCGTGTAGCAACCCGACAGGGCGCCAAACGAGAGGGCGGCGAGCGAAAGGGTGGTCATGACGTTTCGAACGGCGCGGCGAGTGGGCATGTCTGAACTCCGGAGGACGCAGGATCGCTGGCAAGTAACATACGCGGTCGGACGCCGCGCGAGTTCGCGCCCGGTGGCGACAGGTCGCGCCGGGGCACCGTTTCCATCGTCCGAATAGTCCGCTCACTCCACAAGGAAGGGGTCTGATTGCCTCCAAAGGCAGATCAATCCGGGGAATTGAGTCACGGGCGGCCCCCATTTCGGGTCGGCCTGGGATGGGACCGGCATCGGCTGGAGCCAGTCGCGCCGGCCGGGGCCGGGCGACCGTTCATCCTTGGCGGCGTGCGGCTCGATCACGACCTCGGCCCGGTCGGCCATTCCGATGGCGACGCGCTTTATCACGCCGTGACGGACGCGATTCTTGGGGCCTTGGCGCTTCCGGACATTGGGCAGTTGTTTCCGGACGATGATCCGCGGCATTCGGGAGAAGACTCCAGCGTCTACGTCGCTGAAGCCATGCGCCGGGCGCGCGAGCAGGGCTGGCGAGTCGGCAATCTCGATGCGGTGGTCGTGCTGGAACGGCCGAAGCTGGGGCCGCGCAAAGAAGAAATGCGCCGAAACCTCGCGGACCTGCTCGGCGTGAACCAGGCGGACGTGAACGTGAAGGGAAAAACTGGCGAGCGCGTGGATGCGACTGGCGAAGGCCGCGCGATTGATGTGCAGGTTGTGGTGCTGCTAATTCCCGCGGGCGAACATCACGGAGCGACGTTGTGAAACAGCTTTGGCAGGATGCGGCATCCATGGCGCTGCGTCTGCATCAGGGGCAGATGCGTGATGACGGGCGCACGCCGTACGCGGCACACCCGGTGCGCGTCGCCATGACCGTGCGCGATGTGTTTGGTTGTGATGATGAGGTTTGTATTGCCGCAGCGTTTCTGCATGATGTGATCGAAGACTCACCGGCGGATTACGACGACATCGCGGAAAAATTCGGTGAAGATGTCGCGGGCTGCGTTGCGGCGCTCACCAAGGACATGCGCGTGCCGGAGGCGGCGCGCGAAGCGGCCTATGACGCGGCTCTTCAGCGCGCCGATTGGCGAGCAAAGCTCATCAAACTCGCGGACACGTATGACAATTTGTGCGATCTGTCGTCCGCGGAAAAGCGAGGCCGCGTGATGAATCGGTGCGAGCGAGCGATTGCAATCGCGGCGCCGGAGCGTGAAGCGCACCTGCCAATTGCGCGAGCAATTGAGGCGCTTCACGAATTGATGTCCGAACGTGGGTAAGGGGGCTTAACCGCCGCGCGGTCCGCCGGCTCCACCTCCGCCGCCGCCCCCACCTCGACCACCGCCGCCCCAACCGCCACCGGATTTCGTCATGCGCTTCATCATTTCAGCGCGCAGGCCGGACGATTGGGCGTTGCCGCTTTGCGCATTGGTCAGTATTTGCTCATTCATGCGCTCTTTTCGTTCATCCATGCGGCGCTGGCGCTCTTCATCCGTCATTTCTTCAGGATTGAATGGCGGACGGCCTTCTTCGCCTTCGGCGCGGGGCGGTCGTTCGCCGCGCGGGAAACGGCCGCGATTCATTTCCTCGCCGCGAGCAAAATTGCGAACCATTTCATCCATGCGTTCTTCGAAGACCTTGCGCATCGCGTCTCGGTTCGATTCATCCTGGAAGAGCGCACGCCGTTCTTCGTCAGGAAGCTCGCGCATCAGGCGTCCTGCTTCGGCGGCGTACTGGCGCTGACGATCTTCACTCAATCGATCGAACTGTGAGGATGCAAGAAGCACCACGGCTTCATCCGCCGTGCGCGGCAGGCGCGGCGGGCGTGAGGCCATGGTCCACCAGACACCGGCGGATACGGCGCTCGTCGCACAAATGGCTGCGACAATGCCAACAGTCATCTTCTTGCGCCGTGACCAATTCGCGTCAATTGGTGCGCGGCTTTCAGAGGCTTCGTCAAGGTTAATGCGTTTGTGCTCAGTCATGGCTCTTACTCGATGTGTCCGTCGGCGAAAAGGATGTTGCGCTTCTCGTGGAAATATTCGATCTGAATGATCTCGCCATCCTGCGTCTCGTATCCACCGTTATCGAAGTCATTCGAAATCGGAGTGTCAGCGGGGGTCTGGCGGAGAAACTTCGCAAAGAAGGACTGGTCGTGCGTCACGCCCGAGATGCCTGTCTCGTAGTCGTATGACATGCCGCAAATCTGTTCCGCGCCGCTCTCGTCGACATAGGTCCGATCGAAAACCTCGGAATCACCGGGGCAATGCCATGCCTCGATCGAATCCACATATCCGTCCATCGCAACGCGAAGTGGCGGGTCTTCGTCACCTGAAAGCCAAGGCGGCGGCATGTAACGAGCGTCCGGGAACTTCTGCTGATTTTGATCTCGGTAGAGCTGGAATCCTTGCGCAATGCCGTGGTAGTTGGCGGCGCACGCGGTGCGCCGGGCCGTGTCTCGCACGCGAGGCAGCACCGGCAGCGTGATCCCGAGCAGGACCGCGATGATCGAGATCGTGACCATCAGCTCCAGCAGGGAGAATCCAGTTTGGCGGGGCGACTGACGCCGACTTGGCATGGGCATATCCTTCCGGTCGAATCGACCATCGGCTCAACGCCGGAGCGGCCGCGCGTATTGCCGATGAGTCATTGTATTTTTTCGGGGATTCCCAAAAGGCGCCTTCGATGCCCGTTTTGCGTTCCAATCGTGATCTGACCGTCGCCATGGTGGGGGCCACCGGCGCCGTCGGGAAGGAGCTGATTCAGCTTCTCGAAGCCCGCGGCTTCCCGGTGGGGGAGCTGCGACTGCTGGCGTCGGCGAGGTCCGCCGGGAAATACCTCCCATTCCGAGGCGGCGAAGTCACGGTGCAGGAGCTGTCGCGGGAGAGTCTCGAAGGCGTTGATGTCGCGTTCTTTTCCGCGAGCGGCGCCATCAGCCGCGAGTGGGGGCCGGTTGCCGTCAAACTGGGCGCGGTCGTCGTGGACAACTCTTCCGCCTTTCGTATGACTCCGGGCACGCCATTGATCGTGCCGGAAGTGAACGGCGACGAACTGGACGCGTTCAACGAGCGCGGCGAGCCGGGCATCATCGCCAACCCGAACTGCTCCACGATTGTGATGCTGATGGCGGTCACGCCGCTGAGGAATGCCTTCGGCGTGGAGCGCATTGTCGTTTCGACGTACCAAGCCGCCAGCGGCGCCGGCGCCGAAGCCATGCGCGAGCTTGAGGACCAGACCCGCGACGTGCTTGCCGGCAAGGAGCCGCAGCCGCGGATTTTCCCTGAGCCGTATGCGTTCAATCTCTTCAGTCACAATTCCGCGATGGATGCGCGCACCGGCCGCAACCTCGAAGAGCAGAAGATGATCGACGAGACGCACAAGATTTGGGGCGATGATTCCGTGCGCATCAGCCCGACGTGCATTCGCGTGCCGGTGATGCGGGCGCACTCGGAAAGCGTAAACATTCAGCTCTCGACGCCGGCCACCGAAGCGCAGGTGCGCGAAGCGCTGGCGGCGGCGCCGGGGGTGCGAATCGTTGATGATCGCGCGGCGAATCGTTTTCCAACGCCGCGCGAAGCAAGCGGGCTGGACGATGTGCTCGTCGGGCGCGTGCGCCCAGATGAATCGCTGCCGTTCGAAGGCGATCGATATCACGGTTTTGATCTCTTTTTGAGCGGCGATCAGCTCCTGAAAGGGGCGGCTCTCAACGCCGTTCAAATCGCCGAGGGGCTGCTCAAATCCGGCTCTCCGGGTGCTGCGGCTATTGCGGCGTCTGAGAGCCACGTCCGAACCTGATTTTGGTGGCGGGGGGTCGCCCCGGTCGCCGATACGAAACCTGTGGACCCCATCGGACTGCCCATCCAGTCTTCGCTCGCCGGCGTCGGTCAACAGGAGCGTGCGCAAACGACCGAGCGCGCAGCGCGTGATCGCGAACGCGCGCGTTTCAAGCGCGCCCTCGACGAAGCGGAGTTCGGCGACGGTCTGACCCCGACCGAAGAGATCGAAGCCATTCGCAACATGAAGGGCAACGATCAGGAAGAGTCCCACGAAGATCGCCAGCAGCAGGGACTCATCGATGGCGAGATCGCGCCACGCATCGACCTCGAGGGGTGAGCGTTAGTCCGCCTGAGCAATTGCATCGTCGAGGTACCAGCGCAATTCGCCGGCAATTGGTTTGATTGAAAGCTGATTCGGGCGGGCCGCGATCAAACGCAACGCGTCGCGCCGTTCCTCGCCGAATCCGGTCACCGCGATGAGCCGCGACGCGCACACGAACGGGCGCGTTAATGCCACTGTCGGCGGTGCTCCAACTTGATTGGCCCAGCCACAAAGAAGTCCGTTTTCCGCGGCGCCGGTGTCAATCAGCGCGTGCCCGCCGGCGTGTCCGCCCGGCTCCATGGCAAGGACGATGCAGTCAAGCCGGTCGTGCCCCGGCTCGCGCGTACCGAGCGCTTCGCGCAGCATGGCTTCGTATTGTTCCGGCGCGTCATTCTCATCAATTGGAATGAGATGCGCCTGCGTTTGCGGGATGTCCGAATGGTCGATGATGTATTCGCGCAATGCGGTGGCTAAGCGGTCGTCGTCATCAACCTGCCGCTCGTGTGTCATCCAGAGATGCGTGTCTTTCCAGGGCAGGCCGCGCAGTTCGGGATCGCTCATCAATCGCATGTACAGCGCTTCGATGGATTCATCCCCGCCCAGCGCCATATGAAAATCACCAAATTGCCGCACGCACGTGATTGCTTGCGCCAGCAGATCGCCGGCCAGCGCATCCAGCGCCAGCGCGGCGTTCGCGCGCACAAACGCCTCGCCCGGCAGCGCCAGCGAACGCGCCGTCGGCGCCAGGTCATACCCCGAGGTTGAGTCGTGCGAGTCGTCTCGCGGCTGCGACGAAAATCGATCCATCGTTCGGATCCTATCGGTCGAATCCGACGCGGGTGTGTCGCTGCTTTGGCCACGCCTGATTCAGTTGCACGGGCCCCAGTCGGCAAGAAAGCTCGCCAGATCGGCGCCGTTGACCACTCCATCGAGATTCAGGTCAATCGGAGTAAATCCGCCGTCCGGACCCCAGTTGGCGAGCAGCTCTGCAAGATCCTCGCCGCCAACGGAGCCGTTTCCGCTGAAGTCCGCCGGGCAGGCGATCTGGATAAAGGGTCCGCTCACGCAGTAGTTCGCGAAGTGGTAATTGTCCGCCTGGAACGCTGAGTTGAGCGGATTGTCGAACCCCCAGCCGTACTGAATCCCGTTGAAGTTCGGAGAGTCAAAGATCGGCGCCTGGTTGAACTGTCCAACGTTCGAAGCGGTGTCGCCGAACCGATTCCTGGCAAGGCCGATGCCCTCACGCACCTGCGGGGTCGCGAGATTGTCGCCTCGACCCGGAAACAGATTCACCCACCCCATCGGATTTCCATCCATGGGTTCGATGTCGCCGGAGCTCATGCGCGGGTCGAGGTAAGGCGGATTCGCGGCGACCGTGCCGGCAGATTTCAACCACAGGCTGTAACCGCCGCCGGTCTGACCCACGCTGGTGTGCGCCATCAATGTGAACCATTCATTCACCGGAAATGGGAACACGGTCGTGGGCGCGCTGGCGTAAAACGCTTGTCCTGAACCGTCCGGCAATCGCGCCAAGCTGAGGAACCGATTGGTCACACCTTGCGCATTGCCGAATCCTGCAAGGTCGCCTTGCAAGTTCATCCCGCCGAAAAACACGCGATCCCAAATGGACGCATTGACGAAGGACACCGGGCTCCACCACACCGAGGTGCGCGGCTGCGTATCCGAAGATTCAAGATAGAAATCCTGCGACACGCGCACCGGCAAGCCAACCGCAGGAATAAAGAGTGCGTGCTGCATGTCGCCAAGAATGCCGAGCTTTGGGTTGTACGTGTCCGTGTAACCACGCGCCGACATAGCAAATCGCGTCGGCGCCACGCCGTGCGGCGGTGCTCCCATCGGGGGCTGACCGCCGGCGGCAAGAATCACCGCGCTGTCGGCCGCGCCAAAGAAGTCGCGCGCATCCCATGGCACGCCGCCTGGGTTTGGCTGGGCGCCCAAAGAGACAAAGCTCGCCGGTGGGTTCAGGAGGCTGGTGAGCGCATACGACGTGTACGGATCGTAAAAGTCACAATTCGCAGGGAACATGCCGCCTTCGGTTGGCGCGCCGGCGTGCGCGGCTTGCGGGCGAAGAATGATCTGTGGTTCGGTGGCGCCGATCGGCGCTGCGTTTGTTGGTCGCGCGCTTTGCGCTTGGGCGTCAAATCCTGTCGCGGCGCCGATGGCGAACGCGCTCAGGGTGAATGGAACAAAGGAACGATTCCACATGATGGTCCGCCTCTCCTGCGTAACGACGCAAATGCGTCTGGTCCGACCGCCCACACACAGCCCACCCGCATTGTTCGCAGGCCGCGACACTACGGTTCTAAGCGATGTACCTGTTGGATGCGACTAGGCTGCCGAAATTGCCTCGGTCGCGGCGGCTGATCGCCTTTGCGGGGGCGCATCATTGTCGTCATTTTGCCCAAACTGCCGCAGATCACCTTGCAGAAAGGCGTCGAGCGCCGCAAAGACCGACTCCGGATCTGGCGCGAGGCGGATCGCTTCTTTCAAAGGTTTGCACGGGCCGAGGCGCTTGCCGAACCATGAGATTCGACGGCGGATGTGCGTCATGGCGTATCGCTCATCGCGGAACTCAAGCATGAAGTTCATATAGGTGCGGACGAGTTCGATTTTCTCCACTTCGCTCGGATCTGGTGGCACGACGCCGGTGGTTTGCAGCGCCCAGCAATCGCGAAAGATCCAAGGCGCGCTGAAGGCGCCGCGACCGATCATGACGCCGGCGCATCCGGTGCGCTCAATCATTTCAACACATGCCTCAGGCGTGGTCACATCGCCGTTGCCAATAACGGGGATGGACTCGACCGCCGCGACAACTTCCGCAATGCCGTCGTGATTGACGTCGCCCTTGAAACGCTGCTCTGTCGTGCGCCCATGCACAGTGACGGCCTGAATGCCGACGCGCTCCAGCATGCGCGCCAAGCGCGGCGCCACAATCGAGTTCGCATCCCACCCCAGTCGCACCTTCGCCGTCGCCGGCACAGCGCCGCCACTGGCGCGATGCACACTCTCAACGACGCGCTCCGCAAGACGAACGGTGCTTTCCGGATCGCACAGCAACATGGAGCCGCCATTCTTCTTGACGACTTTGTCCACGGGGCAGCCCATGTTGATGTCCACGACCGTCGCGCCGTGATCCACCGCCCACGCGGCGCCATCAGCAAGAATGTCCGGATCGGCGCCATAAAGCTGCATGCCGACGGGTTTGTCTTCATCGTTGGTGCGCGCAAGATCCAGGCTCTTCGCGCCGCCACGCAGCAATCCATGCGGCGACAAGAGATCCGTGCACGCAAGCCCCACGCCGCCGCACGAGCGCGCGGTCAGGCGAAACGCCAGATCGCAGTAGTTCGCGACCGGGGCAAGCAGCAGGTTCGACTCAAGCCGAACGGGGCCGATCTGGAGGGGGCGGGCGAGCATGGAATCGTCGATGGTAGGAGGGAATGCTGGCTGCCTGATTTGGTGCCCTTGGAGGATTGGAAAATCAAGTTTTCTGAATCTGAAGCGTCATCGGAATCCGATTCCTCGGTTGGCGCTGGAGCCTCACCCCCGACACCGCTATCGTCAGGTCGCGGCGGGGCGTACGCCGCTTTTCGGACCTTGACGACGGGCGGGGCCGCGTACGTTTTTCAAGGCGCTGCGTCCGAGGAAGGATGCTTCAGATGGGCCTCGAATATGCAATTGAAGAGCTGTACGCGACCGGCTGGTCCGCGCTGGACACCTCCGGGTGCGAGCACGCCGCCGACGGGCGGATGTACCCCGGCGTGCAGCGCATCAAAGACGAGTTCGAGAAGAACGGCTTCGCGCTGAACATTCGATTTGTGGATTTGTTCGATTGCCACCGAGCGGAATGGACGGATGCGAAAGGCAACCCGGCTGGCGCTGTGGTCGGGCAGTCCGAAGCGGAGGCGGCGGTGTATGCGCTGTCGCAGCTTCGTCGCCAGCATGCGAAGGCGGGGGCGTAAGGGCGAGCCGCATCGCGAGGGCGAATCGTGCGTGACGATGAAGCCTCGCACGAATGAATTTGAACTTTGTGGTGACTCGCACCATTGCCGATCAGGCATTGCGCGGCGATAGCTTTCCATGTTCCTGATTTGCTGCCAGCGGATTCTGTAAGATTGCTTCCCTTTTCTACCGTGGCATCTATTTTTTTGTTCAGTGAAGTTGTCACTTTTCTTAGACTTTTAGAAGCACATTTCATTCCTGCGAATCGAAGGAGATTGCGATGAATTCGAAACGAATTGGAGCCGCGTTGCTTGTTGTTGGCATGGTGGGCGCTGCGGCATGGGTGCAGGCCGGAGATCTGACGCCGCCGCCGGGTCCGGTGACGCCGACGTTTCGAACGCTCAACGAACTTGATCCGCGCATTCCAATTCGACAGTCCGACGTTCCAATGGTGATCTCAGAGCCCGGTTCCTATGTGCTGGTCGAGCCGCTCGAACCAACCGCGGCAGGGCAGGTCGCCATCACCATTACGACCAGCAACGTCACGCTCGATCTGAACAGCCTCGCGATTGACGGGACCGGAGCGTTCGAGTTTGAGACGGGAATCTTGATGGATGGCGTCTTCGGTACGCTTGGACGTAGCGAGATCCGCAACGGTGAGATTCGTGATTGCACTGGTGAAGGCGTCAACACATTGAATGCGACGAATATGCGGATTGTTGACATTCGTGTGTACAGCAGTGGCTCGCATGGCATCAACGTTGGGCGATTCAGTGAAGTCGACCGATGCAATGCTTCAGGAAATGGCGGATTCGGCTTTCGAGGGCACGACTACGTTCGGTTCTCGGAATGCACGGCTTTCGGGAATACGTCAGATGGCTTCAGTCTTGCACGAGATTCGAAGCTGGTGAATTGCATTGCCGACGCGAATGACGGCAATGGAATTGCCACCGAAGAGAGAGCCTCGATCGAAGACACGACGGCCACCGCCAATGCGCTCGTCGGAATTGTTCTTCAGGACAATTCAATTGCCCGCGGCTGCGTCGCTCGCTGGAACACCGGCGGCGGGTTCACGGTGCATGATGCGGTCATGCTCAAGGACTGCGTCGCTACTGAAAACGGAGACTTCGAACTAATAGGCGGGTCGGGCTTTTTCATTCAAGGTGATGGAGTCACCTTGAACGGATGTCTTGCCGCTGAAAATGTCGGTCAGGGATACCGCGATTCTGGCATGGCGACGTACATCGATTGTTCAGCCTCGTTTAATGGTCGCGCTGGGTTTGACGTCGACGACGGGGGCTCCCTCGTGAATTGCAGCGCTCGCGGAAACGGTGACGCGATTAAATTCCCTGCCGGTGAAGGATTTAAGTTGGGAAGCAATGTGTCCCTCAAGAACTGCGTGGCGACCGACAACATCGACGCTGGGTTCTTCTTTGAATTCGGATCCGAGGGCGGAATCGCAGAATCGTGTCAGGCCTCCGGAAACGGTTTCTATGGATTCTGGTTCTCAAACCTGACGACGCTTCGTGGAAATACGAGCACGATGAACTCTGGTGTGGGGTTCCGGGGCGAAGGCAGCCACAACGTTCTGATCGGCAATCAAGCGTTCAATAACCTCTCGGCCGGAATTGAATTTGCGGCCGGAGCTACTGAAAACGTCATTGGTCAGAATGTTGTGTCGTTCAACGCCTTTAGTATTCCTGCCATGAACTACGTGGGAACCATCGACACAGACCCAAGTGGCGCCAACTCACTGGATGATGACCCCTGGACCAACGTCGTGCCGGCGAATTGACCACTTTGACCAGGGCCAGACGCGCAGCCGCCGCTTCGTGGCCAATCAGTTGACGCCCTCCGGCGGGACCATACGATTGGCTCGCGGCTCCTCACGGGGCCGCTGTCATCTCGGCCCCATCGTCTAGCCTGGTCCAGGACGCCAGGTTCTCATCCTGGAAACCGGGGTTCGAATCCCCGTGGGGTCATTCAAGTGAAAAGAGGCGGCCTTTCTGAGGTCGCCTTTTTCATTGGGGGAGCGATTCAGCGATTCCCCCGATCGAGGCTGAGAGATGATCGCTTGGCTAGCTTTGGCTGAAACAAACAGGAGGCCTGCGATATGACGCGGTCCATCTTCAATGTCATCGCGATTGCCATCCTCGCTCTCATTCCGGCCGCCTGCGGATCGCCGCCTTCGCTGATGCGCACACCGGCGATCTACGCAGAAAATGTCTTCGACTTGTCCACCGTGACACGCGATGACCTTGAATCGAATGTGATCGATGTCTTCTACGCGACCGATCGCGCGTACGATCCTGATCGCCAACCCGATCCCTATCCGCCCAAGCGAGCTCGTGCGCTGCGGCTTGGCGCATCAAAGGTGCGCATCGGTCCTGAGGACTGGTCGTGGAATAAGCTCGTTGAGGAATCCGTGGCATGGCCGCGCAGAAACCAACTGCGCATGCGCCTGGATGAAGTGGATGATTTTGGTCCGCTTGATCAATCAGTGATCTTTTTTGACACAACTGCGACGGATCCAAACCTGAGTGAGCCTGCAGTTCAATTCGCACAACAGGTGAACAAACGCCTCGAATCCTCTCGGTCGAAGAATATCTACGTGTACGTGGCGCCGTTCAAAGTGAGCTTTGAGCAGTCGATCATCGTGGCGGCGGAGTTTTACTATTACATGGGGCAGGATGGTGTTTTTGTCGTGTATTCATGGCCCACACGTCGCGGCACATTCGACTATCTGAGCTCCACCGAGAATGCGTATCAAACATTGCGCCATTTTCGGATTTTTGTTGATTACCTGGCCCGTGCGACAAGCGCAGAGCATATACATTTTCTGTCCTATTCCGCGGGAGCACGTGTCCTGAGCGGTGGTTTGCAGCAACTGCGCCTCAAGTATTCGGGACTGAGCGAATCAGAGGTCAAAGAGAAATTGCGAATCGGTCAAGTCGTCTTCACGGGCCCGGATATTGATCGTGGCGCATTCTTGTCGCACTACGCCGACGGGCTCGCCGATCTTGCCGATCAAATCACGATCTACACGACGAAACGAGATCGGGCGCTGGGGATGTCCCGTTTCCTGTTTGGCTGGGGGAGGCTTGGTTCATTGGACGCCGATGATTTTCGCCCAAACACGATCGAACACCTTGAGCGGGATGACCAAACCTCGTTTGTTCGAGTCAGTGACGCTGAGCGTGCGAATGAAGACAACGGCCACGGGTACTTCCGAGCGAGTCCGTGGGTGAGCAGCGACATTCTGATGACGCTCGTGCTCGGGCTTCCCCCCTCAAAGCGTGGGCTCATTCGCGAGGGCGGCGATCCGATCTGGAGGTTTCCACACGATTATCGCGAAAATATCGTACGTCTCGCTGACGATGCTCGACGCGAGCAAGCAAACTTTCCAGATTCCGAATTTCTTTCGCCCCCTTGACGATCGTTTGACGCCTACTGCGTGCGAGAGCCGTTTCTCGTTCGACGATCTGTAGAGGAGCTGTGAAATGAATTCGTTCAGACTTGCCATCTGCGTCACGACGTGCATCACGCTGGTTCAGAGCGGCGTCGCCAACGCCGGTGATCTGACGCCGCCTTCCGGGCCGGTGCAATCCACCATGAAGACATTGGATGAGGTTGAGCCGCGCACGCCGCTGAGCCAGGCCGATGTGCCGATCACAATCAGCCAGTCAGGGTCGTATGTGCTGACTGAAACGCTTGTGCCGCAGGTGGGCGGGCAGACCGCGATCACCATCGCCGCCAGTGATGTCACGCTCGATATGCGCGGCTATGGCATCGCGCCGGGCAACTT
Organism: Phycisphaerales bacterium; assembly: GCA_029260345.1. Taxonomy (GTDB): domain Bacteria; phylum Planctomycetota; class Phycisphaerae; order Phycisphaerales; family UBA1924; genus OFTM186. The sequence continues at coordinate 102,585 of JAJDDK010000004.1, read as the reverse complement.
GGTTGCGTTTCAACACGGCGTCGTGGTGTCCGGCGCCCGCACCAACATTGAATTACGCAACGGCGTGGTGCGAGGCACATTTGGCCATGGCGTCAACACGACCGCCGCCGATGGCGTCAAACTCATCGACCTGCGCGTTTCCAACAATGGCGGCAATGGTGTGAACGCGGGCGTGCGCACGCTGGTGGACCGTGTCGTGAGCCGTGACAACTTCGCCAATGGCATTGTGGTCGGCACGCACAGCATTGTGCGTGGCTCGATGGCAAACGACAACGCGATCGGATTCCAAATCGGCGATGGGAGTTCCGTTCACGAGTGCGTCGCGGCGAACAACTCAGGCCGCGGCTTTGACGCAGGTGACGACGTGACGATCTCCGGTTGCAACGCCTCGGACAATGGCGGCATCGGCATCTTGACGCAAGAGAACAGCTCCGTGATGAATTCAGTCGCGGTGCGCAATGGCGCCGAAGCGGGAATCTTCCTCGGCGCCGGCTCGACGGCCAGCGGATGCTCCGCACGGGACAATGATTCGGTCGGCATCGATACCGCCGTCGGCGGCGGCGTGACCATCATCGGCTGCTCCGCCAATGGCAATGGTTCGACCGGCTTCAGTGTGGATTCCGGGTCAACGCTGCGTGATTGCACGTCGCGCTCCAATGGTTTTCATGGGTTTTCGCTCGGCAGCGGCGTGACCGCGACGAGCTGCACGGCGTCCTTCAATGACGACGACGGTTTTTCAACGGGGTCCGCATGCACGATTATCAATTGCACCGCGGACAACAATGGGCAGGCCAATCCGCGTGATGGTTTCGATTTGGGTGAATCCTGCACGTTGATCGGAAGCACGGCGAGCAACAATTCCGACGATGGGTTCGATCTGCCGGCTGGCGGCGCCGCGCGGCAGTGCACGGCGCATAGCAACGATGATGACGGATTCGTCTTCCTTTCATTCTCCGTCGTCGAGGAAAACTACAGCTCAGAGAATGGCGGCAATGGTTTTTCTGGCAGCGGCGACAACAGCCGCATTCTTGGAAATCATGCACGACAGAACACCGGTGACGGCTTTTTCCTACCGACCGGCGCGAGCTTCAACCTGTTCGGCAGGAACCAGACGGCGAACGATGAGTTTAATCTTGCGCCGGGCAGTGCGAACTGGATCGGTGAAACCACGAATGGCGTCGCGCCGTCCAATCCAATGATCGATGATCCATGGGCCAACGTCGACGGCTAAGGGGCTATAGCTGCGTCGATGAAAAAACGCGGGGATCCAGTCCCCGCGTTTTTTTATTTTTGAAGTGTGGGTCGCGCTTACTCAGGCGACCACGTCGGGATGCGGCCCGGCGTCCACGCGGCGCCGATGTTCTCAAGATCCGCTTCAAGCATCGCGATTTCGCCGAAGATCACTTGAAGATCAGCCAGCGCCGTCGCGAACTCAGTCGCGGCGTACCCATACTGCTGACGCTGCGTCTGCGTTGGCGGCGACGACACCCACCACTGATCACCCACAATGTTGCTGATGCGCGACATGATGGTCTCAGGCGATGGCTCGTTGAGCCGCCCGAGCGTTCGGTCGCCGTTCATTGCGACTCGCAATGCATTCATTTTGCTTTGCAAATCGTCAATGCGGCTGAGATCGCTCAAGTCTGCATCGGGCGTATCAAGAATCGCCTGACGCAGGAAGTTGATGCGCTCCTGCGCTTCGCCCATGGCGCGTTGGGCGCCGTACGCGGCTCGCTGCAAACGCCCGGCTCTCTGCTGGAAGGCGAGCACCGCCGCGCGATCGTCGGCGGAGAACGTCGCCAGATTCAGCGGAACGACTTCAAACTCCATGGACTCGGCGACCTGTTCGACTTCACCATTGACAAGCGTGGTCAATGTTGCGGAGTACGTGCCGGGCAGCGCCAGCGGACCTGCATCAGGCGGGCCCCATGGGGACTGCCGGCGCGGCGTCAACGATGTCGGCGAATAGGTCGGGTAGCGCAGATCCCACGCGACACGGTGCAGGCCCTTGCCGTGGGGAACCGTCATGCGGCGAACCACTTCGCCCGCGTCATCGCGAATGGTGAGCACCGCCTGCGGCGCCGTTTCTTCAAACTCGGCGCGCATCGCATCGGTGGTCGGATAGTTGTCCTTGGTGACGCCGGATTTCTTTTCAGCTTCCTTGCGCTGATCTTCAAGCGACTTGAGGCCGTCCTTCAAGTGGTACGTGATCAGTGCGCCGTAGTCCGGGTTTGGCGCCGCCCAGAATGATGTGCCCTGGAAGCCGCGACCGGACGGCATACCGAGACGGCTGGTCTCGATGTATGCCTTGGCGTCGCGCACGGGGAAGATGGCGGCTTCGGCTTCGAGTGTCTCGCTCGTCGCATGGCGTAGCGGCGTGTAGTCGTCGAGAATGTAGAAGCCGCGCCCGAAGGTGGCCATGATCAGATCATTCTCGCGCGGGTGCACTTCCACGTCGCGCACGGCGATCGTCGGCACTCCGCTGATTTTCTTCCACGTTTCGCCGCCGTCCTGCGAGAAGAATGCAGCGAATTCGGTGCCCGCAAAGAGTAGACTTTCGTTGACCGTGTCCTGATCCACGCCCCACACGACGTGGCGGTCGGGCAGATCCCCGCGGATGGACGTCCAGGTGCGGCCGCGATCATCACTGCGGAGGATGTACGGGGTGAAGTCGCCATTCTTGTGGTTGCTAAAGGTTGCGAAGACGACGTTAGCATCGTGACGTGATGAGAAAATATCACTGACGTACGTCATGTTCGGAACGCCAGGGAAGACATCAGTCTTACGCCAGTTGGCGCCGCCATCTTCGGTGACGTGAATCAGACCGTCGTCGGTGCCGACGTAGATCAGGCCTTCAGCCAAGGGTGATTCGCTGATGGCGACGGTGTTTCCATAGATCGACGTGGAGTTGTTCTTGGCGACGGCGTCCACGCTCTGAATCCTGCCCATGACTTTGAGCTGATTGCGATCAATGCCGCGGGTGAGATCGCCACTGATGACGGTCCATGAGTTGCCGCGATCATCGGAGCGGAAGAGCTTGCGACCGCCGAAGTAGATGCGCGTGTGCAGGTGTGGACTGATGATGAGCGGCGCATCCCAGTTGAAGACGTACGGATCTTCACCGGGCGCTTCGCGCGGGCGGATGTCCACGATCTCGCCACTGGCGCGGTCGTGGCGAATCAGGCCGCCATATTGCCACTGGCTGTACACCGTATTCGGGTCTTCGGGGTCGACGGCCGGCTCGAATCCGTCGCCGCCAACAGTGACGAACCAGTGTTCGTTGGCGATGCCGGCGCGGTCAATCGTCTGCACCGGTCCGCCGAGCGTGTTGTTGTCCTGCGTGCCGCCGTACACGTAGTAGAACGGTTCGGAGAAATCGTACGCGGCTTTGTAGAACTGGGTCACCGGCAGATTCGCGAAGTACGACCACGTGGCCGTGCGATCGAACGATTCGTACAAGCCGCCGTCACACCCAACGATCAGGTGATCCGTGTTGTTCGGATCGATCCACAGCGCGTGATCATCAACGTGTCGGTCGCCCATCGGAATGGCGTCGAAGGATGCGCCGCCGTTGTTCGTCACGTGCATGTAGGTGTCGAGCGCATACACGCGATCCACGTTCTTGGGATCGCAGACGATTTCGTTGTAGTACTGCGGGCTGCTGGAGATGTAGTCACTGCGCCGTTCCCACGTGGCGCCGCCGTTGGTGGAGCGGAAAAACCCGTCCTTGTCGTCAGCCGCTTCGATGATGGCGTACAGCACATTGGGATCGACGGGCGAAATGTCCATGCCGATGCGGCCCATGTCCACGCTGGGCAAGCCGCGATTGGCTTTGGCCCAGGTGCGTCCGGCGTCGGTTGATTTGTAAATCGTGCTTTCGGGGCCGCCGTTGATAAGCGTCCAAACATGGCGCCGGCGCTGATACGCGGAGGCATACAGCGTGTCAGGGTTGCTCGGGTCGATGTGCACTTCGTTGATGCCGGTGTCATCGCTGACGTGCAGGACGCGCGACCAGGTTTGTCCGCCGTTGGTGGTCTTGTAGAGGCCGCGGTCACCGCCGGAGTTCCAGAGCGGGCCCTGTGCGGCGACGTACACCACGTCGGAGTCGCGCGGATCAATCGCGATCATGCCGATGTGTTCGGAGTCCGGCAGGCCGACGTTCGTCCACGAGGCGCCGCCGTTGACGGACTTGTACACACCATCACCGAACGACACGCTGCGCTGACTGTTGTTTTCGCCTGTTCCGACCCAGACCACGGCGGGGTTCTTCGGATCAACGACGACGCACCCGATGGAGTACGAGCCTTCGTTGTCGAAGATGGGCGTGAAGGTCGTGCCGGCGTTGGTGGTCTTCCACACGCCGCCGGAAGCGACGCCGATGTACCACTCACTGTGATTTTGCGGGTTCACGGCGATGTCCGACACGCGGCCCGAGGCCAGCGATGGCCCCAGCGCGCGGGCGCGAAGGCCGGCGAAGGTTGAGGAGTCGGCGCCGAACGCCGCGGATGAATTCAATGTGAGGAGCAGGAGGGCGGCGGTGGTGATGCCGCTGACGAATCGAATGCGCATGGCAGGGTCCTTCTTGGTGTCCGCGTCCAGAAGTGGCAACCGTGATGGCGCCGCGTGCTCCGAAAGGGCGGAGCGTTATCGGAGGAGTCTACTTGGCATTGGACTTCAACTCACGAACCCGGTCGAAAGTTGCATTGGTCGCGGGTCAATGGCCCACAGAGCACAAATTCGGGGATATGACACGTCCAATAAAGAGCAACGGTCGGCTTCGCCGATCGGTACGTTGTCGCGGGCGCCGCCGGCCGTCGGCGCGATTCAATTTCCTGATTTCCTGAGCCATCCATGAGTCGAAACCCGGCGGTCAAGTTCATCAATAAATGGTCTCGCAAACTGCATCGTTGGGGCGCGATCGCGTTCGCCATTCCCGCGGTCATTGTCTTGAGCACCGGCATCCTTCTTCAGTTCAAGAAGGATGTGGCGTGGATTCAGCCGCCGACGGCCAAAGGCGCGATGTCCGGAGATGCGGCGGGCGGCATGACGATTTCGTTCGACGACATTCTCGCGGCGGCCGCCTCTGTGCCAGAGGCGGAAGTCTCATCATGGGATGAAATCGATCGCCTTGATGTGCGCCCGGACAAAGGCATCGTCAAAGTGCGTTGCAAGAACAGCTGGGAAGTGCAGGTGGACACCGCCACCGGCGAAGTCGTGCAGGTCGCGTATCGGCGCAGTGATCTGATTGAACAGATTCATGACGGTTCATGGTTTCACGACCTTGCCAAACTCTGGATCTTTCTTCCTAATGGCGTCGCGCTGTTGTGCTTGTGGCTCACTGGGATGTACTTGTGGATTCTGCCGATCTGGGCGAAACGAGCCGGTCGTAAGCGACGCGCTGAGGCATGATGCGCCGCATGCATGACCCTGTCGTTTCAATAGCGATTTGTGGCGCTTTCGCACTTGGCGCACCAGCCGTGGCGTCGTCCGGCGTGGATGAATCGGTCGTCGCCGACATGATCGCTGATGCGTCGGCGCGTTCGAGTCTGCTCCTTGAGGAGTCCACATCGGGCTACGACGGCGGTTTCGTGATTCGTGATCAGCAGGGGCGGCACGAGCTTGAGATCACCGGCTGGACGCAGCTTCGATTCACGTATGCATATGGCCATGGCGAGGGCGGAGCGCCCGACACGAATGAGTCAGGCTTCTCTTTGCGGCGAACGCGACTGACGTTTCAGGGTTCGCTGTACGACGGCCAGTTCGGATTCAAGATCACCAACTCATTCAGCCGTAATACGGGATCTTCCAGCCTTTCGGACGCCTACATGACGGTGCGGCTCGCCGACCACATCGAACTGCGCGCCGGGCAGTTCAAGCTCCCGTTCATGCGCGAGGAACTCACCAGCGCCAAGCGACTCATGGCGACGGACCGCTCGATCGTGAACGATGTGTTCGGGCAGGGACGCTCGCAGGGCATTGAGATCAGCGCGCAGGGCGAATCAGTGCGCGGCGCCGTGGCGTACAGCGACGGTTTTGATTCGGCGAATACGGATTTCGACGCCGCGCCGGCGCAGTGGGCGGTGACGGGCCGTGTTGAGTGGTTGGCGATGGGGGATTGGCGCTCGTTCCGGCAGTTCACCAGTTCGCGCGGCTCGGAGTTGTCTGCGATGTTTGGCGCCGCGGCGAACTTTCAGGAATCGCCTGATGCGCCGGGAATGCCGAGTCTGTACATGTTCTCGTGGACGGTGGACGGCGGTTTACAGGGAAACGGATTTTCACTGTTTGCGTCCGCCAGCGGTCGTGTGTCGCAGGAAACGAATGCGACGTATCACGACTACGGCTGGGTGGCGCAGGCCAGCATGTATGCGACTGATCACATCGAGCCGTTTGTTCGGTTTGACATGGTCATTCCCGATTCCGACCGTCCCGGCGATGATCCGTTTAACACGCTCGCAATTGGTGCGAACTGGTACATCCACGGGCAGGCGATCAAGCTGACGGTGGACGGTCAGTATTTCTTTGATGACGCCGCCGACAACGACCTGGTCAATCCGACCACGACGCAGGGGTTGCTGGCGGGCGCCGGATCAGGTTCGTTCGCTGTTCGGGCACAGTTTCAGTTCGTGTTTTGAGTGTCGAATGCAGTGCAAATGGGTACGCTCCCATGCATGCGCGAGAAGGCGACCCGCGAGCGATTGGTCATCGGGTGCATGAGCGGCACCAGCATGGACGCGGTGGACGCCGCGCTGGTGCGCATTTGCGGTGAGGGCCTGGCGATGACCGTCGAGTTCATAGACGGCGCTTCCGAGCCGATCGCCGAGGAGCGAAGCGTCTTTCTTGAAACCGTGGAAGGACGTGCGGCGCCCACAGGTGCGCTGCGAAGCGCGATCCATCGCCTCAGCGAGCGGCATGCGAAGGTGGCGAAGCAGCTCATGGAGACTCATGGCGAGGTCGCCTTTGTCGCCGTGCATGGGCAAACGTTGTTTCATCGGCCGCCTTTGTCGTGGCAGGCGATCGAGCCGTGGACGATTGCGCATGCGGTGAAGTCGCCGGTAGTGTTTGATCTCCGCGCGGCGGACCTCGCGGCGGGGGGGCAAGGGGCGCCGATCACGCCGCTGGCGGATTGGATCATGTTTCGCGACGAAACGGCGTCGAGAGCCATCGTCAACCTTGGCGGCTTCTGCAATGTGACGGTGTTGCCAGCGGGCGGATCGCCAGAAACGATTCGCGCGTTTGATGTGTGCGCTTGCAATCAAGTGCTGGACGCCGTAGCACGCCGTGCTCTTGATCTGAATTATGACTCGGGTGGCGCGAATGCGCTGCGCGGCCAAGCTGATCCACAAGCTGTTCGCGAGCTTTCGGACATGTTGCGAGCCCAGCGGCACGAGAAGCGATCGCTCGGCGCCGGCGATGAAGGCGCGCGATGGATTGATGCATGGATTGATCGGCTTGATGGGGCTTGCCTCGCCGCCAGCGCTGCAGCGGGTATTGGAAATGTGATCGGTGAAACGGTTGCGGATGCAGGCGATGTTTTTCTTGCAGGGGGCGGCGCGCACAGTGCCGCACTCGTAAGCGCCATGGAGAAGGCCCTTGGTCGAATGGTGCAACCGTTGAAAATCTTGGGCATTCCCGGCGCCTGGCGGGAATCAGTCGCGATGGCGGTGCTCGGTTGCTTGTGCGCCGATGCGGTTCCGATCACACTGGCGCAGGTGACGGGCGTACAGATTCCTCCGGTGGCAGGTTCGTGGGTGAATGTGCGATGAAGGACGATGTTTCAGCCATTCCCGATCGCGCGCACGTCGCCACCGAACGACGCAATCCGCGCACGATGGATCTTGACACGCTCAGTGTCGCGGCGTGCGTTGAGCGATTGAACGATGAAGATGCGACGGTGGCGGGCGCCGTGCGCGCTGCGGCGCCGGCGATTTCAAAGTTCATCGAAGCGCTTGAGGCGCGATGGAAACGCGGCGGGCGATTGATGTATCTCGGCGCGGGAACCTCCGGACGGCTCGGTGTGCTGGACGCTTCGGAATGTCCGCCGACGTTTCAGACGGATCCGAATCGAATCGTCGGTGTGATCGCCGGTGGCGATGCGGCGTTGCGAAAGTCGAGCGAAGGGCTTGAGGATGATCCGCATGGCGCCGCGACTGATTTGGCGCCGTTTGAACTCAATGAGAATGACACGCTGCTTGGCATTGCTGCGGGCGGAACCACGCCGTATGTGCTGGGCGGAATCTCTTATGCGCATGCGCGCGGCGCCCTGACTGGTCTTTTGACCTGCTCGGCGCTGCGCTCACCCTTCATCGTCGATCACATGATCATTCTTGATACAGGGCCGGAAGCGATCACTGGATCGACACGCATGAAAGCGGGCACGGCGACGAAGATGGCGCTGAACACCATTACGACGACGCTCATGGTGCGCCATGGCAAAGTGTTCGAAAATCTGATGGTGGACCTGCGCGCCAGCAACGCGAAGCTGACAGATCGTGCATTGCGCATCATCTCTGAAGCGACAGGACTGTCTCGCGAACGCGCGGCTGGCGCGCTGCATGCGGCGGAGGGCTCCGTCAAGCTTGCGATCCTGATGACGCTTGGATCAATGTCGCGCGACGATGCAGCGGTCCATCTCGCGCAGGCCGACGGGAATCTGCCCAACGCATTGCATGTGAAAGAGCAGCCGTGATCGCCGCAGCGGCGAGCTCGCCGATTCGGTTTGCCATGGGCGATTGGGTTGTCTTGTTTGCGTATCTCGGCGCGATGATTGCGCTGGGGTGCATCGTCGGGCGGCGAGCGCGCACGACGAGTGATTACCTCGTGGCGTCCCGGCGCATGCCATTCTGGGCGGCCGGGTTGTCACTTCTGGCGACCTCACTGTCGGCGGCGACATTTGTGGGAGCGCCCGAGGCGTCATACACGGGCAATCTCACGTATCTGTCGCAGAGCATTGGCAGTTTGCTCGCGGCGGGCGTGGTCGCGGCGCTCTTTCTTCCGGCGTTTTACCGGCGCAACGTCACAACGGTGTATGAACTGCTTGAGCGGCGGATGGGGGTTGAAGGCCGACTGTGCGCCAGCGGCATGTTTTTGCTGGGGCGCGTGTTTGCGTCCGGGGCGCGCCTGTTCATTGCGTCGATTCCGATTTCGCTGATTTTGTTTGAAGATTCGGAGCCGCAACATCTGGTGCTGGCGATCTTGGTGATCGCTGTCGCCGCGACGCTGTACACGATGGCGGGCGGAATACGCGCCATCATCTGGACGGACACAGCGCAGGTCGTGATCCTGCTCGGCGCTGTGATTGCGGCGATTGTTCTATTGCTGCAATCGTTCGATGCGCCGCTTGGCGAGGTGTTCGAACGGCTGGCGCAGACGCCGAACGATGATGGTTCGACGAAGCTTACGCTCGTGGACACGCGCTTTGACCCGTCGCTTCCGTTCACCCTTTGGACAGCGATCATCGGCATGACGCTTTTGAACACCGCGGCGATGGGAACCGATCAGGACCTCGCCCAGAGATTGCTGACGTGTTCATCGTGGAAGAAGGCGGCGGGCGCGGTGCTGCTGTCGAATGTGCTTGGTGTTGCGGTGGTGGCGTTGTTTCTGTTTGCGGGATTGCTGCTGTGGGCGCATTACCACCCGTTGGGCGCTGCGACGGCTGGGGCGCCGCCGGCGCAGGACGTGTTTATTCGATATTTGCTGATTGAAGCGCCCACGGGGTTGCGCGGCCTTGTGATCGCCGGCGTCGCGGCCGCAGCGATGAGCAGCCTGGACTCGGCGCTGGGGGCGATGTCGTCGGCGACGGTGTGGGATTTCTACAAACGGGCGCGGCCGGGGAAATCCGAGATGCATTACGTGCGCGCGTCGCGCGTGGCGGTCGTGGTGTGGGGCGCCGTGCTTGCGGGGTTTGCCTGCGTGTGCGTGTGGTGGCAGCGCGAAAGTGGAGAGGGTTTGCTGGAGTTTGCGCTGGGTGTGATGACGCTTGCGTATGGCGGGCTGCTCGGAGTCTTTCTGACGGTGTTGCTGACCCGGCGAGGGAATGCACTGTCGGCGCTTGTCGCGCTCGGCGCAGGGCTGGTAGTTTCGCTTTCACTTCAGAATTTGCCGACCATTGGTGCTTGGACGTTGAATGAGGATTGGGCAGTCTGGTCGCTGGGATGGCGCATGACGGCGGCCACATTGATTGCGTTTGGGTTGTGTGCATTGGGAACGCCGCGCCGGCGTGTTGGTGGGGAGGAGTCATGAGTTGGGCCTCCGCTGATCGCCGATTGATCGGGCGCTGCGTCATGGTCGGCGTTCGCGGCGCCGCGCCGGGTGATCCGGAATTGGAACAAGATCTTGCGATTTGTGCCGAGGCGTGTGTCGGCGGTGTGATCTTGTTTGATGTTGATTTGCCAACGATGTCGAGGTTGATGGCAGAGGGAGCGTCAATCGAAACAGCGCGCGCTCAAGCCCTGCGCAATATCGAATCACCGGAACAGACGCGAGCGCTCGTGCGGCATATTCGCGGAGCGCTCGGCGACGATGTGATCATTGCGATTGATCATGAGGGCGGCGAGACGACTCGATTGCGGCCGTCGCGCGGCTTTGATTCGACACGGAGCGCGGCGGACTTCGGAGCGCTCGCCGGCGCCGAGCAAACATTGGAGGCGGAGCGGCTGGCGGGCGTGGCGCTGCAGGCTGGGGTTGATTTGAACTTTGCGCCGTGCGTTGATCTGCGTATGTCGCCAGAAAATCCGATCATCGCGGGAAAGCGGCGGGCGTACGGGTCGGATCCGCACATGGTCGCGCAATGCGCTGAAGTCGTCGTTGCCGCACATCGTGCAAAGGGAATGTTGACGTGCCTCAAACATTTTCCAGGGCACGGTGGTGTGCTGATGGACAGCCACTTGGCGCTTCCGGAAGTGGCGCATCGCTCAATGTGCGATATTGAATTGGCGCCGTATCAACACCTGATCCCGAAACTCGACCCGTCAACGTGGATCATGACGGCGCACATTGAGGAGTCGGACATTGATGCGGCGCTGCCTGCGTCGTTGTCACCGATTCACACGACGCAGCGGTTGCGGCGCGATCTTGGTTTTGACGGCGTCATCGTGACGGACTCGCTCGACATGGGGGCGATTGTTCAGCGGTGGTCTATTGAAGACGCGGCCGTGTTGGCGTTGCAAGCCGGGGCCGATTGTGTGCTTGATGGCATGAATGCGCCGGGTGAGCGTCGAGCGTGTCCGGCGCTTCAGATCGTTGAAGCAATCAAGAACGCCGTGGACGATGGACGCATTGGTGGGGGAATGGATCGGGTGAAAATGAGCGCCGATCGGATTCGCCGTTCGCGCCATGCGGCGCGGGGCCATTGACGGGTCGCGTCGTCGCGACGAGGATGCGTTGTCACACGAATATCGAAGGAGCGCGAACATGGCGCACGATGCAGAGCCGAGTTCTTTCGAGTTGAATGCGCGGACGTTTGATCGACGCGCGTTTCTCGCTGTCGCGGGGGCTGGTGTTGCTGCAGGCGCGGCGCCGCGAACGGTGCAGGCGATCGAATTGGCGCGTTTGCAGGATGTGCAGCCGGACGAGGCGCCGGCGCCAGCAGGGATCGATTTGCGCACGATCATGGAAGGCGCAAAGCTGGCGCGCGTGGAATACACGAACGCCGAGTGCGAACAGACGCTCGGCTCAATTGAAAACGTGCTTGAGTTGTATGACGTGGTGCGCGCCGCCAAGCTCGAGAACAACGAAGGGCCTGCGGAAGTGTTTGATCCGCGGCTTCCGGGGATGGAGTTCACGGTTCGAGAGCAGCCCGCGCGGTTTCAGCGTGCGCCAGCGGCGCCATTGCCGATGTCTGATGAAGACATCGCGTTTGCGTCCATTGCGCAGCTTTCACAGTGGATCCATAATCGATCGATCAGCAGCGAACGATTGACACGGATCTATCTCAAGCGATTGAAGGAATACGGTCCGAAGCTGGAATGTGTGGTCACGCTGATGGAGGATGAGGCGATCGCACAGGCTCGGCGCGCCGATCGGGAATTGAGCGCGGGCATTGATCGCGGGCCGTTGCATGGGCTCCCGTGGGGCGCCAAGGATTTGCTGGACACGACCAATGTGCGCACGACGTGGGGCGCCGCGCCGTTTGTTGATCGCGTTCCGCAAAGCGATGCGACGGTGGTTTCCAAGCTGAATGACGCGGGCGCTGTGCTCATTGCCAAGCTCACGCTCGGCGCGCTGGCGTATGGGGACATCTGGTTTGGCGGGAAGACGCGGAATCCGTGGAATCTGGAGCAGGGTTCGAGTGGCTCAAGCGCCGGGTCGGCCGCGGCGGTCGCATCGGGGTTGTGCGCCTTTACAATCGGGACGGAGACGTACGGTTCGATCATGTCGCCTTCGGCGCGGTGCGGCGCCACGGGGTTTCGCCCGACATTTGGTTTGGTGTCACGTGCCGGCGCGATGTCGCTGTGCTGGTCGCTGGACAAGATCGGCCCGATTTGTCGCTCCGCCGAAGACTGCGCGTATGTGCTTGACGCGATCAGCGGGCCGGATGAGCTGGATGAATCGACGATTGATATTCCGCTCAATCTGGACATGACGCGGAACATGCGCGACGTGCGCGTCGGATATTTGAAGGATGAATTTGAGAGCGATGCGGCTCGCGATGAAGATCGCGCGACGCTGGCGGCGCTGGAAGGGATGGGGTGCCAGTTGACGCCGCTCTCGCTTGAAGGCGCGCCGTATGGTGGGATCATCTTTTTCATCATTTCGGTGGAGGCGGCGGCGTCATTTGATGAATTGACTCGCTTCAACCTGGATGACCAGATGCAGTGGCAGGATGACGCCGCATGGCCGAACACATTTCGAACGACGCGGCTGGCGTCCGCGGTGGAATACATGAATGCGCGGCGATTGCGGCGGCGCTATATGAAGCGTGCGGCGGAACTATTCGAAAGCGTCGATGTGGTGATTGCGCCAAGCCGTCACGGCGCCATGCATGCCCTGACCAATATGAGCGGCCATCCGGCGCTGACCATTCGGCAGGGTTTTCGCGAGAATGGGACGCCGTTCGCCGTGACGATGTGGGGGAGGCTGTTCGATGATGGGACGCTCCTGGCTGTCGGTTCGGAACTCGAACGGTCGCTTGGGATCTCGAATCGGCGTCCGCTACTGGCCTGAATCCAGACTACTTGAAGCATCGAATTGAACACCCATGAGACCTCTTGTCTGGTTCCGTTCCGATCTGCGAGTGCACGACAATATTGCGCTTGACGAAGCGTGCCGCCGCGCGACGAACGGTGTGGTCGCGGCGTTCGTCATATGCCCTGATCAATGGACTGAACACGATTGGGCGGATACTCGCGTTGATTTCGTCTTGCGGAATCTGGCGGAACTCTCCGCGAAACTGAACGATCTGCGGATTCCCATGAAAATTCTGACGACGGCGCGATTCGCCGGTGTGGGGAAGGAACTGTTGAAGCTGGCGCGCGAGTATGAGTGCGATGCGCTGTACTTCAACAATGAATACGAAGTCAATGAGCGGAAGCGCGACGACGACGTTGAGGCGCACTTTGAGGCGAAGGGTCTCCACGTTGATCGCTTTGACGATCAGGTGATTCTCGCGCCCGGCGAGGTCCGGACGAAACAGGACAGTTGGTACTCGGTATTCACGCCATACAAGAACGCGTGGTTGGCGCGGCTCGACGAACTCGGCGGCGTTGAAGTTCGAGGCACGCCTCAGAAGCAGGGGAAGTTGAACATCGAGCCGGATCCGGTTCCGGAACGGGTCAAGGGATTTGATCGTGAAGCCGCCCGTGCGGACTTGTGGCCCGCGGGTGAGGCGCATGCGCACCAGCGGCTTGAAGCGTTCGTCAAGAATCGCATCGCGGCGTATGCGGAACAGCGCGATGCTCCGGCAGTGAATGGGACGAGCACGCAGTCGCCGTATTTGACGTCTGGTGTGATTTCGCCGCGGTTGTGCTTTCAGCGCGCCGTCGAGGCCAATGGCGGCTCATTTTCACACGATAAGGGCGCCGGCAAGACTGGTCCGTCGCAGTGGATGAGTGAGTTGATCTGGCGGGAGTTCTACAAGCATCTCATTTTTGCGCATCCGAAGCTGAGCATGGGACGCGCGTTTCAGCCTCAGACGGAGCGGCTGAAGTGGCGTGACGATGAAGATGAGTTTCAGGCATGGTGTGAGGGTCGGACGGGGTACCCGATTGTGGACGCCGCGATGCGCCAGCTCAATCAGACCGGATGGATGCACAACCGGTTGCGCATGATTGTTGCGATGTTTTTGACGAAGGATTTATTCATCGATTGGCGGAAGGGTGAGCGCTATTTTATGCGACGACTGATTGATGGTGATCTGGCGTCCAACAACGGCGGCTGGCAGTGGAGCGCTTCGACCGGCACGGACGCGGCGCCGTACTTCCGTATCTACAACCCGGTTACGCAAGGTCAGCGGCACGATCCCAAGGCTGAGTTCATCCAGAGGTTCGTGCCCGAGCTGGCGGATCTACCAGTGAAGATGGCGCACGAGCCTTGGCGGCTGTCAGATGAGAAACGTGCGGCCGTTGATTACCCAGAGCGCCTTTGCGATCACCAAGCGGCGCGCTTGCGTGCGATTGACGCATTCAAAGCGTTGCGCAATGCATGAAAATCATTTCATTTATGCGCGCCAAAGCATGTGCAATGATGGCGCCAACCCGGTGTCTGGTCGGACACGTAGGACAACTGATTGAATCTGCGTTTTTGCTTTCTATACCGTATGAAATGCGATTAATTATCAAGGTGTTGGCCTGTTGCAAGCGGCGTTTGCAGTAGCGCAGGGGCGAGCGCGCTGCGACATGCCAACGTCGGCAGAAAGTTTGTGGAACAGTGCGAACCGGATGTCGTATGACTTTGCGATCAGACGCCGCACGAACGCACGTGTCGGGGTCGCCAACAAACAGTGGGGCAGCCCTCCTTCGTTCTACCGAGTCGACTTCAACGACATGCTGCCCCCAAGGAGGTATGGCTTTTCGCGGCGGACGATGGGTGCTCGCGTCATGTGACGCGGGACGATGAGTTCCGGCCGCAGTTCAACTCGCCGAACGCAGAGTCGCTGAACGTGATGCGGCTCTTCGACATATGGCGAGATGCGATTTCCAGGCACAACTGAAGAGGTCGTTGATCGCGGGTCCGCGCGTTGCAACGTTCACGACTACTGAAGGTGCAGGAAATCCGCTCTCGAAAGGAGCAATCAAATGAATCGCACGACACTGATCATGGCATCGACACTGTTCATCGCTTCCAGCGGCGCTTTGCTCGCCGCGACCACCGGCCAGGCGGCGCTGGATCGTCAGCACGCTTCCCTGGAGGCCACCGACATTGCGCACGGCGTGATTGAAAAGGTGGCTCCGGAGGCCATGGAGTTCACGCTGCGCGTAGACGAAGAGCCGGAGGCAATGAGCGCCAAGTCGATGGTCCTCAAAGTCAACGACAAGACGGTCTACACACTCGACGGGCGTGCTTCGACGATGAAGGACGCGCTCAAGGTGGACCGCCAGGCCACGGTCTCGCATGAGGACAAGGTTGCGATCAGGGTGGACGTTCGTTCCGACAAGTCTCCGAACTGATCTGACGACCTGAGTTCTTGCTCCAGGTCCGACCGGGCGTCGGCGCGTCTCTGACGTGTCGGCGTCTTTCTCTCGCCCACAAGGACGAAGCCGCGCTTGCTACCGGCGCGGCTTCGTCCTGTCGTTATCGGCGGCGAAGGTGACCCTCACGGACGCGTGCCATGCGACCGATAGTTTTCGGTGCGCTGGGCGCGCGATATGGAGGGGAGTCGTCATGCAGCAGTTTGATCTTGTGGTCATCGGCAGCGGGCCGGCGGGCCATTTCGGCGCCATCCAAGCGGCGAAGCTCGGGAAGCGCGTTATCGCGATTGAGATGAATGAGGCGCCCGGCGGTGCTGCGGCGATCACCGGGACCATTCCCTCAAAATCGCTGCGCGAAGCCACGTTGCATCTGACTGGTCTGCGTCAGCGCACGCATTACGGTTCGTATTACCGCGTCAAAGATGACGTGACGATCGAAGATCTCACCAGCAGCACCGGCAAAATTGTGCGGCACGAAACCAATGTCTTGCGCGATCAACTTCGGCGTAATGGCGTTGAATTGGCTCGCGGCATCGGGCGGTTCGTGGCGTCCAATGAGATCGAGGTCCGTGAAGGGAGTGACACTCGGCATTTCGCATTTGACAATGCGTTGATTGCGGTTGGTTCGCGCCCGGCTCGCCCGCCGGAGCTGGATTTTGATGGAAAAATGATCTGTGACTCGAATCAGATTCTGAACCTTGATCGAATTCCGCGACAGCTCATTGTCGTTGGCGCCGGTGTCATCGGTGTGGAATATGCGTGTATCTTTGCAACGCTCGGTTCGCGCGTGGTGCTGATCAATCAGACGGATAGCTATTTGGAGTTTGTTGATCGCCAGATGCGCGATGCGCTGGCGCACCACATGCAATCGCATGGCGTGGAGTTTCGCTTTGGCGAGCAGGTTGTCGGGCTTGAGAAGCGAAACGGAAGTGTGATTGCCGCGACGGCCAGCGGAAAAGAGATCGCCGGCGAATGTCTGTTGTACAGCGTCGGGCGGCAGGGCAACACGGATGACTTGGGTTTGCACGACGCCGGTCTGCATCCGGACAAGCGCGGGCGGCTGACGGTCAATGATCAGTTCCAAACGGAACTCGGCCATGTGTACGCCGCAGGTGACGTTGTTGGGTTTCCGGCGCTCGCGGCGACGAGTCGTGAGCAGGGACGTCTTGCCGTTCGTCACATGTTTGGTGAGGAAGCGGCGCCGACGGAATCGCCAATGCCGTACGGCATTTACACGATCCCCGAGATCTCCATGGTCGGCCCGACCGAGCAGGAGCTCACGTCACAAAATGTGCCATACGAAATCGGTGTGGCGCGCTATCGCGAGATCGCTCGGGGTCAGATCCTTGGTGATGAATCCGGCCTTCTGAAATTGCTGTTTCACCGTGAAACGCGGCAGGTGCTCGCGACGCACGTGATCGGCGAAGGCGCGACGGAACTGGTGCACATCGGACAGGCGGCGATCGCGTTTGGCGCGACGATTGACTACTTCACCGAGACGGTGTTCAACTATCCGACGCTGGCGGAGTGCTACAAGGTCGCGGCATTGGATGGGCTGAACCGATTGCGCATGCTTGGCGGCGCGGATGCGTCGCTGCGTCTTGCGGCGTGAACTCAGACCAAATCATCAGCTGGGCGACCGGCGCGAATGGAGCGTGCAGCGCCAGTGCAGATGCCGCGAGCGCGGCGACCCTTGATGCTCATCGAATGTTCGATGAACTCGATGAGCCGCCGCGCACACGTTGACCATTCGCGAGCGCTGACGCGTCGAAGGGCCGTTGATGGCACGGAGCTCGAGCGGAAGATCAGTCGGTACGCTTCGCGCACGTCAGAGATTTCCTGACGGGTGAATTTGCCACTGCGCCGCAATCCGACCGCGTTGATGCCTGAGAGCTGATTTCCGCCGCGATGAACAAGGCAATACGGCGGCACGTGCTGGCTGACGATGGCGCTGGCTTGCAAGAGGGCGTACTCACCGATTTCGCAGAATTGATGGACGCCGCTGTATGCGGAAAGCACCGCGGATTCGCCGACGCGGACGTGCCCGCCGAGCACGGAGCAGTTCGTCATGGTGACGTGATCACCAACGATTGAGTTGTGACCGATGTGCGCATTGGCCATGAAATAACCGTCGGATCCGACGCGTGTGGGTCCGCCTTCGCCGGCGCCGCGATGGATGGTGACAAACTCGCGCACGACGTTTCGGTCGCCAATGATGAGTTCACCGCGATCGACATTCTCGTCGTAGGCGCGATCTTGGGGATCGCCGCCAATCACGGCGCCGGCATGAAATTCGTTATCCGCGCCGATCGTCGTGTCTTGCACAATGATGACGTTGGAGCCGAGGCGCGTGCGATCACCAATGCGGCAGTTGGGGCCGACCACGGCGCCGGGGCCGAACGTCACACCCTCGCCGATTTCGGAGCTGGGGTGAATCGCGACAGGCACAGCGGCGTCAGAAAAGTCATGCATGGTTGGCATGCGTGAATTGTACCGGCGCCGATTGAGTTGCCGCGCAAATGAGCGGCAATCGGTCAGGCGGCTCGGGAAACGGCCTCGGCGGGACGGCGACCGATGACCAATGCCGTTTCGTCGTCGATCTGATGCAGTGAGCCTGCCTGCTCGTCGAGCGCTCGGGCGAGAGCGGCGACGGCGGTTTTCACGTCCGTCTCTTCGCGTGCTTCGCGCAGTTCGCGGAAGTGATCGAGGTAGCGCGTGGAGGGAGACTTTCGCGAACGATCGTTCACCGGATCGGGGAAAGCGGTCTCGAAGCCGTCGGAGTGCATGAGCAGGATCTCGTCGGTCGAGAGGGTGAAGGCGACTTCGTTGAATTCGCCATCCTCAAAAACGCCGAGCAGACTGCCGTTGGTTTCGACGCGGCTGACAGCGCCTCCACTGATGCGAAGTGGCGGCGGATGACCGGCGCCGGCGATGGTGACTTGGCCGGTGCTCGGATTGATCACGCCGCAGACCGCGGTGGCAAATGTTTGCACGCGGCCGGTGCGCTTCATGAGCGCCGCGTTGAGGCGTTTGAGCGATTCGGCGGGACCAAGCAGTTTGCCGTCGTTGTCCAGCGCCGGCATGGCTTTGGAAAGCACCATGGTCATGAGCGCTGCCGGGACGCCGTGACCGACGGCGTCGGCGATAAAGAAACCGACGAGTTCATCCGTGATGCGCGCAACGTCGTAGATGTCGCCAGAGACGTAGCCGCACGGGCGGAACAGCACGCCGAACTCAATGCCGTCGATTTCGGGGAGTGAGCGCGGGATGAACTGCTGCTGCACATGGGCGGCGAGTTGCAACTCTTCCTGCAGTCGATCCATCTCGTCGCGGAGCCCGCCGTGGAAGCGGCGCATGGTGCGCAGTTCCGAGAGCAGAGAATCAATTGCGGGCTGGCGCACGCACAAGGCGAAGATGGCGGACGCGAGCACGTCCGGCGTGGTGTTTTGCGGGATCACGATGACGCGCTCGTTCGAGAGTGCAGCGAGGTCCGCGTCATCAGGAGTCGTGAGCAGGATCGTGGGCATCATGCGTGCGTCAAGCACGTCAAGCAGCTTGAGGATGCAGGTGCGCACGGCGGCGTCGCTGGAGCTCACAATGACGGCGACTGAGCCATGCATTTCGTGCGGCTCACACAGGGCCTGATCAAGCGCCAAACGTTGCAACGCTGGGGGCGGTGCAAACGCCGGCCAGTGCTCAACCAGTGTGGTCCACCAGGCCTGCTGTTTGGTCAGCTCCGGCGTCGGCGACACAAATGAAATAATTGAGCCGGACATAACGCCCCCCGGACCACGCTACGGCGCCGCGCATGACGAGGCGCGCCGCCGGGTCGTCCGGTGCATCGGTTCATTGGGCGCGGCGCTTGAGCGCCTGAGCGTCGAATTCGAGCTTGTCGCCGACTTCGAGGCCAAGTTCCTTCATGCGTCCGCCGGCGAATTCGACGGCGAAATACGCGGGAAACTTGCTGGAATATTGCTTGAGGCGCGCGTCGTAGGCGACATCGGATTCACCTTCGCGGCGTGGCTCTTCGGGGACCATTTCGTACAGGGTGAGCACGCGGCCGGCCGCGTCAAGGTAGGCGATGTCGATCGGGATCGGGCAATCGCGCATGATGAAATTCATCACGTGAGGGCGCGGGAACACAAAGATCATGCCGCCATCGGGGGCGATGTAATCACGCCCGCCGAGACCTTTGATGCGTACGGCGTCGTCGTCAGCGATTTCCATATGAAACCACGTGTTCTTGACGTTGACGGCCGCGACATCGGCGCCGGCCTTTTCGTCACATGACGTGAGTGAAGCGCAGCCGGCGAGCAGCACGGACATGAAGATCAGGATCGTGCGCGAAGCCATGCGTCATCCTTGCTGGTGAAAATCGTCTGTTCCTTTGGCATGGTATCGAGGTCAAAGACCTCGGAGAACTGCGTCGCCGACATTTCATCCGGCGCTGTTTGAACGCCGCTCCAGCGTGCGATGAGGGCGATGACGCGTTCGGGCGAGACACCAGCTTCGCGATAGGCGCTGATGCGTGTGTCGCCATGCCGTTTGGCGAGGCGGCGACCGTCTTCGCCGACGACGAGTGGCAGGTGGAAGAATCGCGGCTCAGGCGCGAAATTCAGTGCCCTGAAGAGGAGAAGTTGGCGAGCGGCGGAATCGAGGAGATCGTCGCCTCGAACGATGTCGGTGACGCCGAGGTGGTGGTCATCCGCCACGGTGGCGAGCTGGTACGCCGGTTCGCCGTCTTTTGTCCACACGATGAAGTCGCCAACGGTGTCTGCGGGATTTTGAGTCTGCGGACCGGCGAAATGGTCCGTGAAAGGGATTGGCGCCGCGTCAACGAGGAATCGCCAGCTTGTCGATTCGGCGACGTGGTCAAAATCGCACGGGCCGATGTTTGGTCTCAGTTCGGGTGGGAAGCGCGATTCGCCCTGGGGTCCGCCGCGGACGGGAGCGTGGGGGGCGGCCAGAGCGTCTTCAAGTTCGCGACGTGTGACATCGCACGGGAAAACGAGCGCGCGTTGCGCCAGGTCGCGCATGGCGGCGCGGTAGAGATCAAGACGTTGAGATTGAAAGATTGCATCGCCGTCCCAATCGATCCCGAGCCATCGCAGATCGTCGATTGCGTCTTGAGCCGCGTGTTTTTTGACGCGCGGCCCGGCGAGATCGTCCACTCGCAGAACGAGGCGCCAGCCATTCGCGCGGGCCATCGCCCAATTGATGAGAAACGTGCGCGCATTGCCGAGATGCAGCGCGCCGGTGGGCGAAGGCGCCAGGCGCGTCACGCGAATGTCCTGTGTTGGGGTTGACGAGGGCGGCACGGCGACGAAGATACCCCCGCACGCCCGACGACCCGGGCGTCACATTGCGGGGCGGCAGGAACAGCCCCGTTTGACCCAGGAAGGAGCGCCCCCATGCCGGTGATGACAGACGAGCAAATTCAGTCCGAGCTCAAGTCGCTCACCGAATGGACGGAGATAAACGGCGCCATCCAGCGGACGTATCAATTCAAGGATTTCGTCGCTGCGGTTGATTTTGTGAACAAAGTCAAAGACCTCGCGGAAGCGGCGGACCACCATCCGGATATTTTGATCCGGTACAACAAAGTTACGCTGACGCTTTCCACGCATGATGCGGGAGGCGTTACAGAGAAAGACTTTGCGCTCGCGACGCAGGCGGATCAGGCATTCTGACGGCTTTGTTGTTCGTGAAATAAATTCCGATTCATTCGGGGCGATTCTCCCGATGCGCTGGCGCTGTCTTCTGCCGCATTGGCAGACCAATGGCGTGGCTCTGAAGTTCCTGACGTGTCCTTCGGCGTCTCTGTCGCAATTCAAGCGTCTGGGGAGCCGATAGAAGACCTGATAACGACGGCGCGCCGTTCGCATGGTGAACGGGGGCGGCGAAGAGCGCCGCCTATACTTGGTCCCATCGCGCAGGGTTTTGCCCTGTATTCACCGCCGCGGAGTTCACGCGGCAGGAGTCAAGAGATGTTTGAACGATTCACCGACCGGGCGCGCAAAGTGATGGCGCTGGCCAATCAGGAAGCCCAGCGATTCAACCACGAGTACATCGGCACGGAGCACATCCTGCTGGGTCTTGTCAAGGAAGGATCGGGCGTCGGCGCCAACGTTCTCAAGAACCTCGGCGTGGACCTGCGAAAGGTGCGTCTTGAGGTTGAGCGACTGGTGCGCAGCGGACCGGACATGGTCACCATGGGCAAGCTGCCTCAGACGCCGCGCGCCAAAAAGGTGATCGAATACGCGATCGAAGAAGCGCGCAATCTGAACCACAATTACGTCGGCACCGAGCACTTGCTGCTGGGTCTGCTGCGCGAGCATGATGGCGTCGCGGCGCAGGTGCTGATGAATCTGAGCTTGAAGCTCGAAGAAGTGCGCGAAGAGGTTCTCAACCTCCTCGGCGCCGGTGTGGATTCCGAAGAAGGCGAACAGGGCGCCCCGAGCGGCCAGCCCGGTCAGCGCAAGGGCAAGAGCCAAACGCCTGCGCTGGATTCCTTCGGTCGTGATCTCACGGAGCTTGCCAAGGAAAGCCAGCTTGATCCGGTCATCGGGCGCGCTGATGAAATCGAGCGTGTGTTGCAGATTCTCTGCCGCCGCACGAAGAACAACCCGGTTTTGCTGGGCGAAGCGGGTGTCGGCAAGACGGCGATCGTGGAAGGCTTGGCGCAGCGCATCATCGCAAACGACGTGCCTGAACTCCTTCAGGAGCGCCGCCTGGTCGTGCTTGACCTGGCGATGATGGTCGCCGGCACGAAGTATCGCGGCCAGTTCGAGGAGCGCATCAAGGCGGTGATGAACGAAGTTCGTCGCGCCAAGAACGTGATCCTCTTCATTGACGAATTGCACACGCTGGTTGGCGCCGGCGGCGCGGAGGGCGCGATTGACGCGTCCAACGTGCTCAAGCCCGCGCTGGCTCGCGGCGAGATTCAGTGCATCGGCGCCACGACGTTCGACGAGTACCGCAAGTACATCGAGAAGGACGCCGCGCTAGTGCGCCGCTTCCAGCCGATCACGGTCGAGCCGCCGTCGGCTGAGCAGACGGTGCTTATCCTCAAGGGATTGCGCGATCGCTACGAGCAGCACCACCGCGTGAAGATCACCGACGACGCCGTGCGCGCTTCGGTGGAGCTTTCGGATCGATACATCAGCGGTCGCGTGCAGCCGGATAAGTCCATCGACGTGCTGGACGAAGCGGGCGCTCGCGTTCGTTTGAACAGCATGACCAAGCCGCCGGACCTTGCGGATCTTGAGGAGCGCATTGAGCGCCTCAGCGTCGCCAAGGACGATGCGGTCAAGAATGCGGATTACGAAAAAGCCGCGGAGCTGCGCGATCAGGCGGAGCAGGCGCGGAAGGAAAAAGAAGTGCTCCTGAAGGAGTGGCGACGCAAGTCCAGCGAAGTGGACGGCATCGTCGACGAAGAAGTGGTCGCTGAAGTCGTCTCGAAGATGACGGGCGTGCCGCTGACGCGTCTGAAGAAGGAAGAGGCCGAGCGTCTCCTGCAGCTCGAGAAGGAACTGCACAAGAAGGTCGTCAGCCAGGACGAGGCGATTACGGCGATTTCGAAGGCGATTCGCCGCGCCCGCGCTGGTCTGAAGGATCCGAAGCGCCCGATGGGTTCGTTCATCTTCGTCGGACCGTCCGGTGTTGGTAAGACGTTGCTCTCCAAGGCGCTCGCCGAATTCATGTTTGGCGACGAAGACGCGCTCATTCACCTCGACATGAGCGAGTACATGGAGAAGCACAACGTGAGCCGCCTCGTCGGTGCGCCTCCCGGATACGTCGGCTACGAAGAAGGCGGTCAGCTCACGGAGCGCATCCGGCGCCGCCCATACGCGGTCGTGCTGCTCGATGAAATCGAGAAGGCGCACCCGGACGTCTTCAACATGCTGCTCCAGATCATGGAAGAAGGCCGCTTGACGGATTCCTTCGGGCGGCACGTGGATTTCCGCAACGTGGTGCTCATCATGACGAGCAACATCGGCGCGGACCTCATCAAGGGCGGCGGCGGCTTCGGCTTCACGCAGCGCAGTGATGAGCAGTCGTTCGACAACATCAAGACGATCCTGATGAAAGAGATTGAGCGCTACTTCCGCCCCGAATTCATCAACCGTCTTGATGATGTGATCGTGTTCCGACCGCTGACGCGTGAGGATCTGGTGTCGATCGTCGAATTTGAAACCACGAAGGTGCGTGATCGCATCGCCGGTCAGGGATTCGAACTGGTGCTCGATCAATCCGCGAAGGACTTCCTGATCGAGAAGGGATTCAATCCCGACTATGGCGCTCGTCCGCTGCGTCGCGCCATCGGCACGTATGTCGAAGATCCGCTGGCGGAGCAGTTGCTCTCGGGCGATCTGAAGGGCGCCGGAAAGGTGTCGGTGACGCGGAAGGATGAGGACGACCATCTCACCTTCACGCTGGAAGCGGCGCCGGACAAGAAGAAGGACGAGCCCGTCGAAGCGTCGGCGGAATCCTGAATCACGCTGAGCGTCATTGATTTAAATCACCAAGCCCAGGGATTTCCATCCTTGGGCTTTTTCTATGGTGGCGCTGCGGATGAATTAAAGGATTCGCGCGGGCACGATCGCACAACTCTTGAGGTCATCGAGTGATCTCAATGTTTTGATGGTTGCTTCGGCGTCGCTATCGAGAATGACGAACATGCCACTGCCGGAGCCGGTGACGTGAACGGTACGGTGCAAAGCGTCTTGAGCGGCGGCATGCAATTCAGCGAGGCGCGGTTGCACCGCCATTGCCGGAAGCGCCAGATCATTGAACAGCGCGTCGGATTCGAGTTTCGCTTCCTGCGCCACGCCGCGCGCCCAAGTCTCATGAAAGGGCTGCTCGCCACGCTCGTCGAACGCGCGATAGACGGCAGGGGTGGAGCAGTCGAAGTCTGGAAGAATGAGCGCGATGGCGGCGTCGCCGGTCGCCGATTGCAGAGGCGGCATGCGCTCAATGCGATTTCCGACGCCTTCGACGAGCGCCGGTCGTGGCGCTGCGTCCTCCGTCAGAAAAAACGCGATGTCACTTCCGAGCTTTATGGCGAGTTCGCGCAACGCCTCATCCGAAAGATCAAGTTGGAAAAGTTCCCGAATGGCAAGGAGCGTCGAAGCGGCATCGGATGACCCGCCCGCAAGACCAGCGCCAACCGGAATACGCTTCTCGACGGTGATTGCCGCGGGCAGTCGCCGACCGACGGTTTCTTCCAGCAACAAATGGGCGCGCACGGCGAGATCCTTGGAGACCGACCAATCAATTGCAGAAGTGCGCGGCGCCTTCGCATGCCAGCGAATCGCATAACGGCTCGTGCGATCCTCCGGCAGGCGCGCCACAGAAACATCGTCGTAGAGATCGACGGCGACCATCCAGGACGCAATCGGGTGCAGCCCATCGCCCGCGGGCGGCTTCGGATTGGGCGGCGCCACCGCCAGCGCGAGATTGATCTTCGCCGGCGCCTGTCGGCGCACGGACCACGTCTCGGTCATGTCGAATGCTCAGCGGATGAAACAGTTGGTGTCGCGGCGCCACATCCATCGTCCAAAAGGATGTCCACCAGTTCGCGGAATGCGCCATCGCCGCCGGCGGTGTCGAGCACGAGATCAGCCGCGGCTTTCACTTCCGGGCGTGCGTTCGCCGGGCACGCGGCGAGAGCCGCACGCTCCATCGCAGGCAGGTCATTGACGTCATCACCGACGTATAGCGTGTGCGCGGGATCAACATTCATGGCTTCGCAAAGACGGGTGAAGCGAGCGCCTTTGTCGCCCTCACCGACATCGACATTCAAGATGTCCAGCCGTGCGGCTCGGTGGCGCGTGGAGCCGTCATCCGCCGCGGCGCTGAGCCAGCCGACGGCAATGCCTGCTTTCTGAAGCAAGCGTGAACCAAGCCCGTCCTGCATGTGAAAGGCGCGAACCTGCTCGCCGCCGGAATGCACGTGAATGCGTCCGTCGGTCAGCACACCGTCCACATCCGTGATGACGGCTTTGATGTTGGCGTCCAACGGGAGGCGCATGCGGCGGACACCGACGATGCATGGGTGGTTCGGTGGGAGGCCCGCCGCGACGGCGCTGGCGAGTTCGAGATCATCGCGACGGCGCACGTCGATGCGCTCAATGGCGCGCACGCGGACGGCTTCCAGTTCGCGCACGTCGCTCTTGATGGCGTAGTGAATGGTGTCCGGCGCACAGAACGGTCGGTATGCGTCATGGATGAGCACATGTTCGGCGTCGATCGCCACCGTCGGTTCGATTTCTCGGAGGCCATGAGCTGCGATGAGGGAGGTGACGGCGGGGTCGTCCGAAACGACGGCGATCTGCTCGAGCGGCAGGACGCGGCGCAGGTTGTTGACCGCCCAGAGGACGAGCGGCGTCCCGAGGAGCCGCTCCGTTGGGGCGACTTCTGCACGTCGATTCGTCGTGATCAGGCCGAGGGGATGCGTCATAGGGCCTCCAAGCGTAGCGGGGAGGCGGCACGCTGCGACGAGGGGCGGCGGAGGGGAGGGTCCGTGAAAGATTCGCGGAATCGCCACCAATCAATGAATGGACACGCATCTGTGTCCGATACAGAGGAACCCGGAAGGAGCCCTCGCCATGAGCCAGCCCGCCAGCGCGACAGTGCCCGCCACTCAGGCCTCAACAGGACGTGACCGCCGCATCTTCCCGCGCCGCAGCTTTGTGCGTCCGTGCAAAGTGCAGCGCACGGGTGATGTGCGATTTGAAGCCGGGGAAACGACGAACATTTCCGCGAGCGGGGCGCTGATCCGGGTCGCCGGTCGGCAGCCGATTCGCCCCGGCGAGCGGCTTCGCGTCGGCGTCGCATGGGAGAGCAACGGTGTGCTGGAGTCGGGCAGTCTGCTGCCGGCGCGTGTGGTGCGCGTGGTGCCGATTGATTTCCACCATCAGGCGGTGGCGATTCAGTACGACCGACCGCTCGCTGAGCAGGCGCCTCTGGCGATGCAGACGGTGGAGCGCGAGCGCACGGCTGTCGCGGCTTGAACTTGATTTGAGTGAATTTGGGCGCTCTTCGGACGGGCGAGACGCCCGTCCCACCGGTGAACTCTTTCTTGGCGTCGCTGCCTAGAATTGGCTGAGTCACGAGCGGCGGATGAACCGCGCATTCTCACTCAGCCGTCATGAAGTTCACTCACTGGCAACCTTCGCTTCCGGAACGCTATCTCCGCCTCAGTGCGGATGAGCTGCGCGATGCGATTGATGCGCGCCGCGCGGAGCTGGGCGACTCGGTCATCATCCTGGGTCATCACTACCAGACGGATGATGTGATTCGTCATGCGGACTTCACGGGTGATTCGTTCAAGCTGTCGCAGCTTGCCGCGGATCGCGTGCAGGCCCGCGGCGCCAAACACGTCATTTTCTGCGGCGTGCACTTCATGGCCGAGTCCGCGGACATTCTCACGCCTGATGATGTTGATGTGATCCTGCCGGACATTTCCGCCGGCTGCTCCATGGCGGACATGGCGGATTACGACGACGTGGTCGATGCGTGGGACGCGATGCATGAGTCGCTTGCGGCTCAGGGTTGGCAAGGGCGCATCGTGCCGATCACGTACATGAATTCGACGGCGGCGATCAAGGCGTTTGTCGGTGAGCATGGCGGCGCGGTGTGTACGTCGAGCAACGCGGCGAAAGTGTTTGAGTGGGCAATGGCGGGGGGAGCGGCGAGTGAGGTGACACAGCTCTCTGAGCTGTGCGGCAAGATTCAGACCCCTCACCCGACCTCGCTGCGCGAGGCCACCCTCTCCCGTGGGGAGAGGGGGAAAACTCTTCTCCCTCTGGGAGAAGATGTCATCGCGCAAGCGATGACAGATGAGGGCCGAGTCTCTTCCTCACCCGGCCTCTCCAAAGGGGAGAGGGGGCAGATCAAGCTGCTTTTCATGCCGGATCAGCACCTCGGGCGCAACACCGCCGCGGCGTACGGGATGGATGTCGAGACCGAAACATGCGTCTACGACCCGAAGCGCACACAGCGTGGCGAAGCGCTGGGCGGGATGACGGCACAACAGCTGCTTGATTCCAAAGTGATTCTCTGGGCGGGGCACTGCTCCGTTCACAAACTCTTCCGGCCGGAACACTGCGATCAGATCCGGCGCGAGTCGCCGGAGACGACCATCCTCGTGCATCCTGAGTGCTGCAAGGAAGTCGTGGACCGCGCTGATTTGAACGGCTCAACAGAGTTCATCATCCGCGCGATTGAAGCGGCCGAACCGGGCACAAAGTGGGCGATCGGCACGGAAGTGCATCTGGTGAATCGCCTGGCGCGCGAAGCCGCCACGCGCGGCGTGTCCGTGCGCATCCTGTCCGACTGCCAGTGCCTGTGCACGACGATGTACCGGATCGATGAGCCGCACTTGTTGTGGACGCTGGACAACCTGGCTGATGGCAAGGTCGTGAATCAGGTGCGCGTGCATCCCGATGTGCGGCAGTGGGCGCTGACGGCGCTGGATCGGATGTTGTCGCTGACGAGTGATTTGGCGGGGGTGGATTGAGGCATCAGGGACCAGCGACCAGGCGCCAGGGATATGAAATGTCGTACCCGCCAAGTCTTGCGGACTGAGGCCTGACTCCCGGTGACTGGAGCCTTCTCCACCTCGCTACGATTGCCGTATGCCTGACACCGACCGCCCCCTCGCCCTGATCCTCCGCACCGCCGGCACGAATTGTGACGGTGAGATGTGCCGCGCGTTCGAACTCGCCGGCGCCCGCGCTGAGCGCATTCATATTGACCGCCTCATCGCGGACCCATCGCGCCTGCGCGACGCCGACCTGATCGGCTTTCCCGGCGGGTTCAGTTATGGCGATGACATTGCCTCGGGGCGTGTGCTGGCGGTGAAGGTGCGCGAGCGCCTGCTGGGCGAACTGCTTGCGGCAGTGGAGCGCGGCGTTCCGATCATCGGCGTCTGCAACGGGTTTCAGGCGCTGGTGCAGATTGGGTTGCTTCCGGGGAGAGGGATCGAGGGATCAAGGCAGCGAGGCAGCAAGGGTGGGGAAGGCGCGGGCGCGCAGGCCTCGATGCCTGGCTCCCTCGATGCCTCGATGCCTCTCAAACAATCCGTTGCGCTCGCCGACAACGTCACCGCCCGATTCATCGACCACTGGCTTCCCGTCGAGTTCCCAGAATCAAGATGCGTGTGGACGCAGGAGTTGTGGAGTGATGAGGCGCACGCCGCGGATGTGTTGCGGCTTCCGATCGCGCACGGCGAAGGTCGCTTTGTCGCGGCGGATGAGACCGTGCTGCGCGCCATTGAAAATGGTGGGCAGGTGGCGCTGCGCTATGGCGAGAACGTAAATGGTTCGGAGAACGCGATTGCTGGGATCTGCGATGCGACGGGGCTGGTTTTTGGGTTGATGCCGCATCCGGAGCGGTATGCGGAGTGGACGCAGCACCCGTACTGGACGCGGCTTGATCGCGGCTTGTTCAACACGCCGACGCCGGGATTGAAGATGTTTCTGAACGCAGTTGAGCATGTGAAGGCCGGCGCGCCGGTGAATGCGTAAGCATCACGAACCGACATCTTTCTGATCCGTGTGTGCCACTGCTCTTGAGCAGTGCGTTTGCGATAAGTGCGCTCACTGAAAAGCATCTCAAATAAATGCGTGCGCTGTTCACAAATGAGGCGAGAAGGAGGGAGTAGACAGGGAGCCCTCACCGTCAACGCTGCGCGTTGCCGACTCTCCCAGGGGGAGAGTGGTGGGAAGCCGCTTCCCCACGGGCGCGCTTCGGATTTTGGACTACACTTTTCGCTATGCCATTAATCGTGACCGGAACTATCGGAATTGACACCGTCGAAACCCCCACGGGCCGCGCTGAGCGTGTGCTGGGCGGGAGTGCGACGTATTTTTCTGCTGCCGCGTCGTTCTTTGCGCCGGTGCGCATGGTCGCTGCGGTGGGCGGGGATTTTGACGACAAGCACCGTCACACGATGGCGCGTTTTCCGAACGTGTGCGTCGTCGGGATGGAGCAGCGCCCGGAGAGCAAAACGTTCGCATGGGGCGGGAAATACCTTGAGAACATGAATGTCCGTGAGACGATCTTCACGGAGTTGGGTGTATTGACGGAGCATCCGCCGCTGACGCCGCAGGAGTATCGCGATTCGAAGTATGTGTTCCTCGCGAACACGCATCCGGCGGTGCAGCAGGAGCTGCTGTCGAACTTTCCCGATCGTGCGATCGCGGTTGCGGACACGATGGATCTGTGGATTGATACGGCCAACGACGACCTCAAAGATTTGCTGAAGAACATTGATGGTCTGGTGCTGAACGATCAGGAAGCGCTGCAACTCACCGGCAAGCGCAACCCGATCACGGCGGGCAAAGCGATTCTTGATCTTGGTCCGAGTTTCGCGGTGATCAAAAAAGGCGAGCACGGCTGCGTGATGGTGCATCGCGATGGCATCGCAGCTCTTCCTGCATATCCGGCGGAGATCGTGATTGATCCGACGGGCGCGGGTGATTCATTCGCCGGCGGCATGATGGGGCACGTCGCGGCGCGGCACGCGGCCGAACACTTCGGCGGCGAGCCGGTGTCCTTCGACATGCTGCAAGAAGGCCTCGTGCGCGGCACCGTGATCGCCAGCTTTACGCTTGAATCATTTAGTCTCGATCGGCTGGCCGAGTTGAACGAACGCGAGCTTAAAGAGCGGATGGATGAGTTTCAGAGGATTGTGAAAGTGGATTAGGCCCCGGGAGCCAGTGACCAGTCACCAGTTTCAGAAACTGGGGCCCGGCTCCTGGTCACTGAGGCCTAATCCCCATACTTCATCCACATCAAACACAACCCTGTCGGCGGCAAGGTCGGCCCGGCGTCGCGGCGGTCGCCGCTCTTGATGGCGCGCTCGACCTGTTCAGGTTCCATGCGGCCGCGCCCGACTTCGACGATCGTTCCGGCCACGATGCGCACCATGTTGTGCAGAAATCCGTTGCCGGAGATGTCGATGGCAAAGCGATGGGGGGAGATAGGCATCGAGGCATCGAGGGATCGAGGGATCGAGGCTTCCGATTCCCCTTGTTGCCTTGTTGCCTTGATCCCTAGATGCCCTTCACCCGACAGCTCTTTGACGCTGCACTCAAACACCGTGCGCACCGTGCTGAGTCGTCCATGCCCTGCGGCAGCGAACGCGGCGAAGTCGTGGTCTCCGATGAATCGCGCCGCGGCGTCCTGCATGCGCGCCAGATCCAACTCCGTGCGCACATGATGCACGAATGCACGATCGCGCAATGGTCGGTCCAGCCCCGCGTGCAGTGTGTAGCGATACCCCTTTGCAACACAATCGCTGATGGGTTCAAAGTCATCGCGCGTGCGCGCGAGTTGTGTGATGACGACATCTTCCGGAAGTCGACTGTTCAGCGCGAGGCGAAACCGGTCTTCCGTGAGTCGTTCCCAGACGGGCGGCGTGCGCGGCGAATCAGCATTTTCTTCGATGAAAATGCTTTCATCTTCGGTGACGGTGAACGCCGCGGTTTGCGCATTGGCGTGCACGCCTGAATCCGTGCGGCTGGCGCCTTGCAGCAACACGGGTTGTCGCACCACGTCGCGCACCGCTTGTTCAACGACTTCCTGCACGGTGCGCAAATGCACGCGTTCACCGGGTCTTTCCGGATCGGGCGCATGCTGCTTTTGCCATCCGTGAAAGGCGGTTCCGTCGTACGCAATGGTGAGTCGGAATCGTGGCATGGGGGCGGCGTGAGAGTACGGAAAAGCCGCTGGAGCAAGGCGTTCCGCCCCGGCGACTAAAAAAATATTGCTCAGCGTGGAACCATACCCGAGCGCCTTCCGAACATATAGACGTGGGAGAAAGAGATCAGGCTCCGACTCGCCTCCGGGCGTGCGAATGAGATCAGGAAGTGCAGGCCCCGCGCGTCCCGGTCCAGCCGCCCCGAAGCGACCTACGGACGCCCAGCCTGATCGCAAGCGGGGCGGATCCGGCCGAAGTGTCCGCCGACGTAGGGTCCGTCCCGTTCGCTCCCCACACGACTTGCCGATGCAAGGATCGCTCGGCATGATGCGTTCCTCATTCGTGCACACACACGAATTTGTTTGACCAGCCCCGACGGTTAAGCCCCTGCCGCCGGGGCGGTCTTTTTTTGAATGTGCGGCGTTCGCGATCCCGAAACCGATGGGTGTTTGAGAACCCCACGGAGATCGCACGATGCCTGAGCCAATCCAGCCAAGCAGCCACGGGAATGTTGTTCCGGATTTGTCACGACTGAACGTGCTGCGGCAAGGGGCCGGCGACGGCGCGCGTCCGGAAAGTGCTGGAAATACGAAGCCGCGCGATGCGGCGGATGTCAGTGCGTCGCTCGCGCAGGTGAAATCGCTGCTGGCGGAGCTGGACAAGGCGTCCAATGAAGCCGCCCAGAGCGGCGACCCCGGCGCGGCGGCGCGGCAGAAGGTGGATGACATCATCGCGTCGATTGATGCGGTGGTGGCGGGGGCGAAGCCGGGTGGCGCGGCGGGCGGCGGGCCGGGATACTCCATTGAGAATGTCAACGAAGCGGTTCGAAAGTATTCCGTGCAGCACGCCGATCTTGGGTCAACAGGATCGCTTGATGTGCAGATTGAAGTCACGCAAAGCGCGCAGCAGGCGGCGCAATACTTGTCGTTCGGTGGGCTCGCGCTTGATCTTGAACAGCCAAATTCAACTTTCGCGATTGAAGTCACCGGTCGGCGCGGCTCACAACAACTCTCTTTCGCCTCAGGCACAGCAGTTGCAGATGTCACTGCGGCCATCAATGCATTCACCGATCAAACTGGCGTCCATGCCACGCATCAGGGAAATGGCGTGCTGCTTGAATCTGAGCAATTTGGTCGTGAAGAGTTTGTTTCAATTCAAATCGTTGACGACGGGAATTGGGCTGGTCCGGCGCAAGCAGGCGTGTATCAGGTTCGCGCGCGCAACGCGCAAGCGCCTGATCCAACAACGCGAATCGCATTTGGTGGCGCCGCCGCGTTTCGGGGCCAATCCGATCAGGGCCAGGACATTCAAGGCACGGTGAATGGCGAGCTTGCGACGGGGCGCGGGTTCATCCTCCACGTTGATGTGCCCACATTGCGAGCGCGTATCGCGTTGTCTGCGACTGAAGGTGAAGTCAATGCCCAGCGCCTCGGGACGTTTACAGCATTCACAATCGCGAAGAACGAAGGCTCTGCCGCGTCAAGCATCGCTCACGATGTGCGCAGTTCGCTCGGATTGCAGTGATCAGCGATCCAGCACGAAGCGGCGGTCGTCGTAGAGTTTGTCGAGGCGCGTCGTGATGGGTTCGACCGTTCCGAGGTGGCGGCCGCAGGCGATGAGCAGTTCGACGAGGTTGTGGAAGTCGCTGATGGCGATGACTTCGGGCTTGATCGGCGCGTGAATTGAATCTGATTTCGCTTTGACGGCTTGTTCGACGGAGTCGAGTTCGCCCATGTTGTGGTAATTGCCCAGCGGCAGGCACACGCAGGTTGATTCGTGTCCATATGCCTGAAACGCGGTGGCTTCGCAGGCGCCGCCCGGCATGAGTTTGCGCTGCCATGCGAAGTTCTCGATTGGTTCGATCGCGTCGGGTTGTAGAGCTCCACCATCGGACGCGCTGCCAACTTTGCGATCCGATTCACCGGTGAGCTGCTGCGCGATCTTCGCGACCGCGGCGGTCAGCGTCGGCGAAAACACACTGAGCCGGTCGCCGACGCGCACGATCGGTCCGCCGCCGATGGGAGAGTCGTCAAAGCTGCGCGAATTCTCCAGTGCGATGATGCGGGCGCCGGGGGGGATTGTGTTCAGTTTGCACGCGGCGATGGCGCCGACGAAGCCGACTTCTTCGGCGCGGGTGAAGAGGAGTTGCACGTTGGTTGCGGCTGGATCAGCGCTGTTTGCGTTCGAAGTCAGTTCATCCATTGCGCAGAGCGCGGAGGCGACCGCGGCGAGATCATCGCATGCGGGGGCGTGCAGTCGATCGTCTTCAATGATTGAATCTGGCAGATCCCACGTCAGCATGTCGCCGACTTGAGCATCGGTGGCTTTCTCAAACTCGATGCGGGCGACACGAAACGGGCGCGCCGGTTCTTCCGGTGCTTCGGTCGAACGAATGGCCCCAAGTGTCGAATCGCCATTCGCGTGGCGGAGCGCGACTCGGGCGTTGTCGAAATAGGGCGCCATCACACCGCCGCGAAAAGCGGCCGTCACGATTTTCGGGGACTCCACCGATTCGACAACGAACGCCGGATGGTCGAGGTGCGCTTCGAAGATGATCGGCCCGGTTTCGTCTTCCATGCTTGCGGCATGGGCTGAGGCGATCACGAGGTTGCCGGCTTTGTCCCGGCTCAGCCGCAGGTGCGGGCGGTCTTCCACCCAGCGCGTGATGAATTGGATGACGCGGTCTTCGTAACCGGTCGCGGTCGGAATGGACGTGAGGTTGATGAGGAGTTGTTCGCGTTGCGCTCGCCGCGTGTGGTCGGTGTGCATGGGTGAAGCGTACCGCGCGGCGTCCATGCCACGGTGCGGCTCGCTTCCGGTACGGTACGGCTCCGAGGCCGCCTTTGGCGTATTGCGGCCGCGACGCAAGACCATGAGGATCATCGCATGCGCAGAGTGAAGTTTGGTTGGGCCAGTTTCCGACTCGCGATTCTGGGTTCCGTGGTTCTTGGGAGTTCGCCGGCGGCGGCGCAGTCATTCATTGAAGCGGCGATTGAGCCGCTGAATCTGCGCCCCGCGTTCGAGTACTTCGGCGGGTTTGAACTGGATGAGTCAATCCCGACGCCGCAGAGTGTGCTGGGGTATGAGGTCGGCGACGGGTTTACGCGGCATGGCGATGTCGTGCGATATCTGGAGCGCGTCGCTGAAGCGTCTGAGCGCATGACGATGGCGCAGTACGGCGCCACGTACGAACACCGGTCGCTGAATTATCTCGTCATTTCGTCGCCGGAGAATCTGCGCCGATTTAACAGCATTCGCGAGCGCAATCTGGAGCTGACGAATCCCGCCACGAGTGCGGCTCGCGCGGACGAGATCATTCGCACCAATCCTGCCATTGTGTGGTTCAGCTACAACGTGCATGGCAATGAGGCTTCCAGCAGTGAAGCGGCGATGCAGATGGTGTACACGCTTGCCGCGGCGCAGAACGACGAGATTCAGAACATCCTCAACAACGTCGTGCTCATCGTTGATCCGATGGTGAATCCGGACGGCCGCGATCGGTATGTGAATTGGTACAACACCGTGCTGGGCGTCGGGCAGGGGCCGAACTCATCAAGCGATGCGGCTGAGCACGATGAACCATGGCCGGGCGGGCGCACGAATCATTACTACTTCGATCTGAATCGGGACTGGCTGTGGCTGGTGCATCCGGAGTCGCGAACGCGGCTGGCGCTGTATCGCACGATCAAGCCGCAGTTGCATATTGATTACCACGAACAGGGGCATCGGAACCCGTATTTCTTCGGGCCCGGCGATGATCCGTACAACCAGAACATCCCGGCGGAGACGCGGGAGTGGCTGGAGATTTACGGCGCCGCGAACGCAAAGGCGTTTGATGAGCGCGGCCTCGTGTATTCAACACGCGAGCGATTTGACTATTTGTATCCCGGTTACGGCAAGGTGCTTCCGGTGTATCACGGCGCGGTTGGATTGTTGTGCGAGCAGGCTGGGCACGGCTTTGCGGGGCTCGTGGTTGATGTGATGGGTGAGTACAAGCTGACGTTGCGCCGCCGCGCGTTCAATCACTTTCTGACGGGGATGAGCTACCTCGAGACGACGGCGGCGAATCGGGAAGGTCAGCTTGAGCGATTCCGCCGGTTCTTTGTTGATTCGTCGAAGCTCAGCGGCGACGGGCCGATGGCGTTCCTGGTGCGCGCGGACAACGATCCGGCGCTGCTTCAGAAGGTGTGGGACCTGTGCCAGGCGCACGGCATCGTCATCGAGACGATGGATGAGAACGCCAATATCCAAGGCTTGACTTCGTACAAGACTGGTGGTGATCCAGGCCCCGGCAAGATGCCCGCAGGGACGTGGGTCATTCGCGCCGACCAGCCGATGGGGCGGCTGGCGCGAGCCGTGTTCGAACGCGACACGGAAGT
The DNA here is from genome assembly GCA_029260345.1 of Phycisphaerales bacterium. Classification (GTDB taxonomy): domain Bacteria; phylum Planctomycetota; class Phycisphaerae; order Phycisphaerales; family UBA1924; genus OFTM186. Next base: position 66,874 of record JAJDDK010000004.1, on the reverse strand, counting down.
GACGGACATTGACACGTACGACATCACGGCGTGGAGCTTGCCAGTGTCATTTGGTCTTCATGCGTACTACACACCCACGGCGGTCGCCGCGGCGACGACAGTGCTTGAAGAGTGGGAAGCGCCCGCGCCGGAGCTCAGCGGCGTTGGTGAGATTGCCTTTGTGATTGATGCGAAGCAACATCAGTTCCCGATCGCGATGGGGCTTGCGGCAAAGCACGAGTTGTTTGCGCGTTTGACGGGCGATGCGATTTCAACGGTGGATGATGTTGAGTTCAGCGGCGGCAGTCTGATTGTGTACACGATTCGAAATCGGCCGGAACAGCTTCAGGCGTTTGTTGAGGATTGTCTGGAGCAAGGGCTGAATGTGCATCGTGTCGGATCAGGACTGAACACGAAGGGTTTTGTGCTTGGCGCCGATGACAATGATCTGCTTGAGCTGCCGCGGGTGCTGCTGGTGCGCGACTCGCCGATAAGCGGGAACAGCTACGGGCAGCACTGGCATCTGCTGGACATCGCCATGCCGATTCCCTACACGGCAGTGAATGCGGAATCGCTGACGCGGATTGACCTTGATGATTACAACGTGATTGTCATGCCGGAGATGTATGGCTCGCTCAATGAGTCAACAACGAACGCCATCAAGGACTGGGTTCGCGGCGGCGGCACACTCGTTGCCAATGGGCCAAGCGCATCGTGGGCGTGCCGCGCACTGCTTGATCTCAAGAATGAGGATGACGAAGAGGACAAGGACGAGCCCAAGCCCAGCGCCAAGACGTACGCCGAACGCGAGCAGGAAAGCATTGAGGATCGCGTTCCCGGCGCTCTGTTGCTTGCCAACATTGATGTGACACATCCGCTCGCCGCCGGCATGGACGACTGGATCGGCGTGCTGAAGCGAGGCACACGCACATTGCCCGTGGCTGATAACGGATATGTCGTGGCGCGGTTCGCGGACGCGAAGTCCGGTGAAGGACTACGCATCGGTGGCACGATTTCAAAATCCAATGAAGACGAAATCGGCGGCACGCCGTTCATGACGCAGCACCGGCTCGGTCGCGGCTCAGTCATCTGCTTCAGCGATGATCAGACGTTCCGAGGCTTTCATCATGCCGGGATGAGACTGTTGATGAACGCCATTGTGTACGGGCCGAGCTTGTGAAGCGAATGCGCGCTGCGGCGCCCGAAAAAAGTGAATCACGTTGCTCGCCGCATCCGCGATGCGGGAGTGGGGTAGACGAAGCGTCAGGCCTGATGCGCCTGCGTCGCCATTGGACAGATCAACGGATGGGAATCCTGATGAGATGCATGAGTCTTGTGTGGGTCACGTCGCTCGCGGCGTGCGCCACGATGTCGTCAACCGCCGCGCCCACCGCGAGCGAACTGGACCGACAGGTGCGCGAGCTGGACCGGGCGAATCGTTCGCTCATGGAAGTGACGACGATCGGTCAGAGCGGCGAAGGCCGGCCGATCCATCTCTTACGACTTGGCGCTGAGGGAGGACGCGGATCGGGGCCGGATGATCGTCCGGCGCTGCTGATCGTTGCGGGCGCCAATGCGAATCACTTTGTTGGCGGGGACGTGGCGCTGGGCGTCGCGCGGTTGATCGTGTCTGATCATGCGGACTTGCTTGAGACGACGACCGTGTACATCGTGCCGCGACTGAATCCGGACGGCGCGGCGCTGCATCTGGAAGGCAACGGCCCGCGCCGGTCGTATTCCCGCACAACGACGTCGGATGATGCGGACGGTGACGGTCGCGTTGATGAGGATGGTCCCAGTGATGTCAACGGCGACGGCGTCATCACGATGATGCGCGTGAAGAATCCGCCGTCGTGGATGAATGCGACGCTCGTTGTTGATCCGGATGAACCACGACTGATGCGGGCGCCCAAGCCCGAAGAGGGCGAGATTGCGCAGTATGCGATGCTTGTTGAAAGCATCGACGATGACGGTGACGGCAAGTTTGCCGAAGATGGTTTCGGCGGCGTTGAACTCGACATGAACTTCATGCACCAGTGGCCGGAACACAAAGACGGCGCTGGTGACTACCCGCTGTCGGCGCCGGAATCGCTGGCGCTGGTGAACTGGATGCTGGCGCGCCCGAACATCGCGGCGGTGCTGGTGTTTGGGCCGCACGATTCACTGGTGAAAATTCCGGCAGCAGGCAAGATGGACATCACCGGCGAAGCGCCGGTCGGCATTGAGAACGACGACAAAGCGATCTACGAGAAGATGAGCGAAGTCTTCAAGGAGATCACCAAGATGAAGGCCGCGTCAACGCCGGACAGCGACGGCGCGTTTTATGCATGGGCGTATGCGCAGTACGGCGTGCCGAGTTTCTCGACACCCGTCTGGGTGCGGCCGGATCAGATTGAATCGGAAAAGAAAGATGATTCCGCCAAGGGCGAAGGAGCCAAAGCGCCGGGCGGCGCCGATGCGAGGGCAGACTCTGGCGAAGCTGAAGGTGGCGTCACGACCGCCGAAATCCAGGCGATGGTCGCGGAGTTTCAGGCCGCGGATGAAGCGCGTCAGCGCGAGATGATGCAGGAGCTTCGGAGCATGGATCCTGATGTGCGCCGTCGTGCCATGGCGGTGGGACAGGGTTTGCCCGATCCCGGTCCGGCGGGCGGCGCCGGCGGCGAATCTAAAGAGAAAAGCAAAGCGGATGAGAACGAGGTCGCGTGGCTCAAGTACAGCGACGATGAGCTCGACGGCGCCGGGTTTATTGAATGGACCACGTTTGATCATCCGCAGCTTGGCGAAGTGGAGATCGGCGGGTTTGTGCAGGGCCTCATGTTCAATCCGCCGGCGGATGAACTTGATCGATTGATTGATGAGCAGGCGCGGTTTTCGGTGGAGCTCATGAACCGTTTGCCGCACGTGGAGATTGGCGAGGTCGCCGTCGAGCGTGTCGGTCGCGGCGTGTGGCGCGTCTCGCTCGAAGCGACCAACGCCGGCTACTTCCCGACGATGCTCGCAATCGCCGAAAAGGTGCGCCGCGTGCCCGGTGTCACGATGATTGCCGAACTTGATGAGAACCGCATTCTTGCGGGCGACAAGATGCAGCAGCAGCGCAACCTCGCCGGCTCCGGCGGCGTCGCTCGCGCTGAATGGCTAGTCACCGGCGGCGACAACGAAACATTCGAAATCGTGGTGCGCTCCCCGACCATCGGCGAAGAGCGCGTGTCCGTCACTCTCAACAACTGAACTCGCGATCGGAGAAACGCACCATGAACACGAAGACACTGATCGCGACGGTCGTATGCGGCTTGCTCATCGCCGCGCCCGCGCCGGCGCAGCAGTTTGTGCCGAGCAAAGTCGATGTGGCGTTCAACCGCTACTACACGCACGGGGAGATCAACGCGATCATGCGCGAGATTGCTCGTGCGTATCCGAAGCTTGTAAAGATTGAGAAGATCGGCGAAAGCCGCAACGGGCGCGACATGCTCGTGGCGATTGTCACGAACTCGGAAACGGGTTCGGATCGCGACAAGCCCGCTATGTGGATGGACGGCAACGTGCACGGCAACGAGATTCAGGCGGCGGAAGCCGTGCTGTACACGTTGTGGTACGCGACGAAGGAATTCGGCAACAACGAGATGCTGACGTCGCTCCTGGACAACACGGCGCTGTATTTGTTGCCGAGTCAGAATCCGGACGGGCGCGATTACTGGTTTGAGCATCCGAACACGCCGCACTCATCGCGAGCGGGGCAGCGCCCGGTGGACAACGATGGCGATGGCCTCTTCGACGAAGACGGGTACGACGATCTCGACGGCGACGGCATGATCACGCAGATGTGGGTGCGCGATCCGGACGGGCGCTGGCGGCGCAACATTGATGATCCGCGCATCTTCGAGCGCGTTCCGGCGGACAAGAAGGGCGAGTGGACGAATCTCGGCTGGGAAGGCATCGACAACGACGGCGATGGGCGCATCAATGAAGACGGCATCGGCAGCGACGACATGAACCGCAACTGGCCGAGCGACTGGCAACCGAATCATGTGCAGTTTGGCGCCGGTGAATATCCGTTCAGCAATCCGGAGCCGCGTGCGATCGGCATGTTCATTCTCGATCACCCGAATATCGCGGCGGCGCAGAGCTATCACAACACTGGCGGCATGATCCTGCGCGGCCCAGGCGCTGACTATCGCGGCTCGGAGTATCCACCGGAGGACAACCGCGTGTACGACGAGCTCGGGCGCGTCGGCGAAGACCTGCTGCCGTATTACAACTACTGGATCATCTGGAAAGATCTGTACACCGTGCACGGTGGATTCGTGAACTGGACGGCCGAGGGTCTTGGCATTTTCAGTTTCACAAATGAACTGTGGACATCAGGCAAGTATTTTCAAGAGGATGAAAACCGTCCGAACAGCGAGCAGATGATGCGATTCCGCGATCTGCTTCAGTTCGGGAAGGACTTCACGCCGTACACCGAAGTGGAGCATCCCGAATACGGGACCGTGCTGGTGGGGGGCGTGAATAAGTGGGGCAGCCGCAACACGCCGACGTTCATGCTTGAAGAGGACAGTCACCGGAACTTCGGTTTTTCAATGTTCCATGCGGACCAGATGCCGCAGATCCGGTTTGGTGAGGTGGATGTGAAGCAACTGGGCGACGGCGTCTGGAGCGTCACGGCGGAAGTGCGCAACGATCGCATCATCCCGACACGCAGTGGTTTGGCCGCACGCAAGGGCATCGGGCGCAATGACTTGTTCTTGTGTGAGCCGGGGCGAGGCGACGTCGTCGCGGCGGGCATGCTGGAGTCATGGCGCGACACGTCGATGGATGAGGTGCGTCACGAGCCGCATCGAGTGCAGGTTGAGAGTGGCGTCCCGAGCCGGGGATCGGTGATCTGCCGATTCATCATCGCCGGCAATGCGGGTGATGACGTGACGTTGCGGTATCTCGCGGAAAAGGCGCGCGACATTGAGACGGTGGTGCGCCTCGAGGACTAAGTCTTAGTTCGCTTCTTCGTCAGAGCGACGTCGTCCGACCAGCGCGAAAACACCGGCTGTCGCCGCCAATACTGCGGCGCCGGGTGTGAATGCGGCTTCGCCGATTGATCCGTATTGCACACGATCGCTGGTGGCGGCCATGGTGGTCGCACCGGATTCAAATGGGTTCGATTCTGCGCGGGCCGACGGTGCAAACACAACCGCCGACAATGCGACGATACAAACAAAAGCCCCTCGCATGACTCTGCTCCTCCGTGTCGCTCCGAAGCCCCCTGTGGCTAAGTGGCCTTCTCCGGTGCGTGTCCCATTGGAACGAAATGAAGAGCCTCGATCAAGGCTTTTTTGCGCAATCTGAAGATTGAAATGCAGTGTCCGTGGCCATGCACGCTGCATCGGATTCGGCGTGCAATACGTAAACCGCGAACCTGCAAGAGTTTCCGATAATGAGCGGGTCAGTTACGGAGTTTCGGCGGAATCGCCTGACCAAGCGCCCAATGCGACGACCGCAGCGCCAGTGATCACCAAACAGACCGTCAGCGCGATGGAAGTGGGCGAGGCGCCGGCGCCGAAGGAGGCGGTTTGCATCGATGGTGAGGTGCGAGCCGCATCGCCTGCATTCGAGGGGCTTGCTGCGATGGCGCTCGTCACGAGCATCAACGTGAGGAGAGCGGCGGCGGTGTTCAGAGTGCGCTTCATGGTCATGACTCCTGTGCGCTGTGTTTCAATGCCGCCGCGAAATGTGCTGTTCCGCCGCGGGTCCGAGTGACAACGACATCCTTGCACGGATTTGGCGCGATTCAACCCCTGCAAGAACAACACAACGGAATCTTCACATGAAGGACTGTTCTTGGGGCATTATTGCGATTCGATCCACGCATCAATGCGGCGATCGAGGACTGTCAGCGGCACGGCGCCGGCGCCCAGGACGGCGTCGTGGAATGCTCGGAGGTCGAACTCTTCAGCGAGCATGAGTTCGGATCGTGTTCGCAACTCGCGCACTTTGAGTTCACCAATTTTGTACCCGGTCGCCTGTCCGGGCCAGGCGATGTAGCGGTCCACTTCGCTGACGACGTTGGCGCGCGAGAGCGCGGAGTTGGCGAGCATGAAGTCGATGGCCTGATCGCGGCTCCAGCCCATGGCGTGCATGCCGGGATCGACGACAAGCCGCAGGGCGCGCCACATTTCGTAGGAAAGGCGTCCGAAGTCGTCGTAGGGGTCCTCGTAGAAGCCGCGCGAATCCGGATCACCGCCGACTTCGAGGCCGAGGCGTTCGGCGTACAACGCCCAGCCTTCGACGAAGACGGTGTAGCCGAGCGTGGTGCGCCATTCGTGCAGGCCGTCGGCTTTGAGCTCTTGTGAAAGTGCAATCTGGTGGTGATGACCGGGAACGGCTTCGTGCAGCGTGAGCGCGACCATTTCGTACTTGGGTCGTTGGTTCAGGCTGGTGGTGTTGGCGACGAAGTTGCCGGCGACGCCCAGCGCCAGTGAGCCGGGGTAGTAGTACGCCGTCGGGGCGCTGGCGGCGATGAAGGCGGGCATCTCGCGCACGCCGTAGGAGAGGCGCGGCAGTTTGCCGAAGAGCACGGGCATTTCGGCATCCATGCGTTTGCAGATGTCACGGTAGCCGGCCAGCAGTTCCTGCGGGTCGTCGTAATAGAAGCGTTTGTCGGTGCGCAGGTATTCGGTGAAGGCGCGAAAAAGTTCCTCATTGTCGTCGAATGAATCTTTCATCGGGAAGTCGGAGCGGGCGATGGTCTTCAGCATCTCGCGCCGGATGCGCGCGACTTCGCGGAGTCCGATTTCGTGAATTTCGTGTGCGGTGAGTTTGGTTGTGGTGAAGTGGTGGAGGCGGTTGGCATAAAAGGCCTCGCCGTCCGGGAGGTCGATGGCTGCGATGGTTTCGCGGGCCTGCGGCACATACTCATCGCGCAAGAACTCGGTGAGGCGTTCGAATGCAGGGATGACGTCTTCGATCATCGCAAAGCGGGCGCTTTCGGCGAGCGGATCATTGGGGTCGAGGTCGAGGAAGGGCGCATACATCGGGTGCGAGGTCGGGTCCGTGCGCTGCGCGAAGGTTGCTTGCGCCGCCGCCTGATCGGGGACGGCGCGCAGCACGAGTTGCGGCGGGGTGCGCCCTGCCGCGAGACCGGCGCGCATGTTGGCGATGGTTTGATCGATGTAGATCGGGAATGTGCGCAAGCGCGTGAGGTAGTCTTCGTATTGCTGGCGCTGCGCGAAGGAGAGTGAATCCGGCCACTGCGGCGCCGCGATCTGCGGACCGTTCTGCTGCGAGATGGGCATCTGCCACGGTTTGAATTCCCCCGCGGCGAGCGTGTCGCGCAATTCCCACTCGAGGAGTTCGGCGTTGAGGCGATTTTCTCCGGTGAGCATTTCTCGATCGATGCTCATCAGGCGGTTCAGGCGGTCTCGCGTCATTTTGAGACGAGCGTCGATGGCTTTTGGTGAGACATCGGGGAGTTTGCTGTCGTAGCGGTGATCGCCGCGCATGGAGGCGCTGATGGGGTCGGCTTCGGCCTGGGCATTGAGGTCTTCGTTGAGCAGCGCGATGACGGCGCGATCGGCGCTGGTGGTTGGGCCGGCCGTGTTCGTTGGAGATGGTCCTGAATTCGCGCAGCCAGAGCCTGCGATGATGGTCAGGAACAAGGCAAACCCCGGAATAAATTGGCGAATCGTGATCATGGTTGGCAGCGTACCATGCCCCCATGCTGAGTCCGATTCCTGAGATTTTGGATGAGTTGCGCGCCGGGCGGATGGTGGTTCTCGTGGATGACGAGGACCGGGAGAACGAGGGGGATCTCGTGCTCGCGGCGGAGAAGGTGACGCCTGAGGCGATTAACTTCATGCTCGCCGTGGCGCGCGGGTACATGTGTCTGAGTCTGACGGAGACCGATTGCGATCGGCTCGATCTGCACCCTCAGGCGGCGGTGAACACGAGCTTCCGGACGACGCCGTTTACGGTGTCGATCGATGCGGCGCCGCGCCATGGGATTACGACGGGCGTGTCGGCGGCGGAGCGGGCGAAGTCGATCAAATTGGCGATTGATCCGCGTTCAGGGCCGGATGATTTTGTGCGCCCGGGGCATATCAATCCGCTGCGCTCGCGCGATGGCGGCGTGCTTGTGCGAATTGGGCAGACTGAAGGCAGTGTTGATCTGTGTCGTCTTGCCGGATTGCAGCCGGCGGCGGTGATCATCGAAATCATGCGCGAAGACGGTGAGATGGCGCGCCGGCCGGATCTTGAGAAGTTGTGCGCGCAGCACGGGCTGAAAATGGCGTCCGTCGCGGACATCATTGCGTATCGCCTGGCGCGCGAGACGCTGGTGGCGCGGCAGACGCCGATTGAAGGCACGCCAATTGAGACGGAAGCGGGCGAGTTCAATTTGATTGCGTTTGAGAGTGTGGTGGATCCCTTGCCGCACTTGGCGCTGACGGTGGGCGGCGTGGGCGCGCTGGATGGCGCGGGGAATGTGATCGAATCAACGGAGCCGACCTTGGTTCGAATGCATCGGCGCGGCCTCTTGGGTGATGTCTTCGGCACGCCGCTGCCGGATGAGGAAGGGTCGACGCGGGACACGCTTCTGGCGGCGATGCGGCAAATTCAGGACGCGGGTCGCGGGGCGATTGTGTATCTCCGCACTGAGGGTGTGGGGGATGAACTGCATGAGCGGCTGCTGCGGATACGCCGCCCGCATGGCGTCAAGGGGGATCGGCCGGATTTGACGGCACAAACTGCGACGATGCCGCACCGCGAGTACGGGGTTGGCGGTCAAATACTGCGGGAGCTGGGGCTGCATCGGTTGCGGCTGCTGACGAATCATCCCAAGGCACGCCCAGGGCTCGAGGCGTTCGGGCTTGAGGTGGTTGAGCACGTGAGCATTGATTCGCCGATCGTTCAGCGATGATGATCGGTTTCACAGAATTCTTTCCCTTCATGGTTGGCGCCGTCGTGCGCTTTTCATATTCGAGGTGACTTTCATGCGAATGAACTTCAAAGCAATGGTGGGCGCTGCGCTGGTGAGTGTTGCAAGCATTGGGACCGCGACGGCGCAGACTGAGACGCAGCTCATCGGGCGTGATGTGCTGTTTGGCAATCCAGAGCGCGCGAGCGTTCAGATTTCGCACGACGGATCAATGTTGTCGTGGCTGGCGCCGGTCAATGGCGTCTTGAATGTCTGGGTGGCGCCGGTTGACAATCTGGATGCGGCGAAGGCAGTGACGAGCGATACATCGCGCGGCGTGCGCAACTATTTCTGGGCGTACACGAACGATCAGATTGTGTATCTCCAGGACACCGGCGGTGATGAAAACTGGCGCGTGTACGCGACGGACATCAAGACCGGTGAAACGAAGGATTTGACTCCGTTTGATGGTGTGCAGGCGCAGATCAACAACGTGAGCCGCAAGCATCCGGGCGAAATCCTCGTCGGATTGAACAATCGCAATCCGCAGTTTCACGATTTGTATCGCGTGAATCTGCGCACCGGCGAGATGACGATGGCGCAAGAGAATCCCGGCATGATCAATGGCGGATTCGTTGCGGGATTCGTGTCGGATGACGACTACGCGGTGCGTTTGGCGCAGACGTTTACGCAAGACGGCGGCACCGAGGTGCTGACGATGCGCGATGGGGAATGGGCTTCGCTGGTGAAAGCGGGTCCGGAGGATTCGCTGACGACGGCGGCGCTGGGCATCGATCTGAGCGGGCGGCATGCGTACATGTTCGACAGCCTTGATCGAGACACGGCGGCGCTCATCACAATTGATCTTGAAACGGGCGAGAAAGCGCTGATTGCGGATCACCCACTGGCGGACGCGGGCGGGGTGATGATTCACCCGACGCGTCAGACGGTGCAGGCGGTGTCATTCAACTACGAACGTGTGAACTGGCGCATTCTGGATCGATCCATCGAGCGTGACTTGCGCTATCTGCGCACGGTGGCGGACGGCGACATCAACGTGACGAGCCGCTCACTGGATGATTCGAACTGGATCATCGCATACACGATGGACACCGGACCGGTGCGGTACTACTTGTACGACCGCGATGCGCAGAAGGCGACGTTCCTGTTTACGAATCGATCGGCGCTTGAGGGATTGCCACTGGCGGAGATGAAGCCGGTGGTGATCGAGGCGCGCGACGGACTGAAGCTGGTGAATTACTACACGCTTCCAGTCGGTTCGGATACGAACGGTGACGGAACGCCGGAACAGCCACTGCCGATGGTGCTGCTGGTGCATGGCGGCCCGTGGGGTCGCGACAGCTGGGGATACAACGGTCTGCACCAGTGGCTTTCGAATCGCGGCTACGCGGTGATGAGCGTGAACTTCCGTGGCTCAACGGGATTCGGCAAAGAGTTCGTCAACGCGGCTGATGGTGAATGGGCCGGCGCGATGCATGACGATTTGATTGACTCGGTGATGTGGGCGGTTGATCAAGGGATTGCGGATGAATCGCGCGTCGCCATCATGGGCGGTTCGTATGGTGGCTATGCGACGCTGGTCGGATTGACGTTCACGCCGGAGTTTTTCGCGTGCGGCGTGGACATCGTTGGCCCTTCGAATCTCGTCACACTGCTTGAGACCATCCCGCCGTATTGGGCGGCCGTCGCTGAGATGTTCCGCAATCGCGTCGGCGATCTTTCGACGGAGGACGGACGCGCATTCCTGGTGGAGCGTTCGCCCATCACGCACGTGGATGCGATCACGAAGCCGCTGCTGATCGGGCAGGGCGCGAACGACCCGCGTGTGAAGCAGGCGGAGTCTGACCAGATTGTGGAAGCGATGCAGCAGAAGAACATTCCGGTGACGTATGTCCTGTTCCCGGATGAGGGACACGGATTTGCGCGGCCGGAAAACAACCAGTCGTTCTTCGCGGTGACGGAGACGTTCCTTGCCGAGCATCTGGGCGGCCGGTACGAGCCGATCGGGGATGATTTTGAGGGTTCGTCGATCACCGTGCCGGTGGGGGCGGATGAGATTCCGGGTGTGTCAGGCGCTCTCGGCGGTCAGTAATTGCCCGCTCTGGAATTGCGGTCATCTTTCACTACCATTTGAGAAGCCCGCGGCGTGCCTAGCGTCGCGGGCTTTCATTCACGCGTTGCACGTTGGACGCCGCCCTGTTGATCGATGAAAGGAGAGGCCGGCTTATGGAAATCATCACGTCGGAAGAGAAGGCCACTCTCGAGAAGAAGCTGCACGAACTCAAAGGAAAGCGTCTGGAAATTTCGGCCCGCATCGCGGAAGCGCGGGCGCTGGGCGATCTCAAGGAGAACGCTGAGTATCACGCCGCCCGTGAAGATCAGGGCCTCAACGAAGCGGAGATTCGACGCCTCGAAGAGCGCATCGCGACTGCCGGTGTGGTGGATGGCGAGAATCGTCCTGATGACATCGTGTTTGTCGGCGCCACGGTCAAGATGAAGGAAGTCGATACGGACGATGAGGATGTGTATCGACTGGTCGGCGAGCCCACCGGCGGCGGAGACGATGAGGTCTTCGAGGTGACGGCGTCCAGCCCGATGGGCGAGGCGATGATGAAGTCGCGCGTGGGCGAGGTGATTCGCGTGAACACGCCGCGCGGCGTGAAGCGGTTTGAGATCACCGAGATTCTCTGAATCAATTCAAATTGAGAGACCACACTGGGCCTGAGGATGTATTCCTCGGGCCTTTTTTTGTTTATTCAAATAGGGAATCGTCAGTCGCCGTCGGCGTTTGCAGTTCGAGACCGACGTGATTGGCGCCGTCGTGGGTGAGCTGCCGGCCTCGGCGCGTGCGCGCGAGGTGTCCAATTTGCAGGAGGTACGGCTCGACAACGCCTTCGAGCGCGCCGGAGTCTTCGCCCATGCTGGCGGCGACGGCTTCGAGCCCGACGGGCCCGCCGCGATAGGTGGTGCCGATGACGCGCAGGTACGCGCGGTCCAGTTCGTCGAGACCCATGTGATCGACGCCTTCAAGAGCGAGGGCTTCATCCACGATGCGCGCTTCGATGCGGCCTGAGCCTTTGACCTGCGCGTAATCGCGCACGCGGCGGAGCAATCGATTGGCGATGCGGGGCGTGCCGCGACTTCGGCGTGAAATGGTGCGCAGGGCATCGAGTTCAAATTCGATTTCGAGGAGTGATGCGCTGCGGCGCAGGATGGTGAGCAAGTCTTCGGAGTCGTAGTGCTTCAGGTGGTGTGCGATGCCGAAACGGCTGCGCAGCGGCGCGGTGAGCATGCCGGCGCGGGTGGTCGCGCCGATGAGCGTGAACGGTTTGAGTGTGATCGACACTGTGCGCGCGTGCATGCCGGAATCGACCGCGACGTCGATGCGGCAGTCTTCCATCGCCGGATAGATGAACTCTTCAACGGCGGCGGGAAGGCGGTGGATTTCGTCAATGAAGAGGACGTCGTTGGGTTCGAGGCGCGTGAGCGCGCCGACGAGGTCTGAGCCGCGCGTGAGGGCTGGGCCCGAAGTGACGTGGACGCGCGCGCCCATTTCGGAAGCGATGACGTGTGCGAGTGTCGTCTTGCCGAGCCCCGGAGGCCCGTGCAGCAAGACATGCTCCATGGATTCGGAGCGCTGGCGTGCGGCTCGCACAGCGATGCTGATGCGGGTGAGAAGGTCGGCCTGTCCGACGAATTCGTCAAGAGAGCGCGGGCGGAGAGAAAAGCTGATTTGCTCTTCTTCTGGGCCGCGACTGGTTGGCGAGATCAGACGCTCCGTCGTCATTGGGGAGGAGTGTACCTCAGTTGGAGCGCACAATGCCTTTGGCGCACTCATTCCATTCGACGGGCGGGACGCCCGTCCCACCGACTAAAGCGTTTTCAGATTCATCAGTCGCGCCACCAGTCGGAGACGATGCCGCCGGCGAGCTGGATGTAGATGTAGCGAGCGTTTTGGCCCTTTTCGGGGCGGCTGTTGATGAGATACGCACGCTTGCTGCCGCCTGAGGCGGAGACCAATTGGTACTGATACTTCCAGATCTCTTCGGCCCCACCGGAAAGCGATTCGCGGTCCTGAGGGCGGCCCAGCACGGCGACCACCCATTCAATGTCAGTTTCGCCGGGTCGAATGCGGCTGAGGGTTTCTTCACCGATGTAATTGCCTTTGCTGCCGCTGAACGTAAAGGCGCCGTCGTTGGAGCAACCCGCAAGCGGAAGCGCCGTAAGCGCGAAGGCGGTGGCGGTGAAGGCGAGATGTCGGAATCGGAGGCGCATGGGCAGTCGTCCTTGCATTCGGGCGTCGGCGCGCGGAATCAGCGCCGACCTATTCACTATGTCGGACGACGGTGCGGGTTTGGCTTGAAAGTGGCGGTGACGCGTTCGATTCGGCTTAGTCGCGCCACGCGCGAGTTACGACGCCGTCTTTGAATTCGACGTACACCGTTCGGACTTCTTCGCTCTTGCTGCGGCTGGAGACCACAAACGCGGAGCCCTTGGTGGTGACGATCTTGCGGCGGACCCATTTCCAAACCTTAACGGTCCCCTCGGGATCATCGATCGTGGCTCGTTCGGTTGGTTCACCCAGCACCGCGAGCACCCAGGTTTGCGTGGTTTCGCCGGGTTCGATCTGGCTGAGCGTGCGATCGCCGATGCTCGGGCCTTCGAATTCACTGACGGAGCCGCTGGAAATACAGCCGGTCAGGAACGCGGAAAAAATGGCAAGGGCGGCGACAAGTGAAATGGCGCGTCGAAGCATGGGACGCCTCCTGATCGAAACACATTCGCCGCGGATTTCGCGGCGTTCCAGGCATTCTACCGGGCGCGATCACTCCAGGCGCGTTGCACGACATCGCCTTCGAATTCGACGTAGACGCTCTGGGACGTTTCGGTCCGCTTATTGCCGTCAAACACGAGGAAAACTTCAGTGTTCGCTTTTCTGACGCGGTGATAATCCCACACCCAAACCTCGGTGAGTGAGTCTGGGAGCACTGTTTTGCGGGTTGGCTCGCCCATCACCGCGAGGATCCAGCTCATTTCAGTGCGGCCGGGCTCGATCATCGAGAGCGTCTGGTCGCCGATGTATCGCCCTTCGGTCTTGACATGGCGTGAGCCACTAACGATGCAGCCTGAGAGGTTGAGCAGTGTGACGGCCGCGCCGGCGAGCAGGACGATTCGAGTTCGAGACATGTCAGTTATCTCCGCAAGAAATCTTCTGCCGAAGCGCTGGCGCAATGACGCCGCGGACGCCCCGATGAAGGTTTATGCGATTTGGGTCGCTCGCGTTTCAGCGGCGCTCCTATTTGCGCAAAAGAAACGCTGGAAATTTAGAGGTTGTCCGATTGAGCGGCGACGCTGAGCCAGCGTGCAAGACTGTTCTGGCGGTACTGCTCATCGGACCAGACGGTCGGTCGCGTCGGTTCGGGAAGTGGTTGCCGCGCAAGACGTTCACGCGCCGCCTGTTCTGAGAGCGAAACGGCGCGGGCGTTGACGTGCGTGTTCACAAAATATGGGCTGGGCGGCGCTTCTGGAGCGGGCGGGCGGTGCGGCTTCAGAAAATCCGGCTTGCCGCCGATCCAGAAGATCGCGCCTTCCGGCAACTCCGCGAAGAGTCCGTCTTCAGTCTCGATGTACTCGGAGTGCGGGAACTCAACGACAATGGCGCCATCAATGCGCAGAAAGCTGTTGGGATAATCCGGACTGGTGTACACGCGGCTGAATCCCTGCGGCGGGCCGAAATCCGGCCGCAGTGATTGCAGGCTCGTGGACAGGGGAGACAGATCCGCCACGGTCTGATCGACCACGGTGAACTGTTCCGGTGTTTGCGCGAGGGCGGCGTCTTCAGTAGTGTGAACAACCGCTGCAAATGCAAGGAGCCCGCAGATGAGGGGCTTGCTCGACGCGAATTTGAAATTCGAAAACGTCATGGCGGATCCTGCTCACTCTATCGGCCAGCGGGCAAGGCGGCTGCATGGCTCCAAGGGACATCAGCGGAGCAAGATGCGGAAATCGAAGGTGATTTTCTGATCCGGATCGCTGGCGCGGAGTTCTTCGAGTTTCTTGCCTTTGGCTCGCCAGACATACAAGGCATCGAGGACCGGGCGATCCACGTTCTGGTATCCGCTGGTCTGGATGATTTCGGCGTACGTCACTTTGCCTGCCGTATTGAACGTGATGCGGGCGACAGGGTTGCCCGGCGCCGCGGTCAGGCGGGTGATCGTGGTGAATTTCGGGCCGACGGTGTCGAACTCGATGCCTTCCATCGCGGCGGGATCACCGGGGCGAATTTCGACGGGTTTGGTGCGGCTCGTGGGTGTGGCCTCGCGAGGTCCGCCGCCGGCGGTGGAGGCCGGCTGTGGGGCGTCGTCTTCGACCTGCTCAGTCTGAGCGGTCTCCGCGGCTTCGCTTGGTTTGGGAGGCTGCTCCGGGGTCGGTTTTGCCTCGGGCTTGGCTTCTTCGAGGCTCGCGAGAAGCTCGTCCAGCGAGCGGCTCGGCAGTGGAATGGCCGGGAGGGGCTGGGCTTCAGCAGTCTCGGCGAGCGGTTTGGGGGTGATCGATTGCTGCGTGGGCGGGGCCGAGGCGGTTTGCTCCATCGAGGCCTCGGGAGCGGGGCCGCGCATCAGGGCCGGCTGATCGACAGAGGAGAGCTTCGCTTCATGCGGCGTCGGATCTTCGTACCCGATCCAACTGATGGTGACGGCGCGGGAATTATCGATGCCGGGGCGAATCTCCGGCATGTCCGGTTCTGGCGGCGGCATAAGGGCCGCATCGCCTGAGGAACGGGAAAAACCGTCCATTCCGATATACGCCGCGGCAGCGACATGAAGGATCAGGCTCGCGGCCAATCCTGTCACCAATCGCCAATCAATCATCTGCCGTTCGTTCATGCCGCGCCAATTCTGGTGAATTCAACCTGTGTGGGTCGTGCGATTATTCCGCGCCGGGGGGATAAAGTCAGCCTCGCCCCTAGAAATGGGCGAATACGCCGCGGGTTTCATCGGTTTACCTCTGTAGCAGGAACCATTTGCATTGCATGGGCGCGAGAGCCGCGCGAAAGGATTTTCGTTCATGTTCAGGAAGATTTTTGCGATCGCCACGTTGGCGGCGCTGACGACGACCGCATTCGGACAGACGCTCGGCGTTGGCGATGACGCGCCGAAGTTCGCCGGCAAGGCGACGTGGCTGAAGGGCGAGCCGGTCAACGAGTTCAAGAAGGGGCAGGTGTACGTCATCGATTTCTGGGCGACGTGGTGCGGCCCGTGCATCGCGGCGATGCCGCATCTGAATGACCTTGCGAATGAGAATCGCGACAAAGGCGTGACGGTGATCGGCGCCGCGATCTGGCCCCGCGACAACATGGAGCCGACGGATGAATTCGTCGCGGCGCGCGGCGATGAGATGAATTACGTCGTCGCTGAGGACATCGACGGTCGCCTTGCCGAGGCGTACATGGAAGCGTCGCAGCAGCGCGGCATTCCGACGACGATGGTCATCGATCGCAACGGCAAGCTCGCGTGGATCGGTCATCCGCTCTTCGGCATGGATGAAGCGCTCGCGACTGTGCTTTCGCCGGACTACGACCTGTCCGTTCTCGTCGCCAAGCAAGAAGAGCTCGATCGCGGTCGTGAACTCATGTCGCAGGCTGAGCAGCTTGCCAAAGATGGCGATTGGGATGCGAGCTTTGCGCTGATCGATGAGGTCATTGCGATTGACAAAAACGAATTCGGGCAGCTTGCGGTCATCAAGTTTCAGTATCTGCTCGGTCGCTTTCAGCGTGTTGATGAGGGCTACGCCTACGGGCGCACGATCGTCGACACAGTGATCAATGACAATCCGGTGCTGCTGGAGAACGTGGCGAAGTTCATTGTGGAAGGCCCGGGGTTTGAGCCGCGCGATTATGAACTAGCGATGAAAGCGGTCAATCGGGCGGTCGAGATCACCAACGGCGAAGAGCCGGCGGTGCTGGACACGCTGGCGCGTGTGCAGTTTGCGATGGGCGAGCCGCAATTGGCGATTGAGTCGATCGACAAAGCGATTGCGCTGGTCGAAGATTCGCGCGTGAAGACGGATATGCAGGAGCGACGGACGAAGTACGCGGAAGCAGCGAGCAAGTCGGCGAGCTGATTTCTCAGCGACCTTTGAATTTAAATACGAAGCCCGGGCGCATTGAAAACGTCCGGGCTTTTTTGTGCGCTTAATTCTGCGATGGTGGCGCTGCGGCGGCTTCGTCGGATGGTCGGCCCATGATGGAGACGTCCGTGACGCCCGACCCGGCCAGCGCATCGAGCACGAGGAGCAACTCGCGCGTCGCGGCACGTTCATCGGGGGCAATGACGACGCGCACGGGGGCGCCTTCGGTGGACTGCTCGGCGATGCGCTGTGCGGTCTCGTCGCCGATGGCGTCCACGGCGATTTCGTCGCCATTGATATAGACGGAGCCGTCGGCGCGAATCGCGATTGTGATGAGTTCACCTTGCTCAACCGGCTGGCCGGCGCCGATGCGGGGCAGGGCAACGTCCAGCACATCGGCGCGCACCATCAGAACCATGGCGAAGACGAAAAAGGTGAGCAGCACAAAGATCACATCGACCAGCGGCATGACCTCCAGGCGTGGCTCATCGAAATTGGATCGGACGCGGCGCATCAGCGTGCAAGGATACGGGCGAGAAGGTGCCTTCGCCGTCCGAACGATTCGCGGTCGAAGGACGATAGACTGGCGCGCGGATGTACTCACTGACGCGAGATGACTTTGTTCAGTTTGTGAAGAGCGAGCTTTCGTCGAATGGGGCGAAGCGCGCCGTGGCGCCGCTGATGGTGCGCTTGCTGAGCGATCAGCTCACGCCGGTGCTGGCGTATCGGCGGCTGGTGGCGCCGGATGAACGCACGGCGACGTCGTTCCTGCTGGAGTCCGTCGAGGGTGGTGAGCGCCAAGGTCGGCATTCAATTCTGGGCGCGCAGCCGGCGATTGAGTTCGTTGCGCGCGGCAATGCCGTGCATATCCAGAACCACCGGACTGGCAACGATCGCGCGTTTCAGGCGGAGGATCCGCTGGATGAATTGCGCCGCGAAACGGCAGACTTGGTCTTTCTTCGGCCGCCCGGCGTCGTCATGCCCGGCGCGATGATGGGGGGCTGGGCCGGCTTCGCGTCGTACGACACAGTGCGCTACGCCGAGCCTGAGAAACTCAATCTTGAGAGTGCGCCGCCGGATGATCGAAGTCTCCCCGATTTGCACTTCGGGTTTTACGACCAGCTTGCCGTCTTCGATCATGCGGAGAAAGTGGTCTACGCGATTCGGTTGATTGAAGTAAAGCCCGGCGATGACTTCGGCGCGGCGTACGACGCGGGCGCCGAGGCGCTATGCGCGTTTGTCGATGAATTGCAGATGCGCGCCAAGCCGCTCGCCAGCGGATACGTCACGGACAGCGGCGCTCCTCAGCCCATGCCGTCGAATCTGACGCGCGAGCAGCACGCCGCGATGGTGGAGTCGGCGAAGGAATACATCCGCGCGGGCGACATCTTTCAGGTGGTGCTTGGGCAGCGATTTGAAAAGAAAAGCTCCATTGATCCATTCGATGTGTACCGCGCCCTGCGGGCGGTGAATCCGAGTCCGTACATGGTGTACATGCAGGGCGAAGGGTGCATTCTGGTGGCGTCGAGTCCGGAGATTCTGTGCCGCGTGCGTCGTGATCCGGCGACGGAGCAGCTCAAGATCACCAATCGTCCGCTGGCGGGCACGCGAAAGCGGGGAGGCACGCCCGAAGAGGACGCCGCCCTTGAGGCGGAGCTGCTGGCTGATGAAAAAGAACGCGCCGAGCACATCATGCTGGTTGATCTGGGCCGCAACGATGTCGGGCGTGTGGCGGCCCCGGCGACGGTGAAGCTGGATTCGATCATGGAGATCGAGCGCTACAGCCACGTGATGCACATCAGTTCAACGGTGACGGGTGTGCTGCGCGACGGGCAGGACTGCTGGGATGCGTTGCGCGCAACGTTGCCGGTGGGCACGATTTCCGGTGCGCCAAAGATTCGCGCCATGCAAATCATTGATGAACTCGAACCGGTGCGGCGAGGGCCGTACGGCGGCGGCATGGGATTCGCCAGCGTCGCTGGGGAAATGGACATTGCGCTGGCGCTGCGCACGATTGTCGTGCCAACGGCGCTGTTTGACGGGCATTCGTGGACGTACCACATTCAGGCTGCGGGGGGGATCGTCGCGGATTCACAGCCCGCGGCGGAATACCAGGAGACGGTGAATAAGGCCGCAGCGCTGGCGAGAGCGATTGATTTGGCCGAATCAGCGTTCTTGTCCGAGGGAGGGGTTCCATCGACCCCATCGGGCGCGTAACATTGAACTCATCAACCATGACTGAAACACTGACACAAACCGACGTGCGCCAGGACGAGCAAACCGAGACCAAACAGCCGTGGCTGTGGAATGTCGTGTTGCTTGATGATGACGATCACACGTACGAGTACGTGATCCGGATGCTGCACTCCGTGTTCGCGATGCCGATTGAGAAGGCATTCAAGGCGGCGGAGACCGTGGACGCGGACGGCCGCGCCGTTTTGCTGACCACGCACAAAGAGCACGCGGAGCTCAAGCGTGATCAGGTGCATGGGTTCGGGCGCGATGTGCTGATCTCGTCCTGCGCTGGGTCCATGTCGGCGGTGCTTGAGCCGGCCGAGTGCGACGCCGACGATGACGACGATTGAGCTTTTTCAGAGCCCCAAGCGCCAGCGCGGGGTCTCGGAGTCGCCAGTCGCCGTTGCGATTTTCAAACTAGAATCGGTTGACCGAATCGGAATCGCGTTTGAGGTCGCACACTTTCAGATGTTCACGTGTTGTGAAAGCAGCGTCGCCGCGACCCCTCGCTGGCGCTCGGGGCTCTGATGCGTCATCGCATTGTCATTACTGAACCGCTTCACCCGGATGCTCTTGCATGGTTGCGCGAGCGGTGCGAGGTGGTTGAAGTGAAGTTTGAAGACGCGGCGGCGCTGGCCGAAGCGCTTCAGACAGCCGACGGGTTGGTCGTGCGGACGTACACGCAGGTGAATGAGGAACTAGTGACCCAGGCGCCGCGGCTGAAGGTGGTCGGGAGAGCAGGTGTTGGGCTGGACAATGTGGATGTGGAGGCGTGCCGCGGGCGGGGTGTGCAGGTGGTGAGCACGCCGGAAGCGAACACAACGGCGGTTGTTGAATATGTCTTTGCGCAGGTGTTTGCTGTCGTGCGCCCTTTGACGCCGCTAACCGGCGCTTTGCCGGCGAGCCAATGGCGAGCTTTGCGGGATTCGTCGATCACGCCGCGCGAGTTGTCGGAGATGACGTTGGGGATTCTGGGGTTGGGGCGCATTGGCAAGGCGGTGGCGCGCGTGGGCGAGACGCTGTTTGGGCGCGTGATTTATCACGACCTCGTCGAGATTCCGGAGAGGGAGCGCCTAGGCGCCGCGCCGGTGAGCCGTGAAGAACTGTTGCGCGAGTCTGACGTGCTGACGATTCACGTGGACGGGCGGGCTTCAAATCGCAATTTGATTGATTCGACCGTGTGTGCCTTGCTGAGGCCGGATGTGATCTTTATCAACGCGAGCCGCGGCTTTGTGGTGGATGCGGCGACGCTGGCGTTGTTCCTGAAGGCGAACCCGAAAGCGACCGCCATGCTCGACGTGCACGAGCCGGAGCCGATCCGCGCGGACTATCCGCTGCTCGGATTGCCGAACGCGAAGCTATTTCCGCATATCGGCGCGGCGACGGCGCGGGCGAAGGCGAACATGAGCTGGGTGGTGAAGGACGTTTGGGCGGCGCTGGAAGGCTCAGAGCCCTGAGCGCAAGCGATGGGTCGCCATAGCACACTTTGCATTTTTGCATTCGGCGGAAAGGCGTTGTTTGAAGCGCACCGAAAGGACGAACGCTTCTATTTGGTACGAGGCTTGGAGAAGGCAGTAGCCCCTCACCCGTCGTCGTTGTGCGACGCCGACCTCTCCCGACGGGAGAGGTGCGGACCTAGCCTCTTCGGAATTCTTCCGCTGCAAGGACGCGCTCTTCGTGTTGGCGATAGATCTTGCGGAAAACAGGAAAGAGTGAGCCGCACACCGCCGCGCTGATCACACCCGGCATGAGCAGTGAATACCACACGTGCCACGGCTGACTCATCGCAAGCGCCAAGAGACCTGCGATCGCGAGAAAGACGCCCGTCGCAGCACCGGCAGCAATCATTCCCAGGACAAAGGTCTTCGCGCGCCCTTTCGCGGCGAGCGGTCCGCCTACACCCCCGCCGATACCTCCAAAGACAATGCCGATGCCAGCGCCGAGGAGTCCGCCAATCAATCCCGCTTGTTGTTCCGTCCACCAAGGATCCATCAATGAGCCCCTCAAATTTCATTCGTTGGTTCAGGTTTCATTTGTCGCGCAATGTCACGCAATCGCCGTGCGCCTGACACACTGAGTTCACCCGATTGAACAAGGTCCGCGAGCGTGTTTGTGAATGCATCGGGTTCGACGCCTTCCATGGCGAGTTTCACGCGAGAAATGGTGCGATCGAGCCGCGCTCGAATCGTCGGGTAGCTCACGCGGTAGATCTCGGCGAGGCCCTTGAGCGATCCGGACTGGAGCACCAATGACGCGATGAGGTCGAGATCCTCGCGCAGCAGGGAGCAAAGCGGGTGCTTTTCATCGCTTCGACTGGCCTCGGCTGCCCACGATTTAAGGGATGTTGAAGTCATTTTTCATATTGTTCAGCGAATTTGAATAAAATCAAGCTTAATTTTAGAAAAATGAAAGGCAGTGGTTTGGCTGGAATCGGCCGTACAATCCCGGCATGCCGCACTTAGGGGTGAACATCGATCATGTCGCGACGCTACGCCAGGCCCGGCGGGGGGCGGAGCCGGACGTCGTTCGCGCGGCTCACGAGGCCGAACTCGGCGGGGCGGACTGCATCACGGTGCACCTGCGCGAAGACCGGCGGCACGTCGTGGACGAAGACGTCTTGCGCCTGCGCCCGTTCGTATCGGTGAAACTGAATCTTGAGATGGCCGCAACGGATGAGATGGTGCGGATCGCGCGCGACGTGCAGCCGCACATGGTGACGCTGGTGCCCGAGGGCCGGGCGGAGATCACGACCGAAGGCGGCTTGAACATCGTCAAGCAACTGTCGCGCATGAAAGATGTGGTGACGGCGCTGGAAGACGTCGGCATGGTGACGAGCGCGTTTATTGAGCATGATCCCAAGCAGATCGACGCCGCGGCGGAGTGCGGCTTCAACGCGTGTGAAATCCACACCGGGCCGTATGCGCACATCTTTGCCCACAACGGTGGTGATTTTCTGCATGAAGGATTGAAGCGCGAGCGCGATGCGATTGCGGATGCGGGCTTCCGCATCATCGAGCGCGGCATGCGCTTCAACGCCGGGCACGGGCTGAATTACCACAACGTGCAGCCGATTGCGTGCATGACAGGCATCGCGGAATTGCACATCGGACATTCCATTGTGAGCCGCGCGGTGTATACGGGGCTGCGGGAGGCGGTTCGGGAGATGAAGCGGTTGATTGAACTCGCGCCGGCTGGTCGCGCCTCCTAGACCTTAGCGCGGACTCTACGAGATGTTCATTCTGAAACCGAGGAATCGAAAATGAGAGAATCGGAGAGCGTCCCTTCGATTTCGAAAGACTTACAGGAGCGATTAACAGCGCTCCAAGAAGCGGTATATCACGAGGTGGACTTCAAGTCACACAAATCACATTTCGCGATGGAATCCCGTGGAGAAGAAGGCGTCGCGATCGTTGGAAGCGCCGCAGGCCTCTCACTTCTGGGTGTGAGTTTGCTGAATCATGCGCTCGTTTTCGCTCCAAGAGTTGCTAGTCACGATGATCAAAGCGAGCATGCGGAAGTCTGTTGGAGTCGAAACTACGTTGAGTTGGTCGCGCCGTTTGAGGATCGATTCCGAGTGCTTCGATGGGGAATAAACGAAAGACTTGATGTACTGGAGCAGGCGCAGCAAGTTGACAAACCAACGAGCCTTAGGACATACCTCATAGTCGCGGCTGTCATCATGGTCACGTTGGTTCCATGGGTCGTAGGAATTGGAGCGATCTGGCATTGGATTGCTTCCGGGAATCCGTAAGTCGTCTGGGGGTAGGGGTTGAAATGTGCGAGCGATCTGAAAGGGCGCCGGAATCGGAATGACAAAAGGCATTCAGTCCAGTCGCCCCGTTGGGGTTGCATGGGGCTTGATGTGCGTTTTCCACGGGTTGCGCTGCGCTTCACCCGTGGCAACAATCCGGTTGCCCCTTCGGGGCGAGCGCTCGTTGCAATGGGGGCGGGCGTTTCGCACATTCGGCGAGGACGATAATGAAGTGTGGGGCCCCAATGATTTGAGTCTCCAAAATCCCTTGATCCCTTGATCCCTTGATCCCTTGATCCCTTGATCCCTTGATCCCTTGATCCCTCGATGCCTTGATCCCTCGATGCCTCCCTCCCACCCGCATACAATGCTGATCGACCCGTCGCTCACGAAACTCTCGCCACGCTCGCAGGCCTAAACCATGTCCAACCTCCACGGCGTTTTCACCGCCATCGTCACACCCTTCAACTCCAACGGAACCCGCGTCGATGAGGCTTGCCTGATCGAGCAGATCGAGTTTCAGGCGAACCCTCCTTCGGGTGAGAAGGGCGTCAATGGCATCGTTCCGGTCGGCACGACGGGTGAGTCGCCGACGCTTTCGGGCAGCGAGCAGAAGCGCGTGATTGAGCTGGGCATCGAGCACGGCCAGCGGCTCGGGCTGACGGTCATCGCCGGCGCGGGGAGCAACAACACGGCGCACGCGATCGAGATGCAGAAGTTCGCCAAGCAGGCCGGCGCGGATTACACGTTGTCGGTCACGCCGTACTACAACAAGCCGAACCAGGAGGGGATGTATCGCCACTTCATGACGGTGGCGGACGCCGCGGACATTGGGGTGATGGTCTACAACATCCCCGGGCGATCGGCGGCGGGGTTGACGGTCGAAACCATCGCGCGGCTCGCGGCCCATCCCAACATCGTCGCGGTGAAGGAAGCGACCGGCTCGGTGGCGTCGGCAAGCGAGACGATCCAGGCGTGCCCGGATGTCGCGGTGCTCTCCGGTGATGATCCGCTGACGCTCCCGATCATCAGTGTTGGCGGCGTGGGTGTGGTGTCGGTGATTTCGAACCTCGCGCCGGATCGCGTGCGCAAGATGGTTGATCTGGCGTTGGCGGGCGACTTCGCCGCGGCCCGCGTCGAGCACGATGCGCTGTACAGCCTTGCGAAGAGTCTGCTATCGCTGGAGCCGAACCCGGTGGGCGTCAAGACGGCGATGCGGATGCTTGGCCGCGACGGGGGTTCGTTGCGCCTGCCGCTGGCGCCGGCGTCTGATGCTTCGATCCGGGCGATCGAGGCTCTGGTTGATCGCGCGGGCCTTCGTGCGACCGCCGCGACCGCCTGAAAAAGGCGTGAGCAAGAATCCGGCAATCAAGTAAGTTGGCACTAATTTCGTAAGTTGTTGCCAATAAAAGCTTTGCGCGCGAAGTGCGGATGGTCTTTTGGTTTCTTCACGGGAAACTGATATCCTCTTGACGCACATGAGCAAAACAGCTTCCAACCCGACCAAGACCCGCAAGAAATCAACAAAAAAGCGGGCTGCTGCCGCTGCAGGGGCGTCCAAGCCCGCTTCGGCGGTCCCGGATATCCCAAATTACACCGCTGCGATCAAATATCTGGTTGAGGGCCGCCTGGATCTGGAGCGCACGCGCGTTTCGCGGCTCCGGAAGACGGAATTCAAGCTGGATCGCATGCACGCCCTCGCCAAGGCCCTTGGCGACCCGCAGAACGATCTTCGCATCGTTCACGTCGCGGGGACGAAGGGGAAGGGCTCCGTCTGCGAGATGGTCTCGGCTGCGCTTGGCGCCTGCGGCTACACGGTCGGCCTTTACACCAGCCCGCATCTGATGGACGTGCGCGAGCGCATCCGTGTGGGCGGCGAATTGATCACGTATCCCGCATTCGCCAAGGCGATGCAGGCGACGGCGGAAGCCGCGTCCAAGATTGAGAAGCGCCACGGTCAACCGACGTATTTCGAATTGTTGACGGCGCTGGCGTTGAGGCACTTCGCGGATCAGGCCGTGGACATCGCGGTGATCGAGTGCGGCCTCGGCGGGCGGCTGGACGCAACGAATATCGTGCATCCGGCGGTCTGCGCGATTACGCAGATCAGTCTGGACCATACCGATGTGCTCGGCCCCACGTTGGCTCATATCGCGAAGGAGAAGGCCGGCATTCTGAAGAAGGGTGTGCCGGCGATCACGATTGAGCAGGAGCCCGGCGTCCTTGAGTCGATGCGCGAAGTGGCGGAGACCATTGACGCAACGATTGAAACCGTCGGCAAAGAGATTGACTTCAGTTATCGATTTGAAGCGACGCCGAAGTACGGGCCGCACACGTGCGTGTGTTTGAACACGGATCGCAGCGCGTTCGAGCATCTGGTGGTGCCGCTGCCGGGTGAGCATCAGGCGCTGAATTGCGGCCTTGCGCTCGCCGTGCTTGATCGATTGCGCGGGCTTGGGTTTGAGACGCCGGAGACGAAAGT
Organism: Phycisphaerales bacterium; assembly: GCA_029260345.1. Classification (GTDB taxonomy): domain Bacteria; phylum Planctomycetota; class Phycisphaerae; order Phycisphaerales; family UBA1924; genus OFTM186. Next base: position 41,377 of record JAJDDK010000004.1, on the reverse strand, counting down.
CATCCAGGGCCTGGAAGGGCTTTCCGTTCCCGGGCGCATGGAGGTTGCATTCCACAGCCCGCGCGTGCTGCTGGATGGCGCGCACAATGCGGCGAGCATCAAGGCGCTCATGCGCTCGATCGGCGCGCACGTCCCGTATGACTCCATGGTCCTCATCTTTGGATGCAGCGAGGACAAGGACGTCGACGGCATGTTGCAGCACATCGCGCTGGGCGCCGACAAGATCATCTTCACGAAGGCTCGCGGCAATCCTCGCGCGATTGATCCTCATGATTTGCAGCGCCGCTTCGCCGAAATCAGCGGAAAAATGTCGCAGATTGAGGAAACGCTCCCGGAGGCGCTGACCACCGCGGCACAAGCGGTCGGGCGTGAAGATTTGATTTGTGTGACCGGCTCGTTCTATCTCGTCGGTGAGGCGAAGAAACACCTGACGCAGCTTCAGCAGCAGCCGGTCGCCCGATAATTCGCGCTTGACGCGATGAATCCATTGTCGGAATATGGTGTTTTGGGGCCACGTGTGGGCGCCCCGCCAACTCTAGGGGATCAAGAATGCAACGCAATCGAATGATGAATCTTGGCGCGTGCGCGCTGATGACGGTTTTGGCGTTTGGAGCGCTGGTCGGATCGACGGGCTGCAAAGGCAACAAGGGTTATGACAAAACGACGAATGCGTCGAGCTCACTTCAGTCGCTGGCCAACGAGCTTGACGCCGGCGCCAACCAGGTGAAGGCGACGATGGCGTCGCTCAATCAGTTGATGGCGACCACGGCGGGCGATCTGCGTCCTCCGTACAACCGCTTTGTTGAAGAGATCAAAAAGCTCGATCGTGCCGCGGATCGCTCGGCGAACGCCCGTAAGGATTTCGAATCGCGTCGCAAGGCGTTCATGAAGGCGTGGGAAGATCGTCTGGACAAGATTTCGGACGAGAACGTTCGAAACGTCGGTGCTCAGCGTCGAGACAGCGCTCAGGATCAGTTCGAGAAGCTCGACTCGACGTTCAACTCCGTCAAGGAGTCGTACGATCCGCTGAAGTCCATGCTCGCGGATATTCGAGACCTGCTCAGCGTTGATTTGAATCGTGGCGCGGTGCAGGCGGCCCGTCCGCTCGTGGAGCAGGCGACCGAGGATGCGAATCTGCTGCTCGACCGCATCAGCGTGGCGACGCGTGAAATTCGCACGGTTTCTGATCGCGTTTCGCCGACCGGCAACTGACACCCGAAATGCGGTTGCGGATTTTGATTCGCCGCTCGCGTTTGGTGACATTTCGACGATGTATTGACGAACGCCCGTGGCTCAGTGAGCCGCGGGCGTTCGCTACACTCTGGGTCAGATGACGCAGCACCTTGAAACGACTTCGGCAGCGCCGGAAGGGCCGGGCGCCCCGCCGCACCGATACACCGCGCGCCTCGCCAATGAGATTGAAGCCGCGTGGCAGGAGCGCTGGGCCCAGCGCGGCGTATTCCGCACACCGAACCCATCAGGCCCGCTGGCCGAAGGCTTTGAACGCGTCAAAGGGATGCCCAAGCTGTACGTGCTGGACATGTTCCCGTACCCGAGCGGCGCCGGTCTGCACGTCGGCCACCCGCTGGGATACATCGCGACGGACATCTTCGCGCGGTTCAAGCGCATGACCGGGCACAACGTGTTGCACGCGATGGGCTACGACGCCTTCGGTCTCCCGGCTGAGCAATACGCCGTGCAAACCGGCACCCATCCGCGCATCACAACAGAAAACAACATCGCATCCATGCGCGGTCAATTGCGGCGGCTGGGGCTGGCGCATGATGATCGGCGCAGCGTGGCGACAACGGATGTGTCGTTCTACCGCTGGACGCAGTGGATCTTCCTGCAGATTTTCAATTCGTGGTACGACGAAGAGCGGCAGAGCGCACGACCGATCGAGGAGTTGATCAAGGCGTTTGAATCCGGCGAGCGCACGCCAACGAGCCATGCGAATCCGGAGAATGCGCCGTGGTCAACCCTTGATGAGGTGACGCGCCGTCGCGTGGTCGACTCGTATCGGCTGGCGTATCAGAACGAACAGCCGGTGAACTGGTGCCCGGCGCTGGGCACGGTGCTGGCCAATGAAGAAGTCACGGCTGATGGGCGCAGTGAGCGCGGCAACTTCCCGGTGTACCGGCGCCCGCTGAAACAGTGGGTCTTGCGCATCACGGCATACGCCGACCGGCTGCTGAATGATCTTGATCTGGTGGACTGGCCCGAGCCGGTCAAGCTCATGCAGCGCAACTGGATCGGGCGCAGTGAAGGCGCGCATGTTGATTTCGCGATCGCTGATCATGCGCTGGCGCCGATTCGTGTGTTCACGACGCGCCCGGACACGGTCTTCGGCGCGACGTACATGGTGCTGGCGCCGGAGCATCCGCTCGTGGACCAGATCGTTCCCGATGCGTGGCCCGCGGGAACACATGATGCGTGGGCCGGCGGTCATGCAGCGTCTTCGCCGGCTGATGCGGTGCGCGCCTACCGGGCGATGGCAGCCGCGAAGACGGATGTGCAGCGCCAAGCGGACGCGAAAGAAAAGACGGGCGTGTTCACCGGCGCCTTCGCCATCAATCCCGCTTCAGGAGAGCGCATTCCGATCTTCATCGCGGATTACGTGCTGATGGGATACGGCACCGGCGCCATCATGGCAGTGCCGGCGCACGACGAGCGCGACTTTGATTTTGCCAAAGCGTTCGAACTGCCGATTCTCGATGTGGTGTATGTCGCGCCGATCGCCGCCGTCGCGTGGTTCCTTTCGCGCGCCAGCGGCAATGAATCATGGCAGAACGGCTGGGAGTTAGCGCTGGCGGATTTTGTCGCGCTGGCGACGAGCGATGGATACAACGCCGATCACTATGAAGCCCATTTCCAAGACGTGCTCGACCAGCGCGGCCCAAGCGACCGGCGCGTTGAAGATGCGCTGAAAGATGTCTCGAACGCCATTGAGCGCGCAGAAGAGGATCGTCGCGGCGCCGTGCAAGCGGTCTGGATTGAAACGCTCAGCGACATCATTGCATTAGGACTAAAGGGCGCGAAGCAGTTGTTCGCTGAGGGCGGATTGAACGCGATGCGCGGCATGGCGAACGCCGATCCCGGCGTCGCGGTGAATTCGCCGCCGATCGATGGGATGCGCACGACGGAAGCCAAACCTGCCATCGGTGCGTGGCTCTCGGAGCGCGGCGTCGGCGAAATTGCCGTCACCTACAAACTGCGCGACTGGTTGTTCAGCCGCCAGCGCTACTGGGGTGAGCCGTTCCCGATTTTCTTTGATGAGAACGATCTGCCGATCGCGGCGCCGGAATCCATGCTGCCGGTTGAACTGCCGGATCTCGAGGACTTCGCGCCGCAGGCGACGGATGACCCCGATGCACCGCCGCGACCGCCGCTGGGTCGCGCGACGGAGTGGACGCAGGTCACGCTCGATCTGGGCGATGGTCCGAAGTCGTACCGGCGCGAGACCAACACGATGCCCCAGTGGGCCGGTTCGTGCTGGTATTACCTGCGCTATCTTGATCCGACGAACGAAGCGCAGTTCTGCGATTCGGCGGTTGAGCGATACTGGATGGAGGGCGCCGCGGGCAAGGAGTCCGGCGCGAAGAAGGGCGGCGTTGATCTGTATGTCGGCGGCGTGGAACATGCCGTGCTGCATCTCCTGTATGCGCGATTCTGGCACAAGGTGCTGTTTGATCTCGGCCGCGTTTCCACAGTGGAGCCGTTCAACAAGCTCTTCAATCAGGGATATATCCAGGCGCCGGCTTTTACCGATGAGCGCGGCTTCTACGTCGAGATGTTGGACGTGGAAGAGCGAGACGGCGCGTTCTACTACGAAGGCGAAAAAGTCACGCGCGAGTTCGGCAAGATGGGGAAGAGCCTGAAAAACTCCATCACGCCCGATGAAATCTGCGAAGACTACGGCGCTGACACACTGCGCCTGTACGAGATGTACATGGGCCCGCTGGAGCAGTCCAAGCCGTGGAACCCGCGCGACATTGTCGGCATGCATCGGTTTCTGCAAAAAGTGTGGCGCAATCTGATTGACGAAGAGTCGGGCGGCTTGCGCGTCAATGAGGCGCCGACGCCGGATGAAACGCGTCGTGCGCTGCACAAGACCATCGCCGGTGTTCGTGCTGATGGCGAAGCGCTGCAATTCAATACGGCGATCGCCAAGCTCAACGAATTCAACAATCACCTCACGTCGATCGTGAATGAACATGGCTGTTCGCGTGAAGTGGCGGAAGCGCTGACGCTCATGCTGGCGCCGTTCACGCCGCACTTCGCGGAGGAGCTATGGCGCCGTTTGGGTCATGACACGCCGACGATCATGTTCGAGTCATTCCCGGTCGCAGATGAAGCGATGCTCGTCGATGACGAAGTTGAGATCGCGGTGCAGGTGACGGGCAAAGTGCGCGGGCGCATCACCGTCCCGGCGGACGCGGATCAGAAATCTATCGAAGCGTTGGCGCTGGCCGACCCGCAAGTGGTCAAGTTTCTTGAAGGTAAAACCGTGCGCAAAGTGATCGTCGTGCCTGGGCGGCTTGTGAACATCGTCGCGAACTAGACGATCCGCACACGTTGGGATTTAGCGTTCTTCAAGCTGGCGCAGGGCTTCAGCCAGCGCCGCTAGCTGCAATTCTGCGGCCTGCAACTGCTCCGCCCAGAACGATCGTTGTGGCGCCGGGAGCGTTGGATCCGCCGCGAGTTGCTTGGCACGGTTGCGGCTTTGCTCAATCTGCTCAACCTGACGCAGCAGTTGAATGCGCATGGCTTCCGCGTTGGTTTGCACGTTGCCCTGCGCATTGGGCGGAACGGGACGGATGCGGCCGTTGTCACCTGCCACACCAATGCGCACCGCGGTGGCCTGCCGGCGCACGGCCTGGGCCATTTCTTCAAGCGTGACGGTTGGACGCGCGCCCGGAGAACCACCGGCGATCACGCCGACGTTGGGCTGATAGCGGCTGCGATCCAGCGGCGTCATCGGCGACCAGGCGCCTGCCACGACCGGCGCCGCGACTCGATTGGAGTTGCGCAATTCGACGCCGTGGCGCTGACGGCGCACCGCCCACGCCGCGGCTTGGTCCTGATCCGTCAGCGGCTGCGCATTGACGAGATCGGTGTAGCTGCCGAGAGGCACGCGCAAGCGCAATGTTTGTCCGCGGCGGAGCACGACGACGTCCATCGTTTCGCCGGGCTGGAACGAAAGAATCTGATGGCGCAGCGCCTGCCACGCATCTTGCGACATGAATGTGTTGAGATCGACATTACCGGCTTTCACCACGATGTCTTCGGCTTGCAGGACACCGGCAGCAGGAAAGTTCTCAACCACAGATGCAAGCCGCACACCTTGTCGGTATTGCGGGTCGTACTGCACGCCGAGTCCGGCGCGCGGCGCCTGCTTGAAGCGCTCAAGGAGCACATGGTCGAGGCGCGAGCGCTGCTCCGCCGAGAGCGATGCGAAATTCACTTGCAGCGATTGCAGTGACTCGAGCGAGATGTCTTGCTTCGTCAATGTTTCCGTCGCGTCTTCGCGCACTTCGAGCGTGGGGGCGCCAAGCAGATCGATGAGCGTCTTGATGGACGGTGCGTTCTGTGCGTGTGCACTGGAGAGGCACAGCATCGCGGCGCCGGCGGAGATGATGAGATAACGGGATTGAATGAACAACGCGTGCCGCATGCAGAGCCTCCAGAAAAGGGTCGCTCGTTGCGGAATTGTACCGGCGCTCACGGCCAAAGCCGCGGAAAAGCCCTATTCGACGTTCTGGACCTGTTCCTTGATGCGATCGATGGCGCCCTTGATCTCAACGACGGCGCGGGAAATCTCGACGTCGTTGGACTTGCTGGCCATGGTGTTGGCCTCGCGGAGCATCTCCTGGGCGAGAAAATCGAGCGTGCGCCCGATGGAGGCCTCTTGCGACGGCGAAATCATCTCTTCGAACTGTTCGAGGTGGCCTCGCAGGCGGGAGATTTCCTCCGCGATATCGGTCTTTTCGGCGTAGACGGCGATTTCGCGGATGAGGTCGGTCTGGTCCACCTTGATGGCGGATTCCTTGAGCAACTGGTCGATCCGCGTGCGGAGGCGCTGCTGGTAGTCGTCCACCACGAGGGGCGCCCGCTTTTCGATCACTGTAAGACGTTCGACGATGACCTGGCGCAGTGATTCGAGATCTGCCTGAAGGAGTTCACCTTCACGCTCGCGGCGTTCGTTCACCTGCTCGCAGGCGCGCTCAAGAAGCTGCGCAAATGCGGTGCTGGCGCGGGCAAGGCGATCCTCTTCATCCGGCGGCTGCTGGAGCACGCCGGGAAGATTCAGCAGCGCGCCGGCGTCAATGCGCACATCCGCGCCGGAAATCGACGGCGCTGACTTGATCTGCGCGATGTAGCGCTCAAGCGCCTGATGATTGATCTCAAAGGCGGCTTCGGCGGAAACGTCGGTGCATTTGCACGACACCATGATGGAGCCGCGATGCAGGCGCCGGCGCAGTTCCGGTTCAAGCTCCGCTTCGAGTCCCTGCAAATCGTCCGGCAACCGGACCGTCGCCTTGAAGTACTTGGCGTTCAGGCTGCGCACTTCGAGGTAGAAATGCACCCCGTCCATTTCGACGGTCGCTTCACCGAATCCGGTCATGCTGCGGATCACGGGAACGATCTCCGCGGCGTGCGGCGGACGATCACAGGCTGCCTCCGGACTCGCCGGGCGTTTCTTCGGAGTTGGCGGGCGGTTCGACCGGGGATTCTTCCGGTGTTGTTTCCGGCGTGGTGGCCGGAGCTTCTTCGCCAGTTGTCGTTTCTGTTTCAGTGGGCGGTGGCGTTTGCGCTGCGGGCGGTGTTGATTGCGGCGTCGTTGAAGGAGCCGCGCTGTCATCAGTCTGGCCCGCTGGAGCAACCAATTGCGTTTCGGTCGGCGCCTGCGGCGGAAGCACGACAAAGTTCAGCAGGGCGCCGAGGGTCAGGAAGATCACAAAGATGGTGATCGTCGCCCACGTCAGCACATCGCCGGTGCGGGCGCCGAACGCGGTTTGCCCGCTGCCCGCCGCGCCGCCGCCGAACGCGCCGCCGAGACCGCCGCCGGATGGACGCTGAATCAGAACAATCAGAATCAGCGTCACGCAGATCGCGAGGAACACCACGATGCCGGTCGCGGTCATCCACGGCGCAAACGCCGCAAGGGTCAATAGGCTCACGTCGAAACTCCTTCCGCGCGGCTCGTTTCCTGAGCGGCGGTGCAAATCGAGAGAAAATCGTTTGGCTTCAGCGAAGCGCCGCCAATCAGCCCGCCATCGATGTCGGGTTGGCTGAAAAGCTCCGCCGCGTTGTCCGGCTTCACGGATCCGCCGTAAATGATGCGGATCGCGTTTGCCGTGTTTTCATCAAAGAGGTCCGCGAGGACGGCGCGAATGTGCTTGTGCGCATCCTGCGCATCGTCCGGCGTGGCGGTGCGACCGGTGCCGATCGCCCAGACCGGTTCGTACGCGATCACGAGGCGCTGCGGATCATCAATGGTGAGATTGCGCAGCGCGGAGCGAAGTTGTGATTCGTTGATGGCGTTCGTATCGCCTGATTCGCGCTGGTCGAGCGTTTCGCCGATGCACAGCACGCAGGTCATGCCCGCTTCAATCAACGCGCGCGTCTTCTGGCGAATTAGCGGCTCCGGCTCACCAATCACGTGCCGCCGCTCGGAGTGACCGACCAGCACATGGTTCGCGCCAAAGTCCTGCACCATCGCGATGGAGATTTCACCGGTGAATGCGCCGTCCGGCTCCGGATACACGTCCTGCGCACCGAGCATCACGTTGGACTTGGCCAGTGCGAGCGTGGCGTGCGCTGCATCGAGATGCACGAATGCCGGGAAGATGGCGATTTGAATGGCGTCGAGCGTGAGCGTTTCCTGCGCGAGATCACGGCACAGCGCGACCGCACCGTTGCGGTCGAGATTCATTTTCCAGTTGCCGCCCACGTAGGGCCGTCGCGACGCCATGAAACGCTGCCTTGTGATGGACCGGCTGTGGAAGCCCGGGATCGCGGAAAACCGCGTCCGAAGGGATGGCCGCCGGTTCAGGGGGAACGGGGCAGTATAGAGGCACGGACCCAGCCCCGCGATCGCCGCCCGACGCCCGGTTGTGCGGGCTGGGACGGCTGCGCCGCTGCGGGACCTTTAGGACTTCCCTGATCGCTCCATAGACGAGGCGCAAGACCTTCAGCGCTGCATGAGCCCAGTCGATGAGACCGGCCGGTCGGCTTTGCGCCGGCCGCGTGTGAGGGGGGAGGACCGCCCGTTTGCGGCTTCCCGGGGAACCTAATTCCGCAGCGTGTGAGCGATCTTCAGGAGCGTAAGGATGAGCGCAAAAACCAGGACAGTTAAGACGGATCGTATGGAGTTGACGCGGCGACCGGTGTTTCTGACGGCGTGCGTGGCCGGTTTGGCCGCCGCGGTCGTCGGCTGCTCGAACCAGTCCACGAGCCGCACCACGGGCTACACCGGCTCGACGTACACGAATCAACTCGCCAACCGGTCGACCGCAAAGGTCGATCCGAGTGCGAAAGTCGGGCGCTATGAGCCGCAGTGGTACGTCGATCGTGCCGGCCAGGTTGAGCTTCCGCCGCTTTGGCTGGGCGAGGCCGTCCAGTCCACGGCTGATGTGCAGTCGATTCGCGCCGAGGCGATCTCGACCCGCATCGCCACGCAGGCGAAAGAGAATGCCGCCCTCGCGCAGGCCGAAGCTGAGCTTCGCGCCGCGATGAGCAATGAGCAGATCGCGATCGCCGAAGCGGACGGCACGCAGAACGCGTACGACGCCAAGGTGACCGAGCTCACGATGCAGGTGACGTCGCAGGAGTCCGCCTTCGAAAGCAAGGCGCGCCTGAACGATGCGCTGCTCGAGTCCATGATCAAGGAGCGTCAGGCCGAGTTCGAATCCATGCGGTCGCAGGCCGTGAAGGAATTCGGTCAGGCTGAAGCGCAGCACCAGCGCATGCTGGGTCAGCGCGCCGCCGTTGAGCAGAACGGTCTCGTCGAGATTGCTCAGATGGTGAAGATCGCGGACATGACCGAATCCCGCGCCGCCAGCAAGGTGCAGGCGCTGCGTTCGGAAGCTGACGCGTTCTCGAAGCAGACCAAGGCCAAGGTGTCGGGTCTGAATCAGCAGATCAAGTCACTCGCGGAGCAGATCGGGGCCGAGAGCTCCGCGCTGCGTGAGAAGGCCGCCTCGCTGGAGGAAGAGGGCAAGGCGACGTCGCACGAATTGCTGGTCAAGGCGCAGTCGCTCGAAGAGCGCGACCTCGATCAGGAGTTCGGCCTGAAGCAGACTGGCGCCGAGCTGAAGTTTGAGAAGGCCCAGTCGCAGCATCACGAGTGGATGCAGCAGGCGGACGCCACCGTCACGGAAGCGGAAGCCGCGATTGAGCGCTTGCGCGCCGCAGCGGAAGAATTCATGTTGATTTCCGAGGCTGATCTGCACCAGCAGAAGGCCGCGACGGAGCGTTTCCGCGAGCATGGCCTTGCGGACGTGTTCGTGCAGCGTGCCCAGGCGGAGCGCATCGAGCGTGAAGCTCGCGCCGAGTTCGTGAAGTCGCAGGCGGAAGCGCTGGCGACGGCGGCTCGTGAAGAAGCCGCGCACCTCAATGAGCTCGCTGAGAAGCAGTTCGAGCAGATCAAGTCGCAGGCCGAGGCGGACGCCGCCCGCATTCGCGCGGAGATGATCGCGACGCTCGCGCAGCAGATTCAGAAGGGTTCGACCGAACTGCCCGGCAAGACCGACGGCACGACCGGCACGACCACCAACAAGAAGACCACGGGCGGCAATCAGACCGGCACGACCGTCGTGACCGCGAACGACGCCGTTCCCGCCAAGCCTGACGTTCCGGTGAAGCCGGCCGTCATGGAGCCCGAGCATGTCGCCAAGTTCAAGAGCGCCCTCGCTCAGGTGACCAAGGTGCGCGTGCAGGCGGACGCCCACGAGCGCGCGATTCTCGCGACGTTCCAGGAGCGTACGCAGAAGCTCGACGCGTGGTGGCAGCAGCAGCAGGCCAAGTATTCCGGCATGATCGCCGAGGCCAGCGGCTTCGGTCAGCAGGCCATCGCCAAGGCCGACGCGATTCGCTCCAAGGCGGAGAAGTCACTGCGTTTGGCTCAGGCTGAAATGAAGCGCGAGTTCGCCGAAGCGGATGCGTTCCGCAAGGAGACTTTTGCTCAGATCACCAACCTGCGCGCTCAGGGCCAGAAGGTGTTCGAGCAGAACAAGGCTGAAGCCACGCGACTCCTCGCGCAGGCCGAAGCTTTGGACAACGGCGGCGCCGCCGAGATCCGCGCTCTGGAAGCGCAGCGTGACGCCGTGCGTCGTCGCGGCGAAGCGCAGGTGCGCACCCTCGTCGCAGACGCGAACTCGATTGGCTCCACGCAGAAGGCGCTCGTCGCCCAGATGCGTCAGGAGATCAACTCAGCGCAGCACATCCTCAAGGCTGAACTGGCCCGTTTGGACCAGACCGCTGAGAGCTTCATGCAGATCGCCGAAGCGACGTATCAGGAAGCCGTGACGGTTTCCGACACGTTCGCCGAGAAGACGCGCATCGCGTCGAACAAGATCCAGATCGAGAACGATGTCGATCGTCAGATCGCGCAGGTCGGTGTTGATCACCTGCGAAACCTCGTGAATGCTCAGGAGCTGGCGGGTCGTGCTGAGGTCGAGCGCCTCGTCGCGCACGCCGCGGCTGATCGTGAGTTCGCCGAGAGTGGCGACATCGCGAAGCGCGCCGGCATCTATGCCCAGTCGCAGATCTCCGATGCATTCGTCAACGCGAAGCTCGCTGCGGCGGACGCCAAGGACGAGAACGTGCGCTCGATCTTCGAGTCACGCATCGCGTCGGTGCAGGCGGATCGCGATCGCGCGTTCGCCCAGAAGTATCTGTCTGATACGCAGCAGCAGGCGCGTCTGGCCAAGGCTCAGGCCGCGGCGGCCGCGTACCGCGACATGAGCGTCGCGGCGGTGGCTTTGCTGAACGAGAAGAAGTTCGCGTTCGAGAACGCCGCCAAGCAGAACTGGGACGCGCGCCTGGCGATGCCGGCGGGCAGCGTTGAGCTGGAATGGCCCACGCTGGACCCGGACTTCAACATGCCGGGCGAAGGCCAGCCCTTCACGCCCCCGGCGTTCGTGAACGTCACCGAGGATTTCGATTTCCAGAACTGATTCGGTGATGAAAGGTGACTGAGGGAGACTCAGTCACAGATTGCGACACACACGCGGAAACCACGCAGGCCGGGGAGCGATCCCCGGCCTGTTTTTCTCTTCTTCAAGATCTGAAGATGAATCGACTTTGCTATCATTCGCCCAATATTAGCTGAATCATCTCTTGGATATGACTTATCAGTTCTTCATCAGACTGGCCACAGACCCAATCTACATAGGACTGTACGCTTGTGAACCCAAAGTAAGTCAGCATCCATGGAACTTGATAGGCGTTTGAGGATTGTGTTATTTCTTCCTCAACTTCCAGCGATGAGTTGGTGCCGCCGTTCTCCGTCAATGTTGGTGCCGATGCGAATTCTCCTGGATTCGGAGCTGGCCCACCTGCACAATCAGGAGTCCACGTCGATAGCAGTGTCGCCAAATCTGCACCATTAACAATGCCATTGCCATCAATATCTGCGAGGCAAGTTGCCGGCGGACGTGGACACTCACCCCAAGTGGACAATAGAAAAGCAAGATCCGAACCATCAACGCACCCATCTCCATTTAGATCGCCCAATGGAGGAGTATTTCCTAAATTCTCGAAAATATTAATGTTGCCATTGCTGCCAACGCCAAATTCATTTGCAACCAAGATGTCAAGATCGCCATCGGCATCCAGGTCTGCCAGTCGAATCCCCATCGGTTCATTGCTTGTTTCGAGTATTGCAAATGAAGAGAAGACGGCAGATCCATTGTTGAGGAGCACTGATAGAGTGTCGTCGTTTGAATTTGACACGACAATGTCAATATCGCCGTCTAAGTCCAAGTCGCCAGTTCGAATCTCAAATGAGCCAGCTCCGACAGGAAACGAGGTTCCAAATGAAAAATTTCCTGCGCCATCACCAATTAGGACGTAGCCATCATCTGTGACAATGTCAATATTCGTGTCTCCATTCAAATCGGCAGTTTCAAGCGACATTCCGGTGACGCCTTGAATGTAGCTGGGAGAGCCAAAATTTCCGATGTCGTCAATATTCTGTATTATCGCAAGTGTACCATTTGAGTTAATGGTCAAGAGGTCTATTTTCATGTCAGCGTTGACGTCTCCGGCGGCAACATCGCGAGGGCTTGCGGTTCCGAAGGAAATTACAGTTGTGGAGAAGGGTGAAAAGCTCTGGGATACTCCGGATGAATTCATTATGACTTGCGGGGCGAAGATTACTCTGACTTCATTGTTGATTGTACTTGTTGTTATAAGTTCGGATACATCGCTGAATGGACTAGGCAGCACATCCAAGAGTATCGCTCTTGTTACTTGTGGAGAGTCGTACACAGGATAGAATCCGCCAGGTGTAATTGGTGAAAATGAGCCAGTTGGGTTTGACGACGAAACAGGCGGATTAATGTTCTCCATAATAATTGTGCCGGGGTTTCCCAAATTGAGGTGCGTTGTTTGCTATAACGATGTCAACATCAGGCCCTCAGCAAAAATTGGTGGCGGCCATGCAACATCTTGGACTTTACCTGCGTCAATACTAATTAAATTTGTATTCGCACCGAGCGAGTAGAACTGCCCGGATGAAGTGTCAAGTGACAATGTGCCATTTCCAAACAGTACATATACACCTTGGGTGTCTCTGTCAAGTATTGCCAAATCAAGGTGAGGATCAAATACTAGACCCTCTTGAAAAAATCCTACAGCTAAATCTACAAGCTTTGACTGATTGCTCGTGGGAACATTGATTGTCAATGGTTGCGCAAACCCCATAAATTGGCCGAATGCTCCGGGAATCGAAGTGACTGTAAGGAGTAGGGCCATCACACCAAATTTGGTGACGGTATCTGTGCGCTTTGACATGTTGCCGTTCCTTTTATCTGAGAATGTGGGATTGGAGGTTCTGATCTAGCGTCTGTTAGCTAGGCTCTGAATAACCACTAGAAAACCGGATTCAGAATTCCCGCCTGCTCGCACAATGTCAAGGTCGCCGTCAAGATCAACGTCAATTACACAGTGTTGAGCTGACGGCACGTTGAGCGGCAGCGTAGCTGGAGGTCGGTATTCTTCTATTGGTCCCCAGTGTGCCAATAGTGTCGCGAGGTCTCTCCCATTGACCAAGTTATCAGGTAAGAGATCCGCACTGGCGTTTGAAGTGTCCCATTGCAGCAAGAGTTCAGAAAGATCAAAGCCATTGATCGTTGCCCGTCCTGCGCCACCTGGCCCATCCGGAATTAGATTTTGCCAGCCGCTATACGTACCATGCGGATCACCCCATACCACAACAATCGAGTTCAATTCGCCTTCGCCCACGAGATCCATTACCCCGTCGAGATCGAAGTCAGCCGCAGTCATTTCGCTTATTCCGCCAACTGCGAAGCTGCGCGGAGATGTAAATTGAAGCGATGAAAATTGTGTCCATACAGCAATGCTGTTGCCTTGATTGCTGACATCACCACCATTTGAAACGATTTCAGCAAGGCCGTCGCCATTGAGGTCGGTCATTATTGAAACGCTTGCGGTGTTGATTGAAGGAAGAAATATTGGCTCGTCGAAATTTCCTGCTCCATCGCCGATAAAGAGAGACAGCGCGATGAGTCCGGCGCTCGACGCGAGGATGTCGAGATCGCCATCGCCTTCAATATCTTCAATGCAGACCGAAGTCGTCATTGAGCCACTGTTCAGGATGGTTAGTTCGGGGAACGCCCCATTGCCGGAATTCAGAAGTAGCGAAACGCCAGTTCCTAGATTGGCGATGATCGCGTCAATCGCGTTGTCGCTGTTGACATCGACAAGTTCTATGTCAGTTGGCAGAGCTCCTGTTGGGTAGCGAGCAACTTCGGTCAGCAGTCCATTCCCGTCGTTGAGCAGGACTGACATCGTGCTTTCGAGCTTGTTCAAAACGGCCGCGTCGATGTCACCGTCGCCGTCAAGGTCCGCCATATCCGCTTTTGAAGGACGAAGTCCAACAGAGACGCGCGATTCTGGAAGAAAAGTCCCGTCCCCGGCATTGAGAAGGATCGACACATCGCCGTCTAAGTCATTGACGGCAAGTACATCTGGATAATCGTCCCCATTCAGGTCGCTTGCAGCGACACCTTGAGGAAGTCTTCCGACCGGGTACATAACTGGTGCAGAAAAAAGTGCCTTTTCTTGGGATGATTGCTCCGACGCTCTTGCAATAGCATCGCCGCCTAGCGGAATAGAAACTGTAATAAACGCTAGGTAGACCGTCTTGCTTAATCGAGTATGTGGAGCAATGCGTGGCCCCATAACGGTCTCCGGTGCGTTTCTGAAACTAAACTACTGCAAAATTAGACTTTTGGTTCCTTTTTCTATGAAAAAACCAAAAAAACACCGCCGCCCGGCGCGAGGTGGTGGTGGGCGGCGGGCGGCGGCAAGGTCAGTGTCGCGGTGGGACGACACCGACTCGGTGGTGGTCAGGTTTTTGAAGCGCTCGGCCGGCGGTGGGTCCGGCCGAGCGTGAGTGCCGATTCGCGAGAGGCCCGCAGGTCAGTGCGCTTCAGAACGAGCGGCGCGGTTCGTCTCGACCCGAGATGGGGGCGCTTCCATGCGTCACCGGTCGTCGAGACGGAGATTCGGGCTGACGAGTCCGTCCGTTCAGGGCGGTCGCGTTCGGCGGCAAGGGAGAAGGGACGAGTCCGTGTCCAGGAGAGCGGCGCGCTCCGATCGCGCCGCGTGATTCGCGTTTGAGTCCAGGGTCCGTTTCGTTGTTGGGGCGGCGTGAACAATCGCACCGCGAAAGTGTCCGATTCGAGATTCGTCCCGACGCCGTTTCCGACGCCGCGTCGTTCTTCGTCAGCGCCTCAAACGGCGCCGTTGTTCGTCGGCGGCTGCAAGCCCGCCATCAGCGACGGAAGCTGCTCGAGCCGCTCCTTCATCGTGGCTTGCCACGTCGCGCGGTCGCGCACTTCCAGCCATTCGCCTGCGCCGACCAGCACCACTTCGCGCGGCAGGCCGGTGAGGGTGAGCAGGTCGTCCGTCAGACGAACCCGCCCCGCACTGTCGATTTCCAGTCGCCGGGACAGGCCGAACAGCGTGGCCTGAAGCTCCGCCTGGCTGGGGTTGGGCGTCAGTGAGTTCTGATACGCCTCGGCCCGCTTCTGGAACCCCGCCTCGGTGTAGAGGCGCAGGGCGCCGGTGGGCCAGGGAATCGCGTACCACGCTCCGCCGCACTCCGTTGCTGACCAACGACTTCGAATGTCCGCGGGGATCGCGAGACGATTCTTGGCGTCGATCGAGTGTTCGTAGTGGCCGGTGAAAAGCACGCATGTTGCCCCTGTCCGCAGTCGCTGCGCGGGAATATATGGGACATCGCCCCACCATGCAACAATCTTCTGGTCATTGGGGATGATTTTCGGTCCTCAACGCGGTTTCCGCGTCGTAGGGCCATTTCCTACTTTCGGGAGGAGGGCGTAGACACCGGGCACAATTGATGTATGTTGCACCCAGAGAGAGACATCTGTCGCCTTGTTCATTTTGGGCTTGGCGGCGGTGGAGGAGAGAACATGGTGCAGCGAGGCGTTGCTGAGTGGGCGCGCGCACTCGGTCTGGTTCCTTCAGGCCTGTACGCGATGACTTCCGCCTTTGACGGCGAGAGGTCGGCTGTCCTTGTGTCGTGGGTGCAACAGTGCAGTTTTGATCCGCCGATGGTGGCGGTGGCGTCCCCCAAGGGTCGTCCGATTGCGCCGCTGATCCGCGACAGTCATTCCTTTGCGCTGTGCCAGTTCCGACGCGACGATGCGTTTCTGTTGCGCACACTGAGCCGCGAGGACTCGGACCCGCGCGAAGTGCTGGACCCGATCCGGTGCGAAGCGCTGGCGACGGGTTCGCCGTGCATCACGCGCGCCACGGCCGTGCTCGATTGCGAGATGATGCGCCACATTGATCTCGATGGCGATCATGAGCTGTACATCGGCCTCATCGTCGGCGGCAAGGTCTACGACGATGAAGCGAAACCGACGAGCTGCGTGATCGCCAGCGGCATGGTCGAGTAAAGCGGCGATGCGCGAACGCGCATCATGAGCGGCGTTTCATCCGCGACCCCGCGGCGGCGCATGGGCCTATGATCCCGGCGCCATGAATCGCTCACACGAATCATCAACGCGCGCGCCATGGAGCGCGAATCGCCTTGGTCTGAATTATCGCGAAGAGGCGAAACGTCTCGGCGCCCCGCCGTGCCCGATCATTGACGTGCATTCACATATTCACGGTCTGCGCGCGGCGGAAGTCTACCGCGAAGTGCGCGATTTGTACGGCGTTTCCAGCACGTATTCGATGTCACGCCTGAGTGAAGTTCCTGCATTGCAAGAGCTTTTCGGTGATTCGATGCGATTCATCGCCGTGCCGGAGTTCATGGCGGAAGATCGCAAGCATGCGCACACGCAAGGGTTCCTTGATTCGATCGAGGGGTTCCATGGACGCGGCTCGCGGATTGTGAAATTCTGGACGGCGCCGCGCTCAAGGGACTACGGCAAAGAAGCGGGGGATCCGTTGCTGTTGTCGTTGGACAACGAATGGCGCCAGCGCGCGATGGACCTTGCAGACTCACTCGGCATGATGTTCATGGCGCATATCGCCGATCCGGATACGTGGTTCCAAACGAAATACACGGATGCGTCATTCTACGGAACGAAAGCGCAGCAGTACGAACCATTTGAGCGCGCGCTGGAGGCGCACCCGTCGCCGTGGATCGCCGCGCACATGGGCGGCTGGCCGGAGGATCTCGCGTTCCTCGATGGCTTGTTGTCGCGCCACGACAATCTGTACCTCGACACCTCAGCGACCAAGTGGATGGTGCGGGAGTTGAGCAAACATTCACGAGATGAGTTCATCTCGTTCCTATCGAAATGGGCCGGGCGCATTCTCTTCGGTTCGGACATCGTGACGATGGATGAACATCTGATCGAAGACGATGATCCGGCGAAGTTGAAGGCGGGTCAGGCGTCAGGGCGCGAAGAAGCGTTTGAGTTGTACGCGAGCCGCTACTGGGCGCTGCGCACGATGTACGAGACGAACTACGACGGCGAATCGCCGATCGCGGATCCGGACCTCGCCATGGTGGCGCCAGAGCGATTTGACGACATGGCGGCGCCGCGACTGCAAGGCATGAATGTGCCGAAAGAACTGCTTCGCAGTGTGTATCGCGATGCGGCTCGTGATCTGCTGGATTCGTGGCACGCGGACCATCCGTAAGCATTTGTGCGCCATCGTCGTATGCTCCGGGCTTGATGGATGTGGCTTTCAACATGGCGATGGCCGTTCTGGCGGCCCTGGCGATCCCGACGATCGTGTATTTCGGCGTCGGTGTGACGCGCGTGTGGCGGGCGCTGCGCAGTGTGCCGCCGGCTCGCGCGGGCGTGGCCTGGGCGCCGCCCGATGAGGAGGCGCCGTCCGTGTGTGTGATTGTGCCGGCGCACAACGAGGAGCGCGTGATCGAGCACGTGGTGTCGTCGATCCTGCGCCAGAATTATCCGAAGTGGCGGGCGGTCTTCGCGCTGGATCGTTGCACGGATCGAACGAAAGAGATTATTCGCGAGGTGTCCGGCGGGGACAGCCGCATCGAGATCATCGAGATTGATGCGTGCCCGGAGGACTGGGCGGGCAAGACCAATGCACTGCGCGTGGGCGTGCGCGACTCCGACGGCGCGGCGGCGAGTGAGCTGCTCTTGTTTGTCGATGCGGATACGGATCTGCATCCGGACTGCATTCGCGCGACGGTCGGCTTGATGCTGAAGCGCGAGCTTGATCTGGTGAGTCTGCTCAGCACGTTGTCGCGCGAACGGTGGTACGAGAAAATTGTTCAGCCGGTGGCTGTTCTGGAACTGATGCGTCAGCATCCGCTGCATCGCGTGAACCGGACGCACAAGCCGGCGAGCTTCGCCAACGGGCAGTTCATGCTGTTTCGGCGAGCCAGTTACGAAGCGCTTGGCGGGCATGAACGCGTCAAGGAAGCGCTGCTGGAAGACCTTGCCTTTGCGCGCGCGCTGAAGGCAGATGGCGGTCGGTGGGGGGTGTTTATTGCGGGTCAGATGTTGCGCTGCCGCATGTACGGGGACTGGGGCGCTTTTCGACGGGGATGGAAACGAATCTTCATCGAAAGCTCACGTCGCCGCCCTCGCAAGCTCCGCACGTTCGGAATGCAGATCGGGTTGGAATACGTGGTCATGCCGCTGGCGACGTTTGCGGCGGTTGGCGCTGGGCTGCTCGGCGTGTTCACCATGCCGAGCGCGGTCGTGTGGGCGACACTCGGAATTGGCGTCACTGGCCTGATTCTCTGGTTTTTGGTGGCGGCGACGATTTACGCATCGCAGGGCGCTTCGGTGTTGTGGACATTCGCGTCGCCGATTGGCGCGTGGCTTCTGGGGATGGTGCTTTGGGAAGCCGCGCGTGATCTGGAGGAGAACCGCGGCCTCTCGTGGGGCGGGCGCGTGTATACGAATTTGATGGATCAGCCGCTCCCGGGCGCTGCGCCGCGCGCCTGACTCGGTACGCTGCTCGTCCTGTGAAAATTCTGCTGACAAATGATGATGGTCTGCGAGCGCCCGGCATCGAGGCGATGTACGAATCGCTTGTTGATGCGCACGGTGATTTCGGCGCTCCGCTCGGTGAAGTCGTGTTTCCGTGCGCACCGCTGACGGTGCAATCCGCGACGAGTCACGGCGTGACGTTTCATCAGCCGCTGATGGTGAGTGATATTGACGTCAGCGAGCGCATGCATGGCGTTGCGGTCGATGGCCGCCCGGCGGACTGCGTGAAGCTGGCGATTTCGTCGATCTGGCCGGAGCGTTTCGGCGAAGGAGCGCGGCCGGACCTGGTCGTCAGCGGCATGAACGCCGGCGCGAATGTCGGCATTAATGTGATTTATTCAGGGACGGTGGCCGCGGCGCTGGAAGCGTCATTCCTCGGGGTTCCATCGATTGCAGTCAGTCTGCATTTCGGGCAGAAGCCGCCTTTGTGGAATGTCGCGGCGCGGCACGCGCGCCATGCCATCGAAGCCTTGCTCGCCACCGGCGCCGTCACGGGGCACACGTGCTTGAATGTGAACTTGCCCCTGTGCCATGAAGACGGCCCCATGCCGCCTATTCACGTGTGCGCCATGAACACGCACGGGCATGTGGATGCGTTCGAACGGCGCGAAAGCCCGGCGGGCGATGTGTATTACTGGGCGGCGACGACCGGTCTGGACTTCCGCGACTCCGAGCCTGATGCGGATGTTGATCTGCTGCTGAAGCGATGCATCACCGTCACGCCGCTCTGGCATGATTTGACCAACAACGCGACGCTGGATGCGTGGCGCCAGCGCATGTCGTCTACGTAAAAAGCAACAGGCGACGTGACCCTCCCTCACGTCGCCTGCGCCTATCTCGTTCAAATGTCGTGTTGCGTGATCAGATTTAGGCGAGCAGTGCTTCCGCTTCTTCAATCTTCGAGGGCAGCTCTCGAACGATTTCTGCGATCTGCGCTTCGGTGACGCCCAGGTCCTGCAGCACGGCGGGATCGATGGTGGGGTCGGAGATATCAAGGCGGAATCCGAGGTTCAGGCTCGCCGCGATGTGATCGGCGATGTACACGACGGACGTCAGTGTGCGGTTCTCTTCAGCGAGGCTCAGCGGATCGTGGTGACGACCGGTGACGAAGGAGAACGCCTTGGGGAATTTCCATTTCTCGCACAGCGCCTGACCGAAGTCCTGATGCGTGGCGCCGAACATTTTTTCTTCGAGCGTCAGCATGTCGTTCTTGGGGGCGCCATCTTTGTCGACTTCCAGCGCGGCGATCACGTCGATCAGCTTCTGGCGGTCGTGCTGCATCTCGACGACGACGCCGATGTCATGCAGCAGACCAGCGAGAAACGCTTCGTCGGGCAACCCAAGCTTGAGCTTGTCGGCGACGAGCTTGGACGCGACGGCGGTGCTGATGGAGTGCTTCCAGAGATCTTTCGCATTGAACTGCGGGCAGAGTTCGCCGCCGCGGAACAGCTTGGCGAGGCTCGCGGCGATCGCGATGTTCTTCACGGCGTTCAGGCCGAGCAAGACGATGGCGCGATTGATCGAGCCGATCTGTCCCGGCAGGCCGTAGAACGCGGAGTTCACGACTTTGAGAATGCGCGTCGAAAGCGCGGGGTCGAACGACACGACCTGATGCAGGTCCTGCGCCGTCGAGTGCGGATCTTCAACGAGCTCAATGATCTTGAGCGTCGTTTCGGGCAAGGTCGCGATGTGGCTGATGCCCTGAATCGCTTCATTGACAATCGCTTGGCGGTCCGCGGCGCTGACGGTCATAATCGGGTCTCCACTTCTCGGGCGTTGCAAGCCTTCGTGGAACATCGACCCAAGCGGGGCGCGACTTTTGCGGCGGATCACCCTGAAGGTGAGGTTTTTTTCGACCACTCACGCAGCGCTAGTACGCGTTGCGTTTGCGCAGATAACCCGATTGGGACGGGTCGATCTCGGCGAGCAGAGCGGCGATGCGTTCGCCGGTGTGGCCGTCGCCATAGGGGTGAGCCAAGCCAGTGAGATGTAGGCAACACGCTTGATCGATCGCGGCTTGCAGGTCGGCGACGTGCGGCGACTCAACATGAATGACGTTGCCGGCGCGTTCGCGTCCGCCCTGGCGAGGTCCAATATCCACCACGGGGACACGCAACGCGGCGCACTCGATCAGACCGGCTGAAGAGTTGCCGACGACCACGCCGCCACTCTTGCTGAGGCGCTTGAGCGCCCCGACAAACTGCGGGCGCGGCAAATGCGAGATCACGCGAAGCTCATCGCTTTCTTTGGCGTGAGCTTCGAGCGCGTGGAGAACTCCGGCGCGACCGGGGTCATGGTTGGGGTGCAGCGCCAACGTGCGCCGACCGGCGCAGGCATCGAGGATCGCTTGCGCATCGGTGTGTTCGTCTTCATCGGCACGGCCGGTGGGATGAAACAGAATCACAATCTCCGGGCGGCCGAGTTCGCGCCATGTGGTGTCGTCCAGCGGCGCTGTTCCGGTGAGTCCGTCAATGGCAGGTGAACCAACAACGTGAATGCGCGACGCGTCCTCACCCATTCGTTCAATGCGATCAGCGGACTGCGCCGTCGCGGGTAAATGCAGATGCGCGAGTTTGGTGATGGCATGACGCATCGCTTCATCGGCGACGCCCTCGGCGCGATCGCCGCCGTGAATGTGCGCGACGGCGATGCCCCCAATGCTCGCGGCGGCGCCTGCGGCGAACGCTTCGATGCGATCACCGAGAACGACGACCCAATCCGGGCGAAGTTCCTGAAACGATGCAGCAAGCCCCTGAATGCCGCGGCCAAGCGCCGACGCATCGTCGAGGCGCGTCGGCGCCTGTGTGGATTGCATCGGAACGGTCGCGGCGATGTCGAACGATTCCGCGACCTCGCGCCACGTTTCGGACGGCTTCAGCAGATGGGCGCCGGTCACAATGGTCTGCAGTTCAAGATCGTGATGCGCGGCGACGGCGCGCATGACGGTTTCCAGCAATCCAAACTCAGCGCGCGTGCCGGTGACGACCGCGACACGACGAGTTGGCTGGGCAGCGCTCATGCAATGTCTTCATCGACCAGCGGCGTGTCGGACTCGATCGCCCGTGCGGCGTGTTGACCGACGATTTCGTTGAGCCGCCACGGTTCAATGCCGATTCCGGGCCTCTTGATGGTGAGATCGGCGCGCGTAATGGTTTGGCCTGCGACCAGGCCATGGCGCGCGACAATGCTTTGCCGGGACACGTGACGCACATCGCGCTCGGCGCTGGAGACACATTTTTCGATGGGGCCGATGCGCGGATCGGAGTCGAGTGAAACACCATCGATTGCGTGTCCCGCAGGCACCGCGGCAGCTTCGCGCGCGAGTGTCACATATTCCTTGAACATGTCCGGCTCGAGTGACGCCGCATGATCGGGGCCGCGCGCGGCGCGGTCATACGTGAGATGTTTCTCGAGGATGCACGCACCGAGTTGTGTCGCCAGCGCGCCGGTGTCCGTTTCGGCGGTGTGATCGCTGTACCCGACCGGCGCTTCGATCGCTTCGCGCAGCGCGAGCATCCCGCCCAGTGCCGCTTCGTGCGGTGGTGTGGGGTACGAACTGACGCATTGCAGGAATGCGATGCGGTCGCTCGCGCCATCAAGCCACTGCGCGGCTCGCGTCGTTTCCTCGAGCGTCGCGGCGCCCGCGCTGACAATCAACGGCCGACCCGTGTTCGCCATTGCTTCCAGAAGTGGCCGGTTGATGACATCGGGGGAAGCGCTCTTGTAGGCGTTCCAGTTCAGGCGCTCAGCCTCGCGCACAAGTTCGACACTGAAAACGGTGACAATGGCGTCCAGCCCGTGCGAAGAGGCGCGATCGACGATGGGCGCCATTTCATCAACCGTGAGTTCGAGTCGGCGCAGCATGGCGAAGGGGTCTTGCTCGCCGGCGGATTTCTGGTACGCCGCAAGGCGCGAAGCGCGGCTCATGAGCAAGTCAGTCTTGAAGAGTTGCAATTTGACAGCGCTGGCCCCTGCGGTCGCCGCGGCGTCCACAAGTTCAAGCGCTCGTTCCACTGAGCCATCGTGATTCACGCCGATCTCGGCGATGATGTACGGCGGCGCTGTCGTCAGCCATGGAACGGTCATGTGCGGCTCGATGTTGAGGTCAATGGGTCAGCCGCCGCGGCACGCTGGCGCAGCATCGCATCGGCGACTATGAGATCGATCGGTGAATCAATATCGACGACCGCGCCTTCGTCGTTGAGGACGCCGCGACGGTTGATGCCGAAGAACGCATGCGGGCCGTCGCCTGCTTCCGGGATCTCCAGCAGCAGTGCGCGGCGGGACACGACGAGCACGCCGCCATCCGGAATATGCGCCGGGGGAAGGTTTTGACGCCGGAACACACCATGGTTGATCACATCGCCTTCCCATGGAGTGACCGCGCCGGTGGATTCATCGACGCGCGCCGTCCACCACGGGTGATGCTTTCCGACCGGCGCATAACTCTGCACCGAGTCGGCGCCGCTGGATTCGTAAAGCTGCAATGCTCGATCAATCAGACCGCTCGGACGAATCGGCACATTGGCGTACAGGATGACGATTGGATCCAGCGTTTCATCATCGAGTGCGGCGATGGCGTGACGAGCTGCATCGTCAACACGAGCGCCGTCGGTAGCGAGTTCCGCGGGGCGGGCGATCACGTCGACGCCCATGTTCATCGCGAGATTCTGAATTTCGGCGTCGTCAGTTGAGATGGCAATTCGTGCGAGCGCTGCGTCGCGGGCGTCATCAATGGTCCACATCACACACGGCCGATCCGCAAGCAGCGCGCGATTCTTGCCCGGAGCGCCTTTGCTGCCAGCGCGGGCCAGAATGAGTCCGAGCGGTTTCATAACCATCCCGCATTTGCAGCGATGTCGTTCAGGTCGGCGTCCATTGGGACGTCCATGGTTGTTCGTTGTCGCAATTGCGCTGCGCCGGTTGGAAGGTCCAATGCTGAAATGCGACCCGTGATCGTCCCTTGCGGCAACGGATCAATCACCGCCGCGCCGAGGACAATGAGCCACTTGTCGTAAAAGCCTTCGATTTCATCAATTGTTGATTCGCAGCGCGTGATGTGCGGCACAATCCACGGCATCGCATCGGGCGGTGTTCCAGCTCGCGATTGAATGAGACGGTCAATGTTCTCGAGCGCGGCGCGGAAACCTTCAACGCCGGTGAGTTTCTCATACGTCGCGGCGGTGTTTGCGAAGAGATCAACGCTCAAGACATCGAGGGGCGATTTGAGCAGGGCATCGAGCATCGTGCGATCTGTATGCAGCGGTGTGCGAACATGCGCGCCTGCAACGCCGCATTGTTTCGCGAAGCTGATCAGATCAATGATGTCCGGATGCGTGAGTGGATCGCCGACACCGGTGAATGTGACGATCGCGTCATTGCGCGCAGCGCCGATTGCTTGCAGGATGGATTCAATGCGTTCCCGCGGCGTGGTTTTCCAATCTTCGCTCACGCCCGTCGCCCATGGTGCGACAACACCGTGTTTCGGACGGCCGGCGCACAATTCAATGACATAGTGGTGTGGCGAGCAGGGGGCGGCGGCATTGGCGCGATTGATCACTTCCAATGCAGACCAGGTCAGCGCGTCTTCGCTGAACTCTTCAATCAACGCCGCTGCACGATGGTCATCCACGATGAATCGCGCGTGCGCATCACGAATGCGCGGATCGATGGCAGCGCAGGCCCGCTGGGCGATCGGGTCAGGCGTGGGACGTCGCGGGTGATAGCCCAGCATCCCGCCGATGGCGCCGAGCACGCCGAGGTTTTTCGAGCCGCGCCACTGGTCGAGCAGTGTGCGATCGATGACGCAGCCGCAGAGTCCCGGCGGCGCTTGCGAGAACGCGAGCAGATTGCCGGTTGCTTCGGTCCAGCGGTCGATCGCATCGTCGCACAGTTGCGGATCAACCAGCGACCAATCTGCGCCACCAAGCAGCGCGGCCCGCCAATCGCGAGCGCACATCACCTCGTGAATCGCTTCCGGGAGGAAGTTTTCATCATGGCAGGTGATGTTGGCGATGCCGCCGCGCCACGTGGTGCGGGAGAAGAGCCTTGCTGCGGCGATGCCCGGACGACGGAGCGTGCGCTCCTCGACGGTCACGACGTCTGTATTCAGATCGACCGGGTGCGCCGCGATTATGGCCTGAGCCGCGGATTCATCGGTCGTGACGATAACGGCACGATTCAATCGCTTGCACTGCGCGAGGCGTGCGAGCGTCCAGGCGAGCGCTGGACGACCGGCGATATCGCGCGCGCCATCGCGCGGCACGCCGAGGGCGCTGCGCTCAGGATCAAACACGACGATAGCGCCGACGAGCTTCTTCGCCGACTGGGGCGATATTGCTTTTGTGACTGTGACGCTGGAATTCTGCTTGTGCAGATGTTTTTTCGGTGACTCGGAATCGGCGCTGGCGCTGTCGATCAGCCGCACGAGTGAATCAGATGACTCCGCGATCCATTTCACATTGACGCGATCGCGTTCGATGCGCCGGCGCTGCGTTTCCTGCGGCGACAGATCGTCCGTGAGCGTGATCTCGCGATCGGCGCGCACACGTTTGAATGCGCCCATCTGGTTGAGTCGTTGCACGAGCGCGAACGCAGTCGTCATGGACATCGCCTCATCGCGCAGCTTGTGCGTCTTGCGGATGAGGCGGTTCACTGCGGCGGGGTCGTCGACATGGTCGATCATTTGCTCAAGCAGCCG
This sequence comes from Phycisphaerales bacterium, assembly GCA_029260345.1. Lineage (GTDB taxonomy): Bacteria > Planctomycetota > Phycisphaerae > Phycisphaerales > UBA1924 > OFTM186. Next base: position 15,970 of record JAJDDK010000004.1, on the reverse strand, counting down.
ATCGGAATCTCGACTGAGTTTCGCCAGACGAACAACGTCCTTTCGAATTGATTCGATTCGCTGTGATGCTTTGTTCCATCGCTGGGCCGCGTCTGAATCGGCGACGGTGGGCGCGGCGAAGTTGGGGAGCGGTTTGCTGTCGAAGGAAACGTGTGCCGCGATGGCGTCCGCGAGCGTCATCGTCTCTGCGTTTGCTTTGGCGGCGCCGCCCTCGGTGGCGTCGATCGTAGTGCGTCCGGTGCGGGAGTCCTCGAGGATCACGCGATCAAATTCGGCGAGGTAGGTCGCCATTTGTTCGTCGGTGTAGATTTCGTTGCCGTCGACGGAAGTGACTTTTCGCAATTGTTGTCGATGCCGCACGATGCGTTCCCATTCCATCATTTCAAGGGAGCGGAACGTGTTGAGTTCACCGGACCACACGGAATGGATCGCGGCGCCATTGGCGTAATACAACCCATCAGTGAATCCAAGATCCTGCCCGATCATGATGACGGGATCGCAGCCCAGCAGCCGCGCGACGAAGTACGAGAGATGCGCCACCGTTGAACCGGCGCGAATAGCGCCATGATCGCCGGCCAGTTCTTCGCCAAGCAACACATCGAGTGTTTGTTCGGCGGGAAGACGCTTCGGTCCGGGGAAGGCGCGAATGATCGCGGGATTCGCCTTGGGTTCGACAATCAGTGTGGTGTCGGCGACTTGTTCAGGCGTGAGACCTTCGTAGAAACGGGCACTGATCTCGTGAAAGTCGAGCGACGTCACGAAGTGCGGCTTGATGCCTTTGGCGAGCAAGGGCTTGAGCACCGTTTGCGCGGCGATAATGACGCAATGCTCGCGCAGGCCCGGCGTTTTCAAAAGTTCGATGTTGTGCGCGAGGCTCGGGCCGGCGGCGACGGTGATCGCTGGAAAGCCGGCGGCGCATTTGGCGAGATCGGTGACGCCGGGATGCTCAACATACGCGCGCGCGTTACCAAGGAAATTGCGCACGGTAGTTTCGGATTGCACCAGCGTGGTGACGATCGTCGTGCGCGCCGCCGCGAGGACGCGCGAAAACGTTTCGCAGAACTGAGCCGCCGAGTCGCCGAGACGCTGACGGCTGGGGAGGTGTTCGGCAATGCGCACGCCCATGGTCATCAAACCCTGCTGTTCACGCAGGGACGACGTCAATGTGGCGGCGTCAGCGGGGTTGGTGGCGATGACCACATTGCCCCGGCCGAGCCAGTCACTGTGATCGATGCGTGAGAGGACGGCGCGCAGCAACGACACATCCGGCTCAAAGACCACCAGAATGCATTCCCCGGCGCATCGGCTCGCGATCGCCTCGATATGGTGGCCGAGGCCAAATCCGAGAATGACGACGGCGCCGGCGGCTTTGGGGTCAATGGTTTCTGCGAGGCGCTTTGCTTCGGTGATGGGGCGCCGGTGGCTGGCGAGGGCTCGATTGGCGAGACTGCCCGTGATGGCGCCGCGCTCATCAGATTCGAAGAGTTCGAGATCAAGCGGCTCTGGCGCTTCGGTGATCGCTTGCGAAACGTGCGGCGATCGCATTGACACGGCGCGCAGATTGCGCTGGAGAGCTCCGGGAACAGCGGTGGGTTGCGACGCGACGGTGGTCATTGGCAGTATTCGGTGGAACTGGAATGGCGCTGGGGCGTATCTCGTGTGAGGACGCGCACGCTCCATTCATGTATCGGGAGGCGGCGCAAGCGCCCTGCAGGAAAGGCATGTGAATCAATTCATCCCCAGTATTGAACCGCTTCCGCAGCCGCCGGTGTGGCAGCAGATGCTTCTGGAACGACCAGCCGCCGCGGCCGGTTTGCTCGTTATTGCAGCGATTTTGACCGTGGTGGTATTGAATCGGCGCGAGCAGTTCCGACGCGGCCTTTTGATTGGCTCGCTCTTGATGGTCGCCGCGATCGTGGTTTTCACGGTGGCCACGTTGGTGCAGACCAATCACGAAGCGGTGCGCCGCTCGACCGGACAGATCATCGCAGCGGCGGCTTCGGGCCAGGTGGCCGAAGCAGACGAATTGCTGGCCGAGGACGCCAAGTTGCATCTCGCCGGAATGGGGGCGTTCAGCCTATCCAGGGACGAGTTGCTCGCCGCGATCGAGATGCTCGACCGCGAAGTGGGTGTCAGTGATTTCGGGATTCTTGATCGGACGGCGACGGTGGATAGTCAGAACGCGGCTCGTTCGCGCGTTGTCGTGCGTGTGAACATCCGCGAGGGAGGCCCGACATTTAGTAGTTGGGAGTTGTCCTGGCGTCGGGACGCCGACGGCGTCTGGCGAGTCACGCGGTTTCAATGCGATCAAGTCAATGGTCGCGATCCGGGCCAGTGGTTCGCGGGGGAATTGTCCCGTTTGGTCCGCCGATAATTATTGCCAATATCCAAGGGATGATGGCGGATTGGGATGATTGTCCCATAGCCAATCAATTCGTTGGAAGTCGCTTTGTTCGGATCTTTTCAATTGAATGGTCTGTGAGTGCGGGTTAGACTCAAACTACGTAGTTCTGTCAATCGTGAGGGGCTGTTGCGAGCATGCCTCCGGCGCTGATGGCGCCGGTCGCTTCGGTAGGCATCCGAGCAAAGCGATCCTCAGTTCCGAACCCAGTTCGAGCGGAGACAAGGGACCAATGATGAGAAAAGCACTAATTGTTGTCGCTGGCAGCGCCTGCGCGTTGACCATGGTGACATCGGCGTCGGCGCAAATGACATTTGCGAACGAGACGGACACCCGTCTGAGCATGATCGGCGCCGTTGGAATCAACGACGCGGAAGAGAAAGACACAAACATCGGCGACTTCAATCAGGACGGCTGGATGGACGTCGTTGTGGTTCGCAAGCGTCCGTTCTCAGTGGCCGGCCCGCGAGCCGACGTGCTCCTCATGAATGAGATGGGCACGCTCGTTGACCGCACGTCGACGTTCGCTCCGGAGTTCAACACGATCCTGACGGACGCGCGTGACGTGCTCGTCGCGGACATGGACAACGACGGCTGGCTCGACATTATCGTCGTCAGCACTTTCGGCGTGCAGCCGCAGTATTACCAGAACCTCGGCAATGACGGCGGCGGCAACTGGCTCGGTTTCGCGAACGACTCCGCCGCACGCTTCCCGACCGTCACGACCGGCGACGTGAATCAGCTCCAGTTCTGCGCGGGCTGGGCGGGCGATATCGATGGCGATGGCTGGAAGGATCTGTACTTCTCGAATTACGGCCCCAGCTCTGCTGTCAAAGACATGCTGTTCATGAACACCGGCAACGGTTTCTTCGTTGACGAAGTGGATGAGCGCATGGGCAACCTGCGCAACAGCGCCTTCGGCACCAACGTCGAAATGGCCGACCTCGACAACGACGGCGACCTCGACATCATGAAAACGTCCACGCTGTACGGCACCTCGCCGTGGGGCAGCATCGCCTTGGTTCCGCTCATCAACGACGGCACCGGCAACTTCAGCTGGAATGGCCTGAATCTCGAAGGCGGCGACCCGTACATGTTCCGCATTGCCGACTACAACGGCGACGGCGACATGGACGTATACGTCGTGAAGGACGGCAACGACCGCGTTCACTTCCGCACCAGCGCCGACGGCGCCGCGTTGTCCTACAGCAGCAGTTCGGCCAACAATAATCGAACCAGCGGCTTCGGCGGCAACGTCAAGCAGGGCGACATCGACAACGATGGCGACCTTGACATCGGCGTCGCTCCGATCGACGTGGACATCGCCAACTGCAACCCGGGCGAAGAATGGCAGCTTTGGAACAACCCCGGCAACGGCGCGCTGACCGATGCGTTCCCTGTTGATCAGGGCTTCCACAATCCGGCGCACGATTTCGATTTCATCGACATCAACAACGACGGTTGCCTCGACATCTTCCAGGGCCTGTGCCAGGGCTGGCGCGTCTTCATGCAGACCACTGAAGATTGCGGCGTTGGCGGCCCGGTGACGGACCTCAACGGCGACGGCATCGTCAACGGCACCGACCTTGCGGCGCTGCTCGCGAACTGGGGCAACCCGGGCGCGACGGACTTCAACAATGACGGCGTGACGGACGGTTCTGATCTTGCCGCACTGCTGGCGAGCTGGACGGTCTGATCTTCGGATCAGGTTTGATTGACTACGAAAACGGCCCGGGCACTCTGCTCGGGCCGTTTTTCATTTTTGATTTGCGATTTGAGAATGGTTCGCGCACCAACTGCGCCGGTTCACATGCGGTCAAGCGGCTGAATTCCGAGCGTGACGAGTCCGGATTCCATGGCGCGACCTGTCAGCGCGCTCAGGCGCAGTCGGGAATGTCGTGTGGTCTCGTCGGGCGCTTGCAAGACAGGGCAAGTCTGGAAGAAACCGCTGAATGCGGTCGCCAAGGAATAGAGGTGGCTGCACAAACGGTGCGGCTCAAGCGCCTCGGCCGCAGAGGCAATCGCCGAAGCGTGACGAAGCAGTTCAAGAGCCAATGTTTTTTCGGCAGGTTCAACGATGCGGATCGTCGGGCGATCGGCGCCGCGTTGACTCTCCGACGGCCGCACGAGTGTCGCCGGGTCAATGCCAAATTTTTCCTGCGCATTCCGCAGAATGCTTTTTACTCGCACGAGCGCATATTGCAGGTAGGGGCCGGTGTCGCCTTCGAATGCAAGCAATCGGTCGAAGCTGAAGACGTAATCCTTGACGCGGTCATTCGAAAGATCCGCATATTTGATCGCGCCAATGCCGACGGCTTCGGCGACGCGCCGGCGCTCGTCGTCGCTGAGGTCCGGATTTTTCTCGCCGACGGCGCGTTCAGCACGCTCCACGGCTTCCTCAAGCAGATTCGAAAGTTTGATGTTTTCGCCAGAGCGCGTTTTGAATGGGCGCCCGTCTTCACCGAGGATCGTGCCGAACGCGGCGTGCTCGAGCCGCGCGATGCGCCCGTCCGCTTTCGTTGCGTAACCCGCTTTGGTGGCCGCCGCGAACACTTGCCGGAAGTGCAATGACTGGCGCGCATCGACGGCGTACACCAGCCGATCTCCACCGAGTTTCTGCACGCGCCGGCGCACGCCGGCCAGATCCGTGGTTGCGTACAGAAAGCCGCCATCAGATTTGCGGATGAGGAGTGGTTCGGCGATCCCCGCGTCGTCCAGGCGCACGATCACGGCGCCGCGACTTTCTTCGGCGACGCCGCGCGCTAAGAGGTCTTCGACCACGCCTGCGAGTTCGCCGCGATACGTTGACTCGCCGGCGGTGAATTCCTCGGTCACGTTGGCGTGCAATTGAGCGCACGTGCGCATGCATTCGGCGAGCGTGACGTCGGCAATTCGTTGCCAGATGCGAACGACGGTTTCGTCGCCGGATTGCAATGCAATGAGCGTGTTGCGGCCGCGAAGGCGAGCTTCTTCGGCGCCGGCGACTTGTTCTTCGAGTTCGGCGATGGCTTTGGGGCCGAGATCGAATTTGCGAGCTGCGTCGAGGCCACGCTGGTCGGGCGTCGCTTCCGCTTGCGCGCGCCGGTAGATCGCGTCCAGGTCGTCGAGCGTCATCGTTTGCAGATCGATGCGGTCTGCTTCGTGTTCCAGTCGTACAAAAGCCGTGACCATGGCGATAGGGAGGCCCCAGTCACCAAAGTGGTTTTGCCGAATTACATGGTGGCCGAGGCATTCGAAGAGCCGGGCGAGCGCATCGCCGATGACGGTGGCGCGGATGTGCCCGACATGCATTTGTTTGGCGAGATTGACGCCGCACAGATCGACGACGACGGTTTGGCGATCCTCCGGCGCCGGTGGCGTCACGCCAAGTTCCGGCTCATCCATTGCGTCGAGCAGTTGCGCGAGCGCGTCGCCCTGAAGCCGCACATTGATGAAGCCGGGTCCTGCAACGCCGCTCTTGGGATCGATCGGCTCGGCCAGTCCTGAAAGATCGAGATGCTCGATGATGCGCTGCGCCACTTCGCGCGGCGGCATGCCAAGCGCTTTACCCAGCGGCATGGCGGCGTTGGATTGAAAATCACCAAACTCGGGATTGCGTGACGCGGCGATCAGCGGGTCGGCGTTCTGCGGCAGCGTTTCGCCAAAGGCAGCGCGCATGGCAGCGATAAATCGCTCGCCCAGTATTTCAATTGGATCACGCAATGACATCGGGACGGCAGTGTAGCGGCGCGATCGTTCGGTCGGACGCAGAGGACATGGAGCGATTCAGAACTTGAGATCGCCGAGGCCCAGCCCTTCGCCGAATCCGCCGCCCTTGAGGCCGCGCTCTTCTTCTTCCTTCTGACGGCGCTTGAAATCTTCTCGCATGCGGCGCTGTTTGGGCGTCTCTTTGCGGATTTCTTCTTCGCTGCGCGCCGTTTCGCCCTGAGCGCCGGCGGGCGGCTTCATGGTTTGCTTGACACTCAGGCTGATGCGCTGCTTCTCGGGATCAAAACTCAGCACTTTGACATTGACCTTCTGGCCAACGCGCAGGACGTCTTCCACTTTGTGAACGCGCTTCCAGTCCAGTTCGGAAATGTGAACGAGACCTTCAACACCGGGCGCCAGTTCGACAAAGGCGCCGAATTGCGCGGTGCGTGTGACTTTGCCGTCGGTGACGGATTCGGGCGGGAACTGCTCCGCCGCGGTCTCGAACGGGTCCGGTTGAAGCTGTTTCAGTCCGAGCGAGATTCGATTCTTGCCCCACTCAAGCTTGAGAATCTGAACGGAAAGCTCTTCGCCTTCCTTCACGATGTCTTCGACCTTTTCCACACGGCCGTGGCTGAGATCGGAAATGTGCAGAAGGCCATCAACGCCGCCGATGTCGACGAACGCGCCGAAGGGCATGATCTTGCGGACCGTGCCGGTGACGGTGGCGCCGACTTGCAACTTGTTCTTGAGTTCGCTCTTGAGTTCTTTGCGTTCCTCGGCGATCACGGCGCGCCGGTTCAGCACAATGCGGCCGCGCCCGGAGCGATCAATGCGCTCGACCTTGCACTTCACCTTTTCGCCGACAAACACAGACAGATCATCGATGTGATGCGTGTCCACGAGGCTGGCGGGCATGAAGGCGTCGTGCTGCGCGATTTCGAGTTGCAAGCCGCCCTTGTTGGTGCTGGTGACGCGGGCTTCGATGATCTGGCCTGGTTCGAGCAATTCCCATTCTGCTTTTTGCACGGCGCCGCGCTTGGAGCAGATGTACAGGCTCTCGTTTGAATCGAAACGATCGACGATGACTTCGAGATCGCTATCGACGGCGGGCAGTTCATCGTCGCCCCATTGCGCGCGGGGCGCGACGCCGAGTTCCTTCGGACCGAACTCAATGAAGATGTCAGTCGGACCGACGGACACGACGCGCCCATGGCGGCGTTCGCGACCGGCTTCGATCACGCGCGGTCCCCGGATGGCGGGCTTGGAAGAGGGCGCCGCCGGAGCCGCGGCCAAGTCTTCCTTCTCCATGGCTTCCATCGCTTCGTCGATCTCACGCTCCAGTTCGGCGGAGAGTTTCTGCGCCGGCGCGCTGGCCTGCGTGGGATCGGGCGACGTGGTCGTGGCGCTCTTGGAGGTCGCCTGTTCGTTTTTTTCTTGCTCGCTCATAGCGGAGAACGGTGTTCGAAAGTCGGGACGAATGGGCCCACCGGCACGCGCGGCCGGACGTCCCCGTGCCGGCCGAGCGCGAGACCGGACAGTCTATCGCGCTACGGCGAAACGCGAGTGATTCTGGGGGTCGGCAAATCCGACCACTCCGGCACATCGTGATTCCGCCTTCATGTTGACACCGCGCAGGCCCACTGGTGGAATGCGGCTGCGGGCCCCGCGTCCGTGCTGGGGGTGGGAACCATTCCGTCGCTGGCTTCGTACCCTTTCATTGTCATCCGGCGGGCGCCGGTTCTGTGCGCGCCGGTGGCGGTCGAATTCCGTCTGGATTGAAGTTCGAATCGCGATCAAGGAGCGGCTATGGCGTCATCCAACGCATGCTGGGGCATTGAACTGGGCGCCGGGTCCATCAAGGCAATTAAATTGGTGCGCGATGGCGACGGCGTTCGCGTCGCGGATTTCGTGATCTTGCCGCACAAAAAAGTGCTCTCGACGCCGGAGCTTGATCAGGATGAAGCCATGCGGATCGCCGTGGGCGCCCTGACCAGTCAATACGACCTTTCCAAGGCGACAATCTGCATTTCGAGCCCAGGGCATTCGGCGTTCGCCCGGTTTGCCAAGCTCCCGCCGGTGGAGCCGAAGAAAGTCGCCGGCATCGTCAAATACGAAGCAATTCAACAGATCCCGTTCCCGCTTGAAGAAGTGGAATGGGACTACCAGACGTTCGCCCGGGAGGATTCGCCGGATGTCGAGGTCGGCATCTTTGCGATGACGCGCGAGCGCGTGATGCAGCGGCTCAACCTCTGTAATGATGCGAATCTCCGTCCGGATGTTCTGAATCTGTCGCCGATCTCCGTCTTCAATGCGATGGCGCATGATCTGCCCATCACTGATGAGACCGCCGGCACCGTGCTCATTGACATCGGCGCCGTCGCGACGGATCTCATCGTCGCCGACGCCGGTCGCGTGTGGGTTCGCACGTTCCCGATCGGCGGGCACAACTTCACCGAAGCGATCGTTGGCGCGTTCAAACTGCCCTATTCCAAGGCAGAAAAGCTCAAACGCGAAGCCGAGCAGTCCAAACACAAGAAGCACATTTTCCAGGCGATGCGGCCGGTCTTCACCGACCTCGCGCAGGAAGTGCAGCGCTCAGTGTCCTTCTACCAGCAGCTACATCCGGAGTCGGAGATCAAGCGCGTCATCGGGTTCGGCGAGACGTTCCGCTTGATTGGCCTGCGCAAATATCTGAGCCAGCAGCTTCAGATTGATGTCACCCGCTGCGAGCGCTTCAAGCAAATACAAGTGGACGGTCCGGCCGAGGCGGATTTCCAATCCGCGACGCTCGGTTTGGCCACGGCGTACGGCCTCGCCTTGCAAGGGCTTGGCATGGCCGCGATCGATGCGAATCTCATCCCGGTCAACGTGATTCGGGAATCCATCTGGAAAAAGAAGACCCCGATGTTCGTGGCGGCGGCGGTGCTGGCGATCGCCGCGGGCGGCGCCAGCTTCATTCGACCATTCCTGGATTCGCGCGAGGTCGCTGCGGCACAGAATCTGCCCGGTCTTTCCAGTGTGCAGCAGGTCAAACAGCAGGGACGCAACCTGCGCGATCAATGGCAACAGATCAGCGCCAACGCCAAGATCGGTTTCGCTGCGGAAAACGTATTGCGGCTCTTTGAGCGCCGCGATGTGTACAACAGTCTTGTCAATGACATTGCGACACTGATCGCGACGGCGCCGCCCTCGCAGCGGGACGGGTACAACGTCGAGTCGGTGCGCATGAACTATGAAACGCCGACCGGCGGGGCGCCGGAGTGGATCAATGTTGGAACGGGCTCACGCCTTTCCAACCAGTCCAGATCGGGCCCCGGCGCCTCGGCGCCCGGTGCTCCTGGAAGGGGGGCGCCCGGCGGCTCCAGCATGGGCCGCCCCGGCACGGCGCGCGGCGGATCGAACGATGGTCCGCGAGGCACGCAGCAATTCAATCGCCAGTACGGCGCCTTCACGATTCACCTGACGGTCACGTCCTCGCATTCCGACCTCAGCGCGTTTGTCGATCGAACGCTCCTACGAAAGTTGCGCGAAATGGCTGACCGCCCCGACGCGCCGTACACCTTTGTGGTTCCTTCAATCGAAGACATTCGTATTGAAGAAGTGGGGAGCAACGATACAAATCGCATGCGAGGCAATCGCGGCGATCGCGCCACCAGCGGGGGAGGTGGAGGCGCCGCCGGCGCTCCAACCACGCTCGAAGCGCTCGCGCCGCTGCCGATCCCCGCAACGCCCGAGAGCAATGCAACGGAATATCGATACAGCATCTCATGGCAGGTTTCGCTCAAGCAGCCTGAGAAGCCAATTGATCTCGCCATGAATTCGGATGAGCGGCAGGCGGCCGCGACGGAGGTGACGCAGTGAAACCCGTCCTGGCCTGGATCAAAGCCAATCTTGTCAGCGTGATTGCCATCATCGTGGCCATCGCGGCGTTTCCGGTGCTCTTCTACTTCAGCAGCGGATGGAACAAGTCCCTGCAGGAGCAAGTGGAAACGGAAGTCTCCGGCAACATTCGTGAGCTGAATCAAATCAGCGTGAATTACGAAGCGCCGACGCTCGATCCATCAACGCCTTCGGCCTCGTTCAGCCGCGTGCCGAATGAAGCGACCACGGAAGCGATCAAATCATGGTTTGATTCCCTGCGAATCGAAATCGAAAAGATCAATGTCCTGGCGCTGGACGCGAACAATCCCAGCCGGCAGCCGCTTGTGGAAGGGCTGTTCCCGCAGCCATCCGCGGCGGAATCCACGAGCAAGCGCCAGGAAATGGCGCGTGTCTGGCCCGGCGCGATGGCAAGACTGCTCCGCGACGCTGGCGCCGCCGGTCCGCCTGATCCTGCGGTTGTCTTTGATCAGTTGCTCGCTCAATACGAAGTCGAACGACAGCGTTTGCTCGGCGTTGAAGCCGCTGAAGACGCCAGTCTGGAGCCAGAAGACGAAGAACGCATTCGCACCGATCTCGGTGCGGAGCGCCTCCGCATCTACGAAAACTACGCCGACGAGCTTCGCTTTTACGGTGATTCCAGTGTGATCGAGAACGTGGGCACGTGGGAAGAAACGCGCGGCGCCCCGAGCCTTGAGCAGTGCTGGGAGTGGCAGCTTCGCTACTGGACGCTGCAAAACACTCTGCGCGCGCTCGCCAACGCGAACACCGATGAAGCCGGTCAGGAATTGACCGTGCCCTTGGCGCCGATCAAGCGCATTGAATCGATCGGCATTCAGGAGTGGGATTTCGAAACCGTGTCGCGCCCGCCGAATCAGCAGCCACCGGCCACCGCGAATACGTCCAATGAAATCCCTCGGAATTACGCGATTTCCGTCTCCGGCCGCACTGCATGGCCGGCGGCGACGCAAAACCAGCTCTACGACATTCGATACGTCGATTTGTCGCTCATTGTGGACAGCTCACGCATCCCGCACGTCCTTGCAGCGTTCCCGCGCACCGGGCTGCTGACCGTCGTCGATCTTCCGCTCATTGAGGATTACGACCCGCGTCCGGATCTGGCGAGGGGGTACTACTACAGCGCTGATCCGCTCGTTCGTATGCGTTTGCGTATTGAAACGATCTGGATGCGCAAGTGGATGGCGCCCATGGTTCCAGACACCATACGCGCCATGATGGGCATCCCCAACGACTGGGCGAAGCCCGAGCCAGCGGCGTCTGAATCGCCGGATTCCACACCGTCCGCCGTGCAATAAGCGATCAACTCAGAAGGACGATCCATGAGACCCAAAGGCATCAAGTTCATTGAATTGATCGCGGACAAGATTTTCCTGGCGATTTTCGCCGTCATCTTCCTCGCCGTCGTTGCGTTGCAATTCGTCGGGGGCGGCACCGCGATCAAGATCGGCGCCCAAGACAATGTGCCCATTGATCGCGCGTATCAGGAAGTGATCACGTTGGCCCAGCGCAAACAAGCCGCGATGACGTCAGACGATGTCGCTGAAGAGGCGCCGACGACCGCGCCGGATGTCGCAGGGCAATTGGAAGTCGCCATGGTCACATCGACTGCGGATTCGCAGATTCCACCAATCGTGGCAGTCAAGCCGCTGCCGGGAGCCAGCGGCATCGATGGTCCGCCGGCGCCATCGGGCAGATACGCACTCCCGAAACCGCCGGCGCCGACACGCCCAGTCGCGGAATCCTTCGGCGGCGCCCTTGATCCTTACGAACTCAAGGCGGCGCCTGGCCTTGCCTCGTCTCTTCTCAATGGCGGCGAGCAGCAGCCCTACGACATCTTCGCCATCAGCGTGGAGAGCGAATTCGATGCGTCGGACTACCGGCGGATTCTTGAGAGTGACCCCGATGGGGCCGGCGCGCTGGCCGCGCTGCCGCGCAACTGGTGGATCGGTCGTGTCGAGGTGCTCGACGTGCAGCTCTTCCGTCGCGAGGTGTTCCCTGATGGGACGACTGGCGATGAAGTGCTGCTGGCGACGCCTCCCGGCTTCGCAAGCATGCGTAATCAGTTGAGCATGGATCTGACGGTTGGCGAGCTCAACAAGCTCGTGCGCTTCGCGGAGCAGCCCGAGCAGGCGCGCCAGATACGGCAGCCGTTTTTCTATCGCATGATTTCCGGCGAAGCGTGGTCGCCGCCGCTGCAAGGTGATGGCGCCGCCGATGACATGGCGTGGTCCAGTCCGCCGGCGCGCCTGCGCGATGTCGATGTTGTTTCGATCTGGGCGCACGATGTGAGCGCCACACCCGGCGCTTCGTATCAGTATCGCATGAGTCTGGTGTTTCCCAATCCGCTCAAGGGATACGAGAAAAGCATTGACGAAGATCTGCGGCATTTGGCCGAGGCGCCCGTCATTGTGAGCGCGCCGTCGCCGTGGTCAGACACCGTGCAAACGTTGCGGCCTGCGTACAACTTTGTGCAGCGCGCTTCGATTCCGCAGCAGGGCGCTGTTGGACCGTCGCGACCGTTCGCGATCGTCGAGTTGTATCGTTTTTACTACGGATACTGGCGTCGCGGCGAAATGCGCGTGCACGCCGGCGACATGATTGCGTCTGACATTGCGATTCCAATGGCGCTGCCGATCTGGTCCGTCGATGGGCAACAGCCGCAGCGTGAAGGTGAAGTGGCAGGACCGATTCCTGCGGACACCGGCGCGTATTTGCTTGACGTGGTGGTGGAGCCGTCACCGGCGCCACCCGGCCCAGGTGGGCGCACGCAAACGCGCAACGCCGCGATCATTGGAACGATTGCCGGTGACGTTGCGGTGCGCCGTCCGGATGAAGACAGTCAAAGCGCGCTGAAAGCGCAATTGCAGAAGTCAGCGAATGTGGCGGCGGGCGCTGTGGTGGAGACGCCGCAGGCGCGTTCGCGTGCGGTGGCGCCGGCGGGCCAGGCGGCGCCGGCGGAGGCGTCTCAGCCTCGACCGGACGGCCGTCGCGAGGTGCCGAGTCGGCTTGGCGGCGGGGCGGAATGAACGATTGTTGTGATTTTCTTCACACGGTCTTGCGGTCGGCTTGACAGGCCCTGCGCGCTCGGTAGACTCTCCGGTCCGTCCTGAAACGGGACGGGGTGGTGCTCGGAACAATTCAGTGAATCTACCGGGTTCCAGCGGAAGTTGGCTGCTCAGAAGTCGCTTCCGGCTCTTTGACAATCGGATATGGATTGATCGACGCGTTCGTCGCAAGATCGCTCGCCCCCTCTACGTACCCTAAACCACGGGTCACTCTTCTTGTCCTATTGGCGGGTGGATGGCGACAACGCAAACCGAGGCGAAATGAATGTCCTGAGGTTTAAGTATGAATCGTTGGCGGCGCTGGCTCACAGGAGCTGGCGGCGTCAGGTTCGCGTGTGATTTCAACAGCCGGCGACGTCCGGTTGGTGCGATCAAGCGAATAAGGGCACACGGTGGATGTCTTGGCGTCAAGAGGCGATGAAGGACGTGGCTACCTGCGAAAAGCCCAGTCGAGCTGGAAGCAAGCTGTGACACTGGGATGTCCGAATGGGGAAACCCGGCCCGTAGAGGGTCATCGTGCACTGAATGCATAGGTGCACGAAGCGAACCTGGAGAACTGAAACATCTCAGTACCCAGAGGAAAGGAAAGCAACAGCGACTCCGTAAGTAGCGGCGAGCGAAAGCGGATAAACCAGTAGCGTGATGAACTGTCTGGAAAGGCAGACCGAAGAAGGTGATAGTCCTGTAAGCGCGTAGCTGGGGAGGCCTAGAGTAGCGTCGAGCTCGTGAAACTCGGCGTGAACATGGGGGGACCACCCTCCAAGCCTAAGTACTCCTTGACGACCGATAGTGAATCAGTAAGGCGACTGAATGATGACAAGCACCCCTGTTAGGGGAGTGAAAGAGCACCTGAAACCGTGTGCTTACAAGCGGTCGGAGCCCTCTTCGGGGGGTGACGGCGTGCCTTTTGCATAATGAGCCGGCGAGTTACTCTATGCGGCGAGGCTAAGGTTCATCGAACCGGAGCCGGAGCGAAAGCGAGTCTGATAAGGGCGCTGAGTCGTATGGGGTAGACGCGAAACCCAGTGATCTACCCATGGGCAGGCTGAAGGACGGGTAAAACCGTCTGGAGGGCCGAACGCACCAACGTTGAAAAGTTGGGCGATGACCTGTGGGGAGGAGTAAAAGTCTAATCAAACTGGGAGATAGCTCGTTCTCTCCGAAATGTCTTTAGGGACAGCCTCGCGTAGCAACCAACGGGGGTAGAGCTACTGGATGCCCTTGGGGCCCTACCCGGGTACCCGGGGCAACCAAACTCCGAATACCGTTGGCCAAGGCGCGGGAGTGAGTCCACGGGTGACAATATCCGTGGTCGAGAGGAGAATAATCCAGACCGCCAGCTAAGGCCCCTAATTTCCGCTAAGTTCGAAAGGAAGTCGAATTGCCATGACAGCCAGGATGTTGGCTTAGAAGCAGCCATCATTTAAAGAGTGCGTAATAGCTCACTGGTCGAGGAGTTCGGCGCCGATAATGATCGGGAATAAGCGGAAAGCCGAAGCTGCGGGCTCGTAAGAGCAGTAGGAGAGCGTTCCTGTCAGCGACGAAGCGGTCCCGGAAGGGTCCGTGGAGCGGCAGGAAGTGAATATGCCGGCTTGAGTAACGATAAAGCAGGTGAAAATCCTGCTCGCCGAAAACCTAAGGTTTCCTGGGGAAGGTAAATCCGCCCAGGGTTAGTCGGATCCTAAGGCGAGGCCGAAAGGCGTAGTCGATGGACAGCAGGTTAATATTCCTGCACCTCTGCAGAGATCAAACCGGAGTGCGGATTTCCAAGGTCAGTGGGGCGGCTAGAAGCGCCCAGGCCCTCGTGGCCGATGCTGGCGGAGGAAGTTCCTAGAAAAGCTCCGGGGGCAAAACAGAGTCCGTACCAAAACTGACACAGGTAGGTGGGGCGAATAGCCTCAGGCGCTCGAGAGAATGGTCGTGAAGGAACTAGGCAAATTGACCCCGTACGTTCGCAATAAGGGGGCCCTACCCTTCGGGGAGGGCGCAGAGAAAAGGCTCTAGCGACTGTTTATCAAAAACACAGCACTGTGCTAACTCGCAAGAGGACGTATACAGTGTGACGCTTGCCCGGTGCCGGAACGTCACGGAAGCGGGTTAGCTTCGGCGAAGCTCGCGACCTAAGCGCCGGTAAACGGCGGCCGTAACTATGACGGTCCTAAGGTAGCGAAATTCCTTGTCGGGTAAGTTCCGACGCGCATGAATAGCGTAACGACTGGAGCACTGTCTCCACGACCAACTCGGTGAAATAGTAGTGGCGGTGAAGATGCCGCCTACCCGCGACAAGACGGAAAGACCCCGTGGACCTTTACTGCAGGCTTTCATTGGTCATGAGCATGTACTGCGTAGCATAGGTGGGAGGCTTTGAAGTCCATCTTCTGGGATGGATGGAGCCACAGGTGAAATACCACCCTGTATACGCCCGTGGCCTAACCCCGAATCCCGTGAATCCGGGCGGGGGACCGTGAGTGCCGGGTAGTTTGACTGGGGCGGTCTCCTCCTAAAGAGTAACGGAGGAGTGCAAAGGTCGGCTCAGCGCGGATGGAAACCGCGTGGTGCGTATAAAGGCACAAGCCGGCTTTACTGCGAGACCGGCGGGTCGAGCAGTTGCGAAAGCAGGCCTTAGTGATCCTGCGGTCCCGTGTGGAAGGGCCGTAGCTCATCGGATAAAAGGTACCCCGGGGATAACAGGCTGATCGCTCCCGAGCGTCCATAGCGGCGGAGCGGTTTGGCACCTCGATGTCGGCTCATCGCATCCTGGGGCTGAAGGCGGTCCCAAGGGTTGGGCTGTTCGCCCATTAAAGCGGTACGCGAGCTGGGTTCAGACCGGCGTGAGCCAGGTCGGTCCCTATCTGTCGTGGGCGTTGCAGATTTGAGAGGATCTTTCCCTAGTACGAGAGGACTGGGAAGGACT
>JAJDDK010000003.1 GCA_029260345.1 Phycisphaerales bacterium | reverse complement strand
ACGAGTTGCTCACCCAGATCGCCGCGGTCAAGGCGGCGATGAATCGGGTCGCCGTCCGGGTGGTCGAGCAGGAACTGCGGCTGTGCCTGACGCAGTGCGGTGCCGCCGAGGCCGATGAACGATTCGACACGGCGATGAAGGTCCTTTCGTCCATGCTGAAACGAAGCTGAGAGGATCTCATCATGCATGTGCGCGTTGTCTACTTTGAGGGGTGCCCGAACGCGGAACCCGCGGTCGAACTCGTCCGGGAAGTTGCTGATGAGATCGGGGTGACGGTCACGACCGAACTCGTTTGTGTCTCGTCCGCGGACGAGGCCCAGCGCGAGCGGATGCACGGCTCGCCGACAATCCAGGTCAACGGGCACGATGTCGATCCTGCACAGCGGTCGAGCGAGGCGTATTCGTTTGGATGCCGCGTCTTTCGTGGCGGCGACGGCCTGCCGCCACGTGCGATGCTGACCACGGCGCTCCAGGAGAAAGGCACAGCGTCATGAAGGACTGTTGTCAGGTATCGGATTCGGCGACCGCACCACGCACTCGAACAGGCGTTGTAGCGGCCGGCGGGGCTCTGCTCTCGGCTATCGCGTCGTCGGCGTGCTGCTGGCTTCCGCTCTTGCTGCTCGCCTTCGGCGCATCGGCAACCGGTCTGTCGGCATGGTTCGAGCGCTACCGGCCCCCGTTTCTGATTGCCGCGGGCCTGCTTCTCGCCTTCTCGTTCTACGTGGTGTACTTCCGGGCCGGGCGGTGCGAGCCGGGCTCGGCGTGCGCGACCGCGAAGCCAAGGTCTCGTCGGTTCACCAAGGCCATGTTGTGGATTTCGACCGTGTTCATCGTCGCGTTCGCGGCGTTCCCGAAGTATGTCGGGGCCCTTCTTCCCGATGACCGACCCGCAGCGAGCGAAAGCGTGGGTGCCCGAACCGTCCTTTACACTATCGAGGGGATGACCTGCGAGGCGTGTGCCGTCACTCTCAGGGAGAAGTTGCGAAAAGTCGGTGGCGTGCAAAATGCTTCGGTGTCGTACTCCGATCGCACCGCGACCGTGGTCTTCGAGAACAGTGCTCCCGATGCACCGGCTTTCGCCGCTGAGGCGATAGAGGCCCTGGGCTATTCGGGTGTTGAAGTGACTACTCGTCCGATTTCGGAAAACGATCAGTCGCCTTCGAAATAAATCGTCTTTGCGCCTGCCACGCCTTATCGATCTCGGCGAGTCGTTTGATTCCCGCTCTTGCTTCTCCAGATACCAGGTCGGGTCGGCGCGAAACTTCTCGGCACAGCTTGTCGAATAGAAAAGGCACTCGGTTCCGTCGTGCTCGACACCGCCCGCCGCGTTGCCGGGAAAAATTGACGTGCCCTCACGGTTTGTGCCATGGTCTAGGTTCGATCAACGGTGTGTCATTTTGCATGCTGAGGCGGCCTAAGCGCAGCAAAGGGCGGCTCTCAACCAGATTGCGATTCAGATTGTCGACGATCGGCTTTGCAATTGCCTCGAACAATGAGACGATTGTGGTGACGAGTCAATAATGCCAACCAACTTGCCTCTAATACGATTCGGATCGTATTGCTTTGAGCCGTGTTCGGCGTACGTCATCTTCGATGCCTTGAGTAGTTGCGCATTGTCGCCAAGATGCCACCGATGCTGTCAGGAACCGGTTCAAAGGGCCTCGACTTAGCCACTTCGATACCATCTATCTCTACGATGTATCCAAAGTCTGCAATCGCATCGCATCCTCCTGGGCCGCTGTCGTGTCGCAGCGACTCAACTATCGCCTCAATTCGCTCGCGATCTGCTTTCGACATAACTGTCGCACTCACCGTCATTTCGGCTTCACGGCTTGCGCGCCCCGCGAAGCCGCCAATGCGGTATATCCGTATAATCCAATCGCTGTCCCAGCAAAATTTCATGATACGGAATATTTACATTTATTATAATCCAGAAGTCAATGCATAAACGATGCGCATGAGCGATACAAATGAATCTGGCTTCGCCGACTTTTGCTACGGACGTTCTTCAGTCCTAGGGTGGGCGCGAACGGATCGAATCTTTGAGCAGGCATTGTCTCGCATTCGATATAGCGTTCATCCCGCGCCAGATCTTAATGCATGGGCATTTATGGATCGCGAATCGGGAATGCGCGTTGTAGAAATTCATATTGGAACATTATTAGAATTGCGTGAGTTGACTGAGCGTGTATTGGAATGGAGAGAATTGTTTCGAGCCCTGCGTGGCCCGAAGTACGGTCGATGTGGATTGGAGGATCTTGTGCTCGCCGCTTGCATCGATCTGATCGTGTGGCATGAGATCCAGCATCACGGACTCGGACACGTCGGGTATTTCCACGGAGCAGGCGATCCGGGATTCTCCGAACGCTTTTCTCAAAGGAAAACTTCGAGTTCAAGAATGCCGATGTCCTATCTTGACCGACGCGCCTGCGAGTTGTCCGCAGACTCTCAAGCGATTCAATTCATGTGGCGATTTCAGCGGGATTTGCGGCACGATCGGCAGTCGCGATACTACAGGATTCCACGCACTGAGCTATTGCAGCTATTCAGCTTCAGCGTATATTTGCTGTTTGCGGCAATTGGGGCGCGAGAGCCGCAATTGCACAGCTTTATTGAGACTTCTTGCGCAATTGGCGGCGCTGTGCCGCCTGAGGTGAGGAGCCCGTATCCGCATTCCGGAGTTCGTGCGATGCAAATACACAGCTTGCTTGAGCACTCAGGCTTCCATTCATGGTTTCTTCGAGACCGGAGAACGGTATTGCGGGGGCTGACCCTCGCTGTGAAATTGGCTAAATCTGGAGATATTACGTTCAATGTCTTTAATCCAATTTCTGATGAACCACAATTGCTGGAAAGCGAGAATCATCGCATAATTGATCATTGGATGGCCATTGCGCCAGTTGTCGAGCGGCAAGGCTTGTGGAGTGAATATCCGAGCGTCGTCTGATCGGCCGAGTTCATTTCGTTGGTCGTCTCGGCATGCGAGGTCGGATGGCCTCTACGTCGCTCCTCGGTATATTTCATGTCCCCGTTTAAGTCGTGATTTGAGCAAAGGGCGCTATTAAAAATAAAACAGGGTGATGGCGTCGATTGTCGTCGCACCGGGGGCGATCCAAAAGTGGCGTACATTTGGCGTGCCAATCGTCACCATGCTGCAGATTGTGAAGATGCGAGCCACGCAAATTGTCTTGACACGCGCTTTTCGTGTGTGCTAGCACAATCGAATGACAAGGACATTGAACCCCAGCGACGTGTTTGGTGAATTGCTTCGTGTTGGTTGCGTCCCGCACGTCGTCACAAACGACGATGGTTCGCGCACGACGTTTTACTGCATTGGTTCGCTCGCATTTCGCCTTCATTATCTGTCCCGCGAAGAAGCAGGCCCCGCGCCCGTCCGAATCAGCGTTCATCACGCCGAGTGGGATTCTGAGACGCCCGTCGTGGACATGAGTGAACAATTGGATCATCACGACATCACGAGGCTGGCGACGATACTTCCGTCGTTGGCAAAGCTGACAGCTGTCGGCCGCGGGAAGCGATTGTCCAAGGCATAGCTCGGCAATCGTCGCCGCGCCAGCAATGGGGGAGGTGTATGCGCCATAGACTCATTGCGCCCGAAACGCGACACCGTCCAGGTCAATTCGAGTCAGTTCCGATCAGAATGCATTGAGTCAACTCCTCCAGCAGCCCCAGAATCCGCGCATTCTGCGTGTCGCGTGGAGTTGAATGAGTGTCTCCAAAACCGGAGGTTGCGGGTTCGATCCCTGTCGCCCCTGCCAGCATTCTCAAGGGCCACAGCTGATTGGTCCTATTGCGAACGGACGGTATTGTGGCAGAATTGTGCCTTTTGCGTACGAACTGTGGAAGCCCCGCATTGCAGATGTATGAATTGGAATCGTTAGAAAACAATGGATGAGCAGATTTGCTCTCCCTTTCGGAGGCTGCGCAATTCCAGTCACGCTATTTCGACCGTCAGCCGCTTTCACGCGGCGCGATGACGACGCGGCGGCGGAGGTCGGGCACCCGTGTGCCGCCTGGATTCTCGACGGTCATCCCAGCCACCTCGGACGATCGACTCGCCGCCAGGAAACGCAGTACGGCGGATTTCCCCCGATGCGCAAATCAACCGGCGCACCAAAATCGGGAGCAGCGCTTGAGCGCCCTGCTCGCCGGCCCATTCCGAAATCCGTTTCGCGGAGATTCGCATTGGTCGAGTCAATAATAGCGCGATACACCAGTCTACGCGTCGAGCTTGCCTATCAAATTTGTGATCCACTCTTCTGTACGCTGTTCATACAAATCAAAGTGACGATCCTTCGCCCTCGGCTTGAAACCGCTAGGTGGACCAACGAATTGCAATGCGCCCTCTTTGTCCCACACTCGGACCTGGATCCGAAATCCATTATGGCTGAATACTGTCGATTGGCGCCGAAGTAGCGCAGGTTGCAGAAGAAATGGGCATCGCTGTCGCAGCTGAATCCGAATCCCGGATCGCTCGGCGCCAACATCAGCTCGCGAAACCGTTGGCCCCCATTCCGGCGGCAGATGGCGATGATGCCCTCGCTGCTTCCAAATTGGTCGTGCCGATGGCCTCCGACCGCGGCGCCGTAAGAAGAATTGGACCTTCGCAGACGCTTGCTAGAACTCCTCGACTGTCTCGTACATACGCTATTCAAACTTCTTGTCTTACGGCTGATTCAAGCCAAAGAGATCGCATCATCAAGGTACACATCTTGGATTGAATGAAGCAAAGCTATTCCGTCATTCATGGATCGCTGAAAGGCCTTTCGGCCGCAGATCATGCCCATCCCCCCGGCGCGTTTGTTGATGACCGCAGTGCGAACCGCTTGCGCCATATCGTCCGATCCGGCCGATGGACCGCCGGAACTAATGAGCCCGACGCGGCCCATATAGCAATTGGCGACCTGCCAGCGCGTTTGATCAATTGGATGGTCGGTCGTCAATTCCGTGTAAACGCGATCGTTGGTCTTTCCAACTTTGACGGCTTGAAACAATCCGTTGTTCTCGGGCAGCTTTTGTTTGACAATGTCAGCTTGAAGAGTGGCGCCAAGATGGTTCGCCTGCGCCGTCCCATCAGCGGAGACATTATAGTCGGTCTCACCAACGACAAATGCACTATTGCGCAAGTAGCACCAGAGAATGGTCACCATTCCGAGCGTGTGCGCCTCATCGAACGCGGCGGCGATTTCCTGGAGCTGCCGACGCGACTCTTGAGAGCCCCAATAGATCGTCGCACCCACTGCGATCGCGCCCATTTCAAAGGCTTGCCTCACGCCGCCAAACATCACCTGGTCGTGGGAGGTCGGATAGCTGAGCAACTCGTTGTGATTGATCTTGACGATGAAGGGAATGCGATGTGCAAATTGACGTGCGACGGCGCCGAGAACTCCAAACGTCGAAGCGACGCCGTTGCAGCCGCCCTCGATTGCAAGCTCGACGATGTGGCGAGGATCCATGTACGACGGCTCAGGAGCGAATGAGGACGCTGCCGTGTGCTCAACACCCTGATCGACGGGAAGAATCGACACATATCCTGTTCCGGCCAGCCGCCCATGATCCAAGAGCGATTGGAGATTTCGCAGCACCGGAAGCGGACGATCCGTCTGCGTGAAGACCCTTTCAACAAAATCAGGACCGGGCGTGGAGATCATGCTGCGAGGTATCCCTTCGCACTGATGCGAGAGAAGTGATTCGGCCTCATCACCAAGTAGATCGAACATATTTGCCATCGCTATTTCTCCTGCCTTGAAACCACACGTGTCTACCGGAGAACCGGCCGGTTGTCCCTAATCCTGAACACACAGAAAATCTCTCCTGATGCCCAAAGTCCGATCGGTCTGCGCGATTGATTCATTTGCGTCGCGAACCGTCCCGGAGAGCGAGCGTATCGCATCAATCGTTTCCGGAATCACAATCGCCTGATTGTCCACTTGATAGGTCAAAAAGCCTTCGTCGCCCTGAACACTCAACACATCTTCCCAAACCGCGACCTCCCACATATCGCCACGTGGGCGCCCGAGATCGTGCATGAGCTCCACCGTGCTGTTGAGAGCGACAACTCCGTCGCTCATTCGAATGAAGGCGATGCGGGGGGCGGCGCGCAGCACAGCGAGAAGATCGTCACGCGATGTGCCGCCGACAAGTTTGAGCGTCCAATAGTGATTGTGCGTCTGAGTGTGCGAGGCCTTTGCCGCCATTGTCACCAGATCAAGCTCCGGACGAACGCTCTGGGCGTCGGGCCCTTGGTGACTTGGAATGCGAGCCTCAGGCACAATCGTGTTCATGATTCCAGAATGGTCGGCTTCCCAAGGGTCAGTGGCGCGCCGAATAAGAACGCCGCGTGCGCTCACGAGCAGACCGGCATCCTGAATCGATCCAAGCACACGTACAATACTGGTGGTGTTGCACGAGACAACGCGCGTCGCGTCGCGATCCATGGCCGACTCGTAGTTCGCCTGCGCCACGAATGAGTGCCCAGTGAGTGCATGCGTTTCGCCGCCTTGAAAGACGGCCTTCACGCCGCACGATCGGTATCGTTCAAGATTCTTGGCAGCAACACTCTTTGGCGTGCAATCGACGATCACGTCGGCCAAGTCAAGCAGATCCTCTATCGTTCCTCGGACTCGAATACCAGCGTCGTGCATGGACTGCATGTCCTTCTCCGTCGCGGCAAATATGCGAGCGCCCGCTATGGCCGCCGCCTTGACGCGATAGTCGGTCGCCACATCTGCGATGCCCACCAATTCCATGTCCGACTGGAGAAGCACAGCGGCCGCGACTCGCTTTCCAATAACGCCGTACCCATTGACTGCTACTCTTATTTGCCCTTGGATCATTGGTTGATCTCCTCCTTGCTGTGTTGAATTCACAGACGACGGTTCGCCACGTCCGCCGCGCCCGGCAAAATGACGCGGCGACGAGCGTATAGCGGAGCGCTCGACGCCTGAATGCACATCGTGCCTTCCACGATCAGTCCAGACACCACAACGAGATGCGCCGCTGAATCCACAGGTAGCACGCTAGGCATCAGGTTGACCGCGTGGCGCATCACTCTTGCACCAATCCATTGTGCGCTCGGCCGCTCTCTTGCTTTGCGCTGATCGTCAGGCGAGCGGGATGGCCGTACCACTCTCTGCGCCCTGCGCCGTACATTGTCTCGAGCGTGGAGACGACTTCCACCATTGTTCCGCTTGCCGGCACCCATCCGCCATCGATGTCGGGAAAGTCAATTCTGCAATTCTCGCACTTCTTTCCATCGTAGAAACGAATTGGGCACCAGAACGACTCGACGGTGCGCAGCATCTCCCCGCCAAGGGCATAGACGCCCGTCATCCAGTCGCAGTAGAGACACCAAATGAGATCATGCCCGACCAAACCATGAAACTTGTGGCGTGAGACGTTGACCCACTCACCATGTTTGTACCGAGGAAATCCCAACAGCCCGCGAAGAAGCGGGTAGATGAGGATTTGCGCAAAGCGAATGATCCAAAAGCCAGGGAGCGCGAGAAGACTGACCCATAGCGCCAGATGATTTGGAGCGCGCCCTACAATGCGATTCAAAACTTTGACAATGCGCGGGCCGCGTCTGGCGCGCCGGTGCGTCAACTCATGGACAATCACCCATATGGCGAATGCAATCGCCTGACCACCGATGGCGCCTACCACCCCGAGCGAAGCACCAACGGCTATCCCGACCACCCAAGGAATCCACGTCAAAATTGCCACCACGACGTCGAGAAGCGGCGCCCGCGCCAAGGCATGTGAGAGATGGCTTCCGCCGGATCGCAATTGAGGCGCCAGCGTCAGAGCTAATGCGAACACGCTCTCGACGGCGGCTGTCCAGATCAGGATGTGAATCGCGACGTGCATGAATACGAACCTCCAAGATTTGTCTGCGACAACCTCTGTCGTTTCAGTTTGAATCCCATCGCCCATGCCCCGATTTGAAGAGCGTCACGAGAAACCCGAAGGCTGGATCCTTGAATTCGGCGTGCCGCAACACGTCCCAATTGTCGGCGACATACTCCTTGAGATAGGTCACGACATGCTCCAGAAGCACAATCGAATAATGAGGAGAACGAGCTTCCGGCGCATGTGAGCCGAAGGCGACAAGCCGCGCTACGTGGCCCGGCGAGGTCTCAACCTTTCCGTTCCGTACCAATGATTGCACCGAAGAACCCGCATGATCCGGGTGGCAGCAACCGAATCGAACAAGCACGGCGCGAAGCACTGCAGGGTCTGTCGCTGCGGCGTTCAACTCTGCTCGGTTCTCTTTCACTTCGCCGATCAGCATGTCGGGCGTGTCTGGCGGGACGCCAAGGGCTGGGTCTGGCGCTGCGATAACTTTGTCGCGTGCGCCTGATCCACGTGCACGAGGAACAAGTCGTCCCGCACGCGGAAAGCGAAATGCAAGAACATCGATGTCAGTCGCGGTGCGATGGCCTCCGTGACGCACCGCTTCAATGACTGGAAATTCCGTAACGGTGAAATACCCATTCAAACGGAGATATGCTTGCACGAGGGCGACAGCATTATCCATGGTGAAGTTCCTCTGTAGCTCGGAAGCGTGGTTATGTGGTCTTGGTCGCTTTGGCTTTGGCGGGGCGAGTCCAAAAGAGGTGCTCGAAGACTTCCGGCCAGTCACAGCCAAACGCGGATGCGAAGAGCACACTCCACAGTGCTAGGAACGCAGCAGACCAGACATGCCAAACCCATTGGTCGTTGATCATGAGCTTCCCTCTTTTCGCTCTTCCCATCGAGGGCAGCATCGAACACCGGCCCAAGGCAGCGTCAACGCAGCCTCAGCGAGGGCGTTCGAAATATCCAAAGCATTTGAAACGTGTTCGATCGTATTGCAAGAGACAACACGACTGGCGCCCGCGTTTTTGAGTTCACTATGCGCTTCGTCAGCGAAAATCGCATGCACTGCCACACAAATGGGCGCACGCATTCCGGCTTGAAGTAGGTGGCCAACGGTCTCGATCATAGTGTGAGCCGTTGACACGATGTCATCGACCAGGACCGGCGTATGATTCGACCATCGTTCGACTTCGGGAACTGATACGTCCACTTCGCGATCGCCATGTCGAATCTTCTTAAGAACGATGTGCGGCGCCCCTGCAAGTCGGGCGACCTCCCCGACCCACTGTTCGCTCTCTGCGTCTGGGCCAATCAGCAGTGGCTTCGAAACCTCGCGGCGTATCCAGGCCGCCACCGTCGGCGCAGCATGCACGACGGACGTAGGCACGCGATAAATCTCGTTGAGGGAGGTTCTTCGGTGCAGATGCGGATCGACCGTGACCAATGCGTCGACGACGCATGAAAGGACGCGCGCAAAGTACTCGCTGCTTACCGCTTCACCGGGCCGAAATCGCGCATCTTGGCGCATATACGCCAAGTACGGCGCGATAAGTCCGACACGGTCCGCATTCAGATCTTTGGCGGTCTCCGCCGCAATCATGAGTGGAACGAATTTCGGATCAGGACGATCGAGCGTGCAAATGAGCCAGACGGTCTTGTTGTCCATCTTGGACTGATAGCGCACATACGTCTCGCCATCCGGAAAATGATGAAAGACGACATGCGCTATCTCTGCGTTCATATGCGCCGCGAGCGCGTCTGCGAGTCGTTCATTGCCGGGCAGTGACACAAGTATGGCGCTCATGGAGATTCTCCCTTTGTCTCGTCAATCTGGACGCGCTCATTTATCGCAACAATGCCGCTTTGAGATTCCACATATTCCGCTGCGTAGGCGAGCTCGCCAGGACTATTCGCGTGCAACGTGAAGAGCGGTTGCGCAGGTTCGACTGCGTCGCAGAGACGAACGTCCAGCGTGATTCCAGCCGTCGCATCTCGCGGCGCACCTGCGAGCTTCGCAGCTCTTGCCAGTTTGCGATTGTCGATCGTTGTGATGAGTCCGTGGTCTTGCGCTACGAAGGTGCGAGTGTGTGCAGCGAGTCCCGGCTGCCGCATGCCGCCTTGCGCTTCGCAAATGCGCTCGAATTTCAGGAGCGCGCGTCCGCTCTCAAGAGTCTGGCGTGCGACGGCGCTTCCTGCGCCCTCAGCCGCAATTCCTGTCAGTTCGAGCACCGCGCCGGCAAGCGAGATGGCTCGCTCGCGCAGATCAAGCGGCGCGTCAGGGCGCTGATGAAGCACGGCGAGCACATCACGGGCTTCCAGCGCCGGTCCAATGCCGCGCCCAACGGGGGCGCGGCCATCTGTTTCAATGACCTGCAGCTGTAGGCCCATTCGCGCCGCCGAGGCTTCAAGAAGCGATCGAAGACTTGCAGCCGCCTCTCGAGTCCGAACCTT
Organism: Phycisphaerales bacterium; assembly: GCA_029260345.1. GTDB lineage: Bacteria > Planctomycetota > Phycisphaerae > Phycisphaerales > UBA1924 > OFTM186. The sequence continues at coordinate 124,274 of JAJDDK010000003.1, read as the reverse complement.
CGCGGTTGGGCCAACAGGCATGTCGATCACCACATGTGTGGCGCCGGCCGCCGCCTTCTTTGAAAGAACGGAAGCGACGAGTTGGCCCTCGCTGTCAAGATCAAGCGGACGCTCGACGCGAATCAACACATCGTCCGCAGGGCTGAGCGCCACGGACCCGCCCCATGCGATGCACCCCCCCTCCGCATGGACGACTCGACGCATGGCGTCGAGATTGAGATTGACTGGCGCAAGCGTCTCCATCACGTCCGCTGTTCCTGCTGGTGAAGTGATGGCGCGCGACGACGTCTTCGGGATGACGCCGCCGCATGCAGCGACGATGGCGACGACAATGGGCGTCGTTCGATTGCCCGGAAGACCGCCTATACAATGCTTGTCAGCGATGACCTCACTCGGCCACGTGAGTCGCTCGCCTGCGCCAAGCATGGCTTCGGTGAGTGAAGCGACTTCATTAGGGCTCAGCCGGTCCACTGCACATGCGGTCAGGAACGCTGCGATCTCGATATTGGAAAGCCGGCCCGCAACGACGTCGTTCACAATCGCCTTGTATTCCGCGAGGTCGAGCTGGCGACCATACACCTTGGCGCGAACGTGGCTCATGGAGATCGGCGGAGGCAAATGCTCGACTTTCAGCTCATCACCATCCGAGGCATTAAGCGCAATCCAAGCCACGTCAGAAAGCCCCGCCTCGCCTTGCCGCAGCAAGTCGGAAGTGATGACGTTGAGCGTTGCCGGAATACCAGCAGATCCACATGACACGAATACGCGCGCTTGGGATTCAAATCCTTCCGACCGGCACACTTCGCACTCGGCGTGCATGTAAACGACGTTCTCGCGGTAGGTGTCAATTCCCATGCGGCGAGCTTGAAGCGTCGATCGAGAAGCCAAGTCAACTTTTCTCACGGTGATGCTCCTCGAACTAGAGGTATGGGCAGGGAATCCCAAGTGAAGCGAACAAGTCGTGCGGAACTGGAATCAGAATCGCTGCGAGGACCGCGATCGCAACCCAACCCAATGCCATTCGGCCAGTGCCCAAACGACTGATGTCATTGAGAGGAGGGAGCCCTTTGCGCCCCGCGATGAACCAGACGATGAACGCCCAAAAAAGCAGCCCTGACCAAACAAAAACGCCGAGGCCGAAAAGGGCGACTAGAGCGCCTATGCTGATCATGGCGCTGCGGCGCTGACCAAACATCGCGTCTGAAATGTGTCCGCCATCAAGCTGACCGATCGGCAGCAGGTTGAGCGCCGTCACGAGCAATCCGAGCCATCCGGCAAAAGCGAGCGGGTGCAAAATGAACACATGCCCAGCGACGCTGTCGTCCAGACTCAGGCTGGCGAGCGTGGCCAGAAGGAGAGATGAATCGATGTTGACGCCGCCTCCGTGCATCTCTATCGCGCTCGGCGCTGATTCGGAAATCGCAGACATCGGCAAGCCGATCAGGAGCGCGGGCACGGCGAATACAAGGCCCGCGAGCGGCCCGGCGACGGCCATGTCGAACAGCGCGCGCCGTGAAGGCGCAGGCGATCGAAGAGAGATAAACGCGCCGAACGTGCCAAGCGCGAACGGAATTGGGATGAAATATGGCAACGACACATTCATGCCATGCCATCGCGCCGCAATGTAGTGGCCCATCTCGTGCGCGCCGAGAATGAGCATGAGCCCGAGTGAGTACGGCAAGCCGAGCACAATCTGATCGGGGCTCTCGAAGAGGTTGACGCCTTGATGGAGAGCGCCCGCCCACGTCGTCGTGGCGAAGGTCGCAAGTAGGAGCAAGGCGTGGAGCCAGGGCCTTCGCTTGATCTGTTCCGCGCAATCGAGCGAAACGGGCAGCAACGCGAGCGTCGGCGCGCCATCCTCAGCGGGTGTGAGAAGCGGAGTCCAGCCCGAGCCCCGAAAGCGTTCTCGCAGGCGCGACATTCCCTCATCGGCTGATGTCAACAATCGTCCCTCCTGGACAATTGCAGCCCCGACACGACGCTCAACCTCAGGCGCGAACACATCGGTCGTTTCCACATCTGGCGGTCGGGGGACTTTCGGAGCGAGCTGGTCAACATGCTTGCCCCTGTTTCCGTGGCCCCCATGCGAACTCACTCCGCCAATCAGCAAGACGAGAGAGATCAAAACAATCAGGAGGAATACCCACGTCCAACCGCCGCCCATCGCCATGCCAACATGGCCGAGACTGAAAATCATCAGGATGAAGACGAAGAGGACAATGAGCGCCCCAAGCGTGCGTTGGCTCATGTGACATCACCACTTTCAGCACTGTTCTCGTCGCCACGATGCACGCGCAAAAGGCGAGCGTTGATCGACACGATCACGGTCGATGCGGACATCAGCACGGCGCCGAATGCGGGCGTCAGGAGAACACCAACTGACGCCAGAGCGCCAGCTGCGAGAGGAATGGCGAAGATGTTGTAACCCGCGGCCCACCAAAGATTCTGGACCATTTTTCCATATGTGGCGCGAGCAAGTTCGACGATGGCGGTCACGTCGCGTGGATCAGAGCGAACTAGGACAATGTCGGCCGACTCAATGGCGACATCGGTGCCAGCGCCAACGGCGATTCCCACGTCCGCCTGCGTCAATGCAGGGGCGTCATTGACGCCATCTCCTGTCATGGCGACCTTCAGACCGCGGTCTTGAATCTCCTTAATTTTTTCAGCCTTTTGATTCGGAAGCACTTGCGCAAAGACTTCGTCGAGCCCAAGTTCGCGCGAGACCCATTCGGCGACAGCCTGTGCGTCGCCAGTCAACATCATCACGCGCACGCCCATCGCCTTGAGGCGGTCGATCGCTTCGCGAGATTCGGGCCGGATCACATCAGCCAGAGCGACGGCGCCGATGAGTTGATCTTCGGCGAGCACAAAGACGACGGTCTTGCCCTCGTCGCTCACACGCTGAACATCGCCGTTGTTGATCTCGATGGAGTGCTCGCGGAGATAGCCGGGGCTGACGACCTTGATATTGATGTCGTCGACCGTCGCCTCGGCGCCCTTGCCGGGAATGGCCCGAAAACCCTTTGGCTGCGGCAGGCGAATCTCTCGCTCCTCGGCGGCGTGAACGACGCCCGTCGCAATCGGGTGTTCGGATTGACTTTCGATCGAGGCGGCGAGCGTGAGCAATCGCGTTTCGTCCACATCGGCTAGCGGGATCACGTCGGTCACGCCGAAACGCCCCTCGGTGAGGGTTCCGGTCTTATCGAAAACGATGGCATCAAGACTGCGTGCGGCTTCAAACGCTGTGCGATCGCGAATCAGCAAACCGTTGCGAGCTGAAATTGCTGTTGAGACAGCGACGACGAGCGGAACGGCTAAGCCGAGCGCATGGGGGCAGGCAATCACCATGACCGTCACGGTGCGTTCCAAAGCGAACGCAAATTCCTTTCCGAGCGCCAGCCAGACGACGAGTGTGATGGCCCCGACACTCAGCGCCACAATCGTCAGCAGCAGCGCCGCCCGATTGGCAAGATCCTGGGTTCGAGACCGCGACTCCTGCGCCTTGCGCACCATCTCAATTACCTGCGCAAGGTATGTCTCATCGCCGGTTTTTGACACTTCGACTGTGATTGCGGCTTCGCCGTTGACAGCGCCGCCGATCACCTGATCGCCTTCGCCCTTTTCGACCGGCCTGCTTTCACCGGTCAGCATTGACTCATTGACGCTTGTGCGCCCTTCGACGATCGTTCCATCTGTCGGAATCTTTTCACCTGGCTTGACAAGCACGCGGTCGCCGTGCTTCAAATCGGTGACGGGAATATCTCGTGTGCCGTCGTTGGTGACGAGGTGCGCATCTGCGGGCATGAGCTTGACAAGCTTCTCCAGCGCCGCGGACGCACCCATCACCGACCTCATCTCAATCCAATGCCCCAACAGCATGATGTCGATGAGCGTGGCCAATTCCCAAAAGAAGACCTCGCCGCGAACACCGAATACAACAGCACTGCTGTAGAAGTACGCCACAGAGATCGCCAGCCCGATGAGCGTCATCATGCCGGGTTGGCGCTTGGCGACTTCGGAGAGCAGACCTTTCAAGAAAGGCCAACCACCATAAAAATAGACAATGGTCGCAAGTACAAATTGGATATAGCTGTCGCCGGAGAAGCGCATCGACTCACGCAGGCCGAGCCACGATTGAATCATCGGCGCCAGCGCAATCACTGGAACCGAGAGCGCCAAACAAATCCAAAACCGCCGGCGGAAGTCCGCAACCATATGCGCATGATGGCTGTGGTGTTCATGGTCTGACCGCCCTGAGTGATGTGCTCGATTGTTTTGAGCCGAATTCGTCTTGTGTTCATCGTGGCCGCGATGCTTCTGGACCGAATGCATTTCAGCGTTGGAGTCATGGTTATTCACTGTCATGACGCTTCCTTGGAGATGATGCGTTGTAGACAACCGCCATGAACGCGCCGAGCAGCCAACCGAGGATGAACGCCTCGATCACACCGAGGAGCGCCTCCCACCACGGCATGTTCCAGCGCATGATCGGGCCCCAGTCAACGCCGTGCGTCAGGCTGTTAAAGAAGCGCACGGCGGTGTCCTGCGGAGTCATCAGCATGACGGCCATGCATCCAACGAACACGAGTGCGAATGTGGCGCCAAGCGCCAATCCCATACGTTTAGCGTGAATCTGACTCATGGTTGGTTCTCCCATTGGAGTGTCGCGTGTGGTGTGCGCTGTCGTGCCCGCGCATCATCACTAGATGGCAGGCAAACATGGCGATCACAAAAACAAAGATGACGGCCTCGCCGCTAAAGCCGAGAATCGGCAGGGCGAAGATGAGCAGCAAAGGCAGTGCGCATCCGAGGATATGCCGTATGGTGCGTTTGTTCATGGAGCCCCTTTCTGTCTGGAAAACAAGGAGTTTTGCGTCTTTCCATTGAGACGATTAGCTGCCGCTGTTGTGCTTTGGCATGTCGTCCATCAACATTTGATCACGCTGATGAGGGACGTCGCTTGTGGTGACGCGGCGCGCAACGCTGCCCTCTGGGAATCTGTACCATCCCGGGTCGTCGTAGCTTGCGAGGTCGTCGCGCACCTTGAGCACGGTGAACATTCCTCCCATTTCGATATTTCCGAACTGACCCTCTCCCATCATCATGGGAAGTGTGTTCTTTGGCCCAGGCATATGCATGGCCATGTCCTGCATCTCGGCCATCCCATCGCGCCCCATCGGCATGTAGCCCGGTAACAACGCTGAGATCTTGTCCGACAAGCCAGTTTGGTCCACTCCTGTGGTGTTGGCGATGTTGTGCGCCATCGCGTTCATGGTGTGATGCGACATGTGGCAATGCAGCGCCCAGTCACCGGGATTGTCCGCGATGAACTCAACGTCTCGCGTCGTGCCCACAGGAACGAGCACCGTCGTTTCGGGCCATTGGCCAGCAGGCTCGATCTGTCCGCCATCTGTGGCGACGACCCTCCAGGCATGGCCATGCACGTGGATCGGGTGATTCCACATGCTGAGATTGCCAAATCGGATGCGCACGCGGTCGCCGGTGCGCGCAACCAAGTGCTCCGTGCCGGGAAACACGCGGCTGTTGAAGGTCCACATGTTGAAGTCAACCATCACGGCGGGATCAGGACGGTATGTCCCCGGATGCACCGCCCAGTTGTGAAGCATGATCGCAAAGTCCTGGTTGGCGGATTCAGATGGCTGCCGCTTCGGGTGCACAATGAAGAACCCCATCATGCCGAATGCCATTTGCGTCATCTCATCAGCATGCGGGTGATACATGAATGTGCCGTGCTGCTCTGGAATCGTGAATTCGTAGAGCCACGTTTCGCCTGGTCGAATCTGCGGCTGCGTGAGACCGCCGACGCCATCCATGCCGCACGGAATGAACAGTCCGTGCCAGTGAATAGACGTGTGCTCTTCGAGCCGATTCGTCACGAAGAGCCGCACTCGATCGCCCTGTACGCACTCAATGGTCGGCCCGGGCGTGAGGCCGTTGTACCCCCAACACTTGACGTTCATTCCGGGCGCAAATTCGCACTCAATCGCCTCGGCGACGATATGAAACTCCTTGACGCCGTCGTTCATACGAAACGGCATCGCGACGCCATTCGGCGTCACGACTGAAGCAAAGGTTTGATCAGGTCGTTGTGCGCGAGGCGCATTGAGCTTCGGCCGAACAATTGGTGGAATCTCATCAGCTCGCGCTCGTCGAGCAAGCATTGCGGCGCCGGCGCCGGCGGCCACTCCGTGGGCGATGAATTGGCGGCGTGAGAGCATGCTAGTCGCCTCCGATAGTGTGATTGTGTTCCGTCTTCGCGGACTGATGAGACTCTGGCGATGCGGGCGGATGGACATCCAATGAGTCGGCGCCGTCGCTGTATGGCAATTGGCCGCCGACGGCGCGCTCAAGCTCCGCTCGCGTGATCCAGTACTCGCGGACAGTGTCGAGGTAATCGCGATACGAAGCGATCTCGGCTCGTTTCGCGGCGAGCAGATCAAATGTGTCCATGAGCATGAAGTTGTATTGCTCTTGCGTGAGCGCAGTCACACGCTGCCGCAAGGGCAATACACGTGATTTGTATTGCTCAGCTTCGTAGCGCAGCGCATAGAGGCGGTCCAGCAGCCGACGCACGTCAGCGCGCGTTTCGATTGCGATCGCGTCCAAGCGGCTTTCCGCCCCCCGCAGCGCTGCCTCCAGCCGAGCGATGTCGGCCTGCCGTTGATTGAAGATTGGGATCTCGATCGAGAGCAAGGGACCGAACACCCACTGACCATCAGTGTCGCGTGATGCGATGAACCCCGCGTCAGCCGTGAGGACATATCGCCACCGGCGCTGCAAGCCGAGTGCGAAGTAAAGCGATTCGACCTCTTTCGCCGTCGCCGCCAGATCAAAGCGCTGCCGCACTGCGAGTGATTCAAGGTTAGCCACGTCTGGCTCTCGTGCTGGCACTTCGGGCAGGCGATCCACGATCGACCAATCCGTCTCATCCCCCCAAAGACTTAGCGCGACATTGAGTCGTTCGCGGAGCGACGCCGCATCGGCGACGCTCCGACCGTAGGCCAAGAGCGTTTCTTCGAAGAGCGCCTGTTCGTTGGCAAGGTCAAGATCGCTCAGATTGCCGGCGTCGTGGAGTTTGCGAGCGAACTCTGCTGACGACTCAGCAGCCGACATAATCTCCTTGAGAACGCTGGTGAGGTGCTCTGCAGCTTGAAGCTCATAGAACGCCATCTGCGCATGAGATCTCGTTTTCAGCACTTCATCAGCGACATCGAAGATCGTCGAATCGAGTTGAAGGTTTGCAATCTGCTTGCGGGCCGGCGTCATCAACAGCCGCAGAATGTTGAACGTCAAACCAAAATCCAGTTCAGTGATGCTCGGCGATCCCTCGGGAAATCCGAATGCTGAGGTCAACGACGGATTTTCGAGCAAGCCTGCCTCGACGAGGTCCGCTGACGCGATTCCGACTCGTGCAAATGCAGCGCGGAGTCGCCGGTTATTCAAAAGCGCGATCTCGGTGACAGTCTGAGATGTCAACGGCTGATGCAGTAGCTCGTTGACACGATTCTGCACTGCACCCTCTGCCTCAGGCTCTAGTGGCCACTCCGGCAAGGTTTCGCTGCGCCCACTCAATACGCCTTGCACTCGTTCGAAACCCTTGTCCGGCGCGTCGGTCGCACAACCCGTGACGACACCCACAAGCGCAAAAACGACGCCAGTTACGACAAGATGGCGCATTAGCGCACTCCTCCATTTCGCGGCACGTGCTTTTCCGTGCCCTCAAGCGGCGTGAGCGTCATTCCGCACTTTGGACACCTCCCCGGCTCATCCTGTCGGATTTCCGGATGCATGGTGCAGGTGTATGTCTTCTCAGCATCTTGCGGGGCGTGACTCTCGCCCACGCCTGAGCTTGTCGCGTCACTGTTGTCATATGGATTTGACGGCGGCACGTAGGGCGCGGTTTGAGCAAGCGGATTCGCCGGGCTGCCCGAATCCGGTCCGGGCCAACGCGACAGCGGCGCGCAACCCACAAGCACGAGCATGGCCGATGTCGAAGCGCATAGCGAAAGCTGCTTGGAGGTCATGTTGCATCTCCACACATGCCCACAGATGGATGTCAAATCAATCATGGGACGAGGTATTCCCATCCGAAGACCAGCGATCCGCCAAGGTGACCCGTGATTCCTACGAGAGCCGCCGTCGCGAACACAGCGATTCGAGCAGCGCTGTTCACTTTCGACGACGGCTTTCGCGCACGCCATTCCACGGCCACTGCTGCCGCAACCGCGACGCCGGCGGTGGACAAACCCAAGAGTCTGTGCCACCAGAACACATCCGAGAGCACGCCGGAATATTCGGCGCCAATCGCATTTATGAGGCCGAGCGCCGAGGCGGCAATTGCGGAGACGGCGCCAAGATCAACGCTGGCGCGAACCACAGCTCTTGCGTTCGCACCCGCCCCGAGGATGGAAACGACTTCGAAGAGCGCACCAAACACCAGGAGCGCGATCGGGAAATGTGTCACCAAAACATGGAATCGGCCGATGTACGAAAGCGTTTTCGTGAGACCGGATGCGCTCTCGGCATGCGCCGAATGATCGTGCGCATCGCTTCGTTCATCGGACTCTTCCTTACCGTGATCGAGCCCCTCCTCGTGCGTATGTGCGCCCTGAGCAGCGTGCTCGGAATTCGCATCATGCTCCGAGGATTCGTCGCGTTGTTGCTCTCCGTCGCCTTCCGGCGCCGCGCCTCCATCCGTCTCCTGAAGAGTCGCAAGTGTGGCCTGCGGCGGAAGGTTTGCGGCGTATGCCTCCGGATCCGCTTTGAACTTCGTCCGGCAGCGCTTGCAGCAGAGATAGACTTTCCGACCTTTGTAGAGCGTGAAGAAGTTTGGATCGATCGGCTCATCCGGCATCACCGGACAGACGGTATTTCCACGCTCCGCATCGGATGATGGCGACGCCGATGCCTGAGCGCCTGGCTCGGATGAAAACTCACTTCGCTCCTGAGCGCCGCTTTGTGCGACGACGGCGAACATGAGCGCAATGATCGCGCAAGAGGTGAAGAGTGGCATTCGCATGTGGATGTCCCTCGACTTTTGGACCTTGTTTATAGTCTCCCGTGACCCGCGCCCCCGCCATGCATGTGTTCTTTGGGCGCCGCCTCGCCATGCTGATGCTTGCCATGCTCCTCCGAACGCGTGGACATGTCATTAACGCCGGGCATTCCGCCGGGACTTTGCGTCCAGGCTTCGTCGAGTTTCTTGAGGTATGGCGCCGGATTTGAAATCAAGTCGGGCTTGCACGGCGGGCAGCACAGACGGAAAAGTCGATTTGCGACCACAACTTCAACGATCTCCTCATCCGACAAACCGCCCATGTCCTCTCCTGAAACAACGCAGGTGTCGAGCGGGTAGCGATCGCGCTGCGCTTTCACGATCGCCGCGTCCAGCTTTGGCAGGTATTTCTCAGGCTCCGCTTTCAAATCCGCGACGCATCCCTTGCAGCACAGTCGAACGAGCCGATTGCCAAAGACGACGTCGATGCCGATATCCTCACCATCCATGCGAAGCGGCTCGCCGGAAACCACACAGGTGTCGAGTGGGTAGTACGGAGCTTGGTCGGCAATGATCATTGAATCGAGCTTCTTCATGCTCGCCGCAAGATCGGATTCAAATTTTGGAGGACACCCGGCGCAGCAGAACCGCACTTCGCGGCCGTCATACGATTTGATGATTGGCTCACCCATCGATCCCAGTCGCCCTCCAGAAATCGGGCACACTTGCAATGGATAAGGCTCCGCCACTCGCTCAACGGTTGCTTCGTCATCTGCATGATGTTTGGCATGTTCATCCGAGTCAGGCGCCTGAACCGCCGTGGCATTGACGTGCGGACGTGGTTCTTGGCCATAAACCAGTGGGGCGACGAGTAGGTGACCGCCAATGACAATTGATCCGAAAATGGCGCCAAAGAAATCTGAACGTGACATCGAGAGTTCCTTTCAATTGGATTGAGTATGCGACCGGCGGCGATCATCTGATCGCTGCAGGTGGGAGTGTGAAATTCGTGTTTGGAATGGCCGCGCGAGCGCACGGCGACAAACCATCGCTTTACGAGGCGATGGGATTCATCAAGCAGAAATTACGTCAAGAGCGCGCAATGCAGGCGCAGCAATGAAGTCGGCGGTCGAGGAGAATGAAGCGAGTATTCCCGCAACGCCAAAGTTTCGCCATCAACACGAACCAATTCAACGTAAATGGCTGGCGTGACAATCGCCGGAGTCGGCAACGCGTTCAGCGAACTTGGACCAGAATCTACGAATGCGAGCAGATTCGAATGACCGCAATTACAATTGTGATCATTGTCGCAGGGGCCATCGCCGCAATCCTCTGATGCTGATTCAGGATTCGAATCGTGATGGTCACTATTCGCGTGATGATCCGTTTCCGCGTGGCGATCAGCGTCACCGTGGTGACCCTGCTCGAAATTAAAGGACGAATTGAACGCCCTCCAAATCGTCTCGAATGCTTGCTGCCCTTCGCAGCAGCACAGGGAGACACCCGCGACGAGCGTGGCCGCCGCAGTCCATCGGGCGAGATGGAACAATCGGGTCATCGTTCATGAGTATACCCGAGGCAAACCGATTCGTTGAACTCGCCGGACATTTCCGGATGCAGACATCAATTGAAATTGAGGCAACCGCTAGTAAGCAGGCACTAACAACGAGGTCCCCTCAAACGCTGCTTCGGGGACCAATCAATCAGAGTGCAAGCATTATGGATATGTCGACACTGCTTTGCGGCTCATTCTGCGAGGACCAAGAGCAAATGAATCAGCAGATCAGCGCTTGTGTGCAATTCATCATAAAGATGACGTAGATCTCGCTTTTCGCATTTGCCGTGATTCTTACTTGACAAGTTGAGAGCTTTTCGCTGCCATGTCGGAACAGGTTGTATGGCCTGCGTTGAACGCGGGCCAGCCCATGGCATGGACGCCGCCAATCTCGTCAACGGAGGATGAGGTCATGCGGATCGAAACGATCCCCGTCCATCGCATCAACCCAGCCCCCTACAACCCCCGTCGCAATCTGCAGCCCGGCGACCCGGAATACGAGCGGATCAGCCGCAGTGTCTGGGAGTTCGGCCTCGTCGAGCCGCTTGTCTGGAACGAGAGGACTGGGACGCTTGTCGGCGGGCATCAGCGGTTCAAGGTTTTGCTCGCGCAGGGCGCCGAGACGGTCATTGTCAGCGTCGTGGAGCGAGCCGGCGACGACCTCGTTGCGAAGTACGCCGTAATGGACGACGGACTGAGGGGAGGGAACGGATGTCCCGAGAGAACGAAGACTCAAGCGGTCGCGGCGCCATAGCGCTGTTGCGCGCGATCCGTTCGGGTGAGATCAGCGGATGATCGATTCGATCTGCCGTGGTGTGAGATACACGGCGAAAGCAGCGCCGCGCTGGACGCATCAGTTGGACGCGGCGGGCTTCGCCTCGCGATTGCAGCGCCGCAGCGCAGTGGCTAGACAAGCCTCTCCGGGCTCGCGCGGCCAATTTGGGCGGCGGCGTTCCGGAGCGCCAGGCACATTGCGATTCTGACCGTTGACAAGGACGAGGCTCAGCGCCGCATCAGCGAACTCGACTACGCGCTGAGCAGCGCGACGCAACTGTCGCAGGACGTTCGCTTGGCCCGCCGCAGCCGCTCGCGTTCACTTGAGATCGAATTGGCCAGCGGCGCGACGATTATCGCCGCTAGGATGGGTGCGCTGGGGCGAACACTGCGCCGCGCCGGGCGCGGCCCGGACCTCCTCATCCTCGATGATGTCGAGGGCTCGCCTGAGGATGCCCGCGCGGAATTCATGTCGCGCTTCGCATGGCTTGATGAAGGTATGGCGCGCGAGCTCCCCAAAGACGGCGCGATCATTGCCTGCAGGTCCATTCAACACGAACGCTCGATGCTGGCCGAACTGGTCGACCACGCAATGCGTCCGAGGTGGCACAAAATTGCATTCGCCGCGGTCGAACGATTTGGCAACGCTCAGGCAGAGTGGAACCGCTGGGAGCACATCGCTACTGGCCATGAGACGTTCGACAATGCGACAGGGCCGGTGGCGGCCCGCTCGTTCTACATAGGCGTTCGGTGCATCCGGCGCCTGCCTTGCGATCGAAGTCGGTGGGAAATGCAGCGATTCAAAGGCTGAGTGAATGGCACAATCGAAATCCCCATGACATCGCTGAGAAGAGGGTGGAATATATGTGCCAGATGCTTCCAATTCTTGAAGACGTGCGACTCTTCAATTGGGATCGCTTCGATGTGAAATTTCGTGATTCCGATGCGTATATCGCCCGTGACGCCGAGTTACAGAAGCGGTTTCGCCATAGCTGCTAACGACGGAGTCTATTTCCATTGAACGCATGGGACTGACTGCGGGAATATGTAACTCGAGTCGTATGTGCCTTGCTTGCAAGAGCGTCAGGCATACAGCGTGCTTGGATAATCACTGGCGCGCAGCGACATCCGATGCTAAAACGTGACGACGAAGACCCACTGACGCCGCGGCTCGTGGAGCTGGCAACGCTATTCGCGCCATTTGATTTCACTACAATTCATCGGCAACATCATCTACGAACGCTCCTCGCTTTCTTCGACGATCGGTAAATTGTTGATTCGGGCGCTCGGCTATTGCGGCAGGTAGGTACCCATCGCTGATTCACTCTTGCGCATCAACGGAAATTGTGCTACCAATGATTCAAATCAACTGATGACCTTTGGCACGCACCTGGCGCGCGAAGAAATCGGTTGGAGTCAGATCAAGTTGTTTCGTGTCGGGTTCAGTCACCTGGAGGCTCTCGCGGACGATCCTTTGTGCTCGTTTACACCGAGGGGGTCGGAGGTTCAAGCCCTTCAGCGCCCACCATTTCGCGGATCAAAGGTTTCAGGGGTTATCCACAAGTGTGGGCAATTCAGCTCTGGCGCGCAAATGGCGCGCACTGCCCGTTTCAGACAATTGTTGACTGTCGGCGCCCGAGGATGGGAGTGAGAGCGTTGGCTGAAAAAGCGAATCGAGTTGATCGGACGCGTCCTTGAGGAACTCCGGCGCGTGCTTTGCATAAAGCTCTGTCGTGCGTTGCGTTGTGTGACCCAGCATGCCCGCGATTTGTCGCATAGAGACGCCTGCGGCGGCCAGCAATGTTGCGCCCGTGTGCCGCAGCGTATATGGCGTGACGTCATGGAGATTCGCGCGCTTGCATGCGCGTTTGAATGATTTCTTGACGCTCAGCACCGGAATGCCGTGATATTCGATGACGTGGCCTGATGAAGTTTCAGTGATGGCGCGCTCCAGGTGTGGCCGTAATGTCACAGTGATAGGCACCACCGGCTTGCGCTTGTGTGATTGAACGGCGCCCGGCGGCAGGAAGTCGATGCGACCGGTGGTCAGATCAATCTGTCTTGTCTGCAGATTCAATATGGCTGATGGGCGCTGCAGCGTGTGCAGGGCCAGCAGAACAAAGAGTCTTACATGCGCCTCATGGCAGGCGTCGATGAGCCGGCGGGCCTCATCGACATTCAGGAATCGACTCCGTGGCGGCGGTGGAGGGAGACTCTTCACATAGGGGATCTCTTTGATCAAGCCGCGTTTCCAGTATGTCTTTAGCGCCGCCTTGAGAACTGAAAGCTCGCGGGCGATGGTGGCGTTGGAGAGAGTCTGGCCCTTCCACCCGCGGCCGGTTGAGCGCCGCCATTCGATGTAAGCGTCCTGGACGTCCAAGGTCAGATCCGAAACGAAGACAATGCCCTCACGCTCAAAGAACCGGTCAAGGTGCGACAATGCCAAGAGCGCGTGGACCTTGCTCGGCCTTCCATCGAGTGAGCGTTCGATGTATTCGTTGAGCGCGTCGAGGATAGACGCATTTTCTGGTTTCTGATTGCGCGGCCGTTCTCGCTCGTGGGCAAACTCAATCAGCTGCCGTTTGGCTTTCTCAAAATCGTCTGTGTTCGCGCTCTTGCGGCGGACGCGGCGTGTGCCGGGGCGGCACCAGTAGATGTGGTAGTTGGGCGTGTCTCTCCGCTTGACGAGCCAGTGATTCTGGTACTCGAAGAGTCGGTTGGATCGTTCGTACAATGTTCCCTCCGTTGTTGGTTGGCGATGTAGTCGTTCAGTAGCGCAGGCGTATAGAAGACCCGCCGGCGGACGCGGACGAAGGCCAATCGGCCCTCCATCCGCTCCCGTTCGAGCGTCCGCGACGAGACCCGCAAACGATCCGCCGCTTCGTCCTGTGTCAGAAGCGTGGTGTGATTATCACTATCGAGTCCAGCTCGCGGCGCATTGTCACGTTCAGGACGCGCAGATGCGACCTTCAAGATCAATGGAATCGTGTCTGTTGACTTACGATTCGACAGCGCCTGTGGCGCGGAATCCGCGCACTCCCTCATGCAGCGCTCCGCTTGGAATTTCCGATCGGGATCCCCGGCTCGAGTTTGTCGTAGGACACGATCAGCTGCGGCCCCCGGATGTAGGTCTCGCTTGCACGCTTATTTGCGAGGTCCACAAACGCCGGTTCGATGTCGTAGCCGATGACGCGGCGGCCAAGGGCATTCGCAACCTTCAGCGTTTGGCCCGATCCAGCGAAGGGATCGAGGACTAAATCACCTGCCCTCGAAAACAACGTCACGAGGCGATGAACGATCTCCTCTGGATAAGGGCAAGGGTGCGCGATCTGCTTTGGCCGCACCGGTGTGATGTGCCAGACGTTGCTCGAGATCTCCTTCGCGTACAACGTGTCGATGAGAATGCGAGCGGCGTCCGTTCGATTCTTTCTCAATTCACTCTCTCCCGCCTTGCGAAAGACGAGGATGTATTCGCTGAGTGTGTTGGGGTAGAAGTTCCCCGGCCATGGATGCTTAATCAGCGTCCCGCCGCGCTTGCTGGAGGACCAGTTTTTCTCCCAAACGATGTCCTGATGGAATATCCACCCGATATCCAGCATGACTTGGGCCAGATCAAAGGGGAGGGGGATCATCTTGCCTTCGTGCAGAATCGTTCCAACCACCACCGCGCAGAAGCCGCCGGGCCTTGTTGCTCGCTGGACTTCCGCAAAGCACCGTCGCATTAGCGCCAAGAACTCGTGATACGTCGTGAAGCCCTTGGCGTAACGGCGCGTCTTCCAGTTTTCACTCGGATCCTTGGCGTAGATGTCGTAGTCG
The DNA here is from genome assembly GCA_029260345.1 of Phycisphaerales bacterium. Taxonomy (GTDB): domain Bacteria; phylum Planctomycetota; class Phycisphaerae; order Phycisphaerales; family UBA1924; genus OFTM186. Next base: position 109,110 of record JAJDDK010000003.1, on the reverse strand, counting down.
ATCGCGTTCCAGTAGGGGGGCGAGGTGACGGTGAGCGCCACCACGTCGTCAGCGAGATGACGCATCGATTCGGCGAAGCCGTGAAAAACCCGCACCGTCATTGATCGTCCTCCGGATGATGAACTCCGGGGTAGGGGATGGGCTTGGCGCCGCGGCGATTTAATTCCGTGTTCGCCGCCCGCATGATCCGCTTCAAATCGGAGAGCCGACCATCTAGCAGGAACTTGCCCGTCGGTGTGTACCAGGCGCGGCCGTCCAAAATCTGCAGCGCACGCTTCACGGGCGGGCTGAGACGCGAATGAGGGCTTTCGAAGGGCGAGTTGTCCTGCGCTTTGTCGCTGGACCAGGGCAAGAGCCACTTCTCCTCGCCATGGTCATCAATGATGACGCGTGCGCACGTGGGCGATCTCGGATCAAGGAAGTCGGCGCGCGTGACCTTCCCGCCCGACATCGCTTCGATGCGCTTCATCATCTTCGTTCGAGGGATCCGCTCGTTGATCAGCCAGCGCCAGATCACCGAGCGGCATTTGACGCCGAGCATCCATCGGAGCTGCGTCGGCGTCACACTGTTTTCAAACAGGTAATCAGCTAATTTCATCCGACAGTGTGTATCGCAACTAAAGCGCGAATCAAATACATCGTTGACAAACCGACGATTGTGTGCGTTTGACGCATGCAGGAGCGTTCAGGCGGGCGTGCCCGAACGCGAATATCAATCGAACGATGTCAGGGTGAGGCCCCTCAGGCTCAACCCGTCCGGCAGCGGTGGGGGAGTCAGAGTCCATCCGCCTGCGCGGGCTCGCCGTCGGGGCCGGTTCGGGCGAGGCCCCGACGGCGATCCCGCTCCGGCAGGAATGTGCGGCGCTATGCGCGCATGGCGCGCCTCCCGGCACAAAAGTGTTGACAACCGCGGCGACGTTGTGACACATCAAACGCTGTGAGAACCAGCGAGGAGAACGCCATGCGAGTCAAAGAGTTCAGCCTGTCCCGGCGCAAGCGGTACGCGGACGAGCTTCGGACCAGATTGAAGAATGCGAAGATCATTCACGACGCTCTGCCGGAAGGGAGCCGCGCCCGGCACATATTCAATCCGTTCGTCATGCTGCCGCTGTCCGATCAGTTCACGCACAACGACTCCGGCCTGTGGTTGCCGCAGCCGCACCTTCGCGAGGCGCTGCTGGCGTGCGAGGCGGCGTATCAGGGCGAGCGACCGATCAAGGCCGTAGTCGATGAGGTCTCGAAGCTGCTCGCGGAATATCTGCCCGACGAGAGCGACGAGGACGATCACCGTTACGGGTGATCGTGGATGATGAATAGGACACTCAGCGGTCAGTCACCGGCACGGCGGCCTTCTCAACGTCATGACTCCTCAGGCGGTACATTCACGCTGAAATCGCGGCACCTCCGGAGCCGAATCGAGGAGGCCCTTCCGATGAGCTTGACTGAGCCCGTGTCGGCGCGTGACATAGCCATGGCGAGTGTCCTCGACAGCGGGGAGCTGTAATGGCTGACAGCCTTCCTATGCCACACGACCGTAATACGGTGCACTCGGCTCCCGCCTCAGCACTTGGCTACATCTACCAATGCCGACTTGCATTGGTCCACGCGCTGCGAAAACTCGCGACAGGTCGGTCCTTCACACTCTCAATCGAGACACTCGATGATGTCGTCTTTGATAACGACGGCGACGCCGTGGAACTGTTGCAAGCAAAGCACCACATCGGCAGCGCCGCCAATCTGACCGATAGCTCTCCCGAACTCTGGTCCGCCCTGCGTATCTGGTGCGAGACGCTCACCGCCGGTACCCTCCCAGAGGATGCGATGGTGTACCTGCTGACGACAAGCTCAGCTCCGGACGGGTCGGCGGCCTCTTATCTCGGAGCAACCAGTCGAGATGAATCAGCCGCGCTGCGGCGGCTATCGGCTGCCTCTACTACCTCAACCAACCAGACAAATACGGCGGCATATGCCGCTTTCAGAAGCCTGACCGAACAGCAGCGGAAGGATCTGATAAAGCGAGCCACTGTCTTTGCCTCGGCAGCCACAATCGAAGGCTTAGACGATGAACTGCGCCAGATCCTGTTCTTCGCCGTGGCCAGAGAGCACTTAGACGCATTCCTTCAACGTCTTGAAGGGTGGTGGTTTCGTAGGGTCATTCTGCATTTATCCCGGAATGGCGATCAGATCCACGGTGACGAACTGGAATCCCAGCAAGCCGAACTCCGAGAGCAGTTCAAGCGCGATCAGTTGCCCATCGATTCCGACATCATGACCGCGAGCATTGATGCATCTGGCTATCAGGACACGATCTTCGTGCATCAGATGCGTCTGATCGAGATTAGCTCCCGGCGCATTGTGCTGGCGATCCAAGACTACTTCAGAGCATTCGAGCAGCGTTCACGCTGGATGCGAGAAGAACTTCTTCTCGTAGGAGAGCTGGATCAGTACGAGAGCCGGCTCATCGACGAGTGGGAGCGACTCTTTGAGCAAATGCGCGATGAGCTTGGCGATGATGCCGCAGACGACGCAAAGCGCGCCGCGGCGCAGTCCATCTTCAAGTGGGTGGAGAATGGCATGCATCCACCGATTCGAGGCGGGATGCAAGAGCCAACTATTGCTAGAGGCAGCTATCAGATGCTCGCAGATGACCAACGTGTAGGGTGGCACCTCGACTTCCGCGATCGGCTCGCAGTTCTTCTTACATCCGCGGAGAAGGAGTCATGAAGGCTTGGGTCGATCAGCCGAGAGAGGAGGCGTTTCTCTTTAATCCTCCGTTTTGCGGTCTATTGCTCGCGACTGCGATCGGCGAGTACGGACCGATGCCAGTCCCTGTAAGCTTTCTCTTGCTGCCCACCGTGCTACACAAGCGAACGCGGGATGACTTGCCGCGCAGCATACGAACGACATTTGTCACTTGGATTCAAGAGAATTCCGAATCCCGCGTCTTGTTCACTGAGCGAACGGTCTCTCTCAAGCCACATACCCGGCGAGGAGTAGTGTTTGCCATGAGTCAAGCATGGCTGTCGTCTGATTCCGAGGGGCGACTGACGGCGAATCCGGAACTCGACCTTTATCGGCGTGGTACCCGCGTGCTGTCAGATGAGGCGCAGGAGTGCCTCAAGCAGGCTCGGTTCGTAGGGCGCTGGTTTGCGAGAGCAGGGGCTCCATCCACAGTGATGGCCCTCTGGGGAGTACGACCATGAGCTTCCAGGTCAGCGACATTTTCCTGTATAGCTTCGACGGTGAGCTCCGGGAAGTCACGTTCCGCCCAGGGACCGTCAACGTCATCACCGGATCGTCCAAGACAGGTAAGACTGCACTGATCTCTATCTTGGACTACTGCCTGGCTTCGGGCAGTTGCGATGTACCTGAGGGTGTCATCCGCCAGACTGTGGAATGGGTAGGGGTCCGGCTCGTCACGGATGGGGGGCACATCGTCATCGCTCGAAGGTTGCCGGAGAGCGGACGTGCGTCATCGTCAGACATCTTCTATGCGACAGGGGCAGATCTTGCGATACCAGAGTATGACGACCTTGTCCAAACGACGAATCCTGCGGGTCTGGAAGGCCTCCTATCAATGCATGCCGGGATTGGTCCCAACGTCCATCAGCCACCGGCGGGGCAGACTCGTGATCCACTGACCGCGACAATCCGTCACGCACTGTTTTACTGCTTTCAGCAACAGAGTGAAGTCATCAGCAACCGGCACCTCTTCCACAAGCAAAGTGAACAGTGGATTCCGCAGGCGATCAAGGACACGCTGCCATATTTCTTGGGCGCCGTTGACGACGAACACATTGCCAAGTTGGCGACGTTGAGACGCCTGCGGCAAGAGCTGCGTGCCGCCAACCGAAGGCTGGCGGAATTCGAAGCAGTTCGTGGTAAGGGGCTCTCAAAAGCACAGGAGTTGCTTTCTGAAGCGCGCGACCAAGGCCTCGGTCGTGCACGCGTGGACTCAGCGTCGTGGGAAGAGCAGGTCGAGGCTCTGCGCGCCGTACAGGCCCAGGCTCCGATCGTGGACGACGCGGCAGTGGATGAGATCGGCGTTGAGTACGAGCGGCTCCAGGAACAGCGGCAGGAACTGCTAAGCGAACTGCGAGTTGAGAGAGGCCAACTTGAGGCCGCCCGCGCACTCGCACAAGACCGGGACGGTTACTCTCGGGAAGCCCATGCACAGCAACAGAGGCTGCGAAGCATTGACCTCATTGATCAGGATGAAGACGACGCAAGCACTCGGTGCCCATTGTGCGAGTCAGAGTTGACACCTTCCGCAGCCCTGCCCGCCGTACAACAGATGAGAGCGGCGATAGAACAACTCGACGAGCAGGTGCGTGCCGTCGATGACAGTGGCCCAAGAATGGAGTCTGTGGTTCAGGCCATTGAGCGACGCATTGATAGTCTGCAGGTACGGCTTCGAACAAATCGAGCGGAGCTCAACGCGATCCAGGTCGAGAATGCGCGGATCCAAGAGCTCCGGGATCGAGAATCGAGACGCGCCCACGTGCTGGGGCGTGTCAGTCTGTACTTGGAAAGTGTCCCGCAACTCGAAGATACCAGTGAACTTCGCTCCGAGATCAGCACTCTTCAAAGGCAGATCAATGAATTGTCTGGGGAAGTCGGAGACGATGCGATTGAGGAGCGACTTCAATCCATCCTTGCTCTGCTGGGGAGGGATATGAGCGCTTGGTCAGCAGCTTTGAGGCTCGAGCACTCAGAATACCCACTCCGACTCGACTTGAAGCGATTGACGGTCGTTGCCGATGGTGAAACCGGCCCAATCCCAATGGAGCGGATGGGCAGCGGCGAAAACTGGGTGGGGTACCACCTGATAGCTCACCTGGCACTACACAAGTGGTTCACCGAGCGCAATCGGCCAGTACCGCGCCTGCTGTTCATCGATCAGCCTTCTCAGGTGTACTTCCCCGAGGACCGAGACTGGGAAGATAACTCTGGAGCCGTCAGTGAGGATCGGCAGGCCGTAGCGAGGATGTATTCACTGATAAAGCGAGTCGTCACCGGACTCAACGGGCGAATGCAAGTCATTGTCACAGACCATGCAAACATCGATGAACCATGGTTCCAGGACAGCATCACTGAGCGATGGCGCGAGGGCGTGGCACTAATCCCTGATACCTGGATTACCGGGTGACCTATTCAGGACCGAATGGTTGGACGATACACCTTTGAAATCGCAGCGCTAAGTGCGGGATGTCCACGGCGAGATACACCGGACATTCGGCAGCAAGATCGACGGCGCGCTTCCAAGTCGGCTCGAACCCCGAATCGCTCTCTGTAGACCTGATCTGCACGGATTCAGCGCAGCACACGACTTTCTCCGCAATTGCCCAGGAGCTCATCCGTTCGGTTGGCCAATCCAATGACCCGTTGCGGGATTCGATTGTCAGTTCGCTTGCCAGATGGCGGGCTTTCTGGACGGTTAAAGCCGGGGGGATTAGTCGCAAAGATGCACTCGGCCTGTTCGGCGAACTCTGCTTTCTGCGCCGATGGCTTGGCACTGTGAATGCCGCGACCGTAGAGTGCTGGCAGGCAACCGATCTGGCTCGTCATGACTTTCAGTGACAGTTGGCTTCCGTGGAAGTGAAGACCGCTGCCACACAGGTCGCCGGTCCCCCCGTTCATCGCGTTAGTAGCTTGGAACAGCTTGCCGACTCGGAACAGGGACAGTTGTATCTCTTCAGCCTTCAGGTCTGTGATGACGCGCTTGCCGGGAATACGCTTCACAGCTTGGTTGCGTCTCTGACGGCCGATCTTCAGGCCCACTTCCAGGCGCTGAGCAACTTCAACGACAGGCTGGCAGCACGCGGTTATTCGCCGACGGACCAGCAAGCTCCGGCCCGGCCGCTCCGTATTCTCGCAGAGCGTCTTTATCACGTAGGAACGGAGTTCCCTCGACTTACCCGGAAGAGCTTCCTGCCTGCAACGCTGCCGAGCGGTATTGCTGCGATTGAACATGCGCTTGAAATGTCGGCATATCATGAGTGGATGGTTGCTTCCAGTCCGACAGACCGGCTGCTGCAGAACTGCAGCAGTGAAAAAAGATCACGTTGATGTACAGATCATTGGAAACATGGCTGATTGGTTACTCCCTTTCGCACTTCGGCAAGGCGCGGTTCGGGACGCTGCACGCGGCGCTCAGAGCACGATGGACGTTTTACCCGGTTCCTTTGGTTGAGCAGTGCATGACCGGCTGCGAACTTCGGCTGTAAAGTCAGGTCATCGTTACCCAGGTCAGAATTTCCCGAGGTGCCATGAATCTCTCCGGGTACACAAGGATTGGAGTCGGCATACATTGTTATCGACCTGGCCATTGAATTGATATTGCCGGAGTTGTGCGGAAGTGCGAAACGATCGATCCTCTCGCTGCAAAGTGCCGCCCAATCCCACTTGGTTCTTTGAACTGAGTCGCACAGGAAGCCAGCTTCGACCGGGATTCTTCTTGTGAAATTCCTGTCTGAACTAGCGTTGAACTTCAGTCGTCATCATCGAGTCCGGGCAGTTCATCTTCCGGAACATTGAGGAGGACGACAAGCGTATCCATCACAGAGACGGCAAGGTAGTGCTCCTCGACCGAGAGGTGCTCAAGGTAATCGTTGTCGAACGTCCGAAACCATTCGCTTGCAAGAGCTGAGCCGCCTCTTGCGGTTTGCCCGCTGCCGATGAAGAGTTCCCATTGGCGCTTGGATGCTGCTGATGGCGCCGAGCCCCGAGACGGCGGATAGAGATTTGCATCAATGAGTGCCGAAGATCGTGTAGACCATGCAATGACGCCGTCTCTCAATCCAACAAGCGCGCACGGGAAATCGGAGAGTTGCACTGTGCGGATCGCTGTGCTGATTCGACTCGTGCGAAAACTCGACGCCAGATCGTCAATCAACTCCGCAGTTGGCTCGCCTAAGTTCACGAGCGGGCGCACCAAATGCGACGGAAGCAGCAGCCCCGATGCGAAAGCATCCGCCTCTCGCTCCATGATGACAGGAGTGGCGAATTCACTGTGCGATGGCAGCGGCTTTCCACCCCGGAGATAGTACGCCCGATGTTGTTCAAGAAAAAAATGTCCGAGTTCGTGCGCAATCGAGAACCGTGTGCGCGGATGATGATCGCCAGCCTGCGGATTGTCATAACGGGTGTTGTAGAACAGCAGGAAGAGGCGCTGCTTGGGGTGGTATTCCAATTGCCCATCAAAGTCGAGGCCGAAATCTTCACCCATACATCGAAGAAACCGCCGCTCTTCTGCTGCGATCGTGAGCGGATCGATCGGAGGCGCTGCAACATCTTTTACAATAGCTTCCGCAGCAGATGTAGCGCGCTCAAGGCGCGTTTCGATCGCCTTCCATTCCGCCTTGTTCATCTTCTTCGTCATAATCGCTTGATTCCAATACCTGTCGTCGCAGCTCTTCGAGGCGTCGTTGAATCTCTTCGTCGCTCTCACCCTTATTCCGATTCAACACCAGCATGGATTCTGCAATGGCCGAGTCTTCTGCCGAACTTTCTAGCCAGCCTAGATCAAGCTCAAGGTCAGGCCGGACTTCGCCTTGTTCGATGGCTTGTTGAGCCATATCCCTGATTTGTCCGTCGCTCAACGGGATCTCGCCCGCTGACGCCATTGCGGCGTCGGCCTCATCGAGTGTGGGCGGAGCAAGACCCGCTGCACGGCGAAGTTTTTCAACGATCTGCGACCAATCGTGTGTTTCGTTGATCATTTTCGCCTCCCGATTGTTTCGGCCGTATGCCCGCGTCGCTCCATGCGCTTGCGAATCGACTCTCGGTACTTGTTGCGGTAGGAGTAGACGTGCGATTTGGAGAGCCCGAGTTTCGCAGCGAGGACTTCCGCGTCAGCTTCGCCTCCCACGAGCAGGTCGGCCTTGGCGACGAGCTTCTGAGCAGGTCCGAGCTCGTCAATAACCTGCAGCAAGTCCGCGATGAGAGGATCATCGGGCGGCGGATCGTCGATGGACGCCGGAGTCCGACCAGCGATGGAAGGTTCAATCTCCAGCGGAAGAATCTCCCCATTCTCAGGGGATGTCGGTTGTTCACGTAGAGTGTCGATCGCTGCGTGATGTGCGATTGTGTAGAACCAGCCTCCGAGCGTGTGGGTGTCGTTGAATGTGGCTGCGGCATTGACCGCTTTGGCGACTGCCAGGTTGAGTACAGATTTGAGGTCGTGGTCAGTCAGGAAGTCCCCGAGTTTTCGCTTCAAGAGCCACTTCACCCTTCCCCCATACGCCGCCAGAAGGCGCACCGCGCCTTCCTCACGTCGATCGAGCAGAAGACATGCGATCTCGAACTGCTCATCCTTTGAGAGCGAGTCGTCTGCCACGACATCCCTCCTTATGAATGCGATACGGGAGATGCTCACCCGGTCCGTCGGCCGGGAATCCGAGTGAGGTCCGAACGTATTCTAAGAGTAGCGGCGGAGAAGAACAGGTTGTGATCCGTGTCACGGAGAGGCGTCAGGATCGTGGATTCAAAGACTGGTGACGCCATGGTAGTGAGGGCGTCGCTTGGAGGTGAAAAATGACCGTAGTGAAGCAAGGGCAACGCGTTGTGTTCCATGACGAGCGGGATCGGATGTTGGCAGCTTTGGCGGCCTCAGTGGAACTGAGCGACACTCAACGAAAGCGGGCGATCAAGAGTTACGAAGCCGTGGGCGCCTGGCTCGCTGATGACGATGGGACACTGGCTGGGCGCCATGAAGAGATTTTCGCCCAAGGATCGATGGCGCTCGGCACGACTGTCAAGCCGGCCGCCGGCAATGAATTCGACATTGATCTTGTGGCCGGATACTCATGGGATCCGAGCAGTGACAACAGCTTCAAATTGTACAAAGACGTTCTTGCTCGATTGCGCGCGCATGGCGTCTACAGAGACATTCTCGAAGAGAAGCCCAATTGCATTCGACTCAATTACTTGACGGACGGCTTTCATTTGGATGTGGTGCCGGCGTGCGCCAATCCGAGCGCGGAAGGACACTTGATCAAGCACCCAAAGGCGGAGGCGAACACGCCGCCGAACTCCTCATGGCGAGAGACGGATCCGCGAGGGTTTCAATTGTGGTTCCGCTCTCGATGCGCAGTTGATGTGCGGTTGGAACGGCGTGCGGTCGCGTCGGTCGAGCCTGTTCCTGTGGGAAATGAGAATGGCGAAAAGCTGCCACTGCAGATCATCGTGCAGCTCATCAAGCAAGCGCGCAACGTGGCGTTCGGGACCAATCCGGCGCCGAGCTCAATCCTGTTGACTACGCTGGCGGCCAATCGCTATGAGGGCGAAGTCTCGCTCTACGAAGGGTTGAGCAACGTCGTTGCGGAAATAGACGACGAGATCGAAGCGGCCGCTCCGTTTAGGATCGTGATCTGTAACCCCGCCTATCCGCATGACGATCTGGTCGAGTGCTTGGATGACGAGACATACCGGCGATTCCGTGTTTTTATTTCCGCGCTGCGCAAATCGCTGGACAATCTCGGGTCGGTCGCCGGAATTCACCGCGTCAAGGAGGCGTTGGAAGGAACATTCGGGTCGCGTCCAGTTTCATCTGCGGTCGATTCCGTATTTGCTGACTTCAAGGACAGCGGCACTCGGCAAGCGTTGCGAACGCTTCCCTCCGGCATCGTGACTGTCACCGGCGCGGCAGATCGACGTCCGCAGGGTGTTCCGAATCCGCGACACACATTCCACTGCGAGCCCTGAGATGAAGCATGACGGATTGAGAGCGCAAGAGCGTCTCATTGCGATGCACTTCGACAAGTTCGAGACAGCGATCAAAGACAACGTCCTTATCGCCCGCGGTTCGGTGCAGCCTTGCAATCTCTGCGAAGAATATTTGATCGTTGTGGCGTATGCAGAGGGGGTGCGCCCTGTCGTGCGGGTGCTCGATCCGGCGCCGGTCAAAGTAGCGCATGGACAGCGAAACCCGCACCTCAATGGGGATGGAACAATCTGTTTATACGATCCCGATGCGAATGAGTGGAATGACGGTCATCCGATTGCTTTGACCATCATTCCATGGACGTGTGAGTGGCTCTTGTTCTACGAGTGGTGGCTCGCGTCAGGAACCTGGCACGGCGGCGGGGTTACCTTGGAGGAGCTGTTGGCGCAGTACGCCGCGAATGAAAGCAATTGATGAATGAACACAACCTGAAATTCCGAGTGCTGGCTTTGGACGGAGGCGGCATTCGCGGCGCTTACACAGCGGCAGTCCTGCGCGAATTCGAGCATGCGACCAATGAACGAATCGCGGATTGCTTTGACTTGATCGTCGGCACGTCCACTGGAGGACTGATCGCGCTTGGGCTCGGCCTTGGTCATTCCGCAGAAGAGATACTGGAGTTCTATCGATCTCACGGTCCACGGATATTTCCGTCTTCGATTATTGGTGATAGAGGTCGCTGGGTGCGTCAAGTTCTCTGGTCGAGCAAGTATCGAGCAGGTGGATTACAAACGGCAGTCATCGATCTGCTGGGCGAAAAGACGCTTCTTGGCGCATCAAAAAGTCGTCTTGTGATCCCCGCATTCAACGTCACGCGGGGCGAAGTCACGTGCTTCAAAACGCGCCATCATCCCTCATTCATCCATGACCATTTGCGACCGGTATGGGAGATTGCGATGGCGACCTCGGCGGCGCCGACCTTTTTCCCCGCCCATCGGGCGAGTTGGGGGACGTTGTACGTTGACGGTGGAGTATGGGCGAATTGTCCGGCGCTCGTAGGTGTAATCGAGGCGACGAAATATCTCGGCAAGTCGCATTCGGAGATCGATGTGCTCTCCGTGGGCACGATTTCTTCGCCTTTCTACTTGGACGACAAACGCCGATTCGGACAGATTCTCCCGCCCACGAGCCGGCGAGGATTCCTGACGTCCGGTCCGCGACTACTGGAGTTGCTCATGCAAGCGACAGCATCCTCCATCCACCAACAGGCGTCGATCGTGCTGCGCCCCGAGAACGGACATGACGAGGCGCTGATTCGAATTGACAACGTCGAGAACAAGAAGCGATTTGCGATGGACGATTGCCGTCGCTTGGATGACCTCATCGGACTGGGCGAGCACGCGGGCCGAGCGCATTGCGCAAGAATTCGAGATCGGTTTTTACGCGCGAAGGCGGATCCATTCATATCGATCCCGATTTTAGAGAATGAAAAGCCAAAGATGCAATCTTTGACCAATTTAGGAACCGGTTATTGAATTGTGACTGGAAGATCATGGAGGATACTTGCCGATCCTCGCTCGAAGCTCGGATACCATCCTCTCGAACTCATCGTGTGGAAAGCGAGAGTTTATGGGTGGCATGTAAGGCTGAGAATGGGCAAGGCGCTTGTTCGTCGCTGGCGCCCAGAGCTCGACGACTCCGTTTCCTCCGAACCACCACCGATAAAGTTGCAATTGCCGGAGGATCATCCTCGCAGCTTCCGGTGTGCCATCATCGTAGTACTGGATATCAGCGAGTGGGTTGGATACAAAGCTCTCACGCCCGAAGTCGAGTGTTGCGAACACGACCAAGCGGCGACATGCCGAACCAAGGCGAACGCGTACACATCCGTCGCGGACGTACACGACGGCAGCGTCCATCGACTCGAACAGTTCGATCTGGTCCCGGCCGCGTATGCGAAGCGAGAGGAGCTTGGGAAGCGGCACGTCAGTTGCAGATATCGTCTCTCCCGATTTGACTCGCCTCACGAGTGCATCGCGAAAGATCGTGCGGAATCCGTCCAATTCGTAGAGGTGTTCGCGGTGAAAGTCCCGTTCCGACTGAACTTTGAGCTCCCGCTCGATGGCGATCCGCGCGAGTTCACGGATTACCGGCAGGTCTTCGGATAAGCGGATGAGATCGACGGGATCATCCGGGTTGACGACGCTGTTCTGGTCAAAAGCATGGGCCACCGCACACCTGCCTGAGCCGTATAGATAGTCGGCCACGTCGGATTCGACGGATTTGATCGCCTTGATGCGCGCGAGTGCGCGCTTGTCGGTGGTGTGTTGAAGATTGTCTCTTATCCATTGTTTCTGGTCGGTTCCCTTGTCTCGTATAATGTTGATTACCTTGAAAAAGCCGAGGAACTGATATGGCGTGAGGTTGACGGACAGTCCCTCGCGAAACAACGCAAGAGCCAGCTTTGCCTTTGGATCTGGCGGATCGGGCAGATAGCCGAAGTCTCCTGAGCCGATGACGCCCGTAGGCCGCTTGCCGATATTGAGCGGGACCGTGCACCAGTTCGAGAAGGTTGTGGCCGCATCGGCTTGCTCGGCCCATGCGGCCGCGCTGAGAAATTCGAGAATCAGCTTGTCGGCATCGATCTGATTGAATCCCTCTTCAGTTCTTACCCGGATCATGGACGACAGTGTGTCAGAGCCGGGAAGAAGATGAAGCTCCCGACCTTGAAATGCGATCGCACGTTCTTGATCTGGCCACGGAATCTGTGTATCGATACCGACGGTGCGGTAGCCATGGGCCGGGATAGTCGACATACGCCGAATTATTGCAAACGGCTCGTGTCGACGCCGAATGCGAGAATGTTTGCCGCACATCGCAACCACCGCCTTAGACAAACTCAGTTGCGCGGTTGTCCGGCCGAATTGAGTAGTCCTGCCGGAGCAAAACCAAAGTCTCCTGGAGCGCGGAAATCAATACCGGATCCTACCGGCCACTCAAGCAAATACTGCCTCAGGACACTCAGAACGGCGGTAGAACATTAGCGGTTGCGAATTGGTTCTGAATACGTAAACTACGCCCAAATCAGTGCTTGTCGGCGATCTTGGCTCTGCTCCGAACGCGCCTGTCGATCCGGAGGTTGCGGGTTCGAGTCCCGTCCGCCTCGTTTTGAATGCCGCGTTTCTCGGTCGAAGTGCCGAGAAACGCGGTTATTCGTTTTGTGTTGAGCCGCGCTTATGCGCACCGACTCGCATTTCCATAGCTGGTTGAGAATTCAGTAGGTGATGTTGGCGTAGGGCTCGGTGGCGCCGAATGGACCGGCGTACGCGTCGTCGCTGAACAAGGCGCCGAATATCAGAGCGATTCAATGCGCTTCAGGCGCCGAAAGAACCGCCACCCGTTCGCATTTGTGAAGTCGAGGATCAGATCGCCCTCTTCGAAGTAGAAGGTCCGAACCGCTGAGCGCCCGATGCGATTGGGGAGTTTGGCGCCCTCGATGTGGTGCGTGATGGTCATATTCTCATAGTCCACGTCATAGGTCCCGAAGTATCCGATGTAGGGGCGAAAAATCCGCCCCAACTCGGCATCGCTTGTGTCGCGATCGATCAGGTCGCGCTCGTGTTCGGTCATGATGTGAAGGGACAGATTCCCATTGGGCGTATAGACGAACAGGCCGGGCGCATGAACGCCAAGCGAACTAACATCTTCGCCCTCAGAATTCCAGTCGTGAAGTTCGACCAGTTGCCAGACGCCGGCGATGCGCAATGGCTCGTCATGTTGGAGACCCCTCAACTGCTGCGTGGAGCTCGCGTGACATCCGACAAGCAGTGACGCAAGGATCAGGCTCACAATCATTCTTTCAATCTTTTGCATGGCGCCTCCATCGGCAATGCGTGCATACTCCAAGGCGAGGTCACGCATCCACGCATCCACGCCTCATCCGCCTCACCGCGAACCAAGGTATCTTGAACGCTCGCGAACATCATTCCATTCAGACTGAGTTCAATCGAAGAGAGCCGCAACGCATGCGAATCGCACCAATTTGTCGTCCTTCGACGTGCCTGGCACGGCTGACTTTCCTGTCCTCAACACTGGCGCTCTCGTCGTGCGCGGCGCCGCATTCATCAATGCCGGGCTCTCTCGAATCACATCACCACGTGCGCTTTCAGAACGGATACGTCCGCGTCATGGAGACCCGCCTTGCTCCTGGCGAGGAAACGCTCCTGCATTCGCATCCCATTGAATCGGCCGTCGTCTTTCTGACAGACGGGAGATTCCGCATCACCCTTGACGATGGATCAGTGCAGGAGGAAAGCGTCGAACAGGGCGCTGTTGCGTTCGGGGACTCCGCCATTGTTCATCAGACCGCCAACATCGGGAAAAACACTGTCCGAGTCGTCACGGTCGAGATCTTCAGCCTGCAGCCGCCGGCGGTGAACACCGAAATTTTCGTCATCGGTGAAACACTTCTTGAGAATGCGAAAGCGCGCCTTGCACGTGTTGAAGCGCTCCAAGACGTTCCTGTGGTCTTTGAGACCGCAACACCGGTGGTCATCGTCGCGGAGTCCGCAGGCGTCGTCGTCGCCCAGAGCAAGGAGACTTCACTCAAGTTTGGTGATGCGCAATGGTGCGAGTCGGGGCGAATCGAGCTTCGCACGAACACCGACTCGCCCTTCCAGGCGGTGGTGGTCTTGCTCAAGCTGCGTGATTGAACGGTCGAGCTTGTTCACAGATGCACGAGAGCCGAGGACGTCGTTTCGATGGCTCCGCGGCTGCGACGGGGTCTGACGCGCGGGCTTCACATGAGTGGTCAATGGTCAGCCACCGCTGCGCAAACGCCGAGTCGTTCTTGCAGTGGCGGAACGACAAGTATGTGCATGGCGTGGTTTATGCGACGCCGGTTAGATCGGAGAATCCCGCAATGCGATCGATGACCCAAAACATTGCGACGGCGCCGATCAGGTAGGCGGGCGCCAGTGCCCAGCGGGGCGACGGCTCAACCGGAAGTCGCCGCAAAGCGCTCCAAACGATGTAGACCGCCGCGATGAACATGAGCTGCCCCACCTCAACACCAACGTTGAATTGCAATAGCGCCAGCGGAATCGCGTTGTGCGGCAGCCCAATCTCACGCAAGGCTCCCGCAAACCCCAGCCCGTGCAACAGGCCGAAAAGAAACGCGACGATCCACGGCCAGCGCTCCGCCATGCCGGGATGGCCGTTCACGCTGCGCACAATCTCCGCTGCGACGAAAACAATGCTCAGCGCGATGATCGCCTCGACCGGCGCCGCAGGCACATGCACGACGCCAAGCGTCGCCAGCGCCAGCGTGACGCTGTGCGCCACAGTAAACGCCGTGACCGTGCCAATGATTCGTTTCCATCCGCTGACGAGCAGCAGCAGCGCCAGCACAAACAGCAAGTGGTCGGTTCCCAAAAGAATGTGCTCAACGCCAAGCACGAAGTACGTCAGCGCTACATTCCAGGCGCTGGGGGACGCCGCGACGACGATCGACGGCGACGCTGGGGACAGCCGCGCCACCTGTGTGGCTCCGTCCAGCCGAGAGATTCGCACGAGCACATCGGTGAGCGTTGTTTGAAGGCCATCGATGTAAATCGTCTCGCCAACCAAGGCGCCGGCGTGACGCACGCTCCAGCGTTCGATGTGCGCCCCATCCGCGAGCGCGGCCCACGGCTCACTGGTCGCCTCGCAATCCTCTGGCAATCGAACGTAAAGCCCAAGCCGAAGGTCGCCACGCGCCGGAACTTTCCAAAGCACATCAAACGTGTCGGCCGACGTTTGTTGCAACTCAAGATATGCCGGGCGCACTTCGTGACCATGGGAGCGTGCGGCGAACGCGGCGCAGACGGTCAGCATCCAGACCCATCGCCAGGTCATTGCGGCGCACGCTCTTCATCGCGGCGCGGCCATTCCACAACAATCTCGTACTTGCTCTGCAATTGGTCATAGAACTGTGCGAAGAGCTGATTCCGCCGTTCGCTCTTCCACGCGCGAAGCACTTCGGCGCGCACATCCGCGAGTGTCAACGCGCTGCCGTCATCGCGCGCATCGACGATCACCAAATGCGCGCCGTAACTCGATGCGATTGGCCCATGCCAGGTTCCCGGCTCAAGTTCAATGACAGCCGTCGAGAATTCAGATCCAAATATCGCTTCAACATCGCGCGGCGAAGCGTCCGCGTATGCATGCTCGAGCATGATCCGGTCGCCAAGCGCGCCGGCGTCAATCGTCGAATCGCCATTCAGCGATTCTTGGATCTCGTCGGCGTCCGCAGCCAGCCGCTCGCCACGGAACTCCGGATTTAGAAATACATGACGAAAGGAAAGCCGCCCAGCGCCACGAAACTCCTCGGGGTAGGCCTGAAGAAACGTTTCCAGATCAGCGTCCGTCGGCTGCACCTGTTCAACGAGGTCTTCGGTGAGGAACTCGAGTTTCTGACGCACACGCCGGCGGATGACAGTGTCATCCCGGTCAAGGCCCATCGCAAGCCCTTCCCGGTAGGCGATCTCCTCGCGCACGTGCTCTTGAATTAACGCATCGAGTTCCTGACGCGTCGGCGGTCGCTGCCACGTTCTCACAAAGAGCGCCGTGAAATGCTCAATGGCGCCTTCGGAAATCACAATCTCATTGTCCCGCGGCGATTCCTCGCGCGATCCCAGCACGGCGAACGCTGCGAACAGAGCAGCACCAAGTGCGAGGAAATGAACCAACGGTTCCTTCAACAGCCACTTCATGACTTACGGCGTGTACCAGATAGGGGAGGTGTAGGCGCGCTCTTGCAGCGTCATCACAGTCCCGGGCAGCGGTTCGATGTCATAGAACGCCGCGTCATACGCCGTCCAGCGCGGCGTCGGAATCTCCAACACCCGGGTGTAATAGAACGCGCGCTGATTCGGATCGAAATCGGGGTCGGTCCAGACCCCAATCAACTCTGGGTCGCCGATGGTGTTCGTCCATATCGCGTTCTCGACATCCACCGTGCTGCCGACGGGCGGCAGCTTTCCGTCCCGCCCCGGAGTGCGCGTTTCGGCGTCGCCCCAAACGACGTCGTAAATTTTCTCTTGTAGTTCGCCGTTGGCGTCCATCCAGCCCTTGACGATCTGAATTCGATCAAGATTGGCGCCGATCGGATCTCGCAGCGCCATCACAAGAAAGCTCGGTGACTTCCCATCCGGGGCGGATCGCAAATCGCCGCCCATCGGAACACCCTTGGAATAACCGATGACCGCTGGCGCCCGCGTCAGGGCATCCTCTGATGTGAAATCCCATCCGCCGAAGAAACGAACGATCAGGCGCGTGCCCGTCGTCGCATACGTTTCTTTTCGCTCCATCGCGTCGAAAATGGATTCGCGCGTGTTCTCCGTCGCCCACACCGCGGCGTATCCCGCCGCCGAGACTTCCCAGTCCATGATCTTGACGCCGGTTGATTGGTTGTCGACGAATGTCGCAGTCATGCGCTCGGGGCTGGGCTCTTGCGGCGTCGTCTTTCCAAAGAAATTGTCCTCCGCCAAAGCGGCGAGGCCGGTGTGCGCATCGCTGCTTCCGATCAATCCAAACTTGTATGGATTCGTTCCAAGCTCGTCTTCAAGTTTCAAGCCGAGCTTCAGCGCGGAGCGTGCGTATTCGTGCGGAAGCATCTCCGGCGTCTTGGCGACGCTCCCGTCAAGGTTGCCTTTGTCCCACGTTTCAAAGTTCGCAAATTCATCGTTCGGCGACAAACTCGGATGCGCTTCGCCATCGCCCTTGGTTTGCGCGACTTCGTACAGCGGCTCCCACTTGGCCCGAGCTTGCACATAGCCTTCGTCCAGCTCTTGCTGGAATGCTTCCACCAGCGGAAACATCAGGCCGTTGGACAAATTGCCATTGTGGGGGATGGCCAGCACATCGCCGCCGATTTTGTCCTCGTATGCCGCCATCCACTTCCAAAGGTCCACCGGATTGTCGCTGCCATATGGCGGGTACACCGTGTATGGCTCAACGCGGATTGCCATATCCCCGTTGTCGCGAAAAATCACATTGCGATGCAAATTGTTTCCATCTGTGTTGGAGGTCCACTCATAGCCGATGAAGGCAGTGAATCGTCCGGGATCGTTGAATTCTTCAGCGGCGTCAATGGTCTTCTTCCAGGCGCCCTTGTATCCCGGTGTTCCTGGGAAGTACATGAGATCCTTCGGGAAAGTTCCGTGGGAAAAAGCGACGATGATTTCAATGGCGGCGTCGGCGCCCTTGCCGCTTTGGATCATGTCGTACCACTTTTTCCCAGTCGGATCGGCAAGCAGATTTGGCGAGCCGGCGAACAGATCCGGAAAAAAGCCCATGTTGTCGGAGTGGTCAGCGACGACAAGAAAATCCAGAGGACGTGACAGCTTCACCGGCTGCCCGCTTGAAGCCATCACCTGCTCGCCCCTCGCAAACTGATAGGCATTGCGCGGCGTGAGCCGCGCACCGAACGCGCCCGCATCCATCGAGAACGACGTATGCATGTGCGTGTCGCCAAAGAACGGCCGCGTCGGAAAGTTTCGATTGGCGTAGGGAGAGTACACCGGCTCCGATCCGTGGACGCGCTCGGCGTCAGCCTTATGAAGCGTTCCCGAATCTTGGGCGATCGCGGCGTGCGATGCGGTGATCGCCAAGAGTCCGACCAGCCCGCGTAGGACTCGATGAAAACGGTGCATACTCGACCCCTTGTCTCTGCAGTTTCAAGTACTTACAAGATCGAATTCTATTATGGCAGGGCGCTCGCTTGAATACAATCGATGTGATCTCGTCAACGAGGTCGGTCTCGTCGCCAAAAACCACCATTCCTTCAGGTGGCGGTCGTCATTTGGGGAACGGCGCGATGAACGAGAATGGAGAATTCAACGGATGCTCGGATTCAATTAAGAAGTATTCAGCGCTTTGGCCAGTGATTTTGGACTTCGATCCTCGTGCGGCGCATGACCGGTTGTGGATCTTTTTCGTAGGTGAACTTCAGCGGGGGCGCGGTCGCCACTCTTTTGCGTTCTTCTGATCAACGATGCACAGGCTCGCCATTCGCCAGCAGCGTCACCTCAACATTCCCGCGCGTCGCCTTCGAATACGGGCAAATCGTATGCGCTTTCACAACCAATTCTTCAGCTTTCGCCTGTTCGACAGTCGTGAGTTCAGCATTCAGCGCCACCGAGATAAAATATCCGCTGTCGTCTTGATGAAGCCTTACTGTTGCGGTCACCCTGATGTCTTTCCCGCGCAGCGGAATCTTCGCCATGCCCGCTGCGGCGCCAATTGCGCCGCCGAAACAGGCCGAGTATCCGGCTGCGAAGAGCTGCTCAGGATTGGTTCCGGGCCCGTTTGATCCCGGCGGCGAAATCAGGTGATCAAGTTTTCCGTCCGCACTCTTTGAGCGGCCGTCGCGACCGCCGGTTGTGCTTGCTGTTTCTGTTGCGAGTACGTTCATATTTATCCCTCTCAAGAGATAGACGCCATCCGACATTCTTACCGCTTTCCACGACATTCAGACGAACCGACGCTACGCCATTCTAGCTCCGGCGCGCTTCCCGCACGCCAAACGTCTTCGCCCACGGGTTCGCCGTCACGCCGTGCAGCACAATGCTCAGCATCACTGTGCAGACGACGACAGCGCTAATGGTGTCGCTGTGCTCGAGATGCTCCTCAAGCACGATGACACCAAACACAATGCTCGCCAAGCCGCGCGGCCCAAACCAACCCACAAACAGCCGGCTCTCCTTGCTCATTCCCAGTCCCGCCGTCACCAGAAAAGCTGGCAACATGCGGATGACCGTCAAGCTGAGCAGCGCATAAAGCACGATCGGCCACGTGAGATAACTGAATGATTGACCAACGACGCCCGCGCCAAACAAGATCCAAGTCAATAAGGCAAACGCCCTTCCAAGATCCTCACCTGCTTCGAGCAGCGTTTCGTGATGATCCTTAACAAGGACGCCAAAGAGCAGGCCGCCGGAGAACGATGCGATGAATCCGCTGCCGCCGAGTGACTCCGCTGCTGCGAAACACGTGAACGCGAGCGCGACCACCGAGATCTGACTCCAACCCTTCGAAAGCCAGCCGCGCTGGCTGCTGAAGCGCAGAAGGATTGCTGCTGAGAATGCACAGCCGACGCCCACAAGGAGCCCGATGCCAACCACCTTGGCAAACAATCCAAGCCCGACCTGCCATGGAACCGCTTCGCCGCTGTGATCATTGATGAGAATGAGAAACAGAAAGAGAATGGGAACGCAAATGCCGTCGTTGAGACCACTCTCCGCGCTGAGCACCTGCCGATACGAATTGGGAACGGCCTTATTCGTAATCACCGCTTGGCCGAGCGCAGCATCCGTCGGCGCCAAGATCGTGGCAATGAGCGAGATCTCAAGAAGGGAGAGGCTGCCGAATAAGAGCGTCCCGACACCAAAGCCAAGCAGGATCGTCAGCGGCAACCCGAGTCCAAGCAAGCGAATCGGCAACTTTCGGACTCGATTCAGCGCAACGAGATCCGTCCCGGCGGCGTCAGTGAACAACACCAGCGCAAGCGTGAGCTCGGCGAGTACGGCGAGCAGTTCGGCGTCGAATCGGAGCCCAAGCCTTCCGAGCCCAATCGGGCCGAAAATGAGCCCGAACACGACAAACACCATGGGGCCGCTGATCCTCGTTCGTTCAATACCGCCGGCAACAGAGCTATAAATCAGTGCGAAGAGGGCAAGGAGTGCGAGGAGCTCATGCAAGAGTTGGTCTCCATTGCACGGTGGTGAGTGTTGCCGAGCCATCGCTCGCGCGCCGTGCTCAGCGGCGACTCATGGTAGTGAAACCCGCTCGATCATGGCCCCCATTCGCTACCATCTAGTGATGCGACGAGCCGCCATCATCAGCGCTTTGCGAACTCCGATTGGCCGGTACGGGGGCGCGCTGGCGAGCGTGCGTCCCGATGACCTCGCCGCGCACGTCATTCGAGCCGCAATCGATCGGTCCGGCGTTGATCCGGCGTTGATTGACGACGTCTATTTCGGCGCTGCAAACCAAGCGGGGGAGGACAACCGCAACGTCGCGCGCATGGCGGCGCTGTTGGCTGGCCTTCCTGAGACGATCCCCGGCGCGACGGTGAATCGCCTGTGCGCCTCCGGCCTTGAAGCCGTCAACATCGCCGCACGGATGATCGAAGCGAATCATGGTGATGTCTTCATCGCTGGCGGCGTCGAATCCATGAGCCGCGCGCCGATGGTGCTGAGCAAAGCAGAGTCCGCCTTTGACCGCAATCAGGAAATCTTCGATACGTCCATCGGGTGGCGCTTCGTCAACCCGAGACTCGCGGCGATGCATCATCCGTATTCCATGGGCGAGACCGCGGAGAACGTCGCGCGGCAGTACAAAGTCAGCCGCGACGACCAGGACCGCTTCGCGTTGCGCAGCCAGCAGCGCTGGGGCGCCGCGAACGAGAAAGGTATGTTCGCCGATGAACTGCTCCCCGTCGAAATCCCGCAGCGCAAGGGCGACCCGGTCGTTTTCGATATGGATGAGCACCCTCGCCCGGATACAACGCTCGAAAAACTCGCGAGTCTCAAACCGGTGTTTTCCAAAGCGGACGATGCGACCGTGACGGCGGGGAATTCCTCCGGCGTCAACGACGGCGCCGCAGCGCTGTTGATCGTCGAAGCGGGAATGGCCAAATCACTCGGCCTCAAGCCGATCGCCTTCATCGGCCCCAGCGCGTCAGCCGGTGTCGACCCGGCCTCCATGGGCATCGGCCCCGTGCCCGCCATTCGCAAAGCGCTCGGGCGCGCGCAACTCAACATCAGCGACATCGACCTCTTCGAAATTAACGAAGCGTTCGCGGCTCAGTCCGTCGCATGCATGCGCGAACTCAAGATCGACGAAGACAAACTCAACGTCAACGGCGGCGCCATCGCGATCGGACACCCGCTCGGATGCAGCGGCGCCCGCCTCGCGGCCACGCTCATTCACGAAATGAACAGGCGCGGCGCCAATTGCGGCGTCGCCTCTCTCTGCGTCGGCGTCGGACAGGGTCTCGCAACCGTTTTCGAACGCGAGTAAGTCTCAGTCCATGGGCGCGATCCGTTCGAACCCGCCGCGCATGGCGCTGATCAGTTCATCAATCTCAGTTTCGGTCATCGGTGTCGACAGCGTCGCCGAACCCGTGCCGATCATCAGCATGCCCGCTTCGAACAGGTGATCCAGCAGGGCTTTCAATCGGCGCGTTTCTTCCGCCGTTGGATACGCCTCACGGAAATCGCGCGGCGGGCGTTCCTTCATATGCACGCGGAACATCGAGCCGCACCCGGTTACGCATGCTTTGGCGCCCGTCTCCCGAGCCGCGGCGTCGATTCCATTCCGTGCGCGTGTCGCCAGTTCATTGAGCCGTGCGACCGCGTCACGATCAAATCGCTGCATCGCCGCCAGGCCAGCCGTCATGCTGATCGGATTCGCTGAGAACGTTCCCGAATGCGGGAACAGATAGCGTCCGCCGCTCGGGTTCATGATGTCGAGAATCTCGCCGCGCCCAGCGACGGCGCCGACAGGGAACCCGCCGCCGATGACTTTGCCCAAAGCCGTCAGGTCCGCCTCAAGACCGTACCGCTCAGCGAGTCCGCCATACTCGGAACGGAACGTGATGACCTCGTCCAGCACCAGCAGCGCGCCGTTCCGCCGCGTCCAGTCGCGAAGCGCATGCGCAAATTCTGAATCCGCCGGATTCAATCCAACGCGGTGCGGCATCAGATCAAGCAGCACGCACGCCAAGTCATCTGCGTGCTCATCAAGAATTGCGATTGATCTTTCAACATCGTTGAACGGCAGAATCACCACGTCGCCCAGCGCCGATTGCGGCGTGCCGTGCGTCAGCGGCACACTGTTCGGATGATCCAGACTGCCCCACGTGTTCGGATTCGGCGACTGGCTCACCTCGGCGTAGTCGTACCCGCCGTGGTAGGCGCCTTCGACCTTGGCGATCTTCGGCCGGCCCGTAAAGGCGCGCGACGCCTTCAGCGCCACGATGATCGCCTCGGTCCCTGAATTGACGAAGCGAAGTTTTTCGAACGAAGGCGAACGCGAGCACAGATGCTCGGCGTATTCGACTTCGATTTCCGTCGCCATCATGAACGCCGTGCCGCGCTGGAGTTGTTCGGTGACGGCGCTGACGATCTCCGGGCACGCATGACCGTGAATCAGCGACGCCATGTTGTTCGAGAAGTCGAAGCGCGACACGCCGTCGAGGTCCGTGATGCGGCAGCCTTCGGCAAAATCAACATACGTCGGATGCGGCGAGCGGAGGATCGCATTGCGACTGACGCCGCCGGGAAGAACCCGCTTCGCTCGTTCAAAGAGCTCGGCGCTGCGCGAAGTGTGCGTTTGAGTGCTCATGTCAGCTCGCCCTGTGTGTTATGGAGCGGGCCGAAGCGGCGCGCCCGTTTGTGCCTTCACTGTTTCGAATTCGACGCCCGGCCCCAATTCAACCACCTGAAACCCATCCGGTGTCACATCAATCACCGCAAGATCAGTGTAAATGCGATCCACAACGCCGCGCCCGGTGAGCGGGTAGGTGCAGGATTCCACCAGCTTCGGCTCGCCAGTTTTGGTTGTGTGCTGCGTAATGACGTAGACCATCTTGACGCCTGCAACAAGATCCATGGCGCCGCCAACGGCGGGGATCGCATCCGGCTCACCCGTGGACCAGTTCGCAAGATCGCCATTCTGCGCAACCTGCAGAGCGCCCAGCACGCTGAGATCAAGATGCCCGCCGCGAATCATTGAAAAGCTGTCGGCGTGATGAAAGTACGCCGCGCCGGGATTGGCGCTGACCTGCCGTTTGCCCGCGTTTATGAGTTCCGGATCACCATCACCATCTCGCGGTGACGGACCCATCCCAAGCAGACCGTTCTCCGTGTGATAGATCAGCGTGCGCCCTTCGGGCACATGTTTGGCGACAAGCTCCGGAATCCCGATGCCCAGATTCACATACAAGCCGTTGGCGATGTCCAGCGCCAGGCGCTGCGCCATTTCGTCGCGCGTCCAGCCGATCGTGGAGGCTTCAGTGGTCATGGATACGTCACCCCCGCGGCGACCAGCTCCGACTCATGCGCCGGCTTGGCGATTTCAATCACGCGCGACACAAAAATACCCGGCGTGACGATCGTCTCCGGGTCAAGTTCGCCTGCCGCGACGATGTGCTCCACCTGAACGACGGACGTCTTCGCCGCCATCGCCATGATCGGCCCAAAGTTGCGCGCCGTCTTGTTGTAAAGCACGTTGCCGTGCGTGTCCGCGGCTCGCCCCTTGATCAAAGCAAAGTCCGCATGCAGGCCGTACTCAAGCAGGTACTCACGCCCGTCGATCGTCCGCAATTCCTTGCCTTCACCCAGCGGCGTGCCAACCCCCGTAGGTGTGAAGAACGCGGGGATGCCGGCGCCGCCCGCGCGAATGCGCTCCGCCAGCGTTCCCTGAGGCACAAGCTCAAGCTCAGTGAAGCCAGAGCGATACAACTCCGGAAAAACCGTCGAATTCGCCGTGCGCGGGAACGAGCAGATCACCTTGCTGACGCGCTTTTCTTTCAGAAGCGCCGCCAGGCCAACCTCGCCACTTCCGGTGTTGTTGCTGATGACGGTCAGACCGCGCACGCCCTGATCGATAAGCGCATGGATGAGTTCGACGGGGCTGCCCGCCTCGCCGAATCCCCCGATCATGACCGTCGCGCCGTCCCTGACGTCCGCGACCGCCTCTGCGGCGCTGGACACCCTCTTGTCGATCATCTGCACATGGCCTGCTGGGGAACAAACGCCGCGGCTTTGCTCGGTGCCTGACCCGGCTTCGAGACGCGTGCATAGTCGAACAAACCGGCTTCATCGAACAGCACACGATCTTCGTAATCGTTGAACCACACCGCATTGGGATTGCGTCCAACGATGCAGACTTTGCCGCGATCCGGCGCCGGGCCGGCGTTGCGCAGAATCTTGAAGATCACGACGCCGTTCTCGCTGCCCTTCAGGCCTGGGATCGGCTCGTTCGTGACCGCGTTGACTTCCGTCTTGCCCTTGTAGTGCGTGATCGACAGCCGCGCGTGCGTTTCCACACCGGACAGACCCTTCTGCGAATCGTTCAAAATCTGCCACGCGCGTTCGATCGGCACATTGAAGGCCTTGTACGCGACGATGTCGCGGCCGCAGAAGAAGTAGTGGTTCTCGCCGCCGGCGCGTTTGAATTCACGCTGCAGAATGCGCAGCGCATCGGCGTCGTCATTGATGCCGCGAATGATCGGCGCCTGATTTTCGACCGTCAGCCACCCGCGCGACACAAGGTTTCGCATCGCGGCGCCGGTCTCCGGAATCCACTGCAAAAACCCGTGCTCATCTTTGATGTATTCCTGATCCGGCGTCTTCGCGAGGATCTCATCGGGATGCTCAAAGTGCAGCATCATGTGCAGGCCAACTTGCGGGTACACCTCGTGGAACCGATCGAGCATTTCAAGGAACGTGCGATCGAACCGCTGCGGGTAGAACGCCATTTCCTTGGTGCCGATGCGGATGGACTCAACGCCGGATTCCGCGAGAGCCGCCAGCCACGCGGCGATCTTGCCGTTGTTCAGCACCATCGGATCGCCGCCGGACAGCAGAATCTCGCGCAGTTTCTCGCGCCCGGAATCAGGATGCACGCCGCCGTTGCGCTCGACCGCTTCGTTGTGCTCGCGGATGTACGCGGTGATCTCGGGGATCTTGGCAAGGCCCTTCTTCTTGACCGTGCCGTCCTGACGCTGAATTTCCTTGCGCGCGATCAGTTCTTCGCGGTAACAAAAGCGGCAATGCGCTGAGCACGTCGAAACGACATACATCAGGCCCATTTCGTATTTGTGGAGCAGGCCCTCGACCGGGCTGTAATCCATCTGATTGCCGGGGTCTTCCGAGCCGGCAAGGTCGTTCGTTTCATCCGGGCTCGCCTTGACGATGCGCTGAATGGACGGGCTCGTCTTGGCAATCTCGTAATAATGGCGCGTCAGCTTCACCGGCATGCGCGACTCAACATCGCGATCCGAACCCTTGAGTTGCTTCAGGGTGACGACTTCGTCGTTGTTGTAGAAGCTCATCATGTCCGCCGGCGCCTTCTCATTAAAGAAGGGGGCCAGGCCATTGATGATTTCGCGCTCGTAGCGCGCTTCCTCAACGCTCTCCAGGAACGCGCGCTCGCGATCCGTCTGGACATACTCATTCGGGCTGGACATGGTCGGAATCCTTCAAAAACAGTGGGGCGGGGTCGCCGATTCTGTAATGGAGTGTACAATTAGGCTAGGCCAGTGCAACAGATTGTCCACTCGGAGGCGCGACATTGTCGATTCAGGATCTCATCGCCGGAGTCGGGGAACGACTCACGCCGACCGAGCGCCGAATCGCCGAAGCCGTGCTTGCCGACCCGACGCTGCTGGCCTTCGGAACCGTATCGGACCTCGCCACCCGGGTGGACACCAGCCGCCCGTCCATCGTCCGTTTCGCGACCAAGCTCGGCTTTGAGGGCTACACCGACCTCCAGCGATGGGTGCGGGACGGCGTCGCTCAGCAGCTTCAGACCCCCGGCCAGCGCATCCGCCACGCCCAGGATGTGCAATCGCGCATTCACCGCGAGATCGAACAGGCGGTCCACAACACGCTTGCCCTGCTCGACGTGCAGCGTCTGAAACGTCTCGCGGCGCCCCTCATCAACAGCAATAGCGTCTGGGTGCTCTCCGGCGAAACTTCCCGCGCCGGTGCCATCGTGCTGCACAGCGGCCTGTCCATGGTGCGCGATCAAGTGCTGCTCGTTGAAGAACATGATCTTGGCCGTGATCTCAGCGGCGCCGGGAAGGGGGACGCCGCTGTCGTCTTCGACTTTGCGCGCTACCGGCGCAACTCCGTCCTCGCCGCCAAAGCACTCGTCGATCTCGGCGTCGACCTCGTCGCCATCACGGACGGCCCGCTCTCGCCGCTCGCATCTATGACGGAGAACTGGTGCGAACTGCACATCCCCGCCGTCGGCCCGTTCGACAGTTCGCTGCCGTCGGTCCTCGTCGCGGAATTGCTCGTACTGGAAGTGGTCAGCCAACTCGGCGCTGATGCCCGCGAGCGCATTGATCGCCTTGAACAATTGTGGATCGCAACGCAGACATTTTGGGGTGTGGAACAGTAACGCAGCGCAACCGCCACGCTCTTAATTGCCCCGGCCTTAGCCCGACTTCAGCGATGCCATATCGATCGAGAATCGATATTTCACATCGCTCTTGGCCAGCCGCCCATACGCCTCATTCAGCTTCTGAATCGGAATGACTTCGACATCCGCTGTGATGTTGTGCTCGCCGCAGAAGTCGAGCATTTCCTGCGTCTCAGCAATGCCGCCGATCAGCGAGCCGGACAGCTTCTTGCGCCCGAACAGCAGCGCGAACGCCGAAATCTGCAATGGCTTCTCCGGGGCGCCAACGAGCGTCAGTTCGCCATCGTGCATCAGCAGATTCAGGTATGCGTTGATGTCGTGGTCAGCGGAGACACAATCCAGGATGTAATTGAATGTGCCCGCGTGCGCATTCATCTCATCCGGATTCTTCGAGAGCACAACCTCATCCGCTCCGAGCCGCAGCGCATCCTCTTTCTTGCTCGGCGACGTCGTGAACACCACCACATGAGCGCCCATCGCCTTGGCGATCTTCACACCCATGTGACCGAGCCCGCCGAGACCCACAATGCCAACTTTCTTGCCCGGACCGACGTCGCCGCGCTTCAAGGGCGAATACGTCGTGATCCCCGCGCACAACAACGGCGCCGTCGCGGCGAGGTCGAGATTCTCCGGAATGCTCAGCACGAACCGCTCATCGACCACAATGCTTTCCGAATACCCGCCATACGTCACCGGCGCGGCGCCATGCGCATCCGGCGAGTTGTACGTCAAAACCATGTTCGGGCAGCACTGTTCAAGATTCGCCATGCAGTTCGGGCAAGTGTGATCGGAATCGACCAGACACCCGACGCCGACGGTGTCGCCGACCTTGAACGACTTTACGCCTTTCCCGACCGCCGTCACCCGCCCGACAATCTCATGCCCCGGCACGCACGGGTACACCGTTGGCATCACGTCATGCCATTCGTCGCGGGCCGTATGCAGGTCGGAATGGCAAATGCCGCAAAAGAGAATTTCAATCTGCACATCACGATCCGTCGGCGTGCGCCGCGGGATCGACGTGGGTTTGAATGGCGCGGTCGGGTTGTCAACGGAATAGGCCTTGGCCTGGGTCATCGTGCTGTCCTCCGGATTCGTCTTGTGCGCAGAGCATAGTGCCGGGCAGCCGAAGAGACCCGCAGGAATTCATGGTGATTGAATGGGGTCAGAGCGAAAGTCGTTCACCCTGCACGGCGACGCGGAATCCTCTTCGTTCAATCTCCCGCCGCGCAGAGGACCCCGGCCACTGCGCCGGATTCGTGTGGTTCAAGTGAATGAATTGCACCTTGCGGCGATCAGCAATAGGTAGATCTTCGAGAAGGTCCATCGTTTCGGT
Source organism: Phycisphaerales bacterium (assembly GCA_029260345.1). GTDB lineage: Bacteria > Planctomycetota > Phycisphaerae > Phycisphaerales > UBA1924 > OFTM186. The sequence continues at coordinate 80,914 of JAJDDK010000003.1, read as the reverse complement.
GATGCGTGGGTGCGGAAACGTGCTCATGTCGCGTCCGGGGATTTCGTGATCGTCATAAAACGTCGCATCAAGGAATGCGACATCAACGTCCTTCACGAATTCAATGAGTTCCACGCCCGCGTCCGACCACTCATCCCACGAATCAATATCAGGAATGAATAGCGCCGACCGTGTCGGCCCATCAATGCGATAACCCACCACCTCACTGTACTCCTGCCGGTGCGGCACAAGAAACGGCGTGACCGTGATCCCCGCGATCAGCTCAACACCTTCGTGCGGCGTCAACGCGCGCAATTCAATGTTCTCAAATCGAACGAGCTGATCCCACGGCCCGTTTGTGCGCAAAAACTCAGCCATGCGCGGCGCCGCGTATACCGGAACGTCATGAGCGCCCATGGACTCATGCCCGAGGAACATCAGCCCGGAGTAATGACCAATGTGCGCGTGGGTCAGAAAAATGCCGTCGATCTGCACAGATGTCGGTGCTGGCGGCGCCGCGCGGCTCAGCAACCACGCCTGCTCGCGAAAATCCGGCGTCGCCTCAAACATCCAGCGGCGACCGCTCGATGAATCAACGATGCCGAGACTTGTCGCATAGCGTTGTTCGTCACGGTCAAGTCGCGCCGGGTGATCAGCTGGTGAGTTGATTTGCGGTGACCCTCCATCCTGGGCCACGCCCAGAACGATCAAATAGGATCCAGAAGGACTTCCGCCGTAATCCGTTTCCCCGTGGCTGGCGGCGGCGCAACCGAGCCCGGTCAAACAAGCGACGAAGAACCCGGCCGCCACCAGCGTTGCTTGGATTCGTTGCTGAAACACGATCCGAGAAAATGCAGCCCGCGTCTTATTCTGAATCATCATTCGAGTCTTCCTGCGCTGCGGTCCGTTGTCGCCAAGTCTCGACGGCGTCGTTGTCAGTATTTTCCAGATCCTCATCATGCATGATCTCGAGCACGCGGACCATCTCCTTGGCGGCAGCAATTGCCTTATCACTCGTCGGGCCGCGGGTGGATGAGTAACCGTCGTAAACCTGCTCAAGTTCCACCACACATTCCTCGTAGCGCTCCATCCCTGAAAGGAGTGATGCATACCGTTCCCGGATGAGCGCAACGACATACGACCCAAGAACGTTGCGCGGCGCCGCCAGACATCGTTTTAGGAGCGATTCGGCCTCGGCGTATTCGCTGGCGTCAATGAGCGCGCCGGCGAGCACATACGCGGCGCCGATGGTGTCTCGCGCGTTCGGACCGGCTGTCACTTCACGAATCTCAAGCGCATTTCGTGACATTTCGATTGACGTCGCGAGGTCGCCGCGTCCTCGGAGAATCTGCGCTAATCGTTCGTAGCAACTCGCGGCGCTCCCGCTCTCGCCCAAGTCGAGTTCGATGTATTGAGCGAGGGCGCTGCTAAATTGCATTTCGGCTTCTTCCAGATTGCCCTGTCGTTGCTGCATGGCCCCGAGATTCCAGATCGTCGTCGCAATTTCGGCGTGCGACTCTCCGAATACAGCGCGCTGGATCTCAAGCACACGTTCAAATTGGGCAATCGCCTCTTCATACCGTCCCGCCGACGAAAGGCTGGATGCGCCCCCTTGAAGCGCCACCGCAACATATTGATGGGTCGGCCCGTAGATCAGTGTGTAGAGGCTTGCCGATTCTTCGTATCGTGCAATGGCGTCCTCAAAGTGACGCTGCTCGCGCAGGACCTTGCCGAGATCCGCCAACGACTCTGCCACCACTTCGCTTTCAGGCCCATACACCGTACGCTGCATTTCAATGGCTTCTTCGAGCAGACGCGGTGACTCCGCTGCGCGCGCATCGTCGTATCGAACGAGACGACCAAGCGTGATCAGGCACGACGCCGTTTCTTCATGCGCTTCCGGGTACAATGCGCGATTGCGTTGCAGCGCATCCTCAATCAACTCAATCGCCTCCGGAACCTCACCTTGTTGTTCTTTGAGCAGCGCGAGATTGTGCAAGTCAGTCGCCACAAATGGGTGAGTATCGCCGAGCGATGAGCGGTGAATCTCCAGCGCCTCTCGATAGAACGCTTCTGCTTCGTCCCACGCTTCGAGATTTTGCTTCAGATTTCCGAGGCTATTCAGACAGATGCCAATCTGTTCGCGCTGATCGCCGGGCAGCCTTCGATTCATGGCGAGCGCATCGGTCAGAAGACTTTCAGCTTCTTCGTATGATTCCTTGCGCTCTAGGGTGTTCGCGAGATCGGTCATCGCCTGCGCGATGCTCGGTGAATCACCATTTTCGAGGCGGAGACGCATCGCCAGCGCGTCACGAAGGAGTGTTTCGGCTTCGTCGAGTCGGAACTGGGCGCGTCTCAATTCACCGAGATTCTCGAGCGCTTGCCCCAAATCGACGTCGTCTCCAACATTGAGTCGTTGTCGAAGCTCCAATGCACGCTCGAAGTTGATCTCGGCTGACTCGAAATCCCGAAGGTCGTAATACGTCACGCCGAGGCGATGGCGAATCTCCGCTTCCACTTCCGGATTGGAAACGAGCTCATCACCGATGCGCTCCGACGTGCGCGCGAGAATCCCACGGAGGAGCGTGGTGTCAGCGCCTTGTGCCACCTGTGCACTCACACCGGCGAGCATGTCAGAGAGAAACGCGGCCGTTTGGAGCGCTTTGTCGCGCTCGATTTCCGCTTCATCACGCGCATCAATTGCGAGCGCCTCAGCTCGCGTCGCACGAAGGAAACCGACGCTCGTTCCAATGGTCCCTGCCAGCAGCGCCGCGATGAGGAGCGTCGCCGCGAGGACGGCGCCTCGGTTCCTGTCTACAAACTTTCTTAATTGATACGTCTTGCTTGGCGGCGACGCCAGGACCGCCTCGCCAGTCATGTGTCGCTCAATGTCCTCCGAAAGACCGCTCGCTGATTGATACCGACGCGTGCGGTCCTTCTCGAGCGCTTTCATTATGATCCAGTCCAATTCTCCCCGAAGCGCAGCGCCGAGTCGGCCGGGTTGCAGCCCTCGGCTCTCTGCAACGGTTTGAAGCGACTCGCCAATCGAACTTAGTCGAGTGCTCGGTCGCGGCGGATCAACTTCCCGAATGATGCGCTGAATCTCGCCGAAGGCCGCGCGATGCAAGTCCTGCCGGCTGAATGGTGTCGCTCCCGTCAGCGTCTCGTACAGGAGAACTCCAAGTGAATAGACATCGCTGCGCGTGTCAATGTCGTGTGATTCAGGCCCGGCCTGCTCGGGCGACATGTACATCGGCGTGCCGATGACCTGACCCTGCTCTGTAAACATCGTCTGCTCGGTCTGCCGCGCTTCGGTGGCCTTCGCAATGCCGAAATCAATCACCTTCGGCGACGGCCCCCCGTCAACCGTTGCGACCAGGACATTGGATGGCTTGATATCGCGATGAATAATTCCTTTTTGGTGCGCATGCTGCACCGCCTGGCAGACCCGTTGGAAGAGCCGCAGACGCGTGGAGACATCGAGGCGGTTCGCATCGCAGTATTCGGTGAACGGAACACCATCGACATATTCCATGACGAAATAGGGGCGGCCGGCGTCAGTGGCGCCGGCATCGAACACCTTTGCAATGTTCGGATGGTCCATGACCGCAAGGGTCTGTCGCTCCGCTTCGAATCGGGCGATGACTTCGCGCGTGTCCATTCCGAGTTTGATGATCTTGAGCGCAACGAGTCGTTTCACCGGCTCGTGCTGTTGCGCAAGCCACACGGAGCCGAACCCGCCCTGCCCCAATTCTCGAACAAGCTCATACCGGTCAATTCGAAGCCCCGGACGTTCAAATTGTCCAGAGGCAGCGTCGCCACTTGGCGATGCACTGAACGCATTGGTCGCCGCCGTGAACTCTGATGGGTCGAGCGTCGGGGCGTCCTCCGCAAGGCGCGATTCAACGGCGCGGCGCAAGGCGTTGTCGTCGCCGCAGGCCTCGTCGAGGAACAGATTAAGTTCCTGACCCGAAAGATTTCGAGCTTTTTGAAAGATCGATTCTACGTCGTGCTCCAACGGGCGCCCCTTCAAAAAATGCGATCATGCCCGGCAATGTGTGCCGAGGCATCACGGTCAATGTAGGCCGTGTCAGTCAGTGGCGCCCTTTATCGAATTCCTGACAGGCAATTCGACTACGTGCCGTGTCGATACTCACGCTTCGAGATGCGTTCGACTTCGGCGTTCTGGAGATTCACCTCTTTGCCGGTCGTCGCGTCCTTGAACCGAACGGCGCCGTCGCGGTGGTGGACCTTCTTCGTGTAATACACCGATCCCGTTGATGGATCGGTGACTCGATGGTGCTTTGCGCATCCAACAAGGGCAGTGCTGGAAATCATCGTAAGCGTGGCGACAAGCGCCAATCGATTCATTTTGATTTTCATCTCTTTCCTTTCAGTCTGTTTACACGTTGTGGGTGGAGCCGCGAGGAGGATATTTGTAATTCCTCGTGTGCCTCCAAGAGCTTTTGAACTCTGTGATTTCGAAGTGTCTCAAATTTCGGGAGGCTCATGGCGTGGCGGCGCTTTCATTGTCTGGCGACGCCGGATTCTTCAAGGGGACCGTGCGAATGTCGCTCGTCAACTGCCCAAACACACGCCCCGCCGCACGGCCGAGCGATTGCGCGAAACTCTCCGCGTTGTTCGAATCCATTGACTCCAATTTTCGATAGTCGCGCATAAAAAGCACATCGCCTTGCAGTCCGCGTTCATCGATGAGGAAGAACCGCGCCGCAAAGATCGCTTTGGGTGCGTTCGCGTCCTGAAAATCTCCGTACATCTCTGTCACCATGCAATGCAGCGACACATCCGCGCCCGCATCGCTCGAGGCGCTGATCACGGCGCGAAACACGTTGCTCGAAGTCAGCCAGTTCGTGAGCTGCGCCGTTAGCAGCCGATCCGGATCAGCGACGAAGTTTGCGTAATAGTCGCGCTCGAACCGGTCGGCGCCGACGAGATACTGAAACTCGCGATTTGAGAATGGCTCTGCCACACGCACTGAATCCACCCGCAACACCACATCGCGCGGCGTCGCGCTCGTGCTCGCCGGTGCGCCTGCGGAAACACCGAACCATTGCTTTGCCGGATATGGCTGCGAAAGGCCGCAACCACAAAGCAACATCGTGGCGCCCGCAAGTCCCATGCACTTCATCAGCGTGAACCTCTTCATGGACGGCCTCCCGGTTTGATCTTGGGCGGTGGATCGCCGAACAGCAGACGCGATGGATTCTCCGAGGCGTCCTCGGTCACGTCCTTCACATTCTCAAGCACCTGATTCAATTCCATGAGCGCACGTTCAATGCCGTCGCGCTGGGACGCGATGAGGCGATCGACGCGCTGAATCATGCGCCGAATGTCCGTGATCGCCGGTCCAAAATCATTACTGGCGTTCTCAATGTTGGAAATGAACTGCTTGAACGCCGGATCATCAAGCTGCTCTTGAATGTCCGCCGTCATGTTCTTCGCGTTTTCCAAGGTGGCGCGAAGGTCAGCGAGCGACGGATCGATATTGGGATTGCTGAGAATTCGCTCGAGCTGCCGGTTCGACTCTCGAATCTCCTCCAGGAAGGCGACGGCGTTCTCACCGATCGATTTTGCATTGAGGTCATTGATCGCCGACTGCGTCGATGAGATCAAATGATCAACATTGTCCGCGATCTGGTCAAAGTTGATGCGTTCAAGTTCACGGAGAATGCTCTGCGCCGTCGAAATCAGCACCTGTGTGGAGCTGGGCGCTGATGGGATATAGAGCTCCGGCGGCGTCCATTGAAGCTTCTCCGCAGGGAAATACTCGGGATCTAAGTAGATGAATTCAATGTAGGAAGGTCCGGTCAGACCGCTTGACGCGACACGCGCCCGTAGCCCGGCGTCCGCCGCTTGCTTCAGCCATTTCGCAACTTTCTCGTCCGTCGAATCCGGTGGCAAGACGCTGCGCCGCACGGCGAGTTCGAGTAGCACTTCAGAGCCAAAATCGCCCTCCTCCATAAAATTCGGGTTGTATTTCCGAGCGGCCAATTCAATTGCTTTCACTTCGCCGAAGTTAATGCCGCGATACTTGATCGCACTTCCCGGACTGACGCCGTCCACGGATTCACTCATGTACGTTTCAACAATGAAGACCGGCTGGAACAATTTGCTGGCGCCGAAGAAAATAATGCCGCCGCAGAGCAGCGCCGTGGCGAGCACCACGAACAAGCCGAGTTTGAAATAGTTTGCATTGGAGTTCATGACGTCTGATTGGCCTCCGTCGTGGTCGAGGCGCCGCCGGGCATTTCTGACCCCTTGCGGCTGAAGAACTCGCGCACCCATTGATTTTCACTTCGATCGCGCAGCGACACCGGATCGCCAATCGCCACCATGGTCTTGACGGACGCGTCCAGCACCAGCACGCGGCTCGCAATGGAAAAAATGCTCGACAGTTCGTGAGAGACAATCACGAAAGTCGTTCCGAACAACGTCGAAAACGTCTTGATCAACGAATCCAGATCCGCCGACGTGATCGGGTCCAGCCCAGCCGACGGCTCATCGAGAAACAGAATCTTCGGGTCGAGCGCATTGGCTCGAGCCATCGCGACCCGCTTCTGCATGCCGCCGGAAATCTCAGATGGCAGCAAGTCCGCCGCATGTTCAAGATCCACCATGCGGAGCTTGGACAGCGCGACTGAATCCATGGCATCGCCAGGCAGATCCGTGAATTCTTCAAGCGGCAGCCGCACATTGCCGAGGCACGTCTTTGAGCCGAAAAGCGCGCCGCCCTGATAGGCGACCCCGATCTTTCGAAGAATGCGCTCCTTGATGCTGCCGGTCGCCGTCGCCATGTCGTCACCGTCGATGATCGTCTGCCCACGCGCCGGTTTGTACAAGCCGATGAGATGCTTCAGGAGCGTGCTCTTGCCGCACCCCGAACCGCCGGCGACGAAAAACACTTCGCCGGGATAGATCTCAAAGTTGATGTCCTTCATCACGACGTGATCGCCATACGCCGCCGTGAAGTCGACGACGCGAATGATCGGCTCGCCTATCGCCATGCCGGGAGGGCTGAAGTCTTCCATACGCCGTCAAAGCCTCACGTAGTAGAAGACCGAGCCAAGGATCGCATCAGCAAGGACGATGAGCACAATGCCAGCGACCACCGCTTTCGTCGTGCTGTCGCCCACGGCGCCAGGGCCTTCGTTCGTGCGCAATCCCGAAAGACAACCGATCGCCGCGACAAGGATGGCGAATACGAACGACTTCAACACGCCCTGAAGGAAATCCACATAGTTCACCGCCGACTGAATCTGCTCCACATAGAACGACAACGAATAGCCGAGCGCCGCCATGACGACATAGCCGCCCACCACGCCCATGACCGATGAGATGACGCCAAGCATTGGCGTCACCAAGAGTGATGCCAACACGCGTGGGAGCACCAGAAACTTCGTCGGGCTCAGACCAAAAGTAATGAGCGCATTAATTTCTTCGGTTACCTTCATCGTGCCAATTTCTGCCGCGAACGCCGATCCTGACCGGCCCGCCAAAATAATCGCGGCCATCAGTGGCCCAAGCTCGCTCACGATTGAAATCGCCACGACCGTCGGCACGAACGATTCAGCGCCGAAGTTGCTTAATGGCCCGGCGCACTGAAACGCAATGATCAATCCGACCAGAAATCCAAGAAGCGCAACAACCGGCACCGCATTGGCGCCCGTTTTTTCTGACGCCTGAAGCATGTCGCGCCACCGCACGCGATGCGGATGCGTCAGCGCCCAGAAGAGCACGACCGTCAGTTCGCCGGTGAAGGTGACAATCGAGCGCATTTGATTGAGGATGTCCGCCGTGGCTCGCCCGACTTGTGCGATCGAGCCCTCGCGCGGCGGGGGCGGCGTGAAAGTCTTCGCCGGGTCGTGCAGCCGCGCGACGTTGAGAACACCCGCCTGCTCGGGGTTGAGATGCTCAAATTGAACGGTTCCGCCGCGCCCGCGCACCTGCCGATCAATCTCGACCAGCAGACCGATGCCGGCGCCATCGAACGATTCGACCTTTGAAAGATCGACAGTGATAGCGCTCGGCGGATTCTTTTGAATGGGCGCCAGGATCGAATTCCAAATGCTTGGAAGCGAAGTCGCATTCAGCCGCCCCGCCAGTTGGAGCGTGACGCCGCCGCCTTCGGCCGGTTGGTAGTGAAAGGTCGTCGCGTCACCGGTCGGCATTATCCGCACCCCGGTGATTTCAGAGGAATGATCATTGCAGTCGCCCATCCAATCGAGAATGCATCCTCACGAAGCGGACGACGCTCGACTGGACATGTGCAAATCAGCCCCGGCATTATCGATCTCCGAGCGCGTTGCTCGCGGATCACAGCTCGCGCCTGCGTACTATCGCGAAACCAGCAATGATGGTCAACGCGCGGAATCCGCGCGGAATTACCTATACACCGTTTTCTTATTGAAAGACGTCTATCCATTGCGGTTTCGATTCGTCGAACTTCATTGTGCCCTTCGTGTCAGGCGGACCAGCCATCGACAGTTTCGTGCAAGACCCATCCGAAAATTGGGGCCTGCTCTCCTGTCCGTTCGACTTTGGGAGATCGTGCAATCCGTGTACGCTCATGGCTGAGCGTGATGGGCACATTCACCAAGATGACACGACTGAATCGCCATAACGCGCAGCGCCGATTGGGCGAACGCTGCGCTTCCCTCTTGGCGGCCGCTTTGCTCCTGTCTGGTTGCGCGACGCCCGAACCGCGCCAGCCGCTTCCCCTTCAAGCCGCACCGGATTTCTCGCCCAGCGGGACGGCGCCCTTGGCCGATCGCTGGTGGACGGCGTTCGACGACGAGCGCCTCACCGATCACGTCGAAATCGCGCTTTCGAACAATTTCGACCTCGCCGCGGCGTGGGAGCGGCTGCAAGAGGCCCGCGCCATCACCCGGCGTGAGCGAGCCGCCCTGTACCCAAGCGTCGACGGATTCGCGACCGGCGAACTGCGCGAGGGAACCGGCGTCAATGATCAGACGCAGCTCAGCCTCGGCGTCAGCGCTTCCTATGAAGTGGACTTGTGGGGGCGCATCCGATCACTGGTCGAAGCGCAACGCTTGCGCGCCGAGGCGACGGCGGAGGATTACCACGCCGCGGCGATCAGTCTTTCTGCCGCGGTCGCGCTGACCTGGTGCCAACTTGCCGAACAGCATCAGCAACTTGAGCTGATCAATTCACAGATCGAAACGAACCTCACCGTGCTTGAGGTGATTGAGCGCCGATTCGAAGTTGGTCAGTCCGGCAGCGCGGATGTGCTTCGTCAGCGCCAGCTTGTCGAGGCGACGCGCGAGCAGGCGATTATCACACAGGCGCGCATTGATGTGTTCGAGAACATTCTTGCGGTGCTGGAGGGGCGCCCGCCGCAGGCTGAACCAATCGTTCGTGAGTCTCATCTGCCCAATGTGCCGGCGCTTCCAAACACCGGTCTTCCGGCGGAATTGCTGGTGCGCCGCCCGGACGTGCGCAGCGCCTACTTTGTACTTGAAGCGGCGGATTCGGATGTCGCGGCGGCCGTGAGCAATCAATACCCGCGCATTGATCTCGCCGCGGCGATCACGACCTCCGCTGAAAATCCATCCGGACTCTTTGAGAGTTGGCTTGTTTCGCTTGCTGGCCAGGTCGTCGCGCCGCTCTACGACGGCGGCGCCCGCCGCGCCGATGTTGAGATCGCCGTTGCGATTCGCCGCCAGCGACTTGCCGAATACGGACAGATCGTGCTCAACGCATTTCGCGAGGTTGAAGATGCGCTGTCGCTCGAAGCGCACCAAGTGCGGCGCATCACGAATCTGATGTTGCAGCTTCGACTGGCCACCACCACGTATCAGCAACTTCGCACGCAATACCTCAATGGCGCGACGGACTATCTGGACGTGCTCGCCGCGCTTCGAGAGCAGCAGCAGCTTGAACGCAGCATCCTGACGGCGGAGCTGGATCGGGTCGCCTTCCGGATTGACCTTTATCGCGCCCTCGCGGGAGGTTTCACGACGCCAAGAGACCGGGACGAATCGAGCCTCTACGATGAGACCATGGCCGCCCCGGTGGAGTGAACGCCCGTGAGTGATAGTGCCACGACAACCAAGCAGCGCGGCGTCGGTCGAATCGTTGTCAGCGTTGTTGTCTGCGTTGTCCTGATCGGCGCCGCCGCCGGCGCCAGTCATCTCATCTTCGCGCTGGAGCCAAAGGCACAGAGCGAGAGCGCCACGCGCCGTTCCGCTGCGCTGGTGGAGACTATTCAACTCACCCGCGGCGACTATCGACCCACACTTGAAGTGCTCGGCGTTGTCGAGCCGGCACGCGACGTTGTGCTCAGTCCGCGCGTCAGTGGTGAAATCGTTGGAATGGAGGCCGGTTTCGTTCCCGGCGGTCTGGTCGAAGGCGGGCAGAAGCTCCTTCAGATCGACCCGATCGATTTCATGCGCGTGGTCACCGCGCGAGAAAGCGAAATGCGCCAGGTCAAGGCGGAACTGGCGATTGAGCAGGGGCGCCAACTCGTTGCGCGGCAGGAGTTCGAACTCCTTGGTGAAGAAGTCTCGACTGAAAACCAGCCGCTCGTGCTGCGCGAGCCGCAGATCGAAAGCATTCGCGCCCGACTCCAGGCGGCCGAAGCCGCAGTTGAACAGGCGCAACTGGATCTCGATCGCACCGCGGTCCGAGCGCCGTTCGATGCGCAGATCCTGACCCGAACCGTCAATCTCGGTTCGCAGGTTGGGCCGGGCGATCAGCTCGGCAGATTGGTTGGTGTTGACGAATACTGGGTCATGGCGAGTGTGCCGTTGCGCGATCTGCGCTGGCTCCAATTTCCGCGTGATGGCGAAGAAACGTCAAACGTGCGTGTGCGCCACGTCTCCGCGTGGGGGCCGGACGCCTTTCGCGAAGGAAAACTTGCGCGGCTCATCGGCGTGGTCGATCAGGAGACGCGGCTGGCGCGCGTGCTCGTCACCGTGCCAGATCCGCTTGGGCGCACCGCTGACGGCCCGCCAATGATCCTCGGCACAATCGTTCAACTGCAAATGGAAGCACGTTCGCTTGAGGACGTCATCCGTCTGGACCGCGAATACCTCCGCATGAATGACACGGTCTGGGTGATGGTGGATGACAAGCTTGAAATTCGCGAGACGGACGTCGTGTTCCGCGATGCGACGCACGCCTACATTCGTAGCGGCGTCGCGGAGGGAGAGGCCGTCGTGACGACGAGCCTCGCAACCGTCACGAACGGTCTGCTGCTTCGGCGCGCTGATGAAGCGCCCGACGGCCCGGCGCAGGCGGATCAAGAGGCCACGCCATGAGCGAGACTGATCGCACCGAGATCGACGATCAACGAGGCCCCATTGCCTGGATGGCGCGCAATCCGATCGCGGCCAACCTGCTGATGGTGATTCTTCTGTTCGGCGGATTCTGGTCGGCGCTCAGTATTCAGAAGGAAGTCTTCCCGCAGTTTCAGCTTGACATTGTTGAGGTTGATGTCGGGTACCCCGGCGCCGCGCCTTCGGAGGTTGAGCAAGGCATCCTGCGACCCGTGGAAGAAGCCATTCGCGGCGTCGAAGGCATTCGCGAGATCACGTCTGAAGCGCGCGAAGGCAGCGGTGAAGTCAGTATTGAACTTGTCGCCGGCGCCAATCGCATGAAGGCGTTTCAGGATGTGGATCAGGCGGTCAGCCGCATCCGCACGTTCCCGGATGACATCGAGCAGCCCGAAGTTCGGTTGCAGTCGCGCCAAACGGAAGTGATGTCCATCGGGCTGTATGGTCCGGTCGATGTCTGGACGCTGCGCCAACTCGCCGAACAACTGCGCGATCAACTGCTCGCCAATCCGTACATCACACAGGTTGAACTCAATCGTGTGCCGGATTACGTCACGCACGTCGAGATTCCACGTCACCGCCTGCGCGAATATGGACTGACGCTTCCGGACATCGCTAATTTGATCGAGTCGTCCAGCGAGGACATCGCAGCCGGCGCGGTGCAGTCCAGCGCCGGTGAAATACTGCTGCGCGTCAAGGCGCGCAAGCAGTGGGCGGACCAGTTCGGCGAAATCGAAATATTGACGAATGAGAGTGGGGCGGTCGTCACCCTGGCGGACATCGCAACCATTCGCGACGGCTTCACCGAAGGAAACCTGCACTCGCAATTCAATCAGCAGCCATCGGTTGAGATTGAGATTTACCGCGTGGGCGAGCAGTCGCCGCTCCAGATCGCTGAAGCCGTCGAGGAGTCGCTCGCTCAATTTGAATCCCAACTTCCGCCGGGGGTGCAGTGGCGCATTGACAACAACAACGCGGAGGACTTCCGGCGCCGCCTGACGCTGGTGATCAAAAACGGCCTGTTCGCAGTAGTCATTGTGATATTGATTTTGGCCCTCTTCCTTGAATTGCGCCTGGCGTTCTGGGTCATGATGGGCATGGCCATCTCATTCATTGGCGGCGTGCTCTTCATGCCGGCGGTGGACCTCAGCATCAACATGATTTCCCTCTTCGGCTTTCTGATGGTGCTCGGCATTGTTGTGGATGACGCCGTTGTTGTTGGCGAGAATGTGTACGAACTGAGGGAAGAAGGCGAAAGCCACATGCGCGCCGCCATCCGCGGCGCCCGCGAAATCTCCGGCCCGGTCACCTTCAGCATTCTCACCAACATCGTCGCGTTCATTCCGCTGATGTTCATCCCGGGTGAGACGGGAAAGTTCTGGCGGCCGCTGCCGATCGTCGTGATCATCGTGCTCGCCGTTTCGCTGCTCGAGGCGCTCTTTATTCTGCCGGCGCACCTGGCGCATGCGAAGAGCGGCAAAGGCCGCACGCGAGTCGGCGCGCGACTGCATCGCGTTCAGCAGAGTTTTTCAAGCTTGTTCAAACGCACGGTGGATCGGTGCTATCGACCGATGCTGCGCGTGGCGCTCCGCTATCGGTACATCACGACCACGGCGGCGCTGGCACTGTTGTTCGTCGTCGGCAGTTACAGCTTGAGCGCCCATATGGGTCTGATCCTCATGCCCGAGGTCTCGGCAGATGAGATTGAAGCGGGCATCCGTCTGCCGGTCGGCACAACCCCCGATCAGGCGGAGCGCATCGCCGAGATGGTGACGACGGCAAGCCTCCGCATGTTCGAGGAGCACAACCTGCACGAGGTCGCCGAAGGCGTGAAGACCAACGTGCGCGGCCAGAACTTCATCGACGTTGAGATCGTGATGAAGCCGCCGGACGAGCGCGACATGACCGCCGCGGAAGTGATCCAGTTGTGGCGCGATTCCATCGGCGACATTCCCGGTGTCGACCAGATCTCCTTTGAAGCTGAACGCGGCCCCGGCGGTCACCGCCAGGACATCAGCGTCGATCTCAGCCACAGCGATATTGACGTTTTGGAAAAGGCCTCCGAAGCATTCGTCCTGCGCGCCGAGCAGTTCACCAACACGCGCGACGTCAGCGACAACTACAACAAAGGCAAGACGCAGTTCGATTTTCGACTGTTGCCGGAGGGTCGCGCGCTGGGACTGACCCCGGCGGACATCGGCGGTCAATTGCGCGGCGCCTTTTATGGCTCACTTGCCTTGCGCTTGCTGCGCGGCACCAATGAGATTGAAGTGCGCGTCAAGCTTCCTGAGGAAGAGCGCGAAGACATCTACAACCTTGAAGATCTGGTGATCATGACGCCGTCCGGCGGCGAGGTCCCGCTGCTTGACATCGCGGAGGTGCGCCAAACTGAGGCGTTCACCAGCATCAATCGGCGTGATGGACGGCGCATCGTCAACGTCTCGATGGATGTCGAACCCAAGCGAGCGACGCGCCAGGTGCTCGCCGCGATCAAAGCCGACGTATTGCCTCAACTCGGGCGCGATTTCCCCGGCGTCACATGGACGTTTGAAGGCAGTGACGCCGAGATGCGTGAAGCCACCAATGCGCTCTGGGGCGGATTCGGACTGGCGATGTTCGTCATTTATGCGCTGCTCGCCATTGCATTCCGGCATTACTTGCAGCCGCTGATCGTGCTCGCCGCGATCCCGTTCGGCATCGTCGGCGCCGTGATCGGACACATCCTGCTTGGATACGACCTATCGCTGATCAGCCTGATGGGTGTGATCGCGCTTTCAGGTGTCGTGGTGAACGATGCCCTGATCATGATTGACTTCGCCAATCGCAATCGCCGCGACCAAACCGCGTTTGACGCAATTCTGCAAGCCGGCGTCCGCCGCGCTCGACCGATCTTCCTGACGACCGCGACAACGTTCTTCGGACTTGGACCGATCATTCTCGAGAAATCGCTGCAAGCGCAATACATCGTCCCGATGGCGATCTCGCTCGGCTTCGGCATCGTCTTTGCGACGGCGATCATTCTGGTTCTTGTGCCGTGCCTCTATCTCATCCTTGAAGATTTGATGGATCTGGCGCAGTCACGTTCCGGTGCGGAGCAACCCGTCCGCCAACCCAGTGCTGCGACCACTTGACATCGGCGCTTTAGGGATGTTCCGGCACCTCGAACGCCAGCACATATTGGAATCCCTGCACCGGGTATGGGATGCGCACGCGATAGGCACGGTACGCCTCCGGCGGCTCATCAATCTCTTCAAAGATCCGTTTCAACATGGACGCATAATTCGGCACGCCCGCAGCTTCGAAATGCTCGAGGTCAAACTCGGGCGTTTCAATGCGCTCCCGCGTTTCAATCCGATCCGCATCGCGCATCGGGTCGTTCGGATTCGCAAGGCCGCGCGAGCCGGGGTTGTACGCGATCAAGCGCGGCTCAACACCGGGGAAAGCGCTCTCATGCATGATCGCATCGCAGTGCAACGTCCTCACCGGCACGTCTGGAAATAGCGCCACGCCGCCAAATCGCCGTTCGGGGCTTGCATAACGACGGGAGCCCTGCGGGTCGCGGCTCACCGCAAGCATGTCGAGCAAGACCTCTTTGCCAACGCCGCACGGAGCAAGCTGATGAAGGACTTGACCACGGCGCACCTCCGTGTGAATCGGCGCGGGCTCATTCGTGTAGAAGTCCTGCAAATGGATTGAACCGGCGAGCGGTTCGTGGTCGTGTTCCGGCGCTTGGTAGGGTGGGCCATACGTAAAGCGAACCGGTGAATCCGGCCGAAGCCGGCGCATACCAAGCACACCATGCAGCGACGTGACCGAGAGAAATTCCTCATCAGGAGAGGGCGCGAAGATCATCGTGGTGACCCACGTTTCGCCTTCGACGCCCATGACATGGCGCATGCCGTTGTAGACTTCGTAGCGCGCTAATTCTTCATGGCGCTTCTGAATGACATGGCTTTCGTCGCTGATGGCCGAGTTCAAGGCGCCGCGCGTGCCGAAGCGGTCGCGAATGAGCGCATTGAATTGTTCAATGCTGTGGGTTGCCTCTTCGATGACTTCGCGCGGCATATGGTCGAGCGCACTTGCGCTTTCGGCGATCGATCGCAGCGAGTCCGGACCCGGCACGTAATGAAGCACCTCAAGGGGGTCGGGTCGCTTCAATGCATTGAGCAGCCGGCTGAGAATCACGCGATTGATGTCGAGCGCTCGCGCCAGCGATGTGGGGCGGCGGTCAACGTTTGGGATGGCGTCAAGGAGGGCGTTCAGTGCGCGGCGAAGGTCTTCACCGACCGGAGCGAACGTTTCAGGTTCAGTTGAATTCTGCTGCGCGTCCAACGAATCACCTTTGGGGAGTGTAAGGACAGGCCACGATTGGCGCCCAAGGCCGTCGTCCTAAGCAGGCTGGCCTGCCCGCGGTCACCAATCAAGACTCTTCCGGGTTCGCCATGGAAAAGGGATGGGGCCGCAATTCGCCCCTTTCACTATTCACTTACCACGTGCAGATACGATTTCGGGAGTTCGGCACAGCAATATGCACGGTCACTTTGCACATGGATCAGGGATTGGTGGACAATCGCCCCACCTGGCCAGCAACTCCGCTAAGTCTGCGCCATTGATAATTCCGTCATTGTTAACATCAAATGCTGAAGTCGTGGCGCCCCAGACGGAAAGAAGTATTGCCAAATCTACACCATTCGTGAGCCCGTCATTATTCAAGTCGGCCGGACAATTCATCTCACAGCAGTCCAACTCACCGTTCATATTTTGATCGAGCAAGGGATTGGCGGCAATCTCGCACTCGTCAAGCATGCCATTCTCATTGCAGTCGAGCGCAGGATTTTGCGCGATCTCCGTCGCATCTGAGATAAAATTCGCATTGCAATCCGAAGGAACACAAGACTCGGGCGTTGGTGAAGATTCGTTGACAACGACAATGAATACTTTGTGGTCGTCGACTTGGACATCAAAGGCCAGCCCATTCGCTAACTCCGGCGCGTCAATGGATTCAAAACTTTCCTCGATCGGATCATCGGATTCAAAAATCAACCAGACATCACACTCTGCGGGCGCATAACCTTCGGCGACTTGGAGAACCAGATCACCACCAAGTGTTCCTTGATTGGTGGCAACGAGACCAGGAAAAAAACCATCGAACGTGGCGGCAGGATCGGTGAGTGTCACAATAAGTTCTTCCCAGCTCGCCAAATTGATATTGCCGTACTGGATTCGAGAGCCATCCATGGTGAGCGAGACGACGGCGCCGGAGCCGATTGATCCCGGTTCAACGCGCGACTGCCCCGAGACGGTCAGCGTCAGCGCACCTGAGAGGTGCGCATCGGTGAGCATCGCCTGATCATCCAGCGTGATCTCGGCGACCTCCCACAGTCCGCCATCACAAAGCGTCCCTTCTCCACTTAAGTGGACGGCGCTTGCACAGAAATCCAATGACCCGCCAAGAATAAAATGCGATCCGTTTATCATCGTGAGGAGCGAGCCTCCGGAATCTTCCATCTCTTGAATTTCGAAGTGCGAACTGTCCAGCGTCAGGTGGCCACCCATACTCAGGCCAAGCCCGGTCCCGACGCTCACGTCGCTGCCGATGGCCAAGCATGTTCCGAGATTGAGTGAATCGAACACGTCAATTGACGTGTTCGTGATGGCGCCGCTCAACGAACTGAACACAGTGTTGACGTTCACGTTGTGCAATTCACCTCTTGAGGAAAAACTCCTGAGCAGGTTGGCTGATCCTCCAGTCCAAACACCGCTGACGCTCACGCTGGCGTTCTCGTCGGATTCGGACTGAACAGAGCCACCGATCATGGTTCCGGAAATGGCAAGACTGCTTTGCACGAGCTCAATTGCGCCGCTGTATTGCAAGAATCCCGTCGGCCCAACGAACCAATTGCCAGTGGACCCGGATTGTGACGGCGATTGCGTGACGTTCCCCACGATGGTCAAGGCGCCGTCCACGCGCAAGCCGTTGGCGCCGAGGCTGTATCCCTCAGTGAGCAGCGTGACGTCGCCACTATCGACGCGCAATCCGCTCGTGGCGGCGGCGCCATCGAATTCAATGATGATTGGATCGGCGGGAGGCTTCGGAACGAGATCGTCAAGATCAAAGACGGCCGTGTCGCTGGCGTTCGGAGCCATGCCACCGATCCAGTTCATATCAAGTTGGAATACGCCATCGCCACCGGCCCAGAATCGCTCT
This sequence comes from Phycisphaerales bacterium, assembly GCA_029260345.1. GTDB lineage: Bacteria > Planctomycetota > Phycisphaerae > Phycisphaerales > UBA1924 > OFTM186. Next base: position 63,412 of record JAJDDK010000003.1, on the reverse strand, counting down.
GGTCCCCCGCCAAGCGCATGGGAACAACTGACGCTGTAAACGAGAAGAAGCATAAGTCTGCGAAATCGCATGGAAATACTCCTTTGTCAGGGCTGTACTCAATCCCCGAATGCGTCAGAAAATCTGATGCCGGATTATGTCAACGATTCCCGGACCTATACAGCGTCAGGCGTTGGCGACTTTGCAAGAATAGTCGGAGCATAAAAATGGCCCAAGACCTATTTCGAAAAAAGGGCCTTGGGCCAAACTTCATTACGACGGGCCTCCGACCGCAAGCGATCGGCATGGTGTTACTTCAAATCGATCGTGACCTCGTGAATGCGCCCGTTGAACCGGCTGCTGTGCTCGTCGTGGTAGTCCGGCGAGACCGGCGTTTCACGATCGATGCCCACATTCGCTGACTCATCGGCGGACCAGACGCAGCATTGCGTCTTGTCGATCTTTGCGGAGCCAGCTTGTTTTCCGTTGATCTTCAGTGTCGCCGTCCCGCCGGCGCCTTGCTTCGGCTGCGCGCTTGTGCCGCCGTCGTAGTCGAACTCAAGCGTCACGGTCACATCGCCTCTGGGCAGCGTCGTGTTGGACGTCACGCTGAACTGTTCGAGGCCCAGGAAGTTGTACATGTAGACCGGCTTGCCGTTCTTGACGTAGAAACTCCAGCCGCCGAAGCGCCCGCCCTGACTGACGAGGACGCCGTTCGTCTTCGCTCCATCACTTGCGAATTTCGCCGTAATCGTGAAGGACTTGTTCTTGGTGTCGATGAAGCTGTTCTCCATCAGGAACCCGGCGCCTTCGTGGAGGGTGATTGATGTTCGATCACCCATGAGGTCCGGGCGGCCAGCCGACTTGGGGTCGAGTCGCGCCAGGAATCGATCATCAATTGGAAGCACCTGATACTTCACCGCTTCAGCGAGGAAGAGCTCCTGAAGCTCCTTCAGTTTGTCGGGATACTTCTTCGAGACATCCTCGGTCATGCTGAAATCTTCGGCGACGTGGTAGAGCTCCCACACGTCTTCTGTCAGGGGATGCCGAGGCTTTGCCTCCCATGGCGCCTTATGCACGGTGCCCGCGAACCAGCCTTCGTTGTACAAACCTCGGTTGCCAAGGATTTCGAAGTACTGCACAAGGTGACGGTCCGCCGCGCTGGCGTCGTCCCATGTATAGGCCATGCTCACGCCCTCAATCGGTCGCTGGCCGATGCCGTTGACAATTCGAGGCTGCGGCAATCCGATGGCCTCAAGCACAGTCGGCGCCACATCGATGAAGTGGTGCCATTGCGTGCGAAGTTCACCGTTCGCTTTAATGCGGTTCGGCCAGTGCATGACCGTGCCCTGACGCGTGCCGCCGTAATTCGCCGGAACCTGCTTCGTCCACATGAACGGGGAATCGAAGCAGACGGCCCAACCCGCGGCCATGTGCGGGTACGTCTCGGGTCCGCCCCAGACGTCGTAGTACTTCAGCATGTCGTCCACGGTTTCGGGGACCGCATTGAAGTACGTCATTTCGCTGTAGAGGCCGTGCATGCCGCCCTCGGCGCTCGTGCCGTTGTCGCCTGCGATGTAGATGATCAGCGTATTGTCGAGTTCGCCGATCTCATCAATCGCATCCACGAGACGGCCGATCTCGTGGTCGGTCATATCGACGAACGCCGCGAAAACTTCGGCTTGGCGAGCGAAGAGTTTCTTCTCTTTGGCGCTCAGGCTCTTCCAGTCCTGAATGGCTTCAGGCTTGTCGGCGAGCTTTGTGTCCGCAGGAATCACGCCCATCTTTTTCTGCTGGTTGAAGATGCGTTCGCGAATAACATCCCACCCGTCATCAAACTTCCCTTTGTACTTGTCGATGTACGACTGCGGCACATGGTGAGGCGCGTGCGTGGCGCCGGGCGCGTAATACACGAAGAACGGCTTGTTCGGCGTCAGCGACTGCTGGATCTCAATCCATTCGATCGCTTTCTCGGTCATGTCATTCATGAAGTGGTAATTAGGATCGCCCTTGGCCGGGTCATCGACGGGTGCGAGGTCGTCATAAATCATGGGCGACCACTGATTCGTTTCGCCGCCGAGGAAGCCGTAGAACCGGTCAAAGCCGCGGAAGGTTGGCCAGCGCGTCATCGGCCCGGATGGGCTCGTCTCCCACGTTGCCGTCATGTGATCTTTGCCGAAATGCGCTGTGCTGTAACCATTGAGGCGCAGCGTTTCAGGGAGCATGGCGCTGTCTGATGGAATCATTCCCGTGTTTCCGGGGAACGAGGTCGCTAGCTCAGTGATGGAGCCCATGTTGACTGAGTGATGATTGCGTCCGGTCAGCAGTGCGGCGCGCGATGGCGAACACAGCGCCGTCGAATGCATCTGGTTGTACTTGAGACCGCCGGAGGCGAGCCGATCAAACGTTGGCGTCGGGATGACGCCGCCGAAGGTGCTTGTGCCGCCGAAACCAAGATCGTCAATCAGAACAATGACGACGTTTGGCGCGCCTTCCGGCGCTTCGACCTGGAACACGGGCGGCGCCTTCGCATCGCGCGCATCCAGTGTGGTGATTGGCGGAATCCATGGCGTCTTGATCGGCAGTTCGCGCCGGTCCACCGCGGCGTCCTGCGCCAACGTCGTTTGAGTCGCGGCGCCGATCGCCAAAGCGCCAAACAGCGCACTCCACATCACCATATTGCTTCGCATCTTGGGTCCCCTCACCGTGTCCACCGCTTTCGGGCCCGCCCCACGGCGACCAAAAGCGCTCATTTTAATGCGCTCAATGTAATCGCATCGCCGTCAAAGAAATCGCAATTCGACAAAAACGTTGTGACCATCAGAGGTCGAAGGGTCTCGCTACGGCCTACCCGGCGTCACAAAGCAATGGCGAATCGAAATTTAGGATGAAATTGCCAGGACATGTGTATCCCGAGACACGTCATCGCTGTCACAATTTGACAACTTTGGCGTCGTTCCGTTCGGCGTCCTTGCCGTGACGACGCATTCAATTGGCCTCACGCTCAGACCATCTTTGCAACTGTTTCTGCAAATCAGATAGCGCGACATCCGTCACACGGATGAGTCCAATGCGGGCGCGATCGAGATCGATCGTGGTCCACAGCGCGGCGCCGATCAATATCGCAATGACTGACGTCATGATCGTGTTGCGCCGCCGCGCCAGCGCGCAGGCGTAACCAATCACGCCAAGCGTCAGCGCCGAGCAGGTGATGAGCAATCCGAGGACGAGCCCTGGCAAATGCTTACGGGCGGCGGCGATACGGGAATCGTGGAGATCGATCAATTCATTCACTGGCGCGACCACAGCGACCAACACGTGCGGCTTCGCCTGAACACCCGCCAGCGTCGTGGCCCAGATCTGCCGATGCGCATCCTCAACTATTTGCGCCGTGTCATTGGTCATGCCGCGCTGCAGCGACTGTGACGCTTCGACGCGATGATCGACATATGCAATCAGTTCATTTTTCAGCGCTGTCGAGTGAGGATCGTCCAGCAAGTCGGCGCGAAGGTACGTCGTGCCGATGACGTTGGCCTCTTGGCTGATGAGGTCCTGTCGCTCCATGTACCGGCCTGAGGCGCCGGCGAAACTGAAGCCCAGAAGCAGGCCGAGCAGGCCGAGCATGGCGCCCTGAATAGCGCCGGTTTCCATGGCTTTGCCGGCGTCAGAGCCGCGCACGCGACGAGCGCCCAGCCGGTAGCCCATTTCCACCGAGAGGAGCAAGAAGGCAACGAGCGTGAGCGGGATGATGATCTGCGCAAGAAAGATGATGTCCAATGTGAGTGACTCCCGACCGGCTGGGGAGAGGTGCGCCAGCGGCGCGTAGTGTCCACAATTCGGGCATCAATTGCGAATCAGAATCCATTGAAGACGTGAGGCGCTGGGCGACCTCACTCAGGAGCGGGTGCATCTGATGCGCACCGGAAGCCGAGATGCATGAGTCCGGAGTCGGGCGGCGCCGCCATCTTGGCGCTGGGGCGGTAGCTCTCGCAGTAGCTCGCATGGCACAAGAAGGATCCGCCCTTTTGCACGCGCGAGTCGCGCGCGTATGGATTGCGCGGATCAACGCTGGATGTTGGACCCTGTGGGTTGGAGCAGCACATTCCCGGTTCAAGCTCGGCCACCCGTGTTGAGTACGTATCGGGACGGAACTGGTCGGCCGTCCATTCCCACACGTTGCCCGCCATGTCGTAAAGGCCGAGTTCGCTCGGCGGGAACGACTTCACCGGTGAGGCGCCGGCGAATCCGTCTTCGACGAGGTTTCGGTGTGGGAATTCACCTTGCCAGATGTTCGCCATATGCGCGCCATCCGGCATCAGCGCGTCGCCCCACAGGAAACGCTCTTCATCGTGACCAAATCGCGCGGCATGCTCCCACTCCGCTTCAGTCGGCAGTCGCTTGCCCGCCCAGTTGGCATAGGCGACGGCGTCATCCCACGACACATGCACGACGGGATAGTTGTCCTTCCCTTCGATGGAACTTCCTGGTCCCTCGGGATGGCGCCAGTTGGCGCCGGTCGTCCAGGTCCACCACTGCGTGTAATTGCGCAGGTCCACGGCGTGCGCCGGAGGCGTAAAGACCAATGATCCCGGCGCGAGGTCTTCATCCGAAGGCTTCGGTGTGCCAGGCGGAAGCTGCTTCTTCAGTTCCTCCCAGTCCACCAATTGCTCTGCCGTCGTCACATAGCCGGTGGCCTCGACGAATTTGCGAAATTGCGCATTGGTGACTTCGGTTTCGTCTATCCAGAAGCCATCAACCTCAACGCGATGCGCCGGTCGTTCGTCATAGCGTCCTTCGGGGCCGTCCCAGCCCATGGTGAACTCACCCCCGGGAACCCAGACCATGCCGTCCACCGCTTGGGGCGCCTGCGCCAGCACGCTCGACGCCAGCGCCATAGCGGCCATTGAAGTCACGAATGAAATATGCATTGGCCTTCTTTGCATTCTGAATATCAGCGCCGGTACACGCGGTTGTAGTGCCCAGTGTTGAAGCTCGTATGGCCGTAGAAGCCGGTGTGACCGACATGCGTCATGCCGCCATTGGGGCCATAGACATGTTGGACATGGGTCGTTCCATAAGGACCGACATGGGCGCCGCCGGTGTAGCCGTAGTTCGGCCCGCCAATATGCGTGCCGGTCGTCGCGCCCCATGGGCCGACGTGATTGGCGTGCGTGTAGTTGGCGTACTGGCCGGTGATGTGCGTGACCGTGCCGGCGCCGTGCGGGCCGACATAACCCGCGTGGCCGCCCGCGACGTTGATGTGATCGTAATAGTGATGGTGGTACCAGCCGTAATACCAGTTGTTGTTGTGCTCGAGCATGGTTCCGACGGCGACGCCAGCGCCGAACGCGACGAGCGGATGGGTTGGCGGTTGCGGCGTGTAGATCAAACTCGGGTCGTAGTCGGGCACGTAGATTGTGTTCGGATCCGTGGGAACGATGTTGATCGTGTTGTTCTGCACCTGCACCGTTTGCTGCGCGTTGTTGGTCAGATTCCCCGCCTGCTGGGACTTGGCGCGGCAAGCCTGAATCGCTGTTTGCACGGCGGCGTTCTGTGATGCGACCGCAATGCCAAGACGCGTTGTCCAGCCAAGGTCGTCGTCGAGTTTCGTTAATACAGTGGGATAATCAAGGAGCGCCGTGACGCTCGCCGCCCATGAAGAATTCGGCTGCTGACCTTGCTGATGATCGCTGATGTAATCACCGGCCTGCACGAGCTGCTTCGGATACTGGCTCGCGTCCAGAATCTGATCCAGGAGCGGATCGGGGTACAGCGCCACCGGGGCCACCAGATTTTCAAGTTGATCCGGCGTCAACGTATCTGCACTGGCGGCTTGGATGCACACGATGAACACTGTCGACACGATCAGAACAGGCAAGAAACGAAGCATGGTCTGTCTCCATTGGAGTTTGCTGGAATGTGGGAAATTATATCCTTTCCCGGATGTCGTCGTATCAGAACTGCTATGGCGACGCCATACACTTCTTCAAAATTTTACGGCCCATGTCACCCTCATGCGCGGCGTGGGCGGCGGTCACTTGTGAGGCCGCTCCCAGCGGATATTCTTGATCCGAAAGCTGACTTCGCTGCTGGGGAGTGCAGTTGGCTCGCACGTTCATTGCACGAAATGGAGAGTAACGATGAGGGGTTTCTTCAAGATCGCTTCGACTCTGACGGTCTCGCTGGCCGTGAGCGCATGCTCGCATCACTACAAGCCATCCGAGATGCATTCCGCGGCTCGCGCCCAACACTTCAACGGACTGAGTTCGCACACGCGCACGGTGACGACGGATTCCGCTGAAGCGCAGGAGTTCTTCGACCAGGGCCTCAACTGGATGTACGCCTTCAACCATGACGAGGCGATCCGGTGCTTCCTGCGCGCCGCGGAGCTCGACCCCGATTGCGCCATGGTGTGGTGGGGAGTTTCGGTGTGCCACGGTCCGAATTACAACGACCCGATCATGACGGAAGAGCGCAACAAAGCAGCGTGGACGGCGCTGCAAGAGGCGATTGCACGAATTGACAACACGACGCCCGTCGAGCGCGATCTGATCGAGGCTTTAGAGGTTCGGTACGTGAAGCAGTTCAATTCCGATCGTGCGGAGCTGAATGAGGCGTACGCCGATGCGATGGAGTACGTGTGGGCAACGCATCCGACGGATTCGGATGTGGGCTCGCTCTACGCGGAGTCTTTGATGGTGTTGACGCCGTGGATGCTGTACTCACAAGACCAGACACCGGCAGAGAACACTCCTGACATCGTCATCACGCTGGAGCGTGTGATGGCGCTCGACCCGGACAACCCCGGCGCCAACCATCTTTACATTCACGCCGTTGAACCAAGCGCCGATCCGGACCGCGGCCTCGTCGCCGCCCGCCGCCTTAATGACATGGCGCCGGCGAGCGGGCATCTGCTGCACATGCCGTCGCACATTTATGTGAAGACTGGCCATTGGGACGAAGCGATCGCGCAGAACGTCAAGGCGATGCGGTCCGACGATGTGTATCGCCAGCGCTCACCCGAACAGACGATTCAACACATGTACATGGTTCACAATGCGCACATGCTCGCATACGCCGCAATGATGAGCGGGCGCGAAGAGGATGCCATGGCAGCGGCGCGATCGATGTGGGAGGACATCCCGACTGACATGCAGGAGATGGTGGCGCCATACATCGATCTCTGGATGTGTTCCGTGTACGACGTGCAGAAGCGGTTCGGCCGCTGGGACGCGCTCTTGGCGGAGGAAGCTCCGCCGGCGTGCTATCCGGTGACCGTCGCCGTCTGGCGGGCGCACCGAGCGATCGCGTTCGCCGCGCTCGACGATTTTGAAAGCGCGGAGCTGGAACTTGAACTGTTTCGAGAAGCCAAGGATGCTCTTCCAGAGGAGTACGTCTTTGGATTTGATCCGGCGCATCGCATTCTTGCCGTGAGTGATCTATTCATCCAGGCTGAGATCGCATTGCAGCAGGAGCAATGGGACGCCGCCGCCGTCTTGCTCGAAGAAGCGGCCGTGATTGAAGACACCCTTTCCTACGGCGAGCCGCCACAATGGCTCCAGCCGGTGCGCCACACGCTTGGCGCTGTCTACATGAGCAGCGGCCAATACAAGAAAGCAGAACGGGTGTACCGCGATGATCTCAAGAAGTGGCCCAACAATGGCTGGTCGTTGTATGGACTGAGCCGCGCGCTGGCCGAACAAGGCCGCACGCGCGAAGCACAAGATGTGTTTCATCAGTACGAGCGTGCCTGGGCGCATGCTGATGCGCCCACGACGACAAGCTGCATGTGCATTCCTTCGACATGATCGAACAGTGGCGCTGCTCCAGGAGTCTGCATTATGAATCGGATTTTTGCGTCGATGGCGATGGTGTTCGGGGTGCTGTTTGCCTATGGGTGCGGGCCATCGGTGCATCGCAATCCGGTGCCGCAGGATTTGGTGTATCAGGCGCACGTGTCGGGTCTGGAGGAATACCGGTTCATCGGCGAAGACGGCATCGTGCGAGACATGCGGGCGACACTGGCGCGGCTCAACCAAGCAAAATCAAGCGTGGTGTCGTTTGATGAATGGAAGAAGCCCATCCGCATCCTTTCCATTTCAGGAGGCGGGCAAAATGGCGCGTACGGGGCTGGCGTTCTTGCGGGCTGGAGCGCATCGGGCACGCGGCCCAGTTTTCAGTTTGTCACCGGGATCAGCACCGGCGCGCTCACAGCGCCTTTCGCCTTCCTCGGCTCCGATTACGACGATGTCCTGAAACGTGTTTACACCACCTATGACACCAAAGATTTCGTTCAGAAAAAGGGCCTCCTCGGCGCTTTGACGAGTGATTCGATGCTGCGCGTCAAGGGGCTGACGTCGGTCATTCACGAATACGTCACTGACGAACTGGTCGCATCGCTTGGGCAGGCGCATCGCGACGGGCGCCGGCTCTGGGTCGGCACAACAAACCTCGACGCCAATGAACCGACGTACTGGTGCATCAGCGGCATCGCCTCCACCGATGTGCCGAATCGTGTTGAACTCATTCGAATGATACTGCTCGCGTCGGCGTCGATTCCGGTTGGTTTCCCGCCGGTGTATTTCGAAGTTGAGGCCGGCGGCAAGACGTACGACGAGATGCATGTTGATGGCGGCGTGGCCAATCAGGTCTTTGTCTATCCGTTGACGGTCGATATTCAGGCGCTCATCGAAGGCGTGCTCGGGCAGCCGCTCGACGACCCGAAGGTGTATGTCATTCGAAACTCGCGTCTGCTGCCCCAGTGGACGGCGACCGAGCCGCGCTTGTTGCCGATTGCGTCACGGGCGATGTCGTCACTCATTGGGACGCAGGGTGTAGGCGACCTCTACCAGATTTATCTCGGGTGCGTCCGCGACGAGATGGACTTCAACCTGGCGATCATTCCGGACTCCTTTGACAAGAAATACGACCAGGAGTTTGATCCGGTCTACATGCAAGCGCTCTTTGACCTTGGGTATGAGAAAGCGAAGAACGGATACGCCTGGGACAAGCTGCCGCCGGACTATGTGCTGGATGTGGAGCAGGTGAAGCGCTCCCAAAAGTAAGGCTGGCTGTTTTTGCGTGAATTGGATTTGCTGTGGTCAACGAGCGTCTGAACTTGATTTCTCAGTGTCGGACCAGAGCTCCTGCAGCGAATTCTGAACGGTTCGCGGCGCCAGTGTGGCAATGACAAACCTGGCAATCGGTCTGCTCACTAATAGCGCGCACTCGAAAACGACCAGAGCAGCAAACATGGTCGCGATGGCAAACCAGATTCCGATTCGCCATTCCGCAAGTGTCATCGCGTATTCCCAGTTCAAACCAAGTGCGACCATCGACTCAGCGTAATACATCGCAAGAATGATCGACCCGATGACTATCGAGATCGCACCTAATACTTGCAGTTGGCGTCGGTTGACGTGCGGTAGTGCGATCGCCCAAGTGATGGCGAACACAAAAGCAATTGGGATGACATACGCGATATCCGCTACAGCGATCCAGTTTGGCGCTGCACGCCACTCGCCAAGACTTGTCCAAATCTGAGATTGCCGATCTGGAGACGTACTCCACCACTGGAAATTGATCTGATCGAAGACGTGCGAGTAGCTTCGCGTCGGCGCCAATTCATTTCTTTGCGCGTCGGCGATGGCAAGCGCATAGGTCCGCGAAGCGAGAAACCCAGTTGACTGCGCAAGCCCGGCGAAGGCGCCTCCCGTACCGGTGATCAGGATGAGAAAAAAGAGCCACCACGTCAGAACTTTGACACCCGATCGCTTTCGCGTCTGGACGAAATCCAATCCGGCGCCCGCCGGATGCACGCGGCCACATTCTGGACAGCGAACAATAAGAATGCCGTAGACGCTCTCGCGAACGATGGGCTGTCCTCGCAGTGCATAAGCGCAGTCCACACACGCAAGATCGTGGTCGAGTGATTTGACCGTGATCTCAGATGACTGAGGGGCTGTCGAGTCCATCGTGCTTTGATAGTAACAGTGACAAGGTCAATTTGGATTCACATTATTCGCAATGATTTCAAAGAATCGAAGGCCCAGCCGCGGCCTCGTGCGCCCTTTGCGCCACGCAAGCGCTATATCGCGGCTTGGGGCCTGGCGCGACAGTTTCACGTAGCCGCGCTCCGGGTTGTGGTCGTGCTTCGCCGCCATTTCCGGAATGAGCGAAACGCCGAGGCCGAGTCGCACAAACTCAAGCACTGTGGAAAGCTGCGTCGTGCGGCACACGACGTTTTGCGCTAGTCGCTTCGCTGCGCAGAACCCCGAGATCTGCTGACCGAGGCAATGCATCTCGTGCAGTGTGACCGTTGGTTGGTCGCGCAAGTCGCGAAGGGTGATGCCACCGCGCGAAAGCAGGGGGTGCTTTGTGGGCAGGCACACGAGCAGTGGATCAACGCCGATGACGTCAAGGTCAATGAGGTCATGTTCAATTGGTGTGCTGATCACGGCGACGTCGATGCGGTTGTCGACGATGGCTTCGATGAGGTTTTCGGTGAAGTCTTCGCGCACGACGATTTCGCAGCGCGGGAAGTCAGTGCGCAGTTGATTCAGCGCGGCGGGCAGGAGGTAGGGCGCCATGGTGGGAATCGCGCCGACGGCGAGGCGGCCCGCGCCTTCATCGAGATCGCTTTGGAGATTTGATTCGGCTTCTTCGACGGCGCCGAGGATGCGCCGGGCCCGAGGGAGCAGGGCGCGGCCCGCGTCCGTGAGGGCAACACCGCGCCCGAGGCGGTCGAACAGCGTCACGCCGAGCGTCGTTTCCAGTTTCCGAATCTGTTGGCTGAGCGAGGGTTGCGCGATGCCGCAGCGGTCCGCAGCGCGGCTGATGGATTCCGCTTCGGCGGCGGCGACGAAATATCGAAGCTGGTGTAATTCCATAGGCATATCCTATGGTATATATTCTCTTCATATCTTGGACAGCTATGAGCTGCGGTGGTATGGTTTCCGGACGATCTGTTCTGCAATTCAAATTCGAGAGCGCGCCTCCGCCGCGCGCGGGGCTGTTTCATCCGAGGAGACGACATGAGCGAGAAGAAATGTCCGGTTCTGACCACCGCCGACGGCGCGCCGATTGGTGTGCAGCAGGCGCTGACGGCGGGGCCGCGCGGCCCGGTGTTGATGCAGGACGTGCAACTGCTCGAGCAGATGCAGCACTTCAATCGCGAGCGCATCCCCGAGCGCGTGGTTCACGCCAAAGGCTCCGGCGCGTACGGCACGTTTACCGTGACGAACGATATTTCCATGTACTCGAAGGCCGCGCTCTTCAACAAGGTCGGGAAGAAGACGGACGTGTTCATGCGCTTCAGCACCGTCGCCGGCGAGCGCGGCGCCGCCGACGCGGAACGCGACGTGCGCGGCTTTGCGGTGAAGTTCTACACCGAAGAGGGCAACTGGGATCTCGTCGGCAACAACACGCCGGTCTTCTTTGTGCGCGATCCATACAAGTTCCAGAACTTCATCCACACGCAGAAACGTGATCCGAAAACGAACCTGCGCGACATGGATATGCAGTGGGATTTCTGGTCGCTGTGCCCGGAGTCGCTGCATCAGGTGACGATTCTCTTCTCCGATCGCGGCATCCCTGCCAGCTATCGACATCAGCACGGGTTCGGCAGCCATACGTATTCGCTGATCAATGACAAGGGCGAGCGCGTGTGGTGCAAGTTCCACTTCAAGTCCAAGCAAGGCGTGAAGAACCTGATGGACGATGAATCGGCGAACCTGATCGGCAGCGATCGTGAATCGCACCAGCGCGATCTTTTCGAATCCATCGAGAAGGGCGACTATCCGCAGTGGCGCGTGTGCATCCAGGTGATGACGCAGAAGCAGGCGGACGAGTTCCGCTGGAATCCTTTTGATCTGACCAAGGTCTGGCCGCACGCGGAGTTCCCGCTCATCGAGGTCGGCACGATGGAGCTGAATCGCAATCCCGAGAATTATCACGCGGAAGTTGAGCAGGCGGCGTTTAACCCGAGCGCGCTCGTCCCAGGCATCGGCGCCAGTCCGGACAAAATGCTCCAGGCACGGCTCATGAGCTATGCGGACACGCACCTGTATCGCGTGGGAGTGAATTACCGTGAGCTTCCGGTGAACAAGCCGCGCTGCCCGGTGATGAATTACGAGCGCGACGGCGCCATGGCGACGGCGAAGGATTACGGCGGCAAGCCCAACTACTGGCCGAACTCGCGTGAAGGCGCCCCGATGCCGGATGAGAAGTACAAGGATCCGGCGTGGGAGCTGGGTCAGACGGTGGTTGATCGGTTCGACTCCACGGTTGACCACGACGACTACACGCAGGTCGGCAACCTCTACGCGCTGTTTGACGAGGCGCATCGAGATCGGCTCACGACGCGCATTGCGGGCGTGCTGGGGCAGGCTCGTAAGGAAGTGCAGATTCGTCAGCTCTGCCATTTCTTCCGCGTGGACGAGGACTACGGCCGGCGAGTCGCGGAGAAACTGGGCATTGATGTGGACGCCGCGATGAAGGAATCCGGCGCCGCGCACGCGATGGCCTGACCCGCTAAATTTGAAGCCACGACCGTGTCTTGAAAGAGGCACGGACGTTTTCCTCAGAATGAAATGGAATTCACCCCATGAGCCGCATCGCCGCGAATTCAATATTCCTGATGACTCGTGAATCGCTCAAGCGATGGACGCTGGTTGTGGCGGGCGTGGTGTGTGTGGCGCTCGGCGCTATTGGCGCTGTGTTGCCGGTCATGCCGACGGCGGTCTTTCTGATTGTCGGCGCGTGGTGCTTCACGCGCAGTTGCCCGCGTCTTGAAGCGGTGCTCATCCGCAATCGATTCTTCAAGCCGTTTCTGGTGTATCTCGATCGGGACACGCCGATGCCGCTGCGGGCGCAGATTGTGGCGCTGGCGGCGATGTGGATCGCGATTGCGTTCAGCGGCGTGATGATCGGTCTGAGGACCGAACTGAACTTAGCCGTGGTGATTCCGCTGCTGGCGCTTTCGGGCGCCGCGGGGACGTGGGCCATACTGCATCAGGGTCGTTCGTCGCGACACGTGCGAACGCCGAGCGCGCCGGCGCCGAGCGATTGAACGAAACGGTATGAATGCCCGACGGGGCGCTGGTTGGCCGGGGACTGAGTGGGGAGGTCTCGAAAGTCATGGAGCTGCTGAGCGGGCCGATTGCGGCGATCACGCTCGTGGTGCTTTGGTCGTTCGAGGCGTTCTTGCCTGGGCTGGCTGGGCCGGCCGCGGGTATGCGGCAGCGAATGTGTCATTTGGCGCTTGGGCTGATGAACGCCGCCGTGAGCGCCGTGGTGGCGGGTTTGCTCCTGCTTGCGGATATGTGGGCGCGGGGTCACGGATTCGGCCTGTTTCGTGCGGCGGAAATGCCGTGGTGGCTTGAGTTCTTACTCGCGCTGGCCATTCTTGATGTCTGGCATTACGCGTGCCACGTGCTGGCGCACCAGATCCCGCTGCTGTGGCGATTCCACGCCGTGCATCACAACGCGGACAAGCTCGAAGCGACCGTCGCGATGCGCTTCCACTGCTTCGAGATCGCGTTTCTCGGACTCCTGACGATCCCGGTCGCGGTGCTGTTTGGCATCGGCATTCAGGAAGTCGCGGCGTACAACCTCATCCTGCTGCCGGTGTCACTGTTCCATCATTCCAACGTGCGGCTCAGCCCGCGTGTGGATCGTGTACTGCGACTGTTTATCGTGACGCCGCGCATGCACTGGCTGCACCACTCGCGCTGGCAGCCGGAGACGAACAGCAATTATTCGAGTGTGTTCTCGGTGTGGGACCGCATCTTTGGAACATTCCGCAGCCGCAAGCGCGCCGAGACGGTGGAGATTGGACTGGATGGCTACGAAGCGCGCGACATCGAAACGCTGCGCGGCATGATGACGTCGCCGTTCGGCCCGGCGAAGTCGGAATACGGCGAGCGCCCGGACGCAGCCGTGCTGGAGCCAGATGATCCGTTGGTGGTGATTGAACTCAAGAAGGCGGAGACGGGGGCGGTGTAGGTCGACTTATTCGAGCTTCACGGCTCGAAGCCGCAGTGCGTTGCCGATGACGGAGACGGAGCTGAAGCTCATTGCTGCGGCGGCGATCATCGGGCTGAGGAGTGTGCCGAAGATCGGGTAGAGAACGCCCGCCGCGATCGGGACGCCCAGCGCGTTGTAGCCGAAGGCGAAGATCAGGTTCTCGCGAATGTTGCGCATTGTCGCTTCGCTGAGTTTGAATGAGCGCACAAGGCCGGTGAGATCGCCGCCCACGAGTGTGACGGCGGCGCTTTCGATGGCGACACCGGCGCCGGTTCCCATCGCGACGCCGACATCTGCTTGGGCAAGTGCGGGCGCATCATTGACACCGTCGCCAGCCATGAGGACGCGGGCGCCGCTTTGCTGAAGCTCTTTGATGTGCGCGGCTTTCTGGTCGGGCATCACACCGGCGCGCACTTCGTCGATGCCGAGTTTCTTCGCGATGGCGTCGGCGGTGGCCTGATGATCGCCGGTGAGCATGACGATACGCAGGCCTTCTTTATGCAGCGATTGAATGGCGTCGTGTGTTGTGTCTTTGATTGGGTCGGCGACGGCGATCATGCCGGCGGGCTTGTCGTCGATAGCGACGAGCAGTGCGGTGGCGCCGCCGCTGCGGGCGTCTTCGGCGGCTTTTTGTATTGAAGTTGCGTCGATGTTGAGACGCTTCATGAGCGCGGCGTTGCCGATGGCGATGCGCTTGCCGTTCACGAACGCGTACACGCCTTCGCCGCTGAAAGATTCGAAAGCCGTGGCGTTTGGGCGTTCAAGCTCGCGGCTTTCCGCAGCGCGCAAAATGGCGGCGCCGAGCGGGTGTTCACTGGCGCGCTCGACCGCTGCAACGAGTGTGAGGAGTTCTTCGTCAGTCGCCGCCGGGCTGCCATCAGCGCGAACGATGTTGACGACGTCCGGCTCGCCTTTGGTGAGTGTTCCAGTCTTGTCGACAACGATGGTGTCGATCTTTTCAATGCGTTCGATGGCGTCGGCGTTTTTGAAGAGGACGCCGGCGGAGGCGCCGCGACCCGTGGCGACCATGATGGACATGGGCGTGGCGAGACCAAGCGCACAAGGGCAGGCGATGATGAGGACGGAGACCGCCGCGACGATGGCATAACTCAGCGCAGGCGCTGGTCCGACGAGGAGCCAGACCACGAATGCAATGAGCGCAACGCTGACGACGGCGGGAACGAACCACGCCGCGACTTTGTCGGCGACGCCTTGAATGGGCGCTCGGGAGCGCTGCGCCTCGGCGACCATGTTCACGATTTGCGAGAGTGTGGTGTCCTGTCCGGTTTTGGTGACGCGCATGATGAACGAGCCAGATTGATTCACCGTGCCGCCGGTGACGTCGTCGCCTTTGGTCTTCGCAACTGGCATGGATTCGCCGGTGATCATGGATTCATCGAGGCGCGATTCGCCATCGACGATTTCGCCGTCGATCGGGACTTTGTCACCGGGACGGACGCGCAGTTTGTCGCCTTCGCGGACTTCATCAAGTGGGATTTCCTTTTCACTGCCATCGTCGCTGATGCGCAGCGCCGTTGGCGGCGCGAGTTCCAGAAGTTCACGGATGGCGGCGCCGGCGCGGCCTCGGGCGCGCAATTCCAGCACTTGTCCGAGTAGTACGAGCGTCGTAATCACCGCGGCGGATTCGAAGTAGACCTCGACCATGCCGCTGTCGTCGCGGAACGTCTCCGGGAAGATGTGGGGGAAGAGTGTCGCGATGACGCTATAGAGGTAGGCAACGGCGACACCGATCCCGATCAGTGTGAACATATTCGGGCTGAGCTTTTTGACGGACGCCACGGCGCGCACGAAGAACGGCCAAGCGCCGTAGAAGACAACCGGCGTCGTGAATCCGAATTCGAGCCAGCGCCCGAGATCGGCGCCGAGCATTTCGCGCAGCGGCGCGCCGGCGAACATGTTGGACATCGTGTAGATCAGGACCGGCGCCGTCAGCGCCGCGGAGATCCAGAAGCGCCGGCGCATGTCGCGCAGTTCGGAATCGTCCTGTTCACCGGAGGGGTGTTTGGGTTCGAGCGCCATGCCGCACTTGGGGCAAGAGCCTGGGCCGACCTGCTCGACCTCAGGGTGCATCGGGCAGGTGTAGATGGCTCCGGGCGCTGCGTGGTCGTTCGATTCGCCGGCGTTGTCGTTTGACAGGTACTTGTCCGGATCGCTGCGAAACTTTTCAGCGCAGCCTTTGCTGCAGAAATAGAACGATTCGCCTTGGTGCGCGATCGTCGCCGCGGCGGATTCGGGGGAAACGGTCATGCCGCAGACGGGATCGATGTGCGCGTGGCCGGACGACGGGGTCTCGGGCATCGAGTGTTCCATGCGAAATGGCATATCAGGTGCGGGATTGTTCGTAAAGTTGCTGGGCGTTGTTGATACTGAGAGCCTCAGGTGAAATGAAGCCGCAACAATTCTTTCTCCGGGCGAATGACGGCGCGCGGCTCCATGTCGCCGTGCTTGGGAAGCACAATGCGCCGCCTTTGGTTCTCACCCACGGTTTTCTGCTAGACCACACGATGTGGCTCGACGTTGGCGCCGAACTGGCGGGCGAGTGGCGTGTGATTCTGCCGGATCTTCGGGGGCACGGCCTGAGTGATGCGAAGTCGGACGATGTCACGATGTCACTTCTGGCGAACGACCATGCGTGCGTGATTCGTGCCGTCGCGCGGCAGGAGCGAGTGATCGTTGGCGGTCACTCGATGGGGGGCATCGTTGCGATGGAGCTGGTGCGCCAATCCCCGAACGTGGCGCGCGGGCTCATCCTTTGCGGCGCCCGACCGAACGCAGAAACAGAAGCCGGAAAAGCTCGGTGGCACGAGCTTATTGAGATCGCCATGGATTCCGGGCCGGCGCCAGTCGTCGAAGCGTTTCGCCCGTTCGTGTTTGGACCATCATTCGCCCAGGAAAACGGTGTCCGATGGTTTGAGCGCATGGCCAACATCAGCGTGGCGGGCCTGGTTGGGTCGGCTCGGGCGTTGTCGGACAGGCCGGATCAGTGGGAGACTCTTCGCGCGCATCCAAACCCTTCGCTTCTCCTCTTCGGAGGATTCGACAAGGCGACACCGCCGGAGCTTGGGATCGAAATGAAAGCGTCGATGCGGCGTGCCCGTCTTGAGGTCTTCCCCGAGTCAGGGCATGTACCGCCGGTCGAGAATGCGCGAGAAACCGTTCAGGCGATCAGGACTTTTCTGAAGCGCATATGAGTCCGAAAAGGTTCGGAAGCGAGCGTCAGATCGGGTTGACGGTGTGGTTCTTGCAGTGCGAATCGGCTATCGTTTTGGATCAGTGCAGACCTAGAGATATTCGACTGCCAGAAGGGGAGTCAGAGAATGAATCGGAAGAATCGAATTGCGGCGCCGTTGGTGGCGGTGGGAATCCTGTTTGTTGCGACCGGTCTTACGGCGACGACCGAGCAGGAGCGAGGCGGCGAACTTCCGTGGATGGGACGCGTTTCCTACGCCATTGGCCATGATCTTGCGACGCAGGCTCTTGAAGGTCTCCGCCTGGACAAAGTCGACGCCGACAAGGCGATGCTGATCCGCGGATTTACTGATGCGATTATGGAGCGCGAAGGCCTGCTGACGAAAGTCGAAGTGGAAGGCGTGTTGCGCCGATTCCATGAGCAGATTTCGCTTGCTGAAGTTGAAGATCTGCTTGAGAAAGACCCGGTCTTCAAGGCGATGCATGATGACAATCATGCGAAGAGCCAAGATGTGATGCGCCGCTTCTCGCAGCAGGAAGGCGCCAAGAAGCTTGACAATGGAGTGATGTACATTGTGGAGCGCGCGGCGAACGGCCAGATGCCTTCAGCCAACGACACGGTCTTCGTGAATTTCCGCGGCATGCTGCGGGATGGCTCGGAATTCGCCAGTGGGTACAACGCCGAGATTCCCGTTGCGACCATGCTGGAAGGCCCGCAAAGCGTCATCACCAAGATGAAGGTTGGCGAGAAGTGGGTTGTGGCGATTCCGCCGGCGCTGGGATTCGGCGCGGCGGGTCGTCCGCCGCTCGTGGGCCCGAATGAAGCGCTGCTGATCGAAGTTGAACTGCTCTCCGTGAAATCTGACTGATCCATTGGAGCGTCACGAATGACATGTGCCAAGACGCTCGCTCTCGGGCTTGCGGTGTTGCTGGTTTGGGGAGCCGCGGCGCAAGTGCGCTACGGAAGTGGCCGCGCGCTGGATTCCAATTTGATGGCGGGTTCAGGGGGCTACAACTCTCGGCAACAGTCTGTTTCCATTCAGCGTGATGTCTATCAGGTGAATCGCCGGACTGGTGGAATGCGATACAACCAGGCCGCGGCATTTAATGCTCCGATGTATTCATCCTGGCAGCGCATGTACGGAAGGAATCCGCAGGTCGCTTCGACGGCGCCGGTGACGCGCAGTTACACCGGAATCGCAAATTCCACCGGGCTTGCCTATCGACGTCCAACGGGCGGGTACGGTCGCGGAAATCCGTACCGGGCGAATCGTGCCGGTGGTGTGAGCTTTGACTCGACGGCCGCTTTCCGGCAGCCGCGCTATGGAGCGGTGGATTCGGTTCGCCGCGGGTCGGGGTCGTTTGTCGACGTGCGTCCGCCAGCTCCGGGAGCAGGTTTGATGGCGCCTCCGGGCGGGTTGGGGACGAGTAGGCCATATGGCACGGCGCCGGCAACGTTCATCCAGCCGCGCGCCTACAGCCCGATTTCGCGCTGAGCCAAATTCGGTCGAAGGCCCGAAAACATTCGTCATCTCCAGTGCGTTCACACCGAACGCCGCTCTGATTTGCTGCGTACCCTCATGGGAGACGCGGGATGGTCCGATCATTCTGTACGGATCGTCCGCGTGGCAGGGAGTCTGGACGCCTCCGGTGCGTGATGAGTCGTTCGTTACGCCGCCAGCAGGCTTGAGGGCAGGAGAAAGATGGGCCAGCCCATCCTTATTGAGACGAACCGACCCTCGGCAGAGCCCGGGGAGGGCGATTCCTGTGATGGCTTTGGCGGTCCGATTACCGCGGACGCCGCTCGGCCTTGGCGTGTCCTGCACACGCGCCCTCGGCAGGAGAAAGCGGTGCGGGATGTGCTCGGCGCCGCCGGAATCCGGCATTTTCTCCCTACTATCCGTGAAACAAAGATTTACGGTCACCGCAAGAGGATTGTCGAGCGGCCGCTCTTCCCTTCCTATGTGTTCATTCAGGGGGCTCGGGAAGAGGCATGGTTCGCGGTCGGCACCAAGCGAGTCGCCCAGGTAATCGAGGCGCCAGACCAGGATTGTTTGGTCCATGAACTCGAGCAGATTCGGTGCGCCCTCAAAGGCAGCGCCGTGCTGGACCCATATCCATTCCTTCAATGCGGGAAACACGTACGCGTTTCCGGCGGCCCTTTTAAGGGGGTCGAGGGAGTGGTCGATGTTCGAACGCGGCAGGATCGGCTCATTTTGAAGGTTGATGCGCTCGGCAGAGCGGTCGGCCTCGAAATCGACGCCAGCCTGCTCGAACCGGTTGATTGACGGGGCGTTTCCGGCCCCTGACCCAGCCGTATGAGTTGTTTCTGAGCCGGCCGCCGATTCTCGGCGTGCGCGCGACGGGGACGAAGTCTGCCTGTCGCGGATGGTTTCCCCTGATTTGAAATCAGGTTATCGGAACGAGCGAACCGCTTTCTCTACCATACGAACTCAGTCAAACGGCGACCCTGATGCGTTGTGGCGTTTTGTCCTCTTTGCAACTTGAGATCGGTGGATTCATCACTGCCTGGTGCAGCCTCAACGACTGTGCCTGGATCAGCGATCAGAGAAACAAGAACGGATAGAAGAGATGGTTGGTAAAGGAGTTAACGACATTCAGACGTCGCGATTCAAGGGGGCCTCCCAATGGTCGATCGCAGCTTGTGTGCGCCGCTACCGGAACGTCCTCCGGTCCGTGTCGCATGCTCGATCGAACGCTCGCGAGGTGCTTCCCATGCTCAATCGCAACGCCCGCCCCACAATGAACTCAACACCACGACTTCGACTCGGACTTCAAGCAGGCGCTCTTAGTGCGGCTCTAGCCATCGCCGGCGCCGCAGGCCTTGCCGCTTCCGCGCATGCGGCGTCCGGTATGGAGACCGCACAGGTCAAGTCCCCGGTCACCGTGAAGGTCCAGCTCTCCACAGACCTCCTTGCATACGACCTCGCCTGGTCCAATCACACCAGTGCGGCGCGGCAAGCCATTGCAAATCAGGTCATCGCGGAAATGGACGATCCGACGACGCCTTACATCATTCAGTTGCGCCAGCTTCCCGCCGCATGGCGACCGCTCGCGGCGGACTTTGCGTCCGTCACCGTGCAGTCCGATTCCTCCAACAGCGCGCGACGACGTTCAACCACGTCGCCCAACACCACCGGCGCGCTGCTTGATATGAATGGCGCCGCGATTGATCGAAACAAGGCGCGCCTCGGTCGTCTTAATTACGAGCGTGATATTGAAGATGCGCTCGTGGATATCTTGGATCGCATTCGCGCCGAACGCCCCGGCGCCATGTTGACGATTGAAAACTTTGTGCCGCCGGAGTCTTTTGGCGCGCGAGCAGGGTCCTATCGCGACCTGATGGCAGAGCTTGATTTTGTCGTGATGCAGATGCCAAGCGTGATCGGTCAGTCGACGGCCAGCGCGACTGGCTTGAGCCGCCGCTCGCGAGCGAACACGAATCAATCTCCGACCATGGATGTGGATCGGGTCTTCAAGATCGCCGGCGCTCCCGACAACATGTGGGTGTTGGTCGAGCAGAACGGCGCCTGGACCGCCATTGATGACGAGCCGCTGCCTGAAATGATTTCGGAAGGCGCGGAATCCGGCGACACTGATTGGTCGAGCGAACCCGCTCCCTCAACGCCTTCGACGCCGAGCGATAATTCGGGTCCGTCTGGAAACGATCAAAACAATAATCCGGCGCCAACGCCGCCCCCAGTGGTGATCGAACCGGAGACGCCGCCTGCGAATCCGCCGGTCGACGACACGCCGGACGATCCGATCGATCAGAACTTCGGTTCGGACAACAATGGCGAGCCGGACCTCGAGCCCGATCCGCCGATTGATGCGCCGGACGATGATCTGCCTGATCCACCGGCGTCCGACGACGACGATGACGACAACACGCCGCCGCCCCCGCCGGAGGATGACGACGACGATGACCCCGTGACGAATCCCGGTGGCGGTCAAAACCCGCCGCCCGGAGGTTCCGACGACGGCGGCGGCGATGACGAACAACCTGATCCGCCGGTGGATGACCAGCCTGATGAAGGCTCCGGCAACAACCAGCCGAACATCAATGGCCCGGCGCCATTGCTGATTCCTGGCGCTGGCTTTGCAACAGCGACGCCGCAACCGGCGCCGATCGGTTCGGGACCGGGCGCCGACGCGAAAGCAATTGCGCGCTGGGACGTCGTTCCATTCCAGACGTTCGACGACGAGTTCCCGATCGGTGTAGTCGCCTTCCATATCAACGGCATTGACCGCGTTGAATTCAGTGTGGACGGCGGACCGTGGGCGTCCGTCTATGAAATGACATTGAACGAGCGCACTGGTGTGTGGGAATACGTCGTCAAGCTCGACGCCGATGAATTCGACGATGACGGCTTGGTCGAAGTGCGCGCGATCGCGTATCCGAACACCGGCCTGCCGCGCGTGCTTGCGGGTCCGATCAACATGGGCCTGAACGATGCGCGCATCCGCGGCCAGTTCTCAATGTTCCTGAATGCAAACGCAGGCGGGACGCTCAATGAACCGATTCGCTGGGTGGCCGCAAATGGCAACGATGAATCGGGCACGGGAACGCAAGGCAACCCGTTCAAGACGATCAAGCACGCCGTTGAGCAGGTGCAGGCCAGCGAAGGCGCGTGTGATGGCGCAACGATTTACCTGAAGCCCGGCGATTATGCGTACGAGCAAACGAGCTTCGGTTCCGGCGTGACGACGACGAATCGCTGGATCACGATCGCGGGCGCCCCGGGCCAGCCGAAATCCGCGGCTCGCATCACGTCTTCGCCGGGCAGCGGCATCCGGGCGAGCCTTGTGCACCTGCGCAATCTCACGGTGTACAGCACCACGGTTCCTGGCGGCACGTCCAGTCAGTACAACCGGCTGTGGATCGACAACATTGTTCTTCAGGGAGCTGATCCGACTGATGGATCCGCCTCGATCCGAGGTTCGCAGTGGACGGGTGGCCTCTTCTCGACGGACGTTCACTATGACAATCTCCGCCGCGCCGTCCGCGAGGGCGAATTCACTCGTGGCGCTCTGATTACGAATTGCGGCGGCGACGCGTTCCGCGAAATGCGCGGCCTCGCCATCAACACCGAAGTGCGCGACCTCGTCAATGTTGACGGCACGCACAATGACCTCATGCAGTTCTACGGCCCGCAGGGCAGTGACCCGTTTGAGAACATCATCATCTATGGCCTGAAGGCAGTGGACAATGTGGC
Source organism: Phycisphaerales bacterium (assembly GCA_029260345.1). Lineage (GTDB taxonomy): Bacteria > Planctomycetota > Phycisphaerae > Phycisphaerales > UBA1924 > OFTM186. The sequence goes on along the minus strand of JAJDDK010000003.1, from coordinate 40,961 downwards.
CGGACAGAGCTTCTTCATTGCGACCGGCGCCCCGATGCATCGCGACTTTGCCGTCGTGAACTACATCAGCAATTCGACGGGCGGCGGCGGCGCACAATGGGGCGACCCGGCCGACCACGTCCTCTTCTGGAACTACACGGTGCTCAACCAGTCGTTCGTCATTCGTGACGGCGGCCAGGCGGAAGAAGCGACGTGGATCACCAACTTCAGCCTTCGCAACAGTGTGGTCAATTCGCTCAAGATCAATCACTCCGGTGTGGCGCCGACGATGTCGGACCAGAGCTGGGCGATGAACAACCACTACATCGACATGGATTCATTCGGTTCGCAGGCCGCTGGCCAAGGCGCCACGACCGGCGGCACGTATCAGACGCTCTTCGTGAATCCGGCGAGCCACAACTTCAAGCCCAAGCCGGGCTCCATCCTGACGAATCGCGTCCAGACTCCGCTGGCGCCGGCGGATGCCGAGAATCAGCCGGTGGGCGAATCCGCCGCGATCGGCGCGCTCGCTTCGGCTGAGAACTGATTCGGAACGAGAGAGCGATCGCTCCGCTCATGAAACGCACCAAACGATGAACGATCTCGCGGATCCATCCCTGTTCGGGGATGGATCCGTTTTCGCATTGGCAACCGATCTCAAATCGTGGGACTGAAGAAGAAAGTCTTGAAGGGCGGCGCGCTGTTGAGCGCCGGGTCGGCCGTCGGCAAAGTGCTGGCGCTGGTCCGCAACATCATCATTGCGCGCATCCTTTCGCCCGAAGACTTCGGCGTCGCGGCGACGTTCATCATCACACTGACGCTGCTGCAGTCCGTCAGCGAAGTCGCCGCCGACAAGCTGCAAGTGCAGGCCAAGGACGGCGACGACGAACGCCTGCAACAGGTCATGCACCTGTTCCAGTTGATGCGAGGCGTGTTTGGCGCCGTGATCCTGATCGTCTTTGCGCAGCCGATCGCCGGTCTGTTTGGCGCTCCGGAAGCAGCCTGGGCCTTCCAGTGGCTGGCGCTCATTCCACTCCTGCGCGGCCTCGCTCACCTCGACATGCGCCGTGTGCAGCGACGCATGAACTTCAAGCCATTCGTCGTGGTTGACCTCGTTTCACAAGCGGTCGCTGTGGCGATTGCCGTACCGATCGGTTTGTGGCTCGGTGACTACCGCGCTGCGCTTTGGATTCTGATCATTCAGACGTTCGTCTATACGTCATTCACGCATGTGCTGGCGGAACGGCGCTGGAGCATCGCGTACGACCAGTCGTATTTGCGACGACTGCTCGGCTTTGGCTGGCCGCTGATGATCAACGGATTCCTCATGTTCATCATCATGCAGGGTGATCGGTTGGTGATCGGGTCGAAGTTTTCGCCGTATACACTGGCGGATCTGGGTGTGTATTCAGTGGCGCTGACGCTAATCACGACGCCGCGACAGATGCTGACGCGCGTCAGTTCATCTCTGCTGCTGCCGATCCTTTCCGCGGCGCAGGATGACAAGGCGCTGTTCAACTCGCGCTATCGGTTATGCGCCCAGATCTCCGGCGCCATTGCCGCGGTGATTGGCGTCATCTTCATCACGGCGGGAACGCTTATCGTGACGACGCTCTACGGTGAAAAGTACGCCGGCGTCGCACTCTTCATCGGATGGCTCAGCGCGATGCAGACGCTCCGCATCATCCGAACGATGCCTGCGATCGCCGGCTTTGCATGGGCGGACAGCCGCCAGCTCATGTACACCAATCTGGCGCGCACCGTGTCGCTCCTCATTCTGGTGGTGGTGGCGTGGCAGGGTATGTCGCTTGCTTGGATCGCTTCGGCTGGCTTCGTGGGCGAACTGATCGCGCTGAGCGTGGCCACAGCGATCATGCACTTCAAGCACAAACTCAATTGGTGGGGGACCGCCGGGCCGACGCTCGCGGCGTGCGCGGCGCTCGCCATTGCCGGCGCCTTCTTCTACTTCGGATCCGCCGACCATGGCGTCCTGCTCATTATCGGCGCCACGCTGCTGGCGTCGGTGATCGCTGCAGCGATTTCGATTCTTCCCTTCCGTGAACTTCGCGAACTGCTCATCAACGACGGCGGCCATGTCATGGAGCGGCTCCGCTCCATGCGCGGCGCCAAACGCAACATGCCGGCGGCGCCATCGCTATGAATACGTTTGATGAAAAAGCACTGCACGGGGCGCGTGAATCGACCATGGGCCGACTCATGTTTCGCCTGTATCGCATTCACGCGCTGCGCAATTTTGCACTGCGCTGGGCACTGCGAACGGAAGGCAATCGATTTCATTCCAAGACCGTGCGCCGAATTCTCAATCACTACCACGGTGTGGAAGTGGGGGCGTACAGCTACGGCGGTCGGTGCATGCGTCCCGGCGCGATGCCGCGCGGCGTGTCCATTGGTCGTTACGTCTCAATCGCGCAAGGCGTCCGCGTCTTCCTGCGCGACCACCCGCTCGATCATCTCTCCACGCATCCGTTTTTCTTCAATCGAAATCTAGGCGTCGTGCAAAGCGACAAGGTTGAGGAATCAACATTGCGCATTGAGCACGACGCGTGGGTTGGAGAGAACGTGATCATCACCGCCGGCTGCCACCGCATCGGCATCGGGGCTGTGGTCGGGGCAGGATCAGTGGTGACCAAAGATGTGCCGGACTTCGCGATTGTCGCCGGCGCCCCGGCCAAGTTCATTCGCTTCCGATTTCATCCGGACATTCAGCATGCCGTGCTCCAATCAAAATGGTGGGAGCTCTCCATGGAAGAGCTTCGCCAGTATGGCGATGTCATCGAACAGCCGCTCACGCGCCTTCCTCTTCAGTCAATCCAGCGATGTGCGGCATAACGGCCCTATTCAATCACTGACTCGATGATGGTTTCCCCCAAATCAGCGATGCACCAAGGCGAGCGGCAATCCGGCACTGAAGTTGTCTTTCTTGTGTGCTCAGAGCGATCCGGCTCGAATCTCTTGCGCGCCATGCTCGACGCGCACCCGCAGATTCATGCGCCAATGCCGGTTCATCTCGGCGGAACGCTTGCGAAGCGCTTGCACCGCTATGGCGACTTGCAGCGGGATGAAGCATGGGCCGCGCTCGTGGGTGATGCGATCAAGCAGATGGAGAGCACCAAAGGCGCGCTCGACGTTCTGTTCACTGAAGAAGAGTTGCGCGAAGGGCCTCGCGAACGAACGTTTGAGGCGCTGTATCGCTATGTGTACGACCGATCGCTTCAGCAGTGCAGCAAGCCAGTGTTGGCGCTGAAGGAAACGCATCTGCACAAGGATCTCGGTTTCTACCTGGCCTGCTATCCGAACGCTCGCTTTGTCGTTCAGGTGCGCGATCCGCGCGATTACGCGCTTTCCTGCATCAAGGCGGGGCGTTATTTCACTCATTACGGAAGCGTGCCGGCCGCGCTCGATGTCTGGACGGATGATCAGCATGGCGCGCTGAATCTTGCCTCGGCGCTCGGCCCTGAACGGGTTCATCTCCAGCGCTACGAGGATCTGGTGACATCCACTGAACGAGTGCTGACGAGCCTGTGCGGATTTCTCGGTGTGGATTTCGACGGGGCAATGCTGGCGTTTAATGAACAGAAGGCTGCGAAAGACGCTGCGGATCGGCACCCGTCGTACTGGGGCAATCTCGCCAAGCCCGTGCAGTCGGACAACACGGCCAAATACAAGACGGGGCTCAGCCGCACCACGATTGCGCTGGTCGAGCAGCGCACGAAGACCCTGATGCGTCGATTTGATTACGCGCTTGAAGATCCATCGCCGGGTCTGTGGCGCCGCACCGCGGTGCAGATCGCGTCCTTGTCCGCCGTTGGGGGATCGCTCAGGCAGTGGGCTCGCCGCACGGCGAAGCGAATTCTGAAGCGCACGCGCCGATTTGAATCGCCGGCAGCGTCGATGCCGATGCAATGGACATACAGCGCCGAGTCAGCAGCGCCCGCTGAACCGGAGCGAGCCACCGCAGGAGTCAATTGAATCGTGCAGGATTCCAGCGACCAATCAAGAGCAAAGCACGTGGAGTGGGCCCGACAGAAAGTGGCGAGCTCGCGCAGTGCGCTGTCGCCCGCGCTTTTGAAGCTGTACAAGATTCACCCGCTTCGGCGCCTGATTCGAAAGTGGGCCCGCCGACTTGAGGGCGGTGAGTATTTTTCACACACCCGCCGCGAGATCCAGCGAAAGTTTCACGGCGTCACCGTCGGCGAGTACAGCTACGCCGGTTGCCTGCGGCCGGGCGTCTTGCCGAGAGGCACAACGGTCGGTCGATACACAACAATCTCGCTTTACAGCCACTTCTACAGCGAGAATCACCCGTTTGGATGGCTCTCGCAGCATCCGTTCTTTTACAACCCTCGCGTCGGTCCGGTCGGCCGCGATGCGCGGCTCGCAGAGCCAAAGGACGGACTGCGGATTGGCAGTGATGTGTACATCGGCGACCACGCGATGATCCTGCCGCGCTGCCGTTACATCGGTGATGGCGCCGTGATTGGCGCGGGCGCTGTGGTGACCAAGGATGTTCCTGATTTCGCCATCGTTGGCGGCAATCCGGCTCGGGTCATTCGCTCGCGATATCCGGAAAGCGCCATCGAGATCATTAAGAAATCGCGATGGTGGGAGCGTTCGCTTCCCGAGGTAATTGAATGTCTCCCAGAGATGATGCGCGAGATTGACGATTCACCAAGCTGGCATCCGCTGCTTCGCGAGGCGTGCACGATGCCGGCAGACTCCACGTGTTCCGATCATTCCAATGTCGAATCCGCAAAGGACACTGATGAATCCGCTCAAGCGATTTCGTAAGCGCTTCGAGCCGGGATTGCGGCTCTACTACGCCACGCCCTGGGTGCGCGCGCCGTACACCTCCGACGAATCACCCATCATCGTCGGCGGATGCGATCGAAGCGGCACCACGCTGCTGCGCGCCACACTCGACAGCCACCCGGAGATCGCCGCGGGCCCTGAATCGTGGGTCTTTGTCTATAAAGTCAAGCCGGACTGGCTCGCCGAGGAATACGGCTTTGAGCCATCGTTCGTCCGCGACTTGATGCGTGACTCAAAGTCACTCGCACAATTTATCGATCGATTCATGGACGCCTACCGGATTCGAGAGAATCGCCCGATCTGGTGCGAAAAAAGCCCGCGGAACATCCTGCGCCTGGACTGGATCTGGCAGCGCTTCCCGAAAGCCAGAGTGATTCACATTGTGCGCGACGGCCGCGATGTCGCCTGCTCGCTGCGCCACCATCCCAAACGCAAGCGCGTCGGCGATGAGTATGTGCCCACCAACATCAACCGCCCGATCAGCCAGTGCATCAATCAATGGAAGCGCTACGTCGAAGCAGGCATCGCGCACCGCGGCGATGAGCGCTACATGGAAGTGCGCTATGAAGACCTGATCGCAGACTATGAATCGACGACCAAACGCATCTGCGCGCACTGCCGTGTTGACTGGTCGCCTGAGATTCTTGATCGCGAGTCGCGCCAGCAACAGCGCAAGGACATGGAGATCGTCAATCCCGAAGTGCGTCAGCCGCTGTACGGGTCGGCCGTGGCGCGCTGGAAGCGTGATCTCAGTGAGGACGAGCAGGCATTGTGCCTCGAACGCGTCGGTCATTTGCTTGAAGCTTTCGGATATCTCGATGAAGCGCCTGACGCAACGAACGCCGCGCCGGCGCCAGCTCCCATGAAGCAAGCGGTCTGAGTATGACGGCTCCGGATTCACATCTTGAATCGCCCGCCGCGACGCACGACACGCCGATGCGTTTCAGCGGCATGCGCGCCGCGAAAACCGCCGGCGCCGGTCGACTGCCGGACTTCATCATCATCGGCGCCAGCAAGAGCGGCACGACGACCCTGTGGCAGTACTTGCGCCGTCATCCCGACGTGTTTATGGCGGAGCCGAAAGAGCCGGAGTTCTTCAGCAAGGATGATCGGTACGCGCTTGGCGTGGACAGTTACAAGGCGCTCTTCGCACCGGCCAGTGCGAATCAACGATGCGGTGAGGCATCGACCACATACACGCGCTGGCCGCATTTCGGCGATGTGCCGGCGCGCATGGCCGAGATCGTGCCCGATGCAAAGCTGATTTACATCATGCGGCATCCCGTCGATCGCACGTACTCGAACTACCGCCATCGCATGCGGCTCGATGTGCCGCGCTGGACGTTTGAGGAAGCACTTGAAGCGGACCCGATGTTCATCGACACCAGCCTCTACATGACGCAAATCGAGAAGTATCTCGAGAGCTACCCCCGCGAATCGCTCCTTTGTGTGCTTCTCGACGATCTCAAACGCGACCCCGCCGCGGCGATGGAGCAGGTGCAGCGTCATATCGGTGTTGATGTGCGCGAACTCTCATCTGATGGCGCCATCGCCTCAAACACGATCGGCGAAGCCGGCGATGACTTCGCCCGTCAGCGCTTGCGCAAAATCAAGCGGCTGGCGCCGGGGTATCACAAGATCAAGCATCTGATTCCGGACGGGATCAAGGATCGCGCTCTCGGCGCCTTGACGAACTCTCCGTTCGGCAAGCGCCTGAAGCGTGGTTATCAGCCCAGCCCACTGACGCCTGAAACGAGGGCGCGGCTTCTTCGTGAGTTCGAGGAGCCGAATCGCCGCCTGGCCGAGTTTCTCGGCCGTGATTTGTCGATGTGGTCAAAATGAGTTTTCTGCTCGCACTTGAAGACATCAAGATGCGTTCGGACGGGTGGGCGAACCAGACGACCGCCCAGCCGATCGGCATTGCGCTGCTGCTGATGATGATCATCGTGATCATGGCGGCGCCGCGCCGGTTTGCGGTGCTTCCGTTCTTCATCCTCGCATGCTTTGCCGCCCGTCAGCGCGTGGTGATCGCCTCGCTGGATTTCGATTTTATCCGTCTGCTGGTGGTGTTCGGCTGGCTGCGTGTGTTCTCACGACTGGAAACGCGCGGATTCAAATGGAAAGGCGCCGACACGGTCTTTGCAGGATGGTGCATCGCCGGATTTGTAGCGCCGATCATTCTCTTCAAGACAACCAGCATCATTACAGTCCAGTTGGGACAGCTCCTGACTATTGCAGGCGGGTATTTTCTCTTCCGCCAGCTGGTCAGAACATGGGATGATGTGTTCACTTTTGTGCGTGGCGCCGTGATCATTGGCATTCCCGTATGCGCCATGTTTATGATCGAAAAATTCACGGCGCGAAATTACTTCGCGTCGTTCGGCGGGATTCCACCGCTCACGCAGATTCGCAATGGTGAAATTCGAGCACAGGGCGGATTTGCACATCCCATTTTGGCCGGGGCGTTCTGGGCCTCGATGGCGCCCCTCTTTGCCGCATTGTGGTGGAAGAAAGGGATTGACACCTGGCTTGCAATCATCGGGGTCTTTGTCGCGCTCTTTATTTCGTGGGCTTGCGCTTCCAGCACGCCGCTTGTCGCCGTCATGGCGGCGACGTTTGCCGGTGGGATGTTCTTCTTCCGCGACCGAATGCGCACCGTGCGATGGGGCATCCTCGGGGTGCTGATTTTCTTGCAGATCGTCAAGACCAAGCCGGTTTGGCACATGTTCGTGTACGCCGACCTCATTGGCGGTTCCACCGGGTGGCATCGCTACAACGTGATCGACAAGGCGATCAAGAACTTCAGCCAGTGGGCGATGTTCGGGACGCCGTCAACGGCGAATTGGGGATTCACTGACATCACGAATCACTTCGTCCTTGAAGGTGTCCGCGGCGGATTCCTGACGCTCGTGCTCGCAATCTGGATCATGGTCATGGCGTTTGGCGGCGTGGGCCGACTGTGGCGACTGGCCGAACCGAACAAAGCACAGGTCGCGATGGCCTGGGCGCTGGGCGCGTGCATGTTTGCCCACCTGACGTCGTTCCTCGCCGTGGCGTACTTCGGGCAAATCGTGACGCTCTTTGGCATTCACGTCGCGATGATCGCCAGCCTGGCGCCTGGCAAAAGGGCATTTCTCAAACAGCAGCGGGCTGCGACCATTGCCGGTCGACGGCGCGTTGTGGCCAAGCGCGCGGAATCGCAATGGACGGGTCAACCGGGCGCGCCGACCTTTGCCCGTGATGGAGGGGCGGCGTGACGCAGGCGACGCCCATGAGCGCTGTGCATGCAGAACGGCCTTCAACGACTTCCGCCACCGGTGAGTGGCGCGTCATTCGTTGTGAGGATGTGGACTCGATTCAGCGCATCGAGTCGGAATGGCGCGCCGTGCTTGATCGTTCGTGCGGCGCCCATCCGGGAGCTGAGCCGTCTCGTTTCCTCGACACGCTCGAGGCCATCCAGCGGTCGGCGTCACCGTTTGTGCTTCTCTTCAAGGATGGCGAATTGGGGCGGGCGGTTGTGATCGGGCGAACGGAGCGCGCCGGGATTCAATGCAAACTTGGATATATCCGGATTCGCACGCCTCGCCTGCGCACCTTGCGGCTCATCTACGGCGGTGTCGTGACTGACGGCGACGGCGCTGCTGAATCGCGGATCGCTGATGAATTACGGTCGCTGCTTGACGAACGCCTATTTGAATGCGTCTTCACGAACAAGCTCAATTTGGACCGGGCGTTGATGGAGCGGCTTGACGCTGATGCACGATCAGTGCGCCGCGAAGTGCGTCCGCACTGGGTGACGGATCTGACGCCGCACTCGTACGACAAGACGATGAGCGGGCATTCGAGCAAACATCGCAGCAATCTGCGCCGTTTGGATCGCAAACTGTGCGCACATTTCAATGATGACGTTGAACTTCGCATCGTGACGACGGCCGCGGAGGCAGAGTCGTTTGCCCAGGCGATGAACGACATTTTTGAGAAGACGTACAAAGCGGGCATCGCACGCGGGCAGATGGAAAACGTGGATTGGCGAAAGGCGCTGGTGAGCCGCGCCGAGCATGGTGAGCTGCGCGCGTATTTGCTGATGGCCGGCGGTGAGCCGATTGCATATCAGACCGGCGCGCTGCATCGCGGCGTGTACTACGCCGAGGGCACGGCATATCTTCCTGAACATCAATCGCTGCGCCCGGGAACGGTGCTCATGATGCGCGTCATGCAGGATTTGTGCGATCAGGGCGCACACTGCATCGACTGGGGTTTCGGCGATGCCGAATACAAGCGGCTCTACGGCACGCGGTCGTGGGATGAATCATCGCTGCACATCTATGGCGCCGGATGGCGGGCGCAAGTTGCTCGTGCGCTGGATCGGGCTTCGGTTGCTTGCGCCGTGACCGCAAAGCGGCTTGCCGGTGGCGAATTGACGAATCGCATTCGTCGCGGCTGGCGCCAACGGGCGGCGAAGAGCGTCGCCACAGCGCAGGACGGGAGTGAGTGAGGCGCCTCGGCGCACTCACACGAATCATGCTTCCTACGTTTCTTGGCATTGGCTCGGCTCGCTGCGGCACGACATGGCTGCATCGTGTGCTCTCGGAACATCCCGAGATTCAGATGAGCACGCCGAAACAACTGGATTTCTTTGACAAAAACGTCGTGAAACACGATCGCGCGTGGTATCTGTCGCACTTCGATCCGCCGGCGGGCGAACAAGCGAAACCGGTCCGAGGCGAGATCAGCCCGCGCAATGCGGCGTTGCCGGTTGAACTGATCGAAAAAGTAAAGCAGACGGCGCCGGATGCGAAGCTCGTGCTGCTGATTCGTCAGCCCGTTGATCGAATCTGGTCCAATGCGATGCATGAACTTGGGTTTCGCCGAGGTGAAGAGGCGAAGCGCATTCCGTCATGGCGGCTTCTGCAGTATTGCCTCAGCCCGCGAACCACCGTCTTCAGCGACTATGCGCCGATGATCCGAAACTGGACTGACGTGTTCGGCGAGGACGCCTTGCTGGTCGAGAAATTTGAGTCCGTTCGCGACGAGCCAGCATCGCTTCTGAAGCGCATCTTGCGGCACATCGGGGCGGACGCATCGTGGTCACCTTCGGATTCAATACTCAATGGCAAAGTGCATTCCAATGCGCAGCTTGTCGCATCGGCGGTTTCGATGCCGTTGGGTTTGCGGGCAAACCTGTCGCGCCAGTGGATCGCACCGATGCAGGAGCTTGATGGATTACTGGACGGGCGCGTGAGCGATTGGGTTCGCGCACTTGAAAACGATGGCGCTGGCGCGAGTTCGTCATCACGATTTGGATTTGCAGCGCAATCTCTGGTGTGCAGTGCGCCGGAACGAGTGGCATATCGAGCGGTCCGAAAGCGTCGCGTAAAGCGTGCGCTGCGTCGCTGGGATCAGGAATTGAATTCGCCGCAAGGCGCATCCGCCATCGCGCCATCCGGGCGTCTGAGTGAGATGGCCGGACAGGAGGCCGCGTGATGGCGATCGACGTGGCTGAACAGGTCAACGAGAGCGTCCAAACCGTGAACCGACGAGTGAAACATTCAGCGTCTGATTCCTTCGAATGGATCGTGGGACGCGATGCGCTTGAACGGTTCGCACCTGAGTGGGATGCGCTCTTTGAGCAATCCTCGCACAGCGCCTTTCACATGGCGCGGGTGTGGTGCGAAGGTTGGTGCGCTTCACCGAGCGCCAAGGGTTCGATGGAGATTCTGGCGTTGCGCCGGTCGGGCGAACTCGTCGGCATGTTGCCGCTGCGGGTGCGGAATATCGCCGGTGTGCGTTACGCCATTCCTGCCGGGGCTGGTCGCGGCGCCTATCTCGGCGTGCTGGAGCGCGATGATGCGCCTGGCGCCGCCGAAGCGCTGGCGCAGGAACTGTCGCGCAGCCGGCGCATCAGTCTTTTTGTGAACAACGATGTGTCCTCGCAGGACGGGCCGACGGCTCGCTTCTACGAAACGCTCGACGCCAACGGCTGGGCGATGCACCGGGAGCACAAGGACATCGTTCGATGCTCGGCGATGGCGGCGACGTTCGAAGAGTTCATGAATGAGCGCAAGTCGTCGAAGTCGCGACAGTCGCTCCGGCGCAAGCTTCGGACGCTGCATGACGCGCACGAAGTCAAGGTGGAGCATTTCTACGGTCCGCAGCTCGATGATGCGGTGATCGATCGGTGTGCGGAGATTCACGCCGCGAGTTGGATGAAGCGGCGCGGCGGGGCGTATCTGTGCGATCCGTTCTTTCAGAAGCTCATCCGCGCAGCCGCCGATGTCGGATTGATGAAGGCATGGATCATGTCACTCGATGGTGAGGACGCCGCGTTCGTGGTGTCCGGTGTTGCGCATGGCGTTCACTATTACGAGTGGCCGGCGTTCAAGGAAAAGTTCAAGTCGACCATGTCCATCGGCCAGGCGTTACTGATCGACGTGATGACGGACGCATGCAATGACGGCGAGAGGCTCTTTGATTTCGGCCCCGGCGAGGGCGTCTACAAGGAATACTGGGGCAACGAGGAGCATCACGTGGATCGCGTGTTCGCCGGATGCGGCGCGCGCGGACGCATAGCGCTGACCGTGTATCGCGCGGCGTGGTCGCTTGGCAAGTTTGATCGCATTCGGGGGAAGTATCGCCAATGGAAACGACGCATCCGCAAAGCTCGACAGCAGTCGGCGGCGTGAACAGCCCGCAACCTGCGACTGGCGTCATCGACGTCTCCATCGTCATCGTGTCGTACAACACGAGCGACGTGACGCTGGCGTGCTTGCGCTCGATCGAGCAGCGCGCCACAGGTTGCACCTACGAAATCATCGTGGTGGACAACAATTCACCGGATGGCTCGGCTGAAGCGATCGCCAACGAATTTCCGCACGTCACGCTGTTTGCCAACAAGGACAACAAGGGATTCGCCGCGGCGAATAACCAGGGGCTTGCCGTCGCCAAGGGGCGATACTTGTTGCTGCTGAACCCGGACACTGAGGTCTACGACGACACGCTGGAGAAAACGCTTCGTTTTGCGGAAGCAAATCCGGAGGTGGGCGTCGTTGGTGTGCGTTCATACGGCGCTGATGGGGATCAGCAATCGACGCTTTTTCGCACGAAGCGCGTGCTGGATGTGTTTATCAATGCATTCGTTCCGAATCGGTTGATGCGCAAGAGCCGAGTGCTGGGACGATCGCGCTACATCGGCATTGATCTGGAGCTGGAGCACGATGTTGAGATCGTCGCGGGCTGCTTCATGTTTGTGCCGCGCGAAGCGTACGAGAAGGTCGGCGGCATGGACGAGCAGTTCTTCATGTACGGCGAAGAAGCGGAGTGGTGCCATCGTTTCCGCACACACGGTTGGAAAGTGCGGTACTACCCCGGCGCGAAAATTCTGCATTACGGCGGCGTGAGTACGGACCGCTCGCAAGCGCAGATGAATCTCGCGATGGCCAAGAGCAACTTGCTGCTCGTGCAAAAAACGCGCGGCCGATTCAGCGCGTATCTCGCGAACCTGTTCATGCTGATTCGCGATTTGCCGCGGGCGGCGGCGTGGCTCGTGTGCAAACCGTTTGCAGGTGATGCGTCACAAGGCGTATTGCACTCGTTGAAGCGCGCCTCAGGGCGCTTCCGTGTGCATCTCGCGGGTCTCTTGCGAACTGACTGGTCCACGTGAATGTGAAGCGAGCCATTCTGGCGGCGCCGCGCTTGGCGGCGATGACGGCGCTGGCGCCACTGGAGCGATCGCTCTTGGCGAAGGCGCCGGAGCTTGCGCATCCGCCCGTGTTTATCGTGGGGCCGCCGCGCTCGGGGACGACGCTGCTCTACGAAGCGATGGTGACGCGTTTTCGGTTTTCTTATTTCTCAAACATCGCGCACCGGCTTCATCGCACGCCCGCCGCAGCGACGAAGCTTGGCGCTGGCGCGATTCATCGATGGAAAGGTGATTTCCAAAGCCGCTACGGTCATATCCCCGGTTGGGGTTCGCCGAACGAGGGCGGCTGGATCTGGAAGCGCTGGATTCCCGAAGAGCATGCGCTTAACGAAACCGATGTCGCGGGACGACCGGTTGACGTGATGTCACGCACCGTCGCCGCGATCGCGGGATTGCTGGAAGCGCCGTTCCTCAACAAGAACGTGATGCACAGTGTGCACATGCGACTGCTGGATGCAATCTTCCCAGAATGTCTTTTTGTTGAGTGTCGGCGCGATCCAATGACGACGGGGCGCTCAATACTGCGCGCTCGAACAGATGAATTCGGCGAGGGCGGGCTCGAGAAGTGGCTGTCGGTCCAGCCGCCGGGCTGGGACTTGTACGCTGAACGCTCGCCAGGCGAACAAGCGGTGGCGCAGGTCATGCTGACGCGCGCAGCGATTGCGCAGGATGCGGCGGGGCTCGGCGCCGCACGGCATTTGGTGGTCGAATACGAACAACTCTGCGATCAACCGGAATCAGTAGTGGGCACGATTCAATCCTTCTTCCGATCACACTCGGTGGTGTTGGAGGATCGCGATGAATTGCCGGCTGAGTTCGCACGGCCTGCATCGCGCCCGCTGTCCGAGATGCTGGAAGGCCAACTTCATGCGGCGTGCGAACTGTGGTCAGGTCAACAATCAGGAATGCGAACCGCTCGCATAGCGGCTGCATCATGACTGAGTCTGCCAAGCATCACGGTGATGGAAACATGCGACGCATGGCGCTGCGCATCGTGTATGCAACCATCGCGATCGTCGTATGGATTGCGACGCTTGGCGGTCGCCTGCGCCGCCGGCGCCGCGTGGTGTTGTGCTATCACGGCGTGACGAGTGATCAGCGAACGCGATTCGAGCGCCAGATGAAGCGGCTCTCGGGGCGCACCGTGACGATGAATGCGCTCGATACGCCACCGACAGGGCGCGGTCGACCTGAAGTCATCGTCACCTTCGATGACGCGTTCGCGAATCTGATTGCAAACGCATTGCCGGCGCTTGAGCGACATTCCGTTCCGGCGATGATTTTTGCGGTTTCGAACAACCTTGGCGATCGACCCCGATGGAGCATGCCGGAGGGGTATCCGGATCGCTTTCAAATGGTGATGTCGGAAGAGGAATTGAAAGCGGTTCAGGGGCATGCAGGTGTGACAATCGGATCGCACACCATGACGCATCCGCGGCTGGATTCGATCCCGCGAGATCAATTGGAACGCGAACTCGTTGAATCGCGCGAGCGGCTTGCCGCACTGCTTGGTCACGAGATGGTGGATTTGGCGTTGCCGCACGGTGCATATAACAGCGGTGTGATTCGAGCCGCAAAGCTTGCCGGGTACCAACGCATTCTGACACTCGAGCATGTGCTCGAGCCAAGCGGCTTGGAAGATGGCGTCATCGGACGATTCAGCGCTTCACCGGAGATGTCGATGCTGGAGTTTCGCCTGACAATTGACGGCGCCTATGGATGGCTTGGCGCATTTCGGCGTCTGGTGAATGGCCGGCGCGGCGGCAAGGCGAGTTCAGCTCGCACAAACACACCGGCGGAGGCAGCCGCGTGACACCAACTCTCGCAAAAACCGGTACGCATGTTGAGCGGATCGAGCGCGCTGTGTGGCAAACGCTGGCGCCAACGTTTGCGGATCACAATTATCGTCAGGTGTGGGAGTACGGTGAGTACATCGCCGGCCGCAATGGCGCTGTGAGCGAGCATGTGGCGATTTCACGCGACGGCGACGTGATCGGTTTGGCGGACGTGCGCCTCAAATCGATCCCGATTGTGGGCGGGGGCGTGGCCTATGTGGGTGGCGGTCCGCTGACGCGGCGTGACGATTCGGACAACGTGCAAGCGTTTTCGGATTCAGTCACGGCGCTCGTGGATGAGTATGTGGAATCGCGCGGATTCACGTTGCGTCTCATGTGCCCGCTGGGCAGCGAAGCCTGGAACGCCGCGGCGACGGAAGCGCTGGCTACGCTCGGCTTTGAACCCGCAAAGTGGCCGAAGGCGTATCGAACCATCGCGGTGAATACGCGACGTTCGCTGGATGACATTCGCGACGCGTTCTCAAAGAACTGGCGGAAGAACCTGCGGCGTGGCGAGCAGCGCGGCGTGACACTCCGCATTGGGCAGGACCCGTCGATGTTCGGCCCCGTGCGCGATCTGTATCAGGAACTGCTGGACCGCAAGGGGTTTGATGTCGAACTGGACGCAGACTTTTATGCGCAGGCCAACGAGCGCATGGCCACGGATGAACGATTCACCGTGATTCTGGCGGAATGCGAAGGCGAAGTGTGTGGCATGAACGTTGTCAGCGCGCTGGGCGACACGCTCGTCGGCATCATCGGCGCGACGACGTACGAAGGCGCCAAGAGGTATGCCGCGTATCTGCTGGAATGGGGCGCGATGGAGCTGGCGCATTCGCGCGGCATGGCGCGCTACGACATGGGCGGCATTGATCCTGAGGACAACCCGGGTGGGTTCGACTTCAAGCGCGGCACGCGCGGCGATGATCTGACCGGCGCGGGGCCGATGGAGCGCAAGCCGAGCGGTCTTCGCGCGGCGGTCGCCGATCATGCGGAGCGCGCGTATCGAGCGATGCGCCGGGCGTCGAAGGGAAGACGCAACGGGGCAGCGGCGAAGAATGGCGCCGCGACGGGAGGGGAGTCATGACGACGCACGAATCACCAATCTTCATTGTGGGCGCTTCGCGTTCGGGTACGGCGATGATGCGCTCAGTGCTGAACAATCATCCGGACGTGTTGATCTCCGGCGAATCGCACTACTTCGATGATCTTCGCGTGCGCATGGCGGATCATGTGACGTCGAAGCTCGACGATGAGCAGCGCCAGGAGTGCGAAGATTATTTCCTGGCGCTGGACCATCGACCATATGGGCACGGCGGCGATCCCGAGAAGTCGGACACGAATCGCGAGGATTTGCGCCGTATTGCGGACGAGCGCGGTCAGGGCGCGGATGCGTATTTCGAGGCGTTTTGCATTGTGCGCGCGAATCGTGAGGGCAAAGGGATTTGGGGCGACAAGACGCCGCGCCATATTTTCCGGATTCCAGAGATTCTGGAGCGCTATCCGAATGCGAAGGTCGTGTGCATGGTGCGCGACGCGCGCGCAGTGGTGGCGTCCTACCGCGATTGGCGTAATCAGGGCGGGTTTGATCTTGAGCATGATCCGACGCACGCGGAGGCGCTCGCGGTTGAAGAGGAACGTGCGAAGAAGTCGTACAATCTGCTGCTGATGAGCCTGATTTGGCGCAGCACCGTCAATGCGGCGGTGTCGGCGCGACAGCGGTTTGGCGCGGATCGTGTATACCTTCAGCAGTACGAACAGATGGTGACGGACCCGGAAGCCGCGGCACGCGAAGTTGCGGCGTGGCTGGGTTTGGAATTCACGCCGTCCATGCTTGAAGTGCCGATGCACAACAGCTCATTCTCGCAGTTCGAAGAAAAGAGCGGCGTGTCCACCGAACCGATGAAGCGCTGGCGGAAGAAGCTCAGTCGGCGCGAGATCGCCGTGATTCAATCCTGCTGTGGTCGTGTGATGCGCGAGGCGGGATATGAACTGGAGCCGGATCGTGTCGCGGCGCCTGTCGTGTGGTGGGAGTGGATCAAACTTCCGTTTGCGACGATGCGCGCCACGATGGCGAACAAGGATCGCATGGGCAACATTCCGCAGTACATCTGGCGGCGGATGCGGCTGGCGATGGGACGGGCTTGATCGAAGCGATCGTCATACCGGGCGCTGTCGGGGCGGCGATGATTGCCGGAGTCGCGTGGCTGTACGGGGCGCCGATGGCGCTGCGCCGGGCGGAGACGGCGCGCCTGGCGGAGTATTGCACACGCACAAAGACGCTGTGTCTGACGTACGACGATGGTCCGGGGAAGGATTTGACGCCGCGTGTGATGAGCGCGTTGCACGCCGGAAGCGCCAAGGGGACGTTTTTCCTGCTCGGACGACGGGCTGAGGTGAATCCGTCGGTGGCTGATGAAGTGAGCCGCGCCGGGCATGAAATTGGCTGTCACGCGCATGAGCATGTGCATGCGTGGAAGTCGGCGCCGTGGGCGAGCGCGAAAGATGCGGCGCATGGATACGAGAGTCTTGATCGCTGGATTCAACGCGGGTGTTTGTTTCGGCCGCCGTATGGCAAGTCGACGGCGCTGTCGCGCCGCGAAGCTGTGCGGCGCGGGTCACCGCTTGGCTGGTGGACGATTGATTCGGGCGATACGTGGGAAAAGCTTCCCGAAGCGCGGTCCGTTATTCAGCGAGTCGAAGCCGCGGGCGGCGGAGTCGTTCTGATGCACGACTTCGATCGTGAGGATGATGATGCGGCGGAGCGGGCTGAGTTTGTAATTGAAGTGACGAACGCATTGTTGGAACTGGCGCAGAAAGAATCATGGCGCACGGCGACGCTGGGCGAGATCATGGATGAGATGGAGCGCGAGCAGGGATGACTGGGAAGTCAGATAGAAAGAAGCGTGTTCTTGCCATCGCCTCGGGCGGCGGGCACTGGGTGCAGCTCCTGCGCCTGCGACCGGCGTTTAAAGAGTGCGATGTGACGTACGTGACGGTGAACCCGGCGTATAAAAGTGATGTGGACGGCGCGCCATTCATTGTGATCAATGATGCGACGCGGTGGAACAAGTTTGGTTTGCTCAAGATGGCGGCGAAGATCGCGTGGATCATTCTGCGCAAGCGACCTGATGTGGTGATCACAACGGGCGCGGCGCCGGGATATTTCGCGATTCGAATCGGGAAGCTGCTCGGCGCGCGAGCGATGTGGCTGGACAGCGTGGCGAATGTTGAGCAGTTGTCGCTGTCAGGCGAGCGCGTTGGGGCGCATGCGGATTTGTGGCTGACGCAGTGGCCGCACCTGGCAAAGGCTGGGGCTGACGGGCCGAGCTATCACGGGAGTGTGCTGTGATTTTCGTCACGGTTGGAGCGCAGATGCCATTTGATCGCATGGTGCGCGCGGTCGACGACTGGGCGGGCAAGCAGTCACGTGGCGACGTGTTCGCGCAGATCGGCCCGACGGACTGGAAGCCGGCGCACATCGGATTTACGCCGTTTCTGGATCCGCCGGAGTTTCGGCGGCGCGTGACGGAGGCGACGGCGATTGTCGCGCATGCGGGAATGGGGTCGATCATCACGGCGCTGGAACTGGGCAAGCCGATCGTGGTGATGCCGCGCCGCGGTGATTTGCGCGAGACGCGAAACGATCATCAGGTCGCGACGGCGAAGCAATTGGTGGAATTGGGTCGGGTTCACGCGGCGTTCGACGAGAACGAGTTGATGGACCTGCTGGATCGGATCGATGAAGTAGCGGCGACCGGGGCCATCCGGGCGCACGCATCCGACGAGTTATTGGACGCGGTTCGCGCGTTCATTCACGAGGGCGAAACGAGATGACGAACAGCACGGGGAGCGCGGTCATGACGGGACCGAAGGCGGGATCGATGGACGCCGCGAGCCAGCTTGCGGACAAGATCGCGCAACGCACGGCGGTGGTCGGTGTGATTGGTCTTGGGTACGTCGGGCTGCCGGCGGCGCATGCGCTGCATCAGGGCGGTCTCGGTGTGATCGGGTTTGATATTGACCCGCGAAAGATCAAGGCCCTGGAAGAGGGGCGTTGTTACCTCGAACATCTCGGTCAGAAGATGGTGGATGACCTGACCGGCAGCGGTCGGTTTAGCGCCACGACTGATATGAGTCGACTCGGCGAGGCGGACATCATTCTGGTGTGCGTGCCGACGCCGGTTGGATCGCACCGCGAGCCGGATCTCATTTATGTGACGGAGAGCGGAAAGGCGATCGGTCGCACGCTTCGCGCGGGGCAGCTCGCGATTCTGGAATCAACGACCTACCCCGGCACGACGCGCGGCGAGTTCCTGAGCGCTATTCTTGAAGCCGCCGGACCACGGGCGCACGAATTGAAATGCGGACGGGACTTTTTTCTTGCGTTTTCACCTGAGCGTGAAGATCCGGGCAACCCGACGCACACGACGCGAACGATTCCGAAAGTGGTCGGCGGGCTTGATGAAACAGCGACGAAGCTCGCGGCCAGTGTGTATGAGATCGGCGTTGAGACCGTTGTGCCGGTGTCCAGCGCTGAAGTCGCGGAATCGTCGAAACTGCTTGAGAACATTTTCCGCGCGGTGAATATCGCGCTGGTGAATGAGATGAAAGTCGTGCTCTCGGAGATGGGCATCGACGTTTGGGATGTGGTGCGGGCGGCATCCACGAAACCGTTTGGGTTCATGCCGTTCTATCCCGGGCCAGGTCTCGGCGGCCACTGCATTCCGATTGATCCGTTCTATCTCTCGTGGAAAGCGAAAGAAGTGGGGCGGCCGACGCGATTCATTGAACTGGCCGGTGATGTGAACACGGCGATGCCGGAGTACGTCGTTGAGCAGACGATGCTTGCGCTCAATGACAAGGGCAAAGCCGTGAAGGGGTCGCGCGTGCTCGTGCTCGGTCTTGCGTACAAGGCGAACATTGACGACACGCGTGAAAGCCCGAGCTTTGAGCTGATTGAAAAGCTGCGCGAGCTTGGCGCCCATGTGGATTATTCGGATCCGCATGTGCCGCAATCCGAGCCGGTGCGCAAGCACGACCTCGGCATGAAGAGCGTCGCACTGACGACCGAGAGCGTGAAGAGCTACGACTGCATTCTGATCTCAACGGCCCACAAGGCGTTTGACTACGGCATGCTCGCCGAACATGCATCGCTGATCGTGGATACGCGGGATGCGATGCGATCGTTTGCGGATCGGATGAAGGGAACGCTGGTTCGGGCATGACCGACGCCGCGGCAACAATTCAGCGTGAGAAGAAACGATCCGCCTGGATCGAGTGGACGCGCGTCATCGCGATTATGGGCGTCGTGTGGTTTCACGCGGACGGCCCGTACCGGTTTCTTTCGCCGGCGGCGATGATCGCGTTTGTCATCTTTGGCTGCGCGTTCATCAAGCGAACGGAGTCGGCGGCGCAGTTTGGCACAGCGCTGAGGTCGCGAGCGGAACGACTTTTGCTGCCTTGGCTGGTCTGGTCCGTCATCTATGGCGCTTTGCGCTGCTTTGAGGCGTACCGCAACGGCGAACCGCTGCTGAACTGGTGGGAGCCGAGCATGTGGCTTTACGGAACATGGGTTCACCTGTGGTTCCTGCCGATGCTCTTCTTCGTCACCGTGGTGGTGCTGCTGCTCGATGTGTCGGAGGCGAAAACCAGAAAGCGGCTGGTTGAGCCGTTCGGCTGGATGCTGGTCGCGGGCTCGCCCATCTGGGTGCAGTTCGAACTGATGGATCTCGGCAAACCATTTCACCAATGGTCGGCGGTGGTGACGGCGGTTGGCATTGGCATCCTGATGCGCGGCATTCGACCAGGCGCTGAAGGCGTCTGGAAGCGCGTCGGTTTGATCCTGATCGTGAATACGGTGGCCCTTGGCGTTGCGGCGCTGACGATGTCCACGCACACGGATTATCTGCTGAAACACGCCATGGGCGCGCTTGCGATTGTCGCCTGGATACCGTTGGTGAAAGGCTCGCGCGTCGGCGTGGCTTTGGGCGCCTTGACGATGACGGTCTATCTGGCGCATCCGCTCATCATCCTCGTGCTGGCGCGCGGCGTGAATCTGAACATTTCTCCCGCCGCCTTCGCCGCGCTTTGCATCGTGGCGTCGTACATCGCAGCGTTCGGCATCAACATGGGAATTGGCGTTGCAAGCCGCATGCTGTTGCGCGTGCGATCCATGAATCCGCCGACATCGCTTCCGCGCGAGGAGGCGCCGGCGCCATGACGACATTGATGGACAACGCACCGCGAACAGAGCCAATGCGCACCGAAATGCCTCAATCCGTTCGCAGCTTTGACGGCGTCATTTGCTTTGGCGGCGAGGACTGGTGGTATCACAATCGCGGTCACTATGACATGCAGATGATGCGCCGGCTGGGGAAGCGCGTGCCGGTGCTGTACATCAATTCGATTGGGATGCGCACGCCGCGTTTGGGCGAGGGCGCGATGTTCTTTACGCGCGTGAAGCGAAAGCTCAAGAGCTTGCGGCGTGGATTGGTGCGCGTTGAGCCAGGCTTTACGGTGTACAGCCCATTTGCGGGGCCGGGGCGCATCGGCAAAACGCTGAATCCGGCGCTGCTTCCATTGCAGATCAAACGAGCGGCGCGAAAGCTGGGCATTCGCAAGCCCTTGATCTGGGTCGCATGTCCGCCAGGCGCGCCGGTGGCGCCGAAGCTGGGCGGCGTGGGCATGGTGTATCAGCGCACGGACCGTTACGAAGAGTTCAGCGGTGTCGATCCGGATTTGATTGGCGGTTTCGATCGCGAACTCAAAGACGCGGCGGACATGACCGTCTTTTGTTCGACGCTGCTCTTTGAGCAGGAACGTGACGAGTGCAACCGCTCGTTCTACGCCGATCACGGTGTGGATTACGATCGGTTTGCATCGGCGGGTGAGGGCACCCGTGAGCCGGATGATGTGAATCCGATTGCGCGGCCGCGCGTCGGGTTCATCGGCGGCATCGATTCGCACACGTTTGATCCTGCGTTCTTCGTCGAAGTGGCGCGTGAAGTCAGTGAAGCGCAGTTCGTGCTCGTCGGGGCGTGCTCGCTTCCCGAGGGGTGGTGCCCGCTTCCGAACGTGACCATGCTCGGTCAGAAGCCGTATGACGAAGTCGCGCACTACATGGCGTCGTGCGATGTGCTGATCATGCCGTGGAATCGAAATGAATGGATCGAGGCGTGCAATCCGGTGAAGCTCAAGGAGTATCTCGCGGTCGGCCGTCCGGTTGTGACCACACCATTTCATGAACTCAAGCGGTACGAAGGCCTGGTTCGCATTGCGGACACGCCAGAAGCATTTGCGGCTTCGATCCGTGAGGCACTCGCATCAGAGACGGATGCGTCGCGTCTGCGGGATCGTGTGGAGCAGGAAACATGGGACGCCAAGGCAGACTCGGTGGTGGCTGAATTGGCGTCTTTGGGGCTGATGATCGACAATGATTCACGCACAGGAAGCGAGTTCGATGATCAAGCACAGTGACGCCAACGGGCGCGGATCGCTGATTCGTGACGAAGGAAGCGACGTGATGATGGAAGTTCGCAAGCCAATGGTCTGCACGGAGGGCGCCGCCCGCGCGCATGAGATGGCGCTGGAGCGCGGCGAGCCCGTGCTCTGTCCGATCGCTCTGTATGCAGACGATCGCGGCTGGTCCATGATGAATCAGCTTCAAAGCGTGATGACGGAACAGGGACAGGTGAACTTTTCGTGCCAATATCCCGGCGTCGTGAAGGGATGGCATCGCCACGCGAAGCAGACTGATTTCTGGATGTGCGTGCAGGGGCATATCAAGGCGGGCGTGTGGCGCGAAGGTGAATCGTGGGCGTGGATGGCGGTGATGGGTGAGAAGTCGCCGTCGGTCCTGGTGATTCCGCCGGGGCTGTGGCATGGCGCCACGACGGTCGGTCATGTGCCTGCCGGGCTGCTGTATTACGTCACGCATGCGTACGACCCGAAGCATCCGGATGAGGACCGCCGCGCGTTTGACAGTGTGATTGGGTTCCCGTGGGCCGTGCGGCATGGATGAACCGTCCGTCATGATGGCGCCACCGGATCGCCGATTGCGCGGTGGGCTGCGCTGCATTTTGCTTGCGGGCGGACTCAAGCCGACGCCGGTCGCCGCCGGCGCTGGGATGCCGGCGCTGCGTCTATTTCCCGATGGCGAACGATCGCTGCTGAACAACTGGATTGAGCGCATCGGCGCACTAAATGAACTGCAGGTGGATCCGAAGGATCGCATTGAAGTGCGCATCGTCTTTGATAATTCGCGTGATGCGCTGGAAGCGCCGGCGGAGCGCGGCGGCGTTGATCTCGTGTTCGAGAGTGAGTCCGCGGCATATCGCGGCCCCGCTGGTGTCGCGCGGGACGTTGCGGAGCGATTCCCCGAAGATTCAACGGTGTTGATCGCGGAAGCGAATCGCTGGCTGCATTCGAGTCTTGCGCCGCTGATTGAAGCGCATATTGAGCGTGGAGCAGACGTCACCATCGCGCGGCATGCTGATGGAGCGCCGGCGGGCATGTATGTCGCGCGAAAAAGCGCGGTGTCGCGTGTGGCGCCGAAGGGATTCATTGATCTCAAGGAACAATGGCTGGCGACGCTCACCAAGGCAGGGCTGGATGTTTTCGTGCATACGATCGATGGAAGCGGTTCGATTCCACTTCGCACACGTGAGGATTTGCTTGAACTCGGTCATCATTTGACGGATGGCGATTCCATCGCGCTGAACCCGTCCATCGTGAGCGCCGCAAACGTGACGGCTGCAGAGCGATGGAACGTGATGTCGGAACGCTCCGCGGTGCATGGATCAGCGAAGGTCTTTGGATCGATCGTGATGCCGGGCGCTGTGATACGCGAGAATGCGGTTGTGGTTCGATCCGTCGTGCCGCCGGGCGCTGTGGTCGAAGCGAATAGCGAAGTTGTTGATCAGATTGTGCGAGGTGACGCGATGGTCGCGTCTACGATGTCAGCGTCGGTATGGGAGAGCAATCGATGAGTGATCGCCGCTCATGGCGTTTCATCGACGGGGTGCTGCTGGTCGGATTGACCGCGTTGGCCGTTGCGGCGACGTGGCCGATCTGGACGGCCATTTTCACGCGCGCCTTCAATGACGAAGAGCAATCCCATGTGTTTCTGGCGCCTCTGGTCGCGGCGTGGCTTTTCTGGATTCGTCGCGAGCGATTGCGATTTTCTCGTCCGACCTGGAGCTGGGCGGGTCCGGCGATTGTCGGAATTGGTTGGGCGCTTGGGCAGATTGGCTATGCGCGGGGATATCTGATCTTTGAGCATCTTTCGGCGCTGCTGGCCCTGGTGGGCGCCGCGGTGACCGTACTGGGCATTCCGTTTGTGATTCGATTTCTTCCGGCGTTTGGAGCGCTGATTTTCCTCATGCCGGTGCCGGCGTTTATTCGGCAGGAGATCGCGCGGCCGCTTCAGGGCGTCACCGCGGCGATCACGCACTTTGGGCTTGAGCTCTTTGGCGTGCCGGTGGCAAGGACCGGAAACGTGCTGGTGATCAATGACCATGAAGTCGCCGTGGCGGAAGCGTGCAACGGCATGCGCATGGTCGCGGCGCTGGCGATTGTGACCTACGCCTTCGTGTTCTCGGTCCCAATGCGGCAGAGTGTGCGGATTCTGCTGCTGGCGCTGAGTCCTGTTGTCGCAATCGTCTGCAATGTGTTGCGTTTGACGCCGACAGTTCTGTTCTATGGCTATGCCGACGAAGACACGGCGGGGTTGTTCCATGATCTCAGCGGCTGGGCGATGCTGTTCGTCGCGCTGGGATTCCTGTGGGCGACGCTGAGCCTGCTTCGATGGCTGGAGGTCCCGATTGCGCCGTATGCAATCGCGGAGGAGAGTGCGTGATGCGAGGCGGGCGACCAAAACGAGGATTGTCAACGCTGGCGCCGGTCGCGACGGCCGCGCTGCTTATCGGTCTCATGGCTTCGGGCGGGGTCGAGGCGATCTCGACTGATCAGACCGAGGCGTATCACGCGGAAGTGCGGCAGCTCGTGGACGACATTCCGTACCGCATCGGTCCCTGGATCGGGACCGATGTTGAAGCCCCGCCCCCGGCGGTGAAACTTCTGAAACCAAACGCGCTGTTGCAGCGGCGGTTCGTGGACCCGGCGACGGGCCGCACGTTCTCGCTCCTTGTGGTGCACTGCGGAGATGTCGGCGACATGGAGGGGCATTGGCCCCCAATTTGTTATCCGGCACATGGCTGGGTCAAGAATTCTGAAAAGGAAACGGCGCTTCAAGTGGGTGATGCGCTGGTTCCGGCGAGTGAATATCACTTCCGGCGCGTGGTGGACGGTTTTGAACAGCAGATGAACGTCATCGGGTTCTTCGTCGTACCGAACGGAAGCGCAGAGATTGTGTCGAACTACGAGGGGTTGAAGGCGGCGGGGAGGCGGAGGTCTCGTGCCGGTCTCGGCGCCGCCCAAATTCAACTGGTGGGAGGGAGCGATCTGAGCGCGGCGGAGCGGCGTGAGATCGTGCAGGAGTTTGTTCAGGCGATGGAGCCCTTGATCCGGGAAATCGCCGGAGGAGTTCGCGGTGGTTGAGCAATCCAGGTATCCCGACATGGATCCTTCGCTCGAGCGCGAGCTCGGCGGGGACCAGCCGCAGGCGGAGAATCCGCTGCTGTTTGCGCATCGTTTGCTGCGCGGGCGGTATCCGTGGGCGATTGGCCTGGCGGCGGTGCTCGGTGTGAGCGGCGCGTGCGCGGGTTTCTTCGCGATGAAGCCGATGTTTCAGAGCGAAGGTCTGATTCAGGTCGTGCCGACCAGCCCTTCGGTGTTGTATGACATTCCTGAGAATGAAGTCCCGCCGAACTTTGATTCGTGGGTCGCGGCGCAGCAGGTGTTTGTGCAAGGGTCGCGCGTGCGTGACTACGCCGTTCAGGATGCACAACTCTTGAACGCCGGCTGGCCGAGCGATATCTCGGGCGCCATCAAACTGGAGAAGCAACTCAGTGTGCGCCGTGGCAAAGGCGAGCAGGTGATTCATGTGCGCGTCGAGGATGAAGATCCGCGGCTCGCGCAAGAGGCCGTCAATGCGCTGCTGCGCTCCTACAAGCGGTTGTACATTGATGAATCCGGTCGCGCCAAGACGCAGCGGCAGGAGATTTTGGAACAATTCCAGAACACACTGCAGGCGGAGCTGCGGACTTTGCGGGAACGCATCGGCGATCTTGCTGAAGAGTTCGGCGCCGACAACCTGCAACGATTGCACGCGGCGCGCGTGGACGAAATAACGCAACTGGACGCCAAGATTCGCGAAGTTGAAATGGCGATCGCCGAAGCGGAAGCGCGGCGCGGTCAGGCCAACTCGGCAACCGCCAATGCGGATCAGGGCGCCGGCGCCTTTGCTCCCGGCGCGAATAATGTGCTGGAGCGCGAAGCGATTGAGAATACGTATGCGGCTCAGGATCGAGACCTGGCAAATTATCTTGGTCAGGAACGGTTGTTGCGTCGTGAACTGGCGAGCATGCTCACATCCGGGTTTGGCGAGCAGCATCGCGCCGTGCGCGACATCCGAAATCGAATTGCGGCGTTGCGCGTTCAGATTGATGAGCGCGTGATCATGTTGCAGGATCAGCTTGGCGAGCTCACGCCGGATTCCGGTGTTGCGGGCGGTGGCGCTTCTATTGAGCAGCTTCGCACGCTCCGCGCCCGCTACGACCGGCTCCGTCAGGACGCCGTTTCTCAGGCGGACTTTCTGGCGACGCGCCGGCGCGTGATCAGCGGGCTTCAGGATGAAGTCTTCGAAAAAGAGCGTCAGTTGAAGGATGCGCGCGATCGACTCGAAGCGACTCGCATTGAAAGTCGTCAGCAGGACGAGGCCACCGGTCGCGTTGCGATCGCGGCTTGGGGCGACCTTCCGAATCGGTCATCCGATGACAAGCGTCTTCCCGCTGCAGCCGCAGGGTTCGCCGGCGGTGTCGGGATCGGTGTCGGACTGGTGGCGCTGCTTGGACTCCTGAATCCGTCGTGCCGGTATGTGGACGATCTGGAGCGTCCGGCGCGCCGGGCGCCCTTGCTGGGAACGCTTCCAAACCTCAATACAGACGACCCCGAACAGGATGAAATGGCCGCGCTCAGTGTCCACCAGATCCGAAATGTGCTGGAATTGCAGCATTCGCGGATCAAAGGCGGGCGCATCTTTACGACGACCAGCGCGACGGCCGGCGAAGGCAAGACCAGCCTGACGATGGCGCTGGGCATGTCGTTTGCCGCGGCGGGCCAGCGCACACTGATTGTCGATTCGGATCTGATTGGTCGCGGCATCACGAAGCAGCTTCGTCTGAGCGATCGCCCCGGCATGCGCGAGATGCTGGACAACGAGCCCATTGACGAGTGCGTCCATGCGACGCCGGTGGCGAATCTGTTCGCGATGCCGACGGGATCGGTCAAGGGTTTTGAGCCGAAGAATCTTTCGCGCGACAGGGCGACGCAAGCGATCGCGAAACTTCGCGAACTCTATGACGTTGTTCTGATCGATACCGGCCCGATCATGGGAAGCCTTGAGGGCAACCTCGTGTGTGCGCTGAGCGATGCGACGATTCTCGTTGTGACGCGCGGTCAGCGATCGAAATTTGTGCAAGCGGCATTGGCGCGAATCAACAACATCGGCGGGCAGTGCGCCGGCACGGTGTTCAATCGTGCTGCGGCGGATGACTACAGCCGCAGCGTCAGTCATGCGTCATTCCACGTGGCGTCGGTGCGCAGTTCGCGTCAGCCGACGACGATGGATGGCGCGCTGGTTGGAACGCGAGCGCTCGTGCAAGCGGTCGCCGGTGTGGCGCCGCAAGAAGAGGAACGCGACTGAGCGTGTCAACGCTCCGCATAGCCAGTCCAAACGTGCCGGTTGATCCGGGGGCGAGCGTCTCACCAAAGGTGTGGGGCCTTGATCCGCTTCGGCTGCACGACAGTTACTGGGCGTCACGCCGAGTGCAGGTCGTGCGCGCGCACTCCGGCGCGGATGTCGTCGATGCGGGCGGCCCGGCGTTCTATCTGCTGCTTGACGGTCCGGCGATGGTGCAGTTCGAACTGGCGCCGATCCTGCGCCGGCTGAATTGGCTCAAGCCTCGAGTCGCGCGCATTCGCATCACGGAAGTTGACCGTTCGGCGTATGTCGAGCGGGTTGAATCCGGACCTGATGGTCGATTGCTCACGGTGCAACGGGACTATGGGGCGCGCACGCGGTCAACGTCGCAGGCGCTGCTCACGGCCGACCCTCGGCTCGCCCGTCAGTGGGCGGAGAATGACGGCGGTCGCGAGTGCCGACGGGCGCTGATCAAGGCGTGCGGCCGCGAGAAAGTCGCGGCGATCTCAGTGACCGGAAAGTCGTTCCGTGTGGATCAGCCGAAGCAGGTCGAGTCGTACCTCCGGATGATCCAGAAATCCTGGCGTCGCCCCGATGGCGTGCTCGATGGTGTTTACGCGTTTCAGCCGGGCGTCTGGCTGCACGAAAGCGTCGAAATGGCGCCCGACGTGCGGCTCATTGGGCCGCTCTGGATAGGCGCGGGTGTGCGGCTCAAGGCGGGCGACCTTGTGGTTGGCCCGAAGATCGTGGCCGATGAACGCGTGCTTCCAAAACATGCTCCGGTGAACTGGGATGATCTGGGACGCACGACGTGGCGTTTGACAGCGCGGCCGATCACGGCCCGCCGGCTCTTCGGGAAGCGGGCGTTTGACGTTGTGTTCAGTCTGGCGGTGCTTGCTTGCACGGCGCCGCTGTTCCCGCTGATTATGCTGGCGATTTTCATCGAAGACGGGTGGCCGCCATTCTTTGCGCATCCTCGACAAACGGTGCGCGGGCGCAATTTCCCGTGTTTGAAATTCCGCACGATGAGAAAGAATGCGGAGGAAATGAAGGAGCGGCTCACGGCCATGAATCAGGCTGACGGGCCGCAGTTCTTCATTGAAGACGACCCGCGCATGCTCAAAGTCGGGAAATTTTTGCGCAAAACACAGCTTGATGAGATTCCGCAATTCATCAATGTGTTGCTCGGACACATGAGTGTGGTCGGGCCGCGCCCAAGCCCCGACAAGGAAAATCAGTATTGTCCGGCTTGGCGCGAAGCGCGATTGAGTGTGCGGCCCGGTGTGACCGGGCTGTGGCAGGTGCGCCGGACGCGTGAACCACAGACTGATTTCCAGGAGTGGATCAAGTACGACCTGGAATACGTGCAGCATCGAAGTTGGCGACTTGACTTCGTCATCATTTTACAAACGATCAAGAAAGTGTTCGGAGGCTGAGCGGACATGGCCCGACGCGAACGACAAAAGAAAAAGATTCTTCTGCTCATTGGATTGGTCGCCGTCCTCGCCGTGGTCGGCGTGGGCGCGTGGCAATTCAAGAAGATGCAAGAGGCCAAGATGGTGACGCAGAAACGCGCCGCCGGACTTGCCGCGCACGAAGCGGGGGATCACGAGGCAGCGTTCCGCGACTTGCAATACGTCCACCGGAAGGACCGGACGGATGGTGAAGTGGCGCTGGCGCTGGCCGAAAGCCGGCGCGCAGTGCCGATGCTGAACAATCGGCACTTGTCGCAGGCCATGCAGTTTGCGCGCCGGGCGGTCGAGATCGAACCTGACAACCTCGAAACGCAACAATTGCTGATGTCCATCTACAGCGAGATGGGCCAGTTGACGGAGCGTCTCTCGGCGTCTCTCGAAGTGCAGCGCATCGACCCCGGCAACCGCGATGCGATCTGGGTTGAGATTGATTCGCTTCGCTTGCTGGGACGCCGGCAGGAAGCGTTTGACCGGGCGCTGCAATTTCACGAGATGTTTCCGACCGATCCCGATGCATCGCGAGCGGTTGTCGACTTGATGATTGCGACGAATCGCGATGAAGAGGACGTCATTGCGTTTGTGGAAGAGGCTTCGGCGACGGCGCCGGACGTGGTGCGAATTCAGCAGCTCAAAGCACGCGTGTACGGCGCGTATGGACGAATTGAAGAGGCTCGTGCGACAGCGCTGCACGCCGCCGGCATGGAGCAAAATGACGCCGCGACGCTTGCGGCGACGATTCAGCTTCTCGATGTGCTTGGTGAGACGGCGACGGTTGACGAGCTCCTGCAACGAGAATCTGAGAATCCGAGCGAGAGTGACATGGCGACGGTTGTGGCCGCGTCACGCGCCTGGAAGGACGCTCGACTTATTGATGCGGTGCGCCGTCTGAATGCGTCCGAGCGATCGCTTGAGGATTCGTCCTCGGAGCTGCTGGCATGGAAAGCCATCATTCTTGATGAGGATCAAGCGGCGGCGGCAACGGCTGCATTGCGGACGCGTGACACCGATGAGGCACGCGCGTGGGTGGCGACCCTCGATGCGCGTGAGCGGATTCGTGCGAAGGACTGGACAGAGGCTGCCAACGATGCTCGGCGCGCCGGCGAACTCGATCCGCGCAATGAGATGGCGATGTTTCTGCTGGGTGAGACCGAGCGCGCCGTGGGCGATTGGCGCAGCGCGATTGATCGATGGCGCGCTTTGCGAATCGTTGAGCCACGCTGGTTGACGCTTCGCCTCGACATTGTTTCCGCGCTCTTGAATGCGGGGCAGACGCGTGAGGCGTACACTGAAGCGATTCAGACGTTTCGTGAGTGGCCGGATCGGCTGATTGTGGCGCAGGCGCTTGGGCGCTCGGGCGTCTCGTTGATGGAGCGAGGACAGGCGACGCCGGTGGAGCGCACGCAACTGCTCAATGTGCTCACCGAGATTGAACGGCAGGCGAATGATCCCGTGGTTGGCCTGGCGCTTCTCACGCGGGCGCACGCGGCGGCCGGTGACATCGCGATGGCGCGAGAAACACTGGGACGTCTGTTGGCGGAAGATTCACTTCCTCCCAATGAGGATTTGATCCCGCTGATCGAAGCGTGTCGTCAGGCTGAAATATTCGGCGTGGCCGACCTGGTCGAGAAGGCGTCAACCAATGGAATCGCCGACCCGGGCCTCATTTTGGCCGCCGCGATGGTCGCACACGCCAATGGTCGATCGCGCGAAGGCGAGTCGCTGATCGACAATGCAATCAAGGCGGAAACGACTGACTCAACGCATCAGTTGGCGCTGAAGCGCATTCGTGCGATTTATTTTGATCGCACGGGTGATTCGCGAGCGCTTGATGCGCTCAAAGAGGTGGCAGAGTCCGATCGTGCGAATCCGGAAGCACAACTGGCGCTCCTAAATTCGCAGGCGGCATGGACGGAGCGATCGGCGGTTCGGTCCGCGATCACGGCGTTGCGCAACTCATCGGGTGAAAGCAGCGCTGCGTGGAAGGTTTTTGAAGCGCGTGAAGTGCTCACATTCGAACCGACCGAGAAGACGGCGGCGCAAGTGGTGACGTTGCTTCAGGACGTGGTGCGGCGTGAACCGGACAATGTTGGGGCGCTCACGTTCCTCGGTGAGGCCTACTCGATTCTCAAGGACTACGACCAGGCGGCGCGCATGCTGGGGCGTGCGGTTGATGCGCAGGCTTCCAGCGCGGTTCTGAATGCTCGCCTGATCGAACTGCTTCAGTTGGCCGGTGAGACGGATCAGGCGGAGACGCGACTTCGTGCGTTTGCGAGCCTTGATGGTTTGAGCCGCGAACAGCGGGCTCGCCGCGCTCAACTCCTGCTTCGGCAGAACATGGTTGAGCTGGCGCGGCGTGATCTCGATGCGCTCGCGGATTCGGGCGACGTGACGTATGTGTCGCTCTCGGCGCAGGCTGCGGTGCGCTCCGGAGACACAGCGACGGCCAAGTCAAAGTTTGACGCAATCCTGAATCGCCCTGATCGAACGGTGGACGCGGTTGTCGCTGCGGCGGACTTTTACGCACGATTCGAAGGAATCGAACGCGGGCTGCAAGCGATGACTCAACTGCCGGACACGCTGGCGGACAACGATCGTGATCTCCTGATCGCGGCATTTCATCAGCGCCACGGTGATGTGGTGATGGCGGATCGCATGTATGCGGCGATTGCGGCACAGACGGGCGATGCGGAAGCGTGGATTGCGCTGGCAAGGCTGCGCGCGGCGCGCGGCGACGCGACGGGTGCCCTGAATGCGGCCAAACAAGGCATCGCAGCGCATCCGAATAATCGATCGCTGGAGTTGTTGGTGTACGCCCTTGAGCCGGGAAACAACGCGACGTCCACTCAGGCACTTCTGAAGATGGTGGAGTCGCTCGAGCCGGGCGACGTCAAGCGTGAACCGCTGGAGCGATACCTCGCGGCGCGGAAAGCGATTGACGGGCGACCGAATGATGTCGCGTTTGCGACGGATCAGCTTCGGCGCGTGGTTGAGGAATATCCCGGGTTCTATCCGGCGTGGCAGGAACTGGCAGAAACGCTGAGTGCGGCGGGGCGCCATCAGGAAGCGGCGCAGGTGGCGCGCGAGGCGGCCTATAGGTTGCCGAATGCTGCCAACGCCGCGGAGCTTGCCACGAGGGCGCTCGCGATTGCCAAGCGGTACGACGAAGCGCTGCCGATGGCGGAGGAATGGAGTTCGCGACTGAATGACGATCCATACCCCGCGCAGCTCTTTATCGCAGTGATTCGCCGCGAGTTGGGCCAGAATGCGCAGGCGCTGGCGCGGCTCGAGCCGTGGCGGGATCGCATCATTCTTGAGGCGAATCAGGCGCCGTCGATTGTCGTGATGTACGCCGGTTTGCTTGCTGAGCAAGGACGCCGCGACGAGGCGGGCGCCATTTTCGATTCGCTCGTCGCGAGTGATCCGGAATGGGCGGTGCGCCGATTGAGCATTGTCACCTGGCTGGATGCGCAACCGGCGAATGCGAAGGCGTGGATCGAGGCGTGGGAGTCTTCGCTTCCAGACACCGCCGATGCGGCCGCGGCGCTCGGGCAGGCGTGGTACAGCGTTGCGACTCGACTTGGTGATGTGGAGCTTCTCCAGCGCGCCTTGCCCCCATTGCGACGTGCGCTCGAAGAGTCCAACTACCGATTACTCGCGGCCATCATGCTGGCGGGCGCGTACGAGCAGCTTGGCGATCTGGATGAGGCCGAGAAGCACTATCGCATCGCGCTTGGCGAAAGCCGGGAAGAAGCGGTTGTGCTCAATAACCTTGCGTACCTGCTGGTTCGAACCAATGGTTCGAGCGAAGAAGCGGTGACGCTGGCTCGTCAGGGCGTGCAGTTGGCGGAGCAGCAGAATGCGGCGGCGTCACTTCGCGTGAATTATCTGGACACGCTGGGGTCGGCGCTGATTTACGCTGAGCGGTTTGATGAGGCGGCACAGGCGTATGACCGGGCTCTTCAGATCACGCCGGACAACGTTGGAGCTCTTCTCGGTCTGGCAGAGTCGCGACTGGGAGAGGGCAATCGTCAGGCGGCTCAGGACGCCGTGTCGCGGCTTCTGCTGCTGCGTGATCGTGGCCGCATATCGGACGAAGGTCAGCAGCAGCGACTCGCGCAGATTCTCGAACAATCAGGCGCCCAATAACTTCGATTCGAGCACTGGAGGCGATCACTATGAAAGGCGTCATTCTCGCGGGCGGTCTCGGATCGAGATTGCGGCCGCTGACACTGGTCACGAACAAGCATCTGTTGCCGGTCTATGACCGGCCGATGATCTATTACCCGATGCAGACGCTGCTCAACGCGGGCATCAATGAGATCCTCCTCGTGACGGGCGGAGAACATGCCGGCGACTTTCTCAAGCTGCTCGGCAATGGGAAGGCGCTTGGTCTGAAGGACCTTCATTACACCTACCAGGAGGGTGAGGGCGGCATCGCGGACGCCTTGAAGCTTGCTGAAGACTTTGTCGACGGCGGCAAGGTCGTGGTCGTGCTCGGCGACAACATCATCGAGAAGAACATCAAGCGGGCCGTGGCGGACTTCTTCACGCAGCCCACCGGCGGCAAGATCATGCTCAAGGACGTCCCGGACCCGCACCGGTTCGGCGTGGCGCGCATGGACGGTGATCGGGTGGTGGAGATCCTTGAGAAGCCAAAGGATCCGCCGACGAATCATGCGGTCATCGGCATCTACATGTACGACAACGATGTGTTTGATATCTGCCGCACGCTGAAACCGAGCGGTCGCGGCGAGCTCGAGATCACGGATGTGAACAACGCCTACATCGAGCGCGGCGATCTGACGGCGGATTCGCTGGATGGCTGGTGGACGGACGCGGGGACGTTTGAAAGTCTCTATCGCGCCGCGAAACTGGTGGCCGAAGGGGGCGCGAATCACGTCGGGACTGAACACATGACACGGGAGCGCGTGGCGCCTCACTGATCCGATCGAAATTTAATCCGTAACACTCTTGGCGACCGTCCTTTGGGGCGGTCGCCCTTTTTTTGGGTGCGTGGAGTTTCGGGTTAGATCACGAGTCCAAGAAAAGTGTGTAAGTCTCATTTTTTCAATGCTTAGGCACGCAATCGAAAATTGTGAGAGGAATGTCACTCTTGTGTTATCGGATTTGATTTGGGGGTGAAAGGCTTGACAATGCGGGCCTAATCACTAGATTTGATGTCGACGTATGTGCCCTCAAGGGCATTCGGCGCCAAGGCTGGCGCTTCGGGCGAGAGAGCATGAGTTATGGCAGGGGCAAAATTGATTATGAGACGTGCGCCGGTAAAGGACGCCTTTGGCGCTAAGTCTTTTGATCCATGTGTTTAGGTTCTGCCAAGCCTCATACTTTTTCGCATTGGAGCATCGTTGAGGCCTTGACTTCGCCGGGGCGTTCCCGGTACCTTGGGGACCTGTGGGCCGGAGAGTGAGAAAAGCGGTCAGGAAGCCCGTCCTGAACTGCATCAACCCACAGTCGTAGGGCGAGAGATGCGCTTCCGTACGCGGAGGCGAGGGAGAAGGATTCCAATCATGAGATCTTTGAGGACTTTCGGTGTCATTGCCGCCGCAGGACTTATCGCGACAAGTGCGATGGCCGGCAATGAGATCCAGTTCGACGTGAACAGTGTGACGGCCGTCGCGAGCGGGCCTTTCGGCACTGGGTTCACGGGCACCATCACACTTAGTGACGATGCCAACAGCACGTTGAGCGCCATTCTGATCAATGGCTCTGATCAGGGCATTGCATCTGGTCAGTTGAGTGATTTCTCTGGCACGATCACGCTTGTCGGCGGTGTCGTGACGGGCGGATCATTTACGCTTGAGGCCAACGGAAGTGAAACGTACATGGCGTCGATCGTTGCCGGCAGCGGCACTGTCGGCACATCGGCCGGCTCGACTGGACCGTTCACCATCGATGGCTTGACGTTCATGGGCGCCTTCTCGGGCCTCACGGGCGGCACTGACTTCGCTGGCGTTGACGTCACCCCGTGGGCTGGCGGCGCGGTTCGTGGCTCATTCCTTGAGTTCAAGTTCGGTCCGAACGCCTCTGGCGTCGACACCGACGCTGACGTCGATATCTTCGCAGTCGTTCCTGTTCCGGCGCCTGCCGCTCTCGCGGCTGCCGGTCTGGTTGGCCTCGCGTCGACTCGTCGCCGCCGCTAATCAAGAGCAGTCGGAATCACCAAGAGCGGGCACGGAGTTTGGCCCGCTCTTTTTCTGCGCAAAACGGATGCGGCCTCCATATTTGCTCTGTTCTTCTCGTAAAGGGGAATGAGGATGGGATACGTTCGGACAGCAATCCTGTCTGCCGCGGCACTGCTCGTGACGAGCGCTGCCAGCGCTGACACGGTGAAAATCAAATACAACGAAATCGCGCAAGGCACTGAGAACGGCTTCGGCTTCTCGCTCGTGCATACGCCGACGAATGATGCGGGCGCCGGTTCGCTGCTTTACCGCATGTTTTCGTCATTCACCATCGTGTGGGACAACACGGATGACGGCGATGGCGCCGGCAAAGTCACGGTGACGGAACTTTCCGCACAGCTCTTCCAGGAGAGCAACTTCAATCCGAATAATGTCGGTGCGATGGAAGGCACGATTACGCTGCGCGAGAACAGCGTGCTGAATCTTCAGGCTGGCACTGACGCCAACACGCACCTCGGCTCGCAGTTTGTCGAGGGCATTCTGAAGCTGACGCTTTCGCTTGATGGCGAAGCGGACCGCGACATTGACATTCAGTTCAATGCGAACAGCTACAACGCGCTGGCGAATCGCTTCGACCCGAACAATGGTTTCGCCATTGGGTTATGGGGCGCGACGCCGGAAGTCTTCACAGACAACATTGATGGCGACAGCCTCGGCTTCGATCTGTTCGGCGGAAACGGGCAAATCGTCCCGCTGCCGAACGCCGCGAGCTTTGGCTTGATTGGTTTCGGCGTCCTTGGCGCCGGCGCCTCCATGCGTCGCCGTCGCTAAGACGCGACACGAATCACTGGGAATCCAGGACGGTTGAAAGCCGCTGGTCCGATAGGGCCGGCGGTTTTTTGTGCCTGAATCGGGGCAGGGTCCGGGAACAACGTTCCTGAGTTGTCCCCGTTGTTTTGGTCACGTCAGATAATGGAAAATTTCAGGAAATCCGCCGCAGAGCAGGACTTCCGACGCTCATGAGGTATCCGTTTGTTCGTCGTGCCCGGAGTTGGTCTCCGGGCGATGGGGAGTGGTTCTACCACCACCTGGGACAGACAAAACAGAGCGAGTCAGGCAGGCGAATGCACCTGACGGAAAATCGGAAGAGGAGATTAGAGATGAACAAGGTCTGCATGCTTGCGGCCGCCGCCCTGGTGGGCTTCGGAGCAACCAACGCCGCGAACGCGGAGCAGGTGCTCCAGTTTGATGTGAACAGTCTGACGGCGACGGCCAGCGGCCCGTTCGGCACCGGCTTCACCGGCACGGTCACGCTTTCGGACGATGCGAATTCAACGTTGACGGACATGCTGATTGACGGCAGCGCGCAGAATATTGCTGCTGGTCAGCTTGCCGACTTCTCCGGCACGATCACGATCATGGGCGGAACCGTCACCGGCGGCTCGTTCTCGATCACGGACATCAACGGCGCCGTGTACAGCGCGTCGATCGTGGCGCTGAGCGGCAACGTCGGCACGGCAGCGGGCCAGACCGGTCCCTTCACGATCGATGGCCTGACGTTTGCCGGTGGCTTCGCCAACCTGATGAACGGCACCGACTTCGCCGGTGTTGACGTCAGCACGTGGGATATCCCCGGCGCCATCCGCGGCTCGTTCCTCGAATTCAAATTCGGACCGAACGCGCAGGGCATCGACACGGATGCGGATGTTGACATCTTCGCCGTGGTTCCCATGCCCGCTCCTGCGGCAATGGCCTTCGTCGGCCTCGGTGGTCTTGCGACGCTTCGTCGCCGACGCGCCTGATTCCAGCCATTCGCCAATCCGAGACTCACTTTGACACGGGTGCAGCACATGCTGCACTCGTGTTTTTTCATACGTAGAAATGCGAAATGAAATGTGCAGTTCCCATAACAAAATCCGTAATTGTCGGGGTTGTTTTCACATGTCCCGATCAGTAGGATCGCACTTGAGAGATGGAAGTGCGTGTGGTGTGAGTGTGCCGCCGCAACAGGACTTCGGAGGAACGGGACTGTTTGTCCCTCGGAGAGATTAGGGAACATCATGAAGACGAGTTTTCTGCTTGGTGGTATCGCCGCGATCGCAGTGGGCGCTGTTTTTGCTTCAAGCGCGACCGCTGGTTCTGTGAAGACGTTTAAGCTGTTCGATCATCCGGATGGCTCTGATAATCCGCCGCCGTATGGCATCCGCCTCGACGGATTGTTTGGTGACAGCACCACCACGACGTTCAGCTTTGATACGGCTGAAGGCGTGACCATGCGCGTCATGGAAGCCGGAAACGGTTCGATCGTCATCAATATTTCGGGCGTGGTCTATGGCGGCCGTGATGTCGGCACCGCATATGACCTGGCGCATGCCGGCACCGGCAAGTACGAGTTGAATTACACCTACGCGTACAACGTCGTGACTGAAGGCACCGGTTGGCGCGTGGATCCGCAGCACATGGAAAACGGCGGCACGTTTAACGCCATTGATGTGAATGGCGACGAAGCCAATTTCCAGTTCAATCTCTTTGAGGAACCGAACACCGGCAACCCGTTCAAGTTCCTGCAGGATGACCATCGCCTCCAGAATCAGCCTGAAGGGGGCCAAGGCTTCTGGGTTGGTCGCGGCTGGCACACGTTCGTGCAGGGTCAGGGTGTCGCGGGCACGCAGGACTTCCTGTTCATCGGCACGCAGATTGTTCCGCTGCCCACGCCGCTGGCGCTTTCAGCGACTGGCCTGCTGGGCGTTTCACTGCTGCGTCGTCGCCGCTGATCGGTCGCGCGTTGCGAACAACTGAAGAGAAATCACCGCCGAGGCAGCGGGGCTGCGCTCGGCGGTTTTTTTGCGCTTGCAGTTTCGAATACGAAGAGAGCGAATGCGAACGCCGTCAGGGATTACACAAGCCCCTGATACTGGTTCTCGTAATACTCGCGATAAGCGCCGCTCTTCACGCGCCGCCACCATTGTTCGTGGTCGCAGTACCAACGGACCGTTTGCTCCAGGGCATCAGGCCAGGCGCTGCGCGTTGGCTTCCAGCCGAGCTCCGATTGCAATTTGGACGAATCGATCGCGTAGCGCCGGTCATGCCCCAGCCGATCCTGCACGCGCCGGATCATGTCGTCGCCCTTGCCCATGAGCCGCAGGATTTCATGCGTGAGTTCGAGGTTGGAGCGTTCGTTATCACCGCCGACGTTGTAGACCTCGCCGGGGGCGCCGCGCTCTAGAACCGTCAAGATCGCTTCGCAATGGTCTTCCACGTGCAGCCAGTCGCGCACGTTGAGGCCGTCGCCATAGAGCGGCACCGGTTTATCTTCGATCAGGTTGCTGACGAAAAGCGGGATCACTTTTTCGGGGAATTGGAACGGCCCGAAGTTGTTTGAACAGCGGGTGATGATCGTCGGCATACCGAAGGTGTGATGCGCGGCGCGCACCAGCAAATCACTTGCGGCCTTACTTGCGGCGTACGGACTGTTCGGCGCAAGCATCGATTCTTCGGTGAACTTCAGCTCCGGCTGATCAAGCGGCAGGCTGCCGTACACCTCGTCTGTGCTGACATGGACGAAACGATCGATGTTCGCTGCGCGGGCGACATCGAGAAGGATCTGCGTGCCAAGAACATTTGATTGGATAAACGGTCCGGAGTCCTGGATGGAGCGATCGACATGGCTCTCGGCGGCGAAGTGAACGACGACGTCGCACTCACTCATGAGATGGCGCACAACGTCGGCATCGCAAATGTCGCCGCGCACGAACCGGTGTTTGGCGTCGCCCTCCAGATCGGCGAGATTCTCGAGATTGCCGGAGTACGTCAGCGCATCAAGGTTGGTGACGGTCCAGTCGGGTCGGTCGCGGCGAATCAGGCGCACGAAGTTCGATCCAATGAATCCGGCGCCGCCGGTGACCAGAAGTGTGCGAGACATGCGTGATTCCTTCGTTGTGCGTCGGGTCGTTGGTTGGTTATGCCGCGGATTTTTCGCGCGTGATTCGTTCGAGTGTGGACGCCAGAGCGTCGCGCCATGACGTGACCGGGCCGATGGCCGTTGTGGTCTTGGTCAGGTCAAGAACACTGTAGTGGGGGCGCTTTGCGGGGCGCGGGTATTCATCGCTCGAGCACGGTTCGACACAACAATCAGGATTGACGTGCGCTGCAATTGCGGTCGCAAATTCGAACCAGGTGCACTCGTCGGCGTCGCACGCGTGAAAGACGCCGCGCTGTGACGCAGCGAGCAGGCGGCGTGTGGTCTCAACGAGCTGATCGGCTGACGTCGGTCGGCCGCGCTGATCGTTGACGACACGTAGTGTTGGGCGCACTGCACTTGCGGCCGCGATGGTGCGTACAAAGTTCTTCCCGTGAGCGGCGTACAGCCAGCTCGTGCGAAGCAGCAGGTATTCAGCGCCGGATTCTTCGAGCATGACTTCGCCGGCGGCCTTGCTTCGCCCGTACGCATTGATCGGGTCGCGCGGCTGATCAACAAGGTACGGCGAGGTTGCGCTTCCGTTGAAGACATAATCCGTGCTGTAGTGAACAAGGGTGGCGCCGACGTCGCGGCAGCGAGCGGCGAGGTGGCCGACTGCCGCTCCGTTGATGAGCGTTGCAAGTTCCTCGTGCGTCTCGGCGCCATCCACGTCGGTGTAGGCAGCGGCGTTGATCACGAGACTGATTCCGGGCCGAACGATGTGGTCAATGGTTTCCGGACGCGTGAAATCGCAGTCGTCTAAGCCAGGAGTCAGGAGCGTGGCTGAGGCGTCCCGGCCGAGGCTTGCCTTCCAGGAGGCGCCGAGCATGCCATCGGCCCCCAGAAGGACGATTGGGCCGCGGGCCTGGATGGTTGATTCTGAGCTCATGGTGAGGGCGTTTGCACTGATACGACGGCAGACGGGCAGTTGATCGGCCGGATTCATCGGCGTTCTCGGGCGTGTCATCCGGCCGAGGGGGTTAAATCGTGGGTTCAGGACACGTCAGGGCGCGTCGATGCGTTATGGGACGTTTATATGTGCATACGGCGAAGAACTCATTCAAAATCGTTCGAGGCTCTTGCTTCCGGCTGGAGAGTCTCCATAATTGGGGCGGAGAGAAATGATTGCGCGGAATGGCCGGTCTGTATGACCATGCGCCGTGACCGCGAAGAAACCTGTTGGGGAGAGAGAGTTCATGAACGCGCATAAGTTTGGAGCTTTGATCGGTTTGGGTGTGCTGACTGCGTCTGCGTCTGCAGCGCCGGTTCCGATTACGAACAACAGTGTGGCCACGCAGTCTGCGGTCACTGGTGGTTTGGTTGGTCTTGACATCTCCGGTGTCGTGAGTGGCCTGACGACATCGAACAGCCTTGTGCAAAACTTTTCGACCGGCGCCTATTCCGGCACGCTTTCAGCGACGGTGTTTGGCAATGTTGGCGCACCCGGTGGTGGCTTGAACACGGTCGTCATCGTGTACGAGTTCACGGGCAATGGTCCGACGGGTATCGAAAAGTTCGCGTTTGGCCAGAACGGCGGCAACGCTCTTGACCTTGGCGATCTCGCTGCTGCGACGCAGGGCTCCATTGGCGACATGACCACGATCGGCCAGACCGTTGACAGCGTGACGATCGTGGACAACTCCGCCCTTCCTGCAAACGACACGTACAACTTCAACTTCAATGCGAACAATTTGGGCGGCGCAAGCACGACTGAAACGTTCTCGTGGTACGTGATGACAACTGGCGACGTCCAGATTGGAACGACGACCGTTGAAGTGACGAACTTCGGCGCCACTACGTTTGACATGTTGGCGCTCGTGGACATTCCTGGTCAGCCGGACCTGTCCGTAGTGCCGCTGCCTGGCGCTGCCAGCCTCGGCCTTGCCGGGCTCGCCTTCATTGGCGCCCGTCGCCGTCGCTGAGAGATGCTGATAGACACGTGCCGCACACGGTCGGGGGAGACCAGCGGTTCGTGAGTGAGAGAGAGAGAATTCGGGCGCGCTTGGCCCAACTGTTTGGAAGGATGAAAACCGTGAAGCGTCAATTGCTTACTACCGCCGCGATTGCAGGTTCCGTGTCGCTCGCCGGCTCGGCCTCTGCGGTGTTTGATCCGACGATGTATTCGGTGGGGGACTTTTCGTCCTTCACGAATCTCGTGGCGACGTTGGACATCGCGTCCACGGCGTACAGCTTCCCCTTCGACAACGGCCAGTACACGA
>JAJDDK010000002.1 GCA_029260345.1 Phycisphaerales bacterium | reverse complement strand
TCGTGTACTGGCCGTTGTCGAAGGGGAAGCTGTACGCCGTGGACGCGATGTCCAACGTCGCCACGAGATTCGTGAAGGACGAAAAGTCCCCCACCGAATACATCGTCGGATCAAACACCGCAGAGGCCGAGCCGGCGAGCGCACTCATCGCAAAAGCTGGCGCTATGAACTGCCTACTGAGCATGGATCCGCTCCATCATGTTATGCGCCGCTTTCCGCCGGGCTCCTCCACCCAGCGCTGGCGCCGCTCCCAGCCTGTTCCATCAGGCTGATTCACTCTTGTTGCGTACAAACGTACGTCAAACAGTTGCAGATTTGCCGCGCTTCACGCAAGGAATGCGTGAAGTCGGAATTCAGCGTCGTCGACGCGCCGCGACACCAAAGACGCCCAACAGAAGTGCGGCGGAACCAGGCGCCGGCACATTCAGGTCGGGTTGTCCGGGGATATTCACGAGGCTCAGCGACTGGAAAGTCACGGCGCCAAAGTTGCGCACCTCGACATCGACCATGTTGATCGCCACGGCGCCGCTCGTTTGGATGTACCAGCCAAACGTTTCCGTAGAGCCCGGTCCGCCGAGCGTGTCGCCGCCAGACAGGAAGTCAAAGACCATCGTGTTGTTGTCGGGGATGCCCGAGTTGTCGAACAGATCGACGTTGGGCGAACCCTGTGCAACCGTCGTCAGGTCACCAATGCTTCCCTGAGTCGCCGCCAGCAGATCGTCGTAATCAAGATTGGCGCCATCATTCACGCCGAACTCGAACTGATCGATTGCGCTGGGGCCGTTTCCGGTGAACTCATAAACGATAACGACGGTGTTCAGGCCGGAGCCGGGAGCTCCGACATTGCCGAACACTGACGCCGTCAACGATCCGGAATACGCGCCGCCAGGAGCGTTGAAATTCGTGGTCAGCGAGTTGGATGTCGTCAAACCAGGAATAATCCCGGTCAGATCGAGCGCCACCAAGCCGCTGGTCACAGTCGCTGCCGTCGGGACAGCATTATTGGTGATAGGCGCTGCACCCGCCGTCCCAACCATAAGGACGAAAGGCGCTGCCGCTACGACGCCACTAAGGGCCCCAAAACTTCGCATCTGAGTTCTCCTCCTGGAATTCGAGCGCAACGAGCACACCCGAGACGTGTTTCCAGAGACGTTTCTACTCTCTCTAGGGTCCAATATCCCGATCGAAGGTCCGTAAATCAAGCCCAATATGATTATTGAGCAAAGAATCCCGAATACGCACCCTGCATTCGCCCCCGAAATGTGAACTTCAATCGCTTGTAAATAATTTGCAATTCAGACTTTGCAAATCAGGGCGACTGGATTCGAACCAGCGGCCTCCGCGACCCAAACGCGGCGCTCTACCAAGCTGAGCTACGCCCTGCGACCAAGCTCGCCAAGTGTACCGCTCTCTCGCCGAATCGGCGTTCTCTTGACCTCAGAAGCCATATTCCCGCCCCACCGTTATCATGGTCAAAGCAGGCCCCGTCACGGACCGGGCGCCGATCGACTCACCAGACTCCGGAGTGCGGCCGCGCATGCTTCTCGCTTTCGACCAATCCGCCTACCTCCCGATCCTTCTCATCATCATGATGGCGATTGCGTTCGCCGTCGGGAACATCGGCGTGTCGCTCATTCTGGGCCCCCGACGCGAAGGCGACGTCAAGAGCATCACCTACGAATCCGGCATGAACCCGCTGGGCACGGCGCGCAAGCGGTTCAACGTAAGGTTCTACATTCTTGCAATGACCTTTCTTGTCTTCGATGTCGAGATTATTTTTCTCTACCCCTGGGCGGTGAGTTTTGCGCAAATCGATCCGCGCAGCCCGGATGGATCACTCTTCCTCGGCCGCGTCTTGTTCTTCCTGTTCACCACCGTTGTCGCGTATGTTTATGCTTGGAAAAAAGGCGTTTTTCGCTTTGACTGAGCCCGCGATATCGAACCTTGGATGAATCATGCCACGGTCCGATGCAAAGTCGTCAATTCATTCTTCGGCAGCCAGAGCGCGCCGCGCCACGATGCGAACGCGAGTCGTTGCGGCGTTTGGCGCTCTCGGGGCCTTGGCGGTGCTTGCGCTTGCAGCGTTCTTACGCCCGGCGTCCGAGGGCTTTGGCACGCATGAGCAGCTCGGCATGCCGCCCTGCACATGGACGGCCGTGCTGCACAAACCCTGCCCCACCTGCGGCATGACCACCTCTTTCGCCCACGCCGCCAACGGAAGTTTGCTGGCTTCATTCACGACGCAGCCCTTTGGCGCCTTCCTCGCCCTTCTCACCGCGTCAATTTTTTGGGGCGCCTTGCATGTGAGCGCCACCGGGTCGAACCTGGATCGCCTGTATGGCGTCCTTCTGAGGCCACGATCCCTTTGGGCACTCGGAGCGCTCCTTTTCGCGGCGTGGGTCTACAAGCTGCTGACCTGGAGCGGCGTAAGCGGCTAATCTTTCAGCGTCAACCGAACCGAAGAGGCGCCTCCGCCGAACAGTCCCACACCAATCCGCGAATTCGCACCTCGGTGATTCCCCTCCATGATGGCACGCATCCGAACTCGCATTTCGGCGCTCTTTGCTTTGGCGCTCTCGGTCGCATTGCTTGGTGGGTGCGCGGCTGGGGTGCTCATCGGCGGTATGATGGAGTCCTATCGCGAAACCTCGACACGCTCGATTCCCAGCGAATACGACGGCCTCTCCGGCAAGAGCTTCGCCGTCATCATCGCCGCCGACCGGCTCATTCAGAGTGACCACCCGCAAGCCGTCGCTCGATTCACCACGCTCATGACGCAGCGACTCATGGAATTCGCCGATGCCTCCGGCGTAGTGCCTCCTGCCGTCATTCTCGAATACCAATACAACCGCCCGAGCTGGGTTGCGATGACCTATGACGAGATCGCCGACCACTTTGGCGTCGAGCGCTTGATTTACATTGATCTCTACGAATTTCGGCTGCACGAACCCGGAAATGCGTACCTATGGTCGGGCGTCGCTGCCGGCACCGTTGGGGTTGTCGAAGCCGACGGTCCGCTGG
This sequence comes from Phycisphaerales bacterium, assembly GCA_029260345.1. Taxonomy (GTDB): domain Bacteria; phylum Planctomycetota; class Phycisphaerae; order Phycisphaerales; family UBA1924; genus OFTM186. The sequence goes on along the minus strand of JAJDDK010000002.1, from coordinate 455,435 downwards.
GCGATGAGTTCAGCTATTCCAAATCGATTGGCGTGCGTTTCCCGGATGAGGATGGCTATGGTCCGACGGAATACACTGCTGCGCAAATCTCGGCGATTCTTGAAAAGCGATTCGTCGATCGCGTCACGTGGCTGTTCTATGAACACGAAGAGCCGTACTACCCCGATTATTGATCGCAGACAAAGTTCATGATCCGATTTGCCCCATCTCGATGCCTGACCCCCAAGTGGATTGCAGCCATGGCGCTGGTGTCCATCGGCTTAATTTCGGCAGGATGCAATATTGCGATCCCTGCGCTCTACATTATTCAGGGCCCCGATAAGACTCCGGCCGAGTTCAAACTCGACAAATCGCGCATCACAGTCATTTACATCGACGATCGACTCAATCGGGCTCCGCGCCGTTCACTTCGGATTCTCGCCGCCGATACGGCGGAACAGATTCTGATGCAGAAGGGCGTCCTCCCCGAGGAAATGGTCATCACGACGCGCGCGGCCATGCGCGTCGCGGCTCAGGAAGAGTTCACGGCGCCGATGACTATCGCTGAACTTGGAAAGGCCGTTGGCGCGCAGGTCATCATCTATGCAACGATTGACGCTTGGCAACTTTCGCAGGATGGCGTTTCAGTCTCGCCAGCTGCGCGAGCCCGGGTGAAGATTGTCGATGCGGAGAATGACGTTCGCATCTGGCCTGCGGATAGTGGCGGGTTCCCTGTGAATGCGGCGCTTCCGCCCCAGGTCACACCCATGTCGACCAATGCAGATCGCGATGAACTCAACTTGGCGCTCGCGAATCTGCTTGGGCGCAACATCGCTCGACTGTTCTTCGAATATGAGCGTGATTCGCTTTCGGGAACGCTCAACGACTGATCGTCAGGCGCATGCGGCGATTCATCCACATTGTGAACCGCAACGAAGCGACGTGGTCCGCGTTTGGGGCGGTTGCAGCGCTGCAGCGGTCGTCAAGCGCCGAACACGACTCCCATGACGTGCTGATTCTGGGAAGCCCGGGCGCTTTTGATCGCGCTGACGCTGCCGGCTTGCGGCAATCATTGCATTCCATCCCGCGAGGGAAGACGCCTCACATGATGATTGCATGGGATGAGGCAGCGGCCGCTTGGTGCTCCCGAAAACGACTTGAGTGTGCGACACCCGATCAACCGATCCCGATTCAAATCGAGCGAGTCAAGAACGCACAAGGCGCAGAGATCCGTCGGCGGATGCAAATCTCCGATGGTGCAAGAGTCGCGGTCAGCTACACCGCTGATACGAACATCGACGCTCAAGAACACACCTTCGTGCGAGCCGCGGCGCTCGGGCTCGCGGGCCTTGAGGCCGTATGGCTCGCTCTTGACGCTCCGCCAATTCAGATGCCATTCGAGGAGGCGCTTGCGAGAACGAACAACACTGTTCGTGTCCTGGCCCCTGCGGCACCGCCTTGGACAATGCTGGCGATCGCTGATCTCGCTTTGATTGAGGCGTCGGAGGAAGCGGATGTTCACGCGGCCGACTTTGAGCAGTGGGCAAACGCAGCCGATGTCCCGACCATCGTGGCGCCAGTGAACAGCGATGCGTCCAAACGCCATGTGCGTTTTGAAACGGCCCGGCGCGTCTTTGATGCGCTCCAGTCGCCTGCCCCCCGTCGACCAGTGCCGTTCGTCCCAACGCTGCAATTCGAGCGTTACTTGACCGAACAACTCGAACGCGCCTCAGTGCTGGTCGCCAACTAATCCTGCGGCGGTACGTCTTCTGAGGTCTCGACTGCGCGTGGCTCAATCGTCAATCGAACAGGCTCCAGCCGCGTTTCGACATTCACCGAATCAGGCAACCCAAAAATGATCGGCGTCTTTGACGTAATGCGCTGTTCCAGTTCATCGCTTGAAAGCAGGACGGTGGCGATCACGCGCAATTCGCCGGAGCGAATCCGCTGCATCACATCACTCGGACCGGACAGTTCAACATCGCGCAGCAAGATTGGTTCGACGTTGATAATCCACCGATTTGTTTCCGTCGGCGGCGCCATCGGCCACACCGGCACGGACGGCAAAATCATGGTCTCCGTCGTGGATTGCACACTGAACGTCATGGAGATCGATGGCGGCTCCACACGGGCGCCGGGCTCGTCCTCAAATTCCGCGGGAAGCACGAGTCGACCTTCAACCTTGTGCGGACCACCTTCAGGAAGCGAACGCAGCAATGGCTGCGGCACGGTCGCGGCGAGCGTCATCGAATTGAGTCGTGCGCCCAGCCGATCACGCAAGCGCTTCGGCAACACAAGTGTCGCCGTGGGCGGATCAAACTGAATCTCCCCCACGGTCTGTACGCCGGGCAGATCCGCCCGAATGGACACATTTTGAATCCGCGTGATCTCATCTATGCGCAGTTCCAGTGTGCGTGGCTCGACCGAAGCAATCGTCACATCCGCTCGATCAAGCGGCGGGTTCGCCATCATCACGGAACGCAGGTCAACGATCTGCGACCCTGGCTCCGCGGCAATGCCGGGAGCGCCGACAAAAAGCGCCACCCCATCCGCCAGTACACGCGCGGCCTCATCAATGGCGGCGCGGGCGCCTTGCAGTCGCACCGAGGCGCGGCCGGTCCAGGCCGCATCGTCAACGATCACGAACAAGCCGGATCCCGCCGGTGACAACACTGAAATGCGTACATCCACCACATGCTCGCTGACGCTTTGTGCTTCGGCAAAGAGCCAAATGAGCGCCGAGACGATGAAGATCGAAATCGCAGTGCGCACCGTTGGCCCGATGGTGGATGTTTCTGAAGCGCTCATGCCGCCTCCCCCTTCGAGGACGAGGGCTCCTCGACTTCAGGCTCAACGTCCAGAGGGTTTTCGGCCTCGTCGTCCGCCGACGTCGTCGCTTCTTCAACCGCCGTCGGCGGCGATCCGAGTCGCTTGAGCAATTCCGCGCGGAGCGCTTCCGGCGTCAGCCATTGTTCCAGCCGACCGCGTTCGGCAAGGCTAATGGAGCCAGTCTCTTCACTGACCACAACCACCAGCGCATCCATCGCGCGCGTCAGGCCGATCGCCGCGCGATGCCGCGTGCCCAGTCGCCTGTCGTTCATTTCTGATGGGTCCGCCAGCGGGAACTGCACGCCGGCCGCCGCGATCTTGTTGCCTCGAATGACGACCGCCATGTCGTGCAGCGGATTGTTCGGCCAGAAGATCGACTGCAGCAGCGGCGCCGAGATATCAGCATTGAGCGAACGGCCCGACTCGATCAATTCACGCATGCCGACGTTCTGTTCAATCGCCATGATGGCGCCAAACTTGTTGCGGCTGAGAAACGTGCACGAAGTCACGATCGCATCGACCACCGGCCCGACATCGGTCCGCACGGGTCGAAGAAACTCGGCTTCGCCCAGTCGAATAAACGCGCGGCGCAACTCCGGCTGAAAAATGACCACCAGCGCCAGGGCGAACATTCCAAGGATGTTGTCGAAGAGAAACGCGAGACGCTCAAACGCCTCCAGCGGAATCAGCAAGCGAACGAGCAGCGTGATTACCGCGACCCAGATCACCACTCGAACGGCCGCCGCTGCGCGTGTTCCACGGATGAAACGCCACAGCAGGTACACCATGAGCCAGATCACGACCAGTTCGGCTGCCATTTCCCACCACGGGTAACCCCCGAGACGGTCCAGCAGTTGTCGAATTGGCTCAAATCGAGGCACGGCGGAATTCCCCATGTCCGGCGCCGCCGAACGCAATGTGCGCACCGGCCGCGCCTGAGCGAGTATATCGGCGCAATCGCCAGTCTCCGACCAATGTCGTAGAGAATTCAGATATGAAAATCGCTTAAGTGTTCGAAGCCTCGAGCGCTTCGGTCACCAGCACACCATCGGTCAAGCGGACGATGCGGTCCGCTCGCTCCGCGATGGATGGGTCATGCGTGACCATCACAATGGTTTGGTTCATTTGCTCTCGAATGGTCGCCATGGCGTCCAGAATTCGCATCCCAGTCTCGCGGTCGAGGTTGCCGGTCGGCTCATCGGCCAGAAGCGCCGGCGGATGATTAATCAGGGCTCGCGCGATCGCCACGCGCTGACGCTCACCGCCGGACAGCGCTGTCGCCTTGTGCCGCAAGCGATGCCCAAGGCCGAGTGACTTCAGCAACTCAGCCGCCGCATCGTGCAATTCAGACTTTCGCCGTCCGAACCCAAATCGTCCATGGCGAATCATGCCGCCGATGAGCACGTTCTCCAGCACATCGAGCTCCGGCAGCAAGTGATAAAACTGAAAGACAAATCCGACCTGTAGATTGCGATAAGTATTGATCTCCGAGGACGACATGCCGGAAAGATTGCGCCCTCGAAAGAAGACACCTTCCGTTCCATTTGCAGGACGATCCGGCCGATCCAGCCCGCCCAAGAGATGAAGCATGGTGGACTTGCCCGACCCTGAAGCGCCTAGCACAGCAAGAAACTCACCCGGCGCCACCGTGAGGTCCACGCCTTTGAGCACAGGCACATCGACGCGCCCCATGCGATAAGTGCGTGAAACGTTCCGAGCTTCCAGGATGGGTGTTTCAGATGTCATTCAAATCGCAACGATCGAACAGGGTCCATACGTGCCGCCTTGATGGCCGGCGCAATAGCGCCAATCACGCTGAAGAGCACGCCGCCCCCCATCACGAGAAGGGCTGCGATGGGATCCACTTTGTTGGGGATTTGCGGGAAGTAATAGATTTCCGGATCCCACACCGTCAGGCCGAACGCGGTCCCGAGCCAATCATGAATCGGGTTGATGTTGGACACGATCAACCACGCTGCAAGACCGCCAAGGATCGACCCCACCACTCCAATTGCGGCGCCATACCGAATGAAGATCCACGCCACACCAGGCTTGCTGGCGCCCATGGCGCGCAGAATTCCAATGTCCTTGATCTTGTCGCTCACCATGGACCAGAAGATCGCAAAGACAAGAAACACCGCCGTCAATGAAATAAAGCCGAACAGAGCGACCGTCAGCGCCAGTTCCTTCTTCACCGCCGCAATAAACGTCCGAACACCATCTCGCTGTTCCCACGTGTAAATCCGCACGAACTGCGGATCGGGAACTTCCATACCCTGCACCGCGGCGAACTCTTCGTACACATCCTCTGCGACATCGCGTGCGACCTGAGGCGTCACGCCATCGGCCGCCCGAATCATCACCGTCGTCACACGCGCCGGCTCGACTCCGACCGCTTTCGGCTGCACAAACGTTTCATTCCCCTCTTCATCAATCTCAACCGCGAACGGATCAAACGCCTCAACGCGATCTGCCGCGTTCATGTCAAGCATTTCCTGCAGCGCATCGAGACGAATCAGGGCGGTGTTGGCGTCCACTTCGTACAGCCCGGATTGAAATTCATTTGCAATCGGAAAACGTCGGGCCGCCACATCGATCGCGGCGCCGCGCTGGGAAATTGGCAACACGCTGATCGTCAGCTCCGCATCAGGCATGAATCGAAATCGCGCATTGGTCCATCCACCAATGTCGCGCCGGTTGTACCCCGTCGCCCAGATTCCGGGAACGACAGCGGCTTTCTCGTCACCTGTTTCGAGATCCTGCTCCGTCAGCGCCAAGCCTTCGTCGTAATACTGATTGCTGAGACGAAGCCGCAAATCTTCGCGGTCGCGATCTTTCGGCAACGGCTTGTCGATCGGCTTCCACCACAACGTTTCGGCGTAGCTGGTGACGCGGTCGTAACTGGGGCCATCGACGCCGATCAGCGTCCAGATCTCCGGCGAACCGTCCGGCAGGCCGATCAGCCCCAGAGTCTCGAGCGTCGGCGTGGTCGCCGCGATCTCTGGACGCGCCTCGAGACGGTCCATTAAATCTTCGTAGTACGGAATCCCCGCCACCGGCCAGGTGATCGCGGCGTCGCCCATCAGTGTGCGTCCGGAATCCAGCAACATGCCGAGAAAGCCGCTCATCACCGACCACACAATCAGCACCATCGCCGTACACAACATGACCGCCAGCGCCGCCAGCAGCGGCATGACGCGACTCGTGAGGTACCGACGTGTGAGCAGTGCCTGATACAAGGGAGTGATCCTATCGACCAAAGCGAGCCGAACCGTCAAAGAGCGAGCCGGCTCGTCCCCGAGGCGGTCGATGGCTGCAGTCAGGGTGCGTAGATCGGATCGTGGACTGTCCGGCTCGCTTGAAGAACTTCGTTTCAAAATGGACGCGGGCGCCGAGTCTCCCCGACGCCCGCGTTCGATCGGACATGGACGATAAGCCGAGTTCTGTACCGAGTGGCTCAACACCACCCGGTGGCGACCATTTCTCTTGCCGCGACCTTGCGATCACGGTCCAGCGGTCCACCCGCTCCCTTCCGGCCGGGCCGGCCGTCTCGCTTTCACGAGCGGAAGCTGTTTGACCTTGCACGCGGCGGGGGTCTGACAGCACGACCGTCACCGGTCGCCTGGTGCGCTCTTACCGCACCTTCTCACCCTTACCTGTGCCCGACGAATCGGGCCATCGGCGGTCGTTTTCTTCTCCTAACCCGCGCCCCCGATCGAGAGGACGTGTGGGATCTTCTCCCACCGCCGCGCCCTGCCGTGCTCGGACTTTCCTCTGTCCTGACCCCGAAGAGTCTGGCCAGCGGCCGCCTGTCCATGTCGCTTCAGCTTGATGATATGCCCGAAGTTCGGATGATGGTCGGATCGTGACCACCACTACTCCCTCTGAGCGAGACAGACAGCCCGAATTCATCGTCTGGCTCCGCCCCGACCAGGAGGAACGAGCGCGACGCCTCATTGATGATCTCGGCTTGCGCATCGCGGCCGTCGGCGCCCCCGCACTTGCATCATTTCGTTCATCGAACCTGCTCGATATAGAAGCAAGCGATGACTTTCGACGCACATTGGCGGACCATCCTGATGCGGCGCTCCTCATGTTTGCACTTTCGGCTGATGAACGGCAGGCACTCACGCATCCCGGCTCTTTGCCGCGCGGCGTAAGCAGCGCCGATACACCGATCATCACGCTTGAGCCGTTGGCGCCTTCACTGAACGACGTGCGCCAATTGTGTGAAGACCACACAACATGGCTCACGCGGGTTCATCGCGCCCCCAATCTCGTCGTGGCGCCCGGCCCCGCGGCGGCCATCGCTTCACTCGATTCCTTCGGGCGCGTGCGGTCCATTGATCTGGCCCTCCGATCTGGCGGCGAATCATCCTTGGCCGCGCTGCTGATTGATGCGATGGAGTTCATCGCCGCCACGCTCGGCGAATCCGAATCAATCGATGCGTCGCTCAGCGGTCTTGATGCATCGTCCGGACTGCGACTCACCGTTGGCGACACGCTGACTTCCGTCACCGGTGACCTCAGTGCGCATCTTCGTTTTCCTGACGATCGGGCAGCGGCGATATCACTTTCTGATCGAGCGGGGGTTTGGTTCCGCGGCGCCACCTTGCTCGGCGCCGGCGGTTGCATTCGCTTTGACGATCGTTCCTGTGAATGGATCGATCCCGCGGGAACCACAGTCGATGAATCCTCAATGCCGGAGCCTGACGGGTCACCCGTTGACGATCTCATTCGCCGGCAGATCGAACCGATCTTGAACCAGCGAGCCGTGCCAACACCACCCACGCGACGCATCAAGGCATACGCGCTGGCGGAAGCGGCGCTCCTGAGCGCCCGCACCGGCCAACCCGAATCGCCTTCAACGATCTTGCGAATGGCTGGCATCGCCTGACATGAGGCGCCAACGTATTGCCTGCACGCCGGTACATCGAGCGCCATGACTTCATCAGACTCCAGCGTGCGCGACGAATACATTCACGGTGTCGCGCCGGATGAACAGCGCCGACTGGCGACCATGAACGCGCTCATCAATCCGATGTGCCTCGACGCGCTGCACGTCGAACCCGGACAGCGCGTGCTGGACGTTGGCAGCGGGCTGGGCGTCTTCACCCGCGAGATTGCGCAGCGCGTTGGCCCGACCGGATACGTATTAGGAGTGGAACGCGATCCCGCTCAACTGGCCTACGCCGCCGGGGATGTCGCATCTCCAACCTCGCCGGGCTGGATCGAGTTTCGTCAGGGCGATGCGACCAAACTTCCACTGAAATCAGTTGAGATCGCGTCATTCGATGTGGCGCACTGCCGATTCCTGCTTGAACATGTGCGCCATCCCGGCGCCATCGTCAGCGAAATGGCTGCGGCAGTGCGCCCCGGCGGCCGCCTCGTGCTCGCGGACGATGATCACGACCTCATGCGCCTCTGGCCTGCGTTTCCGGAATTCGACGAGGTCTGGCGTGCATATACGCGCGCATACGAGCACATCGGCGCTGATCCGGGCATCGGTCGCAAGCTTACCACGCTTCTCGTCAATGCCGGTTGTGTGCCGACACGCATGGAAGTGATCAACTTTGGAGGCTGCGCCGGCGAAGCGCGTTTTCCATTGCTCGTTGAGAATTTGATTGGCGTTGTGCAAAGCGCTCGCGAACGGATGGATGAACTCGACTTATGCTCGGCGCAAAAAACAAACCGCGTCCTGACTGATCTGCACGATTGGGCAGCCCAGCCGGACGCGGTGATTTGGTACGTGATTTGTCTCGCTGAAGGTCGCCGCCCGGACTGAATCTCAGACCGGCGCCAACTCAGCAAGCGTGCGGCTTACCAGCGACCGCCGCCGCCTCCACCGCCGCCACCACGGCCGCCGCGGAATCCACCGCCGCCACCGCCGCCGCCGGTTCTTGGCTGACGCTCACGCGCTTCATTGACAACGAGGGAACGACCGCCGACTTCGCGACCATTCATTTCTTCGATGGCGCCACGACCCGCGTCGTCATCCATCTCGACAAAACCGAACCCGCGGGAACGACCGGTGTCCCGATCAATGATCACCTGCGAGGACGAAACGTTGCCAAACTCGGAAAACATCGATCCAAGCTCGGCGTCATTGACACTAAAAGGGAGGTTCCCGACGTAAATTCGCATCATCTGCGGTCCACTACTCTGCCCGAGAATCTGACCAGCGAACGGCCGCTGACCACCTCGGGCCTTGGATCCGCGTCGTCGCACCAAGCGGAGCCCCACCTTCGGGGCGTTCCCGCTATCGGCGGGTATGGTAGCGGTCGAATTCTCAATGTGCAGCCCCGCATTTTCGATTTTCTTTCGGGAGCCAAAGGCGTGCCGTGGATCGTGCTCGTCCTCGCCATTTACGCGGTTGCCAGCCTCGCAACGGTGTTTCTGTACTGGCGAGACAAGCGAGCCGCCCGGCGCGGAGGCCGCCGCATCCCGGAGCGCACACTGCATTTTTTTGAGCTGTGCGGCGGCTGGCCTGGGGCGCTCGTCGCCCGGCGCGTCTTCCATCACAAGACTCGAAAGCCCTCGTACCGCCTGACCTTCGGCCTCATCGTCGTGATTCACGCTGCCGCTTGGGCCGCGATCGGGTGGTTCATACTTCAGAGGCCGCCCGGCTGAAGACTCTGCGCCAGCACAATCAGCCCTGCCAGCACCAGCAGAATCACGGTCCAGACAATCATCGCCCACTTGGTGGCCGACTTCGACCGCTCAGCGTCGACCCACGATTGCGGCGCCACCCCCTGCGACACAAACGTCGCGACGCCGGCCAGATTGACGCACACCACATTGGTCGCGAGCAAGAGCGCCGCGCCCATAGAGAGTTCAAAATTCCCGGTCCCGATCATTAAGCCGAACACAACCGTCGGCGGCAAAAGCGCCACCGCGACCATCACTCCAACGAGCGAACCCGCCACGCCGCTCGACAACGCCATAGCGCCGGCGACTCCTGACGCAAGGGCTAGCGCGATGTCTCCGAGTTCCACTTGTGTGCGTGAAAGAATCTCCGGCGTCGAGACATCCGGCTGACCGGCGATTGCGAACGCCACACTCAGCCCAATCGCAATTGCAAGCCCGACGATATTCGCTCGGAGCGCCTTGAACGCAAGCGAGCGATCACTGAGCGTCGTCGCGAGCGCGAGCGTCATGTTCGGCCCCAGCAGCGGCGCGATAACCATGGCGCCGATCACAATGGCAGGGCTTGAACGCTCGAGGCCCACCGCCGCGACGATCGTCGCGAGGATGGTCATGAGTACAAAATTGCGTGTGACGGCGACCATCTCAAGCAGCGTGCGGCGCAGCTCATCGCGGCTCACGCGGCCGATCGTCTTTCGCGCCTTCCCGTTGGCTTCAGATTCCTCCTCTTCCTCGGGCGTCGGCTCCGGACGCGCTGGAAGCGAGGCCTGCACAGGAAGGACAACAATCCGATGCGCCTTGGCGAGCTTCAAGCGACCTTGAATACGATCAATCAGCGCCTCGGACTCATCTGAGTCGACGAGCAGGCGCATCGCCACTGTGCCGTCGTCTTCGGAGCGGGCCAAACGAATGCCGCCCATCTCATCGACGAGTTCGCGAATGCGCTGCTCGCTGTCCGCCGGGATGAAGAGTTCGATGAGGCGCTCGGCCATGGTCGAATGATTCTAATGCCAAGGCGCGTGCGGCCTACTTCAGACGCCGAATCACTTGTGGCTTGGCTCCCTCAACCCGTTCAATCTCCCCCTCGTACTCCATATGAAGCTTCACTGTCGTGACGTACCACATCACACTGCCGCCGCCGGGGATCTGGCCGTCTGGAAGAGCCATTTCAACGGCGACCGGCAACTCCTTGAATGAGATCGTTGAGCCTTTGCGAGGCATGGCCTTGAGAATCGCTCTTCGCACCGCCTCGTACTTCGCGCGGTCGATCTTCACATCCTCGCGACCAGTGTTGGCGTTCCAGAGCTGTATTCTTTCATTTGTCGACATGGGGCTCCGACTCCTCTTGCGACATGGGGAAAGATAGTCGGAGTTTCAGCACAAACAAGAAACGCTTCCTATCGAAAGCGTTTCTCTGACGCTCGATTTTCGATCGCACTATTCGATTTCAAGCGTTGGTTTGAGTCGGATCGCCTGCGCCAAGTTGTAAAAGTTCGGCGAAGTTGCAATCACCGCCTCGTGCACCTTGCGGATGTCCTTCTCATCGCCGCTCTTCGCCTTGAATCGCACCGTGTAGCGGATCTCGTCGTACCCGGCGGGGACGCGCGAATCGATCGCGAGGAAGCCGCGGAGGTCGATGTTGCCTTCGGTCTCGATCTCGAGGCTCCCGATCTCGATCCCTCGCGCCGCGCTGTTCGCAACATACGTCGCCATGATGCACGCGTTTATCGCGGCCATCAGATACTCCTGCGGGTTCGCGGCGGTGTTGGTCCCGAGCAGTTCCTGTGGCTCATCGATGCGGATCGTGAAGTCCTTCGGCTTCCACTCGCCCGCCAGCTCCCACCCCTCGACGCGCGTCTCGGAGGCGGCGCCCCCCTTCCACGTGGTCGTGACGGCGAAGCGGGTTTGCCCCTTGGCGGGGTCCGCCTTGATCGCGGCGATCGTGTCTTCGAGTTGCGTGACGCTGACTCCGTTGCGAATGGTCTCGGTCGCTTGCATGGCTGTTTCCTTTCCAATCAAACTGTTCGGGCTATTCGTGCGGCCACGCCGGCCGTCCGCTGTCTTCGAGGAAACATACGAACGAGCGGCGCCGCGGTAAGTTGACTCCCGGTCACCTGTTGGTTGACTTCGAGTCATCCTGCCCGCGACGTCAGGCTGGAGAGAGGACAATGGCCGCTTCCACCACACGCGAACGACTTATTCAGACGGCGCACGATCTCTTCTACGCCGAAGGCTTTCACATGGTCGGCCTCGACCGCATCCTGTCTGAAGTCGGCGTCACGAAGACAACGTTCTATAAGCACTTTCAGAGCAAAGATGATCTCGTCTCTGAATCATTGAAATGGCATGACAAATGGTGGCGCGACACGTTCATGGCGCTGCTGCGCAAACACGGTGGCGACACGCCGCGCGGCCAGCTCGAATCGGTGTTCGACGCCATCGACGCGGTGATCTGCGGCGACGACTACAACGGCTGCTTTTTCGTCAACGTCGCTGTGCAATTCCCGAATCCGAATGATCCAGCCAATGAAGCGGCGCGCGTGCATAAGAAAGCGATGGAAGACATCATCCGCGAACTCGCGGGTTACGCCGGCGCGGATGATGCCGCCGCGTTTGCGCAGGAGTTCACGATGCTGATGGAAGGCGCCTACGTGACGCAGCAGATTCAGCGCGCGCCGGGCACGTGCGATGTCGCGCGGCGGATGGCGCATATGTTGATTGACCGACACCTTCCATCGCCGGCACAATCGAAGTAACGAATACTTACCATCTGACGACTACGCCCAGGCCGGCCCGCGTCGCGGCGGTCGTCCAAGAATCGTCCGGAGCTCGCGCACGACTTCACCATCCGTCAGATGCGTGTCGATGGGCTCGATGAAATCAACGTGCGACCAGACGTCAGGCGAATTGGCCTCGAGGTGATGGGCAAACTCTTCGTGCGCCACACCGGGTCCGATGATCGCGATCCGTTCGGCGCCTTTCGCCGCAAGCGCAACCTTCCCATAGAACGACTTCAATTCGTGCGCCACGCGGTGTTCTGCATGCTTTGCCTCGTGGGATCCGAAAGAATGAACCCCTTTCCGCGGCGGCGCCGCCTTCGGGGGAAGATTCGCCACGTGCCCGGTGGTCGTTTTTCGCAACTCCTCAAAGTCGGATTCGATGCGCCGCACCGGCGCCTCTCCTTCGCGGCTCGAGACGTCGAACAGCTTCGCCTCACGATGATCGATCCAGATTCCAAGTGCACTAATCACGGCTTACGCCTTTTGGTTAATGAGTCTGAACGGCTTCGCACCACGAACCGATTTTATCCCTGTCGCGGCGCCCGCGATGAAGGCACTTTTTGGGATGGAGGAGGTGTTTGAATGCGGTACGACGTCCGTCCCCCCTCTCACCTCACTTTTACAATTTCAATTTCTTTCCTTGCACCCTGAAACAAACTGCTCAATCACGGCTTCCAATATCCTACGCGAACAACAATCACTGGAGACCGAACATGGGACGACTGACAGGGAAGACGGCGCTCATCACCGGCGGCAACAGCGGAATCGGGCTCGCTTCCGCCAAGGCGTTCGCCCGTGAAGGCGCCAAAGTCATCATCGCGGGGCGCAACAAAGAAACACTGGAATCCGCGAAGCGGGAAATCGGCGCCGGGACCATCGCCATTCAGGCTGATGTCGCGAAAGTCGCCGAGATCGAAAGGCTCTTTGCCGAAGTTCGGAAGCACACCGACCACCTCGATGTGCTTTTCGTCAACGCCGGCGTTCTCGCGCCAACGCCGCTCGTCGAAACCACAGAGGAGGACTTCGACTTCCTTTTCGATATCAATGTGAAGGGCGCCTTTTTTACCGTCGCCAAGGCGGCGACATTGCTCGGCGAAGGCAGTTCGGTGATCTTCAATACGTCGGTTGCGGGCCACAAGGGATTGGCGCCGTTCTCAATCTATTCCGCGACGAAGGGCGCCTTGCGCACGCTCACGCGCGGCCTCGGCGCCGAGCTCGCACCTAAAGGCATACGCGTCAACGCGATCGCGCCGGGGCCGATCCAAACGCCGATCATCGAGCGCGCCGGCATGCCGCAGCAGGCGATTGATGAATTTGGTCAGTCCGTCATTGAGTTCAACCCGATGCACCGCTTCGGCAAGCCCGAGGAAATCGCCGAAGCCGCCGTGTTCCTCGCGAGTGATGAATCCAGCTATATGCTCGGCGCCGAAATCATCATCGACGGCGGCATGGTCGAACTCTAACCCTTCTCCCGCTGGGAGAAGGTGGCCTCGCAATGCGAGGTCGGATGAGGGCCAAATCAAGTCCTCTTTCAATTCAAGCACCGATGGAACAACAGCGCGCCCTCTCTCCTCCCAACTCCGCGGCCCCCTCCCGGCCGCGGGGTTTTTTCATTTCATCGATTCAATGAACTGCTTGAGCGCCGCGGCCTGATTGTGCGTCTCATCCTTCGCGCCGTAGACGAGCGTAATGCGCTTCGACTTGGCTTCCTTGGCAAGCTCCTTTAGCGCCTCCCACCCGCCGGACTCCTTGAGTTCCTCTCGATACGCCTTTAGGAAGTCATCCCATCGTGCCGGCTCATGTTTGAACTCTTTGCGCAGCGCCGTCGAAGGCGCCAGATCCTTCCGCCACGCGCTGATGCGAATTGCTTCTTTCGACACACCACGAGGCCAGATGCGATCGACGAGAAGTCGAAGGCCGTCCGAATTTGATGGTTTGTCGTACGCACGTTTGATTTGAATCCCATTTTTCGTGTTCGAAATCGTCATAATTCAATGACCAACGAGTATCTCACCAACCCAATTCAACTCACAAGAAGCTTGTCCACTTGATCCCTCGGCGTCGGCAAATCACGCTCAACCACACCCGAGACCAACTCATTTGAGACTTGCGCATAACCATGAATCAATCGATTGCGAAACGCAATGATGTCACGTGAATGTGTTATTGCCTCGAGAACTGTTTCATCGAGGAACGAAGCCTGTCGAAGCGCCTCACCAACGATTTCAAACTGCCGTTCGACTGCGGATCGAAGCAATGCGTCAGTTTGATAGTCGTCGAAGGATTTGTTGTTTACAAACTCCCGAATCAAGCTGCACGCAGCCTGAATGTCGTGGAGATACTTGACGACTTCACGCGGCATAGATGTTCCGCCGGCTGGCTTCGACTGCCGCTCTGAACACCGGATTCGTCAGTGTCTGTGCTTCCACCAAATCTGGTTGGCGGCCGAAGAGCGTCTCAAGATCGTGTAGCAGTCCGAAGTACGCTGAGGCATACTCCACCGGCGCCATCGATTCGAACTCAACGACGAAGTCTATATCACTGATGTCCGAAGCGGCATCCTTCGCTACAGATCCAAAGATATCCAATCGATGGACGTGCCATTGTCGGCACGCGTCCGTCAACGCATCGATTCGATTCGTCAGTTCGGTTGGAAGATCAGATGTTTCCATTCACCACTCCGGCCCGCCCGTATACCGCCCGTAAATATCCGCCATCGCCTGCACCATCTCGCCGAGTGTGCAGTTTGCGAGCGCGCCGTCGACCAGCGCCGGCATCACGTTTTCGCCCTTGCGAGCCGCTGAACGAATCGCATCCAGCGCTTTGTTCACGCCGCCGTCATCGCGTCGGTTCTTGAACTCCGTCAGGCGCTCCACCTGCACGACCTCGACATCGTGCGAGATTGAGAGGATTTCGATGTCGCGCGTCTCGTTTTCATCGCGGTACGCGTTCACGCCAACCACGAGCCGGTCGCCCGCTTCGCACTCTTCGCTGAACCGGTACGACGCTTCGGCGATCTGGCGCCGGAAGTACCCCTTGTTGATGCCGTTGACCACACCCGCGCGGCCCTTCGGCCATGCGCCGCCGCCCATTTCGTCGATCTCGGCGATGTACGTCAGCGCTTCCGCCTCCATCGTGTCCGTAAGCTGCTCGACAAACCACGAGCCCCCCAGCGGATCGACCACGCGCGTCACGCCGGTCTCGTGCGCCAGAATCTGCTGGGTGCGCAGCGCGACCTTCACCGCCTGTTCCGTCGGAAGGCCGAGGGTTTCGTCCATCGAATCCGTATGCAAGCTCTGGCAGCCCCCCATCACCGCGGCCATGGCCTGATAGGCCACACGCACAATGTTGTTCATGGGCTGCTGCTCGGTGAGCGAGCATCCCGCAGTCTGCACGTGCGTCTTCATGAACCATGAACGCTCGTTCTTGGCGCCGTAGCGCTCGCGCATCATGCGGGCCCAGATGCGCCGAGCCGCACGCAGCTTGCAGATCTCTTCGAAGAATTCGTTGTGGCTGTTGAAGAAGAACGACAGGCGCGGGGCGAAGGCGTCGATGTCCATGCCGCGCTCGAGGCACGCTTCGACGTACTCCATGCCGTCGCGCAGTGTGAATGCCAGCTCCTGCGTCGCCGTCGAGCCCGCTTCACGGATGTGATAGCCGCTGATCGACACGCTGTTCCAGCGCGGCACGTACTGCGTCTGAAACTCAATCGTGTCCACGACGAGCTTCACGCTCGGCTCCGGCGGATAAATGAACTCGTTCTGCGAATGGAACTCTTTGAGAATGTCGTTCTGAAGTGTGCCGCCCAGTGTGTCCCACGAGATGCCGCGCTGCTTCGCCATCGCGAGGTACATCGCCCAGATCACGGCGCCGGGGCCGTTGATGGTCTGGCTGACCGTCACATGATTGATGGGGATGTCCGCGTATAGGCGGTGCATGTCTTCGATGGTGTCGATCGCGACGCCGCACTTGCCGACCTCGCCGACACTGAGCGCATCGTCCGAGTCCCGCCCCATGAGGGTGGGCAGATCGAACGCCGTCGAGAGACCCGTGTTCGCCTTCGTTCCCTCCGCGGCGGAGAGCAAGTATTTGAACCGCTTATTCGTGTCCTCGGCCGACCCGAACCCGGCGAACTGGCGCATCGTCCAGAGGCGGCTGCGATACCCCTCCGGGAAAAGGCCGCGCGTGAATGGGTACTGCCCCGGCGCCGCAATGTCGCGGCTGAAGTGCTGGAGCGACTCCGACGGCGATTCCGGCCCGTAGGACGGGTCCAGAACGATGCCGGAGATGGTCACGGCGTGCGGATCGATCCCCGCGTGCCGTCCGTCAATGCCGGGGCCGGAGATCGAGGAATTGCTGGTCTGGGTCGTGCTCATGGTGCAAGTGTAGAGATGAGAGTCGATGGAAGCAGCCTTTCGAGACCTCAAATCCCCATATGGATTGCGCAAGCTCGATCAGCCCTTTTCTCGGAACCACTTCGGGACCGCCTCGAATTTGCTGGCGATCCGGGAAGGGCTTGCCACAATGCGAATGAGAAAGGAGGCGGCGATGGGATGGATGCGCTCTCTTTTTTGTTTTTCGGCTGTCAATATCGCGGCGCCGTCACTTTTCGCTCAATCTGATCTGCGATCGATCAGCCCGATAGATAGCGGAATCGAGAATGGCTCGTCGCTGATGTTGCTGCCATGGGAGGCGAGGACGGCGTCGCCGTCATTCGCGCCCGAGGGCGGCGGGCCGCCATCGTTTGATTACATCGATGACTTCACGACGTATGCGCTGACCGACTATTCCAATCCGCCGGATTCATTCGTGCCGCTCTCGCAACAACTGAATCCTGCCGGACTCACGTGGACTTCGTCGCAACCGTGGTTCGGCGCCGCGACTTTGGCGATCATGCAAGCGGCCGGAGCTTCGCATCCGATCGGCGACTCGCCGGCGTTTGGCACGATCCCGGTTTTCAGCGCGGCGGCGCGAGCGACGGCGCAGGCTGGATACGAAACGGAATTCCGTTTGCTCGGGACGAATCGAATCAGCCTCTCGTATTACGCGCCGACGGAACTCAATTACGTTCAGTTTGCGCAAGACATCTATCTCGTTTCTTCGGACGGTCAGCCGCGAACGAGCGTGTGGTGGAGCCCGGTGTCAATAGAAGAAGCGGTCGTTGTTGATCGCGTGTTCTTTGGAGGCACAAACCACAATTTCAATTTCGACTGGGCGCAGAATGAACACGATGTGCTCGATCGTTTTGTTTCGGCCGGGCCAGATGATCAGCTTCCCGGAACCCTTATAGACTTCTACGCCAGCGGCACACATCCAAATTTCCCATTCCCACTTAATCAGTGGTTCACGCTCATGGGAAATCTGACCGCCGAGCAGTCGGGCGCGTCATACAGCCTTTGGGTGAAGACGCAGGACACGATCGCGGCGAATCCTCCATTCATTGATCCGCGCATGGCCTCCGGCGACATTTCCCCGATCGACGGCGACCCGGTTGGATGGATTTGCACATATCCCGGCTATGTCGATGACGAAAAAACACGAGACGTTGTCGAGGGCGTCGGCATCGCATCGAATGTATTCAACGTTGAAGCGCCAACCTACGGAATCTTTGGCCAGGCTCCGCATTGGAATCTGGCGCTCGCGAGCACTTTCGACGCCATTCAATATGGATTCGGGTTTGACGATGAGGATGATCCGCAGTTTGCCGCCGATGACTACTTTTTTGGCCCGCTTCGAGTCAACGGACATGTGGTCGAGCCACTGTGTTCTCCTGAGAGCCTTCAGGAAGCAAAGATTCAACCGATCGACCTGAGCAATTCTGATCGCTTTGGACAATCGGTGGCAATAGATGAAGACATGGCCATCGTTGCGGCGCCGTCGAATACGACGTCGGCCGGCGTTGATTCCGGGTCGGTCTACATTTTCGTACGCCAGTCCGATCTCACCTGGACGCAGATTGACATACTCATCCCGCCCGATTTGCAAGAGGATGATTCCTTCGGCGTCGGGCTGCATCGCAATGGCGATTTGCTTGCGATCGGCGCGCCGGGGCGCAACGGCTCTGCGAATGACGATGGCGCCGCGTACGTTTACATACGAGATGAACAGGGCGATTGGAATTACTCGCAGACGCTTCTCGCCGAGTCAGAAGAATTGGTCCCGTGGTTCGGCGGCGACGTGCATGTGACGCCTGAATTGCTCCTGGTCGGCGCTGACGAAACACTTGGCGAAGTGTTTAGCGCTGGCTCGGTGTATGTGTATCAACGGAGCGGCAGCGCCCCGTTCACATTTCAAACGAAGCTGACGGCTGTCTTGCCTGTTAATGGCGCGCACTTTGGCTCATCCATGGCTGTTGACGAAGAGTCTGTATTGATTGGCGCGCCTGCGGGTTTCAACAGCACGAGCGCAGGCGCCGTCCATATCTTTGAGCGCACGCCCGGCGGCGACATCGTGCCGCACAGTGTGATCCCGTCTCCGGATCCGATGGAGTTCGATCTCTTCGGAGCCTCGATATCACTCGAAGGCGACCGCTTGCTTATCGGCGCGCCCGGGCTGGAGCGTGTTTATCTCTATGAGCGCTCCGCGCCGCTCACCTGGACCCTTGTTCACGAATTCGCCGCGCCGGGCGACGAAGGCTTCGTGAACGACCGATTTGGTGAACATGCCTTAATTCTGGGCGAAATCGTGGCGATCGGCGCTCCACTCGCTGATGTTGGTTCAATCGATAACGCCGGTGTTGTGCATGTGTTTCGTGAAATGAATGGCGTCTGGGACGCGGTTGCCGTTCTCTCCACCTGTGACGCAAGCGCAGACGATCAATTCGGCGCGGCGTTCGTCATCGAATCCGGCCGCCTGCTCGCGGGCGTCTACGGCGACAACGGCGGCGGCAGCGCCTATACCTTTGACATCTCGTCATTCACATGCCCCCAGGACCTGACATCGGATCAAATGGTCAATGGCGCCGATCTTGCCGATCTGTTGGCCGCGTGGGGAAAGACTGAAACTCAAGCCGACCTCAACGGTGACGGCGTCGTCAACGGGGCTGACCTTGCTGCGTTGCTCGCGAACTGGGGACCATGCATATAGCGGCGCGACGCTCAAAGCCTCGCACACCACTGCATTCTCGGACGAATCACCCTGAGTTGGGTGTCCACTATTCCAACCGTTCGGCGGCGCCGTTAGACTCGAATGCATCACGCCGCGACACGGAACGTGCGGCTGCCGTTCATTCTTCACCGCCCGGAGAGACCCATGTCACGTCATTTGTCGAGCCCGCTGTTTCTCATGTCCGCTTGCGCTGCACTTGTCACTGTCGGGGCGGAAGCCGCGCTGGGTCAGGTGTCCGCGGCGCCAGTGGAGTCGATCACGCCGAGTGGAGAACGCGAATTCACGCTTACGAGCCATGCTGGCGCGCTGGCGTCGAGCCGCATCGTTCAGAGCGGCTTCACGACGGAAGGCGGCGCGCCGTGCCCTGATGAGATTCTTGAGAACTTCAACATCATCGGCCAGACGGTCGCCGTGCCCGGCTTCGTCGCCAATGAAGAGTGCGCCGTCATTTTGAATGCGCCGCCATCCCATTACCCGATCGAGATCACCAAAATCCGCATCGGCTGGAGCTCCGTGTTCGGCGGGCAGGGGCAATCGCTCGAAGATGCGCTGCGCATTTATCCGAACGGTTTGCCGAACCCCGGCGCCTTTCAGTGGGAGGTTGAAGGACCGGTCATGACCGACGGCTCAATCAACGAATTTGATCTCACGTCAGCGCCCGGAACGGGTTCGCGCATTGTGAACGGCGGCCCCTTCACCGTGAGCTTGCGCATCGCCAACAACATGACCCCCAGCAGCGCAGCGCCAAACCACGACGGCAATGGCTGTCAGGCCGGCAAGAACGCCATTTTCGCGCAAGGCCTCGGCTGGGTCGATGCGTGCGCACTCGGCGTCAGCGGGGACTGGATCATGTCCGTCACCTACCGCCAGGTCGAGTGCGGCCAGGTCAACGATTGCGATGGCAATGGAACGGATGATGCGATCGATATCGCAAACAACCCGTCACTCGATTGCAACTCCAATGGCCAGATCGATTCGTGCGAAATCGATGCGAATCCGTCACTGGACGCCAACGGCAACGGTGTGCTTGACGTGTGCGAACCGATGTCCTGCTCCGGCGATTTGAACGGGGACGGCGTCGTCAATGGCATCGACCTCGCGACTGTGCTTACCAATTGGGGCATTTGCAAATAAGGCCAAAGCGCCTCTCAATTCAGATTTCCTTGATATTCAAACCAGATGCGCTTCTAAAAGAGGCGCATCTGGTTTTTGTTTCGCTCCCTGCCGAGTTCAACAAAAGCCGGCTTGCGCTCCAGAAAAGCTTCGCGCGAATGCTTCGGCCATTGGCCGTCGAGGTTGTACCGGCGAGCGAACAGATCGAATGATTGCTTGATTTGTTTGGCTCTTTCGCCGTGGCCGCGCTGACGCACTCGGAAGGTGGAGTTGTAGAGCGCCCCGTCACGCGTATCGCGTATGCGCTGCTCCACCATTGCCGCCCGATCCGGGTAATGCCGCGCCACCCATTCCAGAAAAAGCGCCTTTACTTGGTGCGGCAGGCGAAGCAACACCCAACTTGCGCACATGGCCCCAGCATCTGACGCCGCTTCAAGCAGCTTTGGGATCTCGTGATCGGTCAGCCCCGGCACGATGGGCGCCATCATCACGCCGACCGGAACACCGGCTTCCCGCAGCTCGCGCACCGTTCGCAACCGATCCGCCGGATTCGACGCGCGCGGCTCCATCTTCGCCGCGAGGGATTTGTCCAGTGTGGTGATGCTGACCGCGACGGAAACGGCGCCATCCGCCGCCATTGCACGAAGCAAATCAAGATCGCGCGTGACTAGATGATTCTTGGTGACTATCGAAATCGGCTGGCGCCGCTCTGCGAACACCTCAAGACACGCGCGCATGAGTTTGAGTTTGGCTTCCGTCGGCTGGTACGGGTCCGTCACGCCCGACACCATGATCGAATCACCCTCCCACTTCGGTTTGGAGAGTTCGCGCGCCAGGAGCGCCGGCGCATCCAGCTTGGCGAGGATCTTGGTTTCGAAGTCGAGGCCGCAGGAGTAGCCGAGGTTCTCGTGCGTCGGACGCGCGTAGCAGTAGATGCAGCCGTGTTCGCAGCCACGGTACGGGTTGAATGTCCAGTTGAAATTCAGGTCGTCGCTATCCACGCGATTGATGACGGAACGGGCGTGATCGGGCAGGACTTCCGTGCGGACTTGTTCGCCGCAGGGATGCTCGCGGAGTTCGTCATCCAGCGCTTCGCCGAGGACGTGCAGCCGCACGGACTCGAAGCGATTCCCCGGCGCCAAGCCGGCTCCGCGACCCCGGACTGCCCCTCGCGGCAAGGCATCCCGATATTCCGTCTCATCGGACATACCCGAACTATACCCGAACAGACAGGGCTCCGCGAGAAACTTCGAGCTCAATGGTGCGGTCATTTCGACCAAATTGCCGATGCGCACGCATCTGGCAATCCGCCGCCGACACTGGAGACACGACCGATGCCGAAAGCAACCGCGATGTTCGCCATCGCAGCCGTTGTTCTTTGTCCGCTGACCGCCGCCGCGGCGCCGATCGCGACATTTATCGAACGACTCGATCTCTACGTGTTTGGCCGGCTCAGTCTCAATGAACATGGCGATGTCGCGGGAGCCTTCTACGTCGGAGACGACATCAATGGGTATGCCCAAATGGTGGCCGTGCAGTCAATTGATGGCGCACTCCATGCATTGACCAAACCACAAAGCGAACAATCGTTCGATTACATCGCTCACAATGATGACGGCACGGTGCTCGTGACCATGTCAGGTCCGCCCGATGGTCTGAACGCTACTCTCTATTACCCCGATGGCTCCACGTTCGATATTGACCCCCTGACTCAATTCGGCCTGAACGCCGCGATGGCGATCGGCGCCAACAACGTCGTCATTGGCGCAATCGCAGCTCCGGGAGGCGGATTGGAAGCGTACCGATGGATGGCGGACAGCGGCTACACATTGCTTGGCGACATGGGTGGGTATGGAAGTTTCGCTCGCGATATCAACGATCATGGAACAGTCGTGGGCGTCGCAGAATTGCCTCATGGCTCGGAGCACGACCAGGTTGCGTTTCGTTTCACCGACGCAGACGGCATGATCAGCCTCGGCGCGCCGGTCGGCGGCCGCAGTGAAGCGACTGCGGTGAACAACCACGAGGTGATCGTCGGTACGACGAGGCTTGCCGAGGACTTCACCGATCGAGCCTTCATCTACGACGATGAACACGGTATGCAGGCGCTTGCGAACTCGCCGGACGTCATTTCCTTTGCATTGGACATCAATGACAACAATTGGGTCGTCGGGCAGGCGGGATCGGAAAAGTATTGGGATTCGTTCGGCTTCCTCTGGACGCCCGAGGACGGCATGATTGATCTCAACACGCTCGTTCCGGAATCCTTCATTGGAACGATTCGCACGGCGACCGCCATCAACAACGCCGGCGTCATCATCGGATTGGCGATTGATGGAAACACGGCCTTCACATATCGCCTCCACCTGGGCGCCATTCCGACGCCGGGCGCGCTATGGCCAATGTTCGGTGCGGGCGCCCTCCTGTGGAGCAAGCGGCGACGTCTATGATCGCGAATTGACGCTCTCATCTAGAATACAAGTGTGGATATTCCCCCCGTCTTTCAAACGCTCGGCATTTCCCTCGGACTCGGTCTCCTCGTCGGCATGCAGCGCGAGCGCAAGGGCGCGGACGTTGCCGGGGTGCGCACGTTTCCGCTGATCACACTGACGGGGACGTTGTCCGCCTTGCTCGCGGAGTCTTATGGGGGCTGGATCGTCGCCGCCGCGCTACTTGGCGTGATCGCGGCGACAGTCGTCGGCAACATTGGCAAATTCTCCCGCGGCGACGACGACTTCGGCATCACGACTGAGATCGCCATCGTCGCGATGTTTCTGATTGGCGCCTACGTCGTGCTGGGTGATCGGGGCGTGGCGGTCGCGCTCGGCGCCGGTGTGGCCGTGCTGCTCTATGCCAAAGCCGCGATGCATGAATTTGTGGAGCGACTGGGTGAGAAGGACGTGCGCGCCGTCATGCAGTTCGCGCTCATCACGCTCGTGATACTGCCGGTCCTCCCGGATTCGTCGTTCGGGCCGTATGACGTTCTCAATCTCCGCAACATCTGGCTGATGGTTGTGCTGGTTTCCGGAATCAGCTTCGTCGGATACGTGCTCTACAAACTCTTCGGCGCTCGCGCCGGCGTCGTCGTCGCCGGGCTGATCGGCGGCGCCATTTCGAGCACCGCAACGACCGCCAGCTACGCTCAAAAGGTGGATCGTGACCATGCCGGAGCGGCCGTCGCCGCGATGGCAATTCTGCTTGCGTCGCTCGTGTCGATCGTCCGCGTGGTGATTGAAATCGCAGTGGTCGCGCCTTCGTTCCTGAGGATCGCCGCTTTGCCGCTGGGGATCTTGCTCTGCTTCGGCGCGTTGTGGTCGATCGGGGCCTGGTTCATGACGCGATCTGCGTCCGGCGAGATTCGGGAGCCGGACAATCCAGTCGAATTGAAACCGGCCCTCATCTTCGCCGCGCTGTATGCGCTGGTGCTGCTCGCCATCGCCGCCGCAAAAGATTGGTTCGGCGAGAGCGGCCTGTACGTCATCGCCGTGATCTCCGGGCTGACCGACGTCGATGCAATCACGCTCTCCACCTCCCGCATGATTGAAGCGGAGAACGGCGTGACGCCGGGCGTCGGCTGGCGGGTTATCGTGATCGCCGTGCTTGCGAATCTTGCGTTCAAAGCCGGATTGGCCGGCGTCATCGGCGGATGGCGGTTGTTTCGATATGTCATGGCGCCATTTCTCGCACTGATCCTCATTGGGCTTGGCCTTGTTTTCTTTCTGTAACTCAAAAAAACAACGCCCTCGGGGTGGTGAACCCGAGGGCGTCTGGTGCGTCGGTCAGCCAACGACGCGAGCATGGGGGCGAGCCGGGAGGTGTGCGGACCACCCGGCTCTGGGGTGCATCATGTTGAAACAGTTGAAACGATTCAGTTACGGGCAGTCGCCGAATGTGGCGAGCAGGCTGGCGAGGTCGGC
The DNA here is from genome assembly GCA_029260345.1 of Phycisphaerales bacterium. GTDB lineage: Bacteria > Planctomycetota > Phycisphaerae > Phycisphaerales > UBA1924 > OFTM186. The sequence goes on along the minus strand of JAJDDK010000002.1, from coordinate 431,065 downwards.
GCCGTTGACGAAGCCGTCACCATTCAGATCCGCCGCAACGCCCGGATTCTCGCCCCAGTTGGCGAGCAGGTTTGCGAGGTCGGCGCCATTGACGATGCCATCCTTGGTGAGGTCCGCGGGGCATGCCGCCACACCCGCAATGATGTCGAGATCGTCCTGATCGACGATGCCGTCACCGTTAACGTCGCCTGTGCACCACGTGCCAGCGTTGCCGAGGTTCATCTGCGCGATCATCATGTCGGCTTCGTTTCGCATGCCATCGAGGTTCACGTCGCCGATTTCCGTGTTGAGGATGTCAGTGACGATCATGTCAACGTCGGACTGATCGATGATGAGGTCGCCGTTCATGTCTGCTGCGAGATCGATGGTGCGGGAGACCGCGATCATTTGGCCGGGGTTCATGGCGTCTTCCACCTCGACCACCTGAACCGCGTCGAACGTATCGCTGAAGTTGCCGAAGTTCATGAAGACGTAGGTGATGTCGTAGCAGTCAACGATGCCGTCGGCGCCGACGCCAAACTCATTGCTCGGCACGAAATTCGGCAGATTGTTGAAATTCTCATTGGTGATGTCGCCGCGGGAGTCGCCGGATTCGTAGTTCGAGACGGAGCCTTCGAGGTCCGTCGCGAGGACTGTCCCAAAGAAGTTGTTGTCACCGCCGGAGACGGCAAGCATTGCAAACGCCTGATCGACCATGGTGAATCCGATCTGACGATTCGCGTTGCCCATACCGTCGATCGCGAGACCGTCCGCCCAGTAGCGGACATCGTGATCCGTGAACGAGCCGTCGCCGTCAAAGTCACCAAGAATCTCGATGACCGCATTCGTGCCGGGCTGGAAAGGCGTCCCGTCACCGTGACGATCATTCCACGCCTGGAGCATTTCCTCGACATCAGCCGCGGTGCGGGCGCCGTCGTTGTCGAAGTCGCCGGCGATCTTGTTGCGCATCGGGAGGTTCGAGCCGTACGCAACGTTGGCGCCGTTCTGATCAACGTAGTTCATTCCGTTGACGACGCCGTCGCTGTATGTCTGGCCGCTGGTGCGCGCCGGGACGAATCCGGCTGAGTTCTGATTGAATGTCGCAAACTCCGGACGATTGAAGATGTTGTTGGGGTCGTTCAGCGAAAAGTTCTTCAGAAACGGATTCAGCAGAGAGTTGGCCTGAATCGAGCATGGCGGATCAGGATTGAACTCCGCGGCTGCCACAAGCACAAACTGTGTGGCCAGCCATTCGCCCGGCGAAAAGACCGTTTCATCCGCACCCGGATTCGACTTCACCGAGCGGACTGAACGCGTGATGTTATTCAGGTACGCAGCCGCCTGCGGATTGCGCATTGGTTGGATCGGGTTCGGATTCGGACCAACTTCGGACGGGTCCCATCCCCAGCCGCCGAGGCTTGCTGGCGCCGAGAGCGGATCGCCAATCGTGGCAAGAACCGCTGGTCCGTTGATGGTGTAGCCGTTCTCATCGTTGTTCAGGATGGCGTCCGTCGTGGGTCGCGCGAACACCGTGCCGCCCTTGATGTCGCTCTGCACGGCCAAAAGTTCGAGTGAACCATTGGTCAGCCATGAGCTGTTGATGCCGCGCTCGGCGCCGGAGTGACCAATCGCCAAACGATGGTTGCGGACAGTGCCTTCGACACGGCTTGATCCACCCTTGTTCGACGGCTGGAAGTTCGGACCGACGAGGTCATTGGAGCTGCTCACCGTGCGCGGGCCAATGTTCTCGCCGGCGCCCCACGACGGATCAAGACAGATGCCGTTCATGAATGCGTTGCGCGTGCCGGAGCCGACATCGCGATTCACCTTCATCAGGTTTTCGCCATTCATTCGTCGACCCGTCGCCGAGAGGTGACGGAGATCAGACATCTTGATCTCTTCCATGCCGACGCCGAAGTTCACAACCGCAGCGACAGGTGTGATCGAAATCGGCGTGTCGAAGATTGTCAGATCGTCGGGACTGCCTGTGTTCGTGTTGAGGAACACATCTTCACCGGCGATGAGGCTCAATGGCTCCGAACGAAGGCTGGAAAGTTTGTTGTCCTGCGGCGTGCCAAGGATGTCGGTCGCAACCGAACCATCTTTGTTGAGCGATACACGCGGGTTGTGACCATATCCAAGCTGTCCGGGCAAGCGGTCCAACTGAGAACCGAGTTCGGCGGGGACCCCTTCGCCCTGACGCACGGCCCAGCTCACCGGAACGTCAAGTGCCGCGAAATCAATGGAGACACCCGAATCGACAGGATTTGTGCTGGTCGTGACGAAGTACGAACCGTCGATCGTTGAACGGAACGGCGTGCCGCCGGCATTGGCGCTATTGGCAAGCGCTTGCGGAATACCCGCAACAACAAAGCTGCTGCGATTCAAGATGGAACGATCGCTGAAGCTTGCCTGCAACGTGAGGTTTGCAGGATCGCCATCCGGTGTGGTCGCATACGTGGCGCCCCACGAAACCAATTCATTGAATCCGTTACCGGAACCGACGACCCGGTACGTCATTTGCCAGTGCTGGCTGGCCATAAAGGGCGGGGTGGTATCGACCGGCGCCAATTGTGCGCCAAAGTCCGGCGTCATGACCATGTCGCCATTGACGTCAATAAAGTCATTCGTGGAGGCGGGCGCCAGGAAGAAGTTTTCCTGAAGTGTAGCGCCACTGCCGTTAATGAGGTACGGCTGCGCCAGCGCACTCGACGCTGAGATGGCGCAACCGGCTGCGGCGAGCAGAATTTGAGTTCGCGTGAGGTTCATGGGACAGGTCTCTCCTTCTCTGTGACAGACCGGGCATTCGGCCGACGCGGCAAAGACGCACGATCTGGCTTCGAACGATTCCGGGATCGGGCGCAGCGATCGCGCAACGCCCTCACTCATGGCTTCTCCACCTCGAGTTTTGAAACTCCGATCAGTTGTCGAAAGGCGCGATCACGGCCACGCGTTGGCGTTGAGATTCACACGGTTGTCGCCACTCATGCTGTAGAAACGATCGCCCCATTCACGATTTTTCACCGTTTCTTGCACGGTCTTGTTCTCGACGTGGTTGTCGACGTAGACGAAATTCGCTGTCTTGCGCGGATGGTGCCGGCCCACGGCGTTGAGTTCGGTGTTGCCGTCCTCAATCAGATTCGCGGCGCCCTCTTGATCGCGATCAAAGAGAAACGCTGATTCCGGGGGATATGCAAATCGCGCAATGTTGCCCGTGGTCGGCTCGTTGTAGACATCCGTACCCGAGGAGCCGCCAACGAATGGAGTCACCGGGCGGTGGCTCTTGATGATCCCTTCCTGCGGATTTGAAAGGGAAGTCCAGTTGGTGGAGTAATGAAATTCCGTCGCGAGCACCACTTTCTGGGCGTCAGGAATGTCCTGAACGCGAACCAGTTTGTTGCGACGGACGGTCGATACATTGAATTTGTTGCGCGGGAAAATCGCTGCGTTTCCAGTGAATCCTATCCGAGGCACTTGAAAATCGCGAGGTAACGAGGCGGGCGACGTTTGGCCGAGATTGTTGACCTGGCCATCCTCCCAGTCGGCGATATCCGCCCCCGGGTTCGTTCGCGGCGCCCCTCCATTTGGCACGGCGGGATTTTCGAACGCATCTCCCGGCACCTCGCCGTCGTCGAACAGGAACCACGACCAGTGCACATACGGCAGGTTCGTCCCGACATTCGTGTCGACCTGCGCCGACTCCGTCCAGGACGCCACATCCTGCGCGACGGCGTAGGCGTACGAAACCGGGTAATGGCGTTGTTCGTTCTCGAAAATCGAAACGGCTTGCGCAACGTTGCGCAAGTTGCTCGCCGCTGTGACCTGCCACGCGGAGCGCTTCGCCGAGCCAAGCGCCGGCAGCAACAATCCAAGCAGCAAGGCAATAATGGAAATGACGACCAGCAGTTCGACAAGGGTGAAAGCGCGCGTCCTGCGTGCGGTGACCATGGTTCGGAGCTCCTCGATCAGCGAAGGTCTGGAGGAAGACAGCTGACAACTTCGATGACGAGAGCACTGTGCCGACTCCACCCGCGGCTTGTGTCAAGACCGCGTTGCATGTGCGCTATTCAATTGTTTGGGTTGCGTGTCTGATGCGCTAGCTGGTTCACGATGCTTTTATCGTCGCGTTGATACGACAGACAAAGGCCTGGTTGCCAGCACGCGAGAAACGAGTCCAACTTCAATGGGCCAGCCAATTTGGAAGCGATAGCCAACGCTTCAAATGAAAAAGTCAAAGCCGCCGGTGGGACTTGAACCCACAACCTCGAGATTACAAATCACGCGCTCTACCAATTGAGCTACAGCGGCCTCGCCTGAGTGCAGGCGCAGACGGTTAGTTTTGCACGAACCGCGCGATCGTGCCAGTGGCGCCCGACCGTGGACGCACCGTGCAAAAAACAATCGACCCGTGGCCGGGAACAGCCACGGGTCGTTGGAGGAGAAGAGAGAGACCTGTGCAGAGACGCACTGTTGCGCCTCGACGACCGCGTTTTGCTCGCGATCGAGGAATACTTGACCGAATCAAACCGTCGCGGGGGCCCGCTGAACGACCCGCTCGGCTCACTACATATTCATACGCAGGAAACGGCGTCCTGTTCTAGCCCTCAGACCCATAATTTCTGATTTCAGCCCTGACGCGACCCGGATTTTTCATCGCGCCCGATCAATTCGCTGACGATCTGATCCGCTGTAACTCGTTGCACCGCAGCGATATGGCTTAGGACAAGTCGGCCGCGAAGCACGGCCGGGGCTAATTTGGCGACGTGACGCTTCGTAGGGGTCGCATCGCCAGTTAATGCGGCCATACAGCGTGCGGCCAGCAGGAGCGCCTGCCCGGCTCGCGGTCCGGCCCCCCATGCCAGCAACGGTCGCACTGATTCGGGACACGACGGGTCATCCGGGCGTGTGGATCGCACGAGCCGCACGGCGAAATCGGCGACGTGTTCGCTGACGGGGATTCGTGCGATGAGATCGCGAATTTGATTGAGTTCGTGCCCGTCGAAGAGTGGGCGTTGCTCTTTCAAGAATCGCGCCGATTCGTCGCCGAGCACGGCAATGCGGCGTTCGTCCGCGGCGCTTGGATATCCCATATTGAGCGCAAAAAGAAAGCGATCGAGCTGCGCCTCCGGCAACGGATACGCACCTTCCTGTTCGATCGGGTTCTGCGTCGCCATCACCAGGAACGGACGGTCCAGTAAATGAGTGCGCCCGCCGGCGGTGACTTGCCGCTCCTCCATCGCTTCGAGCAGCGCGGCCTGCGTTTTCGGCGGCGTGCGATTCAGTTCGTCCGCAAGGATGATGTTGGCGAAGATCGGGCCTCGCACAAATCGGAGTGCCCGTTCCCCGGTCACGGAATCGGACTGGAGAATCTCGGACCCAAGAATGTCGCCGGGCATGAGGTCCGGCGTGAACTGGATGCGGCTGAAGGAGAGGTCCAGCGACGCCGCCAGCGTGCGCACGAGGAGCGTCTTGGCGAGTCCGGGAACTCCGATCAGAAGCACATGCCCCTGACAGAATGTCGCGATCAGCAAATGCTCAACAATCGCTTCCTGCCCGACGATCACCTCACCAAGGCGTGATTTGAGCGCCTGGAATCGTTGCGGCAGTGATTCAATCGTCGCCAGTTGTTCCGATATGTCAGAGATTTCCGTTGGTCCCATAGTCTCTCATTGAAGTTCGAACATTGAGGCACCTTGAGAATGCTACCGGCGACGTCCCAAAAGGATCAGACAGCCCGAGAATTGTGATCGTTGCTCCAATTCCATCCGTCCTTCAGCACATGCAACTGCATTGCATGCTTTCTGCTTTGCAACGGCCCACGCACTCCCGCGCCCGCTGCATGATCCGCGATCACGGCGCCTGCGGCGCACCCCGCCCTCACAACCATTCTGATTGACGCGGCCACTCCCCGTGCAGCACTTCCCCGCCGATGCAAACCCCGGTCACACATGCCAGACCGTGGCACAGGGAGGAACACGATGGCCATTCAACTGGGACAGGTGCTGGTCGATAAGGGCGTCCTTACGCCGGACCAGGTCAACGAGATCCTTCAGAAGCAAAAGCGCACCCGCCGCCCCTTTGGCGCCCTCGCCGAAGAGATGTTCAATGTGGCGCCGGAAGCGGTCGAGCAGGCATGGGCCAGCCAGTACGCCGAAATTGCCGAGCACGTCGATCCATCCAAGGAGAAGATCGATCGTTCCGTGCTGGGCTTGATTGACCGTCGCCAGGCGTGGCAATTCCGCATGTTGCCTATGCGGCAGGACGGCGGCGAGATCCGCATCGCCACCACGCCCGATCATCTCTTGCGCGCCATGCGCTTTGCGCTGCGGCACTTCGGCCAGGCGTGCTACTTCGTGCTGACGAATCCGGACCAGCTCGCCAAGGCACTGGGAGAACATTTCCCGCTGCCGGGGATGGGTGTGGACGCCGTGCTTACGAACGAACCGATTTATCGCGCCGGTTGAATCGACGAGTGCGCAAAGCCGCGCTCATTGGGATGCTTACAGCGCGCTCTTGAGCGCCTCGACCTTGTCAATCTTTTCCCATGAGAAGCAATCGCCGTCTGGCGTGCGCCCGAAGTGGCCGTGCGCGGCGGTGGGCGTGTAGATTGGCTTGCGCAGGTTGAGCGTTTCGATGATGCCGGCAGGCGTCAGTGTGAAGACTTCGCGCACCGCTTTCGCGATTTTCACTTCGTCTTCTTTTGCCGTGCCCTGACAATCGACGAACACACTCGTCGGCTCCGCGACGCCGATGGCGTATGAGAGCTGCACTTCGCAGACGTCGGCAAGGCCCGCCGCGACGATGTTCTTCGCGACGTAGCGCGCCATGTACGCCGCGGATCGGTCGACCTTGGTCGGGTCCTTTCCGCTGAAGGCGCCGCCACCGTGACGGCCTTTGCCGCCGTAGGTATCGACGATGATCTTGCGCCCGGTCAGCCCGACATCACCGTGTGGGCCACCTATTTCAAATCGACCAGTCGGGTTCACGTGAATGGTGATCTTCGGATCCCATAATGTGCCAAGCACCGGTTTGATGACGTGCTCAATGACTGCGGCGCGAAGGTCGCCCTGCTTGGTGTTCCATTCGGGCGCGTGCTGTGTTGAAACGACGACGGTGTCAACACGTTTCGGTGTGCCGTTGTCGTACTCCATCGTGACCTGGCTCTTGGCGTCAGGGCGCAGGCCGGGCATGCCTTTGGCCTCGCGCACATCTTTGTGCTGTTCGACGAGTCGATGCGCGAGGAAAATCGGAAGCGGCATGAACGCGGCTTTGTCGAGTTCATCCGTTTCGCGGCAGGCATAACCGAACATCATGCCCTGGTCGCCGGCGCCGCCGGTGTTTACGCCTTGGGCGATGTCCGGGGACTGCTGCTTGATGCTGGTGAGCACCGCGCAGGTTTCGTGATCAAACGCCAGCGCCGGCTCGGTGTATCCGATGCGCTTCACAGTGTCGCGGACGATCTCAGCGACTTCGACATAGGCCGAGGTGGTCACTTCGCCGGCGACAATCGCCATGCCGGTGGAGACCATGGTTTCGCACGCCACGCGCGCCATCGGGTCCTGCGTGAGCATCGCATCGAGGACCGCATCCGAAATCTGATCCGCCACTTTGTCCGGGTGGCCGACCGAAACGGATTCTGATGTGAACAAGTGCGTGGGCATGAAGCTCTCCTCGTCGGGGCAGATGGCCCGCCCCCGATCGTGAAAATGGTCTCAAAGTTGCATTCACCCGTTCTTCCGCATTGACGGATGAAGCAGCCGCTCACTGTATGGGGAGCCCCTCACCACTTCAACACGGCCGTCCTCGCCTTGACGCGGCGCCTCCGTCCTGCTTCCATCCGCCCGTGCGCATCATTGCCGGAGAATTTCGTTCGCGAGGGCTAAAGACGCCGCCCGACGCCAGCGTCACGCGGCCGATGCCTGATCGCGTCCGGGAGTCGATCTTCAACCTGCTTCGAGGTCACTTCGAGGGCGAGAACGTCATGGACGTCTTTGCCGGAGTCGGGACGATGGGGCTCGAGGCACTCTCCCGCGGCGCCGCCAATTGCGTTTTCGTTGAACAATCGCGCCCGATTGCGATGTTGCTGCGTGAAAACATTGAGTTACTTCGGGTTGAGGATCGTGCGATTGTGGCTCAGTCCGATGCGCTGGGCAACGCGGCTCTGTCATCCGGACCATCGCCGGTGCATGTCATTTTCTTTGACCCGCCCTACGCCATGGTGCAGGACAAGACTCGGCGCGGCCGCTGTTTTGAACAGTTCGGCCGGCTCGTGCAACGCCTTGATGACACCGGTTTCGCAATGCTGCGCACGCCATGGCCGCTGATCGAAACGGATGAAGAGCACAAAGGCGAAGATGTTGATTTAGATATTCCAGGCGCCGCCGGTCCGGAGACGCACGTCTTTGGAACGATGGCGGCGCACCTGTATATGAAGCAGCAAACGACGGAAACAGCCCTATGAATAGTGTGGCGTCCAACTCGTTATAAACGCAATAAGCACTAGTGCGTCATTCGTTGACAATCGGATGCTTCCCGATCCCCTCACCCTCCAAACGCACGCCCAGCCCTGTCACGATGCGGTTCGCGTAGCAGAAATAGGCCACGACGTGAGCTACATCGTGGATTTCGCGGTCTTCAAGCCCCGCAGTTCGAAGGGCCTTGATGTCTGCTTCGACAATCGCTGCGGGTTCGCGGGTGAGTTGCTGGGCGTACGTCACCATCGCCAGCTCCCGTTCGGTGAGTCCATGGTGATCCCCTTCAAGCAACGCATCACCCAGTCCCGGCCGCGATCCTTTATTAATTCGATCCAGCCCCGCCGCATGATGCTTCTGGCAGTACTCGCACCCATTGGCGCGGCTCACCACCACACCAACAATCTCTCGCTCCGCGCGCGATAAAGGCGATGGCCGATGCATCGCGGCGACGTACACCGCGAAGTGGCCCGCTAGCGCCGCTTCATTGAGCGAGTGAATTTTCATCACGTTGTCGACGGTCCCGTCCCCGTTGCCGACCTTTTCGTACAGGTCCGCCAGTGACCCCGCCGCTTCTGTTTCCGGAACCGTTCTGATAAATGCCATGTGCAGATGATCCCTGAATGGAGGCGCCCCGGCAAAACCCCGGCCCACCACGACCCGTCCACCTTGCCCAATTTGACCCGTGCCGAGCCGAATTCCTCTCGCTTTTCTCAGTCCCGTCGGCAACACTAATGCGTTGAGTAAGGGAGAGAGGACCATGACGCCCCGAGGCGCCAACCAAGACATTTCAATCTGGAGATTGCTGCGCCCTTTTTTCCTTTGGCTCGCCGCGTTTTACACGGTCTGGTTTGCCATCGTCGCAATCGGTGATCACTGGGCCACACTCGCCCACCACTGGCAAATTGCGGTGGCGATGACGGCCGGCTCCTATTTCGCAGGCTCAACCCCCATGGGTGGCGGCACCGTTGGATTTCCGATTCTCGTACTGTTGCTCGACGAGCCGGCTCGGATGGGTCGAGACTTCAGCCTCGCCGTTCAGTCGATCGGCATGGTGTCCGCCGCAATTTTCCTCTTCGCGGCCCGCCGCCCGATCCAGCTTCGAGTGCTCGGCTGGGCGATGCTCGCATCGCTTGTTGTGACACCACTCAGTCTTGCATTCATAGCCCCGCTCGTTGGCGACCTGACCACGAAACTGGTCTTCGCCGTGACGTGGTGCAGCTTTGGCGTCCTGACCATTTACAAGATCCGCGAAATGGTCGCGATGACCGGCATCACCAGGACGTCGGGCAGTTTCGACCGTGAGATGGGACTAGCGATCGGCGTCATCGGCGGCGTCGCTGCATCAATGACAGGCGTCGGAATCGACATGGTGCTGTACGCGGTATTGGCATTGCTCTATCGCGCTGATCTCAAGATTTCTGTGCCAACATCGGTGATCGCCATGGCGTTCACGTCGCTGGTGGGCGTTGCCTCGCAATCGATGATGGGGCGCATGGATCCTGCAGTGTTCGGCCACTGGCTCGCCGCGGCGCCGATCGTCGCCGTCGGGGCTCCATTCGGCGCTGTCGTCGTTCAGTACATCCCGCGGGCGCCGACGTTGCTCATCGTCGCCTCGCTCTGCATCGGGCAATTCGCGTGGACCATGGTGCGCGAAGGCATCACCGGCACAGCGCTGGTCGCGGCGTTCGGAGGCGTCATCGCCTGCAATCTGTTCTTCCATGTCCTCTACAAACAAGGCGTGAAACTTCAAATTCAGGCCGACGCGGTCGCGGGATTGAAGCAATCGTCGGCTTCCGAAGGACGCCTGGCCGACCTTCCCGAAGCCGCGTCGTAAACTGGCGGGCATGTCCTCCGCCCGAGAGACCGCAGTTCAGGTGCTTCAGTCACTCCGCACCGCCGGCTTTGAAGCCTACTTCGCCGGGGGCTGTGTTCGCGACGAGTTGCTTGGGCTACACCCAAAGGACTACGACATCGCCACCAGCGCCACGCCTGACGACGTGCGTTCACTCTTCTCGCGCACCAATGAAGTCGGCGCCAGTTTCGGCGTCATGCTGGTTCGCAAATCACGCTGGCAGGTCGAAGTCACCACGTTTCGTCGCGAAGGCGGCTATTCCGACCGACGCCGCCCTGACGCTGTTGAATACGCCGATGCGCCCAGTGACGCCCAGCGTCGCGATTTCACCATCAATGCGCTGTTCCTCGATCCGCTCGAATCCCCAAGTGAATCCGAGCGGCAATTCAATGCAACAGGCCACGTGATCGACTTCGTCGGCGGCCTTGATGACCTCCAGCAACGCGTGATTCGCGCCGTCGGCATCCCGGACGATCGCCTCGCCGAAGATCACTTGCGCGCCTTGCGCGCCGTTCGGTTTGCGGCACGTCTCGGGTTCACCATTGACCGCCAAACCGCAGACGCGATTCGCCGGCATGCGCAGCAACTCGAAGGAGTGAGCCGCGAGCGAATCGGTGATGAAGTGCGCCTGATGCTCGCGGCGCCAACTCGAGCGGCTGCCATGCAATTGCTCGATGACTTGGGACTCGATGCTCCTGTTCTTTCGGAAGCTCCGATCGGCGCCCGAAATTCCAGCGATCTTTCGATCGTCGCGAGCCTTCCAGCCAACGTCTCATTTGAAACAGCGCTTGCGGCATGGGCCGTTGAGCGAACGATTCGGAACTCAAACTCCTCGGCCGCAACTCCTGACGACCGTTGTGCAACGCGGTGGCGGGCCGCATTGTGCCTGAGCAATGACGAACGAGACGCCTTCAAGTCAATCCTGACCATCTTGAAGCAGATTCGTACCGAGTGGAGTTCGCTCCCAGTTGCAGCGCGAAAGCGCACGGCTGCCCGTCCTGGTTTTGGGAGCGCCTGCTTGATTCTTGACACGGTGGATCCTGCGCTGGCCGCGAATGTCCGCCGGGACTTTGAATCCCTCGAATCCGATGGCGTCGGTGTGGCCCCGCCCCCACTGATTACCGGCGACGACCTGATTCAGTCCGGATTTCAGGCCGGCCCTCGTATGGGGGCGATGCTCCACACCATCTACGATCGTCAGCTTGAAGGGCTTATTCGGTCCAAGGCCGATGCGATCGACCTTGCCCGCGAATTGTCCGCCGAGGCCTGAATCGGCGATTCCGCATCACAACGCGGTAGAACCACCCGGCGCCTCACCCGTATACTTCTTCAGCAACTGGATTTGCCGCCGCAAACGCGGACCTGCACGTGATGGTCGTCGGACCGTGCATCGGCTTGGAGCTTGAGGTATCCCCATGACCCGAATTGGCGCGCCTTTTCTCACCGTTCTGATCCTCGCCACCGGTCTTTCGCTGCTCATGACGCCTTCCGGTCTCATGACCCGCGCCAGCGCCGCCATGCAGGAGGACGACGCCGACGGCATCGATCGAATCGTCCTCCGGAACGGCCGCGTCATCGAAGGCAAGATTCTCTCCGAGACGGATTCCGTCGTGGAGATACTGGTCATCGTTGGTGGGATTTCGGCGCCGACGACGTATCCGCGCAGCGAGGTGCTGTCGATTGAGCGCAACGTCGAGACCGACACCACCATTCCGGCGCCCGCGTCCACCACAAAGAGTGATTCGCGCGCCGAAACCGCGACTCCCCGAAACTCAAATTCTCCGGACGGCAAGCGCGTCTATGTGATGAATCTGAAGGGCGATCTCGGACGTGACGTCACCGTGACGCCGCTTCAAAGAGCATTTGACGATGCGATTTCGTACGAACCGGAAGTCATCATCGTCAAGATGGACTGCGGATCGGCGGCTGAAGGTTTCGACGGCATGTGGACGGCGGAGGACCTCGGCCCCATTATCGAAAAAGTCATCGACGATGGCTGGCGCGTCGTCTTTTGGATCAAGCGCGCTCAAGCCGGCGCCGCGTTCCTGCCGCTCGTCAGTCCAGAAATCATCTTCATGAGCGACGGTCGCCTCGGCGGCGTCGGCGATCTTTCCGACTTCAACATCGGCGATGAAGTCGTCAACCTCAAACAGATCTCCCTTCGCATCGGTCACGCGGAAGGCTTCGCAATCACCGGCGGCTACGACCCGCGACTCATTCGCGCTATGGCGTTGGAAGAGGAATGGCTCGCCGTGAAAATCGTCGGCGGCCAGCCGCAATACATCACCTGGGAGCCGCGCCCGGAAGACGGCGAAGGGTGGACGATCCTGACCGATGACGGCAAAGGCAAAAACAAAGACAAGTTCTCCTTTGACGGCAATGATGTGTTGACGCTCAATGCCGACTGGGCGCGTCGCCTCAACGTCGCCGATGCTGTTGTTGATCTGCTCGACGATCTGATCTTCGAACTCAACATCGGGCGCGACTACACCATCGTTGAAGGCCGCGCCGACAAGATTCTGAGCGACTGGTCGGATCGCATCGAACGCGCCATCGATCAATTCCAGCGCCTTCAGCGAGACTTTCAGGAAGCTGGACAGGGCAGCGCCAGCATGGGACGTCGCATCAACATCTTGAAGCAAATGCGTGGCCTCTTGAGCGCCAATGCGGAAGTGTTGGATCCAAACGGAGCCCAACGAGCTCAGATCGACATTCAAATTGAACAGCTTCGCCAGCAGATCCGCCGCGCCAATCAGCGTGATCGCTGACACCAGCCCAACTCATCGCTACGAAACCAGTGACGATTCTCGCATCGAAGCCAGGAACACAAACATGACACGCATCGCCACCATCGTCATCGCATTGCTCGCTACGCTCGCGCTCCCCTTCACTTCATTGGCCGACAAGGTTTATTTGAAGGATGGTCGGGTCGTCGAAGGCACGATCTCTCGTGAAGGCGACGGATTCATCTACGTCACATACATGGTCGGTCAGCTCGAGCGCACCGAATTCATCCTGCGCGTCAACATTGATCGCATCGAGCGGGACAAAGACACAACGGAAACGCCCGCTGAATCACCGAAAGAAACCCCGGCCGCGCCGACAAATGCAAAGCCATCGTCGTCCCCGAAAACGCCGCGACCATCCACCGACCTTCCGCCAGGCACACGCAAAATTGCGTTTGTCACGCTCGAGGAAATGGTCGGTCCCTTCATGAATGCAGAGGCATTGAGGAAATCGATCCAGCTGCTCGAAGATGACAAGCCGGACATCGTCGTCCTGCAGATCAACTCCGGCGGCGGCGCCCTGTTTGAGGTTCAAAAACTCTCCGATGCGATTGAACACGGCATTAAGCCCAAGTATCGCGTCGTCGCGTGGGTCGAGTCGGCGATCTCCGCCGCAGCAATGACGGCATTCACGTGCGAAGAGATCTACATGATGCCCGAGGGCAACATTGGCGCCGCGACGGCGTTCTCTCAGAGCGGCGGTCGCGCCACGGCCATGAAAGGTGAGAGCCTGGAACAACTGCTTCGTTCGCAGGAGAAGATCACCCGACGTGGGAAGCATGATCCGCTCGTGATGCGCGCCATGCAGGTGCCGACCAATCTTTCGTGCGACATCGACGACGCCGGTCGCGTGACGTGGCGAAACGATCTTGGCGGCCAGTACATCGTCTCTACGGACAAGCAGATCCTGACGCTGAATTCGATTGATTCGGTCAAGTACGGCCTGGCCCGATCCGTCGCCGCCAGCAAAGATGATCTTGCCCGCGCCATGGGGTGCACCGAGTGGGTTGAAATCGGCTTGGACGCCGACAAGTACCAACAGGACTTCCGCGAAGCTGTCCAAACAGCGCAAGTGCGCGCTGGTGAGCTTTGGCAAAAAATGAACATCGCCTTGGACACCGGCAACGCCGGTCGTGCGCGATCGTTCCTCGGACAATTGCGTGGCCTTGTGCGCCGAGCTCCTTCGCTTGAGACCTACGGCGCCGGCGGTTTGCCGCCACTGACGCCGGAATTCTTCCGCGAAGTGGAAAGTCAAATCGACGAAATCGCCAAGAAGCAGTCCGGCGGACGTCGCTAATCGGCGGCGCCGGCGCGCCCGCCCGGTAAGCTGGCGGGCATGACCACCACTCCGACGCCTGACACATTTACCGACGCCGTGGCGTCCATGCGCCCGACCGAATGGGACTCCATCAAACCGTTCGCGGCGGAGCTTGAAGAGCGCCCCGTCACGTCCGCTGACGCGTTGACGCAATGGCTGCGCGACCGTTCCGACTTTGACGCCGCCTGCTCCGAAGGTCGCGCCACGCTCTACATCACGATGACGCGGCACACCGATGACGAGTCCGCCGCTGGCGCCTGGACGAAATACCTCGATGAGGTGCAGCCGAACTTGCAGCGGGCGTCATTTCAGCTCGACCGTCGTCAGCACGAACTCGCCCAGGAATACAAACTTGATCCCAACCGCTACGGCGTGCTCCTGCGCGACACCGCCGTTGATGTGGAACTGTTCCGCGACGAAAACGTGCCGATCGAAACCGAGCTCGGCAAGCTCGACCAGCGCTACGACGCCCTCATGGGCGCGATGACCGTCATGTTCGATGGCAAAGAGCGCACGATGCCCGAGATGTCCACTTTCCTTGAGCAAACGGATCGTTCCGTGCGCGAAGCCGCTTGGCGCGGCATGGCCGAGCGCCGCCAGCAGGATCGCGACGAGATTCATGACATCTTCGAGACCATGGTGAAGCAGCGTGACACGCTCGCGCACAACGCAGGTTTCGAGAACTATCGCGACTACATGTTCCAGCGGCGCAAGCGGTTTGACTACACTCCACAAGATTGCGCCAATTTTCATGACGCATGCGAGAAGCACGTCGTGCCGCTAATGCGGTCGATGGACCGGCGCCGCTCGCGTGTCATGACGGTTTCCCCATTGCGACCGTGGGATTTGTCCGTCGATCCCAAAGGACGACCGCCGCTCCACCCGTTTGAAAATGCGGCCGAACTCACGGACAAGACGTGCCGCCTGTTCGATCGCATGGGCGCCGGCCTCGATGAAATGTTCGCTTCACTCACCGAGGGAGTTTGCCTCGATCTCGAATCGCGGAAAGGCAAGGCGCCGGGCGGATACCAGTACATGCGCGATGCGTCGCGCACACCATTCATCTTTATGAACGCCGCCGGACTTCACGGGGATGTGCGCACACTGATTCATGAAGCAGGTCACGCATTTCACTCCATGCTGTGCCGCGAGGAGCCGCTGGTTCACTATCGACACTCCCCCATCGAGTTTGCAGAAGTGGCATCCATGTCCATGGAGCTGCTCACGATGGATGAGTGGGACGTCTTCTATGACAATGAAGAAGACCTCCGCCGCGCCAAACGCGACCAGCTCGAAGGAATCATTTCTCTGCTGCCCTGGGTCGCGACGATCGACTCCTTCCAGCACTGGATCTATCTGAACCCCAGCCATTCGCGCGGCGCCCGCACCGAAGCATGGCTCGACATGTTTGGCCGATTCACGCACGAAGCGTCTTGGGAAGGCCTTGACGACACTCGCGAAATTATTTGGCAGCGCCAAGGACACCTCTTCGGCGTGCCGTTCTATTACATCGAGTACGGCATCGCACAACTCGGCGCACTCCAGCTTTGGCTCATGAGCAAAGAGAAAGGCCTGCCCGCGGCGCTTGATGCGTACAAAGCGGCGCTTTCGATTGGCGGCGCCCAGCCACTCCCCAAACTGTTTGAAGCGGCGGGAATCGAATTCGATTTTGGCTCCGCCATCGTTGAGCGACTCGTTGACGCACTCCACACCGAACTCGAACAACTCGCAACCTCATGACCAATCCCGGCCCTATGGCTGCAGCTTCACCGACGCAACCCGGCGCCTATGCCGTGATCTTCACCTCCGTGCGCCGTGAGAGCGACGGAGATCACTACGATGAGTTGAGCGCGCGCATGGCCGAACTCGCCCGCGAGCAGCCTGGCTTTCTCGCCGTTGAAAGCGCGCGCGGCGACGATGGCCTTGGCATCACCGTCTCCTACTGGGATTCCCTCGAAGCCATCGCCAATTGGAAGCGTGAGGCCGAACACATGGAAGCGCAACGCAAGGGCCGCAAAGGTCTGTACGCGTCATTCACCACACGGATTTGCCGCATTGAACGTGAATACTCGTTCAAATTCGGCGCGGAGTAGAGGCCGCTCACCTATCCTGCGTGGTCAATGACGCCTGACGAATTTCGCCAACACGGCCACGCCATGATCGACCACATCGCGGACTACATGCGCGACGTCGCGTCGTACCCCGTGCTTTCGCGCGTCGCCCCCGGTGATGTCGCCGCACTGCTTCCGGACGAGCCACCAAGCGAAGGCGAATCATGGGACGCCATTATTGCCGACATTGATCGCGTGGTCATGCCCGGCCTCACCCATTGGCAGTCGCCGAACTTCTACGCGTATTTCCCTGCAACAACTTCACCGCCGGCGATTCTTGGCGACTTGCTTTCAAGCGGACTCGGCGTGCAAGGAATGCTCTGGTCCACCAGCCCGGCATGCACCGAGATCGAAACCAAAGTGCTCGACTGGCTTGCTGACATCATCAATCTGCCCGAGGCGTTCACATCGCGCAGCAGCCGCGGCGGAGGCGTCATCCAGGGAACGGCCAGTGAAGCCGTGCTCGTCACCATGCTCGCCGCCCGAGCTCGCGCCGGCCATCCGCCGAACCCGATTGTTTACTGTTCATCCCAAGCTCATTCCTCCGTCATCAAAGCGGCGATGATTGCAGGCATCGGACGCGACCATGTTCGACTGATTGATGTTGATGAATCATTGGCCATGCGCCCGAATAGGCTGGCCGAACAAATCAGACGCGACCGCGCCGACGGCTTTAGCCCGTTGTTCATTTGTGCGACCGTCGGAACGACGTCTTCCGGCGCCGTTGATCCGGTTGCGGCCATCGGTGAAATTTCAAAGCGGGAGCAGTGCTGGCTTCACGTAGACGCCGCTTGGGCCGGCGCCTCGTGCGTCTGCCCGGAGCATCAACACATCATTGGCGGCGTCGAATATGCCGAGTCATTCAACTTCAATCCGCACAAGTGGCTGCTCACGACGTTTGATTGCTCAGCGCTCTGGGTGCAGGATCGCGCCTCGATACTCGAAGCGCTTTCCATCACACCCGAGTATTTGCGCAATCAAGCCAGCGATTCCGGCGCCCTCATTGACTACCGCGATTGGCAAATCCCGCTGGGACGAAGATTTCGCGCGCTCAAACTCTGGTTTGTCATTCGTCACTACGGTGTCGAAGGCCTCCGCAAACACATCCGTCGCGGCGTTGAACTCGCAACGCTGTTCGAATCGCAGGTCAAAAACGACGATCAATTCGAGCTTGCGGCGCCTCGTTCGCTCGGCCTCGTCTGCTTTCGCCTCAAAGGCGATGATGCACGAAGTCAGGCGCTCCTCACACGCATCAATGACTCGGGCGCCGCGTACTTCACGCACACACGCTTGCCAAACCCGGCGTCGCCCGGCGAAGATCAATTCGTCATCCGAGCCGCAATCGGCGCCCTGCAAACGCGCGAGGAACACATCCGCGCTGTCTGGGCGCGTTTGCAGGCCGAAGCATCACAAATTCATTCGGACTGAACTGTCGCCACTTAGCCCGATGAATCACGCGTTGGCGCGTACTTCACATTCGTGTCGAACCATTCGATCATTTCCGCCAGCGTGTGAAGAATGGACTCGCGAGCGCGATAGCCATGGCTTTCATACGGCAACATCACAAGCCGCGCCGTGCCGCCGTGCCCTTTGATCGCGTGATACAGGCGTTCCGACTGAATCGGGAATGTGCCTGAATTGTTGTCCACCATGCCGTGAATCAGCAGAATGGGTTCGTCAATCGTGTCCGCGTGCATGAACGGCGACAGATTGAAGTATACGTCGGGGGCTTCCCAAAACGTGCGTTCTTCGCTTTGAAAGCCGAATGGGGTGAGCGTGCGGTTGTACGCGCCGCTTCGCGCGATGCCGGCGCGGAACAGATCACTGTGCGCCAGCAAATTCGCCGTCATAAAGGCGCCGTAGGAGTGACCACCGACGCCCGCTCGATCCGGGTCCGCCACGCCGCGCTCGGCTGCGTACTGGATCGCGGCATCAGCGCTGTCCACGATTTGCTTGATGAATGTGTCGTTCACCGTCAGCGGGTCGTCCCCCACTACCGGCATGGACGCGTCATCCATCACCGCATAGCCCTGCGTCAGGAAGAACAAATGGCTTGATCCTGAGATGCGCGTGTACCGGTGTTCGGAACCGGAGACCTGCCCCGCCGTCGCGGCGTCGTTGAACTCACGTGGGTACGCCCAAACCACAAGTGGAAGTCGTTCACCATTGCGGTGATCGGGCGGCAAATACAACGTGGCGCTGAGGGTCACGCCGTCCTCACGCTCATACGTGACCAGTTCCTTGCGAATGCGCGTCTGGAACTCCGCCATCGGATCGACGTAGTCCGTAAATGCGGTCATCGAATCCATGTTCAAATTACGCATGAAGTAATTCGGCGGCTCGGTCGTGGTCTCGCGCCGCGTCAGAAACACCGAGCCGTCATCCGAAAGGAGATCCGCAAAGGTTTCATACGAGTCGCCCTCGCATCGCCAAAGCTGTGTGGTCTCAAGCGATTCAAGGTCCATGCGATTCAGGAATGGTCGATCGCCTTCCTCTGAAGCGCCGGCGCCGGAAAGGAAGATCGCTCCATCATTGACCTGCACGACGGACCGGCCCGTCGGCAACGTCTTCGTCACCGGGCGACCCGGATCGTTGTAGCGGTCGCGGATGCTCCGATCCCAGATCAATCGCGCATCGCTTCCGTCATTCGCATTGACGAGCCACGTGCGGACCCAGCGCCGGTCACGGTCGTACTCATTGACCATCGCCAGTTCGCCGCCTTCGAGCCACGTAGCGCCCCACACGCGATGTTCTGTCTTCGTAAACGGCTTTGCGTTCGCGCTCTTGAACGGGGCATCAAGCATGAAAATCTCATCGCGGAATGGGACTTCCGCTTTGGGATCACCACCGTCGAGCGCTTCCACCCAGAGCAGCGTTGAATCCGCGACATCTTTCCACACAATCGTTCGAGGACCGGTTGGCACGCCGCCGATCGGTGTCTGATCTTGAATGGGGCGTCGTGCGATTTCGACGACGGCGCCGCTCTGCAGGTCATGCGTCTCTACGACATCGGGGAAACTGCGATAGGTCACGAGGTACGAATACGGCGTGACCACGCGCTCCGTCAGCAGATATCGACCATTCGGCGAAGGCTCGAACGATGTGAACACCGAAGCATCGCCGATTTCCTGCTCCCGATTGCGGCGGGTGTCGACCATCACCAACTGCACTGTGGCGAAGTGATCAAACAGCGCTTCATCATGCGGGCTTTCCAGAAGATCCTGATACGTGCGGACGGGCGCCGTCACACCGGTGGTCTCCTGCGTCACTGGCCCGATGGCCTCGCGCGACGCCTGCGGCTGCTCGCCACGGTGCGTCGGCGTCGTCGCGACAACCAGCCGGTGACTGTCCGGCATCCACTCAAACCCATTGGTCAGCGTCGCATTGATTCGATGATCCGTCGCCTTTTTCGCCTTGCCGGTCTTTCGATCAACTGTCCAAAGCTCGATGCGATCATCAAAGGTCAACAGGAATGCCGCCTTCGATCCATCCGGAGCCCAGCGCACTGAACCGATCATCGCGTCCGCCGGCAATTCAACATCCGTTTCATGCCCGGTTGACACATCCTTCAGACGCATCGAGATGAATGACCAGTACGACGAGTGCGGCCCGTCCGTCTCCGGATTCAGACGCACGCCCGCAAGCCGCAACATCGGCGCGGCGAGTTCCTTAATCGACGGCATCGCCGAGCGCTCCATCACGATCGCCGTGTGACCGGTCGGATCAAGACTAAGCGACGGCGGCTGCGGCGCGTCAAGCATGCGCACGACATCGGCCGGCGGCATTTTGTACGTGCTCTGCGCGTTGGTGGAAGGAACGCACGCACCAATGGCGGCGACCGTAAGAATCAGACTGGCGACGACACGAGTGTCACCACGACTCGAAGTGCGACAATGCATGCGGCGTCCTCCATGGGATCAGGGTCTGCATGAGCCCGATTGACCCATGCTACTGCCCAATGCGGTTTCCGATGCATTTGTTCGATTCAGACCGTGCAGATCCGCCTATTGAACCAGAGGCCCCCACGCGCTGAGCAACGCTGCAAGATCCGACCCATTCACGATGCCATCACCGTTCAAGTCCGCCAGACACGGCGAAACCAGCGGCGCCGGGCAGGGTCCAAAGGCGGAAAGGAGCGCCGCAAGATCAGCGCCGTCCACGATGCCATCGCCATTGAGGTCCGGCCCCACGCCGCACGCCCCAATTTCGGCGACTCGCACGCCGACCTGCGGGATGGGGAAGCAATACGGCGAGTCCGGCTCAAGGCCACCCGTTACAAACACGCGTTCGCCCGGATTGAATCCGCCATAGTTGCTGAGCGGGAACACCTCGCCGGAATCCGCGATGAACGCATTGCACACGATGCCGACGACGATCACGCCGCAACTGGAAAAACATTCGAAGACGAGATTGTCATCGATCAAGGGCGCCTCAAAAGGAAAACACGCGAGCGCCCCATCCCGAATCGGCCCCTCGACGTAAATGCGATCTCCAATCTCGGCGTCGCCGAGATTCGCAAGCACGAAACCGGCGCTTCCATCATTCGGCACAAACAGCGTGCATCCCTGCGGCCCGATCTGAAGTGTGCCGCACCCGGCAAAGCATGGTTCAATCGAATTGTCTTCAATTGCGGGCAGCGTCACCGGGGTGCACAGCGTCGAATTCTCAACGAGCGTTCCCGACACATATACCGTCTCCCCAAGGGTGAAGTCACCGGTGTTCTCAATCGCAAAGGTGCGCCCATCAAATCCTTCGACAACAGCGCAACCCTGCGGCCCCGGCCCAAGCACACCACACAACTGACCCAACACCTTGGGCGGATCGCCGCCCATCGTGACTGACGGAAACACAACGAACGCCGCGAGGATAATTCTGAAATGTGTCATCGCCTCGGTTCCTTTCTACGGCGCGAGCCGAAAGGCCGGCGCCACAATCAGGCCACCCGGTTGTGCGCATGTTCCGATCGAACATGACCGAATCTGAATGCTTGACCGACCAACACCGGCGCCAACACATTTCGATCGCCCGGTCGAGTAGCATCCACACCCAATGATTGACGCGCCGAAGCCCGACAATCAAGAGAATTCGCCGCAATCCGGCGAAACCGGAACGACGTTCCACCAGGCGGAGCTTCCCTTGGAAGGATCCGACCAGCGTTTTGCTGCGCTGATCGAATCCGAAGCCCCCGCGCAAGAGCTTGCCCGCGCTCTGGAGACCTCGGACCCGGCCGACGCCGCGGACATGTTGGAGCGCCTTGAAACGGCCTCATCAGTCAGCGTCATTCACGAAATGGACGACGAGGCCGCGGCCGAAGCACTCGCCCATATGGAGCTTCCCCTCGCGGCGACCGTGCTCCCGGATCTCGAACCGACTGAAGCCGGTCGTCTCCTCGGCCACATGGACCCGGATGACGCGGTTGATCTCATCCAAACACTGCCGCGCGACAAAGTCGACCAGATCCTGCGATCCATGCCGCGCAAGCGTGCCGCGGTTCTCGGCAAGCTCGCGCTGTACGACCCGGAGACCGCCGGCGGCCTCATGACGACGGACTTTCTGAAGTTCCGCTCGTCAAGCACCGCGTCGGATGCGATGCAGTATCTGCGCGCGCGGCGTGGCTTTCTTGAAGACAGCGACATCTACAGCATTTATTGTCTCGACGATGACGGTCGCCTCGAAGGCGTCTTGGATTTGCGTCGCCTCCTCGTCGCTGATCCGCCGACGCCAATCGCTGATCTCATGGATCGCGACGTTGAATTGCTTCGTCCCGGTTTGGACCGCGAAGAAGTGGCCCGCGCGTTTGATCGCTATGACTTCTTCGCGCTGCCCGTCGTTGACGAAGATCGGCGCGTGCTTGGCGTGGTCACGATCGACGACGTCATCGACATCATTCGCGAAGAGAACACCGAAGATGCGCTCAAGCAGGTCGGCGCCAATCCTGAGGAGCGCGTTTACACCACGCTCGGTGACAAATTGCGCGGCCGCCTCCCGTGGCTCGTCATCAATCTCGGCACGGCGTCGCTCGCTGCTGCGGTCGTGCTCTTCTTCAGCGACATCGTGCAGGAGTTCAAATTCCTTGCGGTGCTCATGCCAGTGATCGCCAATCAGGCGGGAAATGCCGGCAACCAAAGCCTTGCCGTGACCTTGCGCGGCCTCGTGCTCGGCCAAGTCCGGACGGACCACATCTGGCCCCTGCTCGGTCGTGAGACTCTCTTCGGCCTGCTTACCGGGATCATCACCGGCGCCCTGCTTGGCCTAATCACGGTGGCCGTCGGCGCCGCCGGATTCGGAAATGCCGACTGGCGGATCGGTCTGATTGCCGCCATTGCGATGTCCGGCGCTCTTTCTGCGGGCTGTTTCATGGGGGCGGCGATCCCGATTCTCATGCAGCGGCTCAAGTTCGATCCGGCCACCGCTTCGACGATCTTCCTCCTCATGCTGACCGACATGTTCGCCTTCGCGGCGTTCCTCGGTTTGTCATTCCTTCTTCGCAGTTGGCTCCTTGCCCCTTGAGCCGCTGGTTTGACTGACTTGCCCCATGCCGCGAAACTCTGCGGAACCAAGCCCTGCCCAGAGCCGTATGGCCTGTTCAGCGGGGATTTCGAAGCCCCTCGTTTGTCCATGCGCTCGTGTGGTGGCCCCGGCCCCCTGGAAGCGACATCCTTTCGACCTCTGACCCTGGAGTCCGCCCCATGGCGTCACGCGGCAGTTCCGGCTCCGGCCTCCTCATCACACTCGTGATCGTGGCCGTGCTCGCGCTCGGATTTTTCATCTCGACGGTGTTCTTCTATGGGCACGCGAGCAAGGCACAGAAAGACCTTGAAGTTGCTCAACAAGCCTCACGCGATTTCCTCGGCGGGCAGACCGACTTGCCGTGGGCCACGCGCTGGCAGCAGGCGGCGCAAGGCGCTCGTCAGCCGGTAATCGCTTTTATGAATTCCTCATGGGAGGAAGCCATGAAGCGCACGGTCGGCGATGGGCAGACCATGCCTGAACAATTCCGCACGGCGGTGAACGCCGTTCCGGGCGCCGACACCGCGGCTCTCACACAAGTGGTGCGCCAACAGCAATCAAACATCAGCAACCTTCAGCGTCAGGTGACTGACGCAAACGCCGCTGCAACCGCAGCTGCCGCGGACTTGCAAGCCGAAGTGGATCGCGTCGGCCAACTTCAGACGGACCAGACCGCAACGATTGATTCGCTGAACGATGAAATCGGGCGATACAAAGGCGAACTCGACAAGTTCCGTTCAATGGTGGACGACACGATCGCTTCAAACAACGAGCGTGTCTCCACGATTCGCCGCGAATCCGCTGACCGTGAAGCTTCGCTCCAGGCCCGCATCGCCCAGCTTGAAGAAGAGTCACTTCGCCTTCAGGGTCAGCTCACAGCGCTTCGCGAAAGCCAAGTGGATGCGACACTCCTCCCGACGGACGAGTACGCGTTGGTGGACGGCCGCATCATCGGCGCCGATCCCTCGCAAAACGCCGTATTCATTGACCTCGGTCGTCAGGACCGGGTCGTTCTCGGCATGAGTTTCGAGGTCTACAGCAACGCAAGCGCGATCCGCCCCGACGCCGACGGCAACTACCCGCCCGGCAAAGCGAGCGTCGAAATCATCCGCGTCAACGAAGGGTCATCCATCGCCCGCATCGTGCGCGAGTCGCGCGGCAACCCGATTGTGCAGGGCGACGTGATCGCCAATGCCGTCTACGACCCGACGAAGGTGTACCACTTCGTGGTGTATGGCAATTTCGATACGGACGGCGACGGCATCTCTCGAGGCGAGGAGCAAACCGCCATCCGAGGCGTCATCACCCAATGGGGCGGCATCGTTGACGAAGACCTCACCGGACGCACGGACTTCCTCGTGTTGGGCGATCGTCCGATCCTCCCGCCGCAGCCTCCGATCGATGCGCCCGCCGCGATCATCAATCAGTTCATCCGGCAGAGCCGCATTGCGGACGAGTACGACCGTCTCTTCGATGCGGCCGTCAAGGCAAGCATTCCGATTCTCAATCAGAATCGCTTGTTCACGCTGACGGGCATCCACGGCGTTCGTTGATTCACCGCCTCATCGATCTCCCCATGATTGGCGTTCCGCGCTCTTGGCGTGAATGATGTGCCCGTGGCTTCCAAACGGCCAGACCAGCGACGGCGATGGCAGGATCCGTACGTCTATGCAGGCGTCATCAGTGGCTCTGCGCTGCTGCGCACGCTGGGTCCCGGATTCAGCGGCCGTCTACTTGGCGAGATTGGCGATCTCTTCGGTCGAGCGCCATTCAATCGCCCCCGCATCGAACGATCGATCGCAAACATCCGATGGTGTTTTCCGGAAATGGGCGAGCACCGCGCCGCCGCGATCGCGCATGCGTCCTATCGCCATCTGTTCATGCTCGCTGGTGAACAATCCATGAGCGCGCACGAATACAACTTCGCGCGGTGGCCGCACTGGATCGAACTTGGTGATGTACAGGAGGCCGTGCAGCTCATGCTCTCGGGCCCCTCCATCCTCATCACCGGTCATTGCGGCAATTGGGAACTGCTTGGCGCCTGGCTCGGCGCGCTCGGCCTGCCCCTTCATGCCGTGTATCGCCCGTTCGACAACCTCGCGCTTGACGCTTGGGTCCGCCGCACCCGATCCCGGCTTGGCATTGAACTCGTCGACAAATTCGGCGCCGCCGATGCGCTTCCGATTGCGCTTGAGCGAAACGAGCTTGTGGCGTTTATCGCTGACCAGAACGCCGGTGACCGTGGCATATACGTGCCATTCTTTGACCGCCTTGCTTCCACGTACAAATCCATCGGCCTGCTTGCGATGCGCCACAATGCGCCGATCATCTGCGGCGTCGCCAATCGATCCAGCGCCACGTCCGACGCCGCGGCGCCGCAACGTTTTCAATACACCATCAATGTTGTCGACATCATCAAGCCCGATGACTGGGCCGATCAGGCAGATCCGTTGTTTTACGTCACGGCTCGATACCGCCGCGCCATGGAGTTGATGATCCGCCGCGCACCGGAGCAGTATCTCTGGATGCAGAAAGCCTGGCGAAGTCGGCCGCGATTTGAGCGTGAGGAAAAACCATTCCCGAATCAGTTGCGTGCCAAGCTTGAATCCCTGCCTTGGATGACCACCACATCACTGGCGCGAATCGTCGAATCCTCCGGGGTCATGTCCACGACCGCGAATCACGCCGTCGCAAGCCCGGTCTGAACTAGATTTCTACGTCGTTTGCCGCGTGCCCAATCGTTCCGTTACCTTGCCTCACCCATTGACCGGAGGATCGCGGCCCCGTGGCATCCAATCGACAAGTCGTGCTCATTCCGCCCGAGAGCGGCGGAGACGCCACGCTGGGATCAAAATCGCGCTTCCTTGACGACATCGCTCGATTCAACATCGCCCCGGATGGTGATCCCGAGAACGTCGGCGTCGCATTCGGACCTGGTCTGCGGCTCGAACTCCCCTTCGTGGGCGACAAGGACCCGGTGGCTCAGGCTCTCGTCACGATCCTGGAAGAGGACAACGCCTGGCCCGTCCTCGCCCGCATGTGCCGCGAACTGAACTGGCGCATGATGGACCCCGAATCTGGGCGAACGTTCGGCCCGTAATTTCGTCGTCCACGTCCGAAATTATTCGCTTTCCAGGTCCATTGCAGGCCGACATTCGGACCTGCCTGCGCCACCCCACCACTCACGCTTCACCATGCCGGTCGCGGCTTCGATGTGCGCCTCCTAGATCGTACGTTTCGATCAACCAGAGGCTGGACCGTTGTCCAAGCCGCGCCAATACGCGGAGGTGGAGCATGATCAAACAGAGTATTTACACGATTGGATTTGGCGCCATGGCTTTTGCCGCGTCGCAAGCGCACGCCAGCGTCATCCTTCCAACAGCTCCGGCTGGATACTCCGCGCAGGCCACTCTCTATGGCAGTGAAGGTGTCGGTCAGAATGCGTCACGCTGGTTCTCAGCCAGCGACGGCATGGCCCAACGCACCAACTGGGCCAATGAGCGCATCGACTTTTACGCCAGTCTCGATGCATCGCCCTCAAATTACACCGTCGGCGTAACGGCAAAAAATGAAACGCCGCTCGTCTTGTCTTCGAACTATTCACAGTTCAAAGTCGGTGTCAGCGTGAACGATGCGTTCGTTGACTACATGTACATCGATGCGTCGGACGAACAATGGAACTCGTCATATCTCAACGTCGGTGAACTCAGCGGCGACACCAAAGTCACGCTGAACTGGACGAACGATTCGTACAGCCCCGGCAATTACGACGCGAACATCTCGTTTGGCGGGCTTCAGTTCCTGACCTTTGGCGCGCAATCGCTTTCGCTGCCCATGTCGCCGGAAATCCCGGCGCCCGGCTCTGGCGCTCTGGCCATTGTGAGCCTCATGTTCGCGGCGCCGCGACGCCGTCGCCGAGCCCGCGCCGACTGAGCACCCATTCAAACACCAACACTCGTACACGAGCGAGCCTGGAACGCGCCCTTCTCCTGCCCCGGACGGAAGGCTTGCGTGAAGGGCTCGCTCTGCGTTTTTGGGGCCGGTGGTCGCATCGCCGTCCCGCCGCTAGGCTCCCCCTATGCCGCAGGAAACGAAGACCGCCGCCGAACCCACTGAACGCACCTCTTTGCAGGGCATTGTCGCCACCCGTGACGATGAACAGGCCCTACTCAAGGCTCTCGAACAGGCGTTCGATTACCGAGGCGACGTCACGATCACGGTCGCGAGCAATGACGAGATCACCGGCTATATCTTTGACCGTCGCACCGGATCGACGCTGGCGGATTCGACCGTCCGTGTGCTCACCGCGCAGGACGACAACCCTCGCGTGATCAGATTCGCCGACATTGCCGGACTCACTTTTTCCGGCAAAGACGCCGCCCACGGGAGAAGTTTTGACACGTGGGTGAAGAAATACGTCGAGAAAAAGCTCGCCGGCGAAGTCGCCAGTATTGAGTCTGAAAAGCTGGACTGATCCTTCAAAGTCCGATTTTTACAAGCCTCTCACGGCGCCACCGCTGCCCCTTCTCCATCTTGACACACCGATTCGCGGGAACCGAGACCTTTTCTGGTTCGAATCCTGCGGCGACGTGTATTCTTTTTGGACAGTGATCGAGGTGGCTGCGCCCGTCTCACGGATGATCGTGGCGGCGCCCCCCATGGGAGATTGACAACGATGAAGACCGGACGATGGGTGGCGGCGGCAGGGCTGATGACTCTGATCGCAGGTCTCGCGCAAGCGAATCCAATGGCGGAACATCCCGATTGTGAGCAGAAGCTCTGCCCGATCAACCCGCCCGTCATTGGCGATCCCGCCATCTGGATCCAGGATCCCGTCGCCATGATCATGGCCGGCGACCAGACCGGCTCGCCGCCGGACAGCCCGTCAAATCGCGTGGATCCAAATATCTCATCGTCTCCATGGTCCGGCGTGTGCCAACTCACACTCGGCGGCGGCGCCTCGTGCACCGGTGTACCGATCTCGCGCTTTCACATTCTGTCTGCCGGACACTGCGTCGATTTTGACGATAACGGCACAAATGATGTTGGCACCAACGTTGTCGTTCGATTTAATTTCAATGGCTCCGGTTCGACCATCATCGGATCAGCCGGCATTGCTTCCGTCGATGTTCATCCGGACTACACCGGCTTTGCGAACCCGACCGTCAACGACGATCTGATCATCATTACGTTGAATCAGCCGCTTCCCAGTTTCATTCCGATCTATCCCGTATTCACAGGCAATGCCGCAAATGGAACGATTATCACCGCCGTCGGCTACGGCCGCACTGGGTTCGGTGATGTCGGTGACACCATCGGCGGGAACAGCAGTATTAAGCGCGTCGGACAAAATCGTGTCGAGCAGTTCTTCAATGATGAAGAAGGCAGCGGTTCGGTCGAGATCTTTCAATACGACTTCGACGGCCCCACCGGCGCCACCAACTGCATCGGCGGCGCGACGCTCGGAAACGATATCGAAACATCTGTCGGATCAGGTGACTCAGGCGGCCCCAGCTTCCTGCAGGTCGGCAACAAGCTCCACACCTGGGGCATCAACACTTTTGGAACATCGTGCATTGCTCCGCCTCCCCTCTTCGGGAGCCTCGGCGGGGGCATTCTTGTCAATGGGTACTTGAGCTGGATCGGTGACTTTATTCCCCCGAGCCCATTCGCGCTGGTTTCGCCCGCAGATGGAGCAATGGGAGTGAACGTATCACCGCATCTTGATTGGGAGCGGGCTGATTTCGCCAATTCTTACAGGGTGCGCATATCCCAAGACCCTGGCATGGCAGACATTGTGCTCGACGAGACACTCAATGGCGCAAGTATGCATGAACTTCAATTGACCGAAGGCGTCAATCAACTCGAGGCTGCGACGACGTACTACTGGACCGTCTTCGCATTGAATTCCAATGGCGAAACCGAGTCGGAAAGCGGGCCATTCGAGTTCCTGACCAATGCGCCTGGTGATTTGAACTTCGACGGAATGGTCAATGGCACCGACATCGCCATTCTCCTTTCAGTGTGGGGCAGCAACGGCGCCGGAACAAGCGCAGACCTCAACGGCGACGGGGTGGTCAACGGCTCAGACCTCGCCACACTGCTCTCAAATTGGAGTTGATCCGAACCGCGCCCGTCAGGAAGCGGCTTCCATGCTGCGCACACGCCTGGCCATCATTCGCGGCTTCTGTCAACGCGCTCGCAAATTCAAGAACCGTCCCAGCGCCATCACCGGAAAGTAATGCCGATACAGGTGATACCGCAGGTAAAACACCTTCGGAAACCCCGTCCCCGTAAACCACGCCTCGCGCCACGCGCCGGCAGGCTCCGTGATCGGGTGACTCGCCAGCGCCGCCGGCTTGCCCTCCGTCACCCACGACACTTCACTCGCGTCATGCGCTGACAAATCCATTTCAAACGGCGCCTGCGCCGGCGCATCGCTGGAGAGCTGCGCCTCACACAGCCACGCAATTGCCCGCTCCACCGCACGATCTTGCGCGCCGACCATGTACATCATCGACGTCGCCCCCCACGCCGTTTGCGACGCCGTTGACGGCCCTACGCCCATCCACTTTGCATTGATGTACGAATCCGCCGTTTCGCCAAACCCACCATCCGCATTCTGAGCCGCGCGCAGCAGCCGCAGCGACTTCGTCAAACGCGCATCGCCCATTTCACCAGCCGCATCCAAACCGCCGATCGCCTGCCACAGTCCGTACACACCATTGACGCCCCACCGCCCCGGCCACCATCCCTCCGCCCGCTGCGTGCGCCACAAGTACGCAACCGCTTTGCGAATCGCGGGATGGCTCCGCGGCACGCCGCACGTCGTCAGCGATTCAATCGTGCGCCCCGTGATGTCCGGGCACGATGGGTCCTGCATGGCGTTGTGATCCGCAAACGGCACGGCTTCCATCCACGCGCGATCTCTCGTGCGATCAAACGCGGCCCACCCGCCGTCATCATTCTGCATCGCAATGATCCAGCGAATCGCGCGCTCAGAAGCGTCAAAGGCACGGCAATCGGTGGGACGGGCGTCTCGCCCGTCTACCCCACAGCCAACCGCCCGGCGCAGCGCCTTCGCCACCATCGCCGTGTCATCCACATCCGGATACCAATCATTGCGATACTCAAACGCCCACGCCGCGGCGTCCACACCCAGCCGCAACCCGCGATCCGCCGGACGCAGATTCCGCACCCAGTCGCCCGTCATGCGCACTTCACGATCGCACAGCCACTCGCACGTGCGGGCCAAACGCGGCTCATTCTGCGCCGTGAGTCCTGCTTCCGTCAGCGCATACAGCGCGATGCCCGTATCCCACACCGGCGAAAAGCACGGCTGAATACGAATGTGATCCGGCTCTTCGACAATGAATCGATCAAGTTCCTTTTCCGCCGTCACGCGCACCGGGTGCGACCGCTCATACCCCATCGCCTGGAGCGCCACTTGGATGTAGACCATCGGCGGGAAGATCGCGCCAAGCCCATCGGTGGTCTCCGAGCGCATGCGATCAAGCAGCCACTCCTCGGCACGCTTCAGCGCCGACTGCCGAAACGGCGACAGCCCGAATCGATCAACAACTTTCAGAGCTCGATCCACGACAAGAAACGTGTTGTTCCATGAAACAGGACGGTCCGTGTCCCACGGCTTATTCAACTTCGTGCGGCGGCGCTGATCGACAAACAACTCACCGATCCCATGCCGCTCATCGATCTGCCGCACCGGCCGCAGCGCCGTACAGATCGCCAGCGGCAGGATCATTGTGCGCGTCCACGCCGCGACTTTGTCCATATGAAACGGGAACCAGCGCGGCAGCAGCGCAATCTCAGGAGGAATCGCCGGACACGCATCCCACGACACTTGCCCGAGGCACGCGAGATAGAACATTGAAAACGTGTTGATTTGCTCGGCGCCGCCCAGCGCCAGAATCGACTCGCGCGCTCGCTTCATGTGCGCGGCGTCCGGCGAATCACCAAACAGCTTCAACACAAAGTACGCCTTCACCGTCGCCGAAATATCCGGCCCCGACCCCGGATACTGCCCCCACGTGCCATCGGCGCGCTGGAGCCAGCGCAAGTACACCACCATCTTGTTGAACTGTTCAAGATCGCGTGACGTGGCGCCCTCCGCCGCATCCGGGTGATGCTGGCCGAGGATGACCTTCATCAGCAGGTACTCGCTGTTGAGGATGGAGTCCCCTTCAAGCTCCGCGCACCAGTGCCCGTCATCGTGTTGTTTGGCAAGCAGCGCCTCGACGCCTGCATCCAGCGCCGCCTTGGCGCGAGCATCAATCGATGGCCGCGTCGACCGCGGAGTCGTCGTGGCAGGTGAAGTCTCAACGGTCAGGCCGGGCATCGATGCGGTCTCCAGTCGGCGTCAGTGCAAAAGTCATCCCAAGCCTGCAAAGGCTATCCGAGAGGAATCCGCCGGACAAAGCTGCGAACACCTCGCCTTGCTCAGCGGTACGGACTCGCAGACACTGACGCACACTGGCGGCTCACGCCGGCGCCAAGCATTTCGCAATTCAGGAGCGATTCTCCAATGACTCACCGTCTGTTTCTCGGATTCACCGCGTGCCTGACCATGGGTTTCGCCGCCGTGGCCATAGGGCAACCCAAAGCGGCCGGCCCACTCGCTCCGTCCGACATCGCCCCCCTTCCCCAGCCGATTCCCGATCTGGTCTACGCGCAAGCGTTTTTCCCTGACACCGAATTTGACGACGCCATCCCAACGCCCGAATCCATCCTTGGTTTTGAGGTCGGCGATCGCGCCGCCAAGCACGCCGAAATCGAAGCGTGCTTCAAGGCCTGGGCCGAAGCGAGCGACCGAGCGCAGCTCTTCCAGTACGCCACGACGTACGAAGGGCGCCCGCTCTACTACATGGTGATCTCATCGCCGCAGAACATTGCGCGGCTGGACGATATCAAAGCCGGAATGAACAAACTCGCGGATCCGCGCACGCTCGACGAAGGCGAAGGCGACCGCCTTCTCGAATCACTTCCCGCTGTCGCATGGCTCGGCTACTCCATTCACGGTGATGAGACGTCCGGCTCGGATGCATCACTTGCAGTCGCGTATTACCTGGTCGCGTCCACTGGTGAAGCGATCGATGAATTGCTCAATGACACGCTCATCATCATCGACCCCATGATGAACCCTGACGGGCGCGATCGATACTTGCAGCAGATCGCCGAACATCGCGGCGCCAACCCGAACGTCGATGACCAGTCGCTCCTGCACACCGGCTACTGGCCCGCAGGTCGCGGCAATCACTACATGTTCGACCTGAATCGCGACTGGATCTTCGGTGTGCATCCGGAAACGCGAGGACGCATCAAGGCCGTTGGCGAGTGGCGCCCGCTGCTCTTTGTCGATGCCCACGAAATGGGGCCGCAGGACACGTATCTGTTCTCTCCGCCGCGCGATCCGGTCAACCCGTTCCACCCGGCGCGTCGTCGCGCCTGGAATGGTGAGTTTGCCAAAGATCAAGCCGCGGCGTTCGATCAGTTTGGCTGGCGCTACTACACCGGCGAATGGAACGACAACTGGTACCCCGGCTATTCCGATGCATGGGCCTCCCTTCGCGGCGCCGTCGGCATTCTGTACGAGCAAGCCGGTCTCTCGCAAGATGGAGTGAAGCGCCCTGAAGACCGTGTGATGACGTATCGAGAAGCGGTGCACCATCAGGTGGTCAGTTCAATGGCCAATATCAAGACCCTTGAGAAACATCGAGAGTTGCTGCTCAAACAATTCTTGAACGAACGGCAATACAACCTGCGCGGCGGCGAGCACGAAGCCAATCGTGTCTACTTGATCCTCCCATCGGAAAACAACACACGCCGCCAGAATTTGCTTGATCTGCTCGAATTGCAAGGCGTGGAAATGCACGTCGCCACCCGCGGCTTTGTCGCCGACGGCGTGATCGATCAGCTTGGACAAACGCACGAACGGCGCACGATTCCTGCCGGCACAGTGATCATCGCTGCCTCTCAGCCAGACGGGCCGCTGGTCCGAGCGCTGCTCGAATTCGACCCTCGCATGTCCACCGAGTTCCTTCAAGAGGAACGACGCGAATTGCTGCGCTTCGGCCGCTCGCGCATGTACGACACGACCGCATGGAACCTCACCATGATGAACGATGTGGATGCGTACATGCTCGCCACCGGACTTCCCGGAAACCTCGAACCGTATTCCGGCGCCGCCTTTGCCAGTTCCGGTGTTGAAAATCCGGATTCGACGGTCGGCTTCATTATCGATGGCGCTGACGACGCATCCGTCGTCGCGGCCGCACGGCTGATGGATCGTGGCGTGCAAGTGCGCCTTGCTGACCGCTCCACAAACTTCGATGGCTTCAACTACGCGCGCGGCTCCATTGTCGTCACACGAACAGACAACCGGAATTACCAAGGCGATCTCGTTGGCGTGCTTCACGCTGTTTGCAACGAAGTCGGCGTGCGTGCCATGGGAATCGAATCAGGATTCGCCACGGGCGATGAGCCGGACCTCGGCGGCGAACATTTCGTTCTGCTGAATCGCCCCAGCATCGCCATCCTCGCACGCGGCTCGACCAGCCCGAACGATGTTGGCGCCATCTGGTTCAACATCGATCAACGACTCGGCGTTCGCTCCACGCTGCTTGACATCAACGACCTGAATTACGCAGATCTGCGACGCTACAACGTCGTGATTGTCCCAGAACTTTGGGGCAATGCGCTTGACGAAAATGCGCTGAAACGACTGAACGAATGGGTTGAATCCGGCGGAACACTTATCGCTGCCGGGCGCGCGGCAGCGCGCCTCGCAACCGAGTCATCAGGTCTCTCCAGTGTTCGTGAACTCCCGGATGTGCTCGAAGATCTTGACTCCTACCGCCTCGCCATTTTACGCGAATGGCTTGGGCGCCATGAACGCGTGGACCCCGCCATCGTGTGGTCGAACTCACCAGACAGCCCCATCAAAGCGCCGCTGGCTGATTTTGAACCACCGGTCAGCGACAAGGATGAACTCAAGCGACTCGACGAATGGCAGTCACTCTTCATGCCCCAAGGCGCCTTTGTCACCGCACGCACTGACGACCGGAGCTGGCTCACCTGCGGCGCCGATCAAAACATGGCCGTCTTCATCGGAGACGACCCCATTCTGATGGTGAAAGACAACGCCAACGCCGCCGTTCGGATTGGGACGTATCTCCCGCTCCCGCGCGGCGTCGAACTAGAAGACGATGAAATTTCGTGGTCTGGTTGGGCCCCGATCCCTGCCGGACAGGAAATGCGGCTTCGCATGAGCGGCCTCGTCTGGCCGGAAGCCGCCCATCGGCTTGCGAATGCCGCGTACGCCACCACCGAACGACATGGTCGCGGACAGGTGGTGCTCTTCGCTTCTCCGCCGACATTCCGCGGCGCCGCCATGGGCACAACGAGGCTTTTTCTGAACGCCGTGGTCTTTGGGCCCGGGTTCGCACAATCTCACATCATTCAGCCCTGAGCCACCGAAACGCCGTCCTCGAAATACAGCGCTCCAGCGCAATCCGCCGATACAGAGGGCATGAATCGCCTGCTGTCATGGTGCGCCCTCGTGATCGCAATCGCCGGTTTTCTCGTCGCGCCAGCGCACGCCCAGAACATTCAGAAACCCTCAGCGGCCAAGCGCATCGTTCGCGTCTTTGACTTTGAAGAACAAGCGATCCACGGCGATCCGGTGCCAATGCACTGGGTCCGTGCCCAAGACGATGCGCCCATCCGCCATCGCCCCGGTTTTCCGCCGTGGAATCACGCCGCGTTCGATTTGACGATCTCCCATTCCGGAAGCGCCTCACTCAAACTTCCGACACAAGGCGGCAGCACGGCGCTCGAATTTGTTCCCGGTGTGCTTCCGGTCATTCCCGGCGGGGACTACGAGATTTCCGCCATGGTGCGGACGACTCCACTGAAATACGCGCGAGCGCGGCTTGTCGCCCAATTGTGCGATGCGACGCTCACGCCGATTCCTGAATCTGAACAATCGACCGCCCTGCTCGGACCGTTGAGCGACTGGACGCACGTCAAAGTTCAGATTCCCGGCACGTTTCCAAAAGCCGCTTGGCTTACGATCCAGCTAGAGCTGCTCCAGCAGTCAGCGTTTCCACCGGAACTGGAATCCACCGTAGGAAGTGATCTTGTTGATCGCGCTGAAGACATTTCGGGCGCCGCGTGGTTTGACGATGTCACGGTGCGCATTGTTCCGGTGCTGTCGCTCCGAACGCAGCACGACTCGAGCGTCATCGATGCTGGGACGACGCCACTGATCACCGGAATCGTTGACGACGTCGTGGGCGATCATCTCACGGCGACGATGCAACTGATCGATATCGACGGAAACGTGCGGGATGCACATCACGTCGAGGATGTGCGACCCGGCGCTTCAATCCGCTGGGAGCCTGTGCCACCGGAGTTCGGATGGTGGACGGTCCAGCTCAACGTCGCCAGCAATGGCGATCCGTTGGCCGAGGAGTCACTTGATTTCGTTTGGATTCCGACACCGGCAAACCTTCACGGCCGGCCGCGGCAAAGCATCGCGCTGCAGGACGGATTGAATGTGCCGCAAAAGGTTCTGCTTGATTTGCTCGATGGCCTCGGCGCCGGCGCTGTTGATGTTCCTTTTTGGATAAAAGGCTCCAGCAAGGCAAGCGTTAGTGAATCGATCCCACAACTCACCTATCTCCTTGAGCAACTGCTGGCGCGTCAATTCAACGTCACGCTCGCGCTTGAATCTGCGCCGGCTGATCTCGCGGCGGAACTGCGAATCGGCGATGACGAAGTGCTTGATGCACTTTCCTCCGGGCGAAAAGTCTGGTCACCGTGGCTTGATGAAGCCCTCACTCGATTCGGGCAGCGCGTCCGCCGATGGCGCGTCGGCGATCTCGAAGACATCGACCTTCGAGACCCCCTCGATATTGCCGAACAGTTTGTCACTGCCTCAAAGCCACTGACTGATGGAGTCCTCAATCCGGTCCCCACTCTTCCGTGGCTCGCAGAAGTCGAAGCGCCTGCCGCGCTGGACGCGGTCGGCGTCTCCATCAACTGGCCGGCAACGATGCGACCGGAGTCAATCGTGGACCTCGCACCCACGTGGGACGGTGTCAAGGAACTGACTGTCGTTATTGAACCGCTTTCCGATCAGCACACCGATCGCAAATCCGCCGCCATCGATTTCTCCAAACGCATGGTGCGCGCCTGGCAGGCGAATCCGCATCGAATCGCGATGGCGCAGCCGTGGACTTGGCGGACCGTGCGCCACGGAAACACCTTGGCACGCCCGACTCCCGAGTTCGCCGTCTGGAGCCGCATGGGAGAACACTTGCGCGGGCGCCGCATCGTCGGTGAATTGCCCATCACCGACGGCGTTGTTGCGCTCGTGCTTGATGGTGATGCAGGCGGCGCCATTATCCTCTGGAACGAGTGGGCCCAGCCCAACCAAGCCGAACTTCGCGCTTATCTTGGGCCGGACGAAGTCACGGCGTTCGACATCTTCGGAAATTCACACGCAGCGCCGTTTTCCGAAGGCGTACACAAAATCAGCATTTCCGAGTCGCCGCTCATCATCGAAGGCGTGGACGCAGAACTTGCTCGGTTCCGCGCCGGGTTCCGCGTGGATCCGGGTCATATTGAATCCACGGCGGAGCGCCACGCACTCGAACTCGTCGTCGCGAATCCGTGGCCGGTGGCGATCAGCGGTGATCTTCAAATCGTGGCGCCGTCGTCGTGGTCTTTCACCCCACAGACGATCTCATTCACGATTGCTCCCGGTGAAGAATCACGTTTTCCCATTGAGACGGCATTTGGACTCGCGGAAGAAGCCGGGGAACACACGATTCGCGCTCGAACCCGATTGGTCGCCACCGAACGCTATCCGACCATCACCGTCGATGCGCCGATTGAACTCAGCCTGACCGGAATTGAACTCATTCCGAGCTATCAGGTGCGGCGCGAAGCCGGGGGCGACAGTGTGATCGTCACGTTGCTCGTCATTAACACCGGTGAAGAGCCAACGACGCTGATGGCGTTTGCACAGGCGCCCGGCGCCAAACGCCAACAGGCGCCAATTTCAAACCTGCCGCCGCGCGGCGCCGCAGTGCGCAGCTTTGTCTTTCGACATGCGCTTCAGGATCTGCAAGATGCGGACGTTCAAGTCGGCATCATCGAGAGCAGCGGGCTTGGACGACTCACTCGACGCACACGCATCGAATAAGCACTCTCAGAGCAGCGACCGCGCACGCAGCGCGGAGCGAATCTGCGCCGTCGTGTCACCCATGTGGTCGATCTGAACGGCGTCCCAGCCAAGTCGCTTCGCGACCTGCACGTTTTCTTGAAGATCATCAAAAAACACGATGTCCCACGGCGCCATTCGCATCGTCGTACTGAACCACTCGTAAATCCGGTCGTCTGGCTTGGCATGACCGATGAGGTGCGACGCATGCCGATCATGCAACACCTTCATCGCCGGCTGCTCGAGCAGCACATCCCAGTGAGCCGCATTCGTGTTGCTCAAACATGCAAGCCGGCGTCCCGCGTCCCGCAACTCGTGCAGGAGCGGCGTCACGCCTGGGTATTCATCACGGGTCCACGCACGATGAATGCGCCGGAAATCATCCGCGGAGTACATTCCCTGCGCAAGGCTTTCGAGCTCAACAAAGAACGCTTCCGTCTCAATCACACCAGTCGTGTAATTCCAAACGATCTCATGGTGTCGCCCGCCGGACATGGACGGCGCCCAGCCACGGTCCGCTTCGAGACCGGCCGCTTGGCAACCTTCCTCCCAGCTGCGGCAGATCTGGATGAGCACGCCACCTAGATCAAAACAAATGAGTCGCTCTTGTGATTCTGTCATTTCACCACCGCGTCGGCATTTCCCAGGCGCCGGTCATCACGCGCGTCATCACGACTGTCGCGAATGAACCGGCGGGCAAGTCGAAGATACAGGTGATGTGCTCACCGCGCTCATCGGCGCCCGCCTCGATTCCAACATTCTGAACCGGCATTCGCAACGACCGGCGTGATCCAAGCCCGCGTTCCTTCCATGCGAGCGAAAAAGAATCGAGGGCGGCGACATCCACGCCCGTCCGCTCCAGTGCACGCAACTCCTGCTCCCCCACGGCGCCGCCCGCCAATTTCATCGCTGGCCCCCAAAGCGGGCCCGACGGACTGATTTCAAATGCGTCGAGTCGTGCCGCAAGTTCGTCATTCAAGTCATCAATGCGCACATCGAAGAGCGAGCCATTGCCATGCTTAAATGCGACGTCTCCTTCTCGGAGCGTCGCCAGCTCACCCGCATCGAGGCGTTCACGCAGGACATCGTCAAAGATTGCGGATTGAAATGCGGAGACCCAGAACTCGCGATCCCTCACATTAATGGATCGCAGGACTTTCTCGCCACGGCTGCCACGTTTGAGCGCATGCAGCGCCGTGCGCTCCGCGGCGGCGCCGCGTCCGATGGCGCCGATGGCCGCTTCAAACTGTTCCTCGTGATAATGGCGCCGTGCCGGCGCATCCACACGATCCGTATCACCCGGTTCAGTCATGCCAAGCAATCGATCAACGGTCTCGTTGTAGTGTCCAAGCACCAGTGCCCGACCGATCAGATGATTGTTCCCGCGCGAGCCGTACCGCTGATCACCAAAGAAATTCGGCGCTCCTGCTGATTCAAGCATTCGCAGGGTTTGCAGCGCCCGCGGGGCGGCGCCAACGTTGACCTCACGCACCGCAATGCGAAACCGATTTCCAAGGAGATGTCCGCGCCGCAGCTTGTTCCCGTGCCGTACGGCGTCCAGCACGCGCATCCACGGCAACTCCATTGCCGCCGCCTCCAGATCATTGATCTTGCGGGCGGGATCGTGAATTGAAAACCATTGCCGCGTGACCGCCTGCCGGTCCTTTAGTCCCGCAAGCCCGACGTGCTTTGGCCCGACATGAAATGTGCGTCGCAGTTCTTCAACGACGCGGCTCGTCGTGGCGCCGCGCTTCTCAATGAATAAGTACAAATGCTCGCCTTCGCCACACGGCTCATAGGCGGGAATCTCTTCAACCACAAAATCATCCGCTTCGGCCTTCATGACGCCGCCGATGCCGGTCGCCGCTTCATCATTCAAGGAAGCGTTCGCTTCGCCGTTCGATTCAATCATCGTCCGCCAGAGCGCCTTCCAGGACATGCTCTTCGACGTAGATGGGCACATCTCGCGCAATGCCAAGCGCAATGGCGTCACTCGGCCGGGCGTCAATGTGCAAAATCTCTCCGGTTTCCTTCCGGACATCCAGCGACGCAAAGAAGGTGTGATCGGCGAGATCGTTGATCGTGATCGACATCAGCTCCCCGCCGAGTGTCTCGATGACGCTCGCCATCAATTCATGCGTCTGAGGTCGTTTGATTTCGACACCTTTGAGGCGCCGCTCAATGGCTTGCGCTTCCGGCAAGCCGATCACAATGGGAAACGCGCGATCGCCATCCATCTCGCGCAGCTCAATCAACTGGTAGTCGTTGAGCTCGCGTATCAGAATGCGCGACAGCTCCATTTGCACGGTCATCACGATCCGCCTCCAAAGGCGACCCGCTTCTCGAACGCACGAATCGTCGCCGCGGGTGACCTCATCCTAGCACTCCGTGCAGGCCCGCCGTCAATCACGACGGGCCTGAGAACATCATCGGTCGGCGTCGAATCGCGATTGAGCTCACGAATCGTCGCGAAGACCGGCGAGATACTGTGCAAGATCGGCGCCGTTGATCGCCCCATCTCCATTGAGATCAACCTGGTGGGAAAATCCCTTTTGACCGGTCGTCCGCCCGAATGCGGACAGGAGCGCTTCCAGCGTTGGACCGTTCTTGGTCTCGCCCGAATCGCTCGCTTCAGCCGCGGCAGTTCGTGCCTGTGCCAGCGCCTGCGCCAGATCGCGGCCATCAATCACGCCATCGCCGTTCAGGTCATACGAACTATTCGGACCGCCCTCCTTCACCGCCTGTCCAAACGCATTGAGCACACCTTCGGTCACGGCCTGAGGTTTGGCGGGCGCCACTTCGACCGGCTGGACGGGCTGACTGGAGTTGCTTTGCGCCAGCAGGTTTGCAATGTCTGCGCCGTTGATCACACCATCAGCGTTCAGATCGAGATTGGCCTCAAACCCCCGCTGACCCTTCGTCAAACCAAACGCGGCTTTCAGCCGGTCCAAATTCTGATCAAGCGCAGATTTCGGAGGCCCGAGCGGCTCATCCTGCGGCTCCACTTCATCCGGCGTGTTCGGAACCGGTTGTGTTGAATCCGGCGCCGGGGGCGGCACGAGCGACGGCGGTACCGGATCTGGCGTTGAGTCCGGTTGCGTGGCTGGCGGATTGGTCGGCAAGGGAATACCGACCGTCCCCGGTTCAATCTGGCCGGTGAACTGAAGCGGCGTCTGCGATGGCTGGGCCTGCACCGGCGCCGGCGCCTGACGTTGCGCGGCGACGCGCCGAAGCTGCGCATTCTTTTGCGCATCAACCGCGCCTGGCACGCTCTGCTCGAACACGTCCTTCGTGCTCACCGCGGCCGCTTTCAGGCCCGGTGAACCTGCGGCTTGCGGCTGATGGGCGACGCGACGGGATTCCTGATCTCCGGCCCCACGGATTATCGGGCTTGTCTGTCCGGTCTGAATCGGCGGAATACTCATGACTGTTCCTTTCGTTCCTGAACTGCGGCGTCGCCGCTGAGGACGTGTCGCAATCCCGTTGCCACGAATCCGCGGCTACGCTTCCCGTCATGAAGACGCTTCTTGTCACGCTCGTCACCTCGCTGGCGCCGACGCCTGAATCGCAGATCGATCGAGCGTCGCTCATGGATTCACTTCGTGACCTGCCTGCCCATCGGACGGCGCAGACCACACCTGATAACCAGCACGTATTGGCGGACACCGAAGAATTGCTTCTCGAAAGGCTGCGCGACATGGGACTCAAACCCGTCGAGCAGCCCATCGAATGGACCAGCGGCGGTGTCATTCATATCCCGACCGAAAAAGGCTGGAAAACCGTCCCGGATCCCGAGCCCAAGACCTGGCGCAACATCTACGTGGAATTCACTGGTCGCGAAGAGCCTGATGAAGTGATCATCGTCGGCGCGCACTTTGACACCGCGGCGCACACACCAGGCGCTGATGACAACGCGACCGGAACCGCCGCGGCGATTGAAATGGCACGGGTGCTGCGAAACTACCCAATGCGCCGCACGGTCCGCATTGTTTTCTTCAACCTCGAAGAACTTGGCATGATCGGCTCAACCGAACATGCCGCTTGGACATGGGACCGCGTCAAACGTGGCGATGAATCCATCGTCGGAATGATGAGCCTGGAAATGATCGGGTATTACACGGACGACCCAAACAGCCAGCGCAGTCCAATTCCGCCAATTCCCAACGTATTCGAGCCCCCGACGGTCGGAGACTTTCTGGGCGTCATCGCGACGCAGCCATCGGCGCCCTTCGCACGTGAACTGGTGCGCGCCATGAAGGAAGCAGAGCCGGATTTTCCGATTCACCTCGTGGATTTCATCCCCGGCGCCGGCGAAATGATGCGCGACGTGCGCCGGTCCGATCATGCCCCGTTCTGGGATCGCGGCTTTTCTGCCGTCCTGATCACCGACACCAGCGAGTTCCGAAATCCGCATTACCACCAACCCACGGACACATGGGAGACACTGGATCAGGAACGATTCACACTGGCGACTCGCGCCATCGTCGGCGCCGTCTGGAGACTCGCCGGCCCGATCACTGAAGTCGAAGCGATGCCGAACGACTGACGCGAACTCAGTCAGACACCGGCGAACCCGGTCGGCCTTTGAAATGATCGCGAATCGCTGAGAGGAATTCGCGAATGCGCATTGGGCGTGACCCGGCACGCCTTCGCGCAGCGCCGAGCCGGTACATCAAATCCCACTGTCGGAACAACACGCCGTATGACCAGAACACTGTCTTGTGCGGGTCATACAGGTTTGTTGATTCGCTCATTGTGCCATTGAGCTCAACGATCGCGAACCCTTCACCTCGTCGCAGCGCATCGTCGTCGGTGTAGCGAAGGTCGAATCGGCCGAAATCAAAACCGCCAATCGATCGCGGCGAGTCATGATCAGTTGAGAATCCACGTGAGATTTCGTCAATGCGGGCGGATAACTCTGGCGTGATGAGGTCCGCTCCATCGGTGAACATGGCGCCCTGCGCATGGTTGCCCGCAACTCCTAGACGCTTTGTTTCACCCTTCGCAAGCACCTGATCAATTTCGCCGGCAAACCGCCGCAGGAAGATCTCCGCTTGCATGCGGAATCGCGGATGTCTCCAGACGAGTCGCTGCAACGTATGACGACCGTCCCCCACAATGACCGGAAACTCTTTCCGTGTGATGGACACGATGCGCCCGGTGGCGCTCAATTCACCATCGTTGACACGTCGCGCCCAAAGCACACCGACTTCCTTGGGCCCGGGGTGAAATTCCTGCAATAAAGCCGGCCGCGTCATGTCTTCGAAGTAGTGCAATGCTTCTTCCGGGCTGCGCACCACTTTGAATGCGTGGCCCATTTGCGATTCATCCGGCTTGAGCACAACGGGATACCCGCCCAGTCGCGGGTCATTGCGCACAAGTTCTTCGACGACCTCCGCCCGAGCAGGCGCATCAGGACCGGCAGGAATGAGATGAGTGCGCACGATCCAAGGCTCAGCTTGCGGCAGCAGCCCTTCAAGAATCTCGTACTTGCTTTCGCCAACAACGCCCCCGCCATGGGGCACATCAGGATTGATGCACGTGAACGTCATCACGCCGCCGCGCCGCATCGCCTGCCAAGCGACCCACGGCATCAGCGGCGCATAAAAGACCCACTTTGGCCAGAACTCGCTGGAGACGACCCGTTTCACATCGCGCATCAACTTGCGCCGTCCAACCCATGTAAAGAGTCCACTGAATATGCGGACGCCCAGCAGAATCACCACGATGCTGACGACCATGCCCAGCGGGCCGCCGAGATAACGCTCAAACGTGTGAAGCAACTTCGGACCGAGGAAGAATGAAAGTGTCAAGAGCATTGGCGTCCAGAGGAACGCCGCGATTGCCGCCCAAAACAAGAAGCCGTGGGTCCGACGGGCAAGCAAACCGGCCGCGAAATACGTCGGCAAGCGCAATCCGGGAATTGCCCGGGCGACAAACACCGCTTGGATCGTGTGGTCATCAAACCAGCGCCCCCACCGATCGAGCGATGCCTCCGGCGCCCAATCTCGTACCAGCGGCCAGCGCAAAGCGCGGCGTCCGGCAAATCGACCAAGCGCCCACAACCCTCCATCACCAATCACGATGCCGACGAAACACCCCAGCAGCCCCACGCCCCAATCGATCTGACCGTGCGCAATCAGCACGCCGACGGCGATCACGGTCGCGTCTTCACTGACCCAGGTCGCACAGATAATCAGCAGGAACATCACCCACCACGGCGTGGTCTTCAGGACGTGGAATGGTCCAAGGTCAATTTGTTTCTTGCGAGCTTCCGCGACGGGTTCGAAGTCGGCTTCGAATCGCAGCGGCGTGATGCCTTGCACGTCGTGACGTTCAATAAACGGGCGCACGTGCATCGCAACCTGCTCGGGCTGATCTCCGAGGAATGGCAGGAAATGGCTTGCATCCAGCATCACCAGCGAACTGCCGGGGATGAGATCCTGATGGAGTTCAGCGCCCCACGCTGGCACAAGAAAATCAGTCCGGCCATGCACAATGAGCGTCGGTGTTGAAATCGATTCCAGTTTTTCCCGAATCGGGCGCTGATCGGTGTCCCAGAAATTGCGCAGAGCCGCGTGACGATCCGCCGCGGTCCCGAGCACGCCAAAATGCGGCACAAGCGCCGGCGGCCACACCAAAGCGCCATACCCAACGGCGTACTTCGCGTGTTCGAAGTAATAACTGCCCGAACCTTCCGCCTCCTGCACACCGATCGACGACAGCATCGTCAAACTCAGGATGCGCTCAGGCGCTTCGTCGATCATCCAGATGCCAACACCACCACCCATCGAAAAGCCAAGCACATGCGCTTGTTCGATGTCGAGTTCGTTCATCGCCGCAAGCGCATACTTCGCGTGCGCTCTGATCGAATAATCAGGAACCCATGAGGATGATTCGCCAAACCCCGGCAAGTCGATCGCGATCACGCGCCGACCGTTGGCCGCCAAAAGCGGCGCCAGCCGTTCGAAGTTTGTCGCGGCGCCTGGGCTGCCGTGCAACAGCACCATCGGCGGCTTGGATGGATCGGGCGACTCCGGTGTCCACTCCAGCGTTGAGATTCGAACCGGCTTCCCGTCAACCTCTCCGGCGCTGTCGAATCGTGGCGTCTCAACAACGAGTCGTTGTGACCCCGGGGGCGTGCCGCCAAAGGGCGCCGGCCCGTTCAGAGATGTCACCACCAATGACGCGGCGAGCAGCAGCGCGTACACGACAATCAGCCAGCGGCTGCGTCGCGCATTGAGCCAATTTTTCATGCGCGTCAGGAATCG
Organism: Phycisphaerales bacterium; assembly: GCA_029260345.1. Taxonomy (GTDB): domain Bacteria; phylum Planctomycetota; class Phycisphaerae; order Phycisphaerales; family UBA1924; genus OFTM186. The sequence goes on along the minus strand of JAJDDK010000002.1, from coordinate 386,519 downwards.
CACTGTGAGAGTTCAGCCGGGCCGGAATCCATGGGGGCGAGCGCCAATGGGAACACGTTCGGCACAGGATAGTCGCCCTTCGCGCGGACGTAGCCTTGCGGGCTTTACATCGCCGTGGTCGCCGAGGCACATTCGACGACTTGTTCAAGAATGGTGCGGTCGTTGGAGCAGCGCGGGCATTTATGCTGCCCGCCAAGCTTGCCACGCGAGTCCATCCATCGGTGAAACGTCCCCGGCGGGAGCGGCGTAATGGTCGGCAGACCCATCCCAAGGCCCCCCGACCGCTTCGCGATGTAGTCATTGTTTTGCGACTTGATGGAGGCGTCGAACTGCTCAGCAAATGACGCCAAGACGCCTGGGTCGGTCGGACCGTCCCATTCGATCGCCAGTTCGATCCCAGACTGACGACCTTCGGCCGGGTACACGGGCGCCGCCGTGAACTCACCGACTCGAGCCGACACCGTCGCCATCGCGTCGGTCACCGCGTTCTCGATGTGCTCCGCGATGATGTTTTCGCCGAATGCATTCATAAACAGCCGCGACCGCCCCACGATGCGCAAACGCGGCGGGCCATCCGGCGGAATCGTGTCGAACTCCACCACGTCGCCGATGTTGTAGCGCCACAACCCGCCGCAGGTGCTCATCACCACGACGTACCGTTCGCCACGCTCCACGCTCGCGCAGTCAAACGCTCGCGGCGCCGGATCATCAATTTCGGACAGCGGCACAAATTCGTAGTGAATCCGGTGGTCAATGTTGAGCCGCATGCCGGCGTCGCCCCGCACATCTTGGGTCGCGACAAAGGCCTCGCTCGCGGCATACACCTCAAGCCGATTCGGAATGTCTGGGCCATCCAGATCACCCGACCACATCTCACGGACGCGTCGTTCAAAGGGGCCGTATTTGACGCCGCCATGGACGAACACGCGGAGATTTGGCCACAGATCGCGCAAGCAATCCACTTGTCGACCTTCAGCGCGGGCCAGTTCCGCCATGCGCTCAAAGAGCACAATGGACCACGACGGCATGCCGCTGATCCAGCGCACGTCAGCGTTCATGCAGCGGCGGGCCATCTTGTCCATTTTGGTCGGCCAGTCAGACTCGAGCGCGATTTCTTTCCCGGGAAGCCACACGCTCGTGATCGGCCAGCGAATCAGCCGCGTCACGACACCGGACAGATCGCCGGTGCGCACGCCATGTTCATTCTCATCCAGCGCGGTGGAGCCGCCGAGGAAGAGCGCTTTGCCGGCGAAGATGTCGCCAAGTGACAAACCAAATCGCGCCGCGTGTGCATACACATCGAGCGCTGCTTTGCTGTTGTGCCGCAACATTTCCCGGCTGATCGGCACGTACTTGTCACCGGCCGTCGTGCCGCTCGTCTGGGCCCAGTCCATCACAATGCCGGGCCAGGCGACGTTTGGCTCCGCGTCGCAGCGCATGCGTTCAAGCAGTGGCTTGAGCTCCATGTACGACTGCACCGGCACTTCGGCCCGGTACCCGTCAAGTAGGTCCGCGCTGCTCAGCCGCTTCAATCGATTGAAATTTGCTTTGCGCCCGAACTCGGTGTCGGCGGCGTGTTCGATCAGCCAGCGCAGCTCACGCTCTTGCACACGAGCGGCGTGCTTTGCCCAATAGTCCGTATCTGAGAGTGATCGGATTCGACGAGCCAGGTGCGCCCGGAGACCCACGCCAATCGCGCGCGTCCACGACATCTCAGGCGACCTCCTGTCGCGCCTCCGCGCTGGGCGCCTCGACGCCCAAACGATCGAGGAAATCGCGGATGCCTTCCGCAAACGGTCCCGGCTGTTCAATCATCGGCGCGTGGCCGCACTTGTCGATCCAGCGCAACTCAGCGTTGGGCATAAGCGCCTGGAATTCCTCCGCGACATTGGGCGGCGTCACGTTGTCCTGACGACCCCACAACAGCAGCGTCGGATGAGGAATGCTCGCCAGCCGGCTGCCCATGTGATCCGCCTTGGCGGTCCTTGAGAGCCGCACGAGCGCTCGTGCCGCCTTGCGCTGCGAAAGCTCCTCATACGCACGGTCCACGACGCCGGCCGGCATGCGCGTCTTGTCGTAAAAGAGGTCCGTAATCTTGCGGTCAATCCAGTCGCGGCTCGGTCGATGCTGAACGTCCTTCTCGAACGTGCGCTCAAAAAGGCCGGAGGACCCGGCGAGCACGAGCCCACGCACCCGCTCGGGGTGATCGAGAGCGACTCGCAACGCCAAGTGGCCGCCGAGGGAGTTGCCCACGAGCACCGCAGGTTCAGACATGTTGTCTTCGAGGAACTGGCTGACCATCTCCGTCGCACCGACCACACTGCACTGCGAGCCACGCAAGCTCAGCAGCGGGGCCTGAACCAGCCAGCACTCGGCTCGATTGGACAGGGCCTTCCCGGCTGGTGCGAAATGCTCCTTGAGCCCGAGCAATCCGTGCAAGAAGACGACAGGCGCCCCAGCTCCCACGCGGTCCGCACGAATCACGGGCGCAACGGTTTCGTCCGTATCAGCATCCATAAGGTGCGTCCGTTCGGACTGTTCAGGATTCACGGGTGACGTCACTCAGGGCTCCACATGCGCTACGGACAAGGGTTCCCGCGCCGAAGTGCTGCCCTATAGCAGCTCGCGCGGGGTCCGCCCCGTCCGGAATGCTTGTCTAGCCTACCCCGGACCCACACCCATCGCCACTCAGGGCCGATTTCGTTGTTTCGCTTTCGTACAGGCCTCAGGCCGCTTTGCGTCGCTTCGGCAGGAAAACGCGCACACAGTCGCCATTGGCGTCCTTGGCGGCGTGAACCGCCTTATCCGCCGCGTGCACCACCCGCTCGGCACGGGTCAGGACGCCCTCGGTGTCACCGTCCAGCGTCGCAACCCCGACGCTGATCGTCAGGGGCACTTTGTTTGATTTGTCCTGCTCAAAGGCCGCCATCTCAAAAGGCGTCGAGGCCACACTGGCACGGACCTCATCAGCGAGCTGCGTCGCACGGCGGCGATCAACGCCAAACATCGCGACTCCGAATTCTTCGCCGCCATACCGGTGCACAACCGCTTCGTGCTCCTCGAAGAAACCGGCCAAACGTTGCGCTAATCGAACCAGAACGACGTCGCCCATTTCGACGCTCCACGTGTCGTTGACATCACGGAAGCGATCCGCATCGAGCAGCAGGACACTCATCGCCTGCCCCTCTTCTTTGGCTCGCGCAAACAATTCCGTCACACGCTCCATGAACAGCGCTCGGCTGCCCAGCCCGGTGAGCGAATCAGTTTGCAACGCACGCTTCGCTTCATCCGTCGCTGCGGCGGATTCCATTGCATTGCGATTTTCTTGCAACGCAATCACGGCAAGCCGTTCGGTCGCAAGTTCGAGAATCTCGTCAGACTTTGGCGTCACGCCCATTGGGATCTCGAAGAGACGCGCCACGTCGCGCGCATTCTTCGTGACCGTCTCAATGACTTCATCCGCTTGTGTCGGCGTCAGACCGAACCATTGGTTGGCGCGCTGGTAGTACTGCGTGAGCCAGTAGGCGCGGTCTTCCTGCGTGAGGATGTCCGCCACGACATTGCCCAGCGCCACACATCGCACGATGTCGCGGCATGCCATGGGCGCCGCCGTCGGGCGTTCGTGATACTTGATGGGCATGAGCAGCGCTTCCGGCAGACGCCACCGCTCGGCGATCATGGCGCCAATGTCCGGATGCTGAAGCTCGAACTCAGCGATTTCCCGCTTCAGCAGTGAACGGTGGTCCACATCGCACTCGCGCACGATTTTCGTGTATTCCTCACCGAGGGCTTTCGCGAGTGCGATAAGGCCGAGATCCTGAAGCAGGGCGCCGAGAAATGCTTCTTCTGCGTCGCCGCAGCGAACCATCGAGGCGACCGCTTTGGCCGCAACGGCGGAAAAAATGGCTCGTCGCCAATACTTTTCGTAATCAAAATCCTCATCCGCACCTTCGCGAATCGATTTCACCAATGAAAAACTCAGTGCGAGCGTCTTGACTGCATCCAGCCCGAGCAGCGACTGCGCGTGCGAAAGCGTGGAGCACTGCTTTGGCAGTCCGTAAAACGCGGAATTCACCGTCGATAAGATTTTGGTCGCCAGCCCCTGGTCAAACTCGATGACCTTCGCGAGTTCGCCCATGGAGACGTTCTCGTCGCTGGTCATCTCGATGACCTGCACGGCGATCGTCGGAAGCGTGGGGAGCTTCGAACACGAAAGCACTTTTTGCAGGAGCTGTTCGTTCACCGCGTTCCTCGTTAGACGCTGGTGCGGCCACTCCCGCCGCGGATAATCTCTCCCCGAGTCCCCGGGTAATCGTCAAGGTCATCGTCTTTTCTCACCCGCGGCGTTAGCGGTCAGACGCCGTGGATCGCACGGAAGCCGTTCCAAATACGGACGTTCCGAAAAGACGGTCCATGGTGGCCAACGGCTCGCCAAACGCCCAGCGAATGCAAGCAGCAAGAAATCGATTCGCACGCTCGATGGTTTCCGGTCCTGCCGACCATGGTTCTCGGCGACTGAGCGCAAGCAATAACGCCGCAGTGTCCGTGCGCATCGCCCAGAAATTTTCTTGACCGACTCGTTCGTTCACCGAAATCACAACGCCTCGCTCCGGGTCATACACCCAGGCGCCGTCAGGGCGCACCAACGCATCGGCGGATGCGTTCAGCGCCGACGCGTCCGGGCAATACCCGGTCTCACCGAGCAACGCCCATTGAAAACTGACAAGCGCGGCTTCCAAGGCGGCTGCATCGCCTATGGAGCGAAGCGCATCAATGGTCGCCGACCACAACGCCGGATGCGGGTCGGCATCGCGCACGCCGTGTCGAATGAGGTCCGCGATGTAGTGCGCCGCGAGGAAACCGCGAGCGCTGGCGCGCACTCCCGGAAAAATCTCCGTCAAGTCCCAATCCGTCAACGTCGCGAGTTCGGATGAAGGTTTCTGAATGGCCCCCACTTCGCCGCGTGTCAGTGGCTCCAGTCCGCCGCTAAACGCGCTCTTCTCTCGTTTGGCACCTTTGGCCAGTCCGCGCAGGGCGCCATGCTCGCGGCAAAATAGATGCACTGCCTGGCTCGTCTCCGACCAGTCCCACCGGCGCAGCACAATGGCTTCATCTCGAATCGCAGGCACGTCGCCAGCGTATCAGCGGCAGCGCCACCGCGGCGCTTTCCACGGTGAATCACTTCTCGCAAAACGACAACCGCCGCGAGCAAGCCAGCCCGCGGCGGTTGATTCATGCAGTGTCGTTTCGTGTCGTGGAATCAGCGAATCGCGACGCGTCCGTGTGACTCAACCTTCGAGTCTTTCTCGCACTCATCCTTATCGCCGATGACGGTCTCAACCCACGGCTGCTCGATTTCGATCGATGTCGTGTTCTCGAGGCGCAGACGGCTGGACGTTGCGGTGTCCACCTGAAGCTTGGCACGTTCTTCGTAGCTCACGCGGTCTTCGCGACCTGAGAGGCTCTCAAGGCGGGCGTCGAGTTCAGCCACGCGGCTGGCGATGTTCGACTTGAACTGATCCAGGCTCTCTGCCTTGTAACGGCTCAGTTCGTCGATGCGGCGCTGACGGTCCGCCATCATCTCCACCATGCGCTCCTTGCGGGCGACAGTGTCGATCTTGCGGTCGAGGTCTGCGAGCTGCGTCTGGAAGTCGGTGTACTCCGTCTGAAGCTTGGCAAGCAAGCCCTGTGTCTGACGCGCATCCTGCTGCAGGTGGTTCAGTTCGCGGCTGCACTCGGCGACGCGAGCCTGATAGCTCACCACCGTGTCGGCAATGCGATTGGCCTGCGTGTACGCCTCATCGACGTTCATCTTCTGATCGTTAAAGGCGACGGAAACGATCTGACGACCGTAGCCCTGATAGTCCTCGCGGGCCTGTTCGGCTCTGGCAAGGAGATCCTTGAGCTCGTTCAAATCGGTCTGCGCCAGCGCGACGACGCGCTCGCTGATTTCCTGATCGCGCTCCACTTGCTTGATCTGTTCGTTCAGTTCAGCAAGCATGCCGCGAGCATCGGCGATGCGCTTCGGATACTTCGACTCGAGGTCGCGAAGCTGAGCCCGCATTGCGATCGGATCTTCAATGTTTCGATCGATCACTGTGACAAACTTGGATCGCAACTGCTGCCCAACCGCGTGAACACGGTGCGGCCCTGCGATGAGGGCGCCGGCGCCAACCACCAGGCCGCCGACCACTGCGATCCGAACTACTCCCTTGGCGATGCTGATCATGATTTGATCCTTTCCCAAACGGCCTGACGGGTGCGGGCGGCCCAACGCTTCAGGGCGACCCGATTCATTTCTCACCCGACTATTTGGGATCAGGCTCCGAGCGATTTCACTGCCGAAGGGAAGTTCGTTTGAGCGGTGACGCAGCACGCGAATGTCCTGATTCACCGCAATCAGGACGCGCCCCGCCCCAAAGACGCCCTATCCTATGGTTGGCGGGTTTTCCGCCTCCCTTTTCGGCCCTCGCTTGGCGCGTCGGCCGCCGTCCGAAAATGCTTCCGGTTGGGGCCATTTCTTCGATGCTCAACAATCTCACAACCGGTTTCATTCGGCGATTAAAAGATCGCGATGAGTCCGCCTGGTTTGAACTCTGGGATACGTTTGGCCCAGTCCTGCGCGCCCAATTGTCCAAATGGGGCAAGGGTCGAATCGGACCCGAAACCGTGCGCGATCTCTCGCAGGAAACCCTCGCCGCCCTTTCCGATTCCATCGAACGATACGACCCCGCCCGAGGCGCCCGCTTCAGCACGTGGCTCCTCGCCATCGCCAAGCACACCCTCGGAGACGAAATCGATCGGCGCATGGCGCTCAAACGGGGCGGCGGCAGTCGCGGCGTCAACCTCGACGAGACGTGGATGAAAACGGCCGGCGAAGTTGGGATCAGCCCCGACGGCGACTACGAAGCCGCGGTCTTTTATGCCAAGGTCGAAAAAGCGATCCGCCTCGTGGAAACCGAATGCGAGTTTCTGGACTTTGAAATCTTCCGGCGACGCATCCTCGAAGGCGAAAGCGGCAAAGACGTCGCCGAAGCGCTGGGCACCAGCGAGCCAACCGTGAGCCGTCGGCTCGCCAAGGTCCGCGGAACTCTTCGGATCAGACTGAATGAGGTCATCGCCACCTACAGCTTCACAGAAGAGGAGCTCGCCGAGCCCGAACGAAACGGATTGATCCTGAATCCCACCAAAGCTGACGACGCCTTCTTCGATGAGGCGATCGCGGACATTCACCACCGGCAGCTCGAGCTCAGGCGCAAAGACGAGGCCCAGCTCGGATGACGGGATCAGGATTCCCAGGACGACGGTTCACGCCGCCGTCCGTTGAATGAGAGAACAGCCGTGGGCCTACTTGCAGGCGTCATCCTGTTCGCACTGGCACTCGCCGTCGCCGTGCTGATGATCATCTACATCGTCGTCCCGCTTTTTGCGGTGCTCGGCAAAATCATTCGCCATTTGCTCCGCTTCATTGGCGGAATGATCGGCGACTTCCTGCGCGCCATTGGCGCCGTCATCACAACGGTCGTACTGGCGCCGCTGGTCGCAGGTTCGGTGGTGATTGGCCGCTGGTCTGCTGCGGCTCATTTTGGCCGCGCGATCCAAAGCGAGATCGCGGTCTGTGGCCATTGCATCTATCGAATCGCAATCGGCCACCCCGCTCGTTTGCTCGGCCTCACCGTGCTGACGGAAGGCATCGAAAAGCGCATCCCCGACGCCATGGCCAAGGCGCCAGGCTCCGACAAACCCTCTCGCCGCACTGGTCAGTTTGATGGCTACACCATTGTCGGTTCTCTTCCCGGCGGTGGCTCCGGCGCCAAGATCTATGTCGCAGAAGCGGATGAGCGCAAGCTCGCCATCTTCAGCCGCGCCGGACATACCTCGATTGATCAGGTCGTCATCAAGTCATTCAGTGTGCATGACGGCTCAAGCCTGCCGCAGATCATTCGCGAAAGCCGCGCGCTCGAAGCCGCCCGCAATATGGGCCTCGTCCTTGATCACGAACTCAACGAGCATCGCTTCTACTACGTGATGCCATTTGTGCCCGGTGAAGATCTTTCCACGGCAACGCGCAAACTCCATGACGCAGCCGGTCCTGATGGTCTTGGCGACAAGCAGCTTCAGGAAGCCATGGGCTACGTGCGCGACCTGCTTGAAACCCTCGATCGCTATCACAGCGGAGGACTCTGGCACAAGGACGTCAAGCCCGACAACATCATTGTTCACAAGGGCACGGCCCACCTCGTGGATCTTGGTCTCGTCACGCCGATGCGCAGTGCGATGACACTGACCACCCACGGCACCGAGTATTTCCGCGATCCGGAAATGGTCCGCATGGCTCTACGCGGCGTGAAAGTCCACGAAGTGGATGGCGCCAAGTTCGACATCTACGCGGCCGGCGCCGTGCTCTACTCCGTGGTCGAGAACTCCTTCCCGGCTCACGGAGGGTTGTCACAAGTCTCGAAGAATTGTCCCGACGCGCTGCGCCTCGTGATCCGCCGCGCGATGAGCGATTATCACACGCGATATGAATCGACGCCGGCCATGCTCGCCGATATGCGGATGATTCTGAACGCGTCTGATCCGTTCTCCGTCAAGCCCGCGCACCTTCCCAGCATGAGCAATGAGCCTGCCGAAGCCGTCGCTGCGGTGGAGGAAGAATTGCATCAGGAAGTCGCGAAACCCGCGCCGGCGGCGCCTGCGTTCGCCAAAGCTGCAAGCCCTGTGCCCCCGCGCCCGGCCGCTGAACAGCCGCAAACGCCCAAGCCTCGCATGCGCCCAAGCCTTCGCGTCACCAGTTGGTGGACCGGTCGTTACGAAGTTGATGGTGAAGCTCCAGAAGGCAAGAAGCCCGGATTCCAAGCCCCCAATGGCCCCGGTGTCTATGTCTATGGCGCCAGCATCGGCCGAGATGGCGTGAAGGTTCACGGCGGCCCCGTGCGCCGCACGCCGCGCCCGGCAGGCGCCCGCGCCACTGCAAAGGAACAACGCGAGAATGCTCGCGCCCGTGCGCACGCCGCTCGCACCCGCGCTCATGCGCGCATGCGCGATCGTCGCAAGACAAGCCGCTACGACAATCGCCCAAACCTCGGTGTGTTTGCAGGCTTGTTCGTCGTCGCCGCAATCGTCGCCGTCGCCGTTGGCGGCAACATGAAATCACGAAGCGAATCGCGTCGCGTATCCGAACGCAACACCGGGCAGAGCGTCCGAATCAATGGAGTCGATTTCAAGAATCTTCAGTTTGATTCAGACGACGATGCCTCCGCGCGCCGTTTCGTCGAGTCGATCTACGCCACGCTTGAGTCAATGGATGAATTCAATTGGCGCGAGTTTGGCCCGAAGCTCAACGAGTTCCTCCGCACCGCCTCCTCAGTCGATTCAGCGCCGGCGGCGCTACCGGCCGGACAGGATGGCGCGCTCGTCGTCATCGATGACCTGCACCCCTCCACGCCCGAACTCCGACGTGAAATCTTCGGCCGCTTGTTCGACAACGCTGATCGCCTTGGCTTCACCCTGATTGAGCCGACCAATGGCGATGACGCCAAGACCCTGATCGCAGAGGCCCGTGCGGCTCTGGGCACGCCCCCGGCGGACCCCAGCGATCCCGATTACCGGCGTCTGGCTCAGGACTGGCTCAAGTCGCAGTCCGACGACACCAAGGGCATCGTTCGCGTCTATTGGGCCGGCTCCCCAGTCGCCCCCAAGGCCTCGCTGCAAGTCTTCCCGCGATCCAGCATTGACGGCGCCTGGCTCCGCCACCAGCTCGACGCAACGCCCTCCCGCTGACACATTTTGCTTAAACAGCCGCCGCGATGGGCCGATAGCCATTCCCGTCGCGTGCATTTGCCGACGCCTCAGGGCCGTCCTACGCTCGCGACACACATTTTCTTTACCGAGAGCGAGAAGGAAGACCATGGCAGAGCAACGAGCGACAAATATTGTTTGGCACGACGGCGACATTACCCGTGACGAGCGCTGGGGCGCCCTGAATTGCACGGGCGCCACTCTTTGGTTCACCGGCCTTTCCGGTTCCGGCAAAAGCACCGTCGCCTGCGCCCTTGAGCAGGCCCTCATCAACGCGGGCGTTTACTGCTACCGCCTCGATGGCGACAACATCCGCCACGGCTTGAACAAGAACCTCGGCTTCTCCGCCGACGATCGCGCCGAGAACATCCGCCGCATTGGCGAAGTCGCCAAACTCTTCACCGACGCTGGCGTGATCACACTTTCCAGCTTTATCAGCCCGTATCGCGCCGACCGCGACGAAGCTCGAGCGTTGCATGAAAAGGACGGCCTCCGATTCATCGAGGTCTACGTCAATGCGCCGCTCGACGTCTGCGAATCGCGCGACGTCAAGGGCCTGTACAAGAAAGCCCGCGCCGGCGAAATCAAGGGCTTCACCGGAATCGACGATCCCTACGAGGAGCCGTCGAACCCTGAAGTGCTTCTCAACACCGGTGAACAGACACTGGCCGAAAGCGTACAACAGGTGCTCGAGTACCTCGAAGCTGAGAAACTCGTGCGCATTTGGAGCCCGGCGTGACGAACGCCCAACTTTCGGACACCATCGTAAGAGCCGCGCGTCAGGCTGTTGCCGACGCATGCGCCGTCTGCCGCGAAGTGCAGCAGAAGTGCGATGAAGTGCGCTCTGTGACCAAAGACGATCGAAGCCCCGTCACCGTGGCGGACTTCGCAAGTCAGGCGGTCATCGCGCACCGTCTCCGTGAGTTGGATTCAGAGTTGCGGCTCGTCGGCGAAGAAAACGCCGATGCGCTCCGCGCCACTCCAGCCCTGCTCGAACACGTCCACCGCGCCGTGAAGCGCGTCTGGCCCGAAGCGACGACGGACGCCGTCCTCGAAGCCATCGATCTCGGCGGCGCCGATGGCGGCGCTGGCTCGTTCTGGACGCTCGACCCCATCGACGGCACCAAGGGATTCCTGCGCGGTCAGCAATACGCCGTCAGCCTTGGTTTCGTTGAGAATGGCGTCCCCACGCTGGGCGTCCTCGGCTGTCCGAATCTTTCTCCTGACTTCTCACGATCCTTTGACGATCCCGACACCAGCGGCGTGCTCTATGTCGCCACCCTCGGCGCCGGCGTCGAAGAATGCCCGGCAGATGATGCGAATGCGTCGGCGACAACCGTTCGCCGATCGCCGTTCGACACCTCCGGCCCGGTGCGCATCTGCGAATCCGTCGAGAAAGCGCACTCCAGCCATGATGCGACGCAGCAGATCCTTGATCAGATCGGCAAAGCTCGCGACCCGCAGCGCCTCGACAGCCAGTGCAAGTACGCCGTCGTCGCCCGAGGTCAGGCGGATGCCTATCTCCGCATGCCGACCAAGAAGGGCTACATCGAGCGCATCTGGGACCACGCCGCCGGCGCCATCGTCGCCACTGAGAGCGGGTGCATCGTGACTGACGTTCGCGGCGGCACGCTGGATTTCTCCCACGGACGCGGCCTCGATCGCAATCTCGGCATCGTGTGCGCCCCGGCGCCCTTGCACGAAGAATTGATCGACGCCATCCGGAGCCTCAAACTCGATCGCCCGCCCGAGGAACGTTGACCATCAACCGTCCCCGCGGCCGATAGACCACGCATCGCGTCAGACCGATCTCTCAACGAGCACCAGCGATGGACCTCGTCGGCATTTTCTTCGGACAGGACTGGGGCCAGACCATTGCGCTGGGTCTCACGCTGCATGCGTGGATCACCGCAGGGCTCCTGGTCGTCATCATCGCTGGACTGATCTCCGGCCGATTCGGCGCCGATCTCATCCTGCTCGGCGGCGTCGCCGGTCTTCTTTTCTTCGGTGTGATCTCGCCTGCGGAAGCGCTGCACGGCTTTGCAAACCCAGCCGTCGCCACCGTTGCGGTGCTGTACATCGTCGCCGCCGGGTTGCGCGAAACCGGCGCCATGACCACGATCACCGGCGTCATTTTGCGCCGGCCCAAGACCATCGTTGGCGCTCAGGCGCGGCTCTCCATCCCGGTCGCCGTCGCCAGCGCCCTCGTCAACAACACCCCCATCGTCGCGATGTTCCTGCCCGTCCTGACGACCTGGGCCAAGCGCAACAACCTTTCCGCATCGCGCTTGTTCATGCCACTGTCCTACGCCGCCATCCTCGGCGGCATGTGCACACTCATCGGCACCAGCACCAACCTCGTCGTCGCAGGCCTCGTGCAGGATCACCTGGCCGATGCGACGTCTGAATTCGCCATCCAGCCGATGGGCATGTTCACGCTCACCAAAGTCGGTCTCCCCGCCGCCATTGTGGGCGTGCTTTACATGCTGCTGTTTGGCAGAAAACTTCTGCGCAACCGCGACACGCGCATTCCAATCAATCAAGATCCGCGTCAATACATGACCGCGATGCGCATTGATCCGGGCTCCGCCATTCTCGGCAAGACCATCGAAGCCGCTGGCTTGCGGCATCTCCCGGGCCTGTACTTGGCGCGCATCGAACGCGAAGGCGACACCATTTTCGCCGTGCCGCCTGATCAGAAACTTTTGGCGGGCGATGTGCTTGTATTTGTCGGTGTGATCGACTCCGTCGTCGATCTCCAGCGCATGAAGGGCATGACGCCGGTCTCCGAAGGCGAACCGGTCGACGCGGAATCACTCCCAACCGCAGGGCCGGCCGCCACTTCACTGCCGCCGCGTTATGCAAACAAACTCATTGAGGCCGTCGTTTCCGGCGCTTCGCCCCTGCTTGGCCGCTCAATCCGCGAGGCCGGGTTTCGCGCCCGCTACGGCGCCGTCGTCATCGGTGTGCATCGCAATGGCCAGCGCATCGGCGGACGCCTCGGTGACATTCGCTTGCGCCAGGGCGACACGCTTCTCCTTGAAGCGCCGACAGACTTTGCCGAAGCGCACAAGAATTCAAACGACTTCCACCTTGTGAGTGAACTTCCAGGCGCCGCGGCGCCGCGACATCACCTGGCGCCGATCTCCATCGGCATCCTTGTCGCAATGGTCATTGCGATCACGTTGATGCCGACACAATCCATGACGTTCGCGCTCATCGCCGCGCTCTTCATGATTCTCACACGCTGCTGCACCGGACCACAGGCGCGATCAAGCATTGACTGGCAGGTCTTGCTGGTGATTGGCTCGTCGTTTGGTCTGGGGCTGGCCATGGAAAGCACCGGCCTTGCCGCCATCATTGCCGGCGGTGTTGTCAATTGGGCGGCGCCCTTTGGACTGTGGGCTTTGCTCGCCGTGATCTATGCAATCACCGCAGTATTTACATCCGTCATTACAAACAACGCTGCGGCCGTCTTGCTTTTCCCCATTGTCCTCGAAGCCGCCCGCTCCGGAAACCATCCGCTCACGCCATTTGTGGTCGTTCTCGCGATTGCCGCGTCGGCCGGTTTTTCCACGCCGCTCGGGTACCAAACCAACCTCATGGTCATGGGGCCGGGTGGATACAAACCTCACGACTTCCTCAGATTTGGGGGTCCGCTGACCATCTTGGTTGGCCTTGTCACGGTGGCGCTCGCCCCTCTGATGTACTGATGAGTTCCGAACTTGCGCATGACCCGATGATTGATCGGCGCCTCTTGCGCGAATTTCACCCCGCCAGATCGCAATAAGCACCAAACACGGCCCCATCCCCGATGCAGTGGCGCGACAAGTTGTCCACATTCCGCCGCCATCTTCATCCCATCCACCCGACTTGAGCCGGCTACAGGATTTCAAGCGAAATGTCTAATGCGGGGTCGTAAAGAGGCCGATAAACCGTATATTCCCATCTGATCTCTCTCTCCTCCAGCGGGGCGCCCTCTGAACATGGCGCCCTGCTTCTTTGCGCAGACCGCACGGTCTCTTGACGAAGCCTGATCCAATCCTCACCTTCAATCTGTCCGCGGAATCGCAACCGGACGCCCCTTCAGTACGTACCCCAAATGGGCGCCGCGCATGTCAATGCCGCTCCGAGTGAGGAAAGGACGGCGAGTTTGCATCATCTCACATCACAATGTGCACTTGTTGCAACATGCTTGCTTGCGCTTGCAAACACCTGCATCGCCGCCAACGAACCCGTCATGAAGCGCGGCGAATCGCGTGACTGGGTGCTCTACGTCAAAGTGGAAGGCCAATCAACACCACTGCGCCGTTATCTCAATAATGGCGTGACGCCGGGGTTTAATGTCTCAACAGCATTCGAAATCAACAGTGCCGTGTTTGTTTACCCAGTGCTCGAATCCAGCGCCGGGCATGAATCACATCCTGAGAAAGCAACGTCTACATTGAGCGTGGATGACAAAGTCTACGACTCAGACTTCGTGCTTCTTCCCGACTACCAAGCTGGCGAACAACTCGGCCGCTGGGAACTCCCCGCGCTACGCGGCATTCTCATGCGCTTCCTTCTCGACCTTCCCATGACGTGTTACGACGTCACGTTCGATGAGAAGCGCGCCATGCAGATTCGATGGCCGAAGAATCCGTGGCCACCGATCGCGGCGTCCGCGCTGCAGCCGCAACTCTTCATTGAGTCCGACGATCCGTACATCGAAGACCTCGTTGCCAAGTGGACCAACAACAATCCCGGCGCTGTGCCCCCTGCGCGCCTCGCCAAATACTTGGCCGCGCGCGTGATGGATGGTTTTCGCATCACGACGGACGCGAACTACATTTCCGGTCATGGCGGCGAGATCGCCGGCATCAACATCAATGGCGCCTCCATCGCGGCGCGCAGCGCCCAAGGCACACCCGCTGATCTCACAGCGCTCCTCTGCGCCGTTTATCGCGCCGCCGGCATCCCCGCGCGATACGTCATTGGTTACGACCTCGCCGCGTCGCTCGGCATGCAGCTCGGCATTCCCGACATTGACCCCGTGTGCGAACACAACGCCCGCGATGACGACGGCATTGTCCAGCCCGTCGTGCGTACGTGGCTCGAGTTCTACCTTTTCGACGAAGCCAACCAGCGTGGCGAATGGATCCCCGTCGACATCGCGGCTCAGTTCAAAATCACCTCGCGCCCGCCGCGACTGGAGCAACCGTGGGACTTCTTCGGCAACAACCCTTGCCTGAAGCACCTCGCCCCAATTTCATTCCACCTGCACCCGCCGACGACCGTCGTGAACTCCGGCCCGCCGGCGCTCTGGGGTTGGCTGCCGCTCCCCGCCGCGCCCTCGCTTGATCAGCGCCTCGATTTCGGCGCCCGCGAAGAAACCGTCCGCGGCGGTGACAGAGACTGACTTACTCAGTTTCCTTCTCCATGCGCTGCCACAACGGCCGCCGGCTCATCGCCGCAAATGCTTTCCAACTCAAGCAAATGGGAGCATTCCAATGGTGCCGAGGTCTTGCGCAGAAAGGCCTCGACGTTTCACGACCGACCCTCCGCAGCCATGTCCTCTGGCCAAGACCACGGCGCCATTGAGAGGAAACCCTTCTCCCCTTTGGGAGAAGGTGGCATCGCGCAGCGACGACGGATGAGGGCCTTAAAGTCCGCCACCTTTTCCCCTCCTTCTCGCTTCCCAGAATCTCCCCGGTAGAATCCGCCGCCTCGCATCCAGTTCCTTTCCCCGCGACCCGGCGATTCATGCAAATTCGAAACTTTTCCATCATCGCGCACATCGACCACGGCAAGAGCACCCTCGCGGACCGCCTGCTTCAGTCCACCAGCGCCGTCTCTGAACGCGAGGCCCGCCAGCAGTTCCTCGACGACATGGACCTCGAGCGCGAGCGCGGCATCACCATCAAGGCCTCCTCCGTCACCGTGCGGCACATGCACAACGGCGAGGAGTTCATGCTCAACTTCATCGACACTCCCGGGCACGTCGACTTTGCCTACGAGGTCAGCCGCGCCCTCACCGCCTGCGAAGGCGCCATCCTCGTGGTGGACTCAACCCAGGGCGTCGAAGCCCAGACCGTCGCCAACGCCTACCTCGCGGCCAACAACGACCTCGACATGATCCCGGTCGTCAACAAAATCGACCTCCCCGGCGCCCGTCCCGACGAAATCGCCATGGAAGTCGAACAGGCCCTCGGCCTTCCCGCCGAAGACTGCATCTATTGCTCCGCCAAGACGGGTCAGGGCATTGATGAACTGCTCAGCGCGATCTGCGACAAACTCCCCCCGCCGCGCGAAGCCGTCACCGATAAGACCCGCGCGCTCATCTTCGACTCCCACTACGACGACTATCGCGGCGTCGTGGTCTACATTCGAATGTTCGACGGCAAACTCAAAGTCGGCGACAAGATTCGCATGATGGGCGTCGGGCGCACGTTCCAGGTCACCGAACTCGGCAAGTACACACCCAAGCCCACGAAAGTGAAGACACTCGGCCCCGGCGAAACCGGCTACGTCATCGCGTCCATCAAAACGCTGAAGGACGTGCGAGTCGGCGACACCATCACACTGGACATCGACCCCGCCGCCGAGCCGCTGCCCGGTTACGAAGAGCCGCACCAGATGGTGTTCTGCGATTTCTATCCTGCATCCGGCGGCGACAGCAAAGGCAGCAACATCGAAGAGCTGCGCGAAGCGATTGAGAAACTCTCACTCAACGACGCCTCGTTCACGTACTTCGCTGTCCACTCCGAAGCCCTCGGCTTCGGCTTCCGCTGCGGCTTCCTCGGCCTCCTGCACATGGACATCATCCAAGAGCGTCTCGAGCGCGAGGGCGGCGTCGAGATCATCCAGACCGCGCCGACGGTGACCTACGAACTCGTCACCACCGAAGGCAAGACGATCGAAATCCACAACCCCGCGGATCTCCCCGACCCGTCCATTTGGAAAGAACTCCGCGAGCCCATCGTCCGCCTCGACATCATCGTCCCGGTCGAATTCATCGGCGACATCATGACCCTCTGCGGCGACCGGCGCGGCGTCTACAAATCACAAACCGTCATCAGCGAAGATCGCCAGATCCTCATCTACGAACTCCCGCTCGGCGAAATCATCTACGACTTCTACGACAAGCTGAAATCCATGACGCGCGGCTACGGCACGATGGATTACGAAATCGTCGGCTTCCGCACCGACCGCCTCGCCAAGGTGGACATTCTCATCAACGGCCAACCCGTCGAAGCGCTCTCCTTCATCAGCCACCGCGACACCGCCGAAAAGCGCGGCCGCCACCTGCTGACGCGCCTCAAAAAAGAAATCTCCCGCCACCAATTCGAAATCCCGCTGCAAGCCGCCATCGGCGGCAAAGTCATCGCCCGCGAAACGATCAAGTCCATGGGCAAGAACGTGACCGCAAAGTGCTACGGCGGCGACGTCTCGCGCAAGCGCAAACTGCTCGACAAGCAGAAAGCCGGCAAGAAGCGCATGAAGAGCATCGGCTCCGTCGAAGTGCCGCAAGAAGCATTCATGGCCGTGCTGGATCAGGGTGAGTGAACTGATCCTTCCCCTCCCGCCGTGCGGGAGGGGCCAGGGGAGGGCTACCCCGCCTACCACTTCTTCAAGTCTCTCATGTAAAGACTCGCGCAATCGGCAAAGCGAGGCATAGAGAAGTTGTAGAAGAAGTCGTAGAAGAAATAGCCCCCTCCTCAATCCTCCCCCGCAAGGCGGGGGAGGAGGCAGGAAAGCGCATGAAGAGCATCGGCTCCGTCGAAGTGCCGCAGGAAGCCTTCACGGCGGTGTTGGATCAAGGTGAGTGACTAAAAATACATTTGACGCCGGTCACAACACTCACTCAACTTAAGAGAAAGCTGTACAATCGCGGAGTGGACTATGAAGGTCTCATTCGTCGCGTTCAGGAGCATATGACTGACGGGCTTCTTCTCGTCATGGGTTCTGGCTTGTCGTCCGCCGAAGGGCTCCCTGGCATGCCCGAGCTTGCTTTACATTTGATTAATGCATCCAGTTCTCTGGATAGTGCCTTCAATACTATTTGGGCCCCAATCCAGAAAGAGCTGGAGGGTGGTGCAGGGCTCGAAGCTGCATTACACACGCACCCACCCCCCGTTGAGCTTGAAGATTGGATTGTTTCCAAGACGACGGAGTTTCTTCTACCTACAGAACGAGATGTGATCTCATCGGTACTTTCAGGATCAAGGACACTTCGCCTAAGTAAATTGCTCAATCACTATTTGCCTCCTACCGCTGGGTTGCCAATTCTCACGTCGAATTATGACCGTCTTGTAGAGGTTGCTTGCGAGCTCGCAGGTTATCACGTAGACACGACTGCAATCGGCGTTTATGCCGGAGATTTCGACCACAATCGAAGCTGTTTGGGATCCTGCAAGAAGCTCAAGTATCGCGGAAAGACACCAATACTTGACCACTACCCGCGAGCCGTCGTGCTGAAACCGCACGGAAGCTTCGATTGGTATAAATCTGAAAAGGGACCCCGGCGTTGCTCAGTCGATCTAGATGCACCACGATTGATTATCACTCCCGGACTGAACAAATACCGCGCGGGGTATGAGATACCGTTTGACAAGCACCGAGAATTGGCGAATTCGCATATCCAGAAGGCCTCTCGCCTACTCATAGTGGGCTATGGCTTTAATGATGATCATTTGCAAGTGCATCTAATGCAAAGACTTCGAGACGGCACGCCTTGCTTGATACTCAATCGTTCACTGAATGACACGGTTCGCACTCTTGCAAAGGAATGCCCAAATTGCACTGCACTTTCTCGACCCACCAATTGGGATGGCGTTGCAGTGCTGACCAACGATACACAATTTGAACATCAGGGCGCCAATGCATGGGACCTCGGCGTCATGGTGGAGGAGTTCCTTCAATGACAGATGGACCTGCGCTGGTTTTTGACGACACAATGAAGCTTGGAGTAGTAACTTCTGTAGACACAAGCCGTGTCTTAATCGCGGTTGAGAACTCAGAATTGCTTCCACGAGCAGCTGTGGGAAGTCTAATCGCCATTCAGGGAGCAACTACGCAAGAGTTCTTGATAGGCACATCAGAACGAGTAACTCGGCAACTGCGAGAACAAGCTGCGCAACCCGATCCGTTGGACCCAACTACCCTTGCATCAGAGATTGTTCCAGACGATGCGCTTCGTGTCGTGCTCGTAGGCACATATCGAACTGTAGATGGATCTAGTCGCAATCAATTTAAGCGCGGTGCTGATTCCTTTCCTCAAATTGACCGACCGTGTTTTTTAATTGAAGGCGCAAATCTTCAACGATTTATGGGGCTACTCGGAAAGGACCTCGGCGACGACGAAAGACTTGAACTTGGCAATTTCGTTATTGATCAAACAGCCACTGCAATTGCTAGTGGCGATAAATTTTTTCAACGACACGCATCAATTCTAGGGAGTACTGGTTCCGGCAAGAGTTGGTGCGTATCTTTGATACTTGAGCGAGCTAGCGCTCGAAAACATGCAAACGTAATCGTGCTAGACATGCACGGCGAATATGCATCGCTTGCGTCTCCTGCTGCGCCTGACCTGGAGTCCAAGGCGATACAGATTGCTTCACGTTTCAAAATTGCAGGCCCAGGCGATCTAGATTCGCCGCCGTTGAATGCGATATTTCTGCCATACTGGCTGCTCAACCGCGAAGAGATGCTCGCAATGATCCTTGACCGGAGTGATCAGAATGCTCCAAACCAAGCTTCACGATTCACACAGCACGTAAAGGACCTAAAGGAGGCCACATTGATAGGGGCCTCCAAGAGTGACGTGCAAGCCACATTCACGGTTGATTCACCCATCCCATACTCACTTGAAGATCTCGTAAAAAGACTTCACGATGACGACACTGAACGACTGGAGCCTCCCCAAGTTCAGCGCGCCCGGAACGGCGAATGGCATGGGAAGCTCACTCGATTTATTTCACGCTTGAAGTCCAAGTCAGAGGACAGGCGCTACGGCTTTCTCTTCAAGCCACCCACTGATTCCAACAACTACGACTGGCTGGGCAGCCAATTGAGTAGATTGCTCGCTTCACCTGATGATTCTCCCGGAATCAAGATTATTGATTTCTCCGAAGTTCCATTTGATGTGCTTCCGGTTGTCACAGGAGTATTTGCACGACTCTTGTATGACATTCAGTTTTGGATGGAACCGAAAAAGCGAACGCCATTTGTATTCGTTTGTGATGAGGCACATTTGTACTTACCCGTTCGAGAGGATGCTGATTCGGTTGCGAAGCAGGCGTTGTATTCATTCGAGAGAATCGCGAAGGAGGGGAGAAAGTACGGGGTTTCGCTTCTTGTGGTCAGCCAACGACCCTCAGACGTCAGTCGCACAATTTTGAGTCAATGCAACAATTTCTTAGTATTGCGATTGACAAACGACCAGGATCAGAACGTTGTTCGACGTCTAATGCCGGACTCGCTAGCTGGAGTACTTGACGGTTTACCGCTTCTTGATACCGGAGAAGCAATACTTGTCGGCGACGCGATCTTGTTGCCTGCAAGAATCAAATTGAATAGACCTCGAATTGAACCCTTAAGCCAAACACGTGAATTCTGGACTGAATGGGGCGAAAAGGCGCCGGATGCGAACGCAGTCATCGAAGCTGTAGAGACACTTCGCCGCCAATCAAGGCCGAAGACGGAATAGCAAAATGCAATTTTCTTGCATCTTGAAATCAAGATGACTCATTTCTAGCGTGAAGGCAATCTAATCAATTGAATTCCCCGCGATCGCATTGCGATTCGGACTATGCGTTCTGCGGGGATCCACCCCTCGATTGAGCGCCTAGTTCGCGCATGTGTGAAAATGCCCCCATATTGAAAGCTATGCAGTGTTGACATTTCACTGCATATCTACCAATACCAACACCCCCACCTCCCCCATCATAATTCCCCGTCACCAGATCCAGCCGCCCATCCCCATTCATATCCGCCACCGCAATATGCGGGCTCTTACCACCCGCTTCAATCAAACGCGGTGTCCCAAATCCCCCGCCTCGCGTGCCCGGCACGACGAACACCGTCCTGACCGTCGTCCCCGAATCTCCCTCACTCCACCACACTCATATACAACTGCCCCCGCTGCACACCGTCGCCCACAATCAGCAGATCATCCATCCCATCTCCATTCAAATCCCCCGCCGCTAGACCCCACGGATGGTCATGACCCGCCGGCACGCGCGCCGTTTCCAGCGCCTGTCGCCCACCCAGAATGA
The DNA here is from genome assembly GCA_029260345.1 of Phycisphaerales bacterium. Taxonomy (GTDB): domain Bacteria; phylum Planctomycetota; class Phycisphaerae; order Phycisphaerales; family UBA1924; genus OFTM186. Next base: position 365,463 of record JAJDDK010000002.1, on the reverse strand, counting down.
TCAGCACATCCGTTGATCGGTACGCCGACACCACCGCATCCATCACGCCGTCGCCATTGAAGTCGCCCAGCGCAACGTTTTTCCCGCCGCGCGCGTGTTGAAATGGTGACTGCGGCGCCGGCTCGAACCCGCCGCGCCCATCATTGAGAAACACTTCGACCCGCGCCGAGTCTTCACCCGCCGCGGAAATAATGTCCATCGCGCCGTCCGCGTCGAAGTCCGCGAGCATGACGAGGAAAGGCGACGTCGCCGAGATCGGATTCCCACGCTCAAAGGAAACTCGCCCCGGTTCGCTTTGGTTCAACAACACTCCCAAATCCCGCCCGTGCGGCGTCACCAAATCAAACCGCCCGTCCGCATTCAGATCCCCGACCGCGAAACCCCGATACGGCACGCCGCCGCTTTCGAAGACTTCACCCGGCGACTCGAACCGCCCGTCGCCGAGCCCGCGCATCACCAGCACGCCGCCCGCGTCCCGCCGCAGACCCGGGTCCGCCGGTCCGCGCGGCGAGTGGTCCACCAGCAGATCAACCAGCCCATCGCCGTCCATATCCGCGAGGCCGACGTCGTGCGGGTGCGGATCAACATCGACCGCAAGCGGCGAGTGCGGCCCCGGCGTGAAGCCGCCGCGCCCGTCCCCGACGAGCACCATGGCGTAATGCGTTTCGTGATTCGCGATCACGATGTCGATGTGGCCGTCCTGATTCACATCAGCAAATGCGAGGTCGGATGGTTGATCGCCCGCCGGCGCATGCATCGGCGCCCGCAGTCCGCCCGCGCCGTCACCGAGTCGAACGGACAACCGGCGCCCCGCGCTGAGAATGTCCATCCGTCCGTCGCCGTTGACATCCGCGATGCCGACCGTGGATCCCTCGACGTCGATCATGTGTGATTCAAATGTCGCCGAGCCAATCGGCGTCGCGCTTTGCGCTTGCGCCGTGAGACTGATCCAAGACATCGCCGCCACTATTGCGCGCCATCGCATTGTTGATCTCCTTCGCTTGAGGCGCCCTTGTGCAAGGAACAGTTGACTCTCCATGAGTTCGTAGGTTCATTCAGTAGCCAGGAGGACGGTCACGGTTCCCCCGTCATAGTTCCCTGTCACCACATCCACCCGCCCATCCCCATTCATATCCCCCACCGCCACATGCGGGCTCGTTCCGCCCGCCTCAATCAAGCGCGGCTTCCCAAATCCTCCGCCGCGCCTCCCCGGCACGATGGACACGGTCGTCACCATCGTCCCCGACGCGACGACATCCAGCACACCGTCGCCCGTGACATCCGCCAGCGTGCCGCCAACGCACGGCGCGCCGAGATCGATCAGCGCCTCCGCGGCTTCCGCAAACACGCCCCCGCCCTGATTGATCATCAGCACTGCGATCGGGCTTTCATCGATAAACGCGACCGCGTCGAGATCACCGTCGCCGTCCACATCGCCCAGCGCACACGCCATCGGCCGCTCCGCGCTCGTCAGCGGCATCGTCGTATTCAGATTGAACCCGAGCAGCGGCGCAAACATCCCCGTGCCTGAGCCCGTGAGAACGGTCATGCCGTTGCCGCGCATGTCCGTCAGCACGGCGTCGATGGCGCCGTCGCCGTTGATGTCCACCGTGTTGAGCTGCGCGTACGGATGCCGCTGCGCAAAGTACGGCTGCCCCAGCGCCGGCGCGAAACCGCCTGCGCCATCACCAAGCAGCACCGCCAGCGCGTGATCGTCCACCAGCGTCGCCAGCATGTCGAGATCGCCGTCGCTGTTCACATCCGCCAGCGCGATCGAATGCACGTGCGCGCTCTCACCATCATGCAGCGGCACGTACCCATGCAGCTTCAGCCCGCCCGCGCCATCGCCCAGCAGCACCGCGGCGTCATATGACGAATGATGATGCACCACGACATCCATATGCCCATCACCATTCACATCCCCCGTCGCCCCGCCCAGCGCCGTTCCGCCGAGGCGGATCCGCTCATCACGTTTGGTGAGGCGCCCGGCGCCGTCGTTGAGCAGCACTTGCGCGTGGCCCGAGTCCTCGCAGACCTCGCGCCCGCAGCACGGGCCGCACACGACGATGACGTCGATGTCGCCGTCCGCATCCAGATCCGTCAGCAGCGGCGTGGTCGGCATCAGCCCGACCGGGATCGGCTCGCCGACCATGCGAAAACCAACCGATTCACCATTCGATGAATCAGGCCGATCCGGCGACCAGGCGAACGCGCCGAACCCTCCAAGAACCGTCAGACCGATTGCGATGAGTCCCTTCATGGTGCGTCTCCGGGTTGAGGTATGAGTTGCGTGAACGCAGACGGATACCCCGGAGAAACATGCCTGGATCGCTCAAAACGCTGAACGGCGCAACTCAGGCGTCGAGCGGCGCAGAGTTTGTCGCCGATGGCCCGCCGCTGAGCGCGTCCCGCAGAGCGTCCTGACGGCGCCGGCTGACCGGAACCACGGCGCCCGTGTCCAGCCGCACCGTTCCATCGCGGCTCGCCCCGCCGAGCACCTCACGAATCCGCGAGGTGTTGACGAGCACGCTTCGATGAGTCCTGACGAAGCCGCGCCCGTCCAGAATTGATTCGAGTTCGGCGAGCGAATGCCGCACAAGGACGGCGCCTTCGTCAGTAAAGAGCCGCGCCCCAGCGGCGGTCGGCTCCGCCCAGGCAATTTTGCGCGCCACGAGCTGCGTCACACCAGCGGGGGTCGTGAGAAGGAGCCGATCATTCGGTGATGGCTGTCGCGAAGCGGCGAACGGAAGCGCCTCGGATTCATCCTCCGCGCGCTCGAGCGTCCCGTACAGGCGTGCCCGCGTTTCGATCAGCGAAGCGACGACCACCACGGCCCAGTACAGCAGGACACCCAGCCCAACAAATTGCGGAATGGACTTGTAAAACGCTTCACCGAAAAAGCTCCACCGCATCGGGCTCGGATGAAACGCCAGTCGAACAGGGGTTGCGATGCCGAGGAAGAGAAATCCAAAGACAATGCTCGACACGAAGTGCGCCGCCGCTCGATGCGCGTGCGCCCGATCAACCGGCAATCGTCGAATCACCGCAAACAGCAGCGGCGTGGCAATCGCAAAGAGCATCCAGCTCGCCCCCTGCCACGCGAACGCTCGCCACCACGAAAGCTGTTTCCCTGTCCCGGCGAGTTCCACGTATTGCTGAGTCGCCGCCATCGCCGCGATCGCGGACCACACAATGAAGGAAGCGGCCCACAGCGCCACCGATGGCCTCGCCAGAACAGCGCCAATAAATCGGCCTTGGGTCAAATCAGTTCGGCTCACGACTCTCGTATACCACCATCGCCGGACCAAAGTTCAAGCCAGCTCGACCCGCTCCCGGCTCCCCGCGATTTGCCCCGGCTTCGGTATAGTCCCCCTCCGTGAAAATGCGTTTGCGAACCCGAATGATCCTCTTGATTGGCGCCCCGACGCTGCTGATCTACGTCGCCATTCTCAGCATCACGCTCGTCAAACTGGAATCCGCCGCCAAACGCAACATTGAGACCGAGATGACGCGCTTTGCCGCCAATCTCGCGGCTCGGTTTGACGGCGAATTCCGCGAAGTGAAGACCGTCGCGGACACCACGGCGGATTTCCTGCGGGCCGTGCCCGATGTCACCATCGATCAAATCTTCGCACAACTCGAAGCCAATGTGTTGCAGAACGGCGCGATCTACGGCGCCGCGATGGCGTTTGAGCCGGGGTCGTTTCCGACGGAGATGCCCCGCTTCAGCCCGTACGTCTATCGCAATGGCAACGTGATCGAACGCATGTTCATCACCGAGGAGCAGTACGACTGGTACCTCGATCCGCAATGGACGTGGTGGGCGCTGCCCAAGCAAGAAAACAAAGGCATTTGGACCGAGCCGTACTTCGATGAAGGCGCCGGCAACGTGCTGATGGTCACGTACAGCGCGCCCTTCTATCGCGACGGTGAATTTCGCGGTGTCACCACCGTGGACATCATGCTTGATTCGATTGAGGCGCACATCGGCCGGCGCATCATCGGCGATCAGGACTTCGCCATCGTTTCAATGGACGGGCATTACATCTATCGTCCGAACAACCAGAACATACTTGGCGAGACGATGCAGGATCGTCTTGAAGATTCCAATCGCGATGACATGGCGATGTTGGAGTCACAAATTCTTTCCGGCGAGCCGGGAATTGTCATTCTTCCAGAAGTTTCATTGGTGCCGGGACAAAAGCCGGAAACACGATGGCTATTCCATGCGCCGATCGAGTCAACGGACTGGGTGCTGCTCACCGGCATTTCAGAAGCGGAAGCGCTTTTTGCCGTTCATCGAGCCGGCGCTTTGGCGGGTCTGGCGCTCGGCGGCGCACTGGTGCTCATCATCATCGCGATCTGGCGCGTTTCGCTGCGCATCTCTCGACCGGTGGAACAGTTGACGGAGACGGTCCATTCCATCGCGATGGGCAACTTCGACGCAAGCATCGACGACGTCGGCTCGCAGGACGAAATCGGCATCCTGGCGCGCAGCGTGAACACCATGAGCCGCGAGCTTCGGTCGCACATCACCCGACTCGCGCACGAGCAGGCTGAACGCGAAAAAATCGAACGGGATCTCAACCTCGCTCGCGAAATCCAAACCGGCCTGCTCCCCAAGGAGCCGCCAGTCGTGCCCGGCTTCGAAATCGGTGGCTGGAATCGACCCGCGGACAAGACCGGTGGTGACTACTTCGATCTGCTCACGCTTCCAAATCAAAAAACACTCTTTGCGCTTGCCGACGTCACCGGCCACGGTGTCGGTCCGGCGCTGATCGCCGCCGTTTTCCGCGCGTATCTCCGGGCCGCCGCGTTGGGCGCCCATGATGCGCTCACACAAGTCTTGGCAATCGTCAACCGATTTATCTGCGCCGACACGCCGGTTGAGAAATTCGTCACCGCCGCCATCGGCGTGCTGGACCCCACCACGCACACCGCCGAACTTGCGTCCGGCGGTCAGGCGCCGCTCTTGTTCTTCGAAGCCGCGACCGGTGAAGTCCACAACTGGAACGCAGAGAACGTGCCCTTCGGCGTCGTGGACGATTGGGTGTTTGAGCCGCCGCGCACCGTGAAGTTTGCCCCCGGTGACATGCTGGTCCTCGCCACTGACGGCTTCTTTGAATGGATGAACGGCAGCCATGAGCTATTCGGAACGCAGCGCGTCATTGACTATGTCCGCACCAATCATGCGCTTCCGACAGAGAAATTCATCGACGGCCTCCACAAGGCTGTCCGAAAGCATGGCGGCGGAACGCTCCAAGGCGACGATCTCACCATCATCCTGATCCGCCGCCGCCTCAACGATTGATCGTCGGGGTAATTCCAACCACAACTTCGCGCGTAACGACCAGCCCGGCAGTCGCCTATCCACTCCTGAACGTGACAATCACGGGCGGTCGCCTTTCCGGACTTCACCACCCATCCGGAAAGCGACCCCCGACAAACCAACCGGTATCACCAACAGGAGCCACCGCCATGCGTCCGACTTTCAGTTTGCTGACCGCCGCTTCACTCACGACCGCCGCAGCGCTCACCCCAATGGCGGCCGCGTCGCCTTTTGACGCCGCCCTCGTCGCGGCGGACGCCCAATGGTTCATCCATGTTGATGTCGAGGCCATCCTCGCTTCGGAACTGGGTGAATTCCTTCTCGAACACGCCGACGATTTCGGCGCCGAGCTTGATCACCTCGAAGAAATGCAGGAGCAATTTGGCTTCGACCCGATGGAAGCTATCTACGGCGTCACCGTGTACGGCTACGACGAGCCGGGCGAACATCCAATCATTGTGCTCGTCGGATCAAACGACATCGCGAACGCGCTTGAGAAAGCCATCGGAATGGACGGCTCGCCGGTCACGAAGACCGCCGGTGGATATTCCATCGATGACGAGCTTGAGATCACCGTGCTCGAAGGTCGCGGCGGAGTCGTCGCCTACGTCGCCTCCGAAGAAGCCGATCTTGCGAAAGATGGCGCGGCCGTGCTCTCCGGTCAGCGCTCCAATCTCGCTGACGCCAAATGGGGAAAGTTGCGGGCCGTTGACAGCAAAGGCGCTCTCATTGTCCTTTCCACTACCGGATCAATTCAAGATCTCGCCAACGGTCATGGACACGACATGGGCCCCGCGGGCGCCTTCCTCGACGGGGCCGAGGGCTTCTCCGTGGTCTTGAGTGAGCGTGGCGAGGACATCAGCCTCACCGTCGGAATGACGGCGGCCGACGAAAAGAAAGCGTCCGGTCTCAAGAGCATGCTGAACGGGCTTGTCTCCATGGCCCATGGCCTCATGCAAATGCAAGTGGACGATGACGATTTCGAAGAAATCAAGCAGTTTGCCGGTTTGCTTGACGGCCTGAACATCAATACCGACGGCCGCGATGTCACTCTCAGCCTTTCCTACAACCTGGATCAACTGATTGACCTTCTCGAAAACGCTGACTTCTGAATTCAACATGGCACACGCGGCAGAAACCATGCCCAACCGCCAATCTCCATCCACCCATCCGCTTCTTGAGCGGTCGGACGAAGAGCTCGCGCGCGAAAGCCGCGCGGGCTCTCTTCTCGCATTCGAAACCGTTGTCTCACGATTCGAGCCGCGGCTCATGGCGTTCCTTCTGCCGCGTTGCGTCAATCGCGACGACGCCGAGGATGCGCTGCAGCAGACGTTTCTCGCGGTATGGCGATGCTTGCATCAATACGATCCGGAACGCCCTTTCGCCCCGTGGGTCTTCACCATCGCCGCGCGCATCGTGATCAAGACGCAGCAGCGCGACCGTCGGCGCACGGCGCGAGAACGATCCGTAGCGAACGATGATCACGAGAACGATAGCTCAGAATTCAACGCCGAACGCGACAACAACATCTGGATGCACGCCGCCCGCGTGCTCACCAACGACGCCTACACCGCGCTGTGGCTGCGTTACGCTGAAAACATGGAGCCCCAGCACATCGGCCCCGCCATCGGCAAACGACCGGGCGCCGTTCGTGTCCTTCTCCACCGGGCCCGTCAGCGATTAGCCTCCACGCTTCCCGCGTCCATGACGATGACGTCACCATTGCAAGAGACCTCGCCATGAATTACGAATCATCAAAGCACGAAACGTCCCAGTTGACGCCTCTGGAGCGTCGCTTGGAAAGTGATGCGGATCGCCTGACAGGCGCCACCGACCCGATGCGCGTCAAGCGCATCATGGAAGCGGTTGGCTCAATGGATGAGACTCGGAATCACTCCGTCGCGCCGTCAACTCGCCCGGCGGTTATTGGCCGCATTGGCAAATTTGCCCCGCTCGCCATCGCCGCCGCGTTCGCCCTTGTCGCGGCGCCAATCATTTACATCGCCGTTACCGCGCAGCGCGCCACACCTCAGCAGTCACCGCAGCAGCAGGCCGCGGCAATTCGATCCGCATTCATGGCATTTGAGAATGTCCGCTTGCCGGACCTGCCGCCACAGGCCAAGCAGTCATTCACGAAGGCGCTTGAAATGGCGTCGCCAGAAGGCATGAGAGCGCAAACACAATCGCTCCTTCAGGATGGCCGCCGCATCGCGGAACATTTCTTGATCCCGATTCCGCCACAGCTTCTACCGAAGGATAAGAACGCAGCGCCCGAAGAAATTGAAGCACCACCGCAAACTGGCATGGCCGCGCCCCCGACTAGCGCTTCCAGCGCAGCGTAATCTCAACGATCTCCGGCGGCGCCCCCCAACGAATCGGCAACACGGACATCCCAATGCCGCGCGAAATGAGCACCGGAAACGCAGGCCCTTGAACCATGCCTGCAAGGTATTTCTGCCCAAATCGGCTCGGCACAATCGGCGCCCCGATGAATGGCAACTTGACCTGCCCGCCGTGCAAATGACCAGACAGCATCAAGTCCACACGAGGCGACCGCGTCGGTCGGCCATCCGACAACACTCCTGACACATCACTGAATTCCGCCACATCAGGTTGATGCGAAAGCAACAGTCGCGGCGTTGACGCCGGCACACCGAGAAACGCGTGATACGCATCGATGCGGTCTTCCCACAGATCGCCAAATCCGGCAATGCAAAGACAATCAGCCGTTGGCTCATCCACAATGCTTCGCGTCGGCCCATCAAGAAACACACGCGTGTTGTCGATCATGCGAATGCCGACCGCCGAAAGCGCGGCGTGACTCGCCGGACCGTCCGCATACCAATCATGATTCCCCAGTACACCCAGCGGCGGACGTGAAGGATCTGATGCGCGAACAAGGGCGCCGAGTTGCGCTGCCGCCGCATCAATGAACTGTGCGCTCCGCGAGACATAGTCACCCGTGAGCAGAAACATGTCGGGTTTCAGCGCGATCGCCTCGTCAATCGCATGCTGAATGAACTCAGCCGGAACGTGCGGCCCAAGATGCGTATCCGAAACCTGCACGAATCGCACGCCATCGAGGGATTCAGGCAGATCCTGAATATTGACCGAATAGCGCGTCGTGCGCAGCCCCCACGGCTCGCGCATTGTCGCGTTCGCCGCGACGCCTCCTCCGAACAAGCCGGCGCCGGCAAGCGAAGCATCAAAAACAAAGCGGCGGCGCGATGTGTCGATCTCTGCCCGACCTCGTCGGGGCCGATCCATAAACCATCGCCTCACGCGCCAAACAACCCAAATCACAACCGTCCACATCGTCGCGCCCGCGGCGCCAACGAAAGCTCCTTCGACCCATCCGCCACCGGTGAAATCACCGGACAACACGCGCCAAAGTTTCTCCCCCGGCGCCATCGCGAGATTGATGAAATTGAGAACGCTGAAAAGACCCGAATTTGCGTCACTCGCACTCGTTGTCCGCCACGCCGCCAAGTGCGCGGACATCGCAATCGCGCAAAGCACAACCCAAACGGTCATCCATGTGAACAAACGAGTTTTCCTATTGGTCGGCACTCGGAGAACGTCCTTTTGCCCTCATCGTACGAAGAACGAATGAATTCGTTCGAGCGAGTAACTCCAAAATGAAACAGGCCCGGGCGCTCAGAGTCGCTCGGGCCTGCATACTTGACATCACTGACCTTGCCTCAGCCGCCCATGCCGCCAACGACATCGGCGTTCATCACCGTCTCGACGCTCGGCCACAACCAGCCGAATATCCCGCCCGTCACCAAGCCCATAACTAATCCATCAATGACATCAAAGGCGATGCTCTTGATCGGCTTGCCGAACCAGATGCCGTTGGGAATCAGCGCAAACGTGTACGCCATGAACGCCGTCGTTCCGGTGATCTGAAACACGTGCAGATAATTCGGATTCGGCTTCCCTTCAAATGCGTGCCATCCCAGGTAGGCCACGAACACCCCAACCACGAGATAAAACACAAACGAAGCCAGCATGCACACGCCCATCGGACGCATCCCTCTCCAAATGTGGATGGTCCCCATCGGCCCCTCTTTCAAGAGTCGCTGCAGTGTTTCATCCTTCATGTCGGTTTTGCTGCCGCAGAACGGAAACATGTAATTCCCAGGGCGCAATTCGAACGTCCGTAACATGTCTACAAACTTGGTTTGATCGCCCACCGCGCTCCACTCGCTCTTCCGGTGCGGCATCGCCATCCAGATGATCGCGGCAATCACCCACACTGCAGCGGACGAAACAACGATCGGAATCCAAAGCTGAGAGAGAAAGTCCATGCAAGCCTCCTTGACACGCCCGCGTCAGGCATTCGTGCGAGCCGTTGGTCCAAAGACGTTTGAACACAGGCGCCGCCTCAACTGGGTCATCGTGGATTGACAATGGAACCACGGGCGCCGTACGTTGTTTTCGTCAAAGGTTTCTCATATTCGCCAAAAGCGAGCATGAGACGAAGAGGGAAAGCGGTGAAAAACCGCTGCGGACGCGCCGCCGTAATGGGTGCTGACGCGAGCCACGCAAATGCCACTGCCGCAATCACTGCGGCGGGAAGGCACAGCTCGCCGAGCCCAGAGCCGGAAGACCTGCCGTTGACGAGTGTTGCGCCACCCCCGCGGTTTTAGGGGCGGCCGGCGAAGTCTCCGCGCGCTCCCCGCGATCGCGAGACACCGGCCCCAATCCTTGAAACCTCAGCCGCGGGAGTTTTTCCGGCAGGGAGCCGCTCCGCGCGAATCGGAGTGAGATCGAGGATGAATCAATGCGTTCCATTTTTTGTCGAAGGGCTTGGGCGCCGTGTGCTACTACTGCCGTCGGCCTCTTGCTGATGACATCCAGTGCATCGGCCGACTTATTTCACCAATACGGCGATTGGTATCGAAACGTCACCCAGCCAACGATCGCGCCAGGATCGTTCGGCGTCGCCGTCGCTGTGTTGCCCGATGGCAGGCTCATCACGGCGACCGGGTTGGAAGTGCTTCTTGAATCGGAAGTTGGTTCAAATATTCACAACGTCGCCGCGACGATTGATGCTTCAATCTTGTCCGCTCCGGTCGATCCTGGGTTTCTTGTGGTGTCACCGGGCGGAACGCGTATTGCGCTTGGCGCAGGATTCAACAAGCCAGTCATTGTTTTTGACGCCGCGCTGCTCAATGCCAGGACTCCCGCAACGCTGACATCGACAAACGCCGCGGCTTTCGCGGTCAACCACTTCGCCGCCGCCTGGATTGATGAGCAATCACTCGCCATCACTGGTGGCGACTTCGGGCAACCGGCGTTCGTGACCGTGCTCGACACAACAAGCAATCCGGCAGCCCCCGAAAACCCAATCGTCATCGACAACATCGACGGCGCCAGTGGCGGCATCGCGATTGACGACGAAGGCGCTATCTACACAAGCAACGGCTTCGACAACTCCCCAAACACACCAGGCACGAGTGAGACCGGATGGATCAAGCGATTTACGTTGGCGGAATGGTCCTCCGGCGTCGACTTCGAAAACGACGGGTTGTTTCTCGCCGATCTCTTGTCCGCCAGCACGCTGGTGTTCGATCGCAACGGCGCCCTCATCGTCGGCGGCGGCGACTTTGACGCTGGAGATTTTGGAAACGTTGCCGTCATCAATGCCAGCGCGTTGAACACCATCATCGAAAGCGGTGTCGCCATCGACACGAAAAGCCCTGCGCAGGTGAAGCGTCTGGATCCGCTCGGCAACGGCTCGGGATTTTTCGGCGCCGCCTTCAACCCTGGCACGGATGAATTGCTCTTGACCGACTTCGCCGGTTGGTTTGCGACGAGCGGTCGCATCACAGGCGATCTCAATGGCGACGATGAAGTCGCAGGTGACGATCTCGCTTCATTGCTCGCAATCTTCGCAAGTGACAACTTCTTCGCCGATCTGAATCACGACGGCGTCGTCAATGGCGCTGATCTGGCAATGCTGCTTGCGAACTGGGGAAGGGAGTCCAAATGATGCGCACTTCTTTGTTCGTCACTCCAATCCTTTGCGCGGGCCTTGTTGTGCAACACGTAGCAACGGCTGACTTTGCCATCGTTGTTCATGTTTACACGCCGGCGCCCGGCCAGTTCGTCAACAATGCCTCCTTCAGCAATCCATCACTCGCGCTCGGCGCCCCCGTTGGCGGCGGCACAATCGCACCGGACAACACCAACAGCGTCACGCTCGGCGGATTCGGCGGCTCAATCACTCTTGGATTTGCGCGTCCCGTTGAAGATCATCCAGCGAACCCCATGGGCCTGGACTTCATCGTCTTTGGCAATGCATTCTGGCCCAGCGGCACGCCATCCACGCGGTGGGGTGAAGCCGCGATTATCGAAATTGCGCGCGACGACAACGGGAACGGACTGCCGGATGATCAATGGTTCTTGATCCCAGGATCACATCTCCCTTCCCCAAGCAGTTCGATTGAGACTCAGATGTGGGATTCAGATTCTGGCACGCCAACGCCTCCCGCAAACATCGCATGGTTCCCCGCGGGCGCCCCGAGCCCGATGAATACAACAACTTTCCGCTTGCCATCACTGTTCGAGTCCTTCACGCTCACGACCTCAGGCGGCGCCATGGAGTCCATCTACGGATACGCAGACCTCAGCCCGACGCTCCTGCGCGGCGACCTGTCCGGCGCTCAAGGTTCAGCCACCGACAATCAACTCAACAACCCGGAGGACAATCCTTCCATTGATGCGGGCGATTTCTACACCATCCCTGACGACCCTTTCACAATCGGTATCGACGCGGGCTCCGGTGGCGGCGATGCGTTCGACATTGCCTGGGCGATTGATGCCGCCACTGGCGAAACCGCGAATCTCACCAGCTTCGATTTCATTCGCATCAGCACGGGCGTCAATGCCGTGATCGGCCCGCTCGGTGAAGTGTCTGTGGAAATCGATGCCGTTGCCGACGTGCGCGCCGCAGCGACCATTGCAGATCTCAACGGTGACGGCGTCGTGAACGGCGCGGACCTTGCGACCATGCTTGGCGTTTGGGGTCCGGGGAACGGGCCTGCTGATCTCAATACAGACGGTGTCGTCAATGGCGCCGATCTTGCCATCCTGCTCGCAAATTGGAGCAGTGGCTCGTGAATCGCGCCAGACCAACACACCGCCGCGGCGTCACACTGCTTGAGACACTCATCACGCTCTCATTGATCAGCGCGCTGATGTCCATTCTGCTGCCCTCACTTGCATCAGCGCGTGAATCAGCCCGCCAGGCCCAATGCGCCTCCAACCTTCGTCAGCTTCAACTCGCCAATGATCTCTATGCAAGCGACCACCACGGTCTCTACATGCCTGGCGCCTCCAATATCGAATCAACCAACCTCGAACGCTGGCACGGCGCCCGCGAGCATGCCTCGCAACCATTCCAGTCCGAGCGCGGCGTCATCACCCTATACCTAGAAGACGCCTTGACCAGCGCCCGCACACGAACCTGCCCGACATTTCAGTTCACGCTTGATCAGCTCGCCCAAAGCGGCGCCGGGTTCGAAAACTCCAGCGGTGGCTACGGCTACAACAACGCTTTCATCGGCGTCACGCGTCAACCCGGCCCCGGCGGATCATGGATGGTGCAAACCACAACACAAGGCGCCCGCCGGTCAATCATCAGCAGACCGAGTGAAACAATCGCATTCACGGATAGCGCCTTCGCGAGTGCCCAAGGCGTTGGCGGCCTGATTGAATACAGCTTCGTCGAGCCGCGATTTTGGCCGGAATTCCCCGGCGCCCGAGCGAATCCATCCATTCATTTCCGCCATGCAGGCCGCGCCGGCGCCGCATGGCTGGACGGCCACGTTTCCTCAGAGTCGCGCACGCAAACTGTGCCTGGATTCGGCTACGGCGTTGATGCAACGACAGTCGGCCTCGGCTGGTTCGGCGTGCAGGACACCAATGAGCTCTTCGACTACGACTAAGCCATGTGCGTCAATCGTTGCATCTGCACCAACCTCACCTTCCGCGAGCTCATCGATCGGTCCCAGCGGGAATCGCTCGACTTTGAAGCGCTACGCGTGCGCACCGGCGCCGGTGGCGAATGCACGATGTGCGCTCCATACATCCGAGCCGCGCTGCGCACCGGTCGCGATTCATTCCCAGTGCTCAACGAATCAGAATTGGATGCATTGACTGATTCACAAGCGCCGGATCGCCGCTCAGAGTGAACCGCCGCGTGCGAAGACGTCGTTCAGGAAACCCGGAAGAATCACGTCCAATCGGCGCATTGCATCATCGCGCGCCGCTCGTTCCGGATCATTGCGGGACACTGCGGCGCCAGTCTCACGTCGGCTTGCAATAAACCGCCGACTCTCCGGCGCCAGCGCCTGGATCGTCAATTCCCATTGCGTCGCACGAGTCCGCCCATCAAATGCGCCGCTCGTGACCAACGACAAATCACACTGGATCACCAGATCAGCATCTCCAACCAACGTCAACAGACCCAGTTCATTGATGCGATCCGATACGGCGCGCCCAATCGAGGCGCTCGACGACGTCGTCCACTGCACCGCAATCCGTGCCCGAGCGCGTGCCTCGTCCCAGCCGCGCTGAGCTGTTTCCATCGCATTGAGGAGTTCGTCATGTGAAACAGCCCAGGCGCCAGACGACAAAACCGCATCCCTCGCATTCGCGGCGTCAATCGCTTCTAGGGTTGCTTCAAGCGCTTCGCGCCACGCCGCGATCTGCTCCCAGCCCGCCACGGCAGTCGCGCGGTGCTGCGCTGTTTGCGAACGGCGCCTAAGTTCATTCACTGTTTGATCAAGGGCGCGTCCGGATTCCTTGCGATCGAGCAGGACACGCGCATGCCATTCCCCTGTCGTGGGGTTCTGCCATGCGCGATCAATCATGACGCCTGCGAGCCGCTGATCAACGACAAGCCGCACCGATCGATCCATTGAAGACTGCGCTGATCCCGTTCGCTGACCATCGATCACTCGAGTCTCACCCGACGATCTCGCCTTTTCATCCGCGATAATTCGAACTTGAATTGACTGTGCGAGCCGCGCAAACGCGGCGTCCACCGCCATTGGCCGCGTCCTGCCAACCCCGACACCCACCAGAACGCGCCCATCGGCGCCCTCCTGAGGCCGGTCCACCCACATTGGCTTTGCGTCGTCCGAGGCCGCTTCGAACTGCTTTGATGCGCAAGAAAAATTCGGCAGACCGATAACGAACGCCACTCCGAATGCGGCAGCGGCCCTCAAGGTCCGGTTGGTGTTTCCACCGTGCATCATCCTTCTTATCCGCCCCCGTTCATTCTCCGATATTCCCTTCATCGGATCATTCACGACAGATCAGGAGACCGGGGCGATGTCGCACGAAATTCGCATCATGACTCGACGGGTGGGGCTGTCCATGGCGCTTGCCGCAGTCGTGCTCGTCGCGCCAATCGCCGGATGCAAGCGCAACCGCGTGAAACAACCAAAGGTGTTGCCGGAGCGCACTGAAGTCACGCGCGCCTTTGAACCGGTCTGGTATCAAACTGAGCCACAAAGCGCTGATGGCCGCCTCATGGTCACGGCGCAAGCAGTCGGCGCCAATCAGACCATCGCCGAGTCGCTTGCCGTGAATCAGGCTCGTCAGGCCCTGGCGCTCACGATTGACGCCCGCGTCGATGTCCTGCAGCGCAACTTCCAGGAACAGGTGGAAGCCGCGGATGATCTACGTTTGCTTCAGCGATTCCAGGACGTCAACGCCGTGGTCGCCAGCTACGCTTTGCGCGGCTCATCCGTGAAGCGCAAGGAAACGTATGTCGAACCCAACGGCTACTACAAAACGTTTGTGCTGATGGAACTCGACGACCGCTACGTGGACAGCGCCTACCACGATCGCCTCAAGCAGATCGAAGAGCTTGAGACGCGCCTTCGTTCCGGTGAAGCATGGGCCGAGCTCGAACGCCGCGCCCTTGAGCTTCGCAATGAGCGCAATCGTGGCGGCATCCCGCCCATGACCGACAACGAAATCATGGGCAACGGCCGCTAAGCCCGCCGGTTCAGACCGCGCGATGTCGCCGCCTCGTTATCGTGTCTGGCATGAGTGCCGAGACCCCAGCGCCGGATATCACCGTTCGTGAGCTGCAACAGCTCATCCGCGATCGTTACCACGCGACCGACTCCGCCCGCGGCGTCCCCGGCACCTTCATGTGGCTGATCGAAGAGGTGGGCGAACTGGCCACTTCCCTCCACGAAAACGCGCCCGACCAGTCACCGACACCTGAGCAGCAGGCGAATCTGTCCGAGGAGTTCGCCGACGTGCTCGCCTGGCTAACGACGCTTGCCAATGTCGCCGGGGTCGACCTCGCCGCCGCACTGACCAAGTACACCGATCCGGATCGCGTCAAAGGCGTCAAACCGTGAGCCGCATTGATCACATTTTTTCGTCGCTGCGGACGAAGAATCAGCGGGCGCTGATGCCGTTCGTCTGCGCCGGTCGACCGACACTCGAATCGCTACCAAGACTTCTGACCGGAATGGAACGAGCCGGCGCCTCGATCGTCGAAATCGGCATTCCCTTCAGTGACCCTATCGCAGACGGCCCCGTCATCGCCGCCGCGATGCATGAAGCGCTCCTGACCGGCGTGACCCCGAAGAGCGTCCTTGAAACCGTCCGCAAAGCGCGGCCTTCCACCAATCTCGGCCTTGTCGCGATGGTCAGCGTGTCAATCGTCCAGCGCTGGGGCATGGAGAAGTTCGCCCGTGAAGCGAGCGACGCCGGCTTCGACGGCCTCATTGTGCCCGATGCCCCAATTGAAGAAGCCGCCCCGATTCGCGCTGCTGCGGACGCCGCCGGTTTGTCACTCAGCCTCCTCGTGGCCCCGACCACGACTCCTGATCGAGCGAAGCGCATCGTCGCCGCGTGCAGCGGCTTCGTGTACCTGCTCGCGCGAACGGGAATCACCGGCGAGCGCACCGACGCTCCCGAAATTGCTGAACCCGTCGGTCAGATGCGCAAACTCACCGATCTGCCCATCGCGTGCGGCTTCGGCATCTCCACCGCCGATCAGGTCGGGTCAGTTGTGCAGCACGCGGACGCCGCGATCGTCGGCTCAGCGCTGGTTCGACGCATCGAATCCGCATTGACGGAGGGCGCCGACCCCATTCAGACCGCCGAGACATTTGTCCGCGACCTGTCCGCCGGTCTCCGTGCCCCGGTCGCCTGATTTCGGCCTTCAAACCGGCCGATTTCGAAAAGAGCAGCCCAGTTGCAACGTCCGCGCGACCCGCGACAATAGACTCTTGCGTCACCCGTCATGCCGCCGCCCCACAGGAAGGAAGACCGAATGAGCACCGAAGGCGCCGCCGTTGCGACCGCCTCCCAGCGTCACAATGCGATCAACCAGATCGCGGACTCTGTGGATGAGTTGACCCGTTCATCCGCCCCCCCAAGCTCCATCGAAACCCTCTTCGGGCGCGATGTCTTCAGCGAGCGCGTCATGCGGCAGCGATTGCCGAAAGACGTCTTCCAATCCCTTCAAAAGACCATCAAATTCGGCGCCCCGCTTGACCCGTCCGCCGCGGACACCATCGCCAATGCGATGAAGGACTGGGCCATCGAACACGGCGCCACGCACTACACGCACTGGTTCCAGCCGCTCACCGGCTCGACCGCCGAAAAGCACGACTCATTCGTTCATCCCGATGGCAGCGGCAGCGCCTTCGTTGAATTCTCCGGCGCGGAGCTCGTTCAGGGCGAGCCCGATGCGTCCAGCTTCCCTTCCGGCGGCATGCGCGCCACCTTTGAAGCCCGCGGCTACACCGCCTGGGACGCCACCAGCCCGGTCTTCCTGAATCGCGGCGCCAACAACGTCACGCTCTGCATCCCGACAGTCTTCGTCTCCTGGACCGGCGAAGCGCTCGACAAGAAGACTCCCCTGCTTCGTTCGATGGAAGCGCTCAGTGAGCAGGCCATGCGCCTGGTCAAGCTTTTCGGCAATGAAACCGGCGCCACGCGCGTTTCGCCGACCGTCGGCGCTGAACAGGAATACTTCCTGATCGACCGGCGGTTCTACTTCGCTCGCCCCGATCTCATGATGTGCAATCGCACACTCCTTGGCGCCAAACCGCCGAAGGATCAGCAGCTCGAAGATCATTACTTCGGCGCCATTCCCTCGCGTGTGTTGTCGTACATGACTGACGTGGATTCTGAGCTCTTCTCACTCGGCGTCCCAGTCAAGACGCGCCACAACGAAGTCGCCCCGGGTCAGTACGAGATCGCGGCGATGTTCGAATCCGCCAACGTCGCGGTCGACCATCAGATGCTCGTGATGGAAGCTCTGCGCCGCGCGGCGCCGCAACACGGCTTGCACTGCATCATGCATGAGAAGCCGTTCGCCGGCGTCAATGGTTCAGGCAAGCACAACAACTGGTCGCTGGCGACGGACACCGGCGTAAACCTGCTCGATCCGCGCGTGGAAACCCACACGAATCTGCAGTTCCTGGTGTTCTTGTGCGCCATCATCCGCGCGGTCGATCGTCATGCCGACCTGCTTCGCGCCAGCGTCGCTTCCGCCGGCAACGACCATCGTCTTGGCGCCAATGAAGCCCCGCCCGCGATCATCTCCATCTTCCTCGGCGAGATGCTCTCCGACATCGTCAATCAGATCGAAGCCGGCGAAACCACATCCACGCGATCGCGCGGCCAGCTTGATCTTGGCGCTCGCACTTTGCCGCAGATTCCCCGCCACTCCGGCGACCGCAACCGAACATCGCCGTTCGCGTTCACCGGCAACAAGTTCGAATTCCGCGCCGTTGGCGCCAGTCAGAGCGTCGCGTGGCCGAACACCGTGCTGAACACCATCGTCGCCGAATCGCTCGCGGATCTCGCGGATGAAATCGAAGCCAAAGTCGGTGAGAAGCCGGACAGCAAGTCGCTCGAACAAGCGGTGATGCCCATCCTTCAGGAGATCGTCAAGAAGCACAAACGCGTGATCTTCGACGGCGACAACTACACGCAGGAGTGGCACGACGAAGCCGCCCGCCGTGGATTGCCGATCTTGAACGACTCCACGCAAGCGATTCCGGTGATCACCGCGCAAAAGGTTGTGGATGCATTCACACGATTCAGCGTGCTGACCGAAGCCGAACTCGATGCCCGCAAGTCGATCTACCTCGAACAGTTCAACAAGCAGATACTGATTGAAGCCAACACGCAGCTTGGTCTGTGCCGCCAGCACGTTTCACCTGCAGCCCAGCGCTATTTGCGTGAGCTTGCCGAATCCGTCGCCGCGACAGAAGCCATTTCGATGAACTGCACGGAATTGCGCGCACGGTTCCAGTCGTACAGTGAACTCCTCGGCCAATTCATGGCGGCGATGCTGGCGCTGGAGACGGCGCTTGACGCGCCGCACGATGAGGATCCGGAGAAGCACGCCAAGCACCTCGCGGCGGACATCCGCCCCAAGATGGCCGCACTCCGCAGCTTCGCTGACGATCTCGAGGACGAAATTCCCGACGACCACTGGACGCTGCCGACGTATCGCGAAATGCTCTTCATCAAGTGATCGAGGCAGATTTTTGCGCCTCACATACGACTCACGATTGATGACACACATCCGCATGGCGCGATGCGCGCCATTCGCTACTCTTGTCGCCCAGTGGCCCCGTAGCTCAGCGGTAGAGCGCCTGACTCATAATCGGTGTGGTCGTTGGTTCGAATCCAACCGGGGCTAGTGCGCGGGTGTCCGCATCAATCATTCGGAAGTCGATTGTGCCTGTCGTCGGCAAGAATGACTCATGCAGCACAGGTGATTCGCAGATGTGCGTGGACGTGTCGGGTTCACACAGCTCCGTGAATGGCGACTTCGCCGATCTTCGCGCGGGAGGCACTTGAGCGGCCTTGGGGCTACACTTTGGTCGTGAGGTCCTGGCTCCTGACAATTCCGATCGCGGCAATGCTCGGCGTTATTGCATGGCTGTCGCCTGCTCGGGGTTATGCCGCAACGGAAATTGGTGGCGCCGACGGAGTTCAATTCCACGCTCACGAGCACACGCACGATGGCTCGACCCATTCACATGGCCACAGTCATATTGCCGTTCTGCCGTCCGTAGATTTGCAAGACGTCGTGCCCGCGTTCACGAGTCTAAGCGGTTCTGACGACGACCATTGCTGCAGCTCGCTTCATTCACACGATTTCTCCCCGCGAATAGCGCTTCGGGAGAAAGGCGGTTCAACAGATCAATTGGTAAGCGTGAGTTGCTTTACAGCACCCTCGCAATTGATCTTGCCACTCTCGAATTGGAATGGTCCGGCGCGCCGACCACCGCCTGATCGAGGTCCACCCCCTCACATTTCGCCGCTCCGAACAATTGTGCTTTTGACCTGACACGGCTGACGCTGGTCGGTCGTGCTGTGCCATGCGCGCAGCGGTGCTCAAAAGCAGAATTTCGTTCGGAGAATCACATTGCACTTGGCATCATTCCGGTCCGTGGCTGCGGTCGCGATAAGCGTCGTGGCGGTGGCGGGCTGTCAAAGCTACCAATCAAGGCCACTTGAGCCGGAGGCGTTTGAGGCCGCATGGCGATTGCGAACACCGTCGGACGAGGCTGTGCGCGCTTTCGCAGCGCGTCTCGCCGAGGAAGGCCGTGCGGACGCGCCGCCGTTTGATCCGGACGACGGACTCTCACTCCCCGAGGCCGAACTCGTCGCTCTCGTCTTCAACCCTGACTTGCGAATGGCGCGGCTGCGCGCTGGAGTGGCGCAGGCAACCGCTGAATACGCGGGTCGCTGGGACGATCCGACATTCTCGATTGATGTGTTGCGCATTACTGAAAGCGTGGCGAATCCGTGGGTCATCACGCCTGGGCTGGCGATCACGATTCCAATCTCCGGACGACTCGCGGCCGAGAAGGCTCGCGCCAATGCAGCCGTTAGCGCTGACCTTGACCGCATCGCCGAAGCAGAGTGGCGCATTCGTCGCGATGTGCGGCTTGCATGGGCCGAATGGTCCGCCGCGAGGTTGAAGCATGAGGAGCTGCGGCAGTTCGTGGATTCCATGAAGTCCTTGACCGAATCCACCGGACGACTCGCGGAATCAGGAGAGATGCCGCGAACCGAAGCGGCGCTTTTTTCGATTGAGCGGATGCAACGCGCCTACGAGGTTCGTCGACTTGCCGGCGACGTCGCCGTCCTTGACCAACATCTCAGAACGCTTCTCGGATTGTCCCCCGAAGCTCCGATTCAATTCACGCCGATTCTCAGCGTTGGGATCTCCGCCGATTCGGAAGTCATTGACCCCGTCTCGCGCAATCTGTCCCTCGCCCGGTTACGGCAAGAGTACGAAGTTGCGGAACAAACTCTGCGCCGCGAGATTCGGAAACGGTACCCGGACCTGACGATCGGCCCGCTCTACGAAACCGATCAGGGGCAATCGCGCATCGGCTTTCTCGGCGCCATTCCCATTCCGATTCTCAATGCGAATCGGCAGGGCATCGCTGAGGCGACGGCCGAGCGCGAGGTTGCGCGGGCTGCGTTTGAAACGCAGCTTGAGCGCATCATCGGCGCCATCGCGGCGATGCGCGCCCGGGCGACGGCGCTGCGAGAGGAGCGCGAACAAATTACAGACCATCTGGCGCCGCTTATCGATCGCCAGCTTGACGATGCGCGCCGTCTCCTTGAGTTCGGCGAAAGCGGCGGACTCGTGCTGCTGGAGAGCCTTGTGCGCGCGCACAACGCCAAGCTGCACCTGATTGACGTGCGCCTCGAAGAAGCGCGCGCCCACATCGAGCTTGACCACCTCACCGGGCCTGCGCCGGTGGCGAAACTCGAATCAACCAACCCTGCGGCGGAGAGCGCCGACGAGGTGACGCAATGAAACATCGAACCCTGATCCTCATAGCGCTTGGTATTTTGGCTACCGTGGGGTGTACGAACGAATCGCCCGCGACAGCGGAAACCACATCGCAAGCGGCGACGGGCGAAGCGCCGACGAATCGCATCGACATTCCGTCGACCGTGCGGAGCAATCTCGGCATCACGTTCGCTTCAGTCGAGCGGCGCCACGTGGACAGCACGATTCGTGTCCCCGGCGCGTTTGAATTACAGCCGCTCGCTCGTCACGAATACCGCATGACGCTTCCCGGCCGCGTCAATCTTCTGGTGGACCAATATCAAAGAGTTGACGCGGGCGATGTGCTCTATCGATTCCGGTCGCCTGAGTGGCCGGAGCTTCAGCACGAGATCATTGTCGGTGAGCAGGATATTGACGCCGCCAATGCCGCCATCGCCGTTGCCGATGCAAAACTCGAAGAAACGGAACAGCGCCTCACCGCCCTGCGCGAACGACTCTCAGCGCTCGCATCCGCAGAGTTTCGCCGCGCCGACCTCGAAGCGCAGGCCGTTGAGCTTGAGACAAGTCTTCCCCGTCTGCGCGCGGAGCGGCGACAAGCGGAAACACAATTGGCCAACGCCCATCGCACGCGCGAACACGCGCTGCATCGAGCGTCTGCCGCGACGGGTATTCCCGAGTCCCGGCTCACTGCCGAAACAGAGCATGACGGCAAAGCGATTCCGACCTATGGCACGATCGACTGGATTGACGTGCGCGCCGCCGAGGCAGGAGTCGTCGAATCGCTCGCCGTGACGGATGGCGCCTTCGTCGAGACGCCATCCCTGGTGCTCTCCACGGTTGATCCTGAGAAGGTCCGTTTCCGCGCCATGGCGCTGCAATCCGATCTGGCACGAATCGCAAGCGGCGCCTCGGCGCGCATTGTGCCTCCCGCGGCGCCCGGTGTCGCCTTGAGCGACAGCGTGGATGCGTCGCTCACCATCGGCCTCGAAGCGCATCCGGATCAGCGCACAATCACGCTGATCGCCACACCGCAAGGGTCGAAGTCGTGGATCCGCCCCGGTGTGTCGGCGTTTCTTGAAGTCGTCGCAGAATCCACTGGCGGCCCGGCGCTTGCCATCCCGCGTGCGGCCATCGTCAAGGATGGCATCGTTCACGTCTTCTTCCGGCGCGATCCACAGGACCCGAACAAGGCGATTCGTGTCGAGGCTGATATGGGGGTCAACGACGGACGCTGGGTCGCTATCAACAGCGGACTTTCACTTCGCGATGAAGTCGTTCTCGACGGCGCCTACGAGTTGAAACTCGCCAGTCAGCAGAGCGGCGTTAGTCAACAGGGCGGTCACTTCCATGCGGACGGCGCCTTCCATGACGATCACTAACAAGGGCGAGGTTCCATGCTGAAACGACTGATTCAATTCTCGCTCGATAACGCCGCCCTCGTGCTGGTGCTTGCAGGCGTCTTGCTGGTGTTTGCAGGACTACAACTGCCGCGCATGCCCGTCGATGTCTTTCCGGAGCTGAATGCGCCGACGGTGGTGATCATGACGGAAGCGCCGGGCCTCGCTGCGGATGAAGTTGAGCAATATGTGACGTTTCCGATTGAAACGTCGGTGAATGGCATTCCCGGCGTGCGCCGTGTGCGGACGAGCAGCGCCATCGGTTTGTCGATCGCGTACGTCGAGTTTGACTGGGGCACGGACATCTATCGCGCCCGGCAGCTTGTTTCGGAGCGGCTCGACACGATACGTGAGGACTTGCCACCGGACGCGCACGCCGAGATGACCCCGATCACGTCAATCACGGGCGAGATCATGCTGCTCGCCGTGTCCTCACCGGAAGGCACGGTTCCGCCGCTGGAATTGCGCGCTTACGCCGAGTTCGACCTTCGCAATCAATTGTTAGCTATTCCGGGCGTCGCTCAGGTGTCGGTCATCGGGGGCGAGCTTCCCGAGTATCAAGTGCTCGTCGAGCAGGAAAAATTGCGGCTCTACGATCTCTCCGTCAGCGATGTCGTCGCTGCCGCCGACACCGCGCACAGCACGCTGAGCGCCGGATACCTTCCGGATGTCGATGGGCTTGAACTGCCGATACGACAAAGCGGGCGCGTGCGCTCGGAGTCGGACATTGCAGGGACCGTAATCAAATATCACGCGGGCGCCCCAGTGACGATTGGACAAGTCGCGAACGTGCGACTGGGTCCAGCGCCCAAACGCGGCACCGGCGCCGACGGCGGACATCCAGCGGTCGTCATGACGATCCAGAAAGCGCCGGGCACAAATACACTCGCCATCACCGATCAGATTGACGCGACACTCGATGCGCTCGAACCAACGCTTCCCGAAGGCCTGCACATCAACCGGCAGATCTTCCGGCAAGGCGACTTCATTCGTCTGTCGGTCAACAATGTCGTTCACGCGCTGCGCGACGCGGCGATCATCGTCTCCATTATCCTCATTCTGTTTCTACTCAATGTGCGCACAACGCTCATCACCCTGACGGCGCTTCCGCTGTCGCTCGCGTCCGCCCTACTCGTGCTGGACTGGATGGGCGAGACGATCAACGTGATGACGCTGGGCGGCCTCGCGATCGCCGTTGGAAGTCTTGTGGATGATGCGATCATCGACGTGGAGAACGTCTTTCGGCGGCTCCGGCAGAACGCCGCCAAGCCAGAGTCCGAGCAGCGGCCGAAGCTCAGCGTCATCTTCGACGCTAGTAACGAGATTCGGCCCGCGATGGTGTTCGCGACGATCATCATTGCTCTTGTGTTCGTGCCGCTGATGTTTCTGGAAGGCATCGAAGGGCGGTTCTTCCGTCCACTCGGCGTTGCATTTGTCGTGTCTATTCTGGCCTCACTGCTTGTGGCCTTGACCGTGACACCCGCGATGTGCCGCTATCTCCTCCACGCGCATCCCACGAAGCGTGAGTCTGTCGATGGTTTTTTGGTGCGGCTCTTGAAGCGCGCTTATGAGCCAGCCGTCAGGTTCGCGATCCGAATGCGTGTCCTCGTCCTCGCGGCGGCTGGCGTCGCGACAATACTCGCGCTTTGGCTCGCAACGACCTTTGGCACTTCGTTCCTGCCGGAGTTCAACGAGGGCACCTTTACCGTCGGCCTATTCGCACCACCCGGTACGTCACTCGCCGCGAGTGATCGCATGGCGTCCTCGATCGAAAAGCAACTTCTCGCAATTGAGGGCGTCAAGAGCGTGACGCGCCGAACCGGCCGCGCCGAGCGCGACGAACACGCTGAGCCGGTGAGCAATTCCGAGATCGATGTCACCGTGCTCCCCGGCTACAACAAGACGGAGGTACGTGAACGCATCACGACGGTTCTTGAGCGCGTGCCCGGCATTACAACCAACGTCGGCCAGCCAATTGAGCATCGCCTCAGCCACATCCTCTCAGGGACACCCGCAGCGATCGCAATCAGCGTCTATGGCGATGATCTTGACACGCTTCGCATCATCGCCAAGGAAATCGAATCGGCATTGACGCCGCTGCCCGGCGCGCGCGACGTCGCCGCGAATCGTGAGGTCATGATTCAGTCGCTCCCGGTCGATTATCAGCCGCAGGAATTAGCGGCCTACGGCCTGACGCCCCAAGCGGCGGCGGAGCAGGTGAGGAATGCGATCTACGGGGTCGAAGTCGCGGAAGTCAATGAAGGCGTACGCCGATTCGCGATCGTGGTGCGACTCGTGGACGAAGCCCGCGACGACATCACGGATCTGCGCCGGCTCATCCTGCGCGGACAAGGCGGCGCGCTCGTTCGCCTCGACGAGGTCGCCGTCATCGGACCCGAGATGTCGTCGAATCTCATCGCGCGGGAGAATGCGCAGCGCAAGGCGGTTGTGTCGCTCAACGTGGCGGAAGGCTCCAACCTCGGCCACCTGGTGCGGCAAGTGCAGCAGCGCGTCGATCCGATCGTCCAGCGCTACGGCTACACCGTGAAGTATGGCGGCCAGTTCGAAGCGCAGCAGTCAGCCAGCCGCACGATCTTGGTGTTCAGCGGGTTAGTGGTGCTCGTCATGGTGGTGCTTCTGAATCTCGCGATCGGCTCAATGCGCGTCTCGCTACTCGTGCTGGTTAATCTGCCGCTTGCCCTCATCGGCGGCATCCTCGCCATCTTTATCACCGAATCGCCAAACCCATTCACCAACTTTGTTGCCTTGTTCGGTGTCGGCGGTTATATCGCGCCCGTGATTTCCATCGCGAGCCTCGTTGGATTCATCACCCTCTTCGGCATCGCCGTGCGCAACGGCATTCTTCTCGTGAACCACTACAAGTATCTCATGGAGAACGAGGCCGTTCCGATGCGTGACGCAATCATTCGGGGATCGATGGAGCGGCTCGTGCCGATCCTCATGACCGCTCTCACAGCGGCGCTGGCGCTAATTCCCATCATCGTAAAAGGGGACACGCCAGGCAATGAAATCCTCGCGCCGCTTTCCGTGGTCATCCTTGGCGGCCTCCTGACCTCAACATTCTTAAATCTCGTCGTCGTGCCCGCCGGGTATGCCGCCATTCATCGGCTGAGCGCCGAGAGCGCGGCAAACTCCGCAGTGCAGAAATCAGAAACTACCCTCAATGACAAGGAGCTGGAATCATGAAAATTACTACAGCCATCATTCTCACCATCGCAATGAGCTTGTGGGCCATCGCGTGCGGCCAATCCAGTGAAAAGGAAAGCCAAACACCAGCCGCCGCGCCGCAAGAATCCGGATCGCATACGCACGCCGACGGATCAACACACGACGATCACGCGAGCGAATCGACCGGCGAAGAAGATCACGCGCACGACGAGACCCCACTTGGCGCCGTCACGATCGGCGATATGCAGGTGGAGCTTGCACAAGGTCACGGCGCGGTCGCGGCGGGACAGGAAGGCCACCTCGTGGTGAAGCTGCCTTATTCAGACAACGGTGCGACGATCGTGCGGGCATGGATCGGCGGCGAAGATCGCACACTCTCCTTCGTCGGCAAAGGTGAGTACGCCGCGTCGCACGACGACTACGATATTCACGCTATCGCCCCCGATCCGCTCCCGGCAAACACCATGTGGTGGATCGAAATTGAAAAGCCGGATGGGACGAAGGTCGTTGGATCGGCAAAGCCGATCATGAACTAATCGCACAACGCCGCAGGCCCACCAACTTCTGAGATTGAGTGCCCATGTTGCAGATTGGCGAGTGAGGGCGACTTCGTCGCTGCTGACCTGGCCATCTCTGCAAGTGCGTGCTGCATTGCCTCTGGGATTTCCGACCATGTCTCGAAGATGGTCCGGAGATTGGGGTCGTGCGCAGCCGCGCGCTGCATATATGCGACCAGCGCGTCCATTTTCTGCGTTTCCAACTCACGAACGCCGCTCGTATCTCGACTCATAATCGGTGTGGTCGTTGGTTCGAATCCAACCGGGGCTAGTGCGCCGCACGTCTGCATGGTCTTCGTTTCACTACGCTTCCGGCCAAGGAACGCACTGCGTTCTATGCCATTGCGAAAAGGGTGGCGAGCTCGGAGACCGCTCCCGCCACCCTGGAGTTGATGACCCTCAAGTCATGACGCACAGGTACGACAAAACTCATCAACTTCCTTCTGCGCCTGATCTTTGGCGAGCCCGTACCGCTCCTGGACGATGCCTCTCAGTTTTTCTTCATCGCCTTCGATCTTGTCGAGATCGTCGTCGGTCAGCTCACCCCATTTTCGCTTGACGTCGCCTTTCAATTGTTTCCAGCGACCTTTCAGCACATCAGAATTCATGATGATTCTCCTTCTTGGTTGATTTTTCGACAGACGCACAATGCGGTCAGTCAATTCATTCAATGCGCCGCCATGGCAAACGCATTGAGCCACTGCTCCGCCATTTCGCTCAGGCTCTCATCGGCGGACATTTCCTCATGAAGCGATTTCTCGATTACCTTCGCATCGCCTTCTTTTCCGAGCAGCTTGGCGTACGCCCGCAGGCAGCCATACGTGCCAATTTCGTAGTGCTCCACTTTTTGAAGGGCGCAGACAATCGCAGCGTCGCGCACACGGGCGTCGCCATCGGAACTGGCGATCTCCCGCGCTTCGCCGATAAGTCCGGCCGCAGCGTCACAGTGGTTGCCTCCCGGCTTGAACGGCGCGCCTTCAAACAATTGCTCAATGCGCTCCCGTTGTTTTTTCGTCTCACCGAGGTGGTGTTCGATTGCCTTCTTGAGTGGCGCTGCGCTCACGGCCTTTGCGGCAACCGGCAGAAACGCCGCGAATTGCGATTCCGCGCTATGTATGTCCTTGAGCTGGTCGTAGTACAGTTTTTCTAGTGAGTCGAGTTTCATAGGAATTCTCCTTGTGAATTTGTTGATTGATGGCCACTGGCGGGCTTAATCGTCATCGGCGGCCCGGAGCGCCGCCACGGCCGCGCCGGCGCGAACGCAGAACATGGCCGCTCTGACAAGCCGAAATGGCCCGATCAGTGACGCAACTGCAAAGACAATGCTTGCCGTCGCGACTGGATTTTTCACGGCCAAACGCGCTGCCTCGTGCAACACGCCACCGCCTGCCGGCTGCGGCTTCCGCGTCGCCTTACGACGACGCCCCGCCGACGCCCTCAGGAGCGCCTTTCGCGATTCCACTTCCAGACGAGCGGTGTCCGTTGAGTTTCGTCGGATGACGTTGTTCATGTGATGATTCGCTTTCCTCAGATTTCTCATTCGACGTCGATTCAGGTGCGTTCCGAACCTTCGGGTTCAGAAACGGCCCGGTGATTCGCGTGTAGGCCACCCGCATCACCGCGATTCCGATGCCGATCGCCGTGGCGCCACCGAGCGCAATCGCTTCGGGCACGCCGATCCACTCCGCGAGCAGCCAAGCGCCGCCAACCAGGACGGCAAGCGTCCCCGCAAGCGTGACGACGACGGCGGCCGCGACGGCCGCAGTGACTACGACCGTTCGGACAAAGTGAATCCGCGCCAGTCGGCCTTCGGACTCAAGCAGGCTCGCCGTCGCCGCCAAGATGGACGTAATGCGATGAAGCACGCAGTTGCCTCACCGACGCGCCATGATTCGACCCATGATCGCGCCAGCGCCAAACGCCAGTGCGAGATACGTAATGGGTCGCTTCGAGACCGATACGCGCACGTGTTCATGAGCTTCTTCAGCATGTTCCCGAGCAGCGTGGGCGGCGTGATTAATGGCCTCTGACGTCTCAGTCGCCTTTGATTTGGCAATTGCTACGCCGGACTCCGCAAGCCCAGCCACCAAGTCGGCCACATCGGATCGAAGCATGGCGACATCACTCTTCACATCATCAAGACTGGCATGTTCATCAAGTTCTTTTTCAAATCGTTCGTTCTTCGGCATGATGGAAACTCCTTTCCAGAGTCTTCGTGTTCTTCATGCGAACGCCCGAGTCGTTTCAACTCGATCTCGTCCGCTTTCCATGTGCAGTATTCGTTCCCGATGTGACGACACACTGAAGCTCGAATGAAACCAGCTTCATTCGATGACTCGACATGTCCTGGGATTGAACTGGGTCTTTCAGTTGTCCGAATATCGTTCGGTGTCACGCCGCATGCATCTCGCGATCGCGATGGTCGCGGTGACAAGAAACACCGATACGCTCACAATGAACAATAGATCAATGAGCGGCCCGACTACGCCGGTGAAATACATTGCGCCGCAAACCAACGCGGCTATTGCGGACAGTGCGGCTACCAGAAACATACATGCACGCTCACTCAATCACTCATCAGGCTCGGCGGTTGTTGTCATCTCAAATACAGTATTGCGCGTCAATATGAATTTCCGTTCATTCGCACATGAATTTTCGCTCATTCCTCTTCGCCCAGTGAATCGTCATCAAAGGCTGACGCGAGAGGAATCTCCAGGATCACTTCGCATCCGCCATCTTCGTGATTGCCGATCGCCGCCGTTCCCCGGTGCATACGTGCAATGCTGCGCGCAATGGTGAGCCCAAGCCCCATTCCCAATTCAGCGGCGCGTCCGCCGCCATTGCGCGCGAACATGTCAAATGCCATGGGCTGCATGTCGGGTGCAATTCCAGGCCCGTAGTCTCGTATACGTATTTGCACGTACTTTTCGCGCACCGCGCCGATCACGTCCACCGTTTGCCCCGGATCGCTATAGCGAATCGCATTGCGTATCGGATTCGCGATCATAATTCGATAAAGTTCGGGGTCGCCGCGCAGGAACGCATCGTCATTGCTCTCAATCAAGGTCGGCCGAACATTCACTTCAAACCGCTTCGCCTTGGTGCGGCAGGATGAAACCGCGTCAAGCAACACATCGTTCGCGTTCGTCGTTTGAGTCGTGGGTTCCATCGCACCGTCACGCACCCGTGAGATCAGATACAGACTCTCGATCATGCGGCCAAGCTGTCTCGTCTCGACAATCACACTGTCAACAAATTCGGTCTCCACTTCGCCCAACGCGTGGCTTTTCTTCAGCGTTTCCGCCTCCGCGAGAAGCACACTGATCGGCGTTCGAAGCTCGTGCGAAACACTGGATATGAACCGCGATTGAGACTCAAAGCCAATTTCAAGCCGTTTCATGGCCTGTTCAAGCTCATGCTGCAAGCTCTCAACTTCAGGAACGGACGCGTGCAAATTGATTTGCTCACTAATGGTCTCGGGCGAGAGTTCCTGGGCGGCGCGCTTGAGATGCACCAGCGGTCGAATCGCCACACCGGCGAAGATCCACGCCGCCGCGGCTGCGCCGAGCAGGACCATTGGTCCGATGAGCATCTGAGCGCCAAGCAGCGCTCGGAACAACTTTGAGACCACCGCTCGATCCACGAACACCATCATTTGGTACGGCACTGAGTCGGCGCCTTCGATCGATTCGATTCGGGCGCGATAGTCAACACCGCTGCGCCCCTCTTTGGGCGGAACCACAATGTCAGCGAATCGCACTTCATTGGGGCCAGCCAGCTGCCGCAATGGCCGCGGCACTCCGATATTCGAACGAAGCTCACTGCTGGCCTGCAAAACGCCGCTTTGATTAAAGATCGCAAACTCGATCTTCCCAGGAAACTGAATGTCCACTTCCTCCATGCGCGCCTGAAGCTGTGGAATCGACCAGTATGGCGCCGTGTCGATCATGCGCCCTTTGAGAGCACTGGCCATGGTTTCGAGGCCGCGATCCTGGGAATGAATCAACTGATCGCGCTGATACCACAGGAACAACGCCATAATGGCGACCTGAATAACCACAAAGATGGCGACGGCCCACAACGTGAGGCGCAATTGCAGCGATCGCCACGAATGGCGCGATGGCTTGCTTTCTTGCGTGGTCATACGGTCGCGGCGTTCATGACGCCAAATCGATAACCGGCGCCTTTCACCGTGTGGATCAGAGGCCGGTCATGGTCTTTGTCAATCTTTTTTCGCAGCGAGGCGACGTAGACATCAATCACGTTGCTGCTTGGTTCGTATTGAAGATCCCAAACCTTTTCCGCGATCTGCACTCGTGACAACACGCGGTTCGGATTCCGCATCAAGTACTCAAGAAGAGCAAATTCCTTGTTCGAAACCTCGCAGGCCATCTCGCCCCGCTTGATGCGGCGTTCGTACAAATCGAGTTCAAGATCATCGATCTTAAGCACGTGTGACTCCGTCGCCTCACCTCGTCGCAGCATGGCTCGGATGCGCGCCAGAAGTTCATCAAACTCAAATGGCTTGGTGATGTAATCGTCGGCCCCGGCGTCCAACCCGTTCACTTTTTCATCCGTCTCTGAGAGCGCGGTGAGCATGATGATTGGCGTCTTCACGCCGCGCCGGCGCAAATTGCGGCACACTTCGATGCCGTCGTGGTCAGGAAGCATCAAATCAAGCAGGATCACGTCGTACGGCTCAACCGCGCCGAGATCCTCGCCCTCAAAACCCGTATGACACGCATCGACCGCGAAACCGTGCTCTTCGAGGCCGCGCTGGATCGCGCGCGCAATTTTTAGATTGTCTTCGATGACAAGCACTCGCATGCGGGTCGCCTCCATTGACGTTGGAACTTATCCGCCACGTTGTACGAGTATATCACACCGCCCGATCGCCCAAAATAAAGACACGCAAACGGGTGAAATTTTTCTCATTCACGAATCACTATTGGCTCAAACGGCGCCCCCACAATGCGACAGCGTACGTGAGAGCGGCCGCCTGTGAAAGACGTAAGGCGACCGGAAAGAAACCCTGAATTGAATGGAGCTTTGAGATGACAACGAACACCAAACGAACGAAACCAACCCTGTTGATCGCGGCCGTGGCGGGACTTGCCTTTTCTGCGACCTCTGTGCTCGCTGACCCGCCACAGAAGAAATCACCAAACGACCAGAAGCAAATGATGCAGGGCGAACAAGTCGTCTACAACATCAGGTCTTTCGGTGATGTGAAGGGCTGGACCGTTGAGAACAGCTTGAACAAGGAGGTCGGGGTCATTGAAGACTTCGTCATCGATCGCGGCACCGGCCAGATACGGTACGTCGTGCTTGAGCATGGCTCCGTCCTCGGCCTCGGCGGCGCCAACAGACTGGTCTCACCGGAGTCGATGATCTGGCTGACTGCCGACAAAAAGCTTCGGATCAATATGACGGAAGCCGACGTCGAGCGGCTCCCCAAGCTGAACACGATCAACTGGAGTCTGGTCGACAAGCAGAATCGCGAAGCGTCTGAGCCCAATCGCGTTGATCCATACGCCACCCAGATTTCCGAAACCAAGGATCGACAAAAGGCGGCGGGCATGATCACGAACGTCGATCGACGCACGCCCCGCGATGCTGACGAGTTCGTCGTTGTGACCATTCGCGACGACCGGGATCGCTCGCGCGAAATCGTGGTCGGCCCGACGTGGTACATCATGAGCCGCGCCACGGCGCCGCAACGCGGCGATCGCGTCGAATTTGAAGTGGTCCAGCTGCGTGACACAAATGAAGCCATGGCGGTCGCGACCACAGCGACGTTCAATGGACAAACTCTGCAACTTCGTGATCGCAACGGACAGGCTGAATGGCTGAAGCCGGAGAATACCCGCCAGGCATATGGCGCCGCGACACATCCGTTCGTGCGCATGAGCCAGCTCGTCGGCGCTCCGGTGGTCGCCGGAACGCGCGACGCGGGCGAAGTGCAATCAGCTTTCATCGATCTGCACTCAAACAGCGTGCAGTTCCTGGGCATCGATCCGAACGAGAACTTCCTCGGTATGGCCGACACGATTCGACTCGCGCCGTGGACGATCGCTCGGTACACCATTGATGAACAAGTCAGGCTCGATGCGACTGATCAGATGATCAAGAACAGCCCCGAAGAGCCCGACGATGCGACGGAGCTCAATGCGGCGTCATTCCGCGCCCAGGTTTTCCAGCACTACGGTGTAAAGAGTGACCAACCGGCGCGGCAGTCAGCTCAATCGGCGTGGGGCGAAAACAACCCGTACGACCGCGCTATTCGGGATGGCCAACCGGCGACCGTTCGCGGCTCATTCATTGAGCTGGCCAAGACGGACAAATTCCCAATGGCCAAGGAACCCGTCACGGTTCTTGTGCTTCGCTCCAACGATGGCGCCAAGAAGATGGTCCACATCGGCCCGGCGTCGCAGTATGCGAATCAGTTCCGCGAGTGCAAGACCGGCGACGAAGTCACGGTTGAATACCGCACCGTGAAGATCGACGGCAATACGTACGAGATCGCGACGCGCGTGCATACGGACAACGGCGTGATCACGCTGTGGAGTCCGGCGCTCGCCAGCGCGAAGTAACTACCTGAGTGCTTCCCTCTTGACTCGCGTTGCGTCGCCCCGACGCAGCGCTCAACGTTTCAGTGCAGCCCATGCGTCCCATCGCGTGGGCTGTGCTTTTTGTGCCGGCGTCTGAATATGAAAGCAGTTTCACCTGAGATGTCGCAGACTTTCATTTCGTGCACGAATACTGGGATGTGACGGCACAAGTCATACGAAAGGAGTGTGTCATCATGCTTTGGAGACACATCAAAACCCAACGCAAGCCCTTCCTTGCCTTTGCAGTCTTGGCGCTG
This sequence comes from Phycisphaerales bacterium, assembly GCA_029260345.1. Taxonomy (GTDB): domain Bacteria; phylum Planctomycetota; class Phycisphaerae; order Phycisphaerales; family UBA1924; genus OFTM186. The sequence continues at coordinate 332,303 of JAJDDK010000002.1, read as the reverse complement.
AGCGCTGCCTTTGCTCTTGGTTGCAATACGGTCGAAGGCGCCGGCGAGGACATCGAAAACCTCGGCGAGGGCGTATCCGACGCCACTGATGGCGACGGCTAATCCCTCAGGCTGAATACGTCAGACATCAACCCTCACTTTCGCAATTACTCAAGCCTGACACAAAGGAGCTCATCATGCTCGGTCTCGCACTTGCATTCTTTATCGTCGCCATCATTGCAGCGGTTTTCGGTTTTGGCGGCATCGCCGCCGGCGCCGCAACTATCGCGAAGGTGCTCTTCTTCATCTTCCTGATTCTGTTCCTGCTGTCGCTCATCTTTGGGGTGGTGCGACGCGGCGCCCCACGTGTGTAACCAATCATTTCAATCCCACATTCAACATGGAGTTCAAACCATGAGACCTCTGAAAACCATTCGAAAATGGATGCGGCCGATCGCCTGGGTGTTCGCCGCAGCAGCGCTCTCAACGGGCGTGATCGCTTGCGACGACGATGATCCGGTGGAAGAAGCCGCCGAAGAAGTCGCGGACGAAATCGATGACGCCACTAACTGACGCATTCTGACTGACTCGGGTGGAGGGTTTTTCACTCGCTCGAGTTCGGCCGCCGCCGAATTCGAGCTTTTTCATTCAATGATGTCAGCGCTACCATGCTGCCGGTCGCCGACAGTCTTTGGCGCCTTAGCTTCGCCACTTGCCGACGATCACCTCATCACGGATCTCAACGAAGGTGATCACCTGCGGCAAGCTCGGGCTTTCCTTATCAGAATTATTGATTACCGACGCAATCGAAGTGTCGATCCCATGCTCGCGGTAGATCCACTTCCAGATCTCCGTGCCGTCAGGGAGAACGTGCTGCTCGGATGGTTCGCCAAAGAGCGCCAGCGTCATTGCCACCGAGGTTTCACCCGGCATCACCCGATCGAAGATCACGTCGCTGATGTAGACCCCCTCGTATCGCATCATCGGTCCCTGAATCTGCATCGGGCCGTCCATGGCGATTTCCATGCGCATGGTCCCGCAACCCGCGGCGATGACCACAACGCCCGACATCGCGACGAACGCCGGAGGGAATCGTGAGGCCACCTGAGTCGACCGATCAGTTTTCGTTCTTGGCGTGTTCATCATTTCGATTGTCCTTGATATGAACTTCAACCTGCCGCAGTGAACTCAGAACCAGGAATGCCAGCGCAGTGGAAGCCGCGGCTAGAAACCACATTCCGGAGCCGGCGGCCATTCCGATCGCCGCAGAGACCCATATGCCTGCTGCGGTGGTCAAGCCACGCACGTCTCCACCGGATTGAATGACGGCGCCAGCGCCGAGGAAGCCGACACCTCCCACTACAGCTGCAAGGATTCGTGATGGATCAAGTGAGACGGAGTCGTCTTGAAAGGTCGGCAGCCCCACGATCTCAATGGCGAGCACGGCCAAGACTGCGGCGCCCAGCCCGACCAGAATGTTGGTGCGCAAGCCAGCCGGTCGATTCGCACGTTCGCGCTCCCACCCGATGGCCGCGGCGCATGCTGCGGCGAACAAGAGTCGCGCGAGAAGAATGTGCCATTCAATTTCTTGGGGCATGTGTCGCTCCCGCTCCCTGTTTCAGGCCATGAATTCAATTGATCGGCCCATGGCGAACAGATGAATCTCAACGACAGCAGCATACCGGAGTGTTTCGTAGCTTCGGAGCCTTCGCGCCTGCATTCGAACACGACGCAGGAAGTGATAGGGCACAAGAAAGCCCGGCCTTCACGGTGTCATGAAGGCCGGGACCTGGAAGGAGCTTGCAACGGACGCCAGTGTTGATGAGGCCCTCTCCTCTTTGATCTCTACTTCAAAGTAACCTCATCAATCGGACGCACGTGGCGCCCTGATGGGGGCAAGCTCCCACGGACGAGTCTGTTTTTGAATCAGCTCACGAGTTCCCTGCGCCGCCGCATACTTGCAAGCCCTGCAAGGCCGGCGAATCCAGCCCATCCCGCCGGCGCCAACGGCACCGCGGATGTGACGAAGACATCCATGTCGGCGTTGGAATCGAATCCGTTGTCGTCGGGACCGAATTTGAACGTCAGAATCGACCCTGAAAGCGGTTCGCCCAAGACCCATTCGGTGACGTCGACGCCGCCGAATTCATTGCCGTTGACGAGACCGGAAAACGCGCCGCCAGCAGTGAGTGTGTCAATCGTGAATGGTCCGGGGCCAGCGCCGCCCGGATCGGCGGCTTCATTCACACCGCCGCCTCCAATCAGCGTGGCCGAATACATCGAGCCATCTGTGAACGAAACGGCAAAGGCGCCTCCAACGACTGCGCCATTGTTCAGATCGATAGAGCCCTTAATCCCGGCGACTTCAGGTGACACACTTTGGCTCATCCCGTCGATCAGGATGCTGGCGAAGGACGTGGTGCCATCATCGGTGAGCAAAAGTGTGCCGGTGTGGTTGAGTCCGCCAAAGGCGCCACCCGCGTCGACCACGAGCGAGTTGAGATCGATCTGTAAGACTGATCCCGCATGAGCCGCGCCGGCGAACGCGAACGCAGCGACCGCGCCTTTAACGGCTGGTTTCGATAGGGAACGACAAAACTTTGGCATCTGATCCTCCTCTCAGGAAATCACAGTGCTGCAACTTGCAACATCAGTCCCATTTATGAAGTCCGAGAATGAACTCCGACCAAATCCGTCGTGAATATCGATTCACTTTCAAATGAACGTCTTGATGGCGCCAAGCGGGCCGGACATGACGAAGTGTCTACATGACAAAGGCATGCGCTGATTCGGAAAAGTAACGACGCACCCGACCGCGCCATAATTTTCGTTGAGGATCCGATTTAACGTCGTCCTTGAGACCATTGATCGGGAGGTTTTGGCACATCGTTGGAAGCCACACGATTGGCTGATCGCCATGGCGCCGACCTTCAAATTGTTCGTCCGACTGGCGACCTTCGTGCGTTGCCCCGGCGCGTCGAAAGAGACCGGAATTTCACCTGCAGGGTCCGAGCATTCAGGGACCGCCGGCAAGGCGCTCAAAAATGATTTGCAAAACTCACCCGTGGCGTCTTGTCTGCCGACAATCGGTCGATACTCTTCTCACCAAATCAGTGGCGCCTTTTCGTGAACACCAGGCCGTGGACCGGCCGGCGAATCGGAAGCCCCTGCAATACGGCGAAAAGCCACGGATTGCAGCATGAAAAACAGCGCTCGCTCGGGCCAGTTGGCCCTGACGCGCTCGGACCGAACGGTCTCACTGGCCGTTCTCTCCCCCGGCGAAATGGAAGATCCCGATCCCCTTGGTATGACGGCGGCGCCTGTGCGCCGCCTGAATGGGGCAGCATCGTCGATCGCCACTTCCCAAACAGACTTCGCTGAAGAAGCGCCCGTCAGCACCTTCGAGTGCGGCCCCAAGGCGCGTGCTTTCCGCGAACGCGTCTTCCCGGACTCGACCGACGCCCAATGGCACGACTGGAAGTGGCAGCTCCGAAGCCGCATTCGCGATGCGGCGTCGCTCGCCCGCGCGTTCAACCTCTCCGAGGATGAGCGCGACACGGTCGAGCAGCTTGCGGACCGCCTGCCTGTCGGCATTACGCCCTACTACGCCTCGCTGATTGATCCGGACGACGTGCTGGACCCGCTTCGCAAGACGATGATCCCGCTGCACGACGAGTTCACGCATGAGCGCGGCGAACTCGCGGACCCGCTTGGCGAGGATCACGACATGCCGGTGCCGGGCCTCGTCCACCGCTACCCGGACCGCGTGCTGTTTCTGGTCACGAGCTTCTGCGCCGTCTATTGCCGCTACTGCACGCGCTCGCGTCTGGTCGGCAAGACGGGCGAATATCACTTTAATACCGCTCAGTTTGAGCGTGCCCTGGACTACCTGCGCGCCACGCCCAGCGTTCGTGACGTCCTCATCTCCGGCGGTGATCCGCTGACGATGAATGACGACAAGCTGGACTGGCTGCTGACGCAGCTCCGGGCGATCAAACACATCGAATTCATCCGTATTGGCACCAAGGTCCCGGTCGTGCTGCCCCAACGCATCACCCCTGCGCTGTGCAAGATGCTCCGCAAGCACCACCCGCTCTGGGTCAGCGTTCACTTCATGCACCCGAACGAAGTGACGCCCGAAGTCGCGGAGTCCTGCGGCCGTCTCGCCGATGCGGGCATCCCCCTCGGTAGCCAGACAGTGCTCACCGCCGGCGTCAACGACGACCCGGAGACTATGAAGCAGTTGATGCACAACCTGCTCAAGATCCGCGTGCGCCCTTATTACATCTACCAGTGCGACCCGATTCCCGGCTCGCGCCACTTCCGCACCTCGGTCGAGAAGGGTCTTGAAATCATCGAAGCGCTGCGCGGCCACACCACCGGCTACGCCGTCCCGAGCTTCGTCATCGACGGCCCCGGCGGCGGCGGCAAGATCCCGCTATCCCCGAACTATGTAGTCGGCCGCGACGGCGACGACATCATCCTTCGCAACTACGAAGGCCAGACGTTTCGTTACCCGGACCCGCAGCCTGCGGGCGCGGGGAGCTGACCGATGAGCACATGTTCACATGAATGTGGTTGCGGCCAGTCGCAAGGACCGCAAGAAGAATCCCTGCGCATCGGCCTGACGTACGACCTCCGTGAGGACTACCTCGCGAAGGGCTGGTCGGAGCAGGACGTGGCGGAATTTGACCGTGCTGACACGATTGATGCGATCGACTCGGCGATAACCGCGCGCGGCCATGTCGTGGACCGCATCGGCGGCGCTGACGAACTGATGCAGCGCCTTGTCCAAGGCGACCGCTGGGATCTCGTCTTCAACGTCTGCGAAGGCACGCGCGGCGTCGGGCGCGAAGCCCTGGTTCCGACGCTCCTTGATCACGCCGGGATCCCCTACTCTTGCGCAAATCCCTTGACCTGCGTGACCACGCTGGACAAACCCACGACGAAGCGCATCCTGCGTGACAACGGCCTGCCGACGCCTTCATTCGTCGTTGTGAATGACATTGCGGACATCGACACGAATACCGTGACGTTTCCAGCGTTCGCCAAGCTCGCCCGCGAAGGGTCGAGCAAAGGCATCGATGAAGATTGCCTTGTGCGAACCCCCGAAGAGCTGCGCCGTGTTTGCGCGCGGCTTCTCCGCAGCTTCGCGCCCCCGGTGCTCGTTGAGTCGTACTTGCCCGGACGCGAGGTGACGGTCGGCATCGTCGGCACGGGCGGCGACGCCCACGTTGTCGGTGTGCTGGAGTTTGACATCGAGAATGGCGCCGAGGTGTATTCCTACGACACCAAAGAACGATGCGAAGACTTGGTCACGTACCGCCTTGCCAGTGACGACTATGCCACTCGCGCTGCTGAGCTTGCGCTTGAGGCGTACCGCGCCTTGGACTGCAGCGACGCCGGACGCGTCGACATTCGCGCCGACGCGCTCGGCAATCCCAGCGTCATCGAGATCAATTGCCTCCCCGGCCTCCATCCCTCGCATTCCGACCTGCCCATCATGGCGTCGCTTGCTGGGTGGTCGTATGACGCTCTGATCGGCCGCATTCTGACATCCGCCCTGACACGATCCGGGAGCGCAGCGCCAACCGATGCGATCGTCGCATGCGCCTCCTGATTCTGCATGATGATGTTGCGGGCAGCCGACGTCCCGACGAAGCCGACACGATGGAGCAGGTGCGCTTCGTCTCGGAAATTGCGGCGTCCCTCGGACACAAAGTGTCTGCATTGGCTGCCACCCTTCGACTGGATCAACTTCAAAAAGAGCTGGAATGCCGCCAGCCGGACGTCGTCTTCAATCTCGTCGAATCACTCGATTCGCGCGGCGCCCTCATTCACCTCGCGCCATCGATCGTTGAATCCATGCGGTTTCCAATGACCGGGTCGCCGGCAATGGCGATCCATACGACTTCGAGCAAACTCGCCGCAAAGACGATGATGCGCAGTGCCGACCTTCCGACGCCTCGTTGGATCTGCGCCGATGATGATTCCGACCTCCCCATTCAGGGTCGATGGATTATCAAGTCGGTCTGGGAACACGCGTCCATCGGCCTCGATGATTCATCCATTGTTGATGCGCATTGCCCACAGGAACTTCGAGAGTCAATTGAAGCACGCCGCGACGCACTCGGAGGCGAAGCATTCGCCGAGGCGTTCATTGATGGCCGCGAGTTCAACGTGTCCATTCTTGAGATTGACGGCGAGCCGATTGTGCTGCCCCCTGCGGAGATCGACTTTTCCGGCTTGGCTGATGAGCGGGAGCGCATTGTGGGATATCGCGCCAAATGGGATGCGGAGAGCGCCGAGTTTCGCGACACGCCGCGCCGCTTTGTCTCTCAGTTCGCTGAACCCAGACTTATGCAAACACTGAATGATTTGACCATTCAGTGCTGGCGCCTCTTCCGCCTTCGAGGATACGCACGCGTCGACTTCCGCATTGGCGCTGATCAGCGACCCACGATCCTTGAAGTCAATGTGAATCCTTGTTTGTCGCCGGACGCAGGATTCCTCGCCGCGGCGGCGCACGCTGGTTTGGCCGAGAGCGATGTGATTCGGCACATTCTGGCGGCGGCACATCAACCGCTCACACTGGCACGATAACCCATGTTTCGCATTCGGCAGATCACATCGACGACGCTCCCGGCCAATCGCCCGGCCATAGAACATGTGCGCCATACGCTGCAGGAACGCCTCCCCGGCCTGCGCGACAGTGAACTCTCGACACTCGAAGATCGACTGCGCAACCCGTTCCTTTATGACATGCAATCCATGTTGTTTGTCGCCGACAACATGCAGGGCAAGCTGCTCGGCTTTGCGTTCATGTCGCATGCGCCGGATCTCCATTTTTGCCTGCTTGACTACATCGCCACGCCAGTCGGCGGCGCGGGCGGCATCGGCGGCGCCTTGTACGAACGAGTGCGCGGAGCCGCGAAGTCTCTTGGGGCCTACGGCATTTTCTTTGAGTGTCTTCCGGATGAACCGGAGGCATGCGCCGACCCATCTCATGCGAAACAGAATGCAGCCCGATTACGCTTCTACGAGCGCTTTGGCGCCCGGCCGATCATTGGCACTGCGTACGAAACGCCATTGAAGCCCGGCGACAAGGACGCGCCGCACCTGGTCTTCGATGACCTGGGCAGCGAACGACCGCTGCTTCGCGAGGAAGCCCAGAAAGTTGTTCGGGCCATATTGGAGCGCAAGTACGGCGATCTCTGTTCGCCGCACTATGTCGAAGCTGTGGTTGCGTCCATTCAGGATGATCCAGTGAGGTTGCGCCCGCCTCGACTCAAAAAGCCCACCGCCCCTCATGTCGTCCCTGCACGTCGACCTGAGGACCAGATCATTCTCGTGGTCAGCGATCGGCATGAGATCCATCACGTGCGTGATCGTGGCTATGTCGAAGCGCCGGCGCGCGTGCGCGCGATCCTTTCCGGTATTGAACCGACCGGTCTCTTTCTTCGCGTGGAACCGAAGCGCCATGCCGAAAGTGCAATCCGGGCGGTGCATGATCCAAAGATGGTGGACTACTTGAAGGCCGTTTGCGCCGGGCTCCCGGAAGGGCAATCCGTGTATCCGTACGTGTTCCCTGTGCGCAACACGACCCGTCCGCCAAAGGATAAGTCCTATGCCGCAGGGTATTACTGCATTGACACCTTTACGCCACTGAATCGTAACGCCTATCTCGCCGCGACGCGCGCCGTGGATTGCACGCTCACCGCCATGGAAGCCGTGCTCAACGGCCAGCGATTTGCGTATGCCCTTGTTCGTCCGCCGGGGCATCATGCGGAAACCCGAACATTCGGCGGCTTCTGCTATTTCTGCAACGCCGCGATCGCCGCGCATCAAATGAGCGCGCACGGCCGCATCGCGGTTCTGGATGTGGATTATCACCATGGCAATGGCCAGCAGGACATCTTCTACACGCGCGCCGATGTGCTGACCGTTTCGATCCACGGCAACCCGACCTTTGCATATCCATTCTTTACGGGCTTTGACGATGAACTCGGCGAAGGCGAAGGAAAGGGCTTAAATCTGAATGTGACCCTACCGGAGCGTGTCGATGGCCCCCGCTATCACCGCGCGCTTACAACCGCGATCGCTCGCATCCGCACGTTCGCGCCAGACTTCCTCATCGTCTCACTCGGCTTCGACACCGCCAAAGGCGATCCGACCGGAACGTGGTCGCTGGCGCCTTCGGATTTCGTGGTGAACGGTCGCATGATCGCTGAACTCAACCTGCCGACATTGATTGTGCAGGAAGGCGGCTATCGCACTCGCACACTCGGAACGAATGCGAAGTCCTTCTTCAACGGATTGACAACAGGCGCATCGTCATGAGCAACACGAAGACATCACATCCCATGAGTCGTCGCAACGACGTGCATCAATCAGACATTGCCGCCGTCCGCCAACTTGTCATCGATACCGGTTTTTTTCGGCCGGATGAAATTGAAATCGCCGTTGAGCTTGTTGAGGAGCGTCTCACGAAGGGTGTGGCAAGCGGCTATCACTTCGAATTCCTGGATGACTCAGACGGAAAACTGGCCGGATATGCGTGTTTCGGCCCCATCGCATGCACGATCGGCAGTTTCGACCTCTACTGGATCGCCGTGCATCCTTCGCACCAAGGCCACGGCCTCGGACGCGAATTAATGACCACGACAGAATCCCGTGTCCGCGCCCTCAATGGTCGGCGGATTTATATCGAGACGTCATCACAACCCAAGTACGAGTCGACGCGCCGCTTCTATGTCGCCAGTGGGTATTCGATCGACGCCACAATTCGTGACTTTTACGCGCCCGGTGATGACAAACTCATTTACGTGCGGGCCCTTTAGTGGCTCCTTCAAGGTGAACCTGCTCGTCTGTCACTTATTGAGGCGAATTGCTGGCTGGTGGCTCACCTTTTTGATCAGTCTCAGCCGTCCCTTCCTCCGGACGGTCTTCGACCGTCTCATCATCGGCAAGCTTGAGGAACGGAATTGTCTTGTCAATATTTTGAAGTGTTCGGCGCAGACTCACCATATGGTCGTCGAGACGCACGAGCGACACTTGAATTTGGTCAAGTTCACCATCAATGGACACAAGCGAAGCATCCATGCCTTCCAATCGCTTGAGCCGTAAACCCAATTCGGAAATGACGAGGTCGAGCGTCGCGTTTGTGCGCGTGAGCGATTCGTTGACCTGCATGAGATTGTCGCGGATTTCATTTGCGATGCAGCCGGGAAGCGTTCCGACCATCACAATCAATGCCGACATCAGCAGTCCGCCACGCTTCGTTCGAGGTTTGCTTTGATCGAATTTCACAGTGTGACTCCTCCACTTCATTCGCATTCGATGATGAAACTGGCTCTTCGGACGCTCGCCTATTTTCACGTGAATGGATGCGCTTCCATCCAACCAACCTGGTTGCGGCAGGCAGGGCCCAGATGAGCAAAGCCGCGTCGCCATCCTTCAGCGGCGCCACTGCACCGCTGAATCGTCCGTTAGAATAGAGTGGCCCCTCCGATCAACACAATCCTCGCCGCAAGGACGCCAATTGAAGCTCCGATCGTTGAAATCCACGCTTGGAATCCTCCTGGTGTCGCTGTTTGCGATCGGACCGGCTCTCGTTTCGGCGCAGCAGGTTCCACCGTCAAATGGTCAGTCTGAGCAAACTGATTCCGTCCCGTGGCCGACGCTGGATTTGGTGCGCGCCTATCTCGCGCAGGTGGAGGCGCCGAATTCGCTCGAATCGCCTCGGAAAGACGAGCTCATCGGGCAATACCGAGCCGCCATTGCCGATCTTGAAGCGGCTGCACAAGCGCAGACCCAAACCAAAGCGTTCGATGATGATCGGATCGCAGCTCCACAGCGCCTCGCGGATATTCGCCAGGAAATGACCACCATGGCGGCGGCGCCGGCGGATGCTGATCTTTCCGGCGATCTGAATGAACTCGAAACGCGACTTTCAAACATTCGCCAAGAATTTGATTCGGCACGAACTGAACGCGACACGCTCACTTCAGAGGCATCACGCCGCACCGAACGTTTGTCAGCCCTGCCTTCGCTCATCGCGGCGCGACGAGACGAGATTCGAAATCTCGGCGCCTCAGCCAATACCGCGCCTCAAGGCGATGCGCTGACCACCGAGTTTGCAGCGCAGGTCGTCGCCGCGGCCAAGCGCAAGCGGCTTGAAGCTGAGCTTCGACTTCTGGAAGCGGAACAATCCAGCTATACGGCGCGAGCTGAAAACCTGACGGCTCGGCGTGAGCGTGCTGACCGCCTCACCACAAGGCTCTCGCGTCAAGTTGATGCGCTCCAGCAGGAAGTCACGCGCGTGCGCGCCGCCCAGGCGGAAGCCCAAGCCCAGGAATCGCGATCCCAAGCGGAGGAACTGCCAAAGGCCCTTTCCGACGCGGCTACAGAAAATGCGCTGCTTGCAGAAAAATTGGCTGCGGTTCAACGGCAAATTGGTGATGTGTCGCAGCGGCGCACCGAGGCGCAAACGAGGCTCGGCGCGCTTCGCACGCGGCTTGAAACTTTTGAAGCGCCGAATGGCGACATTGAGCTTGACCGCTGGTTCGGCATTCGACTCCGTAATGAGCTTGCGCGGCTTCCCAATGCACGTGAAATGCGCCTTGCCGCACGTCGCTTGCAGACGGAAATTGGTTCCATTCGCCGCGAACAGTTCGAACTCAACGACACACTGCTTAATGTCAGCGGCAACGTTGACGCACGTATTGAAGAATTGCTGGAGGCGTCACCACGGCGCAATGAACGCATTGAGGCTGCGGCGGACTCGATTGCCCGTCAACAGCTCAATGCATTGCGGTCGCTGGACGCCGCGTACAACGAGTTGCTGAGCGTCACGCTGGAATTGGCCGCCGCGCTGGAGCAAACGTCGAATGAAGTTGAGCAGTTCGAGAACTTCATTGAACGGCGGATTCTCTGGGTTCGATCGGATGATGCGCTCACGGTGCAGTCGTTCTCAATTGCGTATGAAGGCGTGCTTGATGTCGCCAATCCAAACAATTGGACAGCGCTTCCCTCGGCCGCGTTGAACCAGCTCCGTTCGCAAACACTGCGGCACGTCGGCGCCCTGCTGCTGGCGCTTGGTTTGCTGCTGGTGGCGCCCCGACTCCGAAACAAAGCTCGAAATCTTCAAATTTCGAAATCGGCGCCGGTGCGGCAGCGCATGGTGCGCACACTCCTGGCGCTCGGCGCTTTGATCGCTGCGTCATTGGCCATGCCCGCCGTTTTGGTTGTGCTTGCGCAGTTTTGTTTTGCCATTGACGTCGACTGGGTTTTTGCCACGCCCTTTGGAGCTGCCCTGCTTGCGCTCGCTATTCTTTTGTTCGCGGTTCAATTGGTCGTCGGATTGTGCCGCGCCGGCGGCGTCGGTGAGCATGATTTGCGCTGGCCATCTGACGCACGCAAACGCACGATGCGTGTGCTTCGCGCCTGGACCCCTTTCGCTGTTGTCGCCGCGGCCGGTCGATATTTTTTCGTGTATGCGCAGACCAGTCCTGGCGCCAGTGAAGCGGCCCGGCTGTTCATCATGGCGTGGCTCCTCATGTTGCCTTGGATCGCGTGGCGGCTGATTCGTCGTGACACCCCGATCATGCGCGCCTTCTGGGGAACAGACCGATCAACCTGGGCGTTTCGGATCTGGCCGCTCATTTCGTTTGCGGCGATCGTCGGCCCCTTTGCGCTTGCCGCCGCAGCGGCGCTTGGATACACGTACACCGCGATGCAGCTCTCGCAGCGCATCAGCGCATCGATTCTCGCGATCATCGCTTTGATTCTGGCTCGCGCGATTCTGCGGCGCTGGCTGATTCTTCAGCGCCGCCAACTTGCGGTCGAACAGCTTCGCGCAGCGCAGGCGAAGGCCACGTCCGGCGCTGAAGCCGTCAGTGACATCCCGCCTATTCAAATCGCTTCGGATTCGATTGACCTTGCCGTCATTGGTGAGCAAACGGCTCGCCTTGTTCGCGTGGGGACAATCTTGGTCCTGGTCGCCGGGCTTCTCGTGATATGGGCCAATCTGTTGCCCGCACTCGGGATTTTGCAAGACATTCGGATTGAAGCGCTCAAATTGACGCTCGGTGATGTGCTCGCGGCGATCATCGCCGGCGCTCTTACGTTCATCTTTGCGCGCAACGCGCCGGGCCTTTTAGAGATCTCAGTCCTGCGTCGCCTGCCGCTGGACGCCGGCGGACGGTACGCCGTTAGTTCCTTGTCCCGGTATGTCATTGTGCTGGCGGGTGTGATTGCAGCCGGCGCCGCCCTCGGACTGAAGTGGTCCAGTGTGCAGTGGCTCGCCGCCGCCGCCACGGTTGGACTTGGCTTTGGATTACAGGAGATCTTCGCCAACTTTGTTTCGGGCCTCATCATTCTCTTTGAGCGCCCGCTTCGCGTCGGCGACACGGTGACGGTTGGGTCTTTGACCGGCACCGTCACCAAGATCCGCATTCGAGCCACGACCATCCTCGATTGGGATCGCAAAGAGATCATTATTCCGAACAAGGACTTTATCACCACCCAACTCGTGAACTGGACACTGACGGACTCGATCCTTCGCGTGATTCTCAACGTAGGTGTCGCGTATGGCTCGGATACTGAACTGGTCGAAAAACTCCTTCTGAAGATCGCGAAAGAAAATTCAATCATTTTGAATGAACCGAAGCCGCAGGTGCTGTTCCGTGAGTTCGGCGACAGTGCGCTGACCTTTGAACTTCGCGTATTCCTACCGAGCATCGATAATTTCGTCACCATTCGCCACAACGTAAATCGTGCGATTGACCGCGAATTCAAGGCGCATGGGATTGAGATCGCATTCCCGCAGCGCGATCTTCACATTCGCTCCATACCGGCGGCGCTGGCGCAGTCGATTGCTGCCCAAACGAGGCCACACGTAGCGTCGGAGTCATCTGAACAATGACCAAGGATGCACCACATCACGCCGAGTCAAAAATCGTCATCGGCTGGAAGGAACGCGTCGAGTTGCCTGAATGGGACGTCGGGTGGATTGTCGCGAAGGCCGACACCGGCGCCCGCACCGGCGCCATCGATGTCGCGAATCTTGTGGAGCTTCCGGACAATCGTGTGCGATTCGACGTTGTCCTTGATCGTTCACCGAATTCGGATCGCGAACGCATGCGAAGAACGATCGAAGCCACCATCGCGCGTCGTTCTCGCGTGAAGTCGAGTTTCGGCGCCTCACACGATCGACTTTTCGTGGAAACGACGCTTCATCTTGGACCGGTGCGCAAGACGGTGCAGCTTGGATTGGTGAATCGAAAAAATATGTTGTGCCGAATGCTCCTGGGTCGTGTGGCCTTGGCGCCGGAATTTGTGGTTGATCCGGCGCGGCGATACGTCTTCGGCCGCCATCTCATCAAGAAGCCACGAAAAACCTCGAAGAAAGATTCGGCATGAAGATCGGTCTCCTGACGCGCGCGCCCAAGTGTTACAGCAGCCGCCGGCTGCGTGAAGCCGCGGAAAGTCGCGGACACAAAATCACGGCGCTGGACACCCTGCGATTCTCAATCGCACTGGAGGAGCAATCCCCAGACTTGTGGTACCGCGGCAAGCGCATTTCACACTACGACGCCATTGTTCCGCGCATTGGAGCTTCAATCACGTTTTATGGCGCTGCAGTGGTGCGGCAATTTGAACAGATGGGCATGTTCAGCCTGTCGGCTTCGCACGCCATCAGTGTTTCGCGCGATAAGTTGCGATCGCTGCAGGCGCTGAGTCGTCACGACATCGGTATGCCCCCGACTGCCTTCGTGCGCGATCGTGGTGAAATTCTTGCGGCGATTGAACGTGTCGGTGGCGCCCCGGTCATCATCAAACTGCTTGAGGGAACCCAAGGCATTGGCGTGATTCTGGCCGAGTCTGTCAAGGTTGCCGAAGCGATTATCGAAACGCTTCAAGGCGCCAAGCAGAATGTGCTTATCCAGAAGTTTGTCGCTGAAAGCAAAGGGCGCGATGTTCGAGCGTTTATCGTCGGGGATCGCGTCGTCGCCGCGATGCGGCGGACGGCGTCGGGCCAGGAATTTCGCAGCAACGTTCATCGCGGCGGATCAACCGAATCCGTCACGCTTGAGCCGGAGTATGAACGGGTCGCCGTGCGAGCAGCTCAAATCCTGGGTTTGCGCGTCGCCGGCGTAGACATGCTGGAGAGCGATGCAGGTCCACAGGTTATGGAGGTGAACTCCTCACCCGGCCTTGAAGGCATTGAAGGCGCGACGAATATTGACGTTGCGGGCGAGATCATTTCATATCTCGAAGAGCAGGTGCAATTTCCGGAGATTGATCTCCGGCAGCGTTTGACGCTGGCGCGCGGGTACGCGGTGACGGAGTTCGCGATCGTGCCGCAATCAACGATGACGAACAAGACACTTGCGGAACTCGACCTGCGTGATCGCGACGTGCTCGTGTTGAGCATCACGCGCGCAGGCAATGTGATTCCGAATCCGCGCGGCGATCGAAAAATTCTCGAAGGCGATGTACTTTTGTGCTACGGAAAACAACTGACGCTCGAAGGGTTGCTCCCACCTCGAGAGAAGCGTCGGCCTCGCCGCAAGAAGCTCGGCAAGAAAAACGGGACGCCCAAGGATTAAACCGGAATGAGTAAGGCCAAGCCGCTCGTGATCGCTGGACAGCGCGTACGTCGCGGTGAAACGCTTGATATCAATCTGCCGCTGACGGAGACCTACACGGCGGAGTCGTTGACGACGCCGGTGCGCGTGGTGCGCTCGAATCGACCAGGTCCGCGGCTGCTGCTGACGGGCGTCGTGCATGGCGATGAACTCAACGGCATGGGCATTATTCGGCAGATTATGTTCGAAGAGCAGCTCAAACCGAAATGCGGAACCCTGATCTGCGTGCCTGTTGTCAATATGCCGGCATTTGAGAGTCAATCCCGTTATGTGCCTGATCGGCGCGACTTGAATCGCTCATTCCCCGGGTCGGCCAACGGGAGCATGGCGAGCCGCATTGCCGAGGTCGTCTTTCGTGAACTGATTCATAATGCGGATTATTGCATTGACCTTCACACAGCGGCGATTCAGCGCACGAACTACCCCAACGTGCGCGCCGACATGCGCAACCCGGAGGTGCGCCGTCTCGCCAAATCGTTCGGATGCGAACTGATTGTCACCGGACGAGGTCCCGAAGGCTCATTGCGTCGGTGCGCGTGTGATCACGGCGTGCCCACCATCATTCTCGAAGCCGGCGAAATTTGGAAGATCGAGCCGGATGTCGTCGAAATCGGCGTGTCGGGCGTGCGAAGTGTGATGATTGAGCTGGGCATGCTCAATGGCGAAGCAGATCGTCCGATCTATCAGACGCGGGTCGACAAGACGATCTGGGTGCGGGCGCAACTGGGCGGTTTGCTTTGGTTTCATGTGGCGCCGGGTGAAGTTATTGAAGCCGGCCAGCCCATCGCGACGAACGCGAGCGTCTTTGGTGATGGCCGCGCGGTTCTCATCTCGCCAATTGACGGCGTCGTGCTCGGCATGACGACGCTGCCCGCGGTGCGACCGGGCGAGCCCATTTGCCATATTGCGCAGCCGCAACGATCGGTTCGAAGCATCCGCCGCGCTCTGGAAGGCGCCGGCGACCATCTTCACCGTCGTGTGCATCAACGACTCGCGGCAAACCTGCACATCATGAATCTCGATTCCTGAGCCCCGCTGATGGTGAGCCGCCCAGCCAGCCCAATCGGCGGGCGAGCACCAGCATCACCACCACGACGAGGATGCAGATGATCCAAAATGAGATGTAGCCGTATCGCCAATCAAGCTCTGGCATATTCGTTGGATACGCCGTGCTGAAGTTCATTCCATACACGCCCGCGATGAACGTGAGCGGGATGAAGATCGTGGCAGTGACGGTCAAGACCCGCATGACTTCATTCGTGCGGTTGGCGATGCTTGACAGATAGACGTCGATGTAGCTCTGCGTCAGTTCGCGGTACGTTTCCGTCACATCGACGATGTGGACGGCGTGGTCGTAGACGTCACGCAGAAACGGCGCCGTCTGTTCATCAAACATGGAATGACCATCGCGCAGCAGCCGCGTCAGAAATTCGCGTTGCGGCCAAATCGCCCGGCGCAGCGACATCAAATCGCGCTTGACGAGAAAGATGTCCTCCAGGAGACCCGGCGTTGGCTGGCGAATCAGTTCGACTTCGATTTCTTCGAGGCGCTCGCCAAAATGCTCGAGCACCGGAAAGAATCCATCGACGATGGCGTCGAGCATCATGCAGGACAAGTAGCCTTCATCCGACGTTCGAATGCGTGAGCCCTCGGTTCGAATCCGTTCCCGAAGCGGGTCGAGGCAATCCCCGATTCGATCCTGAAACGTCAGGACATAATTCGGCCCCACCACGAGGCTGACTTGCTCCCAGTCAGGATTCCCGGATTCAAGAATTTGAACCATACGGGTCACGACGAAAAGCTGTGATCCATATTCTTCGACCTTGGGGCGCTGCCCGGTGTTGACGATGTCGGAAAGCGCAAGCTGGTGAATGCCGAAAATCGTGCCAATGGCCCTGATGGCGTCATGGTCGCTGAGGCCTTGGACATCGACCCAGACCTGCTTTCCGGGCTGCGCCAAGCCAGCCAGCTGGCTGACGTCGGAAACGTCAGCCTCTTCAACGGAGGCCGCGTCGAACCGCATGTATCGAATTCTGGTGGGAGAGGTAGCGTCCGAGGGGACAAAGGCGCCGGGGGGCGCACCCGCATGGGGCACGCGGCGTCGGACCAATCTCTTGACGGTGTTGACGTGTATCCGAGAAGGCATGTCCTCGATATCGGCGACTCGTCGAATGAACCCGCAGGATGGCCCCAAATCACATGGATTCGTCGGTAGGATGCCGCCCCGTGGCTACGAATCGACTCCCTCGTATCGACTCCTTCAAGCTCGCCCCCGGACGCCTTCTGGCCGGGAAGTATGTCGTTGACTCGCTGCTTGGCGCGGGCTGGGAAGGTGAGGTCTACAAGGTTGTGGAGCGCAAGACCGGGGCGCCGCGAGCGGCGAAGCTTTTCTTCCCGCATCGCAATGTCGGTGATCGAGCAGTCTCGTTGTACGCCGCCAAACTCGAGCGACTGCGGCCCTGCCCGATCATTCTGAAGTATCACCATTCAGAAGAAGTCAACGTTCGAGACACGTGGGTGACGGCGCTGATCAGTGAGTTTGTCGAGGGCGAACTGCTGGAGAAATTCGTGCGCCGTCAGCCCGGCAAACGGCTGGTTCCGTTCGAAGCGCTGAATCTTCTGTACAGGATCTCTTCGGGGCTTGAGTGTGTTCACAAAATGCGCGAATACCACGGCGACATGCACGTCGGCAATATTCTCGTCCGCCGCATGGGGGTCGGATTCGATGTGCGCATTGTGGATATGTACGACTGGGGCAAACCGTCAGCCGCGAACATTCAGGAAGACGTGTTCAACCTTGTTCGCATCTTGTACGACATGGTCGGCGGCGCGAAGCGGTATGCCTCCCAGCCGCCCGAGATCAAACAAATCTGCTGCGGGCTGAAGCGATCGCTGATCCGCAAGAAATTCCGGACCACACGCGATCTTCGCGAGTATCTGGAGTCGTTTACCTGGGAATCGCAATAGCGCGTGTTTGTGGTTTCAGGCTGAGCGGCCGCGGCGAAACAGGACAAACGTCACATCGTCCGGTTTGCATGGCGCGCCCTCCGTAGGCTCGGTCATACGTAACCAGCACGCCTCGGCAAGTTTGCGGGCGGCAGTGCGCAGTGGCCCTGATCGCACAAGGTCGACAATTTCGCGCGTCCAAAGATTGTCCGTGACGCCGTCACTGGCGAGCAGCAGTGTGTCTCGCGCCGCCAGCGGCATCGAACTTCCAAGATCCACGCGCATGTCGTGTGAACCAACGATATTTGAAATCAGCGAACGATCTTCGTGATGCATCGCATCGGCTTCGTTGAGCATGCCCGCTTCGACGGCGTACGCGGTCGGCGCGTGGGCAAGCGTCTGGAGTTTGATGCGCGCCCGCTGGCCCGTCACGAGGATGTCCGAGTCGCCGGTGTGGTACGTGCGCACTTCGGCGCCTCGCACTTCGGCGACGGCGAGCGTCGTCGCGGCGCCAAGTCCGAGTTTGTCGATTTCCTTGTTCGCCTTTTCGAATGCATCCAGAATCGCTTCGCGCAAGCCCTCCTCGGGGTTGTCCAGTGACGTCAATCGGCGGTGGAGTGTTTCTATGGCGAGTCTCGCGGCCTGCTCCCCAGCCGCATGACCGCCGCAGCCATCGGCGACGGCAAACACGGCGGTCGAATCGCCGAGCGGTATCACGATTGCGGCGTCTTCGTTGGGAGGTTCCTTCACAGGACTGCGCACAGAAAACACCGCAGCGCGTCCGCCGGCGACATTCGCTATCAGCGGCTCAGTCATTTCACCATCAAGGACGGCGAATGCCTCTCCGGACCGGAATGTCTCCGAACCGCTCAACTATTCAAGTCTCCGTGTCGTACTCTAGAGGGGTGAACCGCACCCCCTCCCAATCGGTTCAATTGCACCTGCATGTCGATTGGTAGAGCCGATCTTCAACATGAAATCGGGCCAAACAGCCCGACGACACCACCTCTGAACTCAACGCGGACCTTCCCTACTCGGCCGTTGTGGAAGGCGGCCAAGGGGGGCCGATGAAGAACAGTATGAAGTGGACCCAACGCGGTTTCGCGACCATCCGGTTTCTGAGTGGCGTTGCGGCGCTCACGATCGCCTCGATCGGTGGTGTCGCGACGTACGAGATTTTCCAGTCACGCGACGCCGCCGCCCGGCACCGCGAATCGATCGCGCGGCTTGAAACAAGCCTGCGCGACCTTGCAACCGAGCGTGATGCGCTCCGTGAGCAGTACAACGCCGCTGTCCGGCGCACGGCCGTTACAGAACTCCTCGTTGAGGAAGGCAAACTTGATGTTGTCATTCGAACGGCGGAAGGTGTGCAGAAGCGCATCGAAACGCCGTTTGACCCCCGCGCAGAGATATACGTTGACTACGCCATCCTTGACGGACGGCTTTGGATCCGACGGGTCTTTGACGCATACACGCCTCCGGGCAGCGGACTCGTTATCGATCCCCTCGTGGAGTCCATCGACTGGGACCAGCGGCCCGAAGGATTCGGCAAGGCGGTGTATCGAAGCCTCAGCCCGGGGCGATGGATGATCACCGTGACGGGCAATGGCTCACTCGGTCTGGCACGGGTGGAAGGCGACGCGCCCCACCCCCTGTCTCCGCAACCGACGGTGCGCCCCTTTGACCCGATGGTCGAAGTCACCGAGGGCGCCACTCCGCCGCGGCGCTGAGTTGCCGGGGTTAACGAATTGGGCGGAATCGTTAGGGTGTACGCGGACGTAATCCCAACCGCCTGCCCATGACTTTGACGCAATCCAAATTCTCGCTCATTGCTCGTCGCGGAGTCGTTGTACGCCTGTTGCTTTGGGTGGCGATGGTCGTCGTTCTGTCGTGTGCGTTTTACGCATTGACATGGATTCTGGGCGCGCCGCAGCCAATTGTCGGCCCGGGGTCGGGAACATCGCTCTTCGGACTGATCGCATTTTTCAGCGCTCTTATGGTGATGAGTCGCAGCGATCGCGGCGTGCAACCGTATGGTCTTGCCATTGGCGATCATTGGACGCGGAATCTCCTGCTCGGATTATCGATTGGAGCAGCGACACTGATCATCATTTCGATCCTTGCGATAGCGACCGGCGCGTGGGGATTGCATATCGCTGAAGCAGGCCGCTGGTTTTCTTCATTTGGCAAAGCCTTCGGAGGCTTTCCCATGGCGGTGACGGCAACGATCACATTCGCAGGGTTCGTCGCGGGGACGGCCCGCGAACGTTGGGGCCCCACCGCTGCCGCTCTTCTTGCTGCGACGATGTACGCCGGCGTTTCACTCATGCATCCGCTTGGTCCGACAGATGGCGATAGCCTGGCGCTGGCGGCGAGCCGCTTTGCGCTGATGGTCGTGGTTGTGCAGTTGCGTTTTCTCTCGGGAGATGTCGTGCTTGGCGCTGCGTTTCTGTGCGGCGCCTTGTTCATGGAGCGATTCATTCGCAAAGTGGCGCTCTTCTCGTATGAGAGTTCGTCGGAGCTTGCGCAAGCGCTGCTCGCTCCTGCCCAACACCCAATTCAGTCGCCCGGGCTTTGGATCGAGCTTGCGATATTAAGCATTGTTGTTGGAGTCATGTTGCGAACTCGCCCGACGCGGGAGCATTCCAAGCCGCGCGTGGTTTCAATGAAGTTTGCGCGCTCGTATCCGTTTGCCACGATGGGCGCACTGGCGCCCTTGGATGTATGGCTGCCTCAACTCTGGCGAGCACGGTTTCAAATCGGCGCCGTCTACATCCCGCGACTCATTGCGACGCTGATACTTTCAGCAGGAAATACCATTCTGACTTTGCCTGAGCGCCTTGCCGCGCGACTGGCGCCGCAACGACCACTGCGGCAGCCGCCGATTTTCATCCTCGGCGCGCACCGTAGCGGGACCACGCACCTTCACAATTTGCTCTCAATCGATCCGCAGTTCACGGCGCCGACCACGTGGCAAGTGATGAATCCATTCGGATTTCGCTTTAGCGGCTGGCTGCTGCGCCCAGTGTTTGAGATTTTCTCGCCCTGGAAGCGCCCCATGGATGCGGTCGCATTTGGTATGGGAACTCCGGCGGAGGATGAATTTGCAATCGCCAACATGACCGGGCTGTCGCCGGATTGGTCGCTTCGTCTTCCGCGACTGGCCCGCCGGTACGATCGTTTTGGTTTCCCGGATCAGATGACGGACAAGGAGCGCGCGCATTGGAGCAAACTGCACCTTCGATTCATTCGCTCTGCGTTTCGATATATAGATGAACGGCCGCTCCTGAAGAATCCACACAACACCGGACGCATGGAGTTGCTGCTCGACCTCTACCCCGGCGCCAAGTTTGTCCATATTCGGCGTGATCCGGTTGATGTGATTCGATCCAACGATCATTTGGCACAGACGGCTCACTTACTCTTTCAGCTTCAGGACCCGCGTGACAACGAGCGGTACATCGATCGCTATCCGGAGTTGTATCGGGCCATGGAAGAGCGATTCTATGAAGCGGCAGATCAGCTTCCCTCGGATCGGGTGATCGATGTTCGTTACGAAGATCTCGCGGCGCACCCGGGCGATACGCTCAAGCGCATTTACGAACAGCTTGAACTGCCGTGGACGAATGAGTACGAATCGCGGTTGAACGCTTACCTAGATCGAATTTCCGATTTCAAGCGCAATCCAAAAACACCTCTGACAGCGGAAGAGAGCGCAAAGCTGGATGCGGCGCTGGGGTCATTGATCGAGCGATGGCGCACTATGGACGAAAACGGCGCCTCACTGCATGTTGAACGAGCGTCTGATGTGCAATCGAGCCACGCCTAAAAAAACACCGGCGACTCTAGAGAGCCGCCGGTGTCACGTGAACTCAGAATTCAAACGTGCGAATCAGGTGGTCCAGTTCGCAAGCAATGCGGCGAGGTCAATACCATTCACCACGCCGTCGTCGTTGAAGTCCGCGCTGCCCGCGCTGCCCCACTGCGACAACAAGTTGGCAAGGTCCGTGCCGTTCACGATTCCATCGCCGTTCAGGTCGCCTGTGACTGCTGGCGAACCATCCTGCATCCAGATCGTGTTGCCGGAGCAGTGGCCGACCATCATGTCGAGGTCGCCGTCGCCATCGAGGTCGATCATCGCGATGTCAGACGTGCCGTTGTGATTCCACGCTTGCGGCGTCGGGTAGCCATCACTCAAGAATGGAGATACACCGGAATTGAAGAAAATGCGCAAACGACGAGAGCAATCGCCAGGGAATTCCTGATCGAGGTCCGCCACGAGGAAGTCCGTCGTGCCGTCGCCATCGAGGTCCGCAGGGCGGCAGATAGCGCCAAAGCCGTTGCTGATTCCCGGAGCGGAAAGCGTCGTTCCGAGGTTGACGGAGTCTCCGGCGCCGGCGCCGAGGTTGGTGCGAATCTGATCCACACCGTTACGAACGCCGTAGAAATCCATCACGCCATTGCCGTCAAGATCGCCCAAGCCGAAGTTGTAAGACGCGCCCGTAATCACTGCCTGCGGCGCACTCGTGAACACTCCTGAACCGTTGTTGTGCAGAATGCGAAGCTGACCCGTTGGGTTGGCCTCGTCGTACACGAGATCAATATCGCCGTCGCCATTGATGTCGATCGCCTGCGAAGACTTGATCGCGCCGCTGGTGTTTGCGTTGCCACCGAGTCGCGCCGCGGAGTCATCTGCAAAGCCAAGCCAGCCACCGCCGGTGTCGCCGAGATTGCGCAGCAGCTTGTGCGTGCCGACGCGAACACCGATGTACACGTCCGGGTAGCCATCGCCGTCGTCCATCAGATCGCCGCCGGTGATGGTCCAGCCGTCCATGTTGCCGAGCGGATTCAGTCCGCCGGCGGCCGGCGCAAAGCCCAGCCAGTTCATGCCGCCATCAAAGCCCTGATTCATGAAAATCTGCTGCGGCGCCGAGCTGCCGTTGACCACAAAGAGGTCAAGCAGGCCATCATTGTTGAGATCAAGCACGAGCACATCGCGCGAAGCATGCGCCGTGAGAGCGGCGGCAGCGTGCGTTGCGGTGCGATCAGTTAGAACGCCGCCTTCGTTCATCAGCAGCGTGTTTGCAGCTGCGACGACGTTGCCAAGACCGTTCGGCGGGTTCAAACGGGTGCGGCGCGCCACGAAGACGTCGATGTCGCCGTCCTGATCAAAGTCGCCGAGACCGTAATCTTTTTCCGTGTTGTCGCTGGAGCCGACGCTTGCGGCCGCGACCAGGCGTGAGCCGGTTTCGTTCGTGAACGTCGGGGAACCACCAGCGAGGGCTTCGCCGGCGATCATGGTCAGCGCCGCAAATGAAAGGGCGCAGGGAAAAAGGGCTTTCGAAACAGATTCCATCGGCTCTCTCCGGTTTGGTAGTTGTCTTCGTATCCGGTCGCATGGCGACAACGCCCACGGCGGCGTGCCGCAGGCGCTCCCGACAATCCTACCGCATGACCCGTGCAATTCGGTACAGCCGATTCCGAGATTGAAGGAAGAACCTCGTGCTTATCGGGCCGGTCTTGCCGTATTCGCCCCGGTTTCCACAAGAATCCACTGGTCACGTCCGGCCATCGCACGCCCGACCGGGAACACCTGCCCGAGACGTAGGTTGTCATCAAGGAAATTCCACGTGACGAGCCCGTCGTCCGACTCCGGCTCAAGCAAATACATCGCGAGCGTGCCAAGCGGTTGATTCATGGGAACGATCCACGACCCACGCGCAATGACAGCGGTTCCCTTGGAAGGCGTCGCCTCAACCGTTGCGACGCGATGACCCTGAAACGCGCGATCCGACCATTTCACCGAGTCAATCGTGTACATCTCCACCGGGCACTGCCATGACTCGTTTGCCCGTTCGACCACGATGCCGTGTTGTTGCAGTTTTTCGACAATCGGATCAAACCCGGGCGGAATGATGTACGCATGGGGCCGCGTCACGGAAAGAGTGGGTTCGAATCGTCCGTAGTGATCGACGGTGTACGCAACCGATTGCACTTCGCCGGTCGGCGTCCCGTTCTCATCGAGCACTCGCTCGAAAGCAGGAATCGTGACCGGTTCATCAAATCGTGCGATCTCATAACGAATGCCGACTTCGTTGCTGTACGGCCCAAGGATGGCCGTGACCGTGGCGCGCTCGGCCAAATCAAGCATCGCGACAATCTCGTCACGATGCGCGGCTGCGTAATACAGGCACTCACGAATGAACTCTCGCGTTGATTCCACGCGTCCTTCGTACGTGTCGTAAGCGTACGCCTCAGACAGGATCGACATGCGATTGCGCAAGCCTCGATACGGCGTTGCGAAGCGCGGCTCGTGGGAATACGTCGCCCACACGGTGCGATCCCGATCAAAGTTTCCGTAAAAGAATGATTGAATCCCGGTTCGCTCTTCAAGCGACACCGACACCGAAGGAAGCATTTGGTCACGCATGAATTCAATGGGCGCTGCGTGGCCCGATGGGTTCTGCGGCGCCGCATACGTCAGCGCGTATTCGTGAAGCGACCCATTGGTCGTGTGCGAATCGATGGTCAGGTGCGGATTCCATTCCGTGAGGAAAGCGGCGAGCGCTTGCGCTTCCGGGCTTTCAAGTTTCATGTGATCACGATTGAGATCCAGATCTTGTGCATTGGCGCGCTCGCCCATGCCTTGTTCAGGCCCATTTTGCGCGGAGCCACGATTACCCGGCGCGATACGGTCGTTGCCATCCGCGTTGTAAATCGGGCAAATGACGAGAATCATGTCCTGCAGGAGAACGCGATCGGGCGAATTGGAACTGAGCGCCACATCGCGGGCTAATTGCAAAAGCGCCGGCTTGCCGCACACTTCGCCGCCATGAATGTTCGCCTGGAGGTAAACGATTAATTTGCCGCTCTCGTGCGCTGCCGCCGCCGACTTGATGGGCGGATCGGCGAGAATGAGCAACGGGAGTTCCCGACCTTCGTACGACGCACCAAGTGAAGAACGGGTCGCGATGAAGGAATCCGCCGCGATCCGATCCATGATCGCAACGACTTCGGCATGCGTTTCCGTCGCTTTGTACTCACTGTGCTCGGACGTCAAAACCAGACTGTCTGGCCAATGATGCGCGGCGCTTTTCCCACCGCTGTGACATCCAGACACAAGAATCATGGCGACCAACAATGCGGAAGCGCCAGCGCACCAAAATCGTGCATTTCGCGTTGCGTTCATGCCGCGATAGTACAAAGCCGCGCGGTGTGCGCACGCGTCAAGGCTGACCCCCTCCGGTCAGCCTTGCGCGAGGAGTTTGGTTGTCGGGAGGCGTCGGTTTCCCTTGCCCGCCATGTAGTACGGCGTCATCGAAAGGGAGTTCGGGCGCGCTAATTGGGTGGATTCTGAAAAAAGTCGAATTTCAGGGAAGGCGGCTCAAATAGTGCGACGCCCGCCCCATGCATTCACGCAGCTTTTCGACGGCCCTTGACGACATCCGCCGCACGGCGTCTTCGCTGCGGTCCAGATCCGGCGCGATATCCGCGAAGGACTCTTGCTGGAGGTAGTGCCGCGTTACGACGGTGCGGTATTCCTCGGGGAGCTTCGCGATGCAGGACATGAGGGCCAAGTTGGCGTCCTCGCGGCGCATGATCTGGCTGGGGGTGGTCGTATCCGGAATAATTTGCGAGAGCAGCGTTTCCCGCCCCTCAGCCGCGGCTCGCCCGGTCATCTGCTCGCGGGAGACGTCCCTTTTCTTGCGGCGGAACCGGCGGACTTGATCAATGAACTTGTGATCCACGATCCTTGCGGCCCAGCGATAGAACGATTCCGCGTCTTGCGCCTCAAAGTCCGTAATCGACCGCAGGACATCGATATACGCCTCTTGCAGAAGATCCTCGGGGTCGAGTTTGCCTTGCCAATCCACCCCTATCTTGCGGCGGGCAAGCCCCAACAGCCGTCCGTGATGCAGCCATAGCAATCGCTCCGCCGCATCGAGGTCGCCACCGGCGGCTTGGGCGCAAAGGATCGGAATATCCGACTCGTCGAGATTTCCGCTGGTGTCATGCACAATGATGAAGGGTCTGGAGGGGATCGACCGCGGTTTGCCCCGATAGGATACGGCAGTCAGCCGACTTGTGATCGTGCCTATGAGTGATGCTTCCCGAGAATCCGTCTCTGAAATCGTCGCCCGGTTCTTTGAACAGAGGAGCCAGGGTCGACGTGTCTCCATTGACGACGTTCTCGCCACGGCCGATTTGTCTGACCACAAGACGACTCGCTCCGAGGTTCAGGAGGCGATCGCCCGCGAGAGCCGCGTCCGGCTGTCCTCCGCTGCGACCATTGACTCATCCGCAAGTTCAGGTGGCGACCCCGTCAATTGGGATGAACTCCCTGAGATTGAGGGATATGACATCATCGACGTCCTTGGCAAGGGCGGCATGGGCGTGGTTTACGAGGCGTACCAGCAGTCCACCGGCCGGCGCGTCGCCGTAAAGTTCATGCTTGGGCAAGCCGCGGCGTCGGAATCCGGGCGGCGCCGCTTCGAGCGCGAGGTCGAACTTGTCGCGCGTCTGCAACACCCAAACATCGTTTCGATTCTCGACTCGGGCGTTCACCGGCGACGCTGGTTTTATGTCATGGAGTATGTCGACGGGCGCTCGCTCGACGATGCGCTCATTCCGGGTGAATGCGACATCAAGGAAGCGCTTGATCTTGTCGCCCGCATTTGTGACGCCGTGGATTACGCCCACCAGCGCGGCGTGCTGCATCGCGACCTCAAACCATCGAATGTAATTCTCGACAGCCGCGGAGAACCGCGATTGTTGGACTTCGGCCTGGCAAAGGCGATCGATCCCGTGTCGAAAGCCGGCGTCGAAATGACGTTGTCCGAACCCGGTCAGATCATCGGCACGCTCGCGTTCATGCCGCCGGAGCAATCGCGCGGCCGCTATGACCAGTTGAGCGTGCGCACGGATGTGTATTCCCTCGGCGCCGTGGCCTATGAACTTGTCACTGGCAAACTGCCATGCATCATGGATGGTTCGCTGTCCGAAGTGCTGAAACGCATTGAGGAAGTGGATCCGGCGGCGCCATCGACGATCCGGCCGAAAGTCACGAAAGACGTCGACGCGATCCTTTTGAAGGCGCTCGAAAAAACACCGTCGAATCGGTACTCATCCGCCGGTGAGCTTGCAGCTGACATTCGCCGATTTCTGAATGACGAATCGATCATTGCACGCCGCACGGGATCGGTCGTGCGCGCCGGTCGATGGATGCGTCGAAACAAGCTCGCGACAACTATCGGCGGCGTGTCTATCACCGTCATATTGGGCATTATCGCCATAGCGTCCGTACAAATTCTTCAGGAGGTTCGCGCAAAGCTCAACGAGACCGAACGGCAACAAGAGACCCAAAATTACATGACCGCCACCGTGCTCCAGTTCAACCCGGATAACAGCGATAGTTTTCGGCAAAACTTCACGTTAATGGATCAGAATGATGCGCAGGCTCGGCGGCTCATCGAGGACCCCCCGAAGCGCCGTGACGTGGCAGCCGGTGTGCATCTTTTGGTTGGCGAAACGTATCTTCAGCTCCGCGCTTTTGACAAAGCTGAAGCTCAATACCGCGAAGCGCTGAGTATTCTTCGGGATGTCTCGAAAGGCGACAACGCCGAACTTGCTGAATCCATGCACGGCCTCGCGGCGTCGCTTTGGTGGAAGGGCAATTTTGCCGCGGCAGAGCCTCTGTATCGCCAGGCGCTCTCGATGCGACTCACCCTCTTTGGGGCGGATTCACTGGAAACGGCGGACACCACAAACCACCTTGCCGCGTGCCTGGACCGAATGGGTCAAGACGATGAAGCGGAGCGCCTGTATCGCGAAGCGCTGCGCATTCGGCGCGTGGCGCTCGCCGACCAACTCGATAAGCAGGAGCCAATAGCGGCGAGCCTGAACAATCTTGCGAGTTTCCTCCACGACCACAAAGATCCGGCTCTTGCCGAACCAATTTTTCGAGAATCGCTCGCGTTGATTGAATCCATTCGCGGCGACAGCGACCGTCGCGTCGGCGCCGTGTGCACCAACCTCGCGGAATGCCTGGTGGATCAGGATCGGCACGATGAGGCCGAGCCACTGCTGGATCGATCGCTCAGCATTTATCTGCAGCGACTGGGTGACGACAACACGTCCGTCGCCACCGTGTACCACGAAAAAGCGAAGATCTTTCTTGAGCGCGATTCCCTCGATGAGGCCACCCGATTCGCCGGTATGGCGTTCGACATTCGCATTCGAAAGTTGCCTGAGGGGCACGACGACATCGCGGATTCGCACATGATGCTTGGACGCATTGCGCTCCGTCGCGGTGATGCCTCTGCCGCATCTGTTTCATTTCAGGAAGCGCTGACCATTCGAATGAACACCGCGCAATCTGAAAGGCGCCATGTCGCCGAGGCGAAGGCGTCGCTCGGCGTCAGCTTGCGAAGCAGCGATCCGGCGCAGTCGGAAATGCTCATCACCGAATCATTTGCTGAATATGAAATACTGTTCCGAGCCCCAACACATCGCATCGTTCGCTCGGCGCGCAAAACCGAACGCGTGCTTGAAGATTCCGGCGACACGGTCGCGCTCGAAAGTTTTCGCGAGATGTTGACCGACGCTGAGAATCAACTCAACGCATCGACGACCAACAGCTGATCAGCGACGACGGCGCAGGCCAGCGAGGGCGCCCATTCCAAACACGGCGATAGCGCCGGGCGTCGGAACGGCGCTCACGCCAAACATCTGCGGAATGAAATAATCTCCGGTCATTCCCTGACCAACCCAGCCAGCGATGGGGTTCATACCACCGGGGCCGTCGGCGCCTGAGATTTCACCACCAACTTCGCTCACGAAATTGCCGAAGTCGAAGATCAGATTTCCTTGGGCGTCAACGGGCATCGTTCCATCGCCGGCGATGGCAAGGTAGTAACTCAGCCCAGAGATCAGCATTGGGTTTGTGCCGTCGTCGGTTTGCCCAGAGAGGATGGCGCCACCGAATGAGCTTTGGGGGCCTTCCAGGTTCGCCAGCAAACCAATCCCGGCGCCAAGCGGATGATTCGGGCCGGTGAAGAGAAACAACGACGTGTCAAAAAGGAAGTTCCCTTCGGTCGCCGATGGAATTTGCTCAGAATCAATAAAGAAGTTTCCGAAGTCATCGATCTGAAGCAGGTACATGTCCTGGAAATCGCCACCAGCGCCTTCGGTGAGACCTGCTCCGCCCGCGAGTCGACCGGAAATCGAGCCGACCGGACCGCTGCCGGTGATCGGCTGCGCGTTCATCGGGAGCGGGCCAGCGTCCGGGAGGAAATTCCCATCGTTCTCACCGCCCTCGACCCAATCCGGCCCTGCCAGCGCAGGAACCGCAGCGGACAAGCAAAGCGCAAACGCACCGACACCCACAAATTGACGCATTCTGACGTTCATGTTTCTCCAACTCCTTGTGGCGGCTCACCCGCCGATCCTCTCCAGCCTACGCCTCCGGGTCACGGATGCAATAGAAATCCGCCTGATCTGACCTGAAGCGGGAGCTCTCGCAATCGAAATGGTGATTGGCGAATGAAAAAAGGGGCCGGCACGACGGCCGACCCCTTGGCATGTCATTTCAGTATCGGACGAGCCTCATGCTCGTCGCACTCGCTTACGGAGTGATCGTCACGACGCCCCAGTTGGACAGGAGCTTGGCGAGATCCGCCGCATCCACGATGCCGTCCATGTTCACATCGCCCTGAGTTGCCATCGCGGCTTCCTCGCACGTCGTGTCATCCGGGTGCGGATTCACCGGCTCGGACGGCTGATTAGCGTCCGGATTCTTGTAGAGCTGCAAGGTGTACGTGCCGCACACGCCGTGAGGCAGCAACCCACCGGAGCCGTTCTCAGGCGCCGCATCTCCGATGTAACCGTCGCAATTGTCGTCGCCGCCACCGGAGACCGCGATGCAGATGTTGCCATTCACGTCGGCGATCACGCACAGCTCGGAATATCCCGGAGCCGGGCCGGAGTCATTGTCCGTGCCGATGACGTCGCAGTTCTTGTCAATCCAGCAGAGCTGCGTATCAGTCGGATTGCAGTCGTAATCCAGACCACCGACCACCGTGATGCAATACGCGCCAAGCGGCTCAAGATTCGTGAAGCACATGTAATCGACGTCCATGCAGATCGGCTCGACGCCGCAGGTGTTGTCGATGTTGATGTGGACTTCGGCGCTGCCGGCCGGAGCGGTGAAGTTC
Source organism: Phycisphaerales bacterium (assembly GCA_029260345.1). Classification (GTDB taxonomy): domain Bacteria; phylum Planctomycetota; class Phycisphaerae; order Phycisphaerales; family UBA1924; genus OFTM186. The sequence continues at coordinate 302,515 of JAJDDK010000002.1, read as the reverse complement.
AGACGAAACGCCTCAGCGCCGGACACGAACTCATCGGTGTACGTGTCAATTCGAATTGTCGCACCCATTGCATCGAGGTAGTCGATCGCGACGCAGAACTCGCCGATCTGACCGTGCGGGGCATTCTGGAAGAAGCCGTTGCAATTGCCGTCGAAGCCGTCAGGGAAACCTGTGACGCCCAGACGAAGGCTGAACGTTCCGTCGCCGTTGGCGGTCAGGATGTCGGCGTAACCATTGCCATCGCCGTCGCTGCTCCACAACCCGGACCCCTTGCCGTTGCCGGTCATGGAGTCGTTGTCGTCGCTCGCGATCAGGTTGCCGAACTTGTCGTACACGCACAGCCATGTGTCAGGCTGGGCGCCGGGGATGTAGCGTTTTTCGAGCTTTCCGTTGACGAACGTGCAGTCGTCAGTGATGGTCAACGTTTGATCACCGAATGGTCCGACACAAAGGTCGTTCGGCTCAGCCGGTTCAAACTGCACATCACAAATCCCATTCGGCGCCGGATCAACAGCGCTGACGGCAATCGCTTGGGGAATGGTGTAGTCGCCGAACGAACCAACGCCCTCCCAACCGGCAATCGGGTTCATGCCGCCGGGCCCATCCGGACCCGAGATCTCCATGAACTTGCCTTCGAAACTAAAGAACTCAAACAGCGGCTGACCTTGCGCATCAACCGGGAATCGACCGTCGCCGGCGACGCAGATGTAATACGCGAGACCGTTGATCAGTTCAGGCGTTGAGCTTCCATCATTGGTGCTGCCGGTCAGCGTGGCGCCGCAACTGAAAAACGTGTCGATATTACCGAGCATCGCAAGGCCGGGCCCAGCGGGGTGATCCGGACCGGTAAAGAGATACAGCGACGTGCAAGCGAACGGAAATTCACCCTCCACCGCAAAGGTGGTGTCCGTCAGATCGCTCGTAATGAAGAAGTCGTCGAAGTTGTCAATGACGACGAGGTACATGTCCTCGAAATCGCCAACAGAGCTTCCACCTTCGGTGATCGGCTGACCGCCGCCCGCAAGGCGACCACGAATGCTTTGAACCGGCTGATTCGCGCCTTCATCGATCGGCTGCGAACCTTCCGGCAGCGAACCGGCGTCCGGGAGGAAGTTTCCGTCGTCCTCGCCACCTTCAACCCAGTCCGGGCCGGCGACCGCAAAGCCGGCGACAGAAAGAGCCACCGCGCACGCCATCGCGCCGGCTGGGCGCCACATTTTGAACTGACTCATCACTCCTCCGATGTTCCTAAGCCCCAGGCCTTCCCAAACAAGGCCATTACGCCCCAGTCTACGGCCCTCGCGCGGCTCAACGCAATGCGTTTTCAGACCTTGCGCAAGTTTTCATGCGGATCGGACATGCCGCAGACCGCCCTATCGGACCTGCCCCTCAGAAATTCGCATTTGCATCACGCGCTGATACGCCACAATTGTCATCACGAGGGGCGCCCAGGCCTTTTCGCCGGCGGCTCGGGCGGCGTCACTCAGATTTCGAACCCGCCCGGACTCCACATCATCCGCAAGGTCGCGCACCGCATTCTCAAGAACGGTCACCATCGACGCGACGATGGTCCATTCGTCCCGCGACTGCGGCATATACCGCCGCACAATTGGAAGCGACATTGGCAGGGCCACTCGCCACCCATCGTCATATTCTCGAATCGTTAAACCGACGCCGAATGCTGGCTTGTCATCGAACATGACTGCCCGCGCATCATCAGCGATATAGACGACGCTGACCCGGTCGCGCGCTTCGCGCAGCCAGCCAAACGGATCGGCGAAAATCTTCGACAAGAATTGCTCATCCGGGCCATCTCGGGCGGCGTTTCGCGCTTGCCCGGCGAATGAAGATCCACTGGCAGCCGCAAATGCGTCCTCTCGCAATCGCATCGACTCTTCAGGGAAGCGCGCCTGAATCGCTTGCGCCAGTTCATGCATTCCATCGAGCAACCGTCCGATCCTCGCCAGAACCGCCTCCATTTCCGGCGACTCCGCATGGATGAGTTCCGGCAGTCGATCCGGCCGGCCTTCCTCAACAAACGACCACGCCAAATCGATCAGGTCATTGGGGTCATCAACGCGCACGACCGCTTCGGTCTCGACCGTCGGGCGAAGCGACATCACCACCCCCGCGACGAGCGCCGCCAGGCCGATCAGCCCTCCGCCCAGCATCCAAATCGTGTCGCCTCGCTTTGCCACATGGCCTCCAAACGTTGCCTCGGCTCTCCTGCACCAATGCCCTGACGATCTACAATAGGGCCGCAATGCAGATCACCGTCAATGGCGACACACTCGAATTGCCAGCCGCAGCGACCCTTGCGGATCTCATCGATCAGCAAGGATTGAGCGATGCGGCGTGCGCCACGGAAGTCAACAAACAGCTCGTGCCCAAGCGAAATCGTGCTGAGCTCACGCTGACAGATGGTGATCGCATCGAAATTGTCACACTGGTTGGAGGCGGCTGACATTTGTTCAGGCCTTTGACATTGCCCAAGAGGAATCAGACCCATCCATGCCTGTCACGCATGAACAACACGTCGAACCGGCGCTCGAACCGTTGCAAATCGGCTCGCGGTCATTGCGATCGCGACTCATCGTCGGGACGGGAAAGTATCGTGATTATCCCACGATGCAGCAGTGTCTAGACGCTTCAGGCGCTGAGGTCGTCACCGTCGCGGTGCGTCGCGAGCGTCTGATCAACGATAAAGGCGAAAGCCTGCTTGATTTTATTGATCTCGATCGCTTCACGATTCTTCCAAATACGGCGGGGTGCTTCAGCGCGGAGGACGCCGTGCGCGTCGCGCGCATGGGCCGCGACATTCTTGAACAGCTCAATAACCCCGGCAGCTCGTGGGTCAAACTTGAAGTGTTGGGCGACAAGAAGACGTTGCTTCCCGACCCGGTCGGCACGCTTGAAGCGACGCGCGAACTCGTCTCCGATGGCTTCGAGGTGCTCGCGTATACGAGTGACGACCCAATCTCCGCGCAGCGCTTGCAGGAAGCGGGCGCAACCAGCGTCATGCCCGCGGGCAGCCCGATCGGCTCCGGCCAGGGCGTTCTGAATCCGAACAACATTGTGCTGTGTCTCGAACTTCTCAAAGACCACGATGCCAATTATCCCGTGATTGTGGACGCGGGCGTCGGCACCGCCAGCGATGTCGCCATCGCCATGGAGCTTGGCGCCGACGGCGTCCTCTTGAACACCGGCATCGCACACGCCGAAAACGCGCTCGCCATGTCCCACGCCATGCGGCACGCGTGCATCGCAGGCGCCCTCGCCTACCGCGCCGGGCGCATTGCCAAGAAAAAGTATGCGACCGCATCGTCACCGTGGGAAGGCGTCGTCAGCTACATCCCGGGCGAATAATCAAGTACCGGAGAGCATCGCAATCGCTTCGTCCACATCGCTTGCGAGCGGGACCACCGTGTGCATCTTGCACCGGTCAAGCACTTCACGCGTGGCGCTCGGCGGCGACGCCACCACAGCGCGCCCGCCTTTACGCTTCACGTGCAGGCACAACGTCACCAGTTGACCGACACCAAGACTGGCGATGAAACTCACATCGCTCAGATCTACAACCAACTTCTTCGGCGACCGGGCGACCATCTTCGTGACCGCCGACTCGAGCTCATCCACATGCTCGAGCGCGGCGTCCCCGCCCATGGCCATCACCACGACACCATTCCGTTCATCAACGACACTTGTAAATGTGCTCACAGGAGACGTCTTTACCATGCCCAAGCGCTTGGACGCTGTCGCCATGTGTTAGCATTGCGCAAAGATCGCGTGTACTCAGGCTGGTCGCATGCCTCGTGAGAGCTGTTGCACGCGGTCCACTTGCTGTCGGCGGACGGTCTCGAGGATGAGCCGCGGAATGCGCCAGCGGTGCTCGCTTTCCGCGGCGTCCTCCGTCACATTCGAGCAGTGCTCCTGAATGCACTGATACAGCAGTTTGAACGCATCGCGCGGCTGGCGCATCTGATCCAGCGCATCGACCACGTCCTGCCGCTGCACATCATCATCGAAGAGATCCGCCAGCGAAATCGCCCCGGCATCCGGTTCGCGGCAAGCGCGAAGACGGGCCGTACACAAGTCGTACAACGTCGGCCCCGACCACGAAAGCTGCTCCACGAGATTCTGCTTATCAAGGCGCGCTTCCTGGAAGAACGCCGATGACTCGCGAAAGAGCGCGTGGCGCAATTCAATCGGCAGCAGAAGCTTCAAACCAAACCCTTCCATCTGAAGGAATTTGCTCGAAAGCAGCGGCCATACAATCGCGCGCATGCGATCCGGATCGCCGCTCACGATCGTCGGTTCATCGATTCGGTCAAGGACGACGATCGCACTTGTGAAGCCCAGCGCCCCCAGCACACGGCGCAGCCGCGCAAACATTTCATAGCGCGCTTCATCACCGCCATCGATCGGCAATGATCCGACGGTCAGATACGTGCGCGGAAGTCGACTGATCGAATCGGCGTATGACGACACGGAACGTTCCAGCACGCGCACGCGCCGTGCGAGTTTGCGCCCGACCCGGCGCCACTTCCATTCATCCCAGAGCAATCGCTTCGCCAGCACGAGCAGCCACGCCGCGGCGGCCCCGCCGACCCCCCACAACCACGCGTCATCGCGAAACGGAATCTGCTTCCATAAGAGCCAGCCAGCCAGCGCCACAGGAGCCATCCATCCGAGAACCGCCAGCAGAGTCCAAAAAGCGCGGCTGAAGTTCAATGGCGCTCGAATCAATCGGCGCACACGTCCAGTGCGATTCGCTGCGATCGCCGGCCGGTCGTACACCGCCTGCAGCGCCATGAGATCCGCGCGAACCGAAGGCTCTGCATGCCGCAATGCCCGAATCCATGCGCGGCCGTCCTGCCGTTCCTCGCCACTTCGCGCAAAGAGCGTGTCGATGAGACGCGACGTCGCCGCGTTCAGGATCGCGTCCATGTGATCGGCAAGATTGAATTTCTTCAGCGCCTCATCGACGTTCTTGGCGCCCTGCCCTTGCTTTCGCGCCCAATACCGATCCAGCACCGGATTTAGATCGTCGTACGGAATCAGGATCGCGCGCTCACCCGGTCGAGGCTGGTTCCATTCTTCGAGCCGCTGTGCTATCTGCATCCGGATCGCGGTCTTTCCGCTGCCTTTCTCGCCGAACACGATCGAGGTCGCAGGCCGTCCCACATCGCCGAGGATTTTCTCAAAATCGGGGTGATTGGCAGAATTGGGCGCCAAGCGCGCAAAGACCGCGTCGTGCCGCGCTTCCTCCGCGGAAAACGGGTTTTCTGTCAATCGCCAGTGATCAAAAAATCGTGAGACGTTCACGGTCGGGGGTGCTCCTTCAACCGCTCTACTTCGGCTGATCGGGCCTGGGGCGTTCAGTGATCGACCTGCGTCCCCAGCAGCGGCGCCACTTCGGCAAGCATCGCCTCACATAGTTCGGGAGTTCGAGCTTCCAGATTCAGCCGCAGCAGCGGCTCGGTATTGCTCTTGCGAATATTGGCCCACCACCCTTCGGCGTCGAAGCAATCGACCGTGACGCCGTCGAGCTCGTCGATGGCGCCGCGCGTTGAGTACCGCTGTTTCACCTCGGCCATCGCCGCGTCCTTGTCCGGCGCTTCGAAATTGATCTCGCCCGACTGGGTGTACCGAGCGATCGGCTTGATGCAATCACACATTGAGGCGCCGCTTCGCGCCAGCGCGCTGACGACCGTCGCCATGGCGATGGCGCCGGAATCGGCGAAGAAGTTGTCGCGAAAATAAAAGTGACCGGAAAGCTCCCCGCCAAAGACGCCCTTCTTTTCGCGCAGCGCCTGCTTCATGAAGACGTGTCCGACGCGACCGCGCACGGGTTCACCACCAGCGTTTCGCACATCTTCCTCAACGGCCTTGCTTGATCGCAGGTCGTACACAATGGCGGACCCTGGCGACGTCTTCAGAAAATCAACGGCGAGCCACGCGGTCAAAAGATCGCAGCCGACAATCTCCGCATTTTCATCCACGACGACGCAGCGGTCCGCATCACCATCGAAACACACGCCAAGATCAGCGCCATGCTTTTGGACGGCCGCCTGCAAATCGCGCAGGTTCGATGCGACGAGTGGGTTTGGCTCATGCGCGAACTCACCGCTTTCGTTATCGAAGTGAACTTCGATGATCTCCAGGCCGTCGATCGCGCCAGCGCCGCCGAAGACGCGCGGGACCATCGTTCCCGCCATGCCGTTGGACGCGTCAATCACCACCTTCACCGGACGCTTCTTGATGGCGTCGTGATCGAGGAACTGATGCACATGGCCGCGATAGTCTGCCCACAAGTCGCGTTTGGAGACGTCACCGCTCTTTGAACTGGCGCCGTGTGTGGTCGCGAGGCGCTTGATGTCGTCAAGGCCGGTCGCCTTGCCGATGGGTTTGGCGAGCGGGCCGGAAATCTTAAATCCGTTGTATTGCGGCGGATTGTGGCTGGCCGTCACCATCACGCCGCCAGCGGCGCCGAAATGATTGATCGCGAAAGACACGAACGGCGTATCGACACGGCCAACGTCAATCACATTGGCGCCCACCATTCCCATGCCGCGAATGAGCCGGTCGGCCACGGATGGGCTGGAGCGGCGCATGTCGCGCCCGACGACAATCGGGCCGTCGGCGAGCGTCGCCAGATAGGTCGCGGCGCCGTAGCCGACACTTTCGGCAATGTCGTCGTTGAGTTGTTCGGGATAGACGCCGCGTACGTCGTAGGCCTTGAAAATTGCGTCGAGCATGCGCTCCGTTCCTTGCAAGGTGAAGTGGCGAATTCGTCAGTCCACAGGATAGTCGGCGACGGTTTCGATGTCGGGCGCTCCCGGCCGGCGCACGTGCATGCGTTCGGCGACGCCTTCAGGGATCGCGGCGAGGAAAGCGCGACCGTAAAACTTGGTGACAATCCGAGGGTCCAGCACCACGACGCGGCCATGGTCGCCGGCGCTGCGGATGAGCCGGCCAAATCCTTGTTTGAATCGGATCACGGCGCGGGGCAGGGAATCGTCACGGAATGGGTCGCCGCCGCGTTCCTTGATGAGTTCGTTTCGTGCTTCGACAACGGGCCGGTCGGGCGGTTCAAAGGGCAGGCGCGTGATGATGACATTGCGGAGGGCGTCGCCGCGCACGTCCACGCCTTGCCAGAAGCTGGACGTGCCAAAGAGAACGCCGCGACTTTCAAGGCGAAAAGAGTCGAGCATGGCGCCGCGCGAACCGTCGCGGCCTTGCACCCAGACCGGCATCATGCGTTGTTCAAATTCGGGGAGCAGGCGGTCCGCGATGCGCCCCATGGTGTTGTAACTTGTGAAGAGAACAAAGGCGCCGCCGTCGGTCTCGTCGATGTTCGTCAGGATTCGATCGGCCAGCGCCTCGATGTAATCCGCGGCTCGCGGGTCGGGCATCGTCGCATCAACCATGAGTTCGACCTGTCGAGCGTGGTCGAACGGGCTGCCGAGCGCAACGGTGGTCGCGTCCTCACAACCGAGCCTGCGAATGGCGTGATCGAATGACCGCCCACCGGTGGTCAGCGTCGCGGAGGTTAACACCACGGAACAGTCTCGTTCGAAAAGCGCATCCTTGAGCGCCGGCGCCACGTCGATGGGCGAACAGGAAATAGACGCCGTGACACCACGATCGCGGCGTTGCGTTTCAACCCAGTAGGCGCAGCCGTCGAGCGTTCGTTCGCACAGCGCCTCGAGTTCATCCGCAATGAGTTCAGCCCGGTCGATGTACGCACTGAGTTCGTACCGATCCGCATCCACCTTGGCGGCTTCGCGCATCCGCTTCAGATGCAGCACCAGATCGCGCATCGCCGGCGACAGCATGTTGTCGAAATGTTCATCCTCCTCTCGAACGCGTCGGCTGACGGCGCCGGTGTCTGAAGCGCTGCCGCGCCGCGCGAATTGCACAAGCTGATCAAAGAACATCGTCGCGGATTGAGCCGCGGACGCCACAGCGCGCAGGCCGGAGTCGATCAGCGCGGGATCGGTCGCCAGCCCGATGGACACGAGCAAGCCGCGCGACCGGCGCGGCTCGTGCAACGCATTCAGCATGAACCGCACGCGACCTTCGGCGACGGACAAGCCGAAATGGTCCGTCGCGACTTCTTCAAGCGCATGCGCTTCATCGATGATCACATGGTCGTAGTCCGGCAACAGCGAAATATCGCGCCGGCGCAGGGCGAGGTCGCTGCACAGCATGGCGTGATTGCAAACGAGAAGATGCGCAAGCTCCATGCGCCGCCGATCCGACTGAAAGAAGCATTCCTTGAAATGCGTGCACTTGCGCCCCATGCAGTTGCCCGCATCGCTCTGCACCCGCTCCCACACGGCGTGGCGCTCCAGTTGCGGCAGCGTCGCCAGCGTCCCGTCCTTGGTGTCGTACGCCCAGTCTTCGATCTGGTGAAGCGTTCGAATCTGGCCTGGCTCGTGAAAGAGTTTGTCCTGTCTTTGCGAAGCAAGTTTGAGTCGGCGGATAGAGAGGTAGTTGCCGCGGCCTTTCACAAGCGCCGCTTTGAAGGTCCGTTCATCCCCCGCCGCCTCGAGCACATGCCGCATGGCCGGCACGTCCTTCCCGAGGATCTGCTCCTGCAACGCGATGGTGTTCGTCGCAATGACGACGCGTTCCTTGCGTTCCAGTATTTGCAGAATGGCCGGCGCCAGATAGGCGAACGACTTGCCGACGCCGGTTCCCGCCTCGACCAGAAGATGCTCGCGACCGCCGAGCGCCTTGGCCACGGCTTCGGACATTTCGCGCTGTTGCGGCCTCGCCTCAAAATCATCGCCCAGCACCCGCGCTACGGGTCCGTCGGCATCAAAGAAGTCGGAAAGGCGAAGCGGCATCGATGAAGTGTACGGCGGCGGTGCGATGTCGCGCCACTCAGGAATGATCAGAGCGGATCGCGTTTTGGCTCACCCGGGCGGCGCGGGTATTTGGATCCCGTCGGATGTAATTTTTCAACGACGACAATGCGGCCCGTCGGCGTCTGCGAATTTTCGATGACGGCGCCGCCCAGTAATTTCAGTGCCCTTTTTGCTTCTTGAAGCTCTGCCGCAGCTTTGGCGCCCTTGATGAAGAGCCCCAAACCTCCGGGGCGCACGAGCGGCATGACCAGTTCGAGCGAAACCCGCAATGGCCCGAGCGCCCGTGCAGTGGCCGCCGCATAGTGATCGCGATGAGCCTCGTCACGACCAACATCCTCAGCGCGGGCGTTTACGACCGTCACATTGGCAAGCCCGAGCGACTGAGCAGTCTCGTTCAGGTAACCAGCTTTTTTGCCCGTTGATTCAATCAGCGTGAACTTCAATTCTGGCAGCGCGATGGCGAGCGGCAGCCCCGGCGCCCCGCCCCCACTGCCGACATCAACCACCGTTTCACCTGCATCCATCGACGCCAGCATCGGGAGGAGCGTCATTGAATCGAGGATGTGCCGCCGCCACGCTTCATCCAGATCCGTGATTGATGTCAGATTGAACCGGGTGTTGGCTTCTTGCAGCAACTCCAGATATCGCCCGAGCTTGTCAAGATCACCGTCGTCAAACGCGACGCCGATCGCGGCCGACTCTTCAAGAAACGTCTGGGGCGGTGCGGGCATGTGTGGTCCTGAGAAAGCGTGTGCAGATCCAACGGGTCGGCATCATACTCATCGCATGAAGACCACTCCGATTCATCTATTCCAGTTCGCTGCCGCTCTCGCCATACTCAATGCGCTTGGGGCGTGCCAGAATCATCGCGCGGCTCACACGAGCAATGACGTCAACGCGGAAGTGCAAATTTCTGAAACGCTGGTCGCCCTGCACCACGCGGCCGCGACAGCGGATGAGCGCACCTACTTTGCGCTTTACGCCCCAGAAGCGGTCTTCCTCGGCACGGACGCCACCGAGCGGTGGTCGCTGTCCGAGTTCAAAGCATTCGCCATGCCGTACTTTCAAACGGAGAGCGCCTGGGTGTATGAGCCGCTGGAGCGGCACATTGATGTCTCGTCAGATGGTTCGTTCGCTTGGTTCGATGAACGGCTCATGAACGCACGACTCGGCGAAACGCGCGGCTCCGGCGCGCTCCGCAAACAGGGCGACCGCTGGCTCATCGTGCAATACAACCTCACGATTCCGATTCCCAACGAGCTCGCGGATGAAGTGGCGGGAATGATTCGTGAGTACGAATCCGATTCACCTGACTGAGACTGATTATTCGTCGTCCGCGCCGAATTCAAAGCTTTGGCGCGCCAGATACGCCGGCCGGCGCATCGCCACGTTCACAATCAATCCGGTCATGATGAACGCGACGACGAGACTCGATCCGCCGTAGGAAACAAACGGCAGCGTCATGCCTGTGATCGGCGCCAACCCGATCGTCATGGCGATATTGATGATGGCCTGCGCGCCAATCATGGATGCGAGTCCCACGACGAGCAGCCGGCCGAATGGATCCTTGCAGGCGCCGGCGCACCAGAGCGCCCCTCCAATCCATGTCAAATACAGCCCAACCGTAAGCGCCGCGCCGAACAATCCGAACCGGTTTGCAATCACTGCAAAGATCATGTCGTTGTGATCTTCGGGCAGGTTGTTGAAGTCAATAATCGCGCGGCTTTTTTCCGCACCCAGCCCTGCAGCCCCGCCGGCGCCGACCAGCGTGATGGCTTGAAACCCCTGGTAATTGATCGAATCCGCCTGACGCCGGTCGCCGCGCAGTTGATTCCACATCGCATGCACACGGTCGCGCTGGTGCGGCTTCAGTATCGGATACATCGCCGGCGCCAGCGTCACCGCTGCGAGAACGAGCAGCGCCAGGTGTTTGAGTTTGGCGCCGGCCGCAATCAGCATTGCAAAAAATGTTGGCAGGAAGAGCAATGCCGTGCCGAGGTCTGGCTCGACCACGATGAGGCCCATTGGCAGGAACGTGAGCGCCAGTGGCGGTATCAAGCCGCGGAGCGTGCGGTAGTTTTTCCGAAATCGGAGATAGCGCGCGAGCATGAGCAAGTACGCGACCTTCGCAATTTCACTGGGCTGAAAATCCACGACTCCAAGGTTGATCCATCGGCGGGCGCCGTTGCGGGGCTTCACGATCCATTCCGGAACAAACGGGATCAGCACGAGTAGGAGCATCGCAAGTGATGCAATCACGAGAAACGGCGTCATGCGGCTAATGAATTTGTAGTGCGGCGCCGCGGCGATGGCCGCCGCGAGCAACCCAACTGGGACGAACATGAGCTGACGAATCGCGAACCCGCCAACACCTTCGGCGTTCACGCCTGATGTCAGATTGATGGACAGGACGCCCAGTCCGACCAGCGCCATTGCACTGCCCACGCAAATCCATCCAGGGTGGCGCCACATCGCGCGTGGCCGGCGCGCCGCGGGAGACGTCGAATGAAGCCGCGCATCGTTCCATCGAACTGGCGTCATCGCGGTTCGGCTCACGAGCCACCTCCGGGGAGGTAGCCATGCTGTTGCAACGCATGAACGGCCTGATTTGCAATGGGCCCAGCGACGCGGCTGCCGCTGCCGCCGTATTCCACGACAACGGAGATGGCGTATCGATATTCGCCGTTCTTGGGGCCGACGAGCACCGTCGTCCAGCTGTGATCGCCCGAGCGCACCGCGATCAGATGTCCATCTGCATCGCGATCAAGTTCACCGTCATTGTCGGTGTCTGCATATATCGGGCCAGATTCCGCCGTGCCCGTCTTGCCGGCGATGCGCAGGCCTTCTGCGTTGAAAATGCGTTCGCGGCGACCTTCGCCCGTCGTGAAATGGTGACCGGTTCCATAATCTTCATTCACGCCTCGGCGCAAACCTTCAAGGGCCGTCGCAACTGCGGTCTTGTTCCACTGAAGATCGACCGTGCGCTGCGACTCGCCAGTTGCGCGCAGGAGTCGCGGCTCAAGCGTGACTCCGCCTCGCGCCAGCGTTGCGTACGCATTGGCGGCGTGCAGCGGCGTCCAGCTCACCGGCCCCTGTCCCATCGCGAGGAAGTATGCGTCAGTCGCCTCAAGCGCCGAACCATCCAGCCGCCCCATGAAGCCCGGTTGCCCGGGTTCGAGTCCGAATCGAAATCCTTCTCCGACACCTAATCGCGTGTACATCGCCGCCAAGCGATCGGCGCCCAGCGCACGCCCGATGGTGTAGAAGTAAATGTTGCACGACCGTGCAATTGCCGTTTCGCCGTCAAGCGGCCCGCCGACCTGATTCGAATGTGTCGTGAAGCTGAATCGATCACGGAAAATCCAACACCGGTAGATGTCTTTGCGCCCGGGGAACAAGTGACCGTTGCACTGAATCATTGTCCCCAAACTGTGCGCGCCTTCACTCACCGCCGTCGCCAGCACCAGCGGCTTCACGATCGAGCCCGGCTCATAAGGCCGGCCAAACGCGCGATTGATCGCCGGCGCCAGAATTGGATCGCTGAAGATGCGTTCCGAATCCGTCTCAATCTCATCGCGCGTGAATGACGGCGTGGACGCAAGCGCCAACGTCTCACCGGTGTCGATGTCGATCACCGCGATGCCCGCCGCGAGCTGTTGACTCAGCCGATCCTCAAGGTTGCCGTGCCAATCCTGCACGATCGTCAGCCCCAGCGCCGGGTCAAGTATGGCCTGCAACTGCGCCTGCAATTCGATGTCGATCGCGAGCATCGCATCCGAGCCGGGAACAGGTTCAACGCGATCGACGTTGCCGGTGTCGAGGCGACGCGCCAGGCGCCCGCGCGACCCGCGCAGCGCCACTTCAAGTGACTTTTCCAATCCTGCCGACCCGACCGAGTCACCCGGCAGATAACGTCCGGGATCATCCGCCGGCTCAATGCCGGTCGCTTTGAAACGCCGATCGATGTCCTCTTCAAAGACGCGATCCCGCATCCATCCGATCTGATCCGTCGCCACGCCGCGCACGGTCACGGACTTCATATGCGGCTTGCGTAAGTGTGCTGGAAACGATGACAGGTCAACCACAACTTCCATCGTCTCGTACGGATACTCACGCGACACGCCATCGCTGATTGTCAGGCCGGGGTGCTCTTCGGCAAGTTTGCGAAACGAAAACGCGACGTTGTCATCCACACCATGCAGAAGCACGTGCGGCTCGCGCTGTTCGCGAATCGGGCGGGCCACATCGCGCATGTCCACTTCGACCATGGTCTCACGCTCGCGCGAAAGTTCGCGCTGGCGCGCCAGGCGGCGTCGCTCCCAAATACTTACCGCCATGCGCTGCACGTATGAAATCACGGCGCTCTTGCGGCGTTCAAGCTCTTCGCGTGGGAGCTGCGCCGTAAGAGCGAATTCATCCCACATCGCTTCGAGTTGCGCGCGGTATGGAGGAAGCTCCACCTCGATGAGCGCATCGCGTTCGGCTGGACTGAGTTCCAGCCACTGGTCGATATTGGCGCGGCGGGCCGCGACGGCCGCCTGCTGGTCCGCCCAATCACCGGTAATGACTTGATAGTCCACCGCGACGTCAAACGCCGGGCGATCCATCGCCAACACGCGGCCGTTGCGATCGAGGATGCGGCCGCGCGTCGTCTCAATCCACCGCTCGGAGACGAGGCGTCGTTCGGCCTCGGCGAGGAGGCCGGGGCCATCAACGAGCGTGAGCCGCGCGACGCGCGCCAGGAGGACGCCTCCTCCCAGCAGGAAGAACACCATCAGCAGCGCGAGGCGCCGATGGAACATGCTTGGAATGAGGCGATCCGTCTTCACCGTGCCGCTGGCTCCATCCGTGGGCGGGGCGATCGCGCCGTTGCGTTGAGCAGATTATCGGAGCGAGCGCGGGCTCGCCTGAGATGGCATGAGGGAATTGGGGTCAGGTCGGCATCGATTTTCGGATTCGACTGGCGCCGAGGCTTGCTCCGGGGGTGAAATCACTCCCGCTTGTCGCGCGTGATCTGCGCATAGGCACTGTGATTATGGATCGACTCGAAATTCTCGCTGTCGATCGAATACCACAGGATGCGATCCTCATCCTCAAGGGCGATCGCGAGGTCGCGGACGATGTCCTCGACGAATTTCGGATTCTCATACGCCGCCTCTGTGACGTATTTCTCGTCTGGGCGTTTGAGCACCGCGTACACCTCGGCGGACGCGGCTTTCTCCAGCAGCCGGACGAGATCCTCAATCCAGAGTTCACCCTGGAAGCGAACCTTGGCGCTGATGTGGCACCGCTGGTTGTGCGCTCCGAAACGACTGATTTCCTTCGAACAGGGGCAGAGGCTCGTCGCCGGCGCCGTCACGCCCATAATGAAATCGTCATGCGAATTTGAGTGACATTCGAACGTCACCTGATAATCCATCAGGCCGGCCTGCTTGGTGACGGGGGCTGCCTTGCGGATGAAATAGGTGAAGCGGAGCTCGAAATGAGCGTCCTCGGCGTCGAGGCGGCGCCGAATTTCCCGCGTGATCTCCGGAATGCGGTCCGGGGTGATGCCTTGGGCATTCTCATTGAGCACTTCCAGGAAGCGGCTCATGTGCGTGCCCTTCTGGTAGTGCGGCAGGGACACGTACATGTTGATCGACGCGACGGTGCTCTGGCAGCCGCCATCGGGCGTACGGAGAGTGATGGGGTACGTCACATCCTTGACGCCCACCTTCTCAATCGCGATTTGGCGCGCATCGACGCTTGCTTGCACATCAGGCATCGGGCCGGATTTGGTCGCCGCCCCGTGTGGCGTCTGCACGCTTCGGTTGCTCATCGTGGCTCCGGAAGTGAATAAAAGTCGTAGCGTCACGGCTTCGATGGCCGGCGCCTTCTAGATTCACGCCCGATCATAGGCCGAGCGTCTGAACTGGCGATGCTGGCAATTAGGCTCGTTTCGCCGAACTCGTCGCTTCTGTGCGTTTTTCCAGCATGGATGCCGCCCATGCCGCCCCGATCGGCGCGCCCATCCAGGCCCCGGCCAGCCAGAATAATGGGGTGATTCGAGCCAGCGGGAACAGCCCATTCGAATACGCCGTCTCGACAATGTCGCGCCCTTGAAGAATCGCGCCCGCTGCCGGACCAAGCACCGAAAGCAACAGCGCAGCGCCAATGCACACCACCATCGAAGCGCCAGGCGCGACGCTCTGCCCCGCCGCGATCCCGACAATGGAAGCGATTCCGGCGGCTGCCAAGATCTGCCCCGGCGTCCCTTCCCGAGCCAGCGCCCAAGCGACGATGGCGCCGACGAGGAACGTCACGCTCGCGGCGAGCGCGTTTTGTGAATCAAAAATTTCCTTGGAATCTTCACCGGCCCCAGGACCGCCGATCACAATCCACGAAGCTGCAACTCCCACGATCGTCACCAGCAATCCCTCGCCGGCCAGCACCCACAGCGGCGAGGCGGACTGCGCCACGCGAATGACGTCCTCCCCAACCGCGCCGGTAAACGCAGGCCACGCGATCGCGGCTCCCGCACAAAACAGCCCCATCGCCGGATTCGTGATCCGGGCCACGATCATGCCCAGCCCAGAGGCGATAGCGATCGCAACGAGCCCAGCGATGGCGCCCATGATCGGTGCACCCGACACTAACAGCGTCGCCGCCCCGCCACCGTCCGCATCGCGAGCGAGGCTGGTCAGCACCGAAAGCGTCGGCCCCACGACTAGTGCCGCGACCGCCACCAAAATCCATCGAAGAATCACATGCTTCATGAGTGCGGTGATACTAACGGCTCTGCCGCCGGACCAACCGGGCGGCTTGCCGCTCCCGTGAGACTCGCGGACACTGCGCGCATGTCTGACGATCATTCCCACGTCCTGCTCAACGGCCAGCCGCTCACGATTTCCGAAGTCGAGGCCGTCGCCCGTCAACTGCGGCCGGTCCAGATCGGCCCCGAAGCTCGCCGGCGCATCGAACAGTCTCGAAGCACTTTGGAAGCCGCGACTTCCAGCGGAAAAGCCCTCTATGGCGTCAACACCGGTTTCGGGTCCCTCGGGCGAAAGCGCATCAGCGATGAACAGCTCGCCGATGTCCAGCGAAATCTCTTGCGTTCGCACGCGGCGGGGATCGGCGAACCTCTGCCGACGGAGACCGTTCGCGCGATGCTCCTGCTGCTCGCCGCGTCCCAGTCACGCGGGCATTCCGGCGTGCGTCCGGTCGTCGTCGTGCGAATCGTGGACCTGCTGAATCATGGTGTGACGCCAGTGGTCCCGTCGGTCGGCTCCGTTGGCGCTTCCGGTGATCTCGCGCCACTTGCGCACGCGGCTCTCGTGCTGATCGGCGAAGGCGAAGCGACCCACAAAGGAAAATTGATGACCGGCGCCCAGGCGCTGGCCGCCGCCATGTGCGAACCGATCACACTCGCATCCAAAGAAGGCCTTGCGCTCATCAACGGCACGCATCTGATGGCGTCGCAGGCGGCGCTTGCGATGGCGGATGTTGATCGTCTGATTCCCGCGGCACTGTGCGCCGCTGCCATGAGCATCGACGCCTGTCGCGGCACCGATTCTTTCCTTGATGAACGCGTTCACAACATCCGCGGACAACACGGTCAAATGGAGATCGCCCAGCGAATAGCAAAGCTGCTTGCCGGCAGCGAGATCATTCCGAGCCATTTTGCGAACGATCCGCGCGTACAAGACCCGTATTCGCTGCGCTGCGCCCCCGTGGTGCTGGGCGCCGCGCTCGACCAGATCAATCATGTTCGCACGATTGTTGAACGTGAACTCGGCGCGGTGACGGATAACCCGCTGGTCTTTGAAGATTCCGGCGCGCAAACTCGCACGGTTGTCTCCGCAGGAAATTTTCACGGCATGCCGCTGGCGCTGCATCTGGATGCGCTCGCCATGGCGCTCACGCCGATTGCGGGAATCGCCGAGCGGCGCGTGTATTTCATGCTGTCGGCCACCGATCCTGAAAATCCGATCAACGCGCACCTGTCGCCCGAGCCTGGTTTGCACAGCGGGCTGATGATCGTGCAGTACACCGCCGCCGCGGCGTGCAACGAAATGATCACGCTCGCTTCACCGGCATGCGTCGCCAATGTCCCCACGTGCGCCGGGATGGAGGATTACAACTCATTTGGACCGCGTTCTGCTGCAAAGGCACGCCGCGCCGTCGAACTGTGCGAACACGTCGTCGCGATCGAACTGCTCTGCGCCGCCGAAGCGATTGAGTACCAGCGCCCGCTCAAATCCGGCGCCGGCGTCGAGCGCGCGCACGCCATTGTGCGATCCGCCGTGCCGAAACTCACCGCTGATCGCCCCCCAACGCCGGACATCGAAGCCATCGTCGGGCTCATCCGTTCCGGTCAATTTCATGCCTAATTTGAACGACACCGGGAATATCGTGCGGCGTCTGATGGTTTGAACCGTCGCCCATCATTCCAAACTCACACCAATCAAATCAAATAGATCACCGGGAGAAAGTCCATGCATTCACGTTTGATCGCCACGGCACTTGTTGCTTCCACGCTCGCGCTTTCCGCGTGCGCAAATCATTCCAGCTCGAAGTCGGGCGAACACGTCGAGCGCATGTCTGACAAGACGTTGCTCAACCCGGAGACGGACGCCCCGGGTCTGAAAGTCGGCGACAAAGCGCCGGACATCGTCGTGCTCAACGCAAACGGCGCTTCCGTCGATCTCGGCGACCTCTACAAACAAGGTCCAGTCGTTGTCACGTTCTATCGGGGCGGATGGTGCCCCTTCTGCGTGCGCGCTCTCAAGGACTGGAGCGGACGTATAGACGAACTCAATGCCGCCGGCGGCACGTTCGTCGCGATCTCTCCTGAGACGCGCGAGCACGCCATCGAGACGGGTGAAAAAGTCGATGGTGATTGGCTCGTGCTCGTGGACACCAATGGCGAAGCCATGCGCGCCTTCAACACCGGTTTCGCCCTCGACCCCGCCACCGAGGATCGCTATCGCGGCTTCGGCATCAACCTCGATGACTGGAACACCAGCGGCGAGTGGGAGCTCCCCGCGCCGGCGACCTACGTCATCGACCGCGACGGCGTGATCCGCTGGGCCTTCGCTGACTGGGATTACAAGAAGCGAGCCGACCCGGATCTTGTGATCGCCGAAGTCCGCAAGCTCTCCGGCAAGACAAGCTGACACCTAGACGCACACTTTCGCCGGGACGCCGCGCCTGAGCAAAGCGAAGACGCGGATCAGCGGTCGACCCACGCAGTCCGCGCAACCATGATTCAGGCCCCGCCCATTGTGCGGGGTCTTTTTTCGCGCTAGTCTGGGTTCGGTCATTTCACCGGTGGGACGGGCGTCTCGCCCGTCCATTGCACGCAAATTGATCGCAGGAGCCTGAGTCATGAGCGCCGTCACCGAATCCTCCGCCCGCACCATTCGCGCCCCCCGTGGCCTCGAAAAGTCCTGCAAGACCTGGCAGGCCGAAGCCGCGCTGCGCATGCTCATGAACAACCTCGACCCGGAAGTCGCCGAAGACCCCGACCACCTCGTCGTCTATGGCGGTCGCGGCCAAGCCGCCCGAAGCTGGGAAGCATTCGACGCGATCGTTGAAACATTGCGCCGCCTCGAACCGGATGAGACACTCCTCGTGCAATCCGGCAAACCGGTCGGCGTCGTGAAGACGACGACTGATTCGCCGCGCGTGATGATCGCCAACAGCAACCTGGTCCCCTACTGGGCGACGCAGGAACACTTCGACGATCTCTGCGCCAAAGGCCTGATGATGTATGGCCAGATGACGGCTGGCTCGTGGATCTACATCGGCACGCAGGGCATCTTGCAGGGCACATACGAAACATTCGCCGAGTGCGCACGCCAACATTTCGGCGGCTCCATGAAAGGTCGACTCTGCGTCACCGCCGGGTGCGGCGGCATGGGCGGCGCCCAACCACTCTCGGTCACAATGAACAACGGCGTGTGTTTGATTGCTGATGTCGATCGCGCGAAACTCGAACGCCGCGGCGGCAAGGGCTATCTCGGCGAAATCATCGACGATGTCGATCAATCAATCGACGCTGCGATTGAAGCGACAAAGCAGGGCCGCGCGCTTTCCGTTGGTGTTCCCTGCAACGCAGTCGAACTCCTCAACCGACTCATCGAGCGCGGCGTCACTCCCGACGCACTCACTGACCAGACCAGTGCACACGATGTGTTGAGTTACGTGCCGGCAGGCCTGTCTCTCGAAGAAGCTGAGACTTTGCGCAAGGCGAATCCCGCCGAATACGAAGCACGCAGTCTCGACACCATGAAGCGCCACGTCGAAGCGATGGTGCAGCTCCAGGAGAGCGGCGCCATCACCTTCGACTATGGCAACAACATCCGCCAGCGCGCCTTCGACCACGGTTTCAAGGACGCCTTCGCCTTCCCCGGTTTCGTGCCTGCATACATCCGCCCGCAATTCTGCCGCGGGCGCGGCCCGTTCCGCTGGGCGGCGCTTTCCGGCGATCCCGAAGACATCTTCACGACCGATCGCGAACTGATGAAACTCTTCCCCAACGACGAGCCGCTCCACCGCTGGTTGAAAATGGCCGGCGAACAGGTGCACTTCGAGGGCCTTCCCGCGCGCATCTGCTGGTTCGGCCTCGGCGAGCGCGACAAGGCGGGGCTTCTCTTCAACGACCTGGTTGCGCAAGGCAAAGTCAAAGCGCCGATCGTCATCGGCCGCGATCACCTCGACTGCGGCTCCGTCGCCTCCCCCAACCGCGAAACCGAAGCGATGAAAGACGGCACCGACGCCGTCAGCGATTGGGCGATTTTGAACGCCATGGTCAACGTCGCAAGCGGCGCGTCATGGGTCTCCTTCCACCACGGCGGCGGCGTCGGCATCGGTTTCTCCCAACACGCAGGACAAGTCATCGTGGCAGATGGAACGCCCGAAGCCGCGAAACGGCTGAAGCGCGTGCTGACGAATGACCCGTCGATGGGTGTGTTCCGGCATGTGGATGCGGGGTATGACGAGGCGGTTGAATGTGCGCGTGAGCAGGGTGCGGATATTCCGATGCGAAAAGGGTGACGCAAATCAGAGCCCCAAGCGCAAGCGCGGGGTCAAAACAGCGCAACTCGCAATAACCAACCCAAACTGACTGGACCGTTGAAGCCACGATGCACAACGACCCGCTGGCGTATTTCCTGACTTGGACCTGCTACGGATCTCGTCTCCACGGGGACGACCGAGGAACCGTCCACAAATCACAAGCACAGTATGGCGCCCCACGCGTACCCCCTGATCACATATTGCGAACTCGATTGATTGAGTCCATCAAAGGCGCAAATGTCGTGCTTTCGTCAGCATCTCGCCAAATTGTGCAAGATGCAATTTCTGACCACTGCCGAATTCGACATTGGAATCTCCGCCAACTGAATGTCCGGTCCAATCATGTGCATGTTGTCGTAAGCGCGCCGGCGCAAATGCCGGAATCAGTCATGACGCAGTTCAAATCATGGTCAACCCGTCGACTCCGTGAAGGCGGC
This sequence comes from Phycisphaerales bacterium, assembly GCA_029260345.1. Classification (GTDB taxonomy): domain Bacteria; phylum Planctomycetota; class Phycisphaerae; order Phycisphaerales; family UBA1924; genus OFTM186. Next base: position 282,144 of record JAJDDK010000002.1, on the reverse strand, counting down.
GCCATTTCTCGCGACCTTCGAATTTGGACGAGGCACGGCAGCACACGATACATCTGGAATGAAAATGAACTCGCAGCAGCATGTCGATACGTGCGAGACGCCCAAGACAGCGGTTCTGCTTGATGCTCTGGCTTTGTATCGAGGCATACACGAATTCAATACTTGTCAGTTTGGCGCCACTGATGCATTTGCACGATCGCGACCCCTCGCTTGCGCTCGGGGCTCTGATTGCGCTTTGAGCGCGGCACGACGAGCGAACTCCTCGCGTTCCTCTACATCGCACGGGGCTCTGCGGGCGAGGTGCGATCAATGTTGGCGTTTACGGCGCGCCTCGAACGAACGGCGCATCTGAAATCTCAAATCTCAAATTTGAAATTTCAGGCAGAGTCCTGCTCCCGCCAACTCCGCGGCTGGGCGGACTCTCTTCAAAACTCCGACATCCGTGGCCAAAGACATCTCAACGATGGAGCCCGTCAAGGCTACGACCAGCGCCAGCGCGCCGAGGCATTCATGGAGAAGCTTCGAGAAATCCAAGGTAGACGATCTGAATAGACGTGAGCTCGCGACCTCACCCATTGAAGACTCGTGTCCAATTTCGACAGGATGCGCCCTCAGGGCTCTGATATCCTGCCCCCATGAACATCCGCCGCCCAGACTGGCCCGCCATCGCTCCCGGCCGCTTCGCCAAGACTATCTGCACCGACTCCGCCGACGGCTGCAGCATCGCACTCCTCGGTCTCCCCGACGACCTCGGCGTGCGCCTAAACAACGGCCGCCCCGGCGCGGCGGACGGCCCCAACGCATTCCGAGCCGCGCTCGCGAAATACGGAACTGCGTTTGACGGCGCCGCGGCGAAACCGCTGAACGTCGCTGTCTACGACGCCGGCGACGTGATTCCCGCCGACGGCGACAGCGCGGCGTCCCTCAACGAAACGCACGACCGCATCACCGCCGAAACAACAAAGCTTCACGAACAAGGCCTCGTCACCTTCTGCATCGGCGGCGGACACGACTTGACCTTCCCGGCAATTCGCGCCCTATCGCAACACACCGGCGCCCCGCTCGGCGGCATCAACGTCGATCCGCATCTCGACGTGCGCGAGAAGCCGTGCTCCGGCATGCCGTTCCGCGCCTGCATCGACGGCGGCTTCCTCGATCCGAAACACTTCTTCGAACTCGGCGCCGGGCGCTTCAGCAACGAACACGCACACTTCGAGTGGCTACGCGATCAGGGCGCGAACATCGTCCTCACCGACGATCTCCTTTCTTACGCCCACGCCCCCGGCGAGGGGCCGATGGAATACGCCTTCCGAGCCACAATGCCGAAGGAGAACTCCGTCGGTTTCGTCAGCATTGACCTAGACGTGATCGACGGTTCACAAGCCCCCGGCGTCTCCGCCGTCAACCCCTGCGGCTTGCCCGTCCACCTCGTCTGCGAAATCGCCCGCCGCGCCGGGGCTGATGCACGCGTGAAGCATGTTGACGTGATGGAGCTGAGCCCGCCGCACGATGATGCGTCAGGTCGAACCGCACGCATCGCGGCGTTATTGTTCCTGCACTTTGTTGCGGGCTTCGCAGAGCGTTCGGGGCAAAGCACGTGAGCATTCTGATTCATAATGCTCGGATCCTGACGCTCAAGGAAGGCGCGATCCCGCGACGCGGCCCCGAGGCCAATGATCTGAGCGTTATCCCACACGGATACGTATTGATTGGCGCACTCGACGTGCTCCAGGTGCGTGCTGGCGATGCGCCCCCTAGTCTCATGCGGGGCGACTTTGAAAGACCAAAGGATGACGACCCGAACGAGGAACACTTTGTCATCAATGCTCACGGCCGAGTCGTTATGCCTGCCTTCGTTGATGCGCACACGCATGCATGCTGGGCTGGAAATCGTCTCGATGAATGGGACATGAAGCGAGCGGGCGTGTCATATCTAGATATCCTGAACGCCGGCGGCGGGATTATGAGCACGGTCCGAGCTGTCCGAAACGCGAGCGAGGACGAACTAGCTCATGCTCTCGAATTCCGCCTTCGTCGAATGGCTTGGGCGGGTTCAACGACCGTTGAAGTTAAAACCGGCTACGGCCTCACTCCTGACGCAGAATTGAAAATGATGAGGGCAATCCGAATTGGCAGTGAAGCTGCCCGATTCATTCCATTTCCGACCCTCCTCTTAGGTCATGCGCTTGATCCGGAGATGCCACACCAAGTTGAGACCATTATTGATGCGTTGCCGGAATTCATTGAAGCGCTTTTCAAACATCGCGAAGCGACTCAAACGTCGGGCGTTCTTGAGAACTATTTTTGTATTGATGCATACTGTGAGGTCGGAGCATGGTCGGTCGAGAATTGCAGCCGGCTATTTGAGGCAAGCAAATCCCCATTTCGAGTCCATGCGGATCAGTTCAATTCACTCGGCATGACGCCGCTCGCAGTCGAAATGGGCGCGCTCAGCGTTGATCACCTGGAAGCATCGACAAACCACGACCTGAAGACGCTCGCTGAATCGAAAACATTTGGCGTCATGCTGCCCGCATGTGGTTTCCATCTCGATGATCGTTATGCAAACGGACGAAAGTTTGTGGATATGGGCGGCGCACTTGTCATTGCATCGAACTACAATCCTGGATCAGCGCCCTGTTACTCGATGCCATTCATCATCTCACTTGCAGTCCGAAAGCTCGGCCTGACAATTGAAGAAGCGATTAGCGCATGCACGGTAAACGCACGAGCTCTATTGGGACACGAGAGATTGAATGATTGGGACTACGACGATCCCGAATACGACAGCCCATTCTTGAGCGATCTTGGACAAATTGTCGAATCAAATACGATTGCCCCGACGAATCAACTCGTGAACATCATCATGCTTCGCCATACGGATGAACGAATGCTTGCATTCGAATTCGCTGGAGATCCGGTCGAACTCGTCATCGCGAACAGCCGACTCATAAAATGGATTGGTGACGACTCTGATCGCACGATCATCAAGCCGTGAAGCTCCAACATCGGGTGGCATGCCCACGTCTCCGTGGGCATGGATGACGCCATTCCAACAAAGCCGATCGCAGCATTCGAGATCGGCCCAATCTCGTGTGCCACTGCTCTTGAGCAGTGCTCCTCGTTTCTCCTCGTTCGAACCACTACACCAAAGGTCTTTTCTCCACTGCTCAAGAGCAGTGGCACACCGATCTGATTCCCATCTCTCCTCCACTCCTCCTCCGTCTTCCTCCGCGTTCGATCCCCCACCCCGCTCCGCCTATCATGGCGACGATGATTCATCGCCAAGGAAACCAGGTCGATCTCGACGCTGCCACGGCCGCCGCGCATCGTGTCGTCACGATTCATGAACGCCTCGCCGCGTTCCTCCGCTGCGGCCAGACGCTCGCGCAGATTGACACGTTCGTCGCCGAGCAGCTTCGCGACCTCAAATGCAAGTCCTGCTTTCAGCACTACAAGCTGCCGAAGCTGCCGCCCTATCCATCCTTCGCGTGCCTCTCGCCGAATGACTGCATCGTTCACGGCACGGCAGGCATGACGACCGAGCCGATGAAGCCGGGCGACATCCTCTCCATCGACATCGGTGTGACGTATCAGGGCTGGATCGGCGACGCCGCGTGGACGTACGTCTTCAAAGAAACGGATGACGTCAAAACGCGCCTGATGAATTGCGGCAAAGAATGCCTCAAGCGAGGCGTCAAAGAACTTCGTCCCGGAAACACATTTCGCGAGTGGGCCGAAGCCGTGCAGAACCACGCCGAGCGCGAGTGCGGCTTCCATCTCACGCGTGGCCTCTGTGGCCACGGCATCGGGCGCAAACTCCACCTGCCGCCGAACATCCCCAACACCGTTGAGGAATGCTCGCACTTCATGCCGCGCATTCAGCCGGGGCTGCTCATCGCGGTCGAGCCCATGATCTCGGTCGGCACGCCGCACAAGCGCGAGCAGCCGAACCACTGGCCGATCTGGACGGCGGACGGGTCACTCGCCGTGCATTACGAGCATGATGTGTACGTCGACGAAAGCGGCCCGATTGTGCTGACGGAGAAGTTGCACGAACTGCCCGACATCGTTGACGCTTGACCTCGATTGTTCTCAGCAGGACGAGCGGCGACGGCGCGCCATCGCACCACCCGCTGCCACCACCAGCAGCGCCGCGCTCCCCGGCGCCGGGATCAGCACGAAATCATCGATGAACGCGCTCTGGGGATTGATGGGGCTGATTTGCCCATCAATCATTCCGGCGCTCACGCGCACAAATGCTGTTCCGGCGTCCGCGACGGCGGCCACACTGAACTCTCGCCACACGCCGTCAAATGCATTCAGCGAATTGATGTCAATCGAATGAACGGAAAGCTCAGTCATCGCCGCATCAAAGAACTGCAATGACAGAAATGTCATGGCGCTCGTGTAATTCGCTTCGAACTCGAACCACGCCGAGACCTCATACTCAACACCGGCGTGCGCGGCGACGTCCTGGAAGACCGTCGCGTTCACGGTGAACGGCTCTTCACCGCCAAGCCCGCCCTCGAATGAACGAAGCCATAGGCCGCGATCTCCGCCGGGTGTGTGGTTACCGAAACTGGCGAACGACGCAGAAAGCACGGTCTCGCCCGCGCCATCGACCTCAGGCGTCACCAGCGTCCACCCATCAGCGTTATTGAATGGATTCGGCGACGGCGAAAACAGTTCAAGATCGCCGTTTTGAAGCAGATTCGTCGGTCCAGCAACGGCCGATGACGAAACAACTGCACCGACGATGATTGCTAGAAACTTCATTCTCAATGCTCCTCGTTTGACGAAGTGGGCGCTCGACAGAACGACTCCACACCAACGACGCGTGAACCGCGCCAAGGGTGCGCCACTTTTTCCGGAGGATTAACAACGAACCACCGCAATGCCTCTTGCAAGGCTGCAAGTGCGTTTCGATCAGTGACCTAGTCCTGAATCAGCACCATCGTCGGCTCTTCAACACGCGACCCAATCTCGTCAGTGATCGTGTGCCGAAACCCGGGTCGCAGCGCCCCGCTGGCCCAATCACCTGCCTTGGACATGGCGACAAAGGCGACCTGGTGCTCTTGGTGAAGCGAAAAACGCTTCTGAATCCGCTCCAGCGTTTCACGAATCGCCTCAACCGGTTTCGCCCCGCGGCGCATAAGTTCCACAATCAGGAACGACCCGCATACGCCGGAAATAATCTCACCAGTCCCCGTCGCTCCCGCGGCGCCCGCTTCCTGATCCACATACAACCCCTGCCCGACGATCGGCGAGTCACCGACGCGCCCCGGCACCTTGAACGCCATGCCGCTGGTCGTGCACGCGCCCGCCAACTGGCCTTTCACATCGCGGGCCAAAATCGTCACGGTGTCATGCAATGGCTCCGCCGCGTGCGGGCGCGTCTTCACATCAACGCCGCGCAGTTCTTCGACGTTGATCGGCGGCAACCATCCTCGATACTTGTCGCGATCGATGTTGTTCGGGTCTTTGCGCCAGCGTTCCCAGACCGCCTTCGCTTCGGCGGTGAGAATCTGTGATCGCGGAAACCCAAGCGAATCCGCAAACGCTTCGGCGCCTTCGCCCGCGAGTGTGACATGAATCGTTTCTTCCATCACCTTGCGCGCGATCTGCGTCGGGTTTGCAAAATGCTGGACGTACATCACGGCGCCGCAACGATTCGGATCGGTCATGATGCAGGCGTCAAGCGAGACGTTGCCATCGGCATCCGGCAATCCGCCAACACCGACGGAATCAATCGTCGGGTCTGCTTCAATCACGGTCGCCGCCTGCACGACTGCATTGAGCGCATGCCCGCCCTCAAGCAAACTCGGCATCGCGGCGTCGTTCCCAGTCGGTCCAAATGACCACGTTGTCAACATCTGCGGCTTCATGCGCACAGCGTATCGGCGCCGTCGCTCTGCCGCGCTCGCATCACCGCAGCGGCCGGAACAATTCGACAATCAGCGTGTCATCCGCGGGTGGACCGAAGCGATGCTGATCAACGGAACGGAGCACAGCGGAGGCCCAGCCGTTCTCCTCTCCGGGATCAGGGCGCAGCGTTGCGATGAGCCGCTGGAAGCCCTCAAGCCCCATCATGCGCCCCTGCGCATTGCGAGCTTCGATGGCGCCATCGGTGTAGGCGATCAGTGTGTCGCCGCGCTTAAAAGGAGCGGACTCCTGCCCATCCTGAAAGTCGCGTCCGTGGCATGCACCAAGGACGAACGCGGTCGAATCAAGGCGATCGATACGACCGTCCACGCTGCGCAAGAACGCCGGCGGATGCCCGCCGCTAGCCCATTCAAGAATGTCCAGATCAGGATCGATCCGCAGGCACAATGCGGTCGCGTACACACTGTGCGTCGCCAGTGTGAAATGCACGTAGCTGTTGAGCGCCGTCAGCACATCGCCCGGGCGAATGTCCGGCTCTTCGGCAAAGAGACGCTCCAGTTCGCCGTACAACCGATTCACCGTGAGCGCGGCGGGAATGCCGTGACCGGTCACATCGATCATCACAATGCTGAGCGGTTCATTGTCTTCGCCGTCCACGCCGGGGAATCGGTGCGCGTACAGGAAGTCGCCGCCGATCTGGCGCATTGGTTCGTAGCGATAAATGAAATGCACGGCGCCGTCCGTGATCTGCGCCGGGAAGAGATCCTCGTGAATCCGCCGCGCATCGACGAGTTCGCGTTTCATTTCGCGATAGCTGCGGCGAAGCACACGGGAATGGAATCGGTCGCGGAAGCGGCTGGCACGCCATGAACACCACAAGATGCCCGGCAATCCGATCAGCGGCGATGCAATCACCAACACCAATCGCAACAGGAACGAGCCTTCGCCGAACGCGAGGGTAATCACGGCAAAGAGCGTCAGCAGTGGCACCAGCGGACGAATTGCTTCGCGCGGCGTCCACGGAATAAACAAGGATGCCAAGAGATGCGTCACAAAGACGCTCACAAGAAATTGAGTGCCCAACCGCAACGTTGTCTGCGAATCGGGTTGCTTCAATGCTTCAGCGACTGGCTCAGACTCGGTCGAGTTGCCCGCGTCCGAATCTGACTCGACCGGAACAATTTCGGCACTCGTGTCGACGATGGGGCTCTCATCAACAATCTCAGGATTGTCGGCCGCCAATCGAGTGCGCTGGTTCTCTTGGATCTCGGCGCTGATGCGGTTCCCAATGATTGACGCTGGCAATTGCAGCAACCCATTGGCGACGATCAACCAGAAGACAAGACGTACTAAGCGTTCTCGGCGAAACGGGCGATCCGATTGCCGAACGACCAGAAAGCAACCAATGTAGAACGCCGCGCCGAGCGTGTTCAGAAAGACAGCAATCATCGTCAGCACGATGACTCCGGATAAATCCTGGGTGAAGAGGAACAACGCGGCCAGCACCGAAAAAATGCCAAGTCCGCCATTGATTCCCGTGTACCAAAGGAATCGCCGGCGCAGCCAGCTCAGCCGCTCCGCTTCAAACTCTTCTCGAAAATCACTTGTGACAGTTGCAGTCACCGGCGAGACGCCCCTTCCTGAATCCGACCACCAGCGTACCGCATTGCCGAAGCCCTTACGCCCTATGACTCATCGGCTTTGCCGCCCTGATTCGTCTCGCGATTGGCGCCGGGAACCCAGAGCACATCGCCGCCGTTCGATACATTCGCCACGCGCCCGAGCACAAAAAGCAGGTCGCTGACTCGATTCAGGAACACCAGCGTTCGTGGATTGGTCGCGTCAGGTTCGGCGGCAAGCAGTGCGACCACGCGCCGCTCCGCCCGCCGGGTGATGGTCCGGGCCAGATGGAGCCGCGCACTGAGTTCCGTCCCACCCGGAAGAATGAACGATTCGAGGGGCCCCAGAGCCGCGTTGTGAACGTCAATGAGCCGTTCGATGCGGTCGATTTGCCCATCCGTCATTCGGAGACGTTTGCCGGGAGTTTCATCGGACGCCAGCGGCGTGCAGAGGTCCGCGCCAACATCAAAGAGATCTTGCTGAATGGAGAGCAGCGCATTCCGAAGCTCAGCGAGCGGACCATCCGCATCACACGCCGCGATTGCCAAACCGAGCGCACTATTCGCCTCGTCAACATCGCCGTAGGCATCGACGCGAACACTCGATTTGGGCACACGCGATCCATCGCCGAGCATGGTGTCGCCGGCGTCGCCCGTCTTCGTGTAGATCTTCGTCAGGCGTGGCATAGTGCAAGGGTACCTGCACCAGCGCCCAAATGAAAAAAAGCCCCCGCGAAGATCGCGAGGGCTTTCTGTCTTTCCCCGTGTATCGATAGTGCGAGCCGAATTAGACGGCCGCGACAACGTCCTTGGCGAGGTTCGGCGGCAGAGCGCGATACGCCAGCGGCTCCATCGTGGAGTTAGCGCGGCCCTGCGTCACGCCGCGCAGCGACGTGGCGTAACCGAACATTTCAGAAAGCGGAACTTCCGCAATGATGACGCGCGTATTTCCGCGCTCTTCGGTGTGCGTGATCATGCCGCGACGGGACGAGAGGTCGCCCGTGACGGAGCCGAAGTATTCCTCCGGCGTCGTGACGGTCACCTTCATGATCGGCTCCAGCAGCGTGATGCCGGCCTTCTGGCACGCGGCGTTCAGCGCGAGGCGACCCGCCTGCTCGAACGCGACCTGCGAGGAGTCGACCGGGTGATACGAGCCGTCGATGAGCTGCACCTTGATGTCGATGAGCGGATAGCCCGCGAGCACACCCGAGACCGCCGTGTTGCGAATACCGACGCCGACTGAAGGAATGAATTCCTTGGGGATGGAGCCGCCGACGATCTTGTTCTCGAAAACGACGCCGTCCTTGTATTCGAGGCCCTCGGCTTCGGCCTGTTCCTTGGTGCACGGCTCGATATTGATGATGCAGTCACCAAACTGACCACGACCACCCGTCTGCTTGACGAACCGGCCACGAATTTCCTTCGCCGATGCCGTGATCGCTTCGCGGTAGCTGACGCGCGGCTTACCGACTTCGACGCCGACCTTCATGTCGCGCACGAGCTTGTTCTTGATGATCTCAAGGTGAAGTTCGCCCATGCCGGCGATGATGGTCTGGCCGGTTTCATCATCGTAGTGGGCCTGGAAGGACGGATCCTCACGCTTGATCGTCGTGAGCGCCTCGCCGAGCTTGCGCTTGTCTTCGCTGGTCTTGGGCTCGATGGACATCGAGATGACCGGCTCGGGGAACGTCATGCGCTCAAGAATGATCGGCGCATCGGTGTCGCACAGTGTGTCGCCCGTCGATGAGTTCTTCAGACCGACGACCGCGACGATCGAACCAACCTGAGCCTCTTCCAGCGGAATGCGCTCCTTCGCGTGCATTTCATAAATGCGGCTCGCGTTTTCGCGCTTGTTCGTGTTCGGGTTGAGAATGCGCTCGCCGGATTTGAGACTGCCCGAGTAGATGCGGCAGTACGTCAGATCGCCGTGGGTATCCGCCACGATCTTGAAGACGAGGGCGGAGAATGGCGCGTCGTATTCGTGCGGGCGCGTCATCTTGTTGGCGGGATCCTTGGGATCCACACCCTGTACAGGCGGCACTTCGTTCGGCGCCGGCAGGTAATCAATGACGCCGTTGAGCAGACGCTGCACACCGATGTACTTCAGGGCCGAGCCGCAGAACACGGCATTGCACTCACGAGCCAGCACACCCTTGCGGATGCCGGCCTTGATTTCGGCAGCCGTGGGGTTCTCGTCGGCGAGGAACTTCTCCATAAGGGCGTCGTCGTAGTCGGACGCTTTCTCAATCATCTCATGACGCCAAAGCTCAGCGGTTTCCTTCAATTCGTCGGGAATCTCGCGCTCTTCGACCACGGCGCCAAGCTCGGAGGAATCGAAGTAGTACGCCTTCATCGAAATGAGATCGATGATGCCTTCGAAGGTGTCGGCCTGGCCGATGGGATACTGCACGGCGATCGGGTTGGCGCCGAGGCGGTCCTTGATCGTGCCGAAGCTGTATTCAAAGTCGGCGCCGAGCTTGTCCATCTTGTTGACGAAGCAGAGGCGAGGGACTTTGTAGCGGTCCGCCTGTCTCCAGACGGTTTCGGACTGCGCTTCCACGCCTTCTTTGGCGTCGAACACGGCGACGGCGCCGTCGAGCACGCGCAACGAGCGTTCCACCTCAATGGTGAAGTCCACGTGGCCGGGCGTGTCAATCAGATTGATCTTGTAATCGCGACCGTCCTGCGTCCACGGGCACGTCGTCGCGGCGGACTGGATCGTGATGCCGCGCTCCTGCTCTTCAGCAAGGAAGTCCATCGTGGCGGTGCCTTCGTGCACCTCACCCATCTTGTAATTCTTGCCGGTGTAGAACAGCACGCGCTCCGTGACGGTGGTCTTGCCGGCGTCAATGTGAGCGCAGATTCCGATGTTGCGTATGTGTGACAGGTCCATGGCGTGGCTCGATCGATTGATGTGGTCGGGGCGGATGAGGCCTCCGACGGTGCGTCAGTGGCGCGGCCTGCGAGAAAACACTTGGTCTGGCATCGCGGACGCCGCGCGTTCGGTCCGCGATCGAAACGATTCATGACAGGCGGAGTCGAGCGGTTGCCCCTGACTCCGGGTGGCGTTATCGGGTTGTTTTGAGTGTCGGCCGAAAACTGTCCGGCCTTTGGTCACCGCACCGACTCGTCAGCGAATCGGGCCATTTGGCGGCGCCCTCAGCTGCTCGAGCCGGCGTCGGCGTCCTCGTCTATCGAGTCCATCACGACGCTCCTTATGGCATTTCGAGACCCGGCCCAAGCAAAGAGACAACCCTCTCCCAAGGCCGGAACAAGGCCAATGCTATCGGTTTGCCGAACGTGGTCAAGGGCGGCGCGCTCGGAAACAGTGAATCCGCCGACATTTCGCCGCGGTTCTATGCAAAACGCGCGGCCCCGGAATCCCGGGACCGGGCATCATTTTCATCTCCGCATCTGATTCAACCTGAATTGGCCGAATCAGTCCTCGTTGACCTCAGCGTACGCGCCGGTCGAGGCGCCCACGTCCATCTTCAGAGCTTTGACGAGGAACGTGTACTCGTCGCTGGCCTCTTCGATGATCTTCTCAGTGGGCTTGCCGCCGCCGTGCCCAGCCCGCGTCTCGATGCGGATGAGGATCGGGTTGTCGCAGCCCTGAGCCTCCTGAAGGCGGGCGGCGAACTTGAAGGAGTGCGCCGGAACGACGCGGTCATCGCGATCCGCCGTGATGATCAGCGTCGGCGGATAGCAGACGCCCTTCTTGATGTTGTGATACGGCGAGTAGGCATACAGGGCCTGGAACTCTTCCGGGTTCTCGACCGTGCCGTAATCGCTCGCCCACGCCCAGCCGATCGTGAACTTCTCGAAGCGCAGCATGTCCATCACGCCCACGCCTGGCAGGCAGGCGCCGAAGAGATCCGGCCGCTGCGTCATCGCGGCGCCAACAAGCAATCCGCCGTTGCTGCGACCCTGAATAGCCAGCTTCGGCGTCGAGGTGTACCCGGCATCGATCAGCCACTCTGCCGCGGCGATGAAGTCGTCAAACACGTTCTGCTTCTGGAGCTTGGTGCCGGCCTGATGCCATTCCTCGCCGTACTCGCCACCGCCACGCAGATTGGCGACGGCGTAGATGCCGCCCATTTCCATCCACACCATGCGGGAGACGCTGAAGCCAGGCGTCAGCGGAATGTTGAAGCCGCCGTAGCCATAGAGCAGCGTCGGGTTCTTGCCGTCGCGGCGCAGCCCCTTCTTGTGCGTGATGAACATTGGAATCCGCGCGCCGTCCTTGCTGGTGTAGAACACCTGACGCGTGACGTAGTCATTCGGATTCACATTGACGTCCGGCTGACGGAACACGTCGCTCTGGCCGGAGACCGTGTCGTATCGGAAGATCGTCGGCGGCGTCGTGTAGCTCGAGTACGAATAGAACGTCTCGGTGTAATCACGTTCGCCACTGAAGCCACCCGCCGAGCCAAGGCCCGGCAAACGAATCGCGCCAAGCGAAGCGCCGTCGAGGCTGTATCGCTGCACTTGCGTCGCCGCGTCCTTGAGGTACGACGCGATGAACTGCTCGCCAACGGCGTTGACGCCCACCAGTGTTTCTTGCGACTCGGGAATCACTTCTTTCCAGAAGCGCTTTTCCGGCTGGTTGATGTTGATCGAGATAACGCGGCTCTTGGGCGCGTCAAGATCCGTCTTGATCCAGAAAAGTGGCCCGTCGTTGTCAATGAAACCGTACGACGCATCAAACGCGCTCAGCAGTTCGACCACACCGGAATCGGGGGAGGCAAGATCGAGGTAAAACAGGCCGTTCTTCCGGCTGGTTCCCTCCCACACGTTGATGATCAGGTAACGGCCATCGTCAGTGACAGCGCCGCCAAAGCCCCAGTTCTTGTGATCGGGTCGCTCGTACACGAGCCGGTCATCCGACTGCGGCGTGCCCAAACGGTGATAGTACAACTTCTGGAAGAAATTCTGGCTCTGAAGTTCAGCGCCCATCGGCTCGTCGTACCGGCTGTAGAAAAAGCCCTGACTGTCGGCCGTCCACGAAGCGCCGGAGAACTTCGACCACTCAATGAGATCGTCGAGATCCTCGCCCGTCGTAATGTCGCGCACGCGCCACTGACGCCAATCGGAGCCACCGTCACTCACTGAATAAGCGAGGTATTGCCCGTTCGGACTGACGGAATAGCCGCCGGTGGAAATCGTGCCGTCGTCGCTCAGCGTGTTCGGGTCAAGCAGCAGTCGCGGCTCGCTGTTGAGCGAGTTCATCACATACAACTGGCTCTGCGGCATCAGGCCATCGTTGAAGGTGTAGAAGTACTTGCCGCCCTTCTTCCACGGCATCCCGAACTTCTCATAATCCCACAGCTCCGTCATGCGGTTCGTGACGAACTCGCGCGCCGGGATGTTCTCGAGATACGGGAACGAAATTTCGTTCTCGCGTTCGATCCATTCGCGCGTTTCGATGGACTCGCCATCTTCCAGCCAGCGGTACGGATCAGAGACCGCAGTGCCGTGGTACGTATCCGTGTGGGCGACTTTCTTCGCATCGGGATAAACCAGTCGCTCACCAAGGTTGGCGCTGCGCGCCTGCGGCGACGAAGACGAATGTGAATTGGCGCAACCCGCCATAACCAGCCCGGCGCCCGCCGCGGCGAAAAGAACGAGGAAACGGGATTTCATTCGTAGCTCCTCTACTCGACCCAGTGTGGACGGGGATCGCCCATGAGCCCCGCCAAGGGAGCCCACAATAACCGATCCTGCTTCCCGGGAGGCAGGTCAAATCGTCGAAAGTCTGGGCGGAATGGCGGCGAAATGCAATCAATTGATCATTGCACAAGGCCCTTTGTGAGCCGCATGAACGCCGTTTCAAGGTTCACCGGCTCCTCCACAAACTTCAGCATGCGGAAGCCGCCGTTGACCAGGCGGTTCGGGATATCGGTGACGTCCGCCGGACCGGATTCGTCGAACGAGAGATGAATCTCTCGCTGGATCGCCGGATCACCGTTGGATGATGAGTCGCCCTCCACGATGGCCACCTTCATCACACCGGGCGACTGGCGCAAGAGTTCCGCCGCGGCGTCGGTTCGTTGCGACACCGCGAGATGCACGACGCGGCCCATGCGTGCCCGGCGCAGGATGTCGGAGACGGTTCCCTGAAAGAGCAGTTCGCCGCGCTCAATGATGCCGACCGTATTGCACAACTCTGCCAGTTCATGAAGGATGTGGCTGGAGATGAGAATCGTCTTGCCCATGCGCTTGAGCTCTTTGAGCAGTTCGCGCATTTCGATGCGGGCGCGCGGGTCGAGGCCGGAGGCCGGCTCGTCGAGCAACAGCACTTTCGGATCGTGCAGCAGCACGCGCGCAACGGAGAGGCGCTGTTGCATGCCGCGCGAAAGCGAATTGACTTCCGCATCCCCCTTGTAGGTGAGGTCCGTCAAGTCCAGCACATCGGAGACGACGCGCTTGCGCTGATCGCCGTGAATGCCGTACGCGGAGGCGAAAAATTCGAGGTATTCAATAACGGTGACGTCGTCGTACGCGCCCATGAAGTCCGGCACGTAGCCGATGATCGGGCGAATCTGCCGGTTCTGGTAGCCGATCGTCAAGCCATCGATCATCGCCTGACCGGATGAAGGCTTGAGCAGCGTCGCCAGAATCTTGATCGTCGTGGTCTTGCCGGCGCCGTTGGGGCCGATGAAGCCGAAGCAATCACCCTCGTTGAGATTGAGGTTGAGATTGTTGAGCGCCACGAACTCGCCGTAGCGCTTGGTCAGATTGATCGTCTGAATCATCGGCATCGTTTAAGACGCTCCGTCGCTCGCCGGTCGGGGCGGGTTCGGGGCCAGAGGATAGACCCAACGGATGATGGTTCGCCCATTGGACGGCGGAGTTTCGCCTTCAACGAAAATCGGCGACGGAATCTGACTGTTCGGCAACTCGCCAACCACAATCAGGCAAGGCTGTGTCAGCCAGCGGCTCAGGTCCAGCGTGTGCGTGATGCGCCGGCGCAGAGCGGCTTCGAGAATGTTCGTCCCTCGCCAGTCCGGCGGCTCGAGGGCGCCGTGCCACGTGATCGCTTGAATCGCGCGTGGCAAATTCGTCGGCGCTATGTCGCCCTGCGACGCAAAGATGCGCGCCGCCGCGACCTGAATTGACTCGAAGAACTCCTGCCCAACCGCTGCATCTCGAAGATCAAGCTCAGCCAGATCAAGCGCCGCGCCGGAGGGCCATGCTTCAGATCCGAATGGCGCCCAGGCAAAGATTCGTGCGGGAAGCGGGCTGCCGCGCACTTCAGCCGAGAGCGGCTGCTGGCCGAGATTCAACACCACCTGCACATTCTCCATCGCTTCCGGCAACTCATGCGCGAGCGCACCGGACAACGCGCTGTTAGCGTCAACGCGAATTTCACCATCCACCGGTCGCGGCAAACGCCACGGCGGCGGGCCAATCCACCACGATTCAAACTCTTTCACCGTCGAACGTGTAGGGACGCGAATCGAATCGGGACGCCGCGCATCGATGATGTATTCGCGACGATCGGGAAATGGCGTTCGTGATGACGACGCCGGATCCTGCCACGGCCACAGCGCATTTCGTGAATCCCTGGCGCCAAGCGCCGGCGCTTCGTCATCTCCGATGGAGACCGTTTGCGCGCCGTACGTCGGCAACAACACGCTGAACCACGACCGGGCGCGAACAATGTTCTGTCCATACACGCCGTCGAGAAAAGTCAGGTGCGTGATGTCAATTTTGCGTGGTTTCACGACGCTGGCGCCGCCCCATGCCACAATCGTGAACGCCGCGGCCACGCCGATGAACGCCAGCCACGCATGGCGACGCCATCCCCATTTGTTGAGGAGGCCGAAGCCGATCGGACCGGCCAATAGGAAATACGTCGCGAACACAATCAATCCGAGCAGTACACCAACGCCTGCACTGCCGGTCTTGTTGATCATGTTCGAAATGCCCTGATCCAGTGGGTCGCCGCTCAGGCGCGGGAAACTTGTTCGAGCGCGCCCAAGGGTGTCGAGCACCTCTGTGCGCGTCAGCACTTCGAATCGTTTGCCAAGGAGACGATGCCAGATGAGCTGCGCATCGATGCGCCCGGTGAGCGCTGGGCTGGCGAGGTCGAGCCCAACCACGGTCACATCGCCCAAACCGATCAGCCTTCGCATAGCGATCGGCGCGCCGTCCGGACCAGCCAGAATCGGCATCGCGTCTTGTTCGCCGGCGAACGGCGCCGCTTCAAAAACATGAACGACCGAATTCCCCGGCAGCGGCAGTGTTTGGCGATTCGACAACAGCCGCCGGTACGCCTCGAGGTTGACGCCCTCGCGACGAGTGACCTTCATGGCAGGCAGCACATCGAAAAGTGGATTCGCGGTGTTGGTCCAAAGTTCACCAACGGACGGCAACACGATGAAGAGTCGTCCGCCACGCAAAATCCATTCGCGCAGGGCTGCGGCTTGATCGGCGCGAAGATCCGTCGGATCGCCTTCCATCCAGACCAGCGCTTCAAACGGCGCTAAGCCCATCCATGCATCGGGCATGGTGTCCGGTTCGATGCCGCCAATCACATTGATCAGTTCATGCCATGTCGGCGATGGCGCATCGCTGTCGTCGCGCACGGTGTAGTTCGCTAGCCCGCCGTCGCGGCGACCCACAATCGCAATGAGTGACTCCGTCATCGGAACGACACGCTGCGGCGGAATCCGCCCCACCGCGATCTGTCGGCCAGCTTGTAAACCGCCACCTTCGGCCGTCTCATGCACGGTCACGGTCAACAGGCTCTGACGATCGAACGTCGGTGGAATATGCGCGTAAAGCCAAAGCAACTGCGGACGACCGGGGTTGAGTGTGATCGTCCGCTCGACCAGCACCTCATCACCGTCCGGGTCGGGCATATGCAACCGGACGAGGGTGTCACGGACGCGGTCACCCCGATCAGTGAGCCGCAGTCGGATCGCGGCGAAGTCCGCCGGACGCACCACGCTGCCGACGCCAAAGAGATCTGTCTCGATCTGCACCTCGCCCCCCAGCGGCGAGCCCGCTGGCACATTCCCGTCCTGCGCTGATGAGGCCGATGCCACAGCGAGCAGCACAAGGCACACGAAACCCAAAATGAGGGTGCGGAGGGGCGAACGCATTGCCGGCATTCTACGGACCATCAAGTCCGGGGGTTGGCTGGTCGATGGCGAAAACACATGGATATGCCCACGATCATCATCGCCCTTTGCATCGCCATCGCGGCGTGGGCCATTGCCGGCTCTGTCGGCGCCCTTGCCCAGCGGCTCGATGACCAGGTTCGACTGCATCAGCTCAAGCTCAATGTGGTCCAGCTCCATTCGCGTTACAAGGACGCGCGGCTCTTTCAGCCGCTCGACGAGAGCGATGTCGAAATTCTCCCGCTCGAGCCTTCGCAAACCGGCGAACTGGAAACGGCGGATGTTTTCGAACTGCCTGACACGGATGTCGGTCGCCGCGCCGCCTGACGCTCAGCGCGATCCGATTTTCTGAAATTCATCGACGAGACGCGTGTGCGCTTGCGTGCCCATGCGCCAGCACGCCAGTTCGAACTTCTCGTTGGGTGAATGCACACGGTCATCATCAAGACCGAATCCCATCAGCACACTGTCGAGACCGGCGACCGCATTTAGCAACCCGACCACCGGGATCGAGCCGCCACTCTTGATGAAGATCGGCTTGACACCTGCCGCCGCGCCTTCAAGCGCACGCGACGCGGCTTGTAAATAAATCGAATCGCGTGCAGCATTGCCGGGAGGGCCCCCGCCGTGGTCCGACAGCTCCCACCGACATCCCGGCGGCGTCCGCTCCTGCAACCACGCAAAGAATGAATCACGGATCTTCTCCGGATCCTGATTCGCGACAAGCCTGAAGCTGATCTTCGCGGTGGAATACGCCGGGATCACCGTCTTGGCGCCGGCGCCGATGTACCCGCCGTAGATGCCGTTGATCTCCGCCGTGGGGCGCGCCCATTCACGCTCAATCGCGGCGTATCCCTTCTCACCAATGTCCGCCTCCGGTCCAAGGCCGATCTTCTTGAGCGCCACGGTCTGATCAAACTTCAGGCGTTTCCATTCCTCGCGCTCCTCCGGCTTGAGTTCAATGACGTCGTCATAGAAACCGGGAATTGTGACGCGATAGTCCTTGTCCCAAAGCTGGGCTAAGACCTTGACGAGCTCCGTATTCGGATTCGGCGCTCGGCCACCCCACAGGCCGGAGTGCAAATCCTGATCCGGCCCGTGCAGTCGCACTTCGGTGTACGCAAGGCCGCGCATGCCGTACGTGATCGCTGGCTGCGTCGCTGAGGGCATTCCGGTGTCGCTGATAAGTGCGACATCACATGCCTTGAGCGCATCAATATTCTCTTCGAGAAATCGCTCCAGATTCACACTGCCGGACTCTTCTTCGCCTTCGATGAGGATCGTCATCTTCACCGGGACGCCGCCTGTCGTTTCTTTCCAGGCGCGCATCGCTTCGAGAAATGTTGAGACCTGGCCCTTGTCGTCCACAGCGCCGCGAGCGACGATGCGCTCACCGGGTCCGCCGGGTACAGCGGGCTTGATCACCGGATCAAACGGCGGGCTTTCCCACAGTTCCAGCGGGTCGGCCGGCTGCACGTCGTAATGTCCGTAGAACAGGACGTGAGGGCCGTTGTAATCCGGCGCGCCGGGGTGCTGCGCCCATACGATGGGATTGCCCGGTTTTTCGATCGTGCCCGTTTCTTTTAAGTCGGCGTCAATGCCAGATTCTTTCAGTTGATCCGCGCACCACTGCGCCGCGCGACGCGTGTCCTTTTCAAAAGCGCGATCGGTGCCCACGCTCGGGATCGAAAGCCATTCGCGCAGACGTTGAATGCCCGCGGCGTCGTTCTTCTTCAAAGTGGTGATGACATCGTCAATGCGGGACATACGGTCGCTCCCCGTGATTCGTGTGCGGGCGCCGCGCCGGTTCTGACGCCAACGCGCCACACAGACCGTGGCGCGTCATCCATGCCCGTGATTCAGAATTCAGAATAGGAAGAACAGCGCCGCAGCGCAGGACAATGCGCCAGCCAGGAATATCGCCGCGCGGCTCGCCGGGCTCAAATCATCAAACCATCGGGATCGCAAGGCAATGGCCCGGCGCGGTTCGGAGCGTTTGGGAATCTCCGGGCGTGTCCAGCGCACGGGCGATGGATCCGGCCCGACCTCGACCAAGCCTTCCATTTCCGCGTAACTTCGTGGGGGTCTGGCGTACAAGTCGGCGTTGCATTTGGGGCAACGCACAGTCATAACGCCCGTCGCGCCCTGAAGCTCGCGGCCTTGATGGCCGCATTGCAGGCACGTTCGTCGCGTCAACCGCTTTGAGAGCGCATGACGAATGTACGGCATGTCGAGAATATACCGCACGTTTTGCCGCCGTCGGCGCCTCGTTTTCGAAGTCGACGACCGGAAAGGCCGGATCGAGGAGTTATGGACGTAGAAAGCCGGGATCGATGGGTCAAAATGCTCCGCATCGTCGCTGAGGCGAGCACCGCCGCGATTCCACCGGGCGTGGCGCCTTGGTTTCAGGCGCATCGCGGGATCATCACGCCGCCGAGCAAGATCCCGACATCGCCGGATGACCAGCTCTGGGCGGCCATTGCCCAAAGCAACCCCATCCCTGAATCACTCTCGGGGCCATCCCACAAATCTCAAAACAATCACGCGGCCCCCCTCTTTGCGTTCACGAGCGATGACACCATCGAAGTCTGGACCGAGCGCGATCTCTCCGGCATGCACGCCGCATCGCGATTGATCGCAAACCAACCTGATCGCCGGTGGCACGCGCGCATTCAGTCCGCCCTCGATTGGCACCTTGAACACACGCAGCCGGACAACGCAACCGGCCATCCGTGGGCGATCCATGTCTTCCTGCTTCGCTCAATGACGCAAGACGATCACCACGCTCGCCTCTACGCAGAAACGCTGCTCCACAACTGCCAAATGCAATCCGGCGCCGCCGACGGCCTCAGCGCAGAAATACTCCGCGACGCTGCCGACGCGCTTGAATCCAATTCAATCGAAAATCAATAAGTCAGTGATGCTCGCCGGTGTTCGGCGCGGCTTGCGGCTCACCAGCCTGAAACGTCGCCGTGCCCGCTGGCCCCGACTGAGAGCGATCCGGGATCGACTTCGCGGGCTTCGAGGACTCCGCCTCGATCTCGTCCTCGATCCCCTTGATGCCCTTGCGGAACTCCACAATGCTGCGGCCCAGTCCGCGGCCCACTTCCGGGAGGCGGCGGCCAAACAACAGCAGACCGATCCCGGCAATGATCAGCCATTCGTATCCACCGGGCATGCCGAGAGCCAACGTGGTCATTTCTGCTCCTTGAGGACTTCCATCGACCGAGTCGCGTCGATCTGCTCACATTGAAGCCGGTTGGCAGGGGGAGGTCAATCAAACCGGTGAAATGGCTCCGAGGTGCGACCTGACGCCAAAGCCATTGGATCTGAGCGAATCTGGACGCCTGACCTGAGCGAAGCGAAGGTCCGGATCATTTGCGCGAGCCATCGCGAATCTTCCTGACCTTCGCTTTACTCAGGTCAGACGTCTTGGCAGATTCAAATCGGGCGCCCCCGAACCACACTATTCGCTCTCGCGTCGTGAATTCGCCTTCACCGGCAATCGCTCCGCCGCATCCACCACATTCCGCAGCAGCATCGCGACCGTCACCGGCCCAACCCCGCCCGGCACCGGGCTGATCCAGCCAGCGACGCGGCTCACCTCGTCAAACGCAACATCCCCGACGGTCCGCGTGCGACCCGTTTCGTCCGTCACACGCGTCGTGCCCACATCCACGACCACGGCGCCGGTTTTCACCATGTCGCGCGTGATCAGTCCCGGCACGCCGGCGGCCGCGACCAGCACATCCGCGCGGCTCGTCAGTGCGGCGATGTCCTGTGTGAATTTATTCGTCGATATCACCGTCGCATCGTGTTTCATGAGCAGCACAGCGACAGGCTTGCCCACAATGTTCGACGCCCCGACGATCACACACGTTTTGCCACGAAGTTCGATTCCGGTGGATTCGATCATCGTGCGCACGGCGATCGCCGTGCACGGCGCCAGCGAGGACCGCCCGTAGACGATGTTCCCGATGTTCGCCGGGTTCACGCCCTCGACGTCCTTCTCCGGCGCGATCAGCCGCTGAATGCTGTACGGGTCCACACCATCCGGCAGAGGCATGTGCACCATCACGCCGGTGACGTCGTCCTCGGTGTTCAGCAGCAGCACGCGTCCGGCGATGTCGTCGTACGTCGCATCAGCGGCAAGGCGATGCAGGTGATAGTCAATGCCGACCTTTTCGCAGGCCGTGCCCTGACTTTCGGCGTAGACCCCTGCGGCGGAATCCGGCCCGGCAGCGAGCAAAGCGTCCAGCCGCACGGCCCCGCCCCGCTTCCGAATGTCCGACACGCGTTCTGCGATGTCCTCGCGCACGCGTTGCGCAATTGCCTTGCCGTCCAGAATGGCTGCGGTCTGTGTCACAAGCGTCTCCACGACCTCACCATAGCAGCGCCGCTCGGGATACGATGCCGCGCTCATGAGCGACCGGAACCGCATTGCTGAACTGCGCGAATTGCTCCACCGGGCAAACCGGGCGTACTACGCGGACGCCAAGCCGATCATGTCGGATCACGAGTTCGACCAGCGCCTCAAAGAACTGGAGGCGCTTGAAGAAAAGCACCCCGATCTTGCTGATTCCAACAGCCCGACGCAGCGCGTCGGAGGCGAAATCACTGGCGGCTTCAAAACTGTGCGCCACGCCGCGCCGATGCGGAGCATCGACAACACCTACAACGAGGATGAAGTCCGCGCGTGGTGCGACCGTATCGCAAAGAACCTCGACCGCGACACGCCGCCGACACTCATTGCGGACGCCAAAATCGACGGTGTGGCCCTCTCGCTGCGATACGAAAACGGCGACCTCGTCAGCGCCGTCACCCGAGGCGACGGCGAAAAAGGCGACGACATCACCGCCAATGCGCGCGCCATTCGCGCGATTCCACTCGTGCTTGCTGACTCCGAATTGACGCCGCCGCCGGTCCTCGAAGTGCGCGGCGAAGCGTTCATTCCATTCAAGGAATTCGAGCGCATCAACGCCGAGCGCGAAGCGGCGGGCGATGAACTCTTCATGAACCCTCGCAATTCATGCGCCGGGACACTGAAACAGCTCAATCCGAAAATTGTCGCGGATCGCAATGTCTCATTCGTGGCTCATGGACGAGGCGCCATCGAACCGGCCGATTTCTGCGAGAGCTATTCCGAATTGCTCCAGCAACTCAGCGCGCTCGGCATGCCAACGAACCAGGGCGTCGTCGTTTGCGAGTCAATCGACGAGGTCGTCGCCGCGATTCACGAGTACGACACCAAACGCCACGACGCCCCATTCCCTGTGGATGGCATGGTCGTGCGCGTGGACGACTTTGCGCTCCAGGAAGTGCTTGGAAGCACTTCAAAATCGCCCCGCTGGTGCGTCGCGTTCAAATACCCTGCGGAACGGAAGCCGACCAAACTCGTGAGCGTTGACTTCATGGTTGGAAAGTCTGGCCGCATCACGCCGCGGGCCGTGATGGAGCCGGTGATCCTTGCAGGAACGAAAGTCCAGCATGCCTCGCTGTTCAACTTTGGCGAAGTGCGCCGCAAAGACTTGCGCCTTGGCGACACCGTCATTGTCGAGAAGGCCGGCGAGATCATTCCGCAAGTGATTGAGGTCGTACAGGAGAAGCGGCCCAAAGGCGCCCGAAAAATCAAAGCGCCGATGGAGTGCCCCGCCTGCGGCGGCCCCGTCGAAGTCGAACCGCCCGAACTCGAAGAACAAGGCGATTACGAGTCGGAGCAGGAAACGTCGCGCTTGTGCGTCAATCCGGAATGCCCGGCGCAGATTCGTGAGAAACTGATCTGGTTCGCCGGTCGCGGGCAGATGGACATCGACGGGCTTGGCGAAAAGACGATTGATCAGATTCGCGAATCAGAGATTCCGCTGAATCGATTTGCTGACATCTTTGCGCTCAAAGATCACCGTGACGCATTGCTTCTGATCGAGCGCATGGGTGAAAAGAAAGTCGAGAACCTTCTTGCGTCCATCGAAGAAGCAAAGAGTCGCGGCATGGCCCGCGTGCTTGGTTCGCTTGGCATTCGGCATGTTGGTGATGCGACCGCTCGTGCCTTATCGCGCGAGTTTCCCGACATCAGCGCTTTGCTCAGAGCGGACGAAGCCCAGCTTCGGCCCAAGACGCTTTCGCGCGACGACGCCGCCAAGTATGGATTCGATCCCGACCCGAAGGAACGACCGTCGACGAATCTCGGGAAAGACACAGCGCCCGCGGTGTTTGCTTATCTGCACAGTGCGCAAGCCAAATCAACGTTCGATGCCCTCCAGAAAGCGGGCGTTGACCTCGCGTCGCGCGACGCCCAAGAAAATGCGAATCGCACGCATGACGCTTTCTTTGATGGAAAGAAAATTGTGCTGACGGGCGGGCTTGAGCATTTCACCCGACCAGATTTGAAGGAACTGCTCGAGTCGCTTGGCGCTCACGTGTCCGGCTCGGTCTCAAAAAAAACCGATCTTGTGATCGCGGGCGACGATCCCGGCTCCAAGTTCGACAAGGCGATGGAGCTGGGCATAGAGATATGGGATGAAGCCGCCCTGTTGAAGCGCCTGCCGCAAGACGTGAAAGAAAAAGCCGCTGAATCCGGCCTGTTTCGCGGTCGATAACACCCAGGTCGGTGGGACGGGTGTCTCGCCCGTCTGCGTGGCGCTGCTCTTCCAAACCAAAAACAAAGTCATGCCCGGGCCGGCGTGCTCATGCCTTCCGCGGATTCATTCTTGCAAAACGTCGAGTACAAATCCGAACTCCGCGATCGCGAGCTCGCTGAAGCGCTGCTGCTGCGGCACAACGGCGCGCACGTTGCATCGATGGAGCAGACGGACACGTACTACCGCATCGCGGACGGTCGCCTCAAGCGCCGTCAGTGTGATGATGAGCCGATCGAGTGGATTCACTATCACCGCACCGTCTCAGCGGCGCCGAAGCTCAGCCAGTTCACGATCTTCACCGACCGTGAAGCCAAAGAGCGCTTTGGCGTTCGTCCGCTGCCCGTGTGGGTGATCATCAACAAGCAGCGCGACATGTGGATCTGCGGCCCGCTGCGCATTCATTTTGATCGCGTCATAGGTCTCGGTGATTTCATTGAGATTGCTGCGCTGGTTACGCCGAAGCGACCCGAAGCCGCGTGTCGCCGCGCCGTGGCGATGCTCAGGCAGCGCCTCGCGCCCGCCCTCGGCGAACCCATCTCCGGCGGGTACGCCGACATGGCCGCCCGCGAAGCGGCGTAGCAATGATTCGAAACTGAACTGGCGCCGGGTGCCGTGGTACGCCGGCCAAAGGCCGGAGTGCCACGACGAGGCGCACGATCACTCGACCGTGGCACTGCTCTTCGGGCCGTACCACGCCACCCGAGTTCTGATCAGTTCTGATCCAGATCTCTCAGCGTCACTTTCGCGCCTTGCACTTCAATCGCCCCGTCACCGGGTCGATGCTGACGCAAGAGCGAAATCAGCCGCGCCACATCGCCACGAATGGGCGCGGTGAACGACAAGCGTTCGCGCGTGATCGGGTGTTCGAACGCCAAGAGCGCCGCGTGCAGCGCTTGCCGCCCCATGACCACAGCATCTGGAGCTTCGTCGGTGGGAAGAGTGTCTCGCCCGTCTTCGGCCAAATCACCCATCGTCAGAATGCGCCCGCCGTACATGTCATCGCCAACGATCGGCCAGCCCAAGTGCGAAAGATGCACGCGAATCTGGTGTGTGCGGCCGGTGCGCAATTCCAGCTCAAGCAGCGTGTAATCGTCGTAGCGCTCCAGCGTGCGATACAGCGTGACGGAAGGCCGACCGAAGTCATCGTGGCGGACGACTTGTTTTTCTCGGTACCCCTTGGCGCGGTTCGGGTGCGGACCGATCGGCAGGTCAATCGCATCCCCCTCGGGATCAACGCGCCCGTGCACGAGCGCCACATACCGCTTCTCAACCTTGCGCTTTTCGAACATGTGCCCGAGCCGCCAGTGCGCTTCATCGTCCTTCGCGAACACAATCACGCCGGTCGTGTCGCGGTCCAGCCGATGCACCACGCCCGGGCGCGCATCGTCGGACCCAACACCGGAGAGGGCGCCGCCCTGCTCTGACGCATGCATGAAGTGCCACGCCAGTCCATTGATCAGCGTCCCCGACTTATGGCTCCGCGCCGGATGCACAATCACGCCGGGCTGCTTGTTCAGCACGATGATGTGCTGATCTTCAAACAGAATGTCCAGCGGCATTTCCTCTGGATCAATACGTAATGGCCCCACCGGCGGGACGACCACTTCCACGACATCACCTTGCCGCAGGGTGGTCGATGCTTTCGCGGCGCGCCCATTCACCGTCACCGCCTCTGCATCGATCAGTCGCTGCACCTGGCTGCGGCTCAGGAACGGCACACGATCCGTGATGTACTTATCGAGGCGCTTACGCAAATCGCGCGACAGCGTGAAGGCGACCCGGCGCAGCGAATCATCATCGTCGGCGCTTTCATCCGACGCGAGCGCGCGCATCGCGTCCAGATCGACTTTTCCGTCAGGGCCGAGCAGGTCAGCGCCGGAAGCGCGGCTGGATTGGTCTGATTCGTTGGGGTCGGGGCTCATCCGCCGCTGGCGGGCGATTCCGTCCCGCCGCTGTCGCCGCCTTCACCTTCAGCCGGCGGCTCTTCGGTCTCAACGCCGCTCTCGGTAGGCGCCGGCGTCGGCCCAAGCTCTTTCATGAGTTCTTCCGGCGTCAGGAAGTCGCCTTCCTCAGGTGTGGGCGGCGGTGTCGTGGGACGACCGACCACAATCAACTCCTGAGACGGCAGCGGCGCCGGAATCGGGTTCGACGCAAGGATCGCGAGCCGTTCCTGCATCGCGGTCGCAAGACCTTCGAACCTGTTCTGGTTCGCGATCTCGATCAGTCGTTCGATGTAGCTCGACGCAACGTCGAACTTGGCGAGTGAGGACTCAACGGCCGCAAGCCCGGAAAGCGCATGCATCTGAAGGATGACCTGTGTCGGCTTGCCTTCGGTCGCGGCTTGCACTTCGGTATACAGATTGCGCGCCTGCTCGAGGTAGCCGTCGCGCGCCGCCGTGGTGGCGATGTCTTCGACCACGCCGGGCGAACCGCCGGGGACGATCCCGACCGAATAGGCCATCAACAGTCGATCTGCCGCTTCAAGCCGCGCCTGCGAGGACACCGTCGCGCGGCCATCCCAGTCGTTGGCCACCTGCAACAGCGCCATCGGCTGACCAGCCTGCGCCGCGGCGTCCAAATCAATGAACGCGCTGTCGAGCGCTTGCACTTGTTTCTGCTGGTACCACATCCAGCCGCGATACCCAAGCGCCAGCACGAGAACAATCAACAGGATCGGCGAGCCCCATCGCTTCAGCCAATCCGCGAAATCGGCATTAATCCGCGATTCTTCGAGGCCAGCGCCTTCAACGATTTCTGAGTGCCGTCTGTCCATGATTCCGCCAAAAAGGGGAGAGTGCAGTGCTGCGCCGCGATTCAGGCATTCCCAGCGGCGAGCCCACCAGCGTAGGTCGCCGGGGCGACAGGCTCAACCCGCGCGCGTCGGGGCCTCGGCCAAGGTCGGGTGAAACTGCCACGGGCCCTGCCACTTCAGTGCGTCATCCGGAATGAGCATTTGCCGGATCGTTTCCGCCAATTCCGTGACGCCTTCGCTCCGCGAAGCCGCCGTCGTGACATCGCAGGCTGGCGCCCGACCCAGATCCGACCGCAAACCGACGCGAAGCACCGGGCAACCAATTCCAGAATCAAACACGTGCGGCTCAAGGAACCCATGCGCCGCATCGCCGCAGGAGAGCACGAGATCCGCTTGCGACACCACGGCTCGTGCCAGACGGATTGCCTCACGTTCGATCGGATCCGCATCGTCGTCGCTTCGAAAACCTGGCGCATCAATCCATCGCAATGTGATGCCGCCGGCCAGCGATGGCAGTTCCAGCGTGACGCCTACATGATCCCGAGTCGTGCCGGGCTGATCCGCCACCACGCTGACGGCCTCGCGCGCCATCGCATTGGTCAGTGTGCTCTTCCCAACATTCGGCGGACCGATGGCGACCACAAGCGGCGGAGCCACCAGCCGATCAAGCGCGGCGGACCTCACACGTTGCTCTTCACTGTTCACGCCGCTTCGTTGCGCTTTCCGCCACCGCTCGGGCTGTTTCAGCAAGAGATCAATCGCCGCCGGGCTTGCGGCTCTACCAAGCGTCTCAAGCATGCACGCCTCGACCAGATCCCTCGCTTCTGGAAATGCGATGCGGGGATCGGGTGAAATCACTTCCATGGCGCCATGATCGCGCAACCGCTCCGCAATCGCGCGCACAACATGCGGTCCCGCGTGCGGCAACAGTTGCACATGATCATCGCGCCAGCGCACCACCACGCCCGTATCAATGCCGCCAATATCTCGCACAACGACCGCGCCCGGTTCAATCAATTGAATCTTGAAGAGCTTGAGCGCGCTATCGACATCGCCAAACAGATCGATTACCGCAATCGCGCCGGGCGCTGGCGCCGTGGCTACGCGGAACTGCATGAGCGACTTTCCACTTGGATCTGGCACGCGGACCGCCTCAGTCCACGGCGGAGTCGGCAGGAAATAGGGCCGACCGCGCCGAGAGCGCTACGCCCCGAAGCGTGAGATCAGGAACCATGTTCTCGATCAACTCATCGCTTTCGAACAGAAGCTTCGCATCACCGCCGGTGACGACGATCTGCGGATACGCGCCGTAATGCTCCGCATACCGTTCGACAAGCATCCGCACGATGCCGCGAATGCCGAAACAGACGCCGGTCAACATGGCCTGCGGCGTCGTTTTTGCAAACGCTTCCGATTCATCAGGCCAGGCAAGATCAACATCCGGCAACGCGCTGGTGTGCTCATGCAAGGCGCGAAGCTGCATGCGCGCCCCCGGCGCAATCGCCCCGCCGTGAAACACGCCTTCGCCATCAACAAAATCAACGGTGACTGCCGTGCCTGCGTCAATCACAACGCACGCCTGCTGAATCGCGTCAAACGCCGCCAGCGCATTGAGGAGGCGATCCTGTCCGGTCGTGTGGTCCGGTCCGAGGGTGTGCAGTTGCGGAATCGGCAGATCGCGCCCAAGTCGATAGACCCCGACATCCACGCGCCCGGTCAATTCTTCGACCAGCACCGCCCCCGCGGCGTCATTGACGCTTCCGATCACGATCGCGGCGGCCTCAGCGTCATCCAGCGCGTGCGACAATTCCACAACCATGTCCGCCACTGCGCGAGCATCACTAGTCGGCGCAAAGCCGGCCGGTCCGGGCTCAATGCCTTCGAACACACACGCGCTCGTGCGCGAATTGCCGACGTTGACGGCAAGCACCTTGATTCCTTGTTCGTCCATGCGCGGATTCTAGCTTGCTGACTTCGACGGCGACGCCATCGAGTCGAGCGTTCGATCACCGAGCCCCTGCAGCAAGGACTGCTGAAGCTTCGTAATGGCTGGCGGCCGAGAATTCTCGTCGGCCGTATTCAAGAGCGATTCTGCGACGGAGCGCAATTGAATTTTCTCAGGCGCTCGAGACAACGACCACTGCGCCGGCTCATCGTCGGGACGCTCCACCTGATGGATCAGGCCAAGCTTTTCCAGCGCATTCAGGCTGGGCTGCGCTCGCTCTCCCGAAACGCCGACAAACTGCGCGACTTCCGGCGTGGTCAACAGATCACCTTTCTCGAAGGCGTCTGCAATGCCCGCGAGAATCGACAGCGCCCGCATCGGGTCCGGCGTCTCCGGTCGGCGCGAGTATGACGCATCGCGGAATGAATCGATCCCGCGTTCAAGCGTCTGCAGCGCATACGACAATTCCAACCCGAACAACACCACCAACCATGTGATGTGAACCCACAGCATGAAGATCGGAATCAACCCCAGCGAGCCGTAAAATCGTGCGTAGCCCGTGGAAAAATCGACGTAGAGACCGAACCCCCATTTGGCCACTTCCCACAACGCTGCGGCGACGAATGAGCCAATCAGCGCCGGTTTCAATTGCACGCGCGCATTGGGCACCACCTTGTAAGCAAGCAACAAAAGCAGCCAGCTCACGAAGAACGCCGCAATGAATCCAAAAGCCGAAACCACGGCGCTGCCGCCAATGTCGCGCACCATCGATTGAAACTGATCGTTGATCCAGAAACTCGCGACGATGCCCAGTGGCCCAAGCGTCAGCAGCGTCCAGTACTGCATCACGCGGGCAATCAGTCGCCGTGAAGTGCTGGCCTTGTAAATCACATTGAACGATTGCTCGACCTGCGCCATCAGAATAAGCGCGGCATACAAAAGTACGCCAACACCAACGGCGCCGATCGCCGTGAAATTGATATCGCTCACTCGCGACACCAACGCCTCAATCCAGGCGCCCAGACGCTCCTCGCCGGCTCCCACCGCAGACTCATCACCCTGAGTCGGAATCGCCACATCCGAAAGGCCCACGTAATCAATGACTCGGCGCAGCGGCGCCTCGATGGAATCCGCATAAAAAAAACGGAGCACGATCAGCGAAAGCACCAGCGTTGGGATCAAGCCAAACAGTGTGCGATACGTCAGCGCCGCCGCCATCTGCGGCGCCCGATCTCGGCGCAACTGTCGCCCGCAATGAAACGTCAACGCTGCGGCGGACTCGGCCGTCCGCTGCCATCGAGAAAGCTCCTGATCCGGCCGGCTGATCCAGGCGCGGGCTCGCTCCAGGATGTGCTGACGAAAACTCACGGCGATTTCTTCTTCTTTCGTGCGCCCGCCGCCGGCTTCGAGCTGCCGCGCGCTGTGGCTCGACGCAGTGCGATTAATTCATCGCGCGTTAGCTCGCGCCATTCACCGCGGCGCAGGCCCTTCATCTTGACCGGCCCCATGCGCGTGCGCTCAAGACGCACAACGGGATGTCCAAGAAATGCGAGCATGCGACGAATCTGCCGGTTGCGACCTTCCTTCAGTGTGATCTCAAGCGTCGTCTTCTCTCGATCGCGCCGAAGAATGGCGATCTCAATGGCGCCCGCCCGTCGAGCGCCAGACGTGTGGCCCTTCTTCCGATCGGCGAGATACACACCCTTGGCCAGCCGTTCCACGTCCTCGTGGCTGACTTCGCCGCGCACTTTCGCTCGATAGGTCTTGTCCACGCCGTAGCGCGGATGCGCCAGCGAGTTTGCGAAATCACCATCGTTCGTCAGTAGAAGCAGGCCCGCCGTTTCAAAGTCGAGGCGGCCCACCGGAAACAGTCGGCGGACCAATGGATGGTCAACCAGATCGACGACGGTTCGCCGGCCGCTCGGGTCGTCGCACGTGGTGACGCAGCGCCGGGGCTTGTTGAGCATCACGTAGACTTTCCGCTCGGCCTTGGGGAGACGTCGCCCATCAACCGTGATCTCGTCCTCCGCCGGATCCACCCAGGCCGGGAGCGACTGCACCACCCGACCGTTGACGCTGACCATCCCCTCGGCGACCAGTTCCTCACATCGCCGGCGGGATTCAATCCCCGCCGCGGCGAGCACTTTCTGAAGGCGTTCGCCTCGTGAAGCGTCGCGAAGCGGGTCGCCATCGTCGTGCGGCATGGAATGTGCTGAAGGTTTGGGCATTGAGGGAATCGTATCGGTCCGCGCTGCAAACGCGCAGCGTGGCCGTGATTTCACTTCGTCGCACGCTTCCGGGATGCCCACCATGCCAAAACTCGCCGCACCATCGCCGGACGCCAGGACTGCATCACCGCTCGTGGAAACCAAGCCCTCCGAAGCGAACGATGAGATATTTCTCTCGCCTCGCATCGTGGATCACACTGCCTTTGAGGATTACGCGCAGCGATTGCGCCGTTTGATTGAGGAATCCGAAGACGCCGCGCAAGGATTGCGAGGCGCCGTGCTGGAATCAGCATCGCTCGACGAAAAAATCAGCAATCGAACATCGGAACTGGCACGCCAACTCGGCGCGGCGGTCAAGGTGCTGCGTGCGTTCGAAGCCATGCGCCGGGTCGCTCCGTCGCCGCAGCCAAATGCTGAATCGAACGTCGCTGAGGTCAGTCTTCCGGATGCCGAGCGACTGGTCGCACGTGCGAGTCGCCAGATCTCCGTCAGCGTGGAAAGCGCGCTGGCCGAATTGGACCGGCGCGCCAGCGCTGTGGTCGCGTCAATCGAAGAGCGTCAGGTGCGATTGGAAGCTCGTCTCGATGCTCTCGCGCGGAAGGAACAGGCCATGACTGAGATGCTCGCAACGATTGAAAAGTCCACAGCGAGTGTGCAGGAGCAAGGCCGCGATCTCGTCGCATTGCATTGCCGCACGGCGGATGCGATTGCAAAACTTGAAACGTTGCTTCAGTCCGCGTCGGGCGAAAATGCTTCGGAGGAAGCGTCCTCCGGCGACTCTTCATCCTGACGTAGCGCAAGGACGACTTCGCCATCTTCATCGCGCTGGCGGATTTCGATGCGCCGGCGCCGAACCAATTCCAACGTTGCCACAAAGAGGCCGACCACCTGGCCACGCGTGCGCCCTGAAAAAATCTCACGCAGCGCCATCGGCGCCGATGACTGACCAAGACGGTCGATCAAATCCTCAGCGTGCATCTCAATCGGCGTGTCGTCGTCGTCGAGCGCCACATGATGCGAACCGAGCAAGTCAAAGTTCACACGCTCCAAAACCGCTTCATACGCCTCGACGAGATCGAACAAACCGATGTCTTCGAGTTCGATTGATTCATTGCGCCGCTGCACGGCCTCAAGCATCGCGTCCCTATCCGTCGCGGCTTTGCCAGCCGGATAGCGGCGGCTCCAGGTGTCGCGCTGGCGTTCCAGCGCATCGGCCGCATCGCGGAAGGATTTGTACGCGAGCAGTTGCTGGATGAGTTCGGCGCGGAGGTCCACGGCGTCGTCATCATCGGATCGCTGTTCGCGCTCGGTCGCCGTATCTTCTTCGGCGTCCTCCGCCGGGAGCGGTGACAGCAGCCGCGACTTCAGCTCCATCAATGTCGCCGCCATCACAAGGAACTCACCAGCGAGATCGATATCGATCCGTTCGATGCCCTCCAGATGCTCGACGTACTGATCCGCGATCCGAGCGATCGGGATGTCCACAATGTCCACTTCCGCCTTGCGGGCGAGATACAGCAGCAGATCCAGCGGTCCCTGGAACTGATCGAGCCGGACTGTGTAATCCTCAGTGAGCATGGCGGAGCGTCGCCAGGTGGCTGCCGGGCGACTTCGGCAAGTGTACCCTTTGGTTCATGGCCCACTCGACCGCCCAAGCCATTCCGAAAACGGCCCCGGAGAAGCCGATGGCGAAGTCCAGCGACGATCTCGAATTCGCCCGCCGCGCCATCCTCGCCGAGAGTGAGGCGGTCGCCCGAGTCGCCGAATTGCTGGACGACGCTTTCCTCGAAGCGGTGGCGATCATTGTGGAGGCCGCCGATGCGGACGGCAGCGTGGTCGTCAGTGGCATGGGCAAGTCTGGCCTGATCGGCCAGAAAATATCTGCGACACTCGCGAGCCTTGGCATTCCGTCCCAGTGGGTCCATCCCTCAGAAGCAGCCCACGGCGATTTGGGCCGTATTCGGCGCGGCGACTGCCTCCTTGCCCTGAGCTATTCCGGCGAGACGGATGAACTGGTCGGGCTGGCCGGGATTCTGAAGCAGGACGCCGTCCCCATCATTTCGATCACAAAGGGCGCCGGCGGCTCATCGCTGGAGCGGCTTTCGACCGTCGCTCTTGGCATCGGCATTGTCGAGGAAGCCTGCCCGCTCAGTCTCGCTCCGACCAGTTCAACGACCGCAACGCTCGCGCTTGGCGATGCATTGGCTCTCACTGCCAGCCGACGACGCGCCTTCAGTGCGGACGATTTCGCTCGGCGTCATCCCGGCGGCCTCCTCGGCGATCTCCTGCGGCCAATCACCGAAATCATTCGATTTAAAGCCGGCGAATCTCTCCCGGTGTTGCAGGAAACGCTCACGGTCGCTGATGCGCTGAAGCAAGCCGCCGAAGTTGGCCGACGACCTGGCGCCTTAGTGCTTATTGACGCAAACGGCATTCTCAGCGGCGTCTTCACCGATGGCGATCTGCGGCGGCTCATCCTCCGCGACACGTCCGAACTTGCGAAGCCGATCAGCACGGTGATGACGCGATCGCCGCGCACACTTCCCGCAACGGCGATCGTGCGCGACGCCGTCAACCTGATTCGCGAGGCGCGCCAGGACGAGATCCCGGTGGTGGACGACCAAGGCCGACCCGTCGGCCTCCTCGACGTGCAGGATCTGATCGCGCTGAAAGTTGTCCGTGATTGACCCCGTCGAGGCGCCTCCCCGAATATTTTGCCCTGAATGAGTAGGATTGCACGCGAATGACGAAAGCGCACGGACAATCCGAGGGCGGCGGGCGACGCATAGCGCTTGTGGCGGCAGCGGCGCTGACCGTCGTGGCGATCACCATCGTGACGTGGTCGGTCGTTTCGACACGATCACCAGGCGCCACCGATGGCGATGTTGCGCCCGAGCCGCAACTCCAACCAATTGACAACACCATCACGGCGACGAATGGGACATCGTCGCGAGTCGGCGCCGTGGAAGACCTGCTCGGCCCGGCCGTGGAAGGCTCCGAACAAGGTCGAATTGAGTTTGTTGACGAGGACGGTCGCATTGTCCGCGAACTTCTTTACGAGACACTCGAGCCGCGCGAAGGCGGTCGCATCGAAGTCGACCAGCCGCAGGCGTGGATGCATCTCTCTAACGGCGGCGTAGCGCACCTCCAGGCGAATCACGGAAGCCTGCTTCAGCCACAAGGTCGCCGCGAACCGGAATCCGGTCGATTCGAGGGTGAAGTCCGCGTTCGCGTCTTCGATGAAGATCCCCGCCCGCGCGAGGACATCGCCCCTGCCGTGACGTTTGCGACGGACACGCTGAGCTTCGACACAACCATGGGCGAATTGCGCACGACAGATCACGTGCAAATCACCGCCGCCGGCCTCGCGATCGAATTCACGGGATTCACGCTCATCATTGATGAAGTGCACAGCCGCCTCTCGCTGTTTCAAACGAATTCCGCGGGCAGCGCTGTTATTGATCCATCGCAACTCGCTGAATCAAAGAGTGACGAGAGCGAATCGGGTAATGAATCTTCCTCTCCCGTGGCGGCCGTCATTGAATCGCTGTACCACGCCGCGATGACTGGCAACGTGACGATTGAATTCGGCCCGCGTGTCGCCACCGCCGAACGATTCGACCTTTGGGCGCGCCTGCTCGATAACCGACCCACGCCGCGCACGATTGAAGGGTTGCGTCTGCTTTCGCCGCCACGTGATGAAACGGCAACAGGTGAATCCTCAATCGACCAGCCAAGTGATCCTGGTGAGAATGACGTCCTCACGATTACTTGGACGAACGGCCTCACGATTCAACCGCGCGATGACACCCCGGTCGAACTCCAGGAAGAAGACGCCTTCGCACGTCTCGCCTCTCCCACGCGCGGCATCGTTCGTGTCGAGGACGAAATCACACAGCTTTCGACGACAAGCGTCGCACTTGAATACGCCATCGCGTCTCGAAATCTCTTGTGGACCGGCGTCGGCCCGCGCGGCGTCGTCATGCGCGCCGAAGAATTGTTTGAAGCCACAACCAATCGTTTCGAACTCGATTTGGCCACGGGTGACGCGACTTTTCCCGGCCCCGGCGTGATCGTTTCTCTTGCGGAGCCTGTCGCGGCGTCGCTCGATAAACCGTTGACCCCCGCGCAGATCCTCTGGCGCGACCGCGCCTACCTCTCACTTGCCCGATCCGAATTCGGCATTGACTTCAGCGCGAATCCCCTGCTCATTCGTTCACAGTTCTACGGCGCCGTGCAAGCGTCGAACGAGGGCGTCGTCGTCACCGGTGAGCAGGTGCAATCGTTCTATGCATTGAACCGCGCCGGACAGACGACCATCGCTCGGGCGGTCGTCATGGGCGAGGCTCGGGTCGACGCCGGTGTCGAAGGGCTTCTCACCGCCAATCGGCTCGACATTGAGTTTGATCTGGACGCCGATGCTGTTGCGCCAACAATTGCCACCGCCCAGGGCGACGTGCGCGCCGCTCGTGAAGGTTCGACGTTGCGCGCCGACCTTGCCGAAGCGACGTTTGTGCGCGACATCTCCGGCCGATCCCGCGTCGACGCATTCAGCGCCGATCTCGGCGTCGTGGTGCAAACCGCTGACGGCGTGCGCATGACGGCGGATTCATTGAACGCCGACCCGGAGCGCAGCATCGCTGATCTGATCGGCGAACCCGCAGAGATTTCTTTCGGCGCCAGCGCGATTTCCGGCGCCGAAATGCGCATCAATCAGACTGAACGCACGCTCACGGTTTTCGGCAACGGCGCGCTTCGCCGCTCGACCGCCGATGATGGCCTTGGATATGAAAACCTCCTGCTCGAATGGGCGGACTCCATGCGCTACGACGATCTTATCGGCGAAGCGCTCTTTCTCGGCGAGTGTGTTCTCACGGCCGATGTCTCAGACCTCGCCCGCGACGTCGTCACCGCCGGACGGATCGAACTCTCGACCACGCCATATGCGGAGCGACAGGAACGACAAGACAACGATCAGTCCATCCGCCGTGCCGTCGCGTATGGCGCTTCGTCCGGTGTCGATTCCGTCAATCTGGCTCGCGTCGAATCACGTCGATACATTCGTGATGAAACGGCGCCGGGCAATCTGCGGCTTACGCGCCTCGTCTACCTCGACGGACCAGAAATCATCGCCGATGTGACCGACGGTGAGTTGCAAGTGCCGCACCCCGGAAAACTCTTGATTGAAAATCGGCGACTCGATGAAGCCGCGTCCGGCGGTAACGCCCAAACTGATCTGCGCGGCACCACGCTCGTGGAATGGGACGGCGCCTTTGTCCTGAAACGCGAAGTCGGCGCCGCAGAGTTTCGTCGGCAGGTGCGCGTGCGGTATCGCCCGCTCGGCGCGCCAAGAGTGACCGAGCTTGAATGCGAGCGACTCGATCTTTCGTTCGACCCTGACGCTCAAACCAACGCAAGCGCGGGTTCCGCGGATTTGCTGTGGGCACAAGCGCAAGGCGCCGTGTACGCGGCTCAGGGTCGTCGCCAGGTCGTCGCCGACCGGATGCTTTTTGATAATGCGCTCGGCTTTGCTGAACTCACCGCATGGCCCGGAAATGCAGTCACACTCTTTGATGCGGACGCCCCCACGCCGCTCACCGGTGATTTGCTTCGCTGGGATCTGCTGCGTGATCGTGTCGAATGGCGCGGCGCCCGCCCAACTGCCGCGCCCGATTGATCCTGGCCGCGCGACGGCGCTACCATGGATTGCGATCGCGAGAAAACTGTCTCGCACCGCCCGGTCCCTTTCACCGGTATCGAGGGAACAGTCCTGACCCCCGGAGGTGTGATGCGTATTTTGGTCGCGATCCCTGTCTACAACGAAGAGAAGTACGTCGACTCTGTGCTGGAGCGCGTGTTGCAATTTGCGCCGGACGTGCTCGTCATCGACGATGGCTCGACGGACTCCACTCCATGCATGCTGCCCAAGCACCGCGTCGAAGTGATCCGCCACGCGGAGAATCGCGGCTACGGCCGCTCCCTCGGCGATGCGTTCCGCTGGGCGGACGCCTTCGGATTCGACTGGGTCATCACGATGGACTGCGATGAGCAGCACGAGCCCGCCGCGATCCCGCGCTTTGTTGAAGCGATTGAGTCGAACAAGGCGGACATCATCAGCGGTTCGCGCTATCTCAATCTTGATGATGCCAGTGGCAGTCCCCCGGAGGACCGTCGCGCCATCAACCGCCAGATCACCAGTGAAATCAACGAACGGCTCGGTTTGTCGCTCACGGATGCATTCTGCGGCTTCAAGGCGCACCGAACCGCTTCGCTTCGCAAACTCGAGATCACCGAGACTGGATATGCATTTCCGATGCAACTTTGGGTGCAATGTGTTGCCGCAGGACTGCGCATCTCCGAAATTCCGGTGCGTTTGATTTACAACGACCCGACCCGCTCGTTCGGCGGTCCGCTTGATGACGCCGAACAGCGCATTGCGCACTATCGGCAGGCGCTGCACTGTGAACTGGAGCGCTGTGCGGATCGACTTCCCGCGTCCGCGCTGGTTGATGTCGCCGCGGGGTGTCGGGGATGACGGCATCGCGGGCGACGAAGGCGCCGATCGACATTCTGGTCGAGCCGAACGACGCCAATGCCGGTGCACGCGCCAGCGCATTCCATGATTCCATCGCCGGCAAACGCGATATCGCCGAGACACGAAAGGCACTGGGGCTCGCGATCGATCGCCCGATCGTTATGACCGGTCACCAGGTTGCGTGGTGGCATGCGGGCATCCTTGCGAAATACATCGCGTGCGAATCAATTGCGCACTGCATCGGTGGCGAAGCCGTCTGGGTCACGCCGGATCAGGATGAAAGCGACTACCCCGAGCTTGCCGCGCCCGTTCGCGACAAAGCTGGAACGATCCAGCGCGAGGTGCTTGCATTGACCGACGTGACGTCGGCAACACGATTGCCAGCGGCGTCGGCGCCAGTGATTCGCAATGCTGAAGTATCAACGGATTCGTCGCCGGCGCTTGCATCCGTGAAAAGCGGTTTGGATCGTTTGAATCGCACCTTGCGAACGCACGAGAGTGAATCAACCGCCGCGAAACAGGTGAGCGCGGCTCTCACCGACCTCATGGCGCCGCACGTTTCACCGGCGCCGGTCGTTTTTGCAAGCGAATTGCACAAGACTGATCTCTTCAATCGCGTTGTGGACCGGCTGCGCGAAGA
Source organism: Phycisphaerales bacterium (assembly GCA_029260345.1). Classification (GTDB taxonomy): domain Bacteria; phylum Planctomycetota; class Phycisphaerae; order Phycisphaerales; family UBA1924; genus OFTM186. Next base: position 244,773 of record JAJDDK010000002.1, on the reverse strand, counting down.
CGCCTCCGAAGCAACCCGCCTGTACAACGAAGCCGCGGCGGCCGTTCCCCAGGCGCGCGTGGCGCCACTGATGCGAGTTACTGCGTCAGGACGATTCGAACTTCCTCTCTGGCGGCTTGAACCCAGCAAACCTCGGCGAACGGTCTTCGCACACGAGGTCAACGCAATCCCGCGCGAGCAGCTTGCGCCCAAAGCGTTGCTCTTCACCGGATTCCTCCGATTCGCGGCGTGCGATCTGTTCATCCACGGAACGGGCGGCGGTGTGTACGACCAGGTCACCGAACGATGGTTCAAGAACTGGCTCGGTGAAGACCTGGCGCCCGTGCTCGTCGTCAGCGCCACACTCCGACTGCCGCTGGGAAGCGATGGCCCGACGCCGCATGACATCAATCGCGCCGTGTGGAAAGCGCATCATGCGCTTCACCACCCGAGATTCATTAGTCAGGATGAACTCCAGGAAGAGCGAGATTCAATTGCACGACGCATCGACGCTCTGAAATCTCATGGTGAAGACCCGTCCCCGGCGTTCCGCGCTTTGCAAGAATTTCTCACCCAATACCGGACGGCGCACCGAGAATCGCTCGACTCCCTGCGGCACGAGGCGAACGCCATGCTCGCGCTCCGTCAGCAATCAGAAGTCGCGGCGGATCGCACCTGGCCGTTCTTTTTCCATGACGGCGCCGCCCTGTCGGAGCTTGCGGAGCGCATCGACGCGTCCGTGTGTCCTTCCACTGCGACCGTGAATTAGTCCATCGATTCAGGAGCACATTCGCGTGAAGCGTCGGTCGTTCATCACGGTGTCATTGCTCGCATTCACCTGCATGGTCCTGAGTTGCAAAGAGGGGACGCCCCCTGAGATAGCGACGGCCAGCGAGCAGCCGCGAATTGCATCGATGAGTCCGGCGATCTCCATCATGCTTGATGATCTTGGGCTGTCGTCGCTGATTGTCGGGCGGCACGGCTCGGACACATCGCTGGACAGCTCCATCCCAGTGATCGGCGACCAATCAGGCATCGACTATGAATCGCTCGCGCGGCTGAAGCCGACACATGTCCTCCTTCAACAATCGGTCGAAGGCGCACCAAAGCTCCTCGATGAACTTGCGGCTGAGCGCAACTGGAGCGTGCAGTCTTTGCCACTCTTGGAGCTCAGTGAGATTCCGGATGCCCTGAATGTCCTTGCTGAAACGTTTTCAAACGAGCCTGGTGTTCCAGAACGAGCTGAGTCATTGCATGAACGAATGAACGCCGCATGGTCGGAGCGCCCGGACCTTGCCAAGAGAGCCGGCGCCACTCTGTGTGTGTATTGGGTCAGCCCCATCGGCGTCGCGGGGCCGGGATCATTTCATCATGACCTGCTGGTTCGCATGGGCTTTGACGCGCTTCCTGCCACCGGTTCGGCATACATCACGCTCGACCGCGAAGACCTGAAGCGACTCAATCCCGATTCAATTTTCATTCTGACGCCGGACATCGGTGAAGCTGAACTTGCTGCCGCGATTGAGCCGTGGCGGGAGTTAGGCGTCAGCGCCGTCGATTCCGGCCGCGTGGTCGTGCTGAACAACTGGAGCTACCTCACGCCAAGCACGGCCATGATTGACCTGGCCGATCGCATTGCAGCAACGACCGAGTCGTGGCCGGAGCAGCCCTGATTTCGGCAGTAACGCCAGCACGCGAATTCCAAAGAATCGGTACGGCCGCCGCACTTGAGGCGACATAGCTTCGTACATCGCCAAGGACGGACCGGAAATCGACCGATAGGGTAGGATCGCGTCATGGGAGGCATCGAACGTTCCAATTCGGCGACGGAAACGGCAGTGATGGGCGACCAATCACTTTCGGAGCTTTCGCGCCGCGCTTTGGAGCGCATGCGAGCGAGAAATCCGCACGCCGATCCGCTCACGCACCTTCCTGACGTTTTGCCCGAGCGCATTCCGCGGCACATCGCCATCATCATGGATGGAAATGGTCGCTGGGCCCATGAACGCGGACTGATTCGCATCATGGGGCATCAGGCCGGCGCCGAATCCATCAGAGCGACGATTGAGGAAGCCGGAAGGCTCGGCATTGAGACGCTGACGCTCTTCTCTTTCTCCAGCGAGAATTGGAAACGGCCACACGACGAAGTCGCCGCATTGATGGGGCTCTCACTCCAATACATGCGCGCCGAGCGTCACCATCTCATCGAGAACAACATTCGATTCGTGCCGATTGGCCGGCGCGCCGGACTTCCCGATGAAGTGCTCGAAGAGCTCGACGCCACCGTCGCGGCGACGCGGCACTGCACCGGCCCGACGCTGTGCGTCGCAATGAACTACGGCGGTCGAACGGAAATAGTCGATGCGGTCCGCGCGATTGCTCAAGAGGCCGTCGAAGGCCTGATTGACCCCGCATCCATCGACGAATCGGTCATCGAAGCGAGTCTTTACACCGCGGGAATCCCCGAGCCGGACCTCCTCATTCGCACCAGCGGCGAGATGCGGATCAGTAATTTCCTGCTGTGGCAGATTAGCTACGCCGAGATTCACGTGACCGATGTGCTGTGGCCGGACTTCCGGGCGCCGCAACTTCACGAGGCAATTCGTGATTTTGCACGACGCGAGCGCCGATTCGGCGGCGTCAGCCCCGCCTGATCGGTACCTTGTCCAGCCGTGCTGAAACATCGCCTGCCAACGGGCGCGGCTCTGATCGCGCTGGCCATCTTGATCGCATGGCTCGACCAGTGGATTGAATCCAAATGGTCCATCCGAGGTCTCGCCCTCGCCGTGGCCGCGGCGCCCCTCCTAACACTCGCCGCGCTCGAACTCTCCACGATGCTCCGTGCTGTTGGAACGCGCATCCCGCGGGGTTTGGCTGGCGCCAGCGCCCTGGCTGGATTTCTCACCGGCGCCGTGTCTGCGATGTCCAGCGCCGGCGCCGACACGCGATTCCTGATCACGCCGCTGCTAGCGTTGTGGCTCATCGTGACACTGGTCTGCGTCTCGTGGCATCGCCGCACCGAGGGCGCCCTGCTTGGCGCCGCCGGCGCCGTGCTCATATTCGCCTATCTCGGATTGATCCCGGCGTACTTCCTCGTCCTGCGACAGCACACCACGGCGTGGACGCTCATGTCGATCATCCTGATCGTGAAGTCCTGCGACATGGGGGCGTATTTCACCGGCCGCGCGATTGGACGCCGGAAGCTCATCCCCTGGCTAAGTCCCGGCAAGACGTGGGAAGGCTTGATCGGCGGGGTTGTAGTGTCGGCGGGCGTTGCCGCGCTCATTTCGTGGATCGGCCGCTCTGGTGGCGGGTCTGAATGGCTGGCATTTCCGGTCAGCCCGATTCCGGCGCTCGCGCTTGGCGCCGCCCTCGCGCTGATCGGCCAGTTCGGCGACCTCGCCGCCAGCCTGTTCAAGCGGGATTCGGGACTGAAAGACGCCTCGGCGACACTTCCCGGCTTGGGCGGCGTGCTGGATGTCATTGATTCGCTGATCTTTGCGGCGCCGGCGGCGCATTGGCTGATAGTGGCGCTCGGATAAGTGAAAAGGTCAACGAGCGCTCCACATTCGCGCACGACATCGACGAGGCGTCGTGCTATAGTTTGATATGCGACGTTTGCTTCTGAAATTTCCGCCTGCGAGGAATGAATGGCTCTGACCGCGAAACTGCTGCGCCTGTACCAAGTCGATAAACAGGTCAGAGGCCTGCAGAGTCGGGTCAAGACCGCCGAGCGATTCCTCACCCTGCGGGAACGCGAACTCGCAGAACTGGACGCCAAGCGAGACTCGCTCAAAGCGCAATCCCGCCAGCTCCAGGCAACAGCGCACAACGATGAGTCCGAAATCAAAGGCATCGACGAGCACATCACCAAATTGCGAGACCAGCTCAACTCCGCCACCACCAACAAGCAGTACTCAGCCCTCCTCACCGAGGTCAACACGTTCAAAGCTGATCGTGGCGCGATCGAAGAACGCGCACTGGAAACCCTGACGCGCCTCGAAGAGGTCAACGGTCAGCTCGAAGAGCTGCAGAACAAACGCGGCGACATCGTGAAGTTGCGCGATCACGCCGCAGCGGAACGCGACGAGAAAGCCGCCGAAATCAAATCACGTCTCGAAGAATTGCAGGCGGAGCGCGATGTCGCCGCGGGCGAACTGCCGGCCGACGTGCTTCAGGAATTCGAGTCTGAACTTGAACTCCGCGAAGACGAAGTCATGGCGCCCATCGAAGAAATGAACCGGCGCGCCATGGAATACTGCTGCGGCGCCTGCCAGGTGTTGCTCCCGATGGAGATCGTCAGCGCCTCCATCAACGGCAATACATTGACAAAGTGCTCAAATTGCAACGCCTTCCTCTACATCGAAGAAGCGACACGCGAAGCGGCGCTCCCGAGCGGGAAGCGCTAGTAGACGATCGCTGATGCGGTAGTTAGTCCGCCGCGGCAATCAACACATATCCAACGAATCGATTGACGCTCTCAGGCCCGCGCACCGCGCGAAGCGGCTTGATGATCGTCGCTTTGACCACCCAATCATCGGGTGAGTGACCAAGCTCGCGCTCCAGCCGGCCAAGGCCCGCGTCAATGGCAGCCCGGCGCGCCATTCGAATATCAGACCCGAGCGCTTCGGCAGCGATCAGCACTTCGCCATTCTGACGCTCCGTCCCGTCAATCCACCAAGATGGTCGCCCGTCCGTGCGCCGACCGGAAGAGTCCGCCGTGGAAATCGTCGTTTCAGGCGGTGCGATCGCGGTCTTGGTCTGATCCTTCTTTGATTTCGCAGCGGTCGCCGCCGACGTCTCGTCCGCATGCGTCGAAGCGACCGGTGGCGTGGTCGGACCATACGACGTCGTCGCCGGTGATTCCGCAGTCGGAGCGGTCAACTCCGGTCGTGGCGCCGCTTCCTGACCTCCGGCACAACTGACCAGCGCCATCACCGCAACAGCGGCGCCCGCCGGGCGTATCCAAATCAACACTCGGTTCACGTGACTCATGCTCACAATCTTATTCTTCGCCGAAGAGCGGCTGTTGATCCCGATGATCGCGGACACGCTGCGAGAGCTGCTGCGCCATTTCAAGAATATCTCCGACGCTGCGAAAGTGTTCGTATTCGCTCGCAAATCGGATGTACGCGATTTCATCCAGGTCACGCAACTTCGCCGCGACCCGCCGCCCGATCTCGATGGATTCCACTTCGCGATCGAAGGTACGGTGCAGTTCCTCTTCGACTTCCTCGGCGACGCGGACGCGGTCCACTTCGGGGACCGGTCGCTTGCCGCACGCGAGCTGAATTGATCGCAACACTTTCTCGGGGTCAAACGGAACTCGCGATCCGTCGCGTTTGATGACCGTCAGGCGATTGCCACCCTCGACACGCTCGTACGTTGTGCTTCGGCGCGCACAAGCATTGCATTGACGCCGGCGCCGGATTGCGGCCCCGCCCTCGCTCAATCGCGAGTCAATGACGCGGTCGTCGTTGGCGCCGCAGTATGGACATCGCACGAGAGCCACCTCTTTCAGCAACAATCGCGACCGGCGCCACCCACCGCATCCTGTGGTTCCAGTGCGTATTGCCCCGTTATGGTGAGGGCGCGGCTGGAGAACGTCAAACCACACCGGCAATCGTCCATCGCCGACCCATGCCGTATAGTGCCGACCTGTTCCTTTTTCCCGCCCTGACACTTTCGAGCGCCGCACCTTCGCCATGCCACGTATTACGCTTCCCGACGGAACCATCAAGGAATTCGACCACACCGTCTCCGCCGCGGAAGTCGCGGCGTCCATCGGCCCAGGGCTGGCCAAAGCCGCCCTCGGAGCGCGGGTGGACGGTGAACTGGTCGATCTCAGCTTTCCGATCGATCACGACGCTTCGCTGAGCATCGTCACAGCGAAATCCCGCGACGGCGGCGTCGATCCCGATGCGGTGTTCCTCATGCGTCACTCCGCCGCCCACGTGATGGCGGAGGCGATTCAGAAATTCTTCCCGGAAGCGAAGCTCGTCTACGGCCCGCCCGTCGAGAACGGTTTCTTTTACGACATCGCGTTCCCTGAAGGGCGCATGATCTCCGGCGACGACTTTGAAAAGATCGAAACCGAGATCAATCGCATCATCAAGGAAGATCGCGCCTTCACGCGCTACGAAATGCCCGTTGATCAAGGCATTCAGAAATTGCGCGCCGAAGGCAGCAAATTCAAACTCGACAACGCCGAACGCGCCGTTCAAGCAGGCTCAGACGAACTCTCGTGGTACGCCACCGGAAACCCCGGCAAAGACTGGGAAGATCTCTGCCGCGGCCCGCACGTGCCCAGCACCGGCCGCATCGGCGCCGTGAAGATAATGTCCATCGCGTCGAGCTACTGGCACGGTGATGAGAACAGCGACCGCCTCACTCGTGTGTACGGCACCGCGTTCCCGAGCCAGAAAGACCTCGACGCCTACCTGCATCAACTCGAAGAAGCCCGCGCCCGCGATCACCGCGTGATCGGCAAGAAGCTCGGACTGTTCCACATCGACGACATGGTCGGCCAAGGCCTCATTCTCTGGAAGCCCAAGGGCGCGGTCATTCGCACCGAACTGCAGCGATTCATTACTGAAGAACTGACCCGACAGGGCTACGACACGGTCTATACGCCGCAGATCGGCAAACTTGATCTCTACCGCACCAGCGGGCACTTCCCCTACTACCAGGATTCACAGTATCCGCCGATCGTCGATCGCGACACGCTCAAGGCACTTTCGGATGAAGGCTGTTCGTGCTCCGAGCTTTCAAACCGCTTGCGCACCGGCGACATCGACGGCTATCTGCTGCGTCCGATGAACTGTCCGCATCACATCCGCATATTCGCGTCGGAGCCGCGCTCATATCGCGACCTGCCGGTGCGCCTCGCCGAATTCGGCACGGTGTACCGCTGGGAGCAATCCGGCGAGCTCAACGGGATGACCCGCGTGCGCGGCTTCACCCAGGACGATGCGCACCTCTTCTGCACCGAGGATCAGGTCGCTGAAGAAGTGCAGGGCTGCTTGTCCATCGTGAAGCACATTTTCACAACGCTCGGCATTGATGATTACCGCGTGCGCGTGGGACTTCGCGATCCTGACTCTGACAAATACGTCGGCGATCCGAAGAACTGGGAAAAAGCCGAACGCGCCTGCCGCAACGCGGCAAAGTCGCTCGGCGCCAATTACACCGAAGAGCCGGGTGAGGCCGCGTTCTACGGCCCGAAGATCGACTTCGTCGTGAAGGACGTCATCGGGCGCGAATGGCAACTCGGCACCGTGCAGGTGGATTACAACCTGCCCGAGCGATTCGACCTGACCTACGTCGGCGCCGACAACGCAACTCACCGGCCCGTCATGATTCACCGCGCCCCGTTCGGCTCCATGGAGCGTTTCGTCGGCGTGCTCATCGAGCACTTTGCCGGCGCCTTCCCGACATGGCTCTCGCCCGAGCAGGTGCGCGTCCTGCCCATCAGCGAGAAAAGCGCGGCATACGCCGACGAAGTCCGCGCCGCCCTCCGCGAAGCCGGAGTGCGGTGCACCGTCGATCACTCCAATGATCGCGTGCAGGCCAAGATTCGCGCTGGGGCCGAGGAAAAAATCCCGTACCTCGTCGTCGTCGGCCCTCGCGACGCGGAGAACCGTGCGGTGTCTGTCCGGGCGTTTGGTGTCGAAAAAGACCTGGGGGCCATGCCGCTGGAGGACTTCGTCTCGGGCGTGACGCGGGAGATTCAGTCCCGCGGGGCGGAGAGCGTCAAGGATCATCTTGTCCCGAACTAAACGGATCGAATCCCTATTTCTCCTTGCCGCTCGGCATTGAGCGCGATAGCTTTATCCGGTCCGGGGCCCGTTTGTGGGCTCTTTCCCCTTTTCCGCGGAGTCTGGAATCTGATCCACGACATGCTGCCCATTCAGGATTCGCGGCGCCACCGTTCCGGTTGTGCGCTGCTCGCATGAATCCGCTCCGCTCCATGCCCGATATCACGGTGAATCGGCGCCGCCTTGGCGCCCTGCTGTCGGTGTGACAGCGACCGTTCCTCATCTGTTTTTCTTTCCAAGGAGAATGCACGATCGCCAGGAGACGATTTTTTCGAGAGACCGGGCCCGTCAAGCGGACCCGCGTCAACCACATGATCCGCATCACGCCCATTCGTCTGATTAATGAGGACGACGAAATGATGGGTGTTGTGGAAACGTCCGACGCGCTCAAGCGCGCCGAGGCCGCGGGACTTGATCTGGTGGAGATTGCGTCGGACTCACGTCCGCCCGTCTGCAAGATCATGGACTACGGCAAGTACAAGTATGAGCAGTCCAAAAAGGACCAGAAGAATCGGGCTGCGTCAAAGCAGGCCGAAATGAAGGAAGTGCGCCTCGGACGATCCATCAAGATCGACCCGCACGACGTGAAAATTCGCGTCGATCGCGCCCGCAAATTCCTCCTCGATGGTCACAAAGTGCTCATCGTCCAGCAGTTCCGCGGCCGCGAAATGCAGCATCGCAACATCGGTCAGGATTTGCTCAGGGGTGTCGTTGATCAGCTCGCCGACATTGGCAAGGTGGAAACGCCGCCTCGCCAGATGGGCCGGCGCGTGTCCATGATCATCGCCCCGGACAAGAACAAGATTCAGGTCTACAAGCGCAAGCTCGAGAAGGAGCAGGCCGCCAACGCTCCGGCGCCGGCCCCCAGCAACGAGAAGCCTGAAGCCAGCGCCGACAACGACGCCGAGGCTGTCGAGACCTCGTCCGCCAAGGACTGAATCGCCGAATTCGTGAGTTGAGACTCAGCGACGCGAAGCTTCTTCGCGCCGCTTTTAATGCGCGCGAATTGCACGTTCTCGGACCCGCGGGCGCCATTCTCGGACCGGCGACCAGCGGCGATGTCCCATCCAATCCCGCCCAGGACACGCCGGCGATGCAATTGATCCGCCTACATGCGGAATCAGTCATCGTTCCAACCTCGACTGCCGCTGGATCACGGATTCTGCCGATAGTCGTCCCACCGCTGTTCGCACCCCGGAGACCCGATGCCCAGGCTCGCACTTATTTCGGACATCCACGGCAACCTTGAAGCGCTCATCGCGGTCCTCCGCGAGATCGATGGTTCAAACGTGGATCACGTCCTGTGCCTGGGTGACGTCGTCGGCTACGGCCCCGACCCCGGCCCGTGCGTCGATTTGATCTCCCGCGTGTGCGACAAGGTCATTCTTGGAAACCACGATGAGGCCGCCCTCGTCGACGAGACCCCGGTCAACTTCAACCCCACCGCGGCTCACTCTCTCGGAGTCACCCGGTCGCTCCTTTCTGATCATCATTTCGAGACCATCGCCAACTGGCCAATGCGGGATGAAATCCACGGCGTGCAGCTCGCGCACGCTTCCTTCGGCGCCCGTCCTTACGCCTACGTCCTGAACAAGCGAGTCGCCGCCGAGTCCTTCGCCGGCCTCGACGACGGCATGGGCGCCTTCGGTCACACGCACATGCCCGCGATGTTCGCCTGCCCGGAAGGCGAGTCCCCCACCATGGACATCATTCGTGGCAGTCTGCCGATGCCGTCCGATGTGCTGACGCAACTGCCCGTCGGTGAGCGCGTGCTGCTGAACCCCGGTTCAGTCGGACAGCCGCGCGACCGCAACCCAGATGCGTCATGGGCGCTGCTTGATACGACAGATCGCACGTTCCGCACCCGCCGCGTGGTGTACGACATCGACACCACCGAACGCAAAATCCGCGAACGCGGCCTGCCGGACTTCCTGCACGAACGCCTCCGCGTCGGAGCGTAAGCGGTTTAAATCTCAAATCCAAAATTTGAAATCTCAAATCCCAGATCCCAAATCTCAAATCTCAAATTTGAACTCTCAAATCCGAACCGCGCCCGTCAGGAAGCGGTTTCCAAAGCAATCCTGCGCAAACCAAGACCTCACGCACTTAAACGCTGAGGTTTAGCACACACCAAACCAGCGAAAATCCACGGGTGGCATGCCCACGTCTCCGTGGGCATGGCGAAACCGCACTAGCACCCTAAATCTTCAACAAACTGATCACCGTCACGAAGCTTCTCCAGCGAAACCGCCAACTCTTCTGAGACTATCACACGTACGCGATCGCGAATGAGCGGCTCCAGCGCCGCGCGATTCCCCCGAGCCGGCAATCGCCAACTCGGCAAAACCTGCTGATGAATCAGCTCGCGCACGGTGATTCCCGGATGCTTCATTCGTGTCCGTCGAGGCTCCAATCGCGCCTCAATTCGTGCGTACAACAGCATGAAGAGGAGAATCTGCGTAACGACAATGCCCGCGCCAACCCACTCTGAGAACACACCGAACATCCACGCATACAAGAATCCGAGCAGGGCGGGAACACCTAGAAAGCCAATCCAAAACACGATCGCGACAAATCGTCGCCAATGCGTTGGCAAAAACTGTAGCCGATGCACCGGCAAGCCCGCTTCATCGAGCGCATCCCAAACATGCCGCCGCTCAACCGCCGGGACGAGCGCGGCGACCGCGACGCTTGGGCGCACTGCGACCGGCGCCAGTCCAAGCTCGCTTACAAGAACTCGGCGAAACGCGTAAAAACACGCCGCACTCTCACACGCAATTGAAGGGCGCGGTCCCAAGACCGCGTCTTGCACATGCCGAATGAGCTGCCCCACCGTTCGAATCTGCCAGGCTTCTTCATCCCGAATCTTGATCTTGAATTCGTCTTCAATGCGAAGCACCATTTCAACGGTGTCCAGCCCCATCCCTCACCCCTCCCCATCCAACTGATAATCCAAAAGCTCCACATCCAGCACGCGCCCAAACTTCTCTCCCACGCGGCGCATCGTCCCCACATGCTGAAACCCAAGCGCCAAATGCAGCCCCAGACTCGGCACCTGCTCCGCTGCGATGCGCGCCAGCAGCACGCCGAGGCCGCCATTGCGTCCCTGTTGAATAAGTTCCGTCAATAGCCGGCGCCCCACGCCCTTGCCGCGATGGTCCTTGTGAACGTACACCGACACTTCCGCAGTCCTGTCGTACGCTTGCTTCGTTGAAAACTGCGAGAGCGACGCCCAGCCGACGACAACGCCGTTGTCTTCAAGAACGATCGCCGGATGGGCCGCGCTGCCGTGCCGATCAAACCACGCGCGCCGCTCCTCGGTCGAAAACCGATTCGTATCAAACGTCGCCACGCCATTGAGCACTTCGTCTTCGTAAATATCGAAGATCGCGTCGAGGTCGTCTGCGGTGGCTGGGCGAAGGTGCATCGCCACATTCTAATGGACTGCGGCTCACACCCGAATGCGTCGCCAGCCGCCTTCGACGAACCGTCCGCCAAAGAGCAGCGCCCGCACAATCAGTTCGCTGCACAGCCCCACCCAGACCCCGACCAAGCCCCAGTCCGGACCCGGGTTCGGGATGACCATGCCATTCCACAGCGGAATATCCACGCCGGAGAAGAACCACGCCAGCGGCAACCGCACGGCATACGTCGAGAACCAGGTCAAGAGCATGACAACTTTGGTGTCCCCGGCGCCGCGCATGGCCGTGCGCAAGACAAGACCAATCGCAAACGGCGCCTGCACGCAGCCGGCGATCATGAGCATGTACGGCGCGTATTCCAGATGCGTCGCCTGTTGGGAAAGCAGTCCCACAATCGGCTTGGGGATAACGATGAACAGAATCCCCATCGTCCCCATGATCGCCGTCGCAATTGCACAGCAGCGCACCATCGCACGAGCCGCGAGGTCCGCACGACCGGCGCCGAGATATTGCCCGGCAAGCGTCGCCGCCGCCATGCCCATCGAAAATCCCGGCAGGAAACTGAACGCCTCAATGCGTATCGCGATGATGTGCGCGCCGAGCAAACCTTCCTGGCCCGCCGCCATCCATCCGACGATCAGCAGCACCATGAAGTTGCCGAGCCACATGCCGCTGCTCTCAAAGAAATTCGGCAATCCAACGCGGGCGACACGCGACATCGTGATCCAGTTCGGCTTCATGCGCCGTGGCTTTAGTCGTACTCCCGGCGTGCCTTTCCAAAGCCACCAGCACACCAGACACGCGCCAGTAAACCATGCCGCCACCGTTCCGAGCGCCACTCCCAGAATGCCCAGATCAAAAGTGAACGGATTCACCATATACACCTGGCGCCCGCCGTCGGCCGTCGCGCGCGCCAGATCAACACCCGACAGCGCCCAGCTCACGATGATGTTCACGATGTTCACCGCGACCATCACGAGCAGCGGACGCTTCGCATCACCGGCGCCGCGACAACATGCAATGCCCGATACCAGAATGCCGCTCAGCGGCACGCCAAACGCCGTCACACGCAAATACAGAACAACTGCATCCGACGCGTCCTCTGACATCTGAAGCACAGTCGCCACCGCCGGCGCCGCGAAGAACAGCAGGGCCCCGACGACAAAACTCGCCGTCACAGAAAGCAACAGCGCCTGCGCTGTCACCGCATCCGCGATCGCCTGTCGTCCCCTGCCGATCGAGCGACTCACCAGCGCCGTCGCACCGACGCCGACCGCCATTCCGATCATCTGAATGAACCACTGCACGTACGAAGCCGCGCCAATCGCGTCCGTCGCGGCTTCACTCAAACCGGCGGACAACGTCGTGTCCACCAGCCCGACCATCGACGTCAGAAATGATTCAACCAGAATTGGCCACGACAACACCCAGATCGCCGCCCACATCGACAACCCGGCGAGCCGCCCGGTGCGAATGCGACCCTCCGGCGCCGTCGTGCGCGGCTGCTCCGCCAATGCAACCGCCGCCGCCGCTTCGTTGGGCGTCGTTTGCAAAAGGTCAGCTTGTCCCTGACTGGCGCCGGGAGAAGGCAAAAGAAGCTCCGGATGAAAACGGAGATGAAGGGTTCAGACGTTGAGAACGGACGCGGGTGGTACCGAAACGGCCGCCTCGTGGTGCAACTGTACTGGGAATGCCTCGATTCGGCGCTCAGCGGAGTTTCAGCGACGCCAAACCAATCGCAAGCAAGACGAGCGAAATAATCCAGAGTCGAACCACGATTTTCTGCTCAGTCCATCCGCCCAGATGCAGATGCCAGTGATACGGCGCGCACCGAAATATGCGCTTCCCGCCGCTCGCTTTGAAATACCCAACCTGCAGCGCCACGCTGCCAATCTCGAGCAGCAACACACCGCTCATCAGCAACACCAGCGCCTCCTGCCGAATCACGACTGCGATAAATCCAAGCATGCCGCCCAGACACAGCGACCCCGTGTCGCCCATGAACACAATCGCCGGCGAACAATTCCACCAAAGAAACCCAAGACAAGCGCCAACCAGCGCTCCGACGACAATTGCAAGCTCTGACGTAAAGGGCAGAAAGGGCACCAGGAGGTACTGTGCAAACAGTTCACGCCCTGCAATCAGTGTCAGGATGAACACGCCCGCGCCAACGAAAGTGCAAATCCCCGTCGCGAGTCCATCCATGCCATCAGTGATGTTCACGGCATTGGAGAGTCCCGTGATCATCAGCATTGTCATGACGACAAAGGCGCCGCGCGATAAATAAAACAGCGATGGATTCACATCCGCGGCGCCCGGCTCATACGTCCGCTGAAATGGAAGATTCAAGACGTGAGCGAGGTCCGGCGCCTCCGGCCGCGCATCCCCATGGTTGTACGCAAACCACCCAATCAGCAGCCCAAGCCCAAGCTGAAAGACCAGCTTCTCCCACGAGTACAACCCTTGTCGAGCGCCAGGCCCGCGTGATGTGTTGGTGAGTTTGAGCCAGTCATCGGCGCCGCCAAGCACCGCCGTCCACACCAGAACGATCAGCGCCATCTGAATGTAGAAATCGCGAAAGTCCGCGAGCAAGAGCGTGGACACCCCGATCGCGCCCGCGATCAGAATGCCGCCCATCGTGGGCGTGTTTGCCTTGGACGCCAGCGCTCGATCGAGCGCCGCCACATCAAACTTGGCCGCATCGCCAATCTTCTTCGCCGCCAGCCACCGCACCACCGGCCTCCCAGCCGCAAGCACAATCCCGAAGGATAAGAGCGCCGATGCAAACGCTCGAAACGTGCTCTGGTCAAACACCATGACAAAGCGGTAGAGATTGTTCTCCACCAGCCACGATCGCAGAATGTCCAAAAGCACATAGAGCATGAATTCACTTCGAATGGGCGATGAATCAATCGTCGGCGAATGCGCCGTCCGGCCGTGAATGAGCCCCCGCGAAGTGTCTTAATCTCATCCCGATCATGGCGAGAGCGCCTCAGTACGCGCCACGCGTGATTGCAGGCATTCGGCGATGCGCTCCAGTCGCAATCGGCGCGACCCTTTCAACAGCACTGTGTCACCCGGCTGCAACGAAGCCACGATCCGATCGATCACCTCGTCTGATGATTCCCGCTCCCGCCGCAGGCGAGACTCCGGATCGACGTTGCAGCCCGCAAATTCTTCACCGACCGTGAGGATGAGGTCGACCGAGCGATCCGCGAGTGCCGCGGTCAACAACTCTGCATGCGCCGCGCCGGCATGCTCGCCCAGTTCGAGCATGTCCCCGAGCACCAGCACACGGCGCTCTGCATCGCGCGTCAGGTCCAAAAACGTCGCAATTCCCGCCCGCATCGAATCCGGATTGGCGTTGTACGCATCATTGAAAACGCGGATGCCGCCGAAATCGATCACTTCCTGACGCATCGCCGGGAGTTCGACACGATCCAGTCCGCGTTGAATGTCCTCATCACAGAGACCGAACCGCCTGCCGATCGCGACTGCATACGCGACATTGGCTGCGTTGTGACGCCCGATCAAGGGCGCCGTGAATGACGCGCCATCCGCAAGATCAATATGCAGCCGATGCCGCCCCTCTGATTCATCATGCCCGACGCGCCGTAGACGAACGCCAGCGCGCTCGGTCAGCCCGACAAGAACCACCTCCGCAGGCGACGCCGCAAGCGCATCAACGAACGCCTCCGGCGCATCCGCAGCAAAGATGACGCCATCCGGCGCAACACACGTCGCCAGCGATGATTTCTCATGCACGATCGCCGCAACAGACCCGAACCCGCCCACGTGCGCCCGACCGACGCTGGTGATGACCGCAATATGTGGCTTCGCCAGCGCGCCAAGGGACGCAACTTCGCCCGGCGCATTGGCGCCGATCTCACACACCACAAAGTCATCCTTCGAGCGTGCCCGAAGAATCGTGAGCGGCACGCCGAGATGATTGTTGAAACTCCGTCGGCTTCGTGTTCCACTCAGTCGTGATGAAAGCACAGAATGAATCAGCCGGCACGTCGTGGTTTTCCCGTTGGATCCGGTGACGGCAATGACCTTTGTTGCCCCAAGGTATGTGCGCCACGCCGCCGCAACTTTCCAAAGCGCCCCAAGCGGATCATCCACAATAATTGTGCGATTCGGATGAGTCACTGAATCAACTGCATCGCGCCGAGTGATCGCAACCATCGCACCATCGCCCAATGCGTGATCAATATGAGTGTGTCCGTCAGTTCGCTCGCCGCGCATCGCAATGAACACATCGCCGGGCTGCGTCTCTCGCGAGTCAATGCAAACGCCTGAGTACGGCGCATGCAGCGTCTCATCCGTTGGCGTCCCACACCATGTGCCGTCCACCATGCGCGGCAAATCACCGAGACGAAAACTCATGGCGTCACCGCCCTCGCCCGAGCCGCCAGCGCGCGGCGCGCTTCGATGCGATCGTCGAAATCACGTCGCACCACACCGCCGGCGCCATCGGAAATGATCTGATAGTCCTCGTGCCCCTTGCCCGCGATCACGATGACATCTCGATCATCAGCGCCATCGATCGCATGTTGTATTGCCGCCGCGCGATCCACTTTGACGACGACCTCTGAATGACCGGCGTCATCAATTCCCGCCACGATCTGATCCACAATCAGTTGCGGATCTTCGCTTCGCGGATTGTCACTCGTCACGACGACACAGTCCGCAAAACTCGCCGCGACTTGCCCCATGCGCGGGCGTTTGCTGGTGTCCCTATCGCCACCGCATCCGAAAACGACCCACAACCGCCCGCCCGCCGGCACGATCGGCCGCACCGCACGGAGCGCATTGGCAAGCGCATCATCCGTATGCGCATAATCGACAAGCACGGTGGGGCGCGTCGCCTCATCGAGCAGTACAGGCTCAAGCCGTCCCGGCGGCGCTTCCAGCGTCTCAAGTTCGCCCGCGAGCCTGCTCACATCAACCCCGATGGCATGTGCCGCAGCAACGGCCTGAAGCAGATTCATCAGATTGTGCGCGCCATGCAATCGCGTGCGTCCGCACACCACACCGAATGGCCCGTGCAGCGTCACAGCCGCGCCATCAATTGTCGCTGGCTCCGCGGATATAAACGCATCCGCCCTGTCATCGTGCGCCGAGCATCGCACTACACGAGCCGCGCAGTTCTGCACCATCCGCGCCGACGCCGGATCATCAACATTGACAATGGCGAAGGCTTCCGGCCCCAGTTCGTCGAACAACGTCGCCTTCGCGGCGGCGTACTCCTCCATTGATCCGTGATAATCGAGATGATCGCCGCTTAGATTCGTGAACACGCCGCCGCGAAATGTCAGGCCGGCCACACGATGTTGATGCAAGGCGTGGCTGGACACTTCCATCACCGCGCCGCCGCACTGATTCGCCACCATTCGCGACAACGTGCGGCTGATTTCAATCGCGCTGGGCGTCGTCAGACACGCCGGCGTGCGCACAGCGCCATCATCAATAAGCACGGTGCCAAGCAATCCGCACTTCATGCCGCAACGTGTCAGAATCTGCTGGGTCAGATGCGCAACGGTCGTTTTCCCGTTCGTCCCGGTCACGCCGAGCAGCGCCAAATCTGAAGATGGTGACCCGTAGAATCGCTCCGCGATCGCCGCCCCGACGCGCGCAACATCGCGCGTTCGAATCGTGCAGACGCCCTCGGGGGTTTCCGTCTCATGATCGGTCACGACTGCCACAGCGCCGCGTGCGACCGCATCTGCGACAAATGCTCCGCCATGCGACGCCATGCCGCCGCGTGCGACAAAGAGTGAGCCAGCCGTCACCTCGCGGCTGTCCTCCGTGATGGCGCCAATCTCAAGCAGGGAATCAACATTCCCAGCAAGGTCAGGCGCCAATCCTCGTATAAGATCCCGCAATTGCACGGCATTGGCCTCCTTGCCTGCCCGCCTTACTGGCGACGCTCAACAGAATATCGGCCAGCGCCCGACTCCTCACCAAGCCGCATCTCCGCGCAGCTACGCCCAGGTCAGGCCGTCGGGAATTGAATTGAGATTCACGCAGCCGTCACGCGTCACAATGACCATGTCCTCGACGCGCACGCCGCCCAAATCCAGCCGGTACAAGCCCGGTTCGATGGTCAAGCAATCGCCGACGACCAGTTCCGGTCCGCTCGCATCCAGTAGCGGCGGCTCGTGCACTTCGAGTCCGACCCCGTGACCTGTGCCGTGCACCATCGCCGCTCGAGATGGCGGATCATTCGGCCCCGGCAGCCCCATGGCAAACCCCCCTGCACGAATCGCGTCCGCCGTCGCTTCGTGAATCGCCTCACCGGTGACGCCCGCCTTCGTCGCAGCGATTGCTTTGGCCTTCGCGTTGACCACTACCTCATGCATCTGCGCGGCTTCCTTTGGCGCCTCGCCATGCACAACCGTTCGCGTGCAATCACCGAAGTACCGCGACGCCGTGTGCATCGGGAACACATCAATGATGATGAGTTCGCCGGTCTTGAGCGGCCCCGCGCCGCGATTGTGACAATCCGCGCCTTGTGTCCCGCCCGCGACAATGCTGCCGCTCGTGCCCATGCCGTGACGCAGCAGCCAGATATTGATCTCGGACATCACGATTTCAGAGGTCAGCGGTTCGCCATTGTGCTGAAGCACACCACCAGCCCCGGTTTCGGACTTCGCAATCAATTCGCACGCGAACTGCACGGCTTGCTCGGTCATGGATTGCGCAGTGCGAAGATGTTCGATCTCTGCATCAGATTTCGCTCGACGTTCAAGCACACCCATGATCGGATCGCATTTCACAGCAACGCCGCGCTCGCTGATTTCGTGCGCAAAGATCATCGGCAACGACCGATCCGCCCACACTTCCTTTATGCCTTTGCGCACCAGAAACTCTGCCGCAGCTTGCGCCGTCGCCGTTTCGCGATCACCAGACAGTCCGCCCGCCGGCTCAAAATCCTTCGGCGCCGCGGCGTGGTCCACCAGCTTGGCCTTCTGAAAACGATCCAGCTCAATGTCCCGCAAAATCGCGTGCGTTTCGCCGCCAGGCAGCGTGATCAGCGCCATCGGATCGCCCATGTGAAACGGCGCTCGCCGATACAGCCACGGATTGTGCAATGGCGCTCCCGCAAGAATCTCTGCTCGATCGCTCATCATCTCTCCTTCGAATTCATTCTCTGCAGGATACTCGCCGCGACTTCCATTGGATGCAGCGAGCACCGGTCAGCGCCGTCGTGAATCTGGTGACGGCACGAGGCGCCCGGCGCAACGATGATCGCATCATTCGCGGCTGCGCGCACCGCCGGCAACAGCGTCAATTCACCAATCTGCATCGAGAGATCGTACCGGTCGCGCGACATCCCGAAGGCGCCCGCCATGCCGCAACAGCCAGAGTCAAGCACCGTCAGGCGATCCCCAACGAGCGCACGCAACATCGCAGCGGATGACTCAATGCCAAAGAGTGCCTTCTGATGGCAGTGCCCATGCAGGATGACCGGCGGACCTTTTGGCTGAAGTGGGTTTGCTTCCTCGGAAATGGCTCGACCAAGGAATTCCTCAGCGAGCATTGAACGCTGCGCCAGCCGCTGCCGCACCTCTTTGGAAATGTCTAGTTTCAGAGTTTGTAGATCGTCTGTCACCGCGCTCAGACACGACGGCTCCAGGAAGAGGATCGCTTCAATCGACTCATCCAACGCATAGGGCGCCATCGTCGCGATGAATTGCTCGCCGCGCGTCACCGCACGATCCAGCAGCCCCAGCGAAATCGCCGGGCGCTGGCAGCACCCCGCGTCGATCAGCTTCACGTCATACCCGACCGCTTCCAGCGCTTCGACTGCGGCGACTCCAATATTCGACTCACCAAATCCGGCAAAACAATCGACAAACAGCCCAGCCGTTCCGCGCGGCTTACTTCCCTGCGCACTTGTCATTGAACGGTCAGCGACTCGCCGCGTCAGCGCCGCCCCAAACAGCGGCAGCGAACGCTCCCGCGGCAGCCCGAGCGCCGCATTCATCATCGCGCGAATCGGCCCGAACCGCTGCGCCCAGTTCGCCAGTCCCGGCGCCAGCGCCGCCATCTCATTCAATTGACGCACCCGCGCCAACATGCGATCTCGTCGCGGCGGCCGCGCCCCGTTCTTGTACCCCTGCGCCGTGTACTCCGCCTTTAATCGTGCAATATCCACGTTGCTCGGGCACTCAGACTTGCACGCTTTACAGGACAAGCACAAATCAAGCGTTGACTTCGTTTCCTTATCATTCCAGTCCGCCGATCCAAGGGCGCCAAACTGCCCCGTGATTGCAAGCCGCAACGCATTGCCACGCCCGCGCGTCGAATGCCGTTCGTCCAAAGTCGCCATGTACGACGGACACATCGTGCCGCCCTGCTTCTTGCGGCACACACCCGCGCCATTGCACATTTCCACCGCGCCGCCGAACCCGTGCTGATCGTCGTATTCGAAGTACGTCTCGACCTGCGGCACAGCGACCGGCTCGCGCTCCGGCAACACACGCAACTTTGTCGTGATTGACTCGACCGGCCCCGGATCGACGAGATTCCCCGGATTCAGAAGATTCGCCGGATCGAAAATCGCCTTAATTTCTCGAAAAGCCTGCATGATCTGCGGGCCGTAAACACGCTCCAGCAGCGGCCCGCGCACGCGACCATCACCATGCTCTCCAGAAAGCGCGCCGCCGAATTCATGAACCAGATCTGCGACTTCGACGGCAATGGTTCTCAACAGATCCCGATCATTCGGATCGTGCGGATTCAGGAGCGGCCGGATATGTAAGCACCCAACCGACGCATGCGCGAAATACGCGGCTTTGGTGCCATGCTTTTCCACAATCGCGCGGAATCGCTCGACGAACTCCGGCAATCGCTTCGGATTGACTGCCGTGTCTTCAACAAACGTGATCGGCTTGCGAAGGCCGGGCAATCCGTGCAGCAGTGGCTCCGCCGCTTTGCGCAGTGCCCACGCCTGCGTCATCTCCTGCGGCGTCGTAAAAGTCTTCATCGGCCGGCCCGTTACCACCGTTCGCAAGGCCGCGAAACGCTCTTCCAATTCAGCCGCATCATGAATGGCGTAATACTCGACGTACAACACCGCTTGCGGATCCATACCGTCCGCACGCGGCAGCAAATCAACCGCCGATCGGTGACTGCGATTTTCACGCGCTAGTGAAATCACCAGATCATCCAGCAGTTCAACAGCGCTCGGCGTTGTCGCAAGTATCGGATTCACTGCTTCAATGGCGCTGCGCACCGAATCGAAGCTGACCACTGCAAGCCCCTTGGCGACCGGCACAGTCTCCAGATGGAGTTCAGCACCGATGATGGGCGCGAGCGTGCCCTCGCTGCCGCACACCAGTTTCGCGAGATTCACATTGGCAAGGGTTTCACCGGGCTGCTCGATCTGATCCAGAATCAAATCAAGGTTGTAACCGTCGGATCGTCGCGTCAGTTTGGGAAATCGCTCGCGAATCGCGTTCGCATGCTCTTTCACTACTGTGATCACGCGCTCAGTGATGAGCCTCACACGCTCATCACGCACCGCGGCAGATTCATCCAGCGTGGCCCGCGCCGGTCGGCCCGGCTGATCCAACAGCATTACATCTAGCCCCAGCACATGCTCGACGGTGCGTCCGTACAACACACTCCGCGCCCCGGCGGAGTTATTCCCGATCATGCCGCCGACATTGGCGTGCCGGCTCGTCGCCACATCCGGCGCGAAGAACAACCCGTGCCCCCGCCGCGCAATCTCTTCATTCAATTCATCAAGCGTCACGCCCGGCTCAACATGAACGCGCCGATTCGAAACATTGACTTTCGAAACGCCCCGACAATGCGCCGAGAAGTCAATGACCACCGCATGATTCGTACACTGCCCGGCGAGGCTCGTCCCCCCGCCGCGCGGCAGGATCGCGGCGCCAAGTTCCGCGCACACCGCAACGGCGCGTTCCGCATCCGCCATGCTTGACGGAATCACCACACCGATCGGTTCGACCTGGTACAGCGACGCATCCGTCGCATACAGCATCCGGTCATGGCGACCGAAGCGGACTTCACCGTCCACGACGCGCCGCAGAGCCTTCTCCAGCTCTATCAGGTCCGGCTGATCCGGCTTCTCGATGGCTTCGTCCATAGGCTCCCGTCAACGACCGAAAAGCGATTCTTCGGCACAACCCGCACCAATGCAAAGCCTATCGGCCCAACCGGGCCGATTCAGGGAAAGGCGTGGAACCATCCCCGCGCCTCATGCGTCTGAGATACTGAAGGACGCACACTTTCACGGAGGTCCCGTTTATGCGCACGCTCGCCCTGACCCTCGCCGCCGGCTTTGCACTGAGTCATGCCGCCCTCGGCGCCGAACTGCCCCTCAAGTCCATCACCTTGTACCGGTCCGGAGTCGGTTATTTCGAACACAACGGAACGGTCGACGGTGACGATACGGTCACGCTCCGTTTTGAAGTGGATCGCGTCAATGACATTCTCAAGTCCATGATCGCGGTGGACTACGGCGGCGGACGAATCGCCGGCGCTGAATACCAACCCAACCAGCCATTGCAGCGACGTCTCGAAGACTTCCGCATCAATCCGATGCAGGCCGGCAGCGTGATCGAACTTATGGGCCAGCTCAAAGGCACGGAAGTCAGCCTCAAGACCACCGGCGGCGAAGTGCGAGGCGTCGTGCTCGGCGTTGAGAAACGCCCAACGCCGATCGGCAACGCCACCAACGGCAGAGTCGTTGACGACTGGTCAATTACGCTCGTCACCAAGAGCGGCGTCGCGACGGTGCCGCAAGCTGATGTCCGCTCTTTTGAGATTCTCGATGAATCGCTCGCGGACGAACTGAGCCGCGCGCTGACCGTCGTGGCGGAACATCGTGACGATCGCTGGACGAACATTGATTTGAAGTTTGATGGTGATCGCGAACGCCGCGTCATGGTGGCGTACACGCACGAAGCGCCGGTGTGGAAGACGAGCTACCGCCTCGTGCTTCCCGCCGGAACGGATGCGAAGACATCTATTCAAGGATGGGCCATCGTTGAAAACGACACGGATGAAGACTGGCAGGGCGTCAATCTTTCGCTGGCGTCCGGGCGGCCGGTGAGCTTCATCATGGATTTGCAGACGCCGCTGATTCTGGATCGGCCGATCATCGCAGTGCCGGCGATCGCGGGTTTGCCGCCGACTGTTTATGAAAGTGGCGTGATTTACGATGAGATGTTGAAGAGCAACGCTGATCGCCAAGCTCTTGAAATGAATGGTCGGAATAGGGCCCATGAATCTGCAAGAGATCGTGCCGAGCGTTCAGGCATGAGTATTAGTGCGAGCCCTTCAGGCGCATCCCCCTTTCAACCACCCGTCGCCTCCGGCAACGAAGTCGGCGAACAATTCCTCTACACGATCAATGCGCCCGTCTCCATCCGCCGCGGCCAGTCCTCGATGTTGCCAATCATCAATGAAGCCATCGAAGGACGACGCCTCTCGATTTACCAATTCAATGGTCCCAATTCTCGCGCCATGCGCGGCGTCGAACTCACCAACAACAGCGGCCTCCAACTCATGCCCGGCCCCATCGCTGTCTATGACGAAGGCGCCTTTGCCGGCGACGCCCAGATCGAACACATCGCACGCGGCGCCGAACGCCTCATCTCCTACGCCGTCGATCACGACCTCGAGATCGACCGCGAGCAGGACGTTGTCAACGAAATCCGCCGCCTGCGCATCGTCAACGGATTGCTCGAACGCACGCACGCGTCACAACAGACCACGACCTACACCATCACCAACAACGACACGAATGAGCGCACCGTCCTGATCGAACACCTGCGCATTCCAGGTTGGGAAATCCTCGGCGAGCAGAAGCCGAATGAACTGACCGAAACGAAGTATCGCTACGAAGCGCTTGTTCCGGCAGGCGCGACTGAAGAACTCAACGTCGTTGTCGAACGCGTGTGGTCGCAGACGCTCGCCGTCGCGGACATGAACATTGACGAAGTGCTCAGCTTTGTGCGCAGCAACAAGGCCAGTCAGGCCGTGATGGACGCGGTGGCCAAAGCCGCGGAGATCAAGGGCCGCATGAACGACCTTCAGGAGCGCATCAGCCGCCTAAACAACGAATCGTCCGAAATCACCAATGAGCAAGGCCGCATTCGCGCGAATATGAACGCCGTAGACAACCGCACCGACCTCTACGGTCGCTACATGACCAAACTCAACGAACAGGAAACGCGGCTCGAAGACATCCGCGAACAGCGCGCGAGCTTGCAGAAGCAGTACGACCAGGCCGCCGCAGAACTCAAGGCGTTCCTGACCAATCTCAACGTTCGCTGACCGTTTTCTCTCCTTCGCTGGTCCCACCATCCGCGAATGACACAGCCCCTTCCCCGGTTTGGGCAGGGGCTTGTCAATTTTGGAAAGGCTCAACACATATGTGGATTGAGTTGTGACTCAGTCGGCGTCCGCCGGGAGATCTTCCAGCAATTCTCGCACGGTTCTGTCGAGGACTGGATGCGCCAGGTCCGGCGCGATCTCCGCCAGCGGCGCCAAGACAAATCGGCGTTCATGCAGGCGCAAATGTGGGATGGTCAATCCGGGTTCATCAATGATTTGGTCGTCAAAAAAAAGAATGTCCAAATCGAGTGTTCGTGCAGCCCAGCGCTCGGACTTTGAGCGCACGCGACCATGCAATTTTTCGATCTGCTGTAGCGCCGCTATCAATTCCAATGGACTCAGCGTCGTTTCAATCGCAACAGCAGCGTTCAAATAGCGTGGCTGTTCCGATGCGGCTGACGGATCGGGAACCACGGGCGCCGTCTCGTGAAACGTCGACTCAGCCGTAACGCGTGTTCCTGGTAGCTCGCCGATCGCCGCAATCGCGGCGTGCAACGTCGCCGCCCGGTCGCCAAGGTTGGCGCCGAGCGCGAGGTATGCGTCGTGAACGGTTTTCGTCACGACGCCATCGTACTCAGGATCACTTCGCGGTTTCGAACTCGCGCTCGCGGTGCATCATCTGCGCCTTGAGGCGGGCCAAGATCGAGCTGTGCATCTGGCTGACGCGTGACTCGGAAAGATCCAGCGTCGCGCCGATCTCTTTCATCGTCATCTCTTCGTAGTAGTAGAGGATGACAATCAGTCGCTCGGCGCGGCTCAGGCCCTTCGTGATCAAGCCCTTGAGATCGCGCCGCTGCGTTTCCGTCAGCGGATTCGTCTGACGATCGTCGCGAATCACATCGATCTCACGCACTTCGCGTCCGCCATCGGACTGGCGCCAGTTGCGGGAAAGACTGATGACGCCGACCGCGCTCGAGTCACGATGAATTTTCTTGAATTCTTCTTTGTCCACACCGAGGCGCTTCGCGATCTCATCGCTCGTCGGCTTGACGCCGGATTCCTTTTCAATGCGCTGACGCACCGACTCGACCTTCGCCGAGCGATGCCGCACGAGTCGCGGCACCCAGTCCATTGAACGAAGCTCATCAAGGATGGCGCCACGAATGCGCGGGGCGCAATAGGTTTCAAACTTCACAGCGCGAGCAAGATCAAAAGCGTCAATCGCGTCCATCAAACCAAAGAGGCCGGCGGACATCAGATCTTCGATATCAACTTCATCTGGAAGGCGAGCATAGATGCGCTCCGCGTTGTAACGCACGAGCTGCAGATACCGTTCCATGAAGTAATTGCGAAGGCGTTCAGAAGAGTTCTTCTGGTATTCCTTCCAAACTTCTTCCACCGGAAGCGCGTCCAACTCCTCGCGGGTGAGTGTCTGAAAGTCCAGACTCTTCGCACGACTGCGCGTACCGCTTGTGCGCGATTTGGACTTCGTGGTTCGGGGCTTCGCTTGAGCGCTCGGCATGGTCCTCTCCTTGACCTACTCGCGGGATGTCGTTGCGCGCCTTGCCATTGCGCCGCGGCGCGCGCCAGACCGTTCGCCCATCCTTGGGCAGCCGGGTTATGGCAAGCAGTATACAGATCGCGCGCGCTTCGCCAAGTTTTTTCTTTTTGGCGTGCGCTTCATGACGCCGTCTCCATGACGGCGCCGCGTTCAGAATCAGTCACGTGATAGTGTTCGTGCTCCGCGTCGTTGTCCGACGGGAGTTCTTCGATTGGGTGTTCGTTGCGGAAACGCTGCGCGGCTTCATCAATCGCGCGCTCACCGGCAAGGCCGACTGCATACCCGACCAAAAAGCAAACAAACATGCTGATGACGGCTCGGCCAAGCACAACGTCAGCTTCGGCGCCGGATCCAAGACCTGCAATGAGCGCAATCGCAAAAGCCGCCAATCCAAGGCATCCAGCGACGACTTTCGCAGATGATGTCTCGGTCACGTGACGGTCTCCAGGGGATCGAACAACGCTGCGGCGCATGCGCTCGTTGTCGGTTTCGACCCGAATCAGGCGTTACTTCAGTCCGCCCCAGCTATTTCTCGACGATTTAACCCCGGCAACCCGAACAATCGGCGCCAGAAGCCGCGCGACGGTGTAGCCATTGCGGCGTGCAGACTGAATTCTCGGTCCAGCTCACGCGCGAGGCGGACCACCGCGCGCGAAGCATTTGCGTGAGGCGTGCGCTGCACAAACATGGATCGGGCCCGGACCGCATCACAGACAAGCGGATCACGCGGCGCCCATCCCGCCATGGGAATTCCAACTCCCAGGAATCGCTCCGCCACAGAACTGATTCGCGCATGCGCGCGAAGTGCATCGCGCTCATCATTGCACATGTTCACAATCAGTCGTGGTGGCGCATCGTCACTCCCCCATTCGTTGGGGGTGCGCAGCATGGTCTTGATGAGTGCGTACGCATCGGCGATGGCGGTTGGCTCCGGTGTTGTCACCACAAGCGCAAGATCTGCGGATCGCAAAAAAGCAAGGACGCCGTCATTCATCCCGGCGCCGCAATCTATCACAACAACGTCACAGGCTTGATCTAGCACGGCGAGTTGTTCGACGAGTCGACGCCGCTGCTCAACCGGCGCGTTGAGTAGTGTGGCCAAACCCGAAGCGCCCGGCGCCAGACGGAAGCCGGCCGCTGTCGGCACAAGGGTTTCTTCGAGCGTTCGCTTCCCCTCAATGACGTGCCCGAGGTGCGAGGTCACACGAACGCCGCACAGGAGGTCAGCATTGGCCAGGCCAAAATCTCCATCCAGCAGCACCACGCGCGATCCGACTTGGGCCAGCGCCGCAGAAAGGTTGACCGAAAGACTGGTCTTGCCGACGCCGCCTTTGCCGGATGCGATCGCGATGACTCTGGCGTGCGGCTTCGGTGAGGAATCTTTGCCGGCACGATTGTGCCGCGCGCGCGGCGCACTTCGGACGGACGATTCACCCGCATCCCGCACATGATCCAGCCGCGCCACAAGTTCGCGAAGGCG
This sequence comes from Phycisphaerales bacterium, assembly GCA_029260345.1. Classification (GTDB taxonomy): domain Bacteria; phylum Planctomycetota; class Phycisphaerae; order Phycisphaerales; family UBA1924; genus OFTM186. The sequence continues at coordinate 218,196 of JAJDDK010000002.1, read as the reverse complement.
TGTCGCCTGATCGTCACGAGGGTTCACGGATTGGTCCGCGCGCACGCTCACCGTACACCACTTCCATCAAGGACAAGCTGCGCCAATCGATCCGCCCGGCCCGGCTCAATGTGATCCGGCACTTCCTGGCCGGTCGTGATGTAGCTCAGCGATTTACCGATGCGGTGCGCCACGTTGACGAGCACACCGAAACTCACGGTCTCATCGAGTTTGGTCAGGATCACGCGGTTTGGTTTGGCGACTTCGAATCGCTCGGCGGCGCGCAACAGCACGGACTCGCTCGCCGCGCCTGACAGCACCAGATGTGTTTCGTGCGGCTTCGCCGCGTCAAGCAACGCGCCAAGATCAGTGAGTCGATCGCCGTCATGCTGAGACCGTCCCGCCGTATCAATCAGAATGACGTCACAATCACTGAGTGAGGAACAGCACGCGCCCATCTCCGGCGGAGTCAGCGCAACATTCAATCGAAGCCCGATGATGTTGGCATACGTGCGCAACTGCTCGACCGCGGCAATGCGGTACGTGTCGCACGTGACCAGTCCGACGCGCTTGCCGTGCCGCAGTTTGTAGGTCGCGGCGAGTTTGGCGATCGTGGTCGTTTTACCTACACCCGTCGGACCCACAAGCGCAATCGTCAAGGGGCGGCCATCCGGCATCTGTCCCGGATCGGGGACGCATTCGCTGACGGCGACGTACTGTTCAAGTCGCCGCAGCACACATTCTCGCACACGGTCCGCATTGTCGAGATCGCGCGCCGTCAGTTCATCCCGCACTTCGGCGACGACGGCGTCCGCGATTTCAGCCGCAACTTCAGATTCAATCAGCCTGAGATACATCGCGGTGAGTGATTCCGGCAGCGCCGGCCCCGACTTGCCGCCATTTGTGCGAAGCACCTGGCCGACCAGTCGTTTGATGGACGCCAGTTCATCACGCATGAGATTGGCGTCCGGTGATTCCACCGTGGCCGCCGCGACGACGGCGCTTGCGACTTCGCGCGCTGCGGGGTGATACTCATCGGTGGCCGGTCGTGGCGGAGCTTCGGCGGGCGACTCCACCTGCTTCAGCGGCGCCGCGCCATATGCACGGCGCAAACTTTCTTCGCGCGGGCGCAAGGTCTCAACTGGCGCCTTGCCTTTGCGCACGAGCGGGTTAACAACATTTACATTGCTGGACGCTGTGACTTCGACCGCGGTGCGACCGCCAAAGCCGAGGAAGCCGCCGCGCTTATAAGTGCGTGTATGGAGAATGACAGCGCTCGACCCCAGATCGCGTTTGATCTGGCCGAGCGCATCGGCGATCGATGGTGCGTGATACGTCCGCAGGTTCACGCTGCCCTCCATGGCGCGTTGGTTCACCGGCCTCCAGCCGGTTCGATCGCATTGTCCGCGGCTGACCTTCGTGGTCGGCCTCCCATCACGGCGCATCCTACGCCGCGGTCACGGGCTGGCGCTCTTCGCCCTTCGTGACGAGCCCCAGGGACTCGACTTCGACGCCCGCAACTATTTCGTTGTACCCGAGCACCGCCGCATTCGGCAAGTGAGGCTCAAGAATCTGTCGCACGGCGGCGCGCACTTGAGGCGACGCGATGACCACCGGCTGGTGTCCAGCCGTCAACACCGGCTGGATCGCTTCCAGAATGCGGCGAGCCATCGCGTTGGCGATATGAGCCGGCACGGTGAGCGACGTGCCCGCCGACGACCGGTCGATGTACCCATTGACCACATCCTCAAAGCCCGGATCGAGCGTGACACAGACCAATTTGAGCCGCGCATCGCCGGGCGTGGGAAGCGGAGCGCCAAAACCGCCGCCATCCGACCGATCCGTCACGGGAGTCGCGTACATCTGGCAAATGGATCGCCGCAGACCGTGCCGGACATACTCTGTCAGCACGTCGAGATCCTTCGTCTTCGGCGCCCAGTCCGTGAGTGTTTCGATGATGGTCTCCAGATCGCGCACCGGCACGCCTTCGCGAAGCAGGTTCTGGAGAATCTTCTGAAGATCACCCGGCTTGACCACGGCGGGAATCGCTTCTTCCACAAGCTTCGGCGACTTCTCCTTCAACTGTTCGATCAGGTTGTTGACCTCTTCACGCGTCAGCAGTTCGCTGGCGTGGGTCCGGACGAGTTCGGTCAGATGCGTCGTGATGACGCTGGATGGATCAACCACGGTGTAGTTGAATCCTTCTGCACGCTGTTTCAGCGAACGATCGATCCACCATGCATCCAGCCCAAACGCCGGCTCCTTCGTCGGCGTGCCTTCAATGCGACCTGTCGCAATGCCGGAATCCATCGCCAGCAGCCGATCCGGATACGCGAGGCCCTGCGCCACCAGACTCCCGCGGATCTTCACGTTGTAAACGTTCGGGTCCAGCGTCATGTTGTCGCGAATGCGCACCGGCGGCATGACGAGACCGAGCTCAACGGCCAACTGCCTTCTCACCGCTGCGATGCGATCAAGAAGGTCGCCCCCCTGCCCCGCGTCAACTAATGGAACGAGGCCATACCCCACCTCGAGTTCCAGCGCATCGACTTTCATCAGCTTCTCGACGGCCGGCGGCTCCATCGGCGCTGCCGCCGCATCGCTGCGATTCTTCGCATCGCTTTGTTCGGTGGTGACCTTTGCTTGACGACGCATCATCAATGCAGTGACACCCAGAACGCCCGCCGCGAGCAGCATCGGCGTCGTCGGCAGTGGCGTGGTCGCGAGGAGCGCCATAAATCCAGCCGCGATTCCAAGCGCCACCGGCTGACTCGTGAGCTGATTCGCCAAGTCTTCGCCGAGACTCGATTTTGATCCCGCTCGCGTGACGAGCAAGCCCGCGGCGATCGAAATCACGAACGCGGGAATCTGAGAGACCAGACCGTCACCAATCGTCAGGCGTGTAAAGAGCGACGCCGTCTCGCCCATCGACCAGCCTTTTTCCAGAGCGCCGACGGTGAACCCACCAATGATATTGACGACCGTGATGATGATGCCCGCAATGGCGTCGCCACGCACAAACTTGCTGGCGCCGTCCATCGCTCCATAAAAGTCAGCCTCTTCCTGAATCGCCTGGCGGCGCGAACGCGCCTGTTGTTCATCGATCAGACCGGCGTTGAGATCAGCGTCAATCGCCATCTGCTTACCGGGCATGGCGTCGAGTGTGAATCGCGCTGCGACTTCACTAATGCGCGTGGCGCCCTTGGTAATCACCACAAACTGCACAATGATCAAAATGAGAAAGATGATGCCGCCGACCACCAGCGAATCACCGGCGACGAACGTCCCGAACGCGCCGATCACTTTTCCTGCCACGTCCTCAGCCTCGGCCGGGCTGCTCGCTTTAGCGGACAAAATCAAGCGCGTCGATGCGATATTCAGCACCAGCCGTATCAGCGTCGTAAAGAGCAGCAGCGACGGAAACACACTGAATTCAAGCGGATCCTTCGCATAGACCGTGGTCAGCAACATCACCACCGCGATGCAGATGTTGAAGGAGATGAACACATCCATCAACACCGGCGGAAGCGGAATCACAATGACCACGAGCAGCCCGATGAATCCGAGCGGCACCATGAGCCCGCGATGCTTCGCCAGCATCAAGGCCCAGTGCGGCACGGTCTTCGTCGGAGCGCCCTTCGGCACGAATCAGTGATTCCTTTCTTACGACGCCGCGAGGCGCCCTTCGAGGCGATAGACATAGGCCAGCAGTTCCGCGACGGCTTCGTACAGATCCGCCGGAACCTCCTGCCCCACTTCAACCGAGCGATACAGTGCACGAGCCAGCGGCTTGCGCTCCACGATGGGAACATTGTTCGCCGAAGCGATCAGTCGAATCTGAATCGCCATGAAGTCCGCACCCTTGGCGACGACGACCGGCGCGTTCATGCGATCGGCGTCGTACTGAATCGCCACGGAATAGTGCGTGGGATTGGTGACGACAACGTCTGCCTTCGGCACGGCGGCCCGCAAACGCTGCCGCGTGATTTCACGCGCTATGCGCATGCGGCGGGCCTTGGTTTCCGGATCGCCTTCCGTGCTCTTTCGTTCATCCTTGACCTCCTGCTTCGTCATGCGAAGGTCATGATTGTGTTGCCACGATTGGTACGTGCGATCAATCGCCCCAATCAAAAGGAGCACCGCAATGATCCAGAGCCCAAGCTCCACGACCAATTGCGCAGTGATCAGCATCGCGCCCGCAGGCGTCAGCGCCGGCAATGCCACGATCCGATCCTCAGCGCCGTGAATCACCAGAAACGCGACCGTCGCAATCACGGTGAGCTTCACGATGTTGATGATGGCCTTCACCAAACTGCGCCGTGAGAAGATGTTCTTGATCCCCTTGGCGGGGCTCATGCGATCAAATTTCGGCGTCAGAGGCTTTGTGGTGAAGTTCCAGCCGACCTGTCCGAGTTGATCGAGCCACGCAATGATCGCCATGATCGCCAGCACCGGACCGAGCAGTCTCATGCCAACCTGCACGGCGAATCGAACCGAGTCCTCAACTGTCTGCAGATGTATGCCTCGCCCGAGCGACTCCGGCTCAAGCGTGTTGCGCATGAACGTGCCCATGCCGCCCAGGATGTCACTGCCAAAGACATACAACAGCAGCGCGGCGCCGGTCAGCACAATCGCCGCGGAAAGGTCGGCGCTCCGCGCCACCTGTCCACGCTCGCGCGCTTCCGTCAGCTTTCGCTGCGTCGGATCCTCGGTTTTTTCGCCCAGGTCTTCGGCCACGAATCACAGACCCCTGATCCAGAGAAAGACACTGTCAATCACGGCGATCGTTTCGCCTCGCACGGCTTGGTCGATGAACGGCAACGCCGCGATCAACATCGTTGACGCCGCGATAATCTTGATTGGAAAACCAAACGTCAGCACATTGAGTTGCGGCACAGTCTTCATCAAGACGCCGGTTGAAATCGTTTCGAGCATGATGATGCACAGCACCGGCGCCGCGACACGAATCGCAAGCGCATATCCGGAGGCGACCACTCCGGTGAGCAATTCCAGCGGCGCCTGCCCGGTCGTAAACGCGCCCAGTGGCACATGCTCAAACGTGCGCATCACGGCGATATGAATCAATTCAAGGCCGCCGATCGCCATAAAAATTGCAAGCGCGAGGTAGAAGAGGACCTGTCCGATCACATCGCCATCCGCGTCAATCGCGGGGTTGTAGACGGTGCCGAGCCCAAGTCCCATCTGCTGGCCAATGAGCAGACCACCCATCTGCACACTCATCACCGGGATCGCGACGATAAGTCCGATCGATAAACCGATGAGCGTTTCGCCGAGCATCATAGGCGCCAGCGAAATGAGATCGACCGGGCCGGCAATTGGTGTCGCCGCAACACTCGGGTAGACCACAAACGTCAGTGCAACAACGATTAATCCTTTAATGCGCGCCGGAATGATCGGGCTGCCGAGCGCCGGCGCAAACAGAAAAATGCCGCCGATCCGCGCCAATACCAGCGAGAATGACGTGACATGCGGCAGGATGAAATCAACGATCGTCATCGCGCCTCACACAAAGGTCATCATCTGGCTGGTGAAGGCGACAAGCCGATCAACGATCCACGCCATAAGAGCGATGGACACGCCAATCATGACGAGAATCTTTGGCACAAACGTCAGCGTCTGTTCCTGAATGCTGGTGACGGACTGAAAAATGCTGATGAGAAGCCCGACGAGCACGCCAGCGCCAAGAATTGGCGCGGAAACAACGACGGCGAGCCACAGCGCTTGCCGCACCATATCCAGGAGTGTTTCATCTGCGTACATCGCCCGGCGCCTCCCTGCTATACGAACACCCCAAGCGACGCGAAATCAATGAGCGCCGTTTGCGCCGGCGCTCCCGGCTGCACGAAACTGGTGAGCAGACTCCCGACGACCAGTTGCCACCCGTCCACCATGACGAAGAGCAATATTTTGAATGGAAGACTGATCAACACAGGCGGCAGCATCATCATGCTCATGGAGATGAGCACGCTTGAAATGATGATGTCGATCACGAGGAACGGCAGATAAATCCGAAATCCCATCAGGAACGCGGTCTTGAGTTCACTGAGCATAAATGCCGCCGCGAGCGACATCGTGTCCACTTCCGCGCGTTCGATGAGGGCCGGGTCAGATGTATCGACGCCCTTGTAATTGAGAATCATGTAGAGGCTTGACCAATTGCCGGTCGCCTCAATCTGCGCAAACATGAAGTCGCGCATCGGCTGCTTCGCCTTCTCCCACATTTCGAGTTGATTGACGATCTCGCCGCGCTGATACGGTCCGATGGCTTCGTTGTAGACACGCTCCATCGTGGGCGACATCACCAGGAACGTCGTGAACAAACTGAGTCCAAGGATCACCTGCGACGGCGGCAACGTCTGCGTTCCCATCGCCTGCTTGAGAAGCCCAAGCACGACGATGATGCGCACAAAGCTCGTCGTCATGATGAGAATGGCCGGCGCGAGTGTCAGCACCGTGAGCAGAACGAGAATATTCACCGCGCCGGAGAGGCCGCCGTCGAACCCCGGAACAGCCCCCGCGGCGTCTTCCAGCGCACTGACCGGATTGAATCCAAACGTTTCCCCGGCGCGCATCGCGCTGCTTTCCGTGGGCGGGCCGTATTCCGATTGCGCCATTGAGCTGGCGCTCAGCAGCAGCGTCGCAAGGACGCACAGGATGCAAAGGAAGCCGCGCCTCATGCCAGCGTTCCTTCGAGTTCGGCGACGCGCTCGCGTATGGCGGCCAGCGGATCAGTGTTCGATGTTGCCCGGGTTGCGGCTTGATTCGGGAAAAGCCGCAGCGCCGCGTCCACCGTCGTTGGGTTGCGGCTCGGCCATTCGTTGCGATCGACGATCTCCGGATCACGTTCAAAACGCTTCAGAAGACCGGTGAATCGCGTTGAGAGTGAGTCATTTTCCTCATCGCGCGTCTTGATCAGCAGCGATGCGACCTCTTCAGGGTCCGTGATTTCCGCGAGCGTCTGAAATCCCTGTCCTGTTTGGTTCAGCAGCAAAATGCGCTGATCCATCTGCAACATGACGAGTGATTGGCCGCGACCAACCGGGTAACGCGCCAACACGGTCAAGACTCCGGATGGCGCCCGACCGCCCGGCCCAAGCTGCGAGGACATTCCGCCCACACGCGTCGCGGCTTTGCGCATGACCCATCGCGTTACGAAGATCAAAGCGATGACAACGCCAAGCGCCATGATAGTGCGCGTCGATGACGGCCCCGCCGAGCCGGCTGCGGCATCGCTGGAGCCATCAACGCCACGAGGCGGAGGCCCGATGGGAAGTCGCTCAATCGGCGGCAAAGCGCCATCCAAAGTTTCAGATTCCGAGGGTGCGGCTTCGACGAGAATGTGCGGGCCGATCTCGTTTTGATTTGGAGAGGCTGAATCCGCCGCGAATGCGGAGTCAGTGGTCGCAAGAAGCAAAATAGAAATGGCCAAAGCCGAACGTGCGCACCGGCATTGCAAAACGAGCCAGCGGCACAAATTGTCTGCGGGCCTCCTGCCCATGGTTCGCCATCCTGGCTTGCCGCCGCATCCTGCGGCGATCGTTTCAAACTCTGACGCGATCCTCGCGCCGTCCTCACCCATCTCAGTCAGCGGTCGGCGCCTGCACAATCTCGCTGACGCGCACGCAGAAACAATCGTTAATCACCAGCACTTCACCGCGGGCCACGTGTCGTTCGTTCACGTAGATGTCAACGGGATCACCAGCGGCTTTGTCCAATTCGACGACAGCGCCTTCGTTCAGTTTCAGCACATCTTCGACAAACATCTTGGTGCGTCCAAGTTCGATCTTGACATGCAGATTCACATCTGAAAGAAGATCGACGCCGCCCGCCTGTCCATTCTGCCCATTGGGCGTGATCGAGGGAGGCGTGAACGCAGCACCGGTATGTCCGGATTGCTGCGCAACCTCGGACGCGATCTGACTAATCGGATCGCCTCCGTCTTCACCCTGCACGCTGGCGACCGCTTCCTGAGCCGCTTTGAGCGCTTCAGTCGTCTGCTCTTCCATATCAGCATCCACGGGCGTCGCGGGGTCTGCGGCGCCTTCGCCAACCTCCGCCGCTCTTTTCTGCGCGGACTTGATGGCTTCCTGAGCCGCAGCGCCAACGTCATCGATAGCCTGGTCGTCCGATTGATCAACCGGTTTGGTTTCGTCCTGATCCGCCATGCACCCGCCGTATGAAAAGCCGCGATCGAGACCTCGAGACTGAGAGCGCACAATGTGCGCCACCGATGCGCGAACTCGCGCAGATAGCATCCCGGTATCGGCAAGACCGGCGCTCGTCCGATAGCTTTTTCTCAGGTCAGGTTTCGACGTGTCCCGTGATTAAAAATCTGCAGGGAAGCCAACACAGTTCGGGAGCAGCACGCGAAGGATTCGCGGCTCACCATCGGCGTCCGTCCCGAAGACATCGCGCAAATATTGCGTCAACTGCCGCGTCAACGTCTCCAGATTCGGTTCCTGGAGATGATTCTGGTGGGCCGTCCGGATGATCTGGCTGATCCCCGTCTTGATCTCGGCGCCCCGATCCTGCAGGACTTTCTCCACTCGCTCGCGGTGCTTCTGCTTCACCTGCACCTGCGCCTCGATGTCCCACAGCCAGACGCGGCCGGTGTGGTGATTGGGGAACTTGTCCCGCACGATCATGAGTTCGGAAACGGATTCCAACTCATCAATGGGCGTCAGTTCCAGCTCGCCGCCCTGCACCGTATCCGGCGAACCACTGAACATGACAAAGCCGATGACGACGCCACCTTCAGCCAGGAGAAGACCTAGGACGACCAGAATCGTCTTCAAGGGCAGCCCCTTCTTGGCAGGCTTCGGCGTGGATTCGGCCTCGGTCGATTTGACTTCCGTAGTCTCAGTGTCCGGCATGATCAGTTCCTCAAGGCGAGTCGTTACGGCGCAGCTCCGAGCGCATGCGTCGGGTTGCTGAAGTTGGCGTCTGGATGAAGGTCATCGACCATCGCTTCAGTCATGATGATCTCCACGCGGCGATTCTCGGCCTGCGCCTCGGGGTCGTACGTTCTGGGAGCCACTGGCTCAGTGTCCGATAGCGCCATGACGACCATGACCTCCTCATGAAGTCCGCCTTCGAGAATCAAGAAATCCTTCACCGCTTTGGCCCGGGCATACGACAGATCCCAGAGATCCTTGAATGGTGATCCGGGTGGGAGCGCCTTCGTCGCGGCATGACCGCGAATCTCAACCTTGTTGTTTCGACCGCGCAAGAGCTTCGCCACGTTGAGCAATGGCTCGCGAGCGCTCGGCAACAGCACGGCCGATCCCGGCTCAAAGCCGAGACTGCCGCCGATGGTGAACATCAGACCTTCCTGAACGCGCGACACTTTCACGCGCTTGCCCTGTGGCCCTTCCGCCGACGCCTGACTGACTGTGTTCTCGTCAAGCTGCTTGCGCGCCATGTTCTCAAGGGTCTCGATCATGGAGCGCAGTGGCGGATCGCGCGATGGCATCACGCCGACGCCCCCCGCATACCCGAAGGCTTCCTTCACCGCGGTGATGACCTTTTGGTACTCATGCTCTTTCTTGAGTTCGCTGAACGCCGCCAGAAGAATGAAGAACGTCAGCAGGAGCGACATCATGTCGCCATAGGTCACGACCCACTCGGGGATTCCTCCGCTGCACTCACATTTCTTCTTCTTGGCCATGATGATGCTCGGAAACGCCGCGAATCAGGCGGCCTGCTTCAGTTCCGCTGCGCCTTCTTCGGCGGCAGCGGCGCGACGACGCGCGGCCGGCAGGAACGTCTTCAGCTTGCTTTCCACGACACGCGGGTTGTCGCCCGCCTGAATACTCATCACGCCTTTGATGATGATTGTTTTGGCGAGCGCCTCTTCATTGCTGCGTAGGGCCAGCTTGTCGGCCAGCGGCAGGAAGACCACATTGGCCATGATGGCGCCATACAACGTTGTGAGCAGCGCGACCGCCATGCCGGCGCCGATGCCAGATGGGTCTTCCATGTTGCCGAGCATGGCGACCAGACCAATGAGCGTTCCAATCATGCCGAACGCAGGCGCGTACCGCCCCATCGCGTCGAGCGTTGCTTTTCCGGTTTTGTGGCGCTCGAGCAAGTTGTCGAGATCAATGTCCATGATCTGCTCAATGAGTTCAGGATCGGTGCCATCGACCGCCATCCGCACGCCTTGCACGATGAATTCATCGGACATGTCTTCGGTGTGATTCTCGAGGGAGAGGATGCCGTCGCGGCGGGCGATTTCCGCGTATCGAACGAGTTCCTCAATCAGCGCCATCAGGTCGAGCGGCTTTGCGAAGAACGCATTCTTCATGACGCCGGGCAGCTTCAAGACGCTTGAGAGCGGAAACGCGATCATCAACGCCGCGAACGATCCAATGATGACGACGATGATGGAAGGGACATTGACAAACATCCCCACCGTGCCGCCAAGCAGGATGGAGCCCACCACCACGAGCGCTCCAAGAATCAGACCGATAATGGTGGCGATATCCACGTCTGAGGCCTCCGTCTTCACGAGCGCATGACAGGCGCTCGAGAATCAGATCGGAGGTCGCCGAGGCGGACTTGAGTGAGGTCCGAAAGCAAACAACAGGTAACTCAAGAATGACGGAAAGTGTGCAAAATCCGGACGCGTTAATCCGGCGGCAGCAAGGTGCGCAGGCGGCGTCCGTACTCAATCGCGCGTTCCACGACTTCCGTCATGGATTCCTTCACCAGGATGTGATCACCGGTTGTCAGCGTAATCGTGGTGTCGGGCCGCTCTTCCACGGTCCGAACCAGATCAACGTTGACCACCAGAGGTTGTCCATTCAATCGCGTCAGTGGGATCACGGCGTCATTCTCCGGACTCAGCGCCTGCCGAAGGTCCGATCACGTCATCGGCTGATCTGGACGAGCTGTTGAAGGAGTTCGTCCGCTGTCGTGATCACGCGCGATGACGCCGAATACCCCGTGCTGGTCAGAATCATGTCAATGAACTCCTGACCGAGGTCGACATTGGAGAGCTCCAGCGCACCACCAATCACGCGGCCCGTGCCGAATTCACCTGGATTCGTCACCAAAGCCGTGCCCGAGTTGGCGCCAACGCGGAACAGATTGTTGCCGGATTCCACCAGGCCGGCGGCATTGGTGAATGTCGCCAGCGCGATCTGACCCACCGTGCGCGACAAACCATTGGAAAATCCGCCGGTGATGACGCCGTTCTCATTCACCGTGAAGTTTGAAAGCGTGCCGATTGGCGTGCCGTCCTGGAACGTTGCGCCCAAAGAAGACGCCGTGTCCACCAGAGCGGTGATGCCGTCTTCGCCGCCAGACAGATTGAGTGTGACCGTGTTGGGATTCTCGGCGCCCGTGCCGACGCGCGGCAACGTCAACTGAATGCCGCCCTGCGTCAAGAGCTGACCGCTCGTGTCAAATGAGATCATGCCGGTGCCGAGACTCAAACTCGCGTCCGTCGGATCAATCTTGTCTGATGAATCCAGGTAGTAGCGCCATTGCGTTCCGGTGCTGTCCGCGCTCTCGAGCACCATCGTCATGTCCACCGAAAGCGGCGTGCCCAGTGAATCGAAGATCAAGAACGACGTGCGAACGCTCTCGCCGTCAGCGACGTTGGTCGCCGCGTCTTGCGTGATCGTGAACGGGTTGGCGATCGCGGCGCCGGCGCTGTCGTACAGAAGAACATTCGAAGCCGCGAGTGACACATCGTTGAGTTCACCGGAATTACTCACGACCGTGAACTCACCGGTGCCAGCGTTGTACGCCGCGCCCGTGATTGAGCCATCCGGATTCGTCATGCCGGGAATGATTCCGTAGGCGTCATTGATTAGATCAATGAGATCCTGCACGGTGCCATTGGCGGCGTCGATGACCATCGAGACGGCCGACACCGTCTTTTCGCCCTTCTGTGCGCCAGAAATGACCAGCGAGTAGGGCTCGCCGCCAGCCGGGAACAGCGCCGTTCCGGGGTTGTTCGGGTCTTCAAGGTTGTTGAAGAGCAGAGCGCCCGGTCCGGCGAGCGGGGCGCCGCCCGTGTCGTTCAGGGGCTGGTCGAAGGTCAGCAGTCCGCCCTGCGTCGGAATGCCATTGAAGTCTGCGTTGAGATTGCCAGAAAACGAAACGTTTTCCGTCGCTTCGGCGATCGTCAGTGATCCAACCGGGATCGAAAGCGATGTCGCCTGCCCGGTCACGATATTGAACTGCGGATCAACGCCGAAACCCAGCACACGATCGCCTGTGCTGCTGACCAGTTCGTTCAAACTGTTCAATCGAAACGAACCGGACCGCGTAAAGAACTGTTCCGAATCGCGTTCGACGATGAAGAATCCGTCGCCTTCGATGGCGAGATCCGTATTCACGCCCGTTGGTGAAATCGATCCACTCGTGAAATTGCGCTGGGTGCCCGAAACACCGACACCAAGACCAATCTGACCGGGGTTGGAGCCGCCGCTGCTTGCAGACGGCCCTGATCCGAGGCTCAGGTTCTTGCTAAAGTTTGCTGAGAATAAAGCGCGGCTCGACTTGAACGCCGTGGTGTTGACGTTCGAGATGTTATTACCGATGACTTCGAGGCGCGCCGAGTTGGCGGACAGACCGGAAAGACCGGTGAGCAGTGATGTGGTTGAGGCCATGACAGCGGCTCCTGATTATTTCAACAAGACCGGGCAAGAGCCCGTGAATGATCTGCTTAGAACGAATGAGTGTCCGCCGCTTCGCCATACAGCGACGCAAGACGCGACAAGAGAGATTGATTCTCGATGCGACCCGGCGCGCCAAGATTCGCAGCGCGGCGCGAGGAAAGCCGCTGCGCCGGTTGATCGAGTTCAACCCCGGACGGGTCCTCCTCCGGAACCACCGCGACGGCATCCACACCGACCAGCACATCCGCCGGCAAGACTTTGTCGCCGGAACTGCCGTCAATCGCGGCCGCATGTTCAATCGTGCGGCTTGCGATATCCACCACCACGCCGACACCATCGATGATGGCGAAGAGCTTGCTGGCGCCGGCGACGTCCGCCGAATCCGCCGCCTGGCTCAGGCGAGTGAGCTGTTCAGGAGAGAATTCGACATCAACTGAATCATTGACGGTGATCGATTGTCCGCTCGACAATTCTCCGCGCTCCGCTTTCTGAAGCAGGTTGGCGAAGTCGAAGGTTGGATTCTCTGTCGCTTTGGTTTGCGGCGAGCCACCGGGAATGATCCCGGCGCCGAGTGTCTTCAGGAGTTGAGCTGCATTCAGGCCCATGGTCGCAACCTTTCTCGCACGTGATCAGGGAGTGGCTGCGGCCGGCGCCGCACTGTTCGAGAGTGCTTCAAGCAAACCGGTGTCGATGATTTCTTCAACACGGCTCATCTCAAGGCGGGCGCCATTGGCAAGATTCAGCACAGCGCCATCGCGTGTGCTGCTCACCGAGAGCACAAGATCGCCAACACGTTGTCCTTCACCATTGAGCCCGGTGACGAACTTTCCGATCAGCGTTCCGGCGGAGGCAAGTTCATTCTGGGACACCAGCGACTCAAGCTTGTCGGAAAGCTTGAGGTCGGATTCAATCGATCGAATCGAACTGATCTGATCGAGAACCGCTTTGGTGTCGTTCGGCGCCAGCGGATCCTGGTTCGTCAACTCGCTGAACATGATGCGAATGAAGTCTTCGCTCGTGATTGAGTTGAATGCATTCGTGGAGCTAGGCGGCGTGGCGCCTGGATTCGATGTGATCGCAGACATAGCGCGGCTTTCCGAGCAAAGACCGGTGGTGCGCGGACGACTGGTGTTACGCAACGGCGTTCAATGAACCGTTGACATACACCGGCCGCCAGCCCGGTTCGATCAACTCGTCCTCCGCGAGCGCATCGATGGACTGATTGTTCCATTGGGCGCCGCCCGAATCCTCCCGGCGGCCTGACGCGTGCCCGTCTGATCCGGCCTGCGCATCATGAGAATGCGCATTGGACTGACCGGAGAACGAGCGACCAAACTCGGATTGTGCCTCGCCGCCACTTTGTGAGGCGGGCGCCTGAATCTCAATGCTGCGAACGTTGAAACCCTTTGATTCCAGCGCGGTGCGCAGCGTTGCAAGATGCTTTGTCAGCAAATCGCGTGCCTCGGCTGTGGTGGCCTCGAGTTGTGCGGCAACCGAGCCTTGCGCGATTTGAAGGTCGATTTTCATCGCGCCAAGCGTTTCGGGCTTGAGCCGAATTGTCACCGATCCACCGTTCTGGCGCAGCGCCGCTTCCAGGCCGCGCGTGACCTGCGCTTCGAAGACGCGATTCTCGCCACTCGACTCCGCGGATGGCTGTCCGGGCGACGCCTGCGTACCGGCGCGGTTGAGTGAATCAATGAATTGGCGACCGTCTGTGCTGCGAAGCGCTGCGTCCGGCGATGAAGACGTTGATTCCACAGGATTTATGCGATGCGATGAATTCGTTTCGACGCCATCCTGGAGTGGTCGCGCCGATTCGACGCCTTCTCGCGCCGCATCCGGTGTGGTCGATTTCTTGTCGACTGCTGCCGAGGCGGTGGCGGCAATATTCTCATCCGGCGCGGATGTTTCTGTTGGATTGATGTTTTCCGCCTGCGCGGCGGCTGCGGAATTTGCAATGCGATCGGCGCCCGAAGGAGCCGGCGCGTTCTGCGACGTCTTGCTCGACCTTGCCGCATGTTCTGGCTGTTCCAACTCCGCGGCCAATCGTGCGGCGGTCTCGGAATTCGGAGTCCCCTGCGTTCCGGATTCGGCGCCGGCGGTCGGTTTCACACTATTCGAAGTGTCTGTGACGGCTGCCGATGCAGCGCCAGCCAAAGCCGGGGCAAAAGAAACTTCGGCCGCTGCGGTCTCGATGTCTTCCGTTGTTTCAGCCTCTTCATCCGCTACGGCAGAATCTGAAGACTTCAATTCTTCATCAGCTTCGCTTGCGTCCGCAAGATCGCGATCGTCAGATGACTCTTGCGCGGCTTCTGCCGATTCTTGCGCATCGCGGGGCGCATCTTCTACCCCTGCTGGCGCTTCGAGCGCCGGCGCATCCGAATCTGACTGACGTTGCAGAGTGGATTGAAATGACTCTTTCGCGTCCGGCGCCGCCGCTGATGGCACAGCGCGGCCGACTCGGGCGGCGAATGCTTCAGGTTGGAGGAGTCCGAATCCGGCAGAGATCATTTAACGTCCCTCAGGAACGGCGGCGACCAAGCCGCGCGTCCTGAGACGTTCAAGCAAATCCGCTGCCACTGCCGGCTCGAATTGAGCCACGACCTTGGACGCCTTCCGCGATTCCATCGAATTGAGGTACGCGACGACCTGCTCGACATCGCCTCGGTCGTATAACTCTTTCAGGGTGTTCGCGGCGTCTTTGGGCTGAAGCGACTGGTAGAGCGTCAGCGCCTTGCCGAATTGGGCATCGCCCTCGATTTGAGCAATTCGCTCGCGCATTTGCTCGAAGGCTTCCTTTTCGGCTCGAAACTCGGCAATGCTTCGATCCAGTTCGGTGCGCTCAAGTTCGAGCGTTCGGCGCATGTCGTCCAGCGTGCGCCGAGTGCGCTCCAGACTCTGCTGCATCACAGCATCGTGCTGAGATTGCAACGCCAGGCGATCTTCCGACGAAATCGGCGGCAACATTGCCTTTTTCGCTTCGAGTTCCGCAAGCTCAGCCGCGGCGAGTTCTTCCGCTTCAATCTCGAGACGATCCAGTTCCTCGAGCGCCGTCTCCTTGAGCATTTCGCGCACGCGCTCAAATCGATCGGTTGTCAGGCGCCCACTGATTCCCAGCCAAAGCGTCAAGCCAAGGATGACCAGCAGATTAGCCAGCGCCAGCGTTGTCACCACAGTCCAGATTGAGCGAATCATGATTGCGTCTCCTGCAACGAGGCATCGGCGCGGCCGTGCCGCACGGTCGAGATTTCGTCAAGCTCGACGGACTCTCGTCGCTCCGCCGCACATCTCGCTTCCTGCACTCGGCGATCTCGCAGGAGCTGAACCGCTTTTCGTGAGGCGGTCGCTTCCATGAGTGATTCGCGAGCCGCGCGGAGGCGAGACTGCACACCAGCTAATTCAATCGCCATGGCCTGGAGCTGCACCTGGCCGTGCAATGTGGCGCCAGCCTGCAACCGGATATCCGACATGGCGACCGCTGCGCCGGATTGCGGCGCGAGCACGGTGCGCAGTTCACTGCGAATGGTCATCAGAGAGGCGTGCGATCGGCGCATGCGTTCCTCGATGGCGTTCGCGCTTCGCGTGAGCTCTGCGACGGCGCGCTGCTTCTCCTGTTCAACACGCTCGCGCTGCTCCAGCACGACCCGAAGTTGGTCCAATCGCGCGGCCACGGGCTAGACCTGCATCGCCGTCATCGCGGCGCCTTTTGATTCTGTAGCGACTGCTCAAGACTGCCGGCACGATTCACAAGTTCAAACAGCCCTTCTTTGGCCATATCAAAAGTCGTGCGCTCGCGCGATCCTTGCTGAAGGTAGGCATCAATGTGCGGCTTCATCTCAATG
Source organism: Phycisphaerales bacterium (assembly GCA_029260345.1). GTDB lineage: Bacteria > Planctomycetota > Phycisphaerae > Phycisphaerales > UBA1924 > OFTM186. Next base: position 201,722 of record JAJDDK010000002.1, on the reverse strand, counting down.
GCCAGATCGCTTGCGGAGTTTGAGCCGCGCGCGTAGGCGCCGATTTGCACAAGGTCGGCGACGTCTTCATAGTCTGCCATCAATTTGACGGCCCGCTTTCGGGCGGCATTCAGCATGGCGTCGCTGACATCATCCGCCACACGGCTGACTGATCGCAACACATCGACGGCCGGATAATGCCCGCGCTGCGCCAGCTCCCGCGACAGTGAAATATGCCCGTCGAGCACACCACGCACGGCGTCCGCGATCGGATCAGTGATTTCCTCGCCTTCCACCAAGACCGCGTAGAACCCAGTGATGGAGCCGCGATCGCGAAGTGAACCAGCCCGTTCCAGAATGCGCGGCAGCATGGCGAACACGCTCGGCGTGAATCCCTTCGTGGCGGGCGGCTCACCCACGGCCAGCCCGACCTGCCGCTGCGCTTGCGCGAATCGTGTGATCGAATCCATCATCAGCATGACGTCGGCGCCGCGATCGCGGAAATACTCCGCGCACGCACAGGCGACGAGCATGGCGCGAATGCGCATCAGCGGCGATTCATCACTGGTCGCTACTACGACGATCGATCGCTTCAACCCTTCTTCGCCGAGTACGGATTCGATAAAGTCGCGCACTTCGCGGCCGCGCTCGCCGATCATCGCGATCACATTGACGTCTGCGCCTGTGTTTCTTGCGATGGCGCCAAGCAGTGTGGATTTTCCAAGGCCTGGGCCTGCGAACACACCAATGCGCTGACCGTGCCCGACCGTGAGCAGTCCATCAATCGCGCGTACACCCGTCGCGAGTGGCGTCTTGATTCGTTCGCGCGACATCGCGCCGGCTGGATCAGGGTCCAGCGGCATCGGCGTTCCTCCCATCGGGGGTGACCCGCCGTCGATGGGCGTGCCAAGGGCGTTGATGACACGACCGAGGCACTCTTCACCGATCGCGACCGTCGGGGCGCAATGCTCACCCACCACACGATCGCCCGGTCGCACGCCCGTTGTTTGACCATAGAGCATGATGACAGCGCGCTGTTGTTCGAATCCGACGACCTCACCGCGCCGCATCGTTTCGCCCGAGTGAATCGAGACAAGTGATCCGACTGGAATCGGAAAGTCCTCCACGAGCACGACAAGGCCGCGCACTGCGGCAACGGAGCCAACCACGCGGAGCGGCTCCAGCGCGCGAAGCTGTTCAATTTCGCTTTGCAGGGCAGTCACTCGGACGGCTCCTTCGCCGGAGGATCTATCGGCGCCTCGTTTGGCCGCTGCGGAAGGAGTGAAGTCACAATGCGTTCGAGTTGCGTTTCTATGCGCGCATCGATCTCGCCGCCGCGCGTTTCCACGATGCAGTCGCCGCGCGTCAGCGAATCATCGGGGCGCACGTCAATGTGTGGCGAAGCGGACAGTCGTGCGAGGAGCCGCGGCAGGGCCAGCGTCGCCGCTTCCACATCCTCTTGATGGACGCGCACAACCAATCGCGTGGGCTCAAGCACATATTGCAGCGCGGCTTCGATCTGCGCTTCTACCGCCGTTGCATCAATGGCGACGCGGCGGCGCGTGATGCGCTCCGCAATGCCCACCGCAAGACGCAACACATCCGTGCGGCTTTCAATGATCAGTCGCTGCCGACGCGATTCAAACTCCTCGACCGCCATGCTCCATCGCGCATCCAGTTCCGTGAGCTGATTCTGCATCGCATTCAGCGCTTCGATCTTTCCTTCCTCATAGCCTGCGCGGCGTCCCTGCTCCTGCCCTGCTTCAATCCCCTGCTTGAACCCAATCTCATGCGCATCGGCAATGAGTCGCTCGCGTTCGGCTCGGGCCTCGTCGCGCACCTGAGCCGCTTCGCGTTCGGCGCGCTCGATGATCGCTGCGGCTTGTGCGGCAAGATCGCCAAGATCAAGCACCACCGCCTCGCGGGCCATCGAACCGGAATGTGCGTTCTTGATCAGAGCCATGACGCGTCGCTGCACCAAACGAGAGATTGCAAAGGAGTCAGACGATCATTTCGCTTTCGGCGCCGCGACCGGAGATGATGATTTCGCCCGCTTCTTCGAGGCGACGGACGATGTCGACGATGCGCTGCTGGCATGCCTCCACGTCGCTGATGCGCACGGGGCCCATGTATTCCATTTCTTCCTTGATGAGCTGCGCCGCGCGCTCGGACATGTTGGAGAAGATCTTCTCTTTGAGTTCTTCGGACGCGGTCTTGAGCGCCAAGGCAATTTCGTCGTTGTCCACTTCCTTGAGCACAGCCTGAATGCCCTTGTCGTTGACAAGAAGAATGTCTTCGAACACGAACATCAGGCGGCGGATCTGCTCGACGACGTCCGGGTCTTCGCCTTCGAGCACTTCCATGATGGACTTTTCAGTGGAGCGATCCGCCAGGTTGAGGATCTCGGCGACGGTTGGAATGCCGCCCGCCTTCTCAGAAGATTGCATGAGCATCGACGACAAGCGCGATTCGAGCCCGCGCTCAACTTCGCGAATGACCTCTGGGTTCGTCTGCTCCATGTACGCGATGCGCTTGATGACTTCGATCTGCTTCTGCAGCGGGAAACCGGAGAGCGTTTCCGCCGCTTTGAAGTGTGGCAGATGGCACAAGATGAGCGCGATAGTCTGCGGATGCTCGTCCTGAATAAATTGCAGCAGGTTCTCGCTTTCCGCCTTTTGCAAAAACGAGAAAGGCGTCTTCTGCACCTGCGTAGAAATCTTGCTGAGAATCTTTTCCGCCGTCTTGGGATCAAGCGACTTTGAAAGGAGGGTTTTGGCGTATCCAAGTCCGCCTTCATTTGAGAATTGATGCGCCAGCGAAACGGTGTAGAACTCCTCGATCACTGCAGCTCGTAGCTCCGGCGGCACATCACCCAAGCCGGCAAGTTCGCGCGTCACATCTTCAAGTGATTCGGGCGCCAACATCTTGAGCATGGCAGACGCCGGATCCGTCTCCAGCGACAGCACGAGTATGGCTGCCTTGGTGACGCCGGAGAGCTCATCAATGCTTGGCGGAAGCTTGTCGCGACGCATGGTCCTCGCTCTCACTCAGTCTGACGCTTCGATCCATTTGCCGAGCAGCGACGCCGCGACATCGGGCTTCGCTTCGATGAGTTCACCGACCTGTTCCAGCATCTTGCGGCGATCAATTTCTTCGACGCTCAGTTCAATGCCGGCCAGCGCCGCGTCCGCTTCGCCCGCCTCACCAACGAGATCTGGCGAACTTTGAGTGACGGTCGGCACGCCAACGAGTTCTTCAGCTGTCGGCAGTTCCGCGGGCTTGCTGGCGCGCTTCAGCGTTCGCGCCATCAATCCAAGCGAGAGCATCGCGAGCCCGCCCAGGGCAATCGTCTTCACCAGACCGGTCATCGCAAACGTGCCGCCGCCCATTCCGAGCGCACCGATGCCTGCGGTTTGTGCTTCCCCGGTCGCGGGCGCCCAGTCGGGGATCATTGAAACGACGACAGCGCCGGGACCGCCTTCAACATCCGGCGTATCGACGATCGGTTCGACGCCCATGCGAATGCGTTCGGTCTCTTGTTCAATAATCGGCCGTAGATCCGCGTCCGTGGGTTCGCCATCGGGGCCGTTGAGGTCACGGTACCGAGCGACAAAGTACGACCGAGGGACATTGATGGTGGCATTCAGTTTCGTGATGACGCCGCGCGGATCGATGATGCGCTGCTGCTCGTAGCCGACTTCGGGACGGAGCGTCGCCTGATTGTCGGTCTTGGTGAACTGTGAACCAGTCGCGCCGCCGCGATTGATGTCGAGGCCGGTGTTGGACCGGGCGCCCGGTTCGGCGCCGCGCGCCGCGGCCGCTTGCGTCTCTTCACTCGTGGATTCGCTCAAGGCAAACGTCTGACTGCCGGCGCCGTTGGGAAGGACACGTCGCGTGTCTGTGCTGACCCGACGCGTATCGACCTGGGCGTTCACCGCGACAATGACGCCGTCGATATACCTCAGCATATTGAGCAGCTTGTCGCGGACTGATTTTTCAACCTTCAACGTTTGATCGAAGTTTGTGGAAGCAACGGCCTGGTCGTCGCCGGTCGGGCGACGCTGTGCGTTTTGCACACCATCGATAACGCGGACATCCTCAATCGCAAGACCAGCCTTGGCGCCCGCGACAAGCGCGGCGACCGCATCGACCGTGCGCTGCGTGAGCGGCTGCCCGTTGGAAGAAAAGACCGTCGCGGACGCTGTCGGACGTCGCGTCGCGGCGCCGAGGCCCTGCGGCTCGGGAACATCAATCAGAACTTTGGCGCTGCGTACGCCGTCGAACTCGCTGATGGTCAGCGCAATCTCGTTCTGAAGCGCAAATCGCTCCATCTGTCGGCGCTGGTCGGCGGACATCGCCCAGGACTGTTTCTCAGTGATGTTCGAGAAGAGGAGACTTGCATCGGGGGGCAACGCGCCGCCCTGCGAGAGTTGCGCCAGCGCAAAGTGCTGATTCTCCGCCGGGACGAAGATTTTCCCTTCCTTCACCTCATGCGTGATCTGATTCACGCGAAGGAGGTCGAGCGCTCGCTGCTGCTCATCACCAGAGGTTCCGGGAAGCAATTCAACAAACTGTCGATCACCGGCGTATTGACTCACCAGAAATAATGTCATCACCATCACGACCGCGAGCGAAGCCATCAACAGCTTCTGGCTCGACGTGAGGCGCGTCATCTGCGCCTGAATCGTGTTGAGGACCTGCCGTAGCTGGTCCATAATTGCGGCCTCCGTGCCTGGGTTCGTCCGAATCTCACCGGAACCAAGAGCGCTCCACGCTCTTGCGCATCAGCGTATTAAGGTCGGACGTTGCGGGCCGATCGCTTGAATGTCTGCGCGAAGCGCGCAAGAACCGCCGAATGCCATCGGCGCCATTTGCGCGCTTCGGTTGAATTCATTGACGAACGCGTCCACTACAGAGTGGACTCAAACTCGGATCTGACGCAACTCCTCGTAGGCGTCGATCATTTTGTTGCGGACTTGCAGCAGCATCTTGAACGCAGCGTCCGCCTGCTGGGTCGCAATCAGGACGCTTTCGACGTCATCGCGCTTGCCAGTCATGAGGTCTTCGACGGCTTCGGTCGCGCCCTGCTGGAGTTCATTGACTTCATTGAGGTGATCGAGAAGAACATCCTTAAACGCCGGGCCATCGGCTTTTTGGCCACCCGCGCCGCCAGGCTGCACTGGCGCCACCGGACGAATCGGCCCAAGGCCGCCCGCTCCGCCAATCAATCCCAGTGGGTCACTCACGGCTGTTCTCCATCACACGTCGTGCGCCGACGTCATCTTATGCAATCAGTTGCAGGGCGGCCTCAAACATGGCCTTCGTCGCTTCCGCCGCGACCACGTTGGCTTCGTATGCACGCTGCGCATCGTAACCGTCCATCATCTCGATGGTCGTATCGACGTTGGGAAAATTCACGTAGCCCTGAACCTGATCAAGCGCCGGATCAGTCTCTTTGGCTGCGAAAGGATGATTCGGATCGTACACCTTCCGCAGCGGTCCCTCATCAATGCCGATTTCCTGCACTTGCACGCCCAGCCCGCCATCGGCGGCGCCAGGCGCAAAGAGCGCAAAGCGACGCCGGTACGGCACGTTTTCACCAATGTCGTTCGTCAGCGAATCGACGTTCGCGATGTTATTGCTGATCACCTCAAGGCGCGTGCGCTGGGCGATCATGCCGCTGGTCGAGATGTTGAGGGCGCCGTACATGTCTTGGTCTCAGGGTCGTCGGGGGCGCGATCAGACGCGTTCGGTGATCGCGGTGTTCAGTAGGTCCATTCGAGTGCGGAAGAGCTGAGCCGCTGTACGAAACACGGCGAGGTTTTCCGTCTGCGACTGCAGCAGTGTTTCGAGTTCGCGGTCGTTGCGGTCGTGGTAGAGGATGTTGTCGCCGAGCTCTGTCGGCCGCAGATTCAGTTGACCGCGGCGGTTCACCTCGAACTGCCTCGTTGATTCAATCTCGAGCGTGCCTCGGACGCCGCCGAATTTCTCACGGCGCTCGTCCACCGCTTTGGCGAGCGTTGCCTGAAACTTTCGCGGGCTGACGTCCGTGGGGCGAAAGTCCGGGGTCGACAGGTTGGCGATGTTGTTCGCGATCAGTGGCTGACGGCGCGCGGCGAACTGCATGCTCGCGGCGAGCGTCGGTATGGAGTCAGCAGTGACCAGATCGCGAATGAGCATCGAGGGAGTCTTCAGCAATCGGCGGGCCGGTTTGCGGACAAGTCAATGTCGCGGCTCATCGCCTGCCAGGATGAATGTTCGTGAGCGCAACAAATGCGCTACGTACGTCCCTGCGCATTATTCGCGCAAGTTTTGCTTACACCGTCGACGCGACGAGGCGGGCTTCCTTCCATTTCTTCAACTTCAGCCCCAAAGTTCGCACCCCGATGCCGAGGGCTTCCGCCGTTTTTTGGCGATGTCCTTTGAAATGATCGAGCGCTTCGAGGATGGCCTGCCGCTCGATCTCTTCGAGGGCGCGGATGCCGTTGGTCATGATCGGCGCCGGCATGGGCACGGCGTCGGCGTTCATCTCTGCGTAGGAATTCTCTTCAATGGACGCGAGCCGCAATCGCGGCGCCCCGTTCCGCAGGGGTGGAGGCGGTTGCACGCCGGGACGCACAACCACACCCGAAGAGCCAAGCCACGTCCGAATCAATTCACCATCGATGACGTCGTCTTTCGCGAGCACGACGGCGCGCTCGCAAATGTTCTGGAGTTCACGGACATTGCCCGGCCAGTCGTAGGTACGAAGCGCATCAATCGCGGCGCCGCCGAGCCGGCGGGATGACCGACCTTCGCGCTCGCAAATTTCACGCACGAAATGCTCCGCGAGTTCCGGGATGTCATCGCGCCTTTCGCGCAGCGGCGGGACATGCACGGGCAGCACATTTAAGCGGAAATAGAGATCTTGCCGGAATTCGCCGCGTGATACTTCGTCTTCGAGATCGCGGTTCGTCGTCGCCAGCACGCGCACGTCGACACCGAGGGTCGTGCTGGAGCCAACACGTTCGAACGCGCGTTCCTGCAAGGCTCGGAGCAGTTTGGCCTGAATCTTGGGGCTCACTTCGCTGATCTCATCCAGCAAGAGGGTGCCGCGATCGGCCAATTCGAATCGCCCCTTGCGGAGCTGGTCCGCGCCGGTGAAAGCGCCCTTTTCATGGCCGAAGAGTTCAGATTCGAGAAGCGACTCAGACAACGCGGCACAATTGACCGCGAGGAACGGTTCTTCCGTACGGGGACTGAGTTCGTGCACGGCGCGGGCGACGACTTCCTTACCGACGCCAGACTCGCCGTGAATGAGCACCGTTCCCTGTGATTCGGCGATGGATCGGATGTCGTCCTTGAGACGGCGCATGCCGCGTGAGTCGCCTACCAGCCGTCCCAACCCAGTGACACCTGCGGGGTTGCCTGATGATCCTGACGTCGAATTCGAAATGGTCCGCTTGAGCACTTCGTTTTCGCGGCGCAAGCGCGCATGCTCGATGCCGCGCTTCACGGAAACGACAAGCTCATCGCCTTCAAACGGCTTGGTGATGTAGTTGAACGCGCCGAGCCGCATCGCCTTCACCGCGGTGTCGATCGTGCCGAACGCTGTCATCAGGATGATCGGAAGGTCTTGATCAAACTCGCGCACACGTTCGAGCAATTCAATCCCGGTCATGCCGGGCATTTTCAGGTCGGTCACCAGCGCATCGGGGCGGCGGCGCGCAATGGTTTCGAGCGCCTGCTCACCTCCCGGCGCCGAGAGGATCGTGAACCCCGCGCGCTGGAGCGTCACACCCACGCTGTCGCGAAGCATTTCTTTGTCATCGACAATCAAAACCGTGCTCATTCATCGCCTCCATGCGCGCTGTCCGCGCCAACTGGCGCGGCAAGTCTTTCGAATTCCGCCGCGGGGAGCATCAGCTCAACCACCGCGCCACCCCGATCATGATTTCGAACCGTCACTCGCCCGTTGTGGGCGTCGACAATGCGGTGCACAATCGCCAGCCCCAGCCCCGTGCCCGCGTGCCGCGTCGTGAAGAACGGATTGAACATCCGCTTCATCACATCGTCGCTGACACCAGGGCCATGATCGCGCACACTGATGGCGACCATCGGCGCCGGTCGACCGCGCGACGCTCGCACCTGACATCCTGTCACTTCGATCTCGACCACGCGATCACCGCTGCATTCTTCCGTCGCTTCAATCGCGTTTCGCATGACGTTTGAGAGCGCCTGCTGGGCCAGCGCTGCATCGCAATGCAAAACGGTCGATCGAATCTCTTCGTTCGGCTGGCGAATCTCGACGCCGCTTCGATCCGCCAAATCAGCGCATCCTGCAAGCGAACGGTCAATGAGTTCCCCCACTTCGATTGGTTCGGGGTCGATGCGCAGTTCACGGGCAAAAGCGAGCACATCAGACACCACCGCGTTCAAGCCGCGCACGGCGTCGGCGATTTTTTTCGCCATGAGTCGCTGCTCGGGCCGATCCGCAAGATCCTCTTCCATAGCCGAGGCGTACAAGCGAATCGAACCAAGCGGGTTTCGCACTTCGTGCGCGATGCCGGCCGCCATTTCGCCTAGCGCGGCAAGTTCGCGCGCTCGGCGCAACTGCTGATTCGCCTGATGCAATTCACCTTTCAGCCGCGTGACCTCAGCCGTCAGTGTTTCGTGTGTGCCCTGCAGCCGCGACGTGACGTCATTGAACGCCCGAATCAGTTCCGCCAATTCCAATGGCGAAATGCGGCCATTGCTCGCTGCCGCTGCCGGGTCGCTCAGCAGCAGTCGCTGTGCATCGAGATCGCGGGCTATTTTAACAGTGCTCATAATTCAGCCCTCCCGATCCTGAAATCGCGGCCCTGCCCCGTGCGGCCTGCCGTAGGCGCTCACCGCTGACTTGCTCCGCGCAACTTCGTTCAGGCGATCCGCCACTTCGACACGGCGTGCGGAGAGCGCTTCGCGGTCCGCCTCGTCGCGTTCGGCGATGCGCTCGATGCGCTGCGCGATGGACTCCACATGATCCGCCATTGCAGCGCGCTCGCCCTGCGGCAGCTTGACCATGAGATCATTCCACTGCGTACGGAACGGCTCCATTTCATCGTTGGACCGTTGCAACTCAGTCAGAATCGTTTGCCGCTCGGCAAGAACCGAGAGAAGCCCTGAGGCATCCCCACCTTGAATCAGCGTGGACTGATTCTCAGCGAGTCGCTCCAGAGCACCGTACAACTCGGACTGCTCATGCAAGAGCCGGCGCAACCGAGGCGCCCAGACTGCCACGTCCGTGGAGTCGGCGTCAAAGGCCGGCGTGTTTGTCTGCGTCGTTGTCTGCTCGGTCATCCATGACCTCCCGCTCAAATCAAGATTCTGTCGGCGCTGTCGCGGTTCGCGTAGCGCCGCTCTCGTCCGTGCCGCTGAGCGCATCCGTCGAGTCCAGCCAGCGTTCCCAGTGTTTCCGTGTGAAGGGCAGGTCGCTCGAATCGAACGACGAATCAGGAAATTCGTTCAAGCGAAGGCGCGCCCGTTCGTTCGCCTTTCGAGCTTCGACGAATCGCCCTTGTTCGATGAAGGCGCTGACGATCTGCGCCATCGCGACGAGCGACACCGGCTCTTCGGCAAATCGCTGCGCCGCGGTGTCGTAAAATTCGATTGCACGATCGTACTGCTGCAAGTCAAAGGCACAGTCGGCCTTGTAGAAGTAGGCATTGCGAAGGTATGACCGCTGCACCGAGGAAAGCCGCCGGGTATCTTCTTCCTGAAGGCTGGCGCGCACCATTTCGAAAAGCCGCATGGCTTCAGTCAGGTGATCGGTTCGCTGTTGTTCGAGCCGGCGGCGCTGCGCCTCGGGCATGGCTTCATTCAATGACGCGGCCAGTTCTTCCGAACGGCGACGATGGGAATCGGCCAATTCGAATCGCAGCGCGTGAATCTCGCGGTCGTCCGTAAAGCGGCGCACCGCTTCATCCAGGCGACGAATCGCCGGTTCATTCTCGCGCCTGTGGTAGTGCGACCGGCCAAGATCAATCAGCGCCAAACGAAAATCGAGCGCTTGCGGCGCCAGGAGCCCCCCATCAACCACGCGCTCCAGCAGACGCTTGGCTTCACTGTCGTTATCGGGATCGTCATCCTGCAAAAACGTGCGGGCCAGCCACACAAGGCTCCGCGTGCCTTCACCGGAATTTGGATTCTCCGCGATGAGTTCACGGAAGAACTCCGCGGCCGTTGCGTACTCACCACGGGCCTGATGCGCCTGTGCGAGTTTGAAAACTGCGGCGGGCCGACGCGCATCCGTGGGCCGGCCGTTGGCGTATTCGCTGAAGACCTCGATGGCTTTGTCGAGATCGCCGGCCAGATCAAAGCACTCACCCGCGTTCCACAGTGAATCGGCGAACGATTCGTCATCGGCGAGAATCATGTCGCGTGCGTGCGCCAGATAGTGCTCACCCGCATCGTGAAAATGCGCACGCACTTGCGCTCGTGTGACCGGATCGAGGAGCGACGGATCGGGCGGGTCCGCGGGTGTATGGCGCGCAGTGGCCAACGTTTCATCCGCGAGCAGGCGCTGACTTCGCGCCAGCGCCAGCGACACCGCCGCCGGCGCGCGATCGCTGCGATACAAATTGCGAGCAAGCTCCGCGAATTGCAGCGCGGAGGAATAATCCTCGCGAGCCAACGCACCGCTCACCTGATCGAGCAAACTCTCTGCGACAATGCGACGGGAGATATTCGGTTGCTCGCCGCGATCGCCCAATTCATCGGACAGTTGAGCGTAGATTCCCTGTGATTCAACAAGTTCGCCGAGCATGGCTTGCGTTTCGGCAAGACCGAGCAAGCCTTCCATCCACGATTCGGCGGCGGCAAAATCCGTCACGATCTGCGAATAGGCATTGCGCGCCTGTTCGAGACTTCCGCGATCTTGAGCGATGCGCCCAGCCACCAGATGAACCTCGCCCATCAATCGATCCGAAGGCGATAAACGCTCGGCGGCCCGGTTGATGTTTCGCTCGGCGTCTGCGAGTTGACCCAATTCTTCATACGCGCGGCCGAGCAACACGTACAACCGTGCGGCGTCTGTTCCGCTCATCCATCGATTGCGCTGCAGCGCGAGCAACATGTGGTCGATCGCTTCGCCGACAAGCCCAGCTTCAAGCCGCAGCCTCGCCTGCGTGACGATCACCCAAACGCGGTATTCCTCATTCAGCGTGGGGTCCGCGTTCAGTTCACCCAGGAGTTCGAGCGCCTTCTCGTTGCTCCCGGCAGGCGTTGCCAGCGAGCGTTCGATGATGCGCCGCACCAGGTCATGCCGCACGGCGGCGGACTCGACCGGAAGTTCGCGCACACGCTTGATGGCTTCATCTTCCCGCCCGAGCGCGACCAGCGAACTGGCGTACCGGGCGATGCGCTCCGGGCCCAGTTCCACGAGCAGCTTCTGGGCTTGATCAAACTCTTCGATGACGGCTCGGTCATTGCCCCGCTCATTGCCGCTGCGAGCGGCTTGCGCCAAATAGATCGCGTCGCCGCGCAACAAATGGAATCGCGAGCGCGTCTTGACCGAGACGTCTTTGGTGGAGATTAGATGCGGGAGAATTTCCCTGTTCAGCCGATCGAGGGCGACTTCGTATTCCTCTTGCTGAATGAGCGCCTGAACATCATCGAGCGCCCCTTCAAAGTCATGCGATGGCGCCGACGTGATGGAGGAAATCAGGCCGGCGACCAGTAACACGGCCCCAAGGACTAGCGCGGGCGCTTGCCACAGATCGCGCCAACCGCGCTGAGGCGACCACCCTTCAGACGCATCCTCCGATGCTTTCGCTTTTGATTTGTCGTCTGCCATGCGCAAATTCGGCGCGAATGCCTTGATCACAGACCGCAAATATGCAACGGGACCGCCCCGACGCCGTCCGGGTGTTATCGGGCGGGGCCGCGTCATTTCTGCAAGTGTCTGTCGAGAAAGTGCGCAAGGGTTGCCGACCGCAGCCGCGACAAGGCCATTTCGCGGCACTTTCACCTCGAATCGGCGACCCTGTTATCGGACTTATTCCTCGGGCGTTTCGTCGTTCGCGGCTACGTTCTCATCCGTATCTGGATCGCCGCGCGTGATGACGATGGTTCCACCGAGCAGATCGCCCGGATGGCGCCGATTCGGCTCAAAGAGAACCAGAGCAACGAGTGGCGGCACGATCACCTTCACGAGGTTCCGCGCGCAGGATTGCCACAGCCGCACGCGATCGCCTCGCGTGGAATGAACGCGACACCCAAACATGGCTTTCCCGGCGGTGCGGCCGAACAGCCACTCCGCGATCGCTCCATGCACAAAGTAAATCCCCATCAGCGTGAGCATCGGCCAGCTATCACCATCGCTCATCAGCAGGAGATAGCTCGGATCGAAGGCGTCAAAGGTGTCGGCGACACTCACGCGCCAAATCGCCGCCGCGACGATCCACGCGATGCCTCCATCAATGATCGCCGCACTCAATCGGCGCCAGGGTTCGGCGATTATCCAACCCGCGGGGGGTGTTGCCTGATCTGGCGTCTCGGGCTTTAAGAGAAAGAGCAGGACTCCCAACATCACCGCCGAGAGCAGGAACGCCACGACACGCAGGTCCGCGGGGGTGAGCGGGTGTCCGAAATTGGCGTAGTCGTTGTACAGCGTTTGTCCGGTGATGGAAGAAACGACAACCATCTTGACGCGCGTCGGCGCTTCCTCATCCGTCCACACAATCACGATGTTTTCGCCAAGGAGCGCGACTGCGTGTTCGGCGCCGACGCCGCCGACCGTCGCCAGCGCCGCCGTTCGATCCTTGAGGAGCAACTTGAAAATGAGGTCGCCACTTTCGGGCTGACGCTCATACCCCACCAACCCGCCCGGAGTCCAAAGCACCGCAGAATCGAGCGCGGCTGCATCAATCGGCGACGCCATCCATTCACCATCCACCGAATCAAGCGTCCACAGCGTCGGCGCCGCATCGCCATTCATATCGCGCGCAAGCAGCGCAATCTGCTCGCGGTACGACAGAATCGTGGCTGATGCGCTGACGCCGCTCGGCGCCGCCACTTCGACCCAGCCATCGCGCAGCAGGACATGGATGACAAATGCATCATTGCTGCGTTCAAGTGCGGCAAGGCCCATCGCGGTCCGAGCCGCACCAACGATTTCACCATTGACCGACAGCGGCGGTTCTGCGGCATACCGATCGCGCGGCTCAACAAAGAGCGTTCCGGCGTCTGTCGTGAAAATGTCAAGCGACCGCACCGGATGCATGCGCAGGCCGGCGGATTCAGCATCAGCGGAACCGGATTGGTCCGCTTCGTAGATGAACATCAATCGTTCATCAAACGCCGTCATAAAGAGTGGCGGGTTAAACACGGAATGCGCGCGCATGATCAATGCGGAACCAAGTTCCTTCGGCGCCGAAAGAAAATAAATCTGACCGCGTTCAACGCGTTCATCATTCACGCCGCCCGTTGGAATCTCGATCGGCGTCAGGATCCAAGCGTATTTCGATCCGCCGGCGCCCATCGCCCGCCATTCAGCCGCTCGCGCCTCTCGTGCGGCGCCGCACACCGCTGCAATGATCAGCACGGCCATTGCGCGCACGACCCATTGATTGCTCCGCGATGGCTTCACTGCGTCCACGCCGGAACCTCACAATCACGATCGAGCACGTGGTAGTCGCGCGGCGCAAACGCCCCGACCAGTGTTTCAAACTCAAAGGCGCCGTCACGCAGTTTGCCGCGACCGGTCGAGCCGTCTTCCAAGTCCGCCAGATGAATGATCACCTGCGCCTCACTGGACACGTGCATGATGTCGATGCGCGACGCCATCCGCGGATAGAAACCGCCCTCGTCGCCCTGTTCCACCGGACTGTTGTTCTCGAGGACTGACACGAGGTCGACCGTGCCATCCGGGGCCAGAAACTCAATCCGATTCGGAAGCATCGTCTCGCTGTCCAGATAGATGCGTTCGATGGCGCCGGCGCGAACATAGGACACTACGAGCCAGCGTCCATCCTCACTCCAGGCCGTGCGCCCGTCGGAATCGAGCGGAATTGGTGTGATGCCCATCAAATCAATCATCTGCGCCGGATCAGCGGGCAACGACAACGGCTCAGCGCAGACGCGCCCGACATTGTCATGCCGCCCAACCGTCACGCGCGGCTCATCAAAGCGATCGAAGAACCAGAATCGCTCTTCATCGCAGCCCAGCCATGCATACGTTTCGCCAAGCTTTCCGACGGAAAGTGCAAACTCGTGCGGCTGGCGGATCTGAAGATGCCCTTCGCCCTGTTCGCGCTGGCGGCGGTCTTTTTCATCGCGGTATTTCAGTTCAACAACGGCCCGGCCCCAGACGCGATCCAGCCGCTCTGCTCGCTCGTTGTACACCTGGACCACATCCTCGAATGAAGGCGGCGGCGCCTCACGCTTTACAACCCCCCGCTGCCGCGGCGCGCAGCCGACCGATGCGAGGATGATCGACAACCCCGCTAGAGCGCACAAGCATGTGGTTGTCATCGTTCGCCCCAACCGCCTCACTCATCACCTCGCAGCACTTGCCCAAGCTGCTCCATCGCAGCTTCGATCGCGCTCTCGTCCATGCCAGGATCGACCACTTCAACAGGCGGATCGTCCGGCGAACCCTTGCGCTTCAGAAGCGAGACCGCCCGGCCATCCATCGCCTTGGACCCGACATGTCGCAGCAATCGCTTGCGAATCAAAATCAACGAAAGAATGAACCGGAATGCGAGTTGGCGATCCTGATCGGCTTCGGCAAGCTGATCGAACAGCGCCAGCAGCTCGTCATCATCAATGAATGGTTTTGGTTTGTCGTTCGGCGCGGGGATGCGTCGCCGCCAAAAACAGAAAATATTGGCCGGATGCTTGCCCTCATCCCACGCCGCGGCGGAATAATCGAGACGTTCAAGCCGTCCGGTTTCGCTGTTTTCAATCAGCACCGCGACGGCGATGACTCCTGGGGCGAGCGCCTCGCCCGTCGCCGAGCAAACGCCAGTGGAGCGGCCAAGTTCATAGGGTGCGCTGCTCAGACCACTCATGACGCGGGCGACTCCGTTCCATCCGGTCACTGGGACAGGTCGCCGCACGCCGCCGCGACCGTGCGGGCAGTGTATCCCGAGCGGTCGTCACGAGGCGCGGAAGAATCGCTGCGATGTGCCGCCGGGGCCGATGCGTGCCTGCACGGCAGCGCGGCACTTCGGACATGCCCCTTCATAGGCCGTGGCCGCCCTGTTTCTATAGATACGCGCATACACCCCGCAGCACTCAAACCACACACTGATCCATGGCCGTCGTTCACGTGCGGCCATATTCCGGTCGCCGTCGCCATTGGGCTGGTTCGATGAGTAGCTCAGATTGACTTGATCCTGCGGATCGGGCATCGCCATCTTTATCGACGAATTCTGTCGCCGATCTTGATGAACGTCTCCGCGCGTCAGCCGGTCATTTCCAAGACTCGATTTCGTAACGAGCCTGCATCGGCCAGTAATTGCTCAAGCTGATTTTCGACATCCGACGCACGCTCCGGACCTGCGGCGTCGCGCAAGGACGGCAGATTGATCCGCACATTCTGTGCCGACGCCGCGGCGCACGCCTCTGCAAGGATGGCGGCGATCGCCAGATCGCTCTTGAGGAATTGATTGGTCATTGGCGCGAGGGTTTCGAAATGCCGCAGAAGAGCGACGGCCCCGGCGCACGTCGCGAGCGGCGCCTGCGTGGCCATCTCAATAGCGCCGGCGTACTCCTGCCGGCGGCGCTCGTCCGCTTCGGGGAGTTTCATGAGCTCATTGACAACGGCGTACGCCGCGGCGTCCTCCGCGGCGAGCTCGAGCATCGCAGTTCGGGCGCG
Organism: Phycisphaerales bacterium; assembly: GCA_029260345.1. GTDB lineage: Bacteria > Planctomycetota > Phycisphaerae > Phycisphaerales > UBA1924 > OFTM186. Next base: position 185,905 of record JAJDDK010000002.1, on the reverse strand, counting down.
TTCGAGTTGCTCCAAACTGCTCTGCAGCGCCGGCTCATGTTCGGCAAATTTTTTCTTACCGACGGAGTAATTCACGACCATCTGCGCCAGAGCCGCGCCGAGCGCCCCGACCACCGATGCGACGGCGCCGCCACCGGGTGTTGGCGTGCGAGAAGCAACCGCATCGAGCGCACGATTGAGCGTCAGACTTTCAATACGTTCCATCATGCCCGACAGCGTATGGAGAGAACGCCTCGTTGACGAATGCGGCATGTCGCGCCTTTGGCGACCCTGCGAATCGTTATACTCGTCGCCCCTCAAATCGGGACTTCCACTGAATGAATTGGATCGGAGCGGCAGGCATGCGAAGCAAACACGCACGCGGCGGGGTGTCTTTTCAACTTTGGATGAGACTTTTTCGATTCCTCGCCGTCGCTCTTGCGGTGCTTTGTGGGCGCATCACTGATGCGAACGCATCCGAAGTTCGCCTGGTCGATGGCACGATCCTTTACGGCGAGATCGTGCGCATCGACGATGGCGACGTCGTGCTCCGAACTACGCACCTCGGCGAACTCACGATCGACGGCGCGCAAATCGTCTCCATTGATGGCGGCGTTCCTGAAGCGCTTGACAATACGTCGGCGCCGCCCGACGAGCAGAATGCATCCTCTGAGACGAAGGATGATGCAAAATCTGAGTCAAAAGAGTCTGAGGACCCCACCAAAGGCGCCGCGAAAGAGAAAACTTGGGACCTGCGGCTCGATCTGGGCGTCTCCACCGCGACCGGCGACTCGGATGATCAAGAGTTCACGTTCCGGCTGAATTACACCGACGAGACCGAGCGCTATCGCCTCAGAGTTGACTCAAGCTACTACCTCAAGATCAGCGATGGCTCAACAACAGACAACAAATTCACCGCTGGTTTCCAGTACGACTGGCTCAATCCGAAATCACCGTGGTATGCATTCGCATCGGGCCGCTTCGACTTCGATGAATTTGAGTCATGGGAGCAGCGCATCGCCGCTCACGCCGGTCCGGGCTATCAAATAATCGATCGGGACGCGCTGAAGTGGAACGTGCGAGGCGGCCTCGGCGTTCGCAAAGAATTTGAATCAACCAACGATGATCTATTGCCGGAAGCAGTGTTTGCAACGGCCGTGCGGTGGAATCCGACCGCGAAGATCAGTCTCGCCTATCAAACGGAGTACTACCCCGTGATCACCGATTTCGCCGATTACCGATTCCGTTCAACGTTCGACGCCCGGTACCGAATGACCGACATCATCAGCCTTTCCTTCGGCGCCCTGCACGAATTCCAATCGATAGTCGATCCGGGCGACAGCAACAACGACTTGCGTTTGACGCTTGCCGTGGGATTTGATTTCTAAGTCGTGCCGGGGATGCCCGAGAGACTCACGCGGCTCTGCTCAATCGCATGTTCGATTGAATCGACGAATGCATCTGATCCAAATCGTTCCAAAATGCCCGCTCGAGTCATGGCGACCAGCGGATGGGCATGCACTCCAACAAGGATGATCCGGGAGCCCTCGGTCTTGGCCTTTAGCCTGATTTCCTCGAGAGCATGCAATCCGGTCGCGTCAAGAACATCCACATGCGACAAATCCAAAATGAGAATTTTTGGTGGTCGTGAAATGGTGTCAAGCGCTTCACGGAGCTTGAATGCCGCGCCGAAGAAGAATGGTCCATCGATCTTGTAGACCTCCACGCCTGACGGCGGCGCCTTTTCGTCCTTTCCGCTTGCAGGCAATTCTGTGTCCGAAGCATCATCAATGAGGTCCGTGCGAATGGCCGAGACGCTGGTCACTTCCGCCATGCGTTTGATAAACAGCAATGCGGCAAGCACCATCCCGACCTGAACGGCGACCGTCAGATCAACGAGGACCGTTAATCCAAAGGTCGCCAGCAAGACAACGGCGTCGCTTCGTGGCGCGGTGAGGAGCCAGCGGAAGCTGTGAAACTCCGCCATGTTCCAAGCAACAACGATCAAAATGCCTGCCAGCGAGGCCAATGGAATCATCGATGCGTATCGCCCCAGCGCCAGCATGACAATGAGAAGAATCAATGCGTGAATGATTCCGGCAATGGGAGTGCGACCACCCGCTTGCACATTTGTCGCCGTGCGCGCAATCGCACCGGTCGCGGGAATGCCTCCAAAAAGCGGGGATGCGATGTTTGCGATCCCTTGAGCGATGAGCTCTGTGTTCGAACGATGGCGTGTTCCGAGCATGCCGTCCGCCACCACAGCGCACAGGAGCGATTCGATGCTGGCCAGAAGCGCGATCGTCATTGCCGGCCAAACCAGCTCAGGCAATCGGCTCCAATCGATTGCCGGAACATGCATCGCAGGGAAACCAGAAGGCAGTGCACCGAAACGACCGCCCACCGTTTCCACACTCAATCCAAGTCCGTGGACGATCACCGTCGCAACGAGAATCACCACGATCGGTGCGGGAAAGCGCCGAGATACGAATCGACGCAGAACCAGTATGCCCACAATGGTGCCGATGCCGATTGCCGCCGTCGCCGCATCTATTGAATGGATAGACGCCGCATAAAGGCGCACGCGCTCTACAAAATGCGGCGGCAACGGTCCGGTGTCGAGACCAAGAAGATCACGGAATTGGCCAAAAGCAATGACGACCGCGATTCCGCTGGTAAAGCCAGTGGTCACCGGATACGGGATGTATTTGATCAGGCCGCCAAGCTGCGCGAGTCCCATGAGAATGAGGAAAACGCCCGCCATGAGCGTTGCCAAGAGCAGTCCGTCATAGCCATGCGTTGCGGCAATGACATAGACGATTCCAACGAAGGCGCCCGTCGGTCCGCCGATGGACACGCGCGACCCGCCGAGCAGTGAGATCAGCAGCCCAGCGATCACTCCGGTGATCAAACCAATGGCAGGCGGAGAAATACCGACCTCCGAAGCGACGTCCTCGGGAATCGATGCAATCCCAAAGGCCAACGCGAGCGGCAAGGCGACGACACCCACCGTGAGACCGGCGGAAAGATCGCCGAGAAAGTGCGCACGCGAATACCCGCGCAAACAGGTTACGATTTTTGGAAGAAATACAGGCTGTCGCGCCACGTGCTGGCCTACCCGAAGCCCTGTCATGGGCCGAATTCGCCACGTCGACTCCGACGCGGTCGCCGGCGCAGCGCTTTTGCAATTCCCAATTGTATCACACGGAAGGCTCAACCTTCTGCTGGATGGCGCGTTCAATCAGCGACACCGTCACAAACGTCGCGACGGCGATCGCCAGCGACGTGAGGAACGGAGCTTCAATTTCGAGAACAAAGCGACCGATCAGCGACGAGCCCAAACCGAGTACGAGCGTGGCGATCGCTGCGACGCCGCCGCCCAGCTTCGTCCACAACCCGAACAAGCACACCGTGGCGATGCCCGCCGTGCCGAACCCATCCGCCATGAGCACCAGGTCATAGATTCGATCCGAACCCATCGCGATAAACGCGCACGCAAAGCCGGCGACCACGACCACGGCGCGCGTCGTGCGCAACCGCGCCTTATCCGACATGTCGCGCTTCCATGAAAACACGAGGTTGTGCGCCGTCAGTGCGCCAATGGCCAGCAACGTGGAGTCCGACGTTGAAAGGATGATCGACACCAGGGCGCCGATGAAGACGACATAGACCACACCATTGAGGAGCGTGTGAGCCGCGACGGGAATGAACTCTTCGGTGTGGGTCAGCTCGAGCCCGAGGTGCGCTCCGAGCAGCCCAATCGTCACCGGCAACAACCCGAAAAGGAGGTACGTCGCGCTGCCGAGCAGCGTTCCCTGCACCGCGACTCGATCCGACCTCGTCGCCAGAATGCGCGATGCGGTTTCCTGCACGATCAAGGCGCCGATCACCGGCACCAGCCACATGTCGAGGCGCGACAGGAGCGACTCCCCTTCAGTGACCAGAGCGAACTGTTTCATCTCGAGCCGCCCGAACGCCGCGGCAGGACCGCCCAGTTCCATGATCACCGCAAAGAGCAAAATAATCAGGCCGATTAAGATAATTCCGCCCTGCAAGACGTCGGTGATCACATCGCCCATCAAACCGCCGAGGTAGGTGTACGCAATGACCAAGCAGGCCGCGAGCAGAATCGCGGTATTGATCGAAAGTCCATCCGACTGTGCCGAAAGCACCTGCGCAAACGCCCGGATCTGGGCAGCGCCCCACAGCACCGACGGTGGAATAAGGACGATGGTCGCGACGCGCTCGGCGTACTTGCCGTAGCGCATGCGGAAAAAGTCAGCGAGCGTGACGGCCCCGGACTGACGCAGCTTCTTCGCGACCAGAAGCCCAAGCAGCAGGAGACAGACCGCGTACCCCATTGGGTCTGCACGCCCGCCCGAGAGCCCTTGCTCCGCGATCGCCGCCGACGACCCCATGACGGACTCGGCGCCGAACCACGTTGCGAAGATCGAGAAGCCGCACAGCCACGGTCCCAGCTTGCGCCCGGCGACGATGTAGTCCTTCTCCGTCGAGATTCGCCTCGAGGCCCACCACCCAATCCACAATTGCAGCAGCACGAAGAGGGCGATGCCGAGGGTGAGGAGGTTCATGGATGGCTACTGACTCCCACTGACAAGGGGCCTGACGGACGAAGCTCACGGACGCGCGCGGAATGATACCGAAGTTGGCGGGTGGCAAAACACCCCCCGTGTCCAGCTTCTTCGGTTGCATTGGCCGGCGGCGGATCAGGCCGGAGCGGTCAATACGCTTCAACTCCCGGATTCCAGAACTTGTCACGGTTGAACTGGCGGCGTTCAAGAACCTCGTCCCGAATGCGCTTTGCTTCCATATCCCAGTCATCCATCCTCGATGGAATGAGGAGGTGTCGCTTTTCGATCGCATACGTTGGGTTCGTCGCCGTTCGATCAAAGATCACGCGAATGTAGTAGTCATTCATGTTGCGTCCGTACATGCTCTTCAGCTGGTCAGGATTCTCAGGATCAAACGGATCACTCATCTCGATTACCCAGACTCTGGACGTTGCATGTCCATCCATGAATAAGACGTAGACGACGTCGTTGTCCGAATCCGGATCTTCACGGCGAACCACCATGAAATCCGTCCCTTCGGCCCCGGCGCCAATGTCCTTGATGATCACGATCGGCCAGTGCGGCCCCACCAGTTCTTCCACCGGCACAGTCTGCTGCTGGAATTCTTCGTCTGGTGTCGGAATCGACACATCAACTCGTCGCGCGTACACCCATCCATGCTCAAGTTCAATCGCGGCGCTGAATTCCGGACGTCCACCGGCCTCCCCGAGATAATCAACTTGAGTATGTTCACTGCGTGAACCGCTGATAAAGCTCTTATCCGGCTGGAGCGCCAAGACCGTATAGAAGGTCGTATCGTCGAAATCATCCTCGTCCGCGTTCGGCTGAAAAAGAATCTCGTCGAAGCGAATCGTCCCATTCGGATCAGTCGTGAATTCAACACCGACGTCCGACGGATGCGGCGTTGCGACCGACTTCTGATGTGCTTCGGGCGCCATCGCATTGGTTTGAACGACCGCGGCCAAAGATATTGTCAACAAGCTCCATTTCATCATCGTGAATCTCCTGATGTGACCTGTGAGTTGGACGCGACTGGCCATGGCAGCCTGGCCGCAACAATGGCGCATGCCGCAGCGACGGCCAATGCAGTGACAGGAAAAAACGGACTCCAGAACAAGGCGAGGGCACGAAACGTCAGGACGCTCGTGACCATCAGCACCGCCAATGCAATCACTAGAACGATGACCCAGCCAATTCCGCTCCGCCAAATCGAACGATGACGGTCGCGCCTCGAATTATTCATTCGAAATCCGGCCAATGCGCCAAAGAAGGCGCTGACTCCGGCAATTCCATAGGTCACGCTTTCACGCGGCGCCCGCGCGCGATGCCGGCGCAGCAGCGATTCCGTCGCCGCCGCCTGCAAATAGACACCTGGCCAAATCTCATCACCCACCGCGTGCAAATCTCGCCCGGCCTGCGATGAATTCCCCACAATCACCACGCGATTCGAAAACCGTTGCCGCAGTTCGGTGTCGCTCGCCTCAAACACACTCTCATACGGGTAAGTCACCGCATCCATCGCTTCACGGTTCAAGGTCGCCGCGAAGTACATGCCGATGACGTCATCTGAGCGGTATCCCATCGACGGCCCAATGCGCGGCGTCGTCGGATCGAACTTCTCCACCGACGTGAGCTCCAGCAGATCCGGCGGAGGCCCCGCGCGGCGCACGTCAGGTCGAACCGAATCCAGGCGCCAGTACCTCACGCCGACACTGCCATCGCCTTCGTCAAGACTGACGCTGAATGAAGCGCCATCGGCGCGACCCGCTGCAAACCCTGCCAGCGGCAGCGACGGCATCACTACCTCGCCGCGCTTCACCACGAGAGGCACCGCCAATTGCCCGCCGATCTCCTGCAATGCGTAGCAACCCCAGCCCACGCCCTCCTCCCACAACCGTTCACTCATCACCGGTCGCTGCGATTCGGCATCCACCGTCCACTGCGGCGCCGCGACGACCACACCGACGCCTGCGTCCTGAAGCGCCTTGATGCCCGCTGCAAAATCCTCATCGTGCTCGGTCTGCGATCGAAACACGATGTCAAAGACAACAGCGCTCACGTCCGCCGCGATGAGTCGTTCGCACAGCGCGCCGTGCAAGCGCCGGTGGGAAACCACCTCGCGATTCGAAACACCATCCACCCCGGCGGCACCGGCTACCGACTCCGCATCCGTCGAATCCGCAAACGCAATGATCGCCGTTTGAGACAGTGGCTCCGAAGGCCCCACGCTTGCCGGCTGCAGCAGCCACCGCCCGAACGCCGGTTGAATATTCGTCCATTCCGTCGCCAGAAGCGGCGTCAGCGGAATTGCAATCAAGACGGATGCGGCTGCGATCAGGGCCGCGACTGCGCCTTTTAGCAGGCGCCGCCGCAGGACGCTCTCGTCCGACTTCAACATGGGCGCTGTTTCGACATGTGCCCGCGTCAACCCCGTGGCGGCGTACAAGTCATTAATCATCGCGCCGACCGACTCGTACCGGTCCGACGGCGACTTTGCGAGCGCCCGTTCAACCACGCGCCATAGGGCTGCATCCACATGCAAACGCGGCGGATCGTCCTCGCAAATTGACCGCTTCAGTGACTCCATGCGGTCAGCGCCGTCGCCGCGATCGCGCGACACAAACGGCGCCTGCCCATCGGACAGCAGCATGTACAGCAAGACGCCAAGCGACCAGATGTCGCATCGATGGTCAAGGTCCGCCACACGGCCGCGAATATGCTCCGGACTCATGCACGTGATCGTGCCGCCTGGCGTTTCGGCGTCGTGATCCTTGTGGGCACGTGCCACGCCGAGGTCAATCACGCGGACGCGCCCGCGATCATCCACCAGCACATTGGCGTTCTTGAGATCAAAGTGAATGAGGTCTTCACGCTCATGCAAGTGTCGCACGGCTTCGCACGCATCGATGAACAGCGCGACTCGTTCTTCAACTGACAGCGATTTTGCACGCGCATGATTCAACAGCGGATGAGCGCCCTTCACATACTCCATCACAAAGAATGCGCAGCGCTCGCCGTCAGGATGCTCAAACGTGGAGGCGTGCATCACGGCGACAAAAGCCGGATGATCAATCCGCGCCTGCCGCGCGGCTTCCTCCATTGAGTCAGCACCATCTTCACCGGCGAGGAGCCGCTCGCGCAGTGTCTTCACCGCGACGAACTTGTGCAGCCCCAAATCCCACGCGAGATAGACGACGCCCATGCCGCCGGCGTCAATTCGGTCGCGGATCTCATACACGCCGTTGATGACGAACCCGATCAATGGATCGGAGGTTGCATTCGATGCTTGCTCAGCCGTCGGCGATTCGGTGCCGAAGTCGTTTCGATGATCGTCTGCCATAAGCCCCTCAGGTAGACACCCACTATCCTACGTCGAACACCCCATTGAATTCCAATTCCAATGAGCGGCACGTTGGCGACGCTGGATGAGCGGAGGATCGGATGGCCCAAAAGTTGACGCTGGACGATGGTCGCGAATTGAGTTTCAACGTCTTCGGAGACCCTAATGGCGCTCCCGTGATGTTCAGTCACGGATTCTCAGATTCACACGTGATCCGTCATCCGGATGACGCGCTGACGGCATCATTCGGGATCCACTGGATTGCCGCGGATCAGCCGGGCGTCGGTGGCTCTTCGCCGATGAAGGGCCGCCACATGGTCGATTGGGGGCGCGACATGGAGCAGCTCGCCGACCATCTTGGCCTTGCGACCTTCTGCTCCGCCGGACATTCGGGCGGCGGCCCTCATGCGCTTTCCGTTGCTTTTCACATGCCGCAACGAGTGACACACGTGGTTCTCGCGTCGCCGGTCGCCCCTTTTGATGACCAAGGCGTCACGCCGATGCTCGTCATGAAAGATCTGAAAGACATTGTGAAAATTCGTCGCTTTCCGTTTCTCGTCCGATGGGCGCTCAAGTCAGCGGCGCGCACAGTCAACAAAGACATCGCCGCGTACGTCAAGACCATCGGCAAGGAACTGCCAAACGAAGCGAAGACCATTCTCCGGAACCCAGCACAGAAATCTCTTTTCGAAGAAAATGTTCGCCTTGCGTTCCTTCAAAAGGAAGAAGGCGTGTACGAAATGACCATGGCGTTGTGGGGATGGGGTTTTCAGCCGCGCGATGTTCGGCAGCCGGTCAGGATCTTCTACGGCGACTCGGACGGAATCATTTCACAGCGCATGCCGCAATACCTTGCGGGGCAGCTTCCTTCGGCTACGACCCATCTCTGGAGCGGCGCCAACCATTACAGCTTCATTGATCGAGATTGCTGGATCGATTTCATCAACGCTGCGAAAGCAAGTCCTGCACGATAGTTTCCCTGCTCATGAATCAGGATTCGGCGGCGAACTCACTTCGGATTTCGCCGAAGCCTTCACCGCCGATTGCACTGCCTGCCGCGCCTTGATGGACACAAAAACCATGGCTGCAAGACCGAGCGTCAGCCCCGCGATCACGACCACATCATGCATCTGAATGCCGGTCGCTTCTCCACCGGCGAGCTTCGCGAGGTGCTTGCCCGCATGCCCGAAATAGATCTCAAGAAACAATCCCGGGACAAGCCCAAACGTCGCCAGGACAAAAGTTCCAAACCGCACGCCCGCAGCGCCAAGCAAATAACTCCCGATCGCCGCGCTGAGTGGCGACAACCGAAGCATGACCTGAAGCCGCAACTGCTTCGACTTCAGGGCCTGCATGATCGCCTGCATTTCCGGCCGCGCGGCGAGCTTCCGCTCAATCAATCCCCGCAGCAGCCACCGCGAAAGCGCATACTGCACCGGTGACGCCACGAGCGCACCAACCACGACCGCCACTGTCCCCCATCCCAATCCGAACAGGGCCCCGGCAATGATCGCCATCGCTGAACTCGGCACGAGCAGTGACGTCAGCACCACAAACAGCCCGAGATACACCACCGCGCCCCACGGATGAATCTTTGCCAGCCACGCTTCAATCGCATCGATGTGATCCGAAATCTCGCGGCCCAGGAATGCCACGGCGAGGACCACCAGCACGCCAATGATCACGTACGGAATCAGCTTCCGAACATGAACCTGCCGCCAGAATCGTCGCGCTGAGTGAGAACCCACATCACTGCTAGTCATTGCGCGGTCACCCTACCGCTTCCGCACACGGTTGACTGGCGCCGCCCGCCACGGAGAATGGGGCCGCCGGTCGATTTTCGATGTCCGCAGACGGTCGGCGCACGAACTGATTGCCGTTCCCACATTCAAAAAAGAAACGACCATGCCCACCAAAGCCTTTAAAAGAACACCCGTCGTCCGAACGCTGGCGAAAGCCTTTGGCATGTCGTCAAGCTCGCGATGGAGGCTTCTCGAAACGCTGCCGAAGGGAACGGTGGGAGCGGAGATCGGCGTCCACCTGGGCGATTTCAGCGAATCCATACTCAGCATCGCACGACCGAAGAAACTCTATTTGATCGACCCGTGGAAATACGAAGACAGCGATGATTACAAAGATGCGTGGTACGGCGGCGCCTCCGAGAAGGAGCAGGAACTCGAGGAACGATACCGATCCGTCCAGTCGAGATTCTCTTCAAAGATCCAATCCGGGCAGGTCGTCGTCATGCGGCAGGACTCTGAATCCGCGCTCAACGAATTCCGGGATGGTGAGTTGGATTTTGTGTACATCGACGGCAACCACCTCTACGACTTCGCGAAAAGAGACCTTGAGATCTCACTTCGCAAAGTGAAATCAGGCGGATTCATCACCGGTGATGACTACGAGACCGGCGGCTGGTGGAAAGGCGGCGTCAAGAAAGCCGTCGATGAATTTGGTTGGAACGAAAACGTTTCCCTGAAGTGGATCGATGGCCGGCAATTCGTTTTTCAGGTGAAATAGCGCCAAACCGCCGGCGGGCCGCGGAACGAAGGGCGCATCCCAAGTACGAAAAAATTCTCGCCGGTGATTTTTTGGAATCATGATCGGGGATTTGCCGCGCCCGTTCCATGAAAGCAGCCCCACCAGGAACCGCCCATCCCAATATCGAAGCCCTCGGAAAAAGAGAAAGCCGCGTGAGCGCCCCTGCTTGAGGCACTGACGCGGCTTTTTCGAAAGCGGGTGAGGCGATTCGAACGCCCGACATTCACGTTGGCAAGGCCTGAAAAAGCCACTGACGACGCCTCCGGCGGCCTTTTGCACTACACTGGCCACAGAAACTGCACTACAAAGATCTGACGGGCAACCAGCGTGGGAGCCCCTCGCGAGGCCAGTGTAGAGGGTCGTCGTCGTGTCCGAAACCAACCGAAAGCGACGTATCCCGAAGCTCCGCTACACGGAGAACCGTGGCATCGGGTGGCACGTCAGCTATCGTGATCCGGACACCGGCACACCCAAAAAGCACCGCTTCGGGATGGTGCCCAAGGGAGAAGCAAACAGGTCGTACGAGGCCTGGCTCTCCGCATGGCTCCAGGACGACCACGAGGCGGCGGCCGCCGTGCGGCCAGGTCACGCCGCGAAGACCAAGGCCAGAGAGAAGCGAGCCGAACGAGAGGCCGTCCGTACCGAGGTGAAGGCGGAGCCTGGGTCGCTTGTCCATGTCGCCTCCGGCTTGTTCAAGTACGACGAAGGCCGGGTGCGGAAGCCGGGCGAGAAGCGAGCCGCAGGCACAATCGCACCGCGTGCGCTGATGAACCGAAGGAAAGAGATCAAGGACTTCCTGGCATTCATCAGCGAGCGGCACGGCAAGGGGGCGGCGGCCCGACTTCGCGTTTCCGATCTCGAAATGGCGGACGTCGAGGAGTTCAACCGAGAGCTTGTCGCGAAGGGGTTCGCGTCTGCGTCGGTGAATGGTCGTATTCAGGCGGTCAAACGTCTCATCGATCGCTCCGGACGCCCGGAGTATGGGCAGCAGGTGCTCGGGTGGAACTGGGATTCGTTGGACCGGACGCCGGGGCGGGCAGCGGAACAGCGGCAGTTCCCCACACTGAAACAACTCAAGGCAATGGTCGCCGCGGCAGACACGCGAGGCAAAGCGATGATCTGGCTGGGTATCGGACTCGGCCTCGGCCAGACCGACATTGCCGACCTTCGAGTCGGACAGATCGACAAGAAGGGATACGACATCCGTCGGAGCAAGACCGGAGTCGACCGCTACGGCGACACGCCGCCGGGTGTGTGGCGAGCAATCGAGGAGTACCTCGCCGAAACGCCACGGCCCACCGGCGACCTGATGTTCGTGACCAAGAACGGCAAGCCGGTCGTGCACACTCGGTCCGATGGCGTGCAGCAGTGGTGGCAACGACTTCGCGAGAGCATCGGTGAGACCAAGGACACGCTGGGCGGCTTCTACGGTCTTCGTCACTTGGGTGCAACGGAGTACGGCTCCCGAAAGGGCTGCTCGATCGTCGCCATGAAGCAGTGGCTCGGCCACTCGGCGAGCTCGCAGATGGCTGACCGCTACATGAAACCGGTTGCTCCGGAGCACCGGAAGCTGGTCGAGTGGGTCAGGGCAAGACTGCGCAAGGCCTAGCGAGGTCCGAGGCACATCAGTACCCGAAGGAGTACGATTGACACAAGAAGGTGCTCGAAGTGGATGACGCTCTAAAGAGACTGCTCTTGGAATCGGTCGCAGGAGGCAAGCTCATGGTTCTTGCCGGCGCCGGTTTGTCCATGGCGCCTCCAACTCGAACTCCATCAGCCTGGGATGTCGCCGAAGCCTGCCGAGGCAGTTACCTGAAGCTCGTAGGCGAGGCGATGCCGCTAGACACCGATGCCGATATCGAAACGATCGCCGAGTGGTTCTGGAGCAACACCAGGTTCCGCGAGTTCATCGAAAAGTTGATCCCATGGTCGTACTTTCACGGCCCACTCCGGGAGTTCAATACCGGACACCTCGCGATTGCAGATCTGCTGGCTTGTCGAGCCCTTGAGGGATGCGTCACCACTAACTACGACTTGTTTGTCGAGCTCGCCGCGACCGCGATTGGCGAGCCTGATTTCCGTGCGATGAGGGAGCCGGCGGATCTGGCCGCCCATTATGACCACTCACCGTATTTGAAGGTACATGGCTGCTGCTATGGAGGAAGTGACCGGCTGCGAACCATCTGGTGCAAGGACCAGCTGGAGCACGCCGACCTCAAACTACGAACGGACCGATTCCGAGCGTGGCTCTCCACAAACGTGCAAGATCGTGATTTGCTAGTCGTGGGGTTTTGGTCGGATTGGGTGTACTTGAGTGAAGTACTGGCGGAGTCGCTCACAGCCACTACGCCTCGCAGCTTGGTTGTGGTTGACCCATCTGACGCCGACGCGCTTGAACGAAAAGCTCCGGGGCTGTGGAAGTGGGCCCACGAACAAGACATCAACTTCCAGCATGTTCGACAGTCAGGTGCAGATTTCCTAGATGCCTTCGCCACAGCTCTTGGCAAAGTGTCCATAGGAAAGCTTGTCCGCGATGCCGCAGAAACTCACGAAGCAGTTTTCGGAGTGGCACTTGGCGAGGTCGGTGAGCACAGCGACAACGCTACGTTATACGGGCTGCGGCGTGTCCTGACTGGGACATTGAGTCACGCCCCAGTCCGCCAGATCGATCCGGAGACATCGCGTCAGCTCCTCGTCGCCATTCACGCTCGTCTCCAGGCCAAAGGCGCGAGCTTCAACGGAACTCACTACGAGTATTGCGGCAAGACAGTGCGATTGCTGTCGGGTAGTGGAGAAGTCCTCAGCGCGGCGAGGAAACGCTACGCAGAGGAGCCACCGTCCCCAATACCAGTGGATCGGATGGTTTGTGTGGGTGCCAGTGCTGACTATGCCGCGGTCGACGTAGTACGAGGTGATGCGGCACCGACCATTGTTCGCCCAGGTACCACTCCGCACTGGGAGACGCATGAACAACTCGTGGCTGAGCTGAGGGATCCTGCATGAATCAACTCCTCCAAGATGTTGAGTCCGTGCTTGCTGCAGCGGACTATCGCGTTTTCGTTCCGCGAAGCGAGACTCCTGCTGCGTACTTCGAGGACGAGAGTGTCCTCGGTGTTGTGTACGTGCTTCAAACAGTGGCGGAACTCCAGCAGTCATGGGAACAGCTTCAGGACATGTTTCTTCGAGAGAATGGATCTCTATTCTCAGACGCCCCCACTAAAGCATGGAATTGCTATTCAGTGTTCCTGACCAGAGATAGCGCGGACGGTGTGGACAGGTCGAAGCTGAACGCGATTGAGGAGGACTTTCGAGGCACACGGAAGATTGTTGGTGTCGGCGTGACTACGCCAGAAGACGCCGAAGCTGTGCTAGCCCCGTTGCTTCCGCTCCGACACCTTCATCTGAGTTCCACCGACAACCTCCTCCAAGATCTCCGAAAGCGCCTTGGGCCTGAAGGCAGTCCTATCCACGGCCTACTTCTTGATCTGGACCTTGGGACGGTCGCTTCACAGTTGATGGAGAGCTCGTGAGACTGGCAGTCGTTGAGTTTGAGGGCTTTCGCGGTGCTCGCGAGAAGGTGAAGCTGCGCGTGCCACGTGGCTTTCTTGTGCTGTCGGGTCGCAATGGATCTGGCAAGAGTACGGTCTGCGATGCAGTTGAATTCGCGCTTACAGGTTCTGTGCGTGGTTCTGGCGAGCACAAGGAGAAGGGTGAAGGGCTTGGCGATTACGTCTGGTGGCGCGGACACGGAAGGCCAAAGGAGCAGTATGTATCGCTTGAGCTCGTTGATGACCAAGGGGAGAGCTTCGTCATTCGGCGAACACCAAACGGACTAGTCGGCGCCTCCGAGGCCGAGGTCGTCGATCGAGTGTGTAATGGCCCGGGCGAGTTGGATAGCCCGCTTGTGCGATTGGCACAAGTCATGATGCTTCGCGATGAGGCGATCACAAAGCTCAGTGTTGACCTCAAGGAAACCGATCGGTTTGATCTTGTGCGCGCCGTTCTAGGCACGGACGCGTTGACGCGATTCGAGTCAAGAGCAAAGGAGCTCGTCGCTCGCACAAAGTCTGTCGAAGAGAAGGCGGATGCTTCATACCGGAATGCGCGGCAGCGTGTAGGCGATCTGACGGCGAGACTAAGCGAACTCAGGTCTGACACACCCGAGAGCGAGGCGCTCGAAAGTGCGAGGTCGCAGCTGTCGGTGCTGGCACCAACAACAGAAGACAATGATGCGGCTCGTGTTAGTGTTGCGGAGACCCGCCTTTCGGAAATCAGGCTCGCAGTATCACAGCTGTCTCAGGCGGCTGATCTCCTAGAACGCTCGCAAGAATTGCATGCGGGTCGAAGTGTCGGCACGTCGAGTGAGCCCGACGCAGCCCCAGCTGTTCAAGTTGCATCTCTCAAACAGTCACTGGCCGAACTCGAAGTCAAGCGGCGAAAGTGCGATGCTCAGATTTCCGCCACAGGGGTGGATAGTCCTGAGACCGTATCTCTGAACATGCTGCACGAGCACGGTGCACATCTCGGCCTGCGCGACGGGGCATGTCCACTGTGTCGGTCAGAGCTTGAGTCGGAGGAGTTTCAAACGCGTCTCAAGCTGCTCGCAGACGAACTCCGTCAGCGGAATTCTGACTTGACGCGGCTTGTCGCGGAGCGAGCAGCTCTGCAAACGCAGATCGCGGAGTGTCAAGATGGACTGCGAGTGGCGGAGGATCATGCAAGGAAGCAAGAGGCCGCGGCGCGGCAGACTCAAGAGTGGTTTCAAGAGGCACAGACGATCTGCAATAGTCACGGCGTAGATGTGGGCGATGATCGTCAGGCGGGTCGCGAACGCGTACGACAACAAGTCACTCAGCTGCGCGAGGTCGCGGCAAAGCTTGAACGGAGCCTCGCGGTTGTCGGGGCTTCGGTCATGCGTGGGCGGGTAGTGGAGCTCCAGCGCGAACTGAATGGTGTCAAGAAGGATCTGGCTCAAGCTGAGAAGCAGTTGCAGCGTGCAACGGAGAGTCGCGCCAAGGCAAAGGCAGCGTACGACACAATCCGGCGAATGAAGGGCGAGCTGATTGATGAGAGACTTGCGGAGCTAGAACCTCTGCTGCTTGATTTGTACCAACGACTGCGGCCTCACTGTGATTGGCGCGAGATGCGATATCGCCTTCGTGGTGACGTGCGTCGGATGCTTAGCTTCGAGATTGGCGATGGACTCAATCCGAACTTTGTATTCAGTAGCGGCCAGCGTCGAGCTGCGGGTCTTGCGTTCCTCCTGTCTCTTCACGTGTCTGCCGAATGGCCCAAGGTGAATGCGCTGATCCTCGACGATCCGGTGCAGCATATCGACGACTATCGGGCTCTCCATCTGATTGAGGTATTGGCAGCAGTCAGAAGGACTGGGCGTCAGGTAATCTGCGCGGTGGAAGACGAGCCTCTAGCAAAACTCTTGGCTCGAAGGCTGCGAAGTCGCGCAGGCGATGAGGGGGGCATGGCGACGATGGTTTACTCGTCTTCAGCAGGAGTCACAGTCAGTACACAAGAGCGGGTACCGCCGTTCTCTCCCAGCGTGCTGATTCATGCCTGAGGTGTGAGCTTGCATACCTAATAGAGTCGCGCTAGTCTCAGGTTCTGCGGAGACAAACATCGTTCTATCGCCTTGGCGTTAGAGAGTGTCTGTCTATAAGCGAGCCGGTCACCGACCGCCTCGGCACCCGCACACAGACTCCGACAGCCCGAGAGCACGGCCTCACCAGCCGAGCGAAGGGAAGCAGGGCTCATCACCCTGTCCACAGATTTGTGGATGCCGGAGACGCGTAGAGCCGGATGCGTGGAGACACGCTTGTCCGGTTCGACGGAGGCTGCTGCGAGTAAAGCCTCGACGGTTCAACCACGAGAACAATCCGCAGCTTCTATCCGATGAGCGAGTCGCCTCGGGAGCCGGGGCGACCTGGACAAACTCGCGGGTATTCCTGCGAGCCGTCATGTTCGAATCGGTGAGGCGGCGTTCGGGCCATCGGGCCACAACGCCGCGTAATCCGTCGCGGGGGGTTCGGGGTCTCGTACCCCGTTCAACCCGTGCCGCCGTGGGGAGCTCGTCCGCAGCGATGCGGGCGACCGGGTGATGACCACACCCGGCGACCGGTCGAAACGACCGGCGGTGAAGAGCTCAACCATGAGAGGCCCGCGAGGGCTTGGCGGTCAATCGAGACGGAGACGGTGCCGAACCGCGTAACGAAGTCGTCTGTCGATGGGTAAGCCGGAGCTTCTGGGTTCTGCTGGCTGAAATCACACGAGCATCAGCTCGTGTGCAAACGCCGACGCGGGAGGGATCCCGAGTCGGACGACAGAGGGCCGAGCGACGTGACCGTCTCGGTGACGAGCATGGCTAACAGGGGAAGGTCTCGGGCTTCCGGCGTGATGAGCCGGTGCCAGGCAAGGTCTGCTTGGTGTTTCAAACGCCTGAGACTGGGAGTGTGCCGCGAGTAGAAAGTCTGGGCGGCGAGAGCCTCCCGGAGCGGTGTCCGCTGCAAGGCAGTGGCGGCCCGTTCACTGGGGCATCGAAACGCACCGGGGTGGTACCCGGAGCGGATGCGATCAGCGACGACGAAAGCGGCGACGCGTTGAATCTGTGTACGGGTGCCGGTTCATCGCACAGTTGTGTGTGATGAACGGGTATCCATGCGGTCGGCGAGCGGGAGGAATGTGCCGGGAACGGCAACCCTCCCGCTTCTGCCGGTCGGTGTTCCGAAGATGTGGTGCTTGGACACAGTGTCTGGTGCACCGCAACGACCATGATTGGGCAACACCAATACATGGAACCTGGAGTAGGGAGCTGGTGCAGCACCCTGCTCACACTCTTGGGGTTATTCAGCCGCAGCACGGCGAGTTGTTTCGCTCGGTGCTGGTATGCGGCGGAAGGTTGTACGGGTCTCGGGCGGCCGCTTGATTCCCGGAAGGTTTTGCGAGGGCTTTGAGCGTTGTGCCTGTTGGGCTGAAGGGACCACAAACAACGCTCTTTTGACGACTACATCTTCTTCGAGGAGGGAAGACCAATGAGCTACCAATACGTCGCCACGAGCGTGGCGGGATTCGTTCAGCAACTGACTGTGCAGTACATCCGGCACGGCTACTTCTTCTACGTCGCTGGTCATGTGCCACCCGGTCGCCTGCCCGAGGACATCGATGCGAAGCTCATCGCTCAGTACGACGTCGCCAAGTCGCGGTGGCAGCGAGCCCGACGAAAAGCCTCGGGCGGTGGGAACGTTCACTACCTGCGGTACGCGTCGTTCTGGGTGCTTGTCGCCAACGCGGGCGAGCATCTCTTCTTCAAGCGGGAGGCGTCTGTGATCCGCGATGTCCGTCGCGAACCGATCGCGTTCGCCGGATACAGCATCGGGTATCGCCGGAGCGTGAACGGCACCTACCACGCGTCGGTCCGCATCCATCAGAACGAGTACCGGTGGCTGAAGAGCTACATGTGCGACCTGGCGAAGCGGGCCACCGTAAAGGAGATGGCCGAGGAGTTTCGACGCCTCCGCTTCGAGCCGTATGCCCCGGTTGTTCGTCAGC
Source organism: Phycisphaerales bacterium (assembly GCA_029260345.1). Classification (GTDB taxonomy): domain Bacteria; phylum Planctomycetota; class Phycisphaerae; order Phycisphaerales; family UBA1924; genus OFTM186. The sequence goes on along the minus strand of JAJDDK010000002.1, from coordinate 167,893 downwards.
TCTTCGCGGTGTTCCGGGCGGTGAACCGCACCAGGCAGACCGCAGGGCTCCGCCCACTCCACAAGGACGTCATCGAGACAAATCGCAAGGTAGTTCGGCCATTTGAGCCCAGGCCGGATGGGTCGCCCACGTGGCCGCAACCCGTTGTGTCACATCCGAAGACCCGGCGTGCATAACAGGCGTGAACCGGGAGGCGTCCAGTGAAGGGTTTAGCCCAGAAGGGAACGCCGAAATGCCAAGGAAAAAGCGTATGGAATCGTCAGAGAAGTCTCACCCCGAAGCGGAGTTCAGGATCAACGGCGTCAAAGCCGTGGTCTGGAAGAACGAGACCCGCAACGGGCACATGTTCAACACGACGCTCGTCCGTGTCTACAAGGACGCGGAGGAAGAATGGCAGGAGACGCACTCTCTCGGTCGCGACGATCTGCTCGCGGCGGGGAAGGTGCTCGACGAGGCTCACTCGTTCATCTTGGACGAAGAGCGTAAGGCCCGCTCAGCCGATTGAGCAGCATCTCTCCAAGTGGTTTCCGCATTCGGACGGTCCGTTTGCGGCATGGTCACACGAGGACGACCTCCCGGTCTCCTCTCCAACACTCCGGCCAGACCCCGCCGCGTCACTGACGGCGGGCGTTCTGTGCCTCGCGGAGCTGGGCGTTCGATCACGCCCGGAATAGGCCGCGGTCATTCAAGTCACGGATCGAGCATCCCTTCCTCAACGAGCGTTGGGCCAAGTTCAATTAAGAGGGCCTGGATACGCCGGACTTCCTGGATCTGGTCCTCGGACAGGTTCTTCCAGGTTTGCGGGTAGCCCCACTTCGGCCGGTGCGCATCGAGGTGCTTACGGTTGACGTAGTAGCCACGGGATTGCCCGCCCCGCGGGAAGCACCCCTTGGCGTTCGCGATTTCGAGCAGCCGTTGCAGCCCGTCCCGGTTGTCGGTCAGAGCCCCGTCCGCCTGGATCTTGCTCCACGACATCGGCGTCCTGTCGAAGCGAATGTTCCGCTCGAAGTCGCCGGGCTGCCACGTGCCCTTGGTAAGGAACGGAGCAAGATTCGCCTGAACCTCCGGCGAGTTGCACTTGGCGATCAACTCCACCTTGCGGGCGTCATCGCGGATGCCTCTCGCCACGGCTCCGGCTTCCGCATCTCGCCGCATCCGCTCAGCCTCTGCGAGTTGGTTTTGACGCTCAATTTCGGCGAGTCGGTCATCCATCTCCCGCTGCGATGCGGCGAGGCGTTCACGAAGCTCAATCTGTTGCTGCTCCATTCGCATCTCAAAGTCGATGCGTTGCTGCTCCGCTTCCTGCCGTGCGAGAGCGAGTTTCAGCTCTGCCTCCTGCAATGCTCGTTCGAGCTCAGCGATGCGGGCGTTCTCCTCCATGACCGGCTGGGCTGCCTCGCGGGCGGCTTCGCGTCCTCGCGTTTGAGCGTCAATCCATGCCTGCCGGAGCTCCGCTCGGTACGCGTCAATTCGGGACTTGAGCGTCGGTACCGTAGTGACATCCGTGGTTCGGTCGAGTGTGGCGAGCTGCCCATTCAGCCACGCTTCTACCTCGCTGAGCTTCATCGCACGTGCACGAGCCCAAAGGTACGCGTCGTCCGCTTCATCCACACGCTCTGGTTGCGGGACATAACCGCCGGGGGCCGACTTGGCCTCCTCCAAGAAACCGAGCATCTTCTCGACAAGGGCCCTCTTCGCCGCGAGCTCGCTCGGGTCGATGAGCGGCTGCTCCTGGTAGCTCAGGAACTGTGTGCGAATCGACGGGTCGTTCTTCTGGCCGAGTCGCTTGCCGTCGTCGCTGGTGAACAGGGCGTCCATCCGGTCGCGGTACGCGGCATCGCGACGCTCGACTTCCTTGATGAGCGATTCGGTCTGCCGGACCCGCGTCTCGAACCGCACGAGCAGCGACCTGGCGTACGCCTGCTGTTCTTGCTCGGCGAGCGACCCCGAGACACGCTCGCGGGCCTGTGCTCGAATGTCGTCTGTGGTGACCTGGGCCGACGTGACGCTCACACATCCGAAGAGGGCCGTGGCGAGAAATAGTGTGAATCGGTGTGTGGTCGTTCGCATTGGTGAGGTCCTCTGGTCCTGCGTGCTGGTGATTCTCTGTTCAGTCGAGCCGAAGACGCGTATGCGTCTGCGAGCTTCCTACGTTCATGGTCCTTCATCCGGGTCTTGGTTGAGTGCGTCTTCAAACTTCTTGGCTTCGAGCATGGCTGCGATGTGTTCCACGTGCGGCTCAAGCCCGCGGACCTCGTCGGCCAACGGCTCAATCTCTGCGAACAACGCGTCAAACGACTCAACATCAACGCCGCCGGGCTTGTGGATGGCGTCGAGTCGCTCGCGGGCGTCAGTCACCTTGGCCGAGTAGTTCTCCGCTCCGTTGATCAGGGCAACCCAAGCCTCGGCGACAGAGTCGTGCTCAAGCACCAACTCATCGAACTGCGGCGTCGTCGATTCAACATTGAGTTCGAATCCGAGCGTGCCCTTAACCAGTTCTCGAAGGTCCTGCACAGCCTGATAGGTGTTGTTGAGTGGAGCCTGAATCCGGCCTTTTTCGCGTCGGATCGCGTCGCGCCGGAGCTTGCCGAGGTCATCCGGTGCGACGCGGTCCAGCACGGTCGTCGCCAGCCCGCCGGGGGTCTCGCGGCCCGCGGGGCTCGCGAGCCCGATGCGGGCGGCTCCGGTCTGGACGCTCAGAATCCCGGCCTGGCAACGGTCCGGTGACTGCTCGTAGAAGTCCGACGGGTCCATCACAACAAGGAAAAGACCGAGGCCCAGAGCCGCGTAGAAAAGCAGCGCAAGTGTCGAGCCGGGCCGATGGAATGCGGCACCACGAGGCTTGAGTTCGATGGAGCGTCGTGCCTTGGATTGCTTCGGTGTTGCGGCTCGGGCTGGAGCCGAGGTTTGGGCGGCAGCCCGGTCACGCTCGGTTGCCGCCCTGGTGTCCTCGTCCAATAGGCCGACGAGTTCGTCGGACAGGTCGGCGTATGGCGACTCAGGAACGCGCCGTGTTTCGTGGCGTTCGACTTCCTCCTCGTCCAGGTCCAGCCCGAGAACCCCAGCGATGTAGTCCTCGACCGGCTCCTCTTGGTTGGGGTTCGAGAGGCGGTCCCAGATGGACTGATAGGCACACGCGATCGCCATGACGATCAGGATGGCGCCTGCCACACGCGACCACGGAAACATCAGCAACGCCGTCCCGGCCGCGGACAAGAGCAGCGGCTCATAGGTGTCCAGCACCGTCCACTCACGGTCAGTCAAGCTGATGCGAGACCAGAACCGGCCCGCACGACCGGTGAAACCGGGAAAGCAGTTGTGGTCGCGGAGCGGTCCCTGCGGGCTCCAGAGGCCGACCGAGCGAACCACCCAGACGGCTGCGATGGTCAGCGTGAGCACCGCCATCGGCGGCGCGATCGCCAGGTCGAGTCGGGCGCCGACCCATGTTCCCTCGGCAAAGCCGCGAAGGAAGAGCAGGAGCACCGTCAGGCCTATGAACCAGAGCAACGTGAACAAGAGCGGAACGAACCCAACCACGAACCCGCCCGATCCCTGGCGAAGCAAAATGGCAACTGGCGTGAAGAACGGTCTGCTGAAGGAGATCATCGGTGCCCTCCGCCGGACCGACCTCCATCACGGGGATACCGCTGCACCGTCTGCGGGAACTTCACGTAGAGGAGGTTGTCGTTGGTGGTCTTCCACGGTTCGCCCGCCCGGAATGCGTACGCCTCGGTCCATCCTCGGTGCGGACCGCCGCGGAGCATCTGCGTGAACCGTTTCGCGCGAACAGTGAAGTCGATGGCCTGATTCCGGCTGGAGGACGACGACTTGGAGGAACTGCTGTAAGACGACCCGGCGCTCTCGGACGACCCGGCCGACTCCGATTCCCGCCACGTGAGCTCTTGTCCGAACAGCTGTTCCGCGTACTTGTTCGTCTCCAGGTCGCCATTTGCGTGGAAGATCTTGATCCCGAAGGCACCGAGCAGTTTCTTGGTACGGTCGCGGCCCCCAGAGTCGGAGCCGAACGCGTCGTAGTAGTTCGGGAGATTCTGGGTGAGGTACACCGTGGCGATGCGGGACTCGCGCGCGGTCGTCTGAAACGTGGTGTCGCTGTGCGTTGAGAAGAGTTGCGACTCATCGGCCCACAGGAAGAGCGGCCGGGCGGTATCCGTCCGGTTCTGTCGTCGCTCGACCATCCGCTGGAAGACAGTCTTGAAGAGTACCTGCACGAAGCGACCCGCCTCGCGGTACTCCTGCACCGGCATGTCCAAGACGATGACCGCCCCGTTCTCGGTGATGTCCGGGACGAGCGTGCTCTTGGTCAGGAACAGCTCCCGCACATCGCCACGCACGAGCATGTCAGTGAGCGCTCCGACCATGCTGACGACGCTGGACCGCGGCTCGGGGTCGAGTGGGGCGAACTCCTCGAAGAAGTAGTCCGTGACGACTTTTAGGTCACGCTGGTCCCGCTCGTTGCCCGACACTTCCACCCGGTCCAGGGCGGACCGGAGCAAGCGGTAGCATCGCGACTCGCTCTTCCACTTGGTATCGGTCCGGTCCTCCGGTCGCCGGGGAGCCGAACGGATGACATCAACTACGTCGTCGAAGGTCAGCTTGTCAGCTCCGAGCCGAACCAGCTCGATCGAGTTGCGGAGGAGCTGGGCGCGGGCCTCTCGCCAGTACGGGTCGCCACCGAGGACCTTGCCCGGCGTGTGGACTTCGAGGACCTCCTCGAACAGGGAGACTAGATTGCTCGCAATGCCTCCTCCGCGGCCGGGGCGTCGGAGCTCGTAGTCGATGAAGTTGAACCGGTGGGGGTGGTCCGGCCCGAATAAGATGAGCTCCCGGCCGGTCGCCTTCGCGTACCGCTTCCAGGTTTCAGTCTCTCCCGGCTTGGCGGTCAGCACCAGCCCGCCAAAGCCCGACCGGAGAAAGGCGTGGGCGATGGTTTGCCCGCTGCCGGAGGTCTTGCCCGAGCCAAGCCCGCCAAAGATGTGGACGCCCTCAAAGACGTCCCTGAGGGTGAGGGTGTCGCGGCTCGTCAGCCGTACGAGCGGCGTGCTCAGCGGAAAGCTCTCCGTCCGCTTGCCGCGGCCGTTCACACTCCCGTTCGGATGGGGTTTGGAGGGGTCCATCGCAGACTATCCTATTCGAGATTCGGCCTCAGAATGCCGCCCAGAGCCCTAAGCGGTGCTTAGGGGAGACGTCTGCTCTCTTTCCACCCCACCACCGAGCAGCGCCCACGGCGATTAAACGGTGTTCTAAATCAGGAGGAGCCCGATCGTCCTGCCTTGCGTTCCCGCTTCGCCTTTATGGTCAGACGGTCGATTTGAGCGGGGATGTCCACATCGTCCTCCAGGTCCCGGTACATCGCTTGGACCTCTGAGAGCACGACCGCGCGCTGGCCGACAATGGCGAGGTAGACCCCCTCCAGCGCGCTGCCTTCAACTTCGATGAGATAGGACGAGAACTCGATGAGGAGCGGTGGACGCTTGTTCGGGTCGTAGGTCACCTCTCGGAGCGACTGGTAGGGGAGGGATTTCCACGGCCCACGGCGGGGCCGGAGGTCGAGCATCGACGGAGCCTTGCCATCGACAACGGCGGCCAGCTCATCTCCGAGGATGGACCGTCGGAGCTGGTCGAGGAGGCTATCGCCCATGACGGATTCCCTGGTCGATGTCCGGTTGGGCACGCCGGAACATCATCTCGTAGTCCTCTTGCTGGAGGTCGAGCTCGTCGATGTGGTCCTCGACGTCGATGGCGGAGTGCGTGGGTCGTTCGTGCTCCATGAGGTTCGTGAAGCCCTCCTCGTCGTCAACGAAGACTCGGAAAGACTTCCGGCTGGCCTCGCCGGCGGCGGCGACGTCTTTCGCCTCCGCGCCCGCGTAGTCACCCGCACGCGCGACGAAGCCAACCGAGTCGGCGCGCCGGCCGTGGAGCCGGTGTGCGGTGGTCGCATAGTCGTACTCAAAGTGACCAAAGTTCCTGGGCAGAATCCGCATGCCATCGACGACGATGTCGCCCCGCGGGTTGAATGCCTTCACCGTCACCACGCTGCCCGCCCGAAGGGGACGGCCGAGCGCGGACTTGGTGTAGCGATTGAGCCGGATTCGGTCCCCGACGGCGAGCCGTCCGCGGTGCACCTTCGAGACGGTGAAGCGGTTAGCGTGCCGGAGGTTGAGCCGTTCCGGTGTCTTGAAGCGGCCGAGGACCCAGACCCCACCGAACGAGTCAACGCCGAGCACACGAGCACGGTCGCCCGACCGGAATCCGCGGCTCGGCATGTGAAAGTCGATCACCATGCCACGGTGATAGTTGTCCTTCTTGGACTTCTCGCGGTCGTCCCACCCGAGACTGAGCAGCTGCACGACCGAGCGTTCGCGTCCTGTCAGCACCCCGGCATCGCGGAGATTCTCACGCACAGCGCCGGTTAGCTGGCCGAGCGTTGAGTAACCCGGGGTGACGAGCACGACCTTGCGGCCATGTGAGTGCTCCTCCGTGTAGAAGCGGGCGGCGTCCTCGATGAGCGATTCCTCCTGAGAGAGCTGGAATGCGCCGAGCTCCTTGAGTTCGTTGGGCACAGTCCATGGGGCGGACCACTGCAGCGAGTGCACGACCTGTTCCAGCCTGCTCTGCTTGTCCTTCATCACGATGTGCTCGACCGTTGACATGCCGGCCTCGTCGCGAAGCAGGCGGAAAGGGTCGCCGCGCTCGTGCGTGCGGCTCCGGGCGTTGTCGCCGGAGAGCAGCAGCCGGCACCCCGTCGACTTGGCAACGCGTGCGAGGCCCGCGATGGAGCGAGTACCGAGGCGTCCGGCATCTTCGACCCAGATAAGCCTGCTCGGCATCGGGCCCTTGAGCTTCTCGTGCAGGTGCTCATCGTGGATGACCTGCTGGGCCGTTAACACTTTTTCGAGCTTGTAGTCCTGTTCGGCCTGTCGGGCCGAGACGCTGGTCGGTGCGACAACCAGCAGCTTGTGCCCAGCTTCCTGTACGGCGGTCATGGCGGCCCGGGAGAGTTCCGGACGCCGTGTCGGGCCGGTCTGCTTGAAGAGCGTCACGCGGTCCTTGGAACTGAGCAGTTCGCCGAGCACTTCGCGTTCACGCCGGTCAAGCCGGAAACCCGCCATGCTCAGCGTGAATAGGCCGAGTGAGCGGCGTGCCCCCCGGCCATTCCGGGCGAAGTCGACAAGGAACCGCTCCTCCTTGATGGCCTCAGTGGTGGTGTAGTACGTGCGTCCCTCGAACGTTCGCTCAATCAGCTCGGGACGCTTCTTGATCGAATCGTACACCTGCTGCGGCGTCGCCTTGCCGTAGCTGTACTTCATCGCCACCTCGCGGAGCCGAGACTCTGTCACGACGGCGTCACGCTCAAAGAGGGTGTTGGCGGCCGCCTTGACCGCGTTGTTGGCGGAAAGTGAAACGAGCAGGTGCGGCCCCCACCGACGATGAGGCTCCTCGGTGGCGGCTCGGTCTTCGGCTTTCCCGTTTTGCTGCTCGGCTTTCCGGTCCCATTCCTCATTGCGCAGAGCGTCGAGCACGTCCTGTTGCTCCACGATCTCCGCGGTGTGCTCGCGAGGTTCTGCACCCTTGAGGGAGTGGACGGTGGAGACCTCGTCAGGGGTCAGCCGCTCCGACCAAGTCGAGTGCAGGTCATCAATAGAATGGATGTCCTGCTTACGCTCTCGGGTCCGTGCTCCGAGGCGGGCCTTGTTCTTGTCCTCATAGCCAAGGTCGGCCGCGAGCGACTCGATGTGCTCACTGCGGCGCGAGCACGTCTGCATCGCGGACTCGGGTACACCCACGATCTCGAAGGCGTGCTTCGTCCGCTGAACGGGGTAGCCCTTCTCGACCAGATTCGACGCGAGACGTGAGTGATAGGCTGCCTGGAATGTCGGCATCTGGGCGTTGATGCCGCCGAACTGCCCGGCCTTCCACCGCTGCTCCTCTTGGTCGTACGTGCAGTTCATCGCGAAGCAGTGCATGTGCACGTGCGGGTCCGGGACGCCGTCGATTGGTCGCGTCGTCAGGTGCAGGTACTCGGCCCAGAGCATGGTGCCGGTTACACGGTCGTGGTTCGCCCCGTCCCGACGCACACGGGTCATCATCTCGGTCTCTATCTCCCGCATCGTGTCCCAGACCGACTTGCGGAAGGCCCAGAGGATGTCCTCGTCGCGAGTGACGGCGTAGACAACCGAGACGGATTTCGGAGCGTTGAAGTTGAAGTCGTACCCAACGCGGCGGCCGACCTTGGTCCGCGGCGTCAGTGAGGTCTCTGCGAAGGGGTGTCTGTTCTCGGAGAGATGGCTGAACTCGTCACGCTCGACCCTGCCGGTCAGACCGAGCAGTTCGGCCCCGACGCCCCGCCAAAGGCCTTTGGTCTCGGTGCCGTGACGGTAGTAGTCGTCGTGATTGAGGGCCTCGGAAAAATAGCGTCGAACGCTCGCTGCACTGTATTGCTGCATCATCCGGAGCATCGACGGGACCTCGATCGCTCCAGCCGAGCAGGGAAACGCCTACACGGGAATGTCCTCGCAGAACTCGCGGTGGAGCCCTTTCAGGATAAAGCTGGCAACCTGCTGTACACGGTGCAAAGTGTCGACGAGCGTCGCAAGCGAGCAGTCGGCGACGTCGATCGGTGCGGGCGGCTCGCCGTCTCCGAGCTCAGTCCGACGGTGAACTATCCAGGCGACGCAGTCGGCCTCCATTGCCCGGAGGTACTGAGCGTCGTTACTGCCAGGTGCCGTTCTATGCTGTTTTTCAAGGAGTTCTCGACCCAGAAGCTCAAGAAGGCACCGGCATCGGTCCGTGTCGCTGATGCGCGTGTCGACCACGACGAGACCGCCAAGGCTGTGCCCGCAAACACCATCGAGACGGTCGAAGATGACCTTGATGTTTTCCTTCTCCGCGAAGCGGATCGCTCTGTCAGAAGTGGCGAGGATGCGGTCCAGGAGGTTTTTGTGCGGCTCTGGCGAACCGCCGACCGTCTGGTAGACGTCGAAGACCTGCTCCATCGGGAACTCGAAGCGGTCGTCGCTAAGCCAGTGGTCGCCAAAGGCGAGCCGCCCGGGGTAGTCGTCGCCCGCCTGGATAATGTGGATGGGAGAGGCGTAGTCAGGTAGCCGTCGATTGAGCTGCGCCCACTCGGCGGCGGTCTTTGTCCGTGTCGAGCGGGGTCGCTGCATCTCGATGAGCATGATATTCTCGATGCTGCGGGCGAAGTGCCGGGACATCGCATCCATCACGATGAGCCAGCGAGTCGACGTCCCGGCGACGAGTTCCTCGCGGAGGATGCGGAGCTCTTGCTCTACATATCGGATGGCTCGCTCGAATCGCATGGTGAGATATGTCCAGGTGGAGCGGCGGGCCGCAGGCCCGCCGCGAATTTTTCAGGGCACGCGGATGATCGAGATGATTGGGTCGCTCGACCGTCTTCGCAGCCTCGACCTCGCTGCCTCCGCAGCGCGAGGTCGGTCCGCCCCTTGCTCGGACCCAGTGCCCGAGGGCCGCTGGTCTATCATCTCGTTGTCGGCCCGACCATCCTCCGATGGTCGTTCACTCGTTGCTTGTTGTGCATCGTGCGGCTTTGAAATGCAGTTCATTGGATTCTCTCCTGATAGAAGCCTCACCCTTCCGGGTGAGGGGTTGTTCAAGCGGCCGCCCGAACAGTCCGGGCGGCCTTCGGATTTATGCTGCCTCACTCCACAGCGTGATCAGCGTGTACGGTTTGGATGCGACGAGGTGCTGACGAACCAGCAATGTGACGGCCTCTTCACCATCGGTCTCGATGGTGAAGGCGTCGATTGCCAGGCGTGTAGATGATGCCGCATGCACCCTTTCGAGCGACTCGGCGAGTCGCTCCGCCAGCTCTTGCGGTGATGCCGCATCGTTCGGACCGATGATGTGTCGCCCCGCTTCGGCCGTCATCAGCACCGGCACGCCGTACCCGGCGGACCGGCCGAAATCGCCGAGCGAGATCAGCTCGTCGGGTCCATACATCAGTTTGCACTGCTCTTCCGAGTCGGGCATCACAAGGGGGCCCAATGTGGGCCTGGTTGTTGCGTGTTGCATGTCAATCTCCGTAGTGACGCCCACCGGTCCCGCCGATGTGCGTCGTGTATTCGTTGATTCGCTCGCTCGTGCTCACACGAGAGAGCCGGAAGTCCGCAACCGGCGGGACCGGCCACGGACACCCGAAACCTGTTTCACGCGGCGTCGGCCTCGGCATGCTCGTCCACCGGGATGAGCACCGCATCGAGGATGCAGGCGGCGGTCTTTTGCACACGCTCCAGTACGGTCGCGAGCAGTTCGGCATCGCCGCCGTAGCTGTGGATGTAGTCGCTCGATGCGGTCGCGGAGTCAAGGCCGATGGCGGTGCACACGGCGTGTGCGGTTGCTTCCGCCTCAAGCTCCCGCGTGGCTTTGTCGCCCCGCTGAGCGTTCTCGCCGTGGTGCAACATCTCGTGGGCAAGCTCGTGCACCAGGACCGCGAAGTACTGAGCATCGCTCAAGCCCCGCTTCAGGAGAATGGAGCCTCCGGTGCTAATACCAAGTGGGCCACCGAGCGTCCTTTCGACGCGAAGCTCGATGCCCAAGGACCTGACGAATCGCCGCAGACGTCGGGCGTGGTTGCCCGGCGTGCCATTGATAGCCGTAGGAGCTGGAAGTTCATCACCATCGGTCTGAGAGAGGTCGAACACGCTCGCTGCGCTGAACCGGAGCACTTTCTCGGAGTCCATTCCGGGCTCGCTGTCCCTCTTGACCATCATCGGGGCGATGATGGTGATGCCCTTCTCACCCTTGCGGACCTGTCGCCCAAGCTTCTGCCACGCTCGGTAGCCCGCGACCCGCGTCGAGTCGGGTCGCTGAGAGTGAATGAGCATGATGTTGCCGAAGCTGTACCGGTGGAACTTCGCGAGCATCGCGAGGAACGCTTGCATGGTGTCGCTCTTGCCATTGTTCAGCTCATCGCTGAGCCGCTCTAGGGCTTGGTCGATGGTCTTCCGTGCTTCTCTCGCCTTGTTCATTCGCTTGGCTCCTTTCGTGTCCGGGGCCGACGCGGCCCGCTCGTCAGAGCTGGCGGGCCGTGCGGACCCGGTCGAAAGGGGCCGTGGTGCGATGTCGGATGAAGTGCGGGCCTGAGCAGCCCGCGGTGCGGTGCTGCTCATGCGAACTCCTCAAGGTTTGGGTGAACAATCCCTCGAACGGGTTCGACTTCGGACGCAAGCCGCCGTTCCTCCCAGCGGATGACATCCGACAGCCGGGCGTACCGGATGTTTCCGCGTTGTTCGAATGGCAGCTCGCCGCGGTCCATCGCAGCCTTGACGGTCTCCCGTCGACACCGCTGCATCTGGCGTATCTGGTTCACGCTCAACCATCGTGGGAGCATGCCAGTGTCGAGTGGGTTTGAATCGGACACGCGTTGCGGTGTCCGTTCCTCGGGTCGTTGCCTCATCGGGCACCGTCCTGGATTCGGTGTCCTCGCACCTCTCCCGCGTATCTCTGTGTCGTGCGTCTCATCTCCTGTCCTCCTTGTTTGCACCGCCCTCAGCCACAGTGATTTTCCTGACGGCGGGGGCGGCGGGGTTCTCACAAATCGTGGAAACCCGCTGCACACGCCGTCGGAAAGCACGAGACAATCCTGCCAAGCGACGCACGCGCAGCGTGCTTGGAGCTTGACCGCTCGCAGACTCTGCTCGCGACGGACGCGGAGCGTCCTTGGAGCGAGACAATGCTGAAGAAGGAGCCGGTGCGGTCCGCCGGAAAGCAGCGGACATGACAGGTGTTCCAGGCAGTCTTCAACCCTTCGCGGTGTGTCGCGGAACACCTGGCGTGGCCGATGCGGGCGGAGCGTGCTGTCCACTCGGCCCCCCGTCGCTGCACACGGTCATGGTCGCCGTGGCGACCTCGCCGCAATGGCCGCGAGGAGCACGTCGGCCAGTGTCTGCTCGAACTCTTTCATTCCCTCTCTGTCGTTGTTGGATGGTCGCTCCAGGCCGTGCACACGACGGGCTTCGGAATGCAGGCACGCTTCCGCCTCGCGGGTAACGAGCAGCAACGACCTCAGCAAGTTGCTCGGTCGCACGGTCGCACGCAGGCTCTCGCTGAGAGCGACACAGAGCGATTCGATGCGACGCTTGTCGTCGGGGTGCATCCGCGTGCGGAGGGTTGTGAGGCGAACGGTCGGATGATGTGTTCTCTCCGAGTGTCGGAGGGAGCCGGTGTGAGCTTGCGAGGTCCGAGACCGTGTCAGTGATGAGGGGGAGAGCTCACTGAGCGGCGAGAATGGGAGCGAGCGGTCTGACCGAGTCATCGGGCAATACCGGAAGAAGCGACGGAGACGAGGTCGTCATCGAGAGCACGCTGAGCGAGGATGAGTCGGTCCTCGATTGACTCTGCGAGTGCGGCGAACTGCTCCGCCACGGGATGGCGAGGGAACGCGTCGAGCACGGTCCGGCCCATCTTCTGGGCGGTTGGCACCACAGTGGACCGACCGATGGCCGGTGCGAGCCTGTGCGTTTGACCGGTTGGCGAAGCGAAGCATTCGTCGATGTACGCCGTGAGTTCACGACAGAGCCGAGTGCGGTTGTCGACCGCGTTCAGCACGACCCCGAGGAGTCGGAGCTCACGGTTGGCGGTGCTGCGGACGGCGTCGATGTCACGAGCGGCATCGGCGAGCCCGGTGACAGCAAGCGGGTCGGGCATCGCAGCGAGCAGGAACCAGTCCGAGGACGCATACGCGGAGAGCGACGGCGAGAGCACCGTGCTCGGGGGCGTGTCGAGCACGATGATGTCGAAAGACTCTCGGAGCCGGGCGGTTGGCTCAGCGAGAACATCGAGCGGGTTGAAGAAGCGGCACCGTGCACCGAGCTCTGAGTCGATGGTTTCGAGGCGTCGCTTCGAGGGAATGACGCTGAGGTTCTCCGTGAATGAGGCGTCGCATTCGGCAGAGCTGATGCAGGCTTCTTCGGCCTTGATGTCCCCAAGAAGCAGCTCCAGTGTTCCCGGGTAGGCATCGGGGGCGAGCCCGAGGTGTTTGGTCGCTCCTGCTGATGGGTCGAGGTCCCAGAGAACCGTGCGGTGTCCGCGGTTGGCAAGTCCGCTCGCGACATGCACTGCGGTTGTCGTCTTCCCGACGCCGCCCTTCTGATTCCCGACAGCTATGACATGACCACCCCAGGTGGTTTCGAGTCCGTTCATTGTGTTCTCCGTGTTGTTGGTTGGTGAGGCTCTGCGAGCCACAACAGCATCGGGACCGAAGGCCCGAATGCTGCCTAGTCATCTCGACAATCGCACATCGAGCAGGAGGACGTCAAGAGGTTGGCGGCTCGGCTCGTTCGGCGCAATGGCCTTCAGGCCATAACGCCTCGACGACGCACAGGGGGCTTGCCTGGCGGCATCAAAACGAGCGATGGTGATGTTCAAGAGAAAGTGACCGCCAAACGAGTGGCGGCCACAGAGATCGGAGGTCGACGCGGACGCAACACCGGGTCGTTGTTCAGACGCTACGACATTTCGTGCACGGTCGTCAACGGTTGGTGGTGCCCCCCGGCATCTCGGTCTCCGCAACACTGGAGGGAGACATGGAGACGATGGAGTACGCACGAGGGCGTGATTGGTATATCGAGGCAACGAAGCCCCATGGTGGGTTCTGCTTCGTCCACGAGAACAGCATCCACGCGGTGTGGGGGCATCTGCGGTCGGGCGACATCGCCCTCCGTGACCTTCGCGTCTGGCTTGCGTGCCACGAGCTTCAAGCCCGCCGGTGCACGCTCAAGCGGGGCCGCAAACCGCGTTTTGCACTCGATGAACTGCACGGGCTGGTTGGCGGGGTGGGCGGGCAGCACATCCGACGCTCGCTCCGTGCCCTGGAGAAACTCGGACTCCTGCGGTTCCGTGAGCACGAACTCATCACGATGCCGTTCGAGGTCACCGATACTCCCGGACGACCCGTTCCTGTGCCGCGAACGGTCATTCGCCATCTCAGCAAGTCTCGCGGGCGAGCGTACATCGCAACGGTGCTCGGGCACCTTGTCCGGTGTCTCTACTACAAGAACGGCGTTTGTCGGTCCGGGGGCTGGTGCAAAGCGTCTTGGGTATCCGAGGTCTTCGACGTCGCGGTGCGTGCCGTCAAGGATGCCCGATCGCGGCTTGTGCAGATTGGCGTTCTGCGGGTGCTGCGAGCAGACCAACTCCGGCTCAATCGGTTGGGTAGACCGCTCGTAGTCTGCCTCAGCTGGATGAGCGAATCCGCACCGCGAACCGCACAATCCACAACCAAATCCGCACCCCCAAGAGAACACAAGAAACTCTCCTCAAGGAGAGTTGATCACCAGAAACCCGCCCCGGCGTCGGACTCGGCTGGTTCTCGCACGCGAGCGAAGGCCCCGAACCTGAAGGACATCATGGAGGCGGACCTCAAGGACCCGTCGCGATTGGCATCCTTGCTCGCGCAGGCAAGACAACGAGGATGGGTTGGGAGCTGTGAGGCTGACTCACTTGGCGTCTTCGCGGCCGCTGCTCACGCTAGGCGGGTTGCCAGTCACAACCAGCCTGGTCTGTTTCTCTGGTTGGTACGAGAACGGGCGTGGCACGTGTTGTCTGGATACGACGACGACGTGGGAAGGCGGATGCTCAGGCGTATGCACGACTTCGGCTCGGAGATGATCATCCGTCGAGGAGCGACTCGGCCTTCCGGCCGAGCTGAGCAATCAGTCTCGTAGTGGTGGCGTCCTGCCGCTGATTGCGTTTGAGTACCGCCACTTCTCGATGGACGATGTGCATGGCCGCCCGGCGAAAGTGCGGCGTAGACCGCCACTGACCAGCGTGGAGCTCGGCTCCCAGGTGCACGACAAGCTCCCGCTTCTGGCGGTCGGTCATCTTGTCCAGTTCCATGTCAAAGATGATGAGGCGATCTTCCTCGGCCATCTCTCGTGCTTCGTTGACGACTTGGTTGACTCTCTCCGGGTCGTTCACGTTCGGCCGTCGTTTCGCTGAGCGGAGCATGCCGATCGCCAGGAGGTACATGAAGGCTTTGTTCGCGTTACCGATCTCTGAGTGCCGTTCGAGCATCTGCCGACGCTCAGTGAACGCACGTACCTCCTCGTCCAAGCGGTCTTCGAGCCACTGCTGGTGAAGGTCGATCGCCTCTTTCGGCACGATTGCTTCCGTGTCGAGCTCTGCGTCTCTCACCTGCTGATACCCGTCGATGCGAGTGGCGGTGGCTTTGCCGTCTGGGGTCTTCAACATCGCGACGATGGCGACCTTCTCCCAGGTCTGGTCACCCACCGACCGTTCCGCTCGGAGCACGTGGACTCCCTGTGGACGGTGCTGAATTCCCGTGAGCTCGTCGACCAGCTCATCGAACCCGGGTTCACCGTAGCTCGCGAAGCGGAGTGGGAGTTTGGAGTCCTTGAGGCCGAGTTCATAGAGATCTTGCTTCGCAGTCATCGCGAAGCGTGTGTACAGCCCGCCCCACGACGCGGCGCTTTTGATCTCAACCCAGCGTTGGCCGTTGGTCTCGTGGACCTGACTGCCAGTGGCTTGCAGGTATTGCGAGTCCATGAGTGCGTGCTGGATGTCCTCAAGTGTGACGACACGGCCCTCGTCCGCGTACGACCTGAGCTCCTTGTTGAAGATGTGGTAGAGGTCCTCCGGTGGAATCTCGAGCTGGCGGATCTGCCGGTTGTGCTCTTCGAGCTGACGCATGGCTTGCTGTTCGAGCTCTTCGTGCGTGATGTCCCCGCGTGCCAAGGCGGCGAAGTCCTCTTCTCCGATTGGGAGAATCGAGAACTGCTGTGAGCCAACAACTCCGGCGGCACTACTGAGTCGCTCCCAGAGTCGCCCATAGATGGTTTCTTCAACAGAGCCAACCGTTGCGAGGTTGAGGACTTCGATCTGGTTGAAGCGTTGCCCGATACGGTCGATGCGGCCGATCCGCTGCTCGACCTTCATCGGGTTCCACGGCAGGTCGTAGTTCACGAGCAGGTCGGCGGTCTGGAGGTTGAGTCCTTCAGCCGCGGCGTCAGTGCAGAGCAGCAGGTCGATCTCGCCCTGAAGGAACAGGTGCTTGATCTGGTCGCGGTTCTTCTCCAAATGCCTCCACTGGCGATTGTCCGCATCCCAATAGGCACCGCCACTTCCCGAGAACGTGCCGAGTCGCATGTCAGGAGCAGACGCCTTGAAAGTCTCGACGAGGTGGTCGAGGGTGTCGCTGTACCGAGTGAATACGACTGTCTGTCTGTACCGGTCGTGGTCACTTGGTCGCTGCCGGTCCGCCATCACACGGAGCAGCACGTCTGTCTTGGTAGGGCGTCGGGCGGCGAGTGTCTGGTACACCGGAAGAAGCTCATCCAATCGCTTCTCTTCCCAGACGAGGTCCGCTCGCGTGCGGCCACGAAGCGTGGCTTTGATGAGTTCTTCGAGCTCTCGTTCTTCCGTTTCCCATTCGTCCCGGCTTGTGTCTGAGCGGAGTTCTTCGAGGTCACTCGTCGAGTCCAGCCCCGTCCGGTCCAGAATCGCGATGGTCTCCGATACTCGTTCGCGTCGGCGTTCGAGTGTCTTGCAGATCGCGACCGCCGACGAGGCGAAGCGCTGCTGAAGGAGCGAGAGATAGAAGCCGAGGCTGCTCCGCATCGGTCCGCTGATGTTCTGGCCGATCTGTGCCTGGAGTTCGCCGCAGTACGCCGCCAGTGCCGCGTATGCGTCCGATTCGTCTGGCCGAAACTTCAGCTCAGGGGGAATCGGCCGGACACGTCGCTTGGCAAGATTGGCGGTGAGCAGGTTGTGCTTGCGATACTGCTCCAAGAGCCCGCGAGTGTGCCGGAGCATCACGCGGTGAAGCGGTGAAATCGCAAACAGCACACGCATGAGCAGGCGTTCGTCGTCCCGACGAGCCGGCCAGACCTCGGTCTCCATCCATTGCGTGAAGACGACCTGGAGCTGCGGGTCTTTCTGGAGCAGCCACTCGTCGACCCGTTCCCAGAGAGCCGGGTCTTCGTACTGCGTTCGCCGAACGATGATGTGCAGGGTCTTCTGTTCGTCCCCACTCGGAGAGTGACCGCGCGCGAGATTGCCGAGGATGGTGTAGTACACGCCCACAAGACTCTGCTCGGATGCGAAGCAGCCGAGCCGTCCGACCAGGTCGGCGAGGTCATAGGCCTCAACGGCACTGAGCTGCATCGGGGTGGCGGTCGCAAGCCAGAGTGCTCGCGACTGGTGACGCAATCCGTTGTCGAGAGCGCGATACAGCTTGCCGAACGAAGGCTCTTCGTCGAGACCGTTGCGGGAGTTCTGACGCCTCGCGAAATGAGCCTCATCTACCAGGGCGATGTCGAACTGGTCGGCGGCTTTGAGCTGGCGGAGCCGTTCTTCGCGTTGGAGCAATCCGGTTGAGACGGTCAGCAGGTCACGGTCGAACAGGTTCGGCCGTTCTTCCTCGCTTTCGGTGGGCAGGAGGTAGCTGATCTTCGCGCCGCGGCTATTCGACCGTCCGATGCCAAACGGCATCAGAAACTTGTCCGCCATCTCACGCTGCCACTGGGTCACGAGACTTGCAGGTGGACAGATCAGAATCCGCCGGGCACGCCCGGAGAGCCAGAGGGCGCGGAACGCAAGGCCGTTCTCAATCGTCTTACCCAGCCCGACCTCATCACACAGCATGTAGCCATACGGATAGGTGTCGACCAAGCGACGGGCGACGATCTCCTGGTGCGGCCATGGCGTCACGGGAGCGGTGTAGATGCCGACCGTCTCACCACCGACCATCTTCGGGGCGTGCTTGATGACCGCGAAGCGAAGCCACTCTTCTGGAGATGGAGCAACGGCTGGCTCGTCGAACGCTTCCTCGCCGTCGAGCTCCTTCGGCACGATGACTCGCTCGCTGATCTGCAAGAGCTTCTCGCGGATGGCATTGGGAATCGGCCGGACGACGAAGTTCGGGTGCCGGTCTTCCCAGAGCGCCGCGAAGTCACGCTCCATGCGGGCGATCTCTTCCAGGTCAGACTGCCCGCTCCAACTCATCAGGATGTTGATGTTCTCGGCGTTGCGGACCAGTGCCGCCGCCGACTCGTTCATGGAGCCGGAGAACGTCAGCTTCTGGTCGAAGCCGTCTGTCAGGATGCCCCATTTCTCGTGGACGTATCCGTCGGCAGAGTTGTCGAGTGTGATCGGTTCGCCCGTCTCCGCGTGCCGTCGGAAGGCGACCTGGATGTCGAGCTTGCCCTTGGCCACCATGTAGGCGAGCAACTCGACGCCCCGTCGGACACGCTCCGGCGTCTCGTCGAGCTTGTCGAGTTCGTCGGACAGGTGGTCTTCGAGCCGGTGCGTGTTGCCGTCGAGGACGGCCTGGACATCGTGGGGGGCGAGGTCGCACCCTGCGATCAGCCGAACGCTTCCGCCCCGTTCCAGCAGCGCCGAGAATCCTCGCGAGGCCGCCGCGAGTGCCGAAGAGCGGAAGTATCCCGCGACGCGGTCGTAGCGGACGCTTCGGAGCAGAGCCGGAACGTAGAACGAACGAAGCAGGTCTCGTCCCTCGCCGGACTCATCAAGGCTCGACGTCGCGTACCGGCGGCGCCACTCCTGTTGCTTGAGGTCGGGTTCGGGAAGGGAATCGCTCATCGGTCATCACGCTCCCAGACCAAAGAGCATGGTCTCGCCCTCCTTGCGGAGGTCCTCGTCGTCCATCTCGTTCGTCCACACGCCGAGCAGGTCGAGGATCTTCGTCTGCTCGCCGTCTGCGTGCTCGGTGAGGTAGGCACGGGCGACCGGGACATCACCCTCGCGGTACTTCAAAATCATGCCCTGAAGCACATCCCACTCGTGCTGCGGCGAAGCGATGCGTCGGGCGTTCCGCTCATCGGGCAACGCCAGCCGGAGGTTGGAGCCTCTGCGAACCATCGGGGCGTGGTAGCCGACGATGTCGTCGTTGCGGCTCGCCCGGCGGCCCGCGGCCTCGGTCGCGTAGCCGATGCTCTTCTCGGTGGCGTCGTATCCCGCGGTGCGGGACTCGATCGCGATGCCGAGCGAGCGGGCGATGTTGAGCACCTCGTCGTACCGGAGAGGCTGCAGCCCGCAGATGCCGTAGAGCGTCACCGCCATCGCGGCCTCGGGCGTCAGGTCCTCGACCTTCAACCGTCCTTGTGTGAGCTTCTGGATGTGGTGCTGGGCGACGACGCGGCTCGCCTCGTTCAGCGCCCGAATCGGGCTTACCGGCTCGTCGCCATCGAGCACCGGCCACTTCTCGGAGAGCACGCGGAGGGCTCGGCCATAGCTCGCAACCATCGTGTCTACAGGCCGAAGGTCGAGAGCCTCGAATTCGCCGAGTCCAACCTGCACTTCATCAACGATTCGCTGCTGGACTCCCTGACCGCCGAATGCCTTCCATAGCCCGGGCTCACTACCAACAGACTCTCTCTTGCGGCACACGATGAAAATGGAGGACTCAGCAGAAGCGTTCTCCATGATGTGCATGCTTTTGCCGAACTCCGAATCAACGGGATAAGTAGCCGAAATTGCCCAGCCGCTATCAATTAGGGCCTGCGTCAACGTCTCCCACCCCGATTGCGACTTATGCGTGAACATGAGCACCATACGGCCATCGGGCTTGGTGACACGATGGCACTCCGTGTACATCTCGCGCATCAACTGTTCATATTGAAGTTTCGCTGCATCAGCGGACCCATCGCGATGAGGGTTGGCAACTGCCTCACTCTGCTTGTCGGTCAGGTAGGCGTCGAGGAGGCCCGGATACAAGTCTGACAACGACCGCTTCTGCCAGACATAGAAATAGTCGGCTAGTTCTGAGTACATGACATTGTTGTAATAAGGCGGGTCATTGACAACTAGGTCGACGGAGCCGTCTGCGACCTGCCCCATTCGAGCGCCCGAACCATTGATGATCGAGAGCTGCGTATCTTTGGGTGCCTGTCGAAGCAGCTCAGCGATGCCGCTGTAAGCATCGACGATCTGATTCAGCCCCCAGGACGCCCCCGAGTTCGGCCCTGAGAAAACCATCTCCCCGAATGTCCACTTGAATGAGAAGTCGTGCCGGCCAAAGGTGCCGGAAACCTGGCCTCGCTGGTAGATCCAACGCGTCTGGCGACTGTTGTAGTCAATACCCTTGTCAATCGCGAATTGGAGATAAGTGATAACCGCTCGGCCTTGGTCGTCGCCCAGCTGCGCGATGATTTGCGGCTTAAGCTTTCGAAGAGCGTCCATCAATGTCAGGTGACCGAGCAACTGCCGGGGCGTGAACATCTGATACCACTTCTCGGTACCCAGCTTGAGCGGCTTGTCCGTTCCTGATCCCGCTCCTCCCTCGTCGCCAGTCTTGTGACCTGCCGGAATTAGCTCGGTTGGAATCAAGTCGTGACGCTCAAAATCGTCCCAACGGCTCTGGAGTGTCTGTTCCGCTTGGCGAACGGCATCTAGGTCCCGTGCTACGGGCGACCTGAAGAATCGGAGCTTCTTGGTCTTGATCTCACCCTTGCGCTCACCAGATGCGTACCGGTCAACATCCCCGTCCCGCTTCAGTTTGGGCTCAAAGCGTGCTGACACAACGCAATAGATGCGGTCCGACATTGAGCCATGTGCGGAATCCCCGCGGCTTTGTGCCTTTATCTCGTCGCCATCTACAACTTGATGACAGTGTGGGCATGTGCCGCGCCCCTTGTTCACGGTGCCGGCATCAAGATCAGCAGCTTGCTGCTTGGTGAGCGAAGCCTTGATGCGGTATGGCGCGATGTCGACTTGGGTTTTGTTTCGGATCTTCAACTGGACCGCCCACTTGTCGCCGTCCTCCTTGGACAGCCAGAAGCTGTTCAATAGTGGAACCTGTCCTCCGCAGTGTGGGCACGAGACCTGGCGACAGTACAGATACGTTGTGACATCTTCGCATGCGAACTGATCCTCCAACGAAGAGTGCCGAGAACCAAGATGCAGCTGCAGCGCCTCTAGTTCATCCGACGGAAGTGGACCGCTTCTGGCAAAGAGATGGTCAAGCTCATCACTTGCAGAAGCCAGCATTGCTTCGCCGTACCGTTGGATGTGTTGGCGTAGCACATGTCCAAAGCGCCGAGGGAAGTCAAGGGTGGCGTACTGGATCACTGTGCCAACTGGATTCAGCTCATTGGCGATAACGTTGTGTCCGAGCCGAAGCGCCTCGAATGGAATTGAGCCTCCACCTGCCGTTGGATCAAGGACCGTGATTGGCTTATCCGTAATAGGAGGCGATGATGTATGGGCCCGGTCATATCCGTATAGGTTGGGCACCCGTACTCCGGACTGCCCTGCCAGATTCAGCAGCTCCTTGAACTCATCAGGCTGTGCTGTGACTACTTCAACTTGTAGATGCGTCCCCTCGTCCAATTCACCCACGCGAAATGGGGCACCTTCCTCCTGCCAGAAGCGAACTACTGGTGCATCTGCAACCGATGGTATCGCACTTGAAATGGCCACAAGAGCGCTCTGGAGACCAGCTCGCTGCTCGACTTCCTTCTGGAAGTGCCGTTTCACAGTGGCATCGACTTCTAGTGTTCCAGCATTGCCATATTCGTCCCACTTGACGCGTTTGAGCAGCGTCTCATTCGCTAGGACCCAATGGCCTCCTCCCGGAATGTGGGCAACGGGCTTTGCGATACCGAGTGCGCGGAGGAACTCGTCAATATCTGCACCAGCCGGCAGTGTTGCGCCGAGGATCGCTGCACGCGAGGGTGTGAGAGGCCGACGTGCCCACCAGACATGAAGTCGATGGGTCGGAGGAGCTTTTCCCGTATCTCGCTCACGTTTTGTCTCGGCTCCGACTTGGTGGCATGGGAATCCCGCCTCGATCAGTCGCAGGTTGTCGGTCATCGTCGTCGTCATGGCGACCTCTCGTGGCGGGTGGGTCAATCTCGGGTATCAAAGTCCTTGAGCATCTCGCCGATGGCGGGGTCGCCCGGCAGGCCGCCGAGCATGATCCGCATTCCGGCGATGGCCCAACGATTCGTGGCTCTGCTGAAGTGCAGGATGCGACTGAGCCAGTAGCTCGCTTCCTCGTCCGTGAAGTTGTCGATCCGGCGAGCCATCAGCTCGACGCGGTCGAGGTCCTTCACGCGCTCTTGAAGACGGAACAGCAAGGCGAGCTTGGAGCCAGAGCCCTCGTCGAGCGGCAGGTTGCCGCGAAACGCGATGGTCTTGCCCTGGACGAACTGGTGCAGGTCGAGGTGCTTGTCGTCCTCGTCTCGCACGCGGGCGAGCACCTGCTGGATACCGGGCAGGCAACGACGGAGTTGGTCGCCGTAGAGCACGCCGCGTTCAACGAGCCGCGTCTCCTTGCTGTCTTCATCGAGCGGCTTGCGGTACTTGATCACGAAGACGGGGGAGGGACGCTTCTTGTGGTCCGTCACCCGGAGGACCCACGGCATCCGCGGCAGATGCGGTTCGACCTTCCGTTTGTAGTAGTCGTTGAGGTCGATTTTGGGCTTGGTGGAGTTGGTTCGCTTGGTCATGGGTGGTGCCGTGATTGTGGTCATGAGACACCGCCCAGCTCTTTGACCAGGAGGCAATCGTCCTTGGGCGAAAGGACGGCAAGCTCGATCTGTGTGTCATCGTTCGGCTCGCCGAGCGTGGCGAGTGCGTCGAACATCGCGCCCATCTGCTTGATCTGAGCGGGCTCCAACGCCGCGAAGGTGACGGTGACCTGGCCACCGGATTTCAGCGGGAGCCGGTCGATGCGGAGTTGGTCGATCCTGCTCGTGGCACCACGGGTGTACAGGCTGCTGAGCCGCTTGAGCATCGGGAACACCTTGTCGCGTCCGTCGAAGCCATCGATCTTGACGAACTTCTTGGGAGCCGTGATCCAGCCCTTCTCAACGGCCTTCGCGACGGGCAGCACCTGGTCGGCGTCATCGGGCGTATAGAGCATGGCGTTGTCGCCGTGCTTGGCCTTCTTCTCGCCCTTGGGCTTCGCAGCGGCCTGGGCTCCCCGTGTCAGGTCGAGCACCGCCTTGGACACGTCATTGGAGCTGACCTCGCCGTGCGTCTGCGAGACCCGGTCGGTCAGGTCGGTGATGGACGCGGGTTCGTCGAGCTGGTCGATGGATGTCTTCACCCAGCCGCGAACGGTCTCGTAGGGGACCTGTGTGTTGGCGTTCCAGCCCCGCTGCGTCGCTCCCTCTGGCGTGACGAGTCCGTATCCCTCGTCGTCGAGGTTGACGTTGATCGGAACTCCGGCGGACTCGCTCTCGCGGCTGTAGAACTCCTCGGGCCTCGGGTCGTCCGGATTGCCGAGCTTGTAGACGCACCACAGGCCGCGTTGCACGCCCTCGCGGATCATGCGATTGAGCAGGTGCGCTTCGCTGAGGATTGGCCAGTCTCTCCGGTCGAGGAAGTTCTTGCGGATCTTGGCGATGCTGCACGTCGCCTCGTTGCCGAAGAAGAGCGGCTTGAACTGGCTGAGCAGGTTGCCGCTGATGGCGTCCTCGGTGATGAGCTCCTGGTCCTCGATGAGTGTCTCGCGCACCTGGTTGATGACGGAGGTGCCGCCCTCGCCGCCGGCGGACTGGATCTCTTTGCGAACAACCTGACCGGTTGCCGATGGATACCAGAGCGCGGAGTAGGCCTGCGTGACTCGGGTGAGCAACGCCTGCTC
This sequence comes from Phycisphaerales bacterium, assembly GCA_029260345.1. Taxonomy (GTDB): domain Bacteria; phylum Planctomycetota; class Phycisphaerae; order Phycisphaerales; family UBA1924; genus OFTM186. The sequence goes on along the minus strand of JAJDDK010000002.1, from coordinate 144,264 downwards.
CCGCTCGGCGTGACGAGCGGGGAAGCCATCCTCGCTGTCGTCGGCCAGGTGCTTTGCGCTGATGCTGTAGTTCTGCGGGTTCTTCTGAAGACGCCGCATGGCGACAACGTCGCGTGCGATGGCCTCAAGCTCCTTGAGGTTTCTGCGGAGTTGGTCGTCGCCGTACAACCCGCCGGGACTGCCGCCGGATTTCAGCGTCGCCCGGACCGTGTTGGGTGCGAGCAAGAACACGAGATTCTGCTGCTCTCGTGGAGAGCCCGCTCGCTCGTTGAGCACGAACTCGTCGGGATGGATCTCTTCACCGAAGAGGCTGACGATGCCGAGCATCGGCTTACCCTGGCGGTCGGGCAGGTGCTCGGGTGAAGACACCTCGTAGTGAACAGAGAACGTGGGAACAGGCGCTGTGACGACCTTGCGAGCAGCCGCATCGAGCGCGGACTTGATCTCCTGGTCGGAAATGCCTTCGCGGATCTGCGAGAGAGCTTTGTTGACGGAGGGTTCGAGCGACGCGAAGTACTTGCCGTCCTGGTGCCGCAGGTAGAACGCTCGCTTGGCGAGCTCGCTCAGAGCGGTGTCGACCTGGCTTGGCGGAAGGCCGGGTTGAGCAACCTCAAGCCGTGCTTCCTCCTGCACGAGCCCGAAGAGGCTCGACCCGATTCCCTGTTGTCGGCCGACCAGGCTGTGCAGGAAGACCGTTCGCCACGTGAAGACCTGCATCGGGATGCCGCTGGGGTGTGGGTTCTCCGCGTCAGCGTTCTCCGCGTTGCTCTTTGTGATGAGCGTGTCGCCGTGGCCTCGGACGGCGCCGACATCCGCGGTCAGCACGTTCATCAGGTCGCCAGACTCGGTCTTGCTGAGGATCTCGCCGATGAGGTCCGGGTTGGTCGTATCGAGATGGCAGGTGTGGATCGTGGTGGCGTCGAGGCCCCGCTCCCAAATCGACTTCACGGCGAACGCGAGCACACGCAGCACGCCACGGGTGCCTTGAAAGTCCTCGGCCGTCGCGAGCTTCTTGTTCAGGAAGTCGACGAGTGTCGGATGGAAGGGATAGTACTTCTTGATCAGTCCACCGAAGCCGCCATCGGACCCGACGCGGGTGCATCGAGCGGGGAGTTGGTCTTTGTGCTTCTCGTAGAAGCTGCCGTACTCGCTCGCGGCTTGCTCCGCTGCGTGTGAGTCGATCTCCACAAACAGCCGCTTGGCAAGAACCGACGACAGCTCTTCGCTGCTAACGGGCGTTTCAACCTTTGCATCGCGGGCGATGACGCTCTGGATGCTGTCGACAGCCTGCTCGCCGATCTCGCGAGCTTCGTCTTGGCTGATCTCGTTGCCAGAGACTGCTTGCAGAAGCTTGGCAAGCGTCTTGGTCTGACCTGCGAACGCATCGGTGCTGCTCGCCAGAGTGACGACGATGGCGATGCCTTGGTGGTTCCTCGCGTAGTTGAAGAGAGCCATGAAGAAGGCAGCGATCTGCTCGCCCATACCTCGGTGGGCGGCTTCAGCGCGAGCGGCGTATTGGGCGAGCTCATCGATCATGATGAGCACTTTGCGCCCGCCAAGAACGGTCTCGAAGAACGACTCGCCCGGAGCGGCGGGCGTCGTTGCTTCGGCTTTGACCTGATCGAGGAGTTCGGGTCCGCCAACCTGTTTCGCGAGCTCCGCCCAGAGCGTGTAGGCGTGAACCTTGTCCCCCTCGCTCCGAACAACGCTCAGCTCGTCGCCAGCGATACCGACCACTCGGGTTGACCCGGGCTTGGGAAGGTGTTCGGCGCTCACGATCCCAATGCTCTCAGCGACGGCTGCGAGCTCGGTGCCGCGATGAGCAAGGTGAGCACACGCTATAAGCGTGTGCGTCTTGCCGCCGCCGAAACCGGTCTCAAGACGGCTGAGGAACGGCACCATGTTGTCGCCACCGAGCCGCCTCATCACGTGCTCGACCACACGCTTCATTCCGTGCGTCGGTGAAGTGGCTTCGCCGAAGAACGACTCCGCGTCGGTGTACGTCGTCTTGACCTTCACGTCGCCGCGATAGTGGCCCATGACCTGGCGCAGGGAGGCTGTGAAGACCTCCGGGTTGAAGCTCCCGGCGATCAGGTCGGGCCGCGGTTTACAGCTCGTCAAAATGCCGGTCATCCTGTCGACTCCTTTGGCTGAGATCTCAGCCATTCATCTATCGCGGGCCTGCTGAACCGCCAGTGCTTTCCGACCTTCTGCCCGGGCACTTTGCCCTCTTGGGCGAGCTTGTAGAGTGTCGACTTCGCGACCTTGAGGTAGGCCGAGAGCTCGTCGATCGTCATGACCTGCTCTGGCTCGGAGGACATCAGTGCTACGCTCCGTAGTGATCGCGGCGATTACGTCAATACCCGTTACTGCTGGATTCTACTCAACTCTCTCGGATGGTGCCGGGACTGCCGTAGCCATATCAAACAGGATTCTGAAGGCCTGCGGCTCGGGACCCTGTCGGCCGTCGCTCGCCTATCCGAGCGTAGCGAGAGGGCGACGGGCGATAGGGCAGCCGCTGGCCGGGGCCTGCGGACGGGCTCCCCGAGGCTTGAGCGGTGCCACAATCGGGTGAATGGGCTGATAGAGGTGGCGTGGTGGTGGAGGGAAGGTCCGGTGGTGCACGAGTCCTTCCGACCAGATGATCGCCCCTACTTCGCGAGTGCGAGCAGCGACGATGCCTTCTGGTCAACCTCCGAGCGGTCACCCGCGTGGCGAAGCCGACCCGCGATGCGGGTGAGGGCATCGACCAACGCGAAGATCGTGAACGCTCCCTGCTCGCGAGCGAGCTGAAGAGCCTCCTTGCCGAGCTGTCGGGTGACACCGTGGCGGGTGAGCACCTTCATGACCTCGTCGGCGTCGTCGCCGAGCCGTTCGGTCATGGCCTTCTTGATGACGGCGGCGAAGCCGTCCCGCCGTTCGTCCCGCTTCTCGACGAGACGCTCGACGATCGTGCGAATCTGCCCGAGCGAGTCGTGGACGTTCGCCGTGTGCTTGCGGCTGAACTCGACGACCTCGATCGCGTCCCAGACGATGTGATTCCGGCAGACCGCCTGGAACCAGAACGTCTGCACACCGACGGATCGCTTGCCGACCTCGCTGTTCCAGACGAAGAAGCCCGGAGCGAACGCTTCGCCGTTGATCTCCGTCCATCCGGTCGGGTCGATGAGGAAGCAGAACATGTCCTGCTCCCCGCAGTAGAGCCCGTTGGCTCCCTTGGTGTCGGGTGCCCCTGACTCCTGCGGCGGCGTGAAGTCCGTCGCAAACTCCCGCAGCATCGTGAGCAGGTCGACGTTGTGGAGCCGCGTGTAGCTGGCTCCGTGGATCGACCGGACCTGCTGGCCTTCGGCGTAGACCTGGAGCGGCTTGTCGCTCCGCGGCAAAGTCTCCTCGAAGACCCTCGACGCCGTCTCCGGGCTGAGCCGGTTGACGGTGTCACGACTGACGCCGGAGAGCTGGCAGAGCTGGCCGAATGACCAACTGTTGAGCCGCCGCGTGTCGGCGGGGGTGACGGCGAGTTCGAGCCGACGTTCGAATGGCACGGCGGCCATGTCCTGCGGGCGGTGCCAGAGCACCTCGGTGTTCTGGCGGCTGTCGTAGCAGTGCTGCCAGAGTTCCTGCATGGTGGCGAACGACTCGTCCTCCGTTCGACGGAAGAGCTCGTCGTGAGCCCGTTTGAGAATCTGTCCCATGGTGTGTCCTTTCGCGTGTGGGTGTTGCTGAACCTTGAGTGAAACCGTGCGTGCACCACCGGCTTCCCTGCGACGAGCGACGCTCAACGCAGCGGAACCGGCGGGCGACTTCTGGACCCGATTCAGCGATGTGAAAGGACAATGGACGGCGACCCGGTGCGTGCAACAGGAACACTCAAGTCTGGCGGGCTGCGGGTGCCGTCAAGACGATGAGTACCACGTTTGCCAAAGCTACTCAAACGCTGTTTGTGCAGAGCAGGCGAAAGGACTCCGGCCGCTAGCTTTGACGCCCTGCGTTCCGCACCTTGATGGCTCGCTCGATGGAGGGGTACTTGGCAAGCGAGTCCATCCACGCGAACTGTTCATCCTGGCTCATCTCGTGATACTCGGCCTGTGCTTCTCGCCACTTCCGATGGAGCGACGACTCATCTGGACCCGGCTTCTCTTCGGGAACGAGTCGCCCGAGTTTGTCCATCGCGTAGGCGATGTCGCTGTTGTTGAACGACTCCGCCATCAGACGCACCAGAGCCTTGAAGAACTGGTTGAACGCACGGTCGCGACGGGTCTTCGGGAGCGTGTGCAGCACTTCGAGCCGTTCGTACTCGCCGTCATCCTCCAACTCGATGGTGTCGTCGCCGTCGTCCGGCTGCTTGTAGGTGTCGGCGTAGCTCCCGAGCTCCCAACCAAGGTCGAGCCACGAGCGAATAGCGTCCGGGATCAGGGCGAGGGGCTCGTCGTGGCAGATGATCTGCGTGCTCGCAGAGAACACCTCGCGGTCGACGTCCCAGGTCAACTCTTCGAGGCCGAATCCCATCGGGCCGCCGTGCTCATCCAGAGAAGCACCGGCGATACGGAGGGATGACGCGGGTACGAAGGGGAGCTGGACGGCACGGGTCAGGACGATGCCCGGACCGTGCTCGCTCATCGGCGGAACGAACTTCAGGTGCAGGTCGAGATGCAGGGTGTACATGACCACGCTCCGAGCAGGCGGCCCAATGGGCCGGGCCGACTCGTCGTCGAGTTCGAACGCTCCGCCACCCAAACGCCACGGCGAGGCAGGCCGAGTTTGCACTACTTTTCGGGACAATCCTGCACTACATCGGGCGACGGGTCGCCCGAAGGCGGAGTAGTGCAAAAACGAAGAAGCCCCCTAAGTCCCTTGCGAACAGGGCTTTAGGGGGCTTCTTCGAAAGCGGGTGATCGGATTCGAACCGACGACATTCACGTTGGTAACGTGACGCTGTTACATCAACCTTGCTCGGTCTCTATGCGGCAGTGCTGACAACAACCAGTTCAACGCCTTCCGGCCGCCATGTCCTGCATGCCTTCCCCGATGAGGCCCGGACCCAGACTCTTTCGTATTCAGTCTGGACCAGGATTTTGGGGGCATCTATGAACGAGCTGTTGTCAAGCGGTCCTGCGGGACTGGAGCGGGTTTGTCCAAGCATCTATCCGGCATCGCCCATTGCGGGCGTGCCATGAGGTGATATCCGGTCCGGCCTCACTCAGGTCAACGGCGTCTGGACGCCAGCCCCCTCAGCCGAGGTCCGGGTGTGTGTCCCGCACCCGCTTCAAGTCATCAACTCGATGCTTTACACCATCGGCATGCCTCCCCGGTCCGCAGCATCGCCAGCATCATCCGCACGAGCTTGTGCGCCAACGCGACGGTCGCGATCTTGCGCCGGCCTGGGTCGCCTCCCGTCACACGCTCGACAAAGGCTTTGGCCTGGCTACACCACCGGCAGGCACTCCATGCCGCCTCGACGAGCAAGCGACGCACTGTCGCTGATCCGTTCTTCGTAATCCGACCAAGCCGGTTGCGTCCACCGCTCTGATCCTGCTTGGGGACAAGACCGAAGTAGCTGCCGATCGAACGCACACGAGCAAAGCGGCCCGGGTCATCGATGTACGCCACGACCGCCTCGGCTGTCCTCGGGCCGACGCCCGGGATCGTCATCAGCAATGCAATCCCCGGGTGCCCCTTCGCCAGCTTGTCGAGCCGATCGGTCACCAGATCGGTCAGCCGCTCGAAGTGATCGAGCTCGGCGAGCAGCACGTCGCGCCGGCAGCACTCCGCGTCGCTCGGCAGATCGACCGACGCCAGCCACGACAGACCCGCCCGCGTCCACAGCCAATGCCCCGCCTTGACCGGCCGGAGCCCCGCGGACCGCAACGCCGCACGGAGCCCGTTCTTTGTCTTTGTTCGCCGGTCGATGAGCCGCCGCCGGTGCTCAATGAGTGATCGCCAGCCGCGGATGTCGGCACTCGGGACATGCACCGGTGGCACCTGGTCAAGAAACAGCAGCGTGGCCAGCTTCTTCGCGTCCGCCCGATCGTGCTTCTGCTTGGACCGAAAGATCAGCCGCACCTGCCCCGGGTGCGCAACAACCACCCGCTGTGCGACTTTGATCAGCCCGTCGTGGAGCGGGCCGTAGCCAACCGATGCCTCGAAGCACACCTGTGTCTGGCCCTTGAGATCACGGACGAACTCGACCACCTTCTCCCACCCGCCACGGACCGTGTCGGTCCTGAGCGGCTTGCCGTGCTCGTCGAGCACGCACGCGACTGTCATCCGCTGGTGAACATCCAATCCAACCGTCAGCATCTGCAACCTCCTTTGCGTAGGGACGCCAGACAGCGTCCCAGCATCAAGGCTCGTTGCATAGCTTCAGGTCAGCAGCTCTCTTCAAGCAGGCGAGGTGGCGTGGGTGGGTAACGCGTTGCGAAGCGGACATTCTGTCAGCATTCTCAGCAGCCGCTCACACATGTCGAGTGGGTTCGCAAATCCAACCGGGCTCTTTGTTTGGCTCGCGTCTCGACAGGCTTGGCGGATGCTCAGCTCTGCTGAAGAAGATCGTGCTCGGAGGATGCGTGCAGAGCATTGTGCATGACACTACTCGATCGGGGCTTCCGGGTCAGCAGCTCAGAAGCACGACGGATGAGCACAAAGAACGCTGGAACAAAGAACACGCCGATGAATGTAGAAGCCAGCATCCCGCCGATGACACCCGTGCCGATGCTGTGGCGTGCCGCCGCCCCGGCGCCCGTGCTGATCGCCAGCGGGACGACGCCCAGGATGAATGCCATCGATGTCATCACGATCGGGCGGAAACGGAGGCGGGCGGCTTCGAGCGCGGCGTCCATCGGACGCTTGCCCTGTCGCACCTGATCCACGCAGAACTCGACAATCAGGATCGCGTTCTTCGCCGAGAGCCCGACGAGGGTCAGCAAGCCGATCTGGAAGTAGATGTCCTGTACGAGCCCGCGCATCATGACGGCGACATATGCACCGAGCACAGCGATCGGCACCGCGAGCAGCACAACAATCGGCAAGGACCACCGCTCGTACTGTGCTGCTAGAACAAGGAACACCACGACCAATCCGAATGCGAGCACGATCGGGGCCTGGTTGCCCGCCTTGAGAGCCTGATAGGTCTCGCCGCTCCACTCGTAGCCGTACCCCACCGGAAGGGTTTCGCTGGCAAGCGTCGCGATTCTGTCGATCGCTTCACCGCTGCTGACGCCAGGAGCCGGAGAACCATTGATCTGAACGGAAGGGAACCCATTGAAACGGGTGACCACATTGGGTCCGGTACGGAAATGTGAGTCGACGACTCCCGAAAGCGGGACCATGCCGCCCTGGTCGTTTCGGACATAGACCCTGCCGATGTCGCCTGGGTCGTCGCGGAAGCCGGGCTCGGCCTGCGCCTGCACGCGCCAGACCCGCCCGAACTTCGAGAAGTCGTTGACATAAAGCGCGCCGAAGTACGCCTGGAGGCTCTCGAATACCTCGCCGATCTCAACGCCCATCATCTTGGTCTTCTCTCGGTTCAGCTCCGCGTACAGCTGCGGCACGCTGACGCGTACCGCGCTGCGCATTCCCGTGAGTTCAGGGTCTTGACCAGCCGCCCCAAGCAGGGCGTTGGTCGAGTCTGCGAGCTCGTTGATTGTTCCGCCGCCTCGTTGCTGAAGCTGCATTTCGAAGCCCGCGGTAATGCCGAGTCCCTGAATTGAGGGCGGATTGAAGGCAACAACAAGCCCCTCTGCCGAACCGGCAAGATTCATCATGACATCGCGAACGAGCGCTTGCCCGCTCAGCGATTGATTCTTGCGTTCCTCGAAGGGCTTGAGCGTGACGAACATGGTCGCAGCGCTGGTCGTGTTGACACGCCCGGCGATGATGTCGAGGCCGCCGAGTACGGTCACGTTCTCGACCGCCGGATGGTTCAAGTAGAACTCCTCTGCCCGGCGCACCAACACATCCGTACGTTCAAGCGACGCGCCGTCGGGCATCACGACCGCGGAGATGATGTAGCCCTGGTCCTCGTCCGGGAGGAAGCCGCCCGGCACACGCTCCTGCACACGCCACAAAGCAAAGATCAGCACACCGAACACAGCGAATGTGAAGAGCAAGTATCGTGACGCGACCGCAACCCCGCGAACATAGCCGTTCGTGATGCCGTCGAAGAACGAGTTGAACCACCGGAACAGGATGAACTTCTTCTTGCCCGTGTGCGGCTTGAGCAAGATCGCACAGAGCGCAGGCGAGAGCGTGAGCGCCACGAGCCCGCTGATCGCCACGGAGACAGCGATCGTGACCGCAAACTGCTTGTAGAGCTGCCCGGTCATCCCGCCGAGAAACGCGACCGGGACGAACACCGCGGAGAGCACGAGGACAATCGCAATCAGCGCGCCGCTGACCTGGCGCATTGCTTCGATGGTTGCTTCTCGTGGGGATAGGCCGTCCTCTTCCATAATGCGTTCGACGTTCTCAACCACGACGATGGCATCATCGACGACAATACCGATCGCGAGCACGAGTCCGAAGAGTGTCAGCGTGTTGATGCTGAATCCCAGCAGGAGCATGCCCGCGAATGTGCCGATGATCGCGACCGGGACAGCAAGCAATGGAATCAGCGTTGCGCGCCAACTCTGGAGGAACATGAAGACCACAAGCAGCACGAGAAGGACCGCTTCCAGCAGCGTGTGGACGACCTCCTCCATCGAGGCGCTGATGAACTCCGTGGTGTCGTACGGGATCGAATATTCGACACCCTGCGGGAAGCTCTCTGACGCCTCCTCGAACTCGGCGCGAACACCCTCCATCGTCTCCAGCGCGTTGGCGCCTGTCTGGAGGTAGACCAACAAGAGCGTCGTCGAACGTCCGTTGGCTCGCCCGAAGAGCTCGTAGCTTCGGCTGCCCAGCTCGATGCGAGCTACATCCATAAGCCGGACGATTGTGCCGTCCTCCCGAGCCACCAGGATGATGTTCTCGTAGTCCTCAACCTCGCTGAGCCGCCCGCGTGTCAGCACGGGGACGGTCAGTTCGACCTCTCCTCCGTTGGGCCGCTGGCCGATCGTCCCGGCGGGGAAGTTCGCGTTCTGCTCACGGATTGCGGCGACCGCGTCGCTGACGGTGAGATTCTTCACCGCGAGCTTGTCGGGGTCGAGCCAGATCCGCATCGCATAGTCCTTGGAACCGAAGACTTCTGCGTTCCCTACGCCCTCGACGCGCTTGATGCGGTCGAGCAGGTTGATCGTGGCGTAGTTGCTCAGGTAGATGTCATCATATCCAGTGCCTTCTCCCGCCTGGAGCGTTGTGACCGCAAGGATGTTCGCGGAGCTCTTCGTGACGGTGATTCCGTTGCGGACCACCTCGGCAGGGAGCTGTGGCTCGACGACACTCAGGCGGTTCTGCACATCGACTGCGGCGATGTCCTGATCCGTTCCGATCTCGAACGTCGCGGTAATGGACACCGAGCCGTTGTTGGCGCTCGTCGAACTGAAGTAGATCAGATTCTCAATGCCGGAGAGTTGCTGCTCGATCGGTGCGGCAACGGAGGTCGCAACCGTTTCGGCATCTGCCCCGGGATAGGTGGCGCTGATCTGGATCGTCGGAGGCGTAATCTCCGGGTACCGGTCAATCGGCAGCACGAAGATCGCGACTCCCCCCGCGAGCAGGATGAGCAGCGACAGCACGCTTGAGAAGACCGGTCGCTCGATGAAGAAGCGTGAGAACATGACAACTCCTGCCTTAGCTTTCGCTCGACTCGACCGACGGTGTGGACTCGATACCCTCGGATTCGATACTCGCTTCGACCGGAGACCCCGGGCGTACCTGCATCAGGTGATCGATGACGACTTGGTCACCAGCACGGAGCCCGGATTCGACAACCCAGTCGCTCCCAGCCCATTCGCCGAGTTCGACAGGCCGTATCTGAGCTGTGCCCGCTACATCGACCACGTACACGACAGTACCGCTGGGAGAATGAAGCACCGCGGCCTGCGGCACAACAACCGCGTTCAGCCGCGAAAGCCCACTGATGCGTGCATGTACAAACTGACCTGGGCGAAGTGTGTTGTCTGGATTCGGAACCGTCGCCCTGACGACGGCCGTGCCGGTAGATGGGTCGACCTCAACATCGACATAGTCGATGTGCCCTGGATGGGGATGCACGCGGCCGTCCGGGAGGACAATCTCAACCCCCAATTCCTCAACATCGACCTCATTCACGAGGCCCTCCGCCCTCATCCGTTCCCAGCGAAGGAGGTCCTGCTCGCTCACGCTGTAGCGGACATACAGCGGATCAACATTGCGCACGGTCGCCAGGTCCACTTCGGCTGCGGGCCCCACATAGCTACCCAAGTCTTGGAGACGAGCGCCAATCACACCCGAGATCGGCGAGCGAACGGTCGCGTACCCGAGGTCGAGCTTGGCCTGTTCGATGAGCGCCTTCTGTGTCTCCACGGACGCCGACGCGATCCGCTGTGATTCTTGAGCCTGCTCCAACTCATTGGCCGCCGCCTGCTGGAGCTCCGCCAGATCACCGAAACGGCGTACCTGCTGTTCGGCTCGGACAAGCTGCGCTTGGGCCGCGCTGAGTCCGGCCTCCGCTCGTCGTAACGCCACCTCGAAAGACTCGGGATCGATACGGAACAAGACCTGGTCTTTCTCGACCTGGTCGCCGTCTTCGAATCCGCGCTCGATGAGAAACCCGTTCACGCGCGCTCGGAGCGTGACGGATTCGGACGCCTCAGTCTGCGCGAGGTACTGCGCCATCATGGGCACATCCTGGGGTGTGACTATGAGTGTCTTCACCGGGAGCGCGTGCCCACCGAGCTCGGCCTGATGAGCCGCCGGGGCATGGTCCTCGCGCGTCAGGTACCACGCGGCCGCAAAAAGGACCATGACGGTCGCCAACCCGATCAGTCCCTTCCATACGATGTGATGCCACGCTCGCATTTCGCGTTCAGCCACGGGGGTGGTACTGTCCGGGCGCTCGTGTTGCGTCGGTTCAGTTGTCATTGGTGTTCTCCTGGCTCGTTTCCGTTTCTGTGTCTCTGTTGCCGACGCGAAGGTCGCCGCTGAGGGACGCATAATCGGGGTCATCCGGCCGCTCACTGAGCAGGGACTCCTGCTCCGCTTCGGCCTGGCGGTCTTCTTCCCCGGTCAGCACTGGACCGCCGAGCGCGAGGTGGAGATTCAGCCGTTGGCGGATCTGCTCGAATCGAACGCCGAGGAGCTGAGACCGTGTTGAATAGTCAGAACGGCGCACCTGCTGGAGCTCAAGAATCGTCAGCAATCCCTGGTCGTACCGGCTAATCGCCGAATCGCTCGCACGCACCAACCGTTCGCTCGCGGACGCCAAGCTTGCCTCCCTCGCCCGCAGATACCGTTCGTTGGAGAGCGCGTTCTCGACCTCGCCGAAAGCCCGAAGAGCCACTGAAGCAAACTCACCGATCGCCTGCCGCTGAACGGCGTTCGCGGCCTCTTCCCTTGCTCGCAAACGCCCACCCTGGAACAATGGCGCCGTGATGCCCGCCGCGACCGACGAAACGAACTCAGAGGGTTCAAAAATCTGTGTCGCGTCTGCGGTGAGCATCAGACTGGGCAACCGCGCTGCCCGAGCCGACTCCACGCCGTAGTACGCCGCGTCCACTCGCAGTTCAGCACTGCGCACGTCGGGCCGGCGCTCAAGAAGCTCCGACGGCACACCGACCGCGAGCGGACCTTCCTCGATTTCTGGCAGCGACTCGGGCGCGCCCTCCAACTCCGCCGCCGGGTACCGGCCGAGCAACAGTTCCATCGCCCGGCGCGCCTCGCGCAACGCAGCAAAATCCTCCTGCACCGCCGCCTCCGCGAGACGCACGCTGGACACCGCGATATCGCCGTCCAGGCTCGTCCCCAGACCCGCGTCCACGCGCTGGCGTGTCGTCACCTCGGTGAACTGCTCCGCTTCGAGCAACAACCGGTCGATTTCCAACTGCTGCTTCGCGGTCACGATCACGTAGTACGCCTCAGCAACCATCGCGGCCAGGGAATGGCGGGCCTGGACATAGTCGAGCCCGACGGCCTCGGCGACCTGGCGAGCCGCCGCGCGATCCGACCGCAACCGCCCCCACAGGTCGATCTCCCACGAGACTCCGAGTCCGGCCGAGTAGATCTCGTCGTCTGTCGATCCGTCGTAGTTCGTGTACGACGCGCCGCCCGCCGCGTCCAGCGTCGGCGACAGATACGACCCCGCGATGCGCAGGACCGCGGCCGCCTCCTCGAATCGGGCCGCGGCAACATAGAGATCCGGATTGTGCTCCCATGCCTCACGGATTAGCTCCGTAAGCACCGGGTCGTCAAGCGACGCGACCCACCCCACGACGACCTCGTCCGAGGTCGCATCGATCCCGCCGGCCGTCTCCGCGAACCGCCCAGGCGCACCGAGGTGCCGCGCCGCGAGGTCCTTGGGAGGCTCGTTTATGGAAACACACCCCGCAAGAGTGACCATGGCGAAGAGTGGAGTTCGCTGGATCAAGGGAGCGATGCGAACTGTCATGATTTCTCCTCGTTCGTGCCCTCACCAATAACGCTGAGCAATCCTGCGCGGAACTTTTTGAGCAGCTTGAGCAGCATCGTTTGCTCGGTCTTGCTGACAACGCCGACAAACTCCGACAAACGACGAAGATGCCCCGGCAGGATGGTCTTGAGCATCCGCTCTCCCTTGTTCGTAAGCTCGATGTACGAAACACGTCGGTCGCTGGGACAGGCGCTCCGGCGCACAAGCCCGTCCCGCTCCAGCCCGTCGATCAGCCCCGTGATCGTCCCCTTCGTCACGCCGGATGCGCTCGCCAGTTCGGAGTGCGTCGCCGGCCCATCGTGGTCCAGCAGCTGCGCCAGCACGCGCATCCGTCCCTCGGAGATGCCGAACTGGTCCAGGCTTGCCTGGAGCTGTGCTACAAGCTCATCCGCGATCGTCCGCAGGAGCACGACCATCATGACCTCATCCGGGTCCAGTTCTGGGACCTTCTTGGTCAGCGCGCACAATCGCCGGTAATCGGGAATGTGGGATCGCTGGAACTGCTCATGGGGCATGGCAAATCTCTCGCTGGCATAGAGTATGGTACCATACTGTATGGTGCCAGACCAGGTCTCGGGAACGAACCCCGTTCGCGCCGCCTGTCCGGAACGGCGAACGGAGCAGGCCGGGCGAAACAACGCCGGGCTGGCTCGGCCAGGCTTTGGACCTGACATTGGTGGTTCGAGTCCGAGAAACAGGGTCGCCGAACGAATCTCGATAGCCGAGGAGAGCGACGCTCGACGCCGCGGAACCGGCAGGCACCTTCTGGACCCGATTCAGCGATGTGAAAGTGACCGGCCCTCACTTTGTGGATAACACGTCCTGCGTCGCTACTCAACCACCACTTTGGCGAGAGCGAGCGGAAAGGGCTGCACTACAAATCTGGATTATCCTGCACTACATAGGGCGAGAGTTCATCTGAACGGGATGTAGAGCAAATATGAACAAGCCCCGCACACGCCTTGTTTCCAGGCATTTGCGAGGCTTCTTCGAAAGCGGGTGATCGGATTCGAACCGACGACATTCACGTTGGCAACGTGACGCTCTACCACTGAGCTACACCCGCTTGTCGCCGCCCCTGCAGCGGCCCACGCCCTCCCGGGAGAACCCCGTTCCGACGTGGGGAGGCGATTATACGGGTCATCATCGGCTTGGCAAGACGCTCGATCCATCTCTTCAGACCGGTAGTGTGTGCCGAGCCGCGAGTTCGATTCCCGTCGCGGCAAGGAGGCCCGCCATGCCCGTCGCCGATCGCTTCGCCGCCTTCGGAACCACCGTCTTCGCGGAGATCTCGCGCCTCGCGATCCAGTATGGCGCGGTCAACCTCGGCCAAGGCTTTCCGGACTTTGATGGGCCGGAGCACGTGAAGCAGGCCGCGATTGATGCGATCCGCGCCGGACACGGGCAGTATGCGCGCACGCAGGGACTGCCCATCCTTAACGTATCCATCGCGGCGTTCTGGAACAGCGAAACCGGCGAAGTGATTGACCCCGATGCACAGGTCACTGTCACCGCGGGCTGCACGGAAGCGATCGCCGCGACGCTGCTCGGCCTCGTCAACCCCGGCGAGGAAGTGATCCTCTTCGAGCCGTATTACGACTCGTACCGCGCGTGCGTGTCGATGGCGGGCGCGACGCCGCGCTTTGTGACGCTGCACGCACCTGACTTCACCTTCGACGAAGCCGAACTCCGCGCGGTGTTCACGCGCAAAACCAAAGCCATCCTCATCAACACCCCCCACAACCCCACCGGCCACGTCTTCACGCGCGACGAACTGGACCTGATCGCGCAGCTCTGCCGCAAGCACGACGTCATCGCCATCACGGACGAGGTTTATGAGAAACTCGTGTTCGAAGGCAAGCACATCCGCATGGCGACACTGCCCGGCATGTGGGAGCGCACCGTCACGCTTTCCTCACTCGGCAAGACGTTCAGCCTGACGGGCTGGAAGATCGGCTGGGCGATTGCGCCGGAGGAGCTCTCCCGCGCCGTGCGCGCGGCTCACCAGTACCTCACCTTTGCTGTGAACACACCGTGCCAGCACGCCGCGGCGGCCGCGCTGCGATCGCCCGCGAGCTACTACGACGACTTCCTCACCGAATACCGCGCCCGGCGCGACTACCTCTGCGGCGCCCTCACCGACATCGGCTTCAAACTCCGCAAACCCGAAGGCACGTACTTCGTCCTCGCCGACCACACACCCTTCGGCTTCGACGACGACGTCAGCTTCTGCAAACACCTCGTCGAACACATCGGCGTCGCCGCCATCCCGCCGACGGCCTTCTACGAGAACAAGCACGAGGGGAAGAAGCTGGTGCGCTTCGCGTTCTGCAAGAAGATGAAGACGCTGGAGGCGGCGGTGGAGCGGATGCGAAGACTGAAAACGAAGTACTGATTCACAAAGTGCGCCAATCCCAACGGTGCCGTGGTCTTCCCGGTCCTCCGGGAAGGCCACGATTGTGGGCCCGCCCCCACCGACACTTCATATTCCAGAGTCCGGCCACCTCCGGGCGAAACCAATGCCTCAAGTCATCAATCGCACCTTATCCATGTAGGGCAGAAGCGTTTCCTCTTTCAAAACGTCGTCGCTTTCGACACACTCGACGGGCACGCCTATGCAATCAGCAAGTTGCCTCGCAATGCGCACAGTGAGCCGACGGCAACCACGAATCGTGACGATCACAAGGCAATCACCCATTTCGGGACTGGCAAGTTTGAGGCGCAACTGCCCAAGTCGATAGGTTCGGCGCCCTTCATGCGTGTCACGAGCCACGCGCGTGTAAGCAACCTCAACGCAATGGATCTCTCCCCTCGCCAAGGTCATGCCGCCCACAATGATCTCGCCGTTCGATCGGATTGCGATCGGTTCAGACGGGTCGAATCCAACGCCCTTTTTCCATTGCGAAAGAAGCAAAAACGCGCCGAGTCCGTTCAGCACTGTAAACAGGAACACCGTGAATCCAATCGCGCCCCACGCCGCCAGACCAAACTTGGAGGGACCTCCAACAAACACGCAGACCAATGCGATCAAGACCGCTGCGAATACGGTGAATATCGCGAATCGGGTCACAAACTCCATCGGCGTCAGGTACGCCCAAACAACGAGTGACGATTCACCGTTCATTCGCCTGAATTTCGGCACAGGCCGCCCCGGATTCCCAAGCCCTTCCTCCGGAATGCAGATAATTCCAATCTGCTCGCGGATCAACATGTCATCAAACTGAGGACCGCTCATTTTTCACGTGTCGATGGAAGCTTCGGAAATTCAAGCACTCCTTAGGCTAACGCATCGCTCGTGTTATATGGCCGTGGTCTTCCCGGCCGCCGGGAAGGCCACGATTGTGCGTTCGAACAATCCTCCCCCGCCACTTCGCCCCGAATGAAATGCCGCGCATGACTCTCCCATCAACCAGCGGCGGCTCGTGAAGGGCCGGCCGGTTCAGATGGTTGGAAACGACAGCCAATGGGAGGCGATCATGATTTCACTCAGCGCATCGGTGTTGATGGCGGCCGCAACTCTTTCCATCGCGGGGCGACCCGACGTCTCCGAGGAGCGCTACCTCGAACTGGCGGCGCCATTTCACGCAGTCGGCGGTGTCGGCAACATGGGCACGGGCACGCTGATCGCCGAGCAGTGGGTTGTCACAGCGGCCCACGTGGCGGACTTCCTTCGACTGCAGAAGCAGACGTCCATCATTTTCAAACTTGACGATGGACGAGAATTCACTGTTGATGACGTTGTCACGCACCCGGGCTGGACGCCGCTGGAAGTGCAAATCGCGAATCGAAAAAAGGACAGCAAGTTCACAGCGGGCGACATTGCGCTACTGCATCTTTCAGAAAAAGTCGAGGGCGTGGCGCCGATCCCAATGGGCGCTTTCAATCCGGAGCAGCCTGAAGTGACGCTGGTCGGCATCGGCGCCTTCGTGGCTGATCCTGACAACGGAATATCCCCGCGTGCAGCCATGAGCTTGCCGCGCGGCGTGAAGTATGCGGGAACCAATCGCATTGACCGCGTCGACGAATCGCGACAAGAACTTATCTTCAATTTCACGCCACCCGGGGGCGAAGGCGGCACGCTGCATGAAGCGTCCGCATTCGCCGGCGACAGCGGCGGCCCGATCCTGGCGAAGACGCCGGCAGGCTGGACCATCGTCGGCGTCATGGGCGCGGTTGAAGCCGTGAACGACGTGCTCGGCGACTACGGTGATGAAACCGGCGCGACATCGATTGGCGCCGTGCAAGACTGGATCACGAAGCAGATCGCGAACTGAGGTGTTCGAGAGCAGCGGGCGAATCTGCTTTGATCAGCCCATGAATGTAATCAACAGGCCGTCCGCGACTTTGACATGATCTCGCAATATGTGAGTTCATGGTCCAACGCCCGAGCCCAACGCCCGGCCTCATAGATTCGCCGCGATCCCGCCGACGGCGTTCTATGAGAACAAGCACGAGGGAAGAACGCTGGTGCGCTTCGCATTCTGCAAGAAGATGGAGACGCTGGAAGCGGCGGTAGAGCGGATGCGAGCATTGCGCCGCGTCTAGTTTTCCTGACACGGCCCCCATGCACTCAATAGCGCAGCCAGATCAGCGCCGTTTACGACGCCGTCACCATTGAGATCAGCACGACCGCCGCTCTTGCCCCAGGAGGACAGCAGACTTGCGAGATCGGCCCCGTTGACAACGTCATTGTGATCCAAGTCACTGAGACACGAATCAAAATTCGATTGTCTCGGCAACATCCAAATTCTGCTGTCGGTTTCTGCGCCAACGACTAAATCGTCAAAGCCGTCCTGATTGAAATCCGCAAATCCGAATGAAACTGGACGAAGTCCAGCATTATAAGACTGGCGATTCCGAAACCATCCTGTTCCGTCGCCGAAATATAAATCAACGGATCCGCGATCATAGAGGGCGACGATGAGATCGCTCTCACCATCCTCGTTCAAATCCGCGACTTCAAAATGATGCACTTCGCCGTCCACGTCGAGCATCTGCGAATCGAGAAACCCTTCATCGCTATTGAAGAACACGTGAAGCGAGTCGTCTCGCAAAGTGACCAGAATATCATTGAGGCCGTCTCGATCCACATCAGCCGCGATAATGGAAATCGGATCGGCAGGAAGCGGCAAGATTGCATCCGCGTCAAGACCGCTCTTTCCATCCCCTTTCAGAATGTGAATTCTCGGGTCACCGCACGGTTCTCCAACTCCACATGGACCACGCTCTGCAAACAAAACATCCTCATGGCCGTCGCCGGTCACATCAGATATTGCAATAACGCCTTCGCGATTTGCAACTTCAATCAAGAGTGATGGCGTAAAGTTTCCTTCTCCTTGACCGATGAGGAGGGCAATCCCACCTTGACTCGCCCTCGCCAATACCACATCGGTCTTTCCATCCTCATTCAGATCGCCTACCGCTAAATCTCGAGACGCAATTCCCGTTGGAATCAGGCGTAATTCAATCATCGCAGGAAGAGCGCCAAAAGGCCCCAGAACTAGGGGAGAGACGCCGTCAAAACTTGACATCATGACATCAGACACACCATCGCCGGTAAAGTCTGCCACAACTAATTCACCAGCCAGCGAAACATCAAGGTTGATGGTTTGCGCTACTTGAAGAGTTCCATCTCCCATACTTTTGAGAATCTGAAAATCCGATTCTGAGACCAAGGATGAGGTTCGAACAGAAACGATATCTTCAAGATCGTCTTGGTCAAAATTCCCGATTCCGATTGAACCGGGGCGCATATCCACCTCAAAAGCACGGGTCCTTCCCGAATGATCGCTTCCCGGCCCAAGAAAGACAGAGATGTGATTATTGCTTGTGGCAATCAAATCAGGCCAGCCATCCAAATCGAGATCGGCGATCTGCGCGTATTCGGGGCCAATGCCTGCGGGCACGTCAAATCGAACCGGATCACCCTTGACCGAGAATGGATTCAACACAAACGCAACGCGTCCTACCGCCCCTTCAGTTACGGCGAGATCAACCTCGCCGTTCTGATCGAAATCACTTGCAATGACGCTGCGCGGTTCATATTCAAATCCGTCAATTTCGATCGCACGTGCAAAAGCCCCCGAGTCCAAACCAAACAATATTGAGACACTCCGATCTGCTCGATTCGCCGTTGCAATATCTGTCCGTCCGTCCAAATCAAAGTCTTCCAAACACACGTCGTCTGGAAAACCACCAACTTCATATTCAATCGGCGTCCGAAAGTTTCGGGCGCCCGAGTTGTTGATGACGGCGACAGCGCCACCCCTGCGCAAGGCAACCACCAAGTCCAAGAGACCATCTTGGTCGAAATCCGCCGCCGCGATCGAATTTGGATTATTGCCTACGTGGATCGGTACTCCCGGCACGAACAGTCCATTTCCTAGCCCCCAATGGAACGTCAAATCATCGGAAATGGAATTTGACACAACGAGATCGAGATTGAGGTCTTGGTCTAAGTCAGCAGTGATGATAAACGCAGGGACATCACCTGCGCTGAACGAGATTGGATCACTGAACAACCCGAATCCATCATTGAGCAGGATTGATACACGATCAAGAACAACACTCACTGCGGCAATATCCTGATAACCGTCCTTGTTAAAATCGCCTATTGCCAAGTCTACGGGCAGTCCTTGCACTTCTATCGCGACGGGATCACCAAAGGCGCCACAACCGTCGCCTAGAAGCACAACGATTTCGCCCCTCGCTGCGTCTGCAGCAGCGACATCCATGAACCCATCATTATTGAGATCGGCCAAAGCGAGCGAAGCAATTCCGCCCCCTGCTTCAAACCGTTGACCGAAGAACGGCGACAACTCGTCGCCTCGTATGCTTTGGGGAATACCGCCGCCAGCGATCGCAATTCCTAGCGCGAACACCTTTGCTGTTCGGCGGCTTACATGATTCACCATTGAATCTCTCCCCGGATTTTATAAATTGCCCCTTCGGCCCATCGATTACGAACGTGATGCCTGCTCGCTCACAATACGCCGATGAATCAAATTGGTTCCTTCAAATAGTTGTGTCCAAAATCAACGGAAACAAAAACACCCCGCGATCATTCGACCGCGGGGCGCGTTAGTTCGTGCGTTGATCCGCACGGAACGGGCTGCACGACGTCAGCACCGTCGAGCCGACGCCTGTTAAGCGTGCAGCCCCTTCGTACAGTCACAATTCGTCACTGGATCACCTCCTTTACCGGAAAGACTCTCTGGCCGTCGCGGATCTGCACTGCCCGCCGCCAGACTCCTTCCCCTCGGGCCGTCACCCGAGGCTCATCGCCCGCCCTGAACAGGACGGTCGTCGCGGGTGGGTCCGGGCGTTGCGCCGGGTTCTCCGGGCGCTCAGCGAGCCGCACCCCGCGTCCGCGATAGACGAATTATCGTCTCTTCATTCTCTACGACAAGAACTTTCCTGCGGTTCCCGGCAAAGTTCCTGCTTTGGGCGTCGGAATGACCCACGCCAGGGCCAGAATCGCCGCCAGGCACCCCACGATGCAGGGTCCGGCGGGCAGATCAGTCTCGAATGAGACCACCAATCCGCCCAGCACGCCGACCTCGCCCAGCGCGATCGCCAGCGCGAAGACCACACCCAGTCGGCGGCTGAGTTGCAGCGCCGCCGCGCCGGGCAGCACAAGCAGCGCCGTCGCAAGAACGACGCCAGCGAGCTTCATTGACACGACAATGGCGAGCGCCGCGAGTGTGAGGAGCAACAGCCGCATTGCGCCCGCCGCGACGCCAAACGCTTCCGCCGCCGGCGCTTCGAACGCCCAGAACAAGAGCGGGCGGCGCTTCAGGAACAAGAGCGCCGCAACAATGCACGCGACGACCCACGCAAGCATCGCATCGCGCGGCTCAACGGTCAGCATCGAACCAAACAACAAGCTCTCCCACCCCGCCGCCATCGGTGTCGGGCCGATGCGCGTCAGGCGCAGATGAAGCAAGATGGCGCCGAGCGACATGGAGCCGACGAGCAGCAATGCAATCGCTGTGTCCGATGAAACTTTTTTCTTTTCCGTCAGCGCGCCAACGGCGATGGCGCTGAGTACGCAGAACACAGCGACGACCACAAACCCCGCGCCCGCGCTTAAACCCAAAATCGCGGCGATGCCCACGCCGCCAAACGCCGCGTGCGTAATCCCCTGCCCGAGAAACGCCAGGCGCTTGAGCACAATCAACACACTCAGCGCCGCGCACTGCGCCGCGATGGCGACCGCCGCAATCACGCCCGGCCAGAAGAGGTCCGCCGCGGGGCCGGTGAGAATTTCGATCGTTTTCATGAGGACTGCCCGCCCTCATGCGCATGAACATGTCCGCCGGGGCAATCCTCGGCCGTGTGCGCTTCGACGTGCACCTCGCCAAACGCGCCAGCGACGTCGTGCTGGAACACCTCCGCCAGCACCTGCGGCGTCAACCCTTGCGGCGCATCATGGAAATGCAATGTCCGCGCCAGGCACGCGACCCGATCGCACCCCGCCGCGATCGCGCGCACGTCGTGCGAAACAATGATGATCGTGAGGTTGAGTTCTTTGTGGATGGCGTCGAGGAGTTTCGCGAAACGGGCCTGGCCTTCGATGTCGATGCCGACGGTGGGTTCATCCAGCGCGAGAATCGCGGGCGAAGTCGCGATGGCCCGGGCGATCAAGACGCGCTGGAGCTGCCCGCCGGAGATCGCGCCGATTGGGCGATTCGCGAGATCCGTGACACCGACGAGTTCGAGGGCGCGATCGACGTCGTCTCGCGCAGCGCCATTTGATCGCTTCCAAGGTGAAAGCCGCTGCGTCGCGGCGAGTTGCACGACCTGGCGCACAGAGAGTGGGAAGCGCAGCTCCGCCTCGCACTTCTGTAGCACGCACGCGATGCGCCCGCGCCGGCGCGCCGTCAGCGGCGGTTCACCGTCGACCGTTACGGCGCCGCGATACCCGGTCAGCATCCCGAGTGCGATTTTCAGGAGTGTGCTCTTGCCGCCCCCGTTTGGGCCGAGCACGCCCAGCCGCTCGCCGGGCTCAACGCGCAGAGAGATCCGCTCCAGAGCCGATCGCTCGGCGCCGGGGTAGGTGTAGGAGACCGAGTCGAACTCGATCGCGGCGGGGTTCGAATTGATCTCGGTTGGCATGGACGTACAGAAGGATTGAGAGTGAATTGAAGCCGCGATGTTCGCACGAGCAAGGCGCCCGTGCCACCGCAAAACGCCCCCTCGCGGCGCGGCGGCCTAGTGCCTATGCTACGCAACCTTTCCCGGAAGGCCCCGTACGGCGGCCAACCATTGGGGCGGTAGCTCAATTTGGGAGAGCGCCTCGGTCGCATCGAGGAGGTTGAGGGTTCGATCCCCTTCCGCTCCACTTGCCCCCGTCAAAAGGCAGCAGCGTGCCGGGCCGTTTTCGGCCCGGTTGTTGCATGCGCGTCCTTCGAGTTTGAGTGTTGACCGGCTCAGGGACGAGCCGGCTCGCTTCATTGAGTTGGGTTTTTTGGGTTTCCCGCGATGGGGTATCCTCGGCGCCTCAGCCATGACTGACGCGACCAAAGAACGGGCCACGACCGCCGCTGCCGCCGCTAGCGAACAGCGCGTCACGCCCGCGATGCGCCAGTATTTCACCTTCAAGAAGCAGCACCCGGACTGCGTGCTCTTTTTCCGCATGGGTGATTTCTACGAAATGTTCTACGAGGACGCCGTTCTCGTGCATCGCGTCCTCGGCTTGACCCTGACCGAGCGTTCCAGCGGCGTGCCGATGGCGGGCGTGCCGTATCACTCCGTCGACGGCTACTTGCGAAAGATGGTGCAGGCGGGGCATCGCGTCGCGGTATGCGAGCAGACTCAGGATCCGAAGGAAGCGAAAGGTGTCGTCGAGCGCGCCGTGCAACGCGTGCTCACGCCCGGAACGCTCAGTGATGAGTCGCTGCTTCAGGACGACGCCAGCAACAACCTCGGGGCAATCTGTTTTCTTGATGCGGGCGATGACGATGACGGCCGCGTCGCGATGGCGGTCGTCGAAGTCTCGACCGGCGCGTTCACGTTGTTTGAAACGACGGCCGCACGCGCGATGGACGAACTCGCCCGTCGCGGCGTGAACGAACTGCTCGTCGCACAAACCGCAACCGGCGAGACGCCGCCCCGCGCCACGCGCATTCTTGAGGCGCTTGGTGTGTCCGGCACGCCGCGACCGAGCTGGCAGTTTCGGCTCGAAGAGGCGCGCGAGGCAATTCAATCGCAGTACCGCGTTGCGACCGTCGGCGGTTTCGGCTTGAGCGACGACGATCCGGCCCTCGCAGCTGCCGGCGCGGTGATTCGCTATCTGCACGAAACGCAAGCGATTGATTCCGATGGTGAGGCGTCGCGCCTCGCGCATTTGGCGCCGCCCATGCGCGAAGACCCGCGCGGCTCGCTCCTCCTTGACGCCACCAGCCTGCGCGCGCTCGAAGTCGAAAAAACCATGCGCACCGGCGGCGCCGAGGGATCATTGCTCGGTGTGTTTCAGGGGAAGGATGGTTGCCGCACGGCGATGGGGCGGCGGCTGTTGCGTGACTGGCTGTTGCGTCCTCTGGCGAATCGTGATGCAATCGAAGCACGGCAGAGGTGCGTTGCGACGTTGCGCGAAGACGGGCAGACCGCGACCGCAATCGACAATGCGCTTGGCGCGATGCAGGATGCGGCTCGCATCGCGGGTCGATTGGGCGTGGGCCGCGCGACGCCGCGGGATGTGGTGGCGCTGGGCGGGACGCTGGCGAAGCTGGATGATCTGCTTGATGCGCTGGAAGGCGCACCGGCTCTCGCTGAACGGCGCGAAGCGCTCCACGAGCTGCGCGGAACGCTCACGCCGCTGGCGAATCGCATTGCCGAGATGTGTGTTGATGATCCCCCGACGCACTTACGCGAGGGCGGCCTGATCCGCGATGGCGTGGACGCCGAACTCGACGAAGCTCGCGGCTTACAAACTGACGCCTCCAAATGGCTCGCCGAGTATCAGACCCGCATCGTCAAGGAACACGAACTCCCCGGCATCAAGGTCGGCTACAACCGCGTCTTCGGCTACTACATCGAACTCACTCGCTCGCAAGCGCGGCACGCACCGGACTCCTTCATCCGCAAGCAAACGCTCAAGAACGCCGAGCGCTACATCACGCCGGAACTCAAGGAGTTTGAAGACAAGATCACCACGGCGGAGTCGCGCGCCATCGAGCGCGAGCAGCACTTGTTCAATGACCTGTGCGCGCATGGCGTTCGTGAAGCGGGCGCCATCCGCGAGTTCGCGCACCTCGTTGCGGAGCTTGACTGCCTGGCGTGTTTTGCTCGCGTCGCCCAACGCCGCGGCTGGATCAAGCCCGACATCGCGGACGACCCCGTCCTCGACATCCGCGACGGCGCGCACCCAGTGTTGCAGCGCACTCTCGGCGATAACTTCGTCCCCAACGACGCGATTCTCGGCTCAACCGAACAGCCCGCGCGGCTCGCGCTCATCACCGGCCCCAACATGGCGGGCAAGAGCACGTACATCCGGCAGGTCGCGCTGATCGTTCTGCTCGCGCACACCGGCTCGTTCGTGCCTGCATCAAGCGCAACCATCGGCCTGACTGATCGTATCTTTACGCGCGTCGGCGCCGACGATGCGCTGCACGCCGGCCAGTCCACCTTCATGGTCGAGATGGTCGAAACCGCGAACATTCTGCACCACGCCACCGCGCGCTCGCTTGTCATTCTCGACGAAATCGGCCGCGGCACCAGCACACTCGACGGCCTGTCACTCGCCTGGGCGATCGCGGAACGACTGTCTTCTCCTTCTCCCACTGGGAGAAGGTGGTCCGCCGCAGGCGGATCGGATGAGGGCCAGAGTGATCATCCGAACCGCGCCCGTAAGGAAGCGGTCGTTGAGCTCTCGAATTCACCCTCAACGCACAGCTCAGAGAGCTGTGCCACCAATCCCCCCTCTCCCACCGGGAGAGGGGCCGGGGGTGAGGGGCTTCCTCAATCCATATCCCCCCGCACACTCTTCGCCACCCACTACCACGAACTCACCACGCTCGAAGACGAGTCCCCCGAGCGCGTGCGCAACCTGCACGTGCAAGTGCGCGAATGGGGTGACGAGATCGTGTTTCTGCATCGCATCGCGCCAGGCCGCACGGATCAGTCCTACGGCATCCACGTCGCCAAACTCGCCGGCCTCCCCAGCGGCGTCGTCACCCGCGCCCGCGAACTGCTGGAGCGTCTGGCCGTGACACATGAAGGCGCTGAGGCGATCAAGGCGGCGAAAAAGGGCAGCGCGCCGCCGCAGATGTCGCTGTTTACTGAGTACGTGGATCATCCGGTCGTGGATGAGTTGCGCAAGCTCGATTTAAATTCGATGTCGCCGATGCAGGCGTTTGAACTTATGTGCAATTTGAAGGATCGCGCAGAGGACGGTCAATCCTCGTGAGATTCGGCAAGCGGCAACTTCCACGCGGCGCCGCAACCAGGGCACGTCGTACAGTCATCATATTCCGGATTTCGAGACTGCAAATCGGTGAAACACAATGCACACCGGCGACTCTTCAATACGCCACGACGCTCGTCGGCTCCATGAAGTTTTTTCCGCATGCCTTCGATGATTGAGACGGACGCCCCGACAGTCACCAGAATGCTGGCGAATACAAGGCGAACATCATTGGACGTTGCACCAGCCGGCCATGCCATTACTGCGAACACAATCCCGGCAAACACGACGACACTGATTCCAGCGATGGTTATGCATCGAAGTCGGGCTTGAAGCTGAAGAAGCTCCGGTGGCGCTTTTTCAACGGGCTCGCCGAGACGAGTCCAGAGCCATGCGACGCCACGGTCATCGAGCTGAATACGTTGATCCCTATTCATGTTGTGTCCCCTCGCTCACGGTGCGATCCGCCAAGCAGCGCCGCACTCGGCGCATACCACCCAACACTCACTTTCCATCATTTTCTCAGTGAGCTCAGACGCACACTGCACGCATATTCCCGCACTCGCAGCGGTCCGCTTCACGCCATACCGCTTGTGATACATGGCGACTGAGTGAACAAAGGCAATGATGGCTACGACTGCGAACATCGTGATCCCGGTCTTCGCGACATCGAGCCAAATAAAGGGCGTCTGGGCAATAACTGAAGCGACGCCAAGTATTGCGATCGCCGCCAATGGCGTAACAAGCACATACAGCCATTTTCCGCGCACGACACTCGAACGCAACGATTGGAATTCCATTCGCATCCAGTGCGGCGTTCCCGGAGGCAAGTCACGCCCGCGACACACACGAATCCGCCGCCCGCGATCATCGCGAACGCCAGTTCCCGGCACTGTGGCAAACCACTTCAGCATTCGTTTGAAGTCTCCTTATCAACGAACGCCTTCATGCGCCACGCGGCGCTGCATTCCGGGCATATCGTGCAGCCATCATCCTCTGCTTCAATCACCCCGAATCGATAGCCACACGCCGGACATATTCGCTCCGCAAGCGCTTCATGCGCCGCCGCAATAATGGCTCGCGCCGTCCGAGGAATTGAAAAGTACCAGAGAAAAACAAGAAGGAAAGCAATTCCCACCGCATACTCAAGCACCATGATCCATGGTCCCGAAGATATTCCGAACTGTGAAACGACAAATGTCGCCACCGGCTGCCAAAAGAAAAGAATAAGTGCAACGGCGAAGCATCCGATGCCGCTGTCTCGAAAGCGGGATCGCAGTTGTTTTTCGGCGCCGAACGGGAGACACCGGACCGTGCATAACTGAAATTTTGCGCCTCGGTGATCGATGATCGGGGATCGACGAAAACCGAGGTTCATGGTGCGCCGCCCATTCGCCAAGCCGCTCCGCACTCCGGACAAACCGTGCAGTCATCATTCGCCGGCGCGGCGCCCGTCAGGTCATACGCGCACGCCGGGCACGAAAGCTGCTCCAGTGCAAACCGAATTGCTTTCATTTCGGATCGGCGAGATCGGCTGAACAGGAGCCATGCCAGAGCAAGGACAAATGTTGCCGCGCCAAGAACCCACGCGAAGTGCTCAAATGCTTGAAACCATTCGACCATCCTTGGAAACGCGCGGACGAGGACAGCCACTCCAACAAACCCAATGCAGAAAATAGCGAGGATCCACGGCGCCTCGACGCCGTCATCTGACGGTCCCTCAACTTCTATGTGCTTAGGATGCTCCTTGCGCAGGAGCAGCTTGACAGGCCGACCGCGATGATCACGACCTCTGCTGGACATACGGCCGATTCTAGACGCCTCTCCTCATAGCGCTCTTCAAATTCTCACACTCGCGGCCCCCACACCGCCCACGCGACTCGATCGCGTCCCTACACTCTCCCCCCATGCTCGACACCAAGTACCTCCGGTCCAAATTCGATGTCGCCCTCCCCTACGCGGATTATGTCGCCAAGGGGAAACCTGATCAGCAATCGGCCTGGAGCGACATCCTCGCCGCGGCGGAACTGACGGCGGATCAAACCAAACTCGTCGCTGGCTTCACGCGCGAGATGAACATCCTCGTCTCCAGCGGCGTCTGGTGCGGCGACTGCGTGCAGCAGTGCCCGCTCCTGCAGCGCATTGCCGAAGCCAATGAAAGCAAAATCCATCTGCGCTTTGTCGATCGCGACGAGCACAGCGACCTCGCCGAGCAAATCCAGATCTGCGGCGGGATGCGCGTGCCCATGGCCATCTTCATGGCCGAGGACTTCGCCTTTGTTTCGCTCTTCGGCGATCGCACACTCACACGCTACCGCGCCATCGCGGAGCGCCAGCTTGGGCCGTCGTGCCCGATGCCGGGGGCGCCGGTGCCGACCGAAGAACTCAACGCGACATTGCAAGACTGGCTCAATGAATGCGAGCGTGTGCAGCTTCTGCTGCGCCTTTCCACGCGCTTGCGCCAGAAGCACGGCGATTGATTGTGGCTCACAGGCCGCCTTCCTTCACACGCCGCGCTGTCATCTGGTTGCCTTCGTAGTTCATCGTGAGCGACGGAGAAGGCGACTCGGCCAGTTGAAATTCAAATCGAATATGGACGCTCGGGATTGCCGAACGAAAAACGCCTTCCCCTTCATACACCAGCGGCAGATCCGGCCGACCCGTGGTCTTGGCGATGATCACGCCATTGTCATGCACGAAGCTGGTCCGCATCCCCAAATTTTCGATTTGATATTCGCCGACGATGGCCGCGATGACGTCTGCTGGCAGCTCCACTGCTTCCACAACAGCTTCCGCCATACCGGCTGTGGTGTCGTCGACAACCGGCCGCGCCCCATACGATGGACGCCAAATCAGCACGCGCCGGTTTGGGTCGAGTTCAATCCCAACGACTCGCTGTTCTCCGGTTGAGATTTCAAATTCCTGTGATGCTTCTGTGAGCGAGATCGTTTCAATCAGGCGCTCGCCATTCTGCAAATCAATCGCGATGTCAAGACTCACCTCAAATGGTTCGCCTGGCTGCCATTGCGTGAGAGCGAGGTGCACGCCACGATTCCCGTGGCTGTTCGTCGCCCACCAATCCACATCGATGACCGGGGCGCCGGATCGATCCAGCCACTGCGCAAAGAATGATTCAAGATCAGTGCTTGGCGACGCCGCGATGAATCGGGATCGCAAGCCGTCGAGCGTGATCGTGTCGTGAGCCTTGTCTGCAATCACGTCGCGAAGCGTTCCATAGAAAACGTCTTCGCCGACATGATCACGCAGCATGTGCCAGAACCACACGCCCTTTGAATCCGACAAATGGTGATCCCAACGGTCGTCATCAAGCTGTGCCAGCGGCTTGTCGCCCCCGTCGCGCCAGATGTAGAAGTACCCAGCGGCGCACTGAGTGGAGCTATAGCCACTTCGAGAGAACTCCAGAAACTCGTCCATCGCATCGCGGCCCTCGGTTTCCTCCAGCGCGATCAGCACCCCAAGCTGCGCCAGCGCTTCGCTGCACATCAGCGAGCCGATGCCCTGCGAACCAATGAGATTCCCCCACCACGCATGGCAAGATTCATGCGCCCACAGCGGCGTGTTCCCGTGCTCATAATCAAACGCGCTGCTCTTGGCGACGATGAAGGTCTGCTGCGACGCCGCGTACCATTGGTCGGTCAGATCGTTTGGCGCTTCGACAATGCCGTACGACGGCGCCGGGAACGGACCGAGCTTGGATTCAAGCGCGGCGATCACTTCGGCCATCCGAGTCGCCAGCGCATCAGCGCTCATGCCCGCATCCGTCAGTCGATACACCAGCGCAGCACGGCCGTCCGCCTCGCGCTCCGCAATCGTGAACGGCCCGGCCACGAACGAACGAGCCGCATTGACGCCGGTGACGTCCCACACTTCCACAGTGCGGCCGTCTTCGCGCGTGCGTGATAACAGCTCGCCATCGCTCAATCCCACCCATGACTCCGGCATGAGCAGCGTCGTGGTTCCCGGCGCAATAAGCATGCCCGCTCGGAATCGCTCGCCCTGATCCACGCGCGGCAAGGGCACGGGCGTCCATGCCTCCACCCACGACGCCATTGCAAAATCATCGCGAACACCGAGCTGCGGCCCTTTGGCAATAGAATGAAACTCAAACTTGATCGTCAGTTCGTCACCACGATTGAGCGCCTTTTCGAAACGCATATGCGCAAGTCGCGCATGTTCACTCTCAGGAGTCACCGCGTTGATCTCCGCCGTTGCCCCGACGCCCGCGTCCGCGCGATCCCATGTGAGCAAACCGTGGCTGTAATTCAGGTTGAGCGTCGGGCCGTAAGACTCATCGAGTGAATCGAGCCGCACGGTGACGGCGCCGCTGACGGTCATGCGTCGTGCTTCCGTATCGATGTCAACGACTTTGTCCAAATGAATCATTTCCCAGCCAACGCCCATTCGCTCCGGCGTTATTGCTTCGTTTGGCATCTGCGCATAGGCCGCGCTCGCACCAACAATCAGCACAGCCATCGCACGTATTTCTGTCCTGCGCATTTCAAATCTCCATTTGCGTTCGCGGCGCTGCTCGCCAGTCGAGTCGGCGCGCCACTTTGATCAGTTCAATCGATTCAATCACGTAGTTCAGCGGAATCGCACGAGCGTCCACCTGGCCTTTCTCCGAAAGTTCCTGCCACGCGCGCGGCGGGAACAATACCGGCGCCGCATCATTCACGTTGAGCGCTGCTTCAGGGTTCGCATACGCTTCGGGCGTCACCGTGACGCCGTCGTCAAGCAGCACCGAAAGATCCGCCGCGATCGCCTCGGCGGTTTCCGCATCCATCTCGACGACTCGGACGCGGCGCACATCAGCCCCAATGCGGCTCGCGATCTTCGGTTCCGGGTTGATGGACACAAAATTCACATCACGCAATCGCTGCGGCCACATTCGTCGAATGTCGTTGTAATGAAAGTACGTCGCGACCAGATCACCCTCAGGGAGTTCATCGATTTCCTGTAGCGGCAACGCCTTGGCCTCAACATCAAAGTGCGCCATGATCTCGCGCGCATGCGATTCGCACTGCAGGCGGCTGCACTCGATGACCCAGACGCTCGGCCGCGCTGGCGTCTTCGCGCTGCTGTACGTGCGAATCGCATCAATGACTGCGTCAGGTGACATGCCAAGTTGCGCTCGCATCACTTCGAGGAAATGGCACACGAGCGCGCCTTTGTCTGGCGCCGGTGTCGTCACCCGCGTGCCGCGCGGCCCTCGCGTCGTTTCCACAATGCCCTCGCGCGCCAGCGCCGCATACGCATGGCGAACGGTGTGAAGATTCACCCCCCAGAGGTCCGCCGCTTCACGCAATGGTGCGAGCGCATCCCCATCGGCCAACGTGCCCTGACGAATGCGCTCGCGGATGTGCTCCGCAATCTGAAGGTAGAGCGGCGTTGGGTCAGCCGGATTCACCACACTTGGCGATGTTCTATTCATCTAGAACAATTATTGCCAATCAACGCCTCGGCATTTCACGAATCCGGGAAATTGGGGCTAACCACTTATATCAATCCAGCTTCGACCGTCCGTCGTCGCTTTCAGACCGCTGTCCCATTCTCGGACACGTCTGATATCCTGCGTTGCTCGCCGCCACTTGCGGTGGCCGCACCACAACTCACTTCGATTTCTGGCTTCCCGGAGGAGATTTCCCGCCATGGCCAACGCCATCACGATGACCGACAAGGGCCTCAATGTTCCTGACCATCCGATCCTCCCCTTCATCGAAGGCGACGGCATCGGCCCGGACATTTGGAAGGCGAGCGTGATGGTGTTCGACGCCGCGGTGGAGAAGGCGTATGGCGGTCAGCGCAAGGTGCAGTGGAAGGAAGTCCTTGCTGGCGAGAAAGCATTCAACACCACCGGCAACTGGCTGCCCGATGAAACGCTCGAAGCGTTCAAGACGTATCTCGTCGGCATCAAGGGCCCACTGACCACGCCCGTCGGCGGCGGCATTCGTTCACTCAATGTCGCGCTGCGCCAAATTCTTGATCTCTATGTCTGCCTGCGCCCCGTGCGCTGGTTCGAAGGCGTGCCCAGCCCGGTGAAGCGCCCGGAACTGACCGACATGGTCATCTTCCGCGAGAACTCCGAGGACATCTACGCCGGCATTGAATTTGAAGAAGGCACGCCCGCGTGCGATGACTTTAAGAGCGTCTTTGCGAAGCACTTCCCCGACCTCAACAAGAAGATCCGATTCCCCAAGACCAGCGGCATCGGCATCAAGCCCATCTCGCGCGAAGGCACGGAGCGTCTTGTGCGAGCCGCGATCCGTTACGCGATTGACAACAACCGCGACAGCGTGACGCTCGTGCACAAGGGCAACATCATGAAGTTTACGGAAGGCGCTTTCCGTGACTGGGGCTACGGCCTTGCGAAGAAGGAATTCGGCGCACGCGACCTTGACGGCGGCCCGTGGCAGGTGCTCAAGACCGCAGGCGGGCGTGAGATCATCATCAAGGACGTCATCGCTGATGCGTTCCTGCAGCAGATCCTTACCCGTCCGAATGAGTACGAAGTGATCGCGACGATGAACCTCAACGGCGATTACATCTCCGATGCGCTCGCCGCATGCGTCGGCGGCATCGGCATCGCGCCCGGCGCCAATATCAATTACGACACCGGCTGCGCCGTCTTCGAAGCGACGCACGGCACCGCGCCCAAATACGCCGGCCAGGACAAGGTCAACCCCGGTTCGGTCATTCTGTCCGGCGAGATGATGTTCCGTTTCATGGGCTGGGACGAAGCCGCGGACCTGATCATCAAGGGCATCGAAGGCGCGATCAAGGCGAAGACGGTGACGTACGACTTCGAGCGCCAGATGGAAGGCGCGACGCTTGTGAAGTGCTCGGAATTCGGCAAGAAGATGATCGAGCACATGGGCTGATTCAACTCCTGCAAGGAGAATTCAATGTTCAACCGACCACGACTTGTCGGCGGCGCGCTGGCCATATTCGCGCTGGCTGTCACTGCGCCGGCGCAGGATGCAGACGAATCAATCGCCATTTCCTGCGGCTGGGAAAAAGGTGATCGAATCTGTTTTGAGTCCGAGCAAACGCGACGTGAACTGAAGGACGGTCGCAAGCTGGAACTTAAGAGTGGGTCGAGTCACGATGTTTTTGATGTTGTTGATGTCACGGACCAGTATTACGTCATCGCCTGGACGCGCACGTCAACGGAGTTTGATGCACTGAATCCGCTCCCCTCGGATGCTCAACAGAGCATGAAGCTGACCGAGAGTCTGACGATCGAACTCATCATCGGCCGCGAGAACTTCCTTTTCTACGGCATTCGAAACTACGAAGAGGTGAAGCCGGCTCTTGAGCGGGCTGTCTCTCGAATGAGCGCCGATTTTGTCCGATCGGGCATGTCGAGGGAGCAGGCTGATCGCGTCAAAGCGAAAATGGAAACAGCGCTGAGAAGCATCGGCGGCGCCGCGGTGTATCTCGCCGACGACGTCCTCGGCATGCTCACGCCATACGGACGCGAGATCAGTACGCGCCGCGAGTTTCGAGAAGACGGCACGATGGCGAATCCGTTCGGCGGCCAGCCACTCGATGCGCCATTTGTTTGGCTTAAAGCTCGTCAGCTACGGGCGAACGATGATGCATACGTCATTGAGTGGCGGCAGGTTGTGCCGCGCGGCGATCTCGCGCGAATCACCCGCGACATGCTTCGCACCGCCGGCGTCGAAGATGCCCAGGTCGAGCGCCGCGCCCGCCAGTTGATGCGGCAGATGGAGTTCTCCCGAAAGGCGTCCTACACCTACGACGTCTCGGACGAACTTGTCGTCCAAGCGTCGCGGACAACGCACAACGAGGTTGCGGGAAACGGCGACATTGAGACATGGGAGTGGACGGTGGTGGAGTGCAATCAAAGGCACTGATGAGAATAATGTGTCCACGTTTCAAACGGTTGGAGTTTTTCGACTCCCCCCTTGCACTACTGAAGAGCAGCCATTTTTTCCTCGAATCAAGCATGAGAGACAGGTACAACAGCAATTCGACCGCGCCT
Source organism: Phycisphaerales bacterium (assembly GCA_029260345.1). Lineage (GTDB taxonomy): Bacteria > Planctomycetota > Phycisphaerae > Phycisphaerales > UBA1924 > OFTM186. Next base: position 111,291 of record JAJDDK010000002.1, on the reverse strand, counting down.
CTCAAATTATCTAAAAAGGAGTCAATCCATGAACCGATCAGGACTCGTCGGCGGAGTGCTGGCGTTACTTGCGATGGTTGTGCCAGCGATGGCGCAGGAGGAGGACGAAACTCTCACGATCATGCCGACATGGGAACAGGGCGATCGAATCTGTTTCGATTTAGACAAGTCTCGCACGATGTTCAGATCCGGCCGCGAGCTGCCAACCGTCTCATCGCACAGCCACAACTCGTTTGAGATCCTTTCGGATGACGACGATTACGTCGTTCGCTGGACCGTTCACAACGTCGAAATTGAGTCCGCTATTCCGATGGACGACTTAGTCAAACGGATCTCCACGATTGCAACCGAGCATCCGATGGAATTCGTTTTTGGTCGAGACGCCATTAGTTTGCAGCGTCTTCAGAACTTCGATGAGCTCAAGGACCTGATCGAGGCGACAATTGCAAAATTAACTCCTTTGCTTCAAGCGAAAGGGATGCCCAAGCCGCAGGTTGATCAAATCATGGCGGGCGTCGCGCAGATGTTCAGCGACAATGTGACTGCCGCGGCGATGATGTCACAAGATATTGCTGGAATGTTTATGCCGTATGGCTATGAGTTTTTTGTCGATTACGGAACACAAATCGACACGCGGATTCCCAACCCCGCCGGCGGCGAAGCGCTTGCCGCAGTCGAAACATGGTTTATCGCAGAACCGAATCCGGCTGAACCGAACATGGTCACGATTGAATGGGCGCAGACGATCGAGCCTGAGGAGATGACTCGCTTCGCGCGAGAATTGCTCGCCATGATGGGTCAAGCGGACGCCGCCGACAATGTCGCTCAGGCGATCGAAGGCATCGAAATGATTCGACAAGCGGAATACCACTACGACCGCGAGAAAGAATTGCTGACCGCTGCATACATCGTGAGCGAGAACCTTGTGATGGATTCCGGCCGCATTGAGACTTGGGAGTGGACCGTCGTTGAATGTGACGAGGAACACTGATCGTACAATTCCCTCCCCCTCCCGCCCTGCGGGAGGGGGCAGGGGAGGGCGACTCCCTTCTACTTCCTCTCCCTCCTCTACATACGGGCGAGCGACCTCGACCCTCATCCGTCATCGCTGCGCGAAGCCACCTTCTCCCAAGGGGAGAAGGGATTCCACCTCTCCCCCTGGGAGAGGTCGGCGAAGCGCAGCGCCGCCGGGTGAGGGCCGAGTTCATTTCCTTATCTCCGCCAATCCCCTCTCCCTTTGGGAGAGAGTGGCCGAGCAAAGCGAGGTCGGGTGAGGGCCGAATTACTTCCCCATTTCCTTCGCCCGCAACACAATCGTTCGCAGCACCGCATCAATATCGTCAAACACCAAAGCGCCCGTAAATCGCAACACACACAATCCTTGAGATTCCATCCATGCATTCCGCGCTGCATCTGTGTCATGACGCAATGCGTGGACTCGCCCGTCCACTTCGATCACTAATCGAGCTTCGTCGCAATAGAAATCCGCGATGTATGGTCCGATCGGATGCTGACGACGAAACTTCAAGCCGCACAAACGTCGATTCCGCAATCGCGACCACAGCAGCCGTTCCGGAGGGGAAAGCTCACGACGGAGTTGTATCGCCTGAGCAACGGCTTTCTCAGGTGAACCGTCGTAGATGGTCTTCTTATCCTCGCGCGGTCGCGGCGCCATGTTGAAAAGAATACCGGCTGAATTTGGGAGCGATCTCGGCCCTCATCCGTCATCCCGACAATTCGGGATGCCACCTTCTCCCAGGGGGAGAAGGGCTGCGTTACCATCCCCGTATCCAAACGGAGGCTCCGATGCGCACCATCACACTCGCGGCTGCAATCCTTTTGACACTCGCTTCCCCGGCGCTGGCACAGACGGCCAAGGGCGTCAAGCCGCAGGCGGAGCTTGCTTCGCATCCGGTCAGCAAGCTGCTTGGGGAGTGGCATGGCTCGGGCTCGGCGATGGAGCCGGACCGCACGCGGCACGAGTTCGAAGCGGCGGAGCGCGTCCGCTGGAATCTCGCGGGCACGGCGCTGATCATCGAGGGGTACGGCTACACCGACGCGGCGGGCGCGCGGGTCGTCGGGCACGATGCGTTCGCGTTTGTGACGTGGGACGATGAGTCGAAGGGTGTGAAGTTCCACGCCCGCCGCGCGGGTGAGGCGTTCCAGACCTTTGACATGACGTGGGACGCCGACAAGGAAGCCCTCATCTGGTTCGTCCAGCCGAACCGCTTGCGTTTCACGATCACAGTAAAGGACGGCGTGTGGCACGAAGTGGGCGAGTTTTCGCCGGATGGTGGGGAGAATTGGGTTGAGTTTTTGGAGATGTCGCTGAATCGCGGCGAATAATGTGATTGGCTCGCCGCCATGAGGAACTGACACACGTGACGTTGCCTGAATTCAATTCCGATGAGCTGAAAACACTTTGCGAGCGCTACCACGTGAAGCGCCTTGCCGTTTTCGGTTCATTCGCGACGGGTGACGCAACGCCCGACAGCGATCTCGACATCCTCATCGAGTTTGAGCCGGGCAAGACGCCGGGGCTACGATTCTTCACGTTACAACGGGAATTGTCGGAATTGTTTGGCCGGTCCGTCGATCTGAACACGCTCGGATTCCTGAGTCGCCATTTTCGCGACGACGCCGTGCGCCATGCAGAGGATATTTATGGCGTCGCGTGAAGACGAGACCCTGCTGCGCGACATGCTCGACGCTGGTCGCCTTGCCCTTGGCGCGATCGAGGACAAAGAACGAACAGACCTTGATTCGGATCCGATCTTGAAGGCCGCGCTCGAACGCTTTCTTGAGATCATTGGCGAAGCGGCGTCTCGGCTCAGTGAGAACGCGCGAGCAAGTCTCGCCGGAATTCCATGGCATGAAATCATCGGGCTACGAAATCGATTGATTCATGGCTATTTCAGCATCGACGCGGACGTCATTTGGGCAATCGTCAATGACGACCTGCCTGACTTCGTGCGACGACTGGAAATCAAATTGAGTTGATGCAACAAAAAACCCTTCCGTAGCGCATTAGCTGGAAGGGTGAACGAGCTCCGTAAATTATTTGATCTCAGACTCAATCAAGTTCACTTCAGCGCCAGCGCCGGCCCGCTCTCCGTCTGGTCCACATCCAGTGTTCGCTGCCCGAGCATCTCCTGCACCTGCGTATCCAGCACAAGCACCGTCTTGCCGCCGTGTTCGATTTCCTGATCCTGCGGCTGGGGCTCGTCAAGCCGCAGGGCCACGCTGCCCTGGGCGGGGACGACGCGGATGGCGTGTCCGTCGGGCGCATCGGCCTTGTCCAGCATGTCGGCGAGGTGGGCGCTGGCGGCTTCGGTGACGGTCAACATGGGAAATCTCCTTGTTCAAGCATCCATGCGTTTGAATCGCGGATCGGGCGGCGCGCAGTCACGCCGCGGTTGTTCGCGAAGAGGTGTTGCGGGCGCACCCTAGGCGTTCAGGGCGGCGAGATGGGCGCGAATTGCTGGGATGTCTGATTTGATGGAAATCGCGGGAAAAACCGCTGTTTGGCGCGCGGATTGGGTTCTAGTCCTTCTCCCACTGGGAGAAGGTGGTCCGCCGCAGGCGGATCGGATGAGGGCCGAGAGTTCGTCGATGATCTTCAGTTTGGGCAGGAACAAGGAAGTGAATTCGGCCCTCACCCGGCGGCGCTTCGCTTCGCCGACCTCTCCCAGGAGGAGAGGTGGAATCCCTTCTCCCTCTGGGAGAAGGTGGCATCGCGCAGCGATGACGGATGAGGGCCGGGAGTATGTCGCCAATTTGCGGCAATTACGGAGATACGAAAATGAACTCGGCCCTCACCCGGCGGCGCGTTGCTTCGCCGACCTCTCCCAGGGGGAGAGGTGAGAATCCCTTCTCCCGCTGGGAGAGGGGTTTCGATTTGCCCCCTCCACAGCGGTCTGTACCATCCGCGTAACTATTGAAACAGACACATCCAAGCCCAAACCAAGACCCAATTGGGCTTGAAGAAACCACAACCCCTGTACGGATGGAGAGTTGCGATGCGTCGCGCGAAGATCAGCGTCATCGGAGCCGGAAATGTTGGCGCCACGTGCGCCCACTGGGCCGCGAGTAAGGAACTTGGGGACGTCGTCCTTGTTGACATCCCCGACAAGGTGGGCGTCGCCCAAGGCAAGGCGCTGGACCTCGCCTGTTGCGGCCCGATCGAGCGTTTCGACGCCAACGTCATCGGCACGAGCGATTACAAGGACGTGGCCGGGTCGGATGTGATCATTCTGACGGCGGGCATCCCGCGTAAGCCGGGCATGAGCCGCGATGACCTGATTCAGACCAACGTGCGCATCGTCAAGAGCGTGTCGGAGCAGATCGCGGAGTATGCGCCGGAGTCTGTGGTGATCGTCGTGTCCAATCCGCTCGACGCGATGGTCTACACCGCGTGGAAGGCGACGGGTTTCCCGACGAATCGCATCCTCGGTCAGGCGGGCGTGCTGGACGTCGCCCGCTTCCGCACGTTCATCGCGATGGAGCTTGGCTGCTCCGTCGAAGATGTTTCGGCGCTGCTGCTGGGCGGCCATGGTGATGACATGGTGCCGCTGCCGCGCTACACGTCGATTCACGGCATTCCGGTGTCGCAGCTCTTGCCGCAGGAAACGATCAATGCGTGTGTTGAGCGCGCCAAAGTCGGCGGCGGTGAGATCGTCAAGCTCATGGGCACGAGCGCGTATTACGCACCGGCGAGCGCCAGTGTGCAGATGGCTGAAGCGATCATCAAAGACAAGAAGCGCATCCTGCCGTGCGCGGCATACTGCGACAGCGAGTTTGGCGTCGGCGGCTACTTCGTCGGCGTGCCGTGCGTGCTTGGCAGCGGCGGCATGGAGAAGGTGCTGCAAATCGACCTTGATGCGGGTGAGAAGAAGCTGTTCGAGGAATCCGTCTCGCACGTGAAGGACTTGGTGAAGGTCGTGCAAGATGCGTTCCCCGAGCTGAAGTAAGCACGGCGATTGATCACGAGTACATAAATGAAGGCCTGGAGGCGCGAACCTCCGGGCCTTTTCGTTTATCCGTTGAGATCGCGGATCAAACCACGAAGCGCATCGAGATCGACCGTGTCGCGAACCGCGACGTCACGCTCAAATTCTTTGCCCTTGGGTGTCTTGCACTTCATGTGCACGCGATGACCGAAATCGCTGTCGTTGCGAAGTTCGACGGAAATGATGCGATCGCGAGGAACCCGAAGATTTGTCTGTCCCCATGACAAATGAATCCATTTTCGGCGCACATCCACATAGCGAGGCATGAACATGACCAGGTAGACCATGACTGTAATCATGGTGGGATAGAACAGCCCAGCTACGATCGGGCGCCAAACCGGAAGAAGCGAGTTAATACCTGGCACAAAGATGTAGAACGGGGAGATCGCGATCGCCATCACAATGATGGTGGCACGGAACATCTTGGGCACGTCTTTTGACTGCCGGCGCCACTCAACTTTCGCATACTGCCGAGTTGCGCGATACGGCTCCATCCACTTGATGCGATCGGTGGTCAGCACAAACAATCATAGAAAAAGCCCGGGAAAAAGCTCCCCGGGCTCGTGTCTCACACGTTCATTTCTTGGACACACTGACTACGGATTTAGTCGCTGATCGCCGCGTAATGGAACTTCTGCCCGCCGATGGAGGCTTCGTACATCAGGCCGCCGTTGGTCATGGTGAAGACCGCGACACCCTTGGAATAATCCGCATCCGCCGAAGCGCCGGCGCTGACCGCAACCGCTGATGCCTGCGCGTCAAATTCAAGCTGACCCTGGCGGAAGTGATCAAAGTCAACCTTGTCCTTGAAGAAGATGACTTCGCTGTAGGACTGTCCGCCGAGCTGAAAACCGATCGTCGCCTGCGAGACCGTTGCGTAACCCGTCAGATCGCCTTGTGTGTAGACGAGGCCGCGACCGTTGGCGCCGCCGACACCAACAGCGCCCTTCGCAATGGTTGGGAAGAGCGCGTAGCCATACGAGTCATCGAAGAACCGCTTGATTGAAGGATCCTTTTCCTTGAAACGTGCGATCGACGTCTCCACCTGCTTCACCAAGACGTCACGGCTTTCGCCCGTCGGCGGCTTCTTGCTGGCGCATGCCGTCAACATCGACACCGCAAGAACCATAAGAAATACTTTGGATGCGCGAACGAACATGATGTAGCTCCTGCCTAAGAGTCGAGTGCGGCACAACCGCCCCGTGCATGGTCCTGCCGACCGTGATTATCTGAAATCAGTTTACACCGCGAGGAGCGAATCTGTCCGTTTCGACATCAACACTTCCGGTTGTCGTGTCCTCACGCCCTCGACATTCCGGAATCGCATGATCTCAAACACATCGCCGGCAACGGCTTCTGCGGTGGGCCACCGGCCCGCGCCTTTGCCGCGAATGAATGTCTTTTCATGGTCGTCGAACTGAATCTCCGCGACATTCCACTCGGCGCGGGCTGAGGCAAGTTGCGATGTTTTCGCCACTTCCTCGATCGAGACGGACGCTACGGCTTCACCCCGTGCATCGATATCGAGGCGGGACATCTGGCGGAATAAACGCCCGGTCGCCTGTCCGCAAATTGTGCAGCCGAAATCGCGGAGGTCATCACAACAATCAATGGTCATGTGAGAGACGCCGACGGCGTGGGCGATGACGTGCAGCTTGTCGATCGCATCGGCGCCGCTGAGATCGCGGGTCGGGTCCGCTTCGGCGAAGCCGAGTTGTTGCGCTTCGCGTACGGCGTCTTTCAGCGAGGCGCCTTCGTTAAGCCGCTCCAGAATAAAATTGCATGAGCCGTTGAGAATGCCGGTGAGGCGCCGAACGCGGCGATGTTGATTCGAGTGAATTGTTTCCAGAATCGGCGTCACGCCTCCGACGGCTGCGGAACAAAGGAGGCGTCGCCCGTTTGCCGCGGCGAGGTCGTTCAATTCGCGCCCGTACGCCGCCATGAGGGCCTTGTTTGCGGTCACCACATCCGCGCCTGATTCGAGCGCTGCACGCACGGCGAGAAACGCGGTTTCTGTGCCGCCTATGGCTTCGATCACAAGATCGACGCCGGCGCCGGCGACTCCTACGACATCAGTCATGAGGAATCGACGATCAATCGGAACATCACGTTTACGTGAAACATCGCGCACAGCTGCGGCGACGAGTTCGACATCGTTGCGTCCGCGCAGAAGTTCCAGCACGCCGCCGCCCACGACCCCGACGCCCAGCAGCGCGACCCGCAGAGGTCGAGAGTTGAAACGCGGCGATTCGTCAAATTCTGAATCCAATGGACCAACCACGGTTGCGCGCACACCGTTGATCTCCCCCACTTCGAACGACACGGCGTGTTCCTGCGCGAATCGGACGGCTTCGCGCTGAAGGATCGAACCGTCCGTGGCGAGCGCATCATCGAATGACGCGTTCCGGAATCGCCGCGCGGCGGGATTTTTCGCGGGATCGCATTCGTAAAGCCCGTCGACATCCTTGATGAGGCGGCATCGTTCAGCACCGAATGCGTGCGCGAGAAAGAGCGCGGTGAGGTCGGACCCGCCGCGACCGAGTGTGACAGTGCGGCCGTGTTCATCCGTTGCAGTGAAACCCGGAAAGACGAGAACGCCGTCACGCTGCAGCGCTACTTGCAATCGCTCGACGTCAATCGATCGCGGTGAGGCGTTTGTTGCGTCTCCACGTGCGATGAATCGCGCGGCGGCAGGCGTGAGGAAGGTGGCAGGAATCCCGGCGCGGTCAAGATAGAGCGTCAGCAAGGCCGCACTTTCCTGTTCACCTAGAGTGAGAAATGGCGCCAGCGCCAAAGGCGATGCTCGATCACCGAACTGCGTTGCTTGTGCTATCAGGTCGTTTGTCCGCCCGTTGAGCGCGGAGACAACGGCGACTACGCGCCAGCCATCGCGCCGCCAGCGATAAATCTCGTGTACAGCAATGCGCATTGAGACCTCATCGCGCAGGACTGATCCGCCAAATTTCAGAACGATCACGCGATCAGTGCGCACGACTCCACCTCCTCGCCCACTGGGAAGGGTTTGCGCACAATCGCGGCGAGTCCCCGCTTCAAATCAGCCGTGATGGATTCGACGGCTTCGAGTCCGATGGAGAGCCGCAGGAGGCCATCGGGAATGCCCGACGCAATTCGATCTTCGCGCGGCACGTCGGCGTGAGTCATCGTCGCGGGGTGCGTGATGAGCGTTTCGACCGAGCCGACGTGTTCGACGAGTCGGCAAAGCTCAAGCTCCGCGAGAAAACGGCGGGCGTCTTCGATGCCTCCCTCGAGTTCAAACGCGATGACGGCGCCGTCGCCGATGAGGTGCTGCGCTTTGATCAGTTCGCGCGCTTTGCCTTCAATCAACGAGGGATGGCGCACGGATGCGACGCCGGGCTGCGACTGAAGCCACGCCGCGACGCGCGTCGCCGTGCGGAATTGTCGTTCGAGGCGAATCGGCAGCGTTTTGAAGCCTTGCAACGTGATCCACGCGCTGAACGGGGCAAGGATGGCGCCGGTGCTCTTGCGGATGAAGCGCAGGCGCGACAGTAATTCCTCGTCGCGCGTCACGAGGGCGCCGCCGACCGCGACGGAATGACCGTCGATGTATTTCGTGGTGGAATAGACGGAAACACCCGCGCCGTGATCGAGCGGGCGCTGGCCGGCCCCGGTGAGGAAGGTGTTGTCGACGGCGAAGAGCGCGCCGGCGCTGCGGGCGATGGCGCCGATGCGGCGCAGGTCGGTGAGCTCCAGCGTCGGATTGGTTGGTGATTCGACGAACACCAACTTGGTGTTTGGGCGCAGTGCTTGTGCGACATCGTCAATATTTGACGTGTTAACAAACGTCGTTTGAACACCAAAGTCCGCAAGCACCTGCGAGAACAACCGTGTCGTGCCGCCGTAGACACTGCGGCCACAGACGACGTGATCACCTTGCTTCAAGACTGCAAGAAACAGGGCCGTTTCCGCCGCCAATCCGCTTGCGAAGCACAACGCCGGCGGCGCCCCCTCCAGTGCGCCGATGGCGGTTTCCAGCGCCGAAACCGTCGGATTCGATACGCGCGAATACTGGTGTTCGCAGTCGGAACCGATGGCGTCGCGACAGAACGTGCTGGATGGGACGAGCGGTGCGACGAGGGGATTGCCATCGCCCGAACCAGCGCCGGCGTGCGCGCAGATGGCGGCGATATCCGTGATTTCGTGGGACAACCGTGACATGCCGTGAACTCCTTCACGGCATCAAGAACGGCAGAGTGACGTGGGGTGCGGCGAACAGCGCCGCGCGTTTTGGCGAGTCTCGCGCAATGGCGATCTCGACCGCATCGTTCCCCACGTCGGGGCTGGCCTCGGCACCGTGGCACGCTGAATTCAGCTGCTCGGTTGCCGCCCGGAACCCTGGTGAGGCTTTCCGGGACTCTTGATGCTTGGGCGGAGTATGCGCGTTCGGCTGAGCGGAGTCAATAGGCCGTCAGCAAATTCATGAGTGGCGGGCGCTCACAGCGTAAGAGTCAGTTCTCCCGCACTTCAAACGTCGTTCCCAGGAATCGTTCCATTGGCGACACGCCGATGTTCATCGCTTTGCCGCGTTCCCACGCTTCATTAATTGTCAGTCCGCCATAGCGATGCGCGTACGCCGCCCACAGGTGACTGGCGCGCCCGCCAACCGTGCAGTGAAGCAGCAATTCGCCGTCGAATTCTTCCATGACGGCCGCGAACTGTTCGAGTTGTTCGGGCGAGTAGGCGTAGTCGCTGCCGTTTGTGGGGATATTGACATAGACAAGACCAAGCGATTCAACGACTTCTTCTTCCACGAACGGAACGCGCTCACGGTCGTCCATTTCCGACGGGGTGCGAATGCTGATGACAGCGCGCACGCCAAGTTCCGGAAGTGTGCGAAGCGCTTCCTCCGTTGGCTGGCCTGAAACATAGGTCGGACCGGTGCGCCACAATCCGCCGAGGTATTCCTCCTCGCTGACCTCAATCTCCTGCGGCGTCGAGTGCGCCACAGTTCGCGCCACCTGTTTTGAGTGTTTGGACGCATGATGTGAAGCACACGCGCCGGACAACGTGATGACACTGAGCAAAATGACGAAAGCGAGAGATCGAAGCATGAGAAAATCCTCCCGTCGAAGGATGGTTGCACATCCTCCGACGGGGAACTTACCGATTTCATGCATTATTTGTTGCAAGCAGCCTTCGCGATCAGATGCCGCAGCCGCCCCAGTTCGCAAGGACTGCGGCAAGATCAGCGCCATTCACAAAGCCGTCGCCATTGAGATCCGCCGGGCACGGCTTTCCGGGTGTACACGGACCCCAGTTTGAAAGCAGGAACGCGAGGTCCGCGCCGTTCACGAGGCCGCACCCGTCAAAGTCGCCAATGCACGGCGGCAGACTGATCTCCAGTTGCGCAAACAAGATGAACATGGCCTCGAAAGGACCGTCATCGATGGTCCAGTTAAAGCTGGAAATGCCTGTGAAGTCATACGTGCCCAGCGCATCGAGAATGTCGAGCGATGGAAGTGGATCATTCACGTACGCAACAGAGAAACTATTTACAAATTGAGTGATGAGACCGGTCTCATCCGTCGGCACGCCAACAGGAAAATCAAGATCGGTGGAGATATAGAAACCATCCACCGCAGGATCGTTGTTGCGAATGACGAAATATGGCGTTTGACCGACTGGGAACGGGCTCTGCAGTCCGACCGAGACGCCTCCAATGAGGAGTTCAAATGAGCTTTGGTCAATGACGTAGCCGCGCGTCGGGAAATTCTGGCTGTCCACGAAGTCAATCGCGTGCAGCATGAACGTCAGAGAAACGGCAGCGCCGTTGGGCACTTCTTCAAGCTCCCCGACTGTGATTTGATTTCCTTCGACTGTTCCGGTGATCTCGACGACGACCGGAGTGCTGGCGAACGCCGACGTCGCGATTGCGCCGGCAGCGACAAATGTGAATGCTCGGTTCATGATTGCTCCTCCTGCGAGGTTCATCCTCGCAAGTGGACATCATAAAGGCCGATCGTCCCGCGCCCAAGACTCCATGCGCAATCTTCGTGCGGAAAGCGAAATCAATCGCCTCTCGCGGCCTCCAAAGCGTCCATCACCTGCTGCGACGTGTACGCATTGGATTGCCACGGCTCATCGAGCCCAGGGCCGTAGATCACCAGCAGCGGGATGCCGGTCTGGCCGAGCGAGCGCAACTTGTCCCAGCCGGGCGCCTTGGTGCTGGTCAAGTCAACCGTCATCGAGACGATGTCGCCCGAGGCGAGAACGCTCTTGACCGGCTCACGATTCAGCACCGCGGCTTTGAGCGCTTTGCAATTGAGGCACCACTCCGCCGTGAAATCGAGCACGACGATGCGGCCCTCCGTCAGCGCCGATTGCAACTCCGACTCGGAATACTCGATCCAGGTCTTATCCTGAAAGTTCTGCCGCGCTTTCGCGGTTGAATCCACGGCGTAGAGCACGGCCCCGGCGCCGAAAGCGACCGCAAGCAGCGTGAAGAACAGGCGTGGAAGTGGTTTCTTCGTGATTTGAATCGTGCGCACGATCATCCACACTCCGGCCATCGCCATGAACAGCGCGGCCGCCCACCAGTGAAGCTGGCGCGCCATCCACGGACGCTCGGAGACGAGTCCAATCAATCCTGATCCGATGAAGTACGCCGCCGCCGCGAGCAGCAGTAATCCCATCACTTGCTTGACGAGTTCACTCGCCGGCCCGGTGCGCGGCAACCTTTCAACCAAACTCGGCTTCGCGGACAGCACGAGATACGGCGCCGCCATCCCGACGCCGAGCGAACCGAAGATGACAAGGATGACCGCGGGTGGCAGTGTTGCAGCGCCGGCGAGCAACGCGCCCGCAACAAAGCCAAAGCAAGGCAAACCAAGCACCGCCGTCATCACGCCAAACGCGAATGAACCGCCGGCGCTGTCGGCTTTCGGATTCACCATGTACACCTGCTGCGGCAGATTGATGGTGAACAACCCCATTATGCCAACACCCATGAGTGCAATCAGCACGCCAATGCCGAGCGTCACCCACCAGATGCCGAAGAGGCGGGACGGGTCGGTGACTGACGTCAGAAACGCCACCGGCAAGCCGATGCCGAACCAGAACGCAATCACGCCCGCCGCCATCCACAGGCCCAGGTACAACGACCGCCCCGGCGAACCTGCGTGATGGCTGATCGCCATGATTTTCAGGGGAATGACAGGCAATACACATGGCGTCAGATTGAGAATGAAGCCACCGAGTGCGCTGAGCAGCGCCAAGACGATGATGCCAATAACACCTTCGCCGCGCGGCACAGAAATACCGAAGAACGTGCGTCCGGACGATGCTGCGCTATTGGTTGCGGTGTTCGGTGACGGCTCGCCGGAGACCGCGCCGGATTGCATCGCCGCGAAGACGCTTGGATCAAAATCATTGAAGATCGCATTGCTCGATGGCGGCGCAATTTCTGAATCCGCAGTGACGACTTCAAAATCAAACGTCTTCGTTTCCGTTCGCGGCGCGATGCACACGGAGTCGTCGCACGCCTGAAAGAACAAACGAACATCAAGCGTGTGTTCGCCCAACGTGGCGTCGTCAGAAACAATGAGCGGCAAATAGGCAACGGCTTTGTCCGAGTATGTCGGGACGCTGATCGGCGCTCCGCCCATCGGATTTGCGACTCGCGCATCGTGAGGCGTTGGCCACTGCACCGGGCCCACGCTCTTGATCCAATCAGGCGCATCGCCGCTGATCCCGGCTTCGGTGCGCAAAGCGAACTCTGCGATTGACGGTGGCAGCACATCCTGCGCCAAGGACGGCCACGAGTGCCAACTCGGCGCATGATCCATCACAAAGGCAATCACGATCGTTTCGCCGGGGCGGACGGTCGTATGTGACGCCCTGAAGGAAACCAGCACTTCTTCGCCCGGACGGACGGAGTCGCCACCTCCGCCGAAGAAATCCTGACCGTTGACCCCGGACGCACCCCAGAGGGTTAGGCATACGGCGGCGACAAACGCAGTGAATCGATGAATGGATCGCATCATGGGCAGCACTGTAAGCAGGAATTCACGTCGAATTATTCCTCTGAAGCTCAAATTCGCGGCGGTTTCAAGGCCGCCGCCCGGACCACCCGATACCGATGACGGATGCGTCCGTCGGCGCCTGTTGCCTAAAACGGGTCGGCGAGGCATCGGTGCAGAGGAGACGTTTGTCGGTGAGCCATGTTCTGGACCAGGGTGAGATTGACGCACTGCTCGCGGCGGTTGACGCCGGTGAATTTGTGCATGAGTCCCGATCCCGTGCATCGGAAGTGGTGATCTTCAGCCGACGTCGCAAGCCGCAGGAATCGGTCGAGGTTCGGGAATACGACTTCAAGCGTCCCGAACGCGTCAGCAAAGATCAGATGCGGGCGCTTCAGACGCTGCACGAGTCGTTCGCCCGAAACTTTGGCGCGGCTCTCTCCGGCTTCCTTCGCATGATCGTCGAGGTCAAGGTCGCGAGTTGCGAGCAGATCACCTACGGCGAATTCGTCGCGGCGCTGCCGAATCCCACGTCGTTTCACTTGGTTGAGGCCGAGCCTCTTGAAGGCCGCATTTGCCTTGAACTCAGCCCGCTGATCATCTTTCCGATCATTGACCGGCTGCTGGGCGGCAACAACGAAGAATTATTTGTTCCCGCACGGCCGCTCACCGTCATCGAAACGCGGCTCGTCTCCAAGATCACCGACCGGGCGTCCACCGCCATGCGCGAGTCCTGGGAGGACATCGCCAAGCTCAACTTCAAGGTTGTGGAGACGGAATCCAACCCGCAGCTCGTGCAAATCGTGCCTCCGAATGAAGTTGCGGTTGTGATTGGGTTCGAAATCCGCCTCGCGAATCGAGCCGGCACGATGAATCTGTGCATCCCGTACAAGGTGATCGAACCGGTCATGGACAAGCTGAGCTCTCAGAGCTGGTTCGCCGCCAGCCGCGGCTTGTCCCGCGATGATTTCGATCATCAGATCTCAGAACTGCTTTCCGTCGCCCCGGTTGGTGTATCCGCCCTGTTGGCGGAGACGGCGATGACGCTGGGCGACCTCCTGACGCTGGATGTCGGGGACATCATCACGACGGACAAGGCCGCGGCGGACCCCATCGTGCTGTGTGTCGAGGGTCAAAAGAAGATGCTGGCCAACATCGGGCAGCACAAAGGCGCCCGCGCGCTCAAGATCATTCGACCTGTCGGGCCCCAAGATCGAGTTTGAGCAACCCCCTCTGCGTTGACGCAGAGACCCCCTCGGTCGTACTATCTCTCACTTACGGAAGTCCGTCCGTGACGGCTGCGGTGTCGCACCGTCTCGGGAGGGCACAGACACGGTGACTTTTCATGCGCACGGTTCGCCATGATGGGTTCTGATCGGGTCCAGTGCGACGACGCCGTTCTTGCGGCGTCCTGCTTGCCCGGTTGCTCGGCAAGGAGCACGGTGATGACCTGAGCCAACGTACTCAGGTCGTTCCCGGCGGCTCCGTCGGCGGCTCGCTTTCTCGAACCTATTTCGAGGCGGCGTCCCCGATTTGTTCGCCGGCCCTTTGGCGGGCCACGCGCGTTTCTCAACGCTCGTGGTCCTGTTGTTTTTCAGGATCACGCTCAACACGACTCGGTTCGACAACTCGGCAACCAGAACAATTCGAAGCCTCGGAGACTGACCCCAGATGAACACCCAAGAAATGCTGCGAATCATTGACTCGATCGCCCGCGATCGAAACGTTGATCGAGAGGTTCTTCTCTCTGATCTCGAACAAGCGATGGTCTCTGCGGCGCGGCGCCACTACGGCACGCTCGACACTGAAGAATTCAGTTGCACCGTTGATCGCCTCACCGGTGAGATGAATCTGTATCGGCACGGCGACACACTGGATCTCACGCCGGAAGCGCTTGGGCGCATCGCGGCGCAAACCTTTAAGCAGGTCATGATCCAGCGCTTCCGCGAAGACGAGCGGGCCAGCATTTTTGACGATTTCTCGAAGCGCGTCGGCGAACTGATGACCGGCGTGGCCCAGCGATATGAAGGCGGCGCCTTGATCGTGCAGATCGATCGTGCGGAAGGCTTCATGCCGCGATCAGAGCAGATCCCAGGCGAGCAGTTTCAGCCCGGTGATCGCATCCGCTGCTTGCTGCTGGACTGCCGCGACATGGGCAATCAGGTGAAGATTGTGCTCTCGCGCAGCCATCCGGACTTCATTCGGCGTCTTTTCGAAGTCGAAGTGCCCGAAGTCAACGAACGCATCATCGAACTCAAAGCAATGGCCCGCGAAGCCGGCTACCGCACCAAGGTCGCGGTCACGAGCATCGACTCCAAGGTTGACGCCGTCGGCGCCTGCGTCGGCGTGCGCGGCTCGCGCATTCGCAACATCGTTGATGAACTCAACGGTGAGAAGATCGACATAGTACGCTGGAACGAATCCAGCCAGGTGCTCATTCAAAATGCGCTGAAGCCTGCGGAAGTCGAAGAAATCTCGCTGTGCTTTGAGTTGGGCCGCGCCACCGTCGTCGTTCGCGACGATCAATTGTCGCTGGCCATCGGCAAGCGCGGTCAGAACGTGCGCCTCGCCGCCCGCTTGACCGGCTGGGACATCGACATCCTGACGCCTGTTGAATTCAACAAGGGCCTTGAAGCCATGGCCGAAACGCTCGGCGGCATCGAAGGCGTCTCCGAAGAAATGCTCGACCGCCTTGCCGCACTTGGCATGGTCAGCGTCTTCGATGTTGAGGAAGTTGGCGCGGGCGTGCTGGTGGAAGAACTCGAGATCGAAGAATCGATTGCCGCGCTCATCGTGTCTTCGGCGGGCGAAAAGGCTCGCGAAATCGCCGAGCAGCAGCAGAAGGAAAAAGAAGAGAACGAGCGTCGCAAGACGGAAGAGGAATCCGCCGCGCGGCGCCTGCTCGAAAGCGGCGCGCAGGGCGAAGAGATTTCCGCCGATCTCGCGGCGGCGGCGATCCTGTCTGTCGGCCCGTCCGACCACAACGAGTCCGATGGCGACGACGATCAGGGCAACGATCAAATAAATGCCGAAGCGATTCTGTCCGGCGGCGAGCGCGCCACCGACGAGTCACTTCTGAAGGAAGAAGATCGCAACGAAGACGTTCACGCTGGTGAGGCGGAAGACGGGTACGACCCCGATGACGCCGCGACAACTCATGCGTCCAGCGATCAGGACGAAGACGAAGGTCGTGAGATCACAGACACCGTGATTCACGACGTGATGAAGAAGTATCCCCATGCGGAATCCGAAACCTGATCACTCAGGTTTTCGCGAGACGCGCTTTCCGAATTAATCCACGGTTCCAACGCGGAGTGAGCATTGGCCAAACGAGTCTTTGAAATTGCGAGAGAGCTGGGCGTGAAGTCCAAAGCCATCCTGGACAAGTGCCAGGCTGAGGGCGTGCCCAACATGAACAACCACATGTCCAGCGTCTCAGCGGGGCTCGAAGCGACAATTCGCGAGTGGTTCGGTTCGGAAGCGCCGAGCGCCACCGCTGTCGAAACCACCGCGCATGTGGATCTTGACAAGGTTCGTGCCAAGCCTCGCCGGAAAGCCAAGGCCAAAGCCAAGGCAAAGGCGACGACGCCGGCGACGGAGCAATCCGACGAATCGACGGCCGAACTCCCGGAGGAGCCGCCAGCGCCAGAGCGTCCGTCACCGCCCCAACGGGAAATGCCCGAAGCGCCCGTCGCAAAGGAAACGCCCGAAGAGGTCGAATCAAAGCCCGAAGAGACCACGGCGCCGGTCGCCAAGGCTCCTGACGCTCCACGCCCTGACGCCCCACTGCCGCCAACAACGGACCGTTCGGCAAGCGTCGTGATGAACGAACCGACGCGTCCAAAGGACGTGCAGCCGGCCGGGCCGAAACTGGAAGTTCAGAAGCCCGCAGCATTGTCAGGCCCCAAAGTCGTGCGCATCGAAGCGCCCGAAACATTCGAACAGCGACGACCGCGTTCGCCCGGAGGTCCCGGTCGCAGTGGCCCCCGTCCCGGTGGCGGCGGCGCGGGTGCGGGCGCCGGCGCAGGAGCCGGTGCGGCTGGTCCCGATGATGAATTCTCGCGCGCCGGCTCGCGGCGGAACAAACGCCGCAAGGGGGGCCCTGGCGCAGGCGGCGCCGGAACCACCGGTGGTCGCGGCGCCCCCGCTCGCAAGGATCGCGAACCCGGCAGCGGCGACAGCGCCCGCTGGCGTGAACAGGATCTTGCTGAACGTGAAGCGCGTCTGTCGCGCGCCGGTGGCTTCTTGCGCCAGCGCCGTCGCGACATGAAGGTCAAGCAGCAGACCTCCGGACGTCAAGCCATTTCCGCGGCGGAGTCCGGCGGCAAGGTGCAGATCTCAGCGCCGTTCACGATCAAGGATTTGTCTGCGACCACCGGCGTCAAGGCG
This sequence comes from Phycisphaerales bacterium, assembly GCA_029260345.1. GTDB lineage: Bacteria > Planctomycetota > Phycisphaerae > Phycisphaerales > UBA1924 > OFTM186. The sequence continues at coordinate 93,896 of JAJDDK010000002.1, read as the reverse complement.
TCGGACATCATCAAGCGGCTCTTCCTTGAGGGAATCATGGCGACGGTCAACTCCGGCATCGATCCGGAGAAGGCCCAGGAAATCATGATCGATTACGACATCGAGCTTGATGTCGCCGAAGCCAAGAACGCAGAGAAATCAGTTAAGGAAGAGTTCGCGGCTCGCGATGCCGTGGACGAGCGTCCGCGCGATCCGATTGTCACGATTCTCGGCCACGTCGATCACGGCAAGACGTCGTTGCTCGATCGCATTCGCAACGCGAACGTCGCCGAAGGCGAAGCCGGCGGCATTACGCAGGCGACGAGCGCCTTCCGCGTTCCTGTCCACCTTGGCGATGAGTCCAAGCACGTTCTGTTCCTCGACACACCGGGTCACGAAGCGTTCACGTCCATGCGTGCTCGCGGCGCCCAGGTGACGGACATCGTCGTCTTGGTCGTTGCGGCGGACGACGGCGTTATGCCGCAGACGATTGAATCAATCAATCACTCCAAAGCAGCCGGCGTGCCGATCATCGTCGCGCTCAACAAGATCGATAAGCCTGAAGCGACGGACTCCAACATCCAGCGCATTCTCGGCCAGCTTGCCGAGCATGGATTGAACACGGTGGACTGGGGCGGCGACGTCGAAGTCGTGCGCACCAGCGCCATCAAGAACGAAGGCATTCAGGACCTTCTCGAAACCATCGACTTGCAGTCGCAGGTGCTCGAACTGACGTCTGACTTTGGCGGTCCTGCCCGAGGCACGATTGTCGAATCCGCCATGATCGAGGGTCGCGGCCCGACGGCCAATCTCATCGTGCAGGACGGCGAACTCAAGGTCGGCGACTTCATCGTCGCCGGACGCGCGTTCGGTCGCGTGCGCGATATTGTGGATGATCGCGGCAAGCGACTCACCAGCGCCGGCCCGGCGACGCCGGTTCAGCTTTCCGGTCTGGATGAGCTTCCCGACGCAGGCGACAAGTTCTACATCGTCGATTCACTGCGCAAGGCGCAGGACGCCGCCGAACAGCGTCGCGATCGCGAACGCGAACGCGAATTGGCGCAGCCCAAGGTCACGCTCGAATCCATGCTTTCCCAGATGAAGGAAGCAGAGACGCGCGAGCTGCGCGTGGTGATCAAGGCGGACGTCCAGGGCTCGGTCGATGTGTTGCGCAAGAGCGCGGAGGACATCACGACCGACGAAGTGCGCGTGCGTGTGCTGCATGCCGCCGTCGGCGGTGTGTCAGAATCGGACGTCCTGCTCGCGGACGCGTCGCAGGCCGTCATCATCGGCTTCAACGTGATTGCGTCGGCCAAGGCGCGTCAGCTCGCTGATCAAAAGGGCGTGCAGATTCGCTTGTACCAGGTCATCTACGACATCTCGGACGATCTCAAGCGGGCCGCCGAAGGCCTGCTGGAGCCCGAGATTCGTCAGGATGTGCTTGGACACGCCGAAGTGCGCAAGGTGTTCAAGGTTTCCCGCGTGGGCTCGATCGCCGGGTGCTATATCACCGATGGCACGATCGAACGCAATGCGCTCATTCGCGTCACGCGGGACGACATCATCATCGAGAACAGCCGCGTCCTGTCGCAGCTCAAGCGGTTCAAGGAAGACGTCAAAGAGGTTCGTGCCGGTCAGGAATGCGGCATGAAGATCGACGGATACGACGACATCAAGGAAGGCGACATTCTCGAGTGCTACCGACAGGTGGAAGTGAAGCGCACGCTTTGATGTTCAGGTGGCGGGCGTCCTGTCCGCTGAACGAAAGAGTTGGTCACGGCGGGCGCACACCCGCCCAGAGAGAGTGGGCGACGGCCTGATCCATGTTCGTTGGGATTCTTCAATTTGAACTGCACATTGCCGACGCCGCGTCGCTCAAGGACAAGCGGCGCGTGGTGCGATCGTTGAAGGATCGCCTGCATCGTGAGCATCAGGTGTCGGTCGCTGAGATTGCAGAGCTCGACACGTGGAACGTCGCGGTGCTTGGATTGGCCGTGGTGGCCAACACCGCCGCCCGCGCTGGGGAAATTCTCGATGGAATTCTCGCCAAACTGCACGGCCTGCGCGAAGCGGAACTGGCGCACTTTCACCGAGAAATCGTGAAGGGCGACGCCATGTCCGACCGCTCCATCGAGCGTGAGCCTCAGTTGGCGCCGTCGCCATTCACTGATGAAGACCGACGCAGCGCCGAAGCGCTCCTGCGGGAGGGCGGCGCATGAGCCATCGCCCGCAACAGCTCGGCTCGGTGCTGCAACGCGCGATTCAGAGTGTGATTGAACGCGGTTTCTCTGATCCGCGCATTCAAGGGGTGATCACGGTCACGAACGTTCGCGTGGCGCCGGATCTGAAGAACGCCATCGTCGGCGTGACGGTCATCCCAACCGAAAACGAAAAACTCACGCTGCACGGACTGCGCTCCGCCGGCGGATACATCCGGCGACAGGCGGCCGAATTGGTGGCGCTGCATCAACTTCCCCAATTCGAATTTCGCATCGACGAGCAAGTGAAGAAGGAAGCTGGCGTGCTCGCTGCGATTCATAAAGCGGTCGCCGAACTCGATCCTGACGAATCCGACGATGACGCATCGCCGGACTCTTCATCCAATACACCGACCACGAACGAGGATGTCACGTGAGCACCACGGATATTGAATCCAAACTCAAATCGCTCTTGAAGTCGCTCCGTGATTCGTACGGCGCGCCGGAGCCGCCGCAGACGCAGGACGACCCGATCGACGATTTTCTGTGGGCGTACCTGGTGTGGGAGACATCCACCACCAAAGCGGAAAACGCGCTGAAACGCATTGAGTCCACGGTGGTGGACATCAACGAGCTGCGCGTTTCGCTTCCGGGTGAAATCATCGCCATGCTCGGCGAACGCTATCCATTGGTCGAGGAGCGCGCGGTGCGAATGCGTGCGTCACTCGATGACGTTTTCCGCCGCGAACACGGGATGACGCTGGCGTCGCTGAAATCTCTCGGCAAGCGCGAAGCCAAGCAATACCTCGATTCGATTGACGCCATTCCAAGCTACGTCGCGTCGCGCGTCACGCTGCTGTCGCTCGGCGGACATGCTGTCCCCCTCGATCAGCGCACGCTTGACCTCCTGATATCCGAAGAGGTCATTGAACCTGACACGACGATTGACGATGCGGTGACGGCGCTCACGCGGCACATCAAGGCGGCGGACGCGACCGAAGCGTTTCTTCTGCTTCAGGCGTGGTCTGACGACGCGGACGGCGGATCGAAGCGCAAGACGAAGAGTTCGACGCGCTCCACCACCAAGAAAAAGTCGACTCGCAAAAAGTCGGCGACCAATACCACGACCACGAAGACCACGACGCGATCTCGCAAGAAACGCGTCAGCTAAAGGCGGAGGCGACGCCGACCATGCACCTTTGTGACAGGCTTCAAATGCGCTGGCTTGCAATCCTTCTAGTGCTCGCCGGCGCCATGCTCACGGGGTGCGCCACTGGTGACGCCGCGCACACCGACGCCTCGGCTCGCCTCGAGCGTCTGGCGCAGAGACCCTCGATCGATCGTGGCTCCAAGGACGCCCCACCACCGCCCGGCCTCAACATTGACGCGATGACGCCCGTCGCCCTCGACAACGCCGTCGCGCGGCGAAGTGCCGAAGAAGCGCTCGCCAACGTTGATTCACCTGAGGTGATCGGCGCCGATCCGGACAATCGTCCTCCGTCAGCTGCGACGCCGAAGTCGGTGCTGCATTACATCAGTGGCCGCTCGCTGCTCCTCGGCGGAGACTTGCAAGGCGCCTTGGTCGAACTTGAAGCCGCAGCGAAATCTGACCCGACTGCCGCTGAACCATGGCGCGACATCGGCCAGACGCAGCGTCGACTTGGCGATCGGCTGTCCGCGGCCGCCGCGTATCGACAGGCGCTCCGGCTCGATCCGGATGATCTCGAAAGCCTCATTCAGGTCGGCCTGTGGTCATTGCAACGACGCGATCCCGAATCCGCCGCCGCGATGTTGGCGCACGCTCGCACCCAGGCGCTGACCGTCGATGACTCAGCGCTCATGTTCGTCATTGATTTCAATCTCGGGCAGGCCATGCTGCAGCTCGGCGAATTGCGCGCAGGGATCGAACTCCTGTCCGCCGGTCTGGACCTTCCAAGCACACTTGATTCACCAACCGCGTACCGCAATGAACTTGAATTGCTGTTCCGGCAGCGCGGTGACGCGTGGCGCGACGTGGGCGATGCGGCGATGCAGCTTGAAGACTACGACGTCGCGCTGAATGCCTATGAGAACGCTGCGGCGCTGCCCACACTGGACCCCGCGGGGTTGCTGCCACGGCTCACGTACGCCGCGATGCGCAGTGGCCAGGCTGCACGCGCCGCGCTTGCGATTCTGGACGCGCTTGCCGCCGGGAGCGATCTTGCCGGTGATCGCGTTCTTCCTCTCATTCGCTACGTCGGCGCAAACAGCTCCGTTGGTCCACTGCTGCGTGACGCCATCGATGAGCGTCGCGATGCGCTGACGCCGGATGAGCAAAGAAGACTTGGTTCGCTTTACACGCGGGCAGCGGCGGCCGCATTGCCGGCGCCCGCCGCTGCGGCTGTGCTTCGTGATCGCCTTGCGACGCACCCGTCCGACACCGGCGCCTTGCGCGATTTGTATCGACTGGAAGACAACGACCCGAAGGCGATGGTCGCTGAAACGCTTCGACTGATTGCGCAGGCCCCGATGAATGAACGCCGCTACGCGGATTCGCTCATTGTTGCCGCAACGTCCGTTGAAGAACTTGAGCCGCATATCGATCCGCAGTCTTCACTCGCGGCGGCGATTCTCGAGGCTCGTCTCTTGCAATACACGGGTGATGCGGCTGAAGCGGCCAATGTGCTCGAGTCTGCCATTGGCGTCGCTGGCGAGACCCAGCCCCGAGTCGCCACTGCGCTTCTCATCGAACTGTTGGTGGAACTTGGACGCATCGACGCCGCGAACATCGCGATGGAACGGCTCGCCAACCCGAGCGCTCCGTCCGAACGCCTCTTATCAGCACGAGCATTGGCCGCGGTCGGGCGTTATGAGGAGGCGCTCAACACGGTCCTTCCAGCGATCACACCGGATGAATCTGGCGTAACTCCGCTCCAGAACGATCCCAACGAACTCGACGCGGTCGTCCTCGCCGCCGAAATCGCATGGCGGCTCGGCGATCCGACCATCGTCGAGCAATGGGCGCAGCGAGCCATCGAGATCGACCCGACTTATGAAGCGGCTTATGCACGGCTCATTGATCTGTACGTCCGCAACGGACCGCTGGCAGACTCAGAAAAACTTTCCGAAGTGGTTCGGTCTTTGCGCATGGCCGATCCGTCGAGCCGCACGCTTCGCTGGCTTCGCGCCCAGGAACTTGTCGCGGCGGGGCAGTACGACCAGGCGGAGCGCGATCTCATCAGCCTCGCTGAAGAGGATCCGTCGGAGCCGGTCGTCACGCTGCTGACGACGCTGTGGCTTCGCACCGGCTCTGCGGCTCGCGCGGAAGAATGGCTGCGCTCGCAAATGGAAGCCCATCCAAGCGCTTCGGCGCCGGTGTTGGCGCTTTCGCGGCTGCTTGCGACAGAAGAACGGGCCGAAGAAGCAGTGACGCTGCTTGAAGAGTGGCTCGCCGAACGCGCATACGACCAAAGCGCCGCCCGCGAACTCGAAACGATTCTTCGTGAAGACTTGAGCCGCGTCAAAGTCGCCGATGAATTGGCCTTGAAACGACTTGAATTGCAGCCACCTTCGCTTGCCCGCGCGATCGAATTGTCCGACGTGCTGGTGCGACTTGGTCAGGCTGAACGCGCCGCTGAAGAGCTTCTTAACGAAGTGCGCACGGCGAGCGCGTTTCCGACGTCGCTCGTGCGTCCATTCTTCAATGCAATTCTTCTGCTTGGTCAAGCCGCGATGGAGGATCAAGTCTCAATCGAACCGATCGTTGACTTGTTCGAGTTCGCCTCAGCGCGATTCCCGCAGGCGCCGGTGGAGATTTACGAACAGCAGATGAATGTGCTGGCCAAAGCGAATGCGCCGTACACGGCCGTCACGCGCGTGCTGGATCGCGCCATGGCGCAGCATCGCAATCGCGCCAATGACCTTGCCTATGTGGCGCTGGTGCGATTCATCACGTTTGAACGGCCTGATCTTGCGTTGCAAGTGGCTGATCATCTGTACGAGCAAATCATCGAAGTGGAGCCGCGATTCTTCAGAGCCTGGCTCGTTGCGGCGTCGCAGGACGTCAATACGGACAGCGCCGTCCGCGCCTTGCGGGCGACCGCCACACACTCAGTCACGAGCGAAGTGTTGCGATTGTTCGGTCAGCAGCCGACCGGCACAATTGATCACATGAACGCGGAACTTGCCATGCTGATCGGCGACCAGTTCGCCGCGGCGGAGGCGCCATTTGAAGATGTGGTCCGGATCTACGACCTCGGACTTTCATTCGACCCTGGCCACGAGACTTTGAACAACAACTACGGCTACTACCTCGCGGTGCAAGGGCAGCGGCTCAACGAAGCGGAGACGCTTGTGCTTCGCGCGCTGGCCGGGCGACCGGACGATCCTTTCGCGATGGATTCACTTGGCTGGGTTCTCTATCGGCGGGGCGATCTCTACGACCGCATCGGTCCGGATGGCGAAGTGGAGCACGAAGGCGCCATTACGGTGCTCGAACGAGCCGCGGCGATGGCGTTCAATCGGTCCAGCGCCGAGGTGCAGGATCACTTTGGCGATGCCTTGTGGGCGGCGGGTCAGCAGCAACGCGCCGAAGGCCGGTGGCGAGCCACCGAAGCCCTTCTTGAAGAGCAGATTGACACCCTCAATCGCCAGCTCAATCAGTTTCAGGCGGCACGGGACCAGCGCGTCGCCGCGGCGGAAGCGGCGCTGAATCAGGCCCAGTCGGACCTAGAGAAAGTACGCGCCAAACTTGCGGCGGTGCGGCAGGGCGAGGCGCCCGAGATTGGTGAAATCCTCGGACCGATCAATCATCCCGAGGGCGCCGCGACGCCTTGACTATTTTTCTGTCTCTCAGTGGCGATATAACTGCCGCTTCGTTCACGCTTGCACCCGCCGCCGGATTCGTTCGTGCGGCCTTCGTTTCGGAGATATTCTCGATGGCTGGGCATAGTAAATGGGCCAACATTAAGCACCGCAAGGCCCGTCAGGACACGGTTCGAGGCAAGATGTGGAGCAAGTGCAGCCGCGCGATCATTGCGGCGGCGCGCAACGGTGGCGGCGATCCTGCGACGAATCTGACGCTGCGCTACGCCATCGAAGAAGCCAAAGCCGCGAACATGCCCAAGGACACCATCGAACGCGCCGTCAAGAAGGGCGCCGGCGAAGGTGACGACGCCGTTAATTACGAAGCCATCAGATATGAAGGTTATGGCCCTGAGGGTGTGGCGGTCATCGTTGATGCGCTGACTGACAACCGCAACCGCACGGCGCCTGAGATGCGCACGATCTTCGGAAAGTTCGGCGGCAATCTGGGAGCGACCGGGTGCGTTGGTTACAACTTCGAGCCGAAGGGCATAATCACGATCGAAAAAGACAAGGCGCCGGGCGAAGAAGCGCTGATGGAGCTTGCCATCGAAGCCGGCGCTGAGGATGTCTCGCTCGAAGACGACGTCTGGACGATCACGACGGCGCCGACGGATTACATCACCGTCAAAGAAGCGATTGACGCCAAAGGCATTGAGTGCGCCAGTGCTGAACTCACGATGGAGCCGGCCAACACGGTGGCGGTCTCCGTCGGCGGCGCCGGCAAAGTGATGCGCCTCATCGATGCGCTCGAAGACAACGACGACGTGCAGAAGGTGTACACGAACGCGGATATTCCGGAAGAGGCGCTGGCGGGGATGGAGTAGACACATTCCCCGGTGGGACGGGCGTCTCGCCCGTCTCTTCACGGCGTCCGTCAGTCCGGCGACGACATTGAAATCAAAGCAACCGCGACCCCTCGCTTGCGCTCGGGGCTCTGGTTTTCATTGTGCGATGAGTTCTTCGATCTTGGCGGTGAACGCTTCATCCGATGGCTTCGTACGCGAGCCATACATCTGCACCACATGCCCCGTGCGGTCCACTAAATATTTCTGGAAGTTCCACTGCACTTCGCCGCCGATCGGCGCGGGGGCGCTTGTCAGTTTCTTGTACAGCGGGTGCTGGTCGTCGCCCTTCACGCTGATCTTTGAATACATGGGAAACGTCACGCCGTAGTTCTGATCGCAGAATTGCGCGATCTCTTCGTTTGTTCCCGGCTCCTGCCCGGCGAAATTGTTGGCCGGAAAGCCAAGCACAACGAATCCCAAGTCTTCATACGTTTCGTACAACGTCTGCAATTCTTCATACTGCGGCGTCAGTCCGCATTTGCTCGCCGTATTCACGATGAGCACCACCTTGCCCAGGTACATGTCGAGCTGTTCAGGCGAGCCATCAATGCGATCGACGGTGAAGGAGAGCACCTGGGTCGGATCGTCTGCGGCGCGATCCACCGAATCCGGAGCGGTGGCGATTGCGGCGCCCGTGAGCGCAGCGGCGGTGGCCAATGCGGTGATGGTCGTGCGATTCATGATTGATCTCTCCTTCAATCGAACTGGACGGGTTCGCCTCGATCGAGGCTGCCACACGTGAGATGATTGTACCGGCGCCGCACTGCCGAGCCCCAACTTCCGCATACGATGGGCCAGACATGCTTCGCCTGACCCGCACAGTCCGTTTCGCCGTTGGCCTTCAGGCGCCTGAATCGCCTGATCGCATCGACAACAGCTTTGCGGGCGCCCCGGCGATGGCAGGTCTCGGCGCCCACTACGAACTGGATATTTCCTGCCGCGGCGAGGCGGATCCGGTCACGGGGTATTTCCTGAACATTAAGGAAATTGACTACGCGGCGCGGGACGTGGCGATCCCACGAATCGCCGGCGCCTACCGACGCGAAGGCGCGGCGCCCGAAGGAGTGCTTGGCGACATTGTTTCATCGCTCGTGACTCCCCTGCCGAGCCTTGATCGCGTTCGGTGGCGACTCACGCCGACGTTTTCCATTGAAATGGAGCGACATGACATGACGGCTGTACTATTGCGTCAGAAGTTTGAGTTCGCTGCGGCTCATCGTCTGCATGTGCCGCAATTGAGCGAAGCTGAGAATCGCGAGGTTTTTGGCAAGTGCAATAATCCGGCGGGGCATGGGCACAACTATCACGTCGAACCGTGTGTGCGAGCGTCAATTGGTGAAGACGCGCCAGCCTTTACGCTGCATGACCTTGAACGGATCACGCGCGAGACGTTGATCGATCATCTCGATCACAAACATTTGAACATGGATGTGCCGGAATTTGCCGACCTGAATCCGAGCGTTGAGAACATCGCTCGGGTTTGTTTTGATCGACTGGCGCCGGCGATTCAGTCAAGCGGCGGTGAACTGCGCGAGATCACCGTATGGGAGACGGAGAAGACGAGTTGTGTGTATCCGGCATAGCAACGGCGCAGACTGTTCGGTATTCGGGTGGCATGCCCACGTCTGCGTGGGCATGGATCAGATCGGCGTTATGAAAAAGACTGGAGCCAGTCAATGCGCAGCGACTTGGGGGCTCTGGCTCAGATCGATAGTTTCATATTTCAAATCTCAGAATGAATCTCATTTCTCAAATTTGAAATGCTCAGAAAAACTCTGAACTATTTCAGCGGATCCCCCAACCGCTTGCGGTTCTCCGTCACCACCGGCGGCCCCCATCCCCCCACCATGATGGGCGCATCCTTTGGCCCAACGAATCCCCACGCAGGGATGCGCAGGATGCCTGCGGGATCAACTTGAAACCACCACACACCATCTTCGTTTGCTAACCGTTCCGCATGCACACTGAGAATCGCCTGAAATGCTTCGGAGGCTTCTTGTGCAGACACGCCGCGCTTGAGGGGCGCGAAGAATGTTGTAGCGCCGGGCATCGGCGTGACCGGCGTGGGCACATCGGACAACACCAGCCACGGTTCGAGATTCGCTAGAAATCTTCGCAGGTCGAGGTCGTTCGTGCGCAACCATCGCCGAATGGCTCGCGTGCGCCTCCACGTGCTCGTGGTCCGCGACGCCGCAGGAACCAAATCAAGCGCGGTGTACGTCCACAAAGCCCAATCAGCGCGCAGGACGATCAAATACGAACCCGGTGGCGGGGACATGCGCAGCGACGCCGGCCAGGATTCTTCACTGATAGCGCGCCGTTGCACTACGCCAGGCAGCTCCGAACGCGCAGACCAGGTGATGTCCGCCGCGATCATTGGAATGCTGACGCCGGTTCGTTCCGCACTGATCCATCGGCCATGCAGCATGACATCGCGCGCATTGCTCAGATTCACGGCGTCAAGCACGCGTTTCGTGCGGCCTTCGACAAACGCCTCTGGAAATCCAACGCGTATGCGGTCCAAATTCATATAGGCGCTGAAGAAAATTACGCCCGGTGATCGTGCGGAGTCGACTTGTTGCTCATGGGCAGCCCAATTCGGCGCCGCCAATGTTTGACGATCTTGGGCCGCGAACCACTGCTCCAAGGCGCCGCGACCGAGTCCGATCACGAACGAGCGCTCGGTCGACGCCCACGAAATTTCTCGCCACGGCGCCCAGTCCGCTTCGCGAAACGCCACGCCGGTGACGCCGCCCGGAAGTTTTAATTCACGCTGCACACCTTTTGATTGATCGGGGCCTTTCGCGTCTCCAACGAGAATGGCGCGCACGGACCGCAAAATGGATGCATGGTCCGTTCCGGTTTCAAGCTCCAGCACCATGCGCAGTGTGCGCGGCGACATGCCGGTCCCGTCAGGAGATCGTTCCGCATCAAGCTCCAGCAAACACAGGGTGTGCTTTCGACCGCCGACTTCGCTCGCCGCGAGGAGCGCCTCGAGCGTGCGAGCCGCGCTGGTGTCGACGATCACTCCGCTGGCGACGGCCGCGCGAAGGCCGGCGATGACGACCTGCCGCTGAGCCTTGACGGCGGGATCAACTTGATTGGCTGCAAAGCGGGACGGGTCCAGCCGCCACCACGCGATGGCGCTGTCAGGGATGGTCGACTTGAACGTCGATTCCTGCGCCATCGACGGAGCCGCGATCATCAACGCGAAAAACAGAGTGACCGCGGCGAACGTGCGTCGCATTCAGCTTCCTCTCAGGATGGGACGTGGGAGACTAGACAGACCTGATACGGATTCGGGCGACGGGGGTTCTACCGCGCGTCGCATGTCGCCGCTGATGGATATGGGGCATACAGTGGAGCCGTGCCCCCTGCTGATCCGTCTCGCATCCTGCTGATTCGCCCCAGCGCCCTTGGCGACGTCTGTCGCACGGCGCCGGTCTTGGCGTCCTTGCGGCGACGATTCCCGAAGGCTCGGATTGATTGGCTGGTCCGGGATGCTTTTGCAGATGCCGTACGGGGCCACCCGAGCGTGACGGGCCTTCTGCCCTTTCCGCGCGGGGGGATGCATCGCTGGTGGACGCCTCGCGGCATGAGGACCACGCGGGATTTCCTCGCCTCGATCGCGGCGCCTCACTATGACCTTGTCATCGATTGTCAAGGTCTAATTCGAAGCGGCGTTTTCTCCATCGCGAGCGGCGCAGCCAAACGCATCGGCGATCGCCACGCGGCTGAGTTCTCTTGGCTGGCGTACACCGATCGCGTTCGCACTGATCCGAAGACGCACGTTGTGGATCAGATGCTCGCGCTAGCGAACGCGGCCGGCGCCGAACCCATCGCAGACATGCGGCTGTATACGCCGCCCGACGTCGTGACGCCTTCATCCGAATTGCAGCGCGATGCATACGCCGTGATCGCGCCAACCAGCGCCTGGCCGGGCAAGTGTTGGCCCGCCGAGCGCTTTGCCGAGCTTGCGAAGCGGTTGCTTGATGAGGGAATCGTTGAACGCATCGCCATTGTGGGTGGCGGCAATGAGCGACACCAGGTGGAGGCCTTGACCGAACTTTCACACAACGATTCGCGCGTTCTCGATCTTGTGGGACAAACCAGTGTCGGCCAGCTCATGCATGTGATTGAGCATGCGGCACTCGTCATTGCCAATGACTCTGCCGCGATGCACATGGCAGTTGGGTTCGATCGCCCGCTGGTGGCGCTGCTCGGGCCGACAAACGCCGCGCTGGCCGGCCCGTATGGGCGTTTGGACTGCGTGGCGCAGGTGGTGACGAGCGACGATCGACTGACGCATCGCGCCTGCAAGGACGCTGCGTATGGCGCTTCCCTCATGAAACGAATTTGCGTTGACACGGCGCTCGAGCGAGCGCTTGAACAGGTGAAACGGGCCGATCGCCCAGCGGTGGAAGATCGAGCATCGACCACCGCAGGAGCGGCGGCGCCATGAATGAACACCGCGGAACAGATTGGCTGGCGCTGGCAAGCCGCTCACCGCGGCGTGTGCAATTGCTGCGCGAACATGGCTTTGAACCGACGATCATTGAGCTTGATGTCGATGACTCTGACATTCACGTGCGAGATTCGAAGCCGGAACAAACGGCGATGGCGCTCGCCTATTTCAAAGCCGCGGCCGGCGCGGCGCATTCGATCGGGTCGCAACGTCTCATTCTCGCGGCGGACACGTTTGTGGTGAAGGATGGCGCCATCATCGGCAAGCCGCGCGACGCCTCTCATGCTGACGCAATGGTCCAAAGTCTGTCAGGCGGCGCCCATTCGGTCATCACCGGCGTGGCGCTGATTGATCTTCGCAGCAGCAGTGAGAGCGCCGAACGCTGGTTGTTTGCTGACGTCGCCAACGTCGTTGTCGGTGACATTCCGGATGCCTCGCGTGAAGCGTACATCGCATCCGGCGACTGGCGCGGCAAGGCCGGCGCCTACAATCTTGATGAACGATTGCGCGCCGGGTGGCCCATCACGTTCACCGGTGATCCCGGCGCCATCATGGGCTTGCCGATGCGTCGATTGTCGCCGATGCTGCATCAGTTGGCCGCCCATTCGACGTCCGGAATCACCGCTCGATGACGCTTTCGCAGTACATCCCAGCTTTTATTTCGCTGCCGCTCGCGGCGGTCGCCATGATCACGGTGGCCGTGCACCTGCTCGTGGTGGAGCGCCGAACTCGCAATTTTACGCGCCGTCGCATACGACTCGCCAATGGTTGGCTCATGCTTTTTTCGATTCCACTCGTGGCGGCGGGATTTTCATTTATTGACCCGAACACACGGCCGCGCATGTTCATGATTGTGTGGCTCAGCGTGCTGGGGCTGGTGCTGATGTCCATCGCACTGGCCGTCGCCGACATGATCAACACGATGATTGCGGCTCGGCATGCGGCGACCGAGCTGCGCGCCGCCCGACATGCATTGCATCGAACGATTGACACTCACGTGACTCCTCCAGCCCCGACGGAGTCACACGATGCCGAATGATCGGCCACCTCTGCCGGGGCTAATCGGCGTTCCGCTCTCTTCAATGTATTCCGTCGCAGTGCGCGCACGGAACCGCCGCTTTGATCAGGGCAAGGGTGTCTATAAATCGTCGATCCCAGTGATCAGTGTGGGCAATATCAGTGTCGGCGGCGTCGGCAAGACTCCGATGGTGCAGCGAATCGCACGGACGCTGCTCGCGCATGGCCACCGGCCCGCGATTGTGCTGCGCGGCTACAAGGCGGGCGCCGGGCAAATGTCGGATGAGGAGGCGGAACATCGCGGCGCGCTGCCGGATGCGATCGTGATTGCGAATCCGGATCGTGTCGCCGCGGCCGGTGCACTCGAAATGCGCGATGAAGCGACGAGGCCGACGTGCATCATTCTCGATGATGGATTTCAGCATCGGCGCCTCGGACGGGCACTTGACCTGGTGTTGATTGATGCGCGGCGCAGCCCGTGGGATGACGCTGTCCTTCCTGCGGGATGGCTGCGCGAGCCGCCGTCATCGCTGTCGCGTGCAGACGCCGTTGTGCTGACGCACGCTGACCTCGCCCAGCCCGTAGATCTTGCCAATCTCTGTTCGCGAATCGAACGGACGCACGGAAAGCCGCCAATTGCAACGATGCGGCACGCATGGTCGGGCATGTTGGTTGAGTCCGAGCGAGGCAACGGCATGTCGCGCGAGACAAATGATTGGTTGCGGGGCCGCCGCGTTGCGGTGTGCTGCGCCATCGGTGAACCGGACCAGTTTCTCGCGATGATCGAAACACATGGGGCTTTGATCGCGAGCCGATTGGTGCTGCGAGATCATGCCCAATTCGATCGAGCGGCGATTGAGCGGATTGCGACGGGGCTAGATGCGTCCAGCGGGGATGCCATCGTCTGCACGGCCAAAGACTGGCCCCGTCTGGCCCCGGCCCTGCCAGAGGGCTTCGCCGGTTCGATCGCCTATCCTGTGGTCTCGATGGAGGCCATGTCGGGCGGCGACGAGGTGGATGCTCTGGTGCTGCGAAGCGCCGGAACGCCGCCCACGCAGGAGTAGTTTGTGTCGAAGTTGCTGGATCATCTTGCTCGCTGGCGACCCTTTCGGGCGGTGGTCATCGGTGACTACATGCTCGATGAGATGGTTTACGGCGACGCCGAGCGGCTCAGCCCCGATGCCCCGGTTCCGGTGTTGCAAGTCGAGCGCACCGAACGGCGACCCGGCGGCTCCGCGAATGTCTGCCTTGATCTCATCGCGATTCGAGGTTCAGTCCTCGCAATTGGCGTGACTGGCGACGACGCGACCGGAGCTCTTCTGCGCGATGATCTCGCGGCGGAGGGCGTCGAAGTCGACGGGCTTGTCGCGGATGACTCACGCCCGACCACAGTGAAGCGCAGTCTTGTCGGACTGGCGCAACATCGGCACCCGCAGAAGATGTTTCGGCTGGATATGGAATCGCGCCGGCCGATTGACGCCGCGATTGCGCAGCGGTTGATCGAACGACTGGAAGCCGCACTTCCTGAGGCCGACGTGGTGTGCCTTGAGGACTATGGCAAAGGTGTCTGCACACCGGCGTTTTGTCAGGATGTGATTCGACGGTGCCGCGCGGCGGGTGTGCCGGTGCTGGTGGATCCGGCGAGGCTTGATGATTTCGCTCGGTATCGCGGCGCCTCGTGCATCACGCCGAATCGGTCGGAGTCGCTGGGAACAGCGAAATCGCTTGGCCTCAACGATGAGGTCGAACTTGAGACGCTTGGCGTCACGATGCGCACAGCGCTGGAATGTGACGCTGTCGTGCTCACGCTCGACCGTGACGGCGCGCTGCTGGTCGAGGACGGCGCGGGGCCGGTGCAAGTTCCCACGATTGCGCGCGAAGTGTATGACGTCACCGGCGCGGGCGACATGGTGCTGGCGGCGCTGGCGGGCGCCATCGCCAATGGAGCGAACTGGGCGGATGCGACGCGGTTCGCAAACGTCGCCGCGGGACTCGAAGTCGAGATTTTCGGCGTCGAGCCAATCCCGCTGGAGCGCATTCATCATGCGGCGCTGCGTGAACTTGGAAAATTGCGTGGCAAGCGCCGGACGCTTGATGAGCTGCTCGTCGAGGTCGCCGCGCACCGGCGCGAAGGCCGGCGCATCGTCTTTACGAATGGATGTTTTGACATACTTCATGCAGGGCATATTGCACTGCTTCGTGAGGCGGCGAAGCACGGCGACGTGCTGGTGCTCGCCGTCAACAGCGACGCTTCGGTGCGCCGTCTCAAGGGGCCGGACCGACCGGTTCATGATGAGAATGATCGACTGGAAGTGCTCAGCGAGCTAGAATCCGTGGGCGCCGTCATTCTGTTTGATGAAGATACGCCGCTGGAATTGATTCGCGCCATCACTCCGGAAGTGCTGGTGAAGGGCGCGGACTACAAGAAACACGAAGTCGTTGGCGCGGACATTGTGGAAGCCGCCGGCGGTCGCGTGGAGCTTGTGCCGCTGCTGTCGGGACGGAGCACGAGCGCCGCGATCGATCGAATTCGCACGCCGTAGATTGGCCCAGTCCACTTCGCACCATGCGCGATCTCAACGCCATTCCCTTGCCCGAACTCTTCGTAGCACTAACGCGCTTTGCGGATGTTCCGGCGCTCTTTGCCATGGCGAAACGCGAAGAGCTCGGCGATGCGGGTTGCGACGTCACCAGCGAGGCGCTGATACCCGTTGAACTTGAAGGGAAGGCGTCGTATGTCGCGCGGCGGGCGGGCGTCGTCGCGGGACTTGCAGCGCTTCATTACGTGATTGAGGCGTTTGGACCTGAATGCCGATTCGATGTGTCGGCGCTGGATGGCGATCATGTGACGCCAGGCGCCATAGTGGCGCGGATTCATGGCCCGATGCGGCAGATCCTCGCCGTCGAACGCACGTCGCTGAATCTGCTGTCGCAGCTTTCCGGCATCGCAACGAAAACGGCGGAATATGTGCGGCTTGCGGAAGCCTCTTCACCAACGCACGTGCCGAAAATATGTGACACGCGCAAAACGACTCCCGGCCTGCGCGCGTTGGAAAAATACGCCGTTCGGTGCGGCGGCGGCTGGCTCCATCGTTGCGGCCTCCACGATGCGATGCTTATCAAAGACAACCATCTTGCAGCTCTTGCAAACTGCGATGATTTCAAATCGCTTGCCGAACACATTGGGCAAGTGCGGGCGCAGCATTCGCTCCGATTCGTTGAGCTTGAGGTGGACTCAATGGAGCAGTTTGATCGGGCGCTGGCGGTCGCGCCCGGCGTGCTCGACATGATTCTACTTGACAACATGTCGCCCGAACTCATGCGCGATGCAGTTCAGCGGCGGAATCAAACGGCGCCTGGCGTCAAACTGGAAGCGTCGGGCAATGTCTCGACGTCAACCATTGGCGCCATTGCCGCCAGCGGTGTGGATCGGATCAGCGTGGGTGCACTCACACATTCGGCGCCGGCGCTGGATTTCGGCCTTGATATGGCCTGACAATCGAGTTAGCGAATTTCAATTTCACCGAGCAGCGGTTCAAGCAGATCGCGCTCCGCGATGAAACCGACGGGATGGTCGCGACGGCGCACCACGGCGTGCCTTGCTCCGGCATTGCGCATGCTGCGAATCGCCGTGACGAGCGGGTCGTCCGCTTCAAGAAACACGGGCGACGACATGAGCGTTGTGACGGAGGTGTCACGCTGAAGCCAGAGATCGATGGAGCGCACGACACCGACGACACGGTTGCGGCGGTCAATCACGGGATAATGCCCGTGCACGTGGCGCCGCGCTTCTTCATCGACGCGTTCACGCGGCCAATCGGCATGCAGCGCCGTGACGCGCGACCACGGCGTCATTTCATTTTGAACGCGCCGCTCATGGAGGCGAGCCGCACGATCGACGAGTGTCGTTTGTGACTCGCTGAGCACACCGTGGCGGCGTCCTTCCTTCAGCAGCGCGACGATGCGCATGCGGGCGGTCGCAACGGCGGACGGATCAGAGCCTCGCAACAATCGCGACACAGCGAAGCCGAAGAGTCGAACCAGCGGCAGCGCCAGGCAAGCCGTCAGCACAAGGCGCAATGCCCGAAGCAGCCAGCCGAATGACGGCATGATACGATCGGCGCTGGCGCGGAAAAAGTCTTTGGGAAGCGTTTCGCCGAAAATGAATAACAGTGGCGTCAGCACCGCCGCATTCACAATCACGATGCCCCAGTCACTCAGCCCCGCCGCGGTCAGTAACGCGGACACGCCGATGGCGCCGGTGTAGTTGGCGAGGTTGTTGCCGATCAAAAGTGACGCGAGCAAACGATCAGGTTTCTCAATTTCACTAAGCAGTAGCGCCGCGCGACGGCGACGACGACCCGAACCGGTGCGGCGCGCCATGACATTCATGCGAACGACATTCAATCCGTAAACACCGGTCTCCATACCGCTGAAGAGCGCGGAGAAAAATACGCCGACCAAGGCGACCCCTATCCACAGCATCGTTTCTGTCGCAGTCATTTCGCACCGCCCTCGGCTGACGACGCGAGCGAAACAATGACACTCTGAATGGCGCGGCCCTGAACGGTCTCCACTTCAAGCGTGACATTCCCGACTCGGACCACATCGCCCGGTTCCGCGATGCGGCCAAGCTCGGCGTTGATGAGCCCTGCGACGGCGCCCGCGACGGGGCGATCAGTCGGACCGAAGGCTTCGACGAGATCATGCACACTGAGGCGACCGGAGATGCGCCAGCGGCTGTCGTCAAGTTGTTCGAAATCGCGTGCAGGGCCATCGCCAAAGCCCGAGACATCGAACTCAAGTCCCTGCGCCATGCGCTTGGCGACGTCGCCAAAGGTGACGATTCCGGCGACGCCGCCGTATTCATCGACGGCGATCGCCATGAGTCGGTTGCGACCCTGGAATTGGGACAAGAGTTGATCGAGGCGCGCCTGCTCGGGAATGAAGAGCGGATCGACCATCAGGCGGCGCACTAATCGAGTGGAGGTGTCGGCGGACGAGAGATAGAGCCGCAAGTCGAGAACGCCGACCACGCCGCTATCGATGGATTGTTCGCAGATGGGGAATCGCGTGAGCCCGGTCTCGCGCGCGAGTTGTTCAACGTCTTTTCGTTTGGCGCCGAGACGAATCCAGTGCACATCCACGCGCGGCGTCATGATGTCGCGCACACGCAGCGAACTCAGTTCAACCACATCATCAAGCAGCTCGGCTTCGATGGGGTCGATCTCGCCTTCGCGAGCGCTGATTTCAAGGAGTTCGCCGAGTTCTGCGGCGCTCAGTGCGACCGGCTCCGTCGCGCCGGAAAGTCTCGCGGCGGGTTCGACCACAAGCGCATTGAGGAGCACACGAATTGGCGCAATCAAACGATGCAATCCGAGCAGAAGCGGCGCCAGCAAGGCGCACCAACTGACGCGCTCGCTGGTCGCGACGAGCTTGGGCGTCACTTCGCCAAACAGGATGACGGCCAGCAACGGGCCGATGCTGTACACCGTGGTCATGACGGCGGATTTCGCGTGCAGCGTCAGCACCGACGCCATCACAAAGAACAACACATTGACGACCATGTTGCCGAGCAGGATCGTAATCAGGAGCATGCGCGGGTCGCGCAGCAGTGACGCCGCGGCCCGGCCGCTGAGGGGCGCCCGCCGGCTGAGTTCAGCTCGTTCGTGTTCGGTCAAGCCAAAGAGCGCTGTTTCCGATCCGGAAAAGAACGCGGAGGCGACCAGAAGCCCCGGCATGATCAAAAGGAGTGTGAGTTCCGTCGCCGTCATGTGTGGGGCCCCGGAGCCGGCGCGTCATGCGCCGAACACGCTGCACGACGCGGTTTGCATCGATTCAGGCGCGTGGACATCGTTTTTTGGTTGACGAATCTCATCAGACCGTCGAGCATGTTCGGAGTCGCACCGCTTGGCGGGGGCAGCATGGAGGCATCACGTGGCCAAGCATATCGGCATCGTCGCGGTGAGCCCGGAAGGGTCGGCCTTGTGCTATCGGCGCATCGCCCGCCGAGCCGCGCACATTGATGATCCGATGCGGCGCCCACTGGTGACGATGCACAACCTGCCGTTCTCAAGTTATGTCGAGGCGTATCGAGCCGGTGACTGGGAGCGTGTCGGCACCATGCTCACCTGGTCAGCTGAAACGTTGGCCGCAGCCGGGGCGGATTTTCTGATCTGCCCGGACAACATTGCGCATCACGCCGTATCGCTTGCAGAGTCAGCGTCGGTGCTGCCGTGGGTCAATATGGTTGAATTGGTGACAGACGCCGTCTGTAACGATGGCTGCACCACGCTCGGACTCGTCGGCACGCGCATGATCATGCAGAGTTCGACGTATCAGACGTATCTCGGGCTCAAAGGCATCACGCTGCTGGTGCCCAGTGAAGAAGAAGCGGATCACATCGACCGGATCATCTTCAACGAACTGGTTGAAGGACGCGTGGAGGAAGCATCGCGCGCGAAGATGCTCAGCGTGATGGAGCATCTCGCGGATCGCGGTTGCGAGGGTGTGGTGCTGGCCTCGACAGAGACGCCGCTGCTGCTCACCGAAGGAAAATCCCCATTGCGAACGTACGACCCGGTGCACCTGCTTGCGGATCGGGCCTTGGAAATGGCGGCAGGTCAGTAGGCAAGCCGACTCGAATTTGCGAACGCGCATTGAAAAAGCCCGAGGAATCAGTTCCCCGGGCTTTCGTTAAACATGAATCTGAACCGTGGTTCAGCCAGCGTACTTCACGCTGCAGCCGTACGGCTTGGTCTTGCTTTCGGTGATCGTTTCGCCAGCAAGCGCCTGCTCAAGGGCCTGACGAACGTAGTTGACCGTCGCTTCGCCGCGCGGCGCATCATCGATGGCGCCGTCGTACAGGAGCGTGCCGTCCTTCGCGATGATGAACATGTGCGGCGTGGTCTTGGCGTCGTACATATGGCCGACTTTGCCGGACTCGTCGATGAGCACGGGGTATTCCATGTTGTATTCGACGATGGCCTTTTGATTGCGCTCAAGACCTGCGCCCTGCTTGCCCGGGGCGCCGGAATTGATGGCGACCCACACAACGCCGCGATCTTTGAAATCGCTGTAGAGCTTGGACATGGTGTGATCCTTCGCGTGATGGCGCACGACGAAGGGGCAGTCCGGGTTGAACCATTCGATCACGACGACATCGCCCTTGGCGAGCAGATCCTTGAGCGAATGTGTGGCGCCGGTGGTGTCCGTCAGCTTGAAGGCAGGCGCCTTCTCACCGACGGTGGCCGTCTTGTTGCTGTGATCATGTTCAGGTCCGGCGACGACGGCCGGGGCCAACGTCAGAGCGCCGATGGCGAACGCCGCGGTTCCGATGAGCCCGGCAACGAGTCCACGATTGCGTTTCATACGATTTCTCCTCGATCTGGTTGTGCTCACCCCTGTGAGCTGGAATTCTCGAACACATGATCCCCGCGCCAACGGGCGCGGCTTCACCGGTGACGCGTCACTTGCGCGGGCCGGGGATGGTGACGGTGAAAAATTCGATGACGCCGACGCGCTGCACCTCAAGAACGCCTGCGACTTGCGCGGCGTTATCGATGCGGCTGTCGTATTCAATGTGAAGCGGCGCGCCTTGGGATTGCGCATCGCGGATCGGCTCAACCGGCGGCGCTTTGGCGGGCTCGTATGAGAAAAAGCGGATGCGCTGGGCGCGAGGGACATCGATTTGAAGCCGGCGTCCGTCCCATGACATGATGATCCCGGCTGTGGCGGCATTCGCCGGCGGCTGAGGAAGGCGAATGCGGGTGGCCTCGAATGACGCCGCGGCGTGGGAGGAATTCAGCGGCTCACCGACGGGAACGTTGATGGAAACGTTCGCGCCGCCGGGAAGGCACGACTCCTTGCACACCAGCCAATCGATCGCGGCGTTGATGTTCACGCGGTCCGCCTTGAAGTCGGGCGCCACGGAGAGAGGAATGATGAGTGTGACTTCCTCATCAAAGACGAAATCCAGCAGGCCGGCATGTTCGTACCACGTGGGGACGGGCCATTGCACTTCACCGGCGCTCACGCCGTCTGGCAATTCGAGCTTGATTGATGGTGGCAATCCGGTGTCGCCTGCATTGCGCCAGTAGATGTGCCAGTCAGGCTCGATATGAAACATCACGCCGAGGTGCGCAGTGCGGCCGGGCGTGAGTGCACCTTCTTCAAGCACAAGTTCCACGCCGACGAGTTCATTCCCGTCCGGCTCGGTGGAAAATGGCCCCGCGAAGGCGGAGGCGCCGAGAGTAGAGAGGCCGAGTGTCGCGATGGCGATGCAAAGTATCTTCATAGAGCGAATCATTGCGGGGAAGAGAACGCCGCCTTTGGCGCATTGCCCCATACTTCTACCGGCAATTCGCACGAGGTATTCGCGCCGAATTGGACGAGGAGGACGACCACGTGTTCAGAATACGAAGCCTAGCCCTGCTTATGAGCCTCAGTCTGGTGTTTCTGGCGTCCTGCAAGGACTCCACCAGCGACGAGACGATATTTCGCATCGACATGGAGTCCGTCTCCGAGCGATTGACGGGGAAAGCGGCGCAAAACACGATTTTGCTCGATTCCCGATCGCAGGCGGAATACGAGGCGGGGCACCTCCCCACCGCAATCAACTTGCGAATCGAAGACGTCGCCGCGGGGCGAACAACCGGACTTAGCCGCTTCCCGATCAAGATTGTCTATGGACAACATCCGGCGTCCTCGACTGCGATGGCGCTTTCGAAGCTACTCGTTTCCAAGGGCTTCGGCGGTGTCCGTTTATTCGAGGGCGGCGTCGACGCCTGGAGGTCCGCCGGACTTCCGCTCGAATCGACCGATCCGGAACCGCTCCGCGTTCAGCCCTCGCCGCAATAAAAAAAACGTCGCTCGGCCCGCAGAGCGAACCGAACGACGGCGTGGTTGGAGGCGTGTGAGACCTTCAGGCGCGCCGAGCGGCATGGCTCAGGCGCCGGCTTGGAACTGAAGGCAAGTCGGAATCAGTCGTACATCGCCATGACGCGCGGCAGCTCCGCGTTCTGGAGCGTGAGCGTCGTGTCAATGCGGAAGTTGGACTGGGTGCGGTGGCGTTCGGCGAAGAAGAACTTCAGGCTGTACTTCTGACCGTCCTCGAGCCAGTCAAGACGGTCGAGGTCGATCGTCTGCTGCACGGCGGAGTGAACACCGCCGATGTCGATGACGTTTTTGCCATCAATAAACACCCACACGTCATCGTCACCGGTGAAGGTAAAGACCTGGCCGGAGCCGGCTTGGTACTGGAATTGTGTGGAGAGTTCGAACGTGAAGTGGAAGTTCTTGTTGTCGCCGTTTGAGTTCCCGAAGAGCTGACCGTTGATCGGGAAGAATCCGCCGGTGGCTTGGAAGTTTGGATCGTCCTTGTCGTCAAACGTGTAGACGTTTGAGCCGTCCTGGCGGACAAGTGTGATCTCGAGGGGCGCGGACATGTTCACGCCGGGCACGTCTCGGAACCACTGGCGGAACGAATCGCCGGATGTGATGGCGCCGGGGTCACTGGCGCCCCAGGCACCGGGCTGATCGCCAAGCTGGGGGTTGTACATCGCGGGAGCGATCTTGCGCCCGGATGAATCACGCCATTCGGTGCTCACCTTGGCGCCGCTGCCGGTGAAGACGGGCTTGCCGTCCGCATCAAGCTGGAGGGCAACGTTGCCTGCATAGTGGCCGAAGCCGGACGATGGTCGCTTTTCAAAGTCGGGATGGCCGTTGGCGGCGGATCGCTCACGGAAATCGCGCACGATGCCGGTGAGCTTCAGGGTTTCGGGAAGATGGTCAAGCCCGTCCCCGTCGGTCGCCTTGGCGCTGGACGCCCAAAGCACGAGACCTGCGGCTGTCGCGAGGCCCGCCGCAGTCAGCGAGCCATTGATGAGATCCTTGCGCTTCATAATCACACCTCCGTCAAAAGCAGCGGTCGCCGCCGAATGACACCCGGCGGCTGAGAGAACACTGCATGACTCAGAGCGAACCGTACGATTCACAGAGGACGCCGCGAAGCGAGAAGACACGTGAAAGTACGTTTGGAGGTCAAGCTGGGAGGGTTGCGCCGTCCACCAGCTTTCCACCGGCCCGGTGGTTCGGCCGAGGCTGTTATGATCGGACGCGCGCGGATCTCGCCGCGCCGAAGCTGGGAGAACAGGCATGGACGCCTTTGTCATCCGTGGCGGGAAGCCACTTTCCGGGACCATTCGTGTCAACGGGGCCAAGAACGCATCGCTTCCTTTGATGGCGGCGGCTCTGCTGACGGACCAAACCGTCACACTGCGCGACGTACCGGACCTTGCTGATATTCGAAACATGCGCTCGCTGCTGGCGGAACTCGGCTGCGAATGTCAGCGTGTCGAGACGGGGCGACAAAGTCTGAAAATTGATCGCCAGGTGCGCCCGATGGCGCCGCCCATGGAATTGCGCACTTCGATTGAATCCGCCAGTCACGCCCGATACGACATTGTGCGCACGATGCGCGCGAGTGTGTGTGTTCTGGGACCGATGCTCGCGCGCCGTGGCCAAGCTCGCATAGCGATGCCCGGCGGGTGCGCCATTGGCGACCGGCCCATTGATCTGCACTTAAAAGGATTGGGCGCGCTCGGGGCCGATATCCATCTCGATTCCGGCGACATGGTGCTCACCGCGCCGCAGAACGATCGCGGTGAACGACGACTGCGCGGCGCCCGAGTCTTCCTGGGTGGCCGCTTTGGTTCAACCGTCCTTGGTACGGCCAACATCATGTCCGCGGCGACTTTGGCTGAGGGCGAAACCATTATCGAGTGCGCCGCGTGCGAGCCGGAGATTGTGGACCTTGCCGCGCTGCTCACGCAGATGGGCGCGCGTATCGAGGGCGCCGGCACCCCGCGCATTACGATTCATGGCGTTCCCGAATTGCATGGCGCTGACCACGTGGTGCTGCCGGACCGCATCGAGGCGGGCACGTTCATGATCGCGGGCGCGATTTCGGACGGCGATGTCACGATCGAGAATTGCCCGCTCGATGCGATGATGGCGGTCACCGAGACACTGCGTGAAATTGGCGTGAGCCTTGAGATCGTGGATCAGATCGATCCGATGCGTGCGACGTGTCGTGTTCGGCGCGAAGGCGTGATGCATCCGACGCAAATCACCACGCAGCCGCACCCGGGATTCCCCACGGATTTGCAAGCACAGCTCATGGCGCTCGTGTGCCTCGCCCACGGCAACAGCGTGATCACGGAGCGCATCTTTCCGCAGCGATTCCTGCATGTTGCGGAATTGTCGCGCCTTGGCGCCACGCTGACGCGCGAGGACGCGACTGTTGTTGTGACGGGTGTCGATCACCTCGTTGGCGCTCCGGTGATGGCGAGCGACTTGCGTGCGTCCGCCGGCCTCGTGCTTGCCGGGCTTGCAGCGCGCGGCACGACGACGATCAGCCGTGTGTATCACCTGGATCGCGGGTACGAGCGCCTTGAAGTCGGCTTGCGCTCGCTCGGCGCTGACATTGAGCGTGTGCGTGATGAGAAGGCAGCCGCCGCGCCGGTGACCCAAGTGGGCGACTTTGACCTGCAGCCGGTGTCCGCGGCGAGCAATTAATCGCGGCGAACTTCATCGAGTGACACCCCATCTGGGAGTCGGGCGGCTTCGGCCGTCAAGATCGGTTTCCCATCGATGATTGGATATCTCGGCGCGGGATCGGGGCAATCAGCAATGAGTTCATCGCCAGCTTGCACGAGCGGAGCGCCGGTCAGCGGACACCGAAGCAGTTTGAGGAATGATTTGTCCAGCGCTGTCGCCACCGGTCACTCCTCACCGAATCCGGATTCAACAAGTTCGGAAAGCTTTTCAATCGCCTGTTTTGAATCAGCGCCTTCAGCGATGATCTCGAGACTCGTTCCCTGCGTGGCGCCCAGCATCAGGATCTGCATGATGGACTTGCCGTCCACGTCTTCATCCGGTCCCTTGATGACGATCGAAGATTCGAACTCCATCGCCAGTTGCGCAAAAGCCGTCGCCGGGCGCGCGTGAAAACCGAGGCGATTCTGAATCGTCACTCGGGCGCTTGCGCGCTGCGACACCGATGAGACTCCTTCCGATGGGGCGATGGGTCATCGCCTTCACTTGCGTCGAGACAAGGCGTGTCTTACGTCAACTGCTGGCTGTCGCTGTCCTCAAGCAACGTGACGACCTCTTCGACAGTGGTCGCCTGGCGGAGGAAACGACGAAACGTTTCGTGGCTGAGGCTCTTGAAGATGACCTCCATCGCCTGCAAATGCTCTTCGGGATTGTCCGCCGGGCTGAGCAGCAGGAAGACGGAGTAGACCGGCTGCTTGTCGAGGGCGTTGAAATCCACTCCGGACGGACTGAGCCCGACAGCGGCGCTGATCTCCTTCACCGACGTGTGCTTCACGTGCGGCACCGCGACGCCGCGACCGAATCCCGTCGAACCGCGACGCTCTCGATCGAGAACCGCGTCCACGAGTTCAGCGCGGAGTGACTCCGGCGCGGCGCCGGATGAAATAATCGCACCAACAAGCTCGCGGACGACGTCGTCGCGCTCGGTGGATTCGAGGTTGGTGATAATTGCGTTCTTTTGAACGATGTCGCACAGCTTCATCGAATTGCTCCAGCCGTCCCGGACGCTGACGTGTCGTCAGTGATGCTCCCGGAGTTTTCCCTTGAAATCCCTCAATTGGCGCGTGGCTTTGTCAACCGCGACGTCAATGCTCGCGTATACGTCCGCCCCATCAGCTTTGGCCACGAGCGGCTCATGCTTGACGACATTGATGATGAGTTCTGCTGTGAACTCTTCGTGATGATCGCGTCGCTCCTGATCAAGAACAACCTCGATCTCCAGTACTCCGTCGTAGAACTTGAGCAGCTTTTGACACTTCTGATCGGCATAGGCCCGAATGGCATCCGTGACTTCGAGTCCTCGACCGCTGATTTCAATCCGCATTGCGTCTCCTGATTCCGCGTCGCTAGGCGTCGCCCGCGGTGTCTGGGGCGTCGCCCCGGTCCGCGCCGGGAGACATCTTCGCGGCTGAAGTCGATTCTGCCAACTCCGCCACCGTTGGCCCGCTGGAAACACGCGGCGCACCGGTGATTTCCTGCGATTCCGGGATCAGCACGCCGCCGGTCACGACGAATCGAAGCGCCTCTTCGACGGTGATCGCCAGGTCGATCGCATCCTTTCGAAGGACGGTGATCGTGTACCCGGTGAAGGGCGTCGGGCTGGAAGGAATGAACACCGTGACGCACTCAGCGCCAGCCACACGTTCGATATCCCTCATGGAGTCGCCGGTCATCAGACCGACCGTCCATATGCCCTTGCGCGGATATTCCACCAGCACCACGCGATTGAATTTCAGCTTGTCGCGTTCGCCAAAAATGAACTCCACCACCTGTTTGACGTGCGGGTACACCTGTTTGAAGACAGGGAGCCGGCTGAAAAACCGCTCCACGCGACCGTACGCGCGCCGGCCGAGATAGCCGCCAAGCAGTCGCCCTGCGAGGTAAATCAGGATGATGGCGACCGCCAGGCCAATGCCGCGCAGGTACCAGTGGTCGTCCCAGAATTCCTTGAGGTTGCGCTGACGAATCTGGATCCGGAGCATGGACTCAGGCACCGGACGCTGCGCCATCCGCGCCCGCTCTGCCTTGAGCTGCTGCACCTGATCGTCCGTGACAATGAACCATTCCGGCTGCTGCGCCGTCGGTAGGAATTTCGGCGCCAGTTGAATCACCGCGAAGCGAATGCCGACGTTGATCGGCTCTGCCACCCTCGTCTGCACGAATAGGAACAACTGCACAACGATCCAGAGCGTGAGCACCGTGGGCAGAAGGATCGCCAGACCCTTCACGAAGAAGGTGCGAAAATCGGCTCCGAATGATCGTCGTGGTCGTTTGGCCATGGGTCCGGGGTCGATGGAGTCAGGAAGCCGCATTGGCCCAGCGTGCGGCCTCGCTGAACATACCGCAGCGGTAGCAGGGTTGTTCAGAACGCGACTCGCCCAGTTTCGGCATTATCGCTCAGAAAGCTCAACTTCGAGCGTGAGTCGACGCGATCCGCGCCGCACTTCGACACTGACCGCGTCGCCGGGAGCGTAATCGCTGAGGACGCGCACCAGATCGGGAAGCGTCCGCGTGCTTCGACCGTCCACCGAGACAATGACATCGCGAAGCCGCAGCCCGGACTTGCGAGCCGCCGTGCCCGCGACGACCTCATCAATGACCGGCCCGTCGCCGCGCCCGGCCGCGACGACCACGCCAAGGCTCGCCATGCCCGGGCGAATCTCCTCGGCTGCGAACGGCAATTCTGCGAGCCAGATGCGATAGGCCGAATTGATGCTGGCGAGAGGCTCGTCGAACACCAACTCAAGCGCGGCCTTCCCCGATGGATCGTCAGGGCAGGATTCGAGATACGCGCGAAAGAATGCACCAAGCTGACCGGCATCCGCGAGAAACATGATGAATGCGCGGGCTTGGGCGTAATTTGCATTCGGGCGACGTGAACGGAACACGCGCCGGTCCATCGTGATCAATTCATCCAGCGGCATGAGCCGCCCGAGGTCAAGAAGCCGCTTGGCGATGTTGGTGCGCCAGGACGGCGCCGCCCGCCAGCCGCCGGGCGCTTCATCGTCCTGATCCATGTCCTCAACAAAGCAGCCCAGCCCTTCCATGATCCAGTCAGGATGGCGCTGGCCGGTCTCCGCGAGCAGCCGCCAGTGCAGCACATGCAGGAACTCATGTCGCAAACTTGGACCGATGTCCTGACAGATCAACTGGCTTCGATCGTTGTCATAAAGGCCGCCGACATTCGGCCCGGCGCCGAGTGTCATCATGAAGCTGACGAAATGCTCGGGCGTCGGCAGGACGACGGTCACCCACGGCGAGGGGCGCGGATCATCCGGATCTGGCGCCTCGAAAAGATTGGCGAACGCCCATTCTGCGACGTTGCTGACTTCTTCCTGCGCAATATCGAATGACTGAGGGTTGAATGCGCTGGCGTAGATCAGTCGCAGTTCCGGGTCACGTGCATAGACGTAGCCACTTCCGAGAAGTCGTTTCAATGATTCCTCGTTGGTATCTCCACGAGCGTCCAGCACCTCACGCCAGCCAGTGATGATGGCGCGATACTCAGGCGACGCGCGCACCGGCGTCAGTCGCGAGTCACGTTCCATTTGACGAAGGTCAATGAATCCATTCTTGATCGCTTGAATCAGCGCGGCTATCGATTCATCAATGTCACCACTCTGTGCGCACGCAACGGCAAGATCGTACCACGCGGCAGGGTCGCTAGGCGCCTCCGCAAGCAATGATTCAAGGGCGGAGCGAGCGGCGATCCAATCACCGTCGCGCATGGCGGCGCGCGCCGATTCCTTTGATTTCTCTGCATCTGGCAGCGCGGCAAAGGCATTCGCCGCGAACAAGCCCAATAGAAATGCAAGCAGAAAACTTCGCTTCATAACGGTCCCGATGCGGCGGGCGGCGCCGTTCGCGTGCTCCGACCAAGGACGTGAATTCGACCCTCCACCAGTGTTCGGATCACGGCAGGGTAGAGTTCCATCTCAAGCGCAAAGACACGGGCCGCAAGCGACGAAGCGGTGTCGTCGTCAAACACCGGGCAGCACTGCTGCGCAATGATCGGCCCTGTGTCATAGCGATCGTCACAAAAATGAACGGTGCAGCCAGAGACTTTGCAGCCCGCATCAAGCACCGCCTGATGCACGCGATCGCCGTACATCCCTGCGCCGCCGAACGAAGGAAGCAAAGCCGGGTGAATGTTCACCATTCTGCCGCGACAGGACGCGGGAACGCCGAGCAGCCGCAAGTAACCGGCCAGCGCCGCATATTCGGCGCGCGATTCCGTGAGGAGCTGTTCAACCGTCTCTGCGCTGACGTTCCCTGAGATCACACGCGTGTCGATGCCGCTTTCGCGGGCCAGTTCGGCGCCGCGACATTCACGTGAAGCGACCACCAGGGCGACTTCCGCTGGGACATCGCCTGCGTCAATGCGCTCCAGCAAATTCACGAGCGTGCGCCCGGATCCGGAAAGAAAAATCGCGAGCCGCGCCGTCACGCGCTGCCGCCTTTCGGCTCGGTCACGGTCGGCGCCGATCGAAACGGAATCGGCTTCCCGTCCGCATCGACGGAGACCATCGTGAGCGTCGCGCTCGTGACGGACACCGGCTTTCCGGTGTCAAAGCGCTCCGCCTCCACCGCAATCTCCACCGTCACGCTCTTCGTGCCGGTTCGGGTGGTCTGCCCATAGAAATTCACCGTGTCGCCCAAATGCACCGGCGCGATGAATTCGACGCGATCAATCGCCGCCGTCACCCATCGATGGCACCCATGCCGGCGCGCCTCCACAAACCCCGCCTGGTCGATGTACGACAGAATCACGCCGCCGAAAATCGTGCCGTACTGGTTGGTGTCGCGCGGCAGCGTGACCACGCGGAGCGCCAAACGCCGCTCCGCCGTTGAATCCGGGCTTCCCTGATCCTTCATCGCTTCATGGTATCGCCGGGGGCTACACTCGTTTCCAGCGATGGACCCGATTCTGAGCGCACGCCGCTACCTGATTCCGTTCCGCGGCACACTGCTGCCGCAGATCTTCACCGACACACTGGTGGTCGGTACGGGTGTCGCCGGATTGCGCGCCGCGCTGGCCGCAGCGCAGCACGGCGATGTCATCCTGTTGTGCAAACGTGCGTACGACGAATCGAGCACCAACTGGGCACAAGGCGGTGTCGCGGCCGTCGTCAATGCCGATGACTCCGTGGACGCCCACCGAAGTGACACGCTGACGGCGGGCGCTGATTTTTGCGATGACCGCGCCGTGTGCACCCTGGTCGAAAACGGCCCGCGCGTCATGGGCGAACTCGAACACTGGGGCATGCAGTTCGATCGTGGCAAGAACGGCGATGTGGAGCTTGGTCTTGAAGGAGGGCACTCCGCCGCGCGGATATTGCATTCGAATGGCGATGCGACGGGCAAGGAGCTGGTTCGGTGCCTTTGGCGGCGCGTAAATTCAACACCCGCTATTCGCGTCTTTGATTCCTGCTTCGCGCTCGATCTCCTGACACCTGCCGAAGCGCCAGGCTCGCCCTGCATGGGCGCGATCACGCACCACCACCGCTACGGACTGCAAATGATCTGGGCTCGCGCCACGATCCTCGCCACCGGCGGCTCAGGCATGCTGTGGCGCGAAACCACGAATCCACCAGTCGCGACGGGCGACGGACTTGCGATGGCGTTCCGCGCCGGCGCGCAGATTGCCGATCTCGCGTTCATGCAATTCCACCCAACGGCGCTGTATGTCGCGGGCGCCTCTCGCGCACTGATCTCAGAAGCCGTGCGAGGTGAAGGCGCCTCGCTCATCGACCGCAACGGCTCGCGATTCATGCAATCACGTCACGAACGCGCCGAACTGGCGCCGCGCGACGTCGTGAGTCGCGGCATCATGGCCCGCCTCGCAGAAACCGGCGAAACGTACGTCCACCTCGACGCCAGAGGCATTCGGAACTTTGCTGAGCGATTCCCCGGCATCGCGACCGTTCTCGAAAAATTTGAGCTTGATCCCGCAACAGACCTCATCCCTGTGCGGCCCGCAGCGCATTACATGATCGGCGGCGTCCGCACCGACCTCGATGGACGCACGAATGTGCCGGGACTCTATTGCGCCGGCGAATCGTCCTGCTCAGGTGTCAACGGAGCGAATCGCCTTGCAAGCAATTCATTGCTTGAAGGACTCGTCTTTGGAGAGCGCGCCGGTTTGGCGTGTGTCGAAATGCGTGACACGGCAAACGCTTGGGGCGTCACCGCGCCATCCTCACCCATGCAGATCGTCTCCAGCATCCCCGATTCCGATCGCGGCATGCTCGACCTTGAGGACGTGCGCTCATCCCTCCGCTCCGCCATGTGGCGCAACGCCGGTATCGAGCGCACCGGCTCGCGCTTGCGCGATGCGACGGAGATGTTCGATTTCTGGAGCCGCTACACGCTGGACAAAATCTTTGACGATCCCGCCGGGTGGGAAACGCAAAACCTTTTGCTCATCGGCGCGCTCATTACGCGTTCGGCGCTGTGGCGTGAAGAAAGCCGCGGCTGTCATGCCAGAGCGGATTTCCCGGAAACGAGTGACGCATTCCACGCGCACGACCTCTGGCGGCGCGGCGACAGCGAGCCAACGCTCCAACCGGTTGATTCCACCGAGCCGCGCATCATCGCGGGCGCCCCAAACTGATGGCTGACGACCGCTCCCCCGCTTCTCGCTCTGAGACCATGCGCCAAGTGCGCTCGCGCGACACCTCGTGTGAATTGCTCCTGCGTAGCGCCCTCCACCAGCGAGGTTTGCGGTACAGCCTCCGCAAATCGCTGCCCGGCTCGCCGGACATCGTCCTCGTCAAGTCGCGCATCGCCGTGTTCGTCGATGGCTGCTTCTGGCATGGCTGCCCGGACCATTGCCGCCGCCCCGCCAGCAATGCGGCGTACTGGAATCGCAAAATCGATCGAAACATGAGCCGCGACCAGCGAGTGAACAAAGAACTGAAATCCGCCGGCTGGCGGGTCGTGCGTCTCTGGGAGCACGAAATCGCCGAATGCCCGGCCCGTTGCGCCTCCCTCATTCACCGGATCGCCAAGTCCCGGCTGGCCGCGACCACCTAGAATGACCCCGTGACCACGCGCATCATCGAGCCTGCGAGTGGCGTCTCGACGCCACGCCCCACCACGCTCAAGACGCTCCGCGACATGGCGTCGCGCGGCGAGTCATTTGCGTGCCTCACCTGCTACGACGCGACGACGGCGAAGTGGCTGGAGCGAGCGGGTGTCCACGTGCTGCTCGTTGGGGACACTGCTGCGGAAGTCATCCTCGGCCAGCCCAATACGCTGCACATGCCGCTGGAGATTTCGCTGGCGCTCACCGCCGCAGTGAAGCGCGGCGCCCCCAACACCGTCGTCATGGGCGATATGCCTTTCATGAGCTATCAAGCGAGCGACGAAACTGCGCTACTGAACGCAGGCCGCTTCATGACCGAAGGCCTCGCTGACATCGTGAAGATCGAAGCGGACAAATCATTTGCACCGCTCGTTTCCAAGATGGCTCGCGCCGGTGTTCCCATTTGCGGGCACGTGGGGTCCAAACCCCAGCGGGCGAGTCTCACGGGTGGTTATGCGTCGTCGGGTCGAACGCGGGCTCAGGCAAATTCGGTCATCGAAGACGCGATGGCGCTTGAAGACGCCGGCGCCGTGATGCTCCTCATTGAAGCCACGCCGCCGGAAGTCGCGGACGCCATTCTCGAAAGAACCAGCGTTCCAGTGATCGGAATCGGGGCTGGAAATCGCTGCCACGGTCAAATTGTCGTCCTGCAGGATCTTCTGGGACTGACGGACCGGCAACCGCCTTTCGCGACGCCGGTAGCCGACTTTGGCGCTTCTTTGAAGGAAGCGGCGGAAACGTGGGTCCGGCGCGTCTCTCACGGAGAGGCGACTTCGCATCGATACCGCATGCGGGATGAGCCGACGAAGGAATAAAGTAAAGGGCGGCAACGGAGGACCTGGAATGCGACGGATTCAATCGTACGGACCAAGCCTGGTGGTTCTGATGGCGACGGTGCTCGTGCTCATGCTCGGGCCGGTGGCGGTGCAGCGCATGCACGCTGCCCGCGCCAGTGCGATCGTCACACTCGCCCAGCAGCGGCTTGAATCGGACGAAATCCTCGAACGCATCAACACCGCGACGCGCGCGGTGGCGCAGATGGTTGAACCGAGTGTGGTCTACATCGAAGCCAACGCCACCGGCTCCGGCGGACGCCGCGCCCAGTCCAAGGGCTCCGGCTGGATCTATTCCGACGATGGATATGTCATCACCAACGCCCACGTCGTCGCCGGGATGCAGAACATCAGTGTTCAATTTTCAGATGGTCGCCTGCGCAGCGCTCAGGTCATCGGCTTTGACGCCTCGACCGATATCGCCGTGATCAAAGTCGCGGCGGGCGGCATCATCGGCGCCCAGCGCGCTACTAACGAGCCAATTTTCCAGGGCGATCGCGTCTTCGCATTCGGTTCACCCTTTGGTTTCAAATTCTCGATGAGCGAAGGCATTGTGTCAGGCCTTGGTCGTCACGCCGCGGCGGGCCCCGGCGCCTTCAACGCGTATACGAACTACATCCAGACGGACGCCGCGATCAATCCCGGCAACTCCGGCGGGCCGCTCGTGGACATCAAAGGGCGCGTCGTCGGCATGAACACGGCGATTGTCACCAGCCCCGAGCGCTCCGGCGCGGACGGTTCGGAAGTGACCGGCCTTTCCGGCGGCATCGGTTTCGCCATTCCGCTGGAAACAATCGAAGCCGTCGCGAATCAACTCATCGACAATGGCGAAGTGCTCAAAGGCTACCTCGGAGTGGCGCTCGCCGATCCCGAGGACTTGAACGCCGATCAGCGCATGCAGTGGGGTCTCACCGAAGGCTTCGGCGTGCTCATCACCGGCGTACAGGATGGCCTTCCCGCGGCGGACGCAGGGCTCTTGCCGAATGACCTCATCGTTCGAATCGATGGCGAAGACACACCCTCGTCACCCGTGTTGCGATCAGAGATCAGCAATCGCACGCCCGGTGAATTCGTGACCATTACCGTGCGGCGTGAAGGTGAATTGCGTGATTTTCGCGTGCGCCTCGCCGCCGCGAAGTTCCTGCCGTCAGGCCAGCTCGTGCCGGTGATCGAAGCCAGCGATGACAATCGCTCAGGCCGCTCGCGCACGGAGCGCCCTTTCTGAACGAATTTCAATCGAAATTGGTGAACGAACGCGGGCTCCATGGGGCCCGTGTTTTTTATTCGGCCGGCCGAATGCGAACACGCACGGCAGTGTCGAATGGCGGCGTCGTATTTGGGTCCGCCACCCACACCGGCTCATCCATTTGCGAATCCGGGCTGAACGTGCGGGGCCATGCGATCGTCTCTGATCCAAAAGTCGCGAGACCAATCAGAAGCCCGGTTCCGTCCGAGTCATAGCGCGGCCCGCCGTAGCCGCGATCCACCATGCGCGAGCCAGCGAAGACAAACGTCAAATCAGGCAATGGCTCGTGCGTTTCCATGTGGCGCACCCACGCGCTCGGCGAAACCGTGTGTTCAACACCTTCGGCGTCGGTGTAAGTGAATTCAACTTTGACTTCATCACCCTTCGGATCGTGCGGCCTCCATACACCGTCAACGCCTTCGCCTTCAAACGTCCACGAACCCGGCTCTCCGGGTTCAAGTCCAAGCAGCAGCAGCGCCGCATGCACATGCGACGGCTTCACACTTGTGACGACAAGCGTCTCATGTTCTTTGGTATCCGGGATGCAGACGATGACTTCCAGATACACATCAGGCATGTCAGGGTCCGTGAGCACAATGGGCACAGTCCCATCGAACTCGACGTACTTCTCTTCGAGATCGAGGCGCACGCCGGGGAACGGCTCGGTGACGTCAGCGATCGCAGTGCCCACGCAGAGAATTGGAGCGAGCGCCATCGTCGATCGTGTGATGTGCTTCATGCCAAAAGCATAACCGGCGCCCCCACCTCGGGGACGCCGGCTGTGATGATATGATTGGGCTCGACGAATCTTACTTCGCGAGGTGCTTCATGCCGCGACGACGGTCGCGGAGACGCGTGCTCTTGCCCACGCGGTCGCGCAGGAAGTAGAGCTTCGCGCGGCGGGAGTCCGCCCGACGGACCACTTCATACTTAGCGACGCGCGGTGAGTTCAGCGGGAAGACGCGCTCAACGCCGGAGCCGTCCACCAAGCGGCGAACCGTGATGGACTCATTGATCCCGCCGCCCTTGCGGCCGATCAGCGTGCCCTGAAAAACCTGGACGCGCTCCTTGTCACCTTCAACGATGCGGCAGTGCACATTGATGGTGTCGCCGACGTCCATGCGCGGAACATCGGTCTTGAGCTGGTCCTGGACAACACCTTCGATAATGGCTTGCCTGTTCATGGCGATCACGCTCTTCGTACTAGGGGAAGGTCGCCGTCCGCCCACTCGGGGACGGCGAGCCGAGCATTGTTCCAAGAAGAACCGTTTTTGTCCAGTGGGGTGCGGCTCAGAATCAGCGAGCCTAGTCGCCCCCGGCCCGGCCGACCTCCACGCTACAAGCCAAATTCTCAAATTCTGAGTCTCAAATCTCAAATTTGAAACCTCAGATCCCAAATCTCAGATCTCAGATCTGAAATCTGAAGTCTGAAATCTGAAATCTGAAATTTCAAATCTCCATCCCTCACCCTTCCCCCATCAAATCCGGCCGTCTCTCGCGCGTCCGCTTCACCCGCTCCGCATCCCGCCATTTCGCCACCGCCCCGTGATCCCCGGACACCAGCACGTCGGGAACCTCCATCCCCTCCCACTCCCGAGGCCGCGTGTAATGCGGGCAATCCAGCAGCCGCCGCTGATCCGGGCCGGACGGCGAGAAGCTGTCTTCAACCGCCGAGTCCGCGTGCCCGAGAGCCCCCGGCAGCAGCCGCACCACAGCGTCGATCAGGCACATCGCAGGCAGTTCGCCGCCCGAAAGCACGAAATCCCCCACGCTGATCTCGCGCGGCGCCAGCTTCTCAATCACCCGCTCATCGATGCCTTCGTAGTGCCCTGCGATGATGAGCAGGCGCGGTTTCGCAGCGAGTTCCTCAACAATCGCCTGCGTCAGCGGCTCACCCTGAGGCGACATCAGAATCCGCGTCGCCGGTGTCTCATCCGCCGCCTCCACGGCGCGCACCGCGTCCCACAGCGGCTGGCACATCATCACCATGCCGGGACCGCCGCCGAATGGGCGATCATCCACTCTGTTGTGTTTGTTGTCCGCGTAATCGCGGATGTTCGTGCAGCGCCATGACACAAGCCCGGCGTCTCGAGCGCGCCCGGGAATGCTCTCCCCAAGCGCCGGCTCAAACATGCCGGGAAACAGCGTGAGTATGTCAATCAGGAGCGGCGGTCGGGAATCGGTGGGACGAGCATCGCGCCCGTCTGCCGAAGCCATGACTTAGCTCTCGCCGGCTTCGCCCTCGGCGGCCTTCGCAGCTTCAGCAGCGGCAGCCGCAGCGGCCTTCTCAGCCTCGGCCTTAGCCGCGGCTTCGGCGTCTGCCTTCGCCTTGGCGTCCGCGGCGGCTTTATCGGCTTCCATCTTCGCCATCTTCTTCTTGACCCGACCGAGCCGTTCGGCCTTGCGCTTCTCGGGGTCGATGATGTCGTGCTTGGCGAGCAGGTCAGCGACCGTTTCAGACGGCTGGGCGCCGACGCTCAGCCAGTGCTTGATGCGATCGACCTTCAGCTCGACCTGCTTGGACGCGTCCTTGGCAACGGGGTCGTACCAGCCGAGATTTTCAATGATCTTGCCATCACGCTGCGTGCGCTTGTCCACCGCGTTCAAGCGGTAAAACGGACGATGCGTGCGGCCCATTCTTTTCAGACGCAACCTGACCATTGATTCTGCAGCTCCAGACGACCTTCATTCAGAACGGAACCGACACCCCACCTCGGGCGTCAGCGCGAACCGAGGAGTGTAGCGGCCTCAGGGGCGAACGCAAACGATTCCCCACTATGCCGGAGCCCACCCCAGCGCGCCGGCCACCAGATGGGTTCCGGCGGCAGAGAAATCCATCACTGGCCCCCACAGCTTCCCGCCGAAGCGGAAAATAATCACGATGGCAATCAGCATCGCAATCATCATCGCTTGAGGACGATCCATCCACCCCCGGACCGTCGGACTGAAACTGGCCAGAATCCGCCCACCATCGAGCGGCGGAATCGGCAGCAGGTTCAGCCCCGCCAGGAACAAGTTCAAGAACGTCCCGCAGAAAAAGAACACCCAGACGTTGGTGTAAAGCGGCTCGCCCATGTCTTTGGCAAATGCGAGCCAAGCCCCGCCGAGAATCATCGCGACAAATGCCAAACCGACGTTCATGGCCGGCCCTGCCGCAGCGACGAGCGCATCCGCGTGCTTCCCGCGCAGCCGATACGTATTCACCGGCATCGCCCCCCACGCAATGCCGACCAGCGCAAACATCAAGAGACTCATCCCGCCCATGTGCACGAGCGGGTTCCACGTCATGTGCCCGGTTTCGATCGGCGTGCGATCGCCGCGATGAATTGCGGCCCAGCCGTGGGCCAATTCGTGCAGCACGATCGAACCGATCACCCACACCACCCACGACACCAGCATTGCCGGGTTCGTCGCCATCAGATCAGCGACCCACCATCCGGT
Source organism: Phycisphaerales bacterium (assembly GCA_029260345.1). Lineage (GTDB taxonomy): Bacteria > Planctomycetota > Phycisphaerae > Phycisphaerales > UBA1924 > OFTM186. The sequence goes on along the minus strand of JAJDDK010000002.1, from coordinate 56,324 downwards.
TTGGTTCATCGTGGCGTCTCCTTCATCAAACAGGATATTACGATGCGCTCCATGACGCGCATCGCCTACACCGTGACCGCCACGCTCCCCGATGAAGCCTCAGCACGCGAATACATCGCATGGCTTCGCGAAGGCCATGTCGATGAAGTCGTCGAACACGGCGCCCATACAGGGATGATCGTGCGCCTGACTGAGCCCGCCACGCCGATCCGCGTCGAAACGCGCTATGTCTTCAGCACACAGTCACTGTTTGATCGCTACGTCAAACAATTTGCGCCCATGCTCCGCGAAGAAGGCCTCCAGAAATTTCCGCCCGAGAGCGGCGTCACCTTCGAGCGGTGCGTTGGCGAGATTGAATAGAAAAAGCCGCTCCGAACGAGTTTCGTCCGAAGCGGCCGGGTAAGCAGTGCGTTTTCGCGCTGCGCTTTTTTAAGTCTTAGAGGCACGGCCCCCATGAGCCGAGCATGGCGCCAAGGTCGGCGCCGTTGACGACGCCGTCACCGTTGAAGTCGGCGAGACTGAATCCGGTGCTGCCCCAACTTGCGAGCACTGCGGCGAGATCTCCACCATTCACGAAACCATCGCCGTTCACATCAAAGATGCACGCAACGTCGAGCGCATCGAGGTTGTCCCCTCCATTGGGCGAACCCGGTGATGGCACAAGACCGATCTGCTGCGTCATTGCGTACACCGCAAAGGCGCCGGTGAAGTCGGTGAAAAACACCGTTCCCGGATCGAGTCCCAGGGCGCCAAGAGACGCTGAACCGGGCGCCAGGCTGAACAGCGCCGCATCAAAGCCAGGCTGCGCGCCAGGGCCGCCCCACGCCGGACCACCAAACGGCGCCATGTCGTACACCGTCAGCCCGTCGATCGCATCACTTCCGGGGCCGCCGAATGAATCAAGACCCATGGATGCGGCGGTCGCGTACGGCAAAGGCGTTGCGCCAGCCGTGCTCGGCGGCAAATCGAAGATGTCCGCCGGCAAGACACCGGCCGCAATCGCTTCATCCGGATAGACCGTGAAGTACATCCAATTAATGAAACCGACCGTTCCGGGAAACGCCATCCGCTTATTTTCCCACGAGTCGATGTTGTCATGCGAACCCGTCGCATACGGTGCGGCTGTGCCCGCCGCCGGCACCACCACGCCGCCACTGAGCAGCCCGAAGAACGAGTCATCGTGCAGCATCACGTTGAACGGAGGCCCGAAGATGAACGACGGAAGAAATCCGGCGAACGGGCCGGGACCAATCGCGCCCGTGAACACATTCGGACTCATGAACACAGACGTCGTCTGATAAATGTCACTCGGCGCCTGGAAGTTGATCGACTGACCGCCGACATCAGACGCCGGAGCGCCGCGCGTGCCGCGATCAACACTGAACATGATGCGCACCGGAATGTTTGGCGAGAACGGCGTGTTCTGCGAGAACGAACTCATATAGTTGCCATTCGGCCCGACCTGTTGCAGCGCCGGCCCCGGCATAAATACATCGCCGCCACCAGCAGTGACGCCGGCGATCGTCGCAAGCGATGGCGACGGCGCCATGCCGGGCGGGAACAGCGCGGCGAACGCGCCAACCCACGGATCACCATACGGATCCTCAGCGCCGAAACCGGGAATGATTCCCGGAAATCCGATCAGCGGCGCCGCCGGATTGTCATCCAAACCAAACGACTGCCCAAACGCCGTCGACGTCAGCCCCGTGAACGTCGCCAGCGCGCCGGCTGTGAGTGCTTTGCGATTCATGATTGGTCTCCATCACTGAAACGAACTGAAGGGGACCGACCAAACACGCCCGGCCCGCACATGTCTCAGCGACAGGCAGGCGCGAATCGGGCGCGAAGTGTGAAAATTTGCGGCAATACCACTGGTTTTAGAGGCGCAGCCGCCTCCAAAACTTCACAACATCCGTGATTTGTGAAAATGCGCAGTTTAGAAAGGCATCGAAATGCGATGCGCAAGTCCGTGTGCCGCGCCCAACTTACGCCGCCTCGACCGCTTCTTCCTTCACCGGCTTCCCCTCGACCGTAATGCCGAGCTGCGCCAGTGGGCCGTGCGGCTTCTTCTTCTCTTCTTCCAGTCGCTTGCCCGCTGCGGGGTTTGCATAACGACTAAAGACCATTGCCTTGATCGTGCCCCACATGCCGCCGAAGGAGGCAAAGGTGTGGTCCACGGCGCTCGGCTCATACCCGCAATGCACCATGCACTGCTGGCACGCCGGGTTGCCACTCTCACGCCCGTAATTGTCCCATTCCGTTGTGTCGATCAATTCCTTGAAGGAATCGACGTACCCATCCTGCAACAAATAGCACGGCTTCTGCCAGCCGAAAATGTTGTACGTCGGGTTGCCCCATGGCGTGCACTCATACTCGCGCGTGCCCATGAGGAACTCGAGGAATAGCGGCGACTGATTGAACTTCCACCGCTTTTTGCGATTCGACAGCAGCATCTCAAAGAGTTTGTTCGTGTTGGCGCGCTCGCGCAGGAACGTCTTTTGATCCGGCGCTTTGGGGTACGCATACCCCGGCGAGACCATCATGCCCTCGACGCCGAGGTCCATCATTTCGTCGAAGAAGCCGCGCAGTGAATTCGGATCAGCGCCGTCGAAGATCGTCGTGTTGGTCGTCACACGGAAGCCGCGCTCGACGGCCATGCGAATGCCTTCGGCCGCTTTCTCGTACGTCCCTTCGCGGCACACCGCGAAATCGTGATGCTCTTCCTGCCCGTCCATGTGAACGCTGAAGGTCAGGTACTTGCTCGGCGTGAACCATCCCGCTTCGAGCTTTTCCCTGAGCAGCAAAGCGTTCGTGCAAAGGTAGATGTACTTGCGGCGCTGTACGAGGCCATCGACGAGTTCGCGAATGTGCGGATAGAGCAGCGGCTCGCCGCCGGGAATGGACACCATCGGGGCGCCGCACTCGTCCACCGCGTCGAGACATTTCTCGAGCGACAGGTCGCGCTTCAGAATGTGCGCGGGGTATTGAATCTTGCCGCAGCCGGCGCACGCGAGATTGCAGCGAAAGAGCGGCTCCAGCATCAGCACGAGCGGATAGCGCTTATTGCCGCTGAGCCGCTGCTTCATGACATAGCTCGCAACAGTCCACATCTGGCTGACGGGAACACCCACGCTGACATCCTCCAATCCACGACCGCCCGACCGACTCGTCGGCGGCGTTCGAATCTGTTTCAACCGAATCGATGATCCTACCGGCGACGCTCCCGCCCTGCAGCGTCCGGAAACGGGGTTTGCAGCCCCGGCGCGAACATCGTGCCATCAGCGTCGTAATACGACTGAAGGAGAAGCGGCGCAGCGATCCTCTGCGCGTCTAAAGTGTCCCCCGAATCCGGGAAGGCGTCCGATTCATGTTTCAGCCAATGCCAAAGCCGACGCCAATAAGGGAATCCGCAATGGGGCAATCGAGCCCGGAACAGCCGGCGCGCCTCCGTCTCGTGGATGATCGGACGGACGAAGAGCTTCTCGCCCTTCATCGCACAGGGCATCCGCAGGCATTCCGCACACTCATGGGTCGCTATCGCGAAGACCTGCTTCGCTTTCTCATTCGATTTATGGGCGATCGACAGGCCGCCGAGGACGTATTTCAGGAATCCTTTTTCCAGATTCACCTCTCCGCGGACACTTTTGACGAAACCCGCCGCTTTAAACCGTGGCTCTTCACGATTGCGGCGAACAAAGGCCGGGACCACCACCGTAAGAATGCAAGGAGGCCGACACTCGGCTTCTCTGCCCCGCTCGATTCCGACGGCGGGCGCACGTTTGTGGACCTGATGGAGATGGACGTCCCGGCGCCGAATGCCTCCATGCTGGAGGAAGAACGCGACCGGCTCGTGCAACAAGTGGTGGACGCACTCCCCGAACATCACCGCGAGATTCTTCTGCTCTCCTATTTCCAGCGTTTGTCGTATGCGCAAATGGCCGAATCGCTGGAAATTCCCATCGGAACCGTCAAGTCACGACTGCACGCCGCAGTCGCGCTCTTTGCGAAGCACTGGAAAGCCGCCGCCGAAGCAAATGGCGACACGGACGTTGACTAAGCCCTCTCTTCCCACCCGACGGAGCGATCAGTGGACATGAGCCATTCAAACGATCCAGCCCGGCTGAGCCCCGCAGACACAGATGCGCTTGACGCGCTGGTGGATGCGGAGTTCGAACTCGATCGAGTTCCGCCGTTCCTCCGCGCCCGCGCTGAGCGAATCGCGGCGTTGCTCGGACTGCTCGACGTCCCGCTGGAGCACGCGGAGCCGGCGGTTCAGACAATCGGAGACGTCGCGGTCGTCGCCGAAACAGAACTCGCCCCTGCAGACGCTCGAGCACTGGACGATCTGGTTGACGCCGGATGGACAGCTTCAAAAGTTGGCGCCACGAACGTTTCCCGCGCCGGTCACATGTCGTCGATTCTCTCCCTCCTCGACACTCCCTCCGCCATGGAGAAGGAGATCGACGGGGACGCATTGATTGACGCGACCCTCCTGCGAATTCAGCGATCACAGCGAGCGATCGAGTCACCGATCGCAAAACGCCGCCTCAACGGTTTCCGAATTCGAATGGCCGACCTCGCGACCGCCGCGGCCGTCATGCTGCTTGCCACCGCCATCCTGTGGCCGATGCTCACCGGCATTCGTCGCGACAACATCCGCACCATGAATGCGGGCCGTCTCGCCAGCGCCGGCCTCGGCTTCTCGCTGTACGCCAACGATCACAAGGGTCACTTGCCGGCGTCGAACAATTCGCTGGCCGGCCGCGCTCCCGGCGTGACGTGGTGGAATGTCGGCGAGCCGCGCCAATCGCACTCTGCGAATCTCTTTGTGCTGGTCAAGGACGGCTACGCCTCGCTCGAAGATCTGGCGTCGCCCTCCAACCCGCAGGCGCCGATTCGCCTCGATATCGAAGAACTTGAGGACTGGCGTTCGCCGGAAGAAGTCTCCTACAGCTATCAGCTCCTCGGCCCGGGTGAAACTCGCTGGACTACGCCGAGCCGGCAGGTCGTCCTCGCCGATCGCTCGCCGGTCATTCAGTTGGCCCGCCAGGGATATGTCGTGGACCCCACGATGAACTCGCTTTCCCATCGCGGCCTCGGTCAGCACGTCCTCTTCAATGACCGATCCGTGCAGTGGCTCGAATCCCCGGTGACGAGCTGGGGCGACAACATCTGGCTGCCGCGATCCCTCGAGCGCCGCCTCAAGGCCACGCTTCAGGGTGTCGAACTTCCCGATGGCGAAGACGACGCCTTCGTCGGCCCCTGAGTCCATCGCGCCTTGCCTGCCTGAAGACCCATTGGTACAGTCCTCGACTCGCTTCCGGGCGTCCCGGCGGCGATTCGCATGCACTTCGGAGCCTTTCGGCTATGCCCAAGAACAAGCCTCACAAAGGTCTGCTCAAGCGGGTCAGGATCTCCAAGACCGGAAAGGTCCGTCACAAGAGTTGTGGCACGGGGCACTTGAAGTCCGCCAAGACGGGCAAGCGCCTGCGCCAGCTCCGCACTGACACGATCTTCGCGGACACCGAAGTCAAGCGCATGAGCAAGATGCTGAATCGACGCCTCCGTGGACGCACTCAGCCGCGCACTGCGTTCAAGCGCAGCCCCGCGCCCGGCGAAACCGAATAACACGTTCGCGCCGGCAACCGCCGTCGCGTTCAATCAGATTTCGAGACTGCCGCTGTCCGGGCATCAAGTCGGTGTGACGAACACACCGCCCCGTCTGGCGCAGAGTTGGAGTTTTCACGATGCCTCGTGTACGCAAAGGCGCCGCCCGCAAGAGAGCCCACAAGCGCGTTCTCCGCGAAGCCCGCGGCTATTTCGGAACCAAAAGCCGTCACTTCCAGCAGGCCAAGGTCGCACTGACCCGCGCTGGCCAGTTCTCCTATCGCGACCGTCGCAATCGCAAGCGCGACATGCGCCGCTTGTGGATCACGCGCATCACCGCCGCGTGCCGCATGCGCGACACGCGCTACTCCCGATTCATGAACGGACTGAAGCACTCCGGCATCCTGATCAACCGCAAGATGCTCAGCCAGATCGCCATCGACGATCCGAAAGCGTTTGACGCGCTGGTCGAAACCGCGAAGAAGAACGCGACCGCGATCGAAGCCAAGTCGTAAGGACTTATTCGACGGTGGCGTGGGTGTCTCGCCCGTGCGAACAACTTGATCGACGACATCACCCGGAGCGTCAAGCCTCCGGGTTTTTTCTTGCGCCTTTAAGACGCGCCAACCAGGTGCGCAAATGCGCGCGCCGACCGATACAGCGGCGCTTCGGCTAGCGAAGGCTTCAGCGCCCATTCTTCATCGCGCCCCAACGCCGCCGCTGCCGCCAGATACCCACTGCGCGCCGCCCCTTCCATCGTTGAAGGCCAACCCGTCCGCACGTAATCACCGGCAAGAATGATCCCGCTCGGCCCCGTCGTGGTTGGCCGCGCGGAAATTGACTGCGGCGTCGGCGCCAACGTCGCCCGCTTCTCCTTCACCGGCCGGCCGGACACCAGCTCCGCATCACGCGCCGGCGGCAAACATGCGCGCACATCAGACAGCACCCGCGCCACAATCTCTTCTTCACTCAACGGCATCCAGTCAAACGCGCCGCTGATCACCGCATGAATGCGCGTCCCCGCGTCATCCTTCCGAAACAGCCACTGCGTTCCCATCCCCACGAGCGCCGCGTGCGGCACATCCATCACCGGCCGATCAAACACCAGATGGATGCCCAGAATCGGACTATGCTCAAGTTCACCCAACTTCGAAAAGCGCCCGTCAAAATGCTTCGCCCGCTCATCAATGATGCGAACTGCACGCTCAAAGGGAACGGCGCAAATCACGGCCTGCGCCGAAAGCCGCTCGCCTTGTGCTGTTTCAACTTCATTCGTTGACACGCGCGTAACCGATTCCCCGAGCTTCAACTCACCGCCGGCTCGTGCGATCACCCGCTCCGCCTCGTCATACAACTCAACCAATGGCGTTGTCGGCACACCGATCATCGCCGCATCCCGATGCGCCAGGAATCCCTCCTGAAACACATGCAGCGCTTCACTCGCCGCCAGTCGATCGGGCCACAGATTGCACGCGCTCACCACCACCGGCGCCCAGAACTTGTCGATGACACTCGGCGACTGACCATGCCGCTCCAGCCATGCTGCAAACGTGATCGATGCGCACGCATCAAGATCCGCGTACGCCGCATGATGCATGCCCAGCGCAATCGCAAACTTCTCATCAATCGAAAGAAACCGCGCCCGAAGGAATGAAGCCCCAAAGTGCGCCGGCGCCGGCAGCGGCCCAGGCCGCACCACACTGCGCCGCCCGCCCGGTTCAATCCACCAGATGTCACGCGACCACGCGATCTTGTCCGCAACGCCAAGGCGATCCAGCAAATCGAGGTAATTCGTGCAGCACCCCATCGCGATGTGCTGGCAATTGTCCAGCCGCTCGCCCGTGCGCACATCATCAAAGCTCGTCGCTCGCCCGCCAAGCTTGCGCCGCGTCTCAAGCAAGAGCGTCGGCACGCCCTCCTCCGCAAGCCGCAGCGCCGCCGCAATCCCGGCAATGCCGCCGCCAACCACAATGACGCGTTCATTTTCGGATTTGGAAGTCTGCTTCATGGCGCTTCGCCGCGGCGTCGCGATGGCGCTCACCACTCGCCGCGTCGGCTGCGCGCCAGCGCCCTCATTGCGATCCCCGCTTTATGCAAAGATTGCAGTCGAATCCGCGCCTGACCCACGACACGGTCCGGCCGCTCTTCAATCTTGCGAAGAATCCCCGAATAAATCCGGGTCATCGCCCACAACGTCGGCGCGCACGCCGCGTTGATCATGTCTTCAAGTGGCGCGGATGCATCAAACTCCGCACGTGCAATCGCCGCCTGTCCTTCCACAAATCGAATGCACGCCTCAGGATCATCCCAGCGCCGCAATTGCTCCGGCGTCAGGCCTGCCGCTTCAAAGGACTGCTCCGGCAGATACACGCGTCCGTCATCGAAATCCTCCGCGAAATCGCGAAGAATATTCGTGAGTTGAAATGCAAGGCCGCGCCGTTCGGCCAAAGTCATGGCGCGCTCCATCGAAACGCCCTGGCGCACGCCCCAAATCGTCACGCACACGCGACCGACGCTCGACGCCACGCGCCCGCAATACGTCTTCAGCTCGTCAAAAGTCTCATATCCGTGATGATCAAGATCCTCACGCAGCCCGGCAAGCATTGCGTCAATATCACTGCGGCGAACCGAGAAACGCTCCACCGCATCAGCAAATGCCGCCCACATGATGGGCTCGCCAATGCCGTCCCGAGCGCCATCCTCACCCGCCAGCGCCCGATTTGTCGCGGCGGTAAACGCCGCAAGGCGCTCCCGCTTCGCATCACCATCTGGTCCTTCATCAACCAAGTCATCACCGACGCGCATCCATGCATAAATGGCATACACCGCCGACCGTTGCGGCTCCGGCGTCAGCTTCAACCCGTAATAGAAATTCCGGGCCCGCGTCTTCGCGACATCGCGGCAATGCGCGTACGCCGCCGCGAGATCCGATTCCCAAACTGTCGCCAGAGCCATGGTCATTGCGATCGAGTCTAGCGAGACTGCCCCTCCGCTGAGTGCGTCAAGTCGATCACCAGATTTCTCATTGTCTCGACAGCGCCGCCCGCGTCGCGGCGACACCGATCAACCAAAGTTTGGTCGATTTCGCCAGTCGCGGACGTGTCCACAACGTGGCACATCCGATGCGTTCGACACGATCCAGCACCGCTTCGCCCCCCGCGCCAAAGAGCCACACCACCGGTCGCATCGGTCGATCGAGCGTCCGTGGAAGCGGCCGGCCCGTCACAAACAACGCTCGCGTGCGCTCCACCAACGGCCGCACCGCACGGATGTATTTCACGCGCGCCGCCGGGTCGTTACCGCGATCCAGCATCTCGCGCAAATCCTCCGCCGAAAGGCCCGTCTCCTCGCGCGGCAGGTACACACGATCCCGCTCAATCAGATCCCGTCGCACATCCTGCCAGTGATTCGTGAGTTGCAGCGCCGTGCAGGTCGCATCCGACATCGCAATGCGCTCCGCATCGCCCGGCTTCGAACCGTTATGCCCGGCCAGCGCCAGAACAATTCGACCAACCGGATCCGCACTTCCTTTGCAATAGTCCAGCGCTTCATCCCACGTTTCATAGCGCGTCTTCGTTTGATCCTGCACGAATGCATCGATCAGGTGATGAAACGGGTCAGGCGAAAGCTCTTTCGTTCGAATCGTTTCAGCAAGCGCCACATACACCGGATGCCGCGGCGGATCGCTGGATTCACCGCGCGCAAATCGAAAACACGCGTCCAGTTCCGATCGCCACCACGCCAGCAGTTTGACGGACTCATCTCGCGATTCGCCCGCCGCGCCGGTCTCATCCGCCAAATCATCCGACCAGCGGCAGAATCCGTACACCGCCGCGAAATCATCCCGCAGCGCCGCTGGAACCAGCCGCGAAAGCACACTGAAATTCTCGTAGTGTCCCGTCGCCAAGCCGCGCACATAGTCGCGTGCCTCATCCAGACTCGGCGACTCTGCCGGCGACGGCATCCCGTCCGGATCAACGCCCAGATCACCGAGCACGCCGCCTCGACTCGCAATCGCGGACGTCAGCATTTCTTCAACGGACTGGGCCATACGTCTCCTTCAAAGCACGCCGCGGAACAGGACGGGCTATCATCCACTCCTGAGACCGGCGCGTCGAGCCGGAGCGACGATTTACCGCCTGTTTCCCCCGTTCGGAGCCCTCATGCGCATTCTTCTGGCCAATCCTCGCGGCTTCTGCGCCGGCGTCGGCATGGCGATCGAAGTCGTCGATCAGGTCCTCGCCCTCTGCCCGGACGAGCCGATCTACGTCTACCACGAAATCGTCCACAACAAGCACGTCGTCCGACGCTTCGAAGAGCGCGGCGTCGAGTTTGTCGAAGACGTTTCCGAAGTGCCCGAAGGCAGCATCGTTATTTTCAGCGCGCACGGAATCTCGCCGCAGGTGAAAGCCGCGGCTCGAGACCGGAATCTCACCTCGATCGACGCGACGTGCCCGCTCGTGACCAAAGTCCATATGGAGGCGATTCGATACGCCAAGCAGGGCTACCAGATTCTGCTGATCGGACACGCGGACCACCAGGAAGTCGTCGGCACGCGCGGCGAGGCGCCGGATGCGATCCAGGTCGTCGAGTCGCCCGACGACATTTCGATGCTGACGATCCACGACCCAAACAAACTGACGTATCTCACGCAGACGACGCTGAGCGTGGACGATGCCGAGGTGATCATCTCGGCGCTGAAGAAGGCGTTCCCGAACATCAAGGCGCCGCCGACGAGCGACATTTGTTACGCAACAACAAACCGTCAGGCCGCCGTGCGCGAATTCGCACCGGAATGCGATCTGGTTTTGGTCGTCGGTTCGCAGAACTCATCAAACTCGAAGCGTTTGACGGAAATCGCCGAACATCAGGGCATTTCGGCGTACTTGATCGATGATGTCTCCGAACTCGACCCGACGTGGTTTCACGCGGACCAGACCGTCCTCGTCACCGCCGGCGCCAGCGCGCCGGAATATTTGGTTGCGGACGTGTGCAAACGCCTGGTCGATGACCACGGGGGCACAATTGAGCTGCGCACGACAGTGAATGAAGATGTCGAGTTTCAGATTCCGAAGTCGCTCAAAGACATCATGCGCGGCCACGGCGTGGACCCATCCAAGCGCCGCATCCGCGTGACTCCGCCGGAAATCACCGCCGAAGCGTACGGCGCGACGCCGCTCACGGTTGGGGCGACGTAAGAATCCGCCAGTCGCCTATCCTCTTGGCGACCCATGCTCAACAACCCCACCAACCACATCTTCGCCCACACGCCGGACTCGCTCCGCGACTGGTGCGTTGAACGCCGCATGCCCGCGTTTCGCGCCGATCAGATCATCGACTGGGTCTACAACAAAAACGTCGCCGACCCCGCCGCGATGTCCAACCTCAGCAAGCGCGACCGCGATTTGCTGACAACAGAGATGGCCTTCGTCACCGGCGACGCCCTCGCGCACCAACTCGCGACGGATGGAACGCAGAAACTCTTGGTGCAGTGGCACGATCCTTCCCTCCACCACCCCGCGGGGGAGGGCCGGGGAGGGGGCGATCCGAATACCCCTCTCCCCCTGGGAGAGGGTGGCCGAGCGCAGCGAGGTCAGGTGAGGGCCGATTCAAGTCCCACTTCCTTGTGTGTTCCCAACGGGGAACCCTCCCCCCAGCCCCCTCCCGCAAGGCGGGAGGGGGAGCACTCAGCAACCGGTGGCACGGGCGTCTCGCCCGTGCAAAACACAACACTCCCAATCCTCAACACTTCCAACACGGAATCCGACCCAACCCGCCAAACCGAATGCGTCATGATCCCGACGGAGACCCGGCGCACCGCCTGCATCTCCTCGCAAGTCGGCTGTCCGGTGGGCTGCCGCTTCTGCGCCTCCGGCCTCGGCGGCCTTGACGGGAATCTCTCCTCCGGACGCATCGTCGAACAGGTCTGGCGCCTCGCGCAACTGCAAGACGTCGGGCGCATCAGCAACGTCGTCTTCATGGGCATGGGTGAGCCGCTGTCAAACTTCGACAACGTCAAACGCGCCATCGAAACCATTGCGGCGCCGTGGGGCCTCAACATCAGCGCCCGCAAGATCACCGTCTCCACCGTCGGCCTACCGAAATACATCGACCGCCTCGCGCGCGAGCTCAACCTCCCCGTCACGCTGGCCCTCTCGTTGCACGCCCCGACGGACGACATCCGCCGCTCGCTCATCCCCTGGAGCGAGTTCACGACAATCAGCGAACTCCTCGGCGCCTGCCAGCGCTGGTTCGAAAAGACCGGGCGCGAAACCACGCTTGAGTACACACTCATGCGCACGGTCAACGACCAGCCCGACCACGCCCGCGAACTCGCCCGCCTCGCCAAATCCATGCGCAGCAACGTGAACCTCATCCGCTACAACGAAGTCGGCGGCCTCGAGTTCAAACGCCCGCGCGATGAGGATGTGCGCGAATTCCAGCAGATTCTGCTCGACGCCGGTGTGAATGTGCATATCCGCGCCAGCCGCGGACGCGACATCGCGGCGGCGTGCGGGCAATTGCGGCACGAAGCTGCGGGGGCCAAGGTGTGAGCGAAGCCGCGCACCAGATTCAGTGCCTTACTTGCGGCTATTGCATCGACGGCCTGCCTGCAAATGTTTGCCCCGAATGTGGCGCTCAACCTTTCAAGACCGGGACCGCAGAATCACGGGGGGAATTGATTCGGAATCTGTATCTCTTCGCCATCATGCCCGGCTTCGGACTAATTGCATGGAGTGCGTTCTGGGTCACGCTTTCGAAACTCAACGGATTTCTGATCATCTTCTTTTCGTTACTTGGATTTGCGATGTACTTTGTTCCAGCTGTTATTGCGCTTGTCGGAGTGCATGCCGCTTTGGTATACGTCAAATTCGAGAAGGCGAGCAAATCCGTGTTTCTTGGAGGCCACAAGAGCTTGATCTTGGTCCCACTTGCCATTGCAAGCGATTGTTTAGGCGTCGCGGGCTATTACGGGATTTACTACGCGCTACTATGACGAATGACACAATGACCTCGCACAAAACAAGGAAGGTTCACGGTATTTCGTGCGAGCGATTCGGACACGAACTGGTGAGGACAATGGAGTGAGTTTTCGCCAACGCGTTCGAGCGTGGATGAAGTTTGAGCTGTGGCCGCAGCCTTCCACGAAGCCTCCGTGCTGTGTAAAATGCAAATACGAGATCGCCGGACTGCAAAATGTTCCCTGTCCCGAATGCGGTCACGACACGGCGAACCCGGTCTATTTCAATCGGCAGGCAATGATTGCTCTCGGTGTTTCAGGACTAGCAATAGGCACGATTGCATGGCTCGGGCTGCTTGCGGCGCCGCAATCATTGAAAGGCGCCGCACGTACAGGTGGCGCGAACCCATTTTGGCGAGTTATCCCAATCCTTTAAGCGCCAAACGTGCTCTTAATCCTTTTTGCGTTTCCAATAATGCGCTATTGCCGATGGGACAGACGACGAGATAGGGAAATCTCATGGTCGACTCGAATCAAGCACTTTGCGTGGTCTATCGGAGTGCTCGCAGGGATGTACTTGTTGACCAAATCGGCCGCCCTTGCGTGGATCAGCTTTCTGACGACTCCTTAAATTTGCCGTTTGGGAATCACTCCGCAATTCTGTATCGTAATTGAGGAATTGCTCCCCCGAGCCCCGCCAATGTGCGAGCTCGGATCCCTATGAGGACTCGCCGATGTCCGGCAAGGATTCATCACTTTGCTGCCTCAAATGCGGCTATGAACTCAACGGCCTGCGACAATGCATCTGCCCTGAGTGCGGCACAGTGTTTGACGCAGATTCCCTGACTTTGCAACGCGATTTATTAAGACGACTTTGGAAGAGGAGCTATCTTCCCGGAGTTATTCTGTTGGCATATTCGTTGGCCGTTCCCGCATTGGCTTTTCTTGACCCACAAGCCGCATACCTCCTGGGGCTTCCATTCGTACTATTGGCCTTTCCATTAGCGATGGCTGGCGGGACCAGCTCTTCACTCCTTCCACTTCTGTTCGTCGGAGCTTTGGCGATCATCACCTTGAATGCGCTCTATGTGCATCGTGGAATTCGGCACGCGGAATCGTGGATTGTGATTTCAGACGACGCCTTACTAAAGATGCGAGTCACCGCTGTTGTCACATCCGCACTCGGTGGAATTGCGGTGATGACCATTTCGTGGTTGATGTCATCGGTGATTGGAAGCTGCTAAATTTTTGTGATGCCACTCGCCGTCCAACCCTTCTCCCCCCAGCACGCCATCACCGTCTTCGCGTGCCTCTTCGCCATGATCCTCTTCGCGGCGTTCGGGCGGCGCTGCAAACGCAACGGCCGAGAACTGAACCTGCGCCGCGGCTTCGCCGCATTCATGATCGCGTGGCAGATATTCACGACGGTCTGGTGGCTGCTGCCGCGCAACTACGACATCGCCGTCAGCCTCCCCCTGCACGTCTGTGACCTCGCCGCATGGATCGCGCCGTTTGCGCTGCTTTTTCAGGAAAAGCGCTGGCTGCGGACCATGCTCTACTTCTGGGGGTTCGGCTTCTCGACCGAAGCGTTCATCACGCCGATCCTCGACCACGGGCCGGACTCCGTTCATTTCTGGCTGTTTTGGGGCGGGCACACGCTCATCGTCGGCGCGGCTCTCTATGACGTCATCGTCGGCGGATACCGGCCGCGCTTTCGCGATTACCTCGTCGCGACCGCGTTCAGCCTCGCGTACAGCGCCCTGATCATTCCATTCAACGTCGCCATTGGCGCCAACTACGGCTACCTCGGCCAGTCCACTCCCGGCGCGCCGACACTCATCGACCACCTCGGCCAGTGGCCCCTGCGCGCCATCTGGATGATCCTCCTCGGCGAACTCTTCATGCTCCTCCTCTGGGCGCCGTGGGCGATCGCAGGAAAGAAGAAGAGCGAATAACCAACGGGCACGCGGCTTCAATACTCAAACTGCGGCTTCCACCCCGCCGCACCGTCTTTGAGCAGATCAAAGAAGTGCCACGCCGCGCAGAAGTCGTCGCCGGGGCCGAAGTACGCCTTCCCCGTGCGCACGATGGCGCCGTCTTCCTCCAGATGAAACGCCGACACTCCTGGCCACGGTTTTCCGGCTTTCGTAAAGCCCATTTCCTGCGCAAACTCATCCGCATTGGCGGCGCAGCGGAACGCCCAGCCGCGTGACTCGCTGAATTTCTTCAGCACATCCGGCGCATCAAACGAACACAACACAAAAGCAGCGCGGCTGTTGAAATGCTCCGTACTGCTGCTGAAACTGTCTGCCCACAACGTGCAATGCGTGCACCCCTTGCCCATGTTGTGGACGACCAGCAAGTCCTTCTTGTCGCCAAACAATTCGCGCAGCGTTACGTCTTTGCCATCGGGCGTCTTCAGCGTGTAATTACGCACCGGCTCCGGCGTGGCCTTCCGGCGCGCCTCGGCTAGCTTCTGCTTGAGGTCATGCACCTGACGCTCCAGCATCGTGATGTGCTCATTCATGACGGCTCCCTTCGCGTTTGGGCCTCACAAGCGTAGCCGCGTTCCTTCACCCAAAACGAAAAAAGCGGTCGCCTAGCCGGACGACCGCTTCGAAAACTCAATTGAAACGCAGACCAAATCAGCGCTTGCGACGAATCGCCAGCAGCGTCAGACCTGCAAGACCAAGCCCCGCGCCGGTCGGCAGCGGCACGACCGCACTCGAAGCCAATCCGGCAAACAAGAAGTCCGGATCAAACTCACCATTGGTGCCGATCAGATTGCGCATCATCACCGTAGAAATCTGATCACCGACATTAAAGCCAAACGCCGTCAGATCGAAAGCAATCTGATTCTGGCGGGTCGCACTCGGAGCGCTGAGCAATCCGACGGACGTCGCAGACGTTGCGTTGTGCGCATCGATCCACGTCGTGCCGCCGTCGAATGAAATCTCGAAATTCTGACCTTCGGCGTCAACCGTTGTGTGACCGCTCTGCTCATACACAACAAAGTGTGAACCGAGGCCGCTCCCGACCGTAATGGGATTCGTTCCGTAGCTCAGCGTCAACGTATCCTGCGACGAAAAATCACCGAGCGAGATTCGATCGCCCTCATCACCGCCGAAGTGCGCGGTGGCCAATTCACCGATGGTGAACAAGTCAATCCCGGCCGGATTGTCGAACGTCGAGCTATGCACATGGCTGGCGCTGACGTTCGTCGTCACGCTCGCATCGCTGAATTGCCCTAGATCGAACGTGTAGATGTCGATGGTCGCCGTCGCCGCGTGGGCGCTGGCCGAAATCCCCACCGCGCCTGCGATTCCAATCGCAAACACAATCCCTTTCCCGTCCATTGTTCTACCTTTCTGAAAATCCCGTGAATGCGCCAAGCGCACACACTCCTCGTGATGAATGCGTCGCCCCTCCTTGGGTGACACGCCTGAATAGACTCGCAATCACGAGTTCCTGGTGATTTGAGCAAAGCTCGAATATCAGCGGCGACGGCGCATCCCAATGATTGCCATCCCCGCAAGCCCCATGCTCACCGCGCCGGGCAACGGCACAACCGCCACTGCCATATCCACGGACGAAAGCACTTCACCGTTTGAATTGAGCACGACTTCCACGCTCATCGTGTATTCGCCGCGTGCAAACGGATCGATCGGCTGAATGTCCGGGTCGCCGATCGCCTGCCAGAACGCGAACCCGAGGTTCTGCGAATCCTGAAAAAGCGACAGCCCCGAAATATCAATGCTCTGTGCGGCCAGCGACGACACGAGTTCAAACTCAAACACGTTGCTGTTGCCCACGGCCGGATCAAAATCAATCGTGATGTTCACCGCGACGTCGGCGAAGGTCAGTCCGCTTGAGCCGAGATCCACCGAATACAAATAGTTCCACGTCGCCGTCCCGGCGTCGGCGGGCGCGTTGGCGGCGCCGCTCACCGGAGATTCACCGGCCTGCGCGTAATATCGATTACCGGTGTTGGCCAGGTCGCCGACAAAACGCTCGATCGCCTTGATGCCGGTTTGCACGCCCATATCGGCGTTCGTGTTCACCACGAAGTTGCCGTTTGGGATGCCCGAACCGACCACAACACCAGCGCTGATCGCGCTGTCAAAATTTGTCACGCCGCCCGCAAAGGCAGGTGAGGATGCAATAATCGCCGCCAGCGCGGCGCCAATTCTTTTCAATTGCATGATGGCTCTCTTCTCTCGTCCGGACGTGTTTGCATCGAAGAGCGCGGCCCCCGCACCCCTCTGAAGCAGGAAATTAACGGATCGAACGCCGGGGAACAATGGCCTCGCGCCAAATTGACACAATTAAAACGTTGCGCAGTTTTACTAGTTTCACATGGCGACGTTCGCCCGCGAAGCCGGGAAAATATCCGTAGTTTCACGTCTTTTCGAAATACGTCGAAGCGCAGCCAAGGTCGACATTTCCACCGGAAATGATGATGCCAACTCGCTTTGCTTTCGCATCGACCACATCGTCAAGCAGTGCCGCCGATGTCATCGCGCCGGTCGGTTCGACGATCAGTTTCATGCGCTCCCACAGGAACCGCATCGCGCGAATGATCGCATCATCAGCCACCGTCACCATGTCATCCACGTTTGCAAGAATCGTCGGCAACGTCACTTGCGGACCGAGGCACGGCGTGCGGGCGCCATCCGCGATCGTGTCCGGCGGATCAATCACCACCAATCGCTTTTCTTTGAAGGATCGAACGCCGTCGTCACCCTTTTCCGGCTCCACGCCAATCACGCGGCATTCCGGCGACATCGCCTTCGCCGCGACTGAGCAACCTGAAATCAGCCCGCCGCCCCCGACCGGCACGAGCAATACATCCAGCGGCCCAACCTCCTCAATCAACTCTTTGGCGCTGGTCCCCTGCCCCGACGCGATGTGCGGATGGTCAAACGGAGGAATAACGACCAGTCCGTCGCGTTCGGCAATTTCCTGTGCGACTTTCTCGCGCGTTGTTTCAGAGGGTTCGTGCTGAACGACCTCCGCGCCGTAGCCCTTCGTCGCCTCAAGTTTCACCTGCGGCGCCGTGCGCGGCATCACAATCACGCGCCGAATGCCAAGCAGCTTCCCGGCGAGCGCAATCGCCTGGGCATGATTGCCGGAACTGAAGGTGACCACGCCGCGCTTTTTCGCTTCGTCGCTCAGACGAGAGAGCGCGTTGTAGGCGCCGCGGAATTTGAAGGCGCCAATGCGCTGGAAATTCTCGCACTTGAAAAAGCACATCGCGCCGACGCGCTCGTCAAACGTGCGCGAAGTCATCACCGGCGTGCGATGGGCGACGCCGTCAAGGCGTTCCGCGGCGGATTCGACGTCGGCGAAGGTGAATGGGGCTGCGGTCGAGGTCGTCATGTCGGTCACAGAACCATGATACGAACCAGTGGACGTGGACTGAAGGCCCTATCCTTAATCGTAAAGTGAAGACGCCCACCGACGAGTCTGAAACACAAGCCAGTCTTCATTGTGATTGGTGCGGCTACGACCAGTCAGGAGTCGCGTCCTCGGTATGTCCCGAGTGCGGCCGGCTTCCGAATTCCATCAAGGCCCGTGGTCGGTGCGTGCGCTGCGGCTTCGACCTCACCGAATCCGAGGCGGGGTCATGCACACAATGTGGCCTTCGATGTCCGTTTGATCCGCCGCCGGCATGGCCGACCTGGCGCATCATTCTTGCTTGCTTTGGTGGGACGTTCGCGTTGATTGGGCTCGGAATTCTGAATCACAGTGGGTTTCAGCAACACCACGGTGTTTGGAGCCATTGGGGATTGCCACTAGGCGATGGCAATTGGCGGGAGCATCTCTTCGGAATTGTCCCCGCGCTCATCATTGCTCTACCTATCTTGTGTTCTGCATACGGCGAATACGTGTACGGTCGCACGAAGCGAATGCTTGCTGGCTTGTTCCTGTATTTATTTGCAGCAATGCAATGGTATGTGTTTGTCTATGGCCTCCTTTTGATCCTGTTTACGAATGAAATGTGAACATTTGGCGACATCGCTCCAGGACGAGTCACGACAACACCGGTTGAATCGCAGTATTCTTCTCGCCCCTACCGAAGTGGCCCCGCGAACGGAGTCCGTGATGAACACTCTCACGCCTGTCCTGGTCGTCGAATCCATCGAAGAATGTCTCCCCTTCTGGGTCGACCGTCTCGGCTTTGAGAAGACTGTCGAAGTGCCGACGGACCCATCAAAGGACGCCGCGGGTCAGAAGATCGGATTCGTCATTCTCGTGAATGGTTCTGTGCAGGTCATGCTGCAAACGCGCGCGAGCGTCGCCTTGGATGCGCCGAGCCTCTTGAGTGGGCCGCTGGAATCGAACGCCGTTGGCTTCTTCATCGAGGTGGATGACCTGAAGCCGATTCTGAAGTCCATCGAAGGGTGCGAGATCACACTCGAAGAGCGAAAAACGTTTTATGGCAAACACGAGGTCGGCGTCCGCGCGCCGGGCGGCTTCAACATTGTCTTCGCAGCGCCAGCCTGAGAATCGCGGTTACGATCAAAATATGGAGATCAATCCCGAATCATTGGATGTCGCCGCGCGCTACAAACTCCTCATCGGCTGCGTCGTGCCGCGCCCGATCGCGTTTGTTTCGACGGTTGCCCCGGATGGCAAACTCAACCTGGCGCCGTTCTCGTTCTTCAATGGTGTCGGCAGCAATCCGCTCACGCTGTTGTTCTGCCCATCCAACAAACCTGACGGAACAGAAAAAGACACGCTCCGCAATTGCGAAGCGCCGCCAATCGGGATCGGTCAGTTTGTGATCAATGTGGTTTCCGAACCATTTGTGCGCGCAGCGGTCTCGACCTCTGAAGATCTCGCCTACGGCGAGAGTGAATTTGAACTCTCCGGCCTGACGCCGGCGCCGAGCAGCGTGGTTTCGCCGCCGCGTGTATTGGAGAGCCCCGTCGCCTTCGAATGCGAAACCACGGAAATTGTGCGACTGAACCCCGGCGCTCCCGGAGGCGGCAACGTTGTCCTCGGACGCGTAGTTCACATCTTTGTGCGCGATGACATCATCAACGATCGCCACCACATCGACCCCGAAAAGCTCGCGGCGGTCGGGCGCATGGCGGGCATCACGTACTGCACCACTCGCGATCGATTTGAAGTTCCGTTTGGAAAAGCGGCGCTCGAGAGCTGACCTCAGGGCGCCGGCATTTCACCGGCATGGCCGAGCATCGATTCATCCTCGGGCACACCTTCATCGGCTTCAAAGATGCGCATCTGGCGCCGCTCCAGGATGCCCTTCGTTTGCGGATGCGCGATATCAATGCGGTAATCACCGCTGTAGCACGCGGTGCAGAAGTGCTCGCGCGTGTTATCGCCGATCGAAGCGCAATCCAGCAGTCCATCGAGCGTCAAGTAGTGCAGGCTGTCGACACCGAGAAACGCACGAATCTCGTCAACACTGCGCTGATGCGCGATCAGTTCCTCCCGGTCCGCGAAATCCACGCCGAAATAGCATGCATGCTTGATGGGCGGACAACTGATGCGCAAATGAATCTCTTTGGCGCCCGCTGATCGAAGCTGCTGCATCTTGGTGCGCGTCGTGGTGCCGCGCACGATGGAGTCATCCACGACGATGATGCGCTTGTCGCGGACAATCTCTTCAATAATGTTCAGTTTCAAGCGCACCGCAATGTCGCGCTCGCCCTGCGTCGGCTTGATAAACGTGCGCCCGACGTACCGATTCGGAACAATCCCCTCGCGATACGGAATGCCGCTTTCCCGCGCGTAGCCGTTTGCGGCGCTCCGCCCGGAATCCGGCATCGGCATGACATAATCCGCGTCAACCGGCGCTTCCTTCGCAAGCTGCTCGCCGAGCTTCTCGCGCACGATTTGCACCGTCTGGCCAAACAGAAAACTCGACGGATTCGCGAAGTACACATGCTCAAAGACGCAGTGGGCCCGCTCTTCCGCAGGCTCGGCGTAGCGCCGGCTACTCACGCCCGCGTCGCTGAGCGTGACGATTTCGCCCGGCTCTACTTCGCGTTCGAACTGGGCGCCGATGGCGTCCAGCGCCACCGTCTCGCTCGCAACGACCGGCTGACCGTTCGCCGTGCGGCCCACCACCAGCGGTCGCCATCCCCACGGGTCGCGCGTCGCTTCGATGCGATCCGGAAACAGGAACACGAGACTGAACGCGCCCTGCAAACGACGCAGCGTCGCGGCGAGCGGGTCACGCGAATCCTGCTGCTCCGGTGACGCCAGCAAATGAACGATCACTTCCGTATCGCTGGTCGTGTGAAAGATGTGCCCGTTTTCTTCAAACGCCCGGCGCATGGCCGCGGCGTTAATCAAATTTCCGTTGTGCGCCACCGCGACCTGACCGCCAACGAACGACTCAATGATCGGCTGGCAATTGTTCGCAACACTGGCGCCGGTGGTCGAATATCGGTTGTGCCCGATCGCGCCGCGCACGCCAGGAACATCGTGGCCATTGCCTCGCGCGTGACGACGCTCGGGCTTGTGCTCCAGATCCCACAAGGCTCGTTCGTCGAAGACTTCCGGGACCAAGCCCATGCCGCAGTGG
The DNA here is from genome assembly GCA_029260345.1 of Phycisphaerales bacterium. Taxonomy (GTDB): domain Bacteria; phylum Planctomycetota; class Phycisphaerae; order Phycisphaerales; family UBA1924; genus OFTM186. The sequence continues at coordinate 35,196 of JAJDDK010000002.1, read as the reverse complement.
CCGCGAATGTGTTCGCCATCCGACACCGCGATGCCGGCGGATTCCTGCCCGCGATGTTGCTGGGCGTACAGGCCGTAATAGGCCAGCCGAACGCCGAGTGGCTCACCCCAGACGCCGAAAACGCCGCATTTTTCCTTCTTCTCCTGCGCATCAGGCCACGCGGCCCCCTCGGGGCGGACGGACAGAACGGGCAGACTGCAATCCTTCATCAAATCTTGACGTCCGGAGCAGGTGGAGCGAGGAGTAAGGTCGGGACGTGTGGACGCTAGCGGGCTCGCGCAATGCAATCAACACGGGCCGGCCCGAGCTTGACGAAACGCAGGAAACCGGCTCCAATAGTCGATTCGCATCTAGTTGGACCGGATCGGCAGATGAATGCGGGCCGCAGTCGCGGGCAACCCCAGCCGATCGCTCCCTGTTTCGACTCACCCGGAGCACCGCCGGCGGCAACCCCGACCGGCGTAGACGGAGTATCACTATGGCCCGTTACATCGGACCCAAGGTCAAATTGTCTCGACGTGTCGGCGTTCCAATCGCTGACGTCCCCAAGCACACCGCCCGCCGCCAGCTCACGCCTCCCGGCATGCACGGGTATCGCGGTCGCCGTCTGCGCGACTACGGCATCCGCCTCGTCGAAAAGCAGAAGCTGCGTTACCACTACAGCATTCTCGAGAAGCAGTTCCGCCGCAGCATGGACGAAGCCAAACGCCGCAAGGGCAACTCCGGCGAAGTCATGCTCAAGCTGCTCGAAGCGCGGCTCGACAACGTCCTGCGCCGCGCGGGCCTGGCTCGCACCATCTGGCAAGCGCGTCAGTTCGTGGTTCACGGACACGTCATCGTCAATGGCCGCAAGACGGACCGCCCGAGCTTTTCGGTGCGTCCCGGCGACGTCATCACGCTGAAGGAAGGCCTCCATCCCGTCATTCGTGACATGATGGAGTCCATGGCCGGACACATCACGCCGGAATGGCTCGATGTGAATCCATCGGAATTGACGATCAAGGTCGTCACCGAGCCGAACCCGGATGACGTTCCGTTCGACGTCAACATGAATCTCGTCGTCGAGTTCTATCGCTAATTCCATCTGCGGCGACGTGACTTTGTCCGCGCGATCTGCGCGCTCGCGCCCACCGACCTCACTGGGGATCGGCCATGCTCAAGTTTTTTCGCAAGTACAACAAGATCATTCTTGGCGTCGGCTTCGCCTTCCTGATGGTGGTGTTCCTGCTGCCGCAGGGCGTCAGCCAGCTCGTGGGCGATCCGCGCGATCGGCCCGCCTTCGAATACGACGGCGGCGTCATCACCAACGGCGAGATCATCCAGGCCAGCAGCGAACTTCAGTTGCTGGGGAGCATTCATCCGGCGTTCCTGCAAGTGCTGCTTGAAGTTGACCGTCCGGAGCACTGGATTCTCCTGACGCGTGAAGCGGAGGCCGGCGGATTCATTGGCGGCCCCGACGATGGCTACAACTCGCTCTCGCAGCTGGCGCAGACCTTCACCGATTTCGAACTGAGCCAGATCTATCGCAACGACTTCGCGCAGATCATGTCCCAGCGCGAAGAAATGTCGCGCCTCATGGAGCAGATTCTCGATCGCCAGCGAGCCAATGCGATAAACAACGGTCAGCCCGCCGAAGCCGTCGATCGCATCCTTGCCAAAGCGCGCGGCGTGATTCGCCTCTACACCGCCTACTTGAACACGCAGGTGCTTTCGCAGCCTGAACTCGTGCTGGCGACCCGTGAAGCCATCGAAGGCGTTGTCATCCGTTATGCGCCCATCGACGCCAGCATCCTCGTCGACGAAGAAACGCCGGAGCCGACAGAAGAAGAAATCAACGCGCACTATGCGGCGTATCGCGATGTCGCGCCCGGAACCGGCGAATACGGCTTCGGGTACCTCCGCGATCCAGCCATCCGCCTTGAGTGGATGCTGATCAACCGGCGCGAGATCGACAACGCCATCACGCTCGACCCGATCGAGGTCAATGTGCATTGGCAGCGCAACAAGGATCGTTTCGGCGAAAGTTTCGCTGAGGCGCAGCCGCGCGTTGAGCGTGAGCTTCGCGATCAGCAGATTGAACGCGCCATGGGCATCGCGCGTCAGGTCGTCAAAGGCATGCTGCTGCAAGCGCAGGGCAATCTGCCTGAGGGCGCCAACGGTATTCGAGAGCTTCCTGAGAACTGGAGCCAGATTCGCCCGTCGTTCAATTCGATCGGCCGGCGTGTCGCGGCGGAAATCAAAGAACGCCTCGACATCGACATCGTCGCGCCCGACACGCTCTTCGACACCCGCTGGCTCACCAAGACCGCGACTCAGGAGCTTCCGGTCATTGGTTTCAGCCGCATCGCGGTCGGCCGCACTCCCGTCATCTTCCCTGACTTTGTGTTCAGCATGCCTTCGGTCGGCGGCGATGGGAAGTATGGCGTGCAGGCGCAGCTTGCGTACCCCGACCCGTTGACCTCGGCGACGGGCAACCTGATTTTCTTCCGTGTGGTTGGTGTCCGCCCGCAATCACCTCCGGACGACATCGCTGAAGTGCGCGAGCAGATCGTTCACAACCTGAAGCGGCTCACGGAATACGAAAATGTCGTCGCGCAAACCAGCGACATTCTCGAATCCGCTGCTGAAATCGGGCTCGAAGACGCCACCATCCCCTACCACGTCAACATCATTTACCCCGACGTGACAGTGACGCAGGAAGTGTTCACACGACCGACCAAGGCGTCGCCGGATGACGTCGCCGCGCTCCGTGAAGCGGTTCTGGCAAAGGCAGCCAAGATTGATCCGACCATTCCGCTGCCCGACGCGCCGCTAGCGGACCGACTCGTGATCGAGCCGTTGCCGTCAGCGCTGGTCGTGCCGCTCATGGAGATCACGCAAATGTCGCCGCTCTCTCGGGAGCGTTTCCAGAACATCGCCAGCCAGGTGCTCTTGAATGAACGACGCCTGCTGCGCCGCGACTTTGACTGGCCGTTCTCCGCGGAACGAATGAACCAGCGGTACAACGCCGTCAATCTGATGGCGTCTGACGATGACGCCGACGACCCCAATGTCGTCGAAGAAACGGAAGACGCATCCGAGGCCTCCTGACTACCGCGTTCGCGACAAGTACGCCCCGATGTGTTCGTCAAACCCTGGCGCGAGCCGGCGCAAAATGGACGCGTCCAGACGCGCCGGGATTTCCGGCGCCCCCACGAGCGCGGCGGCGCATTTGAGAGCGCCAACGGCAACGTCTGAGGGCGTCAGCGATCCATGCGACCAGTGGTCGTAATCCGTCCAGTCCAGCCGCAACTCAATGGTTCGAACGCCGCGCTCGTCTGCAAACTGCACGTCGAAGGTCCAGCCGCGCGGCCCTTCGGTCTCGGAGCGCACCTCGAATTGGGTTGGCTGATTCGACATCCGGCCGCATCGTAAACGGAAAGCCGAATTCAGCGCGTCTTCGCAACCAAACCGGGCCGACCCGCTACAGTTGCGCAGTCCGATGTTTCTTCTTGAAATCATCCAGCTTGGCTTGCGCAACCTGCGGCTGCACATGCTGCGGTCCATACTCACTGCGCTGGGCATCATTCTCGGCGTCACCGCCGTCATCACGATGGTTTCAATCGGTGAAGGGTCAAAGCAGCAGGCCCTTGAGCAGCTCGAACGACTCGGCGCCCGGAACATCATTCTGCGTTCGCAAAAGCCCGCCGAGAGCCAGACGGCCGGCGGCGGACAGCAGCGATCCTGGGCGAGCAAATACGGCCTGACCCGCGAAGACCTCGCCGTCATCGAGCAGACCTTTGAAGAGCTGAATTGCCGAATTGTGCCGCTGAAGACGGTCGGTGGGCAGGTTCTTCGTGATGACCGGCGACGCGTCAGTCAGGCGTACGGAGTCACGCCCGAGCTTCAGGAGCTCGCCGGCCTGCGCGTTGATCGCGGCCGCTACTTGAGCGAACAAGATCTCAACGAAAACGCGATGGTCGCGGTCATCGGCTTCGAAGTCGCCCGTTCGCTTTTCCCGTTCGATGATCCGCTCGGCGAAACCTTTCGCATTGACGACAAACTCTTGCGCGTGATTGGCGTGCTGTCGCCCGTTGGCCTGTCGGGAGGCGCCGGCGGCGCGCTGGTTGGTCGCGATCTCAATCTCGACGTGCACCTCCCCATCACCACAGCTCAGATGGTGTTCGGCGATCTGGTCGTGCGAAGTGATGGCGGATCGCGTGACATCACCGAAGTGCAGGTGCACGAGATCTACGTCGAAAGTCCGTCACGCGATCGTGTGCGCAATGACGCCGCCCTGCTCACGCGTCTGATCGAGAGTCGGCATCCGGAGATGAACGACATCACGATCATCGTGCCGTACGAATTGCTGGAAAACGCCCGCAAGAGCGCGATGACGTGGAATTTGGTGCTCGGCGCCGTCGCCGGGATTTCGCTTCTCGTCGGCGGCATCGGCATCATGAACATCATGCTCGCGTCTGTCACTGAACGAACGCGCGAAATCGGCATCCGGCGCGCCATCGGCGCCACGCGCAATCACATCGTAACGCAGTTCCTCGTCGAGACGGGTGTGCTGTCCGTGATCGGCGGCCTCATCGGCATCGGCCTTGGGATCGGGCTTTCCATTGGGGTTGAATGGATCGTTCCGCGCCTGCCGGATCTCCCGCTGCTGGGCATGCTGTTTACGTCGGCCAGTGAACTGCCGACGTCGATCACCGGCTGGTCGATCATGCTGTCGTTTGGCGTGGCGACCGCGACCGGGCTGATCTTCGGCATTTACCCGGCCATGGTGGCGGCACGACAGGATCCCATCGTCGCGTTGCGGCACGACTGATTCGCTTCCGAATCTCACCGCAAATCACCCCCGCACGGAATCCGCGCGTACACTCCGCCCCGTGCCAGACCTCGCCATAAGTCCAAACGCCCGCGCCAGCGCCATGTCGCTGCTCGCACGTCATGCGCGCCGATACCCAGACCTCCGTGCCGAAGAACTCGACGACAGCAAGCTTTCTCCACGCGACGGCGCCTTGGCCCATGCAATCGCCGACCAGACCGTCCGCCGGTGGATCACGCTTGAGTATGTGCTGCAACAACGCTTGAAGCGCCCGTTTCGCGAGCACGCGCCGGCGGTGCAAGCTGCTCTGCTGGCCGGATCAGCGCAGCTTTTGTTCTTCGACCGATTGCCCAGTTACGCCGTTGTGGATGAGACGGTGGAATGGGTCAAAACGCAGCACGGGCGAAAGTCCGCGGGACTGGTCAACGCGATTCTGCGGCGCGTGATGGAGTCCGTGGCGCGCGACGGTGAACACACCGCCAAACGCAAAGCGTGGACGGATCAGCCCGACGAACTTCCATTGGCCACCGGCGAGGCCGTCGTTCTCCGTGGCGTGCAACTGCCTGATCATGAACGAGAGCGCCTCGCGATTTCAACGGGCATGCCAACGGCGCTGATCACACACATCGCGCGGCTTCACACATTTGACAAAGCCCGGGACGTCGCCATGCACGGGCTTCTCCGCCCGCCGGTCATTCTCAACACGTCCCACGCGACAGCGCCCTTGCCGGAGACCGGCCTGGCGCCGCACGCAATTCCGGGGCATCACGTCTTCAGCGGCACAGCGCACGATCTGCAAACGCTGCTCTCCCAGCGATCTGATATTTGGGCGCAGGACCCGACGTCATCGGCCGCATGTTTGCTGGCGGCGGGAACTTCAGTGCGTGTGGCGGTCGATGTGTGCGCCGGTCGCGGCACCAAGACGCGCCAGCTACGGGCACTGTTCCCGGACGCAAAAATCATCGCGACTGACATCCATGACGATCGCCGCCGCACATTAACCAAGGTTTTCGAGAACGACTCGCAGGTGCAGACGGTCACGCCCCCGGACATGATCGAATGGTTCGGCAAAGCTGACCTGGTGCTGATTGATGCGCCGTGCTCGAATTCCGGCGTGCTGGCGCGGCGTGTGGAGGCTCGCCATCGCTGGAGTGATGCGTCGATTCAGTCACTCGTTGAAGCGCAGCGGCAGATCCTGGCGGATTCCATTCGTCTGCTCGCCCCCGGCGGCGCCATCCTGTACGCGACGTGCAGCATCGATCAACGTGAAAACGACGCGCAAGCCGCCTGGGTCACCAAGTGGCACCAGCGCAAACCCGTTCGGATGGAATCGCGATGGCCGACGGGCGGCCCAGGGCGGCCGACGAACGAATCGACGGACGGGGGTTTTGCCGCGTTGCTCCGCTAGTTTCTCGGACAGCGTCGCCGTTGCGTGCGCACGTCAAGCCTTCAAATTTCGCCGTTTTCTCCGTATTTCAGCATTGGCTTTCGCATCCGTGAAACGGAGGGTAGTATTCGTTGTCGTCGCTCTACATGAGAGCGAATCGTCGCGTGGAGGACGCGTCGTTTGTCCGACCGTTCAGTCCGACGCCTTGCCGTGAGGTTCCCAATGAACCTTTTGGACATCGTCACGCTTGGATGCATTAAGGCGCCGTTGGAAGCAACGGACAAGAAGGGTGTCATTGACGAATTAGTCGATGTGCTCGCCGGCGCTGGCAAAGTGAATGATCCCGAGACATTGAAAGACGCCGTCTGGTCGCGCGAACAGGCCCGAACCACAGGCATCGGGCATGGCCTGGCCATCCCGCACGGCAAATCGGACGCCGTCAATGAACTCGCCATGGCCATCGGCCGACCGTCAGCGCCCATTGACTTCGCCGCCATTGACGCACGCCCGGTGAAATTGATCGTCCTGCTCGCCAGCCCGACGAGCCGCACCAGCGAGCACATTCAGGCGCTGGCCCGCATCAGCAAATTGATGATGCAGGAAAACTTTCGCGAACGAATCTACTCCGCTCAAAGCGCCGACGAAGTATACGAAGCGCTCCAAGAGAGCGAAGTCGCGTCCTCGTCATCCTCGTAATTCCAATCAGAATTCAGCGGGTTGCGGTTTTGGTGGCGCCCTGAATCGCCGCCGCGCCAATCGACTCGAGTCGTCCGATACATCGCGAAGCGCTTGCTCGCGAATACGCATATGGAAACAGCGTGAACGCTGACACCACCAAACCAAACGCCGTCGTCACCAGCGCCTTGGCGATGCCGCCGGCCACCTGCGTCGGATCCGCAATGGGGTCTGACCCCACCGCCCCCAGCAACTGAAAGCTGTCAATAATCCCGAGCACGGTTCCCAGAATCCCGATGAGAGGCGCGGCGGTGATAATCGTGGACATCGCCAGACCGAATCGCTCGACGCGCGGGCGCTCCAGCTCGATCAGTTCGATCATGGATGCTTCCGACGGCGTCCGCGCGAGCAGTTTGGTCGCGACCCGTCCGTACACCGTGTTGTCCTTCGCGGTGATGGCCCGAACCGCGGTCCAGTCGCCGATGCGCAGCTGGTCGCAGAGTCGCTCCAGCCACGCCGTCCGGCCGGGGCGATTGGTGGTGGTCCAAAACAACAACCGTTCAATGGTCAGGGCCACCGCGACAACGCTCAGCAGGAGCAACGGCCACATCACCCATCCGCCGCGCTCGAAAATGTCCTGGGCCGTCTGGAGGGCAGATGGAATCACTCAAGAATCATAGCTGAGATCGATCAAATCGTGGTTTGATTGTCCCCGTTGACTGCCCCCGATAGACTCTCTTTCCAATGATTCGGACGTTTCAGCGGTCGATGGTCGGCCGGGTCGCCCCTCGACGCACACCTATGAACTCTCCCACGATGACAACGCACGCCCCGCCGGCCCATGCGCTCGAATGCGTGGCGTTGGTCGATGACGCGCTGCGCGAGTTCGTAGCCGCGTATCCGATGCCGCAAAACCTGCGCGAAGCAATTGAATACTCATTGCTCGCCGGCGGCAAAAGACTTCGTCCAGTGCTCGCCATCCTGAGTTGCGAAGCCGTCGGTGGCCAGCGCGACGACGCGATTCGTTCCGCCATCGCCGTCGAATTCATTCATGCGTTCAGCCTCGTTCACGACGACTTGCCCGCCATGGACGATGACGACCTTCGCCGCGGCCGCCCGACGCTGCACATCGCGCGAGGCGAAGCCATGGCCATCCTCGCGGGCGACATGATGATGGGACTCGCATTCAGCGCCCTTGCGGAAACGGAATTCAATCCCGCCACCGCCGGTCAACTGACCTCTGAACTTGCCCATGGTTGCAACGCCATGATCGCCGGACAGGTGTACGACACGCTCGCGGGTTTCCCAAAGGAAACGGGCGACCGCGAACGACTCGAACTGATCCATCGCAACAAAACAGGCGCCCTGATTCGCGCGGCGTGCCGCATGGGCGCCATTGCCGGTTTGGAACAATCATCCCCCGCAGAATCCGAGCGCCGCCTGCGGCTCATCACCACCTACGCCGACTCCATCGGCCTCATGTTCCAGATTGTCGACGATCTTCTTGATGTCGAACAATCCGCAGAACACCTCGGCAAAGGCGCCGGAAAAGATGAATCCGCCGGCAAGTTGACGTACCCCGGCGTGCTCGGTGTGGACGATTCCCGGACGGAGATCGCGCGCCTCCGCCGCAACGCGCTTGATGCGCTGGCGCCGCTCGGGGCCAACGCCGACCACTTGCGCGATCTTTGCGAATTTCTCGCCGTACGGACGAAGTAAGAAGTACGCAGCGCTTTCCCAATGACCTCACGCATCCGCCGCTTACGGCATCCTCGAACCGCGATCCCGCGAACCCAGGAAGACAGACAGGCATGAAGCATCTTCCCGAGATCAAGACTCCCGCTGATCTCCGCAAACTCAGCGTGGACCAATTGCCGGAGCTCGCCGCCGAGATCCGTGAGGCAATCATTCAGCAGGTCAGCCGCACCGGCGGCCACCTTGCACCGAATCTCGGTGTGGTCGAACTCACGATCGCGCTGCATTACATCTTCGACTTCGGTCAGGATCGCCTTCTCTTTGATGTGGGTCACCAGTGCTATCCGCACAAGCTGCTCACGGGGCGGCTTCCCATGCTTGGTGATCTGCGCACCAGCAAGGGCATGGCGGGTTTCCCCGAGCCGCGCGAATCGCCGTATGACCTCTTCAGCGTCGGTCACGCAGGAACCGGTATTTCGACCGCGGTCGGCATGGCCCGCGGCGACCTCCTGAACAACGAAAGCTTTGATCCTTCTGATCGCCCTGATGGCCGTCGTGTGGTCTCGCTCATTGGTGATGCCTCGATCGTCAACGGCGTCGCGATGGAAGGCCTGAACAACGCCGGCACGCTCAAGCGACAGTTCCTCGTCGTGCTCAATGACAACGGCATGTCGATCTCGAAGCCGCAGGGCGCGATGGCGCGTTACTTCGACAAAGTGCGCCTCTCCAGCGCGTACAAGGACTTCAAGAAGCGCGCTCATCAGGCGCTTGCGCACCTTCCCGGCGGCTCAGTCCTCGAAGAGGCGTATCACCGCGCCGGCGAAGCCACCAAAGCCATGGTCGCGGAAGACTCGTGGTTTGAGCACTTCGGCCTGCTCACGGTCGGTCCGATCGATGGGCACGACTTCCCGTCCCTGCTCGAATTCCTCGCCGAAGCTCGTGACTTCGATCGCCCCATGGTGTTGCACGTCAAGACCGTCAAGGGCAAGGGATTCGAACACGCAGAAGGCGATGCGACGACGTTCCACTCCCCCGCTGCGTTCCGCGTCGAGGGATGCCGCGTCGAGATGAACAAGAAGGGCCGCTCCTTCACGAGCGCCTTTGCCGATGCATTTGCAGAGGTGATGGAGCGCGACGAGAAAGTCGTTGGCTGCACCGCCGCGATGGCGGATGGAACCGGCATCTCGAAGGTCTTGGCCCAGTTCCCCGATCGCACTTGGGACACGGGCATCTGCGAATCGCACGCGATGGACATGATGGCGGGCCTCGCCAAGACCGGCTTCAAGCCCTTCTTCGCGGTGTATTCGACGTTCCTGCAGCGTGCGTTCGACCAAGCGTTCCAGGAAGTTTCGCTGCAAGGATTGCCAGTGCGCCTCTGCCTTGACCGAGCCGGTCTCGTCGGCGGTGATGGCGCCGTGCACCACGGCTTCTGTGATGTTTCACTGTTGCGCACACTGCCGGACGCCGCGCTGACTGCCGCGATCGACGAACCGTCGCTTTGCGCCGCCCTCGAATTCATGCGCACCTATGACGCCGGTCTTTCGTCCGTCCGCTACCCGCGCGACAACGTCAGCGATCGATTCACCGGCGAAGAGTGCCCGCCGTTCGAACTCGGCAAAGCTCGCCCGCTCATGATTCCCGACGGCGCCCCAGACGCGGCGGTCCTCGCGTTCGGCACGCTCGCACTCAACGCCGCCGAAGCCATCGACCAGCTCGATGGCGAATATCGAGTCGCTCTGTACGACGCTCGCTTCGCCAAGCCCGTGGACATTGATCTCGTGAAGTCATTGATCGAGAACGACATCCCGATCATCACCGTGGAAGATCACGGCCTTTCGGGAGGCTTCGGCGCCTCGGTCCTTGAAGCGTGTCAGGAACTGCGGCTCGACACCAGCGGCATCACGCGACTCGGCCTCCCCGATCACTGGATCTATCAGGATTCACGCAGCGATCAGCTTGCCGAAGTCGGCCTTGACGTCCCCGGCATTGCCCGAGCGATCCGGGGCGCGGTCGATCACGCCGCGTCGCCTGCGAAGGTCAAGATCGCCACGCGCCAAACCGCCCGCGACACCGAGTTCGCCGGCTGATTCTGTCATGCAAGCCGTCATGCCTTCGCTGACGTCTCGCTGATCCCCTCCGCTACTCTTTGGCCATGGCTCGCTCGGCGCTCATCCTCATCAACCGCGATAAAGAAGGCGCCGCCGATGCGCTGACGCATGTCACGCGCGCGATTGAGAAGACCGGCAAAGTCGCCGCGACCATCGATGCAGACGGCGCTGATGTGTGCAATGCGCACGGCGCCGACGTCATCGTCGTGCTCGGCGGCGACGGCACGATCCTGGCGCAATCGCGCCGGTGCGCCGATCTGAACCTCCCGATCCTCGGTGTCAACGTTGGCAATCTCGGATTTCTCGCTGAATTCGACGTGAAAACATTTGAGAAGCACGCGCCGCAATTGTTCGACCGGGCGCCGCTGCACATCGCTGATCGCATGATGCTCAGCGCCGAAGTGTTCGACGGCAAAGGAAAAGATCCGGTTTTCAAAGACGAAGCGTTGAACGATTGCGTGCTGACCGCCGGCCCGCCATTCCGCATGATCGAGCTTGATGTTCACATCGACGGCGAACCGGGCCCCACTCTTCGCGGCGACGGCGTCATCGTCTCCACACCCATCGGCTCCACTGCCTACAACGTCTCTGCCGGCGGGCCGATCGTTTCGCCGGACCTCGATTCGTTCACGATCACGCCAATCGCAGCGCATTCGCTTGCGTTCCGACCCATCGTCTTGCCAAGCTCCAGCGTGATCGAGCTTCACCTGCAGCGAGACAACGATGAAGACGGCGGCGGAACCACACTGGTGCTCGATGGGCAGGTCAATGCTCGCGTCCACGCGGGCTGGCGGGTGCGGCTCCAGCGGTCGCCGCACACGGTGAAGCTCGTCCGGAATCCGGACAGCTCCTACTGGGCGACCCTGATTCGCAAGCTGCACTGGGCCGCGGCGCCGGGGCGGAACAGCCCCTGAGAGGCGCAAAAACCGCCTTTTTGCCCTCGTCAAAGAAGGCTCAACTTGTGAATATCACCAAACTTGCGGCATTGCAGGATTCTTGCTTTCTTCGTGGTCAGCAGGTCGAATCTCTGGTGAATCCCAGCCCATTCGGGTAGGCTAAGAGCGTTGGTAGGAGTGGAAGCGCTCGGCTGAAGGGCCGGGCGCGGAGGGAAGCCCGGAAATTTCGGGTTACACGTCAAGCTCCTGGTTGACAGGAGCGGGGAAAACGTCGCTCAACGGGTACGAGCGACGGAACACGTCACTCGGGGGACCGGTGGATTGCCCGACCACCGAACAACGCATTCGGCCCTCAAGCCGAGTGTGGCAGAAGCCCAGGCCAACCTTCATGGTTGGCTTGGGCTTTTTTTGGGCCGCGCCTCATTGAATTGCGCGGCGTGCGCCGGTCGATACCATCGCCGCCATGATCGACCTCAAGGCGTTGCGTGAGAACCCGGACCTCTACAAAGAAGGCGCGCGCCGCAAGCGCATCGCCGTCGACATCGACCGCCTTCTTGAACTCGACGCCGATCGTCGAGCCGTCATGACCGAGCAGGAATCGCTCCGCGCCGAACAGAAGCGCATCGAGAAAGAGATCGGGCCCAAGCTCGGCCAACTCATGGGGCGCATCAAGAAGGCGTCGGGTGAGGAAAAAGCCGCGCTCGAAGCCGAGGCGGAACAATTTCGCGCCGCGCCGACCAGACTCAAAGAACAAATCCACGAACTCGATTCGAAGATCACTGCGCTTGATCCGGAACTGAACGAGCTTCTCTTGCAAGTGCCGCTTCCTCCGGACGAGGACGTCCCTGTTGGCGCATCCGCGGACGAGAACGTCCAGCTTCGAACCTGGAATCCGGACTCATTCGATCCAGCCAAATCATTCGCCGACAATCGCGGCTTCGCGCCAAAGTCACACATCGATCTCATGCACATGCACGGCATGGTGGACTTTGAGCGCGCCGTGAAACTCGCCGGATCGCGCAGCTACGTCCTCACCGGCGACGGCATGCGCCTGCACAACGCCATTCTTCGATACGCCTTCGACTTCATTACGAATCGGCACGAATTTCGCGCCACGAGCGTGCCCGTCATCGTCCGTGAAGAGTGCATGATCGGCACCGGCTTCTTCCCCGCCGGGCACGATCAGGCGTATCGCGTCTCCGAAACCGAGCGCGGCGGGACTCATGACTACTACCTCACCGGAACAGGCGAAGTTGGCCTGATGGGACTGCATCAGGATGAAATTCTCGATGAAGCCGCGCTTCCGTTGAAGTATGCAACGGTCTCCACGTGCTTCCGGCGTGAAGCGGGCGCCGCCGGCAAAGACACCGCCGGTCTCTTTCGTATTCACCAGTTCGACAAGGTCGAGCAGGTCATCATCTGCAAGGCGGATGAGCACGAAAGCCGGCGCTGGCATCAGACGATGATCGGCATCGTCGAAGAGTTGCTTCAGTCGCTTGAACTTCCGTATCGACTGCTGCAATGCTGCACCGGCGACCTCGGCCCGAAGAACGCCGACATGATCGACATCGAATGCTGGATGCCGAGCCGCGGCGACGTCGACGCAAGCGGCGTTCCCAGCGGCGCGTATTCCGAAACGCATTCCGCATCGCGGCTGTACGACTTCCAGTGCCGCAGGCTCAACATGCGCTACAAGGGCGAGTCCACAGGCGGCAAGACCGTGTTCTGCCATTCGCTGAACAACACCGTCGCCGCAAGCCCGCGCATTCTCATCCCGATCATCGAGATGAATCAGAATGAAGACGGTTCAATCACTGTGCCCGAGGCCCTGCGACCGCACATGAACGGTCTCGAACGAATCGGTTGAACGATCCAGGCTCGCAGCGACAGGAGCGAAACCATGACGACGACGCGACGAGCCTTTCTTGGTGAACTCGGACTTCCGACCGCCGCAGTGCTCGCGGGTGTCGCCTTGCCCGCGCTGCGCTCCGCCCGGGCGCACATGATCGCGGATGAACTGGCGCAGCAGCCCGGCAGCGCCGAGGACATCGCTCGCGATGAGGATTTCTGGAATCGAGCCCAGCAGGCCTTCACCGTTGATCGCTCGCTCATCAACCTGAACAACGGCGGCGTTTCACCATCGCCCGCTGTCGTGCAGGAGGCAATGAAGCGCTATCTGGATTTTTCCAATACGGCGCCGACGTACGCGATGTGGCGCATTCTGGAGCCGCAACGCGAAGCGGTGCGCCAGCGCCTTGGCCTTGCGTGGAGCATTGATCCTGAAGAAATCGCGCTGACGCGCAACGCGTCCGAAGGCCTCCAAATCTGCCAGTTAGGCATCGACCTTCAACCCGGCGATGAGATTCTGACGACCACGCAGGACTATCCGCGCATGCTCACCACGTTTCGGCAGCGCGAGCGCCGGGAAGGCGTGAAGCTGACGATGATTCAGATCCCGACGCCGGCGGAAGATCCCCATGAGATCGTGCGCCGGTTTGAGGAAGCGATCACGCCGCGCACGCGCGTCATTCTCGCCAGCCACGTCATCAACATCACCGGACAGATTCTTCCGGTCAAAGAGATCACCGCGCTCGGCCGCCGGCGCGGCATCCCGGTCATCATTGACGGCGCACACGCATTCGCGAATCTAGATTTCAAGCTCTCCGACCTTGATTGCGACTACTACGCGACCAGCCTTCACAAATGGCTCTTCGCGCCACACGGCACCGGCCTGCTCTACGTGCGGCGTGACCGCATTGAAGACACCTGGCCGCTCATGGCCGCGGATGAGTCTCTCGACGGCGACATCCGCAAGTTTGAAGAGATCGGCACGCACCCCGCGGCCAACTACATCGCCATCGGCGAAGCGCTGACGTTTCATCAAGGCCTCGGCGCCGCCCGCAAGGAAGCGCGGCTCATCTATCTGCGCAACTATTGGGCCAACCGTCTGCTCGAATCGGATCGCGTGCGTTTGCACACCAGCCTCAAGCCGGGCTGCGCGACGGGTCTCGGCAACATCGAAATCATCGGCATAGAACCGACCGACGTCGTCAATCACCTGTGGCGCGAGCATCGCATCATTGCCACGGCGTTTGTCAATGACGAATTCCAGGGCATGCGCGTCTCGCCCAGCGTCTACACCACACTGCCCGAATTGGACCGCTATTGCGATGCGATGGAGAACATCATTCGCAATGGTGTGTCAAGCTGAGCGCCGTCCGGTAGGCTTCACCCAATATGGCGGATGCTGGAGTCATTTCGATCAAGCAGGCTCGCGTGGACGATGTGCCTCGCATCGCGCCGCTCTTTGATCAATACCGCCAGTTCTATGGAAAAGCGCCGGAGCTCAACAAGGCGACGGCGTTTCTTGTGGAGCGCCTTCAGGCTGACGAGACTGTTCTCTATTTCGCCCTTGCCGATCGTGATGGCGAAAGCGCGCCAGCAGGCTTCATCCACCTTTTTCCATCGTTCTCGTCGATTTCGATGTGCCGCGCGTGGATTCTCAATGACCTCTTCGTGCATCCCGATTTCCGCGCCCGCGGCGCCGGACGCGCCCTGATGGACCGCGCCAAACAACATTGCCTCGACACCGGCGCGAAACAGCTCTGGCTGCAAACTGATCTGACCAACGCGACGGCGCAGCGCCTCTACGAAGGCGTCGGCATGACGCGCAAGGAGATTCTGGAATACACATGGACGCACTGACGCTTGCCACCGAAGTCGTCGCGCCGCAAGGATTGGTCTTCCCGATCTCATTTGCGCTGTACACCCTTGGCATCATCGCCGTGGGGTTGTACTCCGCGCGATTCGCTCGCAAGACGGACGAGGACTATTTCCTTGCGGGCCGCTCGCTCGGGCCATGGGTCGCAGCTCTTTCGGCCGGCGCCTCGTCTGAATCTGGCTGGGTAACGCTCGGCCTGGTCGGACTTGCCTTCGCCAATGGCGTGCAGGCGTACTGGATCCTGCCCGGCACACTCATCGGCATTGCGGTGAACTGGTTCATCATTGCTCCGCGCTTGCGCGATCGCGCTGCCGAAGTGGGCGCGGTCACCATTCCTGATTTCTTCTCATTTAGTTTTCGCGAGCGTATTCCGCTCCTTCGAATTCTGACGGTGATCGTGATCTTGTCGTCGATGTTTCTCTATGTCGCCGCCCAGATCGCTGCGGCTGGCGAAGCGTTTTCTTCGAGCTTTTCCGGGTTGAACTATTTCGGGGGCGTCCTGCTCGGCGCCGGAATCGTTTTGGCGTACACCGTGGTCGGCGGCTTTCGCGCCGCGTGCTGGACGGACTTCGTCCAGGCGCTGGTGATGGTGGGCGCCCTTGCCATTTTCCCGATCTTTCTCATTGCGCATCATGGCGGCATCGGGTTTATCACTGAGAATCTCGCTTCCGTGAACAATGCCGGCGGCGGCGCCCTCCTTTCGATGAATCCAGAAAAGTCCGGCCTGGCGCTGATCGGTTTTCTTTTGGGGTCGGGCGCTCTCGGAATCAATTTCGGCTTTGTCGGTATCCCGCATGCGCATGTGCGATTCATGGCGCTCCGCGATCGACGCGAGTACATCATGGGCGGAACGATCTGCGTGATCTGGTCCACGCTCATTTTCCTCGGCGCAGTCACCATCGGCGTCGCTGTTCGAGCAATGGCCGAAGGCGGGACGGATTGGGCGGAGCCGATGCTCGGCGCGGCCGCGCTGCAAAGCGAAGGCGAGAAATCGCTGATGATCGCCGCAACCAACATGCTGCCCGGGTTTGTTTCCGGGCTCATGCTCGCCGCGGTTCTCAGTGCAATGGCGTCCACCGCAGATAGTCAGCTCATTGTCGCCGCCAGCGCTGCTGCGAACGACCTCTACGCGCGGCTTATCGACCGAAAAGGAAAAATCAGCCACGGTGTCGTGAATCGAATTGTCGTCCTCGGACTGGGCATCGGCGCCGTGATTGCGGTGATGGATCGCGAACGTGAGATCTACTCGTTCGTTCTCGAATACGGCTGGGCCATGCTCGGCGGCGCCTTTGGGCCGCAAATGCTGTTGCTGCTCCTCTGGAAGCGCGCGACGTACGCCGGATGCCTTGCCGGAATGGTTGTCGGGTTCACGCTCGCGATTTCTTGGAAGCACATCTACCACCCCGAAGACTTCGGCGGCGTTGAGATCTACAACCTGACGGTCGCGTTCGTCGCCGCCGGAGTGACCAACATCATTGTGAGCCTCTGCACAACGCAAAGGGCGGTTTACTGGGATTCGGCGGCAGACGATCGATGATGCGTTACCGCGCGGCCGGCGAGCACGCCCCGAACCTGATCCATCCCTGCGAGCGCATCCAATCGCCAACGCCAATTCCCATCAGCCACGCCCGGCGTGTTCATGCGTGCTTTGGCGTTCAGTCCGAGCACGTCCTGCATAGGCAGGATCGCCGTGTGTGATGGCGAGGCGTACGCCGCGTTCACCATGGCGTCGAGCAAGCCCGCAGGCGATACACCGAACCATTCGCACGCACGATCGCGCTCCTGCCGGCCTGCTTCGGTCGACTCCAGAGATTCAATCCACCCAAGCGTCGTGTTGTTGTCGTGCGTGCCGGTGTAGACCACGCTGTTTTTCAAATGATGATCCGGTCGGTGCAGCCCCCCGCTGTCCGAATCAAACGCGAATTGCAGCACACGCATCCCGGGGAATCCGAATTCATCGCGTAACGCCGTGGCTTCCGGCGTAATGAGCCCAAGATCCTCCGCCACAATGTTCAACTCTGGCGCGTGCGACGTGATCGCCTGCAACAGCTCCCGTCCCGGCGATAGCGTCCACGCTCCGCCCTCTGCCGTCGCCGCTCCGTGCGGCACACGCCAGCATCGATGCATCCCAAGAAAATGGTCGATGCGGACGGCGTCGAACAACTCCGCCGCGCGAGACATCCGTGACGTCCACCACTGGAACCCATCCGCGGCGTGCGCGTCCCATCGATACATCGGGGATTCCCAGATCTGACCGGTGGCGCTGAAGTAATCCGGCGGGACACCGGCCACAGCGTTTGGCTGTCCGTTCTCATCCAGGTCGAACAGATGCTGGTTCGCCCAGACGTCTGCACTCTCCAGTGACGGGTAAAACGGCACATCACCCATGAGCCGTACACCGGCGCGTTCGCACGCCGCGCGCAGCTGGGCCCATTGCTTTTGAAATAAGAATTGCTCCGCAAAAATAACAGTCAGTTCATCCCGAAGCGATTGCTTCGCTTCCTGCATCGCGTCCGGGCGCCGGAGTCGAATTTCAACTGGCCAGGAGGTCCAGTTGTATGAGCTTTGCTTTGCCGCAAGCGCTTCGAACATGGCCCAATCGTCAAGCCATGACAGTGACGATTGGATGAATGCCTGAAGCTCCTCGTGCGCTGACATGGACTCTTCCGACGACAACCGCTTTGCCGCGGCACGCACCTGCTTCTGCTTCAGCCTGATCGCCGCGAGATCAAACACGCTGCTGCCCGTCGTGCGAACCAGTTCTTTGTCACACAGACCTTCGCGCATGAGTGTTTCGACTGAAATGAGATGCGTGCCGCCCGCAAAGCTTGACCGAGACGAATACGGCGAGAACCCTTTGCCCGCCGGGCCGATCGGAAGCGTCTGCCACCACGTCTGACCGGCGCCACTCAGAAACTGAACAAGTTCGTGCGCTTCAGGACCGAGCCCGCCGCACCCTGCCGGGCCCGGCAGCGATGTCGGATGCAGCAAAACTCCAGCCGATCGCGGCCACGATTGCTTCTCCGCGTTCACGGCGTCGACTCTTTGCCAAGCAACCGAAACACGGCGACGGCCCGCGCTTGCATGGCATAGGTCGCTCCGCCGCCAAAAGTCTTTCCTCGTGCCTCAGGCCGTGCGGTGTCGTAGAGCAGCTCCCACGACTCGCCAGCGGTCACCCCATCAACAGCGACATCCTGCGTTTCAATGTGCGCGTTGAAAATGGCAAAGAGCGTTTCGCCGTGCACCGGCTGGCCGTCATCATCAAGCTCTTCGATGAGATTCCCTTCGAGCCGCATGCCAAGACACGTGCATCGCTCATGCCGCCAATCCTCATCCGTCATCTCTTCGCCGTCGGGACGAAACCACGCAACATCTTTGACGCTGCCTCCACGGATCGGGCGGCCGTGAAAAAACTTGCGCCGATGCAGCGTGGCTTGCGAGGTCCAAACCTGTGTCGCGTGCTTTACAAAATCAAGAAACGCCCGTTGGTCATCATCAATGTCCCAGTCAAGCCACGTCAATTCATTGTCCTGGCAATAGCTATTGTTGTTGCCAAGCTGCGATCGGCCGAATTCATCACCGTGTGACAGCATGGGCACGCCCTGCGACAGGAACAAAGTCGCCAGAAAGCTTCGCATCTGCCGCCATCGCATGTCCCGAATAGTGAGGTCATCGGTGACGCCTTCGACGCCGAAATTCTGCGAAATGTTCTGATCGGAGCCATCGCGGTTGAGGTCGCGATTCGCAGCATTGTGTTTGCGCTCATGACTGACAAGATCGCGCAGTGTGAAACCGTCATGGCACGTAATGAAATTCACGCTGGCGTGCGGGCGGCGGCCGTCATCCTCGTACAGATCACTCGATCCGGAGAGGCGCGTAGCGAGCCCCGCCGCGCTTTCGCTGTCGCCTCGCCAGAAATGACGCACCGCATCGCGGTACTTGCCGTTCCACTCCGCCCAGCCGTTCGGAAAGTTACCGACCTGATACCCGCCTTCGCCGAGATCCCACGGCTCGGCGATGAGCTTCACGCGCGAAAGCACGGGGTCCTGCTGGATGATGTCGAAGAACGCGCTGAGGCGGTCGACTGCGTGCAACTCGCGCGCCAGTGCCGACGCCAGATCGAATCGGAAGCCATCGACGTGCATCTCTGTCACCCAATAGCGCAAGCTGTCCATGATGAGTTGAAGCACGCGTGGCGTCTGCATGTTCAACGTGTTGCCGCACCCGGTGAAGTCCTCGTAGCGGCTGCGGTCGCCCGGCAAGAGCCGGTAGTAGCTCGCATTGTCCACGCCGCGCAGTGAAAGCGTCGGCCCCAGACGATCACCCTCGCACGTGTGGTTGTACACCACGTCAAGAATCACTTCGATGCCGGCGCGGTGCAGCGCCCGGACCATGGATTTGAATTCTCGCACCGGCCCCATTGGCAACGTGGTCGATGCAAAGCGAACGTCGGGCGCGAAATACGCCAGCGTGTTGTATCCCCAGTAATTCGTCAGACCGCGCTCCGCGAGCGAGCGGTCAATGGCGTGCTGGTGGATTGGCATCAATTCCAGCGCGGTGACGCCAAGCGACTTGAGATGATTGATGGACGCTTCTGTCGCAAGCCCGGCGTACGTGCCGCGCAATTCGGGCGGCACATCCGGATGAAGCTGCGTCATGCCTTTGACGTGCGCTTCATAAATCAGCGTGCGGCTCCACGGTGTGTCCGGCCTGGCATCGCCGTCCCAATCGAAACCGGTGTCAATGACAGCGCCGAGCGGCGCGATCGCGGCGCTGTCCGCCGGCCCCATCGCGAGGTCCTTGCGCGGATCCTCCGGGTCGTAGCCGAGCAGCGCCGGCGACCATGTTGCAGTGCGACCGATCGCCTTCGCATAAGGGTCCAGCACCACTTTGTTTGAATTGAACCGATGTCCTGCTTCCGGCTCATACGGCCCGTGCACGCGGTAGCCATAGAGCTGACCGGGCCGAAGATCAGGCACGTACCCATGCCAGACGAAATCGGTGCGGTCCGGCAGCAGAATCCTGATGCGTTCGCTCTTTGCCTTTGGAGCATCAAACAGGCACAATTCGACAGCGGTCGCGTGCTTTGAAAAGAGCGCGAAGTTCACTCCGCCGCCGTCCCACGTGGCGCCCAGCGGATACGGCCTTCCTGGCCGGATGGCCATCCGTGTCCTCTCCTTCGCGCCGTGTCTCAGCCGAACAGGCGACGACGCGCTTCTTCATATCGGCTGAGCGTGTTCGTCACGACATCATCGGGCAGCGATGGGCCGGGATCCGTCTTATCCCACTCGCCGCGACGCACGAGGCCGAGCAGATAATCTCGGACGTACTGCTTGTCGAAGCTCGGCGGGGACTGTCCCGGCGCATAACTCTCGGCGGGCCAGAATCGGGATGAGTCCGGCGTGAGCGCTTCGTCGATCAGAATCGGATCGGCGTTCGGCTCATCGACGGGCACACCGAATTCGAATTTGGTGTCAGCGATGATCACGCCGCGCTCGCGCGCGAAAGCGGCGCCGCGCTGATAGATCTCGATGCTCAGGTCGCGCAGACGACGCATGACCTTCTCGCCGGCGACATCGCATGCCTGCTCGTACGAAATGTTCTCATCGTGCTCCCCCTGCTCGGCCTTGGTCGCGGGCGTGAAGATCGGCTCAGGGAGTTGTGACGCCTCGATGAGTCCCTTCTCCAGCTTGATGCCGCAGACGGACTGCGTCTTCTGATAATCGTTCCAGCCGGAGCCGACGAGGTAGCCGCGGACGACGCACTCGATCGGCACGACGCGGCACTTGCGGCCGATCGTCGCACGACCCTCAACCTGCGCGATCTGCGATTCATCCAGACCTGGGATGTCCGATGCATCGGTTGACACCAAATGCGTGCGCACCAAACCTTGCTCTTCGATCCAGCGGAGCCAGTGCGTTGAGATGTCCGTCAGCAGGCGACCCTTGCCGGAAATCGGCGTTGGCAGCACCACATCGAATGCGGAAATCCGATCTGTCGCGACGATGACAAGCCGCGGCTGATCACCGGGCAGGTCGTAGACATCGCGAACTTTGCCCTGTTTGCGGTTCGGGAGAGAAAGATGCGTCTCGTAAACGGCGTCCAGCGTGTTCATGGCGGCGATGATAGCGTGACCATTCGGCGCGTTCGACGCGGGGTCGTTTGCCTTTCGGGACCCCCCTGCGACAATGCCAGAATGATCGTGCGCGCGGGCGTACACCCTTCGTGAATTCGTCATGATTACCTTCGCTGTCTTCGACGAGAACGGGCTGGATGCTGACTGGACGCTCCGGCACGCCTATCTGCTGGGCGCGGATAATGTCGTCGCGCCCGGCCGCGTCTCGATGGACGGCGGCTTGATTCGTTGCGAGCCGATCGAAACCGGTTCGACGGCGCTGGCCCTTCAATGGGACGCGGGTGATCTGGGCGTTGTGACGCTCCAGACGTGCCTCCTGCCCCATCGTGAGCGGCCGTACCTGCTGAGCCTCGAATTGGCTCGCCACCAGATCATGCAGTTGTTCGTGAAGGTCGAAGAATGGGGCGAGTTTGCGCGATCGGCGGATGATCCAGTCCAAAAGCTTTTCGACGAAGCCCTCGCGCAGTTCACCGCCGCCCTCATCATGGAGCCGCACCCTGAGACCGGCGGCTCGCCCAAACAGGACGCCGCCGCGCGGAAGGCGATTGAGATTGGTCTGGAGGCCGGCGAGCGGCTCACCATCCAGCACGCATGCAAGATGGTGGACGCAAAACGCGAAGCATTGGCGGCGATCGAAAACCCGGCGCCGGAACAGCGACCAAGCATCGGCATCCGCGTTCATCCCGATCGTTTCACTGAGCCGCTGCAACGCGTGATCACCGGCACGGCGGATTTCATCAACCTCCCGCTGCGCTGGAGCGATCTGGAGCCGGAGGAAGGCAAATACGACTTTCAGAAAGTTGATCGCTGGATTGAGTGGGCCGTGCGCACGGCGCGCGTGCCCGTCGTTGCGGGGCCGATCATCGATCTGCGTCCCGGCTGTGTGCCGGACTGGCTCTACATCTGGGAAAACGATTACGACACATTGCGCGAACTGGTGTACGAACACGTGAAGCGCGTGGTGACGCGCTACCGGCGCGCCGTGTCACGCTGGACCGTCGCCAGCGGCTTGCACATCGGCAGCAATTTCACACTGACTCTTGAACAGGTTGTGGATCTGACGCGCATCTGTGCGCTCATGGTGCGCAAGCTTCACCCGCGCGCCAGCATTCGCGTTGAGATTGCCCAGCCGTTTGGCGAATACGCATCAAACGATGGCGCCACGCTGGCGCCGCAGCTTTATGCGGAAATCATTGCGCAGGCGGGCGTCGGTGTGGATTCTTTCGGGCTCCAGCTCTTAATGGGCGATGTCACGCCCGGACGCAGCACGCGCGATCTGATGTCGATCGCGGATTTGCTGGATCGATACGCGGAATTTCAGCGCCCGCTTGCAGTATCGCTCCTCGGATCGCCCGCAGTGGCGCCCGATCTGGCGTCAACGGGGTACGGCGATGTTGATCCGGGGTATTGGCGCGAGCCATGGTCAGCCGCGGCCCAGGCGGACTGGATGGCGCACGTCGCCATCGTCGCGCTCGGCCACCCGAGTGTGAACAGCGTGTGCTGGCAGGCGCTCTTCGACACTGAGAACGAAGCGGACATGTATGCGGGCGGATTGGTCGATGGATCCGGCAACGCACGCCCGGCGCTCAGTCGCCTGCGCGACATCCGTTCTCGCCTCCGTCAAAACAAGCCGCTGTGCGACTTGCTGCGCACCGAATCGACACAGTCGGCGCCGTCCGCATGAATCGCCCGGTCGCGGCACGCCGAAGCAAAAAAATTCGAAGCCGCGCCGTGACAGCGGCGCCGGCGGCGATGATTATTTCGCTGGCTCTCTTCTTGCTCATCGCAACCGGCAGAAAAGATCAATCTGACGACGCTGTCGCGGCCACCGTGCTGATCGACATCAATATTGCTGATGAAAACGACATTCGATTGCTGCCCGGCATCGGCCCGGCGATCGCAGAACGCATCGTGGCTGATCGCGATTCTCAGGGCCCTTTCGATTCAATTGAGGACCTCACCCGCGTGCGCGGCGTCGGCGAACGCACCATTCTCAATTTGCGGCCCTACGTCGTGGTGAACCCACCTTCGCCTGAGCCGAGCCTAAACTGAGCCACACATCCGAAACTCTCTCGCCTCACCCGACGGTCTGACAACCGTGCGGGTTGCACGAACATGCGCACTGAAAACGCCGCCACATCTGAAAGCGTGCTCGACGTCATTCAAACGTCGACTCTTGCGCGCGACATCGCCGCAGCGCTGAGCGCCGGCGAGCGAACCGCGCTGACGGGATCGATCGGCAGTTCGACCTCATTTCTCGCGGCTGCGGTCGCGCGGGTCTCCTCTCGATCCGTCATTCTGATCGTCGCCCACCCCGATGAAGCGGACGAAGTCGCTGATGAACTCAGTGCGCACGGTGTTCGCGCTGATCGCTATCCCGCCCTTGAGCTGGCCCCTGGTGAAACGCACGTCAGCCTCGACCTGTTCGCCGAGCGCATGCGAATCACGCGCGAATGCAAGGCGAATCCGCCAGAAGTGCTTGTCGCGCCCATACATGCCGTTATGCAACTCCTCCCGCCGCCCGGCGGCGCTGATCACGTTGTGCGCACGCTGCACAAAGGAGAAACGCTCGACCCCGGCGACCTCGTCCGCTGGCTCGATCGCGCCGGATACAAACGCGTGGACGCGGTCGAAGAAGTCGGCGAATTCGCTGTGCGCGGCGGCATCGTCGATGTGTTCCCGCCGTCATCCACCACCGGCGAGCCGATCCCGGTGCGCCTCGACTTCTTCGGCGACGACCTCGACGCCATCCATGAGATTGATCCGGGAACCATGGGGTCCGATCGCGCGATCGAATCAATCGAGTTTGTCAGCGCCACTGCCGAAGCCCTCCGAGGCGACGCAGGCACGACGCCAATCACTGCGATCCTCGGACAGGATTGGCTTGGCTTCATGCTCGAGCCCATTGAGATTGTCGAACAGGCGCGCGGCTACTACGAACGCGTCGTCGGCGCGGATGACATTCTCGCGCCGCCCAAAGCCCTCAAGTGCATTCAAGACGATCTCCGCGCCGTCGCCGAAATCAGCCAGTACGCGGCGCCGAAGTCCGGATTCGCACATCAATTCGAAATTCCGGTTGCTTCGCTTCCGCCATTTGCGCACGATCCCATGGAATCCATCCCGGAGCTTGCCGAACTCGGGCGCGAACGACCGACGACGGTGTACTGCCAGAATCAGGGCGAAATCGATCGATTCCGAGAACTGCTCGCCGAGCACAGTGCGGCGGACGCGGTGCAGATCCAGCTCGGCTACGTCCATCGTGGTTTTCAATGGTCGGATCGGGAATCGCCGCGCGCCGTGGTCCCGCACCATGAATTGCTGCATCGATATTCAACGCGCCGCCGCACCGGGCGCTTGCGCGTGGCGCGATCGCTGGACATCTTTCTCGATTTGGAACCGGGCGATTACGCCGTGCATCAGGATCATGGCCTGTGTCGCTTCATCAATCTGACGACGATGAAGCGGCGTGACGAAGAAGCGCATGAGGAAGAATTTCTCACGCTTGAATTCTCCAAAGGCGCTTCGCTTCACGTGCCGGTGTCGCAGATTGACAAGGTGCAGCGGTACATCGGCGGGTTCAAGGGCAAGCCGCAATTGTCCGTGCTTGGCTCGAAACGCTGGAAGAGTCAGAAGGAAAAAGTTACCGACGCTGTGCAGGATTTGGCCGGTGAAATGCTCCGCGTGCAGGCGGCGCGAGCGGCGCTTCCCGGCGTGCGCTATCCCGCGGACACAACCTGGCAGCGTGAATTCGAGGCGGAGTTCCCGTACGAGGAAACGGAAGATCAGCTTGCGGCCCTCGCTGAAATCAAGCGCGACATGCATTCGCCGCGCCCGATGGACCGGCTCCTCTGCGGCGACGTCGGCTACGGCAAAACGGAGCTTGCCATCCGAGCCGCGTTCAAAGCGGCTGAATTTGGGAAACAGGTCGCCATTCTGGTGCCGACGACGATCCTCGCCGAACAACATGAGCGCACATTCCGCGACCGCTTTGCGGATTACCCATTCCGTGTTGTTTCGATTTCGCGCTTCAAGACCGCGGCGGAGCAGAAGAAGATTCTCAACGAACTGGCCGCCGGGCGCATCGACATCATCATCGGCACACACCGATTGCTTTCGAAGGATGTGAGTTTTTCCGATCTCGGTCTGGTCATCGTTGATGAAGAGCAGCGTTTCGGTGTTGAACACAAGCAGGTGCTGCTTTCGCTGCGCATGACGGTGGACGTGCTCACGCTCAGCGCCACACCCATCCCCCGCACCTTGCACATGTCGCTGCTCGGACTGCGCGACATTAGTTCGCTCGCGACAGCCCCGTCGGATCGGCGCAGCGTCGTCACCGAAGTGATCCCCTACAACCGGGAACGCATTCGGCAGGCGCTGGCCCGCGAACTCGCCCGCGATGGACAGGTGTACTTCGTTCACAACCGCGTCCAGAGCATTCATCGCATGGCCGATGAAGTGCGGAATCTGGCCCCGAATGCGCGCATCGTGATCGGGCACGGCCAGATGCCATCGAAAGAACTCGAACAGGTGATGCTGAAATTTGTGCGCCGCCAAGTGGACATACTGGTCAGCACCACGATCATCGAGTCCGGCGTGGACATCCCCTCCGCCAACACCATGATCATCACCGATGCCGATCGCTTCGGGCTCTCGGAGCTTCACCAGCTTCGAGGCCGCGTTGGGCGCTACAAGCATCGCGCTTATTGCTACCTGCTGCTCCCCGAGAATCGAACCATCACCAACATCGCCAAGCGCCGCCTCCAAGCAATCGAAGAATTCAGCATGCTCGGCGCCGGATTCAAAATCGCCATGCGCGACCTCGAAATTCGCGGCGCCGGCAACATCCTCGGGCCCGAGCAGTCCGGCCATATCGCCACCGTCGGCTACGAGATGTATTGCCGCTTGCTGGAGGACGCCGTCAAACGCCTCAAGAACGAGGAAACTGAACTGGCGCCTGCGGAAACGGTGATCGACATGGGCGTCTCAGGCCTGCTGCCTTCGCCGTATATCCCGTCAATCAAACGCCGCATTGAAGCCTACCGCCGCATTGCGACGGCGCGATCGTTGAGTGACCTGGAGCGCATCGAGCGTGATATCGAACAGGCGTATGGCAAGTTGCCCAAGGCCGCCGACCGCCTCATGCAACTCGCCGAACTGCGCGTGCTTGGCAGCGCCTTTTCCATTCGATCGCTCAAGATCGACGGGCCCGACGTCGTTATTCGATGTGATGACCCACTGGCCGTTCAGCGTGCGCTGCAAAGCGCCTCCGGCACAGTGCGGCTCTTGTCGCCGAAGCATCCCGGCGACGCATCGGAGGTGTACTTCCGTCCGCCGGCCAAACACCTCAAGCCGATGTCATTGCTTGCGATCCTTCGAGCGCGCTGGCGCGAAGCGGCGCCACGCGAAGTTGTGGCGCCCACGCCATCGGCATAGCGCACGGCCATGTGTTTCATCCAAAAAAGGAACAGGGCCGGGATGACTCCCGACCCTGCCGCCGCGGCGTATGACGGGGCTATGTGACACACGCCGCAGGCGAGGAGGACAGCGTGTTGACCTCTCTCCGACCGTTGCTCAGCACGGCATAATGCCAACTTCACTGAGCTCTTGCATACGAGTCGGCCGAAGGGCGATTGAACCCATTCGGCCGTGCTGCATCCACTGTCTCTCTCCCATCCAGCGGAACGCACTCGTGCGACCGGTCAAACATATCGAGGCCGGGCGCTACGCAATCCTCTCTCCACCTCCAAACCCTCATCAGTGTGCTGCATACCCAAGTGCGCTGCTTTGCATCGTGTGCGCCGGGAATGCTCCCGACCTGAGCACGGGCCTCCCTCCATCAGGGCCGTGCGCCGTGCCGGTCGCCGCTTTCCCGCATCGAACACCGAAACGAAAAACAAAGCGGCTCTAGGCGAATTGCAAGACTCGTGCCAAACCAAAATTTCCTTTCCGTAAGTTCACGATTTCCCCGACCTGCCTTCACGACGTGCCAATCGGCGCCCCGCCGCGACTCGAATCCGACGAACACCCCCCAGATCGCCTGAAATTGTGGCCGAAACTTTCGCCAGATTCACACAGGGGCCCGGAAATCGCCAAGTGGTGGAACAATTCACCGCAACTCGTGCAATAATGGGCGCGAACTCGACCACGGTTGTCGCTCTCTCCTTTGGAGGACACGTGTCCAGTGACTGTCACGACCTCGACATCTCGAGCTCGAGCTGTCTTGCCCGCCCAGCGAGGGCAGGCCGGTGTTCGTTCACAGTCGAGCCCGTCGCTTGGGTTCACCCTCGTGGAACTCATGGTCACGGTCGCCATCATCGGGGTGCTGCTCTCATTGCTGGCGCCCGCGCTGCAGCGCACCATTGGGTCCGCACGCGGCTTCAAGTGCCAAGCGGCGCTTCGGAATGTGGCATTTGATTTTGCACTCTTCGCCGACCCCGCGATACACCCTTCGCGCGGCGCCGACGCTCAACACAACAATCGCTTCCGAATCTCCACGTTTCAGGAAAGTGAATATGGCATTGATGAATTCTGGTCGCACGGTGATCAGGCCCAAGTGACCATTGAACCGGGAGAGTCGCTCGACCATATGCGCTGCTCCGAAGTCGCCGGCGCCATGACCATTTCACGAAACGTGCCTTGCACCGACGCGGGGTCAATTGGACCAGCCCAGAATGTCTCCTATGGCTTCAACGCACGGCTGAATCGAATTGAGGTGACGGCGCCTTGGGGCATTCAATCAGAACCCGTACTGCTGACGCACGAGATTATGGAATCGCCGGACGTCCCTCTTCTGTGGGATGTGGACGGCGCCCACGCGCTGGCGAATGGCGTGAACACGCCGCAGTTCAGTACGCCAACGCTGGACATGCAATACTTGTATGGCAACGACCGATTCTGGTTCCCCGGCAAGCGACACAACGGATCGGTCAATGTGGCATTCATAGGGGGGCATGTTCTGTCCTCACGCCAACCGCTTGAGGAGGCCGGCTGGCAATGGGGCTTCGCGCCGAATTGATTCGGTGCAACTGAGTAGCCCATGTCGATCCAACGCAAGTTTGCGATCCTGATTAGCCTCATCGGCTTCAGCGTCGTGGTGAGTGTCGGCGCCGCCCTCTGGTCGGTTTCGCTGTTTCAGCGGGAATTGTCAGACCCGTTTCAGGCGACTGCGTCAGTCCTCACCAACCTTGACGACCTGAAGCGTTCCGTCACGCAGGGCGAAGTCACACTCGCCTCTGACGCTGGTCCTGCCGCTATTCGAGCCGAGCGCCTCGGGCGCCTCGCTGACGACATCCAGCGAGAAATGGACGCGCTGCTCAACGACGAACTTTCGCGAAAGCGACTTGGCGCCGGCGCCGCCCGAACCGTTGAAGCCAGAATGACGCGCGCCTCGCAGGACTTGCGAACGGTCGCTGAGAACGGAGCCTTCGATCGCGAGTTGATTCAATCCGAACTGCGCGAAGACGCCACACTGATTCAGCGCGTCATCAACCGAGCGCTCGCCGATGCGCAGCTCGCCGTCTCTCACGGCGAACAAATCTGGAATCAACTCCTCATCGTCCTGGCGTTTGGACTGCTGCTCGCCCTGATGACCTGTGTGCTGGGGCTCATCCTCGTGCGGCGCTGGATTTTGCGACCAATCAAAGAACTCCGCCGCGCCGCGGTGCGCATCGGCGCCGGTGATTACGCCCACCGCATTGACGTGCATGGTCGCGACGAATTCGCGCGGCTCAGCGCCGAGGTCAACGACATGGCCGGCCTCATCGACGAAATGCAGCGCGAACGCGTCGAAAAGGAACGTCTCGCCGCCGCCGGCGAGGTCATTCGCCGCCTAGCGCACAACATTCGCAACCCACTCGCGGGCATCCGCGGACTGGCTGAAGTCGCACGCGCCGAATCGCCCCCCTCCAGCGACATCCGCTCAACGCAGGACCGGATCATTTCGACGGTGGACAAGTTCGAACGCTGGCTGAAGGAACTCCTCCAAAGCACAACGCCGCTCCGCATCGAACCGACACGGAACGAGGTTCACCCCTGGCTCGCCGGCATCGCGGATTCCCATCGTGCGATGGCACAGACCAAAGGCGTCGAAATCGCCTCTGAATTCACGCAGGCGCCTCAGCACGCGGTCTACGACGCGCGGCATCTCGAGCAAGCCATCGTCGCCATCCTCTCCAACGCGATCGAAATGTCGCCGCGGGGATCGACCGTTCACTTTGAAGCCCATAAAAACGGCGATTCAGAATCCTGGCGAATCCGAATCAAAGATCACGGTCCCGGCGTCCCGCCGCATCTCGTCGAAAAGGTGTTTACGGCGAACTTTACGACCAAGCCCGACGGTCATGGCATCGGCCTTGCAGTTGCTCAGCAGGTCGTTCGCGGTCATTACGGAAAGATCTTCGTGGAGCCGCCGGAAATCGCGGGTCCGGCAGAGGAAACCGCTCTGGGAGCCTCTTTCGTCGTCGTTCTGCCACTCGAACAGCCTAAAGTGGAACCTACGGAGACTTCAGGCGAACACCTGAATGGTGTAATCAGTGGCGAAAATTCTCACCATCGAGGATGAGGAGAACCTGCGGTTCTCAATCGTGCGAAGCCTTTCCAGGGCTGGCCATGACGTGGCCGAATCGGACTGCGCCACCGATGCGTGGCGACTGACCCGCGATGTCGAATTCGATCTCATCCTGACCGACGTCAATCTCGACGGCGACAACGGCGTCGAACTGGTCAAGAAACTCCGGGCCGAAGGCTTCGAAGGCGCCATCATCGTGATGACCGCCTACGGCACCGTCGAGAACGCCGTCGAAGCCATGAAACTCGGCGCCGACGATTACCTCCAAAAGCCAATCAGCCTCGAAGAGTTAAGCATCATCATTGAACGCGCGCTCGAGCAGCGCCGCGTGCGTTCGCGCCTTGCTCTGTACCAGCGCCTCGAACAGCGCCGCCTCGAATCGCGCGGCGTCATCGGACAAAGCGAAGCCTGGCTGGAAACGCTGACCATCGCCGATCGTTTCGCTGAGATTCCGATCGCCGCCCCCGGGGCCTCTGCGGCGCGGCAACTCACAACCATTCTTCTGCTCGGTGAAACCGGCGTCGGCAAAGGGCTGCTTGCGCGGTACATCCACGATCGCCACGAACGGATGAAGTCGAAAGCGACAAACAACACCGACAATCGTGACGACACTCCGTTCGTTCATGTGAATTGTTCAGCGCTTCCACCCGCGCTGGTCGAAAGCGAACTGTTCGGGCACGAGAAAGGCGCCTTCACCGACGCCAAGACCGCCAAAGCCGGACTGTTCGAACTTGCCGAGGGCGGCACGATCTTCCTCGATGAGATCGGCGAGATGCCGCTGGAATTGCAAGCCAAACTCTTGCTCGTGCTTGAGGAAGGCTCGTTCCGGCGCGTGGGCGGTTCGAAAGTGCGCCATGTGCGCGCCCGCGTCATTGCGGCGACAAATCAACTCCTTGAGAAGCAAATCGAAGCCGGCCGATTCCGGCGGGATCTTTTCTATCGCCTGAGCGCTTTCACCATTGTGATCCCGCCACTGCGAGAACGCGATGAAGATGTCGTGCTTCTGGCCAATTCAATGCTTGAACAAGTCGCGCGCGAATACGCCCGTCCCGGCGCGACGTTTGGCGACGAAGCCGCGATCGCGCTCAAGAATCACGCCTGGCCCGGCAACGTTCGAGAATTGATTAACGTGATTCAGCGCGCCGTCATGCTGTGCCATGACGAAGTCATCACTGAGACAGATTTGGGACTTGGCCTGCGAACACCGATGCCATCCGTCCAAACCTCACCCGCCGCTGCCAAAGCGGACGCCAACGGTCACATTGTGTTTGACTTCGATCGCGGCCTTCACACCATCGACGAAGTTGAAAAGGAACTCATCCGCCAGGCGCTGGTCGAAGCGCAGGGCAATGTGTCCAAAGCCGCTCGCCTCGTCGGCATGAACCGTTCCAGTTTCCGATATCGCATCGAACGGTGCGGTCTTGAGGATTTCGTACAGGAGGTGGCGCGGTGAGAACGCTCAGCGCGACATTCGGCCTCTTTGGTTCGCTGCTCTTGAGCGCCACGGTCCTCGCTTCTGACGGATACATCGAATGGACGGATTTCCCCGGCGACCAGACCATCCGCGAAACGGATGACGCAGGCTCTCAGCACATCAACGTTGACGCCCTGCCGGACCTGTTGTCGTTGCGATTCTCTGCATGGGAAGCGGCAAACCCGGCAACCAATCCGTACACCGGACAAGCGGTTGATCCGGCAGAGGCGCATTTGGTTCGCATCGACCTGACGCTTCGAGGACTCTTCAACCCGCCCGGCCCCCTCGGGCTCGGCGCGGCTGCTTTCGATCCGTACAAGTTTGGTGACCGGCCTGTGTACGGGTTCATCGAAATCGACCTCGACAACAACATTGACTCCGGCGGCGAACTTGAAAACACCGCCACCTTCCGTTTTCTTGCCAACGCCGGGCGCTTTGGCGGACTCCCCTCCGGGCCAATCGGCGCCCGCGTTGCGCACAGCACTGATGACTACGACGGCGTGTTTCAGTCATCGCCGCAGTTTGAGCGTTCGGGCGCGGAAATGACATTCGTGTTCTGCGGCTGCTTTCAACCTGTTGTTCGTCAGGAAGTCGGCAACGGAAACGGCATCTTCGAGTCGGGCGAATCCATGATCGTGCGCGGCCGTTTCCTGGAGCGCATGCAAGCCACGGCCTCCTATTCCGGCGTCTTCGGCGGCAGCGATTTCGGCCTGTATGACCCCGAAATCGATCTCCTCTTTCAACATGACCCAAGCATGGATCGAACGGTTGTTTCGCTGGTGTTCCCGCTCGACGCCGAAGGCGCGGCAATGCTGGCCGGCCAATCGCAACAACCG
Source organism: Phycisphaerales bacterium (assembly GCA_029260345.1). GTDB lineage: Bacteria > Planctomycetota > Phycisphaerae > Phycisphaerales > UBA1924 > OFTM186. Next base: position 2,889 of record JAJDDK010000002.1, on the reverse strand, counting down.
CTCGATGGCATCGTCAGCAATCACGCCAGCGTTCACGAGATGCTGCGTGATCTCGCGCTGGCGGCCAGTGGTTGCTGCGGACCAATTTTTAATGATCCCGTCGTCTTCCCGCTTGTGCTTGACTGGATCAGCCCGAGTTTTCCCAACCTTCCGCAGATTGAAATGGAGCTGCGCCAGTTCCTTGATCCAACGCAATGGACCGCAACGGCCATTGTCGGCACCACGTACAGCTCAATTCAATCTGGACTGTACGTTTGGACGGACTTGGGCTTTGACTGGCATTTCGCGGATCTGAATCACGACGGCGCTTCGAACGAACTCGATGAGACGATTCTTGAAGCGGCAATCGGCGAACTCGACGGCACGCCGCAGGACGCCGACGGGATCGCAAATGGCATTGTGATGGTCCCGAATTTTGGTGAAAACTTCAGCCTGTACGACCTCAACAACGACGGCAAGATCGACACCGACGACACGCAGATCTACAACATGTCGCAACTGGCGGATCTCGATGGAGACGGGCTGGTCAACGGCGCCGACCTCGCCACATTGCTGTCGCTGTGGGGTGAGTGCAATGGCTGTGTCGCGGACATCAACGGCGACGGGTACGTCAATGGTGTGGACACCGCAAACCTCCTCGCCAACTGGACCCCATAATTCAGCCGCGCTAGCGTCTTTGGACTTACACCTTGTAACGGTTGGGGAAATGGCGCGGGAAGGTCCGCGGCGACCTCTGAACCGGGGCGACGAATTTCATCCTTGACGCGAAGTGGTGGCTGATGCGCACGATAGACCAATTACAGAATCAAAGACTCCGTGAGCGAGGACGCTGCATTGGCGACTCGCGTGTTTTCAGTGCCACTTTCCTCCCACGGAGGCTCGTTATGACGATTCAAACCGCTCGCCGAACATTCACATCTCGCAACCTTGCCCTCGCCGCCGGAATGGCCGTCTTGGCCTCATGCACGGCGCTAGGAGATGGTCCGCGAAGCCGCAAAGCTCCGGCCGACTCGAAGGAATCGAAGACAACGCAGGCGGCGCCTGAAGTGCCGCAACTCAACGCCAACTCACCGGCTGAGCTTTTTGATGTCGCTCCTGAGCAGGCCGCAGCGATTGGATTCAACGTTGACCGCCGCCCGGTGCGCATGATTAACACCTTTAATGGCAATCCTGCTGACCCACATGGGCGTCACCCCGGCTGGGCCGAGGAAGACACCAAGGCGATCAAGTGGTTGGAAAGGGAACTCGATCGCGCCTGGGCGCGCGGCTACACGCGAATCATCCTGAATCTTCCCGCCGGTCGCGATCGCTCAATTGATCCCAAAACTGGCAAAGGCGTCTACATGAGCGCCTCACATTGGCTGCCAATGTCAGAAGCTCGTCGCGATCGCTTGTCGGCGTTCTGCCGCAAGTGGCTCGATGCTCACCCCGGCGCCACGCTCGGTCTGTACACCGGGTTTGACCTCGATCCCGATCCGAGTGACATGAACTACATCGGTCACACGATCCCGGATTTTTCCGTCGAAGCTGACCGCGAAGCGATGTTTGATCTCATCCAACCGTGGATCGAGGAATGCCGCTTCACAGAAGTCTGGTGGGATGTCGCAAGCAAGGCAGATCGCCGCGACGAGGCTGTTCGCTTTTCACAGTGGCTCGGTGCTCGAGGCATCAAAGCCGGCGGCGAAGCCATGCCGCGCGTCTGGCCCGGATACAACGGCAAACTCGATGATCGCTACCTCAACTCCATGCCCTGGATGGCGCTGGCGACCTATTTCCGACTGCACGACAGCAAGCAAAAGTGGACCGTTGATCCGAATACGACTGAAGCGTTCTTCGCCGTCCGGGCAGGCGATAAGCCAACCGACCTGGAGCTTCTCAGCGCGTTTCAGCGTGGGTTCATTCCGTGGGTCTATTCCGGCACACTTGACGATCGAGTTTGGAAGCTTTGGAATCAGGCGAATGGAAATGGTGTGATTTTCCAGACGCAGCAGAATCCGAATGCGGCGCCGAACAGTGACAAGAACAAGACGACCAGCGTGCCCGACGGTCGACGTCGCCAACGGAAGTAATCACACGGCGATCGATTCAACAAACCTGAAAATGACAAGCGGACCGGACGATGCACGTCCGGTCCGCTTTCATTTTGACTTTGCGATCGCAGGATTAGCGCTTCGGCGCGAGGTCCTTCAGGCCCTTGAGCGGGCGCACCTTGACGACGTTGCGGGCCGGCTTGGCCTTGAAGACGGTCTCTTCCTTGGTGAACGGGTTGATGCCCGCGCGCTCCGGAGTGGCCGGCTTGCGTGCGACCTTGATCTTCAGCAGGCCTGGCAGCGTAAAGACGCCCGGACCATTCGGACCGACGTTCTTGCCGATCAGCGAGGTGAGCGCGTCGAACAGCTCCGAGACTTGCGCCTTGGTAAGTCCGGTGCTCTCGGCGAGCGACGTGTACACTTCGGTTTTACTCAAGCCTTTGGCGGCTCTGGTCGTGGTATTTGTCGTCACGGGTATCTCCCCTGTTAAGAGTTCGAAGAATCTGCCCGGCGGGCACCGCCGACGTTTTCGCCGCGTTTGATAGCGTCGTAAACCTCCTGACGATGAACGGGAACGTCCTTCGGAGCGTCGATTCCGAGTCGCACTTTATCACCGCGAATATCGACTACCGTAATCACGATGTTGTCGTTGATGATGATGGTCTCGTTGATCTTCCGAGATAGGACAAGCATGCGTGGCCCCTCCTTATATTGGGCGGCACTTGGTCGAATACGGCCAACCGGGGTCTCTCTCGATGGACCAGCGCCGAGCCGCATGGCGGCCGGCAGCCAACGAAAAAGTGTGGCTGGCGGAGGTTTACTTCTCTATGAACATGCTAGGTCACGCTCGGTGGCGGTT
>JAJDDK010000001.1 GCA_029260345.1 Phycisphaerales bacterium | reverse complement strand
AGACCTCGGCGGGCTCGGCTCTTCGATGGACTGGCAGTGGTCCGACGATGTGGCGTTCCAGCTGGGCAATGATGAGACGATCACGCTCCTGATGTTCACGAGCGCCGCGAACATCGGCGAAGGCCTCGCCAACTTCATCGCTCCGCCGATTCAGGGCAGCGGTGTGGATCCGATCGCCAACGGCGCGCCGGTGCTCATCCCGACGGCCATCCCGACGCCTGGCGCCTTGGGCGTTCTCGGTGTTGGCGCCTTGTGCGTTCTTCGCCGTCGTCGCTGATAGATACGACACTACAGGTCCGTTGCGGCGTCCAACGCCCCTCGGGCCTTGCATGATTCACGAAAACCGCCGAGCTTTGACCTCCGCACATTCGCGGGGTGAGAAGCGCGGCGGTTTTGCTTTGGGCTTTACTCAGACGTCGCGGTGTTTCCGGGACCGCCGCCACCAGCCGGCTTCATGTACAGCGGCAGGTATCGGTAATACACCTCAAGGCTCAACGTGCAGAGCGCCGTTTGGTACACGCGTCCGCCAATCCGTGACCAGCGATCCGCAGGATCCCAGCTTCCTTCGGCGCGTCCGTCGTCGCGCTGCTCGCGCAACAGCTCACGCGTGAGCGCTTCGTTCCAGCGTCGCCACGAATCACCCTGGTGTTGGAAGAGCGAGAGCGTCGCGTAATACCAATAATACGTGTTCGCTTCGCGGCGCCACTCCGGCAATTCACTTCCAATGAACGTCGCCGACTGCACCATGCGGGGATGATCACGCTGTTCGCCAAGCAACTGTTGCACGAACATGCCCTCAGCCGTCATCGAATGCGTGTGCGGCATGCCCGGTTGATAGCCATACAACCCGGGAGCGCGAGCCGGACTGACAAGATCCAGCCAGTCTTTCGCCGCGGACAGACTGTCGTTATCAACATTCAGGCCTACACGCCGCGCACTGGCCATCGCCATGACCTGCCAGCCGAGGACAGATGTATCGCCGGTCATGCCCGGTTCATATCGCCAGCCGCCGTCCACCGTATTGCGCGCCGCCGCGATGAAATTGACGGCGCGCTGCGCCGGTTCGCGCAGACGCGGGTCGCCGGTCATGCCGTACGCTTCGCACAGCGCAATCGTCGCGATGCCATGGCTGTACATCGTTTCGCCGTCGCGCAGATCACCGTTGTCTTCAACCTTGGACAGCAGGTAGTCGATCGCACCGCGCACGACTTGTTGGTGCTCCGATTCTTTGAGATGCGTGTAATCGGCGCCGAGGAAGCACAGTGTCGCTAAGCCAGTGAGCGCGACATCGACGTTGGCGCGAGCGGCGCCCCGACACTGCCCGCAACCATCGTCGTAGTTTTCGCTGCTCCAGCGGCCGTCGTCGCTTTGATGGCGCGCCAGCCAGGTCAGCGCAATGGCGACGGCGCGTTCCGTTTCGCGGCTGCCGCCATGTTGTTCCACAAGTTCCTGACGCTGTGCAGGAGCGCGCTGCGGATACACATCTTCGGCGGGCTGAATCTCCGTTGGCAAACGCAAGTCGGGTGTCATGACGAGCGGAACGGCTTCGAGACTGGCGAGCGGTTGCGCAAGGTTGCGGGCCGGCGATGTGGGCGCCGCCGTTGGCGCTTCGTTTGCCGAAGGTAGATTTGCTGTCGAGGAAGCCTCACGGCTAGCCGCTGGATTGATCGAGGGCGGCGCGTCCATCGCGATCATGGTGGATGGCGCCGCATCGGCATCAGTCATAGCTTCAAACTGACTTGAATCAGGCAGCGCGTCCGTTGACGCCACCGTTGTGGTTTGTTCTTCAAGCGCTTCCGTCCCGGCGTCGGTGCTTTGTGGTGTCGCGGTGGCGATCAAAGCGCCTGGCGGTGGTAATGCAATATCAGCGGCGGAGGGCGAAGCCGCTGACGCTGCTGATGGCGCATTTGGCGTCGATTCACTGGTTGCGATGTCAGTCGCCGCCATAGAGACGGCGCTCGGCGCCCCGATCTGTGCGGGGTCAATCGCGACGGTGTTCGTAGCCGCGCTTTCCGTTAAATCGCCTTCGGATTCGATGGTCGGCGCCGCTTGGGCCAGTGCGGGCTGCGTATCGGACACTGCAGGTGACTCGAGCTGCACTTCCTGTGTTGCGGAGCGATTTGAAGCGTTCGGCAAACCGGACGGCGCCGCGTTCATTGATGGGAGATCAACCGCAACCGCAGCGGATGAAGTTTCAACATTTGGCGTTGCGGACGATGCGCTCGTGGGCGCGTCAGTTGACGCGATGGGCGAAGCGCGATCGAGCGCGGGCAGCGCGATGTCCGAATGCGCTGGATCAATCGCAACGTGCGTCGGCGCCGCGGCGGATTCCGTATTCATTGAAACGTCGGCCTGCGCTGTTGGTGAAACCACCGATCGTGCGTCGACCTGAAGCGTCGCTTCGTGAGTTGATTCTGCCGGAGCGCTTTGGGGCGTCGATGTATTGGCGGCAAGTGCGGCAGTGTCCGGCTGGATTGCTCGGGGCGGCGCGGACGTCGGCGTTGGTGCGGCTGGCGACGCATCATTCGCCTGGACGGACGCCAGCGACTCGCGCGACAATTGCGAGGCATCCGCCGGCGTCATGGTGCTTGCCGCGTCGACCATCGTGGATGGCGATGACGACGAAGCGACTTCCACTTCCGTACGCTGCGATTCGGAGGTTTCCTGAACCGTTGGCGGTTGAAGCGCCGCTTCGGACGTGGCGCGTGCGGTCTGCATCGCGGGCGTTTGAACGGCCTGATCATTCGGAGTTGTTTGCGGCGCCGTTGGCGAAGGCGCACTGCGATCAGCAAATGATTGCGGCGTTGGCGCTTCGTTCGTTTCGAGCTGCGCGAGCGTTTGTGTTGGAAGCGTTAGATCTCGCGCATCCACATCGAGGTCCATGCGTTCGAGCGGGGCCGCGGCTTCGATGGGCAGCGTTGTCTGCGCTGTTTCGAGCGATGGCAGATTGGAAAGATCGAGCTGCACGTCCGTGAGACTGCCACGCACTTGCGAGACCACGCTGTCGCCAGATCCTGCGGACGCCAGCGTGACCTGCGTGCCGCCGGATCGTTTGAGCAAGTCGCCAATGCTGGTGCTGACTTGCCAGACAGTGAACGCGAGGAGGAGCAACAGGTGGATGAGCAGCGATGCAAGAATGCACTTGGCAAGCAGGCTGAGTTTCCGCAATCGATCGTCATTGACGAATCGCCGCAAGAGCCAGAGCAGAAGCAGCAGGAGCAAAAGGAGGAGGAGCAGCAGAATCCAGGGAATGACCGCCGCCCAATCGATGCTCGCCTGTGTGATCTCAGTGTCGAGAAAGACTTCGCGCGATGTGGTTCGGTACAAGTTGTAGTCATCATCGGGCGATGCTGACTCTTGCGCCATCGATTCAGCCGGTTGTGGTTCGGTAGTGTCGTCGGCCGCCAGCACCGCGCGCAAACGCGGCTTGTCCGAGGAGAAGTGCAGCTCATACCCGCCCATGGAGAGCGCTGGGTCGAGTTCATTCGCGCTCGTGTTGACTGCCGTGCCGAGATTGGTCGGCGCTTCGTGTCCGCCGTAGAGGCGGCGCGTGCGGTAAATGTCGAATCCGCCTTGTCCGCCGGGTCGGTCGGACGCGAAGTACATGAAATCATTGAACGGGCTGACGGCGGGCGAGCCTTCATTGAATCGCGTGTTCAGATCGACCAGAGGTTTCGGCGCTCCGGCGCCGCTGTCGCTCCACGGCGCTTCATACAAGTCGTAATCGCGCTGGTAGATGTCTTCGCGGATGGTGGCGGGCCAGGCGTCGGGATCGCGCGCCTCGGTGTCGTTTTCGCGCGGCTTGTTGGAGGCGAAATAGATTGTGTTGGATGACGCCGCGTATGCGACGCCGTATTCATTGAATTCGGTATTGAGCGCAGGGCCAAGGTTGACCGGCGCCATCCAGTCGCCGTCTGAAGAGCGGCTTGAGACCCAAAGGTCGTATCCGCCAAAGCCGCCGCCACGGTTGGAGTAGAAAAGGATGGATTGACCATCAGGCGTTGGCTCCGGACCGAGGTCGTCGGCGTCGGAGTTGATCACCGTGAGCGGTACGGGCTCCGTCCAGCCGTCAGGCGTGCGCGTGGAGGTGTAGATGTCGGCGTTCTCGCCGGGGCGGCCGCGCACGAAGAACATGGTGAGGCCATCTGCACTGATGCGCGGCTCGTATTCGTCGTCGAGGGTGTTGAGCGGGCCGGATGCTTCCTGCGATGGTTGCCACAGGATGTCGCGCACCGGCGCTTCGCGCACGGGGTCACGAATCGTGTCCGCGTCGGTGTACACCGTGATTCGCGAACCGAGCGTCAGCCACAGTATGACACTCACCGTCGCGACGAGCGCGGCGGCGAAGACATACGGCAGTGCTGGTCGCAACGATTTCATGGCAGGTGGCGCGAATCAGGAATTTGGAACGGTGTCGAGAAATGGTTGTTGCACGCCGGCGCCTTTGCAGAGGTCGAGCACGCGCACGACGTTGGCGTAGGGCGTCGCGCGATCGCCGCGGACGGAGACTTTTTGTTCAGGGTTGGCGGCGACGGCCTCTTCGATGAGGGATCGCAACGCTTCGGGCGGCATTTCTTCGCCGGCAACGATGATTTCGCCATCCGGCCCGACGTTGATCACGATTTCGCGCAGGGCCACGCTGATCGGCGCGGCGCTGGCGGCATGCGGAAGCGCAATCTGCAACTCACGCTCCGTCTGGTGAAACGTCGTCGCCACAAGGAAAAAGATGAGCAGCAGAAAGACCATGTCGATCATCGGCGTGATCTCGATGGCGGTGTCGCTGGATGGCGCGGCGGAACGAATCATGGCGTAGTTCTCAGCGAAACGAGGATCAGTCTTCGATGGCCGCGACGGCGGGTTCGACGACGGCGCCGTTGTCAGCATGCTCCGAGCGCAGACGTCGTGGCGATGCGGCGAGGCTTGGCAGCGCGTACGTCTCGACAAAGTCGAGCGTCATCAGGTCCATCTCGTGAACGATCTTGTCGATTTTTGCGCTGAGCCAGTGGTAGAGAATGAGCGCCGGGATCGCGACGATGAGACCGGCCGCGGTCGTGATGAGCGCTTCATAGATGCCGCTGGCGAGCAACTCCGTGCGACCTAGTGCATCGCCCGTGACGGCGACGGTCTGGAACGCGGAAATCATGCCGAAGATGGTTCCGAGCAGACCGAGCAGGGGAGTGATCGCGGCGATGATCGAGAGCGCACGAAGATTCTTGCGCAATTTGATGATTTCGCGCTCGCCTGCTTCGGAGATGTGTCGTTCCAGTGTCTCAAGCGGAAGGTGCAAACGCTTCAGGCCCGCAGCGAAGATGCGCGCGATCGGGCTGTCGTTCTTCTTGCAATAGCTGATTGCTGCGGCGGGATCGGCGCCGGGTTCGCTGAACTTCTTTTTTAGCCCGGGCAGGAAGCTGGGTGGGATGACGGAGCGTTTGCGAACTGACAGCGCGCGTTCAGCAGCGACGGCAAGCATCACGAGTGAGCAGATCCCGATGGGGATCATCATGAATCCGCCTTTGAGGACGAAATCCCACACGCTGGTGACTTGCGCTGAGTTTGGCGGCGCGGCGCCGGCCGGATTTGCAGCGGCGATCAGAGAGACGGCTTGCGGAGTGATGAATGAAAGCATGGCGTCGTCGCCTCCTGAGAACGGAGGAATGGGAACAAATCAGCGCGCGGGGAGAGAATTGCTTTGCGCGGCGGCGAGGCGTGACGCCGCCATCGGCGCCCACTGTGTGTCGGAGAATTCAGTCTGCACACGTTCGAACTGTCGGCGCGCTTCCGCGGGCTGGCCCAGCGCTTCAAAGCAGCGGCCCGCTTCGTACAGCGCGGCGGCAGACCACTGCGGATAGGCGTACAGCAAATCCACTTTCAGAAACTCAGCGACGGCGTCCTGCAACTTGCGCTGCGCGAACAGGCACTCACCGATCTGGAACTGCGCACGCGCCGCAGTTTGGCCTTCGTGCCGATTGACGACTTCGCGATAGGCGTCGATGGCGTCGTCGTGCCGCCCGAGATTCTCGCGCGACCAGCCTTGGCCGAATCGGGCCTGGAACCAAAGGGATTGTTCACTGAAACGATCGAGATAGTCAGCAAAGGCGCGTTCGCTCGCGGCCCACTTCTGGCCGGCGGCTTCGCATTCACCGAGCCGCAGGAGGCTCGAGGCGATCTGTTCGTCGTCGTCGCTGGCTTCAACCACGGAGCTAAAGCATGTTGCTGCGGCGCGATGGCGACCGAGCTGATACAGCGATTCGCCCGCCATGAGATTGGCAGCGGCGATGAGCGAATCGTCAATATGGTCCGAGCGCAGATACTCGTTCAGCAATTCGGCGGCGTCGTTGTGAGAGCCGGTTCGATGCAACGCAAGGCCGAGTCGGTATTGAGCGCCGGCGCGCAGGGCGGGGTTGTTCAGGCGTCCCGGTTCAAGCAGCGCGAGCGCTTCGCGCAGCGCTGTAGCGGCCCGGTCGAACTGTGATGCGGCGATGTCGAGGTCGGCGGCTTCGATGAGCGCATGAACGCGCAGGCTTTCATCGATCTCGCCGGCGAGCAGCACGCGGTATGCGTTGGCGGCGTCGCCGGAGCGCCCTGATTCGCGCAAGCGCCACGCTTTTTCATATCGAAGGGCGCCGAGAAGGCGTGGATCAAGATTCTGAACGCCGTTGCGTTCGATCTCTTCAATGAGCGCCAGCGCCTGTTCGGAGTCACCTGCCTTGGCGAGCGCGAGGGCCTGCCGTGCGCGCGATTCCAGCGCATAGCGATTGTCCGGCTGCTCTTCATGAAGTGCCGCAAAGGTCGCCGCGGCTTCGGCGGAGCGCCCATTGGCGGCGAGCGAGCGGCCCAGACGGTTGAGGGTTTCGGCGCGCAGCGCATCGTCCTCCGTCACTTCCGCGGCGCGAGTGAGATGCTCAATTGCCGCGTCGTGATCATTGCGCTGCGCGGCGATGGCGCCAAGGTGGTTGAGCGCCGGCGCCAGGAAGCGATCCGCGTCATCCGCTTTGATCACGTACTCAAAAGCTTCAACAGCTTCGTCGGTCTCATTTTGAACGAGAAGGATTTGACCGCGTTCGAACTGTGCGTGCGTCGCCGCATCGGAGGTTGAGAAATCACGGAGGAGTTGATCAAAAGCGCGCAGAGCGTCGGTCAGATCGTCCTGCCGCTGGCGTGCAATGCCGAGCTTGAGGAGTGCTTGATCGATGTCCGGGGCGCCACGGTTGGCGATGTACTGTTCGAATGAGGACGCCGCGCCTTTCCAGTTGCGGTTCGCAAACTCGATTTCGCCGAGCATAAGAGAGGCCGACGTGAATGCTTCATTCTTGGGCGCTTCGGTCAGGACGCGCGTGAGGAGCGGCGCCGCGTCGCCATACTTACCCTGCTGATATCGAATCACGCCGAGGCGGAAGGTGGCGCGGATGACGTGGTCGGAATCACCGCTGGTCTTAATGGCAATCTCAAATGCTTCAGCCGCGTCGCTCAGTTCCCCATTGAGATAGAAATTTTCCGCCAGGAGGTACTGCATGGCGGGCGCCTGCGGATGATTGCGATTGGATTCCAGGAAGGTCTGACACGCCGCGGCGCTGTCGGTGTAGTCGCCCAATTGATGTGCCAGTGAAGCGTGCAGCGCGAGCGCTTCGGACGCGAGCGCATGATCCGAATAGCGGCGTTCAAACTGTTCGAGGGCGCGGCGGGCGTCTTTGATCTCGCCGGCGCGCTCCAATGCGACGGCAAGGTCGTAATTCATCTCCGGCGCCAGTGTGTGATCGGCGCTGGCGTCGATCGCTGTGGCGAGAAGCTGTGCCGCTTTCTGCGGTTCATCGCTGCGCAAGGCGCATTTGGCCTGCCAGTACGCGACGGCGGCGTCATCCGCATTGTCGAGTTGTGACACTTCCGTGAGCAACGATTCAGCGCGGTCATAGCGACGTTTGCCGAACCAGATTTGTGCACGGCGCAATTTGGCGTCGGCGACTCGGGCGTCATCCGGACTGCGGCGAAGGAACTCGTCGAGCAACAGTGCCGCGTCGTCCGGCTGCCCATTGGATTGCAGGATGGTGGCAAGGCCAAACAGCGCATCAGGCATGAGCGCGTCGTTGGCCTGCTCAATGACGTGTTCGTAAAACCGAGCAGCCTGCGCGAGGGCGCCTTCCTGCTGGCGGCATTGAGCGGCGAGCAGAGTCGATTGCGCGGCGAGCGAGCTCTTGGGCGTTGTTTCCAGAAGTGTTTCAAACCGATCGGCTGCGACGTCGTAACGCTCATCAGACATTGCGGCGAGGGCAAAGAAAAATTGAACGCGGTCGCTTCGTTCGTCCTGGCTCCATCGGCGCAGGAATGAATCCGCAGCGCGTTCGGCGCCGGCCGCGTCGTCGGCGCGGTAGAGCGATTCCACGAGAAGTGCGCCAGCGGCGGGGGCCGATGCATGATTCCGATCGCGCTTGACAATGGCTTCGAATCGCTCCGCAGCGGGCGCGTACATCCCAGTTGTGAGCTGCGCCTGGCCGATGAGCAGGTCCGTCTCCGTCGCGAACTCAAAGTCCTGCACTTTCAAAAGCGGCGTCAACGTCGTCACGCACGCCTCAAGCTGATTCATTCGAAACTGCGCCACACCGAGGCCATACCGAGCGGTCGGCGCGTTCTCGTGATCGGGACGTTGCTCAAGAAACGCTTCGTATTCCCGAGCGGCGAGTTCGTTCATGCCGCGATTGAGGAATCCGTTGGCGGCGTGGTAGCTGCGCAGTGCGGGGTCCGGTTCGGCGCCGCGCACGTTTGATGAAACGAGCAAGGTGAGCAGGAGCGCTCCGGTCGTCAGCATCTTCCGTGAGAAACGCATTGTTCAGGCTCCGTGGAAGCGGTGAATGCGGCCCAAATTGAGCGCGGCGATGGCGCTTGGCGCGACGGCCCGTGGGCGGGTGGCGATACCCACAAGGCCGCCGCGTCAGCGCACTATCCACTGGACGCGCGAGGAGGCGGCGTCCGGCGTTAATCTGAAAGTCCGTCAGTTGTTCGCGGCGTTGCGAACGACCACACGTTGTTCCGCAGCACGATCAATGACATTGAGCTGCTGCTTCAGTTGTTGGGCCAGACGACCGTCGATGTCCTGGCCGAGTCGATTCTCGTACTGTTCGATGATCTGCTCGATCTGGTGCGCCTGCTGGCGGACGATTTCATACAGCTTGTCGTAACGATCCTGAAGGGACGCTTCGAGCGAATCGAGGTGATCGGTGATGGAATCTTCGATCTCTTCGACTTGTTCGCGGAGCGCATCGGCACGGTGCTCCATGGCTTCGGCTTGCGCTTCGAGCACGGCAGCCTGGCGCATCACCGCTTCGGCCTGCGCGAGCAGCGCTTTGGCTGAAACACGACGAGCTTCCGCTTCGGCGCGAAGTGAACCGGCCTCGGCGACCTTGCGATAGCGGGCGTCGGCGGCTTCCGCGTGCTCTGCTTCCTCCGCAATTTCTTCGGCGCGCTCGAGCATTTCTTCCGCTTCGTCGGCGACGCGGTCCGCTTCGTCTTCAATCGATTCCGCTTCCGCTTCGACGACTGAGACTTTCGCTTCAATCTCGGAGCGGAGGGCTTCGAGTCGATCAGCTTCCGCCGCCAGCGCGCGAGCCTTGTTCATCGCGGTGTTGGCCTGGGCTTCGATGCCGTGACGCATAGTGGGCGCCGCTGTCATTTGATTTTGTGACACATTCTTGTCGTCAGATGTGGCGCCCTTGGCCTTGAAGCCATCGGGATCGATCATCTGCGCGAATGCGGCGACGACTTTGCGCTCAAGATCGCTTCCATACACGGTGATCGATTCATCGCCGGGACGCACGCGGATCGGCACGGAGCCGAGCACCATGAGGTTTGAGAAATCCTTGAGTTTGCCTTCGGAGATTGCGAAGACTTCATTGCCGGGCGTTGGATTAATGACGGACACAAACGCCCCGAAGATCTTGTGATTGGCTTTGGTGGCGCGCACGGTGATCTTGTCGTCGCCGGGGATGATCAGAACCGGGACATCGTCACGCGACATCAGCACGGTGAGTTTTTCGAGTTTGTCTTTCGGAAGAACGTAGTCCTTGTCGATCAGCTCATTGCTTTCCTGAGCCGCGCGCATGGCGCCGGCATAGGCCGGGGGCAAGCCCGCGATCGGCGGGGCCGCCGGCGACGGCGCCTCAGGCGCGGCGATCAAGCCCTCAACATTCTGCATGGCGCGATTGAGGCGCTGCTCCAGTTCGCGAAGGCGCGCATCGAGGTTGTCGCCATTGCCTTCTTTTCCTTCCATGAAGCGTTCGAAGGTGGAGTCGGCCTCGTCAGGTTTTGGAGCCTTCTCAGCCTTCGGCGCCTTCGCGGCCTTTGGCGCTTTTTCAGCCTTTGGCGCCTTTGGCGCGTGCATCGCCGCGTGTTCTTCGGCGCTCTTCTTGTGATGGTCCGGCGGGCACGCCCAGATTGGCGTCGCAATTGAGGCGACGGTGGCGAACGTCGCGGCAATCAGAAGTCCGGTCATCGAGAGGTGTGGCTTGGTCCGATGCGTCATCACCATGGTCAATCTCCTCGCGAAGCGCTTGGCTGTCGCGGTCGTGACGCCGAGGCCGACCGGGCCCGGTGTCGTGGTCGTTTCATTTAAGTACGCCTTGGTTCGCAGAAGAGCTGTCGCATACGCGCGGCGCTCGGTCGGCAGGAGCGCCGTGACCCACGCATCGCAACAGTTGTCCGCTTCTTCGCGGATCTTCTTGCGAACCCACCACACCATCGGGTGCCACCAGTACACGCAGCCGACCGCCAGTTCCGCCCAGCGGAGCCAGTGATCGCGGCGTTTCAGGTGGGCAAGTTCGTGATGCACGACGGCGCGGCGGCCGGCGTCATCGAGTTCTCTCCACAGTTCGATCGGGAGAATCAGTTTCGGGGAAAGGCCGCACCAGATCATGGGCGACACGCGATCAAGCACCATGTACGTCGTCGGCGAACGGCGAATGCCGAAGGCGTCGGCGCAGTCGTCCACCATCATCTGCACGCGCACGGAGGCGGGAAGTGATCGCGTGAGCAAGCGGCGGTGCATCGCAATGCGAACGGCGGCAATCAATGCAATGATCGCGGCGCCGCCAACCCAAATGACCACGGGGACGGGCGGAAGCGCGAGAATGGAATCCCGGAGTATCTTCGCTTCAGCGATCCACGGCGCGTAGGTTTCGCGCTCGAAGAGCGGCGCCACGGTGGAACGCGCCAGTGATAAAAGAGGCGTCGTTGCGGGTGCGTACTCACGAACCGGCGCACTTTCGTGCGTGCGATTTTCACTGAGTTTTTCAGTCTTTTGCAGCAACGACTTGGCGTAGTTCAGCGGCGCCGGGTCGGTGATTGGCGCGGTGTATTCAGCCTTTGGCGCCGTGACGACCAACGGCTTCAGATCATTCGCATTCGACGCGGGTGAGGATGGCTTGGATGCCTGCTTCTGCGGCTTTGCGTTCGTGGACTTCGTCTTGACATACGTTGACGATTTTTCAGTCGTTGTTGAGGCCCGCTCGGTCGTTGAACGCGATGAGCGATTCGTTTCCCGGTTGTGGTCGTTCGGCGTCTTGCCCCAACCGATTGAAGCGGGTTTTGTCGTCAGGGCCGACGTTTCTTTGAGCGGCGCTGCTCGAAGGTGCGCCAGCGGATCGGGTGTGATGGCCGGTGCGGCGATCGGCTTTCGATCCACAGGAAGTGCGGCAAGGTCTTTTTCAGCGACGGTGATTGGTGCGCTGGCGAACCAGGAATCAACGTTCAATCGCGGAATAACAGGGGGGATGAAAAGTGAAAGCAGCGCAACGGTCCAAAGCGTGTGGCGCGTCGCGGCCCGCAGCGGCGCCAGGCGGCACAAGATCGCGATGGCGAGAACAAGCGGGATCACGCCGAGGGCGTTGCGCCAGAGCGCATCGTAAAGGGCTGCTGCATCCATGGCGTTTCAGCGGCGCTTTGGCGCCGGCCCCTCCCGATCCTGAGCCAGGTCTTCGATGAGCTTCTGCAGCTCCGCGAGCTCCGTTGCGGAGAACTTTTCGTTTTCGATGAGGTGCAGCACCATCGGCGCCGCGGCGCCGTCGAAAAGCTGCTTCATCGTGTCTTTGATGCGGCTGCCAATGATGCGATCGCGCGTCACCTTGGATTGGTAGATATACGCATGCCCGGACTTGTCGCTCCGGACGCAGCCTTTTTGCTCGAGCCGCGTGAGGAAGGTGAGGACGGTCGTGTACGCAACGGATTTGCCCCGCTGCTGCAGCACATCCCGCACTTCGCGGACGGTGGCCGGGCCGTGATCCCAGAGGGCCTTAAGGACCTCCAGCTCCGCGGCTCCAAGTTCCGGTGGTCGACGAGTCATGTGAGCGGCCCCATTGGTCTACTACAGGTGTCGGAGAACCAGCCTACTACACCCGTCGTAAACCGTCAACCATCTTTCTGGGTTTCGCTTCACGTCGATTTCTTGTGAGCAATTTTTCGCAACCGCAGGAATCCGGAAGTGATCACAGCGACGGTCCGATCAGGCGGCGAACAAAGGCCAGCGTCGCGGCGAGGGTCGCTCGCGTGGTGTTGGCGGACTCGATTGACGCAAGCAATTGAGTGCGTGCGGCTTCTGCGCCCTCGAAGTCAAATGAACTCAACGAGTTGGGCGTGTCCAGCCGCACTTGCATCGATATGAGCGCGGAATTAGCGATTTCATGGATGCGAGACCGCAATTCGCCGTGAAGCTGGAGGAGGCGCGACTGGCGGGCGATCGTGTCCTGGCTGGCCGCCAGTTGCAGGAGCGCGGCTGCGAGGAGTTCGCGATCGTGGTGTGAGAGCGGGTTTGTGTTTTCAGAGGTGAGCTGCGCCGCGAGGGTGTTGAGTTTGTCGTGGTTGAGCTTCATGGCGAGACCTCCGAAGTGTTGGGCGCGGCCAATGACGGCGCGAAATCGTTAATGAGGCCTTCGAGCAAACGCCGCGATTCGGGATCGCGCACTTCCGCGAGGACAGTTTCGTTCCAGAATCGCTGTAATGCGGCTTGAGATGGCTCGGCAATCTCGCGTTCGAGCACATGGGCGTGTGCGAGCGCTAGGCCGGACGCGAGAGCGTCGGCAGTGAGGCGCTGGATAAAGGCGGCGTGTGCATCGAGCGATTCAAGCAAACCATCGTGCGCCGATGCGAGCCTTTTCATGGGCTCGAGCTGAGCGACGAGGCCCGCGCGAATCTGCACGCCGGCATGCATGCGCCACGCCAGCGCAAAGTCTTCGAGCCAGGCGATCGCTTTCTCCGGTGATATACGCGCTGCGCGGACTCCGTCGAGCAGGGGGTCAGATTCGGAATTGCTTGGGGCGGCTTCGATGCGTTGTCGAAGTGCTTCGACATCCGCCGCGCCTGAAGCAGTGACGTAGAGCGAAAGAAGTTCTGCTTCAATGTCTGCCCGCGTCGTTTCCACCTGAATTTGCGAGAGCGCCGATGTAAGCGATCGGAGCGCGGCGAGATCTCGCGCATAGTTCTCCGCGAGGCGCATCGTCGCTTCCTGTTGATAGTGCGCGACCGGCGCTTTCTCGCGCGGGCTGACACAAGCGACCGGCGCCCATGCCGCGAGCGTCAGGAAAAACAGTGGTTTTGTTCGATTTTGAATCATGCGGCCTCCTCGTGATTGGGTGACACGAGGATGGATCGAATTCACACGTGCTCAAGAAAGAGACTCGTCAATGAAGGGGATAAATTCGCATTTTTGCTCTTTGTTTCAGTCAGCGTGCGCGCAAGGCGCACAACCGAATCGCAAAATGAGACAACATCAGCTTGAAACAAGTTGCGAAATCGGTGCGCTCATTTCGCCTAACTCGTCTGCCGCGCCATAGTTTTCATCAAGCACGGCGCGCCAGTCTTCAATGCTGTTGACGGCGATAAAGCCCTTTCGCACCGCGTCGTGGTTCGGATGATGCTGCGCGAAACGCACGCCGAACTTTCGCATGACGTAGCTCGCTTTGTATTCACCATTCACCGCGACGGAAAGCTCGAAATGCTGCTCCAGTGCGTCGCGTTGTTCGGTCAGCGTGGGCGCCGTCGGAGCGTCACCCGCCAGCATTTGGCGCGCCTGCCGGAAAATCCACGGATTGCCGATGCATCCTCGCGCCACGGACACTGCATGCACGCCGGTGTATTCGATCATGCGGAAGATTTCGTGAACGTTCCACACATCGCCGGAGCCGAAGATGATGCGGTCCGGCCGCGCTTTCACGAGATCGCGCAGAAACGTCCAGCGGCTCGGGCCGACGTACTTCTGCTCCACCGTGCGCCCGTGCACGGTCGCCCAGGCGCAGCCAAGTTCGTACGCGGCGTCAAAGAGCACGTAGAAGTTTCGCTCCGCTTCTGGCGAATCGTCGCTGCCGCGCCGGATTTTGAGCGTGACCGGTATGTGTTCCGGGACGGCGTCGCGCACGGCCTGCAGAATTTCAATGGCGCCTTCGGGGTCGCGCAGCCAGTGTCCGCCGCGCGCTTTGGTGCGGATTTTTTTCACTGGGCAGGCGAGGTTGACATCAATCGCCTGGAACGCGGCGCCGTCGGGCGCGTGAGTTGCATTCCAGCGCACCATCTTTTCGGCGGCTCGCGCCATTTCATCCGGATCGGAGCCCATGATCTGGCCGGCGAGGGGGTGATCCTCTTCGCCGCCGGGGACGTTGTCGTGCAATTCGCCGAGGTCGGCTTTGGCGAAGCCGCGACCTCCCGCGAGCAAGGTGCGATCGAGCAGGGCTTCGGTGACGCAAAATGGGCAGCCAAAGCGGCGGGCGATGATCCGCATGGCGGCATCGGAGTAACCGGCCAAACCGGCTTGAAAAAAGGGAGCGTCAAAGCCCGGCGCCAGGGCGGGAATACGCGGGTCCATTTGGAACAGGCGCGCGACCGCGGCGGTGTCGATTGAGTCCGCGCCGGGGGCGATTCCGGGGGAGGGGGGCGTCGCGTTGTTGCCAGTGCAGCCCATCGGCGCGAGTATATGCGCATGATCGCTCGAACCCTGCTGTTGTTTTCAATCGGATTGCTGTTGACCGGATGCGCCTCGAAGGCCGTTCCGGGGCCGAGCTATCCGGAATCGCTGCAGCGCGCGGGCGCCGTTGATGTGCAGATCGCCGTTCGTGATGGCGCGGTTGAGTTCACCAACACCACGGCCTCGCCGCTGCCCGCGGGGCGTTTATGGGTCAATGCCTGGTACAGCGCTCCAACAGAGAGCGTCGAGGTCGGGGAGACGTTTCGCGTGCCGGTATCCAATCTGCGCGACCGATTCGGCGAAACGATGCGCGGCGAAGGCTTTTTCGCGACCGAAGCGCCCGAGACCGTCTTGCTCGCAGAGCTACAGACAGAACAAGGATTGATCGGGCTGATAGTGGTTCGAGACTGACCGCATGAGCCGCTTTATCTGCGGTCGCGGCCGTCAAAAACAAAAAGACCCACCATACCGGGGGAAGTATGGTGGGCAGGAGGGAAGAAACACGTCGCCTTCAGTCTACCTATCCCCACAAGTCGAAGCAAACCCATTTTTGCCTGTTTTCGCCGGGGGGTGATGGCGCATTTGGATCGCCCCAGCCCCGTAAGTGGTTAAAAAGCCGCATTTTATCGGACAACCAATCGTGGGGGACTTTCAGCGGCGATCTGAGTCTCCTATCTCGCTGAACGCGGCGCTGGACCCGCCATCCCGCATGTCCGATCACTTCTCAGCGGGGGGTTCGACACGCCACGAGTTCACGCGGCGGGGTCCCTCCTTCTCGCACAGGAGGTATCGCACGGTGCGGATTCTTGTGGTCGACGATTCTGCCTTCATGCGCCGATCGCTGACGCGCCTGATCGAAAGCGAGCCGGGACTCGTCGTGGTGGACACCGCGCGCGACGGCGAAGAAGCCGTCCAGAAAGCCCGGCTCCTGCGCCCGGACCTCATCACGCTCGACATTCACATGCCGCGACTCGATGGCCTCGGCGCCCTCGAGCGCATCATGTCGGATTGCCCGACGGCGGTGCTGATGGTCTCCAGCCTGACGACCAAAGGCAGCAACGACACGCTCGCCGCACTGCGCCTCGGCGCGATTGATTTCGTCGCCAAAGACGCGCGCCACGTCAGCCTGGATATTCACGCCATTCGCAACGAACTGATCGCGAAGATCAAAGCGATTGGTGATAGCCGCGCGGAGGCAGGTTCAAGCGACGCCCATCGCGCCAGCGGCGAAACCACGTTTCATCGTGATGTTTTTGATCTCGTTGTCATTGGCGCCTCCACCGGTGGACCGCCGGTGCTGGAAACAATCGTCGCTTCGCTGTCGCCGCAGATCGCCGCGCCCATCGTCGTCGCGCAGCACATGCCGGCGGTGTTCACGAAGAGCCTCGCCGATCGGCTCAACTCGCGCTGCATGGTGAATGTGCTTGAGGCGGAAAACGGCATGCCGCTGTATCCGGGCGCGGTGTACATCGCGCCGGGTGGACGGCAAACGCGCGTACGGCGCGTTCCCGGGCAGCGCATCTTCCTGCGCGTCAGTGACGACCCATCTGATTCAATGTTCAAGCCAAGTGTGGATCTATTGTTCACGACCGCGGCTGAAGCATGCCCCGGCCAGACGCTGGGTGTCGTGCTGACCGGCATGGGCGATGACGGCGTGCTTGGCGCTCGCGAAATCGTTCGCTCGGGCGGCGCTGTCCTGACGCAATCGTCCGATACCTGCGTGATCTACGGCATGCCCAAAGCCGTGGACGACGCGGAGCTTTCCACTGCTCGTTTGTCGCCTCGGGAACTCTGCGGCGCCATCGGGGCGATTCGACCGCTCAAAGCGACGCCGGCAGCGGTTTCGCGCACGGCGTAAGTCGTCAAATCGCCGCCCGGTCGCCTGAATCACGGCGTTCATCGAACCGATTGAACTGGGGCGCGGCAATTGCGTCCGTGGCGCGCCGTCGCCACTGATCGCCGCCGTTTTCGGACGCTGGAGCCCGCGCATGGTGGCAGCCACGCACGACATTCACTCGCATGCAGAAGCGCCCGCTCCGACGCTGCGCGCGGTGCTGTTTGAAGTCGGCGATGCGCTGTGCGCCATTGAGATCACTGATGTGCTTGAGGTGACGCGTGTTGGAAAGGTGACACGGGTTCCCCACGCGGCGCCGCGCGTGGTTGGCGCGACAAACGTGCGCGGCCGTGTGATCCCGCTCATTGATTTTCGCGAGCTTTGTGAGATTGCGACGGAAGACCGAGCCGACGCCGCGCGGCTCATCATCGTTCGCGATGGCGAGAACGCCGTCGGCCTCATCGTTGATCGTGTGCTTCAAACCACAACGCTTGAGCCTGGCGATGACGCAGATTGCGCGAGCCATTGTGCTCGCCAGTTCAGTTTGATGGGCCGCATGTGGTTCGACGAGCGCATCGTCGTGGTGGTGGATACGGCCAAACTGCTGGCCGGCGCCGAACATGCTGCGGAAAAGGAAAGTTGATGTAGCGCACGATGGACGCCTTTGACGCAAACATCCTGAACGAGTTTCTGCTGGAGTCGGAGGATCTCCTGCAGAATCTCGATGAGGCGCTGCTCTCGATGGAGTCGGACGGCGCCGCGGCGGATTCGCTGGACGTCGCGATGCGTGCGCTGCACACCATCAAGGGAAATGCGTCGTTTCTGGGTTTGACGGCCATTGTCACGTTGGCGCACGCCGGAGAGTCGGCGCTCGAAGCGGCGCGCGACGATGGCGCTGGGCTGGCGAGCGAACTCATCAGCGCTTTGTTTCAGGCAAGCGAGTCATTGCGGACCAGCCTGGCGCGATTGCAGCGCGGCGAAGAACTTCAATTGCCGGACGCAGCGCTGCTGGACCGACTTCAAACCACCATCGCGTCGCGCGGGAGTGAGAAGGCCTGCGCCTCGGCGACGGCCACGAACCAATCAATCGAAGCCGCATCTGATCAATTGCCTGATCATCGACAGGCGCTTCTGGCGGCGGCATTGGCTGATTTCACGACATCACTCGATGCCATGATGCGTGCTTTGCAAGCGGCCGAGCGCCAGCCCGCGCTGTGTGCATCGGCGTCGCAGGATGTTGTCGAGATCTGTGATGGATTGCTTCGCACGACAGCGTTTTTTGCATTGCCGCTGATCGAAGAATCCGTCGCAACGCTGAAGCGCGGCGCTATCGGATTGGCCGCCACCGATCGCATCGCTGAGTACGTGGCGGTGATGTTGCCAATGCTCCGATGGGCGCAAGGACAGGTCGCGGCAGTAAGCGCCAATCAGGAACCCATCTCATTGCCGCAACCGTTGCGGCTTCAACTCGACGAATTACTCTTGCGCGACGCTGCGGCCGGTCACAGCGACTCTGGACCAATCGCCGTCCAGCGCGACCAGCCTGTGGCGAGAACAAGTCCGAGCGGCGAAATTCGAAGTGTGCGCGTCGATGTCGGGCGGCTTGAATCGTTGCTCGACCTCGTGGGCGAACTCGTGCTTCGCAAGAACAGCTTCGCGCGTCTGCTCCAGCCGACCGGACCGCTTGCCGGTGCGCCGGGGGATGTGCGTGAAGAGGTGATCAGGCTTTCGGAAGATCTGGATCGCCTGACCGCCGATCTCCAGCACGCGACCATGCATGTGCGCATGCAGCCGCTGACCACGCTCTTGAATCGGTATCCGCGCGTGATTCGCGATCTTGCCGCAGAATCCGGCAAAGAAGTGACGCTTGAGATCGACGGCGCCGAAACGGAAGTCGATCGCTCCATTATCGAAGGGCTCGGCGAATCGCTCGTGCATCTGTTGCGCAACAGTGTCGATCACGGTGTTGAATCGCCGGAAGAACGGACTGCCGCGGGCAAACCACGCCACGGCTTGATTCGAGTTCGCGCGGCGCAATCCGGCGACATTGCCGTCATTCAGGTTTCTGATGATGGGCGCGGCATGGATCGACGGCGCCTCATTGAACGTGCGATCGAGCGCGGCATCCTGAATCACAACGAAGCGGAAACGCTCAGTGACGAGGACGCATTTCTGCTGACTTTTGCTCCCGGTTTTTCGACGGCGCGGCAGGTCTCCAACATTTCCGGTCGGGGCGTCGGCATGGATGTGGTGCGCCGAAGTGTGGAGCGTCTTGGCGGGTCGGTGCAGATCAAATCCACCCCAGGGCGCGGAACGACGGTGACCATTCGCGCGCCACTGACGATCGCCATTCTGAACGCTTTGATCGTGAATGTCGGTGATGAGGCGTACGCCATTCCACTAGCCAATGTGGTGAAAGCGGGCCGGATCAATGCCGCCGCAAACCAGTCCAGCGTCCCGCGCATCTCGCTGGCAGAGCTCCTGGAGACGCCTCTTACGGCGGACCATGGCGAGCGGTTCGAAGTGATTGTGGAACAGCATGGGCGCCGGGCGGCGCTGCTCGTGTCTGAACTCGCAGGCCGCATGGAAATTGTGACGAAGCCACTGGCGCGACGTTTCATGGCAGCGGCGCCGTTCAGTGTGTCATCGATCGACGCCAATGGCGATGTCATGCTCGTGCTCGATGTGGCCCGCATTCTCGAACTCGCGGCGTGGCCGGTCAGCGTCCATTCGGACGGCAAGGAAGGTGCAATATGAAAGTGCTCATCGTCGATGACTCCAAGACCATGCGCGACATGATCAAGTCCATTCTCGACCAGATTGAAAGTGATCAGGTCGAAGAGGCGAGCGACGGACAGGACGCGCTGCGCGCCCTGTCGAATTTCCAGCCGGACGTCGTGCTGCTGGACTGGAACATGCCCACGATGAACGGTCTCGAATTCATCAAGGCGTTTCGCCAGATCAGCCTGACGACGCCCGTCATCATGGTCACGACGGAGTGCAGCCAGGCCCACGTGGTTGAGGCGATCAAGGCCGGCGTGGACGATTACATCATCAAACCGTTCACGCCCGCGCTCCTGGCCCATCGCATCCAGGAAGCCATTCAGAAGTCCAAGGCGGCGTAGGGATTCGTTTGACGGTCGGGGAGAACCGCTTGCCGGCGCCGTGCGAATACATGAGCCCCGCTGGACAGACTCTCCAGAAGACCGACAATCCCAAACGCATGCCCCGCGTGAGACCCTTCCTCATCCTGTTCGCCTTGACGTGCGCCCTGATCGGGACGGCGGCGGCGGTGCAACCGGCCGAGCCGGTGAAGCAACCAGTTCCGGCAGACCCCATGCAACTCCCGCCTGTTCCCGAAGGCGCCGATGTCATCGTGACGCTGAAGTCCGGTCAGCGGTTGCGCGCCGTCTTTGTGCGTCGTGACATAGACGCCGTCATCGTGCGCATCGCGTCGGTGGAAACACGCATCCCGCCATCCGACGTGGAACGCATTGTCGTGCAGCGCCCGGCGATCGAGCGGTACCACGAAATGCGGACTGTGATCGACAACGCGGATGTTGACCGCTTGCTTGCGCTGATCGAATGGTCCCGCGCGAATCGGCTCTACGACGAAGCGCTTCAGGATCTGGCGCACGTGCAGACGCTTGAACCGGACAACCCCGAAGCCATCCGGCTCCTGCGCATCGTGCGTCAGGAGAAACAACTTCGCGCCAAAGAAGTGCAGGACCGTGTGCCGGACAGCCCGGCCGAGACGCCCACAGTGCGCCGCGCTGAACGGCTCAAGCCCGGCGATTTCCCATTGCTTTCCGAGGAGGAAGTCAATCTTCTCAAGGTGTGGGAACTGGATCTGAATGAATCGCCGCGCTTATTGATCAGCCGCGACACGATTGACAAGTTCCTCGATCGGAACGGCGACGACCCCGCGATCCCCACGTCGCGCGATGGGCGCGAAGCGTTTCATCGGCGCGAGCCGGAGCAAATTCTTGCCGAGATGTTCCGCCTGCGTGCTCGGGATCTTTACGGTGAAGTCAAAGTTCTTGGGTCGCCGGGTTCGCTTGATCAATTCCGGTTGCAGGTCAACAGCACATGGCTCGTGAATTCATGCGCGACGACAAACTGTCATGGCGGTGTCGAAGCCGGCGAACTCATGCTGTACAACCGCGACACGCGCGCCGAGCGGGCGGCGTACACCAACTTCATCATCATCGAACGGGAGTCGCTCTCCGACGGACGAGCGCTGATCGACTACGAAAATCCCGAGCGCTCGCCGCTGCTGCACCTCGGCCTGCCGCAGCATGACGCGGCCTTTCCCCATCCTGAGACACACGGTTGGCGCCCCGCGTTTCGGTCAATGGACTCGCGGCGGTTCCGCCAGGCGGTGGACTGGATCCGGTCCATGCGGCAGCCTCGAACCGAGATCCCCATCGATTACGACCCTCCGACGCCTCCCGAGGCGGCCGAAACCGCGGAAACGCCCCCAACGAGGGAACCGCAGCCCCGGTAGAACCGGATTGCATTCGAGGCGCCCGCCGCACCCTGCTAGACTCGCCCGTTCGAGTCCGTTGGGCATTCGGCAAAGTCCACACGGCGAATTCAGCATCCCGCATTTCCGATCGGCCGATCCCGGGCCGCTCCACCTGCAAGAGGCGATCACCGACCGATGACCACGACGATTTCGACACTGTCACGACTTTTCGTTGCCGCGTTCGCGCTCACGACCATGGCGACGCTCGTCGCATGTGACCAGGAAGACGCTGTGTCCGTCACATTGGCGTCGGTGGGACGCGAGCTTTCCGCGGTCCATTCGGGTGGCGCTTCTGCCGCTCCGCCGAATTTGCGGATGCAGACATACGAGCAAGCAATCAGTCAACTTCAAGGTGCGACGCGCGATGGCTCCAGCGCACAGCGCGACGCCGCCAACATGCTGCTGGCGCAGGCGCACGGCGGGATGGCGCAAATCGAATCTGCGGAAGCGGTGGAGATCGAAAATCGTCTTCTGGACCGAGCGACGCGACTGCGCGCTCTGATGGATCTCTATGTGTCGCAATCCGCATTGGCCGCGGCGCTGGCGGAGATCAATCCCGTCACAGAACGGGCGTCCCTTGACCAGGCGCTGGTCGAAGTTGAGCAGCGCTTGAGCGAAGCGCAGCGCACGCATCGCGAGTTGAAGGCCGAGTTTGACGCCTTCGAAACCAGAGCAAACGAGAGTGGTCGTATTGCGAACGAACGACGCGCCGAAGCCGCCGAGTGGCGGGCCAAAGCGCTTGATTCCCCGGCGACCGAAGCCGCGGACATGGTCGCGAAAGCCTACGAAATTGAACGATCCGCCGCCGGGGCCGAGCAGGAATCAGCGCGAGAAACTGCGGCGAAGGAAAAAGTGGCGCCGCGCCTCGAAGAGTTGAATCGTCTCATCGGCAGTTTGGGCGACGAACGCACGAGTCTGACCGAAGCGCGCCGCCGCGTTGATCAGCGCACGCAGGATGCGCGGCAGGACACCCAAGTGGCGCGAGCTGCGGCTCGGGCCGCGGCGGACGAGGCCGAAGTCGCCCTCGATGAAATCGAAACCATCCGCAACGGCGAACTGACCGAGCGATGGAACCAGGCCATTCGTCACGCTCAAGCCGCGGCGACGGCGCTTTCACAGTCACGCAGCAGCGATTCCGGCGTTCGCGCCACCAACGCCGTGCTCCGTGCGGAAGCCCAGCAGCGCCTCGGCGAGATGTATGCGACCCAAGCGCGCGGCATGGAGCGGTACCTGCTCCTGCTTGACCTCGTGTCCAGCGAAGAGCCAGCGCCGCCGTTTGCCAGCCGGGCGGCAGGATTCACCGATCACACCGAGACCGAGTTCATGGAGGCTCGTCAAGCGGCCTCCGAGGCGTTCGAACAAGCCGCGTCAACGCTCCAGAGCGCCGGTGTCCGAGATCAGGACGTCCGTGATCGATTGGAACGCCTGCAGCAAATGCTGCGAAGCGCCGCTGGTGAGACCACCGCCGAAACGCCGGCGCCGACCGGCTGATCGCCGCACAGAATCCCTCCCTTCATTTTGGGCGCGCCACTCGAATGCCGCGGCGCCTCAACAATCAAAGCGAACCATGACGCCGATGAATGCCGATATCACCGTCGGAGCTGATATGACCCCTGTGACGCTGCCTCAGGTGCAGATGAACGTGGTGCGCCCAAACGCACCCGTGCTTGGTCGCGTGGTGAAGAACGAGATCTGCACGGCGTCGCTCAAGGCGGCCGGGTTTGTGCGCCATATCGAGTTCGATGTTTCCGGGACGCCGCTGGCAGGCTCTTATCGCGCTGGCCAGGCGTTTGGTGTGATTCCGCCGGGGCTCAATGCCAAGGGCAAGCCGCATTTGGTGCGCCTGTATTCCATCGCTTGCCCCAGCGGCGGCGAGGACGGGACTGGAAACATCGTGTCCACCACGGTGAAGCGCACCATTGATGAACACTGGGACGACCATTCGCTGTTCCTCGGCGTCGCGTCAAATTACTTGTGCAATCTTTCCGTCGGTGATGAAGTGCAGCTCTCCGGCCCCAACGGAAAACGTTTCCTTCTTCCGACAAATCCCAACGATCACGATTACCTCTTCATCGCCACCGGCACCGGCATCGCGCCGTTCCGTGGCATGGTGAAGGATCTGCTTGCCGGTGGTTGCCAGCGGCACATCACACTGGTGATGGGTTCGCCGTACCGCACTGATCTGCTCTATCACGACGAGTTCCTGAACTTGCAGGAACATCACGCGAATTTCACCTACCTCACCGCCATCAGCCGCGAACGCGATGACGAAGGGCGCCCCGGGATGTATGCGCACCAGCGCATCGCGCACGAGCGCGACCGCATCCTCCCGTCACTGTCGCAAGGCGAAACGCTCGTCTACATCTGCGGCATCGCGGGCATGGAGCTTGGCGTGTACCAGACGCTCGCGCGCACGCTCACCGGTGAATCGCTGGGCGCCTACCTTGAGTGCGACCGCCACACACTCGCCGACGTGGACAATTGGTCCAAGGCGACGCTGCACAAGCAGCTGAAATCGACGGATCGCGTGTTTGTTGAAGTGTATTGATCAGTCCGCGAAGGCGGAGCGAGTCCTCGCAGCGCAACACGAATTTGAATACTGATCGCAGTTTGTTTTGGACATGCGCGCACACGTTTTTTTATTGACGTTTCGATTCAGCGCGGCACACTGTCAGTGAATTGCTTGTTCATTGCGAACGTGATGATCAAGTAAGCGGAGACAGGGGCCGCGTGTGGGGCGTCGCCCGATCAATCTGATCAATGAGTTTCACAGAAACGGCTTCAAGACCGGCGCGTATGGGTGCGCGCCGGGTGTCTCATGGTTCGTTGAACAAAGGAGTTCACGATGAAGATTCAGAGTTTCGGTCGTGTTTCAATCGTCGCCGCAGTTCTATGCGCTGGGAGCGCCGTTTCAATCGGCGCCACTTGCCCGTGTGAAAGCCCGCCGATGGGCACGGTGATGACGAAGGGAACGGCGCCGCTGCCCGGTGGGGGGACGTTCAAGCTCGAATGCACCAACGAAAGCCAGTACGGCAATTTCGAGACGTACTACTGCACGCCCGGCGGTGAAAAGCATCACATCGGCACGTGCATTTACGTCGGCGGCAAGAACTGGTTCCGCTATACCAAAGACCCAGTGACGGGCGAGGTGTGCACCGTTGTTCACTACAACATGGATGACGGCACACCGGACAATCCGACACACCAGCTCAAGGTTTACGTCTACGACGCCAAGACCGGCATGACGACCACGACGTGCTACAAACTGAATCCCGATGGCACGTACACGCCCGTCGGCACGCCGACATGCCACCCTGCGACTGACTACCAGCCAATTGAGGACGCCGAGAGCCTTCCCAAATTCCTCAACACGCTATTCCTTACGGCTGAAGTCGCGCCGCAAACCTGGGCCGGGCCGACGCTGAATGTCGTCAGCGCCGTCACCGGTTCGCGCGAACTTGTCGTCGACACCGATGGCGTGGACGTCACCTTCCTCGCCGGCGACGTCATCGACATCGATGTTCCCGCCGAGTACATTACACTGCTTGATCCGCGATTTGAGCTGCTCGAAGTGGACGGCGCCGCCCGTCTGGTGATGTTGGATGACGCGACGATCAACGACGTGTTCCCGATCGCGCGAATCTCCAGCGCGATGGGCCGTGTGCCGGTCGCTTTCGCGACAACGTCCTCTGATGATGCGTCGTTTCAGGCGCAGATTGACGCGGTCATTTGCACGGCCACCCCGCTCAACATCAATCCAAATATGGCGATCATGTTCAATGCCGATGTCATGATCGATGAGGCGGCCATCGTCGCTGATCTCAGTGGTGATTCCACGGTGGACGGGCAAGACTTGGCGCTGCTGCTCAGCAACTATGGCGGCGCCAACACCGCCGGCGATGTGGACGGCGACGGCGTCGTTGACTCGCGCGACCTGGTGGAACTGCTCGCGGCGTGGGGCGCCACCGACGAGTGATCTCACTTCAGTCTGTTGACGCTCCCTGACGAGCGCCAACATCACTTCATCTCCGGTGCGGCGGCGCGGCTGAAACGTCACGCCGCCGCGCTCTTTTTGTCATTGAATCTTCAAGATCGCAATCAAAAATCCGTCATACCCGCGCGATCCAACCGTTTGAATCGCCGTCGCGTCAATGCGCGGCTCATTCGCAATCAGATCGAACATCCGTCGCACGCCATTGACGCTTGGGTCGTCGCTTGAGGCATCCGCAAGTTTGCCGCGCCGGGCGACGTTGTCCACCACGATCACTGTGCCGGGGCGGCCGAGACGCATCGCCCAGTCGAAATAAGCGGGATTGTTCTCTTTGTCCGCATCAATGAACACGAAGTCGAACGGTGCGCCCTTGGCGGCGCCGAGTTTTTCCAGTGATTGAATAGCCGGGCCTTCCATGATTTCGACCTTCTCGCCGACGCCGGCGCGGTCCACGTTTGTGCGCGCGACGGCCGCGTGTTTCGGATCAAGCTCCAGTGTGATCACGCGCCCATCGTCAGGCACGGACCGGGCCAGCCAGATCGTGCTGTATCCAGCGAGTGTGCCGACTTCGAGGATGCGTTTGGCGCCGCTCATGCGGGCCAGCAGATGTAGGTGCATGCCTTCGATGGGGGAGACTTCGATCTCCGGCATGTCGGCGGCGCGGCGGTCGTCCATCGCCGCGATCAGCGCGTCATCCTCACGGATGAGTTTCGAAAGGACGTACTCATCCACGGCGGCCCAGGTCGTTTCACTCATCAGTGCGGCTCCCTTTGTGTTGATACATCAAACTAGTCCAGACGTATCGCGCCGGTTCGCCAAAGAGCCGCAAAATGTGTGCGAAATTGCTTAGTCGCGTGACTGAAGCTTGCCCAAGAGGCGCAGAATTTCGAGGTAGAGCCACACGAGCGTCACGAGCAGTGTGAAACCGCCGTACCACTCACAGTACTTCGGCGCTCCGACATTCACGCCCGTCTCGATGTAATCGAAGTCCAGCACGAGATTGAGCGCAGCGACACCAACGATGATGAGGGAGATGCCGATGCCGATCGGACCGGAGTCGTGAATGAACGGCATGTTGGCGCCGAACAGACTCATGACGATCGAAACCATATAGACCAGGAAGATCGCGCCGGTCGCGGCGATGATGCCCGTCTTCAATTTCTCCGTCGGCTTGATGAGCCGCGTCGTGTACGCCACCAGCATCGCGCCCAGCACCCCAAACGTCAGCATGACCGCTTGCAGGACCATGTCTGAATTCAATGACACGGCGCCATTTTCAATCGTGCCAAATCGCTCGGCATACATGCCCGAGATCGCGCCGAGGAACGCGCCTTCGGAAATGGCGTAGAGCGGCGCTGTGAAGGGCGCTGCTTTCGGTTTGAAAATCGTGATCATCGCGAACACGAGGCCCGCGACCAGACCGCCAAACAGCGGAAGCGAATAACTCACCTGCGCCGGCGCGTTGCCGCCGGGCGTGACAAACTCCCACACCACGACGGCTGTCGCCGCGCACAAGCCGAGCAAGATCAGCGTCTTGTTGATCGTCCCCTGTAGGGACATCTTGCCGGGCGCGGCTTTGAATTTTTCTTTCGGGGGCGTCGCGACGCCGCGGGATTCGAGGTCTTCCCAGGTCTGGGCCGGGCCGAAAACGCTGTTGCGCTGGGTGGGGTTGTTCGTGCGAAGCATGGTCGAGAGTCCTCCGTGGGGCCCGGAAATCGTATTCGAGAGTTGGGAGTGTATTCCGTTCCGGAGTCATCGGGTTTTCCATCCAAATGTCCACAACGGCGCGTCGGTCATCCGCCGCCATAGCCATAGCGGCGAGCGGCGCACCGTGGGCCGCGCTCCGCAAATATGTCGTGGGACCGAGGCGTGGCCGAGGGCGAACGGAGTTCGGCAGCTACCATCGTCATTCTCATTTTACGGAGCCTCCAGACATGGCGCGATTCAAGGACAAGGTCGTACTCATCACCGGCGGCGGCACCGGCATCGGCCGGGCGACAGCGATCCTGTTCGCCGACGAGGGCGCGAAAGTCGTCATCGGCAACCGAAACGAAGAGCGCGGACGCGCCGCGGTCAAGGAAATCACGGACGCGGGCGGGCAGGCGACGTTTCTGCGCACGGACGTCGTGAAGGAAGCGGACGTCAAAGCGCTCGTCAAGCACGCGGTGGACACCTACGGGCGCATCGACGTCGCGTTCAACAATGCGGGCATCGAGGGCGCCATCGCGCCGACGCACGAAGCGACCATCGAGAACTTCGACAACGTGTGGAACGTCAACGTGCGGGGCCTCTGGTTCTGCATGCATCACGTGATCAGGCAGATGCTCGCCCAGGGCGACGGCGGCGCAATCATCAACAATTCGTCGATCGCCGGCGTCATCGGCTTCCCGGCCTTTTCGCATTACATCGCGTCCAAGCACGCGGTGATGGGCCTGACGAAGAGCGCCGCGCTCGAATACGCGACCGCCGGCATCCGCGTGAACGCGGTCAATCCGGCCATCATCGAAACGCCCATGGCCGATCGCCTGAGCGAGACATTCGGCATGAACGAAAGCGAGATGGCGGCGATGCACCCGATCGGACGCACCGGTCGCCCCGAAGAGGTCGCGAGCGTCGTTCTCTTCCTGGCGTCGGACGAATCATCGTTCATCACGGGCCAGCCGATTTTCATCGATGGCGGGTTCACTGCGCAGTAGGCGCTTCACCAGGCGCCATCGCCTTACTTAAGCGATTGGACCAATTCGGCTCGTCGTTGCTCCGCATCCGAGCGCCAGTCCGGGGTTGGACCTTCGTTTTTCGAGACGGACTCAAGAGCTGTTTCGAGGATCTTTAGCGCATTGGCCGTCTCGCCAGTCGCCGCGAGGGCATCAACGTATGTCAAGAGAGTCAACCCTTGAAGCGGGTGGTCGGCGTCGAGCCCGTCTTTGGCGCCGTGCCATGCCGCTTCCGCGATGATCGTCGCCTCCTCCGCGCGATTCATCGCGAGCAATGAGTCCGCCAGATTCTTTCGCGTCGCCACGGTCATGAAGTGCGTCTCGCCGACGGTCGCGATCATGTCCTCGACGCTCTGACAAAAAAGTGGTTCCGCGTCGGCATGCTGACCTCGTCCCGCCAGGAGCATGGCGAGGTTGTTTCGCGCGATGAGCGTGTTCGGATGTCGCGGCCCATGGATAGCTTTCGCGAGCGCCAATGCGCGTCGGCGAATGGCGAGAGCTCGCGCGGGATCCGTGCCGGTGCGCTCGAGCGAAACGGCGACGTTGTTGAGCGCGGCGAACGTGCGCGGGTGATCGGCGCCGAACTCCTGCTCCACGGCGATCAGAATCGATTCACGAATCGGCAACGCTTCATCATGTCGCCCGAGCGCGGAGAGTGTCGTCGCGAGATTTGATTGGCTCAGGAGAATGGAGGAGTCGTCAACGTCTGGGCTGTTCTCCTTCGCCGCGAGAATCGAGCGAAGGAGCGGCTCTGCCTCGGCGTAGCGGCGCTGCTGCATGAGCACTGTCGCAAGATTGTTCGCCGCCGAGAGCGATAGCGGATCGTCTGGGCCGCGCGAGGCGACGAAGTCCTCGTACACCGCCAATCCGATCGCCGCAGCTTCATCGAGTTCGCCTTGGTCCTTCAGTGCGCCCATGAGGCGGGTCTGCAACTCGCGGCGCCCATCGCCGGGGCGGCCGCGCTGTGTTGGCGTCAGTTCGATCGCCCGACGCAAGTGAGGCACGGCGAGCGAACTCTCCCCGATCATGGCGTAGCCTCGACCGATCGCGCCCTGCGCGACGGCTTCCGCTTCGGGCTCGTCGCCGAGCTCCACATCCACGCGCGCCGCCGCGTCGTCAAGCATTTCGCGCAGCAGCGTCGTGTCCTTGGTTCGGGCGATGGCAGGATCGAGTCGCAGGAACAGATCGCTCAGGAAGACATTGGCGACCGTCGCACGTCGCGCTTCGATGCGAGCTTCCTGTCGGGCCGCGATCGCCATGATCAAACCTGTTGCGAGCGACACGACGACGATCATCGTGACCACAACGGGAACCCGATGGCGCCTCCATGCCACGCGAACGCGTCGTCCGAGGCCCGGCGGCCCTGCGATTGTCGGTTCAAGCCGCAGCGCGCGATTCAGGTCTTCGATGAGGTCATCCACTGTTTGATATCGATCCTCCGGTGCGTCCTCGAGGCAGCGCAGCGTCACCCAGCGCAGATCTCCCGGAAGAGTCATTGCGACCTCGCGCGCCGGCCGCGCCGCCGGCGCATCCGCCAACAAGTCCGCAAGCAGAACTCCAAATGCGTAGATGTCGGTGCGCACGTCCGCGCCCCCACGACGCAACCGCTGCTCCGGCGCCATGGAGCGCGGCGTGCCCGGCGAGTGACCGTCCCCGGTCTGCGTCAGCGAGGCATCCGTTTCATCAGGCTCGAGCAGCTTCGAAATGCCGAAATCAATGATCTTGACGATGGCGCGCCCGTCCATATCCGCGACGAGGACATTCGACGCTTTGAGGTCGCGATGAAGCACGCCGCGACGATGCGCGTGGCGCACCGCGTCGAGCGCTTCCAGCGCAAGGCGAATCCGTTCCTTTGCTGAAAGTCCTCGATCGCTCGCAAACGTCGTGATCGGGTCGCCCTCGACAAGCTCCATCACGAGGAAGGGGCGCCCCATCGGCGTCGTGCCTGCGTCGAGCAGCGTCGCGATGTTGGGGTGCGCGAGGCGCGCCAAGGTGCGCCGCTCGAGATCGAAACGCGCCAGGACGGTCCGTGTATCCATGCCCGGCTTGATCGCTTTGAGCGCCACGTCGCGCTCCACGGGTTTGATCTGGTGAGCGCGATGCACCACGCCCATGCCGCCCGCCCCGATTTCGCTGACGATCTCATACGGCCCCAGCCGGACGCCGGGCGCCAGCGACTCCGCTTCCATATGAGGATTCGAGGTCACGTCGATTCGAGCGGCGGGGGATTCCAGGCGCCCGCGCGAGTCACGCGCCACGGCGATCAGAGACTCCACCTCGCGCCGGACGTCCGGTCGGTCACCGCACGTCTCATCCAAGTAGGCCTCCCGCAACTCGGGCGCGAGTTCGAGCGCCTGAGCCACGATCGTGGTGAGATCGCGTTCACCGCTCACGGCGCCGGATCTCCATCGCTGATTTCTCGGAGGAGCAGCAATCTGGCGTGCGTCCACTCGTCTTTCACCGTTGTCCGACCTAGCCCAAGCGCTGCCGCGGTCTCTTCGATCGTGAGACCGGCGAAATAGCGCAACCGCACAATCTCAGCCTTGCGAGCGTCCAGTCTTGCGAGGCGATCGAGCGCCGCATCGAGCGCGATGAGATCGACATCAGATTCCTGCTGGGTCATTTCGACGGCGTCGAGTGGTTCTCGCGTCCAGCCGCCGCCGCGACGGTCGGCGCCCTTGGCACGCGCATGGTCGACCAGCAATCTCCGCATCGCTTGGGCGGCGGTGCGCAGGAAGTGGGATCGCCCGTTCCAACGCCGGTCATCCGGGGCAAGCCGAATCCAGACCTCATGCACCAGGGCGGTTGGCTGAAGGGTGTGCCCGGCGCCGCCAGCGCGCTCCTGGGCCATCAAAGCGCCCGCCGCTCGACGCAATTCGCCATAGAGCGCGTCAACCAACTCATCCGTCAGTGGCTCGAGTGCATCGCCCATGCCGGAGTGGGCTTCCTGATCGGGCATGCCGCCATCATAGGGGTTTGGGGTGAATTTCCGGCCACTTCTCCTCTGGAGTTCGCTTGAGGTTTGAGAGGCTCAGAGGCTCACAGGAGATTCGATATGGTCATCCGCCGAATTCAGTCCGCTTATGCAGTTGTGTCCGTCGCCGCGATCGGGGCGTCCGCGCACGCCGACTTCACGACGGCGCAGCTCTCAAGCTCAACGAGCTACACCTTTTCCATTTCCCATATGCCCGACCTCGATCAGGAGCGAGGCGGATCCATTGCGCAAGGCGCGCTGCCGAACGAGGGCAAATACTACTGCGTTCCGACGTCAATCATGAATCTCGCGACGTACGCGGCAAATCACGGATTTTCCGAGGTCAATCCGGGGCCGGGCTCGTGGTCGGCAGATGAGCGGTACCTACTCATGAGCGAGTACCTGGGCGTCCTCGGCAATCTGATGAGCACAAATCCATTCACCGGAACGAAACATGGGCCGGCGGCGTTTGGGATGAACGTATGGGTGACGAGTTCATCGGATCGCCTCGTCATCGACCACCGCGCCCGCGTCGGCGGGTGGGCGCCGACCATCGATGAGATTGCGGCGCAGATGTATTTCGGCAGCGTGGTCGCTACGTGCTACGGCCGTTATGACGTGTTGGCGTCCGACGGAAATTTGGTCTTTGTCGGTGATCGCGATGGCGGGCATTGCACGAGCGTTGTGCTAGCGGCCCGCGATGGAGACAACCTCTCGCTCAAAGTTCGCGATCCCGGAACCGGTGGCAATCTGCAGACACAAAGCGCCTATCAACTTCGCGACTTGAACGCTCGGGTCATGTTGGCGCTTGGCTCAGTCGCGGGGCCAATCACGTCAGTCGACTGGGTCGCCGGCAGCAATCAGATCCGGATTATCGATTCCTACTTCGCGCTGCGTCCGAAGGCCGTGTACGACTGGGAGGCGGGGCCGCCGTATCGCGTCCGGACGCGTCAGCCAACCACGATTGATCCGCTCATCCCTTCACCTCGTCTGACCGCATTGCAGATTCCGCCAGACCGAACAGTCGAGAGCCTTGTCATCAGTCCCGATGAAACTTGGTGCGTTGCGGTCCTGAGCGGCCCGTTTGGAGTCGCCGAATTCGGCTGGGCGTCACTCGTGGACGGCGCATGGACGACGATTTCCGAAACGGGTGTTGATTCTCCTGTTGGCATTGACCGCTTCGGCTACATCTACGAAGTGGGGGAGACAAATCGGCTGAAGAAGTACGATCGCTTTGCGCAGAACCCGCTCATCGGCGAAGTGCTGCTTCCGGAGCCGGTGCGCGCTATGACGTACGTCGATGGGCGCGATGAAGTGGCGATGTATGCGCCCTCCTCGCGCGTGCTGCTCTATGTCGATCGTTCGCTTCCCGCGGGAACGCGCCGCGTCATTCTGCCCAACGACATCCCAACGGCAACGACAGGCCAGGTCGTAATCAATCCGGCCGATGACAGCGCCTGGATTCGACCCGGTAACGCCAGCGCGCTGTATCGAATCATCGAACCCGTCGGCGACGGCGACGTGCAATTTGAAATGTTCAGCCATCCGTCCGTTCCGTCGATCGATGGGTTTGACTTTGATGATGCAGGCCGGCTGTTTGTCGCAGGCGACGGCTCCGTCAAGGAATTCATGCTCGAAGGCGGCGTCTACATCCCGGCGACCGATTCACCGTCCGGCTTGAATGGGCAGCCGGCGACCGGTCCCATCACCGTGTCGCGCAGCAACAATTCGTGGGACCCTGACACGATGAACGGGCCGGAGTGGGATGACATCAGCTCGGAAGAACTCGCTGTTGGCACGACTGCGATGGACTGTCCTGGCGATATCAACGCCGATGGCGTTGTGAATTCGCTCGATCTTGTCGCCGTCCTCGCAACGTGGGGCGAATGCGCAGAGTGCGATGAGGACTTCGACTACAGCGGCGCCGTCGGCGTCAATGAACTCGTCACGATTCTCGCCAACTGGGGCTCGTGCAAGTGACGTTCACCGTGAGACAGCGATCCGGTTTCAATGCATCACCATCACGTTTGAGTCGCGGAATATTCGGCGGGGACCTCTCAAAGGAAACGAGAGCGGCGGCTCGGGCGCCCTCGTCAGGGACGATCGCAGGTCCCCCAGTTCGCGAGGAGAGTCGCGAGGTCCGAACCGTTGACGACGCCATCGCCGTTGAAGTCAGAGGTGGATTCACCGATCACCGTTCCCCATGCCGCAAGAAGCTGGGCGAGGTCCGCGCCGTTGACGACGCCGTCATCGCCGGCGAGATCAGGGCAGGGGGGCGCGAGTTGGGTTTCTTCGAGCCGCACGTTGTCGATGAGCCAACGCTGCTGCGGGAAGACGGGCGGCATGGGATCCCAGCCGTTGTGTTCGTCGTCGGCCCATGTGGCGAGAAGGATCGGCTCAGCCTCAGCAACTCCGGAATAGTCCGCAGGCGCCAAGAAAGGATCGTTGTATGCGCGCGGCGGATTCTGAATCGTTCCATCCGTGTGCGCAATTCCGCCCGCAGGCGCCGGCGAAGCCAGGTTCGAGAAACCCGTACGTCCGCGTAGCGACCATTGGCCATGAAACTGCACTTCGCCGGTCGACTTGTTGAGGACCGCGAATTGATTGACGCCGCTGGCGGAGTCCCAGGGGCAGCGCTCGTGAATCTTGGGACCGATCACCATGCCGGCGCCGTCCGTGCGCCGATTCAGCACGGCAATCACATCGCGCACCGTGTTGTCTGAAATCGGCCCGACGCCGTTGATGGTTGATCCATCGAAGCTGGGCCGCGCGATCATGGGCGGATCACTGTCTTCAAGCTCCTGCTCGAAGAAGAATTCATAAAAGCAGTAGTCGTCGATCGGATCGGCATTGGCCGGCGCGACAGCGAATTCCTCACCAGGGAGGGTCTCGATTCGGGCGCGGCGCGGCAAGGGTTGAGCGCCGCTGCCGACATCGAGCCCTAGGTCAACGTTGAATCCATCAAATCCACTCGTATTGACGATCTCATCCTCGATGCCCTCCTCGCCATGGTCGATGGCAAGGCCCGCCGCAACTGTTACGGGAGTGAGCGGGCCATCACGATCTTCGTCGATCGCAACAGTCCAGTCACTCTCGGAATTGACCGTCACCACCACGCGAATCCATCGATTCAAAAGCGGCCCACTGATGACGCCATCTTCGCCAGCGCCCCCAGTTTGGAGCGAAACTCCAGTGGGCTCGAATCTCAGATCAAATGGAAATGACTCGTCGAACTGCGCCACGGAAATGAGGTCTGGAGCGATGGTTTGCGCACTGGAGCCACCTAGTTGCGCATCTCGCATATTTGGCCCGCCGAACATGATCGTCGTGATGCGCCCGGCGTTGCCGCCGGCGCCGAGGATCGGCACGCTCAAGCGCGATCGCGGCGGCACGAAGTCGCTGGGTGAACCGAATTCGTCAAGCGATTCGATGTACAGATCAAAGCAAAGCTGCGCAGCCTTCCCGGGATTCCCAAAGCCATTCTCAGCCGCGGCATGAACGGCGGGGAGGATCGACGTGAGCGCCGAATGCATTGGGAAGTTCTCTAGTTCGCCTTCGTCGTCGATCTCGAGAACTTGAATCTCCAGCGCATGATTGCCAGGCCCGCCCTCAACACTCGGCCCACCAGCGAGCGAAACGACGCGCGCGGATGCTCTCGTTTCTGTGAGGCGCCAGCGTGACTCGGTGAAGAAGTCATATCGATAGCCGGTGACGTCGCCGCTTGATGCCGCGTGCATCACTGGTTCTGCATTCAGCGACAGCCATGCGCCGGTTTCCAAACGAGGCAGACCGTGCCCGTTGCGAATCACAAACTCCAGATCCGATTCGGCGCCGGGGCAATCGAGATTGTCCGGTTCGACGGTGTTGTGCGGCGATGGAAGATCGCCGAATGGAATGGCGACCACCTGACGTGGCGCAAGAAGCCCGGAATTGAGAAACACGTCTTCAACTTCATAACGGCAAACCAGGTCGCCATCCTGCGGCTCGGCGCTCGCATCGGCAATCACCGTCATCATGCGCTCATGATCACGAGATTGATGATCAGGCACGCTTTCTAGCGCAAGGAATGGCGTGTCGCCTTGGTTGTGAATCGACTCATCCGTCGCGTAGGCGCTGAAATCATCAATATATGGATGCGAAAAGGAGGGACCGGCGACGAGTGCTCGCAGCGGCGCCTCATGAACCACGTCATCGACGTAGAACAAATCGTCAGCATTCGCGTTCGGCGATGCGCCAAGCAGGCGGATCGTCGTGACCGATGTCCCGCCTGCAACAAAGTGCGAAGATGGATCGCCATGTGGGAAAAGTTCTGCGTCATCGATGAACACGCGCATGATTGGCGGCGACGCGGGAAAATCCGCATCTGGTTCGATTTCGATGCGCAATTCAAAGAATGAATTGAGCGGATGCGCAACGCCCGTAGGGACGAGCGTTTCCTGCGTATTCAGCGGCGCATCAGCGGGAGGCGTGAGCCATTGGTCCGCCGGCAGCCAGTGGCGCTCAACGAGATAGTCCTGCCATTCTTTGTTTGGATCGAAGTCCGAATTCGGTTGGATGACCCACACCATGCCGTCTGCATCGAGGGCATTGTTCGTCGGATCCGCCGCGCCGAACACGATGGCGCCGACGCCTGTTGTGAAGTCTGCGATGTAGGCATCGCCTGACAACGTCCGAAGTTCGACCACGCGCGTCATCGATGCGCCTGCGGGATCGAACCGAAGTCGCGCGGTGACAACGGTCGGGTCACCGATCGCTCCCCGCGTTTCAAGGCCATCGAACTGCACGCGCACGTCGTTGATTTGGTTGAGCACGTCGTGGCCGGTCGCATCGATCTGCACCATGGCCTGCCCGGCGCCCTCCGGTGACGGGGTTGCAATCGCCGTGCGAAGCAGACCGAGGAGCCATGCATCCGTTTGAAGTCGAAGCGGCGTATTGGGAACATAGAGCTCGAAGTCATCGAAATAGGGAACGACGTGATCGGGCGTCACGTTGATTCGCTTGTGCAATTGACCGATCGCCGTCGTGTTGTCGATGAATGCGTCGTTTGGTTGAAACGTCGGATCGCTGACCGGATCAAGTCCTTCGCCGATTGTGGCGCCGGAAATCGTGATGAACCCCAGTGGGGGTGCGAAACCGAGATCACCTGTGGTCAAGGCGCGTTGACCAAACTGAGTGGTGGCCCGCCCCACACCTTCGCGCACGGCGGTCTTTGGATCATCCGAAATCCCGGGATAAATGTTCACCCAGCCCGCGGGGTCCAGATCGCTTGGGAACACATCGCCGGACGCCATGCGCGGGTCGAGAAAGCCATTGGCAACCGAGTCCGCCGTTTTCATCCATAAGCCATAGCCCAGACAGCCGGATGCACTCAACGTCATGATCGAGGAAAGCTGAAACCACTCACCGATCGGCAAGCCGAACTCGCCGTCACGCGGCGCCGAGAAAAAGGCGCCCGTGGTGGGAGCATTCTCTGGTATGCCAATGGACACGACTCGATCGAGAATTTCATCGTCGTTCTCGAATGCGCCGAGCACACCGCCAAGGCGCGTGCCTCCAAAGTGCGCGCGATCGATGAGTCCGCCCTCGATGAACGACGTGGGGCTCCACCATTGCGCGGTCGCGGCGGATGGGAGGTACCAGTCATCGGTGTAGACCATCGCCTGTCCAACGGCAGGCGCAAGTGGCGCAACCTGATAGATCAGCGCAGAACTGAACGAAGTGGTTATCGAGTCCTGACCACTGCCACGCGCCAACACCATGTATTGCCCGGGCGGCTGGCCTGTTGAACTCAGATTTCCGATCGGCGCGATGCCGCCTGGCTCGCCCGGCTGCACGGTCATCATCGTGGAATCCGTCGCGGCGCCGACCCATTGATCGCTGACGAAAATCGTCCCGACTGGCGTGGGCTGCCCATTCAACGAAATGAGCGAGGCTGGCGGATTTGTGAAATTGGTCAGCTGATACGTTGAGTAGTCATCGCGGAAAATGAACAAGCCGCCTTCGAGCATTGATGCGTCGATCCTGGATCGTGATGGCGCCAACATGATCCGCGGCGCCGCATTGGTTTCAGGCGCAGATTGCGGCCATCGTCTCATGTCCAGGTTGTCAGGCGGACTCGCAACGATGGACTCCGAAGTGACTGAGGCGACTGCGAGTATGGCAATTCGTGTCAACATGGGTCACTCCCGGCGCCATTGGCGATGCATCAAGAAGACGGGGCCGCCATGGCCCTCCCAACAATGAAAACGGCATCCGTCGATCGCATTCATGCGCTATCCGAGATGAAGCGATCGTTCCGGTGAGATTGAGTCGAGCGTTCCTGGTCGTGCTTCGGTTTTCAGTCGCCGCAGGTCCCCCAGTTCGCGAGGAGAGTCGCGAGGTCCGATCCGTTAACCACGCCGTCGCCGTTGAGGTCTGAGATGGATTCACCGATCACGGTTCCCCACGCTGCGAGCAATTGGGCGAGGTCTGAACCGTTGACGACGCCGTCGTCGCCAGCGAGATCTGGGCAGGGGGGTGCGAGTTGAATTTCATTGAGCCGCACGTTGTCGATGAGCCAGCGCTGCTGCGGGAAGACGGGCGGCATGGGGTCCCAGCCGTCGTGTTCGTCATCTGCCCAGGTGGCGAGCAGGATTGGCCGCGCATAGGGAAGCGCGGGGTAATCCGGCGGCGCCAGCGACGGATCGTTGTAGGCGATTGGCGGATCTTGCGCAGGACCGTCAATGTGCCCGATGCCGCCGGCGGGTTTGGGCCAATACACGGTGTTAGAATTCGTATCGCCAAGCAATTGCCATCGACCCTGATGCCGCGTGTCGCTGTTCTGTTCGTCAACGATGGCAAACTGATTGATGCCCGAAGCGCCGTCCCACGGGCAGCGCTCGTGAATCTTCGGGCCAACGACCATGCCGGCGCCATCGGTCTGGCGATTGAGCACCGCGAGCACATCTTGATTCGCGGAGATCGGGCGAATTTCGATGATTGTACCGTCGTCCAAATCCGGTTCGGCAATGAGAGGTGGATCCACGAATTCCATCGTCGCCGTCTGGGTGGTCGCGTAATAGCAGTAATCGTTGAATTGATCCGCGTTGGCCGGCGCGACGGCTGCTTCTTCTCCCGTCAACGTCACTATGCGCGCCAGTCGCGGCGCCGGTTGGCCGGCGGACCCAATGTCGCGCCCTTGATTGACGTGCAATCCGTCAAATCCCGTCGTGTTCGCGATCACATTGTTTGAGTACATGAAGCCCTTGTCGACGGCGACGCCGGTCGCCATCGTCACCGGGGGTAGCGGCCCGTCGCGATCTTCGTCAATGGTGATGCTCCATTCGCTGTCCGCGTTCACCGCGGCGGACACACGAATCCAGCGATTGACGAGCGGACCGGCAATAGATCCGTCGAGCCCGGCGCCGCCGGTCAGGAGCGACACGCCGGTTGATTGAAACTTGACGTCAAAATTGTTGAAGGATCCAAAGCCACTTGGAACCGTGTATGAAATCAAATCCGGCGCCAAAAGTGGGATCGGAGGCTCCTCGTCAAAAGTGCTCAACACCTCATTGACGTGTGGGCCGCCAAACATGATTGTCGTGATGCGACCCGCGCGGCCGCCCACACCCATCAAGGGGACACTGAAACGCGAACGTGGAGCAAGCGAATCATCGGGCTGGCCGAATTCGTTAAAGGATTCGATGTACAGGTCAAACGACAGATGCGCCGTTGATTCCGGATCAGGGAAACTGTGCGCCGGGCGCGCCTCTGCTGCCGGGAGAATCGACGTCAGCGTCGTAAACATCGGAAATTCATCAGAGAAAGCCCCCGTATCATGCGAGAGAACACGCACTTCAAGAAGGTGGTCGCTTTCGCCGCCTTCTTGTGACAAAGCATCGGCATGCGTGCGCACTATCGCGGCGGCATTTGGCTCGGCGAGGCGCCAGCGCGGTTCATTGAAATAGTCGAATCGGAAGCCGGTGACGTCTCCCAGGTTGGAATCGAAGGGCGCCGGATCAAGGTCAATGATCGTCCAGTCTCCGGTTTCAAGTCGCGGCTGATTGGGCGCCGATCGCACGACATATTGAACGGATCCGTTGGCGCCAGGGCAGTCCAGGTTCTGGATGGTGAAAGTGTCATACGGCGTCGGTAGATCCTCGAAGCTGATCGCAACGACGTCGCCGATTGTGAAAATCCCCGCGTCAAGAAACACGTCATCGACGAGATATCGACAGACAAGTTCACCCTCGTCTGGTATGGCGCTCATGTCTTGAATCAACGTAAGACTGCGGCTGGTATCCCCGGATTGATAATCAGGCACACTGTCAAGCGAAAGAAATGGCGTGTCGCCCTGATCATGAATCGTTTCACGCGACAAATAACCGCTGAAGTCGTCCGCATACGGCAATGCGAATGCTGGGCCCGTCGCGATAGGCCGCAGCGGTGAGTCATGCAGGAAATCATCGATGAGCATTGAACTCGTGTCGCCCGCTTTCGAGGCTGATCCCAAAATGCTCACATTGGTGATGGAGAGGCCGCTCGCGCGGAAGTGCTCCGCCGGATTGCCGTTCGGATGCAGCTCGGCGTCATCGATAAACACTCTCAGAATGGGCGCCGCTTCAGGATCATTGGCATCGGGTTCAATCTCGGCGCGAAACTCGAACGGGACGTGTGTTGGGAATTTCACACCCGTCGGCACAAGCGTCGTGCTTGTGTTGAGCGGCGAATTGGGCGGAGGATTGAGCCATAAGTCTGACGGCGCCCAGTTCTGCCGCACCAGATAATCGTGCCATTCCTGATTCGGATCAAAGCTCGAATTTGGCTGCACGACCCAGATTTGTCCATCGCCGTTTGACGTTGGGTCTGAAGGGTCGGCGGCGCCAAAGACGACGGAACCAATCGTGCTGGCGAGATTGATGAAGGTGGCGTCACCAGCCAGGTTCAAGAGCGAGACGGCGCGTGAGACACCATTTGCGGAAGGATTGATTTGGAGCGACATCGACACCGTTGCAGGATCGCCCGCGGCGCCTCGCGTTCGCAGCCAGGGAAACTCAACGCGCGTGTTGCTAATGGTCTCAAGCAGGTCCGACCCGGAGTTGTGAGATTGCGCGAGCGCCTGGCCGGACCCAACAACTGAAGGGACAACGATGCCGGTCGTGCCATAGCCCTGATTCCAAAACTCCGTCTGCAAGCGCATTGGCTGATTTGGTGTGTACAGCTCAAAGTCGTCAAAGAACGGCGCCAGCAAGTCCGGCACAAGATTAGGTCGGATGTATTCCTCACCAATGATGGTCGTATTGTCGATGAACGCATCTTCGGGCTGGAAGTCGGGTGTGTTGGTGGGGTCCAGGCCTTCGCCGTATTGCGTTCCGCTCAGGCTGATGACCGCCAGCGGAGGCGCGAGATCGAATGGTCCTGTTCTTGGCGCAAGTTGGCCTGTCGGGGTCCTCGCAAGACCGACGCCTTCGCGCTCAATGGTCTTTGGATCATCCTCAAAGCCCGGATAGAGGTTCACCCAGCCGACGGGATCAAAGTCGCTGGGCGTGAGGTCGCCTTTTGCCATGCGCGGATCAAGAATTCCATCAGCAACGGTGCTCTGCGACTTGAACCACAAGCCTTGCCCAAGCATGCCCGACGCACTGAGCGACATCGTCGCGGAGAGTTGAAACCACTCGCCCACGGGCACGTCGACCAGGGGATCATCCGGAGGCGCAAAGAAGGCGCCGATAGACGGATTGCCGGCTAGCACGCCGAGCGACGCAAATCGATCAAGCACTTCATCCTCGTTGGCAATCATGTCGAGTATGCCGCCAAGGCTGGTGCCGCCGAAGAAAACGCGCTGCATGATGCAGCCTTCGACGAAACTCGTCGGTTGCCACCACTGCGACGTTTCGATCGAGATCAAATACCAATCGTCGGTATAGCTCAACGACTGGTCAGCCGTTGGCACACGACCGTCAAACACGTAGTTCATTGCCAAGGCGAATGCAGTGGTGACCGAGTCTTGCCCGCTTGCACGCGCAAGCGCGACATATGTCCCTGGCCGTTCGCCTGTTGAGCCCAGCAATCCAGTTGGTGGAACACCGCCCGGCGCGCCGGGCGGCACGGTCATCATCACCGCATCCGTCGCAACACCGATCCATGGGTCAGCGGAAAAGTTCCTGCCGAGAATGTTGACCTGACCATGCAAGGGTACGAAAGACGACGGTGGATTTGAATAATTCGTGAGTTGATACGTTGAATAGTCATCGCGCACGTACAAGCCGAGGCCTTCGCGCCGCCGATCAATCGTGAAAACACCCGACGGCGCCAAGGTGATGCGCGGCTCAAGCGGGTGCGGGGAGAGTCGCGCGTCCATCTCGCCGCGCTTGATCATCTCCTCCATCATTTCTTTGTCGGTCAGTTCATGCATGACACCGACCGGCTCCGGCATCCCGCTGGCCCGGGGCACGCCCACGCCCATCCCCGGCTTCATCGGTGGAGACGCTTTGGGCTTTTCCTCCTCGACGGGGTTTGCGAATGCCGCAGCGCTGACAAAGGAACTGATGACGAGTGTGGAAAGGCGCAATCGCATGGCGTGCTCCGGTGCACTGGGCGTTGTTCTGCGACGAGACGTCGCACGTTGCGAAGACACTGAAAATCATCCGCACTTCATGGTGCGGACATGAAGGAGAAACTCTCTACGGTTCGTTGCACGGTCCCCAGTTGGCGAGAAGGGTTGCAAGATCAGACCCATTGACGATTCCGTCACCGTTGAGATCTGAATTGGATTCGCCGATCACCGTTCCCCACGCGGCAAGAAGTTGCGCAAGGTCAGCGCCGTTGACCACACCGTTATCACCGGCGAGATCCGGGCAGGGGGGTGAGAGTTGAACTT
The DNA here is from genome assembly GCA_029260345.1 of Phycisphaerales bacterium. GTDB lineage: Bacteria > Planctomycetota > Phycisphaerae > Phycisphaerales > UBA1924 > OFTM186. Next base: position 147,926 of record JAJDDK010000001.1, on the reverse strand, counting down.
CTTCGAGCCGCACGTTGTCGATAAGCCAGCGCTGCTGCGGGTACACGGGCGGCATGGGGTCCCAGCCGTTGTATTCGTCGTCGGCCCAGGTGGCGAGAAGGATCGGGCGCGCTTCAGGAAATGCCGGATAGTCCGGCGGCGCAAGCGCCGGATCGTTGTACGCGATGGGTGGATCTTGCGCGGGGCCGTTGACGTGAGCTATACCGCCGGCGGGCTTGGGGGAATGAAAAGCAAGAGTTGGTGTGTTTTGGTGAAGCGTCCATCTGCCTTCGTAACGGGTTACACCAGAACGTGAATCAATAATCCTGAATTGGTTCAAGCCCGCCGCCAGATCGTATGGACAGCGTTCATGAATTCTTGGGCCGAAGACTTGGCCGGCGCCATCGACGTGACGATTCAGGACGGCGATCACATCCGGAAACATTTCGAGTGGGCGAACTTCGATAATTTCGCCCGAGCTTTCATCAGGCTCCGCGATCAGCGGCGGATTTTCATCATCAATGAAGTACTCAATGAGAATCTGATAGAAGCAGTAATCCGCAAATGGATCGGCATTTGATGGTGCGATTGCGGCTTCTTCACCCGGCAACGTCACGATGCGCGCGGTGCGCGGCAGCGGCTCGCCGCCGGAGCCCGTGTCCCATCCGGAATTCACAAGAAAGCCATCGAACCCTGTCGTATTGAGATCGAGCTCGTTGTCGAACGGCACTCCCTTGTCGATGGCGACGCCTGTCGCGATGGTCACGGGCGCGAGCGGCCCATCGCGGTCTTCGTCAATCGTGATGCTCCATTCGCTGTCCTTGTTTACGCTGGCAGACACTCGGATCCATCGATTCACAAGCGGCCCGGTGATTGAGCCATCGAGTCCGGCGCCGCCGGTCAAGAGTGAAATTCCGGTTGATTCAAACTTGACGTTGGGGTTCGTGAGGCCGCTGGGGACGGTGTACGAGATTACATCTGGCGCCAACACGCTCACCGGAGAATTGGTATTCGTGAATGCGTCATGCTCATTTACGTGGGGTCCGCCGAACATGATGGTCGTCAGGCGACCGCTATTGCCGCCGACGCCCATCAGTGGAACACTAAGACGTGCGCGCGGCGGGAGCACATCAGTCGGTGCGCCGAGTTGATCGACGGATTCGACATATAGGTCGAACGAGAGGTGCGCCGTGCTTTCCGGGTTGGCGAAATTGTGCGGCGGCGTGGCCTTGGCGGCGGGGAGAATCGATGTAAATGCGGTGAACATCGGATAGTTGGCAGAGGAACCGTCGACGCCGAAGAGATTGCGAATCTCGACGACTTGATCGTCTGAGGGGCCTTCGGTCCCGAGCGCTTCCGAAAGAGGCCGGATGACGGTTGAGTCAGCGTCCACCACGCTCCAGCGCGGCTCATTGAATGTGTCGTAGCGATAGCCGACGAGGTCGCCGCTCTTTTCGGTGAAGGGCGTCGGGTTTTGGTCGACCAGCGCCCAGCGGCCGGTTTCGAGTCGCGGCGTATTTGGCGCCGCGCGAATGACGAACGGCGTGTCGGCGCTCATGGCGCCGGGACAATCGAGATTGTTTTCTTCAAATGTATTGAATGGGGCGGGTAAATCATCATGGCTGATGGCGACGACATCACCAAAGGCAAAGAGGCTGGAATCGAGAAACGTCGTTTCCACCATGTATCGGCAGACCAGTTCACCGTTGGCCGGCACGGCGCTGGGGTCCGCAATGACCGTCAGCATGCGCCTTCCTTGAGATGGAGGATTGTCGGGCAGGCTACCCAGCGACAAGAACGGCGTGTCGCCATATCCGTCGATGGTTTCATGTGGGATGTAGGACGAAAACGTCTCGACGTAAGGAATTTCAAATTCGGGTGCGTCGACCGTCGTTCGAAGCGGCGCGTCCACCACGATGTCATCGATGTAGAGCACGTCAGTGTTGAATTTGTCCTGGGCCACGGGGTACAAGCCGATGCGATATGGCGACATGCCATCGGCGATGAAGTTTGAAGAAGAATTGCCATGTGGGAAGAGCTCGACATCGTCGATGTAGATGTGCATGATCGGCGGCGCCGTTGCTGAGACGGGATCAGGTTCAATCTCAATGCGCAACTCGAAGAACTGATTGACCGGATAGGCAACTCCGGTTGGAACGCGCACGTACCGAGTGTTCAATGGCGCATCCGCTGGTGGTTTCGCCCACATTTCCGCTGGCGGCCAATGCCCTTGCATCAAGTGATCTTGCCATTCTTCGCCGCGATCAAAGTCCGGATTCAGCTGGCGGATCCAGATCATGCCATCGGCTGTTGGCTCAGGCGCCGAAGGATCGACGGCGCCAAAAAGAATGGAGCCAGCCGGAATGACGTGAAGCTGCCGCGTCATGCCATCGCCTGACGGGTCAAAGCGCAGGCGCGCTGTCATGACGAGCGGGTCGCCGACCACTGGGCGCGTGCGCAGCCCTTCGAGCCGCGGGTCGAACCAGTTCCCACCGATCGGAATGTCGTCGCCCATCAAATGAGATTGCGCAAGCGAGGCGCCGGCGCCGCCGGACGCTGTCGTGACGAGCGTATTGTTGACTAGGGAGTCGGCCCACCAGTCCGAAGACAAGCGAAGCACTTGATTCAACGGATACTCATCAAAGTCTTCAATGAGCGGAATCACATGATCCGGCGCCAGATAATTGCGCGCGTATGGCGCTCCGATGATGGTGGTGTTGTCGATGAAGGCGTCACTTGGTTGGAAGCTCGGTTCGCTGATCGGGTCAAGGCCTTCGCCAAACTGATTGCCTGAAACGGTGATCATGGCGAGGAGCGAAGTCAGACCGAGGTAGCCGTTCGTCGGCGGACGTTGTCCTGCGATGTTTGTCGCAACACCGATTCCCTCGCGCATTGGTGTTTTCGGATCGTCTTCCAGGCCGGGATGGATGTTGACCCAACCGGTTGGATCCATGTCGCTCGGGACGATGTCGCCATCGGCCATGCGCGGATCAAGAAAGCCGTTCGCGATGGAGTCCGGTGTCTTAATCCACACGCCACGCCCAACGCGGCCTGAGTCGCTGATCGAGAGTGTGTGCGAGAGTTGAAACCACTCTTGCACAGGGAACGGCAGATTCGGGTCGCGCGGCGCCGAATAGAACTGCCCGATTGAGAAATTCCCCTCCAAGACTCCCAGCGAGACAAATCGATCAAGGATGTTGGCTTCATTTTCGAAAAAGCTAATCGTTCCACCGAGATCTGTCCCGCCGAAGAAGACGCGATCCATGACGCATCCCTCGACAAAACTCGTAGGTTGCCACCATTGATTCGTTTCCGCGGATTGCAGGTACCAATCGTCCGTCAAAATGATCGGCTGTGCCGGCGAGGTTGTCAGCGTGTCGTAGCGATACGTCATGCCCAGCGCGAAGGAGGTGGTGATTGAGTCCTGGCCGCTGGCTCGCGCCAGCGCGAGGTACTCTCCAGGTGCGCGGCCTGTCGAATTCAGCACGCCCACCGGAGGGATGCCGCCAGCCTCACCGGGCGGCACGGTCATCATGACGGCGTCGTTGGCGACGCCAACCCAGGGATCGGCAGACATGTTGAAACCAAAGATATTTGTCTGACCTTCGAATGGATTGAAAGACGAAGGCGGATTTGAGTAATTCGTGAGTTGATACGTCGAATAGTCATCACGGTAGAACACGCCAGCGCCTTCACGCCGCCGATCGATGGTCAGGACACTTGATGGCGCCAACGTCATGCGCGGCTCCACGAGGTGCGGCGACACTCGAAGATCTATTTCACTCTTCTTCGTGAGAGCGGCAATCATTTCCTCTGGCGTCAGCATGTGCATCACGCCAGACGGGATGGGCATCCCGCTCGCCCGCGGGACGCCGATCCCGGACCCGGCCATGAGTGGCTGCGGAATGTCTGATTCCTGGTCCTCTTCAATGGGGTTCGCGAAAGCCGCAGCGGTCAACATGGAAGTGAGCGTGAGAACGACTGAACGTGTGAACATCGGAAACTCCCGCCGCGATCGGCGCTTGCGAATTGGCCGAGGGCGCCCCGTCTCCCTCCACGTTCATAACGGCAGAGGAGCGGCATCCTCACGCTCACTTCGAATGTTGTGCTCGGAATGTGGCGCTTGGACGTATGCTGGGCATTGAAGTGCTTTTTTTCGCACACTCGCCCCTCAGGAACGCCCTATGCGTGAGACAGATTTGGAGTTGACCCGACGCGCTCAGGAAGGCGATGAGGCCGCGCTTGCCCAGCTTCTCGAAATGCATGGTCCGATCATTCGAGCGCGGCTGTCGATTCCGGCGAAGTGGTCCGGCGTGCTGTCGAGCGACGACGTGATGCAGCAGGCGTATCTCGAGGCGTTCCTTCATATAGAACAGTTCGAGCCGCGCGGCGAAGGGGCGTTTGGCGCGTGGCTTTCGACGATTGCGACCAATGTGCTGCGCGATGCGATCGCATGGCTTTCTGCGCAAAAGCGGGGCGGCGGACGGACGGCGCTGACCGGCCGCACTGGTGATGAATCCGCCGTTGCTCTGATAGAAACGCTCGGAATCGAAGATTCCTCCGCGAGTCAGCAGGCGCGGCTCAAGGAGTCTGTAGAACGTCTTCATCGCGGGATCGCGGAACTTCCGCCGCACTACCGGACCGTGATTCGCGAGTTTGACCTCATGCAGCGGCCGGCGGAGCAGGTGGCAGGGGAGCTGGGAGGCACGGTGGGTGCGATGTACATGCTTCGCCGTCGCGCCCTCTTCAAACTGCGCGAACATTTAGGATCTTCACCCGGCGCGCTGGTTTAGGCGTGAGTCGGTTTCACCGTTGCCGTTGAGGATGACATGGCACAGGACTTCTTGACATGACCGTCCGCGAAGAACAACCAGGCGCGGGATTGCAGGAGCCGCACGAGCGGATGCTGATTGACTTCGCGTGGCGGGAGTCGCGTGTTTTGAAAGCAACGGAGGACACGCCGCGCCGGGATTTGATTCCCGGATATCAGTTGGTGCGTCTTTTGGGGCGCGGCTCGCAAGGCGCGGTGTACGAAGCAGTGCGCGCGGAGACGGAAGAGCACGTCGCGATCAAAATCGTTCACGCATCACTCGCGCGGCGACATCAGGCGCGGCTGATTGCGGAGATCGCCGCACAAAAGCGGATGGATCATCCGAATCTGCTTCCCATTCTTGATTCGGGGGAATCGGAGGAAGGCGCGTGGTTTGCGACGCCGCTGATCCGCGGCAAACCGTTTGATCCGGCTCGCGTGCTCGATCGCATGTCGCGGCGGGACGCGGTCGCGCTGTTCATCAAGATCGCGGGCGCTGTGCAGGAAGCGCACTTGCATGGTGTGCTGCATCGCGATCTCAAACCTTCGAACATTCTCATTGACCAGAACGATGAGCCGTATGTGGTGGATTTTGGTCTGGCTCGACTTGATGACCTTTCGACTGGTGGCGGGCTGCCCTCTCTGACGATGAGCGGCGAGTTTGTCGGTTCGCTTGCGTGGGCCAGCCCGGAACAGCTCTCCGGCGATGGCTCACTCGTTGACGTTCGATCCGATGTGTATGCGATTGGCATCATGCTGCATCAGGTGATGACGCGCGGCGGGATGCCGTTTGGTTCGACAGACGATGTGCGCGCGCTCATGCGGCGAATTTTGAACGAAGCGCCGACGTCACCCCGACGGCAGGCGCCCGATGTGCCGCGCGATCTTGAGACGATCATTTTGACGTGTTTGCAGCGGCAGCCGGAGCGCCGCTACCAAAGCGCCGGCGAGTTTGTGCGCGATCTCTCACGCTGGCTGGCGGGAGAACCGATCGAGGCCCGCCGGCAGAGCGCGGCGTACACCTTCCGACGGTGGGTGGGCCGCCATCGCGCGATCGCGGCGCTGGCCGCACTGTTGTGTGTGACGACCCTCGTTGCTGTTGTGATGATTTCGATTGCCTTTGTGCGCGCCACGCGGGCCGAGGCGGATGCCAACCGGGCGCGCAATCGGGCCGAGGCGCTCAATGCGTTCTTGCTCGATGAGATTCTCGCAGCGCCAAGCCCTGAGGAGCAGGGCCGAGACGTGCGGCTCGTCGATGCGCTGCGCCGAGCGTCGACGCGCCTTGAAGATCGATTTGAAGGTGATCCCGCAGCGCACAGTGATGTGGCGCGCACCATCGGCGTGTCGTTCATGGCGCTTGGGTGGTATGACGAGGCAGATGCACTTTTGCAGGAATCGTTGAAAGAAGCGCGAGCCGCAGGTTTGTCAGAGAGCGACGGTGCGATCGAGGCGACGAATCAATTGGCAAAGTTGCGCTGGTTTCAGGGCGATCCGCCGGCGGCGATGCATCTGTTTCAGGAGTCGCTCGATCTGGCTCGTGCTTCACTCGGGCCGAAACATGAGCGCACACTTGAAGCGATGACGGGCCTCGCCGTCATGCGCCGCGCCACGGGCGACCTTGAAGGCGCGCGGGAGTTGTGCGAGGAAGCGCTGGCGATTCGCATCGAGCGCGACGGGCCATCGCACAAGGAAACGCTGGCGCTGACGAACAATCTGGCGGTTATTGAGCGCGAAGCCGGGCGGCCGGAGCATGCCGTCGTGTTGCTTGAATCGGCGCGCGATCGGGCGATTGAGTCGCTCGGGCCGATGCATCCATCGACGGCGCTGCTCGAGATCAATCTGGCGTCAGCAATGATGGCCAATGGTGAACGCGTTGAAGCGTCTGAGTTGCTCCGTGATGTTCTGGAGCGGCAGATCGAAACACTCGGCGCAGATCATCCGGAGATTTCGCTCACCAAGCTCGCGCTTGCGGAGGCGCTGATCGGTGTGGGTGATGCCGAGGCGGACGCGCTGCTGGATGAATTGGAAGCGAATTCCGCGAATCTGCGCCCCTCGGACCTCGCGCACATTGAAGAACTGCGGCGTCAACTTTCGACGGGATCGAATTAGTCCGTCGGCAGGTTCTTGCCGCGCCAGATGCTCAAGAGACGATCAAACTTGATCGCTTCCATCACCACGCCTGACCCCATCTGCTTGCGCACAATCAGACCGTCGGCGTCCAGCACCGCTCGGTCGGTCGCGGAATCTTCGCTGGCGCGGGTGAGTTGAATCCATTGTCCGGGCTGCTCGGATTGCTCGAGCGTGTCACGGCGCAGAATGATGTCGTTGTGTTGCGGCTGGTACACGTAAAACGCAAAGTCCGCCGAAGCGCCTGTGCGCGCCAGCATGAGCGGCAACATGAGCGTCTCAACCTGCGAGAGGTATCCCTCCGGAGGCTTGCGCCAGCGCTTCGTGGTCTGGGGCTGGCCCGGTTGAATGATGTTCACTTCGATCGCGTCGCCGTCGCGGGCGCCGGTCTCTGTAAAGACGGCGGAATCGCGACCTTGCTTGACCGCCATGTGAATCGACCAGGCCTCGGCGGAGCGGTCCAGCGAGAGGAAATAGATCGATTCAGAATCAACCACGCGGTTGCCGTCGAGGAAGCGTGATTTCACACTCGCGATAATGCCCCAGTCGCGATCGGCCTGCATCCAGCGGGATTTGGGCTTGCGTGGGTCGAGTTCGCCGCGCTGGCCGCGCCGCATTTCGATCACCTGGTATGCCACTTCCTTGTCATCGCCGGGGAGTCCCGCATCGCCCGGTCGGTAGAGCCGAAAGAACTGAGGCTGCGACGGCAGCATGTTCACCAGATCTTCGCTGTTGAATTGGGCCAGCAGACGTTCACCCGCCAGGACGCCTGCGGCGCGGTCAGCCGCGAGCTCGGCTGGGTCACGTATCTCGACGGTCGCGAGGATTGTCTCGTAGACGTTTTTGACCTTCTCGAATTCGGCGTCGATGCAATCGATTTGAAAAATCGCGAATTTTCCGGGGGCGATCGGAAACACGGTGTATCCGGTGACCAAGACCGTGCCGTCAACGCGGGCGAGGCGAGCGTAAAAGCGCGAAGCGCGAAGCCCATTGATGACGATGTTGTCGTCGCGCTCGATGTCCTTGACGTCGGCCGGGCGGAGCTTGTTGGTCTTCGGGTCGCGCAGCGCGAGGGTCGATCTCATCTCTTCGAGCAACCCTTCCGCGACTTCGGGAGCGGTCAGTTCTTTGTCGCGGCTTTGCGGGCTGTGCAATCGCAAAATCCACGTGTTGTCCTCGGCAAAGAGCGTAAATGAGGCATTGGCGGCGCCAACGCTGGAGGTGTCCAGCCGCGCGCCGAGGGGCAGGCGGAGCATCATCCCGAGACTGCGAATCTCAAAGGGTTGATCCGTGAGAACGACCGGCGCCGCGTTCGTGCGGCTGGGCTGGGGCTGCCGGGAGGACTGGGCTTGGGCCATTCCGGCGATCAGGATGGAGCCGCAAAGAAGGGGACACGCAAGACGGAATCGGGTGCTGAGCATGGGTGATCCTTGGCGTCCGGGGAGGCCCGGTCGAGGAGAAGAAATTCATTGTTTATTGTCGGCCAATAAGCCGCCCGCTTGACAGCCGTCTCGGACTCCCTACATTTTCCGGTTCGCCCCGCCCGGACCCTCCGGGCGGCGTTGGTGGAATGGATCCCACCTTCGGCGAGTCCGGTGGGCCCCTGCGACACAATCGGGGCGCTTCAGCATGACGGTCGTCTTCAGGCCGGTGGCTTTCGCCGCCCCCTGACGCAACGACGTCCGAAGCGTTCTCAGTCGTCAGGAGCGGGACGCGAGGCGAAACAGTGAGAACGAACGAAGCGATTCACTCGTCGCGACCCTGAAGCGATCGCGATGAAGTTGGCAACGAACTGGACGAGCCCCGCACCATGACCGGCGCCAAAATCAGAATCCGAATGGAAGCCTACGACCATCAGGCGCTGGACGCCTCGGCGAAGGAAATCGTTGACCACGCCAAGCGTACGAACGCGAAGGTGGCCGGTCCGGTTCCGCTGCCGACGCGCATCGAACGCTACACGGTGCTGCGTGGCCCTCACGTTGACAAGAAATCGCGCGAGCAGTTCGAAATCCGCACGCACAAGCGGATTATTGACATCGCCGAGCCGAATGCACGCACGGTCGAGGCACTCAATCGCCTCGTGGTTCCCGCAGGCGTGTTCGTGAAGATCAAGGCATAAGAGACGGTTCAGGCGCCGGGCGACCCAGTGGGGAGGTCCGGCGTTTTCAATGGAAGTGAATTGACGCCCGGGACGGTCCCGGTGACGACGAACGAAGACAACCGCACGAGCGATCGGAGCCAATGGCGTGTTGCTGCTGGGTGAAAAAATCGGGATGACCCGCTTCTTCAATGAAGAAGGCGTCAACATGCCCGTGACGATCGTCAAGGTCGGACCCTGCGTCGTGACGCAGGTGAAGTCCGCCGAGACGGATGGCTATGCGGCGGTGCAGGTCGCCTTTGGCGAGACCAAGCCCCGTCGCTCCACGCGTCCGATGATCGGGCATGACGCCAAGGCCGGCGCCGCCCCGATGCGGTTCCACCGCGAATTCCGCGTCACCGACGAGGAATTGGGCGAGTTCGAAGTCGGGCAGACGTTGACGGCCGAAGTCTTCGCGAAGTTCGCATTCGTGGATGTGTCCGGCGTCAGCAAGGGCAAAGGTTTCCAGGGTGTGATGAAGCGCCACAACTTCGCCGGCTTCGAAGCAAGCCACGGCGTTGAGCGCAAGCACCGTTCCGGTGGTTCGATCGGTGGCGGCAGCGCCAACCTCGGCACCGGCCCCAAACTGAAGAAGGGCAAGCGCATGAGCGGCCACATGGGCGCGGAGCGCGTCACCTGCCGCTCGGTCGGCGTGGTGAAGGTGATGCCCGAAGAGAATCTCATGCTCGTGAAGGGTCCGGTCCCCGGTCCCAACGGGCAGATGTTGGAATTGCGAACGCCGTCGCGGCTGTACAAGTCGAAGGCGCGCAAGCAGAGAGAAGCGCTCAAGGGCTAATTGCCGTTTGAGACGCGGATTGGTTCGGAGATAGATGCGATCGGTCGCGACACGGAGTCGGCCGATCGGCTCAAGAGGTCCGGCTTGGCCGGAAACCGCTGGGCAGACACATGGAACTAACGTCGCCGAGTCAATGCTGGGGCGATGAAGGCCTTTCGAGGCTCTTCACGATCCAGCCAAGGCGAATCAAACGTGCCGCGGGTGTTCCGCGGCCGGTTACTGAGGCGAAGGACGAGCGAGACACAAAACGATGGATGTCCCCGTCTACAATTTGCAGGGTGCTGAGGTCGGCTCCTTCACCATCGACGAAGCGTCGCTTGGTGGGACCGTCAATCACGCTCTCTTGAAACAAGCCTTCGTGCGGTATCACGCGAACCGCCGGCAGGGATCAGCTCGGACCAAGAACCGGTCCCTGGTCGAAGGCTCCACCCGAAAACTGTACCGCCAGAAAGGCACCGGTCGCGCCCGTGTCGGCATGGCTCGCACGCCAACTCGGCGCGGCGGCGGCGTCACGTTCGCGAAGACCCGCACCAGCGCGGACTTCCGGCAGGACATGCCCGTCAAAATGCGCCGCAAGGCCAATCGCAACGCGCTGCTCGCCAAGCTCATCGACAACGAAGTCAAAATCGTTGACAGCTTGAGCTTCGACCAGCCGCGCACCAAGGCGATTGAGGCCCTGATGGACGCGGTCAAGATTGATCGCACCTGCCTGATGGCGATCGCGCCGGACAACCGCAACGCGCGGATGTCCGCTCGCAACATCGCCGGCCTGACAGTGTGCCCGCCCACGCAAATGACGGTGTATGAGCTGCTCAACCACCGCTATCTCATCATTGCGAAGTCTGACCTTGAGGCCTGGCTCAACAGCGCCAGCTCCAAGACGGACAAGAGCGCCAAGGCTGAAGTGCGAAGCCGCACGAGCAAGTCAGGAGCAGCGGCGTGAAGAATCCACTGCACATCATCAAGAAGCCGCTCCTTACGGAGAAGAACACGTTCCATTCGAGCGAGTTCAATCGGCACTGTTTCCTCGTTGATCGCCGCGCCCGCAAGGACGAGATCAAGGCGGCGGTCGAGGAGTTGTACAACGTTCGTGTGGAGAGCATCGCCACGCAGAACCGCAAGGGGCGCATTCGCCGCACCCGGTTCGGTTATGTGCAAGAGCCGGTCGTCAAGACGGCTGTGGTGAAGCTCCATGCGGATGACACGATCGAGGTTTTCTGAGTCGAGGCGCTGAGGTTTAGATATGGCTATTCGAATCTACAAACCGACGACGGCTGGACGGCGCAACGCCTCGGTCAACACGCACGAAGAGGTGACGAAGACGTCGCCCGAGAAGTCGCTGACGCGCCCATTGCCCAAGAAGGGCGGACGCAACCACTCCGGCAAGATCACCGTGCGTGGTCGTGGCGGCGGTCACAAGCGTCGGTATCGCATCATCGACTTCAAGCGCAAGCAGCTTCGCGGCAAGGTCGCGACAGTCATCGGCATCGAGTACGACCCCAATCGCTCGTGCCACATCGCGCTGCTTGAGTTCGACACGACCGATCCTTCGGGCAACGCAATCAAGAAGCGCTGCTACATCCCGGCGCCGGCCAAGATCAAGGACGGCCAGAAGCTCCTCACGAGCGAAACGCCGGTGGATCCGCAGCCCGGCACGTCGATGCCGATCAAGCACATCCCGACCGGTCTGAACATCCACTGTGTAGAGATGCAGCCCAACAAAGGCGCGCAGCTCGGCCGTTCGGCGGGCGCTTCCATTCGCCTGGCCAACAAAGAAGGCCGTTTCGCCACGCTGATCATGCCGTCCGGCGAATTGCGCCAGGTGTCGGTGGATTGCTGGGCGACGGTTGGTGAGGTCGGCAATTCGCAGCACGCTCGTCGTCGCCTCGGCAAGGCCGGCAAGAGCCGCCACCTCGGGCGTCGTCCAACGTCGCGCGGCGTGGCGATGTCCCACGATGCGCACCCCCTCGGTGGTGGTGAAGGTCGCTCCAAGGGCGGCCGCGCACCAGTCAGCAAGTCAGGCACGCCGTCCAAGGGTGGATCGACGCGCAATCGCAAGCAGTACTCCAGCAAACTGATCATCCGCCGACGCAAGAGCAAGCGTTACGGACAGCTTCGCTGATTCAGGTAGAGATTCCTTCGGAGACTTTCGACGTCATGGCGAGATCGCTGAAAAAAGGCCCGTTTGTTGATGAAAGCCTCTACCTCAAGGTGGAGCGCCAGAATCAGCAGAACAAGCGCACGCCGATGAAGACATGGGCTCGTCGCTGCACCATCGTTCCCGAGTTCGTCGGGCACACGTTCCAGGTGCACAACGGGCGCACATTCCTCGAGGTGTTCGTGACCGAGGACATGGTCGGGCACAAGCTCGGCGAGTTCTCGGCGACGCGAATGTTCCGCGGGCACACCAACAAGAAGGAAGGCGTCAAGTCGAAGTGACCGACGCCTTCGCAACGGATAACCACTCGTGAAGATCAACGCTGACAAATTGAAGCGAAAGATGGCCGGCGCCGGCGCGACGACGGATTCGCTGGCCAAGGCGGTCTCCCGCCCCGGCCTCGACGACCGCGAAGCGCAGTCCGCCGTCTCCAACTGGCTGGCGGCTCGCAATCACCCGCGCGCCAAAGCGCAGGACATTCGCGCCATCGCCGAAGCATGCTCGTGCCGCCCGGCCGAGTTCGCCCGCTTCGAGACCAAGGTGCGCTTTATCCGCTCCAGCTCCCGCAAGGCTCGCCTGATGGCGGACCTGATCCGCGGGCGACGGGTGGACGAGGCCATGACGCTTCTGGAATTCAATCACAAGCGCGCTGCGTCCATGATCCTCAAGGCGCTCAAGACGGCAATCGCCGACGCGGAGCAGTCTGAGGCGGACGTCAGCAAACTCGTCGTTGCCGAATCACGCATCGACGGCGGACCAACCATCAAGCGTTTCCAGCCAAAGGATCGCGGCCGCGCGTTCCCGATCAAGAAGCGCACCAGCCACATCGTCCTCGGTGTTGAGGAGGCGGCGTAATGGGACAGAAAATCCATCCGTACGGTTTTCGTGTCGGAATCACCGAGCAGCACAAGAGCCGCTGGTACGCCCCCAAGGCGCTCTACGGCGAACTGCTGGTCGAGGATTACCGCATCCGCGAATTCGTCGACAAGCGGCTGAATCGCACGCCGCCTTTCGCTGCGGTCTCGGATATTCACATCGAGCGCACGCGTGAAGAGCTGAAGGTCATCGTGTCGACGGCTCGGCCGGGCCTAGTCATCGGCCCCAAGGGCGCCGAAGTGGACCGCCTGACCGAAGAGCTGCAATACCTGACCGGTCGCAAGGTGTCGATCGCGATCAATGAAATCAAGAACCCGGACGTCAATGCTCAGCTTGTCGCCGAAGGCATCGCCGAACAGCTGAAGAAGCGGGCGAGCTTCCGCCGCGTCGTGAAGATGCGAGCTGATGCGTCCATGCAGAACGGCGCGCTCGGCGTGCGTATCCTCATTGCCGGCCGTCTTGGCGGCGCTGAAATGAGCCGCCGCCTCGACACGCGACTTGGGCGCCTTCCGCTCTCGACGCTGCAGGCCAACATTGACTACGGATTTGCGCAGTCGTTCACGACCTATGGCGCCATCGGCGTCAAGGTCTGGATTTTCCGGGGCATGTTCGGCGAAGTCGTCGAGCAGGAGCCGGTTGGTGGTCGTCGCCCGAGGGCGCGCGGTCGCCGGTGAGTCTGTTCATGGTCGCGCCGATGGTCGGCGCGGCACGAGTTTGTGAGGTGCGCGTCGTAGGCGCGCGAAAGCGGGATCGAGTGAAGCCATGGCGATGATGCCCAAGCGTGTGAAGTTCCGCAAGGAAATGCGCCGCGCCCGCGATCGCAAGGCGACGAAGGGAAACTTCGTGGCCTACGGCGATTACGGTTTGCAGGCCCTTGAAGGATGCTGGCTGACGGCGCGCCAGATCGAAGCGGGACGCATCGCGGCCCAGCACTTTCTGAAGCGTCAAGGCAAAGTCTTCATCCGTGTGTTCCCCGACAAGCCCATCTCCAAGAAGCCGCTCGAAACGCGCATGGGTAAAGGCAAGGCGGACACGGATTACTGGGCCGCACGAGTGAAGCCGGGCACGGTGCTCTATGAGATCGCCGGCGTTCCGGAGGATGTTTCAAAGCGCACGCTGAAGCGCATCGCGATGAAGATGCCCGTGCGTTGCCGGTTCATTCACCGCCGCGTGTCGGCTTGATCGCAAGGAAAAGGTCATGAACGCAGCGGAAGCGCACAAGATGAATGACGAGGAGATCACGGTGGAGCTGCGCCGTTTGTCGCGGAAGCTCTTTGATCTCCGTTCGCAGTCCGTCACCGAGAAGATCGAGGACGTGAGCCAGTTTTCAAAGATCCGCCGGGACATTTCCCGGCTCAAGACGGTTCGGCGCGAGCGTGAGCTCGAGAAGGCCCAGGCATGACGAAGATCAAAACCGAGATCAAGACGCACGGGCCGGCTCGCGTCGGCGTGGTGGAGTCCGACAAGCGGGACAAGACGCGCAAGGTGGTCATCAGCTTCCTGGCGCAGCACCCGAAGTACGGCAAGTACATGCGCAAGCGCACCGTGCTGCACGTGCATGATGAGAACAACGAGTCGCGTCTGGGTGATCGCGTGGAAGTCGCGCCCTGTCGTCCGCTCAGCAAGACCAAAACGTGGACGCTGGTTCGCGTGGTGGACAAGTCCAAAGAAATGTGATTGATGTTCGCGCCGCGTGACGCCGGGCACAGCGCTCGGCAACGCGATCAGGAATGGATTGAACCATGATTCAGCAGGAATCCAGATGCGAGGTGGCGGACAACTCCGGCGCGAAAGTCGCGATGGTGATCCGTGTGCTCGGAGGCTCGACGGCTCGCGGCCGCTACTCGCGCCGCACGGCGGGCGTCGGCGACAAAGTCGTCTGCACCATCAAGAAGTCGTTGCCCGGCGCTGACCTCAAGCCCGGCACCAAAGTCCGGGCCGTCGTCGTGCGGACCAAGTACCCGACGCGCCGCCAGGACGGATCGTCCGTGCGATTTGACACCAACGCGTTGGTCATCATCAACGAAGACGGAAATCCGCGCGGCACGCGCATCTTCGGCGCCGTCGCCCGTGAATTGCGCGAGCGGAACTACATGAAAATTGTCTCGCTCGCCTCGGAGGTGATCTGACCATGCCCAAGCACGTGCGAAAAGGTGACCTCGTCTACGTGACCTCCGGGAACGATCGCGGCATGACCGGCAAAGTCGTGCAAGTGATCCCCGAAGACGATCGCGTGGTCGTGCAGGGCGTGAACGTCAAGAAGCGCCATCAGAAGCCGACCCAGCTCAACCCGCAGGGCGGAATCATTGAGAAAGAACTCCCCATCCACATCAGCAACGTCAGCCCCGTCGTCGATGGCAAGCCGACGCGCGTCCGCTTCGAAGTCCGCAAGGACGGAAGCAAGGTGCGTGTCGCGGCTCGCGGCGGCAAAGAGCTTGGCGTGGTGCGCGGTCCGCGGAAAGGGAAGTGAGAGGATCCATGGCGAAGGACAAAGAACAAACAAAGACCGCGCCTGAGCCGGCCACGCCGGGTCCGCCGCCGCGTCTCAAGGTGAAGTACGAGGAAGAAGTCGCCGGCAAGCTCGCCGAGCGCTTCGGCCTGTCCAACACCATGAGCCGCCCGCGCCTCGACAAGATCATCCTGAACGTGAACATGGGTCGGCACCTTGAGAACAACAAGCTGCCCGCCAACGTGAAGGAGCAGGCGATCGCGACGCTGACCGCGGTGAGCGGACAGAAGCCCGTCATTGTCAAGGCCCGAAAGTCGGTTTCGAACTTCAAAGTGCGCGAAGGCGCCGAGACGGCCGCGATCGTCACGCTGCGCCGTGAACGTGCCTGGCACTTCCTCGATCGGCTGCTCAACCTGGTCACGCCCCGCATCAAGGACTTTCGCGGCGTGAGCGACAAATCGTTCGACTCCGCCGGGAATTACTCGATGGGCGTCAACGAGCAGTCCGTTTTCCCTGAAATCGACATGGCGAAGGTGAACTTCACCCACGGCATGAACATCAACATCGTCTTTCGCAATTCAAACGCCGAGGTCAGCAAATTCGTGCTGGGCGAACTCGGCATGCCCTTCGTCAAGCGCGACTGACCTCATCTTCGAGAGACACAAGGCAAGCATCATGGCAACCAAAGCGCAAGTCGCAAAATCCAAACGCACGCCCAAGTTCAGCTCGCGCCTCGTGCGCCGCTGCGAGATCACTGGGCGATCCCGTGGCGTGTATCGCAAGTTCCGCGTGAGCCGCATCATGCTCCGCGAGCTGGCCCACAAGGGACACGTGCCGGGCATGCGTAAGGCGAGTTGGTGAAGAACAGACTTTGATCGGACGCTGGGAGTCCGACGTTTCGGAGTGAATCGATGGCTATCAACGACCCCATCGCCGACATGTTGACCCGCATCCGCAATGCGTTGCGGAACCGCGACAAGACCGTCAAGTGCCTCAACAGCAAGGTCTGCCGCGGCGTGGCGGATGTGCTGCGCGACGAGGGCTATATCAAGAGCTACGACGTGATTGAAGATGGCCGTCAGGGCATCATTCGCGTGCAGCTCAAGTACGGACCGCGCGGCGAGACGGTGCTCAATTCGTTGCGCCGTGTGTCCAAGCCCGGTTGCCGCGTCTACACCAAGGTGGAGGAGCTCACGCGTCCTCGCCAAGGTCTGGGCGTGTCGATCGTGTCCACGTCGCAGGGCGTGATGTCGGATCGCAAAGCGCGCGTCGAGCGCGTCGGCGGCGAATTGTTGTGCGAGATTGAGTGAGAGCGCGAGCGAGCGCAGGAGTCCTGTCCCATGTCCCGCATCGGTAAAAAACCCATCGAGGTCCCCTCAAAGGCCAAGGCGACCATTTCGGACGGTCTCGTCACGATCGAGTCCGGCAACGCCAAGCAAGAGCTGGCGCTGCGCCCGGAAGTCAACGTTTCTTGGGACGAAAGCGAAAAGCACCTGGTGGTCTCCATCGCGGAAGGCCACGAGGACAACCGTTTCGCTCGCGCCATGTGGGGCACGACGCGCGCCCTCCTGCAGAACATGATCGAAGGCGTCACCAAGGGTTTCGAGAAGAAGCTCGAAGTGGTGGGCGTCGGCTGGTCCGCGGTGGTGGCAGGGCCCAACCTTGAGATGAAGGTTGGTTTCGCCAATCCGGTCGTGGTGCCGATTCCGCAGGGCCTTGATGTCAAAGTTGAAAAGAGCATCATCACAGTGAACGGGCGCGATAAGCAGGCCGTGGGCGAGTTCGCCGCGACCGTGCGCTCAAAGCGCAAGCCGGAGCCGTACAACGGCAAGGGCGTGAAGTATTTCGGCGAAGTCATCCGGCGCAAGAGCGGCAAGGCGTTCGGCAGCTAATTCAAAACACCTTTCGTCGCACGGTTTCCGGCGGCGAATTTTCATGCGGTGAAGAGCGATGGATAGAAACAAGAGCAAATGGACGCGTCGCGAGCGTCGGCACAAGCGCGTGCGTGGCAAGGCGGTTGGGACGCCGGATCGCCCGCGCCTCTGCGTGTACCGCTCGCTGAATCACATCTACGCGCAGGTCATTGATGACCTCGCCGGGCGCACGCTCGCTGCGGCGTCCACGATGGACAAGAGCCTCGGCGCGGATGCGTCGGGGAACAAGGACGCGGCCAGCAAGGTCGGCGAAATGATCGCCGAACGCGCCAAGGCCGCCGGTGTCTCCCAAGTTGTCTTCGACCGTGGCGGATTCATGTACCACGGACGCATCAAGGCGCTCGCTGACGGCGCGCGCAAGGGCGGACTGAGCTTCTGACTGACGGCGGCTTTTCCGCCTCTGTTTCCGAACGAGAACGATCATGGCTGAGCTTCTTGACGAATCAACATCACTGGAAAGCACGACGGTCGGCGTCTTCCGCACAGCGGCGACGGTGAAGGGCGGTCGGCGCTTCAGCTTCAGTTCACTGGTCGTCGCCGGGAATCGGCAGGGCCAGGTCGGGCTGGGCTACGGCAAAGCCAACCAGGTGCCGCCCGCCATCGAGAAGGCGCAGAAGGAAGCGAAGAAGTCGCTCGTTCGCGTGTACTTGCAGGAAGGCACGATCCCGCACGAGACCAACGGCCGCTTCGGCGCCTCCAAAGTGCGCTTGATGCCGGCGTCGCCCGGCACGGGTGTGGTCGCGGGCGCCGCCGTTCGCGCCGTGCTCGAAATGGCCGGCGTGACCGACTGCCTCTCCAAGTGCTACGGCTCCACCAACAAGCAGAACGTCGTCAAGGCCACGATGGACGCGCTGAAGCAGCTTCGCAGCAAAGAAGAAATCGCCGAGTTGCGCGGCGTCGAAATCGGTGAAACCGAAGTCGATGAACGTCTTGCCCGCTCCGGCGGCTCCGTGTGGGCCAAGTCGAAGCCGAAGGACAACGACGCAAGCGACGACGCCTGAACCGACCCCACCAGTTGATCCATCCTCGATGCATTCGAGTCACGGAGTTAGAACGTCATGATGATTCACGAAGTCACTGCTGAAGTCGGCAAGCACCGCGCCCGCAAGCGCGTCGGTCGCGGTCGCGCCAGCGGTCACGGCAAGACCTCCGGTCGCGGTCACAACGGCGCCGGCAGCCGCTCGGGCAATTTTGTGCGCCCGCAGTTTGAAGGTGGCGGCCTGCCGTACTTCCGCCGCATTCCGCATCGCGGCTTCACGAACACGAATTTCCGTACGCACTTCTGGATCGTGAACCTCGGCGACATCCTCGCGATGCCGCAGTTCGCCAAGGGCGGCGAGATCACGAAGGACGCGCTCATTGATGCGGGGCTCATTCGTGATCACACGCGCCCGCTCAAGGTGCTCGGCGATCTGAAGAACAAGCACGGCGTCGAAATCGCCTCGGTGGGGGTGAAGCTCACCGTCACCGCAGAGCGCGTGTCCGCCTCAGCGCGAACGCAGATCGAAGGCGCCGGCGGTTCCGTGACGGAGCTTGGCACTCGGCGCGACCGCGTGCGCGGCATCGACCGAGAGAGCGGAGACTTGACTCCCAAGAATCTCACCAAGAAGCTCAAGCGCTCCAAGCCCCGCGATGCGGCGGCCGCCGGAGGCAAGAAGAAAAAGAAGAAGTGACCTGATCGCGTCGCGCCAGCGGCGCTCTCGCCCCACGCCTTCGATCGGACCCACAGCGCATGTTCCAGGCGATTCTCAACATCTTCAAAATCCCCGACCTCCGGAACAAAGTGCTGTTCACGGTCGGCATGCTGGCGGTGTACCGCATCGGCTTCTGGATTCCGGTTCCCGGGGTCAATCAGGAGCAGCTCGCGGAAACTTTCCAGCGCGCTCAGACCGAGCAAACCGGGCTCGGACAGATCGCGAGTTTCGTCTCCATCTTCTCCGGCGGTCAGCTGGGGCAGTCGACGATCTTCGGTTTGGGGATCATGCCCTACATCACGGCGGCGATCATCTTCCAGGTGTTCGGCTCCGTGTCCGAGAGTTTGAAGAAGCTCAAGCAAGAAGGCGCGTCCGGTCAACAAAAGATTCAGGAATACACGCGCTACCTCACCATCCTGATGTGCGTGATTCAGGCCGTCGGCTGGTTGGTCATGATCAACCGTCAGGGCTTGATTTACGTCAATTGGGCCAACAATCCGGTGTGGTGGGTGATGGCGGTGACGGCGATGACCGCCGGAACCATCTTCCTGATGTGGCTTGGCGAGCAGATCGACCGCTTCGGCATCGGCAACGGCGCTTCGCTCATCATCACGGC
Source organism: Phycisphaerales bacterium (assembly GCA_029260345.1). Classification (GTDB taxonomy): domain Bacteria; phylum Planctomycetota; class Phycisphaerae; order Phycisphaerales; family UBA1924; genus OFTM186. Next base: position 128,350 of record JAJDDK010000001.1, on the reverse strand, counting down.
GGGCATTCTTGCCAGCATGCCTAATGCGATTCAGTGGGTGATCACGAATTCCCCAATCGGCCAGGTCGGCATTCTGTCGCGGGTCTTCGGCGTTGATCCGCAAGCTGAGCCGCAGATGAGCTGGATGGGCGTGATCCTTCTGATCGCGTCGTTCCTGATCGTCGTCGGTGGCGCGGTCTTGATCACCGTCGCCCAGCGCCGCATCCCGATTCAGCAGGCCAAGCACACGCGCGGCCGCCGCGTTTACGGCGGACAGCGTTCCTACCTGCCGCTGCGCGTGAACCACTCTGGCGTCATGCCGATCATCTTCGCGTCATCACTCATGATCTTCCCGGCGGCGGGCTTCAGCTTTCTTTCTGAGCACGCGCGCACCGCGCAGTTGCCCTCCTGGTGGCAATCGAGCACGCAGTTCCTTGCGGACAACTTCCAGATGGGCGTCGCGTTCCCGTACATCCTCGTGTACGTCGGAATGATTTACTTCTTCAGCTACCTGTGGACGACCGTCCAGTTCAACCCCGAGGACATGGCCAAACAACTGCGCGACACCGGCTCGTTCATTCCGGGTCTGCGTCCCGGCCCCCGCACGGCGGAGTACCTCGAAACGGTGCTGGAGCGCATCACCTACGTCGGCGCCGGCTTTCTTGCCGTGATCGCCGTCATCCCGACCATTGTCGCGGCGTGGATGCATGTGCCGTTCTTCGTGGCGGCGTTCCTCGGCGGCACCGGCCTCTTGATCGTGGTGTCCGTGGGTCTGGACTTCATCCAGCGGATCGAGGCCAACCTCCTCATGCGGAACTACGCCGGATTCCTCGGCGGGACGGATCAGATCGGCGGCGGCGGGCCTCGCGTTCGCAATCCGCGCGGCTGAGCATTGCAATTTCGCGTCCCGACGGATCGGGACGCACAAATCACGGGCATGGCGGCCCGGAGTTGGAAATAAACAGGATTTCGCCTACGATGCGGGATCCCGTTGAGAGAACAGGGTTCACGCCGGGCCCCACGCATCGCCCAGATGGGCGAATGCCGGAGTTCGGTGTGTGTCCGTCGAAACGCCGGTGGTCGGCGCTTCGGCATGGTCAGGAATTGGTTGGAGGTACGGCGACCCGGATGCCCAAACAGGACGACAAACTGACGCTCGAGGCCGAAGTGGTCGAGGCGCTTCCCAATGCGATGTTCAAGGTGAAGCTGCCCAACGATCACGAAGTTCTGGCCTACGTCTCGGGCAAAATGCGGAAACACTACATCCGCATCCTTCCCGGCGACCGCGTCACTGTTGAACTGAGTCCGTACGACCTGACCAAGGCGCGGATCACCTACCGGCACTGAGTTGACGAGAGCACCGAAGCGACTCGAAGCGAGATGATGCGATGAAAGTTCGATCCAGCGTGCGACGAATCTGTTCAAGCTGCAAAATTGTGCGGCGCAAGGGCAAGGTGCGCGTGATCTGCCCGGCCGATCCCAAGCACAAGCAGGTTCAGGGCTAACGAGCCGTCACGAAGCAAGACACCCCGCGGGCTTTCAATCGCCCGCCTGATGGATACAGGAGCACGAAGTCATGCCGCGAATTGCAGGCGTCGACATTCCGGACCGCAAAGCCATCCGTTACGCATTGCGTTACGTGCACGGCATCGGTCCGAAGTTTGCGGACGACATTCTCGCCGAAGTTGGAATTGAGCCTTCGACCAAAGCGTCGGACCTGACCGACCAGCAGGTGTCGCAGATCAACTCCATCATCGACGGCGGTTTCATTGTGGAAGGCGCCCTGCGCCGCCAGGTCGGGCAGAACATTCAGCGCATGCGCGACATCCGGTGCTACCGGGGTGAGCGTCATCGTCGCGGCTTGCCCGTTCGCGGACAGCGCACCCGTTGCAATGCACGCACGCGCAAGGGCCGCAAGAAGACGGTCGCCGGCAAGAAGGGCGTCAAGGGCTGATTTACTCTCCGGACCGCTTGGTCCGGTCAAGCAGGAACACGAGCAGGATCATTCATGGCGAAAAAGGCAAAAAAAGTACGGCGCAACGTGGTCAAGGGCATCGCCCACATCAAGGCGACGTTCAACAACACCATCGTCACCGTTTCCGATATGAACGGCGATGCGCTGTGCTGGGATTCCGCGGGAACCATCGGCTTTAAGGGCGCCCGCAAGGCGACGCCCTTCGCCGCCACTCGCGCCGGCGAATCGTGCGGCTCCAAGGCCCGCAAGATGGGCATGATTGAGCTTGAAGTTCGCATTTGCGGCGCTGGCCCCGGCCGCGAGTCCGCCGTGAACGGTCTTGCCTCAACGGGCCTCAAAGTGACCGCACTTGAGGATCGCACGCCGGTGCCGTTCAACGGCTGCCGCCCCCGGAAGAAGCGCCGCGTCTGAGATTTCAGATCGGCGGATCGACATATGAGTTTCCACGCGCCGGCAAGAAGGCGCGTTGCGGATGATCAGCAGGTCCGCAGCGCCGCCGTGAGCCGGAGCGTCGTTCAGGATCACTGGACCCTGCTGAATCGTTGGAGCGAATCGCTATGCGCATCAGATGGAGAGGCCTCGAGCTTCCCAGCAACATCTCGATTGATCGAAAGTCACAAGCGCCGGACTTTGCCCGCTTTACCGTGGAGCCGTTCGAGCGCGGCTTTGGCACGACCATCGGCAACAGCCTTCGTCGTGTGCTGCTTTCCAGCCTCGAAGGCGCCGCCGTCACGGCCGTCAAGATCAAGGGCGCCGAGCACGAGTTTTCCTCGATCCCCGGCGTGCTCGAAGACGTCACCGACATCATTCTCAACGTCAAGAATCTGATCGTGCGCGTGGACAGCGACGAGCCCAAGACGCTCAAGCTGGCCGCCAGCGGCCCCGGTGAAGTCACCGCGGACCTCATCGAAGCGGACACCGCCGTCACGATCGTTAACAAAGACTTCATCCTCGCCACGCTCACCGAAGAGGTGGACTTCGAGATGGAGTTCCGCGTGCAGCGCGGGCGCGGCTACGTCCCCGCCAGCGAGCAGTACGAGAATCAGGAAGAGCAGGAGATCGGGCTCATCCCGGTCGATGCAATCTACTCACCCGTGCAGCGCGTGCGCTACAAGGTTGAAGAGACGCGCGTCGGTCAGAAGGTGAATTACGACAAGCTCGTGCTCGAGATCTGGACCGACGGCACCATCACGCCTGAAATGGCGATGGTCGAAGCCGGCAAGATCCTGCGCAAGCACCTGAATCCGTTCGTGCAGTTTGCAGAGATCGGCGAGAAGCGTGTCAGCACCGAAGCGGCCGCCGCAGCAAGTGTGGATGACGAACTCATCCGCAAGCTGATGACGCCGATCGGCGAGATGGATCTTTCCGTCCGCGCCAGCAACTGCCTTGAGTCTGCACGCATTCAGACAATCGCGGACCTCGTTAGCAAGGATGAGGCGGACCTCCTGAAGGTGCGCTCATTCGGCAAGACGTCGCTTCGTGAGGTGAAGCGCAAGCTTCAGGATATGAACCTGGCGCTCGGCATCGAGCTTCCGGAAGGAATCAAGACCACCGCGTGAGATCCTCGCGGCTCCGGTTTGGAGTGTTTCAGTCATGCGTCACCGCAAAGCCGGTTTCAAACTCGGACGAACCACCGCGCACCGCAAGGCGACCTTGCGCAATCTCGCGGCGGGCCTCTTCGAGCACGGACAGATCCGGACCACGATCCCCAAGGCCAAGGCCGTTCAGCCCTACGCCGAGCGTCTCATCACGCTCGCGAAGCGCGGCGACCTGCATTCGCGTCGCCTCATCGCGTCGCGTCTTCAGGACCGCATCATGACGGGCGATGAGTCCGTCTTGGAGCGCAACCGCTACGGCGAACTGCGCAAGGGTCCGAAGCTCGTGAAGCATCTCATGGAAGAGATCGCCCCGCGCTATCAGGATCGCCCCGGCGGCTACACCCGCATCATCAAGCTCGACCAGCGCCGCAAGGGCGATGGCGGCGAGCTGTGCGTGCTGCAACTCGTCGGCAACGAAGAAGGCCCCGAAATCGGCGGTCGCCTGAGCGTGCGTCGTCGCATGGCTGACGGCCGCACGGAGTTCGCCGCGAAGTTGCGCAAGGCGGCGCCGAAGAAGAAGGCCAAAGAAGAGGCCGCGAAGGACGAGAGCGGCGAGTAATTCGCGCCGCATACATCAATTGATCTCACACTGCCCGCGAACCGCTGTTTGCGGGCTTTTTGCTAGAGTGCGCGTGATGCTGCAGCAGCTTGAAGAGCTTGAACAATCAGCCCTGCGCGAGCTTTCCGCCGTCGCGGACGCTGACGCGCTTGAGCAGTGGCGCATTGCATACGTCGGCGCCAAGGGCAAGCTGAAATCCATGGCGGCGGGCCTCAAGGATGTGCCGCGCGAAGAGAAGCCCGCCGTCGGCAAGCGCCTCAATGAGGTGAAGCAGGCGATCGAAGGCGCTTTCGAGTCGAAGAAAAATGAGCTCGGCAGTGGGGGCGCGCCGAAGTGTTCCGGCCCCATGCTGGACCTGACCGAGCCGGGGCTCGTGCCTGCGATCGGTCGGCGGCACGTGCTCTCCCGCGTACGCGATGAACTCGTCGACGTCTTCGGACGCATGGGTTTCAGCGTTGCGCAAGGGCCAGAGCTTGAGGACGACGAACACAACTTTGTGAAGCTCAATATTCCCGCAGAGCATCCCGCGCGCGAAGCGAGTGAGAATTTCTATATCGAAGAGCAGTCGGCCTCCGCGGAGCCGCGCATGTTGCGCAGCCAGACCAGCACGGTGCAGATCCGTGTGATGGAGAATCATCAGCCGCCGCTAAAGATCATTTCACCCGGGCGCGTGTATCGGCCCGACACCGTCGATGCGACGCACTCATTCATGTTTCATCAGCTCGAAGGGCTGTACGTTGATCGCAATGTGACCATGGTCGATCTCAAGACCACGCTTTTTCAGTTCGCACGGTCGTATTTCGGGCCCGAGGCGGAAGTGCGCCTCGTGCCAAGTTACTTCCCATTCACCGAACCCAGCGCCGAGTTCTACATGAAGATTCGCCTGCGCCAGGACAAGCCGCCGGAGTGGGTCGAGCTTGGCGGGTGCGGCATGGTGGACCCGGCCGTCTTCGAAGCCGTCGGCTACGACCCCGAGGAATGGCAGGGTTTCGCGTTCGGTTTCGGCATCGAGCGCATCGCCATGGGCAAATACGGCGTGCCGGACATTCGCATGTTGTTTGAGAACGATGTGCGGTTCCTGAGCCAGCTCTGAAAGCACGCGACGAAATCGCGGAAAATCAACCAATCGAGCGCATTGCTCGCGGACATCGGAAGGGGCATTTCTCATGGCGAATCAGCACGACCCGTATGCGAACGGTGGACCCGACGAGGTTTTTGTCGCGCCACCGACTTCACCTTCCGATGATGATTTCGATTTCACGGAGCCGCCAGGTTGGCCGAAAGTAGTCGGCATATTCAGCATTCTGTTTGCCTCCCTCGGATTGGTGTGCGGCGGCGTCGGTCTGGTCTGGATGTTTGTCGGTCCCGGCATGATGCAGAGTGCGGCAGGCAACATGGAAGGCGGCATGCCGCCCTCCTTGACCACGCGAAACACAACGCTTCTCGCGATCACCATGATCAGCACGATTTGGGCGGTGCTCCTGTTGGTCAGCGGCATCCTGACGATTCAGCGCAAGCCCGTCGCACGTCTGTCGCACCTTGTATGGGCGGCCGGGGCCATTGTGCTCACCGTGGTGAGCATCAAGATGCAACTCGATATGCAAGCTGAAATGGCGCAGTGGATGAAAGACAATCCCAGCGCGGAATTTACCATGAACGCGAAGCAAGGCGGCGGCGCCGGCAATCTCATCGGCCTCGTTCTCGGAATTGTTCTTGGTCTGTCCTGGCCGACATTCTGCTTCATCTGGTTCGGTCTCATCAAGACCAAACCCGAGCAAATGACCGGCGGCATCGAATCGCCCGCGGCCTGAACTTCAACCAACCTCACGGCGCTGGAACAGAATCACCGCCAGCGACAACAAGCCCACAACCTGAACGCCGCTGTATGACGCAACCAGTCCGACGTATCGCATCGGAATGCGGTGCGTCTGCGTGATCGCATCCACCAGCCAGAAGAACTGAAGATTCGGCACAATCGACCACGCCGAACGCGCCAGCCAGTGAACGCGCGTCGGCGTCACGAACAAGTACTCGCCCACGCGCGGCGTATGCGTCGTCTCCATCGATCCCGCATTCAGAATCGTGATGCGATGGATGTCCTCATCCACCGGAAGCACTTCGCGCACGACAACATTTGGCTGCACACCCGGTCGGTCGTACGTCGCCGGATCAAAGACATCACCCTCGAAGGGCTCCTGCTTCGCCATTGCGAGCGCCAGTCCGTTCGGCGTTGGGCCGTAATAAATCGTCATGCCCGGCCGCAGATTGATCTCCGCCGGCCCGTTCATCGTGAGGCGCCAGACATCACCGCCATCGTTGAAATCGGCGTCGCGATCCTGCACCACCTCCACCGCGGCAATGCCCGCGATCGGCGAGTTCTGATAGGCAAATCGCCCAAAGAAATAGTTCGACAGCAAGCCAAGCAAAAAGACGCCAAGGCACACGGCGATCGTCATGACCTGCCCAAGCCGCGTGGAAGCGGCCAGCGCCACGGCTGAGATCACAGGGATCGAAAGCAGCAGCACCAGGCTCCCCAGCGTGACCTGCGGCTTGAAGTCCGCCATCAAGGGCTGGGGCTGCCAGTTCTTATTCAGAAGCAACGTGATGAAGAGCGTGATGAAAAGCGCCGGCGTCATCACGTAAATCGCGGTGGATGAAAACACCCAACCGTAAAAATAGTTGCCCCACGCTGCGATCCCGACGCCGATCAGCACCGCCAGCGGGAGGAACGTCATCACGACCGGATCGACATGATCCGCCGCCGTGGACATCACTTCTTGCCGCAATGCGAATTGAAGGAACAGGAGCTGCACAATCGTCGCGAGCACGATGGCGCCAGTGCTGCCAAGGTATTTCCCAATGACGAAAATCGGTCGCCCTACCGGTTTGCTGATGACTGTGAGCACCGTCTTGTTGTCGATCTCGCGGCTCACGACCGCCGTGCACGTCAGGGCCGCCAGCAGCGTCGCGATGACGAACACCGTCGCCAACCCCATGTCCAGCAAGAGTTTGTCGTCCGCGGAGACTTCGGACGAATCGCTGTAGCCCATGCTGTACGCGCTGAGCAGGACGTTGAATCCCTGCAAAACCAGCCCAGCCATCACCAGCACGAAATAGATCGGCTGGCGGACACTTTCGACGAAGGTGTTTCGCGCGATGGCGAAGATCTGCGTCAGCATGGTGAGAGAGGGTGGGTCAGGCCGCGTTGATGGCACTGTGCCATTTCAATGCGACAAGGTGGAGAATAGATCGAACATATAGACCGGGGCTGTGCGTACATCAAACGGAGTCCGTCGGCGGCGGGTTCGCGCATTCCCGCCCGGCGCTCGAAACTCGTTGGGTGCAGTCGAGACCGGGGCGTTCCCGGGGCGAGTGGACAGCCCGCGTCGGCTCGGGACAATAGGCAGACTCTCTCCCTCCTCTGCGGTGCGACCTTCACTCCTGAAGACCTCACCTCCGATGCCAGAATCTTTGCCGATGAAAAGCGACCAACTTTCGTACAAGCGGGCGACCGTCGTCAGTCTGATCGGCCTCGGCATTCAGGGCCTGCTGGCTTTGGTGCTGCTGCTGTATTCACTGATCGGCTCGGACGCCGCCGCGCTGACGGGCTCGTTGTATTTGCTCCTCGGGATCCCGGTGTGGTTCGCGCTGGCGTTGGTGTTCCACCAGCACCGGCTGGCGCAGATCGAAGCCACCGAAGAGGAGATGCTGCGAACCGGCTCCGCCGCGCAAGCATCCGTCTTTCAGGAATCGGGTTCCGAACTTCGTGTCGCCGGGCGCAAGCTCGAGTGGATGCATCGCTATCTGTTGCCGGCGGTGAGTCTACTGGTCGGCGCCGCGCTCCTGATCCTTGCCTGGATTCGATATTCATCCGGCGTTCAGATCATGCGTTCGGATCAGATCCCGTTGCCGAGCCTCACCGGCTGGGCGATGACGCTTGGTCTGTGCATCGCGGCGATCGGATTCATCTTCGCTCGCTTCGTTGCGGGCATGGCCAAGCAGCCCGCGTGGGTGAACCTGCGCGCCGGGGCGACATGGGCCGTTGGCGCCGCGGTGATTGGCCTTCTCATTGCCATTGCGCACGGTATTTCGTTCGCGGCCAGCGATGCGCTGCTGCGCCGACTGCCGGTGATCATCCCGATCATCATGGCTGTTCTCGGGATCGAGATTTTCCTGAACTTCGTGCTCTCGGTGTACCGCCCGCGCAAAGCAGGGGAGTACCCGCGGCCGCCGTTTGATTCGCGCATTCTCGGATTCCTCGCGGCGCCCGATCGCATCGCGGAATCCATCAGTGAGGCCGTCAATTACCAGTTCGGCCTCGATGTCAGCTCCACCTGGTTCTATCGGCTGTTCAGCCGGTCATTGGCATTCCTGCTGTTCGTCGGCGGCGTCGTGATCTGGATTTTGACGTGCTTCGCGGTTGTCTCTCCCGATGAGAACGCCGTCGTCTTGCGCTTCGGCAAACTGCAGCGCGTGGTGGATTCAAGCATCGCTGTGAAGTTGCCATGGCCGTTCGAAAGCGTCGAACGCTATTCATCCGAACACATTGTTGAACTGCAACTCGGTTCCCCAGCCCACCAGCACGATGACGACGGCCCAATCCTTTGGACCGAAGATCACGGCGTGAATGAGCGTTTCTTGCTGGTCCGCGCGTCACGCGACGGCTCCAGTACGTCGGCGGCGGGCGAAGACATTGCCATGGTCTCTGCCGAAATCCCGCTCCAATACGTCGTTGATGATCTGGAGACGTATCTCTGGCTCGCGGCGGACAGCGACGATCCGAACGACCCCAACAGAATTCGGCGCGAACTGCTGCAATCCGTCGCGCTTGGCGTCGTGACGGAATACATGTCCACGCAAACGATCGACGCCGTGCTGGGCGCGGCTCGTGAAGAAATCAATGCGAATCTGCTCGAATTAATTGAAGCGCGCTTCGCTGAGTTGAATGTCGACCCAGCGACGGGTGAGCCGCGCGGCGCCGGCGTCAAGATTGTGTTTGTCGGCATCGTCGGCGCGCACCCGCCATTTGCGCAGGACGTTGGCGCCAGCTTTGAATACGTCGTCAATTCCGAACAGCGCCGCGAGGCGACGATTGAACAGTCGCAAGCCATGGCCATCAAGACGCTCGCCTCCGTCGCCGGCGATGTGGAGCTGGCCCGCCGCATCGTGACGGAGCTCGATCAGCTTGAGCGCATGACGGAGCAAGATGCGAACGATGAAGAACTCTCGCTGAAGCGGCTGGCGATCGAAGACCTCATTTACGAATCAGGCGGCGAAGCGGCGGGGCTGCTGCTTGAGGCCCGCGCCGACCGCTGGGTGCGCCACATGGAAGTGCGCGGCCGCGCCACGCGTCAGGCCGGGCGCCTTGCGATGTATCGAGCCGCGCCGGAGGTGTACCTCGCCGGTCTCTATCTGGACGCCTTGCGGGAAGCCGTGCGGCACAGTCGTTTGTACATCACAACTTTCGACGCCCCCGGCGTCACGATCAATCTGGAAAACGTGGAATCGACGTTTGACGATCTCCTGTCGGAGACGCGCGCGAAAGAGGAGAATTGACCGTGCGATTCAGCCTTGTCCTTGTCTTTGCGGCGCTCATCGTGCTCGGCTTCGTCGGGTTCATGGTGACGTACACGGTTCGCTTTACCGAAGTGGGCGTGGTCACATTCTTTGGCAGCGCCACGGAAAACGATGTGGAGCGCGACCCCGGCCTGCACTGGCGACTGCCGTACCCGGCCAACACCGTCACGACGTACGACACGCGCGTGCGTCTCTTGCAGGCGCGCAGCGAAACGCAGCAGACCGCCGACAACCGTCAGGTCATCGCCGAGGCGTTTGTCACCTGGCGCGTCAGCGATCCGCTGAAATTCTTCCAGCGGTTCAGCACCGCCGGGTCGGAATCGCGTGAGCACTATCGCGCTGCCGAACGCACGATCGAGAACCTGCTCCGCAGCGCGATGTCGGAACTTTCGGCCTATCGATTCGACCAATTGTTCTCGTCAAGCGGCTCGAAGATTCCCGAGCTTGAAGCCGCCGTGCTGAATCGACTTCGCACCGCCGGTGAAAATGGGCGAGGCCTTGCGGAATACGGCATCGAGCCGGTCTTCGTGGGTGTGAATCGCATCGTGTTGCCGTCCGACACCACCGAAGCCGTGTTCGCCCGAATGAAGGCGCAGCGCGATCGACTCGCGGCTGAAGCGCAGAGCCGCGGCGAATCCGTCGCGCTGACGATCGTCAATGACGCCGAGTCCGCGGCCGCCCGCATCCGCGCGTTTGCGCAGCAGCTCGCTGAGCAAATTCGCGTGCAAGGTGAATTGGAAGCGGCGCGGTACTACCAGCAGCTCAATCAGGCCAAGGATCTGGCGATCTTTATTGATCAACTCGAATTCATGAAGGCGCTCCTCGGCAAGCGAGCGACGCTCATCCTGTCCACTGATCAAATGGGCCTCGGACTCTTCAACCCCGATGCGCTTCAGTCCACCGGACCAAACGGTGTTCCGCCGTTCACTCCGCAGAGCAACGCTGAGGGCGGCGACGAATGACTGACGAGTTCCACAACCACGACGAAGGCGCGCCGCCGCCTCCGGTCGAATCGGCTAAGGGTGTCTCCTTCATCAAACCCGGTGAAGAAGGACGACTTGGACCGTCGCTGGACCCGGCGCAGGAATCGCTCGCCAGCGCGCTCAATCTCACCTTCCGATTTGTGCAGGTGGTGATGGTGCTGGTGGGAATCGCATTTCTCATCAGCGGCGTGCAAACCATTGGCGAGTCCGAACGCGGCGTCAAACTCGTGTTCGGCCGCATCACCGCAAGCGATGTGGAGCCCGGCATTCGCTGGAACTGGCCGTATCCGCTTGGCGAGATCGTCAAGGTGCGCACGAATCAGGAATCGGTCGACCTTGGCTACACCTTCATGCCCAATCTCAACGCGCGCGAGCGATCCGCCCCGTGGGGGCAGATCTTGGACACGCGCCAGCGATTGAACCCCGGCGTGGACGGCTCCGTCGTCACGGCGGATGGCGCGCTTGGCCACCTCGAAGTGTCAGTGACGTTTCACCGCGCTGATCCGGTCGCCAATGCAACCAACATCTATTCCGCTGACGAAATCGCCATCGTGCGATTGTCCGTCGAGCGCGGCGTCGTGGCCACGTTCGCCGAGTCCACCATCGATCAGGTGCTGCGCCAAGGCGGCGCAGACGCCAACGGCATGGGTTCGCTCGAAACACGCATCCGCCGCACCGCGCAGGAAACACTCGATCTGAATGAATCCGGCATCCGCATTGACAACGTCAACGTGCGCGATCCGCGTCCACCGCTGGCGGTGTACAAGGAGTTCGACGCCGTCGCTCGCGCCGAAGCGGAAGCCGCCAAGCAGCGCGAGGATGCGAATCGCGCTTATCGGCAAACGTTGACGGATATCGCCGGCGAAGCGCACGACATCATTCTTGATCGAATCGATGCGTACGAACGTGCGATCGAACTCGACAACGACGCCGAGGCGAATGTCATTTTGACGCAGATCAACGCGCTCTTTGAAGGGGCGCCCGTGGAAATTAATGGCGCGATGTACGAGGGGATGACCAGTGGCCTGGTCTCGCAGATCCTCAACAGCGCGCGCCAGTATCGCACGGACGTCGTCACGAGCGCCCGATCGCGGGTCGATGTGTTCAATGCCAAACTAACGCAGTTCCGTCAGGAGCCTTCGGTCCTCGTGACCACGGACTGGACGAACGCCTACCGCGAGTTTCTGAACAGCGGCCAGTACGAGTCGATCGTGACGCCGCGCGACACGATGGGCAGCTTTGTGCTGACGCCCGATCCCGACATTCCAAAGATGATCGAAGCGGAGCGAAATCGCGCCCAGGCTGAAGAAACGATCCAGTCGCGCATCGAAGAGTTGAAAGAGCGCCACCGGCGCTGGTCCATCGAACAGCGTCAGCGCGATCAAGAAGCGGCCGGTCGAGGCTCCTGACACGCACGGAGGCGGTATTGCAATGGTGAATCAGGGCGGCGCGAAAGACATTCCGGTCGTGCTCACCAAAGGGCTGACCAAGGTCTTCAAAGACTTCTGGATGCGGTCACGCGTGCGCGCCGTCGAAGGCCTTGATCTCGAGATCCATGACGGTGAAATTTTCGGCTTGCTCGGTCCGAACGGCTCCGGCAAATCCACCACGATTAAGATGCTGCTTGGTCTTCTGCACAAGAGTTCAGGCTTCATCGCCGTCTTTGGGAAGCCTCCTACGGATGTGTCGGTCAAAGAGCGCATCGGCGTGCTTCCGGAGGAGTCGTATCTCTATCCGTTCCTGAACGCCCGGGAAACGCTGGATTACTACGGCAAGCTGTTTCAACTCGATCATCGCGCCCGCAAACGCCGCATCGACGAACTGCTGGACATGGTCGGGCTCAACTCCGTCGCGCACCGACAGATCAAAGAATATTCCAAGGGCATGCAGCGGCGCATCGGTCTGGCGCAGGCGCTGATCAACGATCCGGAATTTCTTATTCTCGATGAACCGACCACGGGGCTTGATCCGATCGGCGCCCGTCAGGTGAAGGACCTCATCATCGAACTCGGCCGGCGCGGCAAGACCGTGCTCCTCTCCAGCCACCAGTTGTCTGACGTCGAAGACTGCGTCGATCGCATGGTGATTCTGTACGGCGGTCGCAAGCGAGCGCAGGGGACGTGCGATGAATTACTCACGGCGCAGTCGCGCATGTCCATCGAAACGGATGTGCTTGATGACTCAACCGTGACCGAAATTGAACAAGTGCTAGGGCGGCACGGCGCGTCGATTCGTCGCGTCGCCAAACCCCGGCAACGCCTTGAAGACCTCTTCATGGACATTGTCGATCGCGCACGCGACGAGAAGCTCGTGACGCACGGCGCGCAGCAAGGGGGCGCCACCGCGGCGTTCCTGCTCGGGCAGGAGGGCGAAGGCGCCACCGGCGAAACACTCATCGATGATCTGGTGTCCGCATCGGAAGCGGCGCCGGTTGAAGATGAGACCGTGGACGACGCAACGCACGAAGCCGCCGAGCCGGACGTCATTGAGTCCTTGGTCTCTGAGGCCCCCGATGCCGTCGAAATCATTGAAGAGGAAAAGTCAAGAGCCACTGACGATTCCGAGACGACCAACGATCAACCGGACCTCGGTGTGATTGAATCCCTGCTTGGCGGCGACGATCAGGAGCGCAAGCCGCGCTCCGAAGGGAGTGACTCGGCGTGAGGCTGCGCGACCTGGCCGGTCGTCTCGATCGGCTTCAGAAGAGCAAGCGATTCAAGCTGGTGGCAACGGCGCTCGTGGTGATCGCCGTGACGGTTTCCTATTCGGTCTGGCTGGCGTCGGCGATTGGCGACGGCGCCGCGGCGCGCGCGGTGGAAAGCGCGGCCGGCGCCGCGGCATCGCCGGAAGCGACCGATGTGCCTGCCCCGACACTGACGGCCGAAGCGCTCCGCGCCCGGATTCGCACCTCAAGCGCCTGGATCGCTGTCGGCGTCGGCGCGCTTTCTGTCGCGGGCATCGCGACGATTGTGATCTGGCTCGGGCTGGCGATCACATACCTCGCGCTGCTGCTCGTCGCCGTGGTTGCGGCTGGCCCGTTGTACTTTTTCGAACCGACGCGCGCCTTCGGGCAAATCGCCCTTGGCACCATCGCGCTGACGGCATGTTTCACGGTGCTGGTGCAAGCGCTGCGCACAGCGCTTTCAGGTGATCGCGCGGTCATCGCCATCGCGCGCAATGTGCTGGACGAAGCGCTCCGCATGAAGATCGGTGTGATCTTCATCGTTGCGCTCATCTTCCTGCTCTCCGCGCTCCCGGGGCTTCTGGATGAAGCCCAGCCGCTGCGCTATCGCGTGCAGTCGTTCTTGCAATACAGCGCCACGGCGACGTTCTGGGTGCTGGCGCTTCTGACACTTTTCTTCTCTGTCGCAACGGTCGCGTTCGAACAGCGCGACCGGCTGATCTGGCAGACGATGGTCAAGCCGGTGCGCCCGATCACATACATCCTGGGCAAATGGATCGGCGTGATGACGTTGAATCTCGCACTGCTCAGCGTGTCGGCGACGGGCGTCTTTATTTTCGTGGAATACCTGCGCAATCAACCGGCACAAGGGGAGATCCGACCGTTCCTGATGGAGGACGGGCGACCGGGCATCACGCAGGATCGGCAAATCCTCGAATCGCAAGTGCTGACGGCCCGCGCCGGCGCCACGGTTGACGAAGTCGAAATTGATCCCGTGCGTCTCAACGATGCGGTGCGCCAGCGGCTCGAAGACGCCATGCAGCGTGACTTCGCGCTGCGTGACGATCCGGATCGACTCGCCGCTCTCGAAGAGGAAATGCGCGACGAGCTGGTGAAGCAGGCGGAGCAGCAATTCCTCGCCGTGCCGCCAAACCTGGGCGCCGCCCGAAATTATCGATTCTCCGGTCTCGGCTCCGCGCGTGATCTGGAGCGGCCACTCACCGTGCGCTACAAGATCAATTCCGGAAGCAATCAGCCCGGTGAGTTGTATCGCGTCTCATTCTTGACCCCGACCGGACTTGTCAAACAACAATCCGCGCTCGGCATTGCGCAATCATTTTCAATTCCGCCGCTGGCCATCGATGAAGACGGCGCCGTTGTGATGCGCGTTTTCAATGGTGATCCTGAGACGGGCTACGTCAATCCGTACACCATCACCTTCCCGCCGGATGGCTTCGAAATTCTGTACACCGCCGGCTCGTACGAATCGAACTTCCTTCGCATTTCCGCCACGCTGTGGCTCAAACTTGGTTTCATCGCCGCCGTCGGTGTCGCAGCCGCGACATTCCTGAATTTCCCCGTTGCATGCCTGCTCACGCTGCTTGTCCTCTTCGCGGCGGAGTCCTCCGTCTACCTCATGGACTCCCTTGAGGAGTACCCAGTCACCGATACAGAGGGCAACGTGAAGATTTTCGCCCTTCTCATGAGCCTGATCGCCAAGCCCATCGCTATTGCTTTTCAGACCTATGGCGAGCTCAAGCCCTCGGCGAACCTCGTTGACGGGCGGCTCGTAGGATGGGGAACGCTGGCGCGAGGATTTGTGACGATTGTGGCCTGGTCCGCGCTCTCTCTTGCGCTCGGCTGGTCGATCTTCCGAAAGCGTGAACTCGCGATTTACTCCGGGCACTGACGCCCCGTTCGAGGTTTCCTGCTCCCTATGCGAACTGAAACGCGCATCCAAATCGCCGCATTGCTGGTGCTGCTGCTGAGCGTCGTCGGCGCCGGCATCCTGGCGCCGGCCGTCGCGGCGGAGGCGGGGCGCTCGCAGCTCACCTACACCGATCGCGCCGAAGAAGGCGATCCGCCGGAAGTGGCCGTCGGCATTGCGCTGGGCGCTTTTCGCGGATTGTTCGTCAACCTTCTGTGGTTCCGCGCTGAAAAGCTCAAGCAGGAAGGCAAGTTCCACGAAGCGATCCAGCTCAGCCGCACGATCACGAAGCTTCAGCCGCGCTTCCCGCGCGTGTGGAGCTTTTTGGCGTGGAACATGGCGTACAACATTTCCGTCGCGACGAACACGTCCGCGGAGCGATGGCAGTGGGTGAAGGCCGGCGTCGAATTGCTGCGTGATGAAGCCATTCCGCGCAACCCGAATGATCCGCTTTTGCACAAGGAACTCGCCTGGATCTTTTTCCACAAGATGCAGGGCATTTCCGACGACGCCAATCAGTACTACAAGCGCGAATTGGCCCGCGAGTGGACCATTGTGATGGGCCCGCCGCCACAGGTCACCGAGGACACGGCCGAAGCGCGGCTCGCCGCGCGGCAGGACGTCTTGCGTCAGATTGTCGAGGCTCCCAACACCCTCGATGAACTCATCGAAGAAGAGCCGCTCGTCGAGGAACTCGTGATGCGCCTGAAGCGCGACGCCGACCTCGAACTCGACTTTGAACTTCTGCGGCTCTTCACCATGCGCCTGATCTTCGATTATTCAGGCATTCGCGAAGCGACCGGCATGGAATTGTCCGACACGAACCGGAACGCCCAACTTGAAACGCTGATGGGTGAAGAGCGCCTCGGCCCGGCATGGCAATCGCTCGTCCCATTCGTGCGCAAGCGCATTCTGATCGATCAATACCACATGGAGCCGGAGCGCATGCTGCGCTACACCGGCGCCTACGGGCCGCTGGACTGGCGCCACCCATGCTCGCACGCGGTGTATTGGGCGACGCGCGGCCTCGAAGAAGGCATGCGCCGCATTAATAAAGAGGACTTTGATCTCACCAATACTGATCGCACGATCATGGGCGCGCTGCAGGATCTGTTCCGCTGGGGAACGATTCACTTCGACATGATCAACGACAGCTACGTGCAGATGCTGAATCTGGACTTTGTCGATGTCTACGGCGATGTATACCTGAACATCGTGGCGCCGCGAGCCAATCGGCGCGGCTCGTTCGACAACGTCGCCGGCGCCGAGCGCGAGGACAAGCCCTTCCGCGTCATGGGCATGGGGTACGTCAACTTCCTGCGCGATGTGGTGCGCATCTACTACCGCATGGGCAACATGGCGAAGGCGGAGGAGTATTTCGAGCACCTGCGCACGTGGGAAGGAATCAATTACGTCGAGAGCGAATACGAGCTCGGCATGCCGCTCGATGAGTTCATCAAGTTGGACTTCGAAGAGCGCATGACCTCGCCGAACTTCGCCGCGACGGAGCTGGTGGCGTCGCTTCGGGACGCTTTCCTGCGCGGCTTGCTCATGCGCAACCGTGATGTCTTCCAGAAGCAGCGCAAGTACGCCTACGACGTGCATCAGTACTACCAGGAGCGGCAGAACCGCATGACGACGGCGGACCCCAACGCCAACCGCATGGCGTTTATTCCACCGATCTACATCGACGCCGAAGCCGGCGTGCTTATTGAAGTCATGCTGCAGCTCACCAGCGGCGCACAAATGCAGCTCCCGGTCGAGGCGTCGTTCGTGTACCGGAGCTCTCCGGTGCGCACCGCGCAAGCCGCGTATGACCAGCTCGCGGAAATGTTCAGTGATCGCATCCCGAACTTCGACCGCTGGTTCCCGGAGCCGCCCGGCATGGACGACTACCGCACGCTGCGCGAGCAGATGGAGCAGGGCAGCGACGCCGCGAAGAAGGCGCTGATGAACGTCGAAATCCAGTGATGGCCGCAGGCGGTGGACCGGGCGCCTCGCCGGTACGTTGGCGCGGCTGTCCCGCAGCGATTCTCTACACTTCGCCCCTATGAACTTCATCCGCACCGAATGGGGCGTCGCCGTCGAACGCGCCGGCGCTGAGCCACTGCTGATTCGACACATCATCGGCGTTGGCCGCAACTACGCCGAACATGCGCAGGAGATGGGCGGCGACCGGCCCGAGCGGCCCATGCTGTTTTCCAAGAATCCGCTCGCAGCGGCCCTGCCGACCGAAGACATCGTCATCCCGAAGATCTGCCAGGATCGCGAACAGGTGGATTTCGAGGGCGAGCTTGCGGTGATCATCGGCGAGCGCTGCCGTGATGTGCCGCTGGCGAGTGCGCTTGATGTCGTGCTTGGGTACTGCTGCGCCAATGATGTGTCAGCGCGTTGGTGGCAGAAGGAAGGCTCCGGCGGACAGTTCAATCGCGGCAAGGGCTTTGACACGTTCTGCCCGACGGGGCCTCACGTGACGCCCGCGAGCGATGTTCCTGATCCGCAGTCGCTGGAGCTGGTCACGCGCCTCAACGGCGAAGAGATGCAGCGGTCGTCCACCAGCATGATGATGTTCCCGGTCGTGACGCTGGTCGCAGAGATCACCCGCGGCACGACGCTGCTCCCCGGAACCGTGATCCTGACCGGAACACCGGCCGGAGTGGGTTTCGCCCGCAAGCCGCCGCGCTTCTTGAAAGACGGCGACGTGGTCGAGGTAGGAATCTCGGGGCTGGGGACGCTGACGAGCCGCGTGCGTGAGGAATAATTCTCCTCCCTCTCCCCCCGGGAGAGGGCCGGGGTGAGGGGCTCTCCACCTCTCCCACTGGGAGAGGTCGGCGAAGCAAAGCGCCGCCGGGTGAGGGCCGAGACTTTTCCCCTCAGGATCAGCAAACGCACCGCAAAACAGGACTCATTCGACCCTCACCCGACCTCGCTTCGCTCGGCCACCCTCTCCCAGGGGGAGAGGGATTCTCTCCACCTCTCCCCTTGGGAGAGGTCGGCGAAGCGGAGCGCCGCCGGGTGAGGGCCAAGTCTCCTTCCTTCAGGTTTCGCGCAGGCGCCGGAAAACAGGACATATTCGACCCTCACCCGACCTCGCTTCGCTCGGCCACCCTCTCCTAGGGGGAGAGGGATTTCGCGGCTCTATACTCCCCGCTCGCCAACCAATAGAAACGCCTTCAAACGAACGAAATCCATGCCTACGTCCACCGAAATTCGCCAGCAGTTCATCGACTACTTCATCAAGAAGCACGGGCATACTTTCGCGCCGTCGTCGCCCGTCGTGCCGCACGATGATCCGACACTGCTTTTCACCAACGCGGGGATGAACCAGTTCAAGCCGATCTTCCTCGGGCAGGTTGATCCCTCGAGTGATCTCGCGAAGCTGAAGCGCGCGGTGAACAGTCAGAAGTGCATCCGCGCTGGCGGCAAGCACAACGATCTTGATGACGTCGGGCGCGACTTCTATCACCACACGTTTTTCGAAATGCTCGGCAACTGGTCGTTTGGTGATTACTTCAAAAAGGAAGCGATCGACTGGGCGTGGGAGCTCATGACGGAAGTGTGGAAAATCCCCGCCGCGCAGTTGTACGCGACGTATTTCGGCGGCGATGAATCGCAGGGTCTCGCGCCGGATGACGAAGCGAAAGAACTCTGGCTGCGCCACCTGCCGCCCGACCACGTGCTGCCCGGCAACATGAAGGACAACTTCTGGGAGATGGGCGACACCGGCCCCTGCGGCCCGTGCAGCGAAATCCACATTGACTCCCGCCCCGAAGCCGAGCGCAGCACCAGCCCCGGGCGCGACCTCGTGAACAAGGATCACGAAGAAGTCATCGAATTGTGGAACCTCGTGTTCATCCAGTTCAACCGGACGGAGTCCGGGCTGCGCCCGCTGCCAGCCAAACATGTCGACACCGGACTCGGCCTTGAGCGCATCACGCGCGTGATTCAGGGCAAGCGCAGCAACTATGACACGGACATCTTCACGCCGCTGTTTGCGAAGATTCAGGAGATCACGGGCGCGGCGCCGTATGCGGGCGATTTGAAAGACCCGAAAGACATCGCCTATCGCGTGATTGCGGATCACATTCGCGCGCTCGTGTTTGCGATCACGGACGGCGCTGACCCATCCAACGAAGGGCGCGGCTACGTGCTGCGGCGGATTCTTCGCCGCGCCGTGCGCCATGGGCGGCAAACACTCGGTGCGACCGGGCCGTTCCTGTGTGAACTGGCGCCGACGTTGATTGAACAGATGGGAGAGTTCTTCCCGGAGCTCAAGAAGAATCCGAAGCGCGTGATTGAGGTGATTCGCGAGGAAGAGGAGGCGTTTGGTCGCACACTTGATCGCGGCATTGCGCTGTTTCAGGAATCTGCGGGATCAGGTCAACTCAGCTCTGAAGACGCCTTCAAACTCCACGACACCTACGGCTTCCCCATCGACCTCACACAAATCATGGCCGAAGAGCGCGGCCTCACCGTTGACGTCGAAGGCTTTCACAAACTGATGGAGGAGGCCCGTGAACGCAGCCGCGCCGGCGCTGGTGGCGGCGGCGCCGACACGGTGAGCGCACTGACGACGGACGCCGTCGCCGGTCTCCAAGGTATGAACGTCAAACCGACGGACGACACCGCGAAGTACGACCCCGAGATGCGGCCGATTCACGCGACCGTCCGCGCCATCTGGAATGGCAATGATCTCGACGAAAACGTCGAGGCGTCACACACGCGCCCGACGAATCGTTTCGCCATCGTGCTGGACAAGACCAATCATTACGCCGAATCGGGCGGGCAGGTCGGCGACGCCGGGCGCCTCGTGGTGACGCGCGAGTCGCGTTCCAATGTGCGAGACAAGAACGAAGGCGGGGAGTTCGTCATTGAAGACACACGCGCCACGGCGGGCTATGTGCTGCACATCGGTCGCATCAAGAAGGGCGAACTTCGCGCCGGCGACACCGTCGAAGTGCGGCTCGCCAAGATCCGCCGCGAACAAACAATGGCGAATCACACTGGAACACACCTGCTGAACTTTGCCTTGCGCGAAACGCTGGGGGATCATATCGATCAAAAAGGCTCGCTGGTGGCGCCGGATCGTCTGCGCTTCGACTTCAGCCACAACGCGTCAGTGAAGGCGAGCGAGGCGGAGCGCATCGAACGCATCGTTCGAGAGAGCATTGCGAAGGACTTGCCGGTGAGCGCCGCTGAGGCGCCGCTGGCGACGGCGAAGAGTGTGAATGGTGTGCGCGCCGTCTTCGGCGAAACGTATCCCGATCCTGTGCGCGTGGTGTCCATCGGCGCGCCGGTGGAGGAGCTTGTCGCGAATCCTGCGAACGAGCAGTGGCATGAGTATTCCGTCGAGTTCTGCGGCGGGACGCACTTGCAAAGCACGGGCAAAGCGGTGGCGTTTGCGCTGATAGATGAAGAAGCCGTCGCCAAGGGCGTGCGCCGTGTGGTATGCCTGACCGGCGCTGCGGCTCAGGAAGCGATTGACGCAGGCGGCGCTCTCCGCATGCGACTTGAGAATGCAGCGCAGCTCGATGGTGCCGCGCTCGAAGGCGAAACGCACGCGGTGCTGGAAGCGCTGGAAACGCAGACGATTCCCTACACGGACAAAGCCGCGATTCGCTCGGCGCTTGAAGGTTTGCAGGAGCGTTTGAAGTCCGTCCGCAAGGCGGCGGCTGCGGCGGGGCGTGATGTCGCAGTCGATGCGGCTCGCGCCATCGCGACAAGCGCCAGTGGCCCGGTGATCATCGGAACAGTTCCGGCAGGGAGCGATCGAGGCGCGCTGCTGGCGGCGATGGATGCAGTGCGAGCCAAGCACATGGACGCCGCGATCATGCTGCTCAGTGCGGATGATGATGAGGGCAAGGTGTCAATCGCAGCGAGCGTGTCCGAATCGCGCATCAAGAGCGGGTTGAAGGCTGGCGACTGGGTGCGAGCCGCGGCTGAAGCGTGCGGCGGCAAGGGCGGCGGTCGTCCGGACTCCGCGCAGGGTGGCGGTACAGATCCGAAGAAACTGCCTGACGCCATGCGCGCGGCAGAAGAGTTCGCAGCGGCTCGAGTGGGTTGAGGGTTGGCACGAAGAGGTTGAACGCGGAGGTAGACGGAGGGTGGGGAGGGTTGAGAAGTGCTGTTGTGCGGCCTTGGGAGTATTGACGCCCTGTCACTGCTCAAGAGCAGTGGCACACTGATTCTGTTTCCCTCGCTCCCTCGCTGCCTCGCTGCCTCGCTGCCTCGCTGCCTTGATCCCTACTCCCCCTCAATGCTTTCGCTCAAACTTCAACGACATCGCGCCGGTGTTATTTTCGATGTCTTGCGTCGCGCCGACCTTGACATACAGCGTGTCGCCTTCGAGGCGATAAATCAGGTGGCCGAGTTTCTGTTCCGAACTTGGCGCGATAAAGACGGCGCGATTGTTTTTCACTTCGGTGAGTTTGAAGGTGTTCGGCGCGTCTTTTTCCCATGTGGTGTAGTCGTTGTTGAAATGCTTGAATCGCATGAAGACGCCGTCATCTTCTTCAAGAACGAGGATGTACTCCGTCATCGCGGTCTTTCCGCCTTGGATGAGACGGAACGCCGCGAGGATGGATCCACCGTTGGGCGGGGACCAATACTCCTCGCCGACACCGCCAAACATCTCGCCGGACCAGCCGCCGGACAGAAAGGCGAGATCGTTGATGGTGGGGGATGAAGCCGTCGCGGGCGTTTCGTCAGCATGCGACACGTTCGCGGCCAAGCCGCCCGCGAACAGCGCGGCGCCGAGCGCCAAGACAATCAGTATGGACGAGAAATTTCTGGACATTGCTTGCTCCTGATAGCGGCGCTGCGCGCTCAGCCTTGACCTGAATGATCCTGATACAACATCAATTTGTTGCCGTCGGCGTCGAAAAACGTCGCCAGGCTCACCATGTCGGGAATCGTCATGGTGTCACCGTCAAAGCGCACATCCTGAGATTCGAGTTGCTTGCGCGCTTTGGCGATGTCTTTCACGCCGAAGGTGAGCGTGGCGCCGCCTTTGACTTCCGGCTTCTCGACTTGCGAGAGGCCGACGTTGACGCGCTCGACCGGTGATTTCATTTCGCACCAGCCCATGTCGTCCATGCGATAGACGAGTTCAAAGCCGAGCCGGTCGGTGTACCACGCGATGGCCTTGTCGAGGTCGCCGCACTGCATGGAGCAGGTGAGTCCGCCGTCGTATCCGAGTGATCCGCCCATTGATCTGACCCCTTTCTTGTTGAAACTTGAACGGCCCACTTGCCGTCGCAGGTTCTATTTGTATAGTATCTATACTTTCATGTCAACGGCCACGATTGAGAAATCTGACGTGCCCCTCGCAGCGCTCATCCAGCTCTGTCATTACCGCTGGGGTGTCGGCGTCGTCGCGGCTCTCTGGGAGTCGCGGGGCAGCAAATTTGTGACGATGGCGAATCAGCTCGGCGTCAGTCGTGACGCTCTGGGCCGCACGCTCGCCGGGCTGGACGACATGGGTCTCGTGATGCGGAACCCCGGCTACGGCCACCCCATGCGTCCTGAGTACCTGCTGACGCCTGACGGCGAGACCGCAGGGCCAGCAGCGATGGAGCTTGCCCAACTGATCGCGCGGCGGTCCCTCACCGATGTCTCCGGCCGCAAATGGACACTCCCGGCCGTCGCGGCATTGGCGGAGGAGCGAACTCGCTTTGGACAGCTTGAAAGCGCCTTGCCTGGCGTGACGCCTCGGGCCCTGACGCAGGCCCTGAAGCTCATCGAGGATGCCGGTCTCGCGAAGCGCATCGTCGTTGCAGAGCATCCGCCGCGGACAGAATATCGGCTGTCACGCCTCGGTGTGACGCTCTCCGACCCGACGCTGCGGCTCGCCAAAGCGCTGTCGCTTGACCCGGACGATTGAAGTCGGCTTAGGCCATGCCGAGCTTTGGTTTGGTTTCTTCGAGCAGCGCTGACGCCGTTTCCAAACTCTTTGCCGATTCGTGATACACGCCGTCCGCTGCGGCGGACCACGCGCGATTGATCTGGCGCTCCGAGGCTGCGAAACGATCCATGAGCTCGGCGTATCCACCGAGACCAAATCGATTCACGAGCAAAGGGCGAGCATCGATGAACGCCGCGATGTGAATCTTCTGCGCGATGTCGAGGCGTTCGAGGATCAACTCATTGCGCAATTTGTCGCTCGGCAATCCCGGGAGTTCACGACGAAGCACCGCGACGATGTCGATGATGCTCTGGAGTGACGCTTCCGGCGACGCGGCAGGTTTGTCCCCGGTGGGGGAAGCCGCAGCCGTCGCGGCGGCGATCTCCGCTTTCGTGCCGGCCCGCACCAGCATCGAGCCGGTGAACAGGCCGATGGCGGAAATCGCAAAGACCCACCAGTATGGCCAGCGATCAAACGAAAACGTCTTGACGTGAATGGCGCCTCTAGCGCCGGTGGCTCCATTTGATTCGCCGCCGCCAGTCTCAGAAGCGGCTCGAATCGCCGCCAGACGCTCGGGCGTCAGACGTGTGCCGCTCTCGTCATCGCCGGCGTATCGGATTTGATTGGGATCCGTGTCAACGTCTTCCGGGGAGCTTGCGATGTCGGCGGCGGTCGGCGTCGCTTTCACCAGCGGGGCCCGTGAGTGGAGCTGGTTGGTGTAACTCTCGGCGCTGATCTCGCCAGCGACATACTTGGCGCGAAGTTCTTCGCGTTGTGCTTCCGTGAGGGCTTTTTCCCCGGCGGGCGTTGCGAGTTGTGCGTATTCCGTCTCTCCATCCACAGTCTTCTGAAACGCTTCATCAGGCAGAGAGGGTTTTGCAAGATACGCGGTCGCCGCCGAGAGCATGGCGCCGATGAGGCTGATGACAAGGAGCAGATTTCCAATCGTTTTCATGGGAGTTCCTCCGGTCGATCAGCTTTGCAACAGCACGATGAAGTTGACGGACAGCCCAAGAAGCGCATCGCCGACGATGAAGCCCGCCGCGAGCGGCACGCCCCATTCCTCCGCCCACGTGCGGCCCTTCGCCTTGCTGACGAGCATGTTGATGATGCAGCCGATGCCGTACGTCGCGATGTAATTCATCGGGAGATACATCGACAGGCCGACCAGCACGCCGAGGCCCGCAAATGAGCCAAGCCCGAGCAAGGCGCCCGCGAGTGCACCGAGCCCGTACAGCATGTACGGCATCTGGCCACCCTGCACACCGGTGATGACTGCTTGCAACGCTTGCGCTTGCGGCGCCGTGGTGTCCGTGCCGACGCCCATCGGCACACCGAACTTCTCGATGTTGGCGCGGGCGATCAGCAGCAATACGAGCATCGAAATCACCGGACCGATGCCGGTGAAGAGCAGTTCAACGATTTGCTGTTTCTTTGGGTTGGCGCCGACGATATAGCCGGTCTTCAGATCGGCCATCATGTCCGCCGCGCATGTGATGGCGACGCACAGCGCCGCTCCAATCATTACGGCGCCAAGTTGATCCCCGACACCGGCGAGCATCATCACCAGAACAACGGTGATCAGCGCCATGCCGGATATGGGCGACCAGTCCGTCATGCCCGTGCACTGCGCGATAATGATGCCAGCGAACCATATCCAGGCGGCGCCGATGATCGCGATGATCAGCGATCGCACATGACGATTCAGGTTGAGTTTTGCAAGGAGTCCCGGGCGATCGGCGCGCACTTCGCTGAAGTATTCCGTTCGCTGTTCTTCAGTCCATTCCGTCTCAAATGTCGCTTTGGTTTCTTCGCTTTCGAAACCGATGGCGTAGCCATTGAGATGAATCGTCTCAGCGTCGTCAGGGAGAACGTGTTCAGTGACGGGGTCGAACGAATTGATCGGTCGATCGGCGACGAAGTCAGCAGCGAAGAAGAGGAATGCGCCGGCGATGGCGACGGCCGCGATCAAAACTTTGATGCCGAGTTCGTCTCGAGCGGTTCCACCTTTGCCTCCGCCGGAGAATGCGATGCTGCGCAGGGCTTCTTTGATGGCGGGCGCTGATGCGATCACGCCCATCATGGCGCCGCCAAGGAGCAGGCCGATGCCAAGGGGCCGATTGATTTGCGTGTATCCAAATCCCGGCGCCTGATCGGGCGTGATGTTGGCGGGCATCCAGCCTTGTGAATACAGGAACGGATTGATGATGAGATAGGCGAGCACGCCGCCGGCGAGCACGTACAGACCGGCGCGCCCGGTGAGATACCCGGCGCCGAGCGCAAACGGCGCCAGTGCAAACAGCAGTTGCATGTGATCGGGCAAGCCGAAGATGCGCCCGGCATCAATGTTGGTGTCCGTGACCAGCAGGTCCGGGCGGCCGCCGCCGTCGCGGTCCACTTTGCGCGTCAGCACAAGGTTCTCGTTGCCGAGACCGTCAAACCCGTAGTCAACGGTTCCAGCGGCTTCATCGACTTCCGGCGCCATGCGGATGTCGAGGTCGGAATAGCCGAAGAGCGGCTTCCCGGCCCAATCGGCTTTGCTTGAGCGCAGGTCTTTCCACGGGCGTTCATTCTCCGTGGCCTGGTACGCGCGATAGGCGAGTTCATCCTTGAAGCCGTTGACGCTGTACGGGCCGACCTCGGTCAGCCCTTTGACGGCGACGACGGCCGCGCTGCGCGCTTCGGCAACGACCTCTTCAATGGCCTTGATTGCTTCGCGGTCGGATTGCGTCGGTTTACTGGGAAGCGCGCTGCGCGCCTCTTTGAGTCGTTCTTGCTGGCGGCCAAATTCCACGACTTCGTCGGGGGCGGCTTCGTTCTCAATCCATTGCGCGATCAATTCGGTGCGAAGCTTGGCTTCGTATGAAATCTTCCCGTTGTAAACGAGTTCATCGAGCTGATCGAGCGGTGCGAGTGTTTGAATCTGTGGAAGTTGGCTCGGCGCCGCGAGCAGTGCCGCGACCACGATGCCAATGACCAGCACGAGCGCTTTCGTGGCGCCCGCGCCCGGAGATTTCAGAATAGCGCCGACGGCGGTGGCCGACGGAAATCGCAAACGTTCAATATCGAGCATCTGCTTTCGCAGCGGCACGATGAAAGCGCCGCCGAGAATGGCGCCGGTGACGCACGCCAGAGCGAGCAGCCAAAAATTCGTATTGGGCATCCGGTTGTCAACCAGCGGGATGCCGAGCAGGAACAGCACCGGCACCGTGAAGATGACGCCGGAATTCGGCGTGTTCACGGCGGAGCCGATTGTCTGCGCGATGTTGACTTCGAGGATTGAGCCTTTGCGGAGCACGCCGCGAAGAACGCCGAAGCCGAGCACGGCCGCGATGGACGAGCCAACGATCGTGAACCCGATCTTCAGACCGGCGTACGTGATCGCCGCGTTCATGATGGCGCCGACGACGATGCCGAAGACGATCGCAGCGAGGGTGACTTCGCGGTATCGCTTTGGTCTGCTGGATCCAGAGTCGTGTGGAGCCTGGTCGGACCGCTCGGTGGGCGGCGTCGGGGCGTCGGGCATGAATCGCCTCCGTCAGAGGAAGGGTGATCTGGCGGGTTTAGTGTGAACAGTGTGCCGCAGCGAGCGCGCGGACACAAGCTGATTCATCTGAAACATCACAGAGAGTCAGGCGCCATGCGTTCCAGTCGAGTTTGAGGGATGCTTGGGCTCTGAGCGCCGTGCGGCGCCGTCGCGGCCCGCGAGGGCCTTAATGCGTGATTTGACGTCGCCGACGTACCCCACACGCAAGCCAAAATTCTCACCAACCTTGACGGCGGCGCCAAGGCCGATCGGCTTGTTGTTCACTTTGATTTCGAGCTCTTCATCGAGGCTCTTGGGCAATTCGATGATGGCGCCAGGCGTCAGCGCCAGCACTTGATCGAGCGTCATATCGCGGGCGCCAATCTCGACGATGATCGGAACTTCAAGGCGCAGGATGGCGTGGAGATCGGATGGCACCACCGAAGTATCGGCGATTCATGCGCTGTCGCTGCAGAGCGAGGCTCACCCCTGATAACGGCGGATGAGCAGCGTGACGTTGTGCCCGCCAAATCCGAAGGTGTTGTTCATCACACACTGGATTGGGCCGTCTTTCGCGGAATGGGGCACAAAGTCGAGATCAAAGCCGTCATCGGGCTGATCGAGGTTGATCGTGGGGGGCGCTACACCGTGCCGAATGGCGCCGAGGCAGGCGATCATTTCCACGCCGCCGGACGCGCCAAGACAGTGCCCGTGCATGGATTTGGTGCTGGACATCAAGAGACGGCCACCAGCGCTCTTTCGGGCGTGATCGCCGAAGACTTCGAGCACCGCCGCGACTTCGGCAGCATCGCCCAAAGGCGTCGACGTGCCGTGCGCATTGATGTAGTCGATCTCTTCGGGATTCATTCCGGCGTCGAGCAGCGCGAGCTTCATGGAGCGCCCAGCGCCGCGCCCGGAGGCATCCGGCGCGGTGATGTGGGCGGCGTCGCTCGTCGCGGCGTACCCCGCGAGTTCGGCGATGATCTCAGCGCCGCGCGCTTTCGCGTGCTCTTCCGTCTCAAGAACGACAATGCCGGCGCCCTCGGCAAGCAGGAAGCCGTCGCGATCCTTGTCAAAGGGGCGGGACGCTTTCTCTGGCGCATCGTTGCGGGTTGAGAGCGCCTTCATGGAGGCGAATGCTGCGATGCAGATCGGACTGATGGCGGCTTCAGCGCCACCGGCGATCATCACATCCGCTTCGCCGCGCTGCATGATGCGGAGCGCATCGCCAATGGAGTGCCCGCTGGAGGCGCACGCCGTCGCATGCGATGACGATGGCCCTTGCAAACCCCAGCGAATCGAGGCGAGTCCCGAACAGGCGTTCACCATGAGCCGCGGCACCGTAAACGGGCTGACCCGTCCAGGGCCTTTCTCGGCCATGAGCTTCACGCCCTGTTCGATCGTTTGAATGCCGCCGATGCCGGAGCCGATAACGACGCCGCATCGAGTCGGGTCTTCTTTCTCAAAGTCGATGTTCGCACGTTCGACGGCTTCGCACGCGGCAGAGATGCCGAGCTGCGCAAAACGATCAATGCGGCGCGCCTCGCGATTGTCCATCCGTTTCGATGGATCAAAATCCTTGGCTTCGCCGGCGATGCGAACGTCCCATTGCCCATCCCACGGCTTGAAGTCGTCACCGGTGATCGGGCCGGCGCCGCTCTGACCGCGCACCATCGCGTCCCAGATGGAAGTAGCGTCAAGACCAATGTTGGTCACGCCGCCAGATCCGGTGATCACGACCTTCATGCTGTCAACGGTGCGAGGTCGGGTCATCGCGTGGAGTCGAATGGTTGCCGAGTGGACGAATCAATGGACGCCGCCCAGAGCGGCGTGCGACGGGAAAGCCACGTTCTGGTCAGCTCTTCTGGGCCTGGGCTTTCATGATGAACTCGATCGCCTGACCGACGGTCTGGATCTTCTCAGCTTCCTCGTCGGGGATGGAGGTCTCGAATTCGTCTTCGAGCTCCATGACGAGTTCAACCGTGTCGAGGCTGTCAGCGTTCAGATCATTGACGAAGCTGGTCTCGCGGGTGATCTCGCCTTTGTCCACGCTCATTTGCTCGGCGACGATGTCCATCACCTTGGCTTCAATCTCAGTTTCGTTCACGTCGTAATCTCCGTCGTGCGCCCCGGCCGTGGGAAACAGCCGCTGGCCTTCTGGGGCAAGGGAAGGAATATATCGCGGGGGTTCGCAGTCGCCAATTCGCCGCTCCGAGCGGCCGGAAATGGCTCTCTAGCACATGGTGAGGCCGCCGTCCACGCAAATCACCTGACCGGTCAGGTATCCAGCGCCTTCTGACGCAACGTAGGACACCGCGTCGGCGATGTCCTCAGGTTTGCCAAGCCGCTTGATCGCCATGGCTTCGGTGACTTTGGATCGAATCGCATCGCCGAGGGCCGCCGTCATGTCCGTCTCGACGAAGCCGGGAGCGATGACATTCGCCGTCACGCCCTTGCCGCCGAGTTCTCGCGCCAGCGACTTGGTCAGCCCGATCAGGCCGGCCTTGCTCGCGGCGTAGTTGGCCTGGCCGGGGTTGCCGACCACGCCGGACGTGGAGGCAATGTTCACGATCCGCCCAAAGCGGTGCTTCATCATGGCGCGGGCGGCGCTGCGGCACGTGATGAACGCCGACATCAGATTCGTTTGAATGACCGTTTCGAAGTCCTCGTCGCTCATGCGCATGACAAGGCCATCACGCGTCACGCCAGCGTTGTTCACCACCACATCGAGACGGCCGAATTCTTCAATGACGCCTTCCACCGCATCCTTCAGGGCGGCGGCGTCGGAAACATCGACGGCGCGCACCGAAGCGCTGCCGCCGGATTCTTCGATCAGCGATTTCACTTCAGACAGCGGGCCTTCGCTGCGGCTCACAAGCACGACGTGCCGACCCTGCTGCGCTTGCGACAAGGAGATCGCCTTGCCGATGCCGCGACTGGCGCCGGTGACAAAGGCGACTCGTTTTTCTGCAGGGTCCGGACTCATGCGTGTGTGTTCCTCAGCAAGGCGTGTGTCATCCGTCGATGGAAATGGTTGAAGGAATCAGTTCAAAGGTTTCGCCCGTGCTCATTGAAGGGCGGCGCCATCAAGATCAGAAGCTTGAGCGGCGGGCGGACTGTTCACCGGCAGCGCCGAAAATTGCCAGACGCCGCGCGATTGCTGCCCTTCCCATCCAAGGAGGTATGCGCCGGTGTCATCCTCGAGCCCAAGTCCGACGCGAACGGAATTGTCAGTCGCTTCAAGCGCACACACGCGAACGACTGTTGTGTTGCTCGTGCTTTCCGCCCAGTCACCCGACGAAACCAGGAAGTCGAGCACGCCGGCGTCGGAGCGTCCGAGCATGCCGCGCAGCGCGTCCGCGTCACCCTGGGCGATTGCATTGGCCAGCGCGGCGACCGCGCGGGCGGCGTCTTCGCTGGCGGGAATTCGCTCCACCGGAAACTGCACGCTTTCGACGAGGTTGAGATCGCTTGGGCGAAGGCGCGTGTCATAAGTGGGTGTGTTCTGTGCCGAGGGCGCATTGGCCGGCGCGGTCGCCGCCGGCTCCTCTTTCTTCCCGCACGAGGCCATGACCAGTAGCGACAGGCACACGAACATGAACGCTGCGCGAACGCGAGGACATGGTGATTGAGTTGTCTTATTCCGGCTCGTCATGACTCGTCACCTTGAGAGATCGATCGATTCGTCGCATCAGCCCGGCCAAAACCTTGCCGGGCGCCATCTCGTGATAGGCGCCGGAGGCATGCTCGGCAAGCCAGCGGCAGCAGGTGTCCCAGCGAACCGGAGAAAGAAGCTGCGCCACGAGCCCGGATTTGATGGACACGTCAAGCCCCGATTCACCGGCCGCGTGCGGCTCACCGGTCACATTTGAGAGGACCGGGCAATGGGGCGTGTTGATTTCAACGGATTCGAGTGCGGTGGCGAGCCGTTCCGCCGCAGGCTGCATGAGCGGCGAGTGAAACGCGCCGGCGACAGCGAGTTTGGTCGCCCGGACGCCCATCGCATCGGCTTCCTGTACGGCGAGATCGCACGCTTCGGAATGTCCGCTCAGCACGATTTGCCCGGGCGCATTGAAGTTGGCGGGGACAAGAATCAGGTCAGGCCGCAACTTCGTGACGGTGGCGCAGACGCTGACGGCCTGCGATTCATCAGCGCCAATGAGCGCGACCATGGAACTGTCCACCGATTCGGCGGCGTCCTGCATGGCGCGGCCGCGCAAAGCGACCAGCCGCAAACCGTCTTCGAATGAAATCGCGCCTGCCAGATGCAGCGCCGTGTATTCACCGAGGCTCAAGCCGGCGGTCGCCGCGATCTGAATCTCGTTGTCACCAATCCAGCCCTGATACGACGCAACTGCGCAGGTGTAGAGGGCGGGTTGTGCGACATCGGTGCGATCCAGCAATTCCGAGGGACCATTGAAGCACAACTCGCTCAGCGGTTTGCCGAGGGAATCACCAAGAATGGCATCGGCGGCGCCAAACGTTTGCGCCGCAGCGGGGAACTCGTCAAACCATCGACGGCCCATACCGACGCGCTGCGCGCCCTGTCCAGGACACAAAATGATGTGTGCTTCGCTCATAGGAAATTCATCACGGTGCGCCGTTCAAACGCGCCACAGGCTGCTGGCCCAGGTAAGACCTGCACCGAATGCGACAAACATGACGATGTCGCCATCAGCGACGCGTCCCTGATCGCGCAACTCTGATAGACAGAGCGGGACGGAGCCCGCCGAGCTGTTGCCATAGCGATCGATGTTGACGTACATCTTTTCTTCGGGAATGCCGAATCGCTCGCGTGCCGATTCAAGAATGCGCGCGTTGGACTGGTGCGCGATGAAAAGGTCGACGTCATCTGCTTTAAGGCCGGTTTTCTCGAGTGTTTCGCTGATCAGTTCAGAAAACGTCTTGACGGCAAACTTATAGACCTCACGGCCGTTCATCCGCAGACATCCCGGCGGGCCTTCCTGCCAGTTCGAGCCTTCGGGAAGATCGCGATCAATGTAGGGCAGGTACAGGTCATGCCAGCGTGAGCCATCGGCGTGAAGGCTTTGCGCCAGAATGCCTTTGCTCATGTCATCCGTGGCGCGCAATACGGCGGCGCCAGCGGCGTCGCCGAACAGGATTACGGTGCGCCGGTCAAGCGGATCAATGATTGAGCTCATCACGTCGCAGCCGATGACGGCGACATTGCGATAGGAACCACCGCGGATGAGCTCGTGCCCGATGTTCAGCCCGTAGACGAAACCGCTGCACGCAGCAATCACATCCATAGCGCCGGCCGATGTGGCGCCAAGGTCCGCCGCGACGCGGCACGCGACGGATGGAACGCGCGATTCACCACTGACGGAGGCGATGAGGATGAGATCGAGATCCGTTGCATCGAGGCGCGCATCCGCCAACGCATCACGAAGCGCGGCGTTGCACAAAGAACGAGCCGATTCACCTTTGGCGGGGTTGCACACACGCCGCTCATGGATGCCGGTGCGCTGCACAATCCACTCATGCGTCGTGTCGATGGTGCGCGACAGGTCCTCGTTGGTGAGTCGCGTTTCGGGCACAGCATGACCGGTCCCGGCGATGCGCACTCCGATGCGCGGCGGTTCCGGCGGGCGAATCGCCTTGGAAGAGGGCGCCGTCATGCGGGCTCCTGGAGCGCTTCCTCGGACGCGATCTCTGACGCCGCTCGATCAAGTGCCGGACCAATGTCCGCCAAACGATTAATGATCGCCTGATTGA
Source organism: Phycisphaerales bacterium (assembly GCA_029260345.1). Lineage (GTDB taxonomy): Bacteria > Planctomycetota > Phycisphaerae > Phycisphaerales > UBA1924 > OFTM186. The sequence goes on along the minus strand of JAJDDK010000001.1, from coordinate 95,904 downwards.
TATCGCTCTTGAGGTAATCGCGCGTCATGCGAATGGCGCTCACGACCGTGCGCGGCTCGCTGGAGCCGTGGCTGATCATGCATACGCCATTGACGCCCAGCAGTGGGGCGGCGCCGTATTCGTGGTAGTCGTTCTTCCTCTTGAGGGAAATCAGCACCGGCTGGAGTTTGGCGGCGAGCGAGCCGTCGTATTCCATCACTTCCCGCACGATGGCCCGCAAGAGACCCGCTGCGAGCCCTTCGGACAGTTTCAGCATGGAATTGCCGACGAAACCGTCCGTGACGACAACATCAGCCGCGCCTTCGAAGAGTTCACGCCCTTCGACGTAGCCGATGTAGTTCAGCCCCGGGGCTTGTTCGAGGGCGGCTCGCACTTCGCGCGTCATGCGGGTGCCTTTGCCGGCTTCGGTCCCGATGGAGATTTGCGCGATGCGGGGCCGTTCAATGCCGAGAGCGAGCCGCGCGTAGGTTTCCGCCATTACGGCGTATTGCGCGAGGTGGCTGGATCGCGGCTCAGGGTTGGCGCCGACGTCGCATAAAACGAAGTGGCCGCCAAAGCTGGGGATAACCGCGGCGATGCCGGGGCGATGCACGCCGCGAAGCCGGCGCATAAACATCGTCGCCGCAGAGACCATCGCTCCGGTGTTGCCGGCAGAGACAGCCGCGTCCACGGGTCGATCAGCTTTGCGGCTGGCAAGTTTGCAGAGTTTGACGATTGAGGATTCGGGCTTTTGCCGAACGGCCTCGACGGGCGATTCGTGCATGGCGATGACGTCGTCGGCGTGTTCAATTTGAAGTCGCGGATCGGAGACGTCGCCGAGATTTGATTCAATCAGATCGCGAGGCCCGACCAGGACGAGGGCATCGTCTGCGTCGAGCAGGGGGAGCGCTTCAATGCACCCCTGGAGGATCGCTCCGGGCGCATTGTCTCCGCCCATCGCATCGATCGCGATCCGCATGAGGTCAGCCCCCGATGTCTTGCAGCATGAGCCCCGGTCGGACGTATCCGCAGTTCTTGCACGCTCGGTGCGGTCGCTTGGCCGAACCGCAGTTCGGGCATGACACCGTTTGAATCGGCTTGACGGCGAGATGCGACCGTCGGCGGCGCGTCCGTCCCGGGCTTTGTCGATGTGTAGGTTGCATGGTTGTCTGTGAACCTTCGTCAGGAGCCTCATCCGCGGCCGATGGCCCGCTCGGCGCCGCGCGCCCGCGATGGGCTGACCGGTCCTGCGTTGAAAATGCCACCGCCGAAACCTTCAGAACGCCGTCGAATCGATCAATGACGGGCCTTCTGGAAGATCGGAGAGGCTATCGAAGGGGGGCTGGAATGTCAACGAGCGGCCCCCGGCCCGGGCGCCAACGTTCGGCAGGCGGTCGTACGCGATCACCACCAAGATATTCGTTCATGAGGCCCTTTTTCAAAGGATCATTGGACTGGACGATCCCGCGCGCGCCGATACACTGCCTCGCGTCTGACAGGCGAGGCGGCGGCAAGAGCCGCCCACCAATCGCCCCCCTAGCTCAACTGGCAGAGCAGCTGACTCTTAATCAGCGGGTTGAAGGTTCGAGTCCTTCGGGGGGCATTCTTTGCGCACGAGCCGCTCCCCGGCGGCGAAGCTCCGCCGTGGGCCGCATTCGTTGTCACCCCCAAACGTGGTGGCGAACTGGTGGCGGACGTACCCTGCTGGCCGTGACCGCAATTCCATCATTCGAACCGTTCGACGCCGACGGCGGCCTGATCCTCGCAACACGCTTGCCTGGAGAGCCGGGTGATTTTGACGATCGACGGCGCGGATGGGGGGAGTTGGCTCCGCCGGCCGAGGCGCCGCCACTTTGGATTCATCTGGATCGCACCAAGGAACACACAAAAAAGTGGCTGCGTGAGGAATCCGGGCTGGACGCGATGGTTGCCGAATCGCTCCTCGCAGAGGAAACACGACCGCGCGCGCAAGCCATCGGTGGAGGGCTGCTCGTCATTCTGCGCGGCGTCAATCTCAACCCCGGCGCCGAGCCCGACGAACTCATCGCGATACGCATGTGGCTTGAGCCAACGCGCATCATCACGTTGCGGCAATTCCGCTTCAAAATCATTGCGGAGATTCGCGAAGCCGCACAGCACGGCAAAGCGTCTGCAACGGCCGGGGCTTTTCTCGCGACGGTGGCGCTCGGGCTGGCCATGCGCATGGGACCGACCGTCGCCAACCTCGAAACGATGCTCGACGAAATCGAAGAATCCATGCTGGACGCGGATGTGGATGATCCCGCGCACCGCTCATCACTGGCGACGATTCGCCGTCAAGCAATTCGCTACCGGCGCTACCTTGTGCCGCAACGCGATGCGATCACGAATCTCCTGATTCACTCACCCGATCTTTTGAGCGAGCGCGATCTCGCCTCGCTGCGCACCACCGCTGAACACACGGCGCGCATCGTCGAAGCTCTTGAAGAAGTCCGCGATCGCGCCGCCGTCACGCAGGAAGAAATCCGCGCGCGGCATGAGCAGCGCGTCGGCCGCACGCTCTATGTCCTTACGCTGGTCGCGACGGTCGCGCTGCCCCTCGGATTGTTGACCGGACTTCTCGGCATCAACGTCGGCGGCATCCCGCTAGCGGATTCGTCGATGGGATTTCTCTTCGTGTGCGCGATCATCGTGGTGATTGCGATCGCGGAAGTCGCATTCTTCCGCAAGATGCGCTGGCTCTGAGGCTAAATTCCGACGCCAATGAAACCTCAGTTGTCCTCGTCAGCGGTCGGCTGAAACTGCAAGGCGCCGCGCCGGTTCGCCGGGCCGAGGCCAATCTCCTCGGGATCCGTCCACGCAAATTCGACCGTAGTGTCAAAGCAGGATTCGAAAAGATCAGATTTCTTTTTGGCGCCCCAGATATCCACGGTGGATTCACTTGGCGCCAGCACATCAATGCGCAAACCGGCTTGCGTGCGCCGCACGCGCACATCACCAACGCTCTGCGTGTGCGTTCGATCGAGTCCGTCCGCAATGCGCAGCACGGCGGCGAGACGGCGCACCAGCACCCGGTCCTCCGGGCGCAGCCGGGCGAAGTTTGAATGCTTCTTTCGGGGCGCCTTGCGCCGGTGATACCGCGCGATATTGGCGATCAGCTCGCGCTCGCGCGACGTGAACCCCGCCAGATCACCATGCATGATGATGTGATAGCTATGCTTGTGGTGCTGCGCATAACTAATCAAGTACCCGACGTCGTGCAGCAGCGCTGCCGCCTCAAGCAGTTCTCGCGACTGAGGCAGCGACCACCCTTGCTCGAACCATTCCGGATCAATCGCCGCAAGCTGATCGAATAGACGAAGCGAGAGCCACTTCACGTGCTGCGCGTGTGGCTCTTCATAGCGGCATGATTCGCCAAATCGCTGAGCGGCCTCAATTCGCATTGGCCGGTCCTGACCGCCTCGCGACACCAGACCAGCCGCCATGTCCAGCAGCAGTCCATCACGCACGCCTCCGTCGTTGACGCGCATGCGATTGACGCGCAGCCGCTTCATAACTCGGTCCACAATGGCGATGCCCGCGACGATGATGTCCGCACGTTCCGGGCTGAGGCCCGGCACATTGGCGCGATCGCGCACGGTCAAGCGTGACAGGCGGCGCAAGATGCGCTTCACTTCGTCCCGCTGCATTTCATGGCCCTGCGTGGCGAACGGCAGCATTTCCCCGCCGCGCACAGGCGTCATTTGCCGCAATGAAATGCGGGCCAGGTTGGTGAAAGTGCCGCCGCTGCCACAGACCAGTTGCACGGGCGCGATCAGCTTGGGCAGACATTCGCGGAGTTCATCCTTGATGAACGAGCGCATGTCATCGAATTGGCGGCCTTTCGAATCTTCGCAGGGGCCGAATCGCTCAGTGAGCCGAACGGCGCCGAGCGGAAGCGACCATGCTTGTTCAATCACGCCATCCATCGCGATGACAATCTCAGTGCTCCCACCGCCAACATCAACCACAGCGACCGGTTCCCCGCGCAGGTCAAACGCTTGTGCCGCGCTGCGATACGCAAGACGCGCTTCCTCGTCGCCTGAAATGATTTCCAGATCCACGCCGGCGCGTTCGCGCACCATGGCCACCATGACTTGCCCGTTGTTCGCTTCGCGCACAGCGCTGGTGGCGACGACGCGCAGTTCACGGACGCCATATCCCTCGGCAATTTCCTTCAGCCGCGCGATGGCTTCCGTGGAGCGGCGCATGGGCTCGGCGCCGAGGTTTCCTGATTCATCCGCGCCCTCACCGAGACGAGAAATCTCTTTCTCATCATCGATCACGCGATACGTGCCATCGGTGCGCGCTTCGGCAATGATCAACCGAATGCTGTTCGTGCCAACGTCGATCGCAGCGAGCCGTCGTCCTGCGGCTTGAGGGTCGGATCCATCGGTCACGTTGTGGCCTCCTCGGCGCCGTTGTGCGACGCCGAAATTGCAGAAACCTGCGTGTGCCCGTTCAAGGGTCGGGCAGCGCTGTCGGCGTTCGTCAGAAATTGATGCAGCGGCGCCGATTCCCACCAATCAAGGAACGCCGCGTGAGTTGAACGTGAGCGATCGGCCAGTTCGTCACGAAAGACGCAAAGCTCTTCCGCAAGGGTCGAGGGCAGTTCGAAAGGTGGTTGTGAATAGCGGTCATGCAGCGCCGCAATCCGGGCGGCCAGCTCGTGCGCATCATTCACGGCGCCGAACTGATCTTGCGATTCCACCAGCAGGTCATACAGCGGTCGCAAGCCGAGTGCGTCAGCGCAAGGGCCGATGGACTCAAGTGTGTACCGAAGCCGCTTGCACTCAATGCGAAGCTGATGGACGTGGTCGATCGTAGTGAGATCGGCATGGGCGGCGCGAACTGCTTTCTCGACCGGGCGAGCCACGGCTTGTTCGCTGCACGCAAGAAACGCTTCGTTCTCGCTGCTTCGCTTCGTTGCGGACTTGAGAAGCCGCACGGACGCTTTCTGCAGTCGCTTTGCCACATCGCCTGAACAACATTCGATCAGTGATCTCGCAGCGACTTCGCGCTCCGAAGCGATGGCGCCCATGACAAACGAAATCGCTGATGCACGTCCGGTTGATGCGGCTTCGAGCGTCGTGCCAAGCGCGGTGAGATCAACATCGGCGGCCCGCGCATCGGACGCTGCCGAACGAAGCTCTTTCAAAATCTGAAGGACTGCCTTCCGGTGTTTTTTCGGCGCGGTGTCCTTGAAAGCGCGAATCGCGGCTGCGGCGCGCCGTGTGGTGACGCGCAAACGATGCACCACGCGTGCGTCGTCACCAGCGTGCGCCGCCGCATCGGGAATCAATTCGAGGATCGCCTGAAGACGACCCCCAAGCGATAGCCGAATCGCCTCGGCGCTGGGCATCTCCGGCGATAGGCCGTCGATGACGCGACCATTGGCCGCAGGTGTTTGTTTGAATGCGGATTTGACGCCGGACATGGTCATATCGTATCGGCGCCGCGACGCCGTCCGGCGAGTTCCAGTCGAAAGACACACGCAAAACGGGTTATTTAATTTTTTGAATCCGCTCGAGATCAGTGGATGGGACCCACGTTTCCCGCGTGTCGGCAAGGCGAACCAATGACCAACCCGGACGCGTGTCGACGAGGGTGACTTCCATTCCTGCCGTCAGCGGAGCCGCAAAACTCGGCGCATACGCCGTGGCGTCCGGCCCTTTTCGGCCAACCGTTTCCGGCGCCGTGATAATGGCTCGCTCGTCCGTTCGCTCGGCCCACGCGGCGCCAGCGGCGACGGCAGCGCTGCACAGGAAGGCCATGGCCGCAATCACCACAAACGCGCGCGGCATGCTTCGCCAGCGCTGACGGATCGTGAGCGCTAGCCAGAACACGGACCACGATACGAGCGCAATGCCGGCGACGATTGCAGGAGGCGCCGATCGCAGCCAGGAACGGCCAAGCGACCACGTGGCTTGCGCCGGCGCTGCGTTGATCTCCGTGCGAAGCTGGGACTCAAGCGTCTCGATGTTTTTCAGAAGATTCGGATCGTTTGGAATAAACATCGCTGCGCGCCGGTACGCGAGCATGGCATGGCCCACATCGCCAAGCAACGCGTACGCATTGCCGAGGTTGTAGTGAATGGCGCCATTGTCCACGCCTTCCTTCAATAAGGATTCATACGTCGCAATAGCTTCACGCAATGCCTGTTCGGCGCGCGGCTGATCCGTTTCCATCAGGCGAATGCCTTCATCAAACGAATTTGCCGCCTGGCGCGCCAGAGCAGCACGGTCAACGGTGGGCTGTGGTGACTGCGCATATGCTGCGGTCGCCGCGACAAGTGCGAGCGTGAGGATGGCGAATGCTCGAATCATCGCGACCTCCGCTGCGCCGCTTCGAGCGCATTGAGCACGGTGAGGGCTTCATCTTGTTGTGCGTCCACAGCCTCGTGATCACCACCCGCGAAGCGAGCCTCGTCGAGTTGTTGCAGAAGACGCTGAATTGGAATCTCCAGTTCCGGTGCGAAGTGTGCGACGGCCTTTCCGGATTCTTCAGGTGAGGAGGTCGGCGCGACGCCGCAGCGTGCTTGCAGATAGGCGCGGAGCGCAGTTGCAATTTCAGAAGCGTCGTTCGCGTTTCGTATCGCGGTGCGGGCAGTGGCGCCGGCCCGCTGGTGCGGCGATTTGGCTGCGCGGCGGGATCGCGCCCGGCCGATCAGGAGCACCGTCGTTGAAAGGAACCAAACCGCCGGCGGGGTCGCCAAAACGCCGATCGCCAGCGGTGTTTTCACAAACGCGATGAGGTTGAACGTGCTTCCGCGCAGGACATCGTCCGTTGAATAGATGTGCGCGAAACCGCCCGTGTAGGAGTCGAGCGTATGCGCCGTTCTCGCGTCTGATCCAATCGCATCATCCATGGTGACAATGCGAGTCTCTTTTACGGTCACCGGAATAGCGCGCGAAGTAGCGAACTGATACTCGAGCAGTTCCGGATCGAAATACGGGAACGACAATTCCGGAAAGGCATTCACTCGTTCGTCAAGCGGCCGCACTGTGGTTTCGATGAGCAGCGTTCCACCGTCTACACGCGTCGTGGTGTCGTCGGGCGACACTCGAAAGTCGCGCGTCAACTCCGGCGTCGCCAGGAGATCAAGGGAACGCGCCCGCACGATGGGCGATGGCCCGCTTACTCTGATGGACAGCGTGATCGGATCGCCGACTTTCATTTCCGTGCGGCTGAGTCGCGTCGTCAGGCGATACGCGCCGACGAGGCCCGTGAAATTGTCAGGTCGCTCGGACGTCGGCAGCGGCAGCACGCGCAAGTTGACTTGTTGAGACGGTACGACCGCACGCTCGTGGACGGATTCGTCGCCAAAGATGCCATTGCGCCGGCGGCCCACTTCAACGGCGCCGCGAAAATACGCGGGCCCGATGGCGAAGGCGCCTGGCGCGGTGGGAACGATCGTCTTGCGAAAGGAGTAGGTCGTCCATTCGTGTCCGTCGGCGACGCGAACGCCGCGCTCGGCGAGCACGGTGGAGCCAAGGAATTCGAACTCGGCGTAGCGGCCGGCGCGAATGTCTTGGGCGCTGGGAGAGGGAGAAGGAAGGTCGTACACCTCAATCGCGGTTGGCAATTGCGGAAGCGTAAAGCTGAATTGATTGCTGATGTTGGAGCGCATCATCCAGGTCGCGGTCAGTGTGACTGACTCGCCGACGTACGCAGTGGCTTTGTCCAGCTCAATCACCAGGCGAAGATCTTCGCGCGCCTGCGGCTCCTGCACTTGCATTCGAATGATGTCTGATTCGTACGTCACACCGTCAATGGTGACCCGCGCGGGGCCGATATCGAATCGACCTGTCTTTGATGGCGTGACGATGAAGGGGAATGTGTAGCGAGACTCAGTTCGCCGTACCTGTCGTCCATTGACAATCGTGATGAATTGCGATTGCGCTTCACTGCGCGGCTGCGCCTGGGCGGACATCCCGTCGGGAAACGTCACCTCCGGCGCCGGGGAATTCTCTGCGTTAAGGACGACGACATTCACCACGACGGAATCACCGACGTAAGCGGTGGAATCATTGGTCGTGAGCGCCACGATGACTTCGGCACGACTGGATTGAGCCGCCGCGAATTGGATTCCGCCAAGAAGCAGCAGGATGCAGGGAAGCCATCGAAGCATGGATCACCAGTCCTTTTCTACAGGGCGGGTGCGTTGTTGCCGGCGGCGCTCCCATTCACGCAGCAACTCACGGATGCGGCGTTCACGATCAAGCAGTTGCTGCGCCACCTCATCCGCCGGTTGCGCGGAAAGCGACTCTGCACTTTCTTCGTCAGCAGGCTCAGTCGCCGAGGCGCCTTCGCTGTTTTCTCCTGGCGCGTCCTGCGACGATGGCTTGCCCTCACCGGCTTGAGGCGACTCGGGCGATTCACTTTCGTTGCCCGAGTTTTCTTGATGGTCTGATTCCGAATCGTCCGGTTCGCCGGATTGATTGTCGCTTTGTGACTCATCGCCTTCGGACTGCTCCTCGCGCATTTGCTGGAGCGCTTCGCGCAAATGCTCCGCTGCCTTTTGCTGCGATTGCGCCGCCTGATCGAGGGCGTCATTCTCCAACGACTGCTGCGCGGCACGCTGCTGCTGACGGGCTTGCTCAAGGCTTTCGGCGGCGCGGTCAAGGTTGCCGCTTTGCTGTTCGCCGGACTGCTGACGCATCTCATGAAGGCGGCGCTGAAGCTCCTCGGTCGCGCGGTTCAATTGGTCTTGATTCTGTTGCAACTGCTCTGCGCTGGTTGATTCCGATTGCTGCTCGCCGCCCTGATCCGCAGAATTCGTCTCGTTTTCCTGTGGTGCGGGTTGCTCCGGCTCGGACCCTTCGCGATCCGTTCCCGATTCCGACGGCTGCGGCTTTGCCGATGATGACTCCGGCTGCGATTCGGGTGCAGGGCCTGGCTCAGGCGATGTGGGTTGTTGTTCGCGATCCGAATTCGAAGGCGGTTGATTCGAAGATTCATTGGGGCGCGGTGTCGTTGACGGGCTCTCGGCGGCGCCCTGATCGCGCTGTTCGGATTGCTCCATCGGATCGCTCAAATCGCGCTTGCGATTCTGATTCGCGGCATTGGTTTGCTGCGAAAGGTTTTCCTGATCCTCTGCGACTTGCTCCAGTTCATCTTGAAGTTGCTGCATTTGCTCCTGACGCTGCCGAATCTGCTCTTCGATCTGGCGCCGCTCGCGATTCACATATTCGAGGTTGCGCACAGCATCCTGATCTGCCGGGTTCAGTTCCGCAGCACCGCGATAAAACGAGGCGCTGGACCCAAGGAGCTTGCGCGCCTCATCCAGCTTGCCTTCGGCGCGCTGCTGCTGCGCCTGCTGGTACAACGCATCACCAAGGTTGTACCGGGCGCGGCTTGCGAGTTGACGATCCCGCGCTGTTGAGTCCACGCGCTTGAGAAGTTGTTCTGCTTCCAGATGCTCGCCCATCGCCGCGAGCGCGCACGCCTGGTTGTACATCGCGGAAAGCGAACGCGGGTCCGCCTCTTGCGCCTGCTCGTACAGTTCGAGCGCTTCCGCGTACTTGCCGGATTCAAAGAGCGCATTGCCGCGCTCCAGAAGCACGCGGCTGTCTTGCGCTGAGGCGATCGCGCCAAATGACAGAGAAAGCATGAGCAACAAGCAATGGAATGGTTTCACGCTACTTCCTCCGCCGTTCACTGATCAGCCCTTCGAAGAACAACAATGCAAAGGCGCCCGCGAGCAGCCACTGAAACAATTCACGATGGCGCGGCGTCTGTTCTTCCTCAAGGTCGCGCCGCTCGCTCTCACGCACCAAGTCGCGATACACCTCATCTAGAGCGATGGCGCCGAGACGCACGGGAAAATAGACACCGCCCGCGGACGCCGCAGCGATCTCACGAAGCTGCTTCTCTTCAAGTTTGCTGCGAACAATTTCGCCGTTGTACTCAAGAAACGCGCGCCGGCCGAATTCATCGATGATGGGAATCGGCGCCCCGTTTTCATGGTCACCTAGGCCGATCACAATGATGCGCACGCCTCGCTCGGCGGCCTCCAGCGCGGCTTCAACCGGGAAGCTGTCGTGGTCCTCGCCGTCCGTAATCAGAATGATGTCGCGGAAACGAGCGTCGTCACTCTTCGGTGTGAGTTCGGCGAGCGTCTTGCGCAAGGCGTCGCCGATGAGCGAGCCGCCGCGCGAGACGGAGTCTGGCGAGAGCTCGTCGAGCATCATGCGAATGAAACCGTAATCAATCGTCAACGGACATTTCACGACGGCCGTGCCCGCAAAGGCGACGAGCGCAGCGCGGTCGCCTTCGAGCGAGTCCAAGGCGTCATTCACGAGAAGTCTGGCGCGTTCAAGGCGGTTCGGCGCCAGATCCTCTGCGAGCATGCTGCGCGAGACATCGACCAGGAAAATCACATCGCGCCCGGCGCGGTGAACGGTGGTTGGGACCGGTTCGCCAAGCGGACGCGCCAGCGCCACCGTCGTCAGCGCCAAGGCGCCGAGAATCATGGCGGCTTTGAAAACGCGCGCCACTGGCCGGGCGCGATCACCAATGCGCTGCGAAAGCGACACATCTGCAAATCGATGCATCAATCGCCAGCGCCGATTGGCAGCCAGCGCCATGATCAGCAGCAAGGCCGGCACGCCCCACAACAGATGGAGCCAACGTGGATCGCCGAATCCCGTCATGGCGACCTCCGCAAAATAGTGGCGCCAAGCAGCGCTTCCATCGCGAGGAGGGCAAGCATCGCTGCCGCGAAAGGCGTGAACGACTCGTTGTAGTTTGTGTACTCGACGGAGTGAATCTCAGTTTTCTCAAGCGAGTCGATTTGTTCATACACCTGCCGCAACGAAGTTGCGCTGTTGGCGATCCAATATTTGCCGCCGGTGATCTCGGCAATCTGCCGCAGCATGTCTTCGTCGATGCCGGGGCCGGTGGGAAGTGGAATGCCGTTGGGCAGGGTGCGGAAGAATCGGTCGCGCGCCTCACCGATGCCGATGGCGTAGATCTTGACGCCCCAGTCCGCCGCGAGCTGTGCGGCATCCGCTGGCGTAATGTCACCTGCGTTGCTGCGTCCATCGGTGAGGAGAATGATGACTTTGCTCTTGATCGTGGTCAGCGGTTCGGCGTTTGCGGCGTCGTCAGTCCCGCTCTCGATCGCGTTCTCGAACTGTTTGGCGAGGTCCTCTTCCGCGGAGCGCAGTCGCGCCGCGGCCAGAGCAATTGCATCGCCGATGGCGGTGCCGTTCTCGGCGCGGAACTGCACCATTTCCGTTTCTTTCATCAGCGCAGCGAGCGCATCGTGCGCACGTGTCAACGGGCAGATGGTCTCGGCGAATCGCGCAAAGACAACGAGGCCGATCGGGTCGTAGGGACGTCCCTTCAGATCGTGACCGTCTCCAAGGACAAAATCACAGAACAATTGTTTGACGACTTCGAATCGCGCCTCGCGCCGGCCTTCGTACTCCATCTCCTCCGACATGGAAGTCGAACGATCGACGACCATCTCGATGGCGACGGCGTCGGCGCTGGTCTGCACGATGCCGAAGCCGTCCTGCGGCCGTGCGATGGCGATGACAAGCAGCACCAACGCGCAGAATCGAAGCAGCCCCGGCAGCCAGAGCACACGCTGGCGCAGTGTCGGGCGTATCGGGTTGACGAGTTCACTGGAGGAAAACGTCGCTCTCGGGCGCAGGCGCCGGCGCGATCGGATCAGAAAGAGCGCGACAACGAGGGCTAGCAGCGCGAATGCCATCGGCAGGGCGAAGCGAGTCATGACGCCGCCTCCGCGTGGACTTCTTGCATTGGCGCTTGTGCGTTTGACTCGATGAAGCGGCGCACGGTGGCGACGGCTTCATCGGCGTCGTGCCGCGATGCGTTGGCCCGGGCGAATTTGACGAGATCGCATTGCACGAGGAAGGATGCGAGTTCGTCCGATCGATTTCGTTCGATGGCGGCGCACGCTCGGGCGTGATGAAGAAATTCCTCCGTGGTCTGCGCTGGAGCGTGGATATTGAACCGATCCTCGATGAAATGCCGCAAGATGTTCGCAAGCTCGTTCATGAAGAGTTCGTAGCGGCGGCGCTCGAGCAAATCGCCGGCGAGGAGCGCTTCCAGTTTCGCGAGCGCAATCTCGTGGGCGGGGCGACGCCGTTCGGATGGCGCAGGACGCGACAATCGGCGCACCACGAGGAAGGCGACGAGCGCCAAGAGCGCCATCGCGGCGACAGCGCCACCGGCAATCATCGCCCATAGGCGATAGTCCGGCGGCGCCGCGGCGATTTCCTTTCGGGGCGCCAGCGCTGCATCCTCACCGAGGACCGTCTTGACGTGAATGTCGATGGGCGTCGTTTCAAGAATTGTTTCATCGTCGATGAGAAACGGGAGCGACGGAATCGCATGAATGCCGGCGAGCAGCGGCGTCAATTCATACATCGTGGTGCGCTGGGTGGCCCCTGAAGGAGCAGTGGTCGCGTTCTGCGGTCGTTCGCGATTCAGTTCGAAGGCGTCGGGCAAGGCCGCACTGAGATCCGGCCACGTGATCATGGCGCTTTGTGGAGATTCGACCGTAAACGTCACCACAATGGTGTCCGCAACCGTTGGCTCATCAGGCGCCACCGTGGCGGACACGGTGACGTCGCCTTGCGAGACGGTCATCGCCTCGGCGTTCGTCGCCGCCGCTTGCCGTTGCGATTCGGGCGAACAACCGGCGCCGGCCGCCACCATCAGTGCGGAAACAAGAAAAGCCAAAGTGGAGCATGGTCGTTTCATTGTGTGTCGAGCATTACCGCCGGCGTTCCCGCTGGCGGAAGAGACGAATCAGTTCGTGGGTGTAGGGTCGGCCCGAAGTGATGGTGGCATGGTCAACGCCGAAACGGCGCATGGTTTGCTGGAATTTCGTCGCTCGCTCCAGGGCGGCGCTTGCGTAGCGGCGGCGCACGCGTGACGAGCCTGCATCGAGCGTAAAGATGCGACCGCTCTCGGCGTCGATCATGTCGATGAGGCCGACTGGCGGGAGCGATTCTTCGCGCGGGTCAACGATGCGCAACGCCACAACATCATGGCGCCGATTCAGGAGCCGCAGCGGAGTCTCGTAGCCCTCGTCGATGAAATCAGAAATAAGAAAGACGACGGATCGTTTGTTCAGGACATGCGCCAGATGATCGAGCGCCGCGGCGATGCTGGTGCCGCGATGGTGCGGCTCAAAATTCACAAGTTCGCGAATGACGCGAAGCACGTGTCGGCGACCCTTGCGGGGCGGGAGAAACAATTCAACCTGGTCGGTGAAGGCAGACAAGCACACTTTGTCGTTCTTGCGCGTCGCGGCAAAGCCCAGCACGGCGGCCAGCTCAGTCGCAGTCTCGCGCTTCAGGCGCTCAACGGCGCCAAATGAACCGGAGGCGCTGACGTCCACGGCGAGCACGACATTGAGTTCGCGCTCCTCCCGGAATCGCTTGACGAACGGTCGCCCGGCCCGCGCTGTGACGTTCCAGTCGATTGTGCGCACATCGTCGCCCGGCTGGTATTCGCGGACTTCCTCGAACTCCATGCCGCGCCCGCGGAAAGCGCTCTGGTATTCACCGGCGAACGCTTCGTTCACCGCGCGGCTGGTCGCAATCTCCAGCCGGCGCACCTGTCGCATGAGTTCTTCAGGAATCATGGGCAATCAGGGAACGGGAATCTCATCGAAGATGCGCTGGATGACATCTTCGGCGGTTTTCTCTTCGGCTTCCGCTTCGTAGGTGACAATGACGCGATGGCGGAGCACATCCATGCCGATCGACTTCACATCGTGCGGCGTGACGTAACCGCGACCCTGCAGGAACGCATGCGCTCGGGAGGCGATCGCCAATGAGATGGTGGCGCGAGGACTGGCGCCGAAATCGATGAGGCGCGTGAGATCTTTCAGGCCGTATTCCTGCGGTTCACGCGTCGCTTGCACGAGATCAACAATGTAGTCCTTGATCTTGTCATCGATGTAAATGCGATTGGCGACGTCGCGTGCGGCGATGATGTCATTCGGATGGATCACCGGCTCGATCGGGCGCGCGACGGTCGCGCTAGCCATGCGATCCACAATGCGGCGTTCCTCCGCCTTGCTCGGATACGTGATGTGGAGCTTCAGCATGAAGCGGTCCACTTGCGCCTCGGGCAGGGGGTAGGTGCCTTCCTGCTCGATCGGGTTCTGCGTCGCGAGGACGAGGAACGGATCATCGAGGGGATACGTCTCATCACCGATGGTGACGTGCCGCTCCTGCATGGCTTCAAGGAGGGCGCTTTGCACTTTGGCGGGGGCGCGATTGATCTCATCGGCGAGCACAATGTTGGCGAAGATCGGGCCTTTGCGCGGCGTGAAGTCGCCTGACTTCGGGTGATAGATCATGGTGCCGACGAGGTCCGCCGGGAGCAGATCGGGCGTGAACTGAATGCGCTGAAACTTGGCGTCGATGGCGCGGGCCAGCGTCGTGACCGTCAGCGTCTTGGCAAGGCCGGGAACGCCTTCCAGCAGCACGTGGCCATTGCAAAGCATGCCGATGATGAGCCGCTCGACCATGTGCTCCTGGCCGACGATCACTTCTTCGACCCGCCGCACGAGGGCCTGAATCTGGGCGCTCTTGGCTTCGATTTCTTGACTGATCTGGGACACGTCAACTGTCGTCACGTCAAATACCTCCGGGTGGAATCGCCTCGGGCGCGCTCTGGAGGACGCGCCTGAGACCACTATAGATGCGCTTGGGCGGACCTTCTGTCATGACTTCAATGGACGCTCTGGTCGTGACCGGAAGTTGCCCGGAATGTTGTAGCCAACGCTTAATTTGACCCCTCGGCGACCCGATGAATGCCCCATCATGGCTCCCACCCGGAAGTGGGTTGTGTCAATTCGTTCCTGACTTCAACCCGCCGATGGGCGACGTCGCCAGGCCATCTTCGAGGCTTTGCGCGCCCGCGATCGGTGCAGCGGTCCTCGGGACCAAGAGGGATTCGATTCTCATGGCGACTGATGTGCTTGAGAAGATTCGCAACGCCCAGTCCTTGCCGGCGCTTCCCGCGACGGCGATGGAAGTGCTTCGCCTGACCCAATCGGACGATTCGTCCGTGGATGCGCTCGCCTCGGCGATCGAGAAAGATCCCGCTCTGACGGCGAAACTTCTGCGCACCGTGAATTCCCCGCTTTTTGGTGTGCGTCGTGAAGTTCGCAGCGTCAAGCAAGCGGTTGGACTGGCCGGTCAACGCTCCATCCGTGTCATGGCGCTTTCGCTGTCGCTGACGGATCAAATTGAGAGTGAAAAGGAAGAGGGCTTTGATTACGAGGCGTTCTGGAAAGCGTCGCTGACCACGGCAGTGGCCGGTCGGTGTCTTGGGAGCGCCATCAGCAATGACATTGCTGAAGAGGCATTCGTCTCCGGACTGCTGTCGCAAATCGGTCGCCTTGCCGCTCATCGTGTGGCGCCGGACGAATTCAGTGCGACCATTGCGCTGCATCGAAAAGAGGGCGGACGTATCCGGGACGCCGAGGTCGCCGTGTTCGGATGCACCGCCGCCCGACTCGGCAAGGAAATGCTGAATCGCTGGAACCTGCCAAACTCCATCTGCGACGCGGTGGGCGCCAGCCTCGGCGAAGGACTGATGGAGCTTGAGGGAGAGACGCGCGATTTGGCGCTGGCCGTACATGCGGCGTGCATCGTCGCGGATCTCTTCTGCGAAGAGATTTGCCCTTCAACCATGGAGCAGGTGAAGCAGATCGTCGTGCGCTGCACCGGCATCGATGAAGAATCCCTTGAAGAGGTTCTGGGCGAGCTCGACACGCACGTCCGCGACACGGCCAAGAACCTGGCGTTGACGATCGGCGACACGACCGATTACGCACAACTTCGCGCCAACGCCGCGATGGAGCTCGCGCAGCTTTCCATGCTGGCGGAGACCGAGCGAGCCGCAAGCGCGACGCGTCTTCAGGCGGCCGAGAGCGAAGCGCGTCAATTGAACAACGAAAAGAAGCAGATCCTTGAGCTCGCTTCGACGGACTCGCTGACCAAGATCCCTAATCGCGCGGCGTTTGAAACGCGGCTCGAAGAAGAGATTCGACGCGCGACGTCGTCAAAGGCTCTGCTTGGACTTCTGATCCTCGACGTCGATCACTTCAAGAAATTCAATGACACCTACGGCCATCAGGCGGGTGATGAAGTGCTGCGCATGGTGGCGGCGGCCATTCGCGACGCGTGCGGCGCCGGTGCGTTTGCGGCGCGCTTTGGTGGAGAAGAATTTGTCGTGGTCACGGTCGCCAAGACGCCGGGCGAGATTACGACGCTCGGCGAACGAGTCCGAGTCGCCATTGAACAAACGGCGGTGACCTGGAATGAACGCACGTTGCGCGTGACAGCCTCGGTTGGTGTTGCGATGGATTCGCCCGCCGCATCGCCAGTGGATGGTGAGAAACTGCTCGCGCAAGCGGACGAGCGACTGTACGAAGCGAAACGCTCGGGGCGAAATCGCGTGATTGCACAAGCGGCGTAAGAACACCGTTTGGAGGCGCGGGCCGCGCGTTTAGTTCCAGTTCGCGAGCAAAACCGCCAAGTCGGTCCCATTGACGGCGCCATCGTCATTCAAATCAGCGCGGCATGACCCGCCTTCCGGACACGGACCCCAAAGTGAAAGCAGCGTGGCCAGATCGTCGCCATTGACAGCGCCATCGCCGTTCATATCAGCGAGCACACTGACGCCTTGAAACTCGTAGGGGCCGATGTCGACGATGGGCGCGACGCCGGCGCCGCTGTCGGGCGTGCCGGGATCGTCGATGAAGCGGGGCAAGCCGCGAAGATCGAAGGGGGTTGGTTCGGTGGTGTCGCCGTCGTCGTCGAGGTCGAAGAAATCAGGCGCGACGAGATCATTGGCGCCGGCGTCGATGCATGGTGAGCCGGGGAGGAGCGTGTAGTCCTCGTCGCCAGTGCCGGGTATGCCGTCGGGGCCGATGGGGTCGCGGAAGAGAGGGTCGGCGTCGATGTTGCCGCCGGCGTCCAAGGCAAAGGGCAAATTCCATTCATCCTCGGACGTATAAAGCGATTGAACGTCCGAATGAGCAATTGCAACCTGCACCGTGCTCCATCCCCACAATTGAATGGGTAAAGCGTCAAAAGAAGACATCAATGCATTGCCGTAGATGATGTTGTTCTGGAACGCCAATTCTTCTTCAGCAACGGAAGTGCTGTCGTAGATCAAGATTGCAGATGGATTGCTGTTCGACGAATTGGACGCAAACAAACACTCCGTGATGACGGTGTTTCCCGAAATCTGCAAGGCGCCGGTCTCTCCGTAGGTCGAGTTCTCGATAAATACACATTCGCTGATGGTGGTCTCGTGATCCAATGGGGGGGCTTCCATGAACGCCGCGCCGATCTGCACTGTTGCGTTGTTGCGGGCAAAAAGAGTTCTTCGAATCTCGACATCCCCGACCGGATTCACAATGGCGATCGCTCCCCCAACTCGGCCTTCATTCTCCACAAAGGTGGTTTCCAAAATCTGAACTCCGGACTGACTGCTCGATCGAATGCTTCCGCCGGCGTCCTGCCCGAATACACCTGAGTTTCGAAGGAATTGACAACGAGCAACGGTCAGCATTCTGTTCGTCGCGCTCACGGCGCCGCGCGGGCCGTTTTCGATGAATGAAGTGTCGGAAAGATGCACTTCACCGGTTGATGCGTGAATGGCGCGCACATCATTTTGATAGAACAATGAGTTTGAGACGGCCAGCGAGCCAAACTCGACTGAAATCCCGCCTGCGAAAAGGCTCGAATTCTTTTCAAAAGTGGAAGAGTCGATCTCGACGTCGCTCGAATGGGTGAAAATCGATCCCCCGCGGGAGTTACCGACTTCATTACACAGAAAAGTTGAGCCGGAAATGTGCATCGTGCTGTCATCGATTCGAATGGCGCCCCCGTTGTTCAGCGCCACATTGTCTGAAAAAATGGTGTTCGCAATGTGCACCTCGGAGAATTCACTTGCATAGATTGCGCCACCATCGTTATTGGGTTCAGAGATCATGTCCGCGGCTCGGTTGTTCGAAAAAACGCTGTCGGCGATAGTCAATTCGGTTCTTGAACACGTAATGGCGGAACCGGACGTCGATTCAATTGAATCAAAGACGGAGTCAGTAATGACAAGCGTTCCATCGTCGCACACAATGGCCGGAGGGCCGAATTGAAGGTGATTGGTGACGATCACATTGGAAAGTGTGAGGCCTGCCCCAGGTCCAAGAACCGTCACGATTGGATTGAGATTCGGCAGCGCTGGCGAAATCGTTGCAGGTGAACCGGGGTCGGCGCTCTGAATCGTGAAGTGCTTTCCAGAAATCGTGAGTGTCTGAATGTGCTCGCCTGGCGCAAGCAAAATGATGGCGTTGCTGTGAGCCGAATCGAAAGCGTTTTGGATCGACTCCCCAAGAGCGACATGAATAATCTCTGGCATGCTTGCGAATTGAAATTCGTAAGCGCCGAGATCAATGATCGGGGCGTCGCCGCTGCCAGTGTCGGCGACGGCGGGGTCGTCGAGGAAGCGCGTCGCGGCATCGAGATCCATCTGAACTGAGCTCGCTGCGTCATTGCGTCCAGCATCGATGCCTGGGGAAAAATCGAAGAGCCGAGCGTCGTCATCAAGTGTTCCGGCGACGTTGTCGGCGCCGCGCGCATTTTGGAAGCGGGGATCAACATCGAGGTTTGAACCACCATCGATGCCGACCGGGAGATTCCAGCTCATGCCGGATCCGCCACTGCCGCGCACGATGCAATGCTGATAGGTGACGGACGAGGAGCCTTGCGAGACTTGATTGACTTGATCGCCCCAAATAATTGAATTGTCCACCGTCACTGTGCTGGACACGCTTGCGAGCGCCCGCCCATTGACGGCAGTGTTGTTCACGAAGGTGGTGTTCAGCAATGAAACCACGGAGTTGTTGGAGTAGAGAGCGCCGCCATTGGATGTGGTGATGTCGCCATTTCCACTGAACAGGCAATTGATGACGTCAAGGTTGGACGCAATGCTCAGAACGCCGGCGCCCAAATCGCCGATGTTGCCAAGGAACTGACAGTGTGAGAGGGTCAAGTCCGTATTCGTGACATACATGCCGCCCGCCTGCTGGGTGGCGATATTTCTTAAGAGTGTGCAAAACGCGAACGACGGCGCGCCGCCGCTGATGTAGACGCCGCCGCCGAAACCATTCACAGTTTGATCGCGCAGGACACAATCGCGCACGATCGGACTGGAGTCTTGAAGATAGACTCCTCCACCAAGGTCGCTGAATTTTGAATCAAGGCCGTGGCCTCCGGTGAGGGTAAAGCCAGTCAATTCCGCGCCGGCGGGCACGCCGATCATCGTGACGACGGGCGCGTTCAGGCCAAACGCATTCACCGTGGTCGTGTCGGGGCCGTTCACGCTGCGCACCGAAATCATCTTTCCGGTGAAGTCGATCGCCTCTGCATACACGCCATCGTCGACGATGATTTCATCGGCGTTGTTCGCCGCGTCGATCGCGGCTTGGATCGTCGCGAACTGTGCAGGAACGTGAAGCTCCGCCGCGAAAGTCGGGGCGGCGCCGATCAGCACGATCAGGGCGGCGGCACGCCGCAGGCGAGGAAGGATGCTCATGAGGCAATGCTAATTCCGATTCCATTTCCGTCCAAGAGGCTGCATCGGAAACTCATGTTAAAGCAAGCGAAAACCGCCTTGAGGCGTCGAATTTAGCTCCAGTTCGCGAGCAGAGCGGCAAGATCGGCGCCGTCCACAACGCCGTCGGTGTTCAGGTCTGCCGCACCGGCCGTGCCCCATTGTGAGAGGAGTTGCGCGAGGTCGTCCCCATTGACAAATCCGTCGCCGTTGAAGTCGGCAAGGATGACTCCGCTTTGCGATTCCAGGGCTCCGAGATCAACGATGGGAGCGGCGCCTTTGCCAGTGTCTGGTGTCAGCGGATCGTCGACTTGTCGTGGGCGCCCATAGACATCGAATGGATTCGGCTCCGACATATCGGCGTCGCCGTCAAGATCAAGCTGGTCGGCGTCGAGCTGGGCATTGCTCCCGGCGTCGATGCATGGGGATGAAGGCGCAAGTTCGAGCATGTCGTCGGCAGTGCCTGCGATGTTGTCGGCGCCATCGGCGTCCAGAAATTCAGGATCAACGTCAATGTTTCCGCCACGATCAGTCCCAATGGATGAGTTCCATGTCGCGCCGGAGCCACCGCTGGCGCGAATGTTGCAATAAGCGAAGGAGAAATTGGAGTCGCTGTGCGCAATTTGATTGAGTTGCGGCGACCAGATGATTGAATTTGAGCACATCAATTCACTCGACTCGCCCGAGAGTGACCGTCCGGTGGTCGCGTTGTTGTTGACGATTGTGGAGTTGGTCACGACGCCCGACGAATAGCTCAGGTGCATGGCGCCGCCACCGGCCGTTGGTGTGATTCCATTTCCACTGAAAATGCAATTTGAGACTGTGATTTGCGACATCAGCGCCAAAATGCCGCCGCCCTTGTGGCTCGTGTTTCCGAGAAAGCGGCAATGCGAAACGAGAACGTCCGCGTTGAAGACGTATAGGCCGCCCGCTTGCGAGGCCACTCCAATGTTTGTGATCGCATGGTTGCGCAAGAACGTGGTGTAAAGAAATGTTGGGGCGCCGCCGGAAACAAAGGCGCCGGCGCCGACACCGTCGACGAAATTGTCTCGTACAATGCACTCCAGGACGATCGGACTCGAATTCATGAAGTAGAGCCCGCCGCCGATGTTGCTGAAGCGGTCTCTCAGTCCGGCGCCGCCGCGAATGGTGAAGCCTTGCAGCACGGCGCTTTCTGGGACATTGATCATGGTGACCACTGGTGCGTTTAATAGAAACGCATCAATCGTCGTTGCTTCAGCGCCGTTGACGCTGCGCACAACGAGCGCTTTGCCTGAAAAATCAATGGCCTCAGGATAGACGCCATCATCAACAACGATCTCATCAAGGTCAGTTGCCGCGTCGATGGCGCCCTGAATCGTTGTGAATTGCGACGGAACGTGAAGCTCCGCCGCGAACGCGACTGATCCGGCGCCAAGCACGGCGGCTGCGGAGCAACGAGACCAGTGAGTCATGATCGTCAGCATCGCATGATGCTAATGCTCTTGGGCGCGACATCCAAGATGAAACATAAAATGTTAAACAGTCGTATAGAAAGCTGCATCGGGGTGGCGAATATTAGCCCCAACTGGCCAATAGTGCCGCGAGATCGGCGCCGTTTACGACACCATCGTTGTTTAGATCCGCCGGACCCGCTGTGCCCCACTGAGCGAGCATCGCGGCGAGGTCGGCGCCGTTGACGACGCCGTCGCCGTTGAGATCGGCGGTGATTGGCGCAACGGCGAGTTGCAGCGTAATTGGCGCGGCGGATGCCGACAGGAAGTCCGCATCAAAGCTCAGCGGCGCGAGATTTAGCACTTTGAAGATGATCTCAGTCGCGCCGGACGGATTCACTGTGAATGATCCCGGCTGATCGACACCGAACTGCCAGTCGCTTGCAGCGCCGACGCGCAGGGCTTCGACGTGCCAGCGGGTGGCGGCGGCGCTGTTGAAGGTGGCGCTGATGTTGCCCATGACGGGCCCGTTCACGTTGAGCCGCACGTATGCGGCGCCGTGCGACCAGGGCCCGGAACTGGTGATGTTGATCGTCGCGGGCAAATTGTTCGTGTTTTGCGTGGCGACATATGGCACCGTCGTGTTGCCCGGCCAGTTTCCGCCCTCTTCGAAGTGCATGCCATCGTCGTTGGGTCCGGCGAACCAGCGCCAGCGCGAGAATTCGATCAGAGCCTCTTCGTAACTCACGCCGAGGGGGTCGAGCACGGCATCGAACGCGTCAAGGATGTCGGGTTCGTTGAGTTGGGGCTGGCAGTAGCAGCCCCGCGCCGTACTGCGTGAGCCGAGCCATGCATCGGCCATGAAGCTGTAGTCGCCGCCGAAGTAGCGATCGCGCATGAAAAGGAGTTGCTGCACGGCGCCGTACATGAAAAACGTTGAGTAGTTGTCGTTCCACTCGAATGGGCGCTGCGGGCGGCTCGTGAAATCGGGCATCACTTCGATGTAGTAGTCGAGAGGATCATCCGCGAGCTCTTCGATGAAGGTTGAAGTCGCTTCGAAGGAAGCGCCGGCTTCCCACCAATCGTCGGCGGCTTGGCACATGTGGTTGAACTCGTGCCAGACGGTGCTTTCGAGATACATGCCGCCCCAGACGTTGGGATCGATCACCATGTAGCAGGCGTAGTCATCCCACGTGGTTGCGTTGTTGGGGAAAAGGTCGAGGACGTAGGCGCTGCCGGAGCCGGTCCACATGAAGATGTCGAGATTTGAATCAGTCGAACAGGCGCCGTTGTCGAGGAGTGGGGCGGTGAAGCCGAGGACATCGACTTGCTGGGTCCACGCTTCTTCGGCGAATTGCAGGGCACGATTCGCCTCAGTGGCGCCACCGGCGGATTGGTAATGCACGGTGATCGGGTGCGTTTGCGATTGAAGCGAGAAGGGGAAAAGCCCGCCGGCGTTGCATGGGGCGCCGCCTTCGATGGTGTCGGTAAACGTATCTCGGAGCGGCTTGGACGCACGCGACGATTCGGTCTTCGCGGCTTTGATGATGCTTGTGGCGCATCTGACCGGTTTGCGATTGAGTTCGGCGAATTGGGCCGGGAGTTTGTCAGGCGCGAGGATGGCGAGGGCACGAATGACAGCCGCGTCCGGCGCTGAGATGGCGCCGGACGCGACGTTCGAATCAAGCTGCGCGGCAAAGTCACCAACTGGCGATGCGAGTGAAGCCGAAGCGGCGCTGAAGAGCAGCAGCGACAAGGGAATCAGCATTCGAATCGCCATGGTGTGGCCCCTTTAGGAACTCCACGCCGCGAGAAGGGCGGCGAGATCTGAACCGTTGGTGACGCCGTCGTCGTTGAGGTCGGTGAATCCGGGCATGCCCCAGTTGGCGAGGAGCGCTGCGAGATCAACGCCGTTTACGAATCCGTCGCCGTTGAAGTCCGCCGGGCTGCCGGGTTCGCATGCGATGAGCTGCGCGGCGCGGCCGATCGCAGGCAGGCCGACGATGGATGTGAACGAGCCGCCGGCGGTGAGTCGGTCGCCATTGGGGTACAGGTCAAACACAGACGCATCACCAACCGGTGCGATGCCGCTTCCGACGGGTTGCCAAGTTGTGCCGTTCCATGTCGCGATGCCGTTGACGGTTTGTCCGCCAGCTGAGATGAAGTTGCCACCGACGTAAACCTTTGATCCATTGCCGTCGTCAAATCCGGCGATGGCTTGCACGGTTCCGCTGGTTCCGCTGCCGAGAGCGGACCACGTTGAGCCGTCCCACTTGGCGATGTTCGCGGCGGCGACTCCTCCGGCGGTTGTGAAATTACCGCCTGCGTACAGCGCCGGGCCGTTGCCATCGTCGGCGACGCCGAGTTGAATCACTTGCGTTCCGGTGATGCCGCTGCCGACGGCGGACCAGTTGGCGCCGTCCCATTTGGCGATGTGGCTTGCCGCGACGCCGCCGACAGAGGAGAAGCGACCGGCGATGTACAGCTCACCTTGGAACACTTCGATGTCGAGGACGATCAGGGGGATGCCGACGCCGGCGATCGTGCCGCCGACGGGGCTGAACGAGACACCATCCCATTTCGCGATGAAATCGGGGCCACCGGCGCCGCCGATGTCGACGTAGTTGCCGCCGATGTAGAGCGCCTCGCCGTTGCCGTCGTCCCAGGTTTTCAGCGCCCAGAGCGAATTGGTGAACAGTTCGAGCTGCGCATCAAGGCCGTTCCATTGGGCGCCGTCCCAACTGGCGATCTTGGCGCTGCCGGTCGCGCTGCCGGCGGAGTTGAAGTAGCCCGCGACGTACAACTCGCCGTCAAACACTTCGAGTTCGTTGCTGAAATTGCCGGCAAGCCCGGTTCCCAACGGATTCCACTGCGCGCCGTCCCAGCGCGCGATTCGGTTGGCGAGGACACCATCGATGCTGGTGTAGCTGCCGGTTGAATACAACTGAGGCCCGGCGCCATCGTCGTAGGTTTCGAAGTGCGCGATGAGCGCGTTGGTGCCCGCGTCACCGAGCGCGATGTCCCACACGGGCATGCACGGGGCGCCCGCGAGCACAGGAGAAGTCAACACGAACGCAGCGACGACAGAAAACTTCTTCATGTGAGGCTCCATGTCTGAGGTTGAAGACCGGAGCGTATCTGAAGCCGCCGCGCCGCTACAGCGTCATGTGGTGAATCGGCGCGCAAACCCGTTCATTCCCCCGTCCAGTTGGCGAGCAATGCCGCCAAATCGGCGCCGTTGGTTGTCCCGTCGCCATTCAGATCGCTGGCGCCGGGCATGTTCCAGTTCGCCAGCAACGTGGCAAGATCGGAACCGTTCACGAATCCGTCGCCGTTGAGGTCGCCAAGGAGGATGGAGCCGTCGCACAGAATGCTCTCGATGACCACAGCGTCCACGCCTGCTTCGACAATGGAGCCTTCACCGAGATCGCCGACCGTAAACTGCACGCGCATGGTGCTGGTTGGCTCGACGAGATCCGCGATTCGGAATGTGTGAAGTTCCCAACCGTTGGTTGGTGCGGAAATCTCTTCGACGGTGGTCCAGTTTTGCCCGTCGTCGTTCGACACTTCGATGAGCATCGTGTCATCCACGAAAGTCCCGATGTCGTTGACGTACCACACGTAGTACGAAAGGATTGCGTCGCCTTCGCCGGTGGCGTCGAGCGTCGGTGAGAACAGGGTGGACGTTCCGCCGTCGACATCGCCGTTTTCGCTGTTGTCGGTGACGTAGCACTGACCGGAGCCGTCGGCGTCGGTGATCGGATCGCCGCGAAAGCCGCCGTTGCCCGCAGGGATGGCGCGTTCCCATTGTCCTTCTTCAGCGTCGCCGAAGACGAACCAGCCAAGATCGCTTTCGAAGTCATCGGCGAACGGTGTCTGAACATCAGTGACGACTTGCAGGTCGATCTGATCCGCCGCGCCACCAGCGGGGAAGGTGTATTCGCCATCGCCAGTGTCGGCGGCGACGTAGTAGGTCGCGACATCGCCGCACATCAGCGCGGGGATGGTGGCGACCAGCACGCCCGCGGCGCCTTCGGTCGGGACGAGCGGGAATTCCTGTGCGGGTTCACCGTTGATGGTGAGGACAAGTCGCGCGGTTCCGGGGGTGAGGGGGGCGCCGCAGTTCTCGGTGATTTCAACTTCGAACGATTCCGGCAAACCGGCCTGCACGCGGCCGGGGGCGCCGCCGTCGATGATGAAGTTCACACCGATGGGAATGTCGAAAGACTCGATGATGTTGGTGGTGGAAACGGAATCGCTGAAGGCGTCGCCGCCGAGGCCGCGCTTGGCGAAGCCAGCCCAGAGGTCGCACACGTTGGCGCCGCCATTGTTGATCTGATCGGCCAGCAGGATCGCATCGCGCGCCTGGACAAGATTGGGCGACGTGGTTGTCGTGAGCTTCATGCCATCGACCACGAGTTGCATCATCAGGTCGTTGCCCGCGAACCCGTGGTTGTCCATCAGAATCGCGCGGCACTCCCAAAGGGCGGTGCACCACACTTCGCCGACGTTATGGACTTGGCCGAGCGAACTTGAACCGAAGACCGGATTGCGCGGGATCATCGGATCCACGTCGAAGGTGTCAGCGTCAATGTCGCCGTACGTCAGTGGGTTTCGGTTGAGGTCCGTGGTGTACGGATAGCGGCGAATACCGAAGTAGTAGTTGTCAATGAACGGAACGCCGAGGCCGTCCAGCGTCACGAAACCGGACATGGCGTATATCCCGTCGCGAGCATCGCCGTCTTCAGCCGTGAGACTCAGGCCAAAGAAGTCGCTCCAGCCTTCGCCCATGCCGCGCGCCTGGCCACCGGTCAATCCGCCGTGAATGCGGATGCTGGTGCCGTGCGTGAGTTCATGAATGAGAATGTGCGTATCGAGGTTGCCATCACGATCGGGGCTTGGGCCATCAAAGATGAACATTTGCACAAAAGCGAAGTCGCCATCGACACCGGAGCTGTTGAAGTTGGCGTTGTTGAAACCCTGCCCATCGTGCACGTGCAGGTTGAGCGGGTCGCCACCGGCGCCGCCACGACCGAAGTTGTCATCTTGGAAATTGCCGAACGTTTCGGTGAATCCGAGATCGTAAAGTTGATCGTGATATTCGTTGGCGACGTAAAAGCCCTGAACGACTGAAGCTTCGCGGTAGGTGTCAGGCGTGCTCGCGAGATTGATCGGAAAATCGAATACGCGGAACGGAGACCCCTGCGGGCGCGGCAGGTCAATCTCTTCGTCATCGTCAAGATCGGTGCCAGCGTCGACGTTGTTACCGACGGTCTCGTTCAAGCCGACGCTGATCCAGCCGGACGGACTTCCGATGGCGCTCAGCGATCCAATCGTGAGTAGTTCGCGCGCCACTTCGGGGGCCTGGGCTCCGTTGGGCGTGTCGGGGCCGGGCGTCATCGGTGCGGGGCTGTCGCTGGTCCAGACGCGGTAGACGCCGTCCGTGCCGCCGCCGTACCACGTGTGATTCTGGCGATGCAGGATTTCGCCATTCGTCGCATCAACAATCAGTTCATAGACGTTGGTGTCATTTGTCGCAGCGAGCGTCACACGATGCGCCGGGCGGATGTCATTGAATGTGACGGGGAAGTAGACAAAGTCCGTCTTCACATCGCGTTTGAGATTCTGAGTGCGGGCGAAGGTGATCGGCGCCGTGGGCGACTCGATCGATCGCAGGATGTTGAGGCTGGCCGGCACGTCGACGCC
Organism: Phycisphaerales bacterium; assembly: GCA_029260345.1. GTDB lineage: Bacteria > Planctomycetota > Phycisphaerae > Phycisphaerales > UBA1924 > OFTM186. Next base: position 69,148 of record JAJDDK010000001.1, on the reverse strand, counting down.
AATGTTGGTCGCGGCGATCTGAACCGCGTCGAGGCGCGAGACGTTGATGGCTTTCGCGCGGGCCGCGTTTATGGCGCCGTCGGGAAGCATGCGGCTACCGATGGTTGCGAGCCGGCCGTCAGGCAGCACATTGGCGCGCACGTCAGCGCCCAGCACCGGCACGCCATCAATCTCTTGTTGCCACCACATGGTGCGCACACCGTTGTGTGTGGTGGTGGCGTCGCGCGTAATGGTGGCGCGATCCAGCGCTGCCGGCGCAATTCCGAAAAGTGATTCGTTGGATTCGATGAATGATTTGACGATCGAAGCCGCGTCCATTGGGGCGGCGGGGATCGCGGTTAGCATTGATGTCGTCGAGCGAATGAACTCGGGCGTCGCCATGGCGGCATTGAGATCAACACTGGCGCCGGGCAGCCGTTGTTCGAGGGCGATTTTCGCCTCAACGCGACGATTCATCACTTCGCTTTGCTGAAGCTGTTCGATGCGCGCCTGGGTCGCGGCGTTGTCAGTCCGCACATCAAACGGATCGAGTCCGAGGTCTGGCTCGTGAAGAGGGGTGACGCCATCAATCGGTGCTTGTGCGTGAACCGCGGCCGGGAGGGAGAAAAGCGTCACAAAGAGCGCGCCACACATCATCGTCGTACGAATCACTCGAAACCCTCCCATCAGACGACCAGCGGCGGACGGCGCCACTGCGATCGCGGGTTTGAAACGGTCCTGAAAGACCGAAATTTGTTACTTCTGCGTACCCGTTTCCGGGTGCGGCGGCAAGAGAAAACCGAAATCCAGGCGCGATTGCCTCGTGGTCAGCGGTTTTCGGACGCCGCAGCGGGCGTTGGGCGCGCGGAACAACCAACGGTACGCTCCGGGCCTCGCATCGGCGAGTAGGGATTCCAAACAGAATACGAACATCAGTTCGAGGAGTAGTGCGGTGGAGACGACGCTGATCATTTTGAAGCCGGATGCCGTGCAGCGCGGTTTGATGGGGCGAATCATCGCCCGTTTTGAGGACAAGGGGCTGCAGATCGTCGGCTGCAAGATGATGACGATCTCGTCGCAGCTCGCCGCGACGCACTACTCCGCGCACAAGGGCAAGCCGTTCTATGACGGGCTGGTGAACTTTATGACCAGTTCGCCCGTGCTGGTCATGGCGCTGCGCGGTGTGGGCGCGATCGACATGAGCCGCAAGATGATGGGTGCGACGTTCGGATCCAAAGCGGAGCCTGGCACGATCCGCGGCGACTTCGGTGTGTCGAATTCATTCAATCTGATTCACGGTTCGGACAGCCCCGAGGCGGCGGCGCGCGAGATGGAGCTCTTCTTCAAGGATGGGGAAGTGCAGCAAATGGATCGTGCGATCGAGTCGTGGGTCTATGACATGTCGGGCGGCGACCCTGAGTAAATCGAAGACGCGGGAATAATTTCATTGCGGCGCCGATTGATCTCCTCGTCACGTACGAGGAGGCATCGCAATGAACGATCCGTCCACCGCTAAGAAATCAATGACGCCCAAGGTCGCGCTGTCGTGGACAGTTCGGTTGATCGCTGTCGGTCTGTTCTTGTGGCCGGGCGCCATTCCAAAGCTGATCAGCGATCCGTACGCGATGCAGACGTTTGAGAAGTTGGGCGTTGAGCCGTGGGGGCGCTATTTCACGGCGGTGTGCGAGCTGGTGGCGGCGGCGCTGCTGCTCATGCCGCGCACGGCGGTGTGGGGCGGACTGTGGGGCGCCATGGTGATGCTCGGCGCGATTGGCTCGCACCTCACGAAGCTCGGCGTTGTGCCGGAGTACGTGATTGACGGTGAAACCGTGCAGAATCCGCTGCTGTTCTGGATGGCGGTTTTGTTGTTTGCGTTGTGCGCGACGACGGTCGTGCTGCACCGGAGACAGCTTCCGTTTGGAAAGATGCAACGAGCGTCGTCAACGGACTGATGATGCACGAATCATGTTGAAGCTGGTGCGTTTGCGGGCGCGGATCGCGTCAAACGAATCGTCCATGCGGTCAGCAACGTTGTGGTGATGAGCAGTAAACAACCAATCGCCTGGTGTGGTGAGCGAAGCGCGATGTAAAGCGCCGGCGGCGGCTCGACGTCGTGAAACTTCATGGCGCTGATGAGCGCGACAACACCGAGCGCCATTTGCAACAGGACCGTGTGTTTGGTCGCGGTCGCGGAGCGGCGCAAGATCGGCGACACCGAGCCGAGTTGTTTTTGTGCGCGCACGCCTGCGGCGAGCAGCAGGATGAGCACAATGACGGACCATCCGATGTGCGACATCAGCGCGTGCGATTGCAGATCAAAGTGGCGTACGGCGGCGCCGAAACCGATTTGCACGATGAGCGCGATCAGGGCGAGGACGTTAAGCACGCGCTGGCCGGCCGCCGCTGTGTTTGGAACCGGCGCCGGACCTGTGCGCCACGTTGTGGAAAGCAGTGCGGCCAGCAGCGCCAGGCTTGCGACGTAAATCTGACCGACCACACCGTGCGTGAGGCGCAATATGCGGCTGGTTGCGTTGTCGGCAAGCGCTGTCTCCTCCTCAATCACGACATCGGTTTCGGATTGGTCTTCGACGACCTCGACGGATTCAATCGCGGCTGGCGCGTCTGCCTGCGTGACGCGCAGCCCGCCCATGATCGCTTGCGAGATCACGAGCACCGATGCGACGATGGCGACGAGCTTGGCCATCGAACTCACGCGGGAGAGAAGCGTCCAGACCAGAAGCGCGGCGGTGGTCAGCGCGACGAGGACGGCGAGAAGGCGGTGCGCGTGTTCGATGAAGACGCCGCCCGTCATCTTGCTGAGCGGGAAAAGAAACATGTTGGCGCCAAAGCTGGCGGGCCAGTCTGGAACGGCAAGGCCGACGTCGGCGCTGGTGACGATGCCGCCCACGACGAGCAGCAGGAAAGCGCCGACGGTGTTGACGATCGCGAAACGGCCGAGCCAGTTTGGCTCTGTGGCGGCTTGTTGTTTCGCGATTCGACCACCGATGGCGCCGCCGATTGCGCCGAGGATCGCGCCGAGCGGGAGGTATGCCGCGATCGCATAGAGCGGATGGAGCTGTTCCTGTTCGCTGGCGGCCTCGCCGGCAAACGCGGAAAGCACAATGAGGAGATTCAGGATGCTGGTCACGATTCCGGTCGCGAGTCCGGCGAGCCATGGCGAAGCGCCTTTGGCGGATCGGCCCGCGAGCGTCGCGCCGGAGACTTGAATCAGGATGATCGCCAGTCCAAGCGCCACTGGCGGGAAGATCGCGCCGGGGAGGCGCAGCGCATACGCAACAATCCACCCCGCAAGCGAGGTTGCAAACCCAAAGACCAGCGCGCGGGCGAGGAGGGGAGAACGCGTCGTCATGGTGTGGTTGTCCATGGTTTGAGGATCGGCGAGATGAGGTGAATCACATGGATCGGCAGGGCGTGATTTGCTGAGACTCAGTCTCGATTATCAGGTTGGTGTCTGGTCGCCTTGACGCCAATCGTTCGGGTCGGGAAGCTACTGCCCCGCAAGAACCATTACTGTCGGAAACGATGGTATCCGCAGTTTCGAGGCTCGGAGGCGGGACGAGCCGAATCAGACTGGGTTGCGTGATGGGTGTCATTCGTCGCCTCGACGAGCAAGTCAAGAAACCAGTGCAAAGCCGGACACGTCGGAGCCGGATGAAGACACTGCGAGACAGGGGAACACGGTGAAACCACTTTTCCCGAAGTGGACCAATCTCATCCCGCATGCGTTTCTCGCCGGATTCCTGGGATTGGCGTTTCTTCTCATCAGCGGCACGTGGTACTACGCCACGCCGAAATTTTGGGAAGTCGGCTACATGCCGGAACAGCCGGTGGATTACAGCCACCAGATTCATGCGAGCAAGCTCGGCATGGATTGCATGTATTGCCACAACTACGTCGGCGAATCACGCACGGCGAACGTGCCATCGACGTCGACCTGCATGAATTGCCACACGGTTGTTGACGACAAGACCGGGTATCTCAATCTCGCGCTCTCGCAGGATGGTTCGTCGCCATCGCCGCACTGGAGCAACCCGGAACTTGCGAAACTGCGCGAGTACTGGGCGAAGGGCGAAGCGGTGCCGTGGAAGCGCGTCAACAAGCTGCCCGACTATGTCCAGTTCAACCATGCGGCGCACATCAATTCCGGCGTGAGCTGCTATTCGTGCCATGCGCGCATTGACACGATGCCGCACGTGTATCAGGCGGAAAGTCTTTCGATGGCGTTCTGTCTGGATTGTCACCGTGATCCCGGGCAGGGCATGGTGGATGTGCACGGCGTGATCGACGGCGACTCGCCGGTGCGCATCACGGATTTGGCGCGGGTTCAGAAGTTGCTGACCCAGCCGGACTATGCGACCACCATTGGCGATCGCCTCGCCCAGCGCCTTCGCTCCGCGCCGCCGCAACACTGCGCGGCCTGCCACTACTAGCCGCACGACGCTCACGTAAGTGATCGCCGGGTTCCCCGCATCGCTCTCTTCCCGCCGCCTTCGGGCGGATTGAAACGCCGAGCAGCCCAGTCATGAGCAAAGCCAAGCAATGTCCTTCGTCCGTCGGGAAGCAGCCCGCCGAGAAACCACAGCGCACGCCAGATCGCAGTCATGCGACGGGTCGGCAGTTGTGGCGCAGCCTCGACGAACTCGCGGACACCGGTGAGTTTCGTGAATTTCTGCAGCGCGAGTTTCCCGCGTTTGCGTCAGAATTATCTGATCCGTCGCGGCGAAACTTTCTTCGTGTGATGGGCGCTTCATTAGCGCTGGCCGGCGCGGCGACGTTGCCCGGTTGCCGTCGCCCCGAGCATCACATCATGCCGTACGGACGTCAGCCCGAGGATGTGATTCCCGGCACGCCGCTGTATTACGCGACCGCGATGCCGTTGCCCGGCGGCGGCGCTGAAGGCCTGCTGGTGGAATCGCACGTTGGCCGTCCGACGAAACTTGAAGGCAATCCGCTGCACCCGGTGAATCAGGGACGGTCGAGCGCGTGGGCGCAGGCATCTGTTTTGAATCTGTACGACCCTGATCGACTCAAGCGTCCGACGAAGATGGGCGAGGGCGAGCGGGTCGATTCGTCCTGGCGCGAGTTTGAGTCGTTCGTTGGCCCGCACTTTGCGCAGTTTGATCAGAACCGTGGCGCTGGGCTCGTTTTCCTTGTCGAGAAGACATCAAGCCCGTCGCGCGACCGGATGCGTGATCAGATCATGCAGCGCTGGCCGCAAGCACAGTGGCTGCCGTACGAAGCGATTGACAACGAAGCGGCCCGCGAGGGCGCCTCGATCGCATTCGGTTCGCCGATGACAGCGCAATACGATCTGGCCAAGGCGAAGGTCATTGTTTCGATCGATGATGACTTCCTTGGTGGTGAAGGTGCGACGCTTCCGAACTCGCGCGGCTTTGCGGCGGGTCGTCGCGTCACGTCGACGCACGGCGATGGCAGCGAGATGAGCCGCATTTATGCGATTGAATCCACGATGACGCTGGTTGGCGGCTCGTCGGATCATCGTTTGCGTTTGAAGCCATCGGGCGTGCAGTCGTATGTGGTGGCGCTGGGCAAGGCGATTATCGAGCGTGTCGGCGGCGCCGGGTACGGACCGGTGACGCGGGCGATGTCGGATCGTCAAGACGACACCGCGCTGGCCGGACTGGATCACGAATGGATTGACGCGGTCGCGGATGACCTGCTCGCTCATCGCGGCGAGTGCGTGGTCACCGTTGGTCCGACGCAGCCTGCGGCGGTTCACGCCATTGTTCACGCCATGAACACGGCACTCGGCGCCAATGGCGCCACGGTGCGCATGCAGCCGATTGGCGAGGACTGCGCTGCATCGAGCGTTGCATCGATTCAGCGACTGGCGCAACTCATCAATTCGGGGCGCATTGACACGCTCGTCGTGCTCGGCGCGAATCCTGTCTACAACGCGCCGGCTGAACTTGGCCTGCATCAGCTCTGGTCGCGCATTCCGACGTCGATCACGCTCAATGTTGATGACGATGAAACGGGTGCGATGTCGACATGGCAGCTCAACGGGGCGCACTACCTCGAGAGCTGGGGCGACGTCACGGCGCAAGACGGCACGCTGTCCGTCGTGCAGCCGATGATCGCGCCGCTCTTCGAAGGTCGAAGCTCTATCGAGTTCCTTTCGCTGCTGCTTGGCAATGATCACCCGGATGGGTTTGAAATCGTTCGCGCCACATGGCGTGCATCGGCGCCGGGCATGCAGAGCCTTGCGGACAGCGCGTTCGAGAAACGCTGGAATCGTGCGCTGCACAACGGTTTCCTGGAAGGCACAACGTCCAGCGGCACATCACCGAACCTGAACTCAGGCGCGGTGGCGCAAGCCATCACTTCGCTCACGCCGGCGTCGTCCAGCGGCATTGAAGTCATCTTCATGCAGGATCGCACGATTGGCGACGGTCGCTGGGCCAACAACGGCTGGATGCAGGAGCTGCCCGACCCGATCACCAAGGTCGCGTGGGACAATCCGGCGCTCATGAGCGCGGGGCTCGCCAAGGAGCTTGGTGTTGTCGATGGCGACATCATCGAAATTTCGGTCGGCGGGCGCAGCATGCAGATTCCGGTGTTCCGCGAGCCGGGCATGGCGCCGGGCACGGTGACGCTGACGCTCGGCGGCGGGCGCGAACGCGCCGGTCTTCTCGGAACGGGCATTGGATTCAATACCTATCTGCTGCGAACCACCGGCGCGATGCGTTATGCGACGGGCGCGACCGTCACCAAGATTGGCGGCGGGCACCACGTGCCGTGCGTGCAGAATCACTGGGCGATGGAAGGCCGCGCGATTCTTCGTGAGTTCGATGTGCAGGCGTGGCGCGCCGAAGGCGACACGGTGATTGACGGCAAAGATTCCTACGGCAATCCGCGGGATCTGAAGTTCGCCGAGCGCGTGGGCGCGTTGGCGCACACGCCTGAAGTCAAGAGCATGTACAAGGATCCGCACCCGTACACGACATCGCCGCAGTGGGGGATGTCGATCGATCTATCGACGTGTTCCGGGTGCGGCGCCTGCACCGTCGCGTGCCAGGCGGAAAACAACATCCCGGTCGTGGGCAAGTACGAAGTGCTCAAGGGCCGCGAAATGCACTGGATTCGTGTGGATCGCTACTTCGCGAGCGACGACCCGGCGCATCCGGATAAGTTCAGCCTCGACTTCGGCGACGCCGGTCCATACACCGGCGGTCGCAGCAGCGACGATGTGGAAATGGTCGTGCAGCCGGTCGCGTGCGTGCATTGCGAGGCGGCGCCGTGCGAGACGGTGTGCCCGGTTAATGCGACGGTGCATGGCCCCGAAGGCACAAACAACATGGCGTACAACCGCTGCATTGGCACGCGGTACTGCCTGAACAACTGCCCGTACAAAGTACGTCGCTTCAATTTCTTTGATTATGCGACCAAGCGCCTCAATGGCAGCTACGTCGGTGAAGAACTTCTTGGCGGCGTGGTGAAGAACAGCCAACTGATTCCGCCGCGACTACGCGAAAAGATCGGCGAAGGCGACGGTCAAGTGCAGACGATGCAGTACAACCCAGACGTCACGGTCCGCGAGCGCGGCGTGATGGAAAAGTGCACGTATTGCATTCAGCGCATCAACGCCTCGCGCGTTGAGACGAAGCTGCTCGGGCTGGACAACATCCCCGATGGTTTCTTCCAGGTGGCGTGCCAGCAGGCGTGCCCGACGGAATCCATCGTCTTTGGCGACATTGAAGATCCGCTGAGCAAGGTGCGAGCGCTGCGCGACGATGCGCGGTCGTACCTGTTGCTTGGATATCTGAATACGAGGCCGCGCACGACGTACATGGCGCGGCTGCGCAATCCGAACCCCCGGCTTCGCGAGCCGATTCTCGATCCGTTCGAGCATCACGGCGCCGATCATGGCGACGACGGCCACGCGGAGCCTGCATCCCACGACGAGGGCCATGTGATGAGCCTTCCCATTCTGACCACTGAAGGGGCGCTGGCATGAGCACGGTTCACCCGGATGAACTGACAAGCAAGCGTCTGGCCGGCCAGGAGCCGGAGCCGCAACTCGGCGCGGAAATGCACGGCGCGCTGGGTGACGGGACGCTCGTGGTTGATCCTGCTGTACGACCGCCTTTGGTGCTTGGCAATCGTGATCTACACAGCGTGACGGAGACGATCTGCGGCTGGGCAGAGAACAAGCCCGGCAAGTGGTGGACGCCCGCGTTCCTGACGGCCAATGGTCTCGCCGCCGTCGGCACGCTGATGATTCTGTATCTCATCACGACCGGCGTTGGCGTGTGGGGTTTGAACAATCCCGTCGGCTGGGGTTGGGCGATTGTGAACTTCGTGTGGTGGGTCGGCATCGGCCACGCCGGAACGCTGATCTCCGCCATTCTTTGCATTTTCAAGCAGAAGTGGCGCACGAGCATCAACCGGTTTGCCGAAGCGATGACGATTTTCGCCGTCATCTGCGCCGGCATGTTCCCCGGCATTCACGTCGGGCGTGTGTGGTTCGCGTGGTTCATGTTCCCAATTCCAAACTCAAACGCGATCTGGCCGAACTTCCGCAGTCCGCTGCTGTGGGACGTGTTTGCCGTCGGCACGTATTTCACCGTGTCGCTGCTGTTCTGGTACATGGGCATGATTCCCGACATTGCCACGCTGCGCGACCGCGCGTTCAAGCGTTTGCATGCGTCGAGCGGCATGGGCAAGGTGCAAGTCGCGATTGGCAAAGTGCGGGCGTATGCGTACGGCGCGCTGGCCATGGGTTGGCGGTTCAACTTCCGCGCCTGGCAGAATTACGAGAAGTCATACATCCTGCTGGCGGGCATTGCGACGCCGCTGGTGTTGTCGGTTCACTCGGTCGTGTCGTTCGACTTTGCCGTGTCGATTATCCCCGGTTGGCACACGACGATTTTCCCGCCGTACTTCGTCGCGGGCGCCATCTTCAGTGGTTTTGCGATGGTGCTGACGCTGCTGATTCCGGCGCGTGAGCTGTATCCGGGCATGAAGGATTTCGTCACGCAGCGCACGCTCGAGAACATGTGCAAGATCATCACGGTGACCGGCTCGATGGTCGGATTCGCCTACGGCATGGAATTCTTCATCGCGTGGTACAGCGCCTCCAGCTACGAGCAGCAGGCGTTCATCATCCGCGCGATGGGGCCGTACTGGTGGGCGTACTTCATCATGATCACGTGCAATGTGATCAGCCCGCAGGTGTTCTGGTTCAAGTGGGCGCGCACCACGCCGTGGTTCATCTTCATCGTTTCGATCGTCGTGAACATCGGCATGTGGTTCGAGCGCTTCGTCATCGTGACGACCTTGAGCGCGGACTTCCTGCCGAGCAGTTGGGGCTATTACAGCCCGACGTATGTGGACGTGCTGACGTTCGTCGGCAGCCTCGGCGTCTTCATGACGTTCTTCCTCTTGTTCTGCCGATTCCTGCCGATGCTGGCGATTTCGGAAGTGAAGAACGTGATGCCGGCGGCGGACCCGCACCATCCGGCGGGAGGAGCGCACTGACATGGCGGGCCTGAAGAAAAAATCACATGGCGGAACGTGGGGCGTCCTCGCGGAATTCGAATCACCCGCCGCGGTCTATCACGCGGCGGAGCAAGTTCGTGACGCGGGCTACTCCAAGTGGGATGTCTACGCTCCGATTCCGATTCACGGCATGGATGAGGCGATGGGTCTCAAAGGCAGCAAGATGGCGTGGATCGTCGGCACGTTTGCGGCGATGGGCGCTTCGGGCGGCTTTCTCCTGCAATGGTGGACCAGCGCCGTGGCGTACCCCATCGTGGTGAATGACAAACCGTTCGGCGCGTGGGAGCAGTTCACGCCGGTGACGTTCGAACTCGGCGTGCTCTTTGCGGGCATCAGCGCTGTGTTCGGGATGTTGGCGATCAACGGCTTGCCGCGCTGGAACCATCCGCTGTTTTCAAGCGAGCGTTTCCTGAGCGCCAGTGACGATGGTTTTTTCATCGGCATCGAATCGAAGGATGCGAAGTTCAACTCCGATGCGACGTCGAAGCTGCTGGAGAAGGCCGGCGGTTTCAACATCGAAATGGTGGAGGACCAATGACCTCAAAAGGCGCCATGAATTCGATGCAATTCTTTGTGTGCTTCGTTACTGCGCTGCTCGTGACGGCGACCGGCGCCATGAGCGGATGTCGGGGCGAGCGCACGGCAGAGCGGCCGCGCCAGTTTTTTCCTGGCATGGACGATCAGCCGAAGTACAAGCCGCAGGCGGAGTCCACGTTCTTCGCGGACGGGCGCACGATGCGCGAGCCGGTGGCGGGAACGGTGCCGTTTGGACGTCGCGCTGAGACGAATGATGACTGGGTGGCGCCGGACGAGACGCGTGCGAGCCTGCTTCGCGGCGACGATCGCGTGTATCGCGGCATGAATCCGGACGGCACGTACGTCGAAGTCATGCCTGTGCGTGAAGTCCTTGAGATTCCGAGCGGGCAGTCGGTGACGCCGGCTGACATGAAGTCGTTCATCGAATACGGACAGAACCGATTCAATATTTTCTGCATCACCTGTCACGGCGGCACGGGCGCCGGTGATGGGATGGTCGGCCAGCTTTGGTCAACGCCAATTCCTTCGTATCACCAGCCGCAGTACATGCCGGGTGGTGAGAAGGGGCAGGACGGATACATCTTCCATGTGATTCGCAATGGTCTTGCGAACACGCCGGGCACGCTTCCGGAACTGCGCATGCCGGCGTATGGCGATCGCGTCAGCCCGCGTGATGCGTGGGCGATTGTCGCGTACTTGCGCACGCTTCAGGCCGTGCAGCAGGGCACGATGGCGGATGTGCCGGAAGCCTTGCAACGTGAACTGAACAATTCGCGCGGCGCCACGAGCGCCGGCGGTTCCACTGGCGGAGGCGCGGAGTAATGGCGCACGCGATTGCGGATAAATCGAAATTGCTCTCCGCCGCGAACACGGCGCTGCCGGTCGGCGCTGGGCGCATGGCGTCGCTGGCGCTGCTGGCGCTGGGCGGCATCACGATCGCGCTGACGATCCTCGGCGCTGTGCTTGGCGACGACACCGCCAAGAAGGTTGCGCTCGCATCCTTTCATGTCGGATTCCTGGTGACGTTGGGCCTCGCGCTCGGTTCGATGATTCTCGTAATGATTCTTCATCAGGTGAACGCGGGCTGGTCGGCGACGATTCGGCGGCAGCTCGAAAACGTGATGAGCATGATTCCGGTGTGTCTCGTGTTTTTCCTGCCGGTGGCGATCCTTGCTCCCATGATCTTTCACTGGATGGATCCGCACTACACCGACGGCGATGTCGTGTACGCGGCGAAAGCATCCTTCCTGAATAAGCCGTTTTTCTATGTGCGTGCCGTGATTTACTTCGGCGCGTGGCTGTACTTCTCACAGCGTCTGTATCGACTGTCTATCGGGCAGGATTCCGATGGTGATCGCTGGCGGTCGGCCAAGGCGCGCAAGATGTCGAGCTATGGCCTGCTGATCATGGCGCTGACGACGGCGTTTGCCGCGTTCGACTGGATGATGAGTCTCGATTACCACTGGTTCAGCACGATGTTCGGCGTGTACTTCTTCGCCGGATTCATCGGTGTGGCGACGTCGCTGTGCGCGTTGATCCTGATCATTCTGCGCCGCGCCGGAGTGATGGAAGGCCTCGTCACGCAGGAGCATCTGCACGACCTCGGAAAATTGATGTTCGGGTTCGTGGTGTTCTGGGCGTACATCGGATTCAGTCAGTATTTCCTGATCTGGTACGGCAATATTCCGGAAGAAACGATGTGGTTCCAGGTGCGGCGCACTGATGGGTGGATGCCCTATTCCGTGGCCCTGGCGTTCGGCCGATTCGTGATTCCGTTTGTCGTGCTGATGGCGCGCCCGGCCCGACGCAATCCGATGATTCTTGCAACGGTCGCCATCTGGCTGCTGGCGTTCAACGCGCTTGACCTCTTCTGGGTGGTGCGACCGACGGTGCACACCCCGGATGGCCACTCGATCATGTTCGGCTGGCTGGACGCAGTCGCCATCCTCGGCCCGGTGTGCATTTTCTTCGGCCTGCTGGTGCGGAAGATCGCGTCCAATCCTGTTGTCCCAGTGAACGACCCGCGCATGGATGAAGGCATCGCGCACAAGAACTACGTCTGATTTCGAACCTAGACTCAGCAGCGCTTCGGCGCGGCGGAGATGATCGCCATGAGCCACGATTCAAACAACGACAGCAGCCCGTGGGTTGACCCTGATCACCGGGCGTACACCGATGACGCCTGGCATGCTCACCAAGGTGAAGCGCCGCCGCAACATGCGCACGGTGCGGTGTCACCGCTGGTGATCTTCAGCGTCGGTCTCGGCGGGTTCATCTCGATTGTTGCCTGCATCATTCTGATCACGGTGTACTTCAAGATGGAGTCTCAGAAAGAGATTGCGCTCAAGCAAGAAGTGAGTCTCGCGTCCGGCTTCACCAGCATGCAAGCGGAGTGGGAATCGCAGCTCCGCGGGTACGCCTGGGTCGATGCGTCGACGGGCGTGGTTCGCATCCCGCTTGAGAAAGCCATGGACAAGGTCGCGGCGTCGTACGCAAGCGGAGAGCAATGAATCGTGCGCAGCGCATCCTGATCGGCCGCATGCAGGCGTTGTTCCTGTCGGTGGTCGTGTGCGCTGCGTTTGTGGCGGGCTCCGCGCCGGCGCAAGTGATTTTGGATGAGCCGCCGCCGGACATGGCCGCCGCGGACATCGCGGAAATGCGCGGCGAGCTTGCTGCACTCGACACGATCTTCACGGATCAGGACGGCAACGCCGTGCGCGTGGGTGATTATTTCGATGGCGAACGGCCGGTCGTGCTGGTGTTCGGCTATTTCAGTTGCCCGGTTGTGTGTCCGGTCGTGTTCAACAACACGAAGAAAGTGTTCAATGATTTGGCGTGGACGCTTGGTGACGAGTACCGCGCGCTGACGATCAGTTTCGACCATCGTGACACGGCGCAGGCGGCGTACGCCGAGCGAGGCGCCGCGCTGGCGGGTGTGACGCGCTACACAGATGAATCCGCGTGGCCGTTCCTGACCGGAAATGCGACGACGATTCGCGAGTTCTGCGACAGCGTCGGCTGGAAATACAAATATTTGCCGGAGGCGGGGGAGTTTTCTCATCCGACGGCAATCATTGTGCTGTCGCCGGACGGCAAGGTTTCGAATTATCTCTACGGCGTCGCTTACAAGGAGCGCCAGTTGCGGCTCGCGCTGGTGGACGCTTCGGACGGCAAGGTAGGCGATATTTTTGATCGCATTCTGCTTCGCTGCTACCACTACGACCCGAACGCGGGCAGCTATGTGCTGGCGGCGCAGCGGGTGATGACGTTCGCGGGCCTGACGACGGTGGCGCTGCTTTCGAGCGTGATTGCGGCTTTGGTTTCGTTTGATCGGCGACGAACGCGCCGGGCCCTCGCCTGCGCCGAGACTAACCCTTCGACTGCGGGTGTGAATAAGGCATGACCACGCTGGGGACGAGCATGATGACGCTGGCGGCGGAACCGATCTGGAACGTGGGCGCCCGCATGTGGTTTGGCGATCAGGCCTCCACGTTCGCGCCGAAGAGCGATTCGCTCTTCATGTTCATTTTCTGGGTCTCGACGTTCTTCTTTCTGTTGATCGTCGGGCTGATGACGGTGTTTGTGTTCAAGTACCGTCGCATTCCCGGTGTGCCCCAACAGCGCAGCGCCGCGCACAACACGCCGCTGGAATTGAGCTGGACGTTTCTACCGATGCTGCTCCTCGCGGTGATGTTTGTGTGGGGATTCCGCGACTACATGTACATGCACGTGGTTCCTGCCGGCGCCGAGGAGATCCACTTCAAAGCGCGGCAGTGGGCGTGGCAGGCTATTTATGACAACGGCGCCAGCCCGACCGAGACCACGGTCGTTGCGGACATGGACGTGCCGATTGTTCCGGTTCCCGCAGGCAGACCAATCAAGGTGTTGCTGGACAGTGAGGACGTTTTGCACTCGTTCTGGGTGCCGGACTTCCGCGTGAAGATCGACGTGATGCCGAATCGGTACACGACCACATGGTTCGAAGCGACCAGCGAGTTTGATTCAACATTCATGGATGCGGACGGCAAAGAAGTGCCGTACAAGGATCACTACCTGTTCTGCGCGGAGTACTGCGGCGATCAGCACTCGCAAATGGCGGCGATCATTCGCGTCATGCCGGCGGGTGACTATGAAGTCGCCAAGGCGAAGCTGGCGGACATCTGGAACGGTCCAGATGGACCCAAGCCGCTGGCTGAAGTTGGTCAAATCCTCGCCATGCAGAAAGCATGTTTTTCCTGCCACACGGTTGATGGTTCAGTTGGGACCGGCCCGTCGTGGCTCGGCATTTACGGCGAAACTGAACGAGTTCGAAACAGCGATGGAAGCATGGAGGATGTCGTCGTCGATGAGAACTACATCCGCGAATCCATTTATGTTCCAGCGGCAAAGCTCGTTGAAGGATATCCAAATCAGATGGTTTCCTACCAAGGGCAGATTAATGATCGGGAACTCGGCGCGATCATCGCATACATCAAGAGCTTGAATCCGCAGGCTGCTGACGAGGCCGCTGATGGGGCTGCTGATGAAGCTGTTCAAGAAGAGGAAGCGCAGTAAGACGAGGTTGAACACCACGCCGCGATGATTGTTGTCGCGGCGAGACGATGAGTGAAAGAGCCATGACCACGATTCCAGCAGACACCGCCGGCGCCCACGGACACGACGACCACGATGCGCCGTATTACGCATCCAAGGGCGGATTCTTCGTCAACGTTTGGGACTGGATGACGACGATCGATCACAAGAAGATCGGCGTCATGTATCTGTTCGCCGTGATGGCGGCGTTTGCGCTGGGTGGCGCCGCGGCGATTTTGGTGCGTCTTGAGTTGTTCCAGCCCGCGGTGACGGTGGGGGGCGACACGAGCGGCATGTGGCCATTCTCGACCAACCTCGGCTACAACAAAGCCTTCACGCTGCACGGCGCCGTGATGGTGTTTCTCTTCATTATTCCGAGCATCCCCGCAGCGCTGGGTAACTTCATGCTTCCCTTGATGCTGGGCGCCAAGGATGTTGCGTTCCCAAGGCTCAATTTGTTTAGTTGGTACATCTATGTGATCGGTTCGATCTTCGCGATCGTGTCGATCCTGTTGGGCGGTGTGGATACGGGCTGGACGTTCTACACGCCGTACAGCGTTTCATTTGATCAGTACGGGCGCGTTATTGCGATGACGCTCGCGGTGTTCATCCTCGGTTTCAGTTCGATCTTTACGGGCATGAACTTCGTCGTGACGGTGCACAAACTTCGTGCGCCGGGCATGGGGTGGTTCGACATGCCGCTCTTCATCTGGGCGATTTATGCGACGGCGATCATTCAGGTGCTGGCGACGCCGGTGCTGGGCATCACGGTGCTGCTGCTGACGATTGAGAACGTCTTCAAGATCGGCATCTTCAATCCGATGTACGGCGGCGATCCGGTGCTGTACCAGCACTTCTTCTGGTTCTATTCGCACCCGGCGGTGTACATCATGATTCTGCCGGGCATGGGCATCATGAGTGAGCTGATCGCGGTGCACGCCCGCAAGAAGATCTTTGGCTACAAGCTGGTCGCGTTCAGTTCGCTCGGCATTGCGGCGATTTCGTTCATCGTGTGGGGTCACCACATGTTCACCGCTCAGGGTGAACTGGCCAGCGCGATTTTCAGCGGCTTGACGTTCCTTGTGGCGATTCCATCAGCCATCAAAGTCTTTAACTGGACGGCGACGCTCTACAAGGGATCTATTGCGCTGACCACGCCGATGGTGTATGCGCTGATCTTCCTGTTCCTGTTTTCCATCGGCGGGTTGACGGGGCTTTTCCTCGGCTCATTGTCGGTGGATATGCACTTGCATGACACGTACTTTGTCGTCGCGCACTTCCACTATGTGATGATGGGCGGCACGGTGATGGCGTTCCTGGGCGGCATCCACCACTGGTGGCCGAAAATGTTCGGCAAGATGTACAACGAGCGATGGGCGCTGTTCGGCGCGGGGCTTGTGTTCATTGGTTTCAACATGACGTTCTTTACGCAGTTCTTCCTCGGCACGCTGGGCATGCCGCGCCGCTATGCGACGTATGTGGATGAGTTCACCACGCTGCATCAGATCAGCACGATTGGGTCGTGGATTCTGGCGGCGGGCATGTTGATTCACCTTGCGGTGTTCGTGACGTCGCTGTTTGGCGGCAAGAAGGCGCCGCCGAACCCGTGGGGCGGTTTGAGCCTGGAATGGGAAGCGGCGAGCCCGCCGATTGAGCACAACTTCCACCACGAGCCGGTGGTGCGTCACGGGCCGTATGACTTCGACGATGCGGTCCCGCCGCACACGGAGCCGGGTGAATTCCCGCTTCCGGCGCCGGATGGGAAGGCGAAGCACTGACGGTAGGCCTCAGGAACCGGGCATCAGACGCCAGACTCACTTCAGAGACTTTGCATGACAAGCATTCCAACAAACTCGGGCGGCGCCAAAGGCGAGTACTGGGAGACGTACAAGCACCAGCCGCACTGGCGCAACAACGAGGACGAGTTCGAAGCCGCCAAGCTTGGCATGTGGCTTTTCCTCGCGACGGAATTGCTGCTGTTCTCCGGTTTCTTCTGCGCGTACTTCGTGCTGCGGATGTTCTATCCGGAGGCGTTCCGCGGGGCGTCGCAGGAATATCTGAACTGGAAAATCGGCGCGATCAATACGGCGGTGCTTCTGATCAGCTCGTGGAACGTCGCGGTCGCGGTTCGGGCAGCGCAGCTTGGTCAAAAGATGATTCTTGCTTTCAATGTGTTCTTCGCATCGCTGTGCGGGATCGCGTTCCTCGTCATCAAGCTCGCGCTGGAGTACTACCCGAAGTACCAGGCGGGTGAGATTCCCGGCGCGCTATTCACGTTTCCCGGCGGTCACGGCGAGTATCTGCCGAGCGCCTATGACCCGATTTTCCTGAGCGTGTACTGGGTGTCGACGGCGACGCACGGGTTTCACGTGCTGATTGGTGTGTTTCTGCTGTGGTGGATCGGCTGGCGGGCGCTGAAGGGCCACTTTGGTCCGAAGCACTACACCGCCGTTGAAAACGTGGGCCTGTACTGGCACGTCGTCGATCTCATCTGGATCTTCCTGTTCCCGCTCCTCTATCTGGTGCCGTAACCCATGAGCACAGCCGCCACCACCACTGCAAATGACGCGCACGATGATCATGGACATCACCATGTGTCGTCGATGCGTCTGCTGAACACGATCCTGGTCGTCTTGCTCATCTTCACGGGCTTGACGGTCGGCGCCTCGCAGATTGACCTCGGTGAATCGCTCAACCTGTGGCTCGCCGTGGCGATCGCCACGTTCAAGGCGGTGCTGGTTGCGGCGTTCTTCATGCACCTGCTGCATGATCGGGCGATGAATTCGCTCGTGCTGTTCTACACGGCGCTCACGATTGGGTTGTTCTTTCTGTTCACGCTGATCGACATGGATTCGCGGCACATGATCGACGATGTACGATCGGAAGCGATTAAGGCGCCGGTGATCGCGGAGGAAGCCCGAGCCGCAGCGATTGCGGCCGGCACGATCACGCCGCACGGGCATGAAGGTGAAGCGGCCCAAGGCGCCGAGGGCGAGCATGCGGATGAGCCGCCGGCGCACTGAGTTCGCACGGTTTTGACAGGCGCTCCGATTGGAGGCGCCGCATATGAAACAGACAACACTGCGATGGTCGGGCGCGGCGCTGCTGACGGTTTCGGCGGCGGCCTTTGGCGCGTCGATCTGGACGATGTCTAATCGGCTAGAGGCGCTGCGCGCGGCGGAGCCTTTGGCACAGAACTATTTCATTCCCCTGGGTGGTGCAGATTTTGAATATCTCGGTCGCTCCGTCGAGATTGAGACGGACGTGAATGCGACGCCGCCGGTGATTGTCGTGCAATACGGCGAGGCGGTGGAGACGCTGCCGGTGGTTGGGCGCGACATTCCGGAGCTTGGCGAACTTGATCGGCACACCGACTGGATGCGCGTGCTGCTGTTGGCCGGTGAGGCTGGGGATCAGGCGGATCAATTTGAACTGCTGCGCGAGCAGGCGCCGGGTTCGCGGCTGGTCGTTGTGGCGCGCGGAGGGGCGCCGGGGTTTGACCCTGAGACGTGGGGCAGCGCGCATTACAAGGATTGGGTTTACGTGCTCTTGGTTCTTGAACCGGATGGAGCCATCACGCGGCTGGAGCGGACCTACCGCGAACTCGCCAGGACGCCGTATTCGTGGGAGTTCACCTGCGCGATGACGGTGACGCCGAGCCTGCACACACCAGCGATGCGTTCAAGTTCACCGATTGCGTACCCGAACTATGGTCCAGTGCAAGAGGCGATCAATTCGATGGGCTGGAGCTGGCCGGTGGCGGGTGTCTCGATGTTGACGGGCGTGGTTGGCGCCTTGATGTTCGCGGCGTCCTATGTCTCGCGGAAGCCTGACGACTTTTCGTAATCGCGCGGCCTATCCTGCTCGCACGTGGATGAGCCTGTGCACCGATTACCGGAGGCCGCAGAATCGGCCGGGGCAGCCGTGGCTGCGCCGGAGGCGCCGGCGCGCAAGCGATTCGGCAGGGCTGACGCGGCGCCAACGTTTACGGTGATTGATCGAGCGGCGGCGCGCTACTGGACTGTCGTCGTTGCGCATTTTGTGGTTGATCTGTACCCGATGTTTTTTGTGGCGCTGGTGGCGACGCTGCAAGTGCGGCTGGCGCTGACGGAAGCGCAAGCGGCGCTGGTGATTTCGGTCAATGGCATTATCAGCGGGTTGTCGCAGCCGATCTTCGCGTGGATCGGGGACAAGCTCAATACGCGATTGTTCGGGGCGCTGGGGCTGGCGATTGCCGCAATGGCGGTGAGCTCCATTGGTTTTGCGCAGACGTATATGCAATTACTGGCGCTTCAGATCATCGGCATGGCGGGCGTGGGGATTTTTCATCCGGTGTCGTCGGCGCTAGCCGGGCGGCTGGGGCGCGACACGTTCCACAATGTCAATTCGAAGCGGTCGGCGCGCGGCGTGGGGCTGGCGATTTTCTTTGCGGCTGGCGTTGGCGCCGGCGGCTTCTTTGGGCCGCTGATTGCGACGCGCGTCAGCGCGCAACATGTGTTTGATGCGGACGGCATGAAACTGCTGGCGTTCATGGCGATTCCGGGTCTGTTTGCGGCGGGGGCGATGTGGATGGCGACGCGGCGCGTGCCGCACCGGACGAGCGCGAGCGGGTCGCGCGCTGACGAAATTTTGTCGGCGGTGGCGACGGAGGGGCAGCGATGGTTTGCTGTGGCGGTGCTGTTTGTGGGCAACACGCTGCGCTTTACGGTGAATCTCGGATTGCTCTACTTGTTCAAGCGATGGGCAGAGCTGCGTGTGAATCCGGCGACGAATCCGGAGGCGATGGGGGATGCGGTCTCAAATCTGCACGCCAATGTGATTGCGGTGGGGCAAGTTGGGATGGGGTTGTCGGCACTGGCGCTTGGGCGATGGGTAGGGCACGGACATGAACGCCGCGCGATGATTCTGACGGGGCTGCTTGCCGCTCCGATCATCATGATCATGCCGGGGTTGGGTGTGCCGGGGATGCTTGTCGCCTCAGGGCTAGTGGCGTTTGGATATTTCGGGGTGATCCCGACGTCGTTGTCACTGGCGCAGCGGTTGTTGCCACATGCGACAGGAATGACGGGTGGGATATTGATGGGGTCGGGCTGGGCGATCTCGGCGCTAGGACCGATTATGGCGGAGCGGATTACGAAGGAAGCGGGGCTTCAGGCGGCGTTCTTCACGTTTGGTGGAATGCTGGCGATGGCGGGGGTGGTGTCGCTGCTGATTTCGCCCCGGCTGATTCGTGCGGCGGCGCGATTGGGGTGAGGGGATCGGATTTCAGCTTTGAGATTTCAGATTTGAGATCTGGGACTTGGAAATTGAGGAATGGCGATGGGAATTTCGAATTTGAGATCTGAAATTTGAGATTTGAGTTCAAAGACTCGAGATTTGAAATCTGAAAAACCTGTCGGCAGACCTGTTGGCGATTGTGGAAAACCCGTCGCAACGTGACGGAGCCGCGGGCGTCAAGCGAAACTACAGTGTTGAGCTGGAGGATCGCGATGCAGACGGAGATTGCCGTGTCGGAGCAGGGAAGCCCCATTCGTGATGTTTCGCCGGAGTCGGCGATGGTCGACCTGATGGGCGGCGCCGCTCGACGTGAGATTCAGGTCCATGAGCACGGGTTTGTCGCGCTGGTGGACGTGATGCCGCGCCTGGCGCCGGAGGGTCAGACGGGCGACGCGGCGATCGTGCAGGCGGCGCGTGTTTCATACGGCGCGGGCACGAAGAAGGTCAATGAAGATCGCGGGCTGATTCGGTACCTGCTGCGCCATCGGCATACGACGCCATTTGAAATGGTGGAGTTCAAATTCCACGTGGCGATGCCGATCTTTGTGGCGCGACAGTGGATTCGCCATCGCACTGCAAACGTGAATGAATACAGCGCACGGTATTCACTCGTGCCGGATCGGTTCTATGTGCCGAACCGTGATGATGTGCGCGCGCAGAGCAAGCTGAACCGGCAGGGACGTGACGAGCCGATCGATGAAGACACGGCGCAGAAGTTTGTGTCCTATCTCGAGAAGGCCGAGAGCATGCACAAGGATTACCTTGAGTTGACTGAGCGGGGCCTCGCGCGCGAGTTGGCGCGCATTGGTCTGCCGCAGAGTGTGTACACGGAGTGGTATTGGAAGATTGATTTGCACAATCTGCTGCACTTCCTGTCGCTGCGGGTTGATCCGCACGCGCAGAAAGAGATTCGCGATTTCGGCGAGGCGATGTTGCGATTGATTGAGCCGATCGTGCCACTGACAGTGGAAGCGTTCCGGGATTACCGGATGGAATCCATGCAGCTCACGCGACTTGAGATTGAAGCGCTGCGCTCGAACAGCTCGGAGCTTGCGACAGAGAACAAGCGCGAGCAGCAGGAATGGCTGGAGAAGCGGGCAAAGCTGGGTTTGGACTAAACGCAGTTTTTGAATCGCGAATCAGCCGGGATTCTTCAGCTTCATTGCCTCTTCGAGTTGCTCGTGGAGGGCGTTGAGCGCTTCCTGCTGATTCGGCTCAGGCGATTTTTCACCGGGCTTGAGCTTGGCTTTTTTGTCGAGCGGAAGCGGCGCCATGGCGCGGGCTCGCTTGAGCATGCGCTCGCGTTCTTCATCGGAGAGTTCGCGCCCGCCGGCCGCGATAAGCGTCGGATCCTTTTTCGCTTCCGCTTTGGCGGATTGCGTGGCGCTGCTGCCTCCGGCCGCGGAATTGAGCGCGGCGAACAGCGACTGGGTCGGTGAATCACCGGCGCCCATGGAAGCGGCGAACGTTTCGATGGTGGTTGGCAGTCGCCACAGCGTCACACACAAACCCATCAGGAGAAGAGCGGTTCGGATGGGGCGGCGACGCTTCATATGAGGCGTGCATCGGCTCGAAATTGGGGTGTCCGGAGCGATCAACGGCGCTCAAAAAGAAAACCAGCCCGACTATGCGGGCTGGGGGAAAATCGACTGGTTTTCGGACGCGGCTCTTAGTTGGCGCCTTCGCGTGCTTGCAGTGTGACGTCGATGGTCATTTCCTGGCCGTCGCGGACCACGACGAGGCGGGCAACGTCGCCGGGCTTATGAGTTGCGAGCTGGCGCATCATGCCGCCGATGTCGAGCAGTTCCTCGCCGTTCCACTTGATGATTCGATCGCCTTCCTTGAGGCCGGCCTTGGCGGCGCTGGTGCCTTCGGAGACGCCGCCCACGGCGACGCCGGGCTGATCGTCGGCGTAGTTGCCGGGGGCGATGCCGAGGCGCACGGACATGCTGGCCATGCGCGGGCCTTGGGACGGCTCTTCATCTTTTTCTTCTTCGACGAAGGTAACGCCGCCGGGAGTCGTGGCGATGTCGTAGGCGACGGCGGAGACGAAATTGACGACCTTCACGGCGCCCTTGTGGCTGACCTTGGAAGCGACGTCGCCGGGAGCGTGGTAGTCCTCATGCAAGCCGCTGAAGAAGGCGAGCGCGGGGACGCCTTCGTCAGAGAACGAGGCGTGATCGGAACGGCCTCCGGGGAGCATGCTCAGTTTCGCCTTCAAACCAGAGTTCTTCATTTCCTTGTTGAGGATGGATTCCAGTTCCTTGCCGGTGCCGACGCCGAGCACTTCGATGGAGTCATCGCGGACGCGGCCGATCATGTCCATGTTGAGCATGGCGGTGATTTGGGAGAGGGCGACAGGCGGTTCATCAACGAAGTGTCGCGAGCCGAGCAGGCCCATTTCCTCAGCGGTGAAGCCAACGAAAATGATGCTGCGGGCGTCCGCGTCTTCAGGGAGGGCTTTGTACATGGCGCTGAGCTTTTGCGCCGCGACGAGGATGCCGGCGGTGCCTGAGGCATTGTCATCAGCGCCAGGATGGAGTCTGCCGGGGGCGCGAGTGCCGTATTCGCCGTATCCAACGTGGTCGTAGTGAGCGCCGATGACAACGTAGCTGTTGCGCAGGGCGCCTTTGCCGGGAAGAATGCCGCCGACGTTGTCGGTGGCGATCTCGAGGCGTTCGATGTCAATCGCAACGGTCGCGGTGACGCCGTCCAGTTCGATGGCGCCGTGGGATGCCTTGTCTGCTGCGGTTCGCAGCGACTTGAGTGAAGCGCCGGCGGCGCCAACCATTCTCTCAGCGGCTTCCTGCGACAGCATGACGACCGGAACATCGCCTTGACCGCCGAAACGTGAGTCTCGGATGCTCATGAGTTCGCCGACGCGCGGGTCATCGGCGCCGGGGGGATTGACGAAAATGACACCGACGGCGCCGCGATCCGTGACGGAGCGAATCTTGGGTGTAAGGCCGGCTCGGTTGGACCAGCGGCCGCGCGTGGACCACTGGCTCTTGCCATCTTCATTCATTGGTTCGAAGCGGTACATCATGGCGATCTTGCCGGTGAGATCCGGGTCGCCTTCGAAACTGGTGTAATCGTCGGGGCCGGATTCGATCGCGTAGCCGACGAAAACAACATCGCCAGAGACTTCGCCCGAACCGGTGAACGGGACGGGATCGAAATCGGTTTCAGCGGTGAGGAAGCCGCCGCCATCGGGAGCGCGCCACGTGAAGGCGGCTTCGTTGACCTGCACATCGCCGGGGACAGTGAACGTCTGGCGGTATGACGGGATGAGGACCTCGGACCCGTCGGCGGCAACAGCGAGGGCTTCGAACGCAGGTTCGAGGCCCATGTCGTTGAGGTAGAACTCGATGTACTCCGCGGCTGATTCGACGCCGCGCGAGCCGGGGGCGCGTCCTTCGAAGAATGGATTGCTGAGCGTGACGACATGGGCGTGGAATGCCTTGGCGTCATCGCCGAGTTCGTCGAGCACGGCTGCGACGGGGGAGTCGAGGCGAGCCAGCGATGAGCGTGTTGACTTCGTGAGGCGATTGGAATGGCTCTCGCTGGCGGCGCCGGCGTCACGCGACCCGTTCTCACTCGTCGACACGCTGACTGTGGCGCAGCCTGTAACGACGGTGAGCGAGGAGAGGGCAAGGAGGGCGGCGGTGGTGAACCCGCCGAATCGATGGGTGCGGTTCATGCAAGATCCTCTGTTTGGTGAGGTGGGCGCTTTCAAAGGCTCGAATTCACCCGTTTTGTTCGAGGAACTGTACCCTTTCATCCCGCTGTTCGTTGCGTCAGCGACCATGCTCCGCCTACAGTCCGAGTCTCGCCCCACGGGCTTCAGTGGCCCTCGCCGGGCGATCGTCCCGGTCGGCCGATTCCCTCCCATTCGAGAGCCAAGCACCCGCCATGAATTATGTCTCCATTACGCCGCAGCAGCGCCAGACCATGCTTGATGCAATCGGCGTTGACTCGATCGATGCGCTGTTTGACGCGATCCCGGCGTCGTCCCGATTTGCGGGTGAGCTGGATTTGCCGCCGGCCGCATCTGAACTGGAATTGCAGCGCGAACTTGCGGTGCTCGCGGGCGCCAATCGGGGCGGCTCGACACGCGCGTGTTTCATGGGCGCGGGTGTGTACGACCACTTCATTCCGTCATTCATTGATCAGATCATTTCGCGCGGCGAATTCTTGACCGCATACACGCCGTATCAGGCGGAGGCGTCACAAGGGTCGCTTCAGGCGTTCTTTGAGTTTCAGACGCAGATTGCGCGGCTGACAGGGCTCGATATTGCAAACGCGTCGATGTACGAGGGCGCGACAGCGGTGGCGGAAGCGGCGCTGTTGGCGCTGAATTCGACGGGCAAGCGGCGCGTGCTGGTGGCGGGGACGCTGCACCCGGACACGCTTCGCGTCTTGCGCACGTACATGGATGATCTTCCCGCGAAGCTGATTGAACTTCCGGTTTCCGAGGATGGCGTGATCGCGCCGGCGGTGATCGCGGAGCATGCGGACAACGACACCGCGTGCGTGATTGTGCAGTCGCCGAATGTGTTTGGACTGATCGAGAATTGGGCGACGTGCTTTGAGACGGTGAAGAATGCAGTCACGGTTGGCGCCAAGCCGCTGGGTGTGGCGGTGTTCAATCCGATCGCGTGTGCTTTGTTGAAGACGCCGGGCGCGTGCGGCGCTGACATCGCGGCGGGCGAAGGCCAGCCGCTGGGCGTGCCGATGCAGCTTGGCGGGCCGTATCTCGGACTGTTCAGCGCGAAGCAGGAGTTCCTGCGCAAGATGCCGGGGCGGCTCGTCGGTGAAACGATGGATGCGGATGGACGCCGCGCGTTTTCGCTGGTGCTTCAGACGCGCGAGCAGCACATTCGCGGCGCCAAGGCGACGAGCAACATTTGCACGAATCAGGGGCTGCTGGCGCTGCGCGCCACGATGCACATGTCGGCGATGGGCCCGGCGGGGATTCGCGCGGTCGCGGAGCAGTGCTGGCACAAGGCGCATGATCTGGCGAAGCGCATCGCGGCGCTGCCGGGGTATTCGTTGCGGTACGGCGGCGAATTTTTCCATGAGTTCGTGGTGACGTGCCCGAAGCCGGCGCGGCAGATCATCGACGCGGCGAAGGCGGATGGATTGCTGGCGGGCGTTGATCTGTCATGCGATCGCATGGCGCACATGGGTGGCGAGAACGAACTGCTCATCGCCGTCACGGAAATGCGCACAAAGGCTGAGATGGATGCGCTGGTGGCGTCACTGAAGAAGCACGGCTGAGTTCGGCGCTGATGGAGTGATTGTGAAGATTGATGGGTCTCACATCCTGATTGGAGCGCTTCTGAGCGTCGTCGTCGCAGTTGGGTGTTCGTGCGCCAGTCACCCTGCGCCTCATCAGGTCGTGATTCCCGAATCGTTCGGTGAGCGAGTACCGAGCCGACCGGTCGCGACGTATTCGATCGTCGCCCGCGATGGCGAAACCGGGCAACTTGGCGTTGCGGTGCAGAGTCACTGGTTCAGCGTTGGGTCTGTCGTGCCGTGGGCCGAGGCGGGCGTTGGCGCGGTGGCGACGCAGAGTCTGGCCGAGATCAGTTACGGGCCGCTTGGGCTCGACCTGATGCGAGGCGGAAAGTCCGCAACGCAGGCGCTCGAAGCGCTGAAGTCAGTTGATCAAGGCGCGGCGTACCGCCAAGTTGCGATGATCAGCGCCGATGGCGACGTCGCAGCTCACACGGGCGATTTGTGCATTGCACACGCCGGACATCTGACGGGAACGCTTGACGATGGCACGGTGTATTCCGTCCAGGCGAATCTGATGGGGCCGTCAACGATTCCGGCGGCGATGGTGTCTGCGTTCTCGCGCGCTTCAGGGACGCTTGCGGAGCGCCTGTTCGTAGCGATGGCCGCCGCTCAGGATGAAGGCGGCGACATTCGTGGCAAGCAATCGGCGGCGATGATTGTGGTCGCGGGCGAAGCCACAGGCGATGCGGGCGCGGACACGGTGCTCGAAATTCGTATTGAAGATCATGCCGAACCAATCGCGGAGTTGCGCCGGCTGCTGACGTTGCACGCGGCGTATGAACACATGAACGCGGGCGACGTTGCGATTGAGCATGGCGATACTGCGACTGCGCTGCGTGAATATTCGGCGGCGCTGGAGCTGGCGCCGCAAGTTGCGGAGATGCACTTCTGGACTGGTGTTTCGCTGGCGAACGCCGGGATGGTGAATGAGGCGCTGCCGCACTTGGCGATTGCGTTTGAAGATGAGCACGGCGACTGGCGCGAGACCTTGCGCCGTTTGCCTGCATCGAAGATTCTTCCTGATGACACTGAACTGATGTCGCGGCTGCTGGCGGCCGGCGAGACGCCGACTCCTACGCCATGAACGACTTTCTGGGAACCCACTGAGCGATGCCTACCACGATGATGAAACCTGCTGAGCCCGTTCACGTCGAGATTCCGTCCGACGCCGAGACGCCGCGAACGCGCGGCGAGCGCGCCACGGAGCCGCTGGTGTTTGAGAAGTCCTCACCCGGCGCGCACGCGGTGACGCTTCCGGCGCTGGATGTCGCGGAGACGGCGATTCCTGCGGATCTGACTGGTGAAGCGCCGGCGTGGCCGGAGCTTGGCATGCTGCAAGTGATCCGTCACTACACGCACTTGTCGCAGCGCAACTTCTGCATTGACGGCGAGTTTTACCCGCTGGGCTCATGCACGATGAAGTTCAATCCGCGCATCAATGAGCACGCGGCGAGTCTGCCCGGGTTTACGAGCCTGCATCCGCTTCAGGACGACGAGGATCTGCAAGGCGCGCTGAAGCTGCTGTATGAAACGCGGCGGTTCCTTGAAGAGATCGCCGGGCTGGATGAGGCAAGTTTGCAGCCCGCGGCTGGCGCGCATGGTGAGTACACGGCGCTGAAGGTGATTCGCGCGTATTTCAAGGATCACGGTCAACCGCAGCGCAACAAGGTGCTGGCGCCGGAGAATGCGCACGGCACGAACCCGGCTTCCTGCACGATGTGCGGCGCCAATGTCATCGCGGTGAAAGCGCCGGGTGGGTACACGGATATTGATGACCTGAAGCGCATTATCGAAGAAGAAGGCGCCGACACGATCATGGCGCTGATGATCACCAACCCGAACACGGCGGGTTTGTTTGATCGCAAGATCGATGAGATCTCAAAGATCGTGCACGATGCGGGCGCGCTGCTGTATCTCGATGGCGCGAACATGAATGCGATTCTTGGGCGCACGCGTCCCGGTGATTTCGGCGCTGACGCGATGCATTACAACACGCACAAGACGTTTTCGACGCCGCACGGTTGCGGCGGGCCGGGCGCTGGGCCGATTGTGGTGCGCGATTTCCTGGCGCCGTATCTACCAGTGCCGCAGGTCGTGGAGAACAATGGCGTCTTCGCGCTTGAGTTTGATCACCCGAAGTCGATCGGCAAGGTGCGATCGTTCGTTGGGCAATTCGGCGTGCTGGTGCGATGCTGGACGTATTTGCGAGCGTGCGGACCTGACGGGCTGCGTGAAGTGGCGGAGCAGGCGGTGCTCAGCGCGAACTATCTCGCAGCGCGGCTTCAGGACCGGTACGAGATGCCGTTCTTCCACCCGGAGAGCGGTCGATTCTGTGCGCATGAATTTGTGACCGTGCCGGATCGACTGCTCGGCAAGGGCGTGCAGCTTCTTGATATTGCGAAGCGCATGATTGATTACGGTGTGCATCCGCCGACGATGCACTGGCCGGTGCGCAATTGCCTGATGGTTGAGCCGACTGAGACGGAGTCACTCGAGACGCTGGACCGATTCGTCGC
The DNA here is from genome assembly GCA_029260345.1 of Phycisphaerales bacterium. GTDB lineage: Bacteria > Planctomycetota > Phycisphaerae > Phycisphaerales > UBA1924 > OFTM186. Next base: position 41,423 of record JAJDDK010000001.1, on the reverse strand, counting down.
CGTGATGCACCGCATTGCGGATGAAATTGAGCGCGATGCATCGTCACTGACTTTGGCGCCGCAGAACGCGACGGTGAAGCGGCTTGACATTGTTGCGGCGGATCGCAAGCCGAAGACAGTTTTTGAGGGTTGACAGGGAACGATTCGCCGCAGAACGAAAGGACGAGCCATGGGGGCTAATGAGAAGAACACCGGCGGCGAATCTCATTCGATGATTGAGGACGAACTTGCAGCGGAGGTCGAGTCGTTGCGAGCGCGGCTCATTCGCGAAATTGAACATCGCGAAGAGGTTGGGGCTCCACCCCCCACACGTCGCGTTTCGCATTGGTCGTGGCTGTTCTTTGCAATACTCCTTGCGGCGATTGGAACGTTTGCTTGTGTTGTTGCCTATCGCATCGGCGGCGTCGCGGGGGTGGCGATCATCTCAGTGCTCTTCTTCGTCTATGCAGCGGTCGGCGGGGCCCCCGCGTGGACTTCAGGGATCGCGAATGCGCGTCAAGAACGCGACATCGAACGTCGTGTCGATGAATTCCTGCAGCGCGAAGCAGTGCGTCGTCGTACGGACGGCAAATAATCGAGCAATGATTTCGCGCCTGCGTCATCGGCCCCGGCATTCAGGTGGTCCACATCGCCAGCAATGCCGCAAGATCGGACCCATTGACCACGCCATCGCCGGTGATGTCGGCTGAACCATTGGTGTTCCATTGCGCCAGCAGTGCGGCAAGGTCAGAGCCATTGATCACACCGTCGCCGTTGAGATCGCCGGGCAGTGACGATGAGATGGTCATTGATTGATTGACCGGCACGTTGGTTCGCGTCGTGACGAGGCCGTTCGGCCATTCGACTCGGATTTCGTCGATCACCGCGGCGTCAGCGAGGCCGAAGTGAACGGTCCATTCGCTAGAACTCTCAAAGCTGTCGCCGGGTGTCATGGCGCGGAGGATCGTGTGCGGTTCACCGTTGAATGTTGCGGTGACGTACACGAAGGCGCCGCATCCGTTGGGAGCGATGTCGCTCGAGGCGCTGGTGTCGAGAAAGAGGCGCAGCCAGTTGGTGGCAGCGCCTTCGGTGTCGTTGAGGAGATTGCGGAAGACGCTGAGCGGGCCGTGGTTGGTGAAGATGATGACGTCCTGATCACCGTCGTTGTCCATATCGAAGTTGATCATGCCGCGCCCGGCGTCGTTGTGAATGAGGCCTTGCGCCACGGCGTCTTCGGTGAATGTGCCGTCGCCGTTGTTGAGCCAGAGGTAGGAGGGCTCTTCAAAGAAGGTGGTGCCGAAATCGCCGCTGTCGCCGTTGGTTTCCGCGATATCGACCCATCCGTCGTGGTTGAAGTCAACACTGAGCGCTGCCCAACCGTAGCCGCCGTCATCGACGCCGGCAGCGCCCGAGACTTCGTTGAACTGATCATTGCCCTGATTGATGTAGAGCTTGTTGCCGGTCCAGTTGATGGACGGGAAGTAGATCGATGTGACGTACCAGTCCATGAGACCATCATTGTTGTAATCGCCGACGGTCTGGCCCATGCCGTTTTCATCATCGCCTGCCTGGGCGGCGTCGGTCAGGTCGTTGAATGTGCCATTGCCGTTATTGCGGAAGTAGCGGCTGCGCGTGCCGAAATCGCATGACATGAGAAGTTCGGGGTAGCGGTCGCCGTTCATGTCGATGAAACGCGGCGCAAAGCCTTTCAGATCCACACCGACATCATCCAAATTGAGATTGGCTGACACGTCGGTGAATGTTTCATCACCGTTGTTTTGAAAGAGCTTGGTGCCGGCGTTGTTGTTGGCGAATCCGGCGACGCACAGGTCGAGGTCGCCGTCGAGGTCGTAATCACCGAAGGTGGCGCAGAAGCCATCTTCGCTGCTGGGGGTGGAGAAATTCACTCCGGCGGACGCAGCGACGTTGGTGAACGTGCCGTCGCCATTGTTGCGCAGCAATTTGTGATGACCCGCCGCTGCGCCGGAGGTGGTGGGGCCGGCGCTGGTGACATACACGTCCAGCCAGCCGTCGTTGTTGAAATCGCCGGTGGTGGCGCCTTTGCCGCGATGCGTCGGCAAGCCCCATGCGACGCCCTGATCGGTGAATGTGCCGTCGCCGTTGTTGATGAAGAGTTTGTCCTGGCCATGGCCTTGAATGACATAGACATCCTGCCAGCCATCGTTGTTGAAGTCGCCCGCGGCGCCGCCGGCGGTGTAATTGGGTTGCGAGTAACCCGATGATGCATGCGTGTTCTGAATGCCGGATTGCGCCGTGTAATCTTCAAAGAGCGGCGCGCCGGCAAGCGCGGCGCCGGCGACAAAAGCAAGAGTGGACGAGGTGGCGAGGGTTAGCAATCGCGTCGGCTGCATCATGGGGCGAGTCTCCATGTGAGAATTTTGTATTCGCGCCGAGGCGCGGCGACCGCAATCCTACCGCAGCCGTTGGAGCGATGAAATAAGAAAGGTGAGGTAAATGCCGGGAGATTTGCGACGAGTGCGAAAATGACGCTGGTCGCTTCGAGTTACGCGGATCGGCGTGCGGATTGCGCTTCCCGGATCATCGAGTTCACGAGGCGATGAAGCGCCGGCGGATGCTGCATCAAAAAGAGTGAGGGCTCGATGAGTTCGAGTTCGGAGAGGCAGAGTTCGCCGGAGTCATTACGGACGACGTCGATGCGAGCATAGAGACAGCGTGTTTCGAAGCCGCGCATGGCGCGCGTGGCGAATTCAGTTTCTTGCGGCGTCGGTGTTAATGCTTCAGAGACGCTTTCATCGGCGTCGGCCAGGCGCGGCGACTTGCGGATCGAATGCGTCACTTCGCCGTCTATCCATACAAGTGAGCGCTCGCCGGAATGATCCACTTCGGTCATGTAAGGCTGAATCATGCCGTCGCGATCTTGGAGGAGATCGGCGAGGAATTGTTGGCCTTCCGCCATTGTTTCGGGCGTGAAGCGTTTGGTGAGGAAGGATGAGGCGGAAACAGTCGGTTTGATGATGACGTCGAGCCAGGAGCGGTCGGACATGACGCTTTCGAGCGAAGCATTCTCGCCGCGATCGAAGAAGGCAGTGGGGATGATGGGGAGGCCGTTTGCTTCTAGTTCGGCGAGATAGTTCTTGTGGTGATTCCAGTTGATGACGTCGACGGGATTGAGCAGGGTGGTGACGGAGGCGACGCGCTCCGCCCAGTCGAGAAATCGCTCGGGATCGAGGTAGTACGTCCAGGTTGACCGCAGGACGCAAAGGTCGAGATCGGTTGGGATCGGCGCCTCATCGTCCCACGCGAGCAGCACTGGTTCGGCGCCGGCGGCGCGCAAGGCATCGAGCAGCAATTGCTGATCCGGATCGGGCTCCGGGAGTGTGCTGCATGTGCCGATGGCGATGCGCATGTGACTTGTGTTTGGCTTGGCGCTGTTCACGGTGACGGGCGAGACGCCCGTCCCACCGGTTTCACTTCATTTGAGCGCACAATGCACAGCTCGGAGAACTGTGCCACCCGGGAGGATGGCGTCGTGCTTATGACGTTGTTGCGGGTTCCGGGATCGTAACGGCGACGTTGAGTTCTTTGAGCTGGGCGAGATCGACGGTGCTGGGCGCATCGCTCATGAGGTCGGCGCCGGTTTGCGTTTTGGGGAAGGCGATGACGTCGCGGATGTTGTCGGTGCCGCAGATGTGCATGACAAGGCGGTCGAGACCGACCGCGATGCCGCCGTGGGGGGGCGCGCCGTACTTGAGCGCGTCGAGGAGGAAGCCGAATTTCAGCTTCGCCTGCTCATCGTCCATGCCCAGGAGGTTGAAGATTTTGGCTTGCACGTCTTGTGAATGGATACGGATGCTGCCGCCGGCGACTTCGGAGCCGTTGAGCACGAGGTCGTAGGCATCGCTGATGGCGCCGGCGGGGTCCGTCTCGAGCAACGAGACGAACTCGGGTTTGGGCGCGGTGAAGGGGTGGTGCAGGCTGTCCCAGCGTTTGCCCTCTTCGTCGTAATCCAGGAGTGGGAAGTCGACGACCCAAAGGAAATTCCAAGCTTTGCCGTGGGGCGGGAGCATGTTCAGGTCTTTGGCGAGGCGCAGGCGCAACTCGCCGAGCACGCGGTGCGCCGTCTTTGCTTTGTCGGCGGCGAAGAAGACGAGATCACCGTCTTCGAGGCCGAGTGCGGCGATGAGGTCTTCACGAATCGGCTCGACGAATTTTGCAACGCCGGTCACGAAAGCGCCGTTCTCGAGCTTGACGTAGGGCATGCCGCCAGCGCCGAACTGTTTGACGAACTCGGTGTAACCGTCAATCTGCTTGCGCGTGATGGTTGTGCCGCCGTGGGGCACGCGGATGGCTTTGACCACGCCGCCGGCTTCGATCGCGCCGGTGAAGACGCGGAAATCCGTTTTGGTGCAGACCGGCGTGGCGTCCTGAAGTTCGAGGCCAAAGCGCGTGTCGGGGCGGTCGGAGCCGAATCGATTCATCGCTTCGGCGTAACTCATCAGCGGGATCTCCGGGAGATCCACGTTGAGCGTTTCTTTCCAGATCGCACGGAAAAGTCCGGAGATCAGATCGGTGATGTCTTCGCGCTTGATGAACGCCATTTCGATATCGAGCTGGCTGAACTCCGCCTGGCGGTCGGCGCGGGGGTCTTCATCGCGGAAGCAGCGTGCGATCTGGAAATACCGATCGAGACCGGCAATCATCAGAATCTGCTTGAAGATCTGCGGGCTTTGCGGCAGCGCATAAAACTCGCCGGGATGCAAGCGGGCCGGGACGAGGAAGTCGCGAGCGCCTTCGGGCGTGCTCTTGCAGAGGTTGGGTGTTTCGACTTCGACGAACTGGCGCGCATCGAGATACCGGCGCATGATCTGGGCGACGCGGTGGCGCGTTTCGAGAATGCGCTGCATGCGCGGGCGGCGCAGGTCGAGGTAGCGATGGCGCAGGCGCAGTTCTTCGTTGGGGAGGGAGTCTTTGTCCGTCGGGAAGAATGGGGGGTTGTCGGCGCGGTTCAGGAGTTCGAGGCTTTGCGTCACGACTTCGATTTCGCCGGTCTCGAGTCGCGGGTTGGCGCCGCCGTCGCGTTTGCGGACGGCGCCGGTGGCGCGGACGACGTCTTCGCCGCGCAGGCGGTCGGCGAGCTTGAGCTGGTCGGGCGGGCAGTCCTCGGCGTCAAGCACGAGCTGGGTGATTCCGTAGCGGTCGCGCACATCGACGAAGATCAGGCCATCGCCGTGGCGACGGGTGGAGTCCACCCAGCCGGCGATGGTGACGGTCTGGCCGATGTCGCTGCTGCGGAGCTGGCCGCAGGTGTGGGTTCGGTGTGAGGCGCCGGTGCTGTCCATGTCTGAAAAGTCCCTTTCGGTTTCAAGGGCGGCGAGTATAGCCCTTGGGGGAAGAACCAAAGCGCGCTAAATAGTGGCTCGTATTGCCTCGCGGCGGGCCTTTTCTGAAGAGCAGACTTGACTCAGCGGTGTAGAACGGGAACGCTATGGGCGTCGTGAATCGACTTTCGCCATCCTGGAGAACGCTCGCGCTGATTCTTCTTGCGACTCTTGGAGTCGCTGGAAGCCGCACGCTGCATGAATTTTCCGGGCATGATTCGACGAATTCGTCGTGGTCTGTCGAGTGTCAGGATTCGGCGGAAACCCCGTCGAAACCGGCGTGCCCGACGCCGGCGGAGAATGAGAAGTCGCACGACGACTGCCATTTCTGCCAGAGCAAGTCAACTTCGGTGGCGACGATTGTCGCTTCTGTTGAATCAACATGGCTGCTGCCGCCAACGGACGTTGGCCGAGTCATCGCTGACACGACGCTGGTTGTGTTGGCCAGGGCTGATGAGCCGCGCGCCTCTCGCGCGCCTCCGATTGCCTGACATCGTCGCTGAACGATGCGCCCGGGCGGCGACTGCGCGCCCGGTGGTTTCAACGTCCATCCACTGAAAACTGATTCTGCGCGTGCGGTGTGTGATTCCGTGCGCGATCGCGGAGGTTCCGATGATGCGGTTCCGCGCCTTTACGCTCATTGAGCTGCTTGTGGTGATCTCGATCATCGCGGTCTTGCTCGGGCTCTTGCTTCCCGCGCTGGGTTCGGTGCGCCGAGCGGCGCAGGCAGCGACGTGCCTGAGCAATGTTCGACAACTACAGATCGCGAGTCTGTCCTATTCCATGAACAACGATGGCGTCCTCATCGAGCCGGGGTTGAGTGAGGGCGGCGTGGTTGAAGAAGAGGTCACCTGGCTCAACACGCTGCGGCCCTACTTCGGGGACGATCTGCACGTTCATTCACCTGGCGATCAAAGCCCTTACTGGCCGTCCGCGGAGGGCGGAGATGGGACGCCGCTGCCGGGAACGACTGATCGCTTCCGGCGCACGAGCTACGGCCTGAACGGGCTGGTGACGCGGCAGATCGACACGTCTGATGTCGACTTCGGCTCCGATCAGAATCAGGTGCAATCACAGTTCTTTAATGACCTCGACAAGATTGATCGTCCTTCGAACACGATTCAATTCCTTTTGATGGCGGAGACCGGCGACTTTGCGGGCGCCGATCACGTGCATCCAAATGAATGGTTCGTGTCGTTTGCGCCGCAGGCTTCACCAAAGCTCGCGGCGGAGCAAGCGAACATCGGCGCCTATGGCGGCGGTGAATCAACGTGGCAATCAAAGTCGAACTACGGATTTCTGGATGGGCATGCCGAGACGCGATCGTTCGGCGACGTGTACGAGAACCCGGATTCGAATCAGTTTGATCCGCGCCTGAAGTAGGCGCTGATCACCGCGTTTCACGTTCACGTTTCTGCACCCACTCTATGAGGAGATTGACATGAGAGCTTTCGTTTTGCGCAACGTCGTCATCGGCGCTGCGGTGTGTCTGGCGCCAAGCGCCGTTGTGGCTCAGCACGCGGATGTGTTGCTGATTCCTGACTTCGTCAATGGCGTGGTGGCGACCGGCGCTTTTGATGATGACTCGGGCATGGTTTTGTCCATGAACCAGCAGGTCTTTGAGGCCGAGTTTGGTGAAGCGGATCCGATGAATCCGAATTTCGCGGACGAGCCTGGATTCCGAGCGCTTCCCGGTGACTTTGATGACAGCTACTGGGGATTCAACATCATCGACACCGTGCTCGTGTGGAACGGGACGGATTTTTCCACCGTCAGCCCATACTCGATGACGATCAATCTTGGGCCTTCGCCGGACATCACGTCACCAGCGGCGCCGGGCGGCTTCACTGCGGGATTCGACATTCCTGTGGGCGCCGGCGGGTTTGATGATCACCTGAACCTGTTTCTGGATGCGCCTATGGATGGCAGCGCGGACGGGATCTATCTGCTGACGCTTGAGGTGTATGCGGAGGGCCTGGGCGCTTCGGATCCGATCTGGTTCGTCATGAATCGCGGGTTGAGTGAGCTTGAGCACGAAGCCGCGGTTGATTGGGTCAATGCGAATCTTGTGCCGGCGCCGGGAAGCATTGCGCTGGTTGGCGTTGCGGGAATCGCGGCGGTTCGTCGCCGGCGTGCGGCGTGATGGCGCACTGAGGAGGAGAGAGTCGCCGCGGCCGTCTCGTCAGCGGCGACGTGCGGACGGCGCTTGGAGGAGCGCCGTTCGCTTTGGTCGAGAAGTAAGGAATTTCAAATCACGCTGCGTCACTGGAACGCAGTGACAGGGAGCATGAACATGAGCGCTCGAATCGCAATTCATTCAGCTGTTGTCACTCTCGGCATCACCACCGGCGCGTTCGCAGGCGGCTCGGGTTTGCACGATCAGGACGTCGGTGTTTTTGTTGTCGACAACGCCATTCAGACCGGACAGGTTGAGGGAAGCGTTATCGTCGAGCAGCGCGTTTTTGCGACGGATGTTGTTCTGTTCTTTGGATTCCCGTTCACGGAGAATCCAGGTTTCGATACGACGACGGGTGTGCTGCCGCCATTCAGCGTGATGCGGCTGAATTTGCTTGATGCGTTGCGCGTGTGGCAGGACGAAAACTTTGACTCGATTGCCGTGATGGACATCGGCGCTGGACCGGAGACGATGCAGGTGGAAGTGTCGTTCGGCCAGACGGCGGTGTTGTCGCCGCTCACCGCGGACACATTGGTGAATGGACCGGCATTCGCGGTGACGAGTCTAGGGGACATTCATGTGCATCCGGCGCATGTCTTGCCGCAGGGAACGCCGGACGGGTTGTATCTGATGAAGTTTGAGCTTGAGAACAACGCCGGTGTGCAGGCGTCGGCGCCGTTCTGGTTTATCTATGACTGGAACGCTGACCCGGCGGACTTGTCGATAGCGATCAGTTGGGTGCAGGAGAATCTGATTGGGGGCGGGATTCCGGGCGACCTGAATGGTGATGGCTTCGTTGGCGGGGACGATCTCGCGACTCTTCTGGCGCAGTGGGGGACGGATGGCGCGGCGGACATCAATCAGGATGGCGTCGTGAACGGTGCGGACCTCGCCGTGCTGCTTGCCAACTGGGGATGAGGGCGATGCAGGGCATATGAAGGTTTGGGATTCGTCGCGTACCCTGCTCGCATGTCAGAGAAAGAGATCACTGCGTACGTCGTGGGCGAGACGAAGGGCTGGACGCTGGAGCCGGCGGCGTCGCGGCGCGACTGGATGGATCAAACGCCGTACAAGGGCGCGAATCGCTGCTTGCCGCTGGTGATGGCGAATCAGGCGGGATGGATTGTGAAATGTCCGACCGGATTCAAAGCAACGTGGTCGGGAAAAAATGAGATTGATGCGCTTGCGATTGAGGTGCAGGACAACCCGAAGCAATATGCGCGTCAGATCGCAAGTGTCTTCGGTTCGGGCATCGTGACGTTCTCGCTGCCGTGGCTGTTTCGCACGCCGCCGGGGATTGGGCTTCTGGTGCGCGGTCCGATGAACATGCCGCGACCGGATGCGGTTCCGCTGGACGGGTATGTCGAGACCAACTGGTCGCCCGCGACGTTCACGATGAACTGGAAGCTGATGAAGTCCAAGTCGCCGGTGTGGTTCCGTAAGGACGAGCCGATCTGCCACTTGATGCCATATCCGCTTGATCTGCTTGAGTCATTGAGTGCGCGCACGGCGCCGATCAGCGAAGACGCCGAACTGGAAAAGCAGTTTCATGAGTGGAAGCATTCACGCGCTTCACAGTTCCGTGCGCTCGAAGAGGGCGCGCCGACGAAGCACTACCGGCTTGATTATCTCAAGGGTGTGCGCACCGATGGCACGCCAGCGCCGGATCACCGGACCGGATTGAAGCTGTCGTCATTTGATTCGAAATAGGTCGTTCGTGTGCGAATCAGAACGCGACGTTCTGAAGCGCGACGGGGCGCGGCGTGTTCTCGTCCATCGGGACGATGTGCACGCGGTTGCTGCGGAAGACGACGTTGCCATCGCAGATCGCGAAGAGCGTGTCGTCCTTGGCGCGCTTGACCATGTAGCCGGGCTTGAACTTGGTGCCGCACTGACGGATGAGGATCGTGCCGGCCTTGGCGAATTCGCCGCCGTAGCGACGCACTCCGCGATATTGCGGGTTTGAGTCGCGTCCGTTCTTGGTTGAGCCTTGGCCCTTTTTATGTGCCATGACGATCCTTACTGAGGTCAGAAACTACGAAAACCACACGGATTGCCGGGCCGTCCCGGGGTGTGGCGAGCCGCGGAGTATAGCGGGAATCAGCGCATGATCCAGCGGCGTTCGACGCGATCCATGGGTTGGTCCCGGAAGGCGGCGATGTCGCCGGGGGTCTCGTGACGCAACATCAGGGATTTGCGAAGGAGGATGGCCTCGCCGGTGTCGGGGCGGACGATGGTCTTGGTTTCGCCGCTGAATCCGGCGGCGAACACCAATACTTCATCCACCTCCAAATTGGCGGCCGGCCAGATGACCAGGCCTTCGCGGGCGTTCTCTTCACCCTGCAGAAGCAGGCCGACGGCGGAGATCTGATCGAGGAGGAAGGGGTTTCGGAGGCGCTCGAGGATGGTCTTGGTGACCGTGCTGGGGACGCCGGCGCCAGAATTGGCCAGCGAACCATCATCGGTGGCGAGCTGGAATGACGGGGCGAAGAGGAGGTCCTCGCCGGTGTTGTTCTCGACGTAATAGGTGAAATAGAAGTACGCCTGCTCGCCGGCGCCTTCGACGTCAAGGACGGCCAGACGCAGCGGGCCGGGTTTGATGTCGAGCTGCCAGCGGCGCGGGACGGGGTCCGGCTGCGGGGCGGCGACAACGGTCGGGGCGATCGCGAGCATCAGCACGGCGACGCCGCACCCCGCGAGGCGGGATCTAGCGAAAGTGCGGATGGTGGCCGCGAGGCCGAGGAGTTTTCGGTTGGGGCGCATGGGACGCGTCCTCCGGGGTGGCGAAAAAGGGATCAGAATCGTCGAGCCGGGTAGTCTATCGCTTGCCGCAAGCTCTCGGGAGTTTGAAGGCGGTAAACGGACACTTGAATGCCAGATACGTCGCTTCACATTGAGCGGATCCCGGAGAATCGCCGACTGGAGGCCGCGCGGCTGATGGCCGGGCCCAGCGCTGACCGGACCTCGGGGGAGCGATTTCTTGCGGCGGCGGAGCGGCATGGGCTCCTGCTGGATTCATTTTGGGGGCTTGCGGAGTCGTCAAGCGGTCCGCTCAAGCTTGCAGCGCTGATGGTCCCGTCGGCGGGCGGGTCAATCATGACGTTCGTCTCGACCGTCTCAGAGGCGGAGGTCGTGCATGCGGCGCGACTTCTCGAGGAAGCGGCGCACCATCCGCCGCAAGGGGTGCTCTTGCAGGCACTTCTGGAGCCAAAGGAAATCTTTGCCGCAGCGGCGTTTCGTCAGGCGGGGTACGTGGATGTTGGCGAGTTGATGTATTTGAAACGCCCGTGGACTTCGCCGGGGCCGATTCATGGGGAGTTGCCGTCGGGCGTCACTGTTGAACGATGGCGCGCGGGATTGGAAGACGATCTCGCAGCCGCGCTGGATCGCACGTACATCGACACGCTGGATTGTCCGGAACTGTGCGGCCTGCGCGAAACGCGTGATGTCATTGCCAGCCATCGTGCAACAGGTGAATTCGACCCCAGCCTATGGTGGTTGGTGCGCTTCGAAGGCGAGCCGGAAGGGGCGTTGCTTTTGAACCCATGCCCATCGCAAGGGCACACGGAACTGGTGTATCTGGGGCTTGGGCCGCGCTTGAGGGGGAAGCAGCTTGGGGTTCGCTTGCTGCGTTCCGGTCTTTCGGCGCTGTCGCGCCGGTCTCATCGCACGGTGTTGTGCGCTGTTGACGAGCGCAATGCGCCAGCGCGCCAACTGTACGAGCGTGAGGGTTTTCGACCGTTTGCGCGACGAACGGCGCTCGTGCGCCCCGTCCTGCATGCATGAATCGACGTTTGACAGTCTCGTGCGCGCACAATGTGACACCGCACAAAAAAAGTTTTCCACGAAGATTGCGCAATGATTGATCTGGTGGAGAAAACATTTTCCAATGCGTTAAGTCCCGATGAGCAGAACAATCGGGACGTGTGAACAACACGGAAACCAATCTTTGGGGTTGAGCGCGTTTGGAATTGCCTTTACCTTTCGCACTTGGTCATCGGACGACCACCAGGCGAGGAGCGGACGAGACAGCGCCCGAGCGCATGATGCGCTTCCCAGCAGACGAAGGATGACACGATCAATTGAGGTGTGCGGCAGAGGACGCCGCCATCTTGGGTGCGCGATCGGTCTGCGTGGCGCTCGTCCGCTTCCGCCTAGCGGCGAATGGACTCGATCTCTCTCTCATTCGCACCTTCGCGTTGGGCGCTTCGGCGACGACGCGAGGAAACGGGGAAGGACGTCCTGTGACCATGGGTGTTTGCGCTGTGTCATTCGAAGAACGCGTTTTGAAGCGAGTTGAAGATTGCGTCGGCACGGATTCCGTGCGGCGCTTTTTACGGGGCAAAGCGGCGATCTCGCTGGAGAACGGCGAGGTCGTGATCACGGCGCCCACGAAGTTTGCAGGTGAATGTATTCAGCGGCGCTTTGGCGCTGCGATCGGTGAAGCGGCGGTGAGTGAAAACGGCGAGGCGCGAACGCCCGTGCGCATTGCGATTGCGCCGGTGGTACAGGTTGTCGCTGCCGATACCACAGTTGCGGCGCCCGCGGAATCGCCAACGGCGGCGCGCTGGAAGCCGGCGACCGTGGCGCCTCCGCCGCGCCGGTCGGGCAATCGAGTTGATCGAAACGCGGCGCACACACTGGATACGTTTGTGGTGGGTCGGTCAAATCAACTGGCGCATCGCGCCGCATTGGCGCTGACGCAGCACGATCGCCCGCTTGGTTTTCACATCGTGTTCATGCACGGTGAGTGCGGCGTCGGGAAAACGCATTTGCTGCAAGGCGTGGCGCATCGATTCCGGGCGGAGAATCCCGGCGCTCGCGTGCTGTACACGACGGGCGAAGCATTTACCAACGCATTCATCACGGCGGTGCGCGGCGGCGACATCAATGCCTTCCGGCGCAAACACCGTGGCCTCGACCTCCTGTGCATTGACGACATTCACTTCCTGTCCAACAAATCGCAGACGCAGGCGGAGTTTCTGCACACGTTTGACGCGATGGATCTTGACGGCGCTCGCATCATGCTGGCGTCGGATGAGCATCCGGCCCGCATTCGCCAGTTTTCGCGTGAACTGGTGTCACGATTCAGCGCCGGCATGGTGGTGGGGTTGGATGTGCCCGATCCGGTGACGCGCCGTCGGCTGGTCGCGGCATTGGCGCGGCGTCGGTCGCTGGCGCTCACGGAAGACGGCATTTCGATCATCGCTGAACATTGCACCGGCTCGGTGCGCGAGATTGAAGGGGCGCTTACCCGCATTGATGCGGTGCATCGGCTGTTGCCCGAAGGCCGCGCTCTGATGGGGCCGCTGGATGGCGCTTCGGTGCGTTTGGCGCTTGGGCCGAGCCGTCCTCGAAAGGCGCGCCGACCAATGAAAGTTGAAGCGATTACCGAGTGCGTGGCGGAAACGCTGGGCGTGACGATGCCCGAAATGCTCGGCAAGAGCCGGCACAAGCGCGTGGTGGTGGCGCGGTCGATCGCAGCGCATTTGTCGCGCAAACTGACGAGTCGCAGCTTTCCTGAAATTGCGCATGCGATGGGACGGCCAAATCACTCAACGGTGGTGACGGCGTGCAAGCGCGTCGAGCAGAAGATCGCCGCGTCTGAGCGATGCGATACGGATCTTGAAGTCGCCGCGGAAACGTGGGGCGAACTGGCGGATGAGCTCGAACGGCGCGTGCGCAGTTCACTCGGCGATGGATGAGTTGTTCGAACATGACGCGGAATGAATTAGAATGCGCGCATGAGTGAGGCGACGCATGTGGAGCTGTACACCGATGGGGCGTGCTCGGGAAACCCCGGGCCCGGCGGCTGGGCGTATATCCTGAGGCATCCAGCTTCCGGTGCTGAGCGCGAAGCGTCTGGCGCTGAAATGCGCACGACGAACAATCGCATGGAATTGATTGCGGTGATCGAGGGGCTTCGGGCGCTGTCGCGCGCCAGCCGCGTCGATGTGTATTCAGACAGTCAGTATGTGCTTAATGGTCTCAACGAGTGGCTGGATCAATGGAAAAAGCGCGGCTGGAAAACGGCGGCGAAAAAGCCGGTCAAAAATGACGATCTTTGGCGCCAGCTTGATGAGCTTCGCACGGAGCATGATTTGAATTATCACTGGGTGCGCGGGCACAACGAACATCCCGAGAATGAGCGCTGTGATGCGATGGCGGTTGCGGCACGAGAGGCGCTGGTCGCCGGGCAATAGGGACTATTCCTGCAAGGCGCTGGCCACGGCGGGGATTGATTTCTCAATGTGGCTCTGCCAGCGGCGCTCGACGCGATCGATGTCGCCGAAGCGGCGCTCGAAGAGTTCGGCGCGGCGTTCATTGGTCATCTTGCCCGGCGTTTCGTCGAGGATGTCTGCGAAGAAATCGGCGAGGGCGCGGCGGTCCGTGCGGTGCAGGTACATGAACATGGACCATGCCTGCGCGTACATCGCTTCAGTGGCGCCGTCATCATCGTCGGGCGGATGCAGGGAGCAGATGAGGTCGCGCAGTGGCACGTCGGAGCCGCGCTCGAAGGAGCGGGCCAGTTCCTCTTCGCGAACTCCGAAGCTTCGATCGGGTCCGAATGCAGCGTTGGGCCGGTCCGTTTCGAACGAAGTGGCCAATCCTTCCGTCAGCCAGAAGGGGTACTGGTGGCCGCGCGATTGCAGGCCGGTGTTGAAGGCGAGCAGGTGAATGGCTTCGTGAATGGTCTTGGCGATGGATGACTCGCGCGCCTGGTTGTTGAGGCGATCGCGTTCGGATTGAATGCGCTGGCCGAGCTGTTCGGCTTGCGCGGCGATGAATTTGGCTTCGTCGTGCCGTCGTTCGCGCCGTGCCTTGGCTGATTGTTCATTCAGTTCGCGGACGCGCGCTTCGGCGTCGTCGAGTTGACCAGTCGCAGCCGTGAAGTTGGGGCCGGAGTGGTCTTCGTAGAACACAGCACGATTTGAGAGTCCGGCGTAGTAGCCGGCGACCCAGCCTGCATCCACGCCATCGTGGGCGGAGGCGAAGGCCCGGTACATCTCATGCTCGGCGAACAGCACGCACAACAACTTGTGCCGCGGCGGGATGGCGTCGAAGCCCAGTTGATCCACAGCGCGGAAGTACTGGTGATGAGCGCGCTCAAGCACTTGCAGCTTGGCGACAGCGACATCGCGCGAACAATCGGACAGCAAAACGAAGTGCTCCGATTCAAAGCGGCGGAACGCTTTGCCGAGGATCTTTGATGTCTCGTCCAGAGCGGCGTCGTCAACCGGAGTCTTGAATCCATCGCGTTCGATGGCGTGCAGGGCTTGTGCCGCATGAGCGCGGGACGACGGGTCGCGCCAGGCGAGGCGGTAGAGGCGGTCGGCCTCGGTGAGGTCGCGGGCGCGTCGGGCGGCGTCCGCCTCCGCGAGGAGTTTGGCGCCATTGATGGCTTCATCGACCAGCATGGACGTGGCGCGGGCCGAAGTGGGCGTGCCGACGCCGAACATCATGCTTGCGAGCCACGCGCCGGCGACCACCGCCGACAGGAATGCGGCTTCGGTGCGAATCCGGATTGGAGTGGCGCGCACGGACACGCGGGCGATTTCGGCCGAATTTTCACCCGGTTGAAGCGCCCCGCCGCATCCGGATGCCGGACAGTTCCGATTGCAACGGCAAGCGAGTCTGAACAGACCGGTTCGAGCGTGTACGATTCACCAAGAGCCGGTTCTCGGCGACGATCCGATAACCCCGTTTGAGGGCGACCATGGGAATTGAAGCGGCCATTCCGGCGCAAGGCTTTCTGACGACCAGTCTTCAGAAACTGATCAACTGGAGCAGGCGCAGTGCGCTGTGGCCCATGCCCTTCGCGACGGCGTGTTGCGGCATTGAACTGATGGCGACGGCGTCGAGCCGCTATGACCTGGCCCGCTTCGGCATGGAGCGCATGAGTTTCTCGCCGCGTCAGGCGGACGTGCTCATCGTGGCCGGGCGCGTGGGCATCAAGATGATGCCGGTGCTTCAGCGCATCTATCAGCAGATGACGGAGCCGCGCTGGGTGATTTCAATGGGCGCGTGCGCTTCGACGGGCGGCGTCTTTGATACGTATGCGACGGTGCAGGGCATCGATCAGTTCATCCCGGTGGATGTGTATGTGCCGGGTTGCCCGCCCAGGCCGGAGATGCTGCTGGAAGGCATTCGAGCGATTCGACGTCACATCGATCAGGAAGGACTTCCGCCGACGGGCGGCAAGCGCGTTCCGCTTTCGATTGCGATTGAACCGACGCATGAAGTGGCGCCGCAACCGACAATTGGCGTGACTGTGGGCGCGACCTGAACCCGACCGGCGGGGATTTGACGCCCCGTCTGCTACTGTGGTGAATATGGCGGAGGATGCGCACGAGAAACCGCCGGTGTCGTCCGACCAGTTTGGATCGGCGCTGGCGCCGTCAATTCTCAGTGTGTGTGACGGTCGCCTCGCCGACCTTCGATATTTCAAAACACCATGGCAACAGGGCGGCGCCGCGACGGCGTACGGCTCATGGCGATGTGACGATGAGTCCGTGCTCGAAGTGGTGGTGAAAGCGCCGGTCGGCCCGGTGGAGTACCGCTTTACACGAGTGCTTGGGGAAAAAGGTGCGCCGACGCCTCGTGTGGCGGCGTGCGGTGACGAACTTGGCGCGTACGACTTGGCGTGGCTGGTGATTGAGCGCGTTCCCGGCGAGCCAATGTCGCGCGATCTTTCGAAGAAGGACGTTCTGGATCTGGCGGGCGCCGCCGCGCAGTTTTATGGCGCTTCGCTGGAGGCTTTCGGGCCGCCGACCAAAGCGCCGACGCCGGTGGACTGGCACGAACTCATCGAGAAAGCGCGCCAGTGCGCCCGCGAGAATGCGATACCGGAGGAGCAGCGCTGGAAAGAAGCGCTCAAGACGGTCACCAAGTCGTTGGACAGTTTGGTGATGCGCTGGCGGGCGCGCAAGACGACGTACTGGCGGCATGGTGATTTTCATCCCGGCAATGCGATGCGTCGTCCGGAAGGGTCGCCGTGGGGGCCGTCAGAATGTGTGTTGATTGATCTGGCCCGCGTCACGCCGGGGCATTGGGTGACCGACGCGGTGTATCTCGAGCGCATTCATTGGGGCAAACCGGAAATGCTGCATGGGGTCAAGCCGGTGAAGGCGGTCGCCAAAGCGATGAAGAAAGTCGGCGTGGAGCCAGGTGAGGACTACAACGAACTCGCCAACATTCGACGCATTCTGACTGCGGCTTGCACGCCGGCGTTTCTCGAGCGCGAGGGGCATCCGAAACATGTGGTTGGTGCGCTTGAGGCGCTGGAGCATTCGCTCACGCTTGTTTAGAAGCGAGCCCGTTCGTCCTCGAACGGGTCGACGTGAGAAACGGGCTTACGCAAAACGCTCTTTGAGGTTGACCGGGCCGGGGACGGCCCGGCTCGCTTTTTTCTTCGTTGTTTATTTCGTGCGTCGAATGCCGGCCATTGAATTAATCGGCGCCTGAACGGGGCCGCCGAACGGCACATCATCTGAAGAAACCGCGCCGAACTGGCGATCGTTTTGAAAACGCTCGCGCAATTTTTCGACGCGCTCATCATTCCGCCGCGCGACTTGCACTGACCAGCTTCCGATGACCGCAAGTTGAAAGAGATTCCAGAGCGACACCAGGCCGACGATCACGAGAATGATCGGAACAAGCGCGATGCCTGCCACGATCGCGCTGACGCTCGGCAATGGAATACTGACGCGCATCTGCACGCCCATGGCGGCCAGCCCGCCGAAGACCAAGAGCGCGATGGCCGTTTGCATCAACCGATGTCGGCGGTCGGGATCGCCGGCGAATTCAGCGACGTCGGCGAGAAAAATCATGGTCGGGATCAGTCCGGCTGCAGCGGCGAACACGAGCCACGGTGTGACGTCAGCAGTCCAGGGCATTGCCGTCGAAGCAAGCAGTGCTGCGATGATCCAGAGTGATTGCGTGCCGACCGACGCCGCGCGTTTCCAGAGCGCAATTTGCGGAAGTGGCGTGCCCTCTTCGCGGTCGCTCGGGCGCGGGATGCAAAGTGCAAGGAGGGAGGTGACCCACGCCATGGCGGTGGCGCCAAGCGCGAGCGGGAGTTTGTCGCCGATTCCGCCGCGTAATGCGTACACAGCGCCGGCGCCAAACGCGCTGAGGAACAATCCCCACATCCCTGCTTGCTGGAGCCTGATGTAGAAATACGGCGCATCAGCAAGGGCGAAGTCAGGCTGCGTTTGCAGGCCAAAGAAAACAGGCCGCCCGCACTCCGGGCAGGGCTGGCCGACGGCGATGCCGCGGACGTTGTAGCCGCACTTGGGGCAGGGGCGATCGGAATCGATGACCATGCCGGGGACGCGCCCGGGGTCCTCGCTTCTCACTCCGACTTCGGTGCTGGTTGATCGCATATACAACGCCCGAGTGGGCGGCCCCATGAATTCAATCGCCCCATTATTCCATGGATTGGGGCCTTCGGTTCTCTCAAATCGGTAAGTCCGTCGATCGAACTTCACGCTCGGGCTACACTCCTTGCCCTGATGAGCGCCAAAGCGGTTTATCTTGAGACGTTCGGCTGCCAGATGAATGAGCTGGATTCGGATCTGGTCCGAGGGCAGCTCGCGGCACTGGGATATCGCTTTGTGCCGACGGCGGATCAGGCGGATGTCGTTCTCTACAACACCTGCTCGGTCCGAGATCTGGCGGAGCAAAAAGTGCGATCGCGGCTTGGCGAAATGGCCGTCCGCAAGCAGCAGGAATCGAGTCTCGTCGTCGGCGTGCTGGGCTGCATGGCCGAGCGCGACGGCACGGACCTGCTGCGGCGCATGCCCGTCGTGGACATCCTTTGCGGCCCGGCCGAACTCGACAAATTGCCGGGGCTGCTGGACAACGCCGTGCGCACGCGGGCGTCGCTTGATGGCGAATTGACGCACGAGCAGTCAGCGAAGGCAGTTGCTTTGCAAGGCAGCGCTTCGCGACGCACCGGCACACTTGCCGCGGCTGAGGATCGGCTCGAACTTCTCGACCTTTCGCGGACGGTTTCACCGACGGATCACAACGGTTCGTCGTACGTGCGCATCACGCGCGGCTGCAACAAATTCTGCACGTACTGCGTCGTCCCATTCACACGCGGCGCCGAAGTGCATCGTCCGCCGGATCACATCGTTGATGAATGCAAACGCCTCGCCGACGCTGGCGTGATCGAAGTCACGCTGCTCGGCCAGACGGTGAATCACTACCGGTTTGAACAAGGCGCGGCGGTGACGGTGGGGGGCGTGACGCAGCCGCAGAAGGGCCGCTCGTACCAGGGCGGCCATCGACGCGATCCGTTCACCGGTGAGCGTGTGACCACGTTTGCCGATCTGCTGAAGCGCATTCACGACGAAGCGCCGGGGATTCAGCGGCTGCGATTTGTCACGAGTTATCCGCGCGACTTCGGCGACGATGTGCTGGAAGTGATGCGTGATTCGCCGCGGATTTGCCGGTATTTGCACGTGCCGGCGCAGTCCGGCAGCGACACGGTGCTGAAGCGGATGAATCGCGGCTACACCGTTTCGGAGTATCTGGAATTCGTTGATCGTGCCCGCGCGTTTCTAGATCAGCCGGAGATCGGGCGCCCACTGATGGTGGCGGGGGACATGATTGTCGGGTTCCCTGGTGAGACGGACGAGGACTTCGAAGCGTCCGTGCAGTTTCTGCGACGAGTGAAATATAAGAACTGCTTTATTTTCAAGTATTCGCCGCGCCCGGGGACGGTGGCTTTTGATCGCATCCCCGATGACGTGCCGGATCAGGTGAAGCGCCGTCGCAACAATGAACTGCTTGCCGTTCAGAACGAAATGAGCGACAAGATTGCACAGTCACAGGTCGGCGCCACGCTGAATGTGTTTGTGGAGGGGCTCTCCGCGCACGAGCGGAAGCGTCAGGCTCCGGTGGCGGCGTCCGGCGGTGTGTCGCTCACGATCAGCGGGCGGCAGGTGGGCGAGGGCGGCACGTCGATTGATGAGGCGCCAGTCGGCGCAGCCCAGTTGTGCGGACGCACGGATGGCGACCTGATTGTGATGTTTGACACCCCAGCGGGCGCAGCGCCGGATGACCTGATTGGGCGCATCCTGCCAATCACGATCGAACGCGCCAGCGCGCTGACGCTGTTTGGCGCGCCGGCGTCGAAGTAATCCTTTTCGTTATGCGATGAGCGCAGGAAAAAGGCGCTTCCATTCCACGCATTGGAAGCGCCTTGAGTTCGAGTTCAATTGCGTCGCGTGACTTGAGTCTTAGCGACGGCGGCGTGCTCCGAGAAGCGTCATGGACAGCGCTGCCAGTGCGACTGGGCCCGACGAAGGGATCACGTTGGCATTGCCGGTGAACGCGCTATTCGCCACGAACGAAGTGATGAAATCATCAGCGTTCTTCGTCGTGCCGGGGCTGATGTTGGTCAGCGTGAACGAAATATCGAAGTTCGGCGTGAGCGTCAGGCCGCCGAGGAATGCGGCAAGCGCCGGACCTTCGTTCATCACGAGTCCAGCGGTGGTGCTCGTTGCGATCAAGGCGCCGACTGTGTTCAGCGTCAACAGACCGCCGTTGGAAAGCGAACCGGTGAGGATGTCATCGCCGCTTCCCACTTCGGAGAATGCGAATGAGCCACCAAGGATGGGGGCGGACAGAATGCCGCCGACTGTGCCCTGCACCGCGCCGATCATGATTTCCATGTCGAGTGTGGCGGTGTAGGTCATGGTTCCCAGCCCTTCATCCGTTCCATCGACGATGAAATCGAGCTGAGCGCTGTTGTTAAAGACCAAAACGCCGGGGTCGGAATTGTTGTCCGTTCCTTCAGTGTAAGTGATCTCGGGTCCAGGCCCTGGATCATCAAACGTGAAGTAAACCGCGGCTTGCGTAGAAGCGCAGAGCCCGCCCAAAGCGAGCGCAGCGCCGAGAGCGCGCGACATCATATTTACGTCTCCTCGCGCGGTGTGTGCGCACCGCGCTGAACTCCATTGCGTTCGCGGTCAGCCCGAGCCGCGAAATGACTCTCTCTTCACCCTGTGCGAGGGGCGGGCTGAATTTTGGAACCTGTGCAGTCGTAGCTTACTGCGATCGAACTCCGCAAACAAGAAATGATCTCGTCCTTTCCGGACGTTGCATGTCTCTTGAACGATTTATCGCTTGCGGCTTGCGACGAGCGTCAACATGCTGAGGCCTGCCAGCGCGATGGTTCCCGGTGAAGGGATCACGTCGGCGTTTCCGGTGAAAGCGCTGTTGGCGTCAAAGTCTTCGAGGAAATCATTGTCGCTCAGTACAGCCGCGGGGCTGATGTTCGTGAGCGTGAAGTTCGCGTCGAAGATTGGACCGAGCGTGAGCCCGCCAAGGAACGTGTCGAGCGCGCTGCCGGCCGTAAAGACCAAGCCGTTAGCGCCTCCCGAACCTTGCGCGATGATATTGCCCGTTGAGCCCAGCGCGAGCACCGCGCCGGCATCTGGTCCGACCACCGCTGAAATGATGGTGTCCCCGGTGCCCATGTCAGTGAATGAAAAACTGCCATTCAGAATTGGCGCGATGAACGTGCCGCCGGGCTGACCGGTGACAGCGCCGATTTCAAGGTCCATTTGAACACTTGCCGTGAAGACAACAACGCCGAGGCCTTCATCCGTTCCATCAACGGTGAAGGTGACATTCGGCCCGGTCCATGTGGCTTCGCCTGGATCGGTGACGTTGTCGGAGCCTTCGGTGTAGGTGATCTCGGGGCCCGCCCCTGGATCGAAGAAGGTGAACGTGACGGCGCCATGTGCGGACGCGGCCATTCCGGCAGCGCATGCAAGCGCAACGAGTGCGAGCCCTCTCTTCATAAGTCTTGACTCCTCCGATCGACGCGCCGTGTGCGGCGGAGCGCCAACCTCATAGACAGACCCGGACTAGGTCCGGACCTTCGGTTCTCTCAATTCTCTGTGGTCCCTGTGCATGGAACCATGATTAATGTATCCGACGGCCGCCCCCATACAACCCCTCTGTCCCTAAATCGCTTGGAAATTCCACCTTTGTGGGGTGTGTGCGGGGTGTGCGGGGAGGCGTCCGAAAACCTTGGCAATTCCGTTGAACAGGCGCGATTGTCCTGCCTTCAGGAGATTGAAAATTTCAAATTTGAGATTGAATATCGTCCGGCAAAATGCGTCTTGACAGGTATTTAGATCAATCCGAATCAGCCGCAACCGGACTGTCGGGAGTCGTGCCTGCCCCGGCTTGAGGCTTGGCTGAGGGGGCTGTTTCGGCCGCGACAGGCGGGAGATCCCTTAACGTCGCCAATCCGAATTCTTCAAGAAAGGTGCGGCTGGTTCCGTAGAGAATCGGTCGGCCGACTTCCTCCGCTCGCCCGGTGATAGCGACGAGCCGCCGCTCCAGGAGGGTTCGGAGCACCTCGCCGCAGGCGACGCCGCGAATATCTTCCACTTGGGCTCGAGTGATGGGCTGCCGATAGGCGACGATGGCGAGCGTTTCGATCGCGGCGCGGCTTAAACGTGATGAGGCGCCGAGGTTATGAAACGCCGCAACCGCGTCTGCATGATCCGGAACGGTCACGATGCGCAGGCCGCCGGCGACGCGCTCAATGCGAAATGAGCGATTTTCAGCGGCATATTGCGCATTGAGCACATCGACGAATTCACCAATTCGAGTGGCGCCGTCGTTCTTGTCGAGGCCCATGGCTTCTGCAATGCGGCTCGATGTCGCGGGACGGTCCGCCGTAAGAAGGATTGCTTCCACGGCGCCGAGAAGCGCCTGGTCGTCCGCCGACACTTCGACGGGCGCCTCCGGAGTGACAGATTTCTTCGCATCCTTCGCAGTTGAACTCATGGCGTGATGGTACCACGAGAGATTCGGAAATCCCTTGCCCTCTGCGGACGAGGGGGGCCTAGACTCCCCGCTCTTTTTTGCCCGGGAACACGTGTGACCCATCCGACTGAGCCAACACTTTCGACGCGGCGGGAACGCTCACCCACCGTGGAGCTGATGATCGTCGCCGGGCCGACCATCATCACGATGATGTCCTACCCGCTGAAGCAGTTCATCGACGCCTGGATGGTGGGGATGCTGGGGCCGGAACATCTGGCGGCGCAGGGCAACGGCGCGGTCGCTGCGTTTTTGCCGATCTCATTCCTTTTTGGACTGAATTCGGTTGTCAACACGTGGGTGTCGCAACACCTTGGCGCGGGGAATCCAAAGAAGACGGCCGCGTATGCGTGGAATGCGCTTTGGATTTGTCTGTTCGGCTGGGCCGGGATGATGTTGTTTGCGGCGCTGGTGGCTCCGTTGTTCCGTTCGCTTGGGCATACGCCGAGCGTGACGAGCATGGAGATTGATTACGCACGCATTCTGCTCATCGGCGGTGTGTTCACGGTCGCGGCGCGATCAATGAGCTATTTCTTCTACGGCGTGCATCGCCCGATGACGATCATGGTCGCGACGATCATCGGAAACCTCGTCAATCTTGGGCTGGATTACCTGCTGATCTTTGGAAAGTTCGGATTTCCAGAGCTGGGTATTCATGGCGCGGGGTACGCAACGGTCATTGGCGGCGTCGTGGAGTTCGTCATCCCGATGTGCATTTTCCTCGGGCCCGCGTTTCACCGTGCGTACGAAACGCGACTGAATCGCGGCCTTTCGCGGCGAAGACTTCAGGAGATTCTGAAAATCGGGTGGCCTGGCGCGCTGCAGTGGGTCAACGAACTGGCGTGTTGGGGCATCTTCATGACGGTGTTGGTGGGGCAATTCGGCGCGGCAGAAAATGCGGCGGGCTGGGTGGCTCTGCGCTACATGCAGCTTTCGTTTATGCCGGCGGTGGGGCTGTCGATCGCGGTGACGGCGGTGGTGGGGCGGTACATCGGCGCTGGTGATCGCGTGCGCGCGGAGCAGCGCGCCTGGTTGGGGATGCGTCTTGCCATCGTCTACATGGGCATTCTTGCGGCGCTGTTCGTCATATTCCGCGAGCCGGCGATTCGCTTCTTCATCAGTGATGAGTATTCACCGGACGAAGTGACCGAACTACTGCGCGTCGGCAAGCGCGTGATGATCCTCGCCGCGACGTTTCAGGTGTTTGACGCCATGGCGATTGTGTTGATGGCGGCGCTGCGCGGCGCCGGGGACACAGTCTGGCCGGGCGTTGTGTCCGCGATTCAGGCGTGGGTCATCATTGTGCTGGCCGGGTGGGCCGTGACGCAATTGGCGCCCCAACTGGGAAGTATTGGCCCATGGATCACATCGGCGGCGTACATCATCGCGCTTGGGCTGACGATGGTGTGGCGTTTCCGGTTTGGGCCGTGGCGCACGATTGAACTTGTGAACAACGCGGCGCCGACACCGGAACCAGTGGATGCAATTCCGGCGGTTTGAGGTCGCGGATTTCAGCCGAGACGTGTGCCGCGAATAGCGTCGATCACGACATCGAGCATTCGATGCAACGTGTCTTCATCCATGCCGGGCGCTGGATTGAGCACGACGACGTCCCCCAGCGGACGAATCATGACGCCATGAGTGCGAGCTTCATCGCAAACGGAGGCGCCGATGCGCTTCGCAGGGGCAAATGATTGCCACGGGTAGCGCGAGGCGACCAGCTCGATGCCGGTCATTACGCCGCGCCGGCGAACGTCGCCGACGTGCGGGTGATCAGCGAGCGATTCGCGAAGGCGGTCGCGAATGATGGATCCGAGTTTTGCGGCGTTGGCGACTGTTTTGTCCTGCTGCATCAGGGTGAGCGATGCGATTGCAGCAGCAGCGCCGAGCGGGTTCCCGGTGTAAGTGTGACCGTGATACAGGGTTCGATTCTCGTGCGGTTCGCCCTCGAAACTTTCTGAGATCTGGTCTGTGCACAGTGTCGCCGCCAGCGGGAGATAGCCACCGGTCAGGCCCTTCGCGAGGCAGAGAATGTCCGGGCGAATGCGCTCGTGATCGCACGCGAGCATGGCGCCCGTGCGTCCGAGGCCGGTGGCGACTTCATCGGCGATGAGCAGCGCGCCGTGTTCGCGGCAGCGCGATGCCACTTGAGCGAGAAAACCATCGGGATGCTCGATCATGCCGCCGGCGCCCTGCATCAGTGGCTCCATGACGAGCGCGGCGATGCGATTGCCGTGCGTGCGGAGAGCGCTCTCCAGAGATCCCAGCGCTTGCTCTGAGGCGCGCGTGCGCCGATCGGCGTCCCAGTTCGGCCATTCGTGTTCGAAGCCCGGCGATGCGGCAACTGATCTCGCGTCGGGCGCGGCGATGTTTTGCGTCGAAAAAACCAGCTTTTCGAACGGCTCATGCATGGAGTGCAGAAAGCCGACGCTCATGGCGCCGACGGTGTCGCCGTGGTACCCGCCGCGCACGGCGAGGAACGTGTCACGGGCCCGGTCGGCGCGATGGAAATGATGCCCGGCCGCCATCTTGAAGGCGACCTCCGTCGCGGTGGCGCCGGCGTCGGTGTAGAAGACTTTGTTGAGTTTCGGTGACGTTTGCGCAGGTGTCACTTCATTGACGATCGCAACGAGCATGGCCGCAAGTTCGATCGCGGGAACGGTGGCCGAGCCGAGCATGGTCGCGTGGGCGATGCGATCGAGCTGATCGCGAATCGCGTCATCGATCTCCGGGCGTCGGTGGCCGTGAACGTTGCACCACAAGGATGAATACCCATCGATGTATTCCTTCCCCTTGACATCGATCAGTGTGAAACCCTCGGCGCGCTCGATGATGATCGGTTCGCACTCGCGCCACTGGCGCATTGGCGCGAACGGGTGCCAGACGTGGGCGTGATCCAGCGCCATGAGGCGTTCAAAATCGGTGGCAATAGTGCTCATGTGACGACCAAGAAAGGCTCAATCCCACTTCAAGACAATCTTGCCGAACTGCTGGGCTTTCTCGAGGTGCGCCCACGCCTTCGGCGCGTCTTTCCAGTGATGGACAGAGTCGATCACCGGTCGAATGTGCTGAGTGCGATACAGGCTCACGACTTCGGCAAACTCATCGTTGGTTCCCATCGTTGAGCCGACGATGCGGAGCTGACTCCAGAAAATGCGGCCGAGATGGGTTTCCGCGACCGGCCCGGAGGTGTTGCCGCACGTGACGAATGTGCCGCCACGGGCCAGTGACGCAATGCAGCTTTGATGGATCGCTTTGCCGACGGAGTCAAAGCACACGTCCACGCCGCGCTTGTTGGTCCACTTTCGCACGTCGCGGGACCAGTCTTCACCGGCGTCGAGAATGCCGTGAGCCGCGCCAAGTTCCATGGCACGATCAATTTTCCATTGATGGCGACTCGTGACACACACGCGGCACCCCATCCATTTGCACAGCGCGAGCGCCGAAGTGGCCACGCCGCCGCCGATGCCGGTCACGAGAACGAAATGACCCGGTCGAACCCCGGCTTTGCGCAACATGCCGTACGCCGTGAGTGAGACCAGCCCGAACGCTGCGGCGTCGATCGGGTCGGCGTCGCCGACATCCTGAATGCTTCCCACCGGCACGCAGAATCGTTCACGGTGCGCGCCGTCGGTGTGTTCGCCAATGAGTTCGTAATTCGGCGCGAGTGTGGCGCCAGTCGGATCATCTGGAAAGAATCGTTCGGGCTGGCGCTGAGCCGCATTGAAGACCACGCGCCGACCAATCCAGCCTTCATCAACGCCTTTGCCGACGGCTTCGATCGTGCCGCACGCATCGCAGCCTCCGATGCGCGGGTACGTGAGGTCCAGACCGGGGATGCCCATCGGGACCCAGAGGTCCATGTGATTGAGGGCGGAGGTCAGCGTGCGAATCTGCACTTCACCCGGCGCTGGGGGCGCAGGCTCCGGCCAATCCTCAACGGCGCGGACCACACTGGCGACGTCGTCCGGCTTTGCTTGTTTTTCGAAAATGACGGCTCGCATGAGCATCAGCGTACCGCGCTGTCGATGCGTGCGGCGTCACGCACGGTTTCCAATCCTCGCGAGCGGTTCGCCGTATCATGGCCGCGACGGGCGTGACGCTCGCAACACGGGAGATCGAATGTGCTGAAGCGATTGGAGGAAACGATTCGTTGGCGAACATTTGTGACGCCGCTTGTGGTTTTGGCCGTGATGGCCGCCGGGCTTGGCGGATGTTCCGGATACACGATGAAGGGAAAGGTCGTTGCGGGCGACATCAGCTACGCCGCGATCGTGGATGCGGATGATCCGCGTCTGGAGGGCCCGGGCATTGCGTCGGCGATGATTTCTCTTGAAACGGACCCCGACAAGCTCAGCCGCGAGCCGGTTGGTGACGCGGTTTCGGACACCGCCGGCAATTTTTCGATTTCGGTGCGTCGTCCTGGAGCGGGCATTCTGATTTACGACGTCGGGATGCAGGTCCGCCGCAAGGGCTACGAAGGCGTGAGCCAGACGTTTCGGCTCCCGCCGCAGGGAAAGCGGATCTTGATCACGCTGCGCGGCGGGCCAGATACGCTTCCGCCTGAGGAAGAGACGCCGTACGAGCAGTACGAGAAGTTCAAATAAATCGCATTGATTTCTGTAGAGAGGGTGTTCTCACAATGTCACTGCTTGCAGGAAAAACCGGGCTTATCTTCGGCGTCGCGAACGATCGTTCGTACGCTTTTCACATTGCTGAAGCGCTCGCGAAGAACGGCGCGACGTGCGCGTTCACGTGCCTTCCCGGTGAAAAGAACGAACGGCGCACGCGCAAAGCGATGGAGAAACTCGAGCTCGGCGATGCGTGGCTGGCGCCGTGCGATGCGAGCAAAGACGAGGACATCGATGCCGTCTTTGACGCGTTCACCCAAAAACACGAGCGGCTCGATTTTCTGATTCACTCGATCGCCTTTGCGGACCGCGAGTGGCTGGCGCCGGGCAAGTTCACCGACACGCCGCGCGCGTCGTATCTCTCGGCGATTGACATCAGTGCGTACACATTGGCGGCCATGGCCAAGCGAGCCCGCGAGCCGATGAGCGCCTCCGGGGGCGGGTCAATCCTCGCGATGAGCTATTACGGCTCCGAGAAGGTGGTGCCGGGCTACAACGTGATGGGCGTTGCGAAGGCGGCCCTGGAATGCACGACGCGGTATCTCGCGGCCGAGCTGGGCGAGCGAAATATCCGCGTCAACACGATTTCGGGCGGCCCGCTTCGGACACTGGCCTCCAGCGCGGTCGGCGGGATCGACACGATGCTGGAGCACACCCCGGTTCGGGCGCCTCTGAAGCGAAATGTCGAGGGTTCAGACGTCGGGGGCGTCGCGGCGTTCCTGGTGTCGGATCTGGCCTCGGGCGTGACCGGCGAGAACATCTACGTCGATTGCGGCGTCAACACGATCGGGATTTGATCGGGTCGACGGGTTGAAGCTGTGCCGCCGGTGTCGTACATTGGTGAGTTCGCCGGAAAGCTATCCTTGAAAGTAGATCGCCCTGCGCTGGCGGCCGCATCGGCCGGCGGCGGGGGTTTGTCGGAGTCACCTATGCCCCAGGATGTGATGGATACGGTCATTGGCGCTTCTCAGCCCACGCAGGCAGAGCGCGACGCCTCTCAAAAGCACTTTGGCGCCGCTCGCGAGGCGGAGTCCACCGGTGACCGCTCTTCAGCGATCGCGGAGCTTCGGAAGGCGGCGGGATCGGACCCGAACAATCAGGATGCGCTGTTCCGGCTTGCCTTTCTGCTGGATCTGGCGGGCGAAGAAGGTGAAGCGATCGCCATGTACGAGAGGTGCGTGTCGCAGTCGCCGGCGCCGGTGAACGCGCTGATCAATCTCGCGGTGCTCTACGAAGACGACGGCGAATATGCGCGGGCGGAAAAGTGCCTGCGTCAGGTGCTCGACACCGACCCGAATCATCCGCGGGCGCGGCTGTTCATGAAAGACGTCATCGCCTCGCGCGAGATGTACTACGACGAAGAGCTTGATCGTGACCTATTGAAGCGCAATGCGCTTCTCGATACCCCGGTGACGGACTTTGAGCTTTCCGTTCGTGCGCGCAATTGTCTCAAGAAAATGAACATCCGTACGCTTGGCGATCTGCTGCGCGTCTCGGAAAGCGAACTGCTGGCGTACAAGAATTTCGGCGAAGCGTCGCTTCAGGAAATTCGCGACATGCTTTCGGTGAAGGGCCTTCGCCTCGGCCAGCGTGTGGAAGAAGCGCACCGGCACATTCGCCGCGAGATTTATGACCGGGCCAAGCAGTCCGGCGCGGAGAAGGCGCTGGAGAAGCCGATCGGCGATCTGAATTTGTCCGTGCGGGCCCGTAAGGCGCTGCAATCGCTTGGGATTCGCTCGATGGGCGAACTGGCGGCGCGCACTGAGGCGGAATTGATGGGCGTGAAAAACTTCGGTCAGACGTCGCTTGACGAAGTGCGCGAGCGTTTGGCGGACTTTGGTCTTTCACTCCGCGATCTGGACTTCGAGGATGAAGTTGGCGGAACGCCGCCTCCGCCGTTGCCGCTGTAATCATTTGGCGCACCTTCGATGTTGAAACGGCGTCGAAGGCCCGCTGCACCCTCTTGAGGCAATCGACATGGATGGTCGTGCGCCGGACAGCAGACGATTGAGCCGCCGCTGGCGCCATCGTCCCCTATTCGCATTTTTGCTGGTCTTGCCGATGGCGTCGTTCACGGCGGAGCAGCGTCCGCTGGACGACGTTGACCGAACGCCGACATCAAGGCCGCTGGCCTCCGATGTGGTGATGCGCGTTCGATTGATGCGCGACGTGAATGAAGTGGTGCTCAACGCGGACAGCGGAGTGCTGGTTGACACCTTGCGAGGGCGCGGGCGCGACGGGCGTGTGTTTCAAAGCCCGGTGCGAGTGCGGCTCGTGGGGTCAGGGTTGAATGTGCGAGGCGCCGACGGTCGATCGCGCACGTATTCAGCGACTTCGCCGTTGCGCCTTGAAGCCATGTCCGGCCGCATTCGCCTCGGCGATGCGGAATACCCGGGATTCATGGCGATTGAGGCGCGAGAGGACGAGAAGACGTTCGACCTCATTGAGCATGTGAATCTTGAGGAGTATCTGCCGGGCGTGTTGTCGCGTGAGCTGTATCCGAATTGGTCGCTGACGACATATTCGGCGCAGGCGATCGCCGCGCGCAGCTACGCCATTCAGGAGCGGGAGCGTCGCATTGCGATCGGATCGTCGTTCGATGTTGAAAGCACGACGCAGGATCAGGCGTACGGCGGTTCCGATGCGAGCGACAAAGCGAAGCTGGCCGTCGCGCAGACGCGCGGCAAGGTGCTGACGTATCAGGGCGCTGTGCTGCGGGCGTACTACTCGAGCACGTGCGGCGGACGGCCGGGCTCGGCGCGCGACACGTGGCCAATCGGGCGCGGATTTGAATTCAATCTCGCGGCGCCGATTCAGGGCGTGCCGCACGAGTGCCCGTGTGATTTTTCGCCGCGCTACCGCTGGACGGTGGAGCGATCCTCGACGGTCCTGGCACGTCGCATGCGCGCTTTTGGCGCCGATCAGGGCATGGCGATTCGATCGATTCGCAGTCTTCATTCCATTGAGCCTGAGCGACACAACGCGGCCCAGCGTCCGGCGACGTATCGCATCACGGACGCCGAAGGCGCGACGTGGCGGATGTCGGCGGAGGAACTGCGCCTGGCGATGAATCACAACGGATCATCGGGTCTGGGTCGCCCTGAGGCGGCGGACACGGTGTGGAGCGGTGATGTGAGCGTGGAGATCAAGGGTGAGCGCGTGATCATCACGGGTCGCGGTTTCGGCCACGGCGTGGGGATGTGCCAGTTTGGCGCTGAAGGGCTCTCGCGGACGGGAAAATCGCCGGAAGAGATTTTGGCGGTGTATTACCCCGGCGCTGAACTTTCTCGCATGTTTTGAGCTGGGCGATACGGCCTCGGATCCATCGGCGGGGCTCATCCGTAGAATCCCACAATGAAGGCTCGGCGGCGATATCACTTCCATGGCCCCGGCGCGCTGTACATCGGCGTGACGTTGCTGATGGGGCTTGGCGCTGTGAACAGCCAGAACAATTTATTGTTTTTCGCCTTTGGTTTGGCGCTTGGCTCGATCTTGGTTTCCGGATTTGTGAGCGGAATGGCGCTGATGAATCTTGAAGTGCGCCGAGCGCCGACCGGGGTGGGCCGCGTTGGCGAGCCCATGCTGTTCGTGTATCGCGTTTACAACACGAGCCGCTGGCTCCCCGCATTTGGACTGGTGATTGAAGAAGGAGATGGCCGGCGCAAAGCGCCGTGGCGCCAATTGCTGCCGACGATTCAGGCGGCGCTCGTGCACGTGCCGAGCCGGCAAGTGCGCCATGCGACGGCGATCGTGACGCCGCTGGCGCGCGGCGAAGCGGAACTGACGCACGTGCGCATTTGGACGACCTTTCCGTTTGGCATTCTGAAGAAATCGGTGACATTTGTGCAGCCGGGCCAAACGCTGATTCGACCCGCGCTGACGCCGACGGCGCGGCAACTGCTTGATCAGGCGCTTTCGGGAATCGGTTCAACCGAACGCGTGTCGCAGCGCATTGGCCGGGATGCAGAATTTTACGGATTGCGCGAGTATGCGCCGGGTGATCCGTTGCGCCACATTGCATGGCGGGCGACCGCGCGGACGGGTGAACTGGTGGTGCGCGAAGCGTATGCAGCGGTGTCGGCGGACATCGTCATCGGACTGAGTTTCGCGGACGCCGAAGCGCCTGATGCGCCTCCCGACGAAAGCGATGAACGCGCGATCAGTGTTGCGGCCGGCATGGCGGATGTGGCATGCCGGCGCGGGGCGCGTGTGCTGCTGATTTCTCCCGTTGGTCATCTCCGTGTGGAGAGCCGCACGAATGGGACTGAGTCGAACGCGGCGGACCCGATCGAAGACGCGCTGGCGCGGCTCGCTCTGGAGGGTAATTCTTCATTGCGGAAGCCTCAATCAGTGAATCACGAAGGCGGATCGCTCATTGTGATTCACTCCAAATCGATTGACCCATCCATCGCGCCGCCGGGCGCTCTGCATATTTCCGCCGATCGTGCGGTGGCGCCGGTTCGTCCGGTGGTGGCGCCGGTTTCATCATGAATTCTGCAACGGACCGAATTCGGCGACTGGTGTACCTGACGATCGGCGTCGGCGTAGCGACGTATTGCATTGCCGAAGGCGACTGGCTACTGGCGCTGATTGCGCTGCCGGCGTGGATCATGGCGTGGCCGGTGAGCCTCGGGTCGCAAGGAAGGCCGCTGCCGCGGGGCGTCGTTTTGCTCGTGATTTTGACGGCCTTGGCGTATTCGGTGCTGCGCGTGCTGACGGATGCGCATGATTTGGTGATCGCGGTGTCGCGGCTGCTGCTGTGGCTGCAAATCGCCAAGCTCTATGACCGGTGGACAGTGCGCGATCGAGGCGTCTTGGTGATCATGAGTGTGTTCCTCGTGATCGGCGCCCTTCTCACGAGCAACTCAATTTGGCTTGGCGCGGCGCTCCTGGTGTACATGCCGCTGATGATTTGGACGACGCTGCTGCATGAACTGACGGCGCTGCGTGAAGTGCGCGAACCCTCGCGAAAACCAGTCCGCCGAATTTTAAGTTCACGACGTTCCCGTGTTGATCTCTTGAAGCTCTCCGCATCGCTGGGTGTGCTTTCGTTTGCGACCGCCGTTGGGATTTTCGTGCTGGTCCCGCGCGGGATTGGTGAGGGATTCATCGGTGATTGGGGGGGGCCCGAAAGCATGCGCGTCTCGGGTTTCAATGATTCGGTGACGCTCGGCTCCGCCGGTTTCATCACGGAATCAAAGACACCCGTCATGGATGTGGTGTTGCTGGACGCCTCCGGCCGCAATGTTGGATCTGAAGAGCGACCGCTGCTGCTGCGCGGCGCCGTGCTTGATCTGTATCGCGATGGCCGATGGACGCGCAGTGATGATTCTGAACGACGCGATCTTGCCTATTCGTTCGCGCCGGGGGCGCCCGTGGCCTTTGACGCGCCGTCGCCGCAGGTGCCGACGTTTACGCTTGATATTACGCTGCGGCGGCGACCCAATGATTATCTCTTCACGATGTTGCGCCCGTATTCACTCACGCTAGAGCGCAACGCACGCGTGGAGATTGGTCAGCGGGATTTACAGATTCGCGCACCGGGCGGCGGTGGGGGATTGCGCTATTCCGTGCGCGTGCAGCTTGAAGAAGCGGGGGCGCCGCTGGCGCGACCGGAGCGCATTTTTCAGGATGGCCCGGTGCATGATCTCGCGGTTTCGCTGGTGCAGGACGCTGGTTTTCCGCTGGATCCGGATGATCGATCACCCACGGATGTGCTGGGCGCGGCGCGAGCGCTGGTCGATCATTTGCATCGGAATTACATCTACACCACGCAGATGAACGCGCCGGACGCAGGTGAAGATCCGATTGAAATGTTTCTTTTTCGCACGCGAGAAGGGCATTGCGAATACTTCGCGTCGGCGCTTTCGGCGATGTGCCTGAGCGTCGGGATTGATGCGCGGGTGATCACGGGGTACATGGCAGTTGAGTTTGACGAGGACAGCGGCGCGTATCTCGTTCGCGAAAGCAATGCGCATGCATGGACGGAAGTGCAGCTCGACAGCGGTCAATGGGTGAGTCTCGACGCCTCGCCGCCGGATGATCTGGCGACGGCGCACGAGCCTCCGCGCGGATTCGCGGCGGTCATTCGTGGATTCATGGATGGTGTGAGCCGCTGGTGGATCAATTCCGTCGTCGCGTTCAACGAAACGCGCCGGCAGGAGATGGTGGGTGAGGATCCGCTCGGAATAGAGCGCACGGCGCAGGGCATGCTGCGTGATGCGCTTTTACCGCGACAGGCGGGCGGGGCGCCGATCATTGTAATTGCGATGTTGCGCGGCGTGGTCGCCTTTGGCGCGACCGCGGCGCTCGGTTTCGCACTCGTGCAGCTTGCTGCGGTGTGGTCGATCGTGCGCGCCAAACGCCGCGAACGTGCGGCGGAGCTTCGGGAGGACCCCGGAGCGGTCGAGCGGTTGCAACAGCGCGGTTTCTACAACGAAGCACTGGTCGCTTTGAAGCGTTCGAGGCTGGCGAAGCCAACATGGCGTCCGGTGAAGGATCATGCGGCGGCGCTGACGCGCATTGATGCAGAACTCGCGGCGGCAGTGGGGACAATCGCGGACTTGTATTACGCCTCGCGTTACGGGCGGCGACTGCTGACCGAGGACGAGCTGCGCCATGCCGAAGGGACGTTAAGCCGCCTTCGCGAACGCCTGGCGGAAATGCGTGAGCATCGGCGTTCGCGAACCGCCCGATAACGTTCCGGCAACGGTTGCGCCGGTCAAAGACACGTTGCGCATGAGCAGAGTCACGGGATCGTGGTCAAGCGGACGTGGCGGCTCGTCGATCTTGCAGGACCGTCTTGTGGTGATTTTCAGGACGATTCGCGAGAGAGGACTGTCGTGCCCGCATCACGCTCACGGACAGAGAACTGGCGCCAAACGTTGCAGAAAGTCTGCGAACGCAACGGCGCCGTTGAGATCACCTTTCAGCGCCAGTCGAATGATGACGAGGGTGCAGGTCACGATGCTCAGGCCGGCGGCGTCGATCTCATCTGGCGCGTCCGCCTCATGGCGGTTAGTGACGATGAAATCCTCATCGAGGAGCCGATGACGCTCGGCCAGCGCATCGAGATTCATGATGGCGTGCAAATGGTGGTGGTGTTTTCGCTCGGGCAGAACCGCTGGATGTTTCGCACCCGAAGTCTCGGCCGCACAAAGACGAAATTAAACGCGGACAAGAGCGTCGTCGCGATTCGGCTGTCTTTGCCTTCGACGGTTGAGCGATGCCAGCGTCGTCAGTTCTATCGCGTTTCAACGGTTGGTCTGGAGCTGCCGCGCGTCGATGCGCATCCGCTGCTCTCGGCGGCGAGCACGATCCCAGCCGAAACGGCAATCCGCACGCGGATCGAGATGATGAACGAGGGGCAACTCGCCGGCTTCGTGGGAGAGGCGGAGCCGCTTCTTCTACCTGAGGTCGGACCACCGACCGAAACAACGCTCGTCAACGTTGGCGGCGGCGGCGCCGGATTGGTCGTCGATGCCGACGACGCCAAGCCGTTTGATCAGCACCGCATGTTCTGGTTGACGCTTCATTTGACGCCGCACTTGCCGGCGCCACTTGGCGTGGTGGCGCGGCTCGCTCACGTGCGCATGGACAGTGAACAACGCCGATACCTCGGGATGTCGTTCGAATTCAGCCACAACCCGTCGTACAAGCAGTTCGTCATCAACACGCTGTGCAAATGCGTGACGCAGGTGCAGCGGGAGCAATTGAGGCGTCGCTCCAGCCTTGGCTGAGTCGACAATTTGCGTTCCTACTTGAGATTCACGAACGACCAAGCAGCTGCGCCAGCGCGGCGCCTGGGTCGGCTTCGGCCATCAGTGATTCCCCAACCAATGCAATGCGCACACCTGCGGCGCGCAAGCGGTCAAGATCCGCTTTCGTGCGGATCCCAGACTCGCTCACAAGAATGCGTTTGTCCTCGACTAGATCCACGAGGCGAATGGTGTGATTCAGATCCGTCTTCATCGTGGCGAGGTCGCGGTTGTTGATGCCGAGCAGCATGTAGCTGCGGGCCGGGAAACCGACGTGCGGGCGCAAGCGAAGCAGATTGTCGGCCGAATGCACCTCAACGAGCGTGGTGAGGTTGAGTTCGTGCGCCAGAATCATGAGGTCAAGAATTTCGCTTTCGTTCAGGCATTCAGCGATGAGCAGAACAGCGTCCGCGCCGTACGCACGTGACTCCCAGATCTGCCACGGATCAATGATGAAATCCTTGCGCAGGACCGGGAGCGGCACGGCGTCACGAATGCGATGGATGAACGAAATATCTCCGTCGAAATAGTGACGGTCCGTCAGGCATGAAATCGCCGCGGCGCCATTGGCGTGATACCGTTTGGCGATGTCCGCCGGATCAAACAAATCGCCCGCGTATTCCGGTCGAATCTGGCCGGCGCTTGGGCTTTTCCGTTTGATCTCGGCGATGATGGCGGTCCGCCCGGTGCGGCTGGGCGCCGTGACGGCGCTGAAAAAGTTTCGCGGGCGCCCAAGCTCTTCGATCATTTCTTTGAACTGGGCAATGTCAGCGTCTGACTTCGCAGCCTTCACCTCGCGCCGCTTGTGGGCGACGATCTGTTCGAGCGTGATGGGTGGGCGAGGGGCGTCGGGGGTCATCGGGGGCGTCCGGTGGCTCGTGGTGGTGACGGTGGTTCTTGGGATGAGCTCGGGGAGTGTACTGGCCTCGAGCAGTGGTTCGGTAGAGCTTCAGGGAGCGATGTCGCCGCAATTGTTGGCCATTTTTGTCTGGGGAGTGATTGCCGGAGTTGTCCTCATCGTCCTGTGGCGCTGCCGGGTGTTATCGATTCGTGAAACGCAGTTGCTTCGGCGGCGCGACCCACACGCGGCGACGGCCGTGTTCTGGATGGGGTCAGGGCTGGCGCTGTACGCGATCATGGTCGCGGGGAGCATGTTTGGGGCGCTGGCGATTGAGTCGTTGGACTGGGACGCCCAGAGCCTTGATGCGCAAGCGCTGATGGCGTGGGCGGCCTATATCACGGCAATCATGGCGTTCGCCGGCATGTTTCTTTCACGCCCGAAGGCGTACGAAGGCGCCGGATTCAAAATTCGAGGCCGCGACCCCTTCGTTGGGGTCGGGGCGTATCTCCTTGCGGCGCCGATCGTGATGGTGGTTCTTCTAGCCGCGGGACTTTTGGCGGACACGCTTCGTGGCGCACCATCGGATCCAATCTCGCATGAATTGCTTGCCGAATTAACTTCAAGCGAGAGAACGCTCGCGTGGTGGGGTTTGGTTGCGGCCGTCGTGATCGCGGCGCCGATCGTGGAGGAACTGATCTATCGAGGGTTCCTGCAGACGGCGATTCGGGCGGCGGGTGGCTCGCCTGTCCTTGCGATTGTGGTCACGGCGGCGGTGTTTGCCGCGGCGCACGTATCGTCCGTGCGACCGGAAGCGATCGCGGGCTTGTTCGTGCTGGGAATCGCTTTCGGCCTGGCGTTTGAGCGAACCGGGCGGCTGGGCACGGCGGTCGTGATGCACATCGCGTTCAATGCAGCGAACCTCGCGCAGGCGATAATCTTCAAGTGACGCCCAAGAGGGCTGCCGGTAGCCTGTCGGCCCCATGACAACCACGAACAGTGACAAGCCACGAGTCCTGACGGGAGATACGCCCACCGGGCGGCTCCACCTTGGGCATTACGTCGGCTCCATTGAGAACCGGCTCCGTTTGCAGGATGAGTACGACTGCTACTTCCTGCTGGCGAATATGCATGC
The DNA here is from genome assembly GCA_029260345.1 of Phycisphaerales bacterium. Taxonomy (GTDB): domain Bacteria; phylum Planctomycetota; class Phycisphaerae; order Phycisphaerales; family UBA1924; genus OFTM186. The sequence goes on along the minus strand of JAJDDK010000001.1, from coordinate 4,694 downwards.
ATTCACGACGCGCGCCGAGCGCTCCCGAGAGATCCATCAGGACACGATCGAAATCGTGAAGGACTGGCTCGCGTGCGGCATCGACCCGAATCGCTCGACGATCGTGTTGCAGACCGAAGTGCCGGCCATCGCGGAACTCTCGTGGTTCTTTGCAATGCTGATTCCATTCAACCGGGTGATGCGCAACCCGACGCTGAAGACGGAGATTGACTCCAAGGGTCTTGGCGACACGTATCCCTTCGGATTCCCGATGTATGCGGTCGGTCAGTGCGCGGACATTCTTGTGTTCCGCCCCAAATATGTGCCCGTCGGTGAAGATCAGGTGGCGCACATTGAAATGTGCCGCGAGGTCGCGCGGCGTTTTGATCAGGTGTACTGCGGCGTGGATTCACATGCGGAAGACGAGGATTACGAGGCGCAGGGCGGTGTGTTTCCAATTCCGGAGGCGCTCATCGGGCGCATTGGTCGGCTGGTCGGCACGGACGGCAAGCACAAGATGTCGAAGAGCTTGAACAACGCCGTGTTTCTTTCGGATACGCCAAAGCAGGTGAAAAAGAAGATCGGCGCGATTTATCCCGGTCAGAGCCGCGAACCGAATGACCCTGGTGACCCGGACATCAATCCGGTCTTCACGTTTGCAGATGTGTTCATCAAGGATGCCGGCGCCGTTGCGGAGATGAAGGAGCGCTATCGCAAGGGCGACAATCTTGGCGATGGTCATGTGAAAATGGCAGTGGTGGACGCGGTGAATGAGTTGTTGGAGCCAATTCGTGAACGGCGCGCACAGTACGAAGGGCCACAGGGAGACGCGGCTGTCGTGGACATCATTCGCGCGGGGACGGAGCGGGCGAATGTCGTCGCGGAGGAGACATTGTGGATGGCAAAGGAGGCGATGTCGCTCGACTTTTGGCGGCGAAGTCTCGAAACGAAGTGAGCCGAAAGGCAATTTGGGCGTCCGAACCGTTGACGACCAGTTTCATCGGGGATAGTCTCCGGCCCGGATTCGGGCGGTCGCCGACGGTCCAGATCTTCAAGAGGGCTTGTAGCTCAGTTGGTTAGAGCGCACCCCTGATAAGGGTGAGGTCGAAGGTTCGAATCCTTCCAGGCCCATTTTCGGACCCTCTCACGAGGGAAATGGCGAATTATTGGACAGTTTTGAGTTATCCGGGACTTCCGTTTACGTGGCCTGGAATTCTCTTGACGTTTGCATAAATTGAGTAATACTGTGATGTTGTATCCATCAGCGTCAGAAGGGTCGTAGCTTAGGGAAAGCTTGATCATTTGTTTTCGGACGTTATGATGGAACGAATCGGGTGGAGGGGCCACCCGTTGGGAGAATAGAGAAAGATGCAGCACAGGAAGTTTCTTTCATTGGTCGGTGGCATCGTTGCCATTGGCTTTGCCGGGGCAGCTGTCGCTGGTCCCGCAGATGAGCACATCGATTTGTCCGGCGCCGGGTTTGGGCCCAATGGCATTCCCGGCGAATCCTTCGGATTGTCCGGTCAGGCCGCAAGCGGACATGGACACGACGAAATGATGTCGACGCTTCTGGTCGACGATTCACCCGAGGGCGGAACCCCGACGCCAGCGCCTCTGCCCGTGAGTGGCGCGATGGGCGCTGTTGGGCTGGGCTTGCTCGCGTCACGCCGTCGTCGTCGCCAGTCGCTCTGACCGCAAAGAAAACATCACATTGAATCACTCGCCGCGGCCAGTTGGTCGCGGCTTTCATTTTTGGTTCGTCCGGACCAGTCTCAAACGCCGATCTACCACCTTCAGTCGCAATGCGACTGCGTTGCGTGGCAGACGTACACTGCGCGATCCGGTCACGGCTGATCGGGACGCGGCGACATGACAGCGACCCCTTCGAGACAACGGCACCCGAATGATTGATGAGATCCCACTTTCGCGGCCTGACATCACCGATGACGAACTTCGGCTCGTTGAAATGGTTCTACGGTCGGACCGGCTTGCCGGCGGGCCGATGATGGAGGAATTCGAGGAGCTGGTCGCCAGCCGCGCCGGGCGGCGGCACGGGGTCGCGGTTTCCTCAGGGACGGCCGGGCTTCATCTGGCGATGCTTGCTCTTGGAATCGGGCCGGGGGATGAAGTCGTCACCACGCCGTTCAGCTTTATCGCCTCGTCGAATTGCATTTTGTTCGTCGGAGCGAAGCCGGTGTTCGTGGACATCGACCCAGTGACGCTGAACATGGACCCGGAGCGGATCGAAGCCGCGATCACGCCGCGCACGAAAGCGATTCTCGCCGTCGAGGTCTTCGGCAATCCGACGCACATGGATCGCTGCCGCGCGATTGCCGCCAAGCATGAACTGCCGCTGATTGAAGATGCGTGCGAAGGGCTGGGCGGCGCCTGGAAGGGCCGGTCGATTGGGTCATTTGGGCGCGTCGCGGTGTTCGGCTTTTATCCAAACAAGCAGATCACGACGGGTGAAGGCGGCATGATCGTGACGGATGACGACACGATCGCGGATGTGTGCCGCTCGATGCGAAATCAGGGTCGCGCGATTCCCGGGCAGGGGCAGCCGCAATCGTCAACGCTCGGCATGGCGTTTCGACACGATCGTCTTGGCTACAACTATCGACTTCCCGAGATCAATTGCGCGCTGGGTGTTGCGCAAATGCGCAGGCTTGGTGACATTCTTGAAAAACGAGAAATTGTCGCCAACGAATATGTCCAGCTCTTGTTGGATACGTCCGACATTCTGCTGCCGACGGTGGATCAGCACACGCGCATGAGCTGGTTTGTGTTTGTGGTGCGGCTGGCTGATCAATACACGGCCGAGGAGCGGGACCGCATTATTCAAGGCATGCACCGGCATGACATCGGCGCCGCGGCGTACTTCCCGTGCATTCACTTGCAGCCGTTTTATCGTGAGCGATTTGGCTATGCGCCTGGTGATTTTCCGGTGGCGGAGAGCGTGAGCCATCGCACGCTGGCGCTGCCATTTTTCAATCGATTGACGTTGCGCGAGATCGATCTCGTGAGTCAGACGCTCAAGCTGATGATCAGCCGCGAGAACTTGAAGCGGACGTAAGCAAATTTGTGTGAGAGCGATAATTGCGGCGGTGACGTGCGCGTCGTCGTGACGTTTTCGACCCGGGTGAATGAGTCCATTTTTGGCTTAATCTTTCCTCATTTTTGATCGACGAAGGCTTCGTCACCGCACTGATGCGTCTGCGAGGAGACGGTTCATGAAGTTTCATCTCCGGCACGTCCGATTATGCCGTCGCGCGTTCACGCTCGTGGAGCTCTTGCTCGTCATCACGATCCTGGCGATCCTTGCGGCGCTCGCGACGCCGCTGGTCGGGCGGTACGCGGATCGGGCGGCGGAGACTGCGGCGCTTGCGAATCTCGACGCCGCGCAAAAGGCTGTTGAAATCTATCGATCGAAGAACGGCATTTGGCCGGACGAATTATCGCCGGACATGTTCCGGATGGGCGCCGTTCCTGAGTTGCCTGAAGGGTGGGAGCTGGTCTACGACAACGAGACCGGCATCGTGGCGCTCGTGGAGCCTGAAGAATAATTTGAGGCGTCGTTCGCAAAAAGAAACAAGCCACGCCCCAGATGAGGCGTGGCTTATTTTGTGGTCTGAAAGAAGTGGGCGGTGAGGGATTCGAACCCCCGAAGGCGTAAGCCAGCAGGTTTACAGCCTGCCCCGTTTGACCACTCCGGCAACCGCCCAAGGCGCTCCCGTCTGGGGAGTCGCGAACCTTACCGCTGCCGACGGATCGGGGCAAGATTCCGATCACGCAGCCGCCAGTGCGCCCGGAGGGACTCGAACCCCCGGCTTCCTGATCCGTAGTCAGGCACTCTAATCCAACTGAGCTACGGGCGCATAAAACCACAGACACCTACGATGCCACAATCAACCGAGATCGGCCACCAAATAAAGCAAAGCCATCGACCACATCCAAACCGGTCAACGACTTTTCGCGAGCGGATTTTGGATGAGACCCAAGGCGGGTAAGTGCGCGCCGAAGGAGACGTGGCACAAGCCACGTCGCACTGAGCAAGCACGCCGCCCAACGCCGGAGATCGCCAAAAGCCGCCGCGAAAAGTGCCCACGACAGGACTCGAACCTGTACGCCGTTTCCGACACTGGTCCCTCAAACCAGCCTGTCTACCAATTCCAGCACGTGGGCATCGATCTTCCTCAAACTTCCAACTGGGCCCGACCAAAATGCTCGGGGAGGGACTCGAACCCTCACGGGGTTTCCCCCACAGGCTCCTGAAGCCTGCGCGTCTACCAATTTCGCCACCCGAGCCCAGTTCCTGGAAGTGGAGCCGAGGGGAATCGAACCCCTGACCTCTTGAATGCCATTCAGGCGCTCTCCCAACTGAGCTACGGCCCCGATCAAGAACAACCGAAATCAAATTTTCAAAAAACCGCTAACGGGGCTGACGGGACTCGAACCCGCGACCTCCGGTGTGACAGACCGGCACTCGAACCAGCTGAGCTACAGCCCCTAATGCGCTCCGACAGTGTCGCAACGCGGTCCAACAAACAATACGCCCACGGAGAATCGAACTCCGATTACCAGCTTGAAAAGCTGGGGTCCTAACCGTTAGACGATGGGCGCCTAGTGACTCGCAGACCTCGCGAGTTCGGACACCCCAGACCTGAAACAGGCCCGGAGGGACTCGAACCCCCAACCCCCGGTTTTGGAGACCGGTG